>NZ_NMVJ01000001.1 GCF_002250565.1 Parenemella sanctibonifatiensis
TACAACCACGACCGCAGGCACTCATCGCTGGGCTATCTCGCACCGGCCGACTACGCTCGGCAGTGCACCCATCAAATGGAAACCGACGACTCGCACAACGTCCGGACCTAACCGTGGGGGCAGGTCACACTCGACCGCACGGTGCATCACAGCGACCGCAGTGGTGGCGGTCTCGTCGTCGTGGGCCTCGGAGTACGCCACTCGTGAGTGATCGTCGATCACGGTGTGGATGAAGGCGTACCCGAGCTTGGGATCGCGCCACTTGTTCTTCGGCTTGTCGGGGGTGGTGTGAGAGCGGCGTTCGCGTGCGTCGTCATCGGACCGGATCCCACTGGAAGCGCCACCGGCCGACGAGAGCAGCGACAGCGAGTACAACGCACAGAAGAAACACCGGCATGATCATGGCGGCTAGTGGGTCGCCGTCCCACGCGTGTTGAGCGGCTTCGACGAACCAACGGACGGGTGAGTACTGAACGATCTGCTGAATCGCCGACGGCATCGCCGTCAATGGGGTAAAGGCTCCGGATGTGAGCATGAGCAGGATCATGAGCACGTTCCCTATGCCCGTAGCGGCTGTGGCGGAGGGATAGAGCGCCGCAAGCGCGCAACCCACTGCGAGGAAGGTGCTGAGCCCGATGAGGCACACAGCCAGGACACCTGGGACGTGGCTAGGCATGGGCACCCCGAAAACCCCGATCCCAATCGCCAAAGCGGTGAGCATGCCCGCAATACCTACGACGAAGTGCACGGTGAGGCTCGCTGCGATGAAGGTGGAACGACGCAGCGGCGTAAGACTCAGGCGTCGGAGTGCGCCCGTGTCACGAAGGGTCAGCATCGCCACGGGCACCTGGAGGACCCCGGTCATGGCGAGAACAAGAGAGGCGAAGGCGGGCAGGGTCGCATCGAGGAATCCCCGTCCACCGAACTCCGGTCGCGGATCGTTACCGAAGATCACACCCAAGGCCAGCACCAAAACCGGCGCGAAGGCGAAAGAGAAGAACAGGCCTACAGGGTCGCGGCGCTGGGAGCGCCATAGGGCTTTGAGAAGGGCTCGATATGCGTTCATGCCGCCTGCTCCTCTGTGGTGATGTGTCGACCGGTGAGGGCCAGAAAGACGTCTTCAAGGCCGGGAGTCGTCGTGCTCATGCTCGTTACGGTGATGCGGTGTGCCGTCAGTGCAGCAAGGACGCTCTGCAGCCCGTCCGCAGCGCCGCGGATGGTCAGTTCCCGTCCCTCTGTTCGAGCGCTGGTCACGCCAGGAACTCCGGTGAGGTCGAACTCTGCGCTAGGCGACGCCGACAGGATGAGCTTCGCCGTGGTGTCACCGGCATGTTGCTGGATGAGGGAAGTCACTGTGTCCAAAGCAATCAACCGGCCGTGGTCGATGATTGCTACGCGGTCGCATAGCCGTTCGGCCTCCTCCATGTAGTGGGTTGTGAGAACGACCGTTGCACCGCCATCGCGGACGTGCTCGACGGTGTCCCACATGTTTCGACGTGACTGAGGATCGAGAGCGGTGGTGAGCTCGTCCAAGAAAGCGAGCCGGGGGCGGTTGATCAACGCGAGGGCGACGAACACTCGTTGACGCTCCCCACCCGAGAGCCTGTCAACGCGGGCGTTGGCCTTGTCCTTGATCCCCAGATCCGTCAACAGTTCGCGCCAAGGCCGCGGGCGCTCGTAGAAGGCGGAGTAGAGCTCGAGGGCGTCCTGCACAGTGAGGCGAGGTGGCAGGGCCGCGCTTTGCAGCTGGACCCCAATTTGCTGAGCCAACGAGAGCTGGTCCCGCACGGGGTCGAAGCCGAGCACCTCGACGCGCCCAGACGAAGGGCGGTCCAGTCCTTCCATGCAGTTCAACAGGGTCGTCTTACCAGCACCATTCGGGCCCACCACCCCGAAGACCTCTCCTTCACGGACCTCGAAGGAGACGTCTTCGAGGGCAGTGAAGCTGCCGAAGTTGCGGCTGACAGCCACGCAGCTCACGACGTTCTTCATCCCTCATCACCCTCTGAGTCCACGGGGGTCTGATGGCCAGGCATCGCCTGCATGACGATCTGATCGAGCGTCTCCTGGCGCATCAAAGCGATCCCTTGGTTCGCGTCAGCGAGGAGGAGCAGGGTGTCGCCCGGGTGGATGTCGAAGAGCTCCCGCGCGCCCTTGGGGATGACGATCTGTCCCTTGGGGCCGACCTTGACTGTCGCGGCGTACTTGCCCGGTGGGGGCGTTTGATCCATGTCCATGCTGACCTCCTGGTGGTGCCACAAGTATAACAAGTGGCACCACCCAGGAGGTGACCTCACGGCATGTAGTCGATCAACGTGTCCGGTCAGTACACCTAGGCCGACATGACACCAGTTTGGCAGACCGCCGTGGCAGCCCCCTCGTTTAGGCTGGTGCCGTCCGAGCAGGGCCCCGCTCAGCGAGGAGGGACCATGGAACCGCTGCTGCAATGGCTGGCCGCTGTGTTCTCCGTCCTCGCCGAAGCACTCAGTTTCGATGAGACCCTGGCGCAGGGATGGCCCCAGACCCCGCCCACGACTGCGGCGATCGGCATCGCGGTGCTCGTGACGCTGTCCATGGCGGCTGGTCAGTGCGGCATCCTCTTCCTCAACCAGGTCCCGGCCGGTCGGCTGTGGAGCGCAGTCGGGGTCGGCTTCGCCGTGATCATCGCGCTGCGCGCAGTGTCGGCTCTGGTGATGTGGGGTTTCGCCACCCTCGCGACCGGCACTATCATGCGCCCCTCGGTCATCCTCGTCACGATGGTGGTGGCGCTGGCCCCACAGGTCTTCGCCGTCATCACCATGACCCCTTATCTGGGGCTGCTGTTTGGTCGGATCTTGGAGGGCTGGGAGTTCGTGGTGACCTTCGCTCTCATCACCGCGCTGTACGCCATGCCGGGCTGGCAGGGGTTCTTGGTCGTTGGAGCGGCGTGGCTCGTGCTGCAGCTCGGCTCCCGGCTGTTGGCCGAACCGAGCCGCGCGATCGGCACCCGGTTGTGGACCCTGGCCACCGGCCAGCCCACCCTCATCACCGCCGCTGACCTGCTCGCCGGCACCCCGTTGGTGCCGATCAACCAACCCACGGCGGGCCGTTCCGCTCTCGACGGGCACGGGAACAGGTCATGATCGGCTGGCTGATCGGCACCGCACTGGCAGCGCTCGGACTGATTGCGCTGCTCTCGCCGCTGGAGTCGCTGAGGTGGTGGTCCACGGTGGGCGCTCGGCGTACGCGTCGGCTCACCGCCGCCGTGGCGGCGCCGGTGGCCAGGCAGGCGAGCCACCCCCACTACGTCGTCTATCTGTCCGGCGTGGGACTGCTCGACAATCACGAGATTCCGCAGGAGGAGGCCTACTTCTGCGCCCGACTCGAGGAGAGCTCGGGCGTGCCGGTGGTCTCTGACGTCTTCCCGTACGCCGTCGACAACCGCGGTCTGCTGCACCGCGCCAGCGCCTGGTTCTGGCGCATCATGGGCACCCTGCAGAGCAACCCGCGTACCGCTGCGCTGAGCATTTGGATCCAGTTCCGCAACTGCCTGCAGGTGCTGATCTCGGCCGACCCACGCTATGGACCGACCTATCACGCGGGGCTGGCACAACAGGTCTGGGCGGCTCTGGAACGCCGTGGTTACCGCGCCGGCATCCCCGTCACCATCGTCGGCTACAGCGGCGGCGCCCAGATGGCGCTCGGGGTGGCCTCCTTCCTGTCGCTGATGGAGGTGCCGTGCCGGATCGTGTCGGTCGGCGGGGTCTATTCGGGCGACCCGGGGTTCAGCACCATCTCGGACTTCTGGGACATCCGCGGCGGCCGGGACCGGCTGCGACTGATGGGGCAAGTCGCGTTTCCGTCGCGGTGGGGACTGCTGCGCAGTTCACCGTGGAATCAGGCGCGCGCCGATGATCGGGTCCACCTCATCGATGCCGGCAGCCAGGTCAGCCACTTCGATGCCGGCTCCTATTTCGACGCCTCCGCGACGCTGCCGGATGGCCGCAGTCACGCCGAGGCGTTGGTCGAGCGGGTCACTGCGCTGGTGGCCGCGCCTCGCCGCTGAGCACCCACGGACGACGCAGCGATTCCAGCCGGGCCTGCCACGCGGCGGCCCGGGTCGGCACGGCCACCTCTGGCCCGTCGAGCCAGGCCCGGCTGCTGCCCAGGGTCTCACGGCGCGCCCCGACCAGGTCACTGAGATCGAGCTCGGGCTCGACACGGCGGATCCCGGCGCCATCGCCCCGATGTCGGCGGCCCTGATGACTGGAAACCCCGAGGACCAGGGCCGCGGCACCCCCGGTGACGAGATCCGCGATGCCCACGCTCGGGTGCCGAACCTGTGGTTCGCGGACCCCGACGCGGGCAGCCCCTCGCCCCAGCGTTCCACGTCGAGGTCTACGTGGCACACGAGGTGGTCGAGGAACGCATCGCGGCGCCCGTGGCCGCCGGTGGCGTCATCGTCGACGACAGCCTCTCGCCCCGCCTCACGGTGATCACTGACCCGCAGGGCAACAAGGGCGTCATCTGCTCCATCACCCCTCCTGAGCTCAGGCCTCGACGTGATCCATTGACCGGAGGCCGCGTTCCAGCTGCCAGCCGACGAAGGCGGCGGTGAGACCTGAGGCCTGCCGGAGTTCTCGTTCCCCTGCCGTACGCGTGGCGGGCCAGTCCCCGGTCAGCAGCGCCTGCAGCAGGGCGAAGGTCTCCGGAGCCGGCCGGGCCGCACCAGGCGGCCGACACGACCGGCACACCCCACCACCGAGCTGGGGCGCGAAGGCTTCAGGAGGCTCGGGTCGGTCGCAGCGCGCGCAGCGGGTGAAGCTCGGCGCATACCCGGCGGTCGCCATCGCCCGCAGCAGGTAGGAATTCATGATCATCGCCGGCGGCCGGGGCCCGTCGGTGGTGCCCTCCCCCAGCACCCGCAACGCGCCGGCCAACAGCAGGTACTGCCGCTGCGAGGGTTCGCCCTCCTCGGCCACCAACCGGTCGGCGGCCTCCACCATCACATGGGCGCAGGTGTAACGGGCGTAGTCGTGGACGATGTCGACCCCGTAGGACTGCAGCGACTCGACCTGGATCACCACGTCGAGACTCCGGCCGGTGTGGAGCTGGACATCCACATGCCCGAACGGCTCCAGCCGCGCCCCGAACTTCGAAGAGGTCCGGCGTACGCCCTTGGCGACGCCGCGGATCTTGCCGTGTCGTCGCGACAGCATCGTGATGATGCGATCCGCCTCGCCCAGCTTGTGGGTGCGGAGCACCACAGCTTGGTCACGGTAGGTCGGCACCGCACCATTGTGCCGCGCCCCACCAGAAACCCCCGCTGGAATCGCCGGTCTCAGCCGGCCTTGCGGACGCGCAACGTGAAGGTGTGCGGCAGCCGCTCCGGCCGGTCGGCGAGCTGGTGCTCATGATCCCCCAGCTCGACCATGTGGTCCGGATCGAAGGCCCAGTTCGAGGTCCGGTCCTCCCGCAGCAACTCCAGCTGCAGGCCGGCCGCCAGCACGGCAGTCACGGTTTCGGCGATGCCGTGATTCCACTCGTGGCTGCGGGTGGCGGTGATCGGGGGCGCGTCGGCGCCACCGGCGTACGTCTGCCCGTCGGCCCAGGTGGTCGGTTCGGCACGTTCGAAGTAGGGATGTTCCAGCACCAGCAGACCGTCCTGGCGGGGGTCGGACAGGGCCAACATGACCGGATGGAAGTCGCGTACGAACAGCATCCCGCCCGGCGCCAGCAGCTCGGCCACGACCTGCGCCCAGGCCGCGATGTCAGGCAGCCAACACAGCGCGCCACCACCGGTGTAGACCAGGTCGAAGCTGCCCGGCTGGTGGCCTGCCGCTGCCAGAGCCGCCGGCGCGTCATAGACAACGGCCGCGACGAAGTCGGCCTCGGCACCGGTCCGTTTGACCAGCTCGGCAGCGATCTGGACCGACGCCGGGCTCAGGTCCTCGCCAACCGGTAGGCACCCGAGGAGGTGATGTGCACCGCGGCCCGCTGGTCCCAGTTGCGGCGGTTGTCCTCGAACCACGAGGCAGCTGTCAGGTGTCACTCCTTCGTCACGTTGTCGTCGCGTCTAACCTAACGGCATGGATCTGGAGGAATACCAGCGCTTGGCGCTGCGCACGGCCGCCGACCCGGACAAGCCCGACGAACTCTTCCATCTCGTCCTGGGCCTGCTCGGCGAGACCGGCGAGGTCGCCGAGAAATTCAAGAAGTGGGTACGCGACCAGGGAAGCGACCGTGCCGCGCTCGACACCGAGGCAATCGGCAAGGAGCTCGGCGACGTGCTCTGGTATCTCGCCGTGCTGGCCGACCATCTGGGGCTGTCGCTGGCCGACGTCGGCGCGGCGAACATCGCCAAGCTCGCCAGCCGGCAGCAGCGCGGCACCCTGGCCGGCAGCGGGGACGAGCGATGACCCACCGATCCGGGCCGCCCCGACCGCCGCAGCCGCACCCGGGCGGCGCGGTCGCCCCGAGCTTCACGCGCGATGAGGTGCCGGCCCACGTCGCCATCGTCATGGACGGCAACGGCCGCTGGGCCAAGGCCCGCGGCAAGGCCCGCACCGTGGGTCACGCCGCCGGCGAGGATGCCCTCTTCGACGTCATCGAAGGAGCCATCGAGGTCGGCGTGAAGTATCTGTCGGCTTACGCCTTCTCGACCGAGAACTGGCGCCGTTCCCCCGATGAGGTGCGATGGCTGATGGGCTTCAACCGTGACGTCATCCACCGCCGTCGGGACCAACTCGACGACCTCGGCGTCCGCATCCGGTGGGCCGGTCGACGCCCCCGATTGTGGCGCAGTGTCATCAAGGAACTGGAGTCTGCCGAGGAACAGAGCGCCGACAACGACGTGCTGACGCTGCAGTTCTGCGTGAACTACGGCGGCCGTGCCGAGATCGTCGATGCGGTACGCCGGATCGCCGCCGACGCCAAGAAGGGCCGGATCAACCCGGACCGGATCTCGGAGAAGAGTTTCCGCCGCTATCTCGACGAGCCCGACATCCCCGACGTCGACCTCTTCGTCCGGTCCTCGGGAGAACAGCGGACCTCCAACTTCCTGCTGTGGCAGTCCGCGTACGCCGAGATGGTCTTCCTCAACACACTGTGGCCCGACTTCGACCGACGACACCTGTGGCAGGCGATTGACCTCTACCGGACCCGGGACCGTCGATACGGCGGGGCGGTGCCCAACCAGGTTTCGGACAGCTAACCTTTTCTACGACCATCATCACTGAACACAAACGAGGAAGTCTGCATGAGTCAGCTGCGCGTCACCGTCTGGGGAGAGAACGTCCACGAGCACCGCGACCCGAGCGTGCGTGAGATCTATCCCGACGGTATGCATGAGACCATCGCCGCGGCCCTGCGGGATCGCGTCGGGGAGGCCGAGGTCCGCACCGCCACCCTGGATCAGCCCGATCAGGGCCTGCCCGCTGAGGTGTTGGACAACACCGACGTCCTGCTGTGGTGGGGCCACGCCGCCCACGGCCAGGTCGACGACGAGCTGGTCGACCGGATCCAACAGCGAGTGCTGTCCGGGATGGGCTTGATCGTGCTCCACTCGGGCCACAAGTCCAAGATCTTCATCCGGCTGATGGGCACCACCTGCCTGCTGGAGTGGCGTTCCAACAACGACACCGAGTTGGTCTGGACGGTCGATCCGACCCACCCGATCACTGCTGGCATCCCGCACCCGATCCGGATCGAGGGTCAGGAGATGTACGGCGAGCAGTTCGACATCCCCACTCCCGATGAGCTGATCTTCATCTCCAGCTTCACCGGCGGAGAGGTGTTCCGGTCCGGTTGCACCTGGCGACGTGGCCACGGCCGGGTGTTCTTCTTCTCCCCCGGCGACCAGGAATATCCCGTCTATCACCACCCCGACATCCAGCAGGTGCTCGCCAACGGGGTCCGCTGGGCTGCCGGTGAGCCGCACCACCCGCGTACGTTGCCAGCAGTGGTGTCCCAACCGGCACCGCGACTGACCGCAGCCGATCACGAGCGCGTCACGGGAGCCCACGAATGAGCGAGCACAAGAAGCTGCGGGCTGCCGTCGTCGGCCTGGGGTACGCCGGCACCGAGCACATGCGCGGTTATGTCGCCGACCCCGACGTCGAGCTGGTCGCGATCGCCGGCCACGAACCGGACCGGCTGCAGGAGCTGAGCGAGGAGTTCGGCGGGGCCGAGACCTACACCAGCCAGGACGAACTCATCGAGAACGCTGCCATCGACGTGCTCAGCCTGGCGACTCCGACTGCGCTGCACGCACCGGCCGCGATCGCCGCGCTCAACCGGGGCATCCACGTCCTCACCGAGAAGCCGATGGCCGAGACTCTGGAGGCGGCGACCCGGATGAGCGAGGCGGCCCGGGCGAACGACCGGGTGCTGCAGGTGACCTTCAACCAGCGCCACCAGCCCGCCACCCAGGCCGCGCTCAAGGCGGTCGCCGATGGCGAACTCGGCTCGATCTATCTGGCGAAGGCACGCTGGTCCCGGTCCTGGGGCATCCCGGGTCTGGACTCGTGGTTTGCCCGCAAGTCGATGGCCGGCGGCGGCCCGCTGATGGATCTGGGCATCCACATGCTTGACCTGGGGTTGTTGCTGATGGGCGAACCGGCCCCGGTGCGGGTGACGGCAGCCACGTACGCCGCCTTCGGTCCGCGTGGCCTGGGTGGTCCGGTCAACTCCCGCAAGACCGCCGGCCCCCAGGGCACCTACGACGTGGAGGACCTGGGCACCGCCTTCGTCCGAATGGGCAATGGCGCCACGCTGCTGCTCGAGTCGAGCTGGGCCCAGCACATCCCCCACGACGAGGGCAGGGTCGAGCTCTACGGCGACGAAGGGTCATTGGTGTTGGAACTGGCCAGCGGCACGGGTCGACCCCCGCACGCTGCGCTGACCCGGGTCTGCGCCGCCGATGACATCACCCAGACCGAGCTGCCGCTGGGATCAGGCGGCGGCCACAAAGTGGCGGTCGCCGAGTTCCTGGCCGCGGTCCGAGCCGGCGCCCCGGACTACGGCACCGTCGGCCTGCGGCGTACCGCCGTGATCCAGGCCCTGTTCGACTCCGCCGAAGCGGGTCACGAAGTCGAGGTCGCCTCCCCCGAGTTGTGATACTCGGGTGGGGATCAGCCCTGTGGGCGAAAGATCCCGGCTGCAGCCGGGGTCGCCCACGGGGCACCGACCTCGGCGAAGCCGCGGTGCTCCAGCGCCGCCCGCAGCAACCAGTCGTCGACGTCGGCGACCACCGGATGGGCCTGGTCGTCGCTGTCACGCCACTCCATGTACGCCTCCGGGACCGCCTCGATCGGGCCGGTCTGGGTGGCCTCCAGCACCGCCATGAATGGCAGTGACGCCGTCAATGGGCTGATCAGATCGGCCTCGCCAACACGATGGGCCAGCAGGTTGTCCAGCAGCGAGGTCCGCTCGAATCGGGTCTCTGTCAGCACCTGGTCGCCGGCCAGGAGCACCAGTCGGTCCTCGTTGTAGAAGAACCGCGCCACCTTGTCGCTGCCGGTGATCTGGACCCAGGCCGGACCGTGGTCGGGACTGACCAGGGACAACGCCAGTGACAGTGGCGGCGTGGCCGCGCCGGCGGCGTCCTCGGCCGCCACATTGATCCACGCCAGGTCATCGGCCTCGATCGGGTTGGCGTGATAGAGCTCGGTGCGTACCTCGCTGATCTGTTCGATCCGGTCGATCCCGGCCATCCCCAGCGCACAGCGCACCGCATGGGCCAACGGGTTGGTGGACACTCCGTCGCCGACCCGGAGTTGGTTCAAGGTACGCCGGCCCGCCCACGGTGCCCGCTGCCAGTACTGGCGGCGGCGCAACCACGGCCCCACCCCACTGATGCCCTGCAGCTCGCCGAGCTCGCCACTGAGAATCAGGTCAGCAATCGCGGGCAGACCGAGCGACCCTTGGGTCTGGAAGCCGACCTGCAACGCGCGGCCGGTCTCCTCGATGGTCTGCTGCAACTGGTACGCCTCGGCCAGGCTGGAGACCGGTGGCTTCTCGACGTACACGTCGACGCCGCTGCGCAGCGCCAGCTCGGCCATCGGCAGGTGGGTGTTGATCGGCGTCGCCAGGATCACGACCTCGGGCGCGGCCTCGGCGAGCATGGTCTCCAGGTCGACGTACCAAGGCGCTTCGAGGTCCTGACCATCGGCGTACGGGTCGGCGATGCCGACCAGATCCACCGCGCCGGCCGCCACCCGTGGCGCCAACTGGCCGCGGTGGCGCCGGCCATAGCCGTTCGCTCCGACCAATCCGACTCGCGTGGGCTCTCCCTGCTGAGTCGGCTCTGCTGCGTCGGTCACGTCGTTGCTCCGATCGAAACGTTTGTTTCCGGGAGCCTAGCGCGTACGCCCGGTCAGAGGACGGCGCCGATCTGCCACGGCACCATCTCCTCCGAGCCGGCCCCCAACTCCTCACTGAAGGTCTTCTCTCCCGACGCCACCGCACAGATCAGGTCGAGCAACTTCTCGCCCAGCTCAGGAATGGTGGCGCGCCCGTCGACAACGGCCCCGCAGTCCATGTCCATGTCGCCGGCCATGGCGGTGGCCATCGTGGAGTTGGTGGCGATCTTGATGGTCGGGGCCGGCTTGGACCCGAAGACCGAGCCGCGGCCCGTGGTGAAGCAGATCAGGTTGGCGCCGCCGGCGACCATGCCGGTCGCCGACACCGGGTCGTAGCCGGGGGTGTCCATGTGCACGAGGCCCATCCCGGTCCGCAGCGGCGCGGCGTAGTCCACCACGGCCGACAGCGGCGCATGCCCGGCCTTGGCGACCGCGCCGAGTGACTTCTCCACGATGGTGGTGATGCCGCCGGCCTTGTTGCCGGCCGATGGGTTGCCGTCCATGGTGGTGCCGTGCGAGGCCGTGTACTCCTCCCACCAGTCGATCCGACGCAGCAGCTCGGCTGCCACCTCCGGGTCGGTGGCGCGGGCCGCCAGCAGATGCTCGGCTCCGAACACCTCCGGTGTCTCGCCCAGGATGGACGTGCCGCCGGCGGCAACGATCGCATCGGAGGCATAGCCCAGCACCGGATTGGCCGACATCCCCGACCAGGCATCCGAGCCGCCGCACTGCAGACCCAGCACCAGCTTGTCCAGGCCAACCGGCTGTCGCTGCGTGACACCGACCTGGTCGGCGAGGGCCTTGACCACCTCGGCACCGCGTGCAATCGCCTCCCGGCTGCCGCCGAGCTCCTGGATGGTGAAGTCCACCACCGGCTTGTCGATCTGACCGATCTGCTCCATCAGGCCCTGCACGGTGTTGATCTCGCAGCCCAGCCCCACCACGACCAGGCCGGCAATGTTGACGTGTTGGGCATACCCACTGAGGGTCCGGCGCAGGATGTCCCACCCCATCCCCTCGTCAGCCAGGCCACAGCCCGAGGTATGGGTCAGCGCAACTACACCGTCGATGCCGGGCAGGTCAACGCCGTCGAACTGGCGGGCGATCAGCTTGGCGACCGTGGCCGAGCAGTTCACCGACGTGAGGATGCCGATGTAGTTGCGGGTCGCGACGCTGCCGTCGGCGCGCACGATGCCCTGGAAGGTACGCTCCCGGGTCTGCGCGAAGCCCGGCTTCACGGCGGCCTTCTCGACCCCTTCGCGGCTGGCCCGCTCGGGCATGCCGAGATTGTGGCTGTGGATGTGGCCGCCCAGCTCGACGTCGGCGGTGAGGACGCCAATCACCTGGCCGTACTTGTGGACCAGATCACCGGCGGCCATCCTCCGCAGCGCGACCTTGTGGCCGGCCGGCACCGGGCCGCCGCCGTCAGCGCCGAGCACCGGCACGGTGGCGCCGGCACTGGTGCGGGCCCGGTGGCTCTCAGGGATCTCGTGCAGCGCCACCGCGACATCGTCGTGGGGCGAGACGAGCAGCAGGTCAGTCACGTCAGATGTGGTGGTGGTCATCGGATGCTCCCCAGGGCAGTGGCGGGTGAATCGGTGTCAGAAGGGTGGTCGGACGCGGGTCGGTGCGGGCTGAGGCCCGTGCTGGCGCGCACCACCAGGTCGGCTGACAGCCGCAGCTGTCGCGGCAGCGGGCGCGGGCGGTCCTCGTCGACCCGTTCCAGCAGGCCGCTGAGCAGTTCCATGGCGCTGCGGCCCAGCTCGGCCCGGGGCACCGCGACCGTGGTGAGCGCCGGGTCAACCACGCTGGCCAGCGGGATGTCATCACAGCCAACCACGCTGACCTGACCGGGCACGTCGATGCCGTGCCGACGGAGTCGGTTCACGACGCCCAGTCCGACCAGGTCATCGAAGGCGACCACGGCCGTGGCTCCACTGGCAACCACCAGGTCGGCTGCCTGTCGGCCGCCGTCATGGGTGGGCGGCATCGCGCCGAGGCACAGCACCTCCACGCCTTCGCGGGCAGCGGCCCGCTCCAGCCCCTCGCGGCGTCGAGCGCCAGCCCAGGAGCCGGCGGGCCCATCGGCGTACGCGATCCGGCGGTGGCCCAGCGCGACCAGGTTGGTGACCACCCGTTCCATGGCGCTGGCCATGTCGACGGAGACGCTGGTCCACCCCTCGAGCTCCCGGTTGACCAGCACGATGCCCAGGCCCGGATGGGCGCGCTGCAACGCCTCGAGATCGGCTGGCTCCGAGCGCGGTGCGCACAGGATGAGGCCGTCGACCTGACTCGCCAGCGATTGCAGCGCTTCGAGCTCTCGGCCGACCTGTTCGTCGGTGTCACTGACGACCACCTCATTGCCCAGGGTGCGGGCTTGCGACTGGATCGCCTTGACCACCTCGGCGAAGAAGGGATTGGCGAGGTCAGCCACCAGCACCGCGACCAGACCGGTACGACCACCGATCAGGCGTTGCGCGGCCCGGTTGGGGCGATAGCCCAGATCGGCGGCAGCGCGGCGTACCCGATGGTGGGTCACCGATTCCGAGCTCGGGTTGGCCAACGCCCGCGACACCGTCGCCGGGGAGACGCCGGCTCGCCGCGCCACGTCCTTGATGGTCGCCATCCGACTCCTTTCTCCCACACCCGTCAGCCACGACCGCGTGAAACGCGCGCAATCGTTTTCATGTCAGGCTTCACAGCCTATGTCAGCGGTTTGCCCCGGGCAACCGTCCCCGATCCTGGCTGCTACCGTGTCCCCATCAGCGGCGGGGGTGGAAACCTTTTCACGCTCGCACCGCTCCATCGAACACCCATCCATCGAATACCGCTCCATCGAACACCGAGGCGACACCGGAGGTTGACCATGGCTGAACTCACCCTGCATCCCGACCGCGCCCTGCCCACCGAGCCGGCAGTACGCGACATCGCCCGTGAGCTCTACCAGCAGGTCAAGGACCTGCCGTTGGTGTGCATGCACGGACACGTCGACCCGAAGCTGCTCCTGGAGGACAAGCCCTTCACCGATGCGGCCGACCTGTTCGTCACCAAGGACCACTACGTCATCCGGATGCTGGTCTCCCAGGGCATGACCAACTCCCAGTTCGGCGTCCCGGACCGCACCGGTGCCCCGCACGAGACCGACCCGCGCGAGATGTGGCGGCGGGTCTGCGAGGGGTGGAAGTTCTTCCGCGGCACCCCCTCGCGTTACTGGCTCGAGCACGAGATCAGCGAGGTGCTGGGACTGAAGCTGCGTCCCAGCGCGGAGACCGCCGACGAGCTCTACGACCAGATCGGCGAGAAGCTGGCCCAGCCCGCGTTCAAGCCGCGCGCGCTCTTCGACCGTTTCAAGATCGAGATCCTGGCCACCACCGACCCTGCCACCTCGCCGCTGGCTGAGCACCAGGCCCTCGCGGACCAGGGCTGGGGCGAAAAGGTGGTGCCGACGATGCGCCCCGACAGCCTCTACAACGTCGCGCTGGCGACCTGGAATGCCGAGATCGACGAGCTCAGCGAGATGACCGGGATCGAGGCAGGCGACTACCACGGCTTCCTCGATGCGCTGCGCAAGCGTCGTCAGGATTTCATCGCGATGGGCTCGCGAGCCACCGACCACGCCTGCACCGACGCCAACCTGTGGCCGCTGGAGCAGGCTGAGGCCGAGCGGATGTACGCCGCTGGCCGCGCCGGCACCATCACCGAGGAGGAGGCGGAGCGGTTCTACCGCCACCTGCTCTACATCACTGCCGAACTGAGCTGTGACGACGGCCTGGTGATGCAGTTCCACCCCGGCTCGGTGCGCAACTACGACGCCGAGACCTTCGAGCGCTACGGCGCCGACGCCGGCATCGACATCCCGCAGGCAGTCGAGTTCACCCAGGGCCTGCGGCCGTTGCTGGACCGGTTCGGGCACCATCCGAACTTCCGCTTCATCGCCTTCACGATGGACGAGGACGCCTACAGCCGCGAGCTGGCACCATTGGCCGGCGTGTTCCCGGCCATGAAGCTCGGTGCGCCATGGTGGTTTCTCGACACCGCCGGTGCGATGGAGCGGTTCCGTGAGGCCGTCACCGACACCGCCGGCTTCTACAACACCGCCGGTTTCGTTGACGACACCCGCGCCTTTGCCTCCATTCCGGCCCGCCACGACCTCGCTCGCCGGGTCGACTGCGGCTTCCTGGCCGGCTTGGTGGCCCGCCACTCCCTCGACCTGGACGAGGCCGCGGAAACCGCAGTCGACATGGCGTACAACTGGGTCGAGGAGTGTTACCCGGCACTGCGGGGCTGACCCTGTCGCCCCGGTCCCTGGTCAGGGGATGAGAATGGCTCGTCCCCTGACCTTGCCCGCATCCAGATCGTCGATGGCCTGCTGGAAGTCGGCCAGGGCGTACTGCTGCGTGTGCAGCGTGACCTTGCCTTGGGCGGCCAGCGCCATCAGGTCCTGCAGGTCGGCATAGGTGCCGACCAGGTTGCCGATGAAGTTGATCTCGTTGGAGATGACGTCGATGGTGGCCACGTTGATGTTCTCGCCGTAGCCGATGACGTAGTAGAAGCCGGCTCGGCGCAGCATGCGTACGTTCTCCGAGGTCGCTCCGCCCTCCCCCACGAAGTCGAGGATGGCCTGGGCGCCGTGGCCACCGGTGAGTTCCAACAACTGCTCGACGTGGCTGCCGTCAGCCAGGATGGTGTGGTCCGCGCCGAGGTCGACCGCCAGCGCGAGCGCTTCCGGGTTGCGGTCGATCACCACCAGGGTGGCGCTGGACATGGCCCGCATGCACTGGATGCCGATGTGGCCCAGTCCGCCGGCGCCGACGATCAGGCAGACCTCGCCGGGACGCAGCAGCTTGGCGGCCTTCGCGGCGGCATGCTGGGCGGTCAGCCCGGCATCGGCGAGGGCTGCGACATCGGCAGGCTCCAGCGAATCATCCAGCTTCACGCAGCTGCGCGCCGAGGTGCGCAGATAGTCGGCGTAGCCGCCGTGGGTGTCGATGCCGGGGAACTGGTTGTTCTCGCAGTGCACGTCGTCACCGAGTCGGCACGCCCGACACAAGCCGCAGGTGAGCAGCGGATGCAGGATCACCTTGTCGCCGACGGCAACATTGGTGACGGCCTCGCCGACCTGGTGCACCCAGCCGGCATTCTCGTGGCCGATCGTGTAGGGCAACTCGACATGGGACTTCTCGGCCCACTGGCCCTCGAGGACGTGCAGGTCGGTGCGGCAGACACCGGCCGCACCAATCTTCACGATGACGTCCAATGGCCCCTGCAACTCGGGTTCGGGGACGTCAGTCATCTGTAACTTCTCGTGGTAACCCACCACCTGGACAGCGCGCATGGCTCCTCCTCGGTTGCACCGACGGCCATCGTCGGCCTCGATGGGCTGACCCTACGACCTCCCCCCGACCGACGGTGTCGCGGGTGGCTCCTCCGCGCCTGCCGAACTCCGCCTCCGCGCTACCGTGACAGGGTGAGTGATCCCACCGCTGACCCAGCCATCGACCCCGCCCACAACCCCGCCGTGGCGGCGGCGTACGCGTCTGGCCTGCAGCTGTCCGTACGCCAGCACGGCCGGGCCCGATCCCTGGCCGAGGCCGCCGAGCAGCGCGGCGTCCAACCGCGCCAGATCGTCAAGTCGATGGTCGTGCGGCACGGCGCTGACCACACCATCGTGCTGGTGCCCGGCGACCGGGTGATCGCCTGGCCGAAGCTGCGGGCCGTGCTGGGCGTGACTCGCTCCACCATGCCGCCCGCCGACGAGGCCAAGGAGATCACCGGCTTTGCCCGCGGCACCATCACTCCCTTCGGCACCCGGACGCCGTTGCCGGTGGTGGCTGATGAGTTGGTGCCCCTGGGCGAGGTCTCGGTGGGCGGTGGCGCGCACGGGGTGGCGATCCACCTGGCCGGTGCCGACCTGCTGGAACACTTCGGGGCCCGGGTTGCCGATGTGACCGACCCGGACCCCGAATTGGGCTGACTTTGGTTGCGCTGAGGACGCCTCAGCCGGCGCGGTTGATGGCCGCCAGCACCGCCTTGAGCGAGGCCCGCACGATGTTCTCGTCGATGCCGACACCCCAGACCACGGTGCTCTCGGCCTCCACCTCGACATAAGCCGCCGCCACCGCATCACCGCCCGCGGTGAGCGCGTGTTGGTGGTAGTCGAGCACCTGAACTCGGCGACCGACCATCGCCAGTCCGTCCACGAAAGCCGACACCGGACCGTTGCCTTCGCCGACGATGCTGTGATCGACTCCGTCCTTGCGGACCACGGTTTCGATCCGGTCGGTGCCGTTGCTGGTGCTCGAGGACACGGGCCCGAGCTCCAGCCCGGTGGTGTTGAGGTATTCCTTCTCGAACAGCTGCCACAGGGTGTCGGCGTCGATTTCGCCGCCCTCCCCCTCGGTATGGGCCTGGACGGTGCGCGCAAACTCCATCTGCAGCCGCCGCGGCAGATCCAGGTGATGCTCGGTCTTCATCAGGTATGCCATGCCGCCCTTGCCGGACTGCGAGTTGACCCGGATCACTGCCTCGTAGGAACGACCCACATCGTGGGGGTCGATCGGCAGGTAGGGCGCCTCCCACGGGATGTCGTGGATGCCGACCCCGGTCTCCGCGGCGCGCTTCTCGAGGTCCTCCAGACCCTTCTTGATCGCGTCCTGGTGGGAGCCGGAGAAGGCTGTATAGACCAGATCGCCGGCGTACGGATGCCGTGCCGCCACCGGCATGCCGGTGCAGTACTCGACGGTCCGGCGGATGTTGTCCATGTCGGAGAAGTCGAGCTTGGGGTCATAGCCCTGGCTGAACAGGTTCATGCCCAGCGTGACCAGGTCGACGTTGCCGGTGCGCTCGCCGTGACCGAAGAGACAGCCCTCCACCCGGTCCGCGCCGGCCATCAGGCCCAACTCGGTGGCGGCCACGGCGGTGCCACGGTCGTTGTGGGGGTGCAGCGAGATGCAGACGTTGTCGCGGTTGCCGATGTGGCGGCCGAAGTATTCGATCTGGTCGGCGTACACGTTGGGCGTGGACATCTCCACGGTCGCCGGCAGATTCAGGATGATCTCGCGGCCGGGCTCGGGCTGCCAGCGATCCATCACCGTGCCACAGACCTCCAGGGCAAAGTCGGTCGGCGTCTGGGTGAAGATCTCCGGGGAGTACTGATAACCGAATTCAACCTCGCCCAGATGCTGTTCGGCGTACTTCATGACCAGCTCGGTGCCGCGGGCGGCGAGGTCGATCGTCTGCGCCTCATCCATCCGGAAAACGACTCGGCGGAAGAGCGGCGCGGTGGCGTTGTAGAGGTGGATGGTGGCCCGCTGCGCCCCGACCAGGGACTCGGCGGTGCGCTGGATCAGGTCCTCCCGTGCCTGGGTCAGCACGCTCACGGTGACGTCATCGGGGATGGCGTCCTCGACGATCAGGCTGCGCACGAAGTCGAAGTCGGTCTGCGAGGCCGAGGGGAAACCGATCTCGATCTCCTTGAAGCCCATCTGGACCAACAGGTCGAACATCTTGCGCTTGCGGGCCGGCGTCATCGGGTCGATCAGCGCCTGGTTGCCATCGCGCAGGTCGGTGGAGAGCCAGCGCGGCGCGTGGTCGTGGACCTTGGTCGGCCAGGTCCGGTCCGGCAGCTGGACCGGTTCGAAGGCCCGGTAGCGGCCGAACGGCATCGGGCTGGGTTGCTGGACCGGGCGGGGCTGGCTGGGGTGGCCGTGCACGGATTCAGGCTGGGGAATGTCAGTGGTCATGTCGGTTCCTCACACAAATGATCTGGGGGTGGCCGACGACAGGTCGATGCTCCGCAACAAGGAGGTCGGCCTCAGCGACCCTCATTGCGGCAACCAAGAAGCAGGAGAACCTGTGCCACGTTGGCGACCCTAGCACTTTCGACGACGCTGATTGGTCGGGGCTCAGCTCACGCCGACGCGCGCCTGCCAGTCCGCGACAGCCGCGGCGACCTGGTCGGGCAGCTGCTGCGGGGCCTGGTCGGCCAGGACGGTCCGGTTGCCGCGCCACTCGGTCTCCACCACGATGCCGTCCGCGATCCGGTGGCTGTTGCCCGCCTCGCTGCCGCGCATCTCGGTGATGCGGTCGCCCTGGCGCACCAACTCCACCGGGCGCGGGGTCGGCACCTGCTGGGACTCCGACAGCACCGTCACCGGGAGCCGACTGCCGTGCGGATCGTGGACCAACCACTCCCCGACCAGGTCAAGCATGCCGAAACTCGGGATGGTGTCACGCGGCCAGTGCGGCTGTCGGATCCAGTTGTGCTGGACGCCGTTGCTGACATCGCTGAAAGCTGAGTGCTGCCAGTTGCGGATCTCACCTACCACACTGATCCGGGACTCGACGTGATAGAGACCATCAGGGACCACGAAACAGCTCAGCGTGTTGAGCGCCCGGCTGTCCCGGTGGCGCAGCAGCACACCGTCGACACGGTCCTCTTTCACGAACCAGAAGCGCTCCATGCTCAAACTCTAGAGCACAACTTTGTCGACCTTTGGCCCACCTCAGAAGCCGAGCCGGTTGAGATACTTCGGGTTCCGTTGCCACTCCTTCAGCACCTTGACGTGCAGCGCCAGGTGGACCGGCATCCCGAGCAGGGCGGAGATCTCCTTGCGTGCCGCAGTGCCGACCTCCTTGAGTCGGGCCCCCCGATGGCCGATCACGATCCCCTTCTGGGAATCACGTTCCACCACCAAGGAGGCGTGCACGTCCATCAGCGGCTTGTCCTCGGGACGGTCCTCGCGCAGGCCCATCTCATCGATCTGGACCACCAGCGAGTGCGGCAACTCCTCGCGTACGCCGGCCAGCGCGGCCTCGCGGATCAGCTCGGCGATCCGGGTCTCCACCGGTTCGTCGGTGACCACGTCATCGGGATAGAGCGGCGGCCCCTCCGGCAGCAGCTTGATGACCTCGTCGAGCACCACATCGACCTGGTCGTCGGTGACGGCCGACACCGGGATGATCTGCTCCCAGCGGATCCCCAGCTCGGCCTCCAACTGCTGGATCGCCACCAGGTGTTTCATCATCCGTTCCGGGCTCACCAGGTCCGACTTGGTCGCGACCGCGACCAGGGTCGGGGTGCGGTCCAGTTCGGCGAGTTGCTGCACCAGGTAGGTGTCGCCCGGACCGATTCGCTGACTGGCCGGCAGGCACACCGCCACCACGTCCACCTCGGACCAGGTGTCGCGGACCAGATCGTTGAGCCGTTCGCCGAGCAGGGTCCGGGGCCGGTGCAGACCCGGCGTGTCCACCACCACCAGCTGCGCGCCCGGCCGGTTCACCACCCCGCGTACCGCGTGGCGGGTGGTCTGCGGCTTGTCCGAGGCGATCGCAATCTTCTCCCCGACCAGGGCATTGGTCAGGGTCGACTTGCCGGCATTGGGCCGCCCCACGAAGCACAGGAAACCGGAGCGGAATCCCTCGTAGGCCGCGAGCGGATCGGTCGGGGCCGCATCCGTCTCCGCAACATCCCGGTCGGCTGCCTCATCTGGCTCGAAGCTCTGGTTCTCGGTCATCGGCGTCCTCTCCCGGCCTCGGCGGCCAATTCGGTGGCGGCTTGGGCACCCGGGTCATCCTGACTCGGGTCGTGGGGACCCTCAATGTCGGTGGGAATCTGGGACACCAGGATGGTCGCGATCTGGTGGCGGCGGTTGGCGCCACGCTCGGCGATCAGTTCCAGGCCCTCCCAGTGCAGGATCGAGCCGTGGATCGGGACCTTGTTGAGCTCCTTGGCCATCAGGCCACCGAGCGAGTCCACGTCATCGTCGTCGACCTTGAGGCCGAACAGGTCACCCATCTCGTCCACGGACAGACGGGAGGAGACCCGGAATCGGCCATCGCCCAGGTCGGTGACCGGCGGGATCTCGGCATCGTACTCGTCGACGATCTCGCCCACGATCTCCTCGAGGATGTCCTCAATGGTCGCCAGACCTGCTGTGCCACCGAATTCGTCGATGACCACGACCAGGTGCGAGTGGGTCAGCTGCATCTCGCGCAGCAACTCATCGACCGGCTTGGAGTCCGGACAGAACGCCGCCTCCCGCATCATCTTCGACACCTTGAGGGTGGTCTGCGAGGAGGCATCGTCGTAGACCCGTTTGATCAGGTCCTTGAGGTAGAGCACGCCGATGACGTCGTCCAGGCCGTCGTCGCCGATGACCGGGATCCGGCTGAAGCCCGAGC
Organism: Parenemella sanctibonifatiensis; assembly: GCF_002250565.1. Lineage (GTDB taxonomy): Bacteria > Actinomycetota > Actinomycetes > Propionibacteriales > Propionibacteriaceae > Parenemella > Parenemella sanctibonifatiensis. The sequence continues at coordinate 20,523 of NZ_NMVJ01000001.1, forward strand.
GCAGCGCCAGCGACACCGCCTGGCGCAGGTTCTTGTGGTGCTCGATGTAGACCATGTCGGTGCGGGGCACCATCACCTCGCGCACCATGGTGTTGCCGAGGTCGAAGACCGAGTGGATCATCTTGCTGGAGCCGGCCTCGATGAGTTCGTTGGCCTCGGCGATGTCGACCAGTTCGCGCAGCTCGGCCTCCGAGGAGAACGGGCCGTCGACGTAACCGCGGCCCGGGGTCAGGGCGTTGCCGACCAGGATCAGCAGCGACACGAAGCCGCCGAAGACCGTCGTCACGGCGGACACCAGCCCGCCGGTGGCCAGCGCCACCGCCTCGGCGTGCTGGCGCCCGAGCGTGCGCGGCGCCACGCCCCAGACCAGGAACGAGATCAGCACCAGACCGATGCCCGCCACCACCAACTGCAGCCACAGCGCAGGCAACACCTGTACGCACAGCACCACCAGCACCACCGAGGCCATCACCTCGACGACGGTGCGCAGGAAACGCACGCTGTTGACGCTGGGGGCCGGATCCTCTGCGATCAGCAGAAGCCGTTCGGCGCCGTTGCGTTCGTCGTCGACCAGGGCCGTGGCCCGGGACTTCGACAGTGACTGCACGGCGGTCTCGATGGCGACCAACAGGCCGGCCAGGATGGTCAGCAGGCCGCCGAGCACCGCCAACCAGATCTGGGCGGAGGTCATCGTCGCACCCCCGCCATCCCGATGTCCCGATGGGACGAACTACTTTGAGGCGGCTCCCCGCGGCTCACTGTTTCCTCCTGATGCGTTCATCGGCCCAGTCGGCGATGATGCGATCGTTGAGACCGAACATCTCGGCCTTCTCCTCGGGCTCGGCGTGGTCATAGCCGAGCAGGTGCAACAGACCATGGATCAGCAGATATTCAGCCTCAGCCTGCGGTGACCGACCGTTGTCGGCCGCCTGAGCCTCGGTGACGGCTGGGCACAGCACGATGTCACCCAGCAGCCCCTCCGGCGGTTCCTCGTCGTCACGCGGCGGCCGCAGCTCATCCATCGGGAAGGAGAGCACGTCGGTGGGGCCGGGCTCGTCCATGAACTTCTCGTGGTACGCCGTCATGGTCGGCTCGTCAACCAGCAGGATCGACAACTCCGCCAGCGGATGGATCCGCAGCTGTTCCATGGCAAATCCAGCCAGTGCGATGAGCTCCTGCTCCGGCGCTTCGCGACCCGATTCGTTCGACAGGTCGATGGTCACTGCTCGCTCCCCCGGTCCGGGCGTGGCTGATTGGCCCGCCGTTGCTGGCGGTTCTCCTGGTGGCCGGTGCTTCCCTGTGTGTGAACTGCCTCGAAGCTGTCGTAGGCCGCCACGATCCGGCCCACCAACTTGTGCCGGACCACGTCATGGCCGGTGAGGTTCGCGAAATGGATGTCCTCCACGCCGGTCAGAATGTTCTGCACCACCCGCAGCCCGCTGCGAACACCGCCGGGCAGGTCAACCTGGGTGACATCACCGGTGACGACCATCTTGGAGCCGAAACCGAGCCGGGTCAGGAACATCTTCATCTGCTCGGCCGAGGTGTTCTGGGCTTCGTCCAGGATGATGAAGGCATCGTTGAGGGTGCGACCACGCATGTACGCCAGCGGCGCGACCTCGATGGTGCCTGCCGTCAGCAGCCGGGGCACCGAATCGGGGTCAACCATGTCGTGCAGGGCGTCGTAGAGGGGCCGCACGTAGGGGTCGATCTTCTCGTTGAGGGTGCCGGGCAGGAAGCCCAGGTGTTCGCCGGCCTCGATCGCGGGTCGGGTCAGGATGATCCGGTTGACCCGCTTCTCCTGCAATGCCTGGACTGCCTTGGCCATCGCCAGGTAGGTCTTGCCGGTGCCGGCTGGACCGATGCCGAACACCACCGTGTGCTTGTCGATGGCATCGACGTAGCGCTTCTGGTTCAGCGTCTTGGGCCGGATCGTCTTGCCCCGGTTCGACAGGATGTCGTGGGTGAGCACCTCGGCTGCCGCGACCGGGCTGTCGGCGCTGATCATCCCCACGATGCGCTCGACGGCATCGTTGGTCAGCCCTTGCCCGGTACGCAGCACCTGCACCATCTCGCGCAGCACTCGTTCCCCTTGTCCCACCGCGACAGCGTCGCCACGCAGGGTGACCTCGTTGCCGCGTACATGGATGTCCGCGGACAGTTCCCGCTCCAAGGTCCGCAGGAAGCTGTCCCGGGGGCCGAGCAGGTGGACCATGTCCAAGGAGTTCGGCACGGTGATCTGGCGCACCTCAACACCGCCGTTCGGGGCCGCATCACCCCATCCGGGCATCTGATGAGTACTCAGGATTCCTCCGCAGGTAGATTCTCGGACCCCATGCTAAGCCTGTTCGGCCCGAAACGGGTAAGGCATTGCTCCAGAACCCATCAGACTGGCCCCGGCCCGTTCGGATCCACTCATCAGGGCGGCTGTGAGGTCGCGGCTGTCCCACTGGTCGAGTGCTTCCCGGCGGCCCGCCGGGTCAGTTCCCGACAGCACGGCTGCCAGCAGGCCGACCATGAAGGCGTCACCGGCACCGATGGTGTCGACCACGTCCACCTGCGGCGCGGCGACCTCAGCCTGGGCGCCGGCGCGGGTGCGGGCGTACGCCCCCTCGGAGCCGCGGGTGAGCACCAGCAGCGCGGGGCCAGCACCGGTGGCCGAGTCGGCCCAGTCGGTCAGCGCCGTCACCGGATCCTGCCCCGGCGCCAGCCAGGCCAGGTCCTGTTCGGAGACCTTCACGATGTCGCTGTGCGCCACCAACCGGGACACTCGGTGCTGCGCGGTGGCCGGGTCCCCCAGCAACGGCGGCCGGACGTTCGGGTCGTAGCTGACGAGGGGTCGGCTGGGTAGTTGTCGGGTCTCATGGAGCAGCTGGCGTACGGCCCGGCTGCCGGGCTCCAGCACTGCCCCGAAGGAGCCGACGTGGACCAGCTCGACCCCCGCTGGCGGCTGGACCGGGTTGAGCCGCCAGTCCACCGCAAAGTCATAGTCCGCATCGCCATCGGCTCCGATCGTCGCCGTGGCACGGGCGGTGGCGTTGACCCGGGTCTCCTGCAGCGTGATCGGCGGCCCGGGTGTCTCACGCAGCGCGGCTCGGATCAGGTCGGCCTGCGGATCCTGCCCCAACGCGGTCGCAAAGGTGACCTGGTGCCCGGACCGCGCCATGCCCAGTGCCACGTTGAAGGGTGACCCACCGGGACGCTGCTGCGGCGCCGCGCCCGGTGTCATGATGACGTCGACGAGGGACTCGCCGACCACGAGCACGGTCAGCGGTCCGCTGCCTCGTCGTCACAGACCGCCTCGTGGGCGGCCCGCGACGAGAATCGGTCGACCACCGGTTCGTTGTCCTCCCGCAACCCTTCATAGGGTCGCGACGAGCGCCGACTGGTGACTCGGTGCCGCCAGCTCTGGGGCTGGTCACTGCTGTGCCCATCACCGACGCGGGAGCCGGGCCGAGCCGGCTGCGCGGTCTGCTGTTCCTCCGTCATGGCCTGATCCTGCCATGCGGACAGGCAAACCGGAAGGGCTACACTGCCGTGCTTGTGAGCACGACTACCTCCGCCGTCACTGCACCGGCGTACGCCAAGCGCGGCACCGGCCACTACGACCTGCTGGTCGTCGGGGTCTGTGTCGTCATCATCCTGTCCAACATCGGTGCCTCCAAGGGCGTCCAGATCGGACCGTTGGTCACCGACGGCGGCTTCTTCCTGTTTCCGCTCGCCTACATCCTGGGCGACGTGATCTCCGAGGTGTACGGGCCGAAGGCGGCCCGGCGCAGCATCATCCTCGGCTTTTCGGCCGCCCTGTTTGCCGTGCTGACCTTCTGGGCGATCATCGCGCTGCCCGGTTTCACCGACGACTACGGCCTCGCCAAGCAGGAAGCCCTCGAGGTCGCGCTGGGGCCGGTCTGGCAGATCGTCGCCGCGAGCCTGGCCGGCTTCGCCGTGGGCCAGGGCCTGAACGCCTGGGTGATGGCCTCGATGAAGCGCCGCACCCAGGAGAAGCATCTGGTCGCCCGGATCATGGGCTCCACCGGTGTCGGCGAATTCGCCGACACCGTGGTCTTCTGCGCCATCGCCGCGACCGCCATCGGCATCAGCGGCTGGGGCCAGTTCGCCAACTATGTGATCGTCGGCTTCCTGTGGAAGACCTTGGTGGAGTTCCTCATGGTGCCGGTCACCGCGAAGGTGATCGGCGTGATGAAGCGGCACGAGCCCAGCTATCAGGAGGCGCTCGCCCGCACGGAGTCCTGACCGAGGCTTGGGCCTGAGCCCTCAGGCCAGGTCGAGGTCGACCCAGGCACCGTCCTGGGCTGCCGACAGCTGGGCGCCCTCGATGATCGCCACCGGCGCCATCAGGTCCGCACGGTCGTGGGCAGGCGCCTCACCGCGCAGGAAGTCCGTGAACCAGCTGACCATGTTGGTGTAGAAACCGCCCGGGTTGACCACGTCGACCTTGGTGTATTCCTCGGCTCCGACAGCCTTGAAACCGCCCGACCACTGCCGCTCGGCGCCGACCCGGCAGTCAAGGCTGCCCCACCGCTCCCCCAGGTCGACCGCTACCAGCGCGGCGCCCTCGCGGCCGATGTTGCGCACTCGGCGCACCTGCGTGCCGACCATGCGCAGCAGCACCGCGACCGAGTGGATGCCGTAATGGTCCCACTTGCCGTAACCGCGCACCCACGCCGCCTCGACGGCGGTCGGGTCGAGATCCACCGCATCGAACTCCTCAGCATGGGACAGGCCGGATGCCGCCACCATCGGGGTGTTGTGCTGTTGGGCCAGATCGAGCAGCCGGTTGCCCTCGGCGATGCTCGGCGCCAACAGCTTGTCGACCACGGTCGGCAGCCCGGCCGGCAGCACCTGCTCCAGCAGCGCGGGATGGGCCTCGATGTTGTCCGGTGCCATCACCACCACGCCGTCGGCAGCCTCCAGCGCCTCGGCGACCGACTCAGCGCGCTGGACACCGAACTCCTGACACCAGTCCTCGCCCTCGGACGGATCCGACTCGTAGGCCACCAACTCCAGGTCAGGGATCAGGTCCCGGAAGGCCTGGGTGAACACTTTGCTGTGGTACTGGCGCAGGTGATGGTCGATGTACGCAATCCGCATGGGGATTCTCCTCGTCGTTGACGCGGCCAGACTACCGTTTTCCTCGGGTCCCGGTTGGACCGGCTCGGCTCAGTTGGATCGGTTCGGTGGCGTCCAGCCCGCCAGGAATTCATCGCGGAAGGCGTCGAAGTCACCGGCCCGCAGCGCTGCCCGGATCCGGTCCACCAGGCGTACGGTCCAGCGCTCGTTGTGGATGGTCGCCAGCGTCGAGGCCAGCATCTCCTTGGCCTTGAAGAGGTGATGCAGGTACGCCCGGGTGTAGTGCTGGCAGGTGTAGCAGTCGCATTCCTCGTCGATGGGCGCGAAGGCGCGTCGGTGGGCGGCGGTGTTGACGTTGAAGCGGCCCCGGTCGGTGTAGACGGCGGCGTTGCGGGCCACCCTGGAGGGCTGCACACAGTCGAAGGTGTCCGCGCCGGCCTCGACCGCCGCGAAGACGTCCTCGGGTTCGGAGATCCCCAGCAGGTGGCGGGGCCGGGGCCGGTCGCCGTCGTGACGGTCCAACTCGTCGCTGCACCAGCCGACGATGGTGCCCAGATTTTCCTTCTCCAAGGCCCCGCCGACGCCGAAGCCGTCGAACCGCTGGCCGCTGTCGGGATCCTCCATCAGGGCCAGGTCGCGGCAGGCCTGGCGGCGCAGATCCTCGTACTGGGCGCCCTGGATGACACCGAACAGCGCCTGATAGGGCCGATGCTGACGCTGGGCGGTGAGGGCGGCGTGCGCGCTCAGGCAGCGCAGCGCCCACCGGGTGGTGCGGTCCAGCGCCTCCTCCTGGTAGCGCCGGGTGTTCATCAGCGTGGTGAGTTCGTCGAAGGCGAAGATGATGTCGGCGCCCAGCTCGTGCTGCACCCGCATCGAAACCTCCGGGGTGAAGCGGTGCTGGGTGCCGTCCAGATGGGACTTGAAGGTGACCCCGTCGTCGTCGACCAGGGCGCGGCGTTCCTTGCCCTCGGCTATCACGTCGTCATTGGCCAGTCCCGCGGTGTTCATCGCCAGCACCTTCTTGAACCCGGCGCCCAGGCTCATCACCTGGAAGCCGCCGGAGTCGGTGAAGGTCGGGCCGCGCCAGTTCATGAAGGCGGCCAGTCCGCCGGCCTCGTCGACGATGTCGGAGCCGGGTTGCAGATAGAGGTGATAGGCGTTGGCGAGCACCGCCTGGCCGCCCAGCCCGGCGACGGTGTCGGGCAGCACTGCCTTGACGGTCGCCTTGGTGCCCACCGGGATGAAGGCGGGCGTGGCGATGGGACCGTGCGGGGTGGTGATGACTCCGGCCCGACCGGGGCTGTCGGGCAGCCGGGTGTCGACCTCAAATCCAAACGGGTTCACGGCGCGCCAGCCTACGCGACAGCCCGCCCCGCAGGCAGCGGGACGGGCTGGGTCGGGTCCGTTGAGGCGAGTGCGATCAGACGCGTGCGATCAGACGCGTGCGATCAGGCGCCGCCGATCCGGATCTTCATCGAGTCGCTGGTGGCCTCCAGCACCGTGACCTCAAAACCGGCACCGGTCTCGGACTGGTTCACGTCGAGGCTGTAGGAATCCGCACCGATGGTGAACTCGGCGTGACCCTCGGCGTACGCCACGGCGGTCACCTCGGTGTCCTGATTGTTGATCTGGATGGTGGTGCTCGCGCCATCCCCGGACAGTGAAATTTCGCAGGCGTTGTCCGAGCACGTGTACGAGGTCGACGTGCACGCGGTCAGCGCCGGCAGCGTGAGCGTGGTCATCGCTGCGGCCAGAGCAATCTTTGCCAGGGACTTCTTCATAAGCACCATCCTCCCATTACGGCGTGTCAGCGCCGGCGGCGCCCCCGTCAGGGACGGCGCAGGTGGGCCACCGCCACACCGCCGGCAGTGGAGGTGCGCAGGACGCCATCGTTGAGCAGCACCGGCTCCGCACCGGCCGCCACCAGAGCCGCGCGCTCCTCCTCCGTGATGCCACCCTCCGGGCCAATGATGACCACCACCTCGGCGTCCCCGCCGAGCTGTTCGCCGGACGCGCCCAGCGACGGCAACCAGGTCGTCGCCTCCTCGTGGAGCAGGAAGCTGCGGTCCGCCTGCCGCACCCGCTTCACCAGTCCGGCCAGCTTCACCACGGGCTCCACCTCGGGCACCCACCAACGGCGCGACTGCTTGGTGGCTTCCCGGGCGGTGGCCTGCCACTTCGCGCGGGCCTTGTCGCCGCGCTCGCCGCTCCAACGAACAATCGATCGCTGCGCCTGCCACGGCAGGATGGCAGCGACGCCCACCTCCGTCATCAGCTCCACGGCCAGGTCGGAGCGGTCGCCTTTGGCCAGCGCCTGCACCGCCACGATCCGCGGCCCCGGGCTGGCCGGCTCCAGCACCTCCTCGATTCGGATGGTGAGGCCCTGCTTGGAGCTCTCGACGACCTGCCCCTGCACGGCGGCGCCGGCGCCGTCGGCGATGACGATCGTCTCGCCGACCTCGATCCGGCGGACCACCGCGGCATGGCGACCCTCCGGCCCGGTCAGCTCACAGCGCATCCCGGGCGCGGCCTGGACCGGAAGTTCGGCGAGGAAGACGGGGAAGCTCACGGCTCAGTTGAAGGCGTCGCGGATCTTGTCGAAGAAGCCTTTGTGCTCCTTGTGCTCCTTGCTCGACACGGTTGCCCCGTCGGCGTCCAACTCGTCGCGTTCCCGGGCGAACTCCTGCAGCAGCTCCCGCTGCCGGTCGTTGAGCTTGGTGGGGGTCTGGATCAGCAGCGTGACGCCGAGCTCACCGCGCCCCGAACCGCGCAACCGCGGGATGCCGCGGCCCCGCACCACCAGCCGGGTCCCGGACTGAGTGCCGGCGGGGACCTCCAGGCGTACGGTGCGGTCCTGTTCGTCGCTGGCGGGCAGGTCGGCCTCGAGGGTGTCGATGGTGATCTCGGTGCCGAGCGCCGCCGCGGTCATCGGAAGCCGGCACACCATCTCCAGGTTGTCGCCCTCCCGCTTGAAGGTCGGGTGCTGGCGCACCAGCAGTTCGACGTACAGGTCACCGTTGGGGCCGCCGCCCGGGCCGGCCTCGCCCTTGCCGTCCAGGTGCACCCGGTTGCCGGTCGCGACACCCGCGGGGATCTTGACGTTGATGGTGCGGCTGGTGCGCACCCGGCCCTCGCCGTCGCACTCGAGGCAGGGGTTGGGGATGACGGTGCCGTAGCCGCGGCAGGTCGGGCAGGGCTGGGAGGTGCGGATGTCGCCGATGAAGGACCGCTGCACCTGCACGATCTCGCCGTGCCCGTGGCAGGTCTCACAGGTCTGCGGTTCGGATCCCTCGGCGGCGCCGCTGCCCTGACAGACGCTGCAGGTGTCCGCGGTGTCGACCCGCAGCGGCTTCGTGACGCCAAACGCCGCCTCCGACAGGTCCAGCTCCAGCCGGACCAGCGCGTCCTGACCACGCCGGGTACGCGACCGGGGCCCGCGGCCGCCGGCGCCCTGCCCGAACATGGCACCGAACAGGTCGTTGACGTCGAAGCCCTCGCCGAAGCCGGCGCTCTGGAAGCCGCCGAAGCCGCCACCGCCGTAGCCGCCACCACCCCGGGCCGCACGCGGGTCGCCGCCGCGGTCATAGATGCTGCGCTTCTCCGAGTCGCTGAGGACCTCGTACGCCTCGTTGACCTGCTTGAACTTCTCGGCAGCATCCGGCCCCGGGGCGACGTCAGGGTGCACCCGCATCGCGGCCTTGCGGTAGGCCTTCTTGATCTGGTCGGCGCTGGCGTCACGCTCGACCCCGAGGAGCTCGTAGTAATCAGTCAACAGTTCTCATCCTTCGGACAGGAAACGGCCCAGGTAACGCGCAACCGCGCGCACCGAGGCCATGGTGGAGGGATAGTCCATGCGGGTCGGGCCGACGATACCGAGATTGGCCCAGCTGTCGTCGTCGGCACCGTAGGCGGCGCTGACGATCGAGGTCGCCTGCAGCTCTTCGTAGGGGATCTCGGTGCCGATCCGCACCGTGACCTGGTCGGGTTGATGCGCCTCGCCCAACAGGTGCAGCAGCACCACCTGTTCCTCGAGGGCCTCCAGCACCGGCCGCACCCGGGTCTCGAACTCGGCTCCGAAACCAGTGAGGTTGGGGACACCCCCGACCACGATCTTGGTCGTGCTGGACGCCTCGATCATGTCGGTCAGCGCGGCCACCGTCAGCGACGTCAGCGCCGTGTCTTCCGGCGCGGCGTCCGCCAGCAGGTGCGCGATCTTGCCGGGCACCTGGTGAGGCGTGAGCCCCACCAGCGCGGCGTTGATGCGGTGCCGCAATCGAGCCAGCTGGTCCTCGACGGAGTCGGCGCCGGCCACCGGAGCGGGCAGTTCGAAGGGGCGTTGGCTGACCGACCCCGAGGACAGCACCAGGATCACCATCGCCCGTTCGGCGGTCAGTTCCACCAGCTCGACGTGGCGTACGGTCGCGGTCGACAGCTGCGGGTACTGCACCATCGCGACCTGCTGGGTGACCTGCGCCAGCAGGCGTACGGTGCGGGTGATGATCTCGTCCATGTCGGCGGCGCCGGACATGAAGCTGGCGATCGCACGCTTCTCGGCGGCGCTGAGTGGCTTGACCTGGGCAAGTTGGTCGACGAAGAGCCGATAACCCTTGTCGGTGGGGATCCGACCGGCGCTGGTGTGGGGCTGGGTGATGTAGCCCTCCTCCTCCAGCGCGACCATGTCATTGCGGACCGTCGCCGGCGACACCTGCAGGTTGTGGCGGTCGACCAGAGCCTTGGAACCGACCGGTTCCCGGCTGGAGACGTAGTCGGTGACGATGGCGTGCAGCACCCGCAGCCTGCGGTTGTCGACCATCTCTCCTCCTCCGTTCCCGTTGGTGCTGACGGCAGCTCCCGGCCCTTGGCACTCGCCGCGAGCGAGTGCCAGTGTACAACTGACACACTGGCACTGTGGACACACCGGATTCCAGTACCGATACCCGTCCGACCGAGCTGCCCGAGGGCTGGTCCTGGCAGGGCGACACGACAACTGACACGCGGGTCGCGACTCGCGACGTACGCCCCGAGGACTCGTTGGTGGTGGCGGCCGTCGTCACCCCGACCGGCGTCACCTTGGTCGACACCGGCGCGGACCAGACCACCGGACGGCACCTGCGCGACCAGTGGGAGGCCGCCGGCACGCCGGTGGTCCAGGTGATCCTCAGCCACGGCCACCCCGAGCAGACCGGCGGCCTGGCGGCTTTCGCGGATCTGCCGATCCTTGCCCACGAGGACGCCGAGCTGCCCGACCTGGAATTGCCAGCCCTGCAGACCTTCGGCCTCATCACCGCTGTTGCCGCAGACGGCAGCACCGGCGCGGAAGGCGTCATCGACCGCCACCGCCTCGAGGCGTGCTTCTTCGGCAAGGCCCACACCGCCGGTGATGTGGTCGTCCACGTCCCGGCCGCCGGGGTGGCGCTCGTCGGTGACCTGGTCGGTGGTGCCCACCCGCGGTTGGACCGCGACTCCACCCTGAGCACCTGGCCGTCGGCAATCGACGGGGTGATGGGTCTGATGAGCGAGGCCGGCGTGGCGGTGCCGGCCCGCGGCAAGCCGCTGGGCAAGCAGGAACTCTTCCTGCGACGGGCCGATCTGGCTGGTCTGTTCGGTGAGGCCGAACACCTGATCTCCTCCGGGGTCAAGCGGGAGGATGCCCGCCGGGCGATCACCGAGGACGCCGACGCCCCCGACATCGATCTGCCCGATGAGGTCTGGGACACCGGTCTGGATCTGGCCTACGCCGAACTCGCCGCCCGGGGTGTGGTGCCGCGTACCCACCTGCCCCTCTTCGGAGTCTGAAGGAGCAGGCCTGAGGCGTCAGCGCCGGTTGTCGAGTCCGGCGACCCGGCCCAACTTGGCGACCGCATGCCAGATGTCCTCGTTGCGGGCCACCACCAAGGAGGTGTCGAGGATGCCGACCTCGTATTCGAGGCCGGAGACGGTCCGGGCGATGCCACCCATCTCGCGCACCATCAGGACGCCGGGCAGGTGGTCCCAGGGCATCAGCCGAGTGCGGTACGCCAGGAAGTCCTCCTCGCCGGCGGCCACCATCGGATAGTCGACGCCGCAGCAGCTCGTTGACCACGGAATCCGGCGTACCTCGGCGGTTTCGGTGTGCATCAGTTCCTTGGCGCTGGTACGCCCGTGCCACGGCGCCACCGGATCGGCAGCAGTCAGCGGCTTGCCGTCGAGCATGACACCGCCGCCCTTCTCGGCGACCCAGGACCGCTCCCACTGCGGCTGCCAGATCCAGGCGCGTACCGTCTCCCCCGAGCGCACCTCAGCGAGCATGACGGCATGGTCGCGGCTGCCGTTGACGAAGTTTCGGGTGCCATCGATCGGGTCGAGGATGAAGGCGTGGTCGGCCAGCCCGAGGTCGACCAACAGTTCGGGGCGTGCCGCGGTGGCCTCCTCCCCCACCACCAACACGTCGGGCAGGGCGTCCCGGATCCGGTCGGTGATCATCTCCTCGGCCTCGCGGTCAGCGACGGTCACGTAGTCGCCGGGCTTCTTCTCGCTCACCTCGCCCTCGACGAGCGCCTGGAAGCGGGGATTGATGACCTGCGCTGCTGTTTCTTGGAGCAGTGTCAGCACTGCCTCGGTGTCCACACCCCCATCGTGGTTGCCGGACGGCCTCGCGGCAAGCCCCCGTCACCCAGTGACAGGCGATTCACTCAGTGACAAAGTCAATGAGCCGCTCCACCTCGGTCAACAGCCGGGTGTCGAGGTCCTTCCACGACCCCACCCGGGACAGCAGCAGTCGCCAGGTCTCAGCGATGTCGCGCTGCTCCCGGACCGGTCGCCCCAGCGCCTCGCTGATGCCGGTCTTCCAGTCCTGGCCACGCGGAATCCGCGGCCATTCCTGCAGCCCGACCCGCTGCGGCCGGATCGCCTCCCAGATGTCGATGAAGGGATGGCCAGTGACCATCACGAGGCCACCCCACGGCCCGCGCGCCACCTCGGCGGCAATCCGGGACTCCTTGCTGCCCTCAACCAGGTGGTCGACCAGCACCCCGAGCCGCCGGCCCGGACTCGGGTCAAACTCGGTGATAATCGTGGGCAGGTCATCGATGCCTTCGAGGTATTCCACGACCACGCCGACATGACGCAGGTCATCACCCCACACCTTCTCGACCAGCTCGGCATCGTGGCGCCCCTCGACGTAGATCCGGCTCGGCAGCGCGGTCTTGGCCTGTTGTGGCCCGGAGCCGAGCCGGGACCCCGACGCGCTGTGGGTCGGCCTGGCGAGCCGCCGTTTCGGCGCCTCCAGCGCGACCGGGACACCTTCCAGCAGGAAACCGGGGCCGAGCGGAAAGCTGCGCTTCTTGCCCCTGCGGTCCTCCAACACCACCAGACCGTTCTCCCACCGCACCACGGCGCCGACGAAGTCATCGGCGGGCACCTCCACGACCATGTCGACCTCCACCACCGTGGGGGTCGACTTGGTCATGTGGGCGGTACGCCAATTGCTGCCGTCGGCACCGCGGGCGAGCACGTCACCTTGATAGCGGTCGCGGGCGGGCTGGTTGCGAAGCCCAGGTCGATTGGGAGACACAGGTCGATTGGGAGACACAGGTCGATTGGGAGACACAGGGGCAGGCTAACGCCGCCGCCGGCGTACGCCGATCAGCCGCGCCGCAGCGGGAACTCCAGCCACTGCACCTGGAGCGGATCCAGGGTGACGGTGAAGGAACTGTCCGCCTCCGGCACCAGCCGGCGCCCCGTGGACGACGACACCACCACCGCACCGGGAGCGGTGAAGGTGATCTCCTGCGGCTCGAACTGGTCCGCGCTCACCACGATCAGGTGACCCCGACCGCCCAGCGTGCGGGTGGTCCAGAACACCTTGCGATTCTCGGTGGCGCTGACCTGGGGCGGCTGCTCCACCGACAGGATCAGATCGCGGCGCTCCACGATCTCGTCTGCGACCGTCTGCGCCCGACCGAAGGCTTCCTCCAGCGTGAGGTCACCCACCATGTCGTCCATGTTGTGCAGGCTGTAGAGCAACAGGCCGGTCGCCCCGGAGCAGATGTACTGCCAGCACATCGAGCGCAGTTCCTCGGTCGTTGGCGGCCGGCCGACACTGGGCGGATAGGCACTCCACCCGAATGACTGGGGCACGTGCCACATCATCCGGTGCGGCAAGTTGGCCCGGGCGTCGGCAGCCAGGGCACCGGCCTGTTCCAGCTTGTTGGTGGGCGTGCCGGTGATCGGATAGTTGTCCACACCGAAGGCATCGGTGGCGCGCATCTGGATGTGGGCCGGGGGCCGGCGGTAGTCGACGGCCAGCACCGGATGGTCCGGGTCGGCCGCCACGACCGCGGCGTAGTGGTCCATCAACCGGTCCCCGTAGATCTTGGGGTCGCGCTCGTCCTGGATGTACCAGGCCAGCAGCGCTGGGTGGTCCTTGTACTGCTCCACCAGCGCGGTGATGTAGGGCACCTCGTCGGCCACCGAGGTGATCTCCGGCGGACAGTAGGGCTCACCGAAGAAGCAGTCCTTGATCGACCCGATCACCTGCAGTCCGTGCTCGGCGTAGAGGTCCAGGGCCGCCTGGGTCGGTTCGCCGTAGGACATCACGTTGGTGAAGGCGGTGCCCTGCAGCAACTCCATGTGCTCGACCGGGTGCCCGGAGGTGAAGAAGCCCAGCGGCAGTTCCAACTCGTCCACACCGTCGGCGGTGTGGTGCAGCCGGCCGTGCCGGTCCACCCAGCGCTGCGGCAGCGGATCGCCGTCGGCCAGCACCGTGATCGGCCAGCTGTCGGTGGCGACCTCGGCGCCGGCGGCATCCAGGAGCGCGATCCGCACCTGGTAGTCGCCTGCGGCCAACCCAGTTGCGGGGTGGGTGAAGACGGTGTCGGCCTCAGCCGGCCCCTCGTCGGCCGTCACCACGGTGCTACCGGAGACCAGTTCGATGCGCAGCCGATACTTCGCCAACGCCTCCTCAGTGAGACCGAGTCTGGCCTGCAGCCGCACCTCGTCGTGGTCGCCGGGGATCACCAGCCCGCGATAGCTGGGGCTGATCAACGCGGTCGCGAACGGGGCGGGGGCCGCCTCGCGCACCACCACCTCATCGAAGTACGCCGCACCGGTCACGCCGGTGGTGAGGAAGAGGGTCAGCCGCAGCCCCGACACCACCGCGGTGGGCGCGAAGACGAGCTCCTGGAATGCCCAGTCCTCAGTCTGGATGCCCTTGCCGTAGCGGCCATAGATCCACTTGCCCGCGGCATCGTAGGCCTCCAGTGCCATCCGGGCACCGTCGGCGCTGTCGGTCCGGGACAGGTTCTCGGCGCGCATCCGGGCCTGCAGGACATACTCAGTGCCGGGCACGAAGGGCAGTTCGGTCTGAGAGGTCAGATAGACCGATGCGTCCTCGCGCGCGATCGTGAGCGCATGGTCGCCGGCGTACGGGTTGTCGGTGGTGCGAGAAGCCTGGTCGGTGAGGTACCAGTCCTCGCTGGCGTCCTCGAAGCCAGTGCTGAAGGTGATCTCACCTTCGGCGAGGTCCTCGGGCGGCAGGTCGGTGACGACCTGGGCCGGCCGCAGCTGGCGTGGTGCCAGGGGGCCGGCCTCGGCCACTCGGGTGAAGCCGGTCGCGGCCAGCCCGGAAACGGCCAACCCTCCCAGCACAGTTCGACGCTTGATCATGAGCAGACTCCTTTGTGTGAGCTCAGGGGGTGATGATCGGATCGTAGGTCAGGTGAGAACAGGTCGGACCACGGGTCAGCCTCAGGCCTGGGCCGCGGCCGCCTCCTGGAACTGTTCCCGGGACGGGTCACCGACGGCCGGCGTCCATTCCTTGCTGACGAAACTGGCCCACGCATCCGGGCTCTCCAGACCTCGGATGATCGAGGTGTGCAGGTCCTTGATACGCGATGTGAACTTGGCTCGCTCCGAGGTCCAGGCCTCCGAGAACAGGCCCAGCGAGGCATCGGGGATGGCGGTCGGCAGGAACTCACTCACGTACTCGTGCATCCTGGTCGCGACGTCGTCGTAGCCCGGGATGTAGATGTCGAACAAGCTGGTACGCCCGGCGTACCCCAGCCCGCCGATCATGTCAGCCGTACGCGGCTCGGACCGGATCACCGGATCAGTGCCGTCGAGGTCGTAATGGACGCCCTCGACGCCGTACTCGCCGGTGAGATACTGCCGGGTGCCGAACGGGGCGGCAATGTAGTTGAAGATCTGCAGCAGTTCCCGCACCCGATCCTCGCTGACCGCCTTGGAGATCGCGGTGAACTCGGGATAGCCACCGCCGGCGCGGTAGTGCGGGGCGGCGCCGCCGCCGTCCCACTTCGGTAGCCGGATGTAACTCTGGCGGCGACCCTTGTGGTTGACGGTGGTGTAGCCCCAGGCCGAGAAGCCTTGGTAGAAGGCGCGGGTGACGCCCTCGCGGTACCAGCCGGACTTCCCGTCCGGGTTGCTGATCGAGTCGGGATGCAGGATGCCGGCAGCGAACATCTCCGCGGAGACCTCCAGGGCCTGGCTGTAGGCCTCGGTCTCGTAGGCGTGGGTGAAGGTGCCGTCATCGGACACGGTCCAGCCGTTCGGCGCCCCGCACATCTGCAGCGCCGGGTTGAGCAGGGTGATCACCGGATCGGCGCCGAGGGCAAACTTCCCGCCCCCGGTCATCTCCTTGAACATGTCGAGCAGTTCCTCACCGTTGGCCGGCTCCGGGTCCGCGGCCAGACCAATGCTCTCCATGTCGTCGCTCCAGACGTTGATCTGGCTGCTGATCGCGACCGTGGGTCGGGTGACGCCCCACAGTCGACCGTTCAACGACGACACCTTCCAGACTGCGCTGGGCAGCGCAGCCAGCGACGGATACTCCTGCACGTTGTCGCCGCTCAGATACGGAGTGAGGTCGTGGAACTTCGACTCCATCATCGATTCCATCTGCGGCACCGGCATGATCATCATCAGGTCGGGCAGGTCATTACCGGCCAGGGTGACGGCAAACTTGTCGCGATACTCGGCGTACCCGCCGATGATGATCTCGAACTGGTTGCCCATGTCGGTGGCGAACTGCTCGTACCAGCGGTTGCCCGGCCGCGGCGTCTGCGCGACCGATCCCTCGGCGAGGTAGCTGAACGGCTCGGTCTGCGGCAGCGGGATGCCGGGCATGTCGGTGATCTCGGGAAAGTGGTAGTACGCCGCTGGGACCCCCTGCTCGGGATCGCCCGGCAGGTCCGGTTCGACGTTTCCGTACGGGGTGTAGGTCGGCAGGCTGTCGTCGGTGGACTGCGCGCCACCGCCGCCGGCGTTGCCACCCCCTGCGCCCGGATCGGCGTCGGTGGAACAGGCAGCCACCCCGGTGGCAGCCAGGCCGAGCCCGGCGGCACCGCCCAAAATCTGGCGACGACTGATGGAGGATGTGATGCCCATGAAAGCAGCTCCTTTGACTGAAACTCTCTGGATCAGTTCGACGCTATTGCGGGCAAGCGTCACCGGGAAGTGCTTTCCATGGCTCGTTACCAAGTTGAGACCCGACGTGTCAGTCCAGCCGACGGACCTGTTGGGTACCGCGCCGGTCACGCACCACCACGCCGACCCCGACCAACTGCCCAGCCAACTCCTCGGCCTCGCCGCGTCGCTTGTCCTCACGGGCCCGTCGCCGTGCCGCCAGCAGGGCCTGAACCGCTTCCGGAAGCTCGGGATCACCTTCGACCCAGGTGGTGTACTGACCTTCGCGTGGGTCGCCGGTGCCCAGCCAGGGATAGTCGGCCCGTCGCAGTGCCCGCCCCAGCGCTGACACCAGCACGTCATCGAGCTCGGCTCGGGCCAATTCGACTCCCCCGTCACCCACGATGACCAGTTCGCCGCCGTCGTGGAAGATCTCCGCGATCTCCTCGCGGGCAAACCGGCGGGATCGCTTGGCAGCGTGCCAGGTCAGGTCCTCGGCCGTGACGTCGACGCTGCCGACCTCCGCACGCCAGCCCTGCCCCAGCAGAGCACCAGCAACCAGGCCAACCACCGCCAGCACCGGAGCCGCGATGACCGGCGGGAAGGCAGCCGGGATCCGCAACACGATCGGCGCCTCTCCGAACAGGCCGATCAGCCAGCTGGCGGCCGGCGCCGCCAGCAGCCCCAGCAGCACGCCGGCGATCGCACCGACAGCCGCGAAGGCCACCACCCAGCCACCGCCGGCCGCGACATGGTCGACCTCGACGTGATCGGTTCTCGCCTCAGCCATGGGAGACCCCGACAGCCAGGTAGGCCGCGACAGTCCGGCGCAGCTTCGCGGCCGGCGGCCCTCCCTCGGCGCCACTGAGGAAGCAGCCGTCACACAGCGACTGCAGCCAGGCCGCAGTCTCAGCCGGGTCGAGCGCCGGATCGATCTCCCCGGCAGCGATGCCGCGGGCGACATGACGGGTGAGCTCGTCGCGCGTGGTGGCATCGGTCGCCTCGACAACGGCGAGCAGCTCGGAGTCGTGCCGAACCCGTCGCATCAGTTCGATCACCAAGCCAAGAGCCAACGGCGAGTCCGCATCGGCGACAAGCTCATCAAGGATGGACAGGATCGCCTCGGTCGGCGGCCGGTCGGCGTACCGATCCAGCACCGCGCGGACCTTGGGGCCGTCCTCGACGAAGATGGCACGGAACAGTGCGGGCTTGTCCCCGAAGTAATAGAAGACGCTGGCCGGGCTCACTCCCGCGCCGCGGGCAACGTCGGCGACGCTGGTCTCCTCGAAACCGCGTTCGGCGAACATCACCGCCGCCATGTCCACCAGCGCCTGCCGTCGCTGGGCCGAGCGTTGCGGGTCTGCCGTGCGCGCCATCGGGATCAACTCCTGCGGATCGGGATGGCAATAGTTTGACTGACCAGTCAGACAATTGTCAATGGTGTCGTCCGCCGAACCCTGCCGGGGCACATCCAGCTAGTCGGCCGGGGATGAGCTCGCCGGCCGCTGCCTGTAATGTTCGACTCATCCCGAGCGGCCCGGCCGGCCGCCTGACAGAGCGATGGAAAGAGAATCTTGTGTCCGAACTCCGCGACGCTCGTGCCGAGGACGCCCTCGGCATTGCCCAGGTGCTCACGCGCGGCTGGCAGGACGCCTACACCGGATTGATGCCGCAGGCCTACCTCGACAACCTCGACCCGAGGGAACGGCTCCCGCACTGGGAGGGCGTCCTCAGCACGCTCGATGAGCGAGAGTTCGTGCTGGTCACCGAGCTCGGTGGCGACGTCGTGGGTGTCTGTCACGTGCGTCCGAGCCGGGACGAGGATGCCACCGCCGACACCGCCGAGATCGTGGCGATCTACGTCAATTCGGGCCTGTGGGGCACCGGAGTGGGCCACGCATTGCACACCGAGGCAATCGCGCGGATGAGGAAGATGGGCTACACCGAGGTCACCCTGTGGGTGCTTGACGGCAACCGACTGGCCAGCAAGTTCTATGACCGACACCAGTGGGCCGAGGATGAGGACACTCGCGCCTTCGAGCGGGAAGGCTTCCAACTCGTGGAGAAGCGTCGCCGTTTGGCGCTCTGAATGTCTCGCCGTTTGGCGCTCTGAATGTCTCGCCGTTTGGCGCTCTGACAGCGGTGCTGGTCAGGGCAGCAGCGAGCGGATGACCGCGTCTGCCAACAGCCTGCCTCGCTGGGTCAGCACGATCCGGTCCTCGACCATCTGCAGCAGTCCCCGATCGATCTGGTCGGGCACCTGCCGCTGCCCCTCCTCGCGTAGGTCGGCGATCCGCAGCCCGGCCGCGAGCCGCAACTCCAGCATCACCTTCTCCACATAGGTGTCCTCATCGCTGAGCACCTCGTGGTCCTCGATCGGCAGGCCGACGGCGACCCGGTCGGCGTACGCGCGCGGATGCTTGACGTTCCACCAGCGCACCCCGGCGACGTGGCTGTGCGCGCCCGGTCCGATCCCCCACCAGTGGTCACCGCGCCAATAGGCGAGGTTGTGCCGGCAGGCGTGGCCCTCCTTGGCCCAGTTCGACAGTTCGTACGCCTGATAGCCCGCCTGCGCGAACAGCTCCTCGGCCAGCAGGTACTTGTCGGCCTGGTCGTCATCATCGGGTGGCGGCATCTGGCCGCGGCGGATCTGGGCCGCCAGCCGGGTGCCCGGCTCAACGATCAGCGCGTACGCCGATGCGTGGTCGGTGTCGGCCTCGATGACGGCCTCCACCGACGTACGCCAGTCCTGCGCAGACTCACCCGGGGTGCCATGGATCAGGTCCAGGCTGATGGATTCGAAGCCGGCTGCCCGCGCCCACCGCACCGCCTCCAGTGCGCGGCCCGGGGTGTGGCGCCGTTCCAGGGTCGCCAGCACGTGCGGCACCGCCGACTGCATCCCCATCGACAGGCGGGTGTAACCGGCCTCGCGCAGTTCGGTCAGATAACGCGGGCTGAGCGTCTCCGGGTTGGCCTCGGTGGTGACCTCGGCGCCCGGCGCGAGGCCGAACTCGGCCTGGATCGTGGCCAGCAGCTGGGCATGCTGGGCCGAGCTGAGCAGGGTCGGGGTGCCGCCGCCGACAAAGACGGTCCGCACCGGCCCGACCTCGCCCAGCAGTTCTCGGGCCCGCCGCAACTCGACCAGCGCTGCGGCCAGATAGCTGGCCGGCCCGGTCCCGGGCACCTCATCGAGTTCACGCGGGGTGTAGGTGTTGAAGTCGCAGTAGCCGCAGCGGGTCGCGCAGAACGGCACGTGCCAATAGATCGACAGGCCCCGGTCACCGGCGCCGGCAGCGATCCGGTCGGTGACGGCAGCGGGCCAGGTCGTGGCGGCGTCGTCCGCAAGCGGCAGCAGTCCTGGAATCACACGCTTCACCCTACTGAGCGACCCCATTCGGACGCGGTGTGCAGGCCGAACCGGTCGCTGAAATTTCAACTATGCTGTCGCCCATGTCCTTCACTCGACGTCATGTCCTCGGCCTGTCGGCCGGTATCGCAGCCGCCGCCACGCTGGCTGCCTGCGGCTCTAACACCGGTCGCCCGAACGAGGGCGGCGGTGGCGGCGACGGCGAGACCCCGAGCCTGACGCAGTGGTACCACGAGTACGGCGAGGACGGCGTCCAGGATGCGGTCACCCGGTACGCCGAGGAATACCCGGACGCCACCGTCGAGGCGGTCTGGCAAGTCGGCGACTACGACAAGTTGGTGCCCGCCGCGCTGCTCGGTCAAGACGCCCCCGACGTCTTCGAATTCGCCAACGGGCCCTCGCTGGACATGATCAAGGCCGGTCAGGTCGTCGATCTCACCGACGTGGTGGGCGATGCCCGCAGCGACTTCCCCGAGTCGATCCTCGCGCCGATGGTCTACGAGGACAAGGTCTGGGGCATCCCGCAGACCGTCGACATGCAGATGCTCTACTACCGCAAGTCCGCCGTCGAGGCGGCCGGCCTGGCGGCACCCACGACGCTGGCCGAACTGGTCGAGGTCTCCCAGGCCGTCGCCGGCAACGGCGGCGGTTTCTTCGCGGGCAACGACGGCGGACTTGGCGTCCTGGGTCAGGTCATCATCTGGGCTGCCGGCTATCCGCTCCTCAACGACGACCTCACCGATGCCGGCTGGAATGACCCGGCCTTCGCCGAGGCCGTGTCTGCCTTCCGTGACTTCTACAACTCCTCTGGCTACGTCAAGGCCGCCTCGGCCGACTGGTCCAGCCCCGCCCCCTTCATCAACGGCGAGTGCAACCTGCAGTGGACCGGCCTGTGGAACCTCCCGCAGATCATGGAGGCCCACGGCGACGACGTCGGCGTCATCCCCTTCCCCGCCATCGGCGGCCAGGGCGAGACCGCAGTGGCCATCGGCGCCTACTCCGCCTGCGTCACCGCCAATCGACCCAATGTCGAAGCCGCCAAGGACTTCGTCCGCTGGCTGTGGATCGATCAGGCCGACAAGCAGGTCGAGTTCTCCACCGCCTTCGGCGCCCACATCCCGGCCCGCACCAGCTTGGCCGGCGAGGCCGAGATGCTGGCCTCGGGCCCCGGCGCTGACGCAGTCGAGATGGTCAACCAGTGGGGCCACGGCCCGGACCTGTTCTGGTCCTCCCCCTCCTCGGATGCCTACTCCAGCGCCCTGAACAACATCGTGGTCCGCGGCGCCGACGCGGCAGCGGAGATCCAGACCGCGGCCAGCGCCGTCAGCGCAGAGCTCAAGCGCCTCAACGGCTGAGGTGTCCACCACCAGCAGCCAGCGGCGTACGCCCGCGACTCGGTCCTGGCGGGACCGGGTCGCGGGGCCGCAGCACCGCAACCTGTGGTTCTGGGCTTTCGTGGGGCCCTTCGTGGTCGGGCTGCTGGTGTTCACCTACGTTCCGGTGCTGTGGAGCGCCTACCTGTCCTTCTTCAACGCCCGCAACACCGTCACCCCGACCGATTTCGTCGGGCTGGACAACTACCTCTATCTGCTGCAGGACGAGGCCTTCCTTCGCTCCTTGGTGACCTTCACGATCTTCGCCGCCGCGATCGTCCCGCTCACCTTCGCCGGGTCGCTGGGGCTGGCGCTGCTGGTGCACCGGCTGCCCTATGCGCAGGCCTTCTTCCGGTCCGCCTTCTTCCTGCCGACGGCCTGTTCCTACGTCATCGCCGCGATGGTGTGGCGGTTGGTGTTCTTCAACGGCGCCCCATTCGGCTTCGCCAACACCGCGCTGACCAGCCTGGGGCTGGACACGGTGCAGTGGCTGACCGGCGCCACGCCGGTGCACTGGATGGTGGTGGTGAGCCTGCGGCTGTGGCTGCAGGTGGGCTTCTACATGATCCTGTTCATTGCCGGCCTGAACCGGATCCCGACCAGCACCTATGAGGCGGCGGCGCTGGACGGGGCGTACGGCTGGCGGATGCTGCGCTGGATCACGCTGCCGCAGCTGCGCGGGGTGTCGGTGGCGGTGCTGATGCTGCTGCTCATCAACGCCTTCCAGGCCTTCGACGAGTTCATGAACCTGTTCAACAGCACCGGTGGCTATCCCCCGTTCGCCCGGCCACCGCTGGTGCACCTGTATCTGCTGACGCTCGGGTCGGGTAGCCAGAACCTGGGCGTCGGCAGCGCCGGCACCATCATCGTGACCGCACTGATCGCGTTGTTCGGGTTGCTGCAGACGCTGGTGCTGAATCGGAGCCAGGACTGATGAAACCGAGCACACCAATGCTGATCGTGCGCTACATCGCCCTGGTGATCGTGGCGGCAATCTTCCTGCTGCCGTTCTGGGTGATCGTGCGCAACGCGTTCTCCGATGCTGCCTGGATCGCCTCCCCGCAGTGGCACTGGCTGCCCAACCAGCTCAACCTCGACACCGTGACCCGGGTGCTGACCAACGACAACGTCCCGATCCTGGGCAGTCTGGTGAATTCAGCCATCGTCTCGGTGCTGCAGACCGCGGGCACCATCATCATCGCCCTGATGGCGGGCTACGGGATGGCCCGGTTTCCGATCCGCCCGGCACGCTGGGTGACGGTGCTGACCCTGTTGACCTTGATGGTGCCGGCAACGGTGACCTTCGTCCCCAGCTTCGTGATGGTCTCCTCGCTCGGCTGGATCTCCACCTTCCGAGGCCTGATCATCCCCACCATGTTCTCGGCGCTCGCGGCGTACATGTTCCGCACCTGGTTCACTGGCTTCCCCCGCGAGCTCGAGGAGGCCGCGATGATCGACGGCGCAAATCGCTGGACCACGTTCTGGCGGGTGGTGGTCCCCAACGCGACCGGCATCATCGGCGCGGTCGGCACCATCACCTTCATCGGCGCCTGGAATGCCTATCTGTGGCCGTTGCTGATCGCGCAGGACCACGACACCCGCACCATCCAGCTGACACTGAGCCAGTACATGACCTCCCAGGGCGTACGCATCCCCGAACTCTTCACCGGTGCGTTGATCTCGATCATCCCGGTCGTGATCGTCTTCCTCGTGCTGCAGCGCTACCTGGTGCAGGGCGTGGAACAGTCGGGCATCGACTGATCCGGCGGGGGCGTACGCCACATCCGGGCTTGGGTGCCGGTGGGGCCATGTGGCGGCTTCCCGCCCACCTCCGGCGGGCCCCGGCTGACGCCGGGTACCGCTTCGGTACGCCCGACCACACCCCGACACCGCCCCATGTCCCCACCTTCAAGGCGGGCTCCGAAGCTCAACATGTTGAGGAAACGTACGCCCGGGACGCAGCCCGCCCGCGGTACGCAGCTCAGCGGTTGAACAGCCGGTTGGGGTTCCAGACGATCTTGGTGTTGGCCAGGTGGACGGCTGCGGAGAGCTTGCCGTCATGGGCGGCAGGCAGGGTCGCGGTGCTGAGGTCGACCTCCACCGGCGACGGCGTCCAGCTGGCCGACTCGGCTTCCAGGTCGACCAGTTCGCCGGCGTCCACCGAGAACAGTCGCCGGCTCGGGGCGCCGCGACGACGGGCGTCGCTGACATTGGTGAAGACGGTGTCGTCAGGCAGCTGATGACGATCCAGGTGCGCGACCAGGTCCAGATCGGCATCGCCGGACTCGCTGACGGCTCGCACGCGCAGCTGGTCGCCGTTCGCGGTGACCGACACCTCGGCGTGTTCCTGCTGCTGCCCCAGCGCGAGCCGGGCACCCATCACTGCCGCCCGGTTGGAGGACAACGTACGCCAGACGAAATGGCCCGGTTCGTCGCCGTGCCGGACGGCGATCCGATAGGACAGTTCGACCTGCTGGAGCGTCTTCAGCTGCGGGATCCCCGGCACGCTGAGCGCGGACACGTCGGCGATGTTGGCAACCATCAGCCCGTACTTGCTGCCATCGGCGGCGAGGTAGGGATCCAGCTCAAGCCCCTTTGGCAACTGCGCCGCGAGCGGCTCGGGATCACAAGCCCAGGTCAGCACCAGAGTGTGACGCATGGTGGAGTTGATCGGCCAGCGCTGTTGCTGCACCTTGCGGATCACCGACCGGGCCGTTTTGATGAACGGCTGGTTGATGGGGAACGGCACCGGGCCAACGATCGGAATGCGCATGGCTCCCAGTGTGGCGTACGCCGACGGCGTACCCCCTCAGGGATTGCCCTACTTCTTGTCCTTGGGGGCCTCAGTGGTCGACAGCGCGGCGACAAAGGCTTCCTGGGGGACCTCGACGCGGCCGACCATCTTCATCCGCTTCTTGCCCTCCTTCTGCTTCTCCAGCAGCTTGCGCTTGCGGCTGATGTCGCCGCCGTAACACTTCGCCAACACGTCCTTGCGCATCGCCCGGATCGTCTCGCGGGCGATCACCCGGGCGCCGATGGCGGCCTGGATGGGAACCTCGAACTGCTGCCGGGGGATCAGGTCCTTGAGCTTGCCGGCCATCATCAGGCCATAGCTGTACGCCTTGTCGCGGTGCACGATCGCGGAGAACGCATCGACGGGTTCGCCCTGCAGCAAGATGTCGACCTTGACCAGATCTGCGGCCTCCTGACCGTCCTCGTCGTAGTCGAGGCTGGCGTACCCCTTGGTGCGGGACTTCAGCTGGTCGAAGAAGTCGAAAACGATCTCGGCCAGCGGCAGCCGGTAGCGGATCTCCACCCGGTCCTCGGACAGATAGTCCATGCCCAGCTGGATGCCACGCCGGTTCTGGCACAACTCCAGAATGGTGCCGATGTAGTCGCTCGGCGTCAGAATGGTGGCACGCACCATGGGCTCGTAGACCTCGGCAATCTTGCCGTCGCCGGGATACTCCGAGGGGTTGGTGACGGTGACCTCACGGCCGTCCTCCATCAGCACCTCATAGACCACGTTGGGGGCGGTCGAGATGAGGTCGAGGTTGAACTCGGCCTCCAACCGTTCCCGGGTGATCTCCATGTGCAGCAACCCCAGGAAGCCACACCGGAAGCCGAAGCCGAGCGCACCGGAGGTTTCGGGCTCGTAGGTCAGCGAGGCGTCGTTGAGCTGCAACTTCTCCAGCGCTTCACGCAGTTCGGGGAAGTCGTTGCCGTCGATCGGGTAGATGCCCGAATAAACCATCGGGTTGGGGTCCTTGTAGCCGCCCAGCGGGGTGTCGGCACCGTGGACGGCGAGCGTGACGGTGTCTCCCACACGGGACTGGCGTACGTCCTTCACACCAGTGATGAGATAGCCGGTCTCCCCCACGCCCAGCGCCGCGCTCTTCATCGGCTCGGGTGAGATGACTCCCACCTCAAGGGTCTCGTGGCTGGCCTTGGTGGACATCATCAGCACCCGTTCGCGGTGCGAGAGGTGACCATCGACAACCCTGACATAGGTCACGACGCCGCGGTAGGTGTCATAGACCGAGTCGAAGATCAGCGCCCGCGCCGGCGCATCGGGATCGCCGACCGGCGGCTCGATCTGCTGGACAACCTCGTCGAGCAGCTCCGCCACGCCGACACCGGTCTTGGCGCTGACCCGCAGCACGTCGCTGGGGTCGCAGCCGATGATGCCGGCCAGCTCGGCGGCGTACTTCTCCGGCTGGGCGCTGGGCAGGTCGATCTTGTTGAGCACCGGGATGATGTGGAGGTCAGCCTCCAGGGCCAGATAGAGGTTGGCCAGCGTCTGGGCCTCGATGCCCTGGGCCGCGTCAACCAGCAGGATCGCGCCCTCGCAGGCGGCCAACGACCGGGACACCTCATAGGTGAAGTCGACGTGGCCGGGGGTGTCGATCATGTTGAGGATGTACGCGGTGTCGTCGACCTGCCAGGGCATCCGGACGGCCTGGGACTTGATGGTGATGCCGCGCTCACGCTCGATGTCCATCCGGTCCAGGTACTGCGCGCGGGCGGCACGTTCGTCAACGACTCCGGTCAGCTGCAACATCCGGTCGGCCAGCGTCGACTTGCCGTGGTCGATGTGGGCGATGATGCAGAAGTTCCGGATGATCGACGGTGGTGTGGCACCGGGCGCGGGTGCGGGCACGGAAATGGCGGGCACGGGTGCTGGGACTCCCTGGGTCGGCTGAGAACTGGATCGGCTGGGAAAGACTGCCCCATCCTCCCACATTCGCCCCCATTCACCAGTGCGGACGCGTCCCGACGGCGCAGCATCAGACACCGACGTGGCTCCGGTGTGCCTCCTCGGTGGCGTCCACGTCGTCGCCGTGGTCCCGGTGCTCGATGGAGTGCCGTTGCGCGAAGTCGATCAACTCAGCCTCCAGCTGCTCCTTGTGCGCAATCAGCGTGGCCCGGATGTAGGCCACTGCCCGGTCCTGGGTGCCGACCCGGATGTCGTAGCTCGCCGCCTGCTGGCGGTGGGCCTCGACGCCAGTGGCGGCGCCGTCGAAGAAGAGGTAGAAGACATGCCCACGGCGGGCCTTGCTGTGCTCACTGACGTAGCCAAGATCGGCCTGGTGCAGTGCGGTGATCGCGTTGGCCCCGATGGTCAGGCCCTGGTAAGTGATGCTGTCCGGGCCGATGTCGATGATGATGCCCGTCGTCCGCGCTTCGGCCATTTTCTTGAACCGCGGCGCCATGAAGAAGATCATCCCCAGCCCACTGAACAGCGCAAAGACGCCCATGGCGACCTGCATGCCCCAGTCGTCCAGCTCGGTGTATGCGTAGTAGGCCCAACCGAACATTGCCGCCGAGATCACCAGACCCACGATGCCGGTGGTGCGAAACATGGATGCCTGGCGCGAGCCCATGGCCTTGCCCAGGGCACTGGCCTCGTACTGACCCATCGGAGTCTCCTTCGGTAGTGTGGCGTCTCGTGAAAGATTCTGGCAGGTGGTGAAGCGGTGGGCGAGCCCCGACCCAGTACCGGTTGTTCACCACCAGCGTGAACTCGATCCGGATGTGACCCTCCCCCAGCCTCTCCACCTTGCTGGTGTCGCCCGCGGTCACCGTCTTCACCGATGATGACCTGAGTCCAGAATGTGTGGGCACCGGCGCTCTATGAGGCCAACGGGAAGTGGTACATCTACTACACCGCCGATGACGGCACCGATGCCAACCATCGCAACTACGTCATCGAGTCCGAAGGCAGCGACCCGGCCGGCCCCTATCACTTCAAGGCCAAGATCGCCGATCACGGTGAGTTCGCCATCGATGGCGAGCCCGTCATGATCGACGGGCAACGCTACTTCTCCTGGTCCGGCCCCGGCGCCGATGGCGCGCCCCGACCCAACCAGATCTATCTGCAGAAGATGGATACGCCCTGGTCGGTCACCGGCGAGCGAATCGCCGTGCCGGTGCCCAACGGGTCCTGCGACGACATCCGCGAGGGTCCGACCGGCCTGGAGCACCACGGCCGGGTCTACCTGACCTACTCGAGCTGCCCGACCGCGTTGCCGGACTATTCGGTGTGGACGGTGTCGATCGCCAACGGCGCCGAGACGTGGATCGCGTACCACGCCAAGAACACCTCCGACACGACCTACAGCTTCCGGACCACCCGAGCGCAGCGGGTCACCTTCCCCGAGGACGACTACCCCTACGTGAAGCCGGTCCAGGCCGGCACCTCGCTGGACGTCCCCTCGGGGGATCCCGGCACCGGTGCGCCGACCGTCATCAATGACACCGAGATGACGTACAGCGGCACGGGCTGGCATTCGGGTGATGGCTGTGGCGTCGAGTGTTTCCGCGGCGATGACCACTAGAGTTGGACCGAAGGCGACACCGCGACCTTCGAATTCACCGGCACCCAGGTGGTGCTGTTGTCGGTGAAGGATCCCTTCAACGGCAAGGCCGAGATCACCATCGACGGCGAGCACGCCAGGACGGTGAACTTCTACGGCAACCCCCGGGTCGGAGAGGGCGTGCAGTACATCAGCCCGAAGTTGCCTCGCGGCAAGCACACCGTCACGGTCCGCGTGCTCGGTGAGCGCGGGGCTCCCTCGACCGTCCCCGAAGGCGGCGCCACGGTCAGCTTCGACCGGGCCGAGATCTACCCCTGATCTAACCAACCCCAACCAGAACGCAGCATGCCCCCGCCACGGCGCGGGGGCATGCTGCGTTCCGATGTGACACATCGGACGATCCGGGACTCAGATGGCGGCCTCACCTTCCGCACGGTCCGAGACCCGGATGACCTGATCCACCGTGGTGACCCAGACCTTGCCGTCACCGGGTTCACCGGTGTGGGCGCAGTCGAGGATCACCTCGATGATGCGGATGGCCTCGAGGTCCTCGGCGAGGATCTCGACGCGCACCTTGGGGATGCGGTTGACGGTGTGGCTGGCGCCTCGGTAGGTCTGGCGCCGGCCCCGCTGGCGGCCGTAGCCGCTGGCTTCCGACACCGTCAGTCCCTTGACGCCGAACCCTTCCAGGCCGGTCTCGACCGCGGCGAGTTGCTCGGTGCGGATGATCGCGGTGATGAGCTTCACTGGCCGACCTCCTCGGTGGCGCGAGCCGGCACCGGCTCAGACTCGTCGTGATCCTTGTCCTCGGCCACGACCTCGGCGGCGATCGACTCGTTGGACATCGGAGCGAGGGTGAATCCGCTGCCGCTGGTGCCCAGACCACCGAACTCCCAGGCGGTCTCGGCGTGCTCGGTCAGGTCGACACCGGCGATCTCGGCTTCCCGGTCGACCCGCAGTCCGATGGTCTTGTGGACCAGCAGCCCGATCAGCAAGGTCATCACGCCGCTGAACACGATCGCCACCACCGTGGCCGCGAGCTGCGCGACCAGTTGGCCGGCGCCGCCGCCGTAGAAAAGTCCGCCGCCCTCACCGTCCACCGGCAATGCCAGGAAGCCCAGCGCGATGGTGCCCCACAGTCCCGACACCAGGTGTACGCCGACGACGTCGAGGGAGTCGTCGTAGCCGAACCGATACTTCAGCGCGACCGCGAAGGCGGACAGGACGCCGGCGATCAGGCCGATCAGCACGGCACCCAGCGGGGAGACATTGGCGCAGGCTGGGGTGATCGCGACCAACCCCGCGACGACACCGGAGGCCGCCCCGAGGCTGGTCGGTACGCCGTCGCGTACCTTCTCCACCAGCAGCCAGCCCAGCATGGCCGCGGCTGGGGCCGCGATGGTGTTCACCATGATCAAGCCAGCCTCGGCCACCGACCCGGCTGCACCGGCATTGAAGCCGAACCAGCCGAACCACAGGATTGCGGCACCAAGCATCACCAGCGGCACTGAATGCGGGCGATGGGCCGGGTCGGTGCCGAAACCGAGCCGCTTGCCGACCAACAACGCCAGCACCAGGGCCGCGACGCCGGCGTTGATGTGGACGACAGTGCCGCCCGCGAAGTCGATGGCCTCACCAAACGCCCCACCGATCACCCCGTCGGCACTGAGCAGGCCACCGCCCCAGACCATGAAGGCCAGCGGGCAGTAGACCAGCGTCACCCACAGCGCGGAGAAGAACAGCCAGCCCGAGAACTTCGCGCGGTCGGCGATGGCACCAGAAATCAGTGCCACGGTGATGATGGCGAAGGTGGCGCCGAAGGCGACCGAGACCAGATCGTCACTGGCCACCAGGCCACTCAGCCCGAACATCTCGAGCGGGTTGCCGAGCAGACCGCCGACCGAACTGCCGGCGGTCATCGAATAGCCCCACAGCACCCAGACGACGCCCACCACCGCGATCGCGGCGAAGCTCATCATGATCATGTTGAGGGTGGCCTTGGCGCGCGTCATGCCGCCGTAGAAGAACGCCACCCCCGGCGTCATGAACAGGACCAGCGCGGTCGCGACCACCACCCAGATCGCCGACACCAGCCCCCACACTTCCTCTGTACCCATGGTTTCCTCCAAGCCGGGGTGCATCCCGGCGCTGCCGTGGCCCGGACCGTGTCCCGAGCTCGAGGCCGAGTCTGGTCAGCCGATGTTTCGGATCACCGCCGCTGATGTTTCAGCCATGTTGCGATCCGGCGGCCTGTGTGACCGGGATGTGACGGCGTACCGGGTGGAGGTGGGTTGCGGCGCCGCGGCAGACTTGGTGCCATGTCAGGTCAGCTGCTGCGTACCTCTCCGAATCCCCCGGCCCGGCGCGTCGAGACGGCCTCCGGGGCGGCGATCGCGATGGGAGGGTTGACCGCGCTGCTGTGGCTCACCGAGATTCTCGACGTGGTGTTCATGGGCTGGTTCGACAGTTTCGGGATCCGTGCCTGGGACCTCACCAGCCTGCCGGCGATCCTGTGGGCGCCGCTGCTCCACTTCGGCTTCAGCCACCTGATCAGCAACACACTTCCGTTCTTCGTGCTCGGCTGGCTGGTGCTGGTGGGGCGGAACGGAATGCGGCGGTGGCTGGGGGCCAGCGCCATCATCACGGTGGTGTCGGGGCTGGCGGCCTGGTTCCTCAGCGCTCCCGGCACCATCACCGCCGGCGCCTCGGGCCTGATCTTCGGCTGGGTGACCTATCTGGTCCTGCGCGGGGTGCTCGCGCGCGACATCCGTGCGCTGGTCATCAGCGTGGTGGTGCTGATCGGCTACGGCGGGGTGCTGTGGGGCGTGCTGCCGACCCAGACCGGCATCTCCTGGCAGGCACATCTGGGCGGTGCGGTCGGCGGCCTGCTGGCCGCCTGGATCATGCGGCCAGAACGTCCCGCACGGGACCGCCCTCTGGTGCGCTGAGCCTCACAGCAGACCCCGTTCGTACGCCGCCCGCACCGCCGCAGCCCGGTCACTGACGCCGAGCTTGCCGTAGATCCGCACCAGGTGGGTCTTGATGGTGGTTTCGCTGACCAACAGCCGTTTGGCCACCTGCCGGTTGGTGCCGCCGGCCGCGACCGCGGCGAGCACCTCGCGTTCCCGGTTGGTCAGTTCAGACTGGTCACTCTGGGGCGTGGTCAGTGACCGCAATGCCGCCGCCGTCAGCACTGACCGGCCGGCCGCGACGTCCAGCACGGCCCGCACCAGGTCGGCGCGCGGCGTGTCCTTGAGGAGATAGCCGTCAGCGCCGGCAGCCAGCGCCTCACGTACATCCCGGTCGGTGTCATAGGTGGTCAGCACCAGCACCTTGACCGCGCTGCCGCCGGCGCGCAGGTGGCGGATCGCCTCGATCCCGTCTCCGCCGGGCATCCGCAGGTCCATCAGCACCACGTCCGGGTGGCGACTGCGGATCACTGCCAGCGCCTCGACGCCGTCGGCGGCTTCACCGACGATCACCAACCGGTCCTCCCGACCCAGCATCCCGGCCAGGCCGTCACGGACCACGGGATGGTCATCGACCAGCACCACCCGCACCTGGTCCGGGGTTCTGGTCGTTGCGGCGCCGGTCATCCCTGCACCTCCACTCGCACCACGCATCCTTCGCCGGGGCTGCTGTCCACCATCAGGGTGCCACCGATGGCGTCGAGTCGTTGTCGCATGCCCGGCAGACCGTGTCCATCACTGTCAGCTTCGTGGTGAAAACCGCGACCGTCGTCACCGACCTCCAGGGTGACGCGGTCGTGCTCATAGGTGAGGCCGACCCGCACCCGGCTGGCGTACGCATGGCGCGCCACGTTGCTGAGCGCCTCCTGGCAGACCCGCAACAAGGTGGCCTCGTGGGGTGTCCGGCGTGGGTGTCCCTCCACGTCAAACTCTGCGGCGGCTGCGTGGTCGCGATTCCAGGCCCGGACCAGCTGGTCCAGCGCCACGGTGAGGTCGTCGTGGTCGAGCCGGGGCGAGGCCAGCGCCGCCACGGCCCGCCGGGCCTCGGCCAGCCCCTCGCGGGCGCTGCGCTGAGCACGTTCCAGCCGAGTCAGATCCGCGGCCGACAGCTGGCCGGCGTCGATTCCCTCCAGTTGGGTGATGACCCCGAGCAGGCTTTGCGCGACGGTGTCGTGGATCTCGCGGGAGAGCCGCTGGCGCTCGTCCAGGGTGCCGGTACGCCTGGCGTGGGCGACCAGTTCGTCACGCAGCTGAGCGCTGCGTTCCTGCTCGGTGCCCAGCCGCTGCAGCGCTTCCTCGCGGTCCGCCAGCGTGCGCTCCCGGCGCCGCTCGGCGATGATGGCCCCGGTGCCGATGAGCATGTTGACGCCGATCAGGATCATGATCAGCGGCGGCCAGTCCTGCACCCCGGCCAGCCCGCCGCCCTGCCCCAGACCACAGCCGGCGGCCGTCAGCAGTAGGGCCGGATAGATGATGCGGCCGCTGAAGATGCGCATCACGTCCATGTATCCGAACCAGGCATAGATGGCGATGAACGGAGTCACGAAGGCAGTGGCGAGGACCACCACCCCGTGCAGGACGAAGAGCAGTTGGGCAACTCTGAGACGTCTCGGCCGGCACCATTCCATCCCGGCCCGCAACATCAGCAGCACCGTTACGGCCGTCCACAACAGCGGCCAACTGCCCACCGGAAGCGGCAACCCGATGGCGAGAGTGGCGCCCATGGTGAGCACCAGCAGCACCGGCGGGACGATGATCGTCCAGGGCGGTGTGCCGCGAAAGTCGCCCTCTGGTTCGAAGACCAGCGACTCACTGCTGCTGGGGATCATGGCACCATTCTTGGGGCGCATCGCGATCGCTGCGATCCTTCGTTGGGTGGACCGGTGTCCTCCGATCGGAGGACGCTGCAATCCTCACCGTACGCGATTTGAGCCCTGGCGGGCTCGATTGCTACAGTGGGCCGTCGCGTCCTCCGTGGACGCCCCTCCAACCAGAGATCTTGTAAAGGCTGAGCCGTGGCAAACATCAAGTCGCAGATGAAGCGCAACCTGACGAACGAGAAGGCTCGTCAGCGCAACAAGGCTGTCAAGGCTGCGCTGCGCACTCATGCCCGTCGCTTCAACGAGGCCGTCGAGGCCGGCGAGACCGAGAAGGCGCAGGAGTACGCCCGGGTCGCCACTCGCGCCCTCGACAAGGCCGCCGGCAAGGGCGTCATCCACGCCAACCAGGCTGCGAACCGCAAGTCGACCATCGCCGCCAAGGCTGCGGCGCTCTGATCGACGGGCCGCACGGTCCTTCAGCATCTGACGGCGGCCCCCGAGTGGGGCCGCCGTCTTTGCGCGCTCTGACCCGTACGCCCGGCCCGGTTCAGGAGCCGCGCGCCACCGACAACACGAGTCGTTCCAGGGCGAAGCCGGCATCGTCGGCGGCGCCCTTGACCTCGCCGTCGGCCCGGGCCGTCGCCTGGATCGCGGCAGCGAGCCGGGCCTGATCCCAGCGGCGGGCCTGGCCACGCAGCTTGCTGATCCGGCTCGGCGGCATCCCCAACTCGCGGGCCAGGTCCCGGTCGTTCATGCCGGAGCTACGCAGGTCCAGAAACTTCACCAGTCGGCGCAGGCCCATCGCCATCGCCGAGGTGACCAGCACCGGTGCGACGCCGCTGCTGAGCGCCCAGCGCAGTTGCTCCATCGCCTGGGTGGTGCGGCCCTCGAGGGCGTGGTCGCAGACGACAAAGCTGGTGATCTCGGCCCGGCCGCCGAAGTAGCGGCGTACCAGCGCCTCATCGATCCGACCGTCCTCACTGTCGGAACTGAGCTGCCCCAGCGCACCGACCAGGGTGCGCAGATCCGTACCGACCGTGTCGACCAACAGTTGGGCGGCCTCGGGTTGGATGGCGATCTTGGCACGCTTGGCCTCGCTCTGGACGAAGCTGACGATCTCCCAGGGCTTGGGGCTGGCAGCCTCGACGACGTCGACGGCCTTGTCCTTGCGCAACTTGTCCAGCAGCGCTTTGCCCTTCTGGCCGCCGCCGTGCACCAGCACCAGCGCGGTGGTGTCGGGCAATTCGGCCACCAGTGACAGCACGGCATCGGTGAGGTCGGTGGGCAGGTTGGCCAGGTCCCGGACCACGGCCACCGACTCTGCGCTGAACAGCGAGGAACCGGTGATCTCGGCGAGCCGGTCGCCGTCGAGTTCGGTGGCGGTGACCTGATTGATCTCGACCTCGGGCGCGGTCTGCCGGGCGGACCGCAGGATCGTCTCGACCGCACGGTCGGCCAACATCTGCTCGGGTCCGGTGACCAGGGTGGTCTGGCCGAAGGGTGACGTGCTCACGGCCCCAGCATGCCAGCCCGACACCCGTGGCACCTAGGTGCGAGCGCCCCTATCGGCGTCGGACCCACCACAGCAACGCGCCAGCCACCATCGTCAGGCCGAGCACCAGTCCTGTCGCTCCCCCGCCGGTGCTGGGCAGCGGCGTCGCCGGACGGTTGGCCGTCATCGTCGGCGTACTCGCTTGGCTGGTTGGGCGAGGTGCCGTTGGGCTGGTCGAGGTGGGAACGGACGGGCTGGTCGGAGTGGGAGACGGGCGGGGCGTGGTGGACACAGCCGTCGACGGTCCGGTAGTGGTCGGTGTGAATGGCTTGGTCGGTGTGGACGGGACCGGGGTGCTGGCCACTGGTGTCGTCGGCGTCGACGGGGCCGGACGCGAAGGAGTGGCTGGCGCCGGCGTGCTGGGCACTGGTTCGTCGGGTGCGACTGTCAGTTCCAATCCTTCCCGCGGCGACTCGACCAACATCCGCTGAATCGTGCTGTCGCGGTGGGACAGGTCGCCGTGATGTCGGGCGATCCACAACTGGGGTTCGGTGGCGGGCACTTCGGCGCGTACCCGAATGTCGGCGTCCCGAGGCACCCGAACGGTGTGAGTCCCGCCGGTGGCCCTTGTCTTCACCTGTTGCCCGTCCACCAGCACGGTGAGGTCGACCCCGGTGACCGCAGCTCCAGTCGCCGATCGGATCACCACGGTGAGCCGGCCACCAGTGTCCCGACCGGCCTCAATCCGGTAGGGGCCGTGCAGGTTGCTCACCCGTCGCTGCAGCTCCTCGACCAGCTCCGCCAAGCCGGGGAACTGCCGGGTTGCGGCGGCGTAGCGGTCCCGGAGCCGCTGCAACTGCTCGTCGTCGCCGACGCCCCGCAGCCGGATCAGGTGGTCCACCGCGATCGCCTCGATCAGGGTGAGCTCACGCTGACCGGCCCAGTCCAGCAGGTATGCCAGTTCAGCCCGTTCCCGTTCGGTGAACGCCTCGCCGGTGAGCGTGGCGGCACCGGCACGGTCGCCGAAACCGACCTGTTTGCGGGCCCCGCGCAGCGACGCTACCCGCCAGCCGGATGCCTCACGTGGCCCCCACGCGTCGAGGTCGATGCAGTACGCGACCCGGTTGCCGAGGTGGTACTGACCCACCTCCGCCGGCCCCGACCGGGTGTCGACGACCCTGCCGAGTGGCCCGAAGCCGTCCTCGGGACGGGCCGCGGCGGGAGCCGAGGCCAGGCTGAGCGACGTCACGCCGGCGACCAGGACGGCCGAACAGCGGCGCAGCCAGCGGTGTCGGGTGCGCCGGTGCGTCTGAGGGGTGTGATCGTGCGTCATGGGTTCTCCTGTCGTTGGGTTCGGACCCGAATGGTGTGGTCATCGCGGCTGAGTGCGATGGATCCGTGCAGATCGGTACGCAGCACGGTCATGCCGCCGGTCCGCAAGGTCGTGAGGGTGCGGGCGGCTGGATGCCCGAAGGTGTTGTCGGCGCCGACCCCGATCAACGCCAAGCTCGCGCCGCTGTGCCGGAAGAACTCCGGCAGATGGTTGCCCGATCCGTGGTGGGGCACCTTGAGGACCACTGCGGTCGCGGCCGGATTGCCCACCAGCAGGCGTTGTGCCTCCGGTTCGATGTCACCGGTGAGCAGCACCGAGATCCGGTCAACGGTGGCGACAGCGACGATGCTGGCGTTGTTCTCCCCGGGCGACTCCCCCGTCGCTCTCGACGTCTGGACCACCTGCGGCCCGACTGACAGCGTCCGCCAGTCCACCGCCCCGGCGTGCCAGCGCTGGTCGACCCGGGCGACCTGGACCGGAATCTCCCGCCGCTCGGTCCACGTCGCAACCGCACGGGCCGCCGCCGCGGGCGAGGCCAGCGGCGACACCAGCACCATTCCGACCCCGCGGTCACCGATGCCGGCCAGTCCGCCGACGTGGTCGTCGTGGTAGTGCGTCAACACGAGAACCGGGATGGAACGCACGCCCAGGCTGGTGAGGCAGCGGTCCAGCAACTGCGGCTCCGGGCCAACATCCACCACCACCGCTGATCCGGATCCGGCCCACAGCACCGTGGCATCACCCTGGCCAACATCACACGCGACGATCCGCCAGCCCTGCGGCGGCCAGCCCGGCTGCAGCGGTGCCCGGATCCCTGCCAGCACCACGAGTAGCGCCAGCGCGATCACCACCACGGGCCTGCGCAACAGCAGCGGCATCCCCACCAACAGCGCCAGGCAGCAGGCACTCAGCACGGCCAGTCCGACCGCAGTGGTGGGCCAGGTCCAGGTGGCACCGGGCAGCGCTGCCCCGGCGCGAGCGATCCAGATGATGCCTTGGGCACACCAGCCACCGACCCAGCCGAGGAAGGCTGCACCGATCGGGAACACCAGACCCAGTGCACCGGCCGAGAGTCCGAGCACAGTCGCCGGCCCGACCAGCGGGCCCGCCAACGCATTGCAGATGATCCCGACCATCGAGACCACCCCGGACAGCCCCGTCACGATGGGTTGGGTGACCAGCTGTGCCGACAAGGGCACCGTCACCGCTTCGGCCACCCAGCCCGGCAGCCACCGCCGCAGTGCCTGCTGCCAAGGTCGGGCGCACCAGATGATGGCCCCGCTGGCGAGCGCCGACATCGCAAATCCGGCCGATCGGGACAGCCAAGGGTCGATGATGAGCAGGCCGACGGCGGCCACCGAGAGGTGGCGCAGGCCCTTGGTGGCGTCGCTGCCCTGTCCCAAGGCCGCCAACGTCACCAGTCCCATCGCCGCGGCTCGTAACACGCTGGGCTCGGTCCGGCAGACCAACACGAAGGCGACCACGCAGGCCACCCCAATCAGCCGCAGTGGCCAACCTCGTACGCCGATCCACCGCGCCGCGGTCAGGGCAAAGGCCAGGAACAGCGCCAGGTTGGCGCCCGAGACCGCATTGAGGTGGGTCAGGCCGGTCGCCTCGAACACCTGCCCCAGTTCGCCACTCATCTGGGACGTGTCGCCGACCACCAGGGCCGGCAGCAGCGCACGGCGATCGGCTGGTTCGGCGCTGACCGCCGCCCGCAGGGTGGCGCGGAAGTGGTCGACGGCGCGATCGACCGGTCCTTGGTCGTGCACCAGTTCCGGGGGCTGCCGGGCGATGAGGACGGCCGCCAACCCGTCGCCGGGGTCGGCGGGCCGGGCTCGGGCCCAGGTCCGGACGGTGGCTCCGGCGGGCACGGCAAGCCAGTCCTGGTGGGCCGAACTCGCCAGCAGCAGCACTGGCATCTGGGCCCGCCATCCTTCACCACGGCCGACCAGGCCCACCAGGTCGCCCCGAACCACCACGACCGGCCGATTGCTGCTGCTGAGTGAGGGGTCGGTGCCGACCTGGACCTCCACCTCGACCATGGCGCCGGCCTCGGCATGGCCAGCGATCACCGAGGAATCCAGCTGTGCCGCGCGAACGCCGGCCGAGGTGGCCATCGCCAGGGTCACCAACGCCAGCGCGACGCCCCAGCGTCGCCCTCGGCGCAGATGAATTCCTCGCCCTCGGCGCAGATGAACTCCTCGCCCTCGGCGCAGATGAATTCCTCGCCCTCGGCGCGGATGAACTCGTCGAGGGCCTATCCCCCACACCAGTGCCGCCACCCCGACCACGCCGAGGACGGGCCAGGCCCATGCCACGCCGCTGGTCGCCAGCCCGGCAACCGCCCACGATGCCGCCGCGATCGGCACCATCCGCCGGTCCGGGGGTGTCGCCGTCGGCTCGACCGCCGCCGGTTCAGACGGTGACATGCTCGGCCAACTGTTCGAACGTCTTGGGCCCGATCCCGGAAACTTCCTGCAACTCCTCGATGCTGGTGAACCGACCGTGCTCCTCGCGCCAGGCGATGATTCGGGCGGAGGTGGCTGGACCAACACCGGGCAGGGTCTCCAACTCGGCCGCGGTGGCGGTGTTGAGGTTGATCTTCGCTCCCGGTCCCCCGCCGCCAGGTCCGCCGGATCCGTCACTGCCCGAGCCGCCGCCGGCGCCGACCCGGCTCTCCTCCTCGTCGTTGTCGGAGACCAGGATCTGTTGGCCGTCCTGCACGGGCTGGGCCAGGTTGAGCGTGCCGAGCTGCGCGTGTTCAGTGGGCCCGCCGGCCGCGGTGATGGCATCGGCGACCCGGGAGCCGTCTGGCAGATTCACCAGGCCGGGCTGGCGTACGGCCCCCGCGACGTGGACGACCAACATTCGAACGCTGGGCGACGGGCTCGGGGCCGGCTCCAGTTCGGTCGCGGTCGGAGCCAGCGGCACCGCATCGGGAACATCACGGGCCCGCAGCACCACGTAGACGGCGACCACCAGACACAGCACCATCGCCACGGCGACCGCCCGCAGGTGGCTGCGAGTGAAGCGTCGGGGCGACGCGGCGGGCTCCGGTGTGAGGGCACGCCGCGGGGCACCCTCACCCGGGCCGGCCACCAGCGCCGCCAGGCGCTCGCTGGTCTTGTCCTGGTTGCTCACACCTGCACCAGCGGCACCTGATGCCGGAATGTGTCGGCGAATCACCGATCTGTGGAGAACTTCGGTCCGACCCTGGCCTGTGGACAACCACCCCCGGTGTAGCACCGCAGACCGACATGGCTAGCGTGAGTGGCGAGCATTCATCCGGAATGTGGCGTACAACCACCCGTGAAAGGGGACCGCCATGGACTTCGACTCCATTGACTGGCTGGGGATCCTGGGGAAGGTCCTGTTGGCCATCCTGATCCTCGTCGTCACTTTGATCCTCGCGAATGTGGCCAAGTGGGCCGTCGCGAAACTCATCAGCAAGGTCCCCGCCCTGCAACGCAAGGACGCCTCTGGGGCCACCTTGGGCAGCTCGCTCGGGCAGATCGCCAGCCTGCTGATCTGGCTGCTCGGTCTGGTCGCGCTGCTGGAGCTCTTTGGCCTCAACCAGGTGTTGGAGCCGTTGCAGGGCCTGCTGGGTGGCTTCGCCGCGTTCCTGCCGCGCCTGGTCGGCGCCGTCCTGGTGTTCTTCATCGGTTGGAAGCTGGCCGGCGTGGCCCGTGACCTGACTGTCTCGGGGCTGTCGGCCGTCGGCCTTGACCGCCGGGTTGCCGCCTGGACCGGCAAGGGCGAAGCCGCCCACCAGGGCCAGCAGCACCCTCAGGCGCAGCAGCACCCTCAGGCGCAGCAACAGTTCCAGCAGGGCCAGTTCCAGGGTCAGCAGCAGGGACAGGGCCAGCACCAGCCGCAGCAGCACAGCGGTCAGTCCTCGGTCTCGCCGTCGGGCCCGACCGGCATCATCGCCGGCATCGTCTTCGGCATCATCGTCATCCTGATCGCGGTCGCGGCCCTGCAGATCCTCGGCATTGCCGCGCTGTACGAGCCCGCCACCCAGATGCTGTCGACCATCACCACGGCCCTGCCGAGCATCATCACCGCCGTGGCGCTGTTGGCGCTGGGTGTGGTGGCTGCCAACTTCATCGGCAAGATCCTGCAGCCGGTGCTGGCCGGCACCGGTCTGGACCGGGCCGCAGCCAAGGCCGGCCTGCCGGAGGAGCGCAAGGCCTCTGACATCCTCACCCTGATCGTGAAGATCGCCATCGTGCTGTTCTTCGCGATCATGGCCACCCAGCTGCTCAACTTCCCGCAGGTCACCGAGCTGCTCAACGAGGTGCTGGTGCTGGGCGGCAACGTCCTCTTCGGCGCCGCCATTGTGGTGGCCGGTGTCGTGATCGCCAGCCTGCTGAAGAAGGTGCTGGGCAATGGCCTGACCGGCAAGATCGTCTCGGTCGCCACCATCATCCTCTTCGTGGCGATGGGCCTGAAGTTCATGGGTCTGGCCGATTCGATCATCAACATGGCCTTCGGTGCCTTGGTGATCGGCGGCGCTGCCGCAGCCGCACTGGCCTTTGGCCTGGGTGGTCGCGAGACTGCCGCCCGTACGCTGGCCAAGATCGAGGCCGGAGTCGAGGCCGAGCAGGCCAAGGAGGCCGAGAACCCGCCGGTCAAGGGGTTCGGCGACCAGCCCTACGGCAACCAGTCGGGCACCGACCAGGCCTTCGACCAGGGCCAGCAGCCGCCGTTCGACGGCGGCCTGTCCAACTGATCGTCACCGCACCAAAAACCGCCGGCTGCTCAGCAGCCGGCGGTTTTTCGTTGACTCCGGGTCAGATCTCTGTGGCGTCTTCGACCGCGCGCTTGGCGTCGGCCAGACCGACACCAGTCTGCTCACGATAGAGCTTGATCGCCTCGATCTTCTTGCCCTGGGCCACCAGATCGCGTACCTCCTGGGACACGGCATAGGGATCGATCGTGCCGAGGTCCAGCCCAACATGCTGCGCGAGCTGATCGATGAGGTGCTGCTGGGAACGGACCCGGCGGCGCAGGTCGGCGACCTGGTCCTCGAGGTGGCTCTTGAACAACATGGTGACTCCTGGTGAGGCAGAAACGGCGATCAGACAGACGGCGATCAGACAGACACGGGGTCAGGCAGGGACGATGGAGACCAGCTTGGGCAGCCGCGCGATCACCTTGCGGACCTCGCGACCTGCCAGCGCACGCTGGACCCCCTCGTCGGCCAACGCCTGAGCGATGACCTCGTCCTCGGCAGCATCCGGCGAGATCGCCAGCTTGGCGCGGACCTTGCCCTGCACCTGGACCACACAGGTCACGCTGTCCGCGACCAGCAACTCCTCCTGGTACGCCGGCCAGCTCGCGTTGGCCACTGAGGGTGCGTGGCCGAGCTTCTCCCACATCTCCTCGGCGACGTAGGGGGCCACCATGCTGAGCGCGATCGCGATGAACTCGGCCGCCTCGCGTACAGCAGGATCCGCTCCCCCGACCGATTC
Source organism: Parenemella sanctibonifatiensis (assembly GCF_002250565.1). Classification (GTDB taxonomy): domain Bacteria; phylum Actinomycetota; class Actinomycetes; order Propionibacteriales; family Propionibacteriaceae; genus Parenemella; species Parenemella sanctibonifatiensis. The sequence continues at coordinate 61,162 of NZ_NMVJ01000001.1, forward strand.
GATGGTCTTGCGGGTGGCATTGACCAACTCCATCACCCGGGCCACCGCAACGTTGAAGCGGTTCAGCTCGATCAGCTCGGCGATCTCCTTGATGCTGCGGTGGGTGACCCGCCGCAGTTCGGTGCTGCCCCCACTCGGGTCGGTGCCGACCTCGCTGGTGGTGTCGACGGCAATCCGGTGGGCACGCTGGATGAACTTCACCGATCCGGCCGGCGACATGTCCGCCCAGTCGATGTCCTCCTCCGGCGGGCCCGCGAAGACGATGGCCAGCCGGATCGCGTCCACACCGAACTCGTCGATCTGCTTGCCCAGGTCCACGCCATTGCCCAGCGACTTGCTCATCGCCTTGCCCTGATTGATGACCTGGCCCTGGTTGAGCAGCCGCACCATCGGCTCGGTGAAGGGCACCAGCCCCATGTCGTGCAGCACCTTGGTGAAGAAACGCATGTAGAGCAGGTGCAGGATCGCGTGCTCGACGCCTCCGACGTACTGCGCCACCGGCATCCAGGTCGCGACGGCCTCAGGGTCGAACGGCCCGTCTGTGTAGTTCGGGGAGCAGTAGCGGTAGAAGTACCACGACGAATCCACGAAGGTGTCCATCGTGTCGGTGTCACGCAGCGCCGGCGTACCGTCGGCAAGCTCGGTGGATCGCCACTCCTGCGCCGCGGCCAACGGGCTGGTGCCCTTGGGCGACAGCTGCTCACCGCGCATGTCGGGCAGCTCCACCGGCAACTGCTCCTCGGGCACCGGCACCTCGCGGCCGTCCTCGGTGTGCACGACCGGGATCGGGCAGCCCCAGAACCGCTGCCGGCTCAACAGCCAGTCCCGCAGCCGGTAGGTCACTGCGCCCTCGCCGCTGCCGTCGGCCTCCAGCTTGTCGACCGCGGCCCGGATGCCCTGCTCCTTGGTCTGGATGCCCTCCAGTTCCGGAGAGTTGACGTAGGCACCGTCACCGGCGGTGGCGACACCGGACACGTTCGGGTCCTCCTCGCCGGTGTCGACCACCACGCGCACCGGCAACCCCATCACCTTGGCGAAGTCGAGGTCACGCTGGTCGTGGGCCGGCACCGCCATCACCGCACCGCTGCCGTAGTCGGCCAGCACGTAGTCGGCGGCGTACACGGGCACCTGCTCGCCGTTGACGGGGTTGGTGGCGGTGACGCCCAGCGGGACGCCGGTCTTGGGTCGCTCGGTCGACTGCCGCTCGATCTCGGTGACCCGCTTGGTCTGTTCCGCGTACGCCTCCAAGGCCGCCCGCTGGTCCTCCGAGACGATCTCGGCAGCCAACTCCGACTCCGGCGCGACCGCCATGAAGGTGGCGCCCCACAGGGTGTCGGGGCGGGTGGTGAAGACCCGGACAGGGGCGCTTCGGCCCTCGATCCGGAAGTCCACCCACGCGCCCTCGGAGCGGCCGATCCAGTTGCGCTGCATCGCCAGCACCCGGTCGGGCCAATGCCCCTCGAGCTGATCCATGTCATCCAGCAGCCGCTGGGCATAGTCAGTGATCTTGAAGTACCACTGGTTGAGTTTGCGCTTGGTCACGGCAGCGCCACAGCGCTCACAGGCGCCTTGGACGACCTGCTCATTGGCCAGCACAGTCTGGTCGTTGGGGCACCAGTTGACGAAGCTTTCCTTGCGGTAGGCCAGCCCGCGCTCGTGGAACTTGAGGAACAGCCACTGGGTCCAGCGGTAGTACTCGGGATCGGAGGTGTGCAGTCGCCGGCTCCAGTCCAGGCTCAGGCCGTAGCGCTTGAAGGAGGCGACCTGGGTGTCGATGTTCTGGTAGGTCCACTCGGCCGGGTGCGCATTGCGCTTCATCGCCGCATTCTCTGCCGGCAGACCGAAAGAATCCCAGCCGATCGGGTGCATCACGGTGTAGCCGCGCAGTCGCCAGTACCGCGCCAACACGTCGCCCATGGCAAAGGCCTCGGCGTGCCCCATGTGGAGGTCACCGGAGGGGTAGGGGAACATGTCGAGCACGTACCGCTTCTCGCCCTCGGCGTCGTTGTCGACGTGGAAGGTCTGGTCCTCCTCCCAGAATCGCTGCCACTTGTCCTGTGCTGCGGCCGCGTCGTAGCGGCCCGCGTCGTCGGGCTCGGGTGCGTCAACGCGGCTGTCAGGGGACGATGAGTTGTCGGTGCTCTGGCTCACCGGCCCGATACTAGTCGAGGACGGCGGTGCCCGAGAGTCGTTTCGGGCCCTCACTGGTGCGCCGCCCGGGCAAACATGGAGGCGGCGATCTCGTGCCGCTGCTGCTCCCAGGTCCGCGGCGGGGTCTGGAACATCTCGGCCTGCCACAACAGTCCCGCCAATTCGTGGTGCGGATGGTGCGCCAGGCAACTCTCCAGAGCGTCGTTGGCCAGTGCTCCGTTGCCGGTCAGCCAACCCGACAGCGCCACCAGACACAGCGCGTCGGCGGCCTGGCCGGCGGGCACCAGCTGGGCGACCTGGCCCCACAGGTCCAGATAGGTCTCGGCAGTGTCGGTGGTGAGCCGGACGACAGGCAGGTCGCGGACCGCCTTGTCGGAGATCAGCACGGTCAGCTCGGCGGCCTCGGCTCCCGACAGCACCCAGGTGTCGGCCTCGAAGTCATCCAGGATCCACAGCAACTGGGCCATCCGTTCGGCCCGCGGTCGGTCCTGCCAATAGTCGCGGGCCTGGTGCCACAGGTCCTCGGCCTCCTGTTCGTCGGTGACCAGGCAGCCGGGTGTGGCGGCGGCCACACTGGCCTCCCGGCTGGGCATCACATCAGCCAGGTCGGCGACTCCCTCGATCCCGGCCGGTTGATAGGGACCGGACTCAGGCACTTCGGGCATGTTGGTGCCGACCAGTTCCCACTGCTCGCCCTCGATGGAGAAGGCAGCCGCGGCGAGGTTGGTCAGCCCCAGGAAGAGCACGGCTGCCGCGCCGTCCATGCCATCACCGAAGCCGCCGATGACGACGATCTCGCAGTGCTCACTGGTGGCCATCCGCTCGACGTAGTCGATGCGTTCAGCCAGATCGGATTCGGGTGGGAACCGCATCGCCATGACTCCCTCGGGACCGAGGAGAACGGCGACGACACAGTTGTCGGGATGGAACCCGAGGATCAGTGGGATCAGGGGGACGACTTCGTGGGGTCCGGCGACCCGCAAGCGTGCTGGTGTGGTCATACCCTCACCCATCGGTCGCTGGCAGGCGATTGCGCCGACGCGCACCAGATCTGTGGACAAGTTCGTCGGTCTCGCCTGCTGTGGACAACGTCTCGGCCACCGGGGCGCGGTAAACTCGGCGGGGATGTCTCAGTCGCACGGTCAGGGGCCCGGTCAAGAACCTCAGCAGCTCCCCGATTTCCTTCCTCCCCAGGGATCGGGTCCGCAGCCATCCTTCGATGCGCCTCGCGGACCGCAGTTCGACCACGGACCCCAGTTCGGCAGCGGTGGTGGAAGTCATCAGTACGGCGGCCAGCATCAGCAGGGGCATCAGTACCAGGGCTACCAACCCGAGCCGCCGGCGTACGGACAGCCGCTGACCCGCCAGCACGACTCCGTCTCGGTCGATGAATTCGCCCCGCAGAAGAGCAAGTGGCCCGCCATCATCACCGGCATCGTCATCGGCGCGATTCTGCTCACCGTGGTGCTCGGAATGTTCTTCGCGCGCGGCCCTGAAGGCCCCGCCGAGGACCCCTCCCCCAGCGAGACTCCCGCCACCGCCGAGCCGACCGGCTATCAGCCGCCCCCCGGTGACACGGTCCCCTTCGAGGACGGTGACGTGGCCGGCCAGTGGACCATCATGGAGACCCGATGGGACTCCTCAGCCAGCGCCTCGAGCGGCGACTACGGATCGGTGCTGGTCGAGGTCCATCTGGAGCAGGGCGAACTGAGCTATGAGTTCTTCGCCTTCGACATCAACGTCGAGGACGTCCAGCAGGAAACCCGGGCGCAGTACTCACCGGCCATCGCGACGAACACGATGCAGCCCGGTGACACCGTACGCGGCTGGGTCACCTTCGACATGCCGCGCGGCAATTCGACGGTCTATCTGACCGAGCGCTACGGCGGCCCGATCAGCGCCATTCAGATCCAGGGCTGAGCAAATCCAGGGCCGAGTCAGTTACGGGCCGTCTGGGTGCGGATCGCGAGCTCGTAGAGCTCCTCGAACCGGTCCAAAGTGGTGGCCATCGCGTGACTGGCCACGATCTCCTTGCTCGCCTCGCCCATCCGCTGCCGCAACCCACCGTCGCGCAACAACGGCGTCAGTCGGGCCACGAGGTCCTCGACATCGCCCGGTTCGTAGAGCCAACCATTGCGACCCGGTCGGACCAGGTGCGGCAGGGCCATCGCATTCGCAGCCACCACCGGCATCCCGGCGGCCATTGCCTCCATCGTCACCAGGCTTTGCAGCTCGGCCACCCCGGGCATGCAGAACAGGTCCGCCCGGCCGTAGGTCTCCAACAGCTCGTCGTCATCGATGAAGCCCCGGAATTCGATTCGGTCCGGCCCCAGCCCCAGCTCCGTGGCGAGTTGCTCCCATTCGTGACGCATGCCGCCCTGGCCCACGATCTCCAGCTTGGCCGGCAGATCAGCCGGCAGCTTGGCCATCGCCCGGATCGGGTCGTTGACGCGCTTCTCCTGGTCCAACCGCCCGACGAACAGGATCGTCGGGACATGGTCGGCGCGGGCCCGATGAGCGGCCCACCGTTGCTCGGCGGCGGCGTACGGCTCGACGTCAATGCCGTTGCTGACGGCCAGCGCCCGCATGTCGGTGGCTTCCTCGAGCAGGTCGACGGCCTTCTGGGTCGGGGAGGTGACGACTGCGGCGCAGCTGAATGCGCGCTCCAGGTCGTCCCACAGCCACCGCGACCCGATCCCGCGCACCGGCGCCGGCACCGGCACGTGATCGAAGAAGTTCTCCGGCACGAGGTGGTTGGTGGCAACCAGCGGATAGCCGTACTTGCGGCAGGCGTGGGCCAGACCGCGACCGATGAGGAAGTGGTCCTGCAGGTGCACCACCTCGGGGTCGATCACCTTGATCAGCTGCCGCGACACCGGATGAGCCTGCCAGGGGTAGATCACCCGAAAGCTCTTGTAGGCCCAGTAGTCGAAGGCGCGGACATGGTGCAGGATCATCCCGTCGCGCTCGACCGGGCCAACGTGGGCATCAGGCGAGGGGCACACGACGTGGACATCATGTCCGCGCCCCACCAGACCGTGGGCCAACCGCTCGCTGAAGTTGGCAGCGCCGTTCACGGTGGGCGGGTAGGTGTCGGTGCCGATGAGGATTCTCACTGGAGGGGCCCTTCCTGGGCGAGTCGATAGCTTGCTCGCAGTCGTTGGACATGGGTCGGGGTGCTGAACTCTTCCCGCGCCACCAGGGCGGCTCGGGAAGCGGCGACGACACGTTCGGGGTGCCGGGCCAGATCGATGAGAGCGGCGGCGTACGCCTGTTGATCGCCGAAGGCGGGGATCCCGGCGCCGTCGGTGCCGGCCAATCCCTCCACCAGGGCGGGATCCCGGTACAGCACCGGGCGCAACGCGCGGATCGACTCGGCGACGGTCATCGGCTGATTGTCCCACCCTCGAGAGGTCATCGCGCTCAGGTGCGATCCGGCGAGGCGCGCGATGACCTCTTCCCGAGGTAGCGGGCCCAGCACCGAGACGCCAGGAGTGGAACCGGCCAACTGCTGCACCTGGCCGCGCAGGTCGCCGTCCCCGATCACCTCGACCTCGAGCCGGCCCGGTCCCAGCTCGGCTTGGGCACTCCGGACCGCCCCCAGGAAGAACAGGATCTGCTTCTCGGGGCACAACCGCCCGATCCAGACCACCCGTAACGGCCCCTCGACGCCGTCCACCGGTGCTGCCTCGGGCAGCCCGGGGCCAGCGTTGGGGATGACATCGACGTGGTCGATGCCACAATCCCGCAGCCGACCGGCCTGGTGGGCCGAGGGGGAGATGACCCGGTCCACCCGCCGTGCCACCGACAGAGTCATGCCGCGCATCGCAGCATCGCCGGGCCGTTCGGCCAGACCACGCCAGTCCTGGTAAGCAGGAAACCGTAGCCCGGTGAGAGCCGAGTGCAGCGAGCCCGCCGTGGCCGCCAAGGCCTTCTGTACGGGCAGGGTGGTCTGCCAGAAGAAGGTATGGACGGTCTGCAGCACCGGCAGGTGTAACTGTCGCGCCGCAGCAATCGCAGCGGCCGCCAGCCCGAACTCCGAATGCAGATGCACCACCTGGGTCCGGGACCGGCGCAACAGCCCAGCGATCATCGAGACCAACCGGCGTGACCGCCTGGCCACCGGCATCTGGAGATGCGGCAGCCGGCCCAGGATCGGGGTGCCGACTGCTGTCACACCGGGGTAGGCGCCGAGCTTCGCCAACCGTGCCGAGGCCGGGCTGGCGACCAGCACCGGATGACCGGCCTCAGCCAGCGCCAATGCCGCCTGGCCGAAGGCATGCTCGGCACCGCCCAACGTGTCGAGGGTGTAGTCACTGACCAGGGCAACCCTGGCCGGCGGCGGATCAGGCAGCATCGGTCGATTCCGCCGCGGCAAGCTTGTGCTGTCGCTCTGCATTGCGTTCCAGCGCATCAGGGTGATACTTCGACAGCAGGAACACCCCCACAATCGCCAGGACCCCGAAGACCGCCATCCCGGCGCCAACCGGGCCGGTGATGAGGCTGCCCTCCCCCAACACCACCAGACCGAAGATCACGGCAATCAGTGGGTCAACCGTCGTCATCGAACCGACGACGATCTCGGCGGGACCGTTGGCGTACCCCTGCTGGATGAAGAACAGGCCGATGGCATAGCAGGCCAGCATGCAGCCGATGATGATCCACAGGAACGGATTGGTGAGCGCGCCCGGCTCCTTGAGGGTCTCCAGCGCGATCTTCATGAACCCCGACGCGAGACCGTAGAGCAACGCACCGCCGCAGGCACTGGCAAGGCAGCGCCACCAGTCCGCGCCGCGCTGACCGGACAGCGCCAGCACCAGCGCTGCGGCGACGATCGCGCCGCCGCCCCACGCAATGTGGGCCGGGTCGATGGTCATCTCGTCGCTGGCATGGGTGGCCGACAGCAGCGTGAACACCACGACACCAGTGATGGTCAGCGCAATCGACCCGATCACCGGCTTGGTGATCGGATAGCCGTGCAACTTGTTCGAGGCCAGCACCGTCCACGGGATCGCCAGGATGCCAACGGGCTGCACCACCGCCAGTGGTGCCATCGTCAGCGCGATCATGTGCAGGCCGGCACCGGCCAGGACCAGGACGCCACCGAGCACCCAACGTGGGTTGGTGAACTGCCGCAACAGGTGACGCATCGTCATCTGCGTCTGCTCGCCCATGTGCTTCTTCAGGGCCGTCGACTGGAGCATCGCCCCGGCCGCAAACCCGAAGGACGCCAGCACCACGAGCAGGACTGCAAGTGCAATCATCACGGCGCTCCTCCCCCAGTCCACGTCACGCCCGGTGCGTGATCACTGCACAGACTTTCACCAGACGCGGTCTCCGGGCCACCCGGCAGGCTGGAACGGGCCCGTGGTGCGACGGCAGCCCGGGGCAGGTCGGCCCCGGGTCGGATCCGCGTCGGCCAGCTCCGGGCAAACCCTCAGGACCGGAACACGATGACGGTGTCGCCCTCCCGGACCTGGCTGTAGAGCTCGGCGATGCCGTCCTTGTCCCGGACGTTGACGCAACCGTGCGAACCACCCACCTGGCCGCGGCGGGCGAAGTCGGCCGAGTAGTGCACAGCCTGACCACCGGAGAAGAACATGGCCCACGGCATCGGTGTGTGATACAGGCTGGAGACGTGGTTGCGGGACTTCCAGTACACCTGGAACTGACCCTCCCGGGTCGGGCTCAGCTCGGTCCCGAAGCGGACGTCGAAGCTGATCCGGACCGTCCCGTCCACGACCCACCACAGCATGTTGGAGGACTTGTCGATGCAGATCACCCGACCGGTCATGCAGCGCGGATCCAGCTGCGGCGCATTACTGGGCGCCTTCGGGGTCGGGGCGACGTTGTGCAGTTCGTCCTGGGTCGGCGTACGCGTCATGCCGACGAGCCGGTCCCAGGTGGTGCGGTCCACCACGCCGCTGGGCACCAGGCCCCGGCGCTCCTGGAAACTGGACACCGAGGCGACGGTCTGGTCTCCGTAGAAGTCGGTGACATTGCCACTGAACCAGTTGAGCTGTTTGAGCCGGGCCTGCAGTTCGCGCACCTGGTCCCCACGGGCGCCACGCTCCAGAATCACCTCACCGGGCTCAGGACGGTTGGCGAGCTCGGCCTCGGTCGGGGCCTTCGTCATCGACACCAGGGTGTCCCAGGTCTTCTGGTCCACCGCACCGCTGACCGGGAGTCCCCGCTTGGCCTGAAAACCCTCCACCGAGGCGGTGGTGGTGCGGCCGTACAGGTCGGTCACCTGCCCGACGAACCAGTCCAGTTGGCGCAACCGGGCCTGCAGCTCACGTACCTGCGGGCCGCTGCTGCCCGCTTTGAGGATCGCCGGCCCCGGGGTCGGGCTGGCGGCCGTGGTCGGGCTGGCGGCCGTGGTCGGGCTGGGTGAGGGCGTCGTGTCGGCGGGCCGCGTCGCCGCTGGCGTCGGGCTGGGCGCGGGCGTACTCGGCTCGATCGTCGGGGTCGGAGCGGGAGTCTCGGCCCCGGTGGGTTCGGGGACATCCTCAGGTGCGCTGGTCATCGGCGCAGCAGGGGTCGGCTCGACCGACTGGCCCTGCGCCGGATGGGCCAACTCGGGCCCCGGGGCACACCCGGTGATCACCAGGACCGCGATGGCGACGACGGCAGCAAGACGAGACAGATGATCACGCAACACAAGTTCACCTTTGTGACCGGACGGATAGGGGAAGGACAGCACCGTCGTGGCACGAGCGTACGCGGCCAGCGCCACCTGCACGCGGCACGACACGTCAACTTCTGGCCTGAGTGGTCTCGAGCTTTAGGCTGGCCCTCATGACCGCCGTTGCCGAGCTACTCCCCCGGGCCGTCTGGCAGCAGCGCGAGGCCGCCCACCTGGAGCGCTGCGGGGCCCTGTTCGGGGCGGATCTGCGCCGACGCCAGCGCGGCGAGAAGCACCCGATCGACGACTTCTTGTGGCAGTACTACTCGTTCCGGCCCGGGCAGTTGCGGACCTGGCATGCCGGGCACGGCATTGTCCTGACCGGCGCCACCGCGGCGGACCGGGGGCGGGACTATCGCGACACCGGCACGCCCGGCAACGGCCGAATCGTCGACACCGAGCAGATCCTGGCCCGACGAGGAGCGACCATCGGGCGTACCTTGCGGCTGCTGTCCGCCGTCCAGGGCCGCAGCCCGCAGCTGGGGTGTTTCGGCCTGCACGAATGGGCGATGGTGTACGCCGAACCGGACCTTCGCCGCCACCCGGCGCCCCTGCGACTGGGCGCCGCAGGCACCGATGAGGTGGTCCGCGACGGCCAGCTGCGCTGCAGCCACGTGGATGCGTTCCGGTTCTTCACCGAGCAGGCCAAACCGCTCAACCAGTTCACGCCGACCCGTGACAACCAGCTCGACCTGGACCAGCCGGGCTGCCTGCACGTCTCGATGGATGTCTACAAGGCGGCGTACAAGCTGTCCCCGCTGCTCGACTCGGCCCTGGTGCTGGACTGTTTCGCGTTGGCCCGCGAGATCCGCTGGCTCGACATGGCCGCCAGCCCCTACGATCTGGCCGACCACGGCTGCGAGCCGGTGCGGATCGAGACTCCGCAGGGTCGAGCAGAGTATGTACGCCGGCAGCGCACCTTCGCTGATCGGGCCGGGCAGTTGCGCGCCCGGATCCTCACCGCCGCGGGCGCCTTCACCACTCAGGACTGGTGAATCCCACCGCCGGTGCGCTTGATGTGGAAAAATCCCGAGGGAGTTTTCCGAATCATCAGGAGAGGCGATGTCGCGAGGACGCAATGGCAGCCAGGGCCCGACGCTCAAGGACGATCCCAACGTGGATTACCTGTTCAGGTCTCTTGGCCACCGCCTCGCGGGCGCTCAGCGGCGACCACCCGATGACCGCGGAGACTCGCGATCGGGTGCTGACCGCCGTCGAGGAGCTGGATCATCGGCGCAACCGGAAGGGCCGCCAGTCCGAACCTCACGTTGCGATCGTCGCGTCCACTCTGGGACATCTGGTCATCTCCGCCGTCGTTGCCGGGGTTGAGGACGCGAGCGCCCATGCCGGTCGGACCTGCACGATCACCGTCACCCACGCCGATCTGGACCGGGAGATCGCCACCTTGGAGGCGTTGTCCGACGACCCGCAGGTGGGCGCCGTGATCGTCGTGGGCGGGGTCTATCCCGATGGTCGGTGGCGGCGAACCGTTGAGGTGGTCGCCGCTCGCCTGAAGAACCGCGGGGTGCTGCTGGTCTTCTTCGGCCGGGGCGTTGCGGATCTGTCCGCCCCTGGGTTGACCGTCCTGGACTACGACAATGCGGGCGGTTCGGCTGCCGCCTTTGGCGTACTCGCCGGTTGCGGGCATCGTTCCATCGGGGTGATCCGGGGCCCGCGCGGCTTCTCCACCTCTGACGCCCGCAGCGCGGCGTCGCGCAAGCCTTCGCCGACCATGGTCTGCCCGATGAGCCGAGCCGGATTGTCGAGGGACCGCTGTCGACGAGCACCGGGGAGGCAGTCGCGACTCTGGTGGCGGCCCACCCTTACATCACCGTTGCCGCCAGCCGATCCGTAGATCATTCCGTCCCGCGCCGACCAATTCAGGTACGCCCACGCCCAGGTGTACGCCGGCGGATCGGCGTACCGACCGCTCACCGCGCCGAGCGTACGGACCGTGCCGTCAGGACTGACCTTCATCAGCTGTTCCTCGGCGACGCCCCACACGGAGCCGTCTGGGTCGACGAGCAGCCCGGTGACGCCCTCGCGGAGCCGCACCGGCGCCCCGGACCGCACCACCGTGCGGGTTTCCGGGTCGAAGACGACCAGCTGGCCGAGCTCGGGGATGCTGGTCGGGTTGGTGCCCATGCCGCCGTCGATGGTGGTGCCCAGATAGAGCAGCTTGTCGTGGGGATTCCAGACCGCCGACACGATGCCCTGGTTCTCCGCGATCTCGGCGCCGAAGAACTCGACCTTTCCCGTGGCGAAGCTGTAGATCGCCAGGCCACCCTGATAGACACCGTAGGCGGGCACGGAGCCGACGTACATCTCGTCCCGTTCCGGGTTGTACGCCATGCCGAAAGTCGAAGTTCTGGTCGGCGCTGGTGAACAGCTGCTTCGGTGCAGTGGCGGGCACCTCCGCATCCCACTCATACACCTTGCTCCAGGCGTACGCCGCGAGGTACATCTTGTCCTCGCGCACCAGCCAGCTCTCGTACTGGCCGCTGTTGAGGGTCTCGTTGGGCTCACCGCCGGCCTTGTTGCTCTCGGCCAGGCCCAGCATGTAGCCGGAAACGTACATCGAGTCGCCCGGGACGGGGAAGATCTTCTGGATCAAGGTGGGCTGCCGGAAGGACACATTCTGCTCGGTGCGCTCCCCCATCTCGATGTTCACCGTGAACGGACCGCCCTGGTCCGACCCGACGATCAGACCGGGCTCGGCCTCGATGGCGTGGGCGAAGTAACTGCGCACCTCACCTGCGACTGGATGGTAGGTGTGAGTGGCGAACTCGTACTTCTGGATCGTGCCGAACTGGGAGAAGTAGAAGCCGCTGCCATCCAGCGCCGGGGCGACGTGGTAGCCCGCGATCTCCTTCTCGCCGTTCCAGTATTCGATCTTGCCCTCCAGGTCGGTCACGATCATCGCGCCGCCGATCCGGGAGACCAGGTGGCCGTTGACGCAGTCGAGCATGCCGAGGAAGGACGTGGTGTCCAGCAGCGGAATGGCGGAGTCGTCAAGGATCTTCGACTTGGCGCCGAAACCCCCGTCCTCGATCCGCCCGATCGATGCGGACACGCCGCCCGTGGCGCAGAAGACAGCGTCGCTGGCGGGGTCCCAGTCGATGAAGTGGATGAGTCCTCTTCCGGGTTGACCGTGCCCAGGTTGGTGAGGACGCCGGTGGCGGGGTCGTAGCTGTGCAGCCGGGATCCGGAGTAGGTGCCGAGCAGCGCGGTGTTGTTCCGGCCGAAACCGCAGCCCATGACGTAGTCGCGCTGCACGTCGGGATCGATCTCGCCGTGGTCGGTGACCTCCTTGGTAGTCGGGTCGTACACCCACAGCCGATAGTCGTGGTATCCCGGGAGGTATACCTTGCCGTCGGTGGCAACCGAGAGGTCGAAGCAGCCTTCGGCGCTGGGGAGTTTGTAGGTGCGCAGCACTTCCCCGGTCAGCACGTGATGACGAAGGTGCCGGCAGGTCCGTTTTCGGGCAGCTGCACGTCAGCCCGTCAAGGCTTGGGCCGCTCCTCGCCGCTCACGACCAAGGTCAGGATGGCGGTCGCGATCATCGCACCAGCGGCCGCCGCGAAGATCCCGGTGCCCAGCACGATGGACAGCGTCATCATCGTCCACAGGCCCACCACCGCGCCGACACCGCCCACGGCCAAGATGCCGGTCACCGCCTGTTTGCGGATCGAACGCTTCGCCGGCAGCGCCGGGGTCGGCGGTCGGTGTTGCTGCGGCGCCGGCATCGGGATGCGCGGCAAGTCGGCCAGCAACGGGTCCAGATCGGCACGGGTCCGGGCGCTCATGCAGGTGCTCAGTCGTTCGTCGAACTCGCTCTGGGTGAGACGGCCCGCCGCGTAGTGGCTGGCCAACAGATCTCCGACGGCCTGCCGGGTCCGGTCCCCGACCCGTACCGTGCCGTTGGAGCGGCGTGACCGGGTCGGTCGCGGCACCGGTGTGTAGCCGGGGTGCTGGGCACGTTCGGGCAACCGGCGCTCACGGGGTGACTCAGACGGAGTGCTCGACATGCTGTCCATTGTGGGCGCTCCGGGGGTGAATCGCGACCCTGGCGCGACGAGGAAGTGCGCTCCGGGCGTCCGCGTCTGGGCTGGCGGCTGAACCGCTCGGGCATCGGCTGAGGCACGGAAGTCAATCGACATGGGGGCAGTCTGGTCCGCCCACTTGGCTCAGGGAAGAGGTCCGGAGCAGGTCACGACCACCGGCGCAGACGCCCACGACCGCGGTCATACCCCGGCGCGTCGCTCCCGCACCCGGTCGGCGACACTGATGAGCAGCGCCACTGCCATCAGCACGATGATGACCAGCCCGCACAGGTGCAGTGCGGCCAACCAGTCCCCGCCCGCTTCGGTGATGCTGAACAACATGCCGGGGATCAGTGCGGTGCCGACTGCGGTGCCGAGCCGCTGCCCCAGCGACATCACGCCACCGGCCACACCGCCAAAGGCCGGGTCGACCCCTTGCAGGGTCAAGGTCTGGTTGGGTCCGATCGTCATGCCCTGGCTGGCACCGATCAACGTCAATGGCAGCGCGAGCCCCCAGAACGGCATCGCACCGGACTCGACCAGGCCCGCCATGCCGAAGGAGACACCGATGCCGACCATGAGGACCGCCAACCCGATGATCACCATCCGGCGACCGAGCCGCAGCACGTGGCGGCCGGCAATCTGGGAACTGAACCCAGCCGCGATCGAGCTCGGCAGCCCGATGATCGAGGCCTCCAGGGCCGAGTGTGCCAAATGCATCTGCAGGTAGAGCGGCAGGATGATCCAGATGCTGGTGGCGCCCAGGAAGTACACCGCCACGATCGCCGAGCCGTTACGGAACACCGGGTCGCGCAACAATGCCGGATCCACCATCGGAGCCCTGCCGCGTTCCTTCACCCGACGCTCCCAGCGCCACCACACCAGTACGCCGACCAGCCCGATCGGCAGCGCCAACCAGACCCAGCCGGTGGCGCCGCGTTCCAGGAAGGGCAGCATCATCAACAGCACGGACACCGACAACAGCACCGTGCCGACCGGGTCGAGGTCCAACCGGCGCCCGGTGCGCACCCGGTCCTGGGGAATCCACCGCAGACTCAACACGATCGAGGCGACGCCCAACGGCACGTTGATGAGAAACATCCACCGCCAACCCCATTCGGGACCCAACGCATGGATCAACAGACCGCCGGTGACCGGGCCGATCGCGGTCGCCAGCGCGACCGCGGTGCCCAGTGCGGCGAAGGCCTTCGCCCGGTCCTGACCATGGAAGTGGCGTTGGATCAGCCCGATGGTCTGCGGGTTGAGCAGGCCCGACCCCAGCCCCTGCACGATCCGCGCCAGGTTCAGCATGGTCGGGTCCTGGGCCGCTCCCGCCAGCAGCGAACCGAGCGTGAAGAGCAGCAGGCCGATGATGACCATCCGGCGTCGGCCAGTGGCGTCACCCAGTCGCCCGGCCGGCACCAATGGCACCGCGAAGGCCAACGCATATCCCGACAGCACCCACTGCAACTGGGTCGAGCTCGCGCCCAGTGACTCCCCGATCGGGGTCAGCGCGACGTTGATGACCGAGATCGAGACCAGCGCCATGAACAGCGGCACCAACAGCACCACCAGCAGCCGACCGCGATGGATCGGGGCAACGGCGGCGGCGGAAGTCGATCGATCATCAGGCACCTCCGCACCCTAGGCCTTCGGGGCCAACCGTGTCAGAGTGCGCCACAATGGGACCCAGCCCAGCCAGCGCCCGGGCAGAGTTCCAGGGCATCGAGGAGGAACGGTGGCCAAGTCCCGCACCCGATTGACCGGCATCTCCAGTCGTGCCTGGGAGCATCCCGCCGACCGCGGCGCCCTGGTCGCACTGCGCAAGCTGCGCGGCTTCGACCGCGTGGTCAAGGCGCTGTCGGGACTGATCAACGAGCGGATGATCCGGATGGACCTGCTGGGGTCATCGGTACGCGTCAGCGAGCGCCAGTTCCCGCGGGTGCACCGCGCCTACATCGACGCTGCCTATGCCCTGGACGTGCCGACCCTGCCAGAACTGTTCGTGCTGTCGAGCCCGCAACTCAACGCCTTCTGCATCGGCATCGACACCCCCAAGATCGTCGTCACTTCCGGCCTGATGGAGATCGCCTCCGACGAGGAACTCCGTGCCCTGCTGGGTCACGAGCTGGGGCACGCGTTGAGCGGTCACGCCCTGTATCGGACCTTGTCGGTGAGCCTGCTGCAACTGTCCCAGCTGGTGTCGGGGATCCCGATCGGCTACTGGGGACTGCGGATGATCGTGGCCGGGCTGCAGGAATGGAGCCGCAAGTCCGAGCTGTCCAGCGACCGGGCCGGCCTGTTGGCCGGGCAGGACGTACAGGCTTCCATCAGCATCCTGATGAAGCTCGCCAGCGGCGGCAACAGCGACCAGATGGACCAGGCCGAGTTCATGGCCCAGGCCCGGGAAGTGCATTCCAACGACGATGTACGCGACATCGTGGCCCGGGTGTTGCTGGCGGAAACGGCGTCTCACCCGATGTTGGTGGACCGGGCGGGCGAGTTGCAGTCCTGGGTGGACAGCGGGGCGTACAAGCAGATCCTGTCGGGGAGCTACCCGACCCGTGACGGCGATGCCGACGCCACGATGACCGCCGAGGCGACGGCAGCGGCCCAGGAATACCAGGAGAAGTTCAAGCAGGGTCAAGCCACCCTGGTCAAGCTCGCCAAGGACCTCACCGATGGGGTCGCCGATGTGGGGCAGCGCCTCAGCGACCGGCTTTTCGGGGGTTCGCAGACCTGAGCCGGGCGACTCAGGTCAAGCGCGTCAGATCAAACCATGGATCAGGCCGCTGTCCTGATCGACCAGCAGCAGGTGCTCCCCGGCCGGTTGGATGGTCAGGTTGCCGATGAAGGTGGTCTCCCACCGCACTTGGGAGTTGTCCCACTCGACCGATGCCAGATGCACCCGGCCCGGTTCGATCGGAATGCCGCCGTTGTCGACCGAGGTGCCCTCGGGGAAGTAGGCGATGTAGTAGCCGCCATCGGTGATGAAGTAGCGCGGTCCGGCGCCGTCCCCGTCCTGCAGGGCGGCGGCCTCACCGGTCTCGGCGGACAAGGTGATGACCAGCGGGCTCTGGTAGGAGAACAGTTCGATCTGCTCCTCACGGGGCAGCACCAGAGCCACGCTCGGCAGCGGGCGGCTACGCCACATCGTGTCGCCGGTGATCGGATCGAGGCGTTCGATGATGTGGGTGCCGTCCTCCTCGACATTGTTGAGCAGCACCATTCCGTCGCGGATCTCCGGTGACCCTGACACCTCCCGGGCCCAGCTGACCTGACCGTTGGGGTGCAGGGATTCCAGCTTCAGCCCGTCGAAGCGATAGATCGAGTCATCGTCCAGCCAGTAGCTGGCGTACTCGCGCACCCACGGCGCCACGAAGCCAGTCTCGACATCGAGGGCGAGCAGGAAGGCGGCTGGGCGAGGAAATGCCCGGGAACCGTCGGGGCTGAGACTGATGGTGAGCCAACCCTCGCGCACGTCGGCCACCAGTACGCCTTCGGTCGCCATCACCGGCGGCACCTGGGACCGCCACTGGGGTTCGGCGAGGTTGACCGGGTCGTACTGGGCGACCTCGGTCTCGGCGATGGTGTAGAGCTTGTCGTCGGCGGCGACGACCGACCAGACATCAGTCAGCTCCGGTGACTCCGACACCACCTCGCCGCTACCGGCGTCGATGACGAACAGCCGTGCCCCGGCATCGACCGTAGTGGTCCACAGCCAAACCCGACTGCTGCCCTCAATCGGCCCGAACCGGGCGTACCCGCTGCCACCGGGTATGTCGAGGCGCCAGATCTCCTGACCACTGCGGGTGTCGAGCATGATGAGCGGGAGCGGACCCTCACCGCCCAGACCGCCGAGCAGGGCGCGATTGGCGTCGACCGTGACGACCTCAGGATGGACGCCCTCCCCCAGTCCTTCATGGGTCCAATAGGCCTCCGGCGGTTCGGCCTGGGCCTTGATCGGCAACACGCCATCGTGATTCTGGTTCAGCGCCAGATAGCCGCCGACGACCATCAGCGCGATCGCGGCCACAACTGCCACCGGCACCCACCACCAACGACGCCAACCGCGGGCGGGCGTCGGCTCATCCAGGGTCTCCACCTGGGAGCCGTCCTCCTCGACAGCAGCCTCGCGGTCGGGGTTGCTCATCGATTCCTCCTGCGCTGTGGACGTCGGCACGATGATCCCACATGTGCCGATCCCCTTCGCGCTGCCGCGGCCTCAGTCGGTGACAGTCTCCTGCCAAGCCGTCCGCAACGCCTGGGCGAACGCCTCCACCGGCTGCGCTCCGTTGAGGGCGTACTTGCCCCCGAAGACGAAGAACGGTACGCCGCTGACGCCGAGCTGGCGGGCATACAGCAGGTCGGCCTCCACTGCTGGCAGGAAGCGTTCCTGTGCCAGCGCCTCCCGGGTCTGGTCGGGGTCCATCCCGGACTTCTCGCCGATGCCGAGGAGCACCTCGGTGTCGGCGACATTCTTGCCTTCGGTGAAGTAGGCCCGGAAGAGTTCCTGCATCACCTCGTGTTGTTTGCCGGACTCGGCGGCGAGGTGGCTGAGCTGGTGGGCCGGCTTGGTGGTGGCCGTCTGGGCGAGGTCGAAGCGATAGTCCAGACCGAGCTCACGTCCCCGCGTAGCGACCTGCTCGTTCATGGCACGGGCCTGGGCGGGACTGATGCCTTTGGTCTTGCTGAGTACCTCGTCGATCGGCAGCGGGTCGGTGCTGACGAGCTCAGGCATCAGCTGGAAGCTGTGATAGGTGATGTCGACCTTGTCGGCGTGCTCGAAGTCGGCCAACGCCTGCTCCAGCAGCGTGTCGCCCATGTAACAGAACGGGCACACGACATCGCTCCACACGTCAACGCTGAGGCGGCCCGGGGTCGGGGTGAACAGTTCGGTCATCAGTGGCACACTCCGTCGGCATCGCAGAAACCGGCGCCTGCGCCGGTCGGGTCAAGGTTGGTCAGGTTCAGCCCAGTCAGCGGGGTGAGGTGCTGCAGCGGTGCCTGCTGCGGCTGATCCTGCTCGACATCCGGCGCGGTGTCCGGTTCGAGGTCGGTGACCGGTCCGCCTTCGGCGCGGGGATTACTCATGTCGGGGCAACGTCCGGGCGTACGCCCTTGTTCCCCGCCCCCGATTGGCCCCCGCCCTGCAGTACGCTGTCGCCCATGACAGGCCCAAACTCCGAGGCTCCTCGCGTGGTGTCCGCCAGCCGCGACATCGCCGCACCTGCCGCAGTCATCTTCGACCTCATCGCCGACCCGGCGCAGCAACCGCGCTGGGACGGCAACGACAATCTCGAGTCCGCCGATCCGGGCCAGCGGGTCCATGCGGTTGGTGACGTCTTCGTCATGCACAACACCGGCGGCAAGATCCGCCCCAACAATGTCATCGCCTTCGAGGAAGGCCGCCTGATTGCCTGGCAGCCGGCACCACCTGGTGAGCCGGTGCCGGGCCACATCTGGCGGTGGGAACTGGAGCCGGTGAGTGAGGACCGGACCCGGGTCCGTCACGTCTACGACTGGTCCAAGCTCACCGACGAACGGCGACTGCAACGCGCTGCTGACACCACCGAGGCCAACCTGCTGGCCTCCCTGGACCGGCTGGCTGACCTCGCCGAGACCACGGTCTGAGCAGGCTTCCTCGTCGGGATGACCGACGGTTGGACCATGCTCTATTCTTGCCTGCGTTCCCTATCTCGGAGGCGTTGAGCCACACGTGCATGCCGTGACCGGGTCGTCCCTTGACGACCCTTGCCACAGACCCTGTTTCGATCTGATCCAGATCCAGCCTGAGCGACGGTGCCAGTGCTGACAGCAGTCCTGTTACTCCTGCTGGGCCTCGTCCTGGTCTCGTTGATCATTGCCGCCAACGGCTACTTCGTCCTGCAGGAATTTGCCTACATGTCGGTCGACCGGGTCGCGTTGCGCTCCCAGGCCGACGCCGGTGACGACGCCGCAGCCCGGGCGCTGAAGGTGACCCAGCAGACCTCCTTCATGTTGTCCGGCGCCCAGCTCGGCATCACCGTCACCGGCCTGCTGGTCGGCTTCGTCGCCGAACCGCTGATCGGCTCCGCGATCAGCAGCCTGTTGGGGGGCGTCGGTGTCCCGGCTGCGGTCGGGGTCAGCATCGGCACCGTCGGCGCGCTGGTGTTGGCAACGGTGGTCCAGATGATCTTCGGTGAGCTCTATCCCAAGAATCTGGCCATCGCCAACCCGAATCCGTTGGCCCGCAGCCTGGCGCGCTCGACCCTGATCTATCTGACCGTCTTCGGTTGGCTCATCACCGTCTTCGACAAGGCCTCGACCGGCCTGCTGAAGCTGGTGGGCGTGGAGCCGGTGCACGACGTCGACAGCAGCGCCTCGGCCACCGACCTGGAACACATCATCGACGACTCCCGCGCCAGCGGTGACTTGCCCGAGGAATTGTCGCTGATGCTGGAGCGGATCATCGAGTTTCCCGACCAGCCGGTCGTGCACGCCATGATTCCCCGGGTCCAGGTGGACACCGTGCGCGAGCACCACACCATCGCCGAGACCCGCCGGATGATGGCCGCCGCCCACACCCGCTATCCGGTGATCGGCGACCACGACGAGCCGATCGGCGTGGTGCACCTGCTGGACGTGCTCGCCACCGAGATCGACGACCCGCGGCCGGTCACTGAGATCATGCGCGAACCGATCCTGGTGCCGACTCTGATGTCGTTGGGGGATGCGCTGAGGCAGCTGTCCGACACCCACAACGAATTGGCCTGTGTCATCGACGAGTACGGCGGTTTCGCCGGCATCATCACCATCGAGGATTTCGCCGAGGAACTCGTCGGCGAGATCAGCGATGAGCACGACGATTCCGGCCCGGAGGCCAACAGTGAGGCCGAAGGTGTCTGGGTGATGGACGGCGACCTTCACATCGACGAGGCCGAACGCAGCCTCGGTACGCCGCTGCCCGAGGGGGACTTCGAAACCATCGCCGGTCTGGTGATCAGCCACACCGGTCGCTTCCCCGAGGTCGGCGAGAAGCTCACCATCGAGCTGCCGAGCCGTGCCGATGACCACATCGCCGAGGTGCCGCAGCAGCGCCAGCTCGGGGTCGAGATCTTGGCGGTCGAGCGCCACATCCCGACCACGGTGCGGCTGTCGGTGTTGGTCGCACCGCTGGAGTCGGACTCTGAGGAGGTACGCCGATGAACGGCTGGGTCGTGACCTTGGTGACCATCGGGCTGATCATCCTCAGCGCCTTCTTCGTCATCATCGAGTTTGCCCTGCTGGGCGCGCGCCGACACCGTCTCGAGGAACGTGCGGCCGATGACGGTGCCTCCCGGGCCGCGTTGCGGAGCATGAACGAGCTGACCGTGATGTTGGCGGCTGCCCAGTTGGGGATCACGGTGTGCACGTTCGCGCTTGGTGCGGTCACCAAGCCGGCTCTGGACGGTTGGTTGGGGCCGGTCCTGACCTCGGTCGGACTGCCGGCATGGTTGGCCGGCGGCGCTGCGTTCGTGGTCTCGCTGCTGGTGGTCACCTTCCTCCACCTGGTGGTCGGTGAGATGGCTCCGAAGTCCTGGGCGATTGCCCATCCCGAGACCGCCGCGCGTGTCGTGTCGCCGATTGCGCGGGCGTACGTGTGGCCGCTGAGGCCCTTCCTGGAGTGGGTGAACCGGATCGCCAACCGGCTGGTACGCCGCAGTGGCGTGGAGCCGGTGGAGCGAGCGGCGGTCGGTGGCCGCGACGCCGACACGATTCGACACCTGGTGGAGTATTCCTCCCAGGTCGGTGTGTTGGAGCCCGAACTTCAGCACCACCTCACCGATGCCCTGGAGCTGAGCCGCCTCACCATCGCCGATGTCACCGATCCCGGGGAGCCGACCACGGTGGCTGCCGATGCCACGGTCGCCCAGGTGCACGAGGCTTCGCGAAACTCCGGACACCGACGCATCCTCCAGTTCGATGCCGACGGGACCCGCAGCTCGGTCATCCACGTCCGCGACACCTTGCTTGCTGATGCCGCGGAGCCGGCCTCGGACTACGCACGCTCGGCGTACCGCGTGAGCTGGGACACCCCCGCCCACGAGGTGCTCACCCAGATGCGCGAGCACAGCATCCAACTGGTGCTGGTCGACCACCCCGACGGCGTCGGCGTGGCGACGCTGACCGACATCGTGCAGCGGGTGCTGCCCGGTGGTGCGGCGGTCACCTCGTGACCGAGCCGCACGACGCTGAGCCCGAACCGTCCGTCCCGGCCACCATGGCCGACCTGAAGCGATTCCGCGACGCCATGGCGCGTTTCATGCTGAGCTACCGGTTCGGCATCGACGAGATCATGACCAAGATCGACATCCTCAAGACCGAGTTCGAACATCTTCACGAGTACAGCCCGATCGAGCACGTCAGTTCCCGGCTGAAGACGCCACAGAGCATCCTCACCAAGGCACGCCGGCGTGGTATCCCGGTCACGATGACCTCGATCCAGGAGAACATCCTCGACATCGCCGGGGTCCGCGTCGTGTGTAGCTTCATCAACGATGCGTACGCCCTCGCCGACCTGCTGACCGCCCAGCGGGACCTGACCGTGGTGCAGGTGAAGGACTACATCAAGCACCCGAAGTCGAACGGCTACAAGAGCCTGCACCTGATCGTCAAGGTGCCGGTCTTCCTGTCCTCGTCGGTGGAGGACGTGCACGTGGAACTGCAGATTCGCACCATCGCGATGGACTTCTGGGCCAGCTTGGAACACAAGATCTATTACAAGTTCGACCAGGACGTGCCCGCCGACATGTTGGATGAGTTGGCGGCTGCCGCGCACACCGCGAGCGAACTGGATGAGCGGATGCAGCGGATCCATCACGACGTGGCAGCTCTCAAGCCGGTGGCGCCGCCCGATGATCTGCGCAACGTACGCCTGCCTGCCGCATTGGACGAGTTCCTCGGCAACGGGCAGGACCAGCACTGATCAGCTGGGGCCACTTCGGGCGCCGGCGACGGTGAGCCAGGCAAGTGGCACCAGCACCACCATCGCCACCAACGACAAGGTGGCGAAATCGCTGGCGGCCAGCAAGGGTCCGGCAGCGAAGGCCGCCACGGCCGCACCGATGTTCGCCAGCGCGTCGACGCCGCCCTGGGCGGTAGCGCGGGTCTCCTCAGCCACCACGGCAGCGAACAGCGCCGAGGCGGCGACATTGCAGAAGGACCAGCCCAGCCCCAGCAACAGCAACGACACCACCACCCAGGTCAGGTTGTGGGGTCGGAGCGCGCCCACCAGCAAGGAGGCGACGAACAGCCCGATGCCGATGCCGATGGTGGCGCGATGCCCCACCCGGTCGGCCAGCTGCCCGACCACCGGCGACAGGGCGTACATGCCCACCACGTGCAGGCTGATGGTGATCCCCACGATCGTGATGTCACCGCCGGTGTGGGCGATGTGCACCGGGGTCATCGTCATCACCGCGACCATGACGATCTGGGCTGTGATGATGGCGATGACCGCATACCGTGCGCGCCGGTTGACGCGCAGTTCGTCGCGGATCAGGGCGAGACGTTGCCGCGCCGTCACCCGTGCCTCGGGGCGGGCCCGGCCTGCGGCCTGCCGGACCAGCAGCGGGTCGGGGCGCAACCAGATGAACACCACGACCCCAGCCAGTGCCAGACAGCAGGCAGCGATGAGGAAGGCCCCGGCGTACACGTTGATGCCGAGGTCCTTCATGGCTGCGGCGGGTACGCCGAGGTTGGGGCCCAGCACCGAGCCGAGCGTGCCGACCCATACCACCAGCGCCAACGAGCGGCCGCGACGTTGCGGGGTGGCCAGGTCGGTGGCAGCAAACCGGGACTGGAGCGCCACCGCCGACCCTGCACCGATCAGCAACAGGCCCGCGAACAGCGCGGGCACCAACCGGAACTGAGCCGCCGGCACCAGCACGGCTGCGCCGGTGGCCGCCACCCACCAGCCGGCCGCCAGGGCAACCCGACGACCGAACCGCGCCGCCAGCGCTCCCAGCGGAATGCCGAACAGTGCCGCCCCCAGAGTGCTGGCGGTGCGGGCCAGCCCGGCCCAGGCCTCGTTGGCGGTCACCTCACTGGCCGCCAGGATGCCGATCGAAGGAGCCACACCCACCCCGACGGTCCCGATCACCTGCCCTACGACCAGGGTTCGCAGGGTGCGCCGCTGCAGCGTCGCGTACCCACCAGTCGGCTGGTCTGTCGTCGGGGCATCGGGCACAGCAGGCACCCTACTCAGGTGGTGGCCGTCGGCACGACAGAATGCCCCCATGGCTGTCTATGCGCGCCCCTCGTGGCAACTGGTCCGGCAGGTCGTCGCCGACCTCTTCGTGGTCGGCTGGGGCGCGGCGTGGTGGTGGGTCTCGCGGCAGGTCCACGACGTCATCAACCTGTTGGCCGACCCCGCCCGCGAGATGCGCGACGTGGCCCAGGGGCTGCGCAGCAACACCGACGGTCTGGGCGAGGCGGCCGGTGACCTGCCGATCGGCGGCGACCTGTTGGAGCCGCCGTTCCGGGAGATGTCAGGGCAGTTGTTGACCTTGGAGGAGGCCGCCAACGCCCAGATCGCCGCGATCGAGACCACCGCCACCTGGGTGGGCTGGTGCCTCTTCCTGATCCCGCTGCTGACCCTGGTGGCGGTGTGGCTGCCGTGGCGGGTGTCCTTCATACGCCGGTCGGCCGCGGCGCAGGGACACATCGACTCCGGTGCCGATCTGGACCTCTATGCGCTGCGCGCCATGGCGAGCCAACCGATGCACAAGCTCGCGAAGATCCACGACGATCCGGTCGCGGCGTGGCGATCCGGCGACCGCGCCACCATCACCAAGCTCGCCGATCTGGAGTTTCGTCGAGCTGGGCTGCGTGCCCCGAAACAGCTGGACTGACGGCTGTCGGCGGGCCTGCGAATTGGCACCTCACGTTTGAGTCGGCTCGCCCGTCTACCTTGTGATGACGATGAACACGCCTTTCGAGCACGCCGTGGACCGGCATGGGGCAACCGTGCTGCGGGTCTGCCGCGCCGTGCTCGGCCCCGGGCCAGACGCCGACGACGCTTGGTCGGAAGCGTTCCTCGCGGCGCTGAAGTCGTGGCCGGAGCTACCCGAGGACACCAACGTGGAGGCATGGCTGGTCCGGGTCGCGCATCGTAAGTCCATCGACATCACCCGGGCTCGGGCCCGACAGATCCCGACCGACGCCTTGCCCGACCAGGTTGCCACCACAGGCATTCCGGACGCCGGCCAGACGTGGCTGTGGCAGGCACTGGCCGAGTTGCCGGAACGGCAGCGGCTGGCGCTCGCGTACCACTACTTCGGTGGCCTGAGCCATGTCGAGACCGCCGAGATCACTGGCAGCCGCCCCGACGCGGTCCGCCGCGCTGCTGCCGATGGCATCCGCAAGCTGCGGCAGGCCCACGGCGTACTCGAAACCCCACAAGGAGCATCCCGATGAGCACCGATGACATGTTTCCCGTGGCTGACAGTGAGGTGGAGGCACTGTTGACCCGATTGACCGGCCGGGCCGCCGATGAACATCTGCTGGATGTGGCCTACCGAACCATTGACAGCCCGATCGGGACCCTGCTGCTCGCAGCGACCGAAGCCGGTCTGGTGCGGGTCGCGTTCGAGTTGGAGGATTTCGACACAGTGCTGGCCAGCCTGGCGACCCGGATCAGTCCGCGGCTGCTGCAGGCGCCACGCCGACTGGACCAGACCGCGGCACAACTGGAGGAATACTTCGCCGGCACCCGACGGTCCTTCGACGTCCCGTTGGACTTCGGGATGTCCTCGGGCTTCCGCCAGCAGGTGCAGCAGTACCTGCCTCGGATCGGCTACGGCCAGACCCAGAGCTACAAGGAGGTCGCGACCGTGATCGGCAGCCCGACTGCCGTACGCGCAGTCGGCTCGGCCTGTGCCACCAATCCACTGCCGGTGGTGGTGCCATGCCACCGGGTGCTGCGCTCCGACGGCACCCTGGGCGGCTACTTGGGTGGCTTGGACGCGAAGACCACCCTGTTGACCTTGGAAGGGGCATCATGAGCGACACCGACCTCATCATCGGCGAGGACGGGCTGGCGCGGCCGGCGTGGGCCAGCACCGACCCCATGATGTGCGACTACTACGACACCGAATGGGGCATGCCGGTCCGCGACGAGCAGGGACTCTACGAGCGGATCAGCTTGGAGGCCTTCCAGGCGGGGCTGTCGTGGGCGACGATCCTGCGCAAGCGGCCGGCCTTCCGGGAGGCCTTCGACGGTTTCGACCCCGACCGCGTCGCCAGCTACGGGGATGCGGAGTTCGACCGGCTGATGTCCGACGAGGGGATCGTCCGCAACAGGGCCAAGATCACCGCCACCATCACCAATGCGAAGGCGACCATCGCCCTGCGCGACAAGGGCGGCCTGGTCGACTTCGTCTGGTCCTTCCAGCCGAACCAGACCCCCACCCCGCGTACGGCGGCGGAGGTCCCGAGCAGCTCCCCGGAGTCGGTTGCCCTGTCGAAGGCGCTGCGCAAGGAGGGGTTCGCCTTCGTCGGCCCCACCACGATGTACGCCCTGATGGAGGCTGTCGGCATCATCGACACACATCTGGTCGGTTCCCACCGGCGAGGCAGTTCGGGGATCTGGCCGGACTGAGCTGGCCGACCCGACCGGATCTCGCTCAGCGCAGCATGCGCTCCTTGGTCTGATCGATCAGCCCCACCAGCCTGCTGGCGTGGTGCTCGTTGACGATCCGTGCGAAGTCATTCGAGGCGCGCGGATCGTCGCCGTAGACCTCCCGGATCCGCTGGCCCATCGCCTGCGCCAGCCGCCGTGCGACAGCCGGGGTGGTGAGCACGTAATTGGGCGCGACGCAGGTCTGCCCGGCGTTGAGGAACTTTCCCCATGCCAGCCAACCGGCGACCTCGTCGAGGTCAGCGCTCGGCTCCACCCACACCGGGGACTTCCCACCGAGTTCGAGGGTGACCGGGGTGAGATGCTTCGCGGCGGCCTCCATCACGACACAGGCCACCCGGCCGTTGCCGGTGTAGAAAATGTGGTCGAAGCACTGCTCGAGCAGTGCCGTGGTCTCCGGGACCTCGCCCTCCACGACCCTGATCACCCGGTTCTCGGTGTAGCGGGGAAGGTACTTCGCCAGCGCGGCGGAGGTCGCTGGCGCCAACTCGCTCGGCTTGACCACAACGGCATTGCCCGCCGCGATCGCCCCGATCATCGGGCAGAGCGTCAGCTGGACCGGATAGTTCCACGGCGCGATCACCAGGACCACGCCGAGCGGCTGCCGCACGACGCTACCCAGGGCAGGTTGCAGTTGCATCGAGATCCGCACCCGCCGGGGTTTGCTGGATGAGTTCGACTCCGTCCGGCCCCCACATCAGCCGCATCACCCGCTTTTCGATGAGCGGCTGCTGGACGAGCCAAGCCACCGGCAGCGCCAGCTTCTTGGCAGCCACAGCGAGGGCGGATTTCGCCGGGCCGTAGCCCGCCCACCGGCGGGCGCCGCGGCCGAAGGCGCCCATGATGGGCAGTTCCCACAGCACGACCCGGATCTCCCGGACCGGGACCGACACCTACGGGACAGAACAGCTGGACTTCACGATCGAGGTGTTCTTGGCTGGCGTAGGAGCTCAGCTCCGGTGAGCCGAAGGGTGACCAGGAGTTGAACAGAAGAAAAGCCCGGCGGTGTGGCCGGGCTTGTCGCAGAATTCGCGAGTTCTGTGGACGCCGGTGGACTAAACCCCAACACGTGGGAGCGATTGGAGCGGCTGGGCGCCGCGTGGAAGCAGGCGAAACAAGGCGTCGGAAGTGAGAAACCACGAGCGGGAGAACCTGATTTTGGGGTGGTGGTCAACCCAACGAGACGGTCTCGAACACCACTCACCGAGAACGAGGTGGACGCGATCCGAACGGCGCGGGAGGCTGGCGAGACCGTGACGTCAATCGCGAGGCGTTTCGAGGTGCACCGGTTGACGGTCTGGGAACGCACAAGAGACTTGCCCGTTTCGAAGTAGTCCTTTCAGCCGAAACACCTGCGCTCTTCGTTGGCGGCGTTCCAACACCGCATACGAAAGGCCGGCGCTCTAGAGGTTGCCCTCGCACAGAGATAGGAACATATTCCCTCAATAGCGCGAAGTAGCGGGAGGCGGCGCCACCTGGCGCGTCGATCACGAGAGAGAGAACCCAAGCCGAAGACTAGGGTTGCCGGGTTAAGCTGCGGGAAGTAGCGCCTCCGCGGCGGAGACACCGGGGGGCAGAAGTCGTACTGTCCGCGCCACCGTGTCATATTCGATGAGACGGCTCTGGTGTAGTTGTTTCAGGACATCTTTGCGGAAAGACGGAAGCCCGGGATGCTCAAGCCAGCGGAATAGTTCGCTTTCTCCGACGTCACCCATTTCAGTCAACAGCAACAAAAGGGTTTGCTGCTTCCAAGTGAGGCCCGTCCGCAGAACCCGCCTTATATTGTCGTGCGTCCACACCCACGCCACCTCACGCTGGATCAGGCCCTCCACGACGGCGGTGGCTTCATCCGTCGTCAGAGCGTGAAGCAGCCGCACCAACTCAGCAACGAGCCACTTGGCCGTGTAGAGCACTACGGTTGCGCCCATTTGGTTCGGGTCAACCTCGGCACCGGCGTGCCCCACGCCTCGGTTGTTTCGAACGTCGTAGAGCCCGATCATCATCCGCGGGATAAGAATGCGTGCAGAGCGGCTATTGGGAACTTGCTGATAGCTGCTCTCCAACTCCCAACACTTTTGTGCAAAACGACTCGGTTTCTCTGCGCGCGCGGGATAAACTCCGCCCTCCAGCCAACCCTTGCAAATGGTGTATACGACTTCGCAGAGCTTGCCACCGTTGAGCTCTGACGGCTCCCACCGATGCTCTCGATAGTTCTTGATGATCTCATTGAAGGCGGTGAGCAAGTCGTCGCGTAGAGTGTCAGGCAAGACGGTCAGCGCATCCCGTGGGGCGAGCCCCATTTCACACGTCACTCTCGCTGTGCAACATGCCCTGAACATACGCAAGACCTTCGTGAGTCACTTTGTAGGTCTTGTTTGCCTGTCGACTATTGCCAGACTTCTTCAACTGAATCACGCGCTGCGGTTTCTTTCTCATGTTGCTGCTCAGCGCATCAGTAATATTGGGAATGGAGTGGCCTAGATTCTTGAGCTCAGCGTTGAGCAGGCGCGAGGCCCACGATTCATGAGCCTCATGGACCTGAATCCAGTAGGCGGCGACGAGAGCCTTGTCCTCATTAGATTTGGGCGACGCCGCAGCAAACAACTCCGCGAAGTGCTGGTAGTCGGGCACCTCTTCCGCGATCTCTTCTACCCCCGCGCGCGGGGATTCTCCGTTGACGCCACCCCCGACCGCTTGACGGCCGCCAGTAGAGATGGTCACTCCGTAGCGGTCGGCAGCCCACCGCAGAACACGGTCGCGCGACTCCTCCTCCAGATCTGCGAGCGCGTTGGCAACTGCCGACATCGCGTCGATCTCAGGGTCCCCCATTGACTCTCCTATTGCTCAATGCACATCAAGAACCATGCCAATAGTACCATCAGTGTTCTTCTTCAAGTCGACACAAGGACTCCCGCACTGCCGGGCCTGTCCTGTGTTCAACGCTAGGTCGGTCACTGGGGTCGGCCTCACGCGGCCGGACCTCAACCTGGTCGGCGCTCAACGATTCAGCCGGTCCGCCAAGTCCACGAAGGCTGAATCGCGCATCCACTTAGCAGATACCCCATCCTGACAAGCACGCCAGCGTCCGCTCACCCTCGATCTGCAAGACGCGTGGTAGCTCGGAGTGACGGTGTCCGAGCTACCGGTGGGGCGTTGGCTACGTCGATGCTGGGTCGCCGCTTCGCGGTGTGGAGCGCAAGCTCGAAACGAGGTCGTGGCGGTCTGGCGACCTCGGCGAACGCCGTTGAGCGCCTTCCGCTTCAGCATCTCCAGGTACGAACCGAACTGTCCGTCGATTTCCAACGGCGCAACGCAGCGGCATCCGAATCGCCCGCCGGCTCAATGTAGAGTTTCAGAAGTTGTCAACCATTGATCGGCGACGCGAGCGCTTCTTCGTTTCCGGAGTCGGCTACCACGCGAAGTGCACGCTCAAGCACCTGAAGATTCTCCACAGTCTCGACCGAGGTCACCTTGCCCCATTTGAGCGTCATGAACTGATAGACGGTGTTCTCGTAGCGGTTCCCGTCTGGCAAGGGCCCACTGACCTGTGAGCGCACAGCGATGCGGGTATTCCAGGGACCGCCGTTGACTAGCACCTCGCGGACGTCGAACGTCGCACCGGGAAGGAGGCGGAACGTGCGCTCCCACCAACGGATCATGGCTTCCTTGGACATTCGTCACCCGCCGAGGGCATGTTCGCCGTGGAACACGTACTCGAACGGTGTTCCAAGTCCATCAACCATAGCTTGGTAGTTGCCGGAGTTGATCATGGCAAACGTGTCACGCACTTTGCGGCGCACGATCTTCGCGTAGCTCATCTTCGTTGCCGTTCCTTCAAGCAGCCTTCCATGGTTTTGCCCGGCGGCTCCGTCGCAAGGCAATGATCTACTACGCCGAGCCGAAGGTCCAGCAGTCCCGCTCAAGCTTCGAGGGCTTGGGCGACATCGGTGACCGAGTCGAGGAAGGCTTGCGCCTGCTCCGGTGACCAGCGCTCGAACACTGCGCGTAGTTGGGCGATGCTGTCGGCGTAAAGCGTGTCGAAGCGTTCGACGCTGGTGGGGTGAATACGGATCGACCGGCGGTCGTTGGCGTCGGGTCGGCGCTCGATCCACCCTTGTTTCTCCAGCCGGGTGAGTATGCCGGTCATGGTGGCGACGTGGGTGCTGGTGCGTCGGGCGAGGGCGGTTGGGGTCTGTGGCCCTTCGCGGTGGAGCACTTCAAGCACCGTCAGGTCACCTTCTTTGAGATGCACCGACTCGGCGACCATGCGATCGCGAGTGGCGAGGTTGGTGCGGAGTCGCCGAAGCGCGAGCAGTAGGGGTTCGTTTGGGTGTGCGGGGTCGGTCACGATGACAGCCTCCGGGCGATGAGCGGGAACGGTGTGATTCCGACGTCGTGTAGCTGCTTGCGAACCACGCTGTAGAAGCTGGGCCGCATGAGCTGTCCGGCGAGGAAGGGCACCGTTTTCCCGGGGAGCACGGCGTAGTTCATGATGAGGAATGGGGCGTCCGGAGTGAACTCAAGTAGCGTCGAGTTGTCGACCTTTAGTGCACGGGCGTACCACTCGGAGAGCGACTTCCATGCCGCCACCGCTGTGCGGGAGGACGTGTCGCCGGTGAAGTGGTTCAGCAGGATCTCCCCGTCTTGCCCTTCGGTGTCGCCGAATCGGCCGCCGTTGCGGGCCGTCATCGCCAGCTCCGGCTTCGGGAAGCCCAGGGTTGTTGTGCGCTCGATGAGGGCGTCGCGCATCTGCTCGTTGGCGTGCACGAGCAGGGCGAGGTCGTACTGCGGTCCGCCCTTGATCGGTACGACAACCGTGACGGCCAGGGCATGCGCGGTGATTGCCCCTTCGGTGCGGAGTTCGTTGGCCAGGCTGACGAGCCGGTGCTGATATTCGTGGCGCTTCTTGCTCGCCTTCACGAACGGGCCTCGAAGACTCAGGTCGATGTTCCAGGCGAGGTGGGTGAACCAGCCGTCAAGTGGGGTGTCAAAGTTCATCACTGCACTCCTCCTTCTATGGGAATCATATTATATGCGATCCATAGTACTTGGTCAGTGGCGCCGGCCCGCAGCCAGCGCGCAGGAAACCCGGGCGATGCCTGCCCGCTGGGGCTAGGAGGTCGGGGATCGCAGCCTTGACTGAGCGTGATGGCGGCGGTCAGGCGCCGCGTCAGGTCGTCACTCACGGCACGCTCACGTCAGGGAGGCCGTAGGGCAAGGGGGCCTTCGTTGTGCGGGGCATCGCTAGATCAGTACTGCGATCGTCGCGTTCAGGAATGTCAAGACGCCGATCGCCCAGAACAGGACGCTGGGGACCGGCCGGTCGCAACGTTGCCGGGCCCCGCCGATCCCGAGGAGGGCGGCGATGGCGAGCAGCACAACAAGCTTGATGCCGAGCTTCGGGTAGTTGAGCTCATGATCGAGACCCCACGGTGCGGCAAGCGCGAGCCCGGTGATCAGGGCCAGGGACATGCCTCACTGCAGCATGGAGGTGATCCGGGGGCGCCGATGGCTGGCTTCAACGGCCCACGCGCCGAGCAGGAGCGCGAATCCCACCAGGTGCAGCAGGAGGACGATGTCACGAACGGCGTCCATCAGTAGGAACTCCTTCCTTCGCCGGCTAAGGGCTGGTCAGTTGGCGACGTAGATGTGCATGCGGCCAAGGTCGTCGCGCTCTGCAATGTCGAGCAGTGCGGTCGCCATGTCTGGGGCGGTGATCGTCCAGCCGCAAGGGAGGGGCTTGTCGGCGTCGAGACGGTAGCGGCCTTTCGCGGATGCTGATCGGATGCGGGGCGCTCGGATCGCGGTCCATTGCGCGTCGGATTCCCACAGGGTTATGTCCATGCGGCGCATGTCGTCATAGGTGGCGCCGAGGGCCTTCTGCAGCAGTGGTAGGACCACCCAGAGCTTGAACAAGCCCTGGTGGGCCCAGTGTGCGGCAACCTCGGAAGTGATCACGACGATGCGATCGACTCCGTGCTGTTTCATGCCCGCAAGCAGGTTCCGCGTGCCAGCCGAGTACAGGGTTGTGGGCTTCCTGGATGTGCCGATACCGACCGTACTGACGACCGCGTCGACTCCCGCCAGCAGCGGCTCGACCGCGTCAGCGTCGAGGAGATCGGCACGGACTTTCGTGAGGCGCGGATGGTCGATGGTGAGCCTGTTCGGGTGGCGGGCGAGCGCGGTGACCTCATGCCCGCGCCCCAGCGCCTGCTCGACGACGCAACTGCCGACCATGCCGGTGGCGCCTGGCACCAGGATCCTCATGACACTTCCCCTACACTCGCGATATAGTCCCTGTTCGGGATCATTTCATTTCGGGACCATCGAGGCAAGAGGACGGCGGTTCATGAGTGAGGAACTGGTAGCGCAGGTACGCTCCGCATTGCAGCACCAGGTGGTGCAGACGATCTTGGGCAACGACCAGGTAGCCCGTCAGCACGGGCTACGGGTAACCGACCTTCAGACCCTTCACCTGATGGTCCTACAACCCGAAGTGCGCACACCCCGGCAGATCAGCGACGCCACCGGCATCCCTACCAGCACGGTCACCAAGCTGGTCGACCGGCTCGAAGCTGCCGGCTACCTCCGCCGGGTGCCCGATGCCAAGGACCGTCGCAAGACACTGCTCCAGCTCATCCCCGAAGCCATCGAACCCCTCGCGGCACGGTACGGGACCAGCGATGACCAGGTCGACCGAGTCAGCAGGCAATTCACCGACGACGAACTGCGCACGGTCCTGCGCTATCTGCAGGCAGTCAGCGACCTGCTTGCACCACCGCCCACGCGTCCCTGACCTTCGACCGCGAATGCCAGCACGTCGTGCACCCACAGCACCCGCAGGCGGTTCTGGCGGGACCGGTCGCGTGGTACAGCAGACAGCTGTACCGCCCGATCACGTCCGGCCCGAGATCGCTACCGCCATACATGCAATGCACGACGAGCTAGCCCGTCCGTGGACCCTCACCGACCTTGCCGACATCACCCATCTCTCCCCTTCACGGCTGCGTCAACTATTCCTCACCTCCTACGGGTTAACCCCCATCGGGTGGCTAACCCACCAGAGAGTTCGCAAAATGGCGCAACTGCTCCGCGAGACTCATCAAGCAGTACGCGACATCGCTAAGACCGTCGGATGGAGGAATCAGGCTCGTGCTGCCCAGCAGTTCCGCAAACTCACCGGGCTGAGCCCGACCGAGTACCGAGCCAAGGTCCGTGAGGCGGCTGTAGTGGAGTGCTTCTGGTGCGGACAGCCCCTCCCCATCCCAGCTAGTGACGGTGATCCGCGCGTGCTTGACGGGGATCAGAGCGTCCATGGCTGAACTGCTGGACTCCCACTCTCGCCATGAGGTAGGCGTGAAGGCCACCGACAGAGTGCTCCATCCGGGGCGCGGTGCGCACCTGGCTGGTAAGCCTCCATTGGGCTCGCCGTGTCGCGAGGCACCGTGGCGCAACCCGGATCGTGCGTCATTCGGTGCGGATGGACGGCTTGGGAAATTTTCTCCCGCCGTGAACCACCCCACCCGGCACCCTCGTGCCCGATTCCGGAGGAAGGGACGGTCCCGGACATTTTCCGGAACCGTCACCACCCCGACCGTCCCCGCGGGTTCTGGGGTGGGGTGTCCACCTGTGGGGCATGAGGTATGCACGCACCACATCAAACGGGCGGCGCCTAATCGCAGAGCCCGTGCCCCGGGGCGAGCCGGACATGGACCGGCTGGTGGCGCTGGTGCTGCACCTGGCCGATTGTCTCCACGCCCACACCCCGCAGCCCGAACCCGATACAAGCTCGACGATGAGGACCACCGACCATGACCACCGCCGACACGAAGCCCCTGACCGTCCCGGGTGAGGGGCGGGTGACGGCGGTGACCTATCAGCGGGTCTCCACCAAGGAACAAGCCACCACCGGCGGCCGCGACGAAGGATTCTCCATCCCGGCACAACGGGAGGCGAACCGCCGCAAAGCCGACACCCTCAACGCCCACGTCGTCGCCGAGTTCGTCGACGCCGGGGAATCGGCCCGGTCGGCAAAGCGACCCGAGCTGCAACGGATGCTGGACTACATCGCAACCCATCAGGTCACGTATTGCATCGTGCACAAGGTCGACCGGCTGGCCCGGAACCGGCTCGATGACGTCGACATCCACCGCCACCTCATCGACGCCGGCGTCCAGTTGGTCTCCGCCACCGAGAACATCGACGAGACCCCGTCTGGGATGCTGCTGCACGGGATCATGTCCTCGATTGCGGAGTTCTACTCCCGCAACCTCGCCGCCGAAGTCACCAAAGGCATGACCCAGAAAGTCGCCAACGGCGGCACCCCATCCCGCGCACCCATCGGCTACCGCAACATCCGGCGCAAGGATGAGCAGGGCCGGGAGTACCGCACCGTCGAAGTCGACCCCGACCGAGCACCCCTCATCCGCTGGGTCTTCGACACCTACGCCGAAGGCGAGCACACCGTCCCCAACCTGCTGGCCGAAGCCACCGCCCGCGGATTGACCACCGTCCCGACCCCGAAGCGTCCGTCGGGGCCAGTGGGGCGCTCGACGTTCTTCAAACTCTTGCGCAACCCGTACTACATCGGGCAGGTCCGCTACCAAGGAGCCCTCCATCCCGGGGCCCATGAACCCATCGTCAATGTAGAGACGTGGCAGCAGGTCCAGACCCTCCTGGACACCCGCGCCACCGCTGGGGAACGCCGCCGCAAACACGACCACTACCTCAAAGGCACCCTGTACTGCGGCACCTGCAACGCCCGGTTGCAACTCGACTACGCCCGCAACAAACAAGGCATCCGCTACGCCTACTACATCTGCACCGGCCGAGCCACCCGCAAGACCGCCTGCACCCGGAAGGCCGTACCCGTCGGCATCGCCGAACAACTCGTCACCGACTGCTACCAACACATCGCCATCACCGAGCAGACCTACCGGCTGCTCGCGCAGCGGGTCGAAGCGGCCTTCGATGAGCGGCTCGCGGAGCGGTCCCAAGCCCTCGACGACCTCACCACCACCAAGCACCGTCTCGAAGCCGAAGCAGACAAGCTCCTCGAAGCCCACTTCGCCGACGCCATCGACCTCGACACCCTGAAACGGCATCAAGACCGGATCCAGATCGCCCTGGCCGACGTCACCCGCCGTCTGGAAGCCGAACGGCACGACCACGAAGGCCCCCGCCAGCACCTCGCCACCGCCCTACGACTGCTCGCCGACTGCGCCCAGATG
This sequence comes from Parenemella sanctibonifatiensis, assembly GCF_002250565.1. Taxonomy (GTDB): domain Bacteria; phylum Actinomycetota; class Actinomycetes; order Propionibacteriales; family Propionibacteriaceae; genus Parenemella; species Parenemella sanctibonifatiensis. The sequence goes on from NZ_NMVJ01000001.1 coordinate 95,932, forward strand.
TATGAGCGCACCGACGACCACGGCAAACGGCTCGCCAACCAAGCCTTCTACCAACGCATCCTCATCACCGAAGACGAAAAAGCGGCGATCCAGCTCAACGAGCCGTTCGCCGCCCTCGCACCCAACGATGTCAGGTGTTCTACTACGTCCGATCTAGTGGAGCTAAGGGGATTCGAACCCCTGACCTCTTCCATGCCATGGAAGCGCGCTACCAACTGCGCCATAGCCCCGCACTGCCAACCTGCGTCGGCAACCCCGACAGACTAGCGCAGGTTGGCGGCGTACAACAACTCGAGGACTCAGCCCAGCGTGAGGCGCAGCAGCCGGTCGTCACCGTCGCGAACGTCGCCGCGCCCGTCAGTGTTGGAGGTGCCCACCAACAGGGTGGTCTCGTCGATGGCGACGACCGCGCGGAGCCGGCCGTACTCCCCTTCGAACCAGGCTTTCGGCTCTCCCAGTCCGCCGTCTGGAGTCATGGGAATCTGCCACAGCCGCTCGCCCCGCAGACCCGACATCCACAGAGAGCCTGCGGCGTACGCCAGCCCCGACGGCGACGCCTGCGACGTGGGCCAAGACACCTGCGGGGCGGTGAATCCGTCGTTGCCCTCATCACCTTCGGCGTCGGGCCAGCCGTAGTTGTTGCCGGCCTCGATCAGGTTGAGTTCGTCTTGGTACTTGTCGCCGAATTCGCTGGCCCACAGGCGGCCTTCGTGGTCCAGGGCCAAGCCCTGAACGTTGCGATGTCCCATCGAGAAGACCTCGTTGCCGAAGGGATTGCCCTCGACCGGCTGTCCGTCGGGGGTGATCCGCAGGATCTTGCCGCCGAGCGAGTCCTCCTGCTGCGCGGTGGGGCGTTCGTTGCCGTCGCCGGCCGACACGTAGAGTTCATCGGCCGATCCGAACAGCAACTGGCCGCCGTTGTGGATGGTGGCCCGCGGCATTCCAGTCAGGACGTCCCGGAACTCCCCCAGCGTCTGTCCGTCCCAGCTGGCCGCGACCACCCGGTTGTCGCTCGAGGCGGTGTGATGCACGAACAGTTCCTGACCGCCGGGCCGCAGCGCCAGACCGAGCAGTCCACCCTCTCCCCCATGGCGTACGCCGGGCACTTCGGCGAGCTCGCTGACCTGGTCGCCGTCGACCACCTTGATCAGGGCGGTGTCGCGTTCGCTGACCAACAACCGACCGTCGGCCAACAGGGCCACACCCCACGGACTGGTCAGCCCGGTGACCTGCTCGACCACCTCGCCGATCTCAACCGGCTGGGCCGGAATCGCTGACGTGGGAGTCGGCGTGGGGCTGGGGCTCGAGGGAGGCGGGGTCGTGGGGCCGGCGCCGCTGGAGGCCGGCGCAGAGCCACTGGGCGCCAGTGTCGATTCCTGCTGCGGCTCGCTCGAGCAGGCTGCCAGCGCGAGTGCACCACCTCCAGCCAGGCCGAGGAGGAGGGATCGACGGGCAACGCGATGTCCATTCATGCCGCCAGCCTAGGCGCCTCGATTTCTCACGACCCCAGCGTGCTCGCCATTCGCCGGACCGCCTCGGTGATGATCTCCGGGCTGGTCGCCAGGTTGATGCGGACGAACTGTTCCCCGCCCGGCCCGAAGGGACCGCCGTTGTTGAAAGCGACCTTGCCGTGAGTGAGGAAGTGCGCACCCGGATCAGGCAGTCCCAGCGCCGAGCAGTCCACCCACGCCAGGTAGGTGGAGGGCCCCGGGGCGTACGCCACGGCAGGCACCTGCTCAGCCAGCAACGAAACGAGCAGCTTCTGGTTCGCCACCACCTCAGCCAGCATCTCGTCAAGCCACTCGCGGCCGTGATCGAGCGCGGCCTCGTGTGCGATGACGCCGATGTGGCTGATCGAATGGGTGACCTCGTCCGGCAGCGTGAACAGCCGTTCGGCGACGTCGGGGCTGCCGATCGCCAGCGCACCCTTGAGACCGGCCAGGTTCCACGACTTTGACGCCGAGGTCACCGTGACGGCATTGGTGATGCCCTCGATCGACAGCAGCGGGATCAGCTGGTGTCCGGGCAGGACCAACGGACCGTGGATCTCGTCGGACACGAGGCGTACGCCGTGCTGCTGCGCCAGCGCCACCAACGCGGTGAGCTCCTCGCGGGTCGCCAGGGTGCCATGCGGGTTGTGCGGGTTGCACAGCAGGAACGCATCCGGCTTGGCCCCGCCCTCGCCGGAGAACGCCCGGCCCAGTCCATCGAAATCGAGCCGCCCCTCGGCCGTCAGGGGCACCTCGATGATCGGTCGGCCGGCCCACTCGAGGTACTTGTAGAACTGGGGGTAGACCGGCGGGTTGATGACCACCGGAGCGCCGGGCTGACCCAAGTGGTCGAGCACCGCGACGATGCCCTGCATCACGTCGGGCACCGGCACCGCCTGGGTGGCCGGATCGAAGTCCCAGCCCCAGCGGTCGTGCGCGAAGGAGGCCATCGCGGCCTCGTAGCGCTGCCCGATCGGATAACCGGTGTCCCCCAAGGCCATGGCGCGATTGACCGCTTCGACCACGGCGGGCGCCGGCCGGGCATCGGACTCCGCCACGAACAACGGCAACACATCGGGCGGGTAGGCCCGCCACTTCATGCTGGTCCGGTCGCGCAATTCCTCCAGGGTCACATCAAAAACAGTCACGGGTGGACTGTAGCGAGCCCAGCGCGGGGGCTGCCTCAGGGAGCGCCGACGCTGCCCGCGCTGCCGGCCAGGCCGGAGGCAGCGCCGAGGATGCCCGGCGCGGTGAGGTTGTAGGCGAGCACTCGGAAGCCGTCGCGGCGCTGGTGCCGTTGCAGCACCGAGAAGCTGGCATTGGCCAGGCTGCCCAGCCGCAGCGATTCGTGGAAGTCCCAACCGAACAGGTGGCCAATCCCCATCCGGATCGCCAAGCCGTGGGAGGCGATCACGACGGTGTCGTCGGGCCCGGCCGCGGCTTCGATCTCACGAATCGCCTCGCCGACCCGAGCACCGCACTCGGCCGAGGTCTCCCCCTCCGGCGAACGGCGATAGTCGGTCTCATCGGCCCATGCCTGCTTGAAGGGCGGCTCGGCGGCAAAGATCTCGTCCAGCGTGAGTCCCTCCCAGGAGCCCACGTTGATCTCCATCAGCCGCGGATCGGTCGCCACCGCCAGCCCGGTCAGTTCGGCCAACGCTCCGGCAGTGGCGTACGCCCGCTGCAGCGGCGAGGAGATGATCGCGGTCGGCTGCCACTCATCTGCCAACACTCGCGCCGCCAGCCGGACCTGATGTTCGCCAGCCTCGTCCAGCGGAATGTCCGCCTGCCCCTGATGGCGGCCCTGCGCATTCCACGCGGTCTGACCGTGGCGCCACAGAATGATGCGCGGTGTCACTCCTGCTCCTCCTCGACCGGGGTCTCCTCGGTCGAGGAGGGCTGGGACGGTGACTGCGACGACTCGTCCAGGACGTCGCTGAGGTCGATCTCGGGGCAGTCGCGCCACAGCCGCTCCAGGGAGTACAGCTCGCGCTCCTCGCTGTGCTGGACGTGGATGACGACCTCCAGATAGTCGAGCAACACCCAGCGCTTCTCCCGGTCACCTTCGCGGCGGACCGGCTTCAGGTCGAGCTCGCGCAACTTCTCCTCGATCTCGTCCACGATCGCCCCGACCTGGGGTTCGTTGGAGGCCGTGATGACCAAGAAGATGTCGGTGATCGCCAACTGCTCGGAGACGTCGAAGGCGACGATCTGGCGCCCCTTCTTGTCCTCGGCCGCCACCGCGGCCGTCTTGGTGAGCGCAATCGCAGTGTCCGTCGCTGCCATGTCCTGCCTTCGGTGTCAGTTGTCCGAGCCGGCCAGCATCGAGACGGCCGGCCCACCTTCGCCACGGTACAGCCCGCGCTTGGCGATGTACTGCACGATCCCATCGGGCACCAAGTACCAGATCGGCATGCCTTCGTGGACCCGCTCGCGGCACGCCGTCGACGAGATCGCCATCGCTGGGATCTCCAGCAACGTCACCTTGTCCTCGGGCAGGTGCGCCAAGGTGTCCTCCGACAGGTCCACACCGGGCCGGGACACCCCGACGAAATGGGCCAAGTCGAACAGTTCGTCGGCGCCCCGCCACGTCAGGATCTGACTGAGCGCATCAGCGCCGGTGATGAAGAACAGGTCGACGTCACTGCCCCGCTCGGCACGCAGGTCCTTGAGGGTGTCGACGGTGTAGGTGTCACCCGGGCGCTCCACGTCGACGCGGCTGGTCGAGAATCGGGGGTTCGAGGCAGTCGCGATGACCGTCATCAAATAGCGATCCTCGGCCAGACTGACGTCACGATCCTTCTTCTGCCACGGCACACCGGTGGGCACGAAGACGACCTCGTCCAGCCCGAACCGGGCAGCGACCTCGGAACCCGCGACCAAGTGGCCATGGTGGATCGGGTCGAAGGTGCCGCCCATCACTCCCAGGCGGTAGCGGCGACCATTGCCGCGGTCGCGGGCAAGTCCGGTTTCGCTCACGTCAGCTGTGCGGCCGGCTGCGGCCTGCCGTCATCAGCGCCGCCAGGATCAGCGCCAGGAAAAGGCCGACGGCCACGCCGATGACCCAGGTCGGTACACCGCCGATGACACCGGAAGCCACACTGGTAAATGTCCAGAACATGAAGGTGATCCTAGCGATTGGGAGATGGGCGCGCAGCGTACGCCTCAGCCGCGGGTCTGACCCTGACCGTGGACGACGTACTTGGTCGTCGTCATCTCAGCCAGCCCCATCGGTCCACGGGCATGCAGTTTCTGGGTGGAGATGCCGATCTCGGCACCGAAACCGAACTCGCCACCATCAACGAATCGGCTGGAGGCGTTCACCAGCACCGCCGCCGCGTCGACCTCGGACACGAACCGTTCCGAGGCGGACAGGTCGTTGGTGATGATGGTCTCCGAATGCCCCGAGCTGTAGCGGCGGATGTGGTCCAGCGCGGCCCCGAGGTCATCGACGACTGCCACCGACAGGTCCATCGACAGCCATTCCTCCTCGAAGTCGGCCGGCACCGCCGGGACAACGGTGGACCCGCCGATCTCGACGGTGGTCTCGTCGCCGTGCAGGGTCACGCCGAGCCGGCCCAACGCCGGGACAGCCTTGCGGAGGAACTCCTCGGCGACCGAGCGGTGCACCAGCAAGGTCTCGACCGCATTGCACACTGAGCAGCGCTGAGTCTTGGCATTGCCCAACACGTCCAGAGCCATCCGCAGATCAGCCGAGGCGTCGACGTAGAGGTGACAGTTGCCCGTGCCGGTCTCGATCACGGGCACCTGGGCGCCGGTCACCACGGCCTGGATCAGCCCGGCGCCGCCGCGCGGAATCAGCACGTCGACCAGGCCGCGCGCCTTCATCATCTCGTCGGTGACACTACGGGGACCGGTCACCAGCTGGACGACGTCGCGGGGAATACCGAATGACCCGATGGCATGGCGCAGCACCGCGGTGATGGCACGGTTGGAGGACTCAGCCGAGGACGACCCGCGCAACAGCACCGCGTTGCCCGACTTCAGCGCAATGCCGGCAGCATCGGCGGTGACATTGGGACGGGCCTCGTAGATGATGCCGAGGACGCCGAGCGGGACCCGCACTTGGCGTACCGACATGCCGTTGGGCAACATCCATCCGCGCTCCACGTCACCGACAGGATCAGGCAAAGCGGCCAGGTCACGCAGCCCCTGGGCCATTCCTGCGACCCGCTTGCCGTCCAGCCGCAGTCGGTCGATGATCGCGGGATCGGTGCCGTTGTCGCGGGCCCGGGCCACGTCCTCGGCGTTCGCGCTGACGATGGTCTCGGAGGCCTCCTCGAGCGCATCGGCCATCGCCAGCAGCGCGGCATCCTTGCGCATCCGGTCCATCGGCGCCAGCGCCCGGGCAGCCTCCTTGGCAGCGGTGGCCTGCTCGATGAAGGGCTCATCGACGCGGGGGGTCTCAGCAGCTGTCGTCATGGCGCCAGCCTAATGGCGCTCACCCGCCCAGCGGGGTCACCTCGATGTTGCGGACAGCCATCATCAACGCGCGCACCTGGTCCTTGTTGGAACGCGGATTGTCGATCAGCGACATCTGCACCTCAGGCAGCGGCGGCAGGTCTGCGGTGATCTGGCGCAGGTCTCCGGGGATCCGGCCCTTGGCCAGCACACACACCCCGAGTCCTGCGCGAACCGCGGCCAGCACACCATTGATCTCGCGGGTGTTGCAGGTGACCCGCCAGGTACGCCCGGCGGCCTGCAGCGCCTGGATGGCGACGTCCCGACTCCACGACGGCGCCTGATAGGTCACCAACGGCACCGGCTGGTCGCGGGGTACCTGAACCGTTGGCAGCCCGGCCCACGCGAGCCGGTCTCGGCGTACGCGATAGCCACGCCCGGCGTCGGCGGCCTGGTTGACGAAGACCAGGTCGAGGTGGTTGGCCTCCAACCGACGCATCAGGGTGCCGGACTGGGTCACCGTCAGCTCCAGATTCAGCTGGGGGTTGTGGCGTCGGAATTCGCGCAGCACGCCGGGCAACTCGGTCATCGCCAACTCATCGGCCACACCAAACCGGAGCCGACCCGCCATCGCCGAACCGGTGAAGTACGCCACCGCCTCGTCGTGGGCGGACAGGATCTGGCGGGCGAACCCCGCCATCGCCTCACCGTTGTCGGTCAGTTCGACCCGTCTGGTGTCGCGGTTGAGCAGCTGTCGCCCGACCATCTCCTCCAGCCGGCGTACGTGCTGGGAGACGGTGGGCTGGGCCAGCCCCAGCACCTGGGCGGCTTGGGTGAAACTGCGCCGCGCCGCCACCGTCTGGAAGGTCCGTAGCAACACCGGATCGAGTTGGATCTGCTCAGCCATGGTGTCCTCCGACCCCGCTCGGCGTTCATTGCGGAGCACAATACAACATATAGTGCAAATAGGTTTGCTCAATTGCTGGGGCGCTGGCAGACTTGTAGCCAAGTCTTCTTCGCCCGTGACGGGCCCTCTTCCCCTTTTTTTGTTCACCCACCGCTGGATTCTGGTGATTTGTCGTGCCCTGGCACCGCATCCGTACGCTGACCCTGCCCTCCTTCGCCGTCCCCCACCTTCGCCTCCCCAAGGGCTTCGATGCCCTGGCCGTACGTGACTACCGCCTGTTCCTGGGATCCCAGGTCATCGCGAACACCGGCTTGTGGATGCAGCGCATCGCGCAGGACTGGTTGATCCTGCAACTCACCGGGAGCGCCGCTGCCGTCGGCCTGACGGTGGCCCTGCAGTTCGGCCCGGTCCTGCTCTTCGGCCTGTTCGGCGGCGCCCTGGCCGACAAGTTCGACCGGCGCAAGTTGCTGATGCTGACCCAGAGCGCTGCGGCGACTGTCGCCCTGTTGCTCGGTGTGCTGGCGATCAGCGGGTCCATCCAAGCCTGGCACATCTGGCTGATGGCTTTCGTCACCGGCCTCATCACCGTCGTGGACAACCCGGCCCGGCAGGTCTTCGTGACCGAACTGGTCGGACCCAAGCTGATCCGCAACGCGGTCTCGCTCAACTCGATGGTCTTCCAGACCTCCGGCCTGGTCGGCCCCGCGCTGGCCGGCGTCCTGATCGGTCTGGTTGGCGAGGGCCCCTCCTTCATCGTCAACGGTGTCGCGACCGCCCTGGTGGTCTTCGCCCTCGCCGCGATCCGGACCCGTTCGGAACGCTCCGAGGCGACCAACCTGGTGCCGACCCGCTCCGAGCTGGCCGCCGGGCTGAGCGCGATCGCCAACCGACCGCGACTGCTGTGGCCGATCATCGCGGTCGGCGCGATGGGCCTGGTCGCCTTCAACGGAGGCGTGCTGTACGCCGCCTTCGCCGAGCGGGAGTTCGAGATGGGCGTCGGCGGCTACAGCCTGTTCACCGCCGCGGCCGCCATCGGCGCCGTCATTGGCGCGGTGGTCTGCGCCCGGGTCCAGATCAGCATGCGGCTGCGCACCCTGGTCAGCATGGTGGCGTTGTCCGGCGTGCTGTTCACGCTGACCGCCCTGACCCCGACGCCATGGCTGATGGCGATCGTGCTGGTGGTCTACGGCGCCTCCACGATGCTCTTCCTCATCACCGCGAACTCGACGGTCCAGATCACCTGCCCGCCGCACCTGCGCGGTCGCGTGATGAGCGTCTACATCATGGTGCTGTTTGGCGGTCAGGCACTGGGCAACCCGTTGGCCGGCGCCATGACCGACCACCTCGGCGTACGTCTCACCTCACTGCTGTGCGGCCTGTTCGCGATCACGACCGCCCTGGCCGTGGGCGCGGTGCTGGCCCGCCGCGGCGACCTGAAGCTACAGGTCAACCGGACCGTACGCCGTCCGGTCGAGATCGTCCGGGCCCACGCCCACTGAACGCGCACTGAATCAGAAGCCGGCCCGATCGATCGCCGCGACCCACTCGTGGGTCCACAGCTGGTAGCCCCGGACGTTGGGATGGAATGCGTCCGGGGCGACCAGCCGCCGGTATTCCCACAGGGTCGGCTGCTGGCTCGCCTCGAACACCGGCACCAACCGGTGGCCGTGCGCGGCAACCACACGGCGGATCACCTCGTTGGCTCGGATGATCCGTCGGTTGAGCAGCCCGCCGCCGCTGATGCCGGGCAGGTCACCGATGAAACTCCCCGTCGGCACGGTCTCGGCGATGGTGGTCATGTTCGCGGTGAACCGATCCGGGTCAAAGCGGGCCTTCACCGCATCGTTGACCCCGATCGAGACTGTCAGCAGGTCCGGTGCCCCGTCCGTGGCGAGCAGGTCGCGCAACAACGGCAACTGCTCCCGGACCAGGTCCGCGGTGGTGGCGCCGCTGACACTGAGGTTGACCACCCCGACGGTGGTCCCCCATCGCTGTTCCAGATGGTTGGCAACCCCATGCACCCACGCCTGCCGCGGGTCGTCGACGCCGACACCCTGGCTCGAGGAATCCCCCAGTGCGACATAGCGTCGCTCTCCCTGGCTGCCACGGTCCTGCCAGTACGCCCGGTGCCGCTCGACGTGGGGTCGCATCGTCTGGACGCCAGCGAAGTAGTGGAATGCGGCGGCGCCAAGGCCCGCGGCGGCGACACCGGCGAGGATGAGGGGACCAGTCAGTTTCGAGGCAGGGGTCACGACGTCCATGCTGCCAGTCGGACCGAACCGCTCAGCGCTCGGCCGGCTCCGGAGCGACGCGCGCCTCCGGCGGCCTCAGCACCATGACGTCGCGGTGCACGATGGAACGCCGCAATTGCGGATCGAGGTCGCCGGTGGATCGTCCGATCAATTCGGGCAGCCGATCCGAGTCGTACGCCACCAGCCCCCGCCCGATGACCCGACCCTGCGGGTCGCGGAGCTCAACCGGGTCATGGGCCTGGAAGTGGCCCGACACGGCGGTGATGCCCGCCGCCAGCAGGGAGGCACCTCGCTGCTGCAGCGCGCGCACCGCCCCCTGGTCCAACGTCAGCACCCCCCTGGCCTTGCTGGCGTGAGCCAGCCACATGAGCCGGGCCGGCCGCCGCTTGCCGGTGCGATGGAAGAACGTGCCGACGTCCTCGCCGGCCAGCGCCTCGCGGGCCAACTGGGTGGAGGTGACCAGCGCCGGGATGCCGGCCGAGGTCGCCATCCGGGCCGCATCGATCTTGGTCTGCATGCCGCCGGTCCCCACCGAGGTGCCGCCGCGGGAGGTGTCGATCCCCGCCAGGTCGGCGACCGCATCGCGCACCTCACTGATCCGGCGGGCCTCGGGGTCGCTGGGATGGGCGGTGTAGACGGCGTCGGTGTCACTGAGCAACACCAACGCGTCGGCATGCACCAGATGCGCGGTCAGGGCGGCGAGCCGGTCGTTGTCACCGAATCGGATCTCGTCGGTGGCGACCGTGTCGTTCTCGTTGACGATCGGGACCACCCCGAAGTGCAGCAGCCGCTCCAGGGTCCGCAGCGCATTGCGATAGGACTGCTGTCCAGTGATGTCTCCCACCGTCAGCAACACCTGCCCGACGGTCAGGTCACGGGTCGCGAAATGTTGGGCATAGTGCTGGATCAGGATGCCCTGCCCCACCGCCGCTGCGGCCTGCTGGTCCGCGAGGTTGCGGGGCCGGCGCTTCATCGCCAACGGCGAGATGCCAGCAGCGATCGCCCCGGAGGAGACCAGCACCACCTCACGGCCACTGGCCCGCCAGTCCGCCAACGCATCCACCAGCGCGGCGATTCGGTCCAAGTCGGCGCGTCCGTTGGTGGTCAGCGATGAGGACCCCACCTTGACCACCACTCGCGTGGCGGCCGTGATCTCATCACGCATCAAGCATCCTTGACCGGGTCGCCGTCGGAGTCTTCGGCGACCGGGGCATACCGGCTGGTGTGTTCAGCGGCCCGCTCCTTGGCCTGGTGATAGGCCCGGTCGGCCTCCCGGCGTCGTACGGCCGCGGGACGCTGCTCCTCGAGACGGTGGTCCTCGCCACGACGGGCCAGGTTCTCCACCCCGGCCTCGACCTGCGGGGCGAAGTCGAAGACGACCGGGTTGTCACCGGCGCCGATCGCAACGGCGTCGCCGGCTTCGGCACCGAGGGCCAGCAGTTCGTTCTCGATGCCGAGTCGGTTGAGGCGGTCGGCGAGATAGCCCACGGCCTCAGGGTTGAGGAAGTCGGTCTGGCGCACCCAGCGCTCGGGCTTGGCACCGCGGACCCGCCACACCTGGCCACCCTCGCCGTCGCCCTGCCGCTTGATGGTGAAGTCGGCGCCCGGGCCACTGTCGACGGGGGTGGGCCGGATGACGATCCGGGTGGGTTCGTCCTCGACCGCAGCCGTACGCCGCTCCTCGACGAGGGCTGCCATGGCGTACAGCAGCGGCTTGAGTCCCTCGCTGGTCTTGGTGGAAATCGGGAAGACCGGCCAACCGAATTCAGCGACGTCGGCGGCGACGATCTCACTCATGTCGGCCGCATCAGGTACGTCGATCTTGTTCAACGCGACCAGCCGCGGCCGGTCCTCCAATCCGCCGTGGGCGGCCAGCTCCGCCTCGATGACGCGCAGGTCACTGACCGGGTCACGGTCGGGTTCGAAGGTGGCGAGGTCGACCACATGGACCAGCGCCTGGCACCGTTCGATGTGCCGCAGGAAGTCATGCCCAAGGCCACGACCATCCGAGGCACCTTCGATCAGCCCGGGCACGTCGGCGACGGTGAAGGTGGTCTCGCCGGCCTGCACCACGCCCAGGTTGGGGATCAGGGTGGTGAAGGGATAGTCGGCAATTTTGGGGCGAGCCTGGGAGATCGCGGCGATCAGCGAGGACTTGCCGGCGGAGGGATATCCGACCAGTCCGACATCGGCGACCACCTTGAGCTCAAGCTGGATCTCCCGTTCCTCGCCCTCCTCCCCCAGCAGGGCGAAACCCGGCGCCTTGCGGCTGGATGAGGCGAGCGCCGCGTTCCCCAGTCCGCCGCGGCCACCGGGGGCGATGACGACCTCGGCGCCGGCATCAGTGAGGTCGGCCACCACCTCACCTGTGTTCAGGTCAGTGACGCTGGTGCCCTGCGGCACCGTCAGCACGACATCGGCACCGCGCGCACCGTTGGCATGGTCACCCTTGCCGGGCTGGCCGTTCGTCGCCTGCCGCCGCGAGCTGCGGTGGTATTCGACCAGCGTCGTCAGGCCGGGATCGACGCGCAGGATCACCGATCCGCCGTCGCCGCCGTTGCCACCGTCGGGCCCACCGAGCGGCTTGAACTTCTCGCGGTGCACCGATGCGCAGCCATTGCCACCCTTGCCGCCGGCGACGGTGAGCCTGACCCGGTCAACAAAACTGGGAATTGCCATGGTTACTCCTCGGCCGTGGAAGCCCCCAGTCTAGGGTGTGTGGGCCGGTGTGCTCAGTCGATCCGGATCGCGTCGCCGCTGGCGGCAGAACGCCAGATTGCCTCACCTGCGGCCACCGCATCGACTGCCTCGGCCAACGAGGCCGAAGCGCCGAGTTGTTGGGTGCGACCGGTCGCACCCCGAAACAGATCCGCGCGCATCAGTCCATCGGCGCCGCCATGACCGTTTTCGGAGACGGCCGGGACCTCGATCGGCTGCGGTTCCCCGAAGAGCGGCAGCCACCAGGCGTACTCCCCCTGCGGCAGCGGGCCGCCGTCGGCGAGCCGCCCGGTCCGCATCTCCAGCCGCCCGGCCGTGCCGGAGATGCCGATGGTGGCGCCCTCCCACGGCGAGGAGAAGTCGATGGAATAGGTCGCCTGGACGCCACCGGCGTACCCGATGACCGCACTGTAGGTGTCCTCGACGTCGATGGCGTCGTCGTAGAGCCACAGCGGATTCTCGACCGGATACTCCATCGGGTAGCCGACACCGAGCAGGCCGGTCCGCTCGCGGTCGCCGGGCTGCAGAGCGTTGCTGTCGCCCTGCGCCAGGAAGTAGGGGTCCTCGCGCCAGGGCTGCTCGGCGGTGCTGGCGTACGCGCCGTCGGGGCCGTAGAAGTGGCGGGCGCCGCGGCCGAAGACCACCTCGGGCCGGGCGCTGGCCCACCACTGCAGCAGGTCGAGGTGGTGGCTGGACTTGTGCACCGACAGGCCGCCGGAACGGGCGCGCTCCCGATTCCAGCGCAGGAAGTAGCCGGCGCCATGGCGGGTGTCGACGCGGTGTTGGTATTCGATCTGGGTGACCCGGCCGATCGCGCCCTCCTGGATCATCTCCATCAGGCGCAGGTGCTTGGGGGCATAGCGCAGGTTGTGCGCGACCCGCACCCGGACTCCACTGGCCTCCGCCGCCTCCAGCAGTCGGCGGCCGTCGGCCGCCGTGGTGGTGACCGGCTTCTCGACGATCACCTCCACCCCGGCCTCGACCGCGGCCAGCGCATACTCCAGGTGGGTGTGGTCGGGGGTGGCGACGATGAGGCAGTCGCAGTTGGCCAGCACCTCATCGAGCTGGTCCGGACTGTACGCCGGCAGGTCTGCCTTGACTGCGGCGGCGACAGCCTGGGCGCGTACCAAGTCCTTGTCGACCAGTGCGGTGACCTCGGCAACGTCGCGATAGTCCTCGCCACTGGCTCCGTAGCCCAGGGTGGCGTCCTCCTCTCCGTTGACGCCCAGCAACGGCAGCAGGAAGCCGCCGATCCCGCGGTTGGAGGTCCCACACAGTGCGTACCGGATCACCTTTGCTCCTCAGAAGATCGCGTCACTGCAAGTGCAGCAACCGTTTGCACTGTTGTAGTGTAGGCGAGTATGAAGCCGGTTGACACCCCCGGTCACAGCATCCGCCCGAGCCTGGACGGCCATTGGGATGCCTCCCTCGATCTGCTGCGCCACACCACGAGTCGCACCATTGCGGCGGTGGCACGGCAGCGCCGCCAGGACCGCGATCTGCTGGCGGACGGTGGCCTCGATGCCGCCCGGGCCGAGATTCGGGCCCGTCTGGCGGTCGCGCTGACCATGGACCCCGACGCTGAGCCGGAGCCGCTGACCGGGGAGCGGGTGCGCGAGGCGACCGGCGATGCCCCGGAACTGTGGCTGCTGCGGACGCCCGCGGGCTCCCCGCTGACGGCGACGCGACACGTCCCGGCCGGCGACCCGAGGGCTCAGTTGATCATGATTCCCGGCCACGCGCTGGAGGGGAAGGCCTATCCGCAGTATCAGGCGGTGGGTGCGGCCATGGCCCGCGCAGGGATCCAGACCTGGACACCGGATCCGCTCGGGCAGGGGGAACGGCTGTCACGGCCGGGCGAGCTGGCCGGCAGCACGACCGAGCATGCCGACGCCGGATTCGAGGCGTGGCGGCGCGGGCTCAACCCGATGCGGTGGTTCCTGGCCGAGATCCGCAGCCTGGTGTCGCGGCTGCTCGCCGATCATCCCGAGCTGCCGATCTTTGTCATGGGACACAGCGGCGGCGGCACCCAGACCGCGCAACTCGGCGCGGTGGAGCCCCGGGTGGCCGGCGCGGTGATCGCCTGCAGCATCACCAGTCGCGCCGACCATGTCTGGTCGGGCAACCGGATCGACGCCGAGCAGGTGCTGCTGGGCGCCGACGGCCTCGATGCGCACCACCTGCTGGCGGCATGGGCGCCCCGGCCGACGCTGGTGCTCAGCACCACGGCGGACTTCTTCGGGCTGCGGGGCGCTCAGGGTGAGGTGGAGCGCGCGAAGCCCTGGTGGGATGGGTCGTCGCATGGGCCGGACGGGCTGCGCCAGGTCGTCGTGGATGCGCCGCATGCCCTCACCGAGGACATGCGCACCGAGGCGGTGAACTTCGTGGCGGGCCTGTGCGGCGCCGGGGCTTCGGAGTCGCTTGCAGCCGATTCCTCGAGGTCTGCCGCCCCCGCCCCTGCCGCCACGGCGCTGCAGGTGACCCGCAGCGGCCAGGTGCGAGGGGAGGTGGCCGGCCCGCTGCTGCTCGACCTGGCCCACGCCGCACCCGAGCTGCCGCTGACCGCCGAACGGGTCCGGGCGATGGTCGACCTCAAGGGTCGACCGCTGTCCGAACCGTACGCGAGGTGGCTCCCGGAGGCCGACCACATGGCCCACGTCCTGTGGCAGGTTGAGCCAGCACCCGAGGGTTTGGCCGAGGACACGCCGGCCGCGGGCCTGTATGGCGCGGGCATCTGGCAGCAGGCGCCCGACCGCAGCGCCCGCCTCAACCTGCACCTGTGCGATGTGCGGCAGCCGCCGGCGCGCCCGCGACTGCCCGGCGCCACCCTGATGGTCGACGTACGCGGACACGGTGCCCTGACCGTGCACCAGCGCGACGACCTCTCCCCCGACCATCCGGCCAGCAGCACCGCTCGGGTGCTGTCCGAACTGCTGGCGCTGGGCGACAGCCTCTTCGCGGGCCGGGTGCGCGACGTCCTCCAGGCCGCCCGCGTCCTGCGCGACCGCCACGGCGAACCGACTGCCCCGATCACCGTGACCGCCGAGCCAGACCTGGCCCGGGTGGCGTACGCCGCCAGCCTGGCCGACCCGACCCTGATCTGGGACGGGCCGAGCGATCCACCCGGGACCTGGCAGGACGCGGCACCGCTGCCCATGGACTGACGGCCCTGGTGACTCACCCCGCGCAGGTCAGCCGGGTGGGCCCGTAGCTGCGGCTCGTGCCCTCGCTCTGGCGTGCAGGACCTCGGTGAGGGCGCACTGGTCCCTTGACACTGAATCGACTGGTCTTCCGGTGTCGGGATCGAGTCGGTGGGTGCCGTTGGGGGTGACCTCGAAGCGTTGCCCGGCCGGGGTGCACCACTGGATGCTGCTCGGCCCCGTCACCGTGGAGGTGAACCCGGCGTGGGTTTTCGCCCGGTGGGCGCCTGCCACCAATGGCACCAAGTTGGTCTCACAGGTAGCACCGCCCGGCGCGGGGATGACGTGGTCGACCTGGATCGAGCGGACCCTGCTCCGGGTCGTGCTCAACGGGTACGCCTCGTGGTCCCAGCGCCATCGCAGGCGTTGCTTCATCGCCTTGTTCGGGAAGCGGGTCGTCGCCACCGTCGCATCGTTGAGGTTGATCACCGGCTGCACCACGACCTTTCCCGCCGTGCTGAGCACCTCAGCGATCTCACCCGAGGTCGCCGACGTGTCGAACGCCTCCCACCAACCACCACGACCACTCTCGAGGTCGGCGGCTTCGGCGTGGATCACGAGCTTCACGTGGTCCCCACCGCGAACGCCCGCCACCACCTCAGCCGCATGTTCGGCGCACAGTTGCCGGGTGGAGGAGCCCGGCGCGGTCGAGTGTCCGTCAGCCCACTGGTCCGGGCACCCCGGCCGCAGTCCCTGATCGGCCTCGACGTCCTGGTCGACGACCGGGTCCCCGGCATCGTCGACGGGCAGCGGATCCTGCGCCAACAAACTCGCCGCGGCCTGGGGCGTCGCGAGGATGCCGAGCGCCTTGGCGCGATACTCACCCTTGCCCCAATTCCATGCCGTCGTGTCGACCCCGTCCAGGTCGGCCAACCGGCGCGCCAGCGTGTCCAGGGTCTGATCGATCGCGTGCCCGTCCCGGGTATCGACCTGACCGCGCAGGGCCAACGTCCCCAACCCGGCGTCGCGACCATCGAGCTGCACATACCGGTGGGCCAACTGGCTCCGCCGCCGTTCCTCGGCCTCGTCATCGCGGCGTACGACTTCCTTGCGCACCAGCGACCGGATCCGACCCGTCGGCAACGACGGCAGCTTGGGGCTGACCTCCTCGTCCAGCTCCAAGCAGACCGGGAGCGGCAAGAGCCGAGTCTCCCGCGCGACCATCCGCGCATCACCGAGGTCGACCTCGAGATCCACGCACAGCTGATGCAGCTTCGGCAGCCGATGCCGCAGGTCCTGCACATCCCTGATCCAGTCATCGGCCGCCAAGGGCGACAGCCCCAGGGCCGGCCCCAACTCGAGCCGGAGAAACTCCGAGACCTGCGCAGTTCCGTCCCCGCCGAAGGTCACCAGCTTCTCGCCGTAGAGGGTGCGAGCTTCCATGCCCGCCTCATCGACCCCGTCGACCCCGGACCAGGCATCACACGCCGCCCCGATCAACAGCATCTTCTGGGCGACGAGCTCGCGCTCCCGGCGCGTGACGGCAGTCAACTCCGAGATCAACTCACGACGCGACAGCGTGGACAGATCCGCCGCCGGCGCGGTGTCGGGCTCGGCATCAGACTGGTCCATCAGGTCACCTCCTACTCGATGACCTCAGTCAACCACCCACCACCGACAAAAAATCACGCCCAACCGCCAACCGGCCAGAAACTATCGAAAGAACCAGCGAATCACGACGCCTCGCGCTGCGACGGATCGGGCACCGGCACCGCATCCAGGAGCGACTTCGTGTAGTCGTGCTGTGGGTTGTCGAAGATGTCGCCGACCTTGCCGCGTTCGACGATCTCGCCGTGCAGCATCACCGCGACGTCGTCACAGACGCGCTCCACCACCGACAGGTCGTGGGAGATGAAGAGGTAGGTCAGCCCCAGATCGGCCTGCAGTTCGGCCATCAGCTCCAACACCTGGGCCCGCACCGACACGTCCAGGGCTGACACCGCCTCGTCGGCGACCACCAGGCTCGGGTCGGTGATGAGTGCGCGCGCGATGCAGATGCGCTGCCGCTCACCGCCGGAGAAGGCGTGCGGGTAGCGATTCATCACGGCGGACTCCAGGCCGACCCGGCGCAGCATCTCGGCGATCTGGTCGCCCCGCTCCGCCTTGGTCGACTCGCCCTTGAGCATCAGCATCGGCTCCTCGACGATCTGGCGTACGGTCATCCGCGGATTGAGCGAGCCGTAAGGATCTTGGAAGACCATCCGGATCTTGCTGCGGAAGTGCCGTAGCTGCTTGCCGCTGAGCCGGGCCAGGTCCACCTCGCTGTCGCCCTGCCGAAACAGCAGCTTGCCCTCGGTCGGCTCGTACACCCGCAGCACACAACGACCCAGGGTCGTCTTGCCACTGCCGGACTCCCCCACCAGGCCGAAGGTGGATCCGGCCGGCAGACTCAGGCTGACGTCCTTGACCGCCTCCACCTTCTCCTTCTTGCGGGAGAAGATGCCGCCCGAAGCCGACGCGAAGGTCATCGAGAGGTGCCCCACCGACAGCAGCGGCTCGGCCTGCTCGGCGACCTCAGCGGCTTGGTCGGGCTCGCGGATCTCCAGCCGGGCCGCCGCTAACAGCTGCTGGGTGTATTCATGCTGCGGATTGGCGAAGATCTGGTGCACGTCACCGGACTCGACCACCTTGCCGCGCCGCATCACCACCACGTCATCGGCGATCTGCGCCACCACGCCCATGTCGTGGGTGATGAAGATCAGGCTCGTCCCCTGCTCCTCCTTCAGCTCGGCGAGCAGCTTGAGGATCTGGGCCTGGGTGGTGACATCCAGTGCTGTGGTCGGCTCGTCGGCGATCACCAGGGCCGGCTCCAGGATCAACGCCATCGCGATCATCGCGCGCTGCCGCATGCCACCGGACAGCTGGAAGGTGTACGCGTCGATCCGCTCCTCGGGGCGCGGGATCCGAACCCGCTCCAACGCCTCGATCACCAGCGGCCGGGCCTCCTTGCGGGACATCCCGCGGTGCACTTCCAGCATCTCCGAGATCTGATTGCCGATGGTGTGCACCGGTGACAGCGAGGCCATTGGCTCCTGGAAGATCATCGAGATCTGCCGGCCCCGGATCTTGCGGAACTCCGCCCCCGTCACGTCCAGTTTGCTCAAGTCGGTCGTGGGCCCATCGACCTCGGGCTGGAATCGGACGGTGCCCGCCACCTGCTTGCCGGGGTGGGAGAGGATGCCGAGCACCGAGCGTACGGTGACGCTCTTGCCCGAACCGGACTCACCGACGATCGCGAGCGTACGCCCGCGGCGCAGGGTGAAACTGGCGTCCACCACCGCCGGCACTTCGCCCTCAGGCGTGAAGAAGGTGGTCGTGAGGCCGTCCACCTCGAGGATGTTGTCGGTCATCGTCGACTCACTTTCCGTACGGGTCGGCAGCATCGCGCAGCGCGTCACCGACGAAGTTGAAGGCCACCACCGTCAGCACGACTGCCAGCCCCGGCAGCAGCATCCACGGCGCGTTCACGACCACCTGCAACTGCTGGGCGTCGCGCAACAGCACACCCCACGACACGGCCGGGGCGCGCAGGCCCATGCCGAGGAAGGACAGGGCGGTTTCGGCCAGGATCATCGAGGGCACCGCCAGCGACAGCGAGGCGATGATGTGGGACATGAACGACGGCATCAGGTGCCGAAGGATGATCCGGCCGTGGCCGGCGCCATCGAGTCGGGCGGCGGTGACGAAGTCTTCGTCGCGGGCCTGCAACACCCGGCCACGGATCACCCGCGCCATGCCGGTCCAGCCCACCAACGACAGGATGCAGGTCAGCACCAGGTAGGTCTGCACGATCCCCCACCGCGGCGGAATCGCGGCTGCCAGCCCGAGCCACAACGGCAGCGTCGGGATCGACATGATGAACTCGATCACCCGTTGGATCAAACTGTCGGCAACGCCACCGAAGTAGCCCGAGATGCCGCCCACGATGATGCCGATCAGCGCCGACAGCAGCACGCCGATCAGGCCGATCGACAACGAGATCTGGGCGCCGAAGTTGATCTTGGACAACATGTCCACACCGGCCTGGTCCGCCCCGAGCAGATAGACCCGCTCATTCGGATCCGACGGCCCGAGCAGGTGCCGGTCGGCTGGGATCAGGCCCAAGATCTTGTACGGGTCCCCCTTGGCGAAGAGTCGCAGCTCCACCACGTGCTCGGGGTCAGGCACGTACTCCCGGGCCAGGGTTTCCAAACTGGTTTCGGAGGTGAGTCCCAGCACGTGCAGGCCATGTTCGGGCGAGAAGCGCAGTTGTTGCGGGGGCGCGCCGGCATAGTCCGGCGAGGAGGTGGTCGCGTTGTGCGGCGAGAAGAATCCCGGCGCGGCGGCGATCACGTACAACACGATCAGCACGCCCAGACCGATCAGACCCAGCGGGTTGGTGCGGTACTTGCGCCAGATCAGTCGGGTCTGGCTGGCCGACCCGTCCCGCAGCGCCAACGCCTGCTTGCGCCGACGGGCCTGGCGCCGCGATTCCGGCTTGCTGCGGGCGAGCTCCGCCTGGGTCGGATCCTCGTGAGGGCTGTCGGCCTGCGGGGCCGGAGGGGGCATCAGAGACATGTCAGGCCTTCCCGAACCGGACTCGCGGATCGACCACTGCCAGCAGGATGTCGCTGAGCAGGGTGCCGATGACCGTGAGGACGGCGATGATCATGATGATGCCGCCGGCCAGATACATGTCCTGCTCACGCAGGGCCTGCAACAGCAGCGGTCCCATCGTGCCGAGCGCCAGCACCTGGGCGACGACCACCTCGCCGTCGAACAACGAGGGCAGATGCCAGCCGGCGGTCGAGATGAAGGGGTTGAGGGCGATCCGCAGCGGATACTTCATCACCAGCTTGCGTTCGGACAGGCCCTTGGCCCGTGCCGTGACGACATAGGGCTTGGACAGCTCGTCCAGCAGATTGGCGCGGGTGATCCGGATGATGCCGGCGGTGCCGGCCAGACCGATGATGAGCACCGGGATCCACAAGTGACTGAGCAGGTCACCGAACTTCGCCAGTGACCAGGGCGCGGTGGCGTACTCGGGTGAGAACAGACCACCGACGGAGGCGCCGAAGATCTTGAAGGCGGCGTAGGAGAACAGCAACGCGGCCAGGAAGTTCGGCACCGCCAGCGCGATGAAGCCGAGCGTCGAGATCGCGAAGTCGGCGAACTGGCGCTGCTTCATCGCCGACACGATGCCGCCGGCCAGCGCGATCACCCAGGTCACGATCAGCGTCGTGACACCCAGGATCAGCGTCAGGGGCAGCCGGTCGGCGATCTCGGTCGTGACCGGGCGTCCGGTCGAGAACGAGATGCCCATGTCGCCGTGGAAGATGATCCCGTACATCCACTTGCCGTACTGGACCGGCAACGGCTCGCCAAGCCCGTAGCGCTGCCGCAACGCCTCGAGGTAGGCAGAGTCAACCGTCTGACCCTGCGCCTCGAGGGATGCGACCTGCGCGGTGAGGAAGTCACCCGGCGGCAACTGGATGATGAAGAACGCCACCATCGAGATGGCCAGTAGCGTCGGGATGACGTACGCCGTACGGATCAGGATGAACCGAAGCACGCGTCAGCCCTCAACGATGCACAGCTGCTCCGGGGTGGAGAACTTGTCCCGACCCAGCACGAAGGCCAGCTGCGGCTCGTCCTCGCGAACGTTCTTGACGGTGTTGCTCACCACCACGGGGGCGAACGGGTTGCCGACCAGACCGATCATCACGCACTCATCCGAATGCAGCTTCTGGATGGCCTGCCCGGTCGAGATCCGCGCCTGGTCCGACGGAGCGGCGCGCAACTCGTCCCACAGCTTCACCAGTTCGGCGCAGACCCCGGTCGGCTCCTCACCTGCGGTGCCGCCCGAGGCGTACCAGTTGCCGAAGGCCGGCGCCGTGTGGGAGTTGCCCGCGGTCGGGATGTACCAGACCGGCTCGAGGTCGAAGTAGGACCGGGGCACCGGCGTACCGTCGAAGTCGAAGTCGTTGCTGGAGCGACTCTGGGCATAGAGCTGGCTGTCGACCGGTCGAAGGAAGAGCTTGACGCCGATCTTGGCCAAGTCGGCCACCACCGAGTTGTACGCCTCGGTCGGCTTGATTGCCCCGGCCGCGTTGTCGACGTACATGATCACGAAGTCGAGCGGCTTTCCCTTGAAGACACGGGTGCCGTCGGGGCCCGTCGCGGCACCGATCCCGTCCAGCAGCGAGGCCGCCTTGGCCTGGTCGAACTCGAGGTACTGCTCCCCCACCCCGGAGGTCCAGTATTCATCGGACTCGACACAGGTGGCCTGGGCGACCACACCGATCCCACCGAGCAGGGTCTTGTTGAGGGTGTCGCGATTGATGGCGTGCGACATCGCGACCCGGAAGTCGGTCAGGTTGAACAGCTCCCGTACCACCGGGTCGGCATGCGACAGGTTGGGCAGCAGGCCCAACACCGAGGGCTCCTCCCAGCGGCGGATCTGGTAGTTGTTCGCATCGGCGTTCTGCAGATAGACCTGCGCGGCACCGAAGCTGAGGCCGTACCCCTGGAAGTCGATGTCACCGTTGGAGACACGCAGGTCCAGCGCCGAACGGTCCAGCTTCTGGATCTGCAAGTCGTCGATGTAGGGCAGCTGCCGGCCCTCGCCGTCGACCTTGTAGTAGTACGGGTTGCGCTTCATGGTCGCGGTGCCCGAGGGGATGATCGGCTGGTCCAGCACGTACGCCCCCAGCACCGGCCGGTCCGGGTTGGTCCAGGCATTGTCCTTGAGCGCGAACAGCTTGTCCCAGGTGTCCAGTCCGGCCTCGGCCACCGCGGCATCGAGGGCCGCCTTGTCGGCGTAGTCGGCGTGGAACTCCTTGAGGTAGTGCGCCGGCTTGAGGAACTGGGTGCCCACCGCAGGGTTGCACAGGTACTTCCACCACAGCGGGTTGGGCATCGAGAAGGTGACCGTCAGCTCAAAGTCACCGTTCGCCTCAGCCGTCGGGAAGCTCTTGTCCGGCGAGGCCACCCAGTAGGGAGCCGACGGGACCATGGTCTTGTTGCCGAGCCAGTCCTCGAAGAGGAACATCAGGTCGGCAGTGGTGAAGGGCTCACCGTCGGACCATTTCAGCCCCTCGCGCAGCTTGATGGTGTAGCTGCTGAAGTCGTCGCTGGGCTCGAAGGACTCAGCCACATCCTCCACGAAGCTCTTGCCGTCGCTGCTCCACTCGATCAGCGCAGCGCCGGCCAGTGCCAGCAGGTTGGAGGTGTCGGTGTCGTTGAGGGTGGCGCGCCGCAACGTGCCGCCGTACGCCGCGTCCGAGCCGTGCGACTGGGCCACCGCCGGGGTCGCCGGCAGTCGCTCCTCCAGCGGCGGCAACTGGCCACTGTCGACCAGCTGGGTGAGCGAAGGGGCTTCCTTGGCGGCGGTCCCACCGCCACCATTGCCACCCGGACCACCGGGCGGCAGCGGTTCCTGCGGCGAACAGGCCTGCAGCGCCGGCAGCGCGGTCGCCGCGGCAGCAAGTCCCAAGAATGTCCTGCGTCGCAGCTGCGATCGAGGGGTCTGATGGGGAGTTGAAGGCGACATCACTGGATCCTTCCGTGTCGGTCCTGACCGGCCTCGAAGTAGGCGCGGAGGTTGGGGTCGAGGGTGGGAATCGGGAGAGTGCTGCCGCCGGTGCGCAGCGACTGGGTGGCGAAGTCCCCGGCTGCGACGGCATACCGGGCAGCGACTGGATTGGTCAGCGTCGGTACGCCGGTGCGCACGAAGGCCAGGAACTCAGCAAGCATGGTGGGGTCGGCGCCGTGGTGGCCGCCCTGGGCGGCGGGCACCGGAATCTCCTCGTCGCCGCGCTCATTGAAGGCCTTGCGGCGGTCCCAGACCCGGACCTGGCCTTCCATGCCGACGTTCTCGAGCCGGCCGCGGGTGCCGATGACGGTGTAGTTGCGCCAGTCATCGGGGGTGAAGTGGCATTCGGCGTAGGTCGCGTACACGCCGTTGTCCAGCGCCAGGTTGACCTGCTGCAGGTCCTCGACGTCGACCACCGGGTTGACGTCGGGCAGCTCGGTCGGGGGCCAGTTCTGGTCGCTGATCCAGTCGGTGACCCGCTGGCCGGCGTGGTCGTCGCGGCCTTCGATGTCGCCGTAGACGGTCAGCCCGCCCATCGCGGAGACGCGGCTGGTGTAGCCGCCGGCGAGCCAGTGGATGATGTCGAGGTCGTGGCTGCCCTTCTGCAGCAGCAGGGAGTTGACCCGACGCCGGTCGGCGTGCCAGTCCCGGAAGAATCGGTCCCCGCCCTCACCGATGAAGTGTCGCACCCAGACGGCCTTGACCTCGCCGATCCGGCCGGAGTCGATGATCTCCTTCATCAGCCGGATCACCGGCATGTGGCGCATGTTGTGGCCGACGTAGAGCTTGCTGCCGGTGCGATGGGCGGTCGTCAGGATCAGGTCCGCCTCTGCTGTGGTGATCGCCATCGGCTTGTCGCAGAAGACTGCGATGCCGGCCTCCAACAGCGCCACCACCTGTTCGCAGTGGGCGTCGTCGGGTGAGGTCACGATCGCGGCGTCCACACCGGCGTCGATGACGGTGCTCACGCTGTCCCCGACCGCGAGGTCGGCGCCGAAGAGCTCCTGGCCACGCTGTTGGGCGGCTGGCCCCGGGTCGGAGACCGCGACCACCTGGTCACCATGGCGACGGGCCTCGTCGGTGTCGAGGGCGCGGTGAGCGATGATGCCGCGGTTGCCGAAGCCCACCACGCCAATTCGCAGCGACCGGTCCGTCTGCACCAGCTGACCGTCCGTCACGCCCACACCTCCGCGTCTTTGCCATGAGCCGGAGGTTGGTCGATCAACCTCCGTGCACGATGCTGCAATTGCAGCAACCGTGTGCATCAAGAATGCTCATGGCTGGGACCGGTGTCAAGGGGTGCGTCCGCGTCAGCGCGGACAATCGCCGGTCGACCCGCGGACCACCAGCTCGGTCTCGAGCTGGATTGTCTGGGGTTCCACCCGCTTGCCCGAGAGGTGTTCGTTCATGATGTTGACGGCGGTGACGCCGGCGTCATAACAGGGCACCGAGACGCTGGTGAGAGTGGGATAGCTCATCCCGGACAAGGCCGAATTGTCCACGCCGATGACGGAGATGTCCCCCGGCACCGACACGCCACGCTGGGCCAGTCGCAGCATCAGACCACTGGCGATCAGGTCGTCGTACGCGATCACCCCGGTCGCGCCGCTGGCCACCACCAGGTCGGCAGCCCGTACGCCGGCCTGCATCTGTGGGTTGAACGGGCCGTACTCCACCAGTTCGACGCCGACCCGTTCAGCGGCCTCCCGGGCCGCGGCCCGGCGTACCTTGTTGGACCAGGAACGCGCTGGTCCGGCGAGGTAACAGACCCTGCGATGACCCAGTGCGTGGAGGTGCTCCACCGCCTGCCCAACCCCGACGCCGTCGTCGATCAGGACATTGACCGCACCCTCGATCTCACGGTTGATGAAGACGATCACCTCACGCGCGGCCAGGTCGGCCAGCGCGCCCGGATCGCTGCGCGGGGAGACCACGATGACGCCGTCGGAACGCTTCACCAGCTCCCGCACCAGACCCAGTTCGTCGCGAGTCTGCTCATCGGAATCGCTGATGAGGACCGAATGCCCCAGTCGCGCGGCACGCGCCTGGACCGCCTTGATGATCGGCGGGAAGAACGGATTGGCGATGTCGGGCACCACAATCCCCAATGCATCGCGGCGCCCCGAGTTGAGCGACTTGGCGACCTGGTTGGGGACGTACCCCATCGCCTCGACCGCCGCCATGATCTCCTGACGAGTCTGCGGATTGACCTTGTCCGGTGAGGACAGTGCCCGCGACACCGTCGAGGCACTCACTCCGACTCGCTTGGCGACATCTGCCAACGTGACAGTCATGCTCCGGCCTCCTGCCCGATCGGGCTGTTGTGCGTACACGTGATCGGCGTCGATTTCGCGGCACCATTTTCAGCGACAGCATTGCATTCTTGCAGCAAACGCTTGCATACTCACTCCATGACCAGCCAACGCTATCAAGACCTTCGGGTGGAGTTTCACTCCACCACCGCCGAGCTCGGCGCCGCTGCCGCACAGCAAGCCGCCGCGATCATCAACGCTGCCATTGACAGCAATGGCAGCGCCCGAGTCGTCGTCGCCACGGGCAACTCCCAGTTTCCGATCACCGACGCCCTGCCCAGCCAGGACGTCGACTGGTCCAAGGTGACCGTCTTCCACATGGACGAGTACGTCGGCATCGATGCCAACCACCCGGCCTCCTTCCGACGCTGGATCCGGGAACGGGTCGAGGAGCGCCTGCACCCGGCTCAGGTCCACTACATCGACGGCAATGCCGATCCGGAGACCGAGGCCCGTCGCTATGAGGATCTGCTGCACGAGGCTCCGCTGGACCTGGTGTGCATGGGCATCGGCGAGAACGGCCACCTGGCCTTCAACGAGCCCGGCGTGGCCGAGTTCGACACCGAGCGCTGGTGCCAGGAGATCGCACTGACCCCGGAATCGCTGCGTCAACAGGTCAACGAGGGCCACTTCCCCACCCAGGCCGATGTCCCGGCGACCGCGCTGTCGCTCAGCATCCCGGCGTTGCTGAGCAGCACCCACCAGATCGTGTGTGTGCCCGAGGAGCGCAAGGCCGCCGCGGTGGCCGCTGCCCTGACCGGCCCGATCACCACTGATTGCCCGGCCTCGATCCTGCAGCGTACGCCGACCGCCACACTGCACCTGGATCCCGAGTCGGCCTCCCAGCTGCCGAAATGACGCAGCGGCCCAGCGACTGGGTGCTGGTCGGCGGAGAGGTCCTGATCGGCGACGATCGGGTACGCCGGGACCTCGTCGTGACTGGCTCCACGTTGGCCGCAGTGGCCCCGCCGGGCCAGGCGCCGGCCGACCTGCCCCAGGTGGACGCGGCGGGGCGTCTGGTCACGCCCGGCATGATCGACACCCACATCCACGGCGCCGCCGGGGTGTCCTTCGGTGCCGGTGACCCCACGCCGGCGCTGAGCTGGCTGGCCAAGCACGGCACCACCACCGTGGTGCCCAGCCTGGTCTCCGGCCCGGTTGCGGACATGTGCCAACGGGCGGACGAGCTCACCTCGCAGACCCCGGCTCCCGAGGCGGCAGCGATCGCCGGCGTACATCTGGAGGGACCGTTCCTGTCAGTGGCCCAGTGCGGAGCCCAGGATCCCAAACATCTGGTCAGCCCGGCGGAGTCCAGCTGGCAGGAGTGGTTGCCTCGACCCTCGGTCGCGATGGTGACTCTGGCTGCGGAACGGGACGGCAGCGAGGAACTGTGCCGCGCACTGGCCGAGGCTGGCACCATCGCCGCGTTGGGGCACACCGAGGCCGGCGTCGCCGACCTGGCCCGCGCCGTCGAGGCCGGCCTGACCCATGCCACCCACCTGTGGAGCGGCATGACCACCTTCCACCGGCAAGGACCGTGGCGAGTGCCCGGCGCAATCGAGGCGTGTCTGGCCCATCCCAGCATCACCGGTGAGGTGATCGCCGACGGCTGTCATCTGCCGCCGGAGCTGTTGGACATTGCCCGGTCCTGCCTCGGGGAGCGACTCGTGGTGGTCTCTGACGGCACCATCGGCATCGGGATGCCCGACGGCTACCGCTACCGGCTCGGCGACGTCGAATGTGTTGTCTCTGACGGGGTCGGCATGGTGGTTGGCCAAGATGCCTTCGGCGGTTCGGTGACTGCGCTGGACGGCATGGTGCGTCACCTGGCTCTCCGGCTGGGATGGCCGCTCGCCGAGGTGATGGCGCTGGTCTCCGAACGACCGGCGCGACTGCTCGGGCGTACGGATCTGGGCGTCCTCGCCCCCGGCGCCCGCGCCGATCTGGTGCTGTGGCAGGCCGACCTCACCGTCAGCGACACCGTCCTCGGCGGGGTGCTGCTCTGACGCCCACCAGCAGCATCTGACACCCCACTCAAGTGACATCCGCCACAAAAAACTCGAGGCGGCCCCGCCATGGGGCCGCCTCGAGCAGATGCTTCAGATCAGTGGGACTGATTCACTCGCCGGCGATGTTGACGACCTTGCGGCCGCGACGGGTGCCGAACTCGACCCGGCCCGCGATCAGCGCGAAGAGGGTGTCGTCCTTGCCACGGCCGACGCCGTCGCCGGGGTGATACTTGGTGCCCCGCTGGCGCAGGATGATCTCGCCGGCGTTGACTTCCTGACCACCGAATCGCTTCACGCCGAGGCGCTGGGCGTTGGAGTCACGACCGTTTCGCGTCGAGGACGCGCCCTTCTTGTGTGCCATTTCCCGACCTCAGTTCTCGATACCGGTGACCTTGACCTGGCTGTAGCGCTGGCGATGGCCCTGGCGCTTGCGGTAGCCGGTCTTGTTCTTGTACTTGACGATCCGAATCTTCGGGCCCTTGGTTTCGGCCAGGACCTCGGCGGTCACGCTGACCTTGCCGAGGGCGTCGGGGTCGACGGTCACCTTGTCACCGTCCACCACCATCAACGGGCTCAGCTCAACACTGGAGCCGACCTCGTCGACAACCTTGTCAATCTCGACAACGTCGCCAACGGCCACCTTGTGCTGGCGTCCGCCACTGCGCACGATCGCGTACACGCCTGACCTACTCTCTGTCTGTCCCTTGATCCGCTCCCGCATCACCCCGGGGCCGCGAGGCCAGCCGGATGGCTGAGCGAGTCAACATTTGCATCTGGCAACGCTCGCCAGAGGTGGAACTTCCCGGGAGCGCACGCCGAGGACCAACTTTACGGTGTGCCCGGGAAACGGTCAAACCGCGACCGGCAGACCGCGCCGATACACTGCTGGGCGGCTCGCCCTCGACATCCAGGAGACTACATGGAGTGGCTCATTCCGCTGCTGGTCGGCCTGGGCGTCGGCATCGTGGTCGGCGCACTCGGCGCCGGCGGCGGCATCCTGTCGGTCCCCATCTTGATCTACGTGCTGGGCCAGGACCCCCACAACGCCACCGCCGAATCCTTGGTGATCGTGGGCGTCACGGCAGCCGTCAGCCTGATCCAACGCGCCCTGAAGAATCCCCAGCAGATCCGCTGGGGTGAAGGCATCAGCTTCGCCGCGATCGGCGTCATCGGCACCGTGGCCGGGTCCTTGCTCAACCCGCTGGTCCCCCAGGCCTGGCTGCTGACCACCTTCGCGGCGTTGTTGTTGGCCGTGGGCCTGCTGATGCTGCGCAAGGCCCGCCAGACCCGGCACCGGGAAGCGGCGGAGGCAACCCGGGTCAGCCAACCGGACGAGCCGGTGGTCGATCATCCCGAACCAGACACCACCCATGCGACCGGCCCGCAGCCGGGCCTGCGCGGACTGCTGAGCGACCCGCGCCAGCTGGTGGTGCTGGTGGCCGCTGCCTCAGTGACGGGTTTCCTGACCGGCTTCTTCGGCGTCGGCGGCGGTTTCGCCGTGGTGCCAGCCCTCACCCTGGCGCTGGGCTTCTCGATGCGCCACGCCACCGGCACCTCGCTGCTGGTCATGGTCATCACCACCGCGGTCGCGCTGCTCGCCCGGATCGGTCAGCCCGTGGAGATCAACTGGCTGCTGGTGGGACTGTTCACCCTCGGCTCCATGGTCGGCGGGCTGCTCGGCGGGCCGCTGGCGCAGCGAGCACGGCCCTCCACGCTGACGATCGTCTTCGGAGGTCTGCTCTTCACCGTGGCGGTGTGGACCGGCGTACAGACGTGGCTGCTGGGCTAGTCCGGCATGATGTGAACGTGCACATCGACCGACCCAACATCGTGGTCATCCTGACTGATGACCAGGGCCGCTGGGCCATGCCGCACCGGATGCCCGAGCTGCAGATGCCGCACCTGCAGGCACTGCTGGACACCTCCCTCGAGCTCGACAACCTGCACTGCGCCTCCCCGGTCTGTTCCCCGGCTCGCGCCTCACTGCTCACCGGGCGTACGCCATCGGCCACGGGGTGCACGACTGGCTGGTCGGCGGCCGCGACCCGCGCGACCACGCCGATGCCTATCTGGCCGGGCAGCCGACCACCGCCGAAACCCTCAGCCGCGCCGGTTATTGGTGCGCCATGTCGGGCAAGTGGCACGTCGGCGACGCGCGTACGCCGGCGCCGGGCTACGACTTCTGGTACGCCCATCGGTTCGGCGGCGGCCCCTATCTCAACGCCCCAATCTGGCGCGACGGTGAGCCCGCCACAGAACCGCGCTATTTCACCGATGCGGTGGTCGAGGAGGGCCTGCACGCGCTCGACGTACGCCCGAAGGACCGGCCCTTCCTGCTGCAGCTGAATTTCACGGCACCCCACGACCCGTGGTTCACCGGACATCCAAGGCGCTGGACCGACCTCTACGCCGGCACCGACTTTCCTTCGGTCCCCCGGCCGGCCGAACCCCATCCGTGGGCGCGCCGCGGAGCCTTCACGCAGGCATGGGCCGACCCGCGTACGGCCCTCACCGGCTATGCGGCGAGTCTGTCGGCCGTCGATGCCGGCCTGGGACGATTGCGTGCCGACCTGGCGCAGCGTGGTCTGGCCGCGTCGACGATCATCTTCTTCCTGTCCGACAACGGCTTCTCGTGTGGCCACCACGGCATCTGGGGCAAAGGCAACGGCACCGATCCGTTGAACTTCTGGGACAACTCGGTGCGAGTGCCCGGCCTGGTGCACGTCCCAGGCGGGCCGGCCGGGGTCAGCGACGCGCTGCTGTCGGGCACCGATCTGCATCCCACCATCTGCGAGTTGGCGGGGGTGTCGCCCGAGCCGGATCAGTGGGCAGCCGGGGAGTCCTTCGCCGGTCTGCTGCGCGGCGAGGTGGCCGGACGCGAGACCGTGGTGGTGGCCTCGGAGTATGGCGGGGGTCGGATGATCACCGACGGTGACTGGAGCTGGATCACCCGGCCCGACGGGCCGGTGGAGCTCTATCACCGGGGCGAGGATCCTGATCAGAGCGTCAATCGCGCCAGCGATGACAGCTGTGCCGGCATCCGTGCCGATCTCGATCAGGCGCTGCACGACTGGTTCGTCCGACGCAGTCGCCCCGGGATGTCCGGGTGGCAGCAGCCGGTCACCGGAGAGGGTCAGTTGCAGCCGGTCTCGCGGGGACTGCCCGCTGACCAGACCTGGGCCAGCGCCCCGGCGCCGGACGGCAACTGAACCGACCGGCGCCGACGAGCCAGGTCAGTTCTTGCGCCGCCGGCCACGACGGTTGCCGCCGCCGTTGTTGCGGTCACCACCATCGGCTGGGGCCTGGGTGTCCACCGGGGCGTCGTGGGTGTGATACCCGCGTCCCTCACAGTGCTCGCAGGTCTCGGTGAAGGCCTCTGCCAGACCGGTACCGATCTTCTTGCGGGTCATCTGGACCAGACCCAGACTGGTGACCTCGCTGACCTGGTGGCGGGTGCGGTCCCGACCCAGACATTCGACCAGACGGCGCAGCAGCAGCTCCCGGTTGGCCGGCAGCACCATGTCGATGAAGTCGACCACAATGATGCCGCCGATGTCACGCAGCCGCAGCTGACGCACGATCTCCTCGGCCGCCTCGAGGTTGTTCGAGGTGATGGTCGATTCGAGGTTGCCGCCCTTGCCGGTGAACTTGCCGGTGTTGACGTCGATGACGGTCATCGCCTCGGTGCGGTCGATGATCAGCGAACCACCCGAGGGCAGATAGACCGCCCGCTCCAGGGCCTTGGCGATCTGCTCGTCGATCCGGTAGGCCTCGAACACGTCCGGTCCGCGGCGGCGGGCCGGCACGTCAGCCGGCGAGGGTCGCTTCGGCGGGTGCGGCACCGGCTTGGGTGCCTCATCCGGCTCGGCCGTCTCCTCCGCGGGCGCCTCCTCAGCAGCGGCGTCCTCCGCGGGTGCTTCCGCGACGACCTCGGCCGGCTCGGCAGCGTCCTGCTCTGCGGAGTCGTTCGCCTCGGCCTGCTCGTCCTCGGTCTCATCCTCGGAGCCCCATCGGCTGATCCGGTCGGCCAGGTGCGGGGCGACGTTCTGTGCGTACGCCATCACACGCTCGTACGCGTCGTCAGGTCCGCCGAGACCGTCGATGACCAGTTCGGAGAAGTCCTCGGTGAACAGGTCCCGCACGATCCGGACGGTCAGGTCCGGCTCGGTGTAGAGCTGGTGCGGGCCGCCGCCGGACTTGGCCTTCTTCTCGATCGCCTTCCAGGCGTCCTTGAGGCGGGTGACGTCGCGAACGAGTTCTTCCTCGCTGGCTCCCTCAGCCGCCGTACGCACGATGACGGCTTCCTTGTCCTCGACGTGGACATCGAGGATCGACTTCAGCCGCTTGCGTTCGGCATCAGCCAGCTTGCGGGAGATGCCCGACAGGTGACCGTCGGGGCTGTAGACGACGTAGCGACCGGGGATCGAGATGTGGCTGGTGAGCCGGGCGCCCTTGGCGCCGACCGGGTCCTTGGTGACCTGCACCAGCACGGTCTGACCGGACTTGAAGACCTGCTCGATCTTGCGGTCCTGGCCGTGGGCCCCGAAGGCGTCCCAGTTGACCTCACCGGCGTACAGCACGGCGTTGCGGCCGCGGCCGATGTCGATGAAGGCGGCCTCCATCGAGGGCAGCACGTTCTGGATCCGGCCCAGGTAGACGTTGCCGATCAGGCTGGTGGCGCTCGCCTTGTCGACGTAGTGCTCGACCAACACGCCGTCCTCAAGGACGGCGATCTGGGAGTAGTCCTCGGCCTGCCGGATGATCATCTTGCGCTCCACCGACTCGCGGCGGGCCAAGAACTCCGACTCACTCAGGATCGGCGTACGCCGGCGGCCGGCGCTGCGTCCCTCGCGGCGACGCTGGCGCTTGGCCTCCAGCCGCGTGGAGCCCTGGATGGCGGTGATGCCGTCGTCCCCGGTGCTGTCCGAGGAGCTCGAGCCGCTGCGACTGCGACGCCGACGACGCCGGCGCGGCTGACCGTCACCGGAATCATCGCCGGTGTCCTCGCTGCCGCCCTCGCCCTGCTGGGAGTCGTCAGAATCCGCGTCACCGTTGTCGGAGCTGTCCCCCGACTGCTGGCCGTCGTTGTCGTCGCTGCTGCCACGACGGCGCCGACGACCGCCCCGACGGCGTCGACGCCGGCGCGGCTGGCCGTCATCGTCGCTGTCGGAATTCTCGGAGCTGTCGTTGGAGTCCTCGGAGTTGTCCGAACTCTCGTTGTCGTCAGTGTTCTCGTTCTCGGTCGAGTCCGCCGAGGTGGTGTCCTCGTCCTCGGACTCGTCGTTGTCATTGCCGTCAGCGGTGCCCTCGCTGGAACGCTGGGAGCGACGGCCACCACGACGACGACGCGAGGGGCGTCGGCTCTCGGTGGAGTCGTCCTCGTCATCGCTGCTCTCAGACGATGCTGCGCCCAAGGCTTCGGCCAAGGAGTTCAACCGCTCCGCAACCTCGTCGGAGGGTCCGGTCTGGGTGCTCGATGGTGCGGACTTCTGGTCGTCGGCGGGGTGCTCGGGGCTCGACTTCTCGGTGTTTGACTGCTCGGGGCTTGACTGCTCCGAGGTGATCGGCGACGCGGTCACCGGCGCCGGCGTACCTGCCTGGCGGGTGGCGCGGCGACGGGCGGGCCGGGGCGGGGCCTGGTCGGTTCCAGCGGCAGCCACCGGGGCTGCGGTGCCGGTGCGGGTCTGCGGGGCCGCGGCGGTGACAGGTTCGCCGACCGCGAAGACGGTGGCGGGGATCTGCGGCGGGCCGGCGGGACGGCTGGCAGCGCGGCGGCGCGGCGGCTGGGCAGCAGCCGCGTCGGAGGAGGCTGTCGTCTCGGAGGCGGAGAACTGCGGGGCCGGCGGCGTGGTCACCACCGGCTCTTCCTCGAACTCGTCGGCCTCGTTCTCGACTTCGTCGACCTCGACTTCGTCGACCGCCACCGGGGTCTCGTCGGTTTCTTCCTCAGCGGCCGGTTCGGCATCGATTGCCGCGTCGGTGGTGAGGGGAAGCTGTTCATCGTGCTGGTTGTCGTCCATGCACACTCCTTCAGGCGGACCAAAGGGTCCACCCCTGAAAGTCATCGCCCGGTCAGGACCGAGCGACGACCAAAGCTGACGGTGATTGGGCGCCTGCCGGTACCGCGGTCCAAGGGGCTTTCCGGGCCCACCACTGGTCGCGGTGCTCCGTGCTCGGGATCTCACCGGGCACCCAGTTGGGCACCCGGTTGGTGCCCCACCTGCGAGCCAGTATCGCACACCAACCCGAATCCGGTACGGCAACAGCACCCGTGCTGTCGAATGCCTCAGTTGAATTCGTGCCGGATCCGGCGCAGGTGTGCCAAGCCTGGCATCGGGCTCTGCGTCCGGGCCGCGAGTTGAATCACCTCGACCAGCACCGCCCCCAGGTCACGCGGGGAGGCATGGGCCGCCCAGTCCTGGTCGATGCCGAGGCTGACGATGGCGCCGGCGCTGACTTGCGCCTGCACGCGCTCATTGGCCGAGCGCACCAGCTGAGGCTCTGCAGCGCCCAACTCCTCCAACTGCCGACCGGTCTCCTGCTGCAGCGACCACAGCTGCATCAGGTAGTCAGCACGTTCGGCCCGGTCGAGCTGCCGGATCGCAATGCCGGCCCCGGCCTCTGCCTGAGCAGCCTGCTCGTCGGCGAGTGCCACCAGCACCGCCACCGCCAAGCCGGTGGCATCGCCGACCTGCTGCTGCCAGTCCTCGGCGACGTGCACGGCCACAATGCGGTCCAACTCGTCCACGGCCAGGCCGATCACCGGCACCGGCGCCGCCGCTGCATCCGCTGTCGGGGCACCGGTCGGATCGGCGTCCTGGCTGTCAGCCCGGGCCGCCGTCGGATCCTCCTCGATCTCCCACTGACTCATGCGGTGTAGGCCTCCCCGACCAAGAGGCGCAACGGACTGGTCCATGGCGGCAGCTGGTCGGCCAACTGGGTGATGGTGTCAGCCACGGTGCCGACCCGCGCGTAGCTGGTCGCCCACCGTTCCATACCGTCGGCCAGGCTCGTGACCTGCTGACGGATGAACGGCAACGAGATGATGGCACCGAATTCGCTGCTCACCCGACTGGTCGAGCTCGACAGCATCAGGTACGCCATCACCCACTCTCCGGCCAGGTCCAGCAGGGTGTCGTTCAGCTCCCGCTCCAGCGCGGTCAGCTCGCCATGGACCTTCTCGGTGCTCTCGATCAGTCCCGGCAGCGACTCGGCCTGCTTGCTGACCTGGCTGCGGTAGCCCTCACCTGCCAGGCCCTCCCACCATTCGCCCGGATGCAGGTTTTCCAAGGTGACCGGGGCCAGCTTCTCGGTCCAGGTCTCCAGGCCACGCTTGTGGTCGGCGACCTGTTCGGCGTACTGCTCCAGGTCGTCCCCGGTCCGGAAGGTGCTCGCCAGCTCCCGGGCCCGCTGCTGCAGTCGCTCGACTTCCTGACCCAACTCGACGTACTGACGCCGCGCCTGATCGGTCGGCCAGGCGGGCAGGGTCGGGATCTGGGGAATCGGCCGCAGCACCGCGGGGCCCGAGGAGACATCACTGGTGAATCCCGCGTCGGCCTGATGGGCAGGGGCGTAAGGCACCGCGATCGGCATCAGCGCCAGCTGGGCTCGCCGGATCACCGTGCGCGCCTGGTCAAGAGTGCGATTCAGCAGGCTGCTGTAGGGGTCCACCGGCAGCGGGATCATCGGCGGCTTGGGGAGGAAACGCCATTCGGGGCCGCCCTCCAGCCGGGGCCTGCGTTCCAGCCGGGGGCCGTCGCCGCGACCCCATTCAACCTCGGGAATCTCGTGGACCTCGGGCCCGGCTCCACTGCCCGAACCGAGTCGTGGCGCCTCGACCCCAGTGCCACCCAGCCGCGGGGTGCCCGAGATTGTCAGTCGATCACTCATCACTGGCCTCCGAACGGCTTGAAGTAGTGGCGTTCCAACTCGGGCTCGGGATCGGTGTTGTTCGCCAGATCCTCGGCCTCTTGTTCCTGCTCCTCGTAGATCTGTCGGGCCCGCCGCAGCGTGCTCTCGACCGCCGACATGGCATCGGAGGCCGTCGTCAACTCGTCGGTCATTGCCTCATCGAAGCGGCTCAGCGCCGCGCGCAGCCGCTGCCCCTCATCATCTGAACCACCCACGACGTGGGGGAAGCTTCGAAGCTTGGGCTGCAGGTCGGTTCGCTGGGCAAACTGCTCCATGTCATCGCTGACGCCGCCCCAGTAACGAATGTGGGCGTCGAACCATCCGCGGTCGTATCTGATCTCGGACACGTGCTCCCCTAGGTTTCGGGGGCGGCCCGAGTCGGTCGGTCACTGTACGAGCCTGCCCTCGCGGCTGACTCTAGGCGGGCACAGGTTCACCCCGCGCCACAACGTGAACATCCCTGACCCGACTGCGCCCCTTCGACCCTCAGGCGGCCTGTCGTGGCCTCCGGAAGACCGGCACGTCCGGCGTCGACAACTCGGGCTGGTAGCGATAGCCGCCCTCCTCGAAGCCGAGCAGCGCCCGCCGATTCCGGGCGCGATTGCGGACCAACCAACCCGCCATCATGCCGCGCGCCTTCTTGGCCGGGAAGGAAATCACCTTCCAGTCCCCCTTCGGCCCCTGGTCCTCGAAACGTGGTGACACCACCGGGACTCCGAGCCGGTCGAAGTCGACCACGCCGCTGTACTCCCCCGACGCCAGGTTGACCACCAAATCGGCGCCTGGCGATTCGGCCAGATCCTCGGTCAACAGATCACTCACCCGGGTGCCCCACCAGGCGTACAGATTGGCGCCACGGTCGGTGCGCAACGCGGTCCCCATCTCGAGGCGGTAGGGCTGGATCAAGTCCAGCGGCCGCAGCACCCCGTAGAGCCCCGACAGGATCCGTACGCTCTTGTTCGCCTCGGTGAAATCGCGCTCGTCGAAGGACGGCGCCGCCATGCCCCGATAGACGTCGCCGTCGAACATCAGCACTGCCGGACGGGCATTGTCCGGCGAGAACGGAGCGGAGAAGTCGCGGTAGCGCTCGACGTTCACGGCCGCCAACTCCTCGGAGATGTCCATCAACGAGGCCACCTCGGTCACCGACTTGTCGCGCATCACCTCGATCAGCTCACCGGCCTGGGACAACAGTCGCGGCTGGGTGTGCTTGCGCGTCGCCAGCGGCGACGTCAGATCAAGCGATTTTGCAGGCGAAAGGAGGGTCAGCACGGACCCAAGGCTACCGGCCCGAGGTGAGACAGCGGGCCCCATCGGTGCGCGAAACCCTCAGATGTGACAACGTAGGGCCGAATCCTGAGCAGATCTGGAGGGAGACCCATGTCCGAGTCCAGTCGCCCCGAGCGACCGACCAACCATGACGCAACCGAAGAACGTGATCCTCCCTCCGTCAACACGCTCGACCCGGTTGGGGAGATCAAGTCCGATCCGCTCGCCAAGGGACTCCTCGACGATCACGTCGGCGGCGTGGTGCCGATCGCCGAACCCGCCGACCCCACCGACGACGACGCCACCGTCGCCGCGCTGCGCCACCACGGCGTACGCCTGACCAAGGGCGGCGGCATTGCGCCGCGGGTGTTCTATCCCGGAGCCGCCATCGTGCTGGCGGTGGTCCTCGCCGGCATCATCTTCCCCGGTCCCACCGGCGATGCCCTGGAAGGAATCCAGGGCTGGATCGTGTCCAACCTGGGCTGGTACTACACGTTGGCGGTCAGCGCCTTCGTCGTCGTCGCGCTGGTGATCGGCATGTCCAAATGGGCAAGATCGTCATCGGGCGCCCCGGCGACGAGCCGGAATTCGGCCTGCTCGCCTGGTTCGCGATGCTCTTCGCCGCCGGCATGGGCATCGGCTTGGTCTTCTACGGCGTTGCGGAACCGCTCGGCTTCGCGACCGACAACATCAAACCCTCGGCACAAGGCCTGGAACAGAATGAGCTGATCCATCAGGCGATGGCGCAGACATTCCTGCACTGGGGCCTCCACCCGTGGGCGATCTACGTCGTGATCGGCCTGGCGCTGGCGATGGCGATCCACCGCCGCGGCCGCCCGGTCTCGATCCGCTGGATCCTGGAGCCGGTGCTCGGCGCCCGGGTCAAGGGCTGGATGGGTGACGTGGTGGACGTTCTCGCCATCGTGGGCACCCTGTTCGGCGTAGCGACCTCGCTGGGTCTCGGCGTCGGTCAGATCTCGGCAGGCCTGGTCCACCTGGGACTGGTCGATGAGGCAACCAACCCGCTGATGATCGGCCTCATCGTCGTCATCACGATCTTCGCCACCGCGTCCGTGGTCTCCGGTGTCGGCAAGGGCATCAAATGGCTGTCGAACATCAACATCGGCCTCGCCGGTCTGTTCGTGATCGCGGTCCTGCTCGCCGGCCCGACCCTCTTCATCGTCCGCATCATGGTCGAGGCATTGGGTGCCTACCTCGGCGGCTTGCCGTCAATGTCCTTCGACGTCTCCGCGCTGACCGGCGAGGACGGCCAGACCTGGCAGGCCGGGGCCACCATCTTCTACTGGGGCTGGTGGATCTCCTGGGCGCCCTTCGTCGGCGTCTTCATCGCGCGCATCTCGCGCGGGCGTACGGTGCGGGAGTTCGTGCTCGGCGCCCTCATCGTTCCGACCCTGGTCGCCGTGGTGTGGTTCTCGGTGTTGGGGGGTGCCGGCCTCTACCGTCAGTTCTTCACCGACAACCCGATGGTCCCCGAGGGCGGTGAACTCGACGCCAACATCGCCTTGTTCGACCTGGTTGGAGCATTCGCCGGACCGCTGGCGGCCGTGCTGTCGGTCTGCATCCTGATCATGGTCACGCTGTTCTTCGTGACCAGCTCCGACTCCGGCTCACTGGTGGTCGACATGCTCTCCTCGGGTGGCCACCCGAATCCGCCGATCTGGAGCCGGGTGATGTGGGCCGTCCTGGAGGGCGGTGTGGCCATCGCGCTGCTGCTGGCGGGCGGGCTGGGAGCCCTCCAGGCCGGCGCCATCGCCACCGCGTTGCCCTTCAGCATCGTGTTGCTGCTGGGCTGCGTCGGCCTGATCAAGTCGATGCGGGAGACGTACAGCATCGTCGATGCCCAGGAACAGCTGCAGCGACGCCACGACTTCGCCGCCGGGTTGGTTCAGACCGTGGAGGAGCAATTCCCCGAACGGTACGGACCGCTGGTGGACGAACGAATCGACTACCGGCTCAGCCGCAGTTACGAACGACGATCCGACAAGGGCAAGGACAAGAGGACGCCGGGCCAGCAATCCTGACCCCCACCCCGCATGAATCGGCCAGCCATCCCGCCCGGGATGGCTGGCCGATCTGTTTGTCCGGTGTGACCTCAGGCAGTTGCCGGCGCGCCGACCTCGGGCACCGACGTCTGTACGCCCGCGCGTCGCTGCCACCACACCACGATCGCGGTGGTGATGGCACCGCACACCAACGGCAGCACCAGCAGCGGCGAGCCGGTGCCGGCGGACCGGTCGAAGACCTCGGTGAGCTCGGGCAGGAAGGGCAGCGCCGCCAGCGACACCAGATTGTTGACCGCATGCATCACCACGGCCAGTTCCAGACCACCGGTCAACCAAGTCGCGACCGACATCAGCACTCCGAAGAGGAAGTAGTACGCCCACAGCCACGGATCGCTGGCGCCGTGGGCCAGGCAGAACAGCAGCGAGGTGATGACCACCGCGATGATCGAGGCGACCAGCCGGTTCGGCCCCAGCGAACCGATCGCCCGCGCACCGGCGCCACGGAAGAGATATTCCTCGGCGGCCGCCTGGAACGGGGTCACCAACACCACGACTGCAAGCAGAAACCAGGTGTCGGCATGGACGCCGATCTCGACGGACTCCATGCCGGCGCCACCGGCGGCAGGGAACAGACTGGTCAGCAGCGTGTAGATGATCCACAGCGGCAGCGCGACCACCAGCGCCCGCAGCACGCGACCCCAGCGGAAACCACCGGCCACCGAGCTGAGCCACTTCGGGCGCTGTCCCGTCCAGGCCCAGTGCAGCAACAGTGTCGCCGGCAGGCACAACGCCGACCCAAGGTGGTTGAACGCGAACAGCATCGGCGTGGTCTGACCGAGACTGTCCGCATCCACCCGCCCGGTGACCAGGTCGATGGCGATGCCGATGCTCACCACGACGTTGAGGATGGCGAAGAAGCCAACGCCCAGGGTGATGACCAGCAGGATCCCGCGCCACGCCGCCCAGCGGGGTGAACGGTAGAACCGCAAGAAGTCCTGTGGCTCGGTCGGCAACGGGCTCGGCTTCTGCGGCCCGCGTGACGGCGCGTACGCGGGTTGCTGTCCCGGTTGGGCCGGTGCGGGTTGGGCTGGCCCCGGTTGGGCCGGGGTCGGTCCAGCCGGGGTCGGATCAGGCTGCGGGGCTCCGAGGTTGGGCTGATTCACAAGGGTCCTCTCCAGTGCTGCCGTAGGTCGCCCCCAGTGTTCCAGAGCCCGGGCGCCTCCCAGTGCTCGGTGGCCACCCACTGCTCGGCGTCGGTCCCGTTCGTCAGTCCAGGAAGGCCAGGATGTGTCGTGCCACCATCACGGTGCGGCCAGCTTGGTTGACGATGGTGATGTCAGCGGTGGTGCGCTGCCGTTCCTGGTCCTGTTCGGCGATGGTGTAGGTCACCTCGAGGGTGTCCCCGATCGCGACCCCGGCCGTGAACCGCACGCGGTCGTAGCCGTAGGAGACGCAGGAGCGCCCCGACCGTCCACCCATCGCGGTCGAGGTGGCCCCGCAGTACCCCAACACCAGCAGGCCGTGGGCGATCCGGCCACCGTAGGGACCGGCCGCCATCGTCTCCTCGTCGACATGGTTGCCCGCCAGGTCGCCGGTGATGCCGGCGAAGAGGTACACATCGGACTCCCCCACCGTCTTGCGAAATCGGGTGGTGTCCCCGATCGCCGGCAACAGCTTGCGGTTGCTGGGCTGGTCACTCATGCTTCCCCCTCACTGGTGGTGTCCTCGGCGAACAGGCTGGCCGGCATCTCCTTGAGGTCGCCGATGACGGGCTGGAAGCCCATCTGGTCGAGCACGTCGCGTTGCAGGTCGATGCCCGGGGCGATCTCGGTGAGCACCAGCCCGTCCGGCCCGAGCTCGAAGACGGCCCGCTCGGTGACATAGAGCGCGGTGCGGCCATCGGCGTACGCCGTCGGTCCGGAGTAGGTGATCTCCTCGACCTCCTCGACAAACTTGGGGATCTGCCCCTCGCTGTCGATGACGAGCTTGCCGTCCCGGCGCGAGACCCGCAGGCCCTTGGCGGTGAAGGTGCCGCAGTAGACGATGCGGGCGGCGTTGGCGGAGATGTCGATGAAGCCACCCGGCCCCATGATCCGGCCG
Organism: Parenemella sanctibonifatiensis; assembly: GCF_002250565.1. Lineage (GTDB taxonomy): Bacteria > Actinomycetota > Actinomycetes > Propionibacteriales > Propionibacteriaceae > Parenemella > Parenemella sanctibonifatiensis. The sequence continues at coordinate 136,119 of NZ_NMVJ01000001.1, forward strand.
CCGACCCGGGAGACATTGACGTTGCCGGCCCGGTCCGCCTGCGCCATGCCGAGGGCGGAGATGTCGATCCGACCAGAGGCGAACACGTCGAACTGGTCGGTCGAGCTGATCAGCGCCTCGGATTGGTGCGACATGCCGAAGTAGTCGCCGCTGGCCAGGACGCCGCCGTAGTGGCCCTGCTCGATGATGGTGGTCACCGTGTCGAGCCGACCGTCGATGGCGAGCACGTCGGTGACGTGGGCAGAAATGCCGAAGCCGAGGTTGAGGATGACGTCCTCCTCGACCTCCATCGCTGCGCGTCGGGCAATGATCTGCCGGGCCGGGTCGGCGGGCAGGTCCGGCTTGATGGTGGCGTCGTAGGGGCCGCCGGCCAGCGAGTCGAGGTATTCCCCGGCGTACGTCTGCTGCTGCTCGGGCTCGATGACCACCCGGTCCACCAGCGGTCCGGGGATCTGGACCTGCTGGGGCCGCAGCCTTTCCGGCGCGGCCTCCTTGACCTGCGCCAAGGTCATGCCCCCGCTGCCCTGAGCTGCCAGCGCAAGGGCGAAGCTGTCGAGATAGGCCGCCTCGTGGCGCTGCGAGATGCCGCCCCGCTGGTCCAGCTGCGAGCCGCGGATGATCGCGGCGTCCAGTGGAATCGGCTGGTAGTGCAGGTATTCGGTGCCGTCGATCTCGACCAGGGTGACGAACTCCTCGGTGGCCTTGTCGTTCATCCGGCCACCAGCCTGCCGCGGGTCGACATAGGTGCCGAGCCCGACCCGGGTGGTGAGGCCCGGGCGGCGCGCGCCCGTCTCGCGCATGAGCTGATTGATGACACCGGCCGGGAAGGAGTACGCCTCGATCTCGTTGTTCATGGCGAGCTCGACCAGGCCTGGGGCCCAGGTCCAGTGGGCGCCGATGACGCGGGCGAGCAGCCCGGGGTGGCGCAGTCGGTTCAGGCCAGTGGTGGAACGGTCACCGATACCGAAGCCGTGCACGACGGTGATGCCGTGCGGGTGGCCGGTCTCGAGGAAGCGCCGCTCGATCGCAGCGAGGATGGCGTCGGCTTCCAGGATGCCGCCGCCGGAGCCCGACACGCCGATGGTGGCGCCGTCGGCGATGTCGGCAACAGCTTCGTCAGCGCTGCAGATGCGGGGGGTACGGGTGGTGGACAACGGTGCTCCTGTCAGGCGTTCGGGAAGGTGGCGTCGCGACGCTCGGCAAAAGCTGCCGTGCCCTCGGCGAAATCGTCAGTGGCAGCGGTGAGGGCGCCGCCCAGGCTCTCGCCGAGCTGGCCGGGGGCACCGAAGGGCGCCAGCGCCAGTAGTTCCTTCGCCACGGCCTGGGCCTGCGGGCTGGCGGTCAGCAGTTCGGCGACCAGCTGGTCCGTCTCCTGCTCGAGCTGAGCCGGGTGGGCGATCCGGGTGCAGATGCCCCAGTCCAGCGACTCCTGGGCACTGAGTCGGCGGCGGGTCAGCACCAGGTCGGCGGCGCGGACCGGACCGATCAGTCGCGGCAGTCGGCTGACGCCACCCCAGCCGGGGATGGTGCCCAGCCCGACCTCGGGCAGGCCAACCTCGGCCTTGGTCGAGATGATGCGGATGTCGCAGGCCAGCGCCAGCTCCAGGCCACCGCCGAGGGCGAGGCCATCGATGACCGCGACGGTCGGCATCGGCAGCCGGGCCAGCGCGTCGTACGCCTCGTGGCCGCGTCGCAGCCAGATCCGGTGCATCTGGACCGGCGTGAGCTGCAGGAACTGCTTGATGTCAGCGCCGACACAGAAGACCTTCTCGCCCGCGGTGCGCACAACGACCACCCGGGCGTCGCTGGTCTCGATCTCGTTGACCACCCGGTGCAGGTCGGCGATCATCTCCAGGCTCATCGCGTTGAGCTTGGCGGGCCGGTCCACCAGGATCGTGGCGGTCTGGCCGTCCTCGCTGGTCTGCCAGGTCACCTGGCCCTGCTGTGGGGTGGGCGCGTCGGCGGTGGTCATGCGGTCTCCTTCGTCAGGCTGTCGGGCCGGTGATCGTCTGATGTCGCCGTGGCGGGCAGCGGCTCGGGGCGCGGCGGCGCTGTGGAGCGGCGCACCACCAACGTGGTCGGCAGCGGCTCCGGTTCGGCAGGTGCCTCGTCGTTCAGGCCACCGATGAGCAGTTCGGCCGCCAGTCGGCCGGCTTCGGCGAGCGGCATGCGTACGGTCGTCAGCTCCGGGCTGGTGGCCCGGGACAGTTCCAGGTTGTCCCACGACAGCAGGCTGAGCTGGTCGGGCACCCGTACGCCGCGGCGGTGCAGTTCCGAGAGCACCGCGAGCGCCGTGCGGTCATTGAAGGCGATCAGAGCGGTGGCGTCACTGGCCAGCGTCGCGCGTGCGGCCGCATCAATCAGGTCGGGGCCGGCAGCCGCATCGGTGGGGAGATGCCCGACGGCGGTGAGGTCGATGTCATAGCGGTCGGCGCCGTCCCGCAGCGCACCCCAGCGGTACTGCTGGGTCGGTGCGTCGGGCTGACCGCCGAGGTAGACGACGCTGCGGTGGCCGAGTTCACTGAGGTGGGCCAGCGCTTCGGTGGCACCGATCGCTTCGTCAATCGCGACCGAGGGGATCCCCGGCACCGGGCGACCGGCAGAGACCACGGGTCCCGCCAAGCCGACGAGTTCCTCGTCGGAGGAACGCGGCAACGCCAGAATCACTCCATCGGAATGCAGCAGCAACCGCTGCGCTGCCGCGAGTTCGCTGCCGCGGTCGCCGTTGGAGTCGACCACCAGCAGGTTGTAGCCCTGCTGCCCCGCCGCCGCCTGGACACTCTTGGCCATCGCGCCGTAGAACCCGTTGGCCAGGTCCGGCACGACGAGGGCGATGGTCTGGGTGCGCCCGGTGCGCAACATCCGTCCGGTCGGGTTGGCCTGGTAGCCCAGTTCCCGGGCCGCGGCCAGCACCCGCTGCCGGGTCGGCTCGGCAACGAGATCCGACTTGCCCGAGAAGACCCGCGACACGGTCGGCTGGGACACACCCGCCGCCCGCGCCACGTCCCCAGAGGTCACCTTCGCCATGCACGCATCGTTGCATACGTATGCACGGCGTTCAAACCCTGCTCAAACCCTGTTCCCGCGGCAGGGCAGCAGGGGGGGTCAGTACGCGGAGTGAGGCGGGCTCAGATCAGGCCGGGAAACCACAGCGAGATTTCGCGGGCGGCCGACTCCGGGGAGTCAGAGCCGTGCACCAGATTCTCCCGGTTCGACAGGGACCAGTCGCCGCGGATCGTGCCCGGGGCGGCCTTGCGGCCGTCGGTGGCGCCGTTGAGCTGGCGGACCGTCTCGATCGCCTGGTCACCGTTGAGCACCAACGCGATGCTCGGGCCGGAGGTGATGAAGTCGCGCAGAGGAGGATAGAAGTCCTTCTCGACATGCTCGGCGTAGTGGGTGTCGGCCAGGTCACCGTCCACCTGTCGCAGCTCCATCGCGACGATGCTCAGGCCCTTGGCCTCGAATCGGGCCAGCACCTGCCCAGCGAGGCCACGGCGTACGGCGTCGGGCTTGATCAGGACAAAGGTGTTCTCAGTCACGACGGCAGCCTAACCGTTCTGTGTGGCCTGCTTGTGCTGGATCTTGCGGCCACCGGCGAAAGCCAGAGTCCAGATCAGGGCGAACATGCCACCCATCACATACATCAGCGGGGTGAGCAGGCCCAGCAGGATGCTCAGCGGCTGCGCGATCCACCCCAGCAGGTAGCCGACCTTGCTGCGCCGCAGCATCCCGGCTGCGACCAGGGTGAGCAGCGCCACCCCACCGACGACCGGAGCCACCAGCGACGCTGGATGGTGGTCGACCACGATCGCTCCCGGGATGGCCAGGCCGAGCACAATGAACTGGCAGACCAGGGTGCCCATCATGGCGCTGCCCATCGGATTCTTGCGGGGCAGCGAGACCGCATCGAGCAGGCTCATCGGGGGGTGTCCTCCTCGCCCCAGCTCGCGCCGAGCTCAAGGAGCGGGTCGTCGTGCCCGTTGACGCCGTCGGCCTCGTCGTCGGTCACCGCGACGGTGGAACGGTTCAGTCCGTCGCGTCCGACCAGGAGGTCCCGAGCGGCACCGGCCAGGATCACCGATCCGATCACCAGTACGCCGCCCAGCACGCCGTCCTCATCGGCCAGGCCGACCGCCCGATCCAGAGCATCGGCCAGCTGCGGTTCGACCGAAATCTGCTCCTCGGAGAACCAGTCGTGGGCCACCACCGCCAAGTCGGCCGCGGGCAGCCCGCGGTCGGTGTCCAACTCGGTCACGACGATCCGGTCAGCGATCGGCGCGAGCACCTCGAGCACGGTGGCCTGGTCCTTGTCCCGCATCATCGCCAGCACCACCACAAGTGGGCGCAGTTCGAACGCTTCCAGCAGGCCGGCCATAGCGGCCCGGACCGCGTGCGGGTTGTGACCGGAGTCCAACACCACCAGCGGCGAGCGGCGTACGACTTCCAGCCGGCCCGGTGCCTCGACCTGTGCGAAGCCGTCACGGATCAGCTCCGCCCCCAACTCGCGGTTGGCCAGCAGGGTCTGAACGGCGGTCAGAGCCAGCGCCGCGTTGTCGGCCATGTGGACGCCGAAGATCGGCAGCGCAACGTCCTCGCTCACCCCGTACGGGGTCTGCAGCCGCAGCACCTGACCGGCGACGCCGGGCGTACGCTCCACCAGCCCGAAGTCGACGCCCTCGACGACGACGTCGGCGCCGACCGACGCGGCCCGGGTCAGCAACACCTCGGCGGCATCCGGGCGCTGCCCCGCCATCACGACGTGGCTGCCTTCCTTGATGATGCCGGACTTCTCGGCCGCAATCCCAGCGACGTCGGAACCCAACAGGTGGGTGTGGTCGAGATCGATCGGGGTGATGACCGCAACCTCGGCGGTGGCGACATTGGTGGCATCCCACGTCCCGCCCAGCCCCACCTCGATCACTGCCACATCCACCGGCGCGTCGGCAAAGGCGGCGTACGCCAGCCCGGTCATCACCTCGAAGAAGGTCATCGAAATGCCGTCGATCTGCTCCTGGTCAACCATGGCGACCATCGGCTCGATCTCCTCGTAGATCCGCACAAAGTCCGCCGGCGGCAGCGGTACGCCGTCGATCGCGATCCGTTCGTTCACCTGTTGCAGGTGCGGGCTGCTGTACCGCCCCACCCGCAGGCCGGCCGACCGCAGCAGGGCCTCGATCATGATCGCGGTGCTGCCCTTGCCGTTGGTCCCGGTGATCTGGATCACCGGGCAGGCACGTTCGGGGTTGCCGAGCAGGTCGACCAATCGCTGGATGCGGGACAGCGACGGACCAATCCGGCTTTCAGGCCAGCGCGAGACCAGCCGCGCGGCCAGTTCCTCGAATCGAGCGACGTCAGCGGGGTCGGCAACCGCGGGGCGAACAGAGTCTTCAGTCATGGCCCGGCCAACTCTAACTGACCTGTTGCGAACTGACGCTACGATGTTGGCGGCCGCTTGCGCGCCGACCCATCTCACCCTTGGGAGCCATCATCACCACGCATGCATCACCCAGCACCGGCGGGAAGACTGCCCGTGCGAAGGGGACCAAGAACGGCACCGCCAACAAGTCCGGTGCGCCGCTGCGGGAACGGATCTTTGGGTGGGTCACGCTCGCGTTCCGCATCTGGGTCGGCGCGGTGTTCCTGTGGGCCGGCGCGGTGAAGATCCCGGCCCTGGAGGAATTCGTCATCAGTGTGCGGGCCTATCAGATCCTGCCGTTGGAACTGACCCGCCCGGTGGCCTATGTGCTGCCCTTCGTCGAGGTCGCCATCGGCCTGATGTTGATCGTGGGCATCTTCCATCGCCTCGCCGGCGCGACCACGGCCTTCCTGCTGGTGGTCTTCATGGTCGCCATCATCAGCGTCTGGGTGCGTGGCATCGCGGTTGACTGCGGCTGCTTCGGCGGCGGTGGCGAGGTGGCCCAGGAGGAGACCGAATATGGCATGAAGATCGTGGAGAACACGATCTGGTTCTTGGCATCGATGTGGGTGGTCGTCAAGCCGAAGAGCCCGCTGAGCCTGCAGGACAAAGTCTTTCCCGAAATTGAACTCGAAGGAGCCGACAGGTGAGCATGTCCGATCGATCCAGCGTCCCCGGGGGACGGTCCGGCAAGTCGAACGGGTCGCGCCGCTCCGACCGGACCAGCGCCACTGAGCGGTCCCGCAAAGCGCGTGAGGCGAGCGCGAAGGATGCCGGGGACGTCGACGACGTGGATGAGGCGACCGACGCGGACACCGCGACCGAGTCGAAGTCGACCACTCGCAAGACCGGCACGGCCGGCAAGGCCAGCGCTGCCAAGGCCAGCTCCAGCAGGACCGGCGCCACGTCTGCCGCCGGGCGTACGAGCACCAGCGCCAAGTCGAAGTCGGCGCGTGCCGAGGAGGCCAAGCGCAAGGAGCAGTCCGACCGCCGCGCCGCCCTCGCCGAACGCCGGCTCAAGGAAGCCCGCAAGGCCCGCACCAAGAAGATGGTGCTGTGGTTCCTCGCGATCCTTGCCGCCGTGGCACTGATCGCCGGCGCCGTGTTCGGCTACCAGTGGCTCCAGAACCGCAACCGGGTCCCGGACATTCCGGTGCAGCTGAATGCCGACGAAAGCGCGGTGGCGTTCTATCCCGGCCAGGCCCCCGACGCCCCGGTGGTGACCCTGTACTACGACTACCAGTGCCCGTACTGCCGCACCTTCGAGGACGCCAACGGCGAAACCTTGGTGCAGCTGGCCACCGAGGGCAAGATCCAGCTCGAGTACCACCCCATGATCTTCCTGGACCAGGGATCGGGCAGTGACAACTCGCTGCGCGCCACTTCGGCCGCGATGTGCACCATCACCACGCCGCGATTCTCCGCCTTCCACGACAAGCTCTTCGACACCCAGGGCAGCCAGTGGCCCGATGAGATGCTCTTCGATCTCGCCGAGGAGGCCGACATCACCGGTGACGACCTGGATCGGATGCGGGAGTGCTACGACAACCGCCAGATGGAGTCGTGGGTGCAGAACGCCAACCAGACCGCCTTCGACGCCGGCATCACCGGCACCCCTGCCATGACGGTCAACGGCCAGGAGGTCAACCTCGGCATGGTCACCTCTCCGGAGGATCTGGAGCCGCTGATCATGCAGACTGCGGGCGCCTGATCACGGCGCGCTCCGACGGCCGGGCGACCACACCACTTTTCGGTGTGCGCCCGGCCGTTTGGCTTGGCTAGGGTTGGGCTCATGACTGTGCCCGCTGATGACGCTGCCCGTACGCCCTCCCCCGCCGCCGGCGGCGTACGCCAGGTCCCGGACAAGCCCGTCCTGGAGGGGCTCGAGGCGACGTGGGCGAAGCGCTGGCAGGACGACCAGACCTACGCTTTCGTACGACCGGAGTCGCGCGCGCAGGTCTTCAGCATCGACACCCCGCCACCCACGGTGTCCGGGTCGCTGCACGTGGGCCACGTCTTCAGCTACACCCACACCGACCTGATCGCCCGCTATCAGCGGATGCAGGGCAAGCACGTCTTCTATCCGATGGGGTGGGACGACAATGGCCTGCCGACCGAGCGTCGGGTGCAGAACTACTACGGGGTGCGCTGCGACCCGAGCTTGCCCTACGAGGCAGACTTCACGCCGCCGGCCAAGCCCGACCCCAAGCGTCAGGTGCCGATCAGCCGCCGCAACTTCGTTGAGCTGTGCCACGAGTTGACCCAGGTCGACGAGCAGGCCTTCGAGGCGATGTGGCGTCAGTTGGGCCTGTCGGTGGACTGGTCACAGCTCTACACGACGATCTCTGATGAGTCCCAGGCGGTGGCCCAGAAGGCGTTCCTGCGCAACCTGAGCCGCGGCGAGGCCTACCTGTCGCAGGCTCCGACCCTGTGGGACGTCACCTTCCAGACCGCTGTCGCCCAGGCCGAGTTGGAGGCCCGTGACTACCCCGGCGCTTACCACCGGATCAGCTTCCACCAGGCCGACGGCACCCCGGTGTGGATCGAAACCACCCGCCCGGAACTGTTGCCGGCTTGTGCCGCCCTCATTGCTCACCCCGACGACGAGCGCTATCAGGGGTTGTTCGGCAGCACCGTCACCTCGCCGCTGTTCGGCGTGAAGATCCCGGTGCTGGCGCACCCCGCCGCCGAGATGGACAAGGGTGCCGGCATCGCGATGTGCTGCACCTTCGGCGATCTGACCGACGTGCAGTGGTGGCGCGAGCTGCAGTTGCCGACCCGCACCGTGATCGGTCGCGACGGCCGGGTGCTGCGCGAGAAGCCGGAGTGGATCCCGGACGGTCCGGGAGCCGAGCTGTACGCCGAGCTGGCCGGCAAGACCGTGTTCTCGGCTCGCGAGCTGACCGTGCAGGCACTGCGCGAGTCGGGTGAGATGCCCGAGGATCCGAAGCCGACCCAGCGCAAGGCGAACTTCTTCGAGAAGGGCGACAAGCCGCTCGAGATCGTCTCGACGCGACAGTGGTACATCTCCAACGGTGGTCGCGACGCCGACCTGCGCCAGCAGCTGTTGCGTCGCGGCGAGGAACTGGCCTGGGTGCCGGACTTCATGAAGCACCGCTACACGAACTGGGTCGAGGGCCTCAACGGTGACTGGCTGGTGTCGCGACAGCGCTTCTTCGGCGTCCCGTTCCCGGTCTGGTACGCCCTGGACGCCGACGGTGAACCGAACTACGACCAGCCGATCCTGCCCGCCGAGGATGCGCTGCCGGTCGATCCCAGCGTGGACGTGCCGCCCGGCTATGACGAGAGCCAGCGCCAGCAGCCCGGCGGTTTCATGGGTGATCCCGACGTCATGGACACCTGGGCGACCTCCTCGCTGAGCCCGCAGCTGGTGACCGGCTGGGAACGTGATCCGGAACTGTTCGCGCTCACCTTCCCGATGGACCTGGCTCCGCAGGCCCACGACATCATCCGGACCTGGCTGTTTTCCCGGGTGGTCCGGGCGCATCTGGAGAACGACGCACTGCCCTGGCAGCGGGCAGCGATCTCCGGCTTCGTGATGGACCCGGACCGCAAGAAGATGTCGAAGTCCAAGGGCAATGTGGTCGTCCCGACCGACATCCTGGACCAGTACGGCGCCGACGCGGTGCGCTGGCGCGCAGCTCGGGCCCGGCCCGGCCTGGACTCCCCCTTCGACGAGAAGGAGATGAAGGTCGGTCGCCGGCTGGCGATGAAGGTGCTGAACGCATCCAAGTTCGTGCTGGCCGACCGCGCCGGCGACCGCGACCTCAGCAAGGTCACCGAACCGATCGACCTGGCCCAGCTGGAGGCGCTCAAGCAGGTCGTCGAGCAGGCAACCGCGGCATTCGAGGCCTACGACTACAGCACTGCGTTGGACGTGGCCGAAGCCTACTTCTGGTCCTTCTGCGATGACTACCTCGAGGTCGTCAAGGAGCGTTCCTACGGCGCCCAGGGCGAGGATGCGGCCGCCTCGGCGAATGTCACGCTCACCACGGTGCTGCACATCGTGCTTCGCCTGCTCGCGCCCTTCATGCCCTTCGTCACCGAAGAGGTCTGGTCCTGGTGGCAGGACGGCTCGATCCACCAGAGCTCCTGGCCCAGCACGGAGGAGATCATCACCTCCGGCGACGCCGAGGTGATCGCCGCCGTGGCCGACTTCCTCATCGCCATCCGCGGCGTGAAGTCCACCGCGAAGGTCTCGATGAAGACCGAGGTGACCGAGCTGACCGTCCGCGGACCGCAGCCCACCCTGGACCGGCTGCAGCTGGCGCTGGCGGACCTCAAGGCCGTGGGCCGGATCGTCACCGAGCCGGCCTGGCAGGCCGAGGGTGAGGGCGTACAGCTGGACGCAGAGCTCGCTCCCCCGACGCCGAAGGCCTGAGTCACTCAGAAAACCGCGCCTCAGCGGGTACGCGGTTTTCTGCGGAACGTGCTTCACCTGGAGTGCCCCGGGCGTACGCCGACCTAGCGAGTGGACGTCTGGTGCAAGGTCGTCCCTCACTTGAGCACTCCGGGGTGGGCCAGGTCCGGAGTTGAGACGCATTCCAACATCCATAACGATTCGGTAACGGCCTCGCGACCAGCTTGGCACCATGTTAGCGCGACTCCCATATCGAGGAACTTTCCACGACGGACAAGGACAACCCAATGAAGCAAGCCATCGCGATCACATTGTCCCTCCTGTTTGCCCTCTCACTCTGGTCACCGGCAGCTGCTGCCCAAGCGGACGCCGTGTCACCATCGCAAGTAGCAACCTGGGCCTATCGGAACCTAGCAACAGGCCGATGCTTGGATTCCAACCAAGCGGGAGAGGTCTACGGACTCGCCTGCCAGAACAGTGGCTACCAGCGCTGGGAGATCTACGAGCGTCCGGGTGTCGACGAGTTCATGCTCGTCAACTCAGAGACCGCACGGTGCCTCGACAGCAACGCTGCTGGCGCGGTCTACACCCTTCCGTGCAACTTCGGGGCGAATCAGACTTGGCGGGTCATCTTCGAGGGTAACGTGAGGATGCTGCAGAACGTCGCCACTGGGCTCATGCTCGATGACAACGGCACGAAGATCTACACGCATCCGAGGAACAACAGCTACTTCCAGAAGTGGGCTCACATCTGAGCCTTGGCCCCAGGCCGGGAGCCGTCAGCCAGTGCGGCACGCTCCCCAACCACGCCCGCCGCGACGAAGCCCAGCGCCAGCAGGGCCGACACGGCACCGATCAGCGCTTCGCCGATGCTGTAGTCGACCTTGCCTGGTGCTTGGAAGACGCGGTAGGGCGCTACGGCCACCCAACCGGCGACGATCAGGCCCAGCCATCGGGCGGCAGGAGCGAACGCTTTCCGGTACGCCAAGATGCCCACCGGCAGCACCCAGACCCAGTGATGGGTCCAGGAGATCGGTGATGCGACCAGGGTGGCCATGCCCACCACACAGAGGGCCGTGCTGCGATCCGTGGATCGCAGCGCCGCCAGCATCGCCATCGCGACCACGGCCAGACTGATCACCAGTGCTGCACCGGTCGCGGCGGCGCCCTCCCCCAACAGTCGAGTGGTGGCCGCCCAGACTGACTGGTTGCTCATGTGAACCGTCGCAGAGTCGCCGCCCACTTCGGTCACGAGTTGGGCGAATTCAAGGCTGGCGCCAGGCATCAGGGCGACTCCCGCGGCCATCAACGCCGTGATGGCAACGGCAGCGACGAGCGCCCGGCGCCAGTCCCTCCGACAGGCGTCCGCCAGCACGAACAGCCCCGGCGTGAGCTTGACCGCCGTGGCCAGGCCGGTGAGGACGCCGGCCCACCGGGGTTGGGTGCGGCCGACCACGTCATCCAAGACAATGACCGCAGCCAGGATGACCCCAACTTGCCCGATCCGGATGGTTTCGAAGAACGGCGCGGCCAGGGCGACCGCAACCACGGCAACGAGGCCGGCAGTTAGCGGGGACAGCACCCCCGCCCAACGCACGAGCAGAAGACAGGCCGCTGAGGAGAAGGCGGTCCAGATCAGACCAGCCAGCAGGGAGGGGCCAGCCGCCAATGGCGCGAACAGCACCGCCGCGATTGGCGGATAGATGAAGGGCAGCCCGCCGGAGTGATATGGGGACTCACCGCTCGTGAATGCAGCGCCCGCTCGGACGAAAACCTCGATGTCGTCGGGCGAATGACCGAACCAGCAGCGCACCAGAAGTGCTACCGCGACGGTCGCCGCCAGCGCCAACAGCCACCCGATTGGACGTCCTCGACGCTGCTCCACGATGGTCACCAGCTCAGGCTCAGCCTTCGCCGCCACCCACCTCGGCAGCGCATTCCAGGATCACGTCGGTGGCCAGCTTGGCCTGGGCGTCATCCTGGGGGTCCTGGCCGTCAGAGATCTGGTTGAGCGCCTCGGTGTCGAGCTTGTCGTGCAGCTTCGGAGCGGCGCAGTCGGCCATGGCGGTGGCCTGTTCGGGGGTCAACCCGCTGGAGTTGACATAAATGTCCATCAGACCGGCGTGGACGTCCTCCACCGGCGGCTTCCCGCTGGAGCAGCCCAGCACCAGCAGCGGCGAGCAGGCCAGCAGCAGGCCTGCGGCAGCGCGACGAAGGTTCATGATCAGTGATCCTCTCGGTCCTGGGACTCAGGCACTCTTCTCACGTTTGGCGAGTCGGGCCCGGGGCACCATCTCACACTCGGCCTCACCGCGTACGGCCTCGGCCGTCACCAGCACCTCCGCCACGGTCTCCTCACTCGGCACGTTGTACATCACGTCCAGGAGCAAGGTGTCCAAGATGGCCCGCAGGCCACGGGCGCCGGTGCCACGCTCCAATGCCAGCTCCGCGACGGCAGCGATGGCTTCGTCGGTGAATTCCAGATCCACGCCGTCCAGTTCGAAGAGCTTGCGGAACTGCTTCACCAAAGCATTGCGAGGCTCCACCAGGATCCGCTCCAGGTCCTCGCGATCCAGCGGCGCCACCGTGGTGATCATCGGCAGTCGGCCGATGAACTCAGGGATCAATCCGTACGCCGTCAGGTCCTCGGGCCGTGCCTGCGCCAGCGGATCCTTGTCGGGCTCCTTGCGGACCTCGGCGTCATTGTTGAAGCCGAGTGGCCGCTTGCCGACGCGGGCGTTGACGATGTCGTCCAGCCCAGCGAAGGCGCCGCCAACGATGAAGAGGATGTTGGTGGTGTCGATCTGGATGAAGTCCTGGTGCGGATGCTTGCGGCCGCCCTGCGGCGGCACCGACGCCTGGGTCCCTTCGAGGATCTTCAGCAGCGCCTGCTGCACACCCTCGCCGGAGACATCACGAGTGATCGAGGGATTCTCCGACTTGCGGGCGACCTTGTCGATCTCGTCGATGTAGATGATGCCGTTCTCGGCCTTCTTGACGTCGAAGTCGGCGGCCTGGATGAGCTTGAGCAGGATGTTCTCGACATCCTCGCCGACATAGCCGGCTTCGGTCAGCGCCGTCGCGTCCGCCATCGCAAACGGGACATTGAGCATCTTCGCCAGCGTCTGCGCCAGATAGGTCTTGCCCGACCCGGTCGGGCCGATGAGCAGGATGTTCGACTTGCCCAGCTCGACGGTGTCGTCGTCGGCCGCGCGGCGGGCAGCGCTGGCGGTGGCAACCGACTGGACCCGCTTGTAGTGGTTGTAGACGGCCACCGACAACGCCTTCTTGGCATTGGTCTGGCCGATCACGTACTTGTCGAGGAAGGCGGCGATCGCCTGCGGCTTGGGCAGGTCCTCCAGCAGCCCGACATCGGTGCCTTCGGAGAACTCCTCCTCGATGATCTCGTTGCACAACTCGATGCACTCGTCGCAGATGTATACACCTGCGCCGGCGATGAGCTTCTTCACCTGCTTCTGCGTCTTGCCGCAGAAATTGCACTTCAGCAGGTCGCTGGTCTCTCCAATGCGGGCCATCGGTTCTCCTCCCTCCGTCCACCTGTGTCGCCCAACCCTAACCCGGGCGGCGACCACACGTGTGGAAATTCGCCGCCCGGATCGGATCAGTCGTCAGTGGACTTCAGGGACTCCAAGACCTCGTCGATGATGCCGTACTCCTTGGCCTCGGGGGCCGTCAGGTACTTGTCGCGCTCGACGTCCAGGCTGACCTTCTCGACCTCCTGACCGGTGGCGTCGGCGATCATCTGTTCCATCAGCTTGCGGATCCGCAGGATCTCGTTGGCCTGGATCTCCAAGTCAGAGGACTGCCCGTAGGAGGACTGCCCCATCGCCGGCTGGTGGATCAGCACGGTCGAGTTGGGCAGCGCCATCCGCTTGCCGGGGGTCCCGGCCGCCAGCAGCACCGCAGCAGCGGAAGCAGCCATGCCCAGGCAGACGGTCTCCACGTCGGGCTTGATGTAGCGCATGGTGTCGTAGATCGCGCTCATCGCAGAGAAGGAGCCGCCGGGCGAGTTGATGTAGATGCTGATCTTGCGCTCGGGATCCATCGACTGCAGGCACAGCAGCTGCGCCATCACCGCATTGGCGATGTCGTCGCTGACCGGCGTACCGAGGAAGATGATGCGATCCTCAAAGAGCTTGGTGTAGGGGTCGACCCGGCGTACGCCGTAGGAGGTGCGCTCCTCCCACTGCGGGATGTAGTAGTCCATCCGGGGCGAAATCAGGTCCTGTTGGGCGGCGTTGAAACGCGCCAGACCATCGGCATTGAAATCCATGTTGCTCACAACCTTTGTCGCTGGCGTGCTGGTCACTGGTTCGGAGCCTCGGACCCAGCGATCTGGGAGGCCTTCTCGTAGACGTGGTCGATGAAGCCGTACTCGAGGGCTTCCTGGGCGGTGAACCAGCGGTCCCGGTCGGAGTCGGCGTTGATCTGCTCCACGGTCTGCCCGGTGTGCTGGGCAATCAGGTCAGCCATGACCTTCTTGATGTGAAGCGACTGCTCGGCCTGGATCCGGATGTCGGAGGCGGTGCCACCCAGACCACCCGAGGGCTGGTGCATCATGATCCGTGCGTGCGGCAGCGCGTACCGCTTGCCCGGGGCGCCGGCGCTGAGCAGGAACTGGCCCATCGAGGCGGCCAGCCCCATCGCGACGGTGGCGACATCGTTCGAGATCCACTGCATGGTGTCGAAGATCGCCATGCCGGAGTCGACCGAACCACCGGGAGAGTTGATGTAGAGGTAGATGTCCTTCTCGGGATCCTCCGCGTTGAGCAGGAGCATCTGAGCGCAGATGGCGTTGGAGTTCTCATCCTTCACCTCGGAGCCGAGGAAGATGATCCGATTCGCCAGCAGCGACTGATAGACGTTGTCGGTCAGCCCACCACCGGAGGCCTGGGCGGCCATGAGGGGCGCGGGCACCGGATGTGCAGCAGCGTTGAGATTCACATGGCCGAACTTACCGCGTACCACTGACAGATCGAGAGCATTGGGTGCTGTGTTCGCCAACAGCGCAGCGCGGGACATCCCGAGCTGGGCCTGCCAGACTGCAGCCATGACACTGCCGCCAGCGAGCGAAGCCGCACCGCTGGGACCGACCACGGGCCTGAACGCACGGTGGCGCAATCGGCTCAGCTTCGGGATCGGCACCTTGGGTCGGGACATGACCGCAGCGCTGGTGTCGATGTATCTCATGTACTACCTGACCGAGGTGCTGGACCTGTCGCGTGGCACCATCATCGCCGTCACTGTCATCATCGTGGTGATGCGCGTCTTCGATGCGGTCAACGATCCGGTGATGGGGATCATTGTCGACAACACCCGCACCCGCTGGGGCAAGTTCAAGCCCTGGATCCTCATCGGCGCGGTGACCTGGGCGCTGGCAACGGTGGCGATGTTCTGGGACCTCGGCACTGAGGGCGTCGGCTTCCTGATCGCCTTCACCGTCGTCTATCTGGTGTGGGAGATCGCCTACACCATCAATGACATCTCCTTCTACGGCATGCTGCCGGCGCTGTCGCGCAGCCAGTCCGAACGCGAAGCCATCGGTGTCGTGGCCAGGATCTGCGCCAACATCGGCCTGTTCAGCGTCGTGGTGGGGGTGGTGCCCGTCACCACCGCCTTGGGTGAGTTGCTCGGCGAGCCCAGGCTGGGGTGGCTCGCGTACGCCGCCGTTCTGGCATGCCTGATGCTGGCGCTGCAGCTGCTCACCGTTGTCTTCGCCCGCGAACAGGTCACGGCCGCCCCGGTCGCCACCCCCGTACGCGAGCTGCTGTGGGTGATCGTGCGCAACGACCAGCTGCTGTGGGCGACGCTGGCGATGCTGGTCTTCATGACCGGCTACATGGTGCCGACCAGCCTGGGCATCTATTACTTCCGCTATGTCCACGGCGACGAGGGCATGTATTCGGTCTTCGCCCTGATCCTGGGCGTGGCCCAGCTGGTCGGCCTGGCGATCTTTCCGCTGGTCTCGCGGCGGCTGGGCCGGTTGCGGACCCACACGGCGGCCACGGTGCTGTGCCTGGTCGGGCTGGCGCTCTTCTGGGTGGCGGGCTCCCGGATGTGGCTCATCGCAGTGGCCGGCACCGCGCTCTTCGTGGGGCAGGCCTTCATCCAGCTGTTGATGCTGCTCTTCATCGCCGACTGCGTCGAATACGGCGAGTGGAAGCTGGGGCGCCGCAACGAGTCGATCACGGTGTCGCTGCAACCCTTCGTCTACAAGGGATCCAATGCGCTGGGCAGCGCGCTGGTCGGCCTGGCCCTGCTGGCGTCGGGGATCGCCGACGCCGCCAGCCCCACGGACGTCAGCCAGGCGGGACTGGAGCTCTTCAAGGTCGTCATGATGGGAGTGCCGATGGTCCTGATGGCGGTGAGTTGGCTGATCCTGCACCGGACCTATCGCCTCGACGAGCAGCGGTACGCCGAGATCGTCGCCGACCTGCGCGCCCGGGAGGGCGCCGCCGAAGCCCAGGAGAACCCCGATGCCCGAGCCTGATGCGCCGCTGACGTTGGATTCGCGGATCGCCGACCTGTACGCCCGGCCGCTGGGGCGCGATGTCGTGGACAAGGTGCTGCTCCAGCTGGGCCGCGGCCGGGCCTGGGTCACCAACCCGGCGGTGTCCCGGCTGCGGCTGCGGACCCTGGCACGGCTGGCCCGTCCGGTGGTGGGAACGGGCTTCTTGGAAGTGGTGATCGACCTGGTCAACGCCTGCCCGCCGGCGCCGCCGGTCGACACCGGGCCCACCGAGCCGACCTGGTGGAAGGAGGCCGTCTTCTATCAGGTCTATCCGCGGTCGTTCGCCGACGCCGACGGCGACGGGGTAGGTGATCTGCGCGGCATCATCGACCGGCTGGACCACCTCGCCGGGCTGGGCGTCGACTGCCTGTGGCTGTCGCCGATCTTCGCCTCGCCGGGCGCCGACAACGGCTATGACGTCTCCGACTATCGCGCGATCGATCCGCAGATGGGCAGCCTCGCCGATGCCGACGAACTCATCGCCGCCTGCCACGACCGCGGCATGCGGATCATCCTCGACCTGGTCGTCAACCACACCTCTGACCAGCACCCCTGGTTTCAGGAGGCCAGGCGTGATCCCGACGGTCCCTACGGCGCGTACTACTTCCTGCGGGAGGGCTCACCTGATGCCCCGCCCAACAACTGGACCTCCTTCTTCTCCGGGCCGGCGTGGCGATGGCTCGAGGGTGCGCAGCGGTGGGCGCTGCGGCTGTTTGCGCCCGAGCAGCCCGATTTGGACTGGGACAACCCGGCGGTCCGCGCCGAGGTGGCCGACATCGTGCAGTGGTGGCGGGCCCGTGGTGTCGACGGCTTCCGGCTCGATGTCATCAACTACATCTCCAAGGCGCCGCAGCTGCCGCAGGGCAACACGTTCGTCGGCAAACTGATGGGCTTCACCGGCGTCGAGCACTACTTCCACGGCCCTCGGCTCCACGACCATCTGGCCGAGTTGCGGCGTACCGGCTTCACCGACCCCGCCGACACGGACAACGTCGGCGTGATGATCGGCGAGACGCCAGGGGTCGGCGTCGAGGTGGGGCGGCTGCTCACCAACCAGGACCGCGGCGAGCTCGACCTGGTCTTCAATTTCGACCACCTCGAGGCGCCGGGCAAGCAGCGCTTCGACGACTATCGCTATGACCTCAACGATCTCAAGGCGCACTATCTGGACGTGCAGTCCCGGCTCGGCAGCCGGGAATGGATGAGCATCTTCTGGGACAACCACGACAATCCCCGGATGGTCTCCAAGGTCGACCCGGAGGGCAGCCACCGGGCCGGGGTGGCGAAGGCGTTGGCGACCATCCAGCTGACGATGCGGGGCACGCCGTTCCTCTATCAGGGCCAGGAGATTGGTGCCGCCAATCAGGCCTTCTCCGGGCCGGCCGACCTGCGGGACGTCGAGTCGCTCAACCGCTTGGCCGAACGGGCGACCGCCGGGGTCGATGGCTGGGTCGAGGTGATGGCCGGCAGCCGCGACCACGCGCGTACGCCGATGCGCTGGGACGCGAGCGCATCCCACGGCTTCACGACCGGTACGCCGTGGATCGGCTTCCACGAATCCGGCACCGGCTGGTCCGTGGCTGAGCAACAAGCCGATCCCGCCTCGGTGCTGAGCTGGACGCGTGACCTGATCGCCCTGCGCCGGGAACACCGGGCGCTGCGGCTGGGGTCGATCAGCTTCGTCGACACCCACGTGCGCGACTACTTCGCGTGGTGGCGCGAGTGGCAGGGCGAGCGCTGGTTCATCGAGATCAACCTGCGACCCCGCCCCCTCCCCCGGCGCCAGCGCAACCTGGACCTCGAGGTGGTGCACGGCACCGCCGCCGACCGCCGGAGCCCGATGGCGGCGTACGAGGCGTTGGTCTGCCGGGAACGCTGATGCCCCAGGGACCCTAGACCAAGGTGTCGGCGAGCCGGTCTCGTGCTCGGATGCCGGCCAGCGCCCCCAGCGAAGCGAAGCCCATGACCGCCACGATGCAGCCGACGGCCGCGATCAAGGTGGTTGCCGGCACGTAGAGGGTGTAGTCGTGTCGCGCGGCGACGAACAAGACGCTCGGCAACAGGCCCACGATCAGGGCCAATGGCACAACGATCGCGAGGAGCAACCCGATCTGCGTCGTCAACACCACCCGAGCCGTACGCCCCGGCAGCCCAACTGCGAGGAACTGAGCCCCGTGGCGCCGGATGGCGCGGCCCAACGCTCTGGTCGTGAGGAAGGCACTGAACACCCCGACCAGCCCGAACAGCACGGTTGCCCCGACCATCTCCCACGGGGTCTCCGGCGGTGGCGGCGGCGCATGATAGGTCAACATGCCGGGATTGTGTCCCGCATCAACGATCGCTTGGGTCATCTGGGCGATCTGAGCATCGGTGACGCCGGTGTAGAGCAGCGACTCCGGGGTCACGCGCCCACCGAGCGCTTCGGCGCGGTGAGCGATCAACGCACCACCAGCCGTGCGGGCCCACGCCTGCGAGAAGTCTTCGTGGACGGTCGGCACAGGTTGTCGGGACTCGCCGACCTCGACGGCCAGATCCCCCTCGGCGCCGCTGAAGTCCACCAATGCTCCCCCCTCGAAGGCCTGTGCTGTGGACGCACTGACCGGACCGCCGTTGATCCGCTCCAGGTCGGCGACCGAGTCGACCACGATGATGCCGAAGGCGTTTGACTGTGACCCCACCATGAATCCCTCCCAGCGGGACACGACGACAGGCGCATCGAGTCCGGCGGCGCTCTCGACGGCCTCCACCACCGACTGGTCCGGCAGGGCATTGCCCGCACTGAGGACCGCCTGGCCGGGGGGAAGGACGCTTTGGGCGGCCGTCGAGTACTGCACCGTCGCCACCAGGATGCTGAGGGAAGCCGGAAACCCCATGGTGATCGCCATGATCACGGCGATGACGGCGACTCGTCCTCGTTGCCAAGCCAGCAGCCGGGAGGCCATCATGCCGTTGACCCCCGGAAGCCGCACCAATCCCACCGCAATGCGCACCACATCTGGCACCAGCATTGCGGCCAGCACGGTCAGCCCAAATCCGAACAGCACCGCCTCGGTCAGCCCGTTGTCGGCCTGGCCCGCGTTGACGACCAGCAGGATCACCAGACCAAGCACGGCGCCATGTCGCAGCACCGTCGACCATGGCGCCGGCGACTTCGGCCCAGCCTCGGCAATCGGCTCATCAACCCGCCCTCTTGGTGCCATCCGCAGCAGCGCCATTCCAGCACCACCCAGGACCGAACACGCCACCATGACCGCCGCCGTCGCCCCCACCGCAGGGAAGGGCGAGATCGGCTGCGTCAGGACCATGGGGACGACGGTCACCCGCAGCATCGCTCCGATCGCCACACCAGCCGCAACCCCCGCCACGGCACTGCCCGTCACCACGGCCGAGACCACCGCCAGACCACTTGAAAGCGTGCTCGCCCTGGGTAGTCCGACACGGCCGAGTGACTCCTGCTGACGCCGCAGCTTCGGCGCGATCAGGCCAGCGACGGTGAGGCCAGCCACCAAGCCGAGCGCCATGGACGGATAGGTCAGAAGTGCGGGGATGCGCTCAACCAGCGTGCGAGGAGGATCCTCCAAGTACTGTTCGCGGTCATCGAAGGAAGTCTGCAGCACGTCCTCGGGCTCCCCCGAGACTCGCGCGATGGCCTGGAGGGCGATGCGCGGATCGCCGCCCCGCCAAGAAATGACAGTGGATGCTTCCACGCCGAACCGCTCGGCACTGACGGCGGGGATGAGTTCCCAGGTCCCGACCGCCGAGATCAAGCCGAAGGCCCGAGTCGCGTATCGGTTCTGGTAAACCCCGACGAGCTCGAGCCGTACTCCACCGGAGAAGGCCGTCAGAGTCGCCGGAAGGCGGCCGGCCAGCTCTTCAGAAACCACCTCGCCTGGGCGCTGCGGCCATCGACCGTCGACGAGCGACAAATAGCTCGGACGTTCCCCCGTCTCATACTGCCGGAGCGACAGCACGTCCTGCAGTCCGGTCGCCAGCCCCGACACGCGGACACCGTCGAGAGGAACGCCGCGAACCACGGTCATCACTTGCACATCAGTGGCACCCGACTCGCTCAGAGCTCGGTCCACCTGCTCGGGGACATCCGACCCCCCGGGGCCCCGGGGGCCCACAGAAACTTGATAGTCGGCCGATCCCATCGCCTGTTCTGCCGCCTGAGGCCCACTCAGCACGAAGGCGTTCAGCACAATGTAGATCGACGTCAGCAGCGCACAGGTCAGCCCGACCAACAGACCCGCCCACCAGCGCTCCGACGACCGGATCCACAAGACGACCAGCCGACCGGCCGGCCTCACGGTTCGATCCGCCCGTCACGAATCGTGAGCACCCGATCAGCGACCTTGGTGGCAGCCTGATCGTGAGTGGCAACTACGACACACATGCCATGGTCGTGCGCCAAGCCGGCCAAGTTCAGGAAGAGGGCATCCGAGTTTTCGGTGTCGAGCGCCCCGGTCGGCTCGTCCGCCACCAGCACTGGCAGGGCTCCCGCCAGAGCGCGAGCGATGCCCACTCGCTGTCGCTGTCCACCGGACATCTGGCCTGGCCACCGCTGCTCCAACTCGGCAATGCCCACCTCAGCCATCGCGGCCACCGAACGCTCCCGAGCCTCACCGCGACTCACACCCCGCGCCAACAGCGGCAATTCGACATTCTCAACCGCACGAAACTCAGCAATGAGATTGTCGTCCTGAAATACCGCCGCCACATGTTCCAAACGAAACTTTGCGCGCGCTTCCTCGCCGAGCTTATTGACCTGCAGGTCGTCGACCATAACGCACCCGTCATCAGGCACATCAATCCCGGAAATGAGATTCAGCAAGGTCGACTTCCCCGACCCGCTCGGGCCCATCAGGCAGACCATTTCCCCCGAGCCCATCTCGGCACTGGCCTCGCGAACTGCGTCAACTCGACCGAATGGCGTTGCGTAGCTCCGTGAAACTTTGTCCAGAGCGATCATTACCCTCCCCTTAAGCTCATCGACTGTGCAGGCAGCAGCGGGGGCACGACACGCCACTCCCGCTGCGCCGCCCTCAGGGGCAGGTGCCGTTGGTCGCCCAGGACGTCAACCTGTCGTTGTCATTCCAGCTGACCTCGTTGTCTTCGGTCTGACTGTGCATGTTCACGCACTTTTCGGAACCGTTGGGGCCGTGGTACCACCGTCCGTGGGATGTCGTCTTGTTCTCGTAGGCCGTCATCCTGTCATTTGCGGCCGCGGAGACATTCACAATTCCGCCACCACCGCTCCGATACCCGAGGAGATTTACCCAGCCCTTGTCTGCATACAGACATGCCCTGTACGCGGGGCAGAGATTACTCCCTGCATCTGCGCTAGCTCCGCCGCCCGCTGAGAGCGTCAACCCAGCTACGATTGCAAAAAAGCGCAGTCGCACCACTCGCTTCCTCATGAACCTTCTCCTTTGATGAGATCATGCTGTACGCACGAATCCTCTTGTTGAGAACCGGTGATGCGCCGATGCAGGATCACGGTATCCGGGCTCGAGAGCCGGCCGCAAGCGGTTCGGTCAGAAATCTTCTGTGTCATGACAGCATCCCGCCGCACTCCGTGAGAGCCAGGCCATGGCCGCGCCCGTCCCTGGGCAGCGGTCGCGCACCCAGGGGCTGTTGGACCTGCTTCGGCTAAGTCGCGATCTGTTTGGTGGTCTTCCCGGGTCAGGCGGGACGACACCGCCGCCGACCGCTGGGGCCGATGACGGCGTACGAGGCATGGGACTGCCGGGAGTGGTGGTCACACCTCCCGGGGGCGAGGGTCACCATTCCGGAAGCATCTGTCGATTGCGCCGACAACCGACCAGCTCGATGCTGAGGTTGACGTCCGCCTCCGCAACCCAACGCGGGCGGCATGGTTTCCAGCCCGGGTCTCACGGAGAAGCGAACGGCCCGCCGCAACTGCGACGGGCCGTTCAGAGCTTCAGAGCTGGCAGCTCACTCCGCGGAGTCGGGGCTGTCCGGGGAATCCGGCGAGTCGGGGCTGTCCGGGGAATCCGGTGAGTCCGGGCTGTCGGGCGAATCGGCCGACTCAGCCCCCTCGGCCCCGGGGGCCTGGGGCTCCTCGGCCTTGGGGAACTCGATCTCGTTGCCGTCGGCGTCCTTGACGGTGACCTGCTCGCACAGGAACTGCAGCGCCTTGGTGCGGCGGATCTCGACCATCCACTCCTGGGCGTGGTTGTGCTCCATCATGTGCTGGAGTTCCTGCTCCGGCGAGCTGCCCGACTGCTGGGCGCGCTGGAAGATGTGCTGGGTCAGGTCGGCCTGCTCGACGGTGATCTCCTCGTCCTCGCCGACCTTGTCGAGCACCATCTGGGCCTTGATGGCATCGTCGCTGCGTTGACGGATCGACTCCCAGAACTCCTCGGGGTCATCGGGCTCCTCGTCATTGTCGGCGAGGTAGGCCTCCAGCGTCACGCCGGCCTGGCCGAGCTGCTGGGTGATCTGCTGCTTGCGGGCCTCGAACTCGGCCTTAGCAAGCTTCTGGGGCAGCGGCATGCCGATCTCGGCGATCAGGTGCTCCAGCACCTTGTCGCGAGCCTGGGTCAGCTGCTGATTGCGGTTGATCTGCTCGAGGTTCTTGTTGAGGTCCTCACGCATCTCCTCCACGGTGTCGAACTCGGAGACCATCTGCGCGAAGTCGTCGTCCACCTCGGGCAGGTCGCGCTCGGCGACCTCAGTCACGTTCACGGTGATGTCGACCTCTTCACCCTTGAGGGTGCCGCCGACCAGCGTGGTGTGGAACTCGGCCGACTCGCCGGCCTTGAGGCCGGTGACGGCCTCGGCGAGACCATCGAGCATGCCCTCGGAACCGACGGTGTACTTGACACCCTCGGCCTTGGCCTCATCCAGCTCCTTGCCGTCCTGGACGCCCGACAGGTCGATGGTGACCTGGTCGCCCTCGGCGGCGGCGCGGTCGACCGGGTTGACGGTCGCAAAGCGCTCACGCAGCGTGGTGATCTGGCGCTCGAGCAGCTCGTCGTCGGCCTCACGGTTCTCGACCTCGACGGTGACACCCTCCAGCGCCGGGATGGTGAACTCGGGGCGTACGTCGACCTCCGCGGTGAAGATGACGTGCTTGCCGTCCTCCAGCTCGGTGACGTCGACGTCAGGCTGACCCATCGGGATGATCTCGGTCTCCTGCACCGCATTGGTGTACGCGGTGGGGAGATACTCGTTGATCGCCTCCTGCAGCACCAGGCCCCGGCCGAATCGCTGGTCGATCACCTGCGGCGGCACCTTTCCCTTGCGGAAGCCCGGAATCGTCACCTGCTGGGCGATCTCCTTGTAGGCCTTGGTCAGGGTGGGCTTCAGATCAGCGAACGGCACCTCAATGGTCAGCTTGACCCGGGTGTCCTCGAGCTGCTCAACAGTGGTCGGCAACGGGGTACTCCTGATAGATCGTTGGGGCCAGGGCACCGCCCCGGCGGCCACCCCACCCGGCGGGCAAGGCATACAGACCGAAGAATGCTACCGCGATCCCCTCCCCTGCGGCCAAACCAGCCCCTGCACTTTCGCTGGCGCCGGGTCGTGACCAAGTTGTGACGTCATCGCGTACACCGTCGCCGACACGGGGTTCCAGCCGATTCCAGCCGATTAGGGCGGCCAGGGCTGATCGGCCATCCGGACGCCCAGAAGAATCGGGCGTGAATCGACGAACGGCGGGGCATGTGCCCCGCCGTTGGGCGTATCAGAACCCTCGTCCAGGTGTCGGGGCGACAGGACTCGAACCTGCGATCTCCTGCTCCCAAAGCAGGCGCGCTAGCCACTACGCTACGCCCCGGGGCGCGACCATCCGTCGGCTCCGCTGCAACTGTAGCGGTTTCGCCGTTGTGGTGCGCTACACTGCCGACTGCTGCGGTCCACACTTGGTGGTCCACCACAGCGCGCGGATGTAGCTCAATGGTAGAGCCCCAGTCTTCCAAACTGGCTACGCGGGTTCGATTCCCGTCATCCGCTCCACTCCTCCCCTCGGCGGCGGCATCCCCTCGGAGGCCTCCCACCGGGGCGCCCGTGGCCGGCCACCGTGTCGCTAAGCTCGGGTTCGACCGACCTTGCACCGAATGCGCGATCTGAGCTGACTTCATGACGACTGCCTCTGCGACTGGGACCGCCGCCGAAACGACCCCTCGCACCGGGGCCTCGGAAGCAAAGCCCAACCAGGCCAAGCCGTCACGGACAAAACGGCGCCGCGACATCGAGGGCCTGCGCGGCCTGGCGATCGCGATGGTGGCCGGATTTCACATCTGGGGGCAAGGCCGGATCAGCGGCGGCGTCGACGTCTTCCTGCTGCTGTCGGCGTACCTGATGACACAGAGCTTCTTCCGCAAGCAGGACGACTTCAGCTTGAGCAACTACCTGGTACGCCGGTTTCGCCAGCTGCTGCCCAGCGCCGTCATCGTCATCATCGCCACCCTGATCGGCGCCGCGATCGTGCTGCCGCCGGTGCGCTGGGGCCAAGCTTGGGACCACGCGCTGGCAGCCCTGTTCTATTCACTCAACTGGACCCTCATCGACCAGACCGTCACCTACGGCGCCGACTCCAGCGCCAGCCTGTTCCAGCACTTCTGGTCGATGTCGATCCAGGGACAGATCTTCGTGATCTGGCCGCTGCTGATGGTGCTGGGGCTACTGCTGCGCCGCTGGTTCGGGGTGGCGCTGCGGCCCTATCTGATCGCGGTCTTCGGGGCGATCACGGTGGTCTCCTTCGTGTACGCCTGGCAGCAGACCTTGCTGGTGCCGGGCCGCGCCTACTTCGACACCATGGCCCGCGCGTGGGAGTTTGCGCTGCCCAGCGTCATCGCCGTCATCGCGATCCCGCGACTACCGGCGATCGCGGCAACCCTCCTCGGCTGGGCGGGGCTGCTTGCCGTGATCAGCACTCCCCTGCTGGTCGGCCACGAAGCCTTCCCCGGCCCCGCTGCGCTGATGCCGGTGCTGGGCGCCACGGCGATTCTGCTGGCCCACGACACGGGCCGGTTCAGCGCCGCGGCACTGCTGTCGCAGCGCCCCTTCACCTGGCTGGGATCGCGGGCGTACGGCTTCTATCTGTGGCACTGGCCGATCCTGATGCTGTATCTGCGGGTCACCGAACAGCCCGAGGCGGGCATCGTGGGCGGCATCAGCGTGATTCTGTTGGCGCTCGCTCTGACCGAACTGACCACGTGGCTGGTGGAGGAACGCTTCCAGCAGATCGACATGGTGCAGACCAAACGCGGCGGTGTCGCCGTCATCGCGGTGGCGGTGTTGCTGGGCGTCGGCACCGTGCAGGGGTGGACCACCATGCTCGACCTGCAGGTGCGCATCGGTGATCCGTCACCGGGCGCTGGCGCGGTCACCCCCGGCGCACCGGACCCGCCGACCGCTGCCCCCAGCCGCGGCGCCCCAGCACCGGGTGATGTCCGGGTCCGTGATGACGGCCCCACCGAGTATCCGGCCTGTGACCGCAGCCAGGTCCCCGTCCTGCCCGATGGCGAACAGTGCGAGGAGGTCGTCCCCGACGGCACCCCGACCAAGGTGGTGACCATGGTCGGCGACTCCCACACCCGGGACTGGATGACGGTGCTGGGTCCGATGGCCGAGGCTCGCGGCTGGCACCTGATCATGGTATGGAAGCCGTTCTGCCGCTACACCACCCGCGACTATCCCGACCCGATCGGTGAGGACTGCCTGCAGTACGGCGAGAAGGTCAGCGCATGGCTGCTGGAACTCAAGCCCGACATCGTCTTCACCATCGGCACCCAGGGCCACCCGGACCTGCCGGACCGGCTGACACCGGGGCTGATCGATGCGCTGCGCCCGGTCCACGAGGCCGGCACCACCATCGTGACGATGCGTGACAACCCACGTTTTTGGTGGGAGATGCCCGAATGCGTCCAGCTCAACGGCCTCGACTCACCCCAGTGCGTACGCCCGCGGGAGGAGAAGCTCGCCCTCATCGACCCGCAGGTGCAGATCCCCTACGAGCTGCCGGGGTCGTACACGATGGACATGTCCAACTATCTGTGCCCGCTCGACCTGTGTCCGGCAGTGCTCGGCAATGTGTACGTCTATCGCGACGCCAACCATCTCGCCCGCGCCTACGTCCTCACGCTCACCGATGAGTTCATCCGGCAGTGGGACGCCCAAGTCCCTGCCTGAACTCGTCCCCGCCTGATCCCTCGCTGCGGACTGCCCGGGAGTGTTGTCCGCTTTGCGCCACGATCATCGGCCCCACGTGATGTACTTTCACCGATCTGCACCGCACAATGGCTCCAGATGATTGTTCGGGGCGTACGCCCCTGCCCGTTTTCCAGAAGGCCCGCCGGTTTCCAGCAGGCCCGCCGGTTTCCAGAAGAATGCCCGCCCCGGAGGATTGATGCGCAGACGCGGATGGCTCGCCCTGAGCGGCGTCCTGTCGACCGTCATGCTGGCGTTGGTCATCTTTCAGTTCGTTCCTCGCGCGACCGAAGCCGCCGATCCGCAACCGCCGAAGGTGCATGGCGCCGTCGCCAAGGATCAGGCCCCGATCGCCACCGCCGCGCAGGTCTATCCCGAACCAAAGATGAAGACGCTGCGGCTGCCCGAAGGGGACCTTGACTACTGCTCCAACGGTGACCTGACGGACCTGTCGGCCGTCAACGAGATCGTCATCAGCGTGCACGGGCTGGACCAGGACTCCTGCCGGATCGCCGGCTCCGCCCTCGACTCGGCCGAACGGGCCAAGGCCCGCAACGTCCTGGTGGTCTCGCCCTTCTTCCGGGTCAAGGAGCGCCCCGAACTCCCGCGCCAGCTGCGCTGGACCTTCCTGGGCTGGTCCCAGGGCGATGATGCGATCGGCACCGACCTGTCCTCCTTCGAGGTGGTCGAGCAGATCATCCGCGAGGCCGGCACCATCCCCGTCACCGTCGTCGGTTTCTCCGGCGGCGGCCAATTCACCCACCGGCTGGCCGTGACCAGCCGGGTCGAGGCGCACCGCTACGTGGTGGTCAACCCGTCGTCCTACCTCTATCTGGACCGGACCCGCCCGTTCCCGATCGAGGGCTGCCCGGGCTTCAACGACTACCGCTACGGCTTGGAGAAGCCCAACCGCTACGTCAGCCACGCCGGCTCGGCCACGTCCTTCACCGCCCGTTTCGGCACCCGCAACGTCGTCTATCTGCTGGGTGAGCGGGACAACGACCCGCAGTCGAAGTCCATGGATGCCACCTGTGCAGCCCGGGCCCAGGGCCCCAACCGACTGATCCGCGGCAAGCAGTACTTCGCCTACCTCCAGGAGCTGTATGGCGCCGAGACCCTCGCGCGTACGCAGCAGTTGCTCTATGTGCCCGGCGCCGGCCACAACCACCACGACATGTTCGTCTCCGACCCCGGAGCGAAGGCGATCTACGGTTGAGGCCGGCCGTCCTGATTCAGCGGCTCAGCTGCTGCCAGGCCTGCCCGAAGCCAGCTCGGACCCGGTCATCGACGCCCGGCGAGAATGGTCCGAGGTTGCCGAAGGACCAGAATGAGTACGCCTCGTAGCCGCCTTCGCGCACCATGCGGTCACTGACGATGTAGGCGCAACAGTCGGTGTACCCAATGAACCAGACTTCGCCGCCGACCTGTTCGCGGACGATCTCCTTGAGGTCGTTGCACGGTTCGCCGCCCATGGTGGCCAGCACCATCCCCGGCGCCAGCTCCACCAGACTGCAGTGCAGCGGCAGCGCGTGGGCCTGGCTGTCGTAGTGCTCGGCCATGATCCGACCGCAGGTGACATTCGGATGCCCGGCGCCCAGTGCGGTGTTGGCAGCCTGCGCTTCGAACTCGGCGCGATCCCGTACGTCCAGGGGCAGCTCCACGGTGAACTCGATCCCCCGCGGCGCCAACTCGATCGGCTCGCTCGGCGCCTCCAGCAGGGCATCCACCCGGTCGGCGAGATCCTGGGCGAACGCGTCGACGACACCGAAGTCACGCGGTTCGAAGTGGTCACCGACGATGGTCGCGACCGGCCGGGCGTCACCGGCGGCGCCTTGGAAGTACATCGGAGTGCAGCCGTAGTGGCGAGCCTCCAGCAGCTGACACAGCCGGCCCGGGAACTCACTGGTGAGCACCTGCCGGTCCGGATAGAACACCGGATGGCAGGCGTAGGTGACCATCGCGACCCGCAGCAGCCCGGACCGGTCGTGCACCTGCAGCACCGTCATCTCGGTGTCCCGGGCAGCCTCGTGGTTGGGGGCCATGGTCACCCCCTCGTCGGTGACGACGCGACGGTTGACGTTGAGGTCGATGTCACCGCGAGCCAGGCTGACGTCGCCGGGCTGCAACTGGGCGATCGCCCGGTCCAGGGAGGACATCGCTCGCTCCCGGAGCAGGCTCTCGTACGCCGGTTCGCCGCGGCCGGGGTTGTAGCTCTCGACCGCCGGCGCGTTGTGGTTGTGGACCGCCGCCACGATGACCAGTTCGGGGTCGATGCCGTGCCGCTGCTGGGCATACGCCTGGATGTCCCGGTTGAGGGCGCGGTCATGGAAGAGCAGGTCGAAGGACACCCACACCACCGTGTGCTCGCCGCGCCGCAGCACCAGGGTGCGGACGTACACCTCGTCATGGACGTCGCGATAGATGCTGTCGAAGTCACCGGTGCAGGCCAACCGCATCGGTGCGGGCGGGGTGATGATTTCGCGGGCAACGCCGAACAATGTCTCAGTCACCCGCGCCAGCCTAGTCGAATGCCCACGGCAACCGATTGCTGCGGTCGCCGACAGCGAGAACCGTGACACCTGTCACGGGTGATTCGTGACAGCTCCCCATGGTCGGGCAGCGCTGCCGGGGCGAGTCTGGAGTCATGGATTCTCCCGCAGTGCAGTTGGACCAGTTGACCAAGACCTATGGCCGCGTCCGAGCCCTCGACAACCTGTCGCTGACCATCCAACCGGGTGAAGCGGTGGCGCTGCTCGGCCCCAACGGTGCCGGCAAGTCCACCGCCACCGAGGTGATGCTGGGGCTGACCCGTCCCGACAGCGGCCGGGCCCGGCTCTTCGGCGGCGCTGCGGTGCCCGCCGTGCGCGCGGGCCGGGTCGGCGCAATGCTGCAGGCCGGGGCGCTGCTGGAGTCGGTGACGGTGGGGCGGATGCTGAAGCTGGCGCGCGGTCTGCACGTGCGCGCGCTGCCGCTGGCCGAGGTCGTCGAGCGGGCCGGCGTCGGGGACATCCTCTCCACCCGCACCACCAAACTCTCCGGCGGGCAGGCGCAGCGGGCCCGGTTTGCGCTGGCGCTGCTGTCCGACCCGGACCTGCTGTTGCTCGACGAACCGACCGTCGGGATGGATGTCACGGCCCGGCGCGCGTTCTGGGACCAGATGCGCGGCATCGCCGACCGAGATCGCACCATCGTCTTCGCGACCCACTACCTGCCCGAGGCGGACGAATTCGCCGACCGGATCGTGCTGATGGCCCATGGTCGGGTCGTCGCCGACGGTACGCCGGCCCAACTCAAGCAGCGTTTCGGCACCACTGTGGTCAGCCTGCGCACCGACGACGCCACGGGGGACACCGACTGGCAGCAGCTGCCCGGCGTGACCGATGTCGATTTGGACGGCCACCAGGTCCGGCTCACGACCGACGACTCCGATGCCACCCTGCGGGCCGCGGTCAGGCGGCCGGGCACCCGCGACTACGCGCTGTCGACGACCAGCCTCGAGGACGTCTTCGTCCGCATCACCGGCGAGGACGCGCCCACCGAGACGGACGAACCGGCCGACCACGCGGCCTGACCCGATTCCCCACCAACCCCAAGGAGTCCCCCGTGACCACCGCCACCACCACCGCACCCGTAGACACCGGGCGTACCTCCCGCACCCGACCCGGCCTGCACTATCTCTTCGCCAACCTGGGCGTGGCCATGTCGGAACTCGGCTTCGTCATCTTCACGATCGTGATGCCGGCCTCGTTGTATCTGCTGTTCTCCGAGGTGTTCGGGAGCCCGGAGACGGGTGGTCCGGAGGCGAAGGCGTACATGATGGTGTCGATGGCCGCGTACGGCTCCATGGGTGCTGCCATGTCGGCCGGCGCCCAGATCCAGCACGAGCAGCGCTCCGGCTGGTTTCGTCAGCTGATGATCACGGGCCTGACGGCGCAGGAGTTCACCATCGCCAAGATTGTCGGCGCGATGGTGCAGGTGCTGCCGGCGATCGTGGTCGTCTATCTGCTCGGCATCGCCACCGGGGTCGACCTGAGTGTCGCGACGTTCCTCACCAGCGGCGCACTGGTGTGGGTGTCGCTGCTGCCAATGGTGGTGCTCGGTGTCGCCGTCGGAGTCTGGCTGAAGCCGGAGACCGCCGGCGCCGTGGTCACGTTGCTCATGCTGGCACTCGCCGCGCTCGGCGGGTTGTGGATGCCGGTCGAGATGTTCCCCGGCTGGATGCAGACGATGGCCAAGGGGCTGCCGTCCTACTGGATCGGCGAGATCGGCCGCTCCCCGCTGCTGGAGACCGGGCCGCCGCTGGCCGGCGTGCTGGTGCTGCTGGCCTGGACCGTGGTGCTCGGCGTCATGGCCGCGATCGGCTACCGTCAGGCCATTCGTATGTCGAAGCGATGAGGACGATGACAGCCGACGCCAGTCAGGAACGTGCCGCGGTGGGGTCGCAGCTGCGGGGGTGGCTGCGGACCGGGGTACGCGGCGGGCTACCGATTTATCTGGCCTGCCTGCCCTTCCTGGGTTTCGGCTACGCCGCTCTGTGGTCTGAACCTGCACTGCCGCGCGTCTTCGGTTTTGCCCTGCTGACGGGCTTTGGGCTGTGCTACGTCGCCGCCAGCTTCTCCGGCCCGTGGTCGCTGCGGACCCGGTTGGCGTACGCCGGCACCATCACCGCCCTCTTCCTGCTGCTGACCCCCCAGCTCGGTGCGGCGGTGGTGAGCTTCAACCCCTTCTTCTCGATCGCGCTGGCCGCGACACTGCCCTGGCGGATCTCCCGCTTTGCCATCGCCCCGATCGGACTGATCTGTCTGGCAGTGGCCTACTTCTCCAACAACCCGACCGGCCTGGTCCTCAACCTGATGGCCGTGATGATGGCCTACTCGGTGGTGATGTGGGGCCACAACGCCGAAGTCGCCGACGAGTTGCGGTCGGTGCGCGCCGAGAATGCGCTGCTGGCGGTCGCCGCCGAACGGGAGCGGATCGGTCGCGACCTGCATGACCTGCTCGGTCATTCGTTGACCGCGGTCGCAGTCAAGGCCGGGCTGGCCAGGCGGCTGGCCCAGCAGGATCCGGCCGCTGCCGAGCGAGAGATGGCCGAGGTGGAGAGCCTCGCCCGTGACGCCTTGATCGACGTACGCGCGACCGTCACCGGGATGCGCGAGGTGCGACTGCCCCACGAACTGACCACCGCCCGAGCGGTGCTGGAAGCCGCCGACGTGGCCGTGACGATCTCCCCGACCGTGCCCGACCTGACCGAGGAACGCAGCGAGTTGCTCGGCTGGGCGGTCCGCGAGGCCGTCACCAATGTGGTCCGGCACGCCGACGCTCGCCACTGCAGCATCGAGGTGACCGACACCGGCGTACGGATCCGGGATGACGGGCAGGGAATCCGGGCCGCGGCCGGCAACGGTCTGCGCGGACTGCAAGAACGCCTCGAAGCCGCCGGCGGCAGTCTCAGCCTGACGCCCGGATCGACCGATGCCCGACGTCCCGGGACGCTGGTCGAGGCGAGCGTGATGACATGACCGGAGCTGTCCCCGGCACCCGGGTGCTCCTGGCCGATGACCAGACGATGATCCGCGCCGCGTTGGCGACCATGGTCGACCTCGAGTCCGACCTGGTCGTGGTGGGACAGGTGGGCAACTGCGCCGAGGTGGTCGCTGCCGCCGCGGAGTTGCACCCCGACGTGGTGTTGATGGATGTCCAGATGCCGACCGGCGACGGCGGGCCTGCGGATGGCCTGGCCGCGACGGCAGCGGTGCTGGCTGCCTCGCCGACCACCCGGGTGATCGTGTTGACGACCTTCGGTCGGCCCGGCTACCTGCGCCGCGCGATGGAGGCCGGGGCGGTCGGCTTCATGGTCAAGGACTCCCCCGCCGATACCCTGATCGAGGGCATCCGCCGGGTCGCCGCCGGCCTGCGCGCCGTCGATCCCGAGCTCGCCGCCGCCAGCCTGAGCGCCGGCCCCAACCCGCTGTCGGCACGCGAGATCGAGGTGCTCACCGCCACCGCGGCCGGCGGCTCCACCGCTGCGATCGCGGCCCGCGTACACCTGTCGGAGGGCACCGTGCGCAACCACCTGTCGGCGATCTTTGCCAAGCTCGGCGCCGGCAGTCGGGCCGAAGCGGTGGCGGTCGCGACGGAGCAGGGCTGGTTGGGCTGAACAACCTGCGATGCTGGCCGCATGCGCATCGCACCTGTGGAAGCGGCCTGGCGGCTGGTCGCCGCCGAACTCCCGGAGGCGCCGGGAGGCCCGCGGACGGCGTACACCGCCGCCAGCCTGCTGGTCGGCGACAGTGATGGCGTACGTCTGCACCGCACCGGCGGCTGGGCGGCGTACTGGCGGGATGCGACCACCCCGCTGCCTGCCCAGGACTGTGTCGAGGTGACCGACCGACACCGGTTTGACCTGGCCTCGATCACCAAGGTGGTCACCGCCGTGGTGATCCATCAACTCGCCGAGACCGACACGCTGGCCCTGACCGATCCGGTGGTGGCACATCTGCCCGAGTTCGCCGGCCCCGGCAAGGACGGCGTACGCCTGCACCACCTGCTGAGCCACACCTCCGGACTGCCGGCGATGATCCAGCTGTGGCACCACGACCTCAGCGACCCACTGGCGGCCGTGGCCGGCGCCGGGCTGGCCGCTCCGGTCGGCACCCACACCTACAGCGACCTGGGACCGATGCTGCTGCGCTGGATCGCCGAGCGAGCCACCGGCACCGCGTGGGCCGAGCTGGTGCGCACCCGGATCACCGGCCCGATGGGGATGACCGCCACTGGATTCGGGCCGATCAATCCGGCCGACGCGGTCGCGACCGAGGACTCCACCACTGCGCTGCGCGGTCACCCGCGCGGCATGGTGCGAGGCGAGGTCCACGACGAGAACGCCTGGCTGCTGGATGGTGTCAGCGGGCACGCGGGCCTGTTCTCGACTGCGGCCGACCTGGACCGGTTCGCCCGTGGGCTGGTCGGCGGGCAGCTGCTGTCGGCGCATTCGTGGGCCCGACTGACCACCGATGAACTCGGACTGGAGGCCAATCGGCCCCGCTTCATGGGCCGCCTGGCCAACCGGCCGGGTGCCCGAGCCGTTGGTCACACCGGCTTCACCGGCACCTCGATGGTGATCGACGTCGCGGCACGGGCCTGGGCGATCCTGCTGACCAACCGGGTGCATCCCACCCGGGACGGGCTCTCGATCCAGCCGATCCGAGCCGCCGTCGGCGATGCCTTGGCCGACGCGATCGAGCTCAGCTGAGCGCGGGCTCGGCAGTCGGGGCGGCCGCCTCGACAGTGGCTTGGCTGGCCTTGATGGCCTTGCGCAGGGCAAGGAAGAACAGGATGAAGGCGGCGGTCAGGAACATGTGCCCGAGCCCGGAGATACCGGCGAAGGCGGGGCTGGTCAGCGGCGTGCCGAGCACCGTCATGGAGCCGCGCACCGCCATCATCACGCCGGTCAGGACCAGGCCGATGTGGAAGGTGATCTCGAACCACCCGAACAGCTTGCTCCGTGACATCGCGAACACCTTCTCCAGGGCCAGCACGACCAGCAGGAAGACGGTGCCCAGCACCAAGAAGTGGGTGTGGACCAGCCCGAGCTGGCTGTCCTCGGCGAACTCGTGGCTGCGGGTCAGTTCCCGATAGAACAGGCCTCCGGCCAGGCCGAGAACGGTGTAGAGGGCGGATGCGGTGAACAGGCGATTCACGGGGTTCTCCTTGCTTGGGATGGCGACACCAACCACCTCACCACCCCGGCGTGACGAATCCATCAGCCGTTTTGTTGATCTTCGGCTCGGTTGACCGACGGACCCCGTCGAGTCCGATCCGCAACCGTCCGCAATGTTGCACAAGTGTTGCAATCGGGTCGCGCCGGCCCTAGCGTGAGCCTCACCACCACCCAACGGAGGGTTCCATGCACCCCGCACCCACCCACACCGTCTCGCCGGTCCGCACCGGTCGGGGCTGGCTCACCACTCTCGTCATCACCGCCGCGCTGGCTCTGCTGGACACCGGCCTGACACCGGTGTACGCCCAGTCGACCGAGCCGACCGACCCGCGAGTCCAGGCGATCCTCGACCAGGATCCGGCCATCGAGCACCTCGGCACGCCGGTCACTTCCCACAGCCCCAGCCAGTCCGCGCTGGGCCAGGAGGACGGCCGCTGGATGAACTATCAGGTCTACAAGGGCGTCGCGACCTCGGAGTATCCGGCCGTGTTCGCCGTCACCGACGTGGAGACCGGCGAAATCCTGCGCACCTGCACCCTGGAGGGCGCCGAACATGCTCGCAACCTCAACAAGGCCTCCGACGGCAAGATCTACTGGGGCACCTTCTACAACGACGACTTCTGGCAATACGACCCAGAAACCCAGGAGTGCCGCAACCTCGGTGTCATCGACCCCAATGAGGGCAACTCCGAGGTCTTCGGCCTGTCACCCGGCCCCGACGGCACGATGTTCATCGGCGCCTACCCGGACTCCCGGCTCTATCAGTACGATCCCGCGACCGACGAGATCACGCTGCTCCACGCCGTCGATCCTGACGAGGAGTACATCCACTCCATCGCCTATCGCGAGGAGACCGACACCCTGTACGTCGGCACCGGCGGTCAGCACCCCACGCTCTGGAGCATCGCCGACGGCGGCCACGGCGAGGTGACCCTCTTCGCCGACGACACGACCGTGCCCGGCCTCAACGACACCGGCGAGTGGTTCGGCCGGATGGACATCGTCGAGGACCGGATCGTGGCCCAGGTCGGACTGCGGATGCTGGTGATGCAGTTCGACGGCACCATCGACTTCTGGGAGCCGGAGAGCTCCAACCGCTTCTTCGGTCACCACTCCTGGGCGGGCACCGAGCCGGGCCAGATCCTCTACTCCGGCCCGGACCTGCAGCTGTGGCAGTACGACGTCGCCACCAAGGAGACCGCCACCACCGGGCTGCAGCTGACCTCCTATGTCTCCAACGCGGAGATCGCGGTCGTCGACGGTACGCCGATGCTCTACGGCACCGAGGTCGGCAACGTCATCATCGCCAACCTGAAGACCGCCGAGATCGTCTCCCGGAAGGAGATCGACTTCCAGCAGCCGACCGTGCTGCGCACCCTGATCAACGGCCCCGACAACACCTTGTGGATCGGTGGCGCGTACGGCGGGTTGGCGAAGGCCGACAAGACCGGCGAGAACCACGAGTACAAGACCGAGCGGTCGGGCTTCTTCAGTGGTGTCACCGCTGGCGACAAGCTCTATCTGGGCTCCTACGGCAACGCCCAGTTCTGGGACATGCCGCTGGAGAGCGGCCAACCGAAGCTCATCACCGAGGGCGTCAAGGAGGGTCAGGACCGGCCCTTCACGATGGACTACAACCCCGACCGGGGCGAGGTCTACATGGGCACCGTCGCCGGCTACGGCAAGAACCAGGGCGGCTTGATGATCTACGACACCGCCACCGAGGAGGTCACCTGGTTGACCACCGAGATCACCGTGGACCAGAGCGTGATCTCGGTGGCGTACAACCCGGTCGACCAGCTGGTCTACATCGGCACCACGCTGGACGGCGGCAACGGTGCACCCGAGGCTGAGCCGACCCGCGCCGATTTGATCGTGTGGGATCCGGAGACCCGCGAGGTGGTCTCGCGGATCGAGCCGGTCGAGGGCGGCCGGGAAGGCATCACGGGCCTGGCTGTCGACCCCGACGGCAAGGTCTGGGGCGTCGGCGAGGACTCGTTGTTCGTCTACGACCCCGCCACCGGTGAGGCCGAGGTGACCGGGACGGTGGCGCCGCGCTATCGAGTCGACGGCACCTACTGGAAGTGGGCGACGCTGGGCTGGTCCGAGTCCGGACAGGCGATGTACGGCCACGCCGGGTCGAACGTGTTCCGCATCGATCCGGAGACCGGCGAGCCGACCCGACTGGTGACGGGCGTGAGCGAGTTCGTGGTGGACCCGGTCGGCGACCTCTACTTCAGCGCCGGCGCCCACCTGTTCCGCTACCCCGGCACACCGGAGGAGACGCCGACCCCGACGCCGACCCAGGGGCCCACGCAGACCCCGGCGCCGACCTCCGAGCCGTCCGCGACGCACCCGGCCACCTCGGGGGACCCCTCCCCGAGCGCGTCGGTGACGTCCTCGTCGACCGGCGGCAGCAGCCGACCGGGACTCCCGGACACCGGTGAACCCACGGCGGCTGCGCCACTGGTGGTCATAGGAGCGACGATCACTGCGGGCATCTGGCACCTGCGACGGCGCTGATCGGGCTCGCTGAGCGCCAGTCTGTCTCGAAAACCGCGCCCCAGCGGCGGTAGGTCGCAGCTAGGCGGTGCAAACTGGTCGATCTGACCGTCGTTTGTGCATACCCACGCCGACTGAGTCCACCATCGCGATGGCGCGGGTGCTACGACCCGAAGGGCATGAGCCCGCCCGGCTGACCCTCAGGGAAACAGCGTGAGCCAGGCCCTGACCTCCGGCTCCGGCTCGCGCGCCAACAGCCGCCGCCGATGCAGGCTCGCCAACTCCCCCGGCGTCATCCCCCAGGCCGGGCCCAGGTCGAGCTGGACCGGCTCGGGCAGCAGCGCCAGCGCCACCGTCGCGATGGCCCGTTCCGGCGCCGACGCCGGCCCGCGGCCGGGCAGACCGTGCCCCACCATGGCGGCCCAGCGTTCGGCCACCGCGGCGTCGGCACGCTGCAGCACCGTGGCGACCTCATCGGGCAGGGCCGGCGCCACCCGGCGCAGCGTCGCCAGCGCCGCCCCCGGCGTGATCGTGGCCGCCTGCACCGCGGCCAGCCCGGCCCCCGGGACCGCCGGGCAAGCCGTCAGCGCCGCCACCACCAGGCTTTCGTCGCGACCCCACCGCAGCGCGTCCCCCACTGCCGCCACCACGGCCAGCGGCCCCTCGCCGACCTCGGTGGCCCGGTCCAGGTCCGCCTCGAGAGCCTCGGCGTCATCGGCGCCGCTACGCAGCCACTCCTGCGCCAACACGCGCGCGGCGGCGTCGGGCAACCGCCCGGAGGCGGGCAGGTTCGCCGGTCGCCAGGTGGGCTGCTGGCTGAATTCGACGATCGTGGTGCCGTCGGCCTGGTGGACCAGCCAGGTCTGTTGCTCCTCGCCGTCGAGCGACACCTCCTGCACCTCGATGGCCGCATCGGGCAGCTCGAGCTCGGGGTCTTCACCGGTGGCGAGGTCGATCGCCGGCCACCATGGCGGCAACAGGTGGGACCGCAGCGCCGTCACCGTGGCGAATCGTTGCCCCGACAGGCTCCACAACCCCCGCTGGCCCGCCTCGACGCGCAACTCGATCGCGGCCCCCGGGCCCTGCGCCAGCGGCAGCGTGCCGCGTTGCATCCGCAGCCCGACCGGCTCGGCGCCCAGCCAGGACAGGAAGCCGTGGGCGCCGCCACCCCATGCCCAGGCGCCCGGACCCTGGGCCGCCAGGCGTACGGTCGCTGGCTGTGCGCCCGCCGACAGGCTGGCCCGCAGCAGCCACGGCCCATCGCCGTCGGGCAGGTGGTGGCGCAGCGTCAGCTGGCCACCACCGGGCAGCGAGAAGTCGGACTCGACCTCGTCGATGTCGACGCGGTCCTCCAGCCAGGTCGCGGGCCTGCCGGCCTCGTCGAGCACGCTCAGCTGGTGGTCGCCGAGGCGGGCCACCCCGCTTACGACCTGCAGCCCCGCCAGATCCGGCACCGGCCTCAGCGCAGTTCGGTGATCGGGCGGTGGTCCATGTCGTCGAAGGCCTGGTTTTCGCCGGCCATCGCCCACACGAAGGCGTACGCCGAGGTGCCGACGCCACTGTGGATCGACCAGCTCGGCGACAGGATCGCCTGCTCGTTGCTGACGATCAGGTGCCGGGTCTCGCTCGGCTCCCCCATCAGGTGCACGACGCGGGCATCCTCGGGCACGCGGAAGTACAGGTAGGCCTCCATGCGCCGGTCGTGGGTGTGGGCCGGCATCGTGTTCCACATGCTGCCCGGGTGCAGCTCGGTGAAGCCCATCACGATCTGGCAGCTCTTGACGCCGTTCTCGTGGATGTACTGGTGCAGCGTGCGGCGGTTGGACGTGAGCTGGTCGCCCAGCTCGCGTACGTTGCCGTCCTCGGGACGCACCAAGGTCGTCGGGTACGCCGTGTGCGCGGGGGCGCTGTAGAGGTAGAACCGGCCCGGCGCCGACAGGGTGACCTCGCCGGAGCCGCGCCCGACGTAGAGGCAGCCGGTGGTCGGCAGCGTGTAGGTCTCGCCGTCCACGCTGACCTCGGCCTCCTCGCCGATGTTGATGATGCCCAGCTCGCGGCGGGCCAGCAGCGAATCGGTGTGGAGTTCCTCGGGCGTCGGGATGACCAGCGGTTCAGTGGTGGGCACACCGCCGCCGACCAGCACCCGGTCGATGTGGGAGAAGACGAAATTCACCTCGCCGTCGACGAAGAGGTCCTCGACGAGGAAGCGGCTCCGCAACTCGTCGGTGCCCATCGTGGCAACGTGATCAGGGGCGCAGGCGTACCGAATGTTCATGCCCGCATCCTAGAGCCGCGCCCGCCACGGGTGCACCGGTCTCGCTCAGCCGCGACGCTGGCAGTTGGCGCACCAATAGAGGTTGCGGCCCTCCAGGGTGCCCGAGCGCACCGGCGATCCGCACACCAGGCAGGGCTGGCCGGCCCGGCGGTAGACATAGACCTCGCCGCCGTGCGGATCGTCCCGGGGCGCCCGGCCGGTGACCTCGGGGGCGTCCTCGGGGCGCACGGTGTCGATGCGCCCGTCGCGTACGCCGGCGGCCATCAGCACGACCAGGTCAGTCCAGATCGCCTCCCAGGAGGCCCGACGCAACAGTTTGCCCGGGCGGTCGGGCCGGATCCGCTGCCGAAACAGCACCTCGGCGCGATAGATGTTGCCGACGCCGGCGGTGATCTTCTGGTCCATCAGGAGCGCGCCGATGCTGCGGCCGCTGCGGTGGATCCGCTGCCAAGCGACCTCGGGGTCGGCGTCGGCGCGGATCGGGTCAGGTCCGAGCGGCGCCACCGCGGCGTCCCGCTCGGCGCGGGTGATGAGGGCGCAGTGCTGCGGGCCGTGCAGGTCAGCGGCGGTGCTGTCGTCGGCGATCCGCAGCCGCACCACCCCCACCGGCGGCGCGAGCGGATGGATGCGCAGTTTGCCGATCAGGCCGAGGTGGATGTGGACGATGCCCGGCTCGAAGTCGACGAAGAGGTGTTTGCCGTACGCCTCGGCGCCCAGCAACGGTTGCCCGTCCAGCAGCGCCGCGGAGTCGGCGAACCGACCCTGCGGCGAGGTGACCTGCACCGTCCGGCCGGCGAAGTGCTCATCGAGCGCGCCGGCGAGTCGGTGCAGAACGTGCCCTTCGGGCACTCAGCTGGCCTGGCCCGGACGGCTCGCCTCGTAGGCCGCCATCTTGTCGATGCGGCGCTGGTGCCGCGCCACGCCGGCAAACTCGGTGGCCAGGAAGACCTCTACCATCGCCCAGCATTCGTCGATGCTGTTCATCCGGCCGCCCAACGAGAGCACGTTGGCGTTGTTGTGCTCACGGGAAAGCTTCGCGAGCTCGGTGTTGTACGCCAGCGCCGCGCGTACGCCGGTGACCTTGTTGGCGGCGATCTGTTCGCCGTTGCCCGATCCGCCCAGCACGATGCCCAGCGACCCCGGCTCGCCGACCACGGCCTCGGCGCAGGGGATGATGAAATCGGGATAGTCGTCCTCGGCGTCGTACTCGTGGGCGCCGTGGTCCACGACGTCGTGGCCGGCCTGCTGGAGCCGCTCGACGAGGGCCTTCTTCTCCTCGAAAGCTGCGTGATCGGTCGCAATGTGTACGCGCATGGGGACATCTTGGCAGAGTCTCACCGCGTCTCGCCGCGACGGTCGGCCCACCCGATGCCGGGTGTCTTGCCCGCGTCGCTAACGTGGCTGCTTGTGACTGAGCTCAACCATGACGTCATCCGTACCGCCGAGACCCCCAACGACGACCGCATGCGCGGCTGGTGGGAGACCGTCCGGCTCGGCTTCCACGACACCAGGGGCACCGACGAGACCTTTGAGTTGTGGCGCAGATGGACCGTTGCGGATGAGGGCGTCCTGCGCGCGGCGTACGCCCCTGGTCGCGAGCACGGCCTTCCCAGCGATTGGCCGGTCGGCACCCTGTATGCGGCGCCGGGCTCGATCAATGCCGGCAAGGATCCGGTCAGGGCCACCCTCATCACCGATGTGACGGTGCGTCCCACCCATCGGCGGCGCGGCATCCTGCGCACCATGATGACTGCGCAGCTCACCGAGGCGCGCGAGGCCGGCGTACCGCTGGCGGCGCTGACCGCCTCCGATGCGCGGATCTATGGCCGCTTCGGATTTGGGATGTCGACGGTGCAGAACATCCTCGAGGTCGACACCCGTGGCTTCGAGTTGCGCCATCAGCCGGCCGGCACGGTGGAGTTTGCGGATCCGTGGCAGTTGGGTGAGCTCTATGACGACCTCAATGCCCGCTTCCACCAGTGGATGCCCGGTTCGGTGGGGCGGCTGAGCTTCCACCGACCCCTCGACACCGGCGAGGTGACCGACGAGGGCAAGCCGAATCCGCACCGGCGGGCGGCGCTGCACTACGACACCGACGGCACCATCGACGGGATGGTGCTCTTCAACATCGACGAGGGCGGCAAGTTTTCCGAGCGCACCGCCACCATCGTCGACATCATCTTCACGACCTGGGAGGCCTATCTGGCGCTGTGGTCCTTCCTCGGCAGCATGGAGTTGGTGCTGTCGGTGAGCTGGCGGCGCGGTCCGGTCGCCGACCCGCTGCCGTGGGCGATGGCCGACTCACGCGGCTACACCGTCAAGGGCCGCAAGGACTTCGTGTGGACCCGGGTGCTCGACCCGATCGCCGCCTTCACCGAGCGCGGCTATGACCGCACGGGGCAGGCCGTCATCGAAGTGGCCGACCCGATGGGCTTCGCCGAGGGCCGCTTCCGGATCGACGCCACCGCGGACGGTGCCGAGGTGACGCCGACCAGCGAGGAACCCGACGCGACGCTGGATCCGGAGGCGCTGGGTTCGCTCTATCTGGGCGGCGTCCAGACCCGCGAACTGGCCGCAGCCGGCCGGGTCCGCGGCTCGGATGACGGCATCGACCGACTCGCCCAGGTGATGGACACGGAACGTACGCCGTACAACCAGGCCAGCTTCTGAGGCGACCTTAGGCGTGATCGACGAGTCGTTCACTCACTCTGACTCGACTCGCCGCGACCAGTGACCCGAGGGCGGCGCTGATCAGGGCCGCCGCCGCGAAGCCCAGCACCCGTGGCCACGGCAGGAACTGCGGGACGAACTCCCCCGCGTGGACGCCCATGAACGCGAGGGTGAGCACGGTAGCGCCGACCGTCGCCGCGCCGATCGGCACCACCGCCGTGGCCACGAAGACGCCCAGCTGGGCGTGCCAAGCA
Organism: Parenemella sanctibonifatiensis; assembly: GCF_002250565.1. Classification (GTDB taxonomy): domain Bacteria; phylum Actinomycetota; class Actinomycetes; order Propionibacteriales; family Propionibacteriaceae; genus Parenemella; species Parenemella sanctibonifatiensis. Next base: position 178,048 of record NZ_NMVJ01000001.1, read on the forward strand.
AATCTGCGTGGCACCCCGAGAGCCGCAAGCCCGGCGAACACAGCCCGCTGTCCGGCCACGGCTGAGCCCGCAGAGAATCCGCCGATGGCCGCCAGGACGAGGGTCATGCCCACCACGACCACGACGACCTCCGTCCCGATGTCGAAGGTCTCCGTGGGCACGTGGAGGCTCACCACCGTCTGATCCAGGCCCGAGCCGCGCAGCACCACCTTGAGCCGTGCCAGTTCTTCGGGGCTGAAACCGGTGTACACGCTCGTGTCGAAGATCCGGCTAGGCGCGTCGGCAAGCAGGATCATCCCGACAATGCCGGACTGCCGCGCGCGAGGGATGTCCGCGGTCACTGCGGGAACCACCCGTTGCGATCCGTCATCGGCAAGCACCTCCTCCCCGGAGGTTTCCGGCCCCAGCATCACCAGGACGCCATTGGCAAGAGCTTGCAGATCCTGCTCGGTGAGTTCCGGGAAGAGCGCGGCGGCCGTTCGCCGATCAGCCACGGCCCACACCGCGCCCACCCCGGACACCCACCACCGCTCCGACACCATGGCCGGCTCGCCCGGGAGAGACAACACCTCTTGGTAGGTCTCGGCCTCCGCAGCATTGAGGTCGCCGCCGACGGCAACCACGCCTGGCGGCACCGGGGACCGCTGGCTGTCCGTCAGCGCCGCCATGGACGTGCTCGACAGCATGAGGATGCTGACGGTCACCGTTGCGGTCAGGGCGGTTGCCGCAGCGCTCAGTTTCGGGCGTCGGTTACCCGCCAGAATGCGGCCGGCCAATGTCCATCCTGTGGTAGCCAACCTTGCTGCTTGCACAGCAGGGATGGGCACCAAGGCGGTCAGGAGTGCTGCCGCGAGGGCCACGAGTGCAATCTGGGCCATCAGGTCGGTCGGTTTGGTCGACAGGAACAGGACAGCAGGTATCGCGACGGCACCGCACACCGCCACGGCGACCCATCCCACTCGACGTGCCCAGACTCCGGTGCCGGCTGGTCGCACTGGGCCCCGTGCCCTCGCCGCCGCAGTGGCCGACAGCATCAGGGACAGCACCAAAGCAACCTCGGTCACGGCCAGGAGCCCAAGCGGGAGGTCCTCCGACAGGGGTCGGCCCCCGTTGAACTCCTGCGCGATCGGGGCTGCGGCTCGGGCGGCCGCGAACCCCGCGACCGTCCCTGCAGCAATCGCCCCAAGACCCGCGACGCCAACGGCCATGAGCGTTGCCGAGCGAAGAACGGCCAACGGCACACCGAGCACGGCCATCTGTGCGTGCTGGCGCCGAAACCAGCCGCCAGCGGTGACGCCCGCTGCTATGACGAGGGCCGCGCCGGCGCCGATGGTCGGCCACCACAGCGCCAACAACTCGAAAGTGGTCACCGTCTCCTCTGCGGTGCCGCGTAGCTCGACCATCCTGACGCCCTCGAATCGGGATGCCGCCGCGTACGGGTCCGGCGCGGAGAAATAGACGCTCGCCGCCGCGGCCAGCGTCACACCCGGCCGTGGTTGCCACGAGGCCCACGTCCCTGGCGCGCACACCGCCACCGTGACGGTCGGGCGATAGCGCATCACCGCCGTGCCGGTCGGCACGACGGCCCCGTCGACAGCTGCCGAGACGCGTCTGGGTGAAGCCTCTGGCAACACGCATTCACCGGGGACGGCGGGCCATCGACCGGAGGTGAGATCGAATCGCCCCTGGGCGGCAGCACCCTCCGGAGGCAGTTCAAAGTAGTGGAGGACCGCGGCATTGCCGTGGTCGTCGACCATGCCCACCTGCGCGAAGAGCTGCACCTCGACGGCAGTGTCTGCGCTCAGCGCCCCAACCGGATCCTCGGGCAGGCGGTCCCCCATCGCGACATCCGATTCCAGCGTCGCCCATCCGTCTGCGGTGCCGAACTGATCCTCGGACTGTTGGCTCGTCGACAGGGAGAAGCTGGCCGCTGTCGTCGCAAACCCTGCGCACAGGGCGGTGCCCACAAACACCAGGCCGATGGTGAGCCAGAGAGACCGGCTGCGCAGCACCAGAGCCGTCAGCAGCCATCGGCCCTCAGCTGACCGCGCCGTCCGCGATCGCCAGTTTGTCATCACAGTAATCTTCCGCCCCGGGGTCATGGGAACACAGCAGCACAGCCACCGATCGCTCATCAGCAAATTGCTTCAGCAGACGAAAGAGCGCATGCGAATTTTCTTGGTCGAGCGCGCCGGTCGGCTCATCAGCCAGCAGGATCCGTTTGTCTCCCACCAAGGCGCGCGCGATCCCCACGCGTTGCCGCTGGCCGCCGGACATCTCCGGCGGTCGCCGGCGCGCCACCTGCGCAACGCCCATCCAATCCAGCGCTTCGAGCGATCGGTCTCGAGCATCGCGCCACGAAAGCCCACGGGCCACCAACGGCACCATGACGTTCTCCAAGGCGCTGAATTCCCGGATGAGATTGTTGTCCTGGAAGACGACCCCCAAGCCGTTGAGCCGGATCGCGGCACGCGTCTTCTCCGATGCGGCCACGACATCGACGCCCAGCACCTCGATCTCGCCACGGTCGGGCGTGTCCAGCCCCGCGAGCAGATTGATGAGGGTGGATTTGCCCGATCCGCTGGGTCCGGTGAGCAGCATCAGCCGGCCGGCGGAGAGACGCAGGTCCACGCCTTTGACGGCGTGGACCTGCTCAGCGCGAGTCACAAATGTGCGGTGCAGCCCGCGCGCCTCGACCAGGGTCTCAGCACCCATTACCCAGAGTCCAGGAGCTCATCTTGTCGTTGTCCCAGAGTGCGAAGGAGGCGCTGTTCGACCTACGGGGCATTTGGATGCACCGACCCGTGTAGTACGTGTCGTGCCACCACGCCCCGTCCCACTGCGTGTCATTGTTGTACGAGCTCAGAACGTTGTCGAAGCCCAGCCCCATGGCCGGGATACTCTCTGGGGCAGACGCCGTCCTGAACCCGATCCTGAAGTTCGTGTCCATGTACAACGTGAGGACGGCGTGGGCTGGCGCTTGGAGTGACCCAAGCATGGCTGCCGCGACCATTGTGGCCGCGACTACTCGTTTGCGGATCTTCATTGTTTGCCTCCTTTGGCATCGTCGCCCCCTTGGGCCGACTACGCTCAAGCTATCCCGCCACAGGGCGGGAACACAATAGCCAGGAGACACAAAATTCTACTCAACGGTGACCGAGTGTTTACGCCCGCAGCGTCACTCCCAGCCGATCGAGCCTTCCAGCTCAGCCGCGATGGTGGTGTCCTCGCCGTGGCCGGTGTGCACCACCGTCTCGTCGGGCAGCGACAGCAGCCGCGTACGGATCGATTCCTTGATCAGGTCGGCGTCGCTGAAGCTTCGACCGGTGGCACCCGGACCGCCGCTGAAGAGCGTGTCGCCGGTGAAGAGCACTCCTTCGGAGGGCACGTAGAAGCAGACCGAGCCCGGGCTGTGGCCCGGCGTGTGCAGCACCCGGAGCTCCGCGCCGGCGACCCGGATCCGCTGCCGGTCCGCGATCGGACCATCAGGGGCGTCGTCGTGGGTCAGCTTCCAGACCACCACGTCGGCCGGGTGGAGCAGCACCGGCGCATCCAGTAGTCGGCCCAACTCGGGCGCCTGGCGTACGTGATCGTCGTGGGCGTGCGTGCACAGCACCGCGACGGTACGCCGACCGCCCACCGCCGACTCGACCTTCGCCGGGTCGTGCCCGGCATCGATGACGACACACTCCTCGTCGTCGCCGACGATCCAAGTGTTGTTGTCGACCTCATGGGTCTCGCCGTCGAGGCTGAAGGTGCCCGAGGTCACGACCTTGTCAATACGCACACTCATGCTCCTGCCCCGTCCAGCACGACGACCGACCGCAGCACCTTGCCGCTCTTCATCGTCTCGAATGCCTGCTCCACCGATTCCAATCCGATTTCCTCGCTGACAAAGTCGTCCAGCGGGAATCGTCCCTGCTGGTAGAGATCCACCAGCATCGGGAAGTCCCGTTCGGGCAGGCAATCGCCGTACCACGACGACTTCAGCGCGCCGCCATGTCCGAAGACCTCCGCCAGCGGCACCTCCACGGTCATCTCGGGCGTCGGTACGCCGACCAGCACCAAGACGCCGGCCAGGTCGCGTCCGAAGAAGCCCTGCTTCCAGGTCTCCGGCCGCCCCACGGCATCGACGACCACGTCGGGGCCGTTGCCGTCGGTGAAGCCGCGCATCCCCTCGACGGGGTCCAGCTCGCGGGAGTTGATGGTGTGGGTCGCGCCGAAGGAGCGCGCCCGCTCGAGCTTGGCGTCGTCGACGTCGATCGCAATGATCGTGGTGGCCCCGGCCAGCAGCGAGCCGGCGATCGCGGCCATGCCGACACCGCCGCAGCCGATCACGGCGACCGAGTCACCCCGGGTCACGCCGCCGGTGTTGACCGCGGCGCCGAAACCAGCCATCACGCCGCAGCCGAGCAGGCCAGCAGCGGCCGGCCGGGCCGAGGGATCCACCTTGGTGCACTGCCCAGCCGCGACCAGCGTCTTCTCGATGAACGCACCGATGCCCAGCGCCGGCTCAAGCTCAGTGCCGTCGGTCAGGGTCATCTTCTGGGTGGCGTTGTGGGTGGCGAAGCAATACCAGGGCTTGCCCTTCTTGCAGGCCCGGCACTCGCCGCACACCGCCCGCCAGTTGAGGATGACGAAGTCGCCCGGCGCGAGGTCGGTGACGCCCTCCCCGACCGACTCCACCACCCCGGCCGCCTCGTGGCCGAGCAGATAGGGATAGTCATCGCCGATGCCACCCTGCTGATAGTGGAAGTCGGTGTGGCACACACCGCAGGCCTGCACCTTGACGACGGCCTCGCCCGGTCCGGGGTCGGGCACGACGACCTCGACCACCTCGACCGGTTCTGACTTGCGGCGCGCGATCACGCCTCGCACTGTTTGGGACACAGAACTCCTCCTCAGGTCCTGGACTGATCGTAAGAGGCGCGGATCGCCGCCCCGGAAGGGGGGTCGACGGGCCGCACCACGCTGGTCAGATCGCCTCGCATCGATCGACGAATCGCGACAGCCGCGCAAACATCTCCGGGTGCGATTCGGGCGTACGCGCGTAGGCAAAACCATGCTTGGTGTCCGGCTCGATCACGGTCTCGACCGCATGCCCCTGCCGGGCCAGCGCGCCGGCCAGCACCTCGACACCGGGGTGCAGGAAGTAGTGCTCATCCTCCGCCAGCAAAAACAGCCACTCGGCTGGCGTCAGCTCGCTAGGTGGCTGCCCAAACAGTGCCAGGTGCTCATCAGTGAGCCCCAATTGCCGCACCCGGGCCTGGCCGCTCTCGCCGAGGTGGTCATCGGCCATCGAGCCGGGCCCGTTGATCGACAGCACGCCGACCACGGGCTGCGGGGTGCGCTGCTCCAGCACCAGCGCGGTGGCCAGGTGGGCTCCAGCCGAACTCCCCACCAGGATCAACCGTTCGGGACGCAGCTTGTCGGTGACGATCGCCAATCCGGTCTCCAGGTCGGCGACCTTGTCGGCGTAGTCGGTGTCCTCTTCGATCCGATAGCCCAGCGAGGCGGTGGGAAAGCCTCGGCCGGCGGACCAGCGGGCCATGTTGGTGAAGGCATCCCGGGTGCCGCCATACCAGCCACCCCCGTGGATGAAGACCACCGCGGTACGCCGTGGTGCCCCGACGTGCTCGTGGATGTCGAGCTCCTGTCGGGGATCGGTGGCATCGGCGTACGCGATTGTGCGCAGATCCGGTGGGCCGGCGGCCTCGGTCATGGGCGGTCTCCTGAGTCGGTTGCGTCCCAACCCTAGAGGCGAGCCCATCGGCCCCTGCAACCGGTTGGTGACCTCAGGGATTCACGTCCACGATGCGGCGCACCATCGGGTTGGTCACCGCCACCGCTGCCAGCACCAGAACGATCGCTCCGATCGCCACTCCGACGAAGCTCAGCAGTCCGGACCAGGTCTGGACGATCATCCCCAACCCGATGGGCGCGACCAGCACCAGCGCCGCCAGTCCGGCGATCACCACGGCAGCCGTCACCGGCAGGGCCGCCTCCCGCAACCGGATCTGCCGCAGCACCTTCACGTCGGTGCCCGCGAGCCGCAGCCCGCGATAGGACTCAGCCTGGTCCCAGAGCCGGCAGGTCTGCGTGACGGCTGCCGACACCGCCGCCAAGACGCTGGTGAAGGCCAGCGTCACCCACGCTCCCAGACCGATGTCGCTGAAGAGTTGCGCGGTCTCCGCGTCGGTGCTCCACGACGCCATCGCGGGAGCGATGCTCAGCACGCCCGCGATGTAGGTGGCGAACGCGACGCCGGACACCATCCGCCACGCCGCGCGCGGGTCGTCGATCAGCCGCCGCGCCGCGACCAGGGCCGCCGCCGTCGCGGCCTGCCGGGCGGCGATCTTGCCGACCAGCCACAACACGAACGGCCCGACCAGATTGACGATGCCGATGCAGATCGCCAGGAAGGCGAGGATCACCAGCACGCTGGGCTGCTGCATCACCGCCGACCACAGCCCGAGCACCACCACCGCTGCGACGAGCCGCAGCACGCTCATGGCGCGCGGGCTGACCCGCTGCGCGACTCCCAGCGGGGACACCGACACCGCGACCAGCGACAGCGCCGCCGACGCCAGTGCGAGCACGACCATCACTGCCGCCAAAGCCGCGATCCGGTCCGGTCCGAGCCACATCTCCGACACCGAGAAACCAGTGCCTTGGAAGGGCAACAGCGTCATCACCGGGAGCAACAGCGCGTACGCCAGCACCCCCAGCAGCGCTCCCACCACTGCCTGCGCGCCGGTGTCGAGCAGGGCAATCAGGGTCGTCTGGCCACGGGTGCCGCCGGCGAGCCGGATGGCCGCCAGCCGCGCGTTGCGCCGGGTCACCGACAGCCGGGCAGCCGCAGCACCCAGGGTCAGGATCGGTACGCCGACCAGGATCCCGGCGATGCTGGCCGCCACCTGATAGGTGCCAGAGGGGTCGGGGCGCCCCAGAAATGCTTGGACGCCGCCGAGCACCGTGTAGAGGCAGGCGGCGGCTGCAGTGAACGCCACCACCGCCAACAGATCCACGCCACGCCCCTGGGACTGTCGGGCGAACTGCCACCACAACCGCAGGGCCGGCATCAGCGAGCTCCCTGGATCGTCGCGGGACGGCGATGGTCGGCCACGATGTGACCGTCACGCATCTCGATGGTCCGGTCGCAGTGGCGGGCCACGCCCGGGTCGTGGGTGACGACCACCAGCGCCGCGCCGACCACTCGCACCGTGCGTGTCAACACCTGCAACACGTCGTGGCCGGTGGCCTGGTCCAGCGCGCCGGTCGGCTCGTCGGCGAAGATCACCGCGGGCTCGGTGACCAACGCCCGCGCGATCGCCACGCGCTGCTCCTGACCACCGGACAGTTCACCCGGGCGCCGCGCCTCCAGGCCACGCAGGCCGAGTCGTTCCAGCCAGATCTCAGACCTCTTGAGGGCTTCCTTCCTCCCCCGACCCGCCAACAACATCGGCAGCGCCACATTTTCCACGGCCGGCAGTTCGGCCAGCAGCTGCCCGGACTGGAAGACGAAGCCGAAGTCGGTGCGCCTCAGCTTGGTCCGGGCGCCGTCCCCCATTCGCGCCAGGTCCTGGTCGGCGTAGCGCACCTCTCCCCCGCTGGGGCTGATGATGCCGGCCAGGCAGTGCAGCAGGGTCGTCTTGCCCGATCCCGACGGCCCCATGATCGCGGTGGTGCCGCGTTCCAGGTCGAGATCGACCCGGTCCAAGGCATCGATCGCCGACGGGCCGGAGCCGTAGGTCTTGGTCAGTTGTCGCGCAGAAATCACCATGGCCATCAGCCAAGTCCGTGCCCGAGGTCCGCACCATCGGTCGCGGGTCCCGCAGCCCTCGCCGCGCGGTCGCGTCACCGTCCACTCGGGCGGCACCGCGGGCGTACGGGCACTGCGACCGCAGCGGATCGGGCGACCCCGGTCACAGCTTCGTCACCGGCTCGTCATCGTGCGGTAACCTAGGCAAGCTGTACGCACTGATCCGTGACGACGGACGTGACTCGACCACAAGGCAGGTTGGATGTATCCGGCAAACCTCACCCGTGCTGAGGCACAGGAGCGCTCGACAGTCCTGGCGACCCACCACTACGACGTGGCGGTCGACCTCAGCGGTCAGGATGGCCGCGTCAGCGAGGACCAGTTCCTGTCGACCTCCACGGTCCGTTTCACGGCCAATCAGGCCGCCGAGACTCACATCGACCTGATTGCTGACGGGGTGCTGCACGCCGAACTGGACGGCGCCGAGCTCGACCCGGCCGCCTTCAGCAATCACCGCTTCCCGCTGTCGCTGGAGGCCGGCGAGCACACGCTGACCATCATTGCGCTGGGCCGCTACAGCCACACCGGCGAGGGACTGCACCGCTTCGTCGACCCCGCCGACGACAAGGTCTACTGCTACACCCAGTTCGAGGTCCCCGACGCCCGCCGAGTCTTCGCCTGCTTCGAGCAGCCCGACCTCAAGGCCACCTTCACCTGGACCGTGACCGCCCCGGCGGACTGGACCGTCATCTCCAACGCCAACACCGTGGACCCGGAGATCACCGGCGAGATCGGCGTGTGGCGCTTCGCCGAGACCAAGCCGATGTCGACCTACATCACCGCGATCATCGCCGGCCACTACCACGTGGTGCGCACGGCGTACGCCGGTCAGGGCCACGCCATCCCGATGTCGCTGCTGTGCCGCCAGTCCATGAAGGAGCATCTGGACGCGGATCGCATCTTTGCCACCACCAAGGCCGGTTTCCAGGTCTTCGAGGAGGCGTTCGGGATGCCGTACGCCTTCGGCTCCTACGACCAGGCCTTCGTGCCGGAATACAACGCGGGCGCGATGGAGAACGCCGGCTGTGTGACCATCCGCGACGAATACCTCTTCCGCTCCCGGATGCCGGCCAGCGCCTACGAGGGCCGCGACAACACCATCCTCCACGAGCTGGCCCACATGTGGTTCGGCGACCTCGTGACCATGCGTTGGTGGGACGACCTGTGGCTGAACGAGTCCTTCGCCGAGTGGGCCTCGCACTTCGCGCAGGAGGAGATCGCGCGCCAGACCGAGTCGGGTGTCAACCCGTGGGCCACCTTCGCCAACCAGCGCAAGGGCTGGGCCTACACCCAGGACCAGCAGCCCACCACCCATCCGATCGCCGCCGACATGGTCGATCTGGAGGCAGTCGAGCTCAACTTCGACGGCATCACGTACGCCAAGGGCGCCTCGGCGCTCAACCAGCTGGTCGCCTACGTCGGCCGCGACAACTTCCTGGCCGGCGTCCGGGCGTACTTCGCCGAGCACGCCTACGGCAACACCCAGCTGTCGGACCTGATCGGCAAGCTCGAAGAAGCCTCCGGGCGGGACCTGGCCGCGTGGGTGGAGCAGTGGCTCAACCATGCCGGGGTCAACACCCTGCGCGCCGAGTTCGAGGTCGCCGACGGAGCCTTCACCACCTTTGCGATCCGGCAGACTGCGCTGGAACAGTGGCCGACATTGCGCCTGCACCGGATGGCGGTGGGCCTGTACAACCTGGTTGACGGCGAGTTGGTGCGCACCGATCGGGTCGAACTCGACATCGACGGCGAGCTCACCGAGGTGGGCGAACTGGTCGGCAAGCAGCAGCCCGATCTGATCCTGCTCAACGACGATGACCTCACCTACGCCAAGGTGCGGTTGGACGAGCGTTCGATGCAGACGCTGGTCGAGCACATCGACGCCCTCACCGACGGGCTCGCCCGCGCAGTCTGCTGGGGTGCGGCCTGGGACATGTGCCGGGATGCCGAGCTGAAGCCGTCGGCGTACGTCGACGTGGTGCTGCGCGGCCTGGGCTCCGAGACCGACTCGACTGCCGTGGCCTCCTGCGTACGCCAGGCGCTCACCGCAGTGACCGCGTACACCCGACCGCAGGACCGCCCCGACGCGCGCAACCAGCTGCGGGCCGGCTTGGCCCGGCTGCTGGCCGCTGCCGAACCCGGCTCGGATGCCCAGTTGCTGATCGCCAAGGGGTTGGCTCAGGTCTGCGAGCTCGGCGCCGGTGAGGAACTGCTCAGTGGCTGGTTGGCCGGCGAGGAGGTCCCCGAGGGCCTCGAGATCGACACCGACCTGCGCTGGCACCTGGCGCGCCAGCTGGCCCGGATGGGCGCGTGGGACGCGAGCGACATCGACGCCGAACTGGCCAACGACAAGACCGTGAGCGGAGCCGAAGAAGCTGCAGGCGCCAAGGCGGCCCTGCCCGGGGCCGCTGACAAGGCCGCGGCCTGGCAGCTTGCCACCGCCGACGCCAGCGTCACCAACTCGGTGCACCGGATGGTCTGCATGGGATTCCACCAGTACGGGCAGGAGGAGGTGCTCGCCGACTACGCGCAGAAGTATCTGCAGGTCGTCGAGGACATCTCCAATGCCAGCAACGGCTGGGCCGACCGTGGCCAGCAGAGCACCGTTTATGTGCTGCTGGGCCTCTTCCCCGCCGTCACGGCCGATGAGGACTTCATCGCCGAGATGGACGAATGGATGGCACAGCGGACGTTGGCTGAGCAGCCCGCGCGGATCCTGCGGGAACGCCGCCACGACGTCCTGCGGGCGATCGCCTGCCGCAAGCTCTGAGGCGCCGCGGCGTCAGGCATATGCACGCCTGACACCGCGTGACACCAAGTGGTGTCGTCTAGCCCTTGCATGTGACACCATGATGGTGTCACACTGGGGTCATGGACCTGACCCCTTATCTCGACCAACTCCGTGACAGCCTGCTGCGCGGATCCGAGGACGAGGCTTCCACCCGGCGCCTGCTGGACCAGTTGGAACCGAGCTTTCGGCTCACCGTGATGCAGCTCCTCTCCGACGCCGCGGCCGGTCTCTCCCACGACCTGCCACCCGACACCGAGATCCAGGTGCGGCTGGTGGGACGCGACCCCTACCTGCACGTCGAGATCGGCCAACCGATCGCCCCGCCTCCGCCACCAGAGCCCGAAGAAGACCGCTCCGCCACGCGCATCACGCTGCGGCTGCCCGACGGCGTCAAGCGGCGCGCCGACGAAGCCGCCGAGGCCGAGGGCATCTCCCTCAACGCCTGGATCACCAACGCGGTCCGCCACGCCGCCGAACCCGGCCGCAACCGGGGCAGCCGCCACCGGCGCGGGATGCTCGGCAACCAGATGACCGGCTGGGTCTGACCAGCCACCCCGAAGGAGACCATCATGAGCCCCGACCTGTCCCTCCACCTCAGCGGCAACCTCGGTGACATCACCGTGAGGTCACACGACGGCACCGATGTGTCAGCCACCACCACCAAGGGCGACCCAATCTCATGGGATCGCCACCACGGCCATGACGGCACCGTGCTGAGCTGGGATGCCGGCATGCTGCGCCGCTCCCCCGGCGTACGCGTCGAGGTGCCCCACCACACCACCGTCCACATCACCTCACTGCAGGGCGACATGGACTTCGACGGCCAGTTCGGCACCGTGACGCTACGCAGCGCCAACGGCGACATCACCGTACGCGGGGAGGTCGCAGACGCGACGCTCACCGTCGGCAACGGCGACCTGACCCTGGAACGCTGCCTCGGTGACGCCGAATTGACCAGCGGCGCCGGCGACATCCGCGTCACCCACATCGGCGGAGACGCCAACTTGTCCAGCGGCACCGGAGACGTCACCCTGGAACGCGCCGAGGGCGAGGTGACGCTCGCCTCCGGCAGCGGCGACCTGATGCTCAGCGACGCCAGCGAACGGGTCGACCTCACCACGGGCAGCGGCGACATCAACGTCCGGCGCATGGCCGCCGGCCAGCTCAGCGCCACCAGTGCCTCGGGCGACATCCAACTCCAGGTGGTCGCCGGGATCCCGGTGTGGACCGACGTCCAGACCATGAGTGGAGACATCCGCTCCGACCTCAGCGGAGCCGGCGAACCCGCAGCCGACCAGCCCTCAATCCGACTGTCCGTCAACGCCGTCTCCGGAGATGTCGTCCTCACCGAGATCGAGGACGACTTCGGCCCCTACCACGTCCCCACACCCGCCGACACCCAGCCGATCAACTGACCAGACACCACAGGAGAAACTGACATGCTCGAATTCTGGGAGAGCCCCCACCACCACCTCCAGACCGAGGCCGAGGCCATCCGCGCCTGGCGGCAAGCCGCCCAGGCCCTCACCCATCCACTGCGCTGAGCCCATCCACTGCGCTGAGGCCACTGCCACCCGTTGGGTGACAAGATGAGCCCCATGGCCACCGTCTCGTCTGTCATCGCCGCCCTCGAGGAGCAACACCCCACCCACCGCGCCGAGTCCTGGGATCAGGTCGGGCTGGCCGCCGGCGATCCGGCCAGTCCGGTCAGCCACCTTCTGCTGGCCGTCGATCCGACCCTCGAGGTGGTCCGAGAAGCCGCCCGAGTCGGCGCAGAGCTGATCATCACCCACCATCCGCTGTTGTTGCGCGGCATCCATGCCGTCACCGCCACGGACCCCAAGGGCGAGATCCTGCGGGAGCTGATGCGCCACGACATCGCCCTCTACACCGCCCACACCAATGCTGACGTCGGCATCGCCGGTGTCAGCGAGGCGTTGGCAACGGCGGTCGGCCTGACCGATCTGACCCCGCTGGCACCGCAGCCGGCCGAAGCACTGGTGAGTCTGGCCACCCAGGTGCCCCGGGACTCGGCCGATGCGGTACGCGAGGCGCTCGCCGAAGCCGGCGCCGGCTCACTGGGCGACTACCGGGCCTGCTCCTTCTCAGTCACCGGCACCGGCCGGTTCCTTCCGGTCGAGGGCGCCGAGCCCACCATCGGGACCGTCGGCACCCCCGAAGAGGTCGAGGAGGAACGCATCGAGGTGGTGCTGCCGCAGCGGCTGCGCCGCCCCGTGCTGTCGGCACTACTGGCATCGCATCCCTACGAGGAGCCGGCCTGGACCATGACGACGCTGGAGCAGCCGCTGGGCGAGATCGGGCTCGGCCGGGTCGGACGACTGCCTGAGCCCCTCACCGCCGCAGCGTTTGCCGAGCAGGTGTCCGCCGCCCTGCCGGAGACAATCACCGGCGTACGCCTGGCTGGCGATCCCGAGCGAATGCTGAGTCGGATTGCCGTGATGGGCGGCGCCGGGGACTCTCACCTGGACCAGGCTCGAGCCGCCGGAGTGGATGCCTATCTCACCAGCGACCTGCGGCACCATCCCGCCAGTGAGTTCATCGCGCACGACGACGCCCCGGTGTTGCTGGACGTGGCCCACTGGGCAGCGGAATGGACCTGGCTGCCGATGGCAGCTCAGGCCCTGTCTGCTGCCGTCCCCGGACTCAAGGCCACCGTCTCGACGTTGCGCACCGACCCGTGGACACTGCGCGTCTGACCCGAGTCAGCTGAGCGAGACCTCGACGGTCTTGCCGAAGATGTCGCCCTGCAGCAGCGCCACGGTCGGCGTGCTCGCCTCGGGGACATCGAAGTAGACCGTGCCGGTGAGGGTGTTGCCCGGATTGATCTTCTCGTAGATGATCGCGTCGTCGTTGTAGCTGATCGTCGACTCGTACTCCGCACTGCCGTCGCCGACCTTGATGAAGCTGCTCGACAGGTCGACGGCCTTGCTGCCGGTGTTCTTGGCGGTCAGCTGCATCTTGCAGTATTGGCCCTGCGGATCCTCGGCCAGCGGGCTCTCCATCTCCACGCCGCACTCCCACGCGGTGATCGTGTACTCCACGTCACCGGCGAGCACCGGGGTGTTCAGCCCGGCCGGGGCCTCTTGGCCGCCGCCGTCGCTCTTCTCACCGCCGCCGTCGCTCTTCTCACCGCCGCCATCGCCCTTCTCGCCTCCGGCATCACTCTGGGCGCCAGCATCGCCGCCCGCTGCCGGATCACCGGCGGGAGGCGCGGTGTCCGTCCCGCCACCGCCCACGGCGCTCAGGCCGATGAGGACGACCACCACGATCGCGATCCAGACCCACACCCGCTTGAAGAAGGGCTTCTTGGGCTTGCCGGCCGGCTGGGCCGGGCCGGGGCCCTGCGGCGGGGTGTGGGCGTACGTCGGCTGGCTGGGGGAGGTCGGGTGACCGGACATGCTGACTCCTCGGGTCGGCCCCGTGGTCGATCCACGGGAGCGGTGAACGCTTCAAGCTTCGGCCGCAACGACCGTCTGGAGGGTCCTGCGAAAGGTCCGACCCCGCTGACCGAAAGGATGACTCTTGTCTCCGTCCGTCGGCCCGATCGAAGGACGGAAATGTCAGTGCGGACCCCTAGGCTCAGAATGTGCAAACTTCTCGTTCACCGCGATGGGTCAGTCAGGTCTGGTCCGTCGTGGTTTCGCTGCTGCTCTATCCGGCGCTGCTGCTGATCAACCTGCCCAATCATGCGGCGGTGTCCTGGTACTGGCCCACCCCGCTCGGTGCGGGCCAGCCCGTCGTGTCCTCACTCGGCCTCTTCGCGGTGCTGCTGGCGTTCATCTGCAATGCCACCGTCTTCGTCCGTCGCCGCCATCCCTGGGTCACCTGGGGCGCCGGCGCGGTGATGGTGCTGTTGGGGCAGTTCGATCCGTTGCTGCTCTTCGTCGGCACCCACGCGCTGATCGTGCATCGCGGCGGCCGGCAGGCCACCATCGGCACCATTGCCGCCGGGGTGATCGGTGTCTGGGTCGTGATCCGCAACGCCATCGCGCCGCTGCACTGGACCGTGATGCTCGATCCGGTCGGCCTACCGACCGGACAGCGGGTGTTGTTGGACCTGACGATGACGGGGCTGGTCTTCGTGGTCACCGTGATGCTGGGGCGGATGCGCCGCAACCGCCAACAAGCCAGAGCGGCCGACGCCCGGGCCGTACGCGCCGAGGGCACCGCCCGCGACCTGTCCGAACAGCTGACCCAACGCGCCGAACGGGAACGGCTGGCCCGGGAGATCCACGACACGCTGGCCCACCGGCTGTCCCTGGTGTCCCTGCATTCGGGTGCCCTGGAGGAGTTGGCACAGTCCAGCGACCCGACGCTGGTCCAGGCCGCCCAGGTGGTGCGCAACTCGGCCCACCGGTCGCTGGAAGACCTGCGCAATCTGATCGGCGCGCTGCGCGACCCGGCCCCGGCCGGTCCGGTGGAACAGCCCTCCCGGATCCCGCTGCGAGGGATGGCCGATGTCACCGACGTGATCGACTCGACGCTCGCTGCCGGCGTGAAGGTGAACGCGTTCATCATGCTCAGCTCCCCCGAGGAAGCCAGCGACATGCTCAACCGGGCCGTCTTCCGGATCGTCCAGGAGTCGTTGACCAATGTCGTCAAACACGCACCGGGCACCACGGTCGGCCTCGATCTGCGGGGCTCGCCGGGCGCCGGGGTGTCGCTGAAGATCCGCAACATGATGACCCACCACTCCAGCGGTACGCCCGGATCGGGCACCGGGTTGGTCGGAATGCGGGAACGGGTCGGCCTGTTGGGCGGGCGGATGAATGCCGGCCCGACCGGGGACGGCTGGTTCGAGGTCGACGTGCAACTGCCGTGGGCCGCAGCAGCGAAGCAGGGCCGCTAAAGTCACGCCCATGACTCCGGTGCGGGCCTTGATCGTGGACGATGATCCCATGGCGCGGGCTGGCGTACGCGCGATCCTCAGCACCGATCCCGGCATCGAGGTCGTCGGCGAGGCCAGTGACGGCGACGAAGTCACCGAAACCTGCAACCGGCTGCTGCCCGATGTGATTCTGATGGATCTGCGGATGGAACGGGTCAGTGGCGTCGAGGCGACAGCCGTCGTCCAGCGCCGGATCATGCCACCCAAGGTGATCGCGCTGACCGCCTTTGACCTGGATGACTACGTCTTCCAGGTGCTCGAGGCCGGTGCGGTCGGCTTCGTCCTCAAGGACTCCAGCCCTGACGAGTTGCGTCGCGCCGTTCACACCGCCGTTGCCGGGGACGCCTTCCTGTCACCGCGCAGCACCCGGCGGGTGATCCAGCGGCTGATCGCCCGAGAATCCCGCGAGCAGCGCTCCACCCGACAACAGTTGGACGGACTCAGCGAACGGGAACGCGAGGTCGCCCAGTTGGTCTGGCAGGGCTACTCAAACCGCAACATCGCCGACGAACTCTTCGTCTCCGAAACCACCGTGAAGACCCACCTGAATCGGCTGATGGTCAAGCTGGACGTGGAAAACCGCGTCCAGGTCGCGCTCGTCGTCGAACGCGCCGGTCACGACGGCGGGGTCTGAGTCAGGATTCGATGCGCGCGGTGTCAGACTCGGCCTCCAGAGCCTTTTCGGCGCGCTCGCGACGCAGCAACTCGGCCGAACTTGGCTTGTGCTTCCCGGCCAGGGTCGGGGCGTACACGAGCAGGGCAACGACGATCCCGACCACGACCGGAATGATCAGCAGGAGCAGTAGCTCCTGGAACACGGTGGGAATAGGCGCCTCGGGCCAGCCGGGCAGCGTCTGCAATGGCGTGAACACAGCCGTAGCCTAGCCGCCTCACCGCGGCGTGTCACGGCTGCGCGAGCGCACGGTCAGCTTGTATCCGAGCCGATGCCGCAACCGCGCCACCACCAGCAGAGCCGACCCCACCACCACCGCCGCGGTGAGGACGATCACCACCAGCGGCTGCTCGACCACGGCGATGACACCAATCAACGCCACGGCCATGATGAGAGTGAACTCCCGCAGTTCGCCGCGCAACTGTTGCCCCCTCGCGGGGCGCACTCGGACCGTGCCGAGTTGGGTGCCGGCCAGCCCGAGGCGTTCGCGCAGCGCCGCATCGACCAGGATTGCGGGTAGGTCGGGCGCGTGCCCCAGCGCGGTCGCCGCGTCGGGCATCCGAGCACCGAAGCCACCACCGAACTGGTGCCGTCTGCTGTCCAACTCGTGTTCGGGCACCTGGAAGGCCTTGACCTCCAGATGCGGCACCTCCCCCTGGTCATCGGCGCGCCCCTCGATGACGACATTGTCACCACTGTCCACACCAAGGACTTCCAGCGAAAGCGGATCGAGCAGCACGACGTCGCGTTCGGCAGTCGCAACCGTGGACAAATGAACTCGGGCGGAAATGGTGGCCGGTGTTCCCAGGATCGGATCGGCCACCCGGGACCTGCGCAGGGTCACGCCGCGATATCGCACCACCTCACCGGGCTCCAGGCCGATCGCAATCCGCAGCACCTGGTCGACCTGCACCTCGTCGTCGGGCTGGTCCGGATCAATCATCACCTTGGCGATCGTGGTGGGGGCAGGTGCGCCGACCACACGGCGCAACGCCGCGGACTGGAGCTCGCAGTAGTCACGACCGCCCACCGCCCGGTGCTGCCGTGGATTGAGCCGGATGCAACTCTCACCGCGCCGGTCCAAGGTCGCATCGAGCACCTTCCCGTACGCCGTCCTGGTCCCGTCGGCGGACACCGGCGCCACGCCGCCGTCCACGTCGGTTCCGGCAACTCCACCGCCCACCCGCGGGCTGAGCTCGCCGTACTGGACGAGCGGCTGGCTGCGCAGGTCCGGGAACCGGTCCGGATCGTTCCACGCATGGTCAAAGGCGTGGTGTGCCAGGGCTGCTGAGACCTGTTCGCGAAGGTCAGCGTCGGTGGCCAACCGCTGCCACGCGACGAGGTCCTCCCCCAGCACCCGCGCCACGTCGGGCCAGCCAGCACAGCGCTCCAGCACCGCTGGCTGGGCGGCCAACGCACCAGAGCGCGGGGCGTCGAGCTGGGACTGCATCGCCCACCAGTCCGGGGCATCCCCCTCCGCGTGGTCGGCCAGCGCCCCGGCGGTGTGGACATAGGCGTACAGACCGGGCAGCTCCTCCCCCGTGCTGAGGACGGTGCGGGCCTGCTCCCGCCCCAACCACACGCGCCGATAGCCGAGCTCAGAATCATCGACCAAGGCGAGCTGGTCCCGATCCAGGAACTGGACATACAGGCGTACCGACTCGCCGGGCGCCGGCAGCAGCGTGGTCGGCACATAGCCCTTGGGCGCGATGACCGGGGCAAAGCCGACCCGGGCATCACTGACCTCGGCCTGGACCATCGGGATCGTCAACGCCCGGGTCAGGACGTTGTCGACGAACTTGTCGCGGAGCTGGGCCGGTGCAGCATTGGACCCGACACACAGCACCGGCACCCGACTGTTGCAACCGGGCACGTTGAGACTCTCCAGCACCCGCCCGAGCATCGGCGCCGACTGCGCCTTGAGCCCCAGCGCGCGCTTGTCGCTCTCGGGCATCGCCAAACCCAAGTGGGGCAACCGGAAACCATCCCAGTCGACCGGATCATGGGCGCCCAGGGCAACGCCGTCGTAACTCCGCAACGGCCACATGGCCTGTCCGGACAGCAGCACCGATTCTTCGGGCCAGCGTCCGGGATAGAGCATCGGCTGGCGTCGCGGCGCCTGCTCGATGGCGTACGGATCCTCTTCCAGCGCAGTCACACGGCCAGCATAGGGATCGGGTACGGATTCATGTTCTGTGCCGTCACGCAGGGCGGCGGGAACAGCTAGATTGGGTGCCGACATCGTTGCGGAGGAGCGTGCGTGGACACCCAATCCGACCGTCCGGAGACCGGGCTCGGCGGCCGAGTCGTCCTCGACGCCGCCGAGATCTCCAGGGCACTGACGCGGATGGCCCACCAGATCGTCGAGTCCACCAAGGGGGCCGCGGACGTGGTGCTGCTCGGGATCCCGACCCGCGGTGTACCGCTGGCAGTGCGGCTGGCCGAGGCGATGGCTGACCCGGCCGGGCGTGCAATTCCCCACGGCATCCTCGACATCACCATGTATCGCGACGACCTGCGTCGCCACCCCACCCGCACCGTCGGACCGACCACCATCCCGCGGTCCCTGCAGGATGCGACCGTCGTGCTCGTCGACGACGTCCTCTACTCCGGGCGTACCGTCGCCGCGGCGTTGGACGCACTCAAGGACCTCGACGGCCGCCCTCGCTCGGTGCAGTTGGCAGTGCTGGTGGACCGCGGCCATCGACAGTTGCCGATCCGCGCCGACCACGTCGGCAAAAATCTGCCGACGGCAACCGAGGAACGCGTCTCGGTGCGCCTGACCGAGACCGACGACCTGGACCAGGTCACCATCACCCGCCCCAGCGAGGAGATCTGATGCGCCATCTGATCAGCGCCGCCGACCTCTCCGCCGAGGAGATCACTGCCCTGCTCGACACCGCCGCTCAGATGCAACAAGTGCAGCACCGCACCGTCAAGAAGTTGCCGGCGCTGCGCGGTCGCACCGTGGTGAACCTGTTCTTCGAAGACTCCACTCGCACCCGTACCTCCTTCGAGATGGCTGGCAAGTGGCTCAGCGCCGACACCATCAACGTGTCGGCAAAGGGCTCCAGCGTGTCCAAGGGCGAATCGCTCCGCGACACCTTGCTGACATTGGCCGCGATGGGCACCGATGCCCTGGTGATCCGCCACGCAGCCTCCGGCGTCTGCCGGCAGGCCACCGACTGGGTCGACTGCAGCATCATCAATGCCGGTGACGGCCAACACGAACATCCCACCCAAGCCCTGCTGGATGCGTACGCGCTGCGGCACCACTTCGAGGCGCTGGCCAGCAAGGACGAGGGCGAGGCTGGTTTCACCGGCAAGAAGGTGGTCATCGTCGGTGACCTCACCCATTCACGGGTGGTCCGTTCCAACGTGATCCTGCTTCGCGCACTGGGCGCCGAGGTCACTCTGGTCGCGCCCTCAACCCTGCTCCCGTCGGGAGTCGGGACCTGGCCGGCGACCGTGACCACCGAGCTGGACGACCAGCTCACCGATGCGGACGCGGTGATGATGTTGCGGGTGCAGCGGGAACGGATGTCGGGTGGATTCTTCCCCAGTGCCCGCGAGTACACCGTGCAGTACGGACTCACCAAGACCCGACTCGCGACCCTGAAGCCGGGCGCGGCCATCCTGCATCCCGGCCCGATGAACCGTGGCTTGGAGATCTCCAGCGATGCCGCCGACGCGGCCGCCTCGCTGGTGCTCGACCAGGTCGCCGCCGGCGTGGCGGTGCGGATGAGCGTGCTCTATCACCTGTTGGGTGGAGCCGATGAGGAGACCCATGATTGATCCGAGTGCTGGGCCTGACCAGTCCCACGTCGCTGCCCTGTCGACCCGTGATGCCCGGTCGATTCCCGCTCCCCTCTCGATTAATGGCGTCACCCTCCCCGACGGCACGACCACCGACCTGCACATCGCGCAAGGCCGATACGTCCAGGACCCGCCCGAGGGGGCCGAGCAGATCGACGCCGCCGGATTGCGGGTGCTACCGGGCTTGGTGGACCTGCACACCCACCTGCGGGAACCGGGGCGTGAGGACGCCGAGACCGTCCGCAGCGGCGCTGCCGCGGCGGCCCGGGGTGGCTGGACCGCAGTCTGCGCGATGGCCAACACCCGCCCGGTCACCGACACCGCCGAAGCCGCCCAGCACCTGCACGCCCTGGCAGCCGACGCTGATGCCCAGGTGGTGCCGATCGGCGCCATCTCCAAGGGGTTGGGCGGCGAAGAACTCGCCGAGCTGGGGCTGATGAATCGCCATGCGGGCGTACGCCTGTTTTCCGACGACGGTCGTTGTGTCGCCGACAGCCGGTTGATGCGCCGGGCCTTCGAGTACGTCCGCGACTTCGGCGGCGTGTTGGCCCAACACGCGCAGGATCCGGCGCTGGCCGGCGACCAGGCCTGCTGCCACGAGGGCGAATGGTCCGGTCGGCTGGGGCTCCCCAGCTGGCCGCCGCAGGCCGAGTCGGTGATTGTCGCCCGGGACGTCCAGCTGGCCGAGCTGACCCGCTCCCGGTTGCACGTCTGCCATGTCACCAGCGCCGAATCGGTGGAGGTGCTGCGGTGGGCCAAGGCCCGCGGCATCCAGGTGACCGCGGAGGTGACCCCACACCACCTGCTGCTCACCACCGACCTGCTCGCCGACTACGACACCACCTTCAAGGTCAATCCGCCGCTGCGCACCGATGAACACGTCGAGGCACTGCGGGCCGGTCTGGCTGACGGCACCATCGATGCGGTCGCCACGGACCACGCCCCGCATGCCCCCCAGGACAAGCACCACGCGTTCGTCGATGCCCGGCCCGGCATGCTTGGCCTGGAGCATGCCCTCGGGGTGGTCCTCGACACGATGGTCGCCACCGGCGCGCTGGACTGGTCCGGGGTGGCCGATCGGATGTCCCAGGCGCCGGCCCGGATCGCCGGGCTGGCCGATCAGGGACAGGGATTCACCGTCGGGGACCCGGCCTCGCTGGTGCTGGTCGATCCGAGCGCCCGCGCCGTGGTGGACCGCAGCCAGACCGCGTCGCTGTCGCGAAACAATCCCTACCACGGTCGCGAGCTCGCCGACCCGGTGGTGCGCACCATCTGGAACGGGCGCACGACCTGGTTGCGAAGCTGAGGCAACCGGAACGGACCGCCACCGCGTATGGAGTGGGTATGTTCAGCAAACATCGCACTGGCCCAGCCGCGTTCCTCGCTGGCATCCTGCTGGTCGTGGTCGCGATGACCGGCTGCGGCAACACCCAACAGGCGGCTCCCGGCGACACGCCCGACCCATCCGAGAGCACGCCAGGCGCACTCCCCTCGGGCGCCACCCAGGTCTGGCTCCACGGCGACCAGCGGTGGCCCGGCCCCGCCGAACCGCTCACCACCGATGTCCAGAGCGCCATCGATGCCTTCAACGAACTCCCCAGCGCACCTCCCAACCAGGTCTGCACGATGGAGTATCGGCTCGCCTACGAGGCCGTCTTCGACTATCCCGACGGTCGCCAGATCACGGTGGCCGGCGAACTGCACGGCTGCCGAACGGTCAGGCTGGGGGCTGCCGGTGATCCGAACGCCGACCGCCGCCTCGGCGGGGAGGGTTATCTCAACGAACTGCTGCGGCTGTGGCAGGCACAGGGTACGCCGGTCGAGACCCCGTAAGGGCTCAGGCCAGCACCCAGCTGGCCACCTTCTCGCGCATCTCGGCGCCGATCTCGATCGGCTTGCCGGACAGGTCCGCCATCACCAGCACCGTGATGCTGCGCGCATGCGGTTCGGTGGCGTCGCGGTCAGCGAAGAGTTCACTGACCAGGGTCAGCGAGGTCCGGCCCACCTTGATGATGCTGGTGCGAATGTCCAGCAATCCCGCCTGCCATGCCAGCGGCTTGAGGTAGGCGACGTCGTGGCGAGCCACCAACCACAGGTGGTCCATCCCCATCCGCAGGCCGGTCGGGTCCACCGCGATGGTCGCCGCGATCCGCGCCTCCTGGAAGTAGGTCAGGTAGGAGACATTGTTGACGTGGTCATAGCGATCCAGGTCGGACCAGCGCACCGTGCCCGCGTAGTGATGGCTGCGGTCAGCCTGGGTGCGTGCCTGCATCGGCAACTCCCGCAACTCCGGCATCGGGCCCTGCTCGGAACGCAACCACTCGGCCTGCGCCCCAGTGAGGCGCTTCGGGTGACCATTACCGTCGACCGGGCACAGCGTGGTGGTGGCCCGCAGCACCGGCTGGCCACCGTGGGTCAGCACATAACCGAAGTCGAACCGGCTGGCACCGACCTTGCCCACGACGACGTCGGCCACGATCGGCGTACCGTCATAGAGCACCGGCGCCAAGTACTCCAGCTGCTGTGAGACCACGACCACCCCGCTGCCCAGCAGGACACCGATCGGGCTGCCGTGCATCAGCGCAACCCGCGCCTCCTGCAGGTAGTCACCGAAAGAGGCATTGTTGACATGCCCCTGGGCGTCCTGGTCATCCCAGCGGGTCAGTACTTCGGTGCGCAATATCAGTCTTCCTTCGGGTACAGCGAGTCGACGACATCGGCATAGGTCTCGGCGACCTTGCCACGGCGGATCTTCATGTTCGCCGTCACCTGACCGTCCTCGACCGTCAGCTCGTGGTCGAGAATCGCGAAGTCCTTCACGGTCTCCCAGCGGTCCAGACGCTCGTTGGCCCGATCGATGAAGCCCTTGATCGACTCACGGATGTCGGGGTGCTGGCTGAGCTCGGCGTAGTCGGCCTTGAGCCCTCGCTTCTCACCCCAGGCGAGCAGCTGCGGCTCGTCCATGGTGACCAGCGCGACGGCGTACTTGCGGCCCTCGCCCAGCACCACGATCTGCGACAGATAGGGGCAGTTGGCCATGATGACGCCCTCGACCTTCTGGGGCGCGATGAACTTGCCACCGGAGGTCTTGAAGAGGTCACGCTTGCGATCGGTGATGGTGACGTTGCCCTCGGCATCCATCTCGCCGACGTCACCGGTGCCATACCAGCCGTCCTGGATGGCCTCCGCGGTCTTCTCGGGATTTTTGTGGTATCCGCGCATCACGCCCGGGCCCTTGATGAGGACCTCACCGTCGTCAGCGATCCGGACTTCCGTCCCGGGCGAAGCCTTGCCGATGGTGCCGAACAGCGGCGTACGCGGGTCGTTCAGCGTGCTGATGGCACTCGTCTCGGTCATGCCGTAACCCTCGACCACAGTCAGGCCGGCAGAGTAGAACCAAGCCTGCACCTGGGCGTTGAGTTTGGCCGAACCGGAGATGAAGAAGCGCAATCGGCCGCCCATTTTTTCGTGCAGCTTGGAGAAGACCAGCTTGTGGGCCAGGCCGTACTGCGCCTTGAGCAACACCGGCATCGACTTGCCCTCCAGCCGGTACGGACGAGACTTGGCGCCAACCCCGAAGGCCCAGCGGGCGATCTGGCCCTTGATGCCCTTGTTGCCGGTCAGCACCGCGACGCGCACCTTCTCGAAGATCCGCGGGGCGCCACACATGAAGGTGGGGTGCACGACCGACAGGTTCGGCACGATGTTGGGGATGCGGCCGTCGACGGCACTGGCGAAACCGATGATGATCTGGCAGGCAATCAGGCACTTGCCGAAGACGTGTGACAGCGGCAGCCACAGATACTGCAGGTCGTTTTCGGTGACGATGTCGAGGGTGTCCATCGCGGCGCCCTCGTAGGTCCAGTTGCCATGGGTCAGCTCGACCCCCTTGGGGCGGCCGGTGGTGCCGGAGGTGTAGATGAGCGTGCACAACGAATCGAGTCCCAGCGAGTCGACGATCTCGTCCAGGGCATCGGGATGCTCCGCGGCGTACGCCTCACCCTGGGCCACCAGGTCGTCCCAGCTGACCGCGCCCTCCGCGGTGCCGTCGATCAGGATCAGTGAGTCGAATTCCAGGCCGGTCTGGCGCATCTTCTCGAGCTGCTCGACGTTCTCGACGATCACCACCCGTGACTCGGAGTGGTCGAGGATGTACTGCACCTCGTCGGCGGTGGTGTTGGGATAGACGGTGGTGGTGACGCCACCCGCAAAACCGATCGCCAGGTCCGCCAGGATCCATTCGATCCGGGTGCCCGAGGCAATGGCAACCCGCTGCTCCCGTTCCAGCCCGAGCGCCAGCAGCCCATTGGCCAGCGTCTCGACCTTGCTGAGGGTCTCCTGCCACGTCAGCGAATGCCACTGTTCATTGGCGTCAGGAAACCTGAACGCCTCGATGCTGCTGGACTTGGAGACGCGGTTGCGCAGCGCGGCCGGGACCGACACCGGCCGGTTGGCAATCCGCTCCGCAACGTTGACAGGGGCTGCACTCATCTCGTGACCTTTCGAAGCGTGACGTCCACATGCGGACGGTGAAGGTCAGTTTGCCATGCTCTGTCGCTTTCCGCCCACGATCGGACCCAACGATTGAATCATCAACTCTGGGATAGGCTCGGGCCATGACAGCTGGCGCCGACACCGAGCCGGGCGCTGCCGATCGTGAACCGGACCGTCTGAACGTCCGATGGCTGACCGCGGCCCAGCAGCGCGTGTGGCGTACCTATTTGTTGGGCAGCGCCCGGATCACCGAGGTGCTCGACAACGATCTGCGCAGCCACGGCCTGGATCTGGGCGAGTACCAGATCCTCATGTGTCTGGAGGAGGCACCGGACCGGTCACTGCGGATGTCACAGCTGGCCGAACGGGTGCATCAGTCCCGGTCCCGACTCACCCACGCCATTTCCCGTCTGGAAGGGCGCGGCCTGGTCTCACGGCAGCGCTCCCAACGCGATGGCCGCGGTGTGTACGCCACGCTGACCCCTGACGGTTTCGCCCTGCTCGAGAAGGCTGCCCCCAGCCACGTCGAAGCAGTGCGCCGCATCTTTGTCGAATCCGTTGCCCCCGAGGATTTCTCTGCCCTGGGCCGAGCCTTCGACGACGTCCTGAACGTGGAGGAACAGCTGTGACGACGACCGCGCCCCATCCCGGCACTGCCTCCGGCATCGCTGCACTGGCGCGGGACTTGCCCGAGCTGGACACCTCCACGCTGGGGCGCGGCCTCTACAGCAGTGACTCCTCCATCTATCGCGTGGTCCCGCAGGCCGTGCTGCGCCCCCGCAGCCGGGAAGACCTGATCGCCGCGGTCCGAGCCGGGCTGGCGGCCGGCATACCGATCACCGTCCGCGGCGCCGGCACCTCCTGCGCCGGCAACGCGGTCGGCACCGGCTTGGTGCTGGACGTACGCCAACACCTGCGCACCATCCACAGCATCGACCCGCAGACCCGCACCGCCGTCGTCGATCCGGGTGTCGTCCAGTCCGAACTGCAGCGGGCAGCCGCCCCCTACGGGCTGCGCTTCGGGCCCGATCCCTCCACCGCGACCCGCTGCACCATCGGCGGGATGATCGGCAACAACGCCTGCGGTCCCCGCGCGATGGGTTATGGCCGCAGCGCCGACAATGTGGTCGCACTCGAGATCATCGACGGCACCGGCAACCTGGTCACGGTGCGCAACCCGCAGGCGGGTGAGGTGATCGAGGATCCACTCACCAGCGACCTGCGTGCCCTGGTGGGGACGCAAGCCGACGTGGTGCGCCGAGAGTTCGGCACCTTCGGTCGTCAGGTGTCGGGCTACAGCCTGGAGCACTTGCTGCCGGAGTCCTTCCAGCCAGCCTCCTTCTTCGCCGGCACCGAGGGCACCTTGGGCGTCATCGTGAGCGCGACCGTACGTCTGGTGCCCGACCCGGAGCACCGCCGGATGATCGCGTTGGGTTATCCGAGCATGCCCGATGCCGCCGACGCCGTGCCGGCGCTGCGGGCGTACGGGCTGACCGCCTGTGAGGGCCTGGACCGGCGCATCGTCGAGGTGGTCCGGCGTCGCCGTGGCGAGTCCGCGGTGCCGCCGCTGCCCCGCGGTGACGGCTGGATCTTCGTCGAGGTCGCCGGCAACGACCTGGCCGATGTCGACGCCCGCGCCGCAGCCGTGTTGGATCACTCGGGGGCCCTGGACGGCTGGGTCGTCACCGACGAGGCCCACGTGAGCCGGCTGTGGAAGATCCGGTCCGACGGCGCCGGCTTGGCCGGAGTCAGCCTGAGCCGCCCGGCGTACGCCGGCTGGGAGGACGCAGCGGTGCCGCCGGAGCGCCTCGGCGACTATCTGCGTGCCTTCGATCAGTTGCTGGAACAGCACGGCCTGGCCGGGCTGCCGTACGGCCACTTCGGCGATGGCTGCATCCACTGCCGCATCGATTTCGACCTGGACCAGCCCGGCGGACCGCAGCGATACGCCGCCTTCGTCACCGCGGCGGCTGACGTGGTCGCCAGCTTCGGCGGGTCGATGTCGGGCGAGCACGGCGACGGCCGGGCCCGGTCGGCTCTGCTGCCGGCGATGTACTCCCCCGCCGCGCTGGCGTTGATGGCCGACGTGAAGCGCCGATGCGACCCCGACAACCTGCTCAACCCCGGCGTTCTGGTGGGACCTCAGCCCGGCGTGCCGGTGCGGCCCGTGGAGGCCGACATCCGCGTCGCCAGCCTGCCCGATCTGCCGCTGGTGTCCGGCACGCTGGCCGCCGAGGTGCACCGCTGCACCGGCGTCGGGGCCTGCCTGACGGCCTCGGGCGGGATCATGTGTCCCAGTTATCGGGCCACCGGGGATGAGAAGGACTCCACCCGCGGCCGCGCGCGGATCCTGCAGGAGCTCGTCAACGGCAGCCTGGTGACCCGGCCCGATGCCGCCGAGGTGCACGACGCTCTGGACCTGTGCCTGTCCTGCAAGGGCTGCTCACGGGACTGCCCCACCGGCGTGGACATGGCCAGCTACAAGTCGATCGTGACTGACCAGGCCTGGGCCGGCAAAGTCCGGCCCCTCAACCACTACGCGCTCGGCTGGCTGCCGCGCTGGACCCGGATGATGGGCCAGGTGCCCGGACTGGCCCGGTTCGCGAACGCTGCCCTGCGGCTGCCGGTGCTCGGCAAGCTGGGCGCCCGAGTCGCCGGGGTGGACACCCGCCGGAAGCTGCCGAGCTTCGCGGCCCAGCCCGCGAGTCGTCGGCTGCGCCGCACGGATGCGCCGGCCGACGGCGTACCGGTGGTGTTGTGGGTGGATTCCTTCACCGAGGGCATGGCCGGCGCGGGTTCCCTCGAGGCGATCGTGGCGGTGCTGTCGGCCGCCGGATTTGCTCCGCGGCTGCTGGAGCGCAACGCCTGCTGTGGGCTGACCTGGATCTCGACGGGGCAACGCGAGGGCGCCCGGCGCCAGCTGCGGTCGGCCCTCGACGTGCTGCACCCGGTGGTCGCCGACGGGGTGCCGGTGGTCGGGGTCGAACCGTCCTGCCTGGCCGTGTGGCGGTCGGATGCCGCCGAACTGTTGCCTGAGGACCCGCGGGTGGCCGAGGTCGCCGCTGGCGTCCACACATTGGCAGAGGTGCTGGCACGCGCCGAGGAGTGGACCGGCCGAGCGTGGCAACCGCCGCAGCTGACCGGCGTACGCATCGTGGCCCAGCCGCACTGCCACCACGCGTCGGTGCTGGGGTGGGAGACGGATGCGGCGTTGCTGCGGGGCGCCGGGGCCGAGGTCGAGATCGTCGAGGGCTGTTGCGGGCTGGCCGGCAACTTCGGGGTCGAGGCCGGCCATGCCGAGCTCTCCAAGAAGGTCTTCGACCATGATCTCGGGCCGGCGGTCGCGAAAGCGGCTCCGGACACCGTGATCCTGGCGGACGGATTCTCGTGCCGCCATCAGCTCAGCGAGTATTCCGACCGTACGGCGGCCAGCCTGGCTGAGTTGTTGGCCGACCGGATCACAGCAGCAGCAACGCCAACGGCGCGATGATCGCGGCCGACAGTGCCAGCCATTCGAAGGTGGCCTGGGAGACCTTGCCAGTGATGCGGATGCCGATGATGGTGCCGAGCAGCACCACCGGGACCAGGATCGCGACGATGATGAGGTTGTCGGCGGAATAGAGGCCGAGTGCGGCGCTGAACGGCACTTTGGTCACGTTGACGATGAGGAAGTACCAGGCTCCGGTGCCGACGAAGGCGGCCTTGGAGACACCCGCGGCGAGCAGATAGAGCGCCATCACCGGACCCGCCGCGTTGGCGGCCATGGTGGTGAAACCTGCCGCGATGCCTGCGGTGCCGCCGGCCACCCAGCGGCCCAGCTTGCCCTGCTGAGGCAGCGGTTCCTCGTCCTCCGCCTCGACCTTGTGCCGGGCCCGTCGTTTGGCCCGCCACCGCTGCCACAGCTGCAGCGCGACGCAGACCGCCAGGATCGCGCCGATGCTGCGGCGCAGCACCAGATCGTCGACCGAGTTGAGGAACCAGGCGCCCAGGAACAGCCCGGGCAGCACCCACGGCAGCAGCCGCACCAGCAAACCCCAGTCACAGTCCCGACGAAATCGCGTCAGGGCGACGATGTCGCCGACGATGAGCAGCAACAGGATGGTGGCAGTGGATTCCTTGGTGGGCATCACCAGCGCGAAGCCGGCCACCGCCAGCGAGCCGAAGCCTCCGACCGAGGTCTTCGAGATTCCGATGATGAGGGCGCCTGCCACCAGGACTGCCCAGGTCAGCAACTGATCCATGTTCTCTCTCGTCAGCGACGAAGCGGCAGCCACCGATCGGTGGCTGCCGCTCGCGCAGGTGGTTGCCGCCCGCGTGGCGGCGTACGTCTCAGTCGCGGGTGAGGCGGCGGTGGGTGGCGGCGTGCGGTCGGGCCGCCTCCTCGCCGAGTCGCTCGATCTTGTTCTTCTCGTAGTCGGCGAAGTTGCCCTCGTACCAGAACCAGTTCGCCTGGTCCTGCTCGTTGCCCTCCCAGGCGAGGATGTGGGTCGCGATCCGGTCCAGGAACCAGCGGTCGTGGGAGATCACGACGGCACAGCCGGGGAATTCCAGCAGCGCGTCCTCCAGCGACTGCAGGGTCTCGACGTCCAGGTCGTTGGTCGGCTCATCGAGCAGCAGCACGTTGCCGCCCATCTTGAGGGTCAGCGCCAGGTTGAGGCGGTTGCGCTCACCACCGGACAGCACGCCGGCCGGCTTCTGCTGGTCGGGGCCCTTGAAGCCGAAGGAGGCGACGTACGCCCGCGACGGCATCTCGAAGTTGGCGACCTTGATGAAGTCCAGTCCGTCGGAGACGACCTCCCAGACGTTCTTCTTCGGGTCAATGCCGGAACGGCCCTGGTCCACGTAGGAGAACGACACCGTGTCACCGACCTTGAGCTCGCCACTGTCGGGCTGCTCCTCGCCGACGATCATCTTGAACAGGGTCGACTTGCCGACACCGTTGGGGCCGATGACACCCACGATGCCGGCGCGCGGCAGCGTGAAGCTGAGGTCGTGGATCAGGGTCCGGTCGCCGAAGCCCTTCTTGAGATCGGTCGCCTCCAGCACCACCGACCCGAGTCGGGGGCCGGGTGGGATGTTGATCTCGGAGACGTCGATCTTGCGGTTGCGCTCCGCCTCGGCCGCGAGCTCCTCGTAGCGGGCCAGGCGAGCCTTGTTCTTGGCCTGCCGGGCCTTGGGGCTGGAGCGGACCCACTCGAGCTCGCTCTCGAGAATCTTGGCGCGCTTGGCGTCCTTCTGGCCCTCGATCTGGAGGCGCTTGCGCTTGGTCTCCAGGTAGGTCGAGTAGTTGCCCTCGTAGGGGTGCAGCCGGCCGCGGTCGATCTCACAGATCCACTGGGCGACGTTGTCGAGGAAGTACCGGTCGTGGGTGACGGCCAGGACGGCGCCCGGGTAGTTCTTCAGGTGGCCCTCGAGCCAGTTCACCGACTCGGCGTCCAGGTGGTTGGTGGGCTCGTCGAGCAGCAGCAGGTCGGGCTGGGTCAGCAGCAGCTTGCACAGCGCGACACGACGCCGCTCACCACCGGACAGCACGTCCACGACCGCATCCGGCGGCGGGCAGCGCAGCGCGTCCATCGCCTGCTGGAGCTGGGAGTCGATGTCCCACGCGTTGCGGACGTCCAGTTCGGTCTGCAGCTCGCCCATCTCGGCCATCAGCGCGTCGAAGTCGGCGTCCTCGTTGGCCATCTCCGCCGAGATCTCCTCGAAGCGAGCCAGCATCCGCTTGGTCTCGCCGACCGCCTCCTCGACGTTCTCGAGGACCGTCTTGCCCTCGGTCAGCGGCGGCTCCTGCAGCAGGATGCCGACGGTCTTGCCCTTGCCGAGGTTGGCATCGCCGTTGTTGATGTTCTCGATGCCGGCCATCACCTTGAGCAGGGTGGACTTGCCGGCGCCGTTGGGACCGACGACGCCGATCTTGGCGCCCTCGTAGAAGGACAACGTGACGTTGTCGAGGATGAGCTTCTCCCCGACCGTCTTGCGGACGTTCGCCATGGTGTACACGAATTCAGGCATCAAGACCTCTGCGTTGCTGGGATGAGAGCTGGCGTACGCCGCCAGGAACGGTTGCCAGTATGCCAGCGCCCGCTGCAGGCGGCGAGCCAGCCCAACTCAGGTCAACGGCCGGGTCAGAGGAACCAGACGGCCAGGGCGAGCAACGCGACGTTGAGGACCAGTTCGACCGACTGGAGGATGGGCCGCCGGAGGGCCTTGCCGGTACTTCTGGCGCGCAGCACCGCCGCGACCACCGGCATCACCGCGACCGCGACCAGGAAGCCCCAACCCAACTCGGTGGCGTACTCCCAGGGACCGAATCGCAGTCCCAGCAGCGACACCGTCACCGCTGCCACTGTGGCGGTGACCACCGACATCCAGCTGCGGCCTCGCACGGCCATCACCCAGCCGCCGACCAGGACCAGCAGCGCGAGGACCATGCCGATCGTGTTGACGCCCGCCATCGGGTTCGGGGAGTCAGCCACGGTCGACCTCGGGGCATCGGGAGTGCCGACGAGCAGGCCGATGCCGATCACGTCGGTGGTCCGCTGGGTGTCGGCGACCACGAAGATCACCCGGGAAGTGTTGATGTCGAGGGCAAAGAAGGTACGCGTGCCCCCGGTGCCGCCGTTGTGCCATTGGATGGTGCCCGTCGGCGCCTCGGCGATCATCCAGGCGCTGCCGAGGACCATGTCGCCCTCGTGGCGAGGCTCGTAGGACTCTGACGCGCCAGGCACGTCCCCAGCCATGAGAGCCTCGCCATAGCGGCTCATGTCGGCCATGGTGGTCCAAGTGTGGGCGCCCGCCGGAGCGTAGAAATAGCCGTCCCACTCGGGCGCGGTATGTCCGTTGGTCTGGTGCGGGCGCACCCGCCGCTCCGGCAGCTCCGTGCCGGGTAGGTGGAAGGTGGTCGCGTTCATCCCCAGCGGTTCGAGGAACTGTTCGGTCACCATGGTCGGCCAGTCCGGGGCGCCGAAGTGGGCGGTCAGGGCGTGGCCCAACAGCGAAGCGCCGAGGTTGGAATAGACGTGGGTCCCCTGCTCAGCGAGCTCGACCTGCTTGACCTCTTCGAGCCCCTCGGCCACAGGACGGTCGCCAAAAACGTCGTCGTTGGTCCACACGCCCGTGGATGCCTCAAGGACGTCGGAAGGCAGCAGCGGCGGCAGTCCCGAGGTGTGCGTGGCGAGCTGCTCCAGCGTCACTTCCCCCGCCGGCGTACCTGAGAGCTCCGGCAGCAGTTCCTGCACCGGCTGGTCCCACTCCAGATCGCGAGCATCCACCTCGCGCGCCAGCAGGATCCCGTTGAAGGTCTTGGTGACCGAACCGAGCTCGATGGGGTCGTCGGGGCCGATCGGAGCCCCGGTCGAGGACGTGCCCAGCCCGGCGTAGCGGGTGGTGCCGTGGTCGTACTCCATCACCCCGAGCGCGCGGTAGCCCGCATCGGACCCGAGCCGGTCCTGGCTGCGCGCGATCAGGTCGGGATCGCCGGTGGTGGTGTCATCGAGGGAGGCTCGCGGCCCGAAACCGAACTGGGCCGCGGCGCCGACCAGCAGGGCAATCACCACGGTGAGGATCCACTTCCCGCGGAAGTCGAGGTACTTTTTCGTTGCGTCGGCGGACTGGTTCGCTGCTTGGTTCATGGGAGTTTGCTCCTTGGGCGGGTGCGTGCGGGGTCAGCTCGAGGGCAGTGCGATGGTGAGGACGACGGCCAGGGGGACTGCTCGGGCGGGCGGGATCGCGTAGCGCCCGCGGCCTTGGTGCTCCACCCAGCCGGCCGCGATGAGGATGCGGAGGTGGTGGTGCAGCTGACCGGTGCTGCCCAGTGCTTCGTCGGCGGCCAACCCTGCGGTGGTGTCGGTGCCGGCCATGATCAGCCGCAGCAGCTCCAGACGTACGGGGTTGGCCAACGCATCCAACCGGTCGGCCGCCAGCCGCCAGTCCTGGTCGGTCAGCCAGTCCTGAGTACGCGCCCAACTCCAGCCGACTGGGCCGCGCTGGGTGGTGAGGGCGCCGAAGAAGCCGATCGCATCGCGACCCCCGAGCTGGTCGGCCAACTGGTGGGCCAGCTCGCTGCTGGTCGGCAGCCCCTCGGATGGGTCGGCTGTCGCTGCGACCTGCGAGGCGGCTGCGGCCTCCAATGCCGCCACCCGCGCCTCGAGTGCCGCGAGTCTGTCATCACTCATGGTTCGATGATACGCACTTCCGAACTTTCGTACCATCCGGGTCACCGAGAGCCGCTCTAAGGTGGGACTCGTGGCAATCCTCATCGATCCGGCGGTCTGGCCCGCGCACGGCACCACGTGGGCCCATCTGGTCTCCGATGTCTCCTTCGATGAACTGCATGCCTTCGCCGATCGCGCCGGACTCCCCCGCCGCTCCTTCGACCGGGACCACTACGACGTGCCGTCCGATCGATGGACGGAGATGGTCGAGTTGGGTGCCCAACCGGTACGCGCGCGGGTGCTGGTGAAACGAGTCATCGCGGCCGGGCTGCGACGGCGCAAACACGAGGTCTGACACCTACCCGATGGCCCTATGGTGGCGGCATGAAGGTGCTGCTCATTCGCCACGCTGAATCCGCCAACAACCGTTCCATGCAGTCCTCGGGCTCCTCGGCGCCGTCGGCCGAACAGGCGCGTCGCGCCGCCGGGGGCCGGGTCGCCGACCCCGGCATCACCGAGCTCGGTCACCAGCAGGCCGCCGCCCTGGGCCGTTGGCTGGGCAGTGAGGAGCCTCGGCCGAGCCGCCTCTTCAGTTCGCTGATGACGCGCGCCATCGAAACCTCCCGCCCGGTCGCCGAGGCCCTGGACCTGCCGATCGAGGGACGCGACGACCTCTACGAGTGCGTCGGCCCCTACGAGGGCAGCTACGGCAACGCGACACTGCATCCCGGCAGTCCTCGCGAGCAACTGCAGGCGCTCACCCCGCGGCTGCAGCTGCCCGAGTCTGTCACCGACGAGGGGTGGTGGCGTGGCCCCATCGAAGACGCCGCCGGGGCGATGCAGCGGGCGCTGCGGATCGCCGACTGGCTGACAGGCTTGGACGAGGAGTGCGTGGCGATCGTCTGCCATGCCGCGATCAGTTCGATGATCCTCAGCGCGCTGATCGACCCGGATCGGCTCCGAGCCATGAGCGAACAGGACGACCCGGGCGCCCACGACCTGCCGGTCTGGTTTCCCCTGGACAACACCTCGATCAGCTGCGTCGAGCTCAACCCCGGCGAGCAGACCTTCGTGGACTGGGTGAACCGCATCGACCACCTGCGCGAGGTCGCCGACCATCAGCCCTCCAAGGTCAACTTCCCGTTCCCGCCCTCGCGGGCGCGAGCCAACGACAACCTGATGCGCTGAGCCGAGAGTCTTGGTGCGCGTGACTCAGACTCCCGTGGAGTCCAGGTCGGCCAGCCAGCGGTCGATGAGCCGGCGCGACCGGCGCAAGGCTGCCTGACGGCGGGCGATCCCGGCGCGCAGTTGCTTCAGTTGGTCGCGGGCACGGGACACCAGCACGTCTGGGCTGTCAGGGACGGCTGGGTCCGCGCGGGACTTCACGGCGATGAGCGCGCGGACATCGGCCATCGAGAAACCGGCCTCGCGCATGGTGTGGACGACGTGGAGCGCGTCCATGTCGCGCTGCGCAAAGCTGCGCCGCCCCGCGTCGTCACGAGCAGGGTCGACCAGCCCCTCGGCCTCGTAGTAGCGGACCGCTTCGACGCTCACTCCCAGGTGCCGCGCGACGGCGCCGATGGCCAGCGGAGCACCGCAGTCGTGGTCCTCGTCATCGGGATCAGGCACGGTCTCGAGTATGCCCTCCGGGCCACCCGCGCCGGTCACGGTTGCTGGTGCCCCACGACCCACACGACGCCGATGGCCACCGCCACCGCCCCGCGAACGGCGTGGTGCAGCAACACATTGGAGTGTTCGACCAGGGCACCGAAAACGATCGGCGCAATCGAGGCCAGCACCAGTCCGGCGATGACCAGCGCCGTACGCTGACTGATCCCGCCCCAGACCAGGGCACCGGCAGCACACACGAACAGGATGCACGGCAGGATCCGGGTGGCCAGCCGGCCGGGCGCCTCCACCGTGAAACCAGCTACGGCGAGAAAGGCGTTGAGGAGCGCGTAGAGGAGGACCAGGACAAGTCCGAAGATCGACATGCTCGGAACGCTAGGACCTGAAGTGCACTTCAGGTCAAGAGCGTGATCTTCGGAGCCGGCCTCAGAGATCGCGGGCTGGCTGGGGCCGAGGTCGAATCGGCTGGGCGCCGGCCGGCTCCTCCAGTTCTGGTGCGGCCGCGGGGCCTCCGCGCCGGCGTTCCCGCCAGCGCCGCAACCAGGCACGACCCGGATAGTCGACCGGCCCACCGGGCTCATCGATCGCGATCTCGCGCAGCGACCTGATCTCGAGGAGCAACGCCTTCTCGCGGGTGAGTCCTGCCTGGTCCACGATGCCGCGCACCATCGAGTCGCGCAGGTAGGCGAGTTCGAACATCAGGTACTGCATCCGCCAGGTACCGGCCAGGCGGCGTACAGAGGTCGTGAAGTTGGGCCGGAACAGCAGCCATGCGGCACGCCACCGGGCCGAGAAGATCTTCCACGGGCTCGAGAACATCTTCGGGTCAGTCGGCTTCAGCCAGCCCATCCGGCCGTAATCGACCAGCCGCTCGCGGACCCGGCCAACGTGGCGGATGTAGGCGATCACCAGCAGTCCGATGGTGGCAACCAGGAGCGGCAGCGCCACGATCTTGTACATCAGTTCGGCCGACTCGGAGCCGGCCATGCCGTTCCACAGTGCGTGCAGCAGCACCGCGAACAGGTAGCCGGCGACCGGGGCGAGCACGCGGACCAGCTTGCTGCGGGCACGCAGCGCGACGACCACACCGATCGCGGTCATTGCGGTGAACAACGGGTGGGCGAAGGCGGTGGCGAAACCGCGCAGGAAGATCAGTTCGTCGAGGTAGGTGTTGAGATCGACGCCGGCGCCGGCCTCCTGGTAGCCGACGATCGAGGCGATCATGTTGGTGAAATAAAGCAGGTTCTCGGTGAAGGCGAAGCCGACTGCCGACAGGCCCGCCAGCGGCACGATGTCCATCGCAGTGACGAGCCGGTAGCGCAGGAAGATCAGCAGGACGAAGACCACGGTGGCCTTGGTCAGCTCCTCACCGAAGGGCGCCGAGAAGACCGCGCTGGCCATGTCGCCATAGCCGCCCAAGTTGGTGAGCCGCGAATAGAACCAGTTGTTGATGTGCAGCGCCAACTCGGTCGACACCGAGGCGCCCCAGGCGGTGGCGATGATGAGCGCCGACAGTCGTGCCCGACCGAAGGAGGCGATCAGGAAGAAGATGCCGACCAACACCAGCCAGGTCGGCAGCGCACCGGGCAGCGCCAGATCCCAGATCATGTCGCGGGTGACGGTGACGTCGACGATCTTCTCGGGGCCGAGCACCACCTCCCGGGTGCCCGCCAACCGGTCGATGAAGTAGAACCACAAGGCGGTGCAGCCGGCCACCACCGCCAGCGTGATCCACAGCCACGGGTTGGTCAGGGTGCGCTTCCACCACGGGACCGACAGATCCGGCATCGCCGGAATGCCGTTGCGCCAACGCGCTCTCCGGTTGTCCCCGACCTGCAACATGTCACTCAGCCTAGCGACCTCTCGCGCCCCAGGTAGGAGTCGAACCTACAACCGGCAGATTAGAAGGCTGCTGCTCTATCCATTGAGCTACTGGAGCCGGGCAGGTTGATTCTAACGGTGCCCGAGGCAAACCGGACCACAACCCGACAGCGCTATGGTGCTGACAGTGTCCAGCACCGAACCCCCGATCACCATTCGTCAGCTCGCCGTGACGGCGTACCTGCCGACGATGCTGTCCTCGATCGGCTTCGGTGCGGTGGTGCCACTGATCCCACTGACAGCCACCTCCCTGGGCGCCGGCGTGGAGTTGGCGGCCTTCGTGGTGGCACTGCGTGCCATCGGCCAGCTGTTCGGGGACCTGCCGGCCGGCTGGATCGCCAGCCGGATCGGCGACAAGTACGCCCTGGTGGGCGCCTGCATCCTCGATGCGATCGTGATGGGCGCCGTGGTGCTGGTCCCCAACCTGTGGGTGCTGGCGCTGGCGGTGCTGCTGTCCGGGTTTGCCGGTTCGGTGTTCGGGCTGGCACGACATGCGTACCTCACCGAAGTCGTGCCGGTGCAGTGGCGGGCGCGGGCGATGTCGACGCTGGGCGGAGTGCACCGGGTCGGATTCATGGTTGGCCCGCTGGCCGGCGCCGCCCTGGTGAGCCTGTTCGACCTGAGCGCGGGCTACGTCTTCGCGGCCGCCATGAGCGTGATCGCGGCCATCATCATCATGTTGTTGCCCGACACCTCAGGTCCCCGGGGCGCCGCGGCAACCTCCTCGAGCGCCCCCGATCCGAGCCTGGTCAGCGTGCTGCGGGCCCATTCGAGGGTGTTGGCGACGCTCGGCGTCGGAGTGCTGTCACTGATGCTGATCCGCGGCGCACGGCAGGCGATCGTGCCGCTGTGGGCCGAACACGTTGGTCTCGACGCGGCCCAGACCAGTCTGATCTTTGCCCTGTCCTCCGCGCTGGACGTCGCGCTGTTCTTCCCCGCCGGCATGATCATGGACCGGTTCGGCCGGTTCTGGGTGTGCGTACCGGCCATGATCATCATGGGAGCGGCCTTCGTGGTACTGCCGTTGTCGACCGGCGCCTGGTCGGTGGCCGCCGTGGCCGCCCTGTTGGGCATCGGCAACGGCACCTCCAGCGGCATCGGGATGACGTTGGGGGCTGATTTGTCACCCGAAGTCGGGCGGACCAAGTTCTTGGCCGGGTGGCGTCTGTTCGGCGACTTCGGCTCGACGGTCGGGCCATTGCTGATCTCGGCCATCACCCTGTTTGCGCCGCTGGCAGCAGCCGCGGTGACACTCGGGGTGCTGAGCTGGGCGGGCGCTGCCTGGCTGGGGCGTTTCATCCCCCTCGGTGTCGGGCCGGTCCCGCGGCCGGGCGAGCAACGCACCCGCGGCTGAGTCCTACAGCGGCAGGTTGCGCCGGTGGTCCGAGCCCAACGCCGGGATCGGCTGGTCGTGTTCGCGCATGTACGCCAGCAGCTGCTGCGCCAGGGAGTTGCGATTCACGCGAGTCGTGTCGCGCCACAGCCGGCGCAGCACCGAGTCGCCGGAGGTGTCCTGCCGGCCCGGCTCGAGGCGGCCTGAGGCAAGGAGCACGTCATAGATCGGCTGCAGCTCGGCGTCGCTGAAACGCGAATTCATCAGCAGCAACAGCGGCCGACTCCCGCGTCGTTCCAGGTAGTTGGCGTCGGCACCGGCGGCCAACAGCCGGGCTGCCAGTTCGGCGTCACGGCGCGGATCCGCGTGTCCCCGCCTGCCGCCGAAGGGGTTGTACGCCTCAAACTGGATCAGCAGCGCCACCCTGCCGACGGGCCAGCCGTGGTCCAGCAGCAGGTTGGCCAAGTCGAACCGGGCGGAACTGCCGGGGTTGCGCAGGGCGCCGTGCAGCGCGGAGGTCCAGCCGCTGTCCGGGTCCTGCTCGTGGCTGCGATGGGCCGCCACCAAGGTCGGGATGTCGTACGTGGCCGTGAACCGGTCCAGGCTCATCGACTGGGCGTCACTGCTGGCCTGCATCAGATCGCCAACGATGGTCATTGCCGTTCCCCCTCGCTGTGATTGGCCTGGTTCTGATGGGCCTGGTTCTGATAGGCCTCATCCAGCCGGCTCAGCATCCAGTCCGGCATCCAGTCCGCGCTGCGCGGATGGCGCGCCTGCTCCTCGGCGTACGCGCTCGGGGGCACCTCGGGCTGCCAGGCCGGCTCGTGGTCCCAGTTGAGGCTGACCAAGCTGCCGCCGGTCGGCTTGGACTTGCCGATCCTGAGATTCATCGAAGCGGTGAGCCACGCGCCGACGTTCGGAGCCGCATTGGCTTCCCGGTGTTCTTGCAGGACCCGCTGCATCTCGGTGGGCATGTCGCCGGCCCGGACCTCGCCGTCCGGATTGGTCTGGCGCCACAGGCTCTGAACCTGGTCACCGACGCAGCGCAGCACCGCTACCACGGCCGTTCCCGCGGGCAGGTCGGGCAACGTCTCGGCGACGGCCGCCCCGAGGTGATGACCGCTCAGTGGGTTCAACTCTTCCGTTCCCGCCACGGGCAGGCTCGGATACGACTGGTCGGCCCGGGCGCGCGCGTCCGCCAGGGAGGTCTGCGCCCGCTGCCGCAGCTCGGCGATCACGCCGGGGCCGAGCTTGGTCTCCCGGTCGCCGTCGGTGATGGCCAGCCCGAATCCGGGCTCCACCAGCGACAGCACCAGCGGATCGGTCAACAACTCCCGGCCGGTCAGGCGGCGATGGAAGCTGCCGATGCGCGGGGTGCTCTGCAATTCGGCCTCATCGAGGAAGACGCGGAGGTGGGGCGCCTTCTTGATCGACCGAGTGACGAGACTGCCGGCGCCACCGCCCTGCTTGTTGAGCTTGGTGAGAGGCAGGTGAACGACGCTGGCGCACCACGGCCAGCTCAGCGTGTCGACATCGCCTGCGGCCAGCGCGGCGCGCAGATCGGGATGCAGCATCAAGCCTCCTGAGTGATTGCGAGGAGTCTAGCCAGCGACCGGCCGAGAAAAGGGGTGCGGGCGATAGGGTGCGATGGTGAGCACTACCAAGACTGACCATCTGGTCTGGATCGACTGCGAGATGACCGGCCTCAACCTGGAGACCGACGCTCTGATCGAGGTCGCCGCCCTCGTCACCGACGCCGACCTCAACGTCCTGGGTGAGGGCATCGACGTGGTGATCAAGCCCAGTGACGAAGCGCTCGCCTCGATGGGGGATTTTGTCCGCGACATGCACGTCAAGTCGGGGCTGCTGCCGGAACTGGCATCAGGCATGTCGATGGCCGACGCCGAGGCGGCGGTGCTGGCGTACGTGCGCGAGCATGTGCCCGAGGCGCGCAAGGCGCCGCTGGCCGGCAACACCATCGGCACCGACCGGATGTTTCTGGCCAAGGACATGCCCGAGCTGGAGGGGCACGTGCACTATCGCAACGTCGACGTGTCCTCGCTGAAGGAATTGGCGCGCCGCTGGTTTCCGCGGGTGTACTACAACACCCCCGCCAAGAACGGTAACCACCGGGCGCTGGCCGACATCCAGGAGTCGATCGAGGAGTTGCGCTACTACCGCGAGGCCCTCTTCGTGCTCCCGCCCGGACCCGATTCGGTGACCGCGCGACGCATCGCCCGCAAGGCCCAGGGATCGCTGACCGGAGCCACAGCTCCGGCGGAGCAAACTGAAGTGGCGCAGCCCACCTCCGATTGCTAACATTGGGCGCTGTGCCGCAAGGCACACATGGTGGGTATAGCTCAGTCGGTAGAGCGCCTGGTTGTGGTCCAGGAGGTCGCGGGTTCAAGCCCCGTTACTCACCCCAAGTGGTCCGTCGGCCACCGAGGAGTCAGTGCCATGGATCAGGATGAATTCGGCAACGGATGAGCGTCGGGGAGCCGGCCCCGCCGTCGTCACCAAAAAGGACGTGCCGCCGATGAGCGTGGCGGCCGGCGTGCCCGCCAAAGTCATCCGCCAGGTCGAGAACTGAGGACAGCCCGCGCAGGTGGAGCTGCTGCACTACTCGCTGTCGCTCACCGGGTGAGCAGCAGACCGGCCACGGCCAGGGCCGTGCAGGCGAGCAGCATGCCGGGACCGGCCACCAACGCGGCCAGCCAGCGCTTCGCGTGCAGCAGCCGGATGCTGTTCAGGCTGGCCGTGCTGAACGTGGTGTAACCGCCCAGCACACCGGTCCCCAACGCCGCGCCGAGCGGGTCGGACAGCGCGGCGCCGGCGACCAGGCCCAACGCGAAGGAACCGGTGAGGTTGACTGCGACGGTGCCCCACGGGAATCGCTCGCGGACTCGGGCCGGGATGCTCTGGTCGACCGTGAAGCGCAATGCGGCGCCGATCCCACCCCCGACGGCGATCAGCAGGACCCCCAGCAACTCACTCATGGCGAGTTCCGGTCCGGCTCCCGACCAGGATGCCCAGCCAGGTCGCAGCTCCGCCCACCACCACGGTCCCCAGCCCGTACGCCAGCGCCGCTCCGATCTGCTGATCCAGGACCAACTCGGCCACGTCGGTCGCGAGCAGACTGTAGGTCGTGTAGCCACCAAGCAGACCGACGCCCAGGAGCAGGCGTACACCCCGGCGTCGGCTGTCCTCGGGGCCGTGCCCCGCCAGGTGCTGCACCAGCCAGGCCAACAGGAAGGCGCCGGTCACGTTGGCGAGCAGCACCCCCAGCGGCAGCCAGCCAATCGCCGGCACCAGGTGACCGAGGCCGTAGCGGGCCAGCGTGCCGACCGATCCCCCAGCCGCGACCAGGCCGATGTCGCGCGGGTGCACAACCGGCTGGGCGGGCAACTGGAGTCGGGACACGACAGGCACACTAGCCCCATGAGCACACTCGAAGTCCTGCCGGATCAGTCGTGGCGTCGCGTGCTGTGTGTGGTGGCCCATCCTGACGACATGGAGTACGGCGCCTCTGCCGCTGTCGCCACCTGGACCGATCGCGGCATCGAGGTCGGCTACCTGCTCCTCACCAGCGGCGAGGCCGGCATGCAACGCGACCCTGCCGAGGTCGGTCCGCTGCGGGCTGCCGAACAGCGGGCTGCCTGCGACACCGTCGGCGTGACATCGCTGACCATCCTTGACCATCCCGACGGGATGCTGGTGCCCGGCCTGGAACTGCGCCGAGACATCGCCCGAGAGGTACGCCGCTTCAAGCCCGATGCCGTGATCACGGCCAATTTCGACCTGGAGGCGTACGGCGGCTTCAACCAGGCCGACCATCGCGCCGCCGGGCTGGCCGCGGTCGACGGGGTCCGAGATGCCGACAACCCCTGGGTGTTCCGCGAACTCGCCGAGACCGAGGGGCTGCCGAAGTGGCACACCCGATGGATCCTCATCGCCGGCCATCCCGACGCGACCCACGGCGTACCGGTCGACGAGGATGCGGTGGCCAAGTCCGTCGCCTCACTGCAGTGCCATCAGGCCTATCTGGCTGACCTGCCCGGGCATCCTGACCCGGCCGAGTTCATCCCCGAGATCCTTGCCGACGGTGGGAACGCGATGGGCGCCGACCATGCCGTGCTCTTCCAGGCCCACGACTTGGGCCCGGGCCTCAACGGCTGAGCGCGCCGATCACCAGATGACGGCGATGCCTGCGGCGAGCAGCGCCGTGATGCCGACACCCCAGAAGAGCCCGGCCGGTGCAGCCTCGCCGGTACGCCGCTGGCGGGCGTTCGCGATGCCGGTCAGCGCGCCGAGAATCAGCAGCAGCACCACCTTGATGCCGATCTTCATGTAGTTGAGCTCGATGCCGGCCGGCCAGGGTGCGGCGAGCGCCAGCCCGGACACCAGGGAGATGGCGACGCCAATGTCCATGATCGGCAGGGTGCGCATCTTCTTGGTCGCCAGCTGCGTCGCCCACGCGCCGAAGGTCACCGCAAAGCCGATGATGTGGATGTACACGACAACGTCCCGCAAAGTCTCCATGGCCGGATCCTAAGCTCCCCGAACGGCTCTCGGCGATGAGGGCTGCCTTGCTTGGCGGACACCGGGTGAACAATTGGTTTCAATTCCCGCGACATTCTCGCCTTCGATTCCGCCCATGTGGTTCGATCAGGTCATGGCGACAACAGAGTCCCTCGACAACACCTCACCCGCCGACGACTCCACTGCTCCCGCGGCCGCCGGCGGCCCGGCAGCGGGCAGGCAGGACACCCGCACCCTGACCGTCAACGCCGTCACAGCTGCCGTGATCGGCGTCACCGCGATGGTGATGGTCCACGAACTGATCCATCTGCTGACCGGCGCTGCGCTGGGTCATCCCTCCACGATGTACGCCTTTGGCGTCAACCATGGCGGCGACCCCAGCAACGGTCACCAAGTGCTGATGCTGCTGTCGGCGCCGGCCTTCAGCCTGGTCACCGGTCTGGCGATGACGGCATGGCAGCCGCTGCGACGCAGCGGAGGATTCTGGCATCTGGTGTGGCTGTTCTTCGCCTTCGCCTCCACCGCTGAAGGGATCATGTACCTGTGCCTGACGCCGTTCGGGGCGGGTGACACCGGGATGGCGGCCCAGCTTCTCGGCCTGCACCCGGTCGTGCAGATCGTGGCACTGGTCCTCGGACTGGCGGGCATGTTCGGCAACGCGCGACTGTTCGCACCGCATCTGGCCCGCCACGCCCGCGGGCTGGGTGAACGCAATGCGCTGGGCCTCTTCCCCTGGTTGTTCGGATCGTTGGTGACCGTAGCGCTGAGTGCTGTCTACATGGCGATCGCGCCCGAAAGCCCCGATGCTGTCAGCCAGATCGCTGTGCTGACCGCCGGCACGGCGCTGCTGGTCTTCGCGCCGATGGGCAACA
This sequence comes from Parenemella sanctibonifatiensis, assembly GCF_002250565.1. Taxonomy (GTDB): domain Bacteria; phylum Actinomycetota; class Actinomycetes; order Propionibacteriales; family Propionibacteriaceae; genus Parenemella; species Parenemella sanctibonifatiensis. The sequence continues at coordinate 220,960 of NZ_NMVJ01000001.1, forward strand.
TCTTCCTGGGCAGGACCCGCGACGTCGAGTACCGGCCGCTGCGGTTGCCACGGATCCCAGTGGCCGGGCTGATGGTCATCGCCGTGCTCGTCGCGATCAACCTCACCATCAGCGCCCTCGGGCTGACCTTGGGCTGAGGCGGTTCGGCGTTGGGGTCAGGAGCCCTTGGGCCAGTTCTCCGGCGCCGGTGCGCCGCCGGGCACCACGGTCTCCTCGCCGGTGAAGCTGACGCTGGAGTCCTGGGGCCGATAGCCGAGCTCGACGGTGGTGTTGTCGATGCTCCAGCGCCGGTTGGGGTTGTCAGAGACGGTGTAGTAGATGCCGTAACCGATCTCGGTGGCGATCGCCAGGCGTACCGCCTGGGCACAGTCGCGGGGGCTCAGCCACATCGCGTGGAGCATTTCGGCATCCATTTCCAGCGGCGAATCGGCGAACCAGCCGATCCGCAAGCAGATCACCGACAGGCCGAACTCGTCGTGATAGAAGCGGCCCAAGGTTTCACCGAAGACCTTGGAAACGCCGTAAAGGGAGTCCGGTCGCGGCAACGTCGTCGGCAGCACCGGCCAGTCCCCGACCCGGTCGTGACCGCCCATGGCGTGGTTGGAGGAGGCGAAGACCACCCGGCGTACGCCCGCCTGACGAGCCGCCTCGTAGACGTTGCGGACGCCGATGATGTTGGCGGGCAACACCTGCTCCCAGGTCGACTCGGGCTTGACCGCGCCGGCGAGGTGGATGACGGTGTCGACGCCCTCCATCAACGGCGTCATCTCCTCCAGCTTGGAGACGTCGCCGGGCAACAGACCAGCCTCAGGATCAGCCTTGAGGTCCTGGCGACGAACGTCGAAGTCGGCGGCGAGTTCGGCGGCAAGGAAGCTTCCCACCCGGCCGCCGGCGCCAGTGATGAGCACGCGCGGGCGTACGTCGGCCGCCTCGTTGGTCGGGGCCATCGGATCCTCCTTGGAGCGGGGCGTGAGGGACAGTCTGCCGGATCCAGTTCTCGATTGGCGCAGCCGTCCCCACCTTGCTAAAGTTGCTCCTCGGCGCGCACCGCTAGCTCAACTGGCAGAGCAGCTGACTCTTAATCAGCGGGTTCAGGGTTCGAGTCCCTGGCGGTGTACCAATCCTTCGCCCTCCGGTCGATGACCGGAGGGCGATTGCTTTTTCCGACCAACCCGGTTCGGGCGACCGCCGAGGGCCCGGGGGTTAGAGGTAGAGCCCCGCTTCGCCGTCGGGGGTTTCTTCCTCCGACACTGCGTGCAGATCACGTTCGCGCAGCAAGATGTAGTCCTGACCGCGCACCTCGACCTCGAGCCGTTCGCTCGGGTCGAACAGCACCCGATCCCCCAGCTTGATCACTCTCACCGAGGACCCGGTCGCCACGACCTTGCCCCAGCCGAGCCGCTTGCTGGTCTCGACGGCCGCGGGGATGACGATCCCGCTGCCGCGGCGGCGTTCGCCGGACTCGCCGGCCGTCGACACGAGGACCCGGTCGTGGAGCATCCGGATCGGGACCCGCTCGTGGGTTGAGTCCGAGGTGGTGCGGTGAGGTTCTGCGGAGGTCACGCGGCCTTCGACTTCTGCGCGCGCGACACGATCGCCCGCAGCGCCAGCACGAAGGTCACCACGCCGACCACAGCGCCACCGATCATGCCGATCCGATCCCAGCGCAGGCCGTCCTCGTCCTTGAACTGCGCCTTGGCATTCTCGAACTCGGCCTGGGCCAGCCCCTTCGCCTCATCCACCGAGTTGCGGACGATCGCCTTGGGGTGGACGTTCTCGACCAGGGATTCGACGTTGGCCGCCAGCCGGGCACGCGCCGCGGCGATGTCTGCCTCGATCTGTTCCCGGCTGCGCGCCGGCTTGGTCGACTTTTTTGCCATGACCAGCCTCTCGTAGGGTTCGCTCATGTCAGGGTATTGCAGATCTCGAAGCCACCGCCAGCCACCCCTGATCCACCCCGACACTCTAGGCTGGCCGGCATGAGCGTACGCCTTGAGCCCGGAGCCATTGCCCCCGACTTCACCCTGCCCGCCGCCGGTGGTGACCAGGTGGCACTCTCCCAGCAGCAGGGGCGGGTGATCGTCTACTTCTACCCCGCCGCGATGACCCCCGGCTGCACCGTGCAGGCCGTCGACTTCACCGGCGCCATCAAGGACCTCGCCGCCGCCGGCTTCTCGGTGCTGGGCATCTCGCCTGACCCGGTCGCCAAGCTGGAGAAGTTCCAGGCGGCCGAGGACATCACCTTCCCGTTGCTGTCCGACACCGAGCGCACCGTGCTGCAGGCGTGGGGCGCGTACGGGGAGAAGAAGCTCTACGGCAAGGTCGTCGAGGGTGTCATTCGGTCCACCTTCGTGGTGAACGTCACCGACGGCGTCGCCACGGTGGAGTTGGCGCAGTACAACGTGCGAGCCAAGGGCCACGTCGACAAGCTTCGCCGCGACCTGGGCATTTGAGACCCAACGGGATCTGCCCTGAAGAAACGACCTGTGCCGGAGAAGGGACTCGAACCCTCACGCGCGTACGCACAGGAACCTAAATCCTGCGTGTCTACCAATTCCACCACTCCGGCGCCGGGTCGAGTCTAGGACAGAAACCGCTAGCCTGACGCCCGTGGCGGCCCCCGCCCGACAACCTCGACGGAGAGCGCGATGTCCTACCTGTGGTATTGGCCCGACAACAACCCCGACAGCTGGCACTTCGAGCGCTGGCGGCAGGCCCAGACTTGGCAGCCGGTCCGCAGCGAGCAGTCCGGACAGGCCGACCCGTTGCCACTGTTGCCCGAGGACGGCACCCTCGAGCAGTGGCGCACCGAACTGGCACCCCACTGGCGAGCCATCAGCGAGGAGGTGCTGGGCCGCCTCGCTGACGTCCCGCCGAGCTCGGCCTCCGGCCCGACGGGTGATCTCGCCATGGGTCCGGAGTTGCGCACCGACGCGTACACGATGCAGCGGTATCGCTATCCACTCACCGACGACGAGGCGGGATACGGCTGGCTACTGACCCCTCACCAGCCGGCCACCGATGCCGCAGTCATCGCCCTGCACCCCACCACCCCGGTCGGCAAGGACCAGAGCGTCGGCCTCGATGAGACCGACGTCCCCACCACCGGCGGTTCGTACGCCCGGGAGCTGGCCGAGCGTGGCTATCCCGTCTTCGCTCCCGACGCGATTGCCTTCGGGGAACGGCAAGCGGCCTCCAAGAAGGCCAAGTATCCCCATGCCACAGCGTTCTTCGGCGCCCAGCCGGAGGCGTCGGTGATGGGCAAGATGGCCTTCGACACCACCCGCGCCGGTGACTTCCTGGCCCGCCGCGGCCACCCGCGCTTGGCGATGATCGGCCACAGCCACGGTGCTTACGGGGCGCTGTTCGGGATGCTGGCCGATGAGCGGGTGCTGACCGCTGCGATGAGTTGCGGCTTCAACCTGCTGCGCGACGACCCCAGGCCGCAGCGGTGGTGGGAGCAGACCGCGATGATGCCACGGCTGGGCCTCTACGCCAGCATCGCCGACACTCCGATCGACTACCACCACTGGCTGGCGCTGGCGGCGCCCCGCCCGATCCTGGTCACGTTCGGCAGCCAGGATCACATCTATCCCGAAGGCGACCGGTTGGCGCCACGGCTGGAGGAGGTACGCCGGGTGTACGCCGCCCACGGCGTTCCCGATGACCTCATCGTCGCCGGCCACGACGGCGGCCACCGTTTCACACCCGAGATCCGCGAGGCCAGCTACTCGATGTTCGACCGGGTGTTCGGGGTCTGACGCCCCGGGTGCAAGGCCGGATCGTCCATCCCGAACGTTCGCACCGGCCCGGGACCGCTCTCGGCCGTCTCGAACCGCACGGTGACCCGCCCGAGTCCGGATCCCCACACCCAGCCCGGGCCATGCTCGTCGTGCCAGACGTCGGCACCGGGACGCCACGGGTCCTCCCGACGTCGGGCCCAGGCCGGGCCGCTGGCCTCGAGCTCATCTGGCCCTGGCTCGGCCACCGGAGCCACGGCTGGCGGCGACTCCACCGCCAACTCGCCCAGACCGAACAGCTCCTCCTGTGCGGCGGCGGCGAACCCGCTCACACCGACACCGAGCAGCCGCAGGCCCTCTCGCCACGGCACTGACTCCAACAGCCCACGCGCCAGTTCGGCGATCACCTCGGGTCGATCGGTGGCGCCCTCGAGGGTGCGCGAACGGGTGTAGGTGGTGAAGTCACCTGCGCGGGCCTTCAGCGTCACCGTCTTGGCGAACTGGCCCGACTTGGTCAGCCGTTGCGCCACCAGTGCCGCGTCCCGCTCGATCACCCGGTGCAACTCGGCCCGGTCGTTGACGTCGACGGCGAAGGTGTCCTCCACCGAGATCGACTTGGCCTCCCGCACCGCTTGCACCGGCCGGTCGTCGCGGGCGTACGCCAGCTGCCACAGCCACTCGCCGGAGGCTCGGCCCAGTTCGCGTACCAGTTCCTTCTCGCTCGAGGCCTGCACGTCGGCGATGGTGTCCAGCCCGATCCGTTGCAGCCGTTGACCGCTCACCGGTCCGATGCCGGGGATCGCGCGGACCGACAGCGGTGCGATGGTCTCGACCTCGGTGCCGGGCACCACCAGCCGTAGGCCGTCGGGTTTGGCGAGTTCGGAGGCGAGCTTGGCGATGAACTTCGAGCTGCCGATCCCCACCGAAGCGGTCAGGCCGCCGGTGGCCTCGGTGACCTTGGCGCGCAGCTCGGCGCCGAGTGCGGCAACGGCGTCATCGGACAGGTCCCGATCCGGGTCGCCGGCCAGATCGACGAAGGCTTCGTCGACGCTCAGCGGCTCGACCAATGGCGACAACTCTCGCAGCAGCCCCATCACGATCTGGCTCGCCTCGCGATAGACGTCATAGCGGCCCGACAGGAAGGCCGCGTGCGGCGCCAATCGCCGCGCCTCACCACCCGGCATCGCCGAATGCACTCCGAAGACCCGGGCTTCATAGGACGCGGTCGAGACCACACCGCGCGGGCCCGTGCCACCCACCACCACGGGTTTGCCTCGCAGCGAGGGTTTGTCGCGTTGCTCGACCGAGGCGAAGAAGGCGTCCAGGTCGAGGTGGAGGATCGCGGCTCGGCTGCGCATCAGCGTCGCCGACGGAGCACCCAGTCGAAGCCCTCGCGCGGTTCGCGCGCCACCTCTGCCCACTCCTGCGGATCGATCGCCGGGAAGTACGTGTCACCCTCGGGTGACTGGTGCACCTCGGTGAGGTCCAGGTCGGTGAGATGTGGCCAGGCCTGTCGATAGATCTCACCGCCACCGGACACGAAGACCTCACGACCAGTGGCACGCGCCTTGGCGAGGGCATCGGTCAGGTCGTACGCCACCTGCACCCGGTCGGCGTCCGCCTCGGCGGGTCGCCAACTCCGATCCCTGGTCAACACCACGAACCAGCGTCCGTCCAGTGCCCCATGGCCCTCGTAGGTGGTGCGACCCAGCACCAGCACACCACCCATGGTGACCTTCCGGAAGCGTTTGAAGTCCTCCGAGATCCGCCACGGCATGCCCCGGTCGGTGCCGATCACGCCGTTGTCGGCGACGGCAGCGATCGCGGTCACGCGCTGCCCGGTCTGGTCAGAGTGCTGCGTCATCTCACACTGCGATGGGGGCCTGGATCGACGGGTGCGCCTCGTAGCCGTCGAAGCGGATGTCGTCCATCCCGAATGCGTCGATGTCGGTGATCTCGGGATTCAGCCACAGCGTCGGCAGCGGCAGCGGCTCGCGCGTGAGCTGTTCGCGGGCCTGGTCGAGGTGGTTGAGGTAGAGGTGCGCATCACCCAGCGACAGCACGAACTCCCCCACCTCCATGCCGACCACCTGGGCAATCATGTGGGTGAGCAGCGAATAGGAGGCGATGTTGAAGGGCACGCCCAGGAAGATGTCGGCCGAACGCTGATAGAGCTGGCAGGACAACCGGTCCGGGCCATCCTCGCGCGGCTCCACCCAGAACTGGAACAGCGCGTGGCAGGGCTGCAGCGCCATCTCGTCGAGCTGGCCGACGTTCCAGGCCGACACCAAATGCCGACGTGAGTAGGGATTGCTCTTCAGACCCTCGATCAGGCCGGCAATCTGGTCGATGGTTCCGCCGTCGCGGTCGGGCCAAGCCCGCCACTGGTGGCCGTAGACCGGGCCCAACTCGCCGTCCTCGTCTGCCCATTCGTCCCAGATCGAGATGCTGCGCTGGTGCAGCCACTCGACGTTGGTGTCCCCACGCAGAAACCACAGCAGCTCGCCCTTGATCGCTCGCCGATACAGCTTCTTGGTGGTCAGCAGCGGAAAACCGGCACGCAGGTCGAAGCGCATCTGGTGTCCGAACCGACTCAACGTGCCGGTCCCGGTCCGGTCCTCCTTGCGTACGCCCTGGTCCAGGACCAGCTGCATCAGTTCCAGATATTGCTTCATGCTTCCTTCTCTCTGGCTTCCGGATCCGGCGCTTGCGCACCGTTCAGCATCTCGACCAGCCGCGCCACGATCGCGCGGACGGCCTTGCCCCGGTGGGAGATGGCATCCTTCTCCGCCGGGCTCAGTTCCGCGGCCGTGCGCTGCTGACCGTCGGGCACGAAGAGCGGGTCGTAACCAAAACCGTTCTCGCCGCGCTCCTCACCCAGCAGCCGGCCCGGCATCTCCCCGCGGACGGTCCACTCGCCCTGGTCGGTCACCAGCGCCATCGCACAGACGAACTGGGCGGTACGCCGCTGCGGCGGCAGGTCGAACAACTGTCGCAGCAACAGTTCGTTGTTGCTGGCGTCGGTGGCCTGTTCGCCGGACCAGCGCGCCGAGCGTACGCCCGGCATCCCCGCCATCGCATCGACCGCCAGCCCCGAATCATCGGCGAGCGCAATCAGTCCGGTCGCCTGGTGGGCGGCACGGGCCTTGATCAGCGCATTGCCCTCGAAGGTGTCGGCAGTCTCGGCCGGTTCGGGATAGTCGGCTACCTCGGACAGGCCCACCACCTCGAACGCCTGACCGGCAGCCTCGGCCGTCACCCGCCGCAACTCGGCCAATTTCTTGGCGTTGTTGCTGGCCAGCACCACCCGCACCGGCGTCGTTGCGGTCATGACCGCTCCCGCGGCTGCGCCTCGAGCGCCTGCCGCTGCAATTGGGTCAGCTCCGCACAACCGGCGATGCCCAGGTCGAGCAGATCGTTGAGGGTGTCCCGCCCGAACGGCGCCGCCTCGGCAGTGCCCTGGATCTCGACGAACTCGCCACTGCCGGTCATGACGATGTTCATGTCGGTGTCGGCAGTGGAGTCCTCGGTGTAGGCCAGATCGAGCATCGGCTGGCCGCCGACCACACCGACCGACACCGCCGCGATCGAATCGGACAGCGGCTCCCCCTTGAGGAGCTTCTGCTCCCGCAGGTGGCTGACGGCGTCCGACAGCGCCACCCAGGCACCGGTGATCGCAGCCGTACGCGTGCCGCCGTCCGCCTGCAGCACATCACAGTCGAGCACGATGGTGTTCTCGCCGAGCGCGGCATAGTCGATGACCGCGCGCAGGCTGCGGCCGATCAGCCGGCTGATCTCATGGGTACGTCCACCGATCCGCCCCTTCACCGACTCGCGATCGCTGCGGTCGTGGGTGGCGCGCGGCAACATGGCGTACTCGGCGGTCACCCAGCCCAACCCGGATCCCTTGCGCCAGCGCGGCACCCCTTCAGTGACGCTGGCCGCGACCAACACCCGGGTCCGGCCGAACTCCACCAGCACCGATCCCTCGGCGTGGTCCAGCCAGTTGCGAGTGATGGTGACCGGGCGCAGATCGGCGGCACCACGGCCGTCCTCACGAACCGGCGCAGCCGTCTGGGCGGAGTTCTGGCGGGATGCATCAGTCATGGTGTTGACCCTACTTCACCGCACCGACAGAAAACCCGGTCGACCGGCTCACTCGAGCGGGGCCGCGTCCCCGCGGGCCGGCGTTGCGAACGGCGATCCGACGTCGGAGACGAAACCGCCCAACAGCTGCCGTCCCAGCGTCTCGAACTGCTCCACATTGCCGGTGGTGAGGAAGCGGTGAGTCGGCTCCCCGGGCGCGGTCCGGGTCAGGCCCCGGCGCACCAACAACCGATAGGTCTCCTGGGCGCATTCCTCCGCACTGGAGACCAGCTGGACGCCCCCACCGAGCACATAGGACAGCGCACCGCGCAGCAACGGATAGTGGGTGCAGCCCAGGATCAGGGTGTCGATCTGCTGCGCCTGCAGCGGCGCCAGATAGTCCCGGGCCGCAGCCAACACCTCATCACCGGTGGTGATGCCCGCCTCCACGAAGTCGACGAACCGGGGTGCCGCCTGGGTGGTCAATTCGATGTGCGGTGCCGCGGCCAGCGCATCGTCATAGGAACGTGACGTGGCGGTCGCCTGGGTGCAAATGACGCCCACGCGGCCGGTGTGGGTCGCGGCGACCGCCCGGCGTACGGCTGGGGCAATGACCTCCACCACCGGCACCGGATAGCGTTCCCGGGCGTCGTGCAACACCGCCGCCGAGGCCGAGTTGCACGCGATCACCAGCACCTTGACGCCGTAGTCGACGAGTCGGTCCAGACACTCCAACGCGTACGCCCGCACTTGCGCGATCGGCCGGGGGCCGTAGGGCGCCCGGGCGGTGTCGGCCAGATAGATCAACTGCTCCTCGGGCAGCAGCTCAGCGATCGCGCGAGCCACCGTGAGACCGCCGAATCCCGAATCGAAGATCCCGATCGGAGCGTCACGCTCGCTCACAGCTCGCGCACCACGAGCTCAAGCAGGAATCCCAGCCACTCATACATCGTGTACGCGAACTGGCGCGGGTCCTCGTCCGGCAGCTGTTCCAACTCCGACAACGACACCTCATCGGTGATGTCGAGCCGGCTCGCCAGCGTCAACCGCAGACTGTTGATGCCCTTCAGCCAGGCATCGGTCTGGTCCTCTGCGATGACCACCACCGAGGACGCCTTCTCCGCGTCGCCGAGCTGGTCCAGGATCACCTGAAGCTGCGCCACCCGGTCGTCGCGCAGCTTCGCCTCGGTGAAGCGGCGATAGTCCGACTCGGCCTGCGGGTCGTGCGGATACGGATTGGGAAACAGTCGCTTGAGCGCCGGATCGGTCAACTCGGTCGGTTCGTCCTCAGCCGCATCGAGCTCGGCTTCCCAGGCGGCGAACGGATCGTCCGAATCGGTCGCCTGGCCCTCACCCATGGTGGCGGTCAGCAGTTCGACCAGCTGCTCGCACAACGACCGCAACAGGTCGACCTCGCCGGCGGCCAGTTCCAGTTTGATGCCCTGACGGGACTTCTTCGCGCGCACCATCGCTCACTCCGCCCGATCCAAGGTCGCCCACAGTCCGAAGCCATGCATGGCCTGGACATCACGTTCCATCTCCTCGCGGTTGCCCGTCGCGACGACGGACCGGCCCCGATTGTGCACCTCGAGCATGAGCTGATGGGCCTTGTCCTTGGAGTAATGGAAGTAGGTCACGAAGACGTGGGTGACGTAGGACATCAGGTTGACCGGGTCGTCCCAGACGATGCAGACCCACGGCGTCGTGTCGAGGATTGGGTCGGCGGGACGCTCGGCGACGGCTGCGCCGCCGGAGGGACTCTCGACCGGGGAACTCATGGGTGCGATTGTGCCACTAGGCTGCCGGACATGAGTGGCACCTCCACGGCCCTGCTGACCGATCACTACGAACTCACCATGGTCCAGGCGGCGCGCGCCTCCGGGACCGCCGATCGGCGCAGCGTCTTCGAATTGTTCGCCCGCCGGCTGCCGACCGGACGCCGCTACGGTGTCGTCGCCGGCGTCGGCCGCGCGCTCGAGGCGATCGAGAACTTCCGCTTCGGACAGCCCGAACTCGACTTCCTCCAGGCCAACTCGGTCGTCGACGACGACACCCTGCAATGGCTGTCGCAGTACCGCTTCTCCGGCTCGATCTGGGGGTACGGCGAGGGCGAGACCTACTTCCCCGGCTCTCCGCTGCTGGTCGTCGAGGGCACCTTCGCCGAGGCAGTGATCCTCGAGACCGTACTGCTCAGCATCTACAACTACGACTCCGCGGTCGCCTCAGCGGCCTCCCGGATGACGCTGATGGCCCAGGGCCGGCCCTGCATCGAGATGGGCTCGCGGCGTACCAGCGAGGAATCGGCAGTGGCAGCAGCCCGCGCCGCCTGGGTCGCCGGCTTCGCCTCCACCTCCAACCTCGCCGCCGGTCAACGCTGGGGCATCCCCACCGCCGGCACCGCCGCCCACTCCTTCACGTTGTTGCACGACAACGAGGAGCAAGCCTTTGCCGCTCAGATCGCCACGCTGGGCCCCGACACCACCTTGTTGGTCGACACCTATGACGTCGAGGCGGCGGTCCGGCTCGGCGTGGAGCTGACTCACGGCAAGCTCGGTGCCGTACGCCTCGACTCCGGCGACCTGGCAGTCCAGGCCTCCGAGGTACGCGAGCTGCTCGACTCGCTCGGCGCCACCGACACCCGCATCATCGTCACCTCCGACCTGGACGAGTGGCAGATCGCGCTGCTGGGCCAGGCCCCCGTCAACGGGTACGGCGTCGGCACCCAGCTGGTCACCGGGTCAGGTGCGCCGACCTGCTCGATGGTCTACAAGCTGGTCGCCCGCGCCCAAGGCGACGAGCCCGATGCGCCGCTGGAGCCTGTCGCGAAGAAGTCCACCAGCAAGACCACCGTGGGCGGCCGCAAGTTTGCGCTGCGCCGCCTCGATGACCGCGGCGTCGCCGAGGCCGAGGTGATCGGCATCGGCAGCCAGCCCGATGGTGACTGGAACGACCGGGAACTGCTGCTGCCGTTGGTGCAGGACGGCGCGATCGTGGGCCGCGAGGATCTGTCAGCCGCGCGGGACCGGCACCAGGCCAGCCGCGCCGAACTACCCCGCGCGATCGCGAAGATGTCCCGCGGTGAACCCGTCATCCCGACGGTCTATCTGGATCCTGACGCCGACCACGCCTGAGCCCGGCCGCGCCGGTGCGCAGAGCGTAAGGGAGAATGTCGGCATGACTCGTGCTCTCATCGTTGTCGATGTCCAGAACGATTTCTGCGAAGGAGGGTCGCTGGCGGTGGTCGGCGGCGCCGCTGTCGCTGACAAGATCGGTGAGCTTCTCGACTCGGACCACGGCTATGACCTGATCGTCGCCACCCGGGACCACCACATTGATCCAGGCAGTCACTTCTCCGACCAGCCCGATTTCGTCGACTCCTGGCCGCCGCACTGTGTGGTCGGCACCCGCGGCGTCGAGTTCCACGCGCCGCTGCAGGCCGACGACTTCGCTGCCGTCTTCGACAAGGGCGAGTACGCCGCGGCGTACTCCGGTTTCGAGGGCAAGAGCAGCGACGAGGTCAGCCAGTCCGAAGCGGGTCTTGACCTCGCGGCTTACCTGCAGCAACACGACGTCGACCAGGTCGACGTCTGTGGTCTGGCCGAGGACTACTGCGTCACCGCGACGGCCAGCGACGCCGCCGCCGCGGGCTTCACCACCCGCGTGATCACCCAGCTGACCGCCCCGGTCCACCCGGACAAGCAGGAAGCGACCTGGGCCAGCTGGGAACAAGCCGGCATCACCCGCGCCTGAGCCCGGACGCTCAGTCGCGGCGCTCCCGCATCACGTCCATCAGGCGGCGGGCGCGCGGGTTGCTGACCAGGTCCTCGAGCAGCACCGGTACGCCGTCGGGTCCGGCCAGTGGCACCCGCCAGTTCGGGTACTCCTGCCAGGTGCCGGGCAGGTTCTGCGGCCGATGGTCCCCGACCGCGTCGCTGAGCGTCGGGCACAGATAACGCGCCGGGCTGAGCGCCAGATAGCGGTGCATCGCCTCGACCAGCGACGTCTCGTCGGGCTCGTCGGGCAACAGCCCCCGCTGGCCGACGGCGTCGAGGATCTGGTTGACGTGCGCGCTCTCCTCCGCCAGCTCCTCGGCCAGCGGCCGGTCCAGCAGCCCCAGGTCGTGGCGCAGCTGCACGTGGCTGTTGGCCAGGTACGCCGGGGTGGTCGGCAGGTCATGGGTGGTGATGGAGGCCATCGAGTCGGCTCGCCACTGTTCCGGCGGCAACGGAGTGTCGCCGTCGTATTCGAACCACAGCAGCGAGGTGCCGCTGACACCGCGACTGGACAGATACTCGCGCACTCCCGGCTCGACCGTCCCCAGGTCCTCGCCGACCACGATCGCACCCGCCCGGGCCGCCTCCAGCACCAGGATGCCGACCATGGCGGCCGGGTCATAGCGCACGTAGGTGCCGTGGTCGGGGGTACGCCCCTGCGGCACCCACCAGAGCCGGAACAGCGCCATCACGTGGTCCATCCGCAAGCCGCCGCCGTGCCGCAGTAGCCCGGCAACCATGGTCCGGAAGGGACGGTACGCCAGCTCCTCGAGCCGGTCCGGGCGCAGCGGCGGCTGGCTCCAGTCCTGCCCCTTCTGGTTGAACGCATCCGGCGGCGAACCGACGGTGACCCCCACGGCGTACGCCTCTGGCTCGGACCAGACGTCGGAGCCGTTGACGCTGACGCCCACAGCGAGATCGTGGATCACGCCGATCGACATGCGAGCCTCGGTCGCGGCGGTCTGGGCGCGGGCCAGTTGCAGGTCGCACTGCCACTGCAGCCAGCACCAGAACTCCACCTCCGCTGCGTGGTCGCGGCTGAAGTCGGCGACGGCCTCCGAACGCGGGTCCTGCAGGTCCGCGGGCCAGTCCCGCCAGCCCATCCCGTGCTCGACGACCAGCGCGCTCCAGATGGCGTGGTTGAGGAGCCCGGCGCCCTCCCGATTGCAGTACTGCTCGAAGGCGATCTGACGGGCCGGCGTACGCCCGGCGGCAAAGATGGTGCGCAACGCCAGCTGCTTGGCTGCCCAGGTCAGGTTGCGGTCCAGCAAGTCGTCGGGGCCGCCGATCCTGGGGACGCCGGCGCGCAGCTGGTCCACCTCGACGCGATCGGCGTCCGACAGGTAGGCGTACTCCTCGATCGCCTCGGGCCGCAGGTAGATCGGGTTGATGAAGCGGCGGCTGGTCGGCAGGTAGGGCGAGTTCTCCATCGGGGCCGACGGTTCGGCCGCGTGGAGAGGGTTGACCAGCAGGAAGTCGGCTCCCTCGGCCCCGCTCCAGGTGGTCAGGTCAGCGAGATCGCTGAGGTCACCCAAACCCCAAGAACGGCGAGACAGCACCGAATACAGCTGGGCGGCGAAACCCCAGCCACGACCGTCGGTCAGGGCAGGTTCGGGCAACGTGGCCGGGGTGACGGCCAGCACGCCGGTGGCGCTCTGGTCACCCCAGTGGGCGGTGAGCTTGTGGTAGCCCAGCGGCAGACCGGCGGGCAGCTCGAAGCTGGCCTCGCCGATCAGTTGTCCGTCGACCTCGCGCGGGTCGCGCCACAGGTCCAGCTGCACCAGAGCGCGGGTCTCGCCACCCTCGGTGCGAAGCTCGACGTGCACCCCAGCGCCGTGGGGGACGTGGATCGCGACAACGTCGGAGTCGGTCTCGGTCATCACCGTGAAGGGCGGCACGACCCGACGCCACAGCCGGGTCTCACTCTCCACCAACGCTTCGGCGATCGCCTCTGAGCTGGTCGCGTTGATGCCCATCGCAGCGAGCACTCGGATCAGGGTTTCAGCGCTGACGGCACGCTCATTGCCCTTCCAATCGTGGAACTGGGTGGCAATCCCGTACGCGTCTGCGAGCTTGCGCAGCTCCGTCGAGGGCGGCTGCGGGACGGAATCGGGGCCTGCGGGCGACTCGTTCACGGGCTCAGCCTAAGCGGCTGGGCAGCTCCGATGCAGCAGGACGCGCCTCCGCGGTCGCGGCGACCACCGCGGTCCCGGAGAGGGTGTCGTGGAAGGCCTGCCCATCCTTGTCCCACAACGGCCGCAGCACGCTGTAGAGCAAGAGCACCCAGATCACCGCACCACCGTTGACCAGCAGCGTCCACAGGATGCTGCGGTGGATGACGGTGCCCCAGCCCAGTTTGTCGGTCGGCTTCGGTTCGGGGGCGCCGGGCCGCAGCCAGCGCGGCTTGGCGATGACCCGGAGCCCGAAGAGGCGCTGCCCCCAGGTCGCCGAACGGGTGCGCAGCAACCAGATGCCGTACGCCAGTGACAGCCCGACCGTGACACCGGTGAGGATCAGCTGCTCCTCGACGGTGATGAACTGCGCCGCATCAGGCATCGGCATCGGCTGGGTGCCGGCGTTGGCGACCATCCAGTCGTCAATCCTGGCGGCAATGCTGCTGAGCACCGACCAACACACCAGCATCGAGGCGAGCTGGACCACAACGACGTCGATGACCGTGGCACCGACCCGGCGCCACCAGATGCCCTTGCCGGTTGCGCCGGTCGGCCGCTGTCCCGGGTTGCGCCCCGCAGCCGTGTGGCCGGGTCGGACTCCGCTGCCCTCACGGGTCTGCGAGGACCATTGCCAGCCGTCCCAGTAGCGTTCCCGGGCGGCGTCCAAAGGGTCGGGGTACCAGCCCGTCGGCGCCGCGTGGCGTCCGGGCGGTGCAGGCGGCGAACCGATCGGCATCTCACTCATCACCCCTGAGTCTGCCACCTCGCGCCAGCAAACGTTGGGTGAAGAATCGCCCCTCGGACGGATCGGGATGGGCATCTTGAGCGTCGATACGCGACACTATGGAGGTCATGGAAAAGATCGGTCGCTACTCCGTCTCCGAGCGCATCGGCGCCGGCAGCTTCGCGACCGTGTGGAAGGGTCACGACGATGACCTCGATGTCCCGGTTGCGATCAAGGTTTTGGCGGACAACTGGACCAGCAATGATGACGTACGCCAGCGCTTCCTGACCGAGGCGCGGTTGATGCGCAGGATTCGCGACGACGCCGTCGTGCGGGTCTATGACATCGGCACCACCACGGGTGGCCAGCCGTACTTCGTGATGGACTACGCCGATGCCGGCTCGCTGGAGGAACGTCGCAAGAATCTGCTGCCTCCCCAGGAGGCGCTGTTGATCTGCGCCCAGGCGTGTCGGGCCCTCGATGTCATCCATCGACATGGCGTCATCCACCGCGACGTGACACCGGGCAACATCCTGCTCAGCCACGACAGCCGCGGCCACATGCGGGCCCTGATCGCCGACCTCGGCGTGGCGAAGTCAACCGTCGGGATGGCCGGCGCGACGATGACGGCGGGTACGCCGGCGTACATGGCGATCGAGCAGGCGACCGGCGTCGGTGTCCTGGACCACCGCGCCGACATCTACTCGATGGGTGCCGTGACGTACGCCATGTTGACCGGCCGGCCGCCGTTCCGGATCAAGAGCTTGCAGGATCTGTTGGCCCACGATCCGCACCAGCCGCCGGCGCCCGTGGCCCAGCGGGTGCAGGCACCGTCGACGTTGGACACCTTGTTGGCCTCGACGCTGTCAGCCGACCCGGAGCGGCGTCCACCGAGTGCGGAAGTGATGGCGCAGGCGCTGGAGCGGATCGCCAAGGCGACCGCGGGCGGTTTCGGGCTGCAGTTGCCGCCCGAGATGGCGGTTGATGCAACCGTGTTGCGGCCGCCGAGTGCCGGCAGCCCGCAGTCGCTCGCACCTGATTCGCTCGCACCTGATTCGCTCGCACCTGATTCGCTCGCACCGCAACCGCAGTCGCTGTCGCCGCAATCACTCGCGCCGCAGTCCCTGCCTCCGCAGTCGCTCGCCCCTCAGTCATTCGGCCAGCCACCACAGGGCCAACCATCGGCGTACCAGTCGCAGATCAGCTACTCGCCAACCTTCACCCCGCACCACCAGTCCAGTCCCAACCCGGTCGCCCCCAGCTCCCAGAGCAGCCCGCAGCCGTACGCCGGCAGCCAGCTGTCCCCGCCGCCGGCCGGCTCCGCCAAGGCCGGGCAACCTCGTCGGGCAGCCGGGCCGGAACCGGAGGGACGTTCCCCGCTGCAGATCGTGTTGCTCATCGTGAGCGGCTTCGCGCTGTTCGGCGTCACCTTGCTCGTCACGATCCTGATTGCCCAAGCCCTGGGGTGATCGACCTGCTGGGTTGATCGACGTGCTGGTCTGACCCTCAGCCGCGGATCGCCCAGTCCCGCAGCATCGCGATGCGCTGCCGAAGCTGTTCGGCATCGGCAACCGCCGACGGCGGGCCGCCACACTTGGCGCGCAGCTCGGAATGGATCACACCGTGTGGTTTGTCAGTGCGGTGGTGCCAGGCCCCGACCAACGAATTCAGTTCCCGGCGCAGCTCCCGCAGCTGCTGGTGGGTTGACTGCGCCTGCTGCGGGCTGTCCTTGCTGCTGCGCGCCAAATGGTCGGCCTGCCGACGCCGCAACAGCTCGGTGACCTGGTCCGGCTCCAGCAACCCCGGCAGCCCCAGGTATTCCTCTTCCTCGGGGGACCCGGCGACCGCCTGCATGCCGAACTCGCCACCGTCGTAGACGACCCGGTCGAAGTCCGCCTCGCTGTCGAGGGCGGCAAATCCGGGCAGGTCCAGGTCGGCGTCCGGCTCGGACTCGAGCCGGTTGGCCGCGGCCAGCAGTTCGGACTCGTCGGCATGCTTGGGCGCCTTCAGGACGTGGTCGCGCTGCACCTCCATGTGGGCGGCGTGCTGCAGCAGCCCCGGGACGCTCGGCAGGAAGACCGAGGCGGTCTCCCCCTTGGCGCGGGCGCGCACGAACCGGCCCACCGCCTGCGCGAAGAACAACGGGGTGGCGGTGGTGGTGGCGTACACGCCGACCCCGAGCCGGGGCACGTCGACGCCTTCGGACACCATCCGGACGGCGACCATCCACCGGGCATCACTCTCGGCGAAGGCGGAGATCTTCTTGCTCGCCTTGGGATCGTCGGACAGCACCACGGTGGGGCTGGTGTCGGTGAGCTGCTTGAGGAGCGCGGCGTACGCCCGGGCATGGGTCTGGTCGGTGGCGATCACCAGACCCCCGGCGTCGGGAAAGTGTCGGCGTACCTCGGTGAGGCGGGTGTCGGCGGCCCGCAACACCTGCGGGATCCAGGCGCCCTGCGGGTCCAGCGCGGTCCGCAGCGCCTGGCTGACCATGTCCTTGGTGAGCGGCTCGCCGAGCCGGGCCGTCATCTCGTCGCCGGCATTGGTGCGCCAGCTCATCTGACCGCTGTACGCCATGAACAGGACCGGCCGGACGATGCCGTCGGCGAGCGCCTCACCGTAGCCGTAGGAGAAGTCCGCAGCCGACCGCATGCCGCCCTCGCCGTCAGGTTCGTACGTGACGAATGGGATCGGGTTGGCATCGGAGCGGAACGGCGTACCGGTGAGCATCAGCCGGCGGGTGGCTGGTTCGAAGGCTTCCCGGACCGCATCTCCCCACGACAGCGCATCGCCGGCATGGTGCACCTCGTCGAGGATCACCAGGGTCTTGGCCTGTTCGGTGCGGATCCGGGCGGCCAACGGGTTGGCGGCCACGCCGGCGTACGTGGTGGCGTAGCCGACGAAACTCCTGCTGGTACGCGAGCGGCGCTGCCCGAAGTCGGGGTCGATCGCGATCCCGGCGCGGTCGCCGGCCTCGGCCCACTGGACCTTGAGGTGTTCGGTCGGGGCGACCACGACGATGCGCTGGATGATGTGGCGTTCCAGCAGGTCGGCAGCGAGGGTCAGGGCGAAGGAGGTCTTGCCGGCGCCGGGGGTGGCCACAGTCAGGAAGTCACGTGGCGCCAGGTCCCGATAACGCTGCAGCGCCGCGGATTGCCAGGCCCGAAGAGTCTTGGCGGTGCCCCACGCGGCCCGGGCCGGGTACGCCGGAGACAGTCCGGGCAGGTCGGGCAATGCGTCAGTCACGTGGGCTCATGTTAGCCCGCCGTGGCGACTCAGGCGTCCTGCATCTCTTCCCAGATGGCCTTGCAATCCGGGCAGACCGGATAGCGTTCCGGGTTGCGCGAGGGGACCCAGACCTTGCCGCACAAGGCAATCACCGGGGTGCCCATCACCATCGCCTCGGTGAGCTTCTCCTTGGGTACGTAGTGGGAGAACCGGTCGTGGTCGCCCTCGTCGGTGCGCAGGTCCTCGCGCTCGTCGACCTCAGGGCGCTCCTTGACGATCGTCTGGCTGCCGGGTGTCATCTGAGTCACGCCGTCCAGTCTAGGCGCATTTGATTACCTGCCCGCGGGGGTGTGGAATCGCTTCAATGAGCCCCTCCCCCGCCGCGCCCGCCGAGGACGGCATCGTCGGCACCCGCGGGCTGGGCGGGATCGGGGCGTTGGGGATTGGGCTGTTCACCGCGATCCTGGCGGTCGCCTTCGAGTCGATCGCTGTCAACACCGTGATGCCGGTGGCGGCCGCCGATCTGGGCGGCACCACGGCCTACACCTGGGCCTTCACGTTGGTGATGATCGGGCAGTTGGGCGCGACCGTGTTGGGGGGCCGCTGGTGTGACCGCGCCGGGCCGGTGCCGGCACTGGCGGTCGGCGTCACCATCTTCACCATCGGGCTGATTGCGGCCGGCGCGGCGCCGTCGTGGCCGGCGTTGCTGGCGGCCCGATTCGGGCAGGGGTTGGGCGCCGGTTTCCAGACCTCCGGCATCTTCGTGCTGGTGGCCCGCGCCTGGCCGCCGCACCGTCATCCGCTGATGATGTCGGTGATATCGACCGGCTGGGTGATGCCGGCCTTCTTCGGGCCGCCGGTGGCGGCCTGGCTGACCCGGGAACTGTCCTGGCACTGGGTGTTCTGGTCGGTGCTGGTGCTGGTAGCACTCGCGCTCGGCCTGAGCTCGATGCCGTTGCTGCGAGCCGGCCGCCAGCTGGGGCGGCCAGAATCGGACCCGGACGTACGCCCGGTGCCGCTGTGGACCGCGGCGGTGTTGCCGGTGGGTTTGGTCGCCACCCAGTTCGCCGGCCAGCAGTTGCGGTGGCAGTCGGTGCCGTTGGCGCTGGTCGGACTGACCATGGTGGTGCTGGCGAGTCGCCAATTCCTGCCGCGTACGCCGCAGGGCCGCCCCAACGTCGGCAGCCCGATCGTGGCGGTCTTCATGACCCGGCTGCTGGTGGCCGGTGCCTTCATGGCCAGCGACTCGCTGATCCCGCTGATGTTGCAGAACGGTCGCGGCGTCTCCCCGCTCTGGTCAGGGCTGGTGCTGACCTTCGGATCGGTCGGCTGGACCGCGGCCAGCTATGCCCAGACCGCGCTGGCGACACGCGTCGCCCGGAACCGCATGATCATGGTCGGTGCAGCGCTGGTGCTGGTCGGGCTGAGCTTCACCACCATCGTTGGCGCCACATCGCTGCCGCCCCTGTTGGCGATCCTCGGCGCCGCGGTCTGCGGGTCGGGCATGGGCCTGGCGATGCCCGGGCTGAACATCTCCTCCATGCGACTCTCCCGGCCGGCCGAGTTGGGTCGCAACCAGTCCGGGCTGTTGGTCCACGAAGGCATCGGGGTGTCGGTCACCGGTGCCGCCGCGGGCACCGTCCTGGCCGCACTGCTGCCGCTGCTGGCCGGTCAGCAGACCTACGCGTTGGTGTTGGCCTGCGTTCTGGTGCCGGCGGTGCTCGGTGTGTGGTCCGCTTCTCGGGTGCCGCGGACCGACTGAGCCGACTGACCACCCGCCTGTCTCACAGCGCGGCTTCGGGGGCGTACGCCTGCTGGCTGCCCTCGGCGATGTCTCCGGTGTAGCCCTTGCGTTGCGCTCTGGCACCAAGGATGAAGGTGTACGCCAGGAACGCCAGCCACATCAAGGTGCCGATCGCCACCCGTGCCCAGGCCGGCAGCGTTGAGGGCGTGATGAAGCCTTCCAGCGCGCCCGAGATCGCCAACCAGCACGCCAGACCGATCGCGATGGCCGCAGCAATCCGGCCCTCCTCGGCCAGGGCACGGGCCCGGGTCCGGGCCCCCGGGGCGATCCAGGCCCACCCGATCCGCAGGCCGGCGGCGCAGGCGACAAAGATGCAGGTCAGTTCGAGCAGCCCGTGGGGCAGCAGCAGGCCGAAGAAGACGTCGGCGCGGTCGTGCAGCAGCATGTAGCCGGCGATCAGACCGATGTTGGCCATGTTCTGCCAGACCATGATCAGGACCGGCACGATCAGGAAGCCGAGCAGGATCGCCATCGCCGAGACCAGCGAATTGTTGAGGAAGACCTGAAAGGCAAAGTCCTGGGCGGGTGACTCGGAGTAGTAGGAGGCGAAGTCGTGGTTGACCAAGGCGTCCTGGGCCTTGGGCGACAGCACTGCGTCGGCCAGCCCCGGCTCGTGGATCACCCGGTACGCCAGCAGCCAGATGATGCCCAGCGACACCAGTCCGACACTGATCCAGGCCCCGCGCAGCCGATACAGCGCGGCCGGCAACGTACCGGCGAAGAAGATCGCGACGTTGCGCAGCAGCGCCGGGCTGGAGCCGGTCACCAGAGCACGAGCGTTGGTGACCAGAGTCGACAGCCGCGCCTCCAACTGCGGGTCGTACGCACTGGCCCGCACCATCGACAGGTGGGTGGCGGTGCGGCGGTAAAGATCGACGGCCTCGTCGGCGTCCTCGCCGACCAGGGTGTCGGAACCACCGCGGCACAGCTCCTGGAGCCGTCGCCAGGTCGGCTCGTGCTCGGCCACAAAGGCATCGATGTCCACGGGGTCACCCTAGCCGGGCACCGGCCCCGGCCACGGGGCACCGATGGGCGTTACCATCGACGACGTGAGCCACATCATCACCGGAGACGCAGTCGTTCTCGACCTGCGCCCGGCGAGGCTCCCCACCCGAGTGCTCGCGGTCCTGCCCGACCTGCTCATCATCCTTGCCCTCAGCTACGGCTGGTGGTGGGTCCAGAGGCAGGCCACCGGCGCATCGGACGCGGGTTTCACCTCCGTGGTCCTGATCGGCCAGATCATCATCCTGTTCGCCGTGCCGATCAGCATCGAAGTCCTCACCAAGGGCCGCTCCTTGGGCAAATGGATGATGGGGCTGCGCGCGGTCCGCGATGACGGTGGACCACTGCGTTTTCGGCAGTCGCTGATCCGGGGGCTGGCCTTCTGGCTGTTGGATTTTGCGCCCTGGACCGGGCTGCTCGGGGGCATCGTGTCGGCCACCCTGCATCCGCACGGCAAGCGGCTGGGCGACCTGCTGTCCGGGTCGATGGTGGTCCGCACCCGGGCGCCGCGGATGACCGGCGAGACCCCCTCCCCCGATCCGACGCTGCGGGACTGGACCGACACCTTGGAACTGAGCCGGCTTGACGACGAACTGGTCGCCGCCGCTCGTTATGTGGTGTTGCGCGGCCCGCGGATGCGACCGGCGCCGGCCCGGCAGCTGGCGCTGGACGTGGCCGGTCAGGTGGAGCGCAAGATCGCACCCCAACCGCCCACGGTGCTGCCGCCGGAACAGTTCCTGGCCGAGGTGTTGTCGGAGCTCAATCGCCGGAGCCGCACCCGGCACACGTCGCGTCGAGTGCCGACGGCCGACCAGCTTCCGGCAGGGTGGCGCTGACGTGCAGGTGCGTCCCGCCGAGGTGCCATCGAGCGTTCCGTTGCCCCCGACCTTGCGCACACTAGGGTGATGGCCGTGTCATTCGTGCGTACGCTGATCCTGCTCCGACACGGAAAGTCGTCGTGGACCGCTGACACCAATGACTCCGACCGTCCGTTGGCCAGTCGCGGCCGGTTGGATGCGCACAATGCCGGCCGCTCCATCAAGCGTCACCGGCTCAACCCCGACTTGGTGGTCTGCTCCCCCACCCAGCGTTCCAAGGACACGTGGGAATGTGTCGCCGACGCCGGCCTGGAGCCGCAAGCAGTCGCGTACAGCACCAGCGTCGAGCACGGCCCGGCCAGCGAGTTGGCCCGCGACCTGGTCTCCACGCCCGGGATGGTCCGCTGCCTGATGATGGTGGGCCACACCCCGACGATGCGCGACCTCATCGATCAGTTGGCGCGCCCCGACGGGGACAATCCGGCGTGGCGCAAGCTGGGCGACCGCTTCCCCACCGGCGCCTTCGCGGTGCTGACCTTCGACGGCGGCTGGGAGGAATGGGTGGGCCCGACCGGTCAGCTCGCCCTCTTCGAGGCGCCCGGCCGGGCCGCCGTCACCGGCTGATTCTCAGTAGCGGTAGTTGTCGGCCTTGTAGGGACCTGCCACCGGGACGCCGATGTAGTCGGCCTGCCGCGGCGTCAGGGTCGTCAGGCGTACGCCAAGAGCGGCCAGGTGGAGCCGGGCGACCTCCTCGTCCAGGTGCTTGGGCAGCACGTACACCCCGACCGGATAGTCCTGCGGTCGCTGGTGCAGCTCGATCTGGGCCAGCACCTGGTTGGTGAAGGAATTCGACATCACGAAGCTCGGGTGACCGGTGGCATTGCCGAGGTTGAGCAGCCGCCCCTCGCTCAGCACGATCAGCGAGTGCGCGGGGCGGTCGTCGATGGCGGGGATCTGCCATTCGTCGACCTGCGGCTTGACGTTGCGCTTGCCGATGCCGGGCACCTTGGCGAGCCCAGCCAGGTCGATCTCGTTGTCGAAGTGGCCGATGTTGCCGACGATCGCCAGGTGCTTGAGGCGGGTCAACTGGTCGGCGGTGACGACGTCACGGTTGCCGGTGGCAGTGACGACGATGTCAGCTTGGTCGATGACGTCGTCGAGCTGCTGCACCTGGAAACCGTCCATGGCGGCCTGCAGCGCGCAGATCGGGTCGATCTCGGTGACGATGACGCGGGCGCCTTGGCCGCGCAGCGCGTCGGCGCACCCCTTGCCGACGTCGCCGTAGCCACACACCACCGCCACCTTGCCGCCGATGAGGACGTCGGTGGCGCGGTTGATGCCGTCGATCAGGGAGTGGCGGCAGCCGTAGCGGTTGTCGAACTTGGACTTGGTGACAGAGTCGTTGACATTGATCGCGGGAAACAGCAGCGAACCGGCGCGGTCACGTTCGTGGAGTCGCATCACGCCGGTGGTGGTCTCCTCGGTGACGCCGCCGATGCTGGTGGCCAACGCTTCGAAGTCGAGCCGGTCCTCGGCGATGACGCGGCGCAGCTGTTCGAGCAGGACGCCGTACTCCTCGGAATCCTCCGGTCCCGGCTGGGGCACCTCCCCGGCGCGGGCGAACTCGAGGCCCAGGTGAACGAACATGGTCGCATCGCCACCGTCGTCGAGGATCAGGTTGGGCTGCTGACCGTCCGGCCAGTCGAAGATCTGGGTCGCGCACTCCCAGTACTCCTCCAACGATTCGCCCTTCCAGGCATGGACCGGTACGCCGCGGGGATCTTCGGGCGTACCGTCGCCGACCACGATGGCCGCGGCGGCCTGGTCCTGGGTGGAGAAAATGTTGCACGAGGCCCAGCGGACCTCCGCGCCGAGCGCGGTCAGCGTTTCGATGAGCACGGCCGTCTGGACGGTCATGTGCAGGGAGCCAGCGATCCGGGCGCCGGCCAACGGCTGCTCCTCGCCGAACCGTTCCCGCAGGGACATCAGGCCGGGCATCTCCTGCTCGGCAAGCTCGATCTCGATGCGGCCGGCGGCAGCCAGGCCCAGGTCAGCGACGCGAAAATCCATGGGCCTCAGGCTACCGGGAGATTCAGTCCTCGCGGGCGTCCCGGCGGGCGGCCAGGTGCGCGAGCGCGAGGTCGTAGCCGCCCAGACCCAGGCCGGCGATGATGCCAGTGGCGTACGGAGCGGTCAGCGAGGTGTGGCGAAACTCGTCCCGGGCGTGGATGTTGGAGATGTGGACCTCGATCAGGTCTGCGGTGCGCTGCGCCACCGCGTCGGCGAGGGCGTACGAGTAGTGCGTCCAGGCGGCACCGTTCAGCACCACCGGCAGTTGCTCGTCGGCGGCCTCGTGCAACCAGCCCAGCATCTCGTGCTCAGCGTCGGTCTGGCGTACGTCGACATCGAGTTCGAGGCGGCGCCCGGTCTCGACGAGGTGGCGGGTCAGCCCCGCGAACGTCGTGGTGCCGTAGATCTCGGGCTCGCGCCGACCGAGCCGTCCGAGGTTGGGGCCGTTGAGGACAAGTACGCGTTGCATGCGGGCAGCGTACCGGGCGGGGCCGATCCGCCCGCGACGGCGTCGGTGGCCGATTCTCCGGCTGCGGGATCAGTGCTCGTCGAGGGTGACGCCCAGGCCGGTCGCAAGGTAGGCGGCCGCGAACAGCCCGGCGCTGAGCAGGCAGAGGTAGCGCTGCACCGACCCGGCCTCACCGCGATCGCCACCAGCAGATCCGGTGTCGTGCTGGACCAATGACACCCGTACCTCTCGGGCCTCGGCTCGGCGCCGCAGCATCACCTCGACGCCATGCGGGTCAGGTGCGCCGTCCGACATCAACACCAGCACCGGTCGGGCCTGGGGCACGGGATCGGCGAACGGGTCAGCGAACACGTCGACCGGTTCGACCGCGTCGATCACAGGCACCAGCGCAGTCGCGTCGGCGGCCAACGCGGCCCGACCGCTCGCCTCCCGCAGCGCCTCGGCGAACCGGCGGCTGGCGCGGGCGGCCAGGACCGATCCACCCCACACCAGCGGCTGCGCGTCAGCCAGTTCATAGGCCAGTTCCTTGGCGGGGTTACCGGCCAGATCCACGCCCGGACCGCAGGCGCCGGCGACCGCATCCACTGCGTCCGCGGCCGCGGCCAGGTCGACGGCCGGGCCAAGTTGCAGCCGGTGCAGACCGGCCAACATCACCACGGCCGCCGACACCGGATCCTCGCCGTCGCTGGGCAGCCAGGTCGTGGCGCGCTGCGAGGTCGCCCCCACCAGCGCCGAATCCTCCGGGGAACTCAGCAACACCCGGCTGCCGCGCCGGGTCGCCTCGGCCACGGCCGGCAGCAGCGCCTGCTCATCGCCGCAGCCCAGCACGACCACCAGATCCAGCGGTCCCACCCAACCGGGCAGCGTCGCGGCGCTCCACGCGACCATCGGGACCGGGCAGACCGGCTCCAGCACCGCGCGTACGAAACGGGCCTCCGCCCCGATCACCAGAATCGCCCGTGGGGTCCAGTCAATGCTGAGCTCGCGCAACGCGTCCTGCGCGGCCCCGGCGCCCACCCGGATCCTGGCGCCGGCGCTGGCAATCCAGCGCAGCCGGCCGTCATTGCTCAGCAGCGCCTGCGGGTCGGCGAGCCGGGAGTCGTCGAAGTCGGGCATCGTTCAGCCCCGTTCGGGCTTGCGAGCCTCATCGACCAACAGCACCGGAATCTCGTCCTGGATCGGGTACGCCAGACCGCAGCTCGGCCCGGTGCAGACCAGTTCCTCGCGGTCGTGGTCGACGGCAAGACCCGAGCTGCAGTTGGGGCAGGTGAGGATCTCGAGCAGTTCGGGTGGCAGGGACACAGCCATGTCAGTTCCTCTCGTGGTGTGTGGTCAGGAGCCTCGGACGATGGCCAGGACCTCATCGCGCAGCGCCACCATCGAGGCCTCGCTGCCGGCCTCGATGTTGAGCCGGAGCAGCGGCTCGGTGTTGCTGGGACGCAGGTTGATCCACCACTCCACGCTGCCGGCAGCCTCGGAGACGACGTCATGGCTGCGGATCAGCAGCCCGTCGTCCATGCTGGCCGAGCCGCGTCCCTCGAAGGCCGCCGCCACCTCGGCCATGGTGGCCTGGGCGTCGGCGACGGTGGAGTTGATCTCGCCAGACGCGGCGTACCGGGAGAACTCCCCGGCCAGCTCCGACAGCGGCATGTCCCGGCGGCCCAGCATCGCCAGCACATGCAGGCCGGCCAGCATGCCGGTGTCCGCGGACCAGAAGTCCCGGAAGTAGTAATGCGCGGAGTGCTCACCGCCGAAGATGGCGTTGTGCTGCGCCATTGCCGCCTTGACGTAGGTGTGACCGACCCGGGAGGTGACGATGTGGCCGCCGGCCTCGGCGACCACCTCGGCCACGGTCTGGGAGGTGATGGTGTTGCGGACGATGGTGCCGCCGGGCTCACGCTGCAGTTCCTGCTTGGCGATCAGCGCGGTGACGGTGGAGGGCGAGACGACCTCGCCGCGTTCGTCGATGATGAAGCAGCGGTCGGCATCGCCGTCGAAGACCAACGCCAGATCGGCGCCGTGCTCGCGTACGGCGTTCTGGGCATCGACCAGGTTTTCCGGCTCGAGCGGGTTGGGCTGGTGGTTGGGGAAGGAGCCGTCCAGGTCGGTGAAGAGCTCCACCAGTTCCAGATTGAGCGGGCCCAGCACCGAGGGGATGGTGTGGCCGGCCATGCCGTTGCCGGCATCGACGACGACCTTGAGGCGGCGATCGCCGTCCAGCGGCACCAGCGAATGAAGATGCGCGGCGTACGCGGGCAGCAGGTCCTGCTCGGTGACGGTGCCGGGTGTGCCGCTCGCGGTGACGCCGCCCTCGTCCTCGATGCGGTGGGCCGCGGCGGCGATGTCGATGAGGTGCTGCGGGGTGACCGGGCGGGCCTGGGCAAGGCAGAACTTGATGCCGTTGTAGGCAGCCGGGTTGTGGCTGGCGGTGAACTGTACGCCGGGCAGGTCCAGGTGACCCGAGGCAAACCACAGGCCGTCGGTGCTGGCCAGCCCGATGTCGATGACGCTGGCGCCGCGAGCGGTGGCGCCCTCGGCGAAGGCGGCGGCGAACTGCGGGCCGGTGACGCGCATGTCACGGCCCAGCACGAAGCTCTGACCGGTCAGGCCGAGCACCTCGACGAAGGCGGCGCCCAGCGCCCGGGCGCCGGCCTCGTCCCACTCAGCCTCGGGCCCACCGGCGATGCCGCGGATGTCATTTGCCTTGAAGATGTCTGCCTTGAGCACGCAGCAACACTAGCCCCACCGGAGCCCCAGATGAGTGCGTGTCGGCCTCAGAGTTCGGGATCGCGCAACACCCGCAGGTGACCGCGTCGGCGTACCTCCACGACCTCGGGCGTCTGCTCGATGACGGCGTCGGGGTCGGCGAAGCCGACAGCCCGGACCGCCTCGGCCAGCGCCAACAGGTCGTCGTGGTCTGGCTCGGGGGTGACGTCCGGCTCCGGCAGCCGGATCACTTCCCAGCCCTTCGGCACCGACATGCCCTGGGAGTGCTGCTGGCACAGGTCATAACTGCCCGGCTCGGCCACGGTGGCGAGCGGCCCGAGGACAACCAGGGAGTCGGCGTACACATAGGTCAATGTCGCCACTGCCCGCTGTCCGCACGCCGTCTTGCTGCACCGCCTCGCACTCACAGGGGTCACCGTACGCCGGCGGCACCGTGGCCGGTGGGAGGCGCGACGTTGGGGTACGTGATGGAGCGGGTCAGCCGGGATCGGTCCAGCGCAGGTGCGCAGCGCCGCCGACCAGCGCCGATGCCAGCACCGTGGCGACCATCGCCTGAACGAGGATGGGCGGAACCAAAACGCCGGGCGCGCCAGCTGCGAGCATCAGGATCAGAGCAGCTGGCAGGCCAGCCACGAAGCCTGCCGCGGTCGCTGCCAGGACGATGCCGCTGGTGGTGGCGAGGAATAGGATTGTCGTCGCCCCGCGGCCCATCCCCAACCCGCGCAGGAGCCGGTAGGTCGGCGCGTCGTCCCATGCCGTCCCCAGGTGGGATACGCAATAGAGCGTCGCCATCCCGATCTGTGCGGCGATCACGATCGCTTCCACCACGGGAGGGGTTCGCACAGGCGGCGGCGCTCCCCAACGCAGGTCGGTGGCAGGAAAGCCCGAGGCCTCGACTAACTGGGAGACGCGTGTGCGAAGGGCCGGATCGATCGCACCGCCCGTACGCGAGACGAGAAGCTCAGGCCATGGCGTGATGCCCTGATCCCGGAGAGTGTCAACCGACATGAGGCAGTCAAATTCCGCCGAATCCCCCGGCGGGGCACTGACCAGTGACAGTGGCTGTCCCTGCACTTGTTCGTCAATGCTGATGATGCCGGTGGACGCGGACACCGGACGAAGTGCCACCACAGCACCCGCCTCAAGAGCCTGCCGCTCGCCGGGCCCCAATCCACGGCCGGTGAGGTTGTACCACGCATCTCCATCGACGTCGATCGCGTTGAGAACGCAGGTGTCGCCACCGGCCATTGCGATCACGGCTCGAGGCGCCGCAGTCCAGACCGTCGTGGGTTCACGTGCGCCTATCGCCTCGAACTCCGCCTCGACAGGAGCCGGCGGGTCTTGCCCACGAAGAAGCAAGGTGATGCCCCCAGGCGGCCAGCCCGATGCCTGTGCTTCCTGCTCCGAGGCGCTGATCGTCGCGACAGACAATCCCAGCACAGTCATGGCGAAGGTGCCTGCTGCCGCAGTGAGGCCAAGCGCCCAGGTGCGGCGAGGATGACTGCGAACAAGTCGCCCGATCACCCCGTCCAAGCCCGAAACACGCGGCTTCAGAGTCGGAGCGAGTGTGGCCGCGTTCGAGCTTGGCCGCGCCTCCAATGCCGCGGCCAGGCCGAGCATGATCACCAGTGCCGTGCCGAGAAGCACGAGCCGGGCGGGCGTGTCGCCCAGCCCCGAATAGGTGAACCCCTGCCGATCGGCCACGAGACGCCCCAGCACGCCGCCGAATCCCAGTGCCACAAGAGCGCCGGCGAAGACGCCCACCATGGCGGGGATCAAGGCCTCCACGCAGGCAGCCGTCCGCCAGATGTGGCCGGGGACTCCCGCGGTTCGGGCCGCTTCAGCACTCGCAGCCCACCCCTTCCCTGTTGCCCGCCTCAGCACGAGCAGAACGGCTGCCGCCAATACGATCGATGTACCGAGCAGCACGATCGGACGGCTGTCCAACGGCGATCCGGTGGCAGTGATCGCGTCGGTAGGGGTCGGCATCAACCCGGCTTCGGATTGGAGCGTCGCTCCAGCGGCTTGGCTGCCCGGGTCAGAGCCGACGAACCACACGCGCGTTGGGGGCCCGACCGAGGGCATGTCTTCGAGGCCGATGAAGACGGCCAGAGAGGTCGGGCCATAGGCCGGAGTGTGCCCGACCCCACTGACGGTGTGCTGCGACTCTCCCAAGTCGATCGCGGATCCGACGGACACATTGGCCCGCCGGGCAAACTCCTCGGTGACAACCACCCCACCCCCCGACGGAATCTGCCCCTGCTCCACGGTGAGTGTCATGCCGAATGCCCTGCCCGCCCAGTCCCGCGCTGAGACCATCGTCGGGAAGGTGGTCGAATCCCCACGGGCCGGCACATCGGCGGCAACAAGGGCAGGCTCGGCCGGGCCAAAGCCCGCCTCCTCAATCTGCTCGGCCAGCTGCTCCACCCGGTCCCACTCCGGCACAGGACCTAACACCTCGAACAGGACGGGGGCGGTGCCGGCTCGCTCGAGCCGCAGGCCTGACGAGGAGATCCGGCCGGCGGTGTCGACTGTCATCACCAAGCCGCCGGCTGCAGCCAACACAAACGCGACGCTGGCGGTGATCCACGCCAGCGTTCGCCTGCCCCGGAGCAATCGCAGGCCGAGCCATAAGACCCGGTTCACGAGACCGTCGCCCCGACCAAGTCGACGGTTCGATCAGCGCGTTTCATTACGGCAGGATCGTGGGTCGCGACGATCGCACCGCTGCGGCCCCGTATCGCCGACCGCAGGGTCCCCATCATCTGTTTCGTTGCGTCAATGTCTAGGGCAGCCGAGGGCTCGTCCAGCAGCAGAACCCGCGCCGATGTCGCTACCGCTCTGGCGATCGCCACCCGTTGCTGCTGACCGCCCGATAACGAGTCGGGAAAGCGCTGGGCGAGCGCCGCCAAGCCAAGCTGATCCAACGCCTTCTGGGCCGGCATCCGCCGGCTTTCAGGAGAGATGATCCCGGGCAACTCAACGTTCTCCAGGGCCGTTAGTTCTCGGACCAACTGGAGGTCCTGCGGCACGAACGCAACAATGGCCGGCCGCAGCAACCTCCGCTGACGGGCCGTGGTGATCTGCTTTCGTCCCAGCCACAGCTCGCCGTCCGTCACCGGCAACATTCCCGCGATCGCGCGCAGGATGGTCGTCTTGCCGGTGCCGCTGGGGCCCGTCAGTGCCACCAGTTCGCCCGCCGAGAGGATCAGCTCCTCCATCTCGATGACCGCATCCGGCGCATACTCATGCCGGAACTCGTGCAGCCTCACCAACGGTTCCGCCGCCCGCATCGATGGCCTACCTCCGTGGTAGCGATTGGCACGCTCCCCTGCGTGCTGTCCTCATCGTCACACTCACACACACGGTTGGCAAGAGGTGGAATATCTAGCCGCCTGCCGCTATCACGGTGGTGCTCGTCCGCAGAGGTCAACTCGCGAAGCAACTAGGCTGCCCCCATGTCTCGTGACCGTCACGACCGTGGGCTGCGCGGCCCGCTCGCCACTCGCAACCGGCTCACCGGGTCGGTGGTGCCGCTGCGGCGCGCCCCCAGTGGCCGGGAGTTCTTCGAGAGCTGCGTCAGCGACGCGGTGGATCGCATCAAGCGCCACGCGCCCCAGGTGTTGGTCAATGTCGAGGTCGGTGTCGAGGAGGTGCCGTTCCTGCAGAGCGGCTGGATTTCGGAACGGATTCCGTTGGCCGCCGCCGTGGAGGCCGACGGGAAGCCCGGCGGCCGGGTGGTGCTCTATCGCCGCCCGCTTGAGCATCGGGCCGCGACCCGGCGTGGACTGCAGATCTTGGTGCACCGCACTCTGGTCGAACAACTGTCCGCGCTGACCACCTTCACCGTCGAACAGATTGACCCGGAGGGTCTCACCGACGAGGACTGAGCCCGCACACTCGTCCCCACCAGGTCAGCCCAGTTGCGGATCCCTGGGCGGCACTGGCTGTTCCTGGGCACCCATCGCCGGCTGCGGCGTCAACACCGCCAGCCCCGCGCGGGGCCCCACCTCACGGGTCAGCTGGACGCCGGCGTACACTCGCGGCGCCGCCCCGAAGGTCACCAACGCGGTGCCCTGCGGGACTTCACTCACCACCGCTGCGCCCGGGCCGACCTCGACCTCTCGGCGTTCCAGTTCCTGCCCGCTCGGGTCGATGAAGCTGAGCTCCACCAGCGCGCTCTCCTCGCCCTCGTTGACCAGGTGGGCGTACGCCTGTCCCTCGCGCGGCAGGACCACCACCGCCGGGTCGATGAGTTGCGCCGCCGCCGGTGCATCGCCCAGGTCGGATCGAGCCAGATCCTCGGCGCTGCCCGTGCGTACGCTGGCCACCACCGGCTGACTGCCGGTCACCACCAGGCTGCCGGCCTCGTCCTGCAGGCCTGCGGTCAGGTCGACCGCGAGCGTGGACTGGGCGGCCATCGAAATGTTCTCGGTGCCGATCGGCACGATCCGACCGGTCTCGGTCACGAACTCGACATCGACCTCGGCACGGCGGTCGTGCGGGGTCGCGAGCAGCAGCGTCCGTTCCCCTTCCCCGCCGGCCGCGACCGGGATGACCTGACTGATGGCGGGCTCATGGGTGGCGACGATGAATCGGTTGAGGGCCGGCTGGCCGACACTGCCCTGCTGCCAGACCGACGAGTCCACCCGACCCACCGAGGCGTGGACTCCGACGGTGACACCAGCCGACTCACCGACGCCAGGCTGACCCGCCAACAACGGCTCCAATGGCACCCGAACGGTGCCGCCTCCCGGCACCTCGATGCCTCGGCTGCCGGGCGCCACGATGCGGCCCTGGCTGCCGTAGAGATCAAGATCGACCACCGCACGTGAGTCGTCGGGGTTGGTGAGAGTCAAGGTCGCGTGCCCGTCCTGACTCTCCTGCACGCCGCTGAACCAGCGTTGCGTCGACGGTGCTGCACACGACAGCGCCGCCAGTCCGCCTCCCGGCGCCTCCGGTTGGGCATGGACCACGGTCGCGCCGGCCAACACGGGGCTGCCCAACGCCACCGCCAGCGGGTCCCGGTAGGTCTCCACACTCGTGACGCCCAGCTCACGTGGGCTGGGCTCGACGCCGACCGGCCCCAGGCTCACCGAGCCCACACCCTGGGCGTCGCCAGTGCCGACAGCATGCGACCCGACCACAGCGATCGACTCGCCGTCCCCGGGCACCGCCGGACACAGGGTGGTGCTGGTGCCGGTCACCTCGACGGCATTGACTGGGGCGGGTTGCTGGGTCGGCATCACGATCGATCCGGCCACGACACCGCCAACCGCGACCATGCCGGCCAGCCCCAATGCAAGGCGTTGTGCAGCACTCATGCCGACTCCTCCCCACTGACCATGACATCACTGACCGCGACCCGGCGGGCGTACAGAGCCGGGTCACGTGCCTCCAGCCGGCGTACGCCCGGTGCCGCCGCCACCAGCACCACAGCCAGCCCCACCAGCAGGCCGACGCCCCACCAGATGTGGCCGACCGTCAGTGGCGCCGCCCCGGTTCGGGGCTGCGCATCGAGCACCAGCCAAGTGGTCGCATCCTGCAGTGACGCGCCGCTGCCGAGGCCCGGCGCATTCTCCACCCGTGCCTGGAGCTCGGCATCGCCGCCAAGCAACCGGACGTGCCCCACCCCCAGCTGGTGCAGGTCAGCGGCCAACTGGTCGTCAGCGACTCCATTCAGCAACCGCAGCACGACCGATTCGGCCAGTTCGCGGCCCTCGACATCGGTCCCGAACGGCGCATTGCGTTCGCTTGAGCCGAGCTGGCCGCTGGTGTTGTCCTGCAGATTCCAAGTTGGCTGGCCGGCGCGGGCATCAATGGTCAGCGTCGCCAGGCCCTGGGCCTCAGCGCCACGCAGATAGGCCGGCACGGCGTCCTCGCTGCGCTCCAGCGGCGTCCCGGTGCCACCCAGGAGCCACCAGCCTGATCCCAGCACCAACACCACGGCGGCGATCAGGCCGCCGATCACGGTCAGCACGTGGGCACCGCCCAAGTTGCGACGCGTCAGGCTCGCCACCAGCCCCTGCCAGCCGCGTCCAGCGACCACCAGCGCCGCGGCATAGCCGAGCAGCAGCCAAGTCTCCACCGCCGGGCGCACCTGCCCCGCCGGCACGATCACCACGAGTTGGCTGAGGGCGGCCGCCAGACCGAGGCCGAACACCATCACGACCAGTCCGATGACCTGGCCACGGTCGGCGCGCAGGAAAAGTCCGACCAGCGCCAGGACCAGGATGCCGCCGGCGGCGATCGCATTCAGCCACAGCGGCGCCTGACCGACCACATCGGTCTGACCGAAGAGCAATTGCCACGGATCCTGGGCGGTCAGCGACGCCAGGACCGGGTCGGTGCCGGTCACGAGCCGGCCCGGATACTGCGCCAGGGTCGGCCACCACGGCGACACCAGCACCGCCCAGGCGCCAATCGCCACCAGCAGCCCGACCCAGGTCCTCCAACCGCTGCGATACAGCAGCCCGGCCACGACAACCACGACCGCGTATGCCGCGACCGCTGTCGGGGTGATGGTGCCGAGCAGCAGCAACGCCAAGGCGCTGAGGGCGGCGCCGCGCCACCGCTCGGTGGGCAGGGAGTCATGAGCCGTCACCAGACGTACGCCAGCGGCCACCGCCAACGGCAGCCCCAGCACCCAGACGGCCAGGTCCCAGATGCCGCGGGTGCCGATGCCGATCAGCACCGGCACCAGGGCGTACGCGACGGAAACGATCCAGCGCAGCCGATTGCCAGGAATCAACTGCCGCAGCGCCATTCGCGCCGCCCACAGTCCGATCGGGACCGCGCCGAGAATCATCACGGTCACCAGCCAGTCCGGCTGACCCAATGTCACCAGACTGCTGAGGCCCAGTGCGCTGACCCACGGCGCCCCCGCCAGTCCGCCGCCGCTGGCAAACATGTCGGCAAGGGTGGACACGAAACCCTGCGGCGGAGTCAGCAGCCGGGGCCCGCTGAGCTCACCGGTGCCGAAGAACTGACGAGAGGCGATCAGGGTCGCCAGCACCGCGATGAGGACCCCGACCCAGGTGCGGGAGCGTTGCGTCTGGACCCGACGCGGGCCGGCGAAGTCGTCGCCGGTGAGTTCATCGAGGCTGGCGCGGTCCTCGTAGTCGCGGTAACGCCCCACCAGGGCACCGGCCACCCCTTCGACGGCGCGCGCGACGCTGGACCACCAGCCCGGCACCATCGCATCGGCGCGTTGGCTGGTCTCCCGGTCGGGGCTGAGCCGCCCCACCTTGGCGCGCAGGTCGCGTACCACCGAGCCATGGCGCAGGAAGCCGCCGACCGCCCGGAACTCGTCCCGGGCCCGGCCCGGGGCCTTGCCGAGCAGGAAGCCCAGCGAGCGTAGGCAGCCGGCCAGCACCAGCAAGACCGTGGTGAGGACGGTACGGGCGCCGCCGCGGTGGCCGGCAATGACGCGCATGCCGAGCTCGGCGTCGACGCTGGCAGGCGTACGCCCCTGCAGCCATGGTGCGTCCTCGCGCAGCCCGGCCCGCCCCACCTGGCGGTGGGTGATCTTCGCCTCGGGACAGGTCTTGACGGTACGGCCGGTGAGGTTGACCCGCCAGCCGAAGTCGACGCCGTCGCGAAACAGCGGCACCGTCTCGGTGAAGCCAACCTCGGTGAGGATCTGCCGGTCGACCAACATGCCGCAGGTGGAGACGCCGAGCACTTCGGCCGGCTGATGTTGGCCCTGGTCGATCTCCCCGGGCTCCAGACTGAGTTCGCGGCGGCCGGTCTCGGCGATGGTGACGCCGAGCTCGCTGAGCTGGGCGGCCTCACCGGCTCGGCGGGGGCGGCGCAGCGCGGGGCCGACGGCAGCGACCTGGGGGTCGGCCGCGGCTGCGCTGAGGAGTTCAGTGAGGCTGGCGGGCTCGACCCGGGCGTCGTCGTGCAGGGTCCACACCCACTCTTGCCGATCCGGATCGGTCCGGGCCTGGGCCGGGTCGGAGGCGAGGGCCTCGGCGTCGGCGGCCAGCGCCCGTTCCACAGCAATGCCGAAGCCGGGGGCATCGGGCATCTCGATGACGGTGGAGACCACTGGATGCGTACGCAACAGCTCGACCGAATCATCTCGGGAGCCGGTGTCGACCGCGATCACGCGGTCCGGTTGGTGGTCCAAGCCCACCAGTGAATCAAGCAGGTCCCCCAGCCAAGCCGCGCCATTGCGGGTGACGATCACCGCGCTGACGTGGTGGTGGGAGAGGTCGACGGAGGAGTCGTCGTCGCGTTCATCCACCCATGCCCATGGGTCCTGGTTCACGTCGTGACTCCTGCTCGCCGGTTCGGACAAGCGGCAAGCCTAGCGCCGCAGGCGCCAAGCCGAAGTGCCTCGGTTCAGACCGCCCTCTTCTTCAGCTTGCGACGTTCCCGCTCACTGAGTCCGCCCCAGATTCCGAAGCGTTCGTCGTGAGCCAAGGCGTACTCCAAGCACTCGGCCCGTACGTCGCAGGACTGACACACCTTCTTGGCTTCCCGGGTGGATCCGCCCTTCTCAGGGAAGAACGCCTCGGGGTCGGTCTGCGCGCACAGCGCTCGTTCCTGCCAGCCGAGGGCACCTTCGTCCTCATCGGCCACTGCAATCACAAGATCCAGCATTCGCCCTCCTCGACCATCGGCCACGCAGCCGCATCCTCGTCAACACGATCGGGACGATCCATGCCGGAACACGAACTACATACGTGAAATTACAGCCGCGTGGGCGCAGCAAGTCAAGCGGGAGGGCAAAAAATCAACGAGCCACGCCGAACTTGGCACAGGATTCATCGGCTTGACACCGCGTTCGACCCACTCGCGCCCTGCCACCTCAGTCCGGGGCCGTCGGAGCCGAGATGGGACCCCTCGCGATCAGGCCTCACAGATAGGCGTCTCCGTGCTGTTCGGCGACGTCGGTGAGGAGCTCCTTGACCCGCTCAGCGTCGCTGACGGGGACCACCATGGTGACTTCATCGGTGTGGACGACGGCGAGATCGTTGACCCCGACCAGAGCCACCAGATGGCCGTCCTGACGGTTGATCGCGAGCGAACCGTGAGCGCCGGTGAGGGTGGTGATGCCCTCGCTGACATTGCCGTTGGCGTCGGCGGGCAACTGCTCCAGGAGGGTGGCGTACCCACCGACGTCGTGCCAGGAGATCGGCAGTCGAACCGCCACGACATGCGCATCCGTACGCCCGCGGGAGGCCGGCTCCATGACGGCATAGTCGATGCTGATCTTGGTCAGTCCGGGATAGACCGCCTCGAGCCGCTCCGGGTGCTCGGCGATCTCGCGTACGCCGGCCGCCACATCGGGTTGCAACTGCTCGACCTGGTGCAGCAGGGTCGCGGCCCGCCACACGAACATGCCGGCGTTCCACCAGAACTCACCGCTGGCCAGGTATTCCTCCGCGGTGGCCAGATCCGGCTTCTCGCGGAACTCCTTGACCCGGACCACGGCCTCGCCCGCCCCGACCGGCTCGCCGCGGTGGAGGTAGCCATAGCCCGTGTGGGCGCGCGTCGGCAGCACACCGAAGGTCACCAGCGCCTGCTCATCGGACTCGGCCGCGTCGAAACCACGGCCCAGCGCGTCGCGGAAGGCGTCGACCGGCTCGATCAGCTGGTCCGCGGTGAGCACCGCGATGGTGGCGTCGGGGTCGCGGCGGTGGATGACCGCGGTCGGCCAGGCCACCGCGTTGAGGGTGTCGCGGCCCTCGGGCTCACCCAACAGGTTGGCGGCGGGCAGCTCCGGGAGCTCCTCGGCGACCACATCGGCATAGTCGGCGCCGATGCAGACATAGATCTGGTCATCGGGCACCAGCCCCTGGACTCGTTCGTAGGCGAGCCGCATCAGGCTCTTGTCCTCGAAGAGTCGGAGCAACTGCTTGGGGGTGTCGCGTCGCGACAGCGGCCACAGACGCTTGCCCGACCCGCCAGCCATGATGACCACGTAGCGCATGCGACCACCCTAGGGATCGGGTCGGACAACCGGGGGTAGCTCGCGGGTGTGTCGCCCTATCCTGAGCCATGTGAGCCTCATCGAACACCTCGCCCGTCGCGTCGCACGCAACCCCGGACCGCCCCTGGTGACCTGGTACGGCCGGGGCCCGGACGGGGTTGCCGACGCCCGTACCGAACTGTCGGCGACCACGTTCGCCAACTGGGTCGACAAGATCGCGAACCTGTTGGCCGACGAGATCGACCTGGCCGACGGGGACACTGCCGCGATGCCGGTGCTGCAGCAGCATCCTGGCCATTGGCAGAGTCTGGCGACTGTGTTGGCGGTGTGGCAACGCGGCGCAACTGTGACCGTCGGCGTACCGGGTGGCGACGCCACCATCGTGGGCCCGGACTCCCCTGCTGGCGCCGGCTGGACCGCCGCGCTGTCGCTGCACCCGCTGGGGCTCGGCCTGCGAGACCAGCTGGTCGACGGTGTGGTGGACCTGTGCCCGGAGGCACTGAGCCAACCCGATGCCCATGACGAGGGCTACCTGGACCTCGAGGCGGAGGCCTGGCAGGAGGAGGGCTTCGACCAGACCCACGCCTCGCTGCTCGAGGTCATGCCCGAGCCCGAACGACGGCTGGTCGACCTGACCAACTGGAGCGGCTCGGTCTGGCCGGTGATCGAGGCCGCCGTGATCGCGCCAATCCTGGGCGGCGGTTCGGCTGTGGTCGTCGACGCCGGCGACGTGGCAGCCCTGGCGGCCGCGGAGAAGGCCACCACAATCGTGCAGCTGTAAGCGCGCGCACTACGTGCAGTCGATTCTCGAAACGGACCCGAGATCGGTGTCCGTGCGAATCGACTGCACGTCTTGCGCGAGAGCTGCGGCTGAACCTTCCCATGCATCTCTCCGAGCCCGAGTTCGCCGCGCTGGCCGCTGACCTTGAGTCGGTGCTCGGCCAGCTGCGGATCCCGGTCACCCTCGAGACCCGGCCCTCCCAGGCCTGACGCCCGCCGGTGCGCGTACGCCGGTCAGCCGCGACCCAACCTCAAGATGCTGTAGTTGTGCAGGTCAAACCGCCCGAATCACCTGCGCATCCACGCGATGCTGTAGTTACGCAGGCCGGCGTACGCCGAGCTCAGGGCCAACCGGCGACCCAACGGCAGGTGGCGGGGCGGTGTCGGGGTGTGGTCGGGCGTACCGGAGGGGTACCCGGCGGAGCCGGGGCCCGCGGAGGTGGGCGGGACGCCACCCCCGCCAGCCGCCGGAGACCTACGCGTCCCAACGCGGGCCGGCGTACGCCGACCTCAGCGCTTCAGGCCACGCAGGAAACCGGCACCCCAGGACAGATGCATGCAGGCCAGGACGGCGGGCAGCCGCCAGCGGACCCGCCAGGGCAGTTCGCGACGCAGCAGGGCGGCGCCGGCGGTGACGATCGCGGCGTACCCGATCGGCGCGGCGATGGCGAGCGTGGCGAGCACCGCCAGCCAGCGAACGCGAGCCAGCGGGCCGCGGCCCAGCAGACCGAGGATTCCCACCGGCGCCACGACCGAGCCGACCGCAACACCGGCGGTGGCGATGGGCGGCGCCAAGTAGCGCAGGGTCGCGGTCTCGGGGTGTCGGCGTACCACCTCGCGGCGCCACTGACCGGTCTCGTAGAACTGCCGTGCCAACGCCTTCATCGTGGAACGCGGCCGATAGGTCACTCGCAGCCGCGGGTCGAACCACACCGTGTGGCCGGCCTTGCGCAGTCGATGGTTGAGCTCCCAGTCCTGGGCGCGCCGCATCGTCTCGTCGAAACCACCGACCTCCGCCAATGGGCCACGCCGGAACACGCCCAGATAGACGCTGTCGCTGGGCCCGGCCGGGGAGCGAACCAGATGGAAGGTGGAGTTGCCCAACCCCAACCGCGACGTGTACGCCACTGCAACCGTCTGCTCGAAGGGCGTGCGTCCCTGCGCGTCCATGACGCCGCCGACGTTGGCGGCACCAGTCTCGGCCATCACCTGGACCGCCAGTGTGATGTAGCCGTCGGTCAGTTCTCCGTGGCCGTCGACCCGCACCAAGATGTCGTGGCGAGCCTCGGCAATGGCCAGGTTCAGCCCGACCGGGGTCCAGCCGCGAGGGTTGTCGACCACCCGCACCTGCGGATGCTGCCGCACGATCTCGGCGGCCACCTCGGCGGTGCGGTCCTTGCTGGGAGCCAACGCGATGATGACTTCGACCTCACCTGGATAGGCCTGATCCATGATGCGCTGCACGGCGGCAACGAGGTGCTTCTCCTCGTTGCGTACCGGCATCACCACCGAGACCGGCGGCCAATTCTGGGGGTCCACGTCTGGAAGGCTAGCGTGCCGCGCAGACCTCACCCAGATCGTCGGTGTTGCCACCCGCCCCTTCGGGCTGCGGATCGGCAGGCGGCGCATCCGCCGGCTCGTCCCGGGGAGCATCGGCTGCCGGCGCATCCGAGGCGGGCGGCTCGTCAGCCGGCGACTCATCAGCCGGCGCATCCGCGGTCTCCGGCGACTGCTCGGGCGCCTTCTCCCCGCCGTCCTTCTCCGCACGCTCGGCGTCCAACCGCTCCGACACCGCAATCTCGTCGGCAACCATCTGGTGCATCCGCGCGAAGTCAGGGTCGTGCGGGGTGATTGCCGGCGGGGTGAACATCACGCTGCGCAGCGGCAGCTTCTGGGCGCCGCCGGCCAGCTTCATCAGGTCATCGATCTGGTCCGGGGGCACGTTCGTGCGCACGATCTGCTTGCCGGCCGCGGCGAGGTCCTGGAACTTTGTCGCCACCGTCACCGGGTCGAGCTGGTTGAGCATCGCCGCCATCACGCACTTCTGCCGCTGCATCCGCGCATAGTCCGACGAATCGACCCGGGAGCGCGCGACCCACAATGCCTCGTAGCCATTCAGCAGCAGGTCCTCGCCGGGGCCGACGTAGGACTCGACCTTCTGGCCACCGCCACCGATCGGCACGGCCTGATTGATGTCCATCCGGATCCCACCGACCGCATCGACCAGGGCTTCGAAGCCGGCCATGTCGATCAGGGCGAAGTAGTTGATGTTCAGGCCGGTGGCGCCGGAGACCGCGTCGATGGTCGCTGCCAGCCCAGGATCGTCAGCGTCCGGGTAGAGGTCGTGGCGGTTCTCGGCGTACGTGTGGACCGCGTTGAGCATGCACTCGTTGTCGGGGCAGTCGAAGCCGGCGGGGAACTCCTGCCGCATCGGCGACCCCTCCGGGAAGGGAATCTTCTGCAGGTTGCGGGGCAGGCTGATCAGCACCGTACGCCCGGTCTCCTCGTCGACACTGGCGACGGTGATCGAGTCCGGTCGGATGCCCTCGCGGTGCACGGTGGCGTCGACGCCGAGCAACAGCACGTTGTAACGGCCCGCATGGGCTTCGGTCTCGCCGCCGCCGCCGAATACCTCACCGATCATCCCGGCGTGGGAGCTCAGGGTGCCGGCCGCGAAGACCGATCCGCCCATGATCGCGAAGGCGAGGCCGCCGGCCAGCAGCGCAAAACCCGGCCGGTGCTGGCGGGAAAGGTCCGGCGGGTTGGCGATCCGCCAGGCGTCCACGATCAGCAACGCCCAACCAATCGCGGCGATCACGACCACGACCGCCGTCAACTGCACCAGCCACGGCTGGGTCGCCCATTCGACCAGCACCGAGGGGGCACTGAATCCGATCAGGACCAGGATCGCAACCAGTGCCAGGAAACCTCCCCAGACCCGCATCCCCCACCGTCCGACGGTGCGGTTGCCGGCTGCGAGCTGGGCGGAGCCTGGGACCATCACGGTCATGGCGATGAGGACGAGGGCGCGACGAAGTTTGATGCGACCACTCGACAGCGCGACAGCGTTCTCGGGGGCGCTCGTCTCGGACGAGCTCGCACCTCGAGGGTGGTCACGGGTCGGGCGTGGCGTCGCAGCAGTCACCGGCGTACCTCGGTCGTTGGGGGAAGAACTGACCGGCTCCAGTATGGGCGGCTCACCAGCCGAGTCGACCGCAACACGCCGCTGGACCACTGGCTCGGCTGGCGCGGTGACGTAGCTTTGTCGCATGGGAGATCGGAAATCGGACCTCGACTGGCTGTATGGGCGGGAGCCTTCGGAGCCGCCCGCGGAGGCCACTCGGCAGATGTCTGCCGAGGAGATCGCGGCGTACGAACGGTCCACCCAGCAGGGCGGCCAGCAGTCCCCTCACCAGCAGTCCGCTCACAAGCAAGCGCCTCACCAACAGGCCCAGTACCAGCAGCCTCAGCCCGCACCCCAGCCGCAGTACCAGCAACCGCAGTATCCCCAGGGCCAGTACCAGCAACCGCAGCAGGCGCCCCAGCAGCCGGCCCCGACACGCACCCGCCGCACCAAGCGGCGCCGCCCGCTGCGTACGTTTCGCCGAGTTCTCACCACCGTCGTGGTGCTGTGGCTGGCGTACCTGGTCGCGGTGCCATTGTTGGCCTGGAATGACGTCGAGCGCGCCGACGTCGGCGAGATCGAGAACCGGCCCCCGGAACAGCCCGGCACCGCGGTGCTCTTCGTCGGTTCAGACTCCCGCGAAGGACTCAGCCCCGAGCAGCGGGAGCAGCTGCGCACCGGCGACATCGAGGGCAAACGCACCGACACCATGATGCTGATCTATCGGCCCCCGCAGGGAAAGTCGGTGATCCTGTCGCTTCCGCGCGACTCCTTCCTGCCGATCCCCGGCCACGGCGAGAACAAGCTCAATGCGGCGTACGCGTTTGGCGGCCCGCAGCTGCTCATCGAGACGGTCGAGCAGGCCACCGGCATCCGCATCGATGGATATGTCGAGATCGGCTTCGGCGGTTTCGTCAATCTCGTGGATGCCGTCGACGGCATCGAGGTCTGCCTCGACGAACCGATGCAGGAGGGCAACTGGCTCGACATCCCCGCCGGCTGCAACACCCTGGACGGGGTGCAGGCGCTGGGGTACGCCCGGATGCGCAAGTCTGATCCGACCGGCGACCTGGGCCGGATGAAGCGACAGCGGGAGGTGCTCTCCAAGGTCGCCGACAAGGCACTCAACCCGATGTCGGTGATCAACCCGGTGCGCTACTGGAACCTGGCCCACGCCGGCACCGCCAGCCTCGTGCTCAGCCAGGACACCAGCCTCCCCAACGCGGTCGGCATGGTGTTGGCGCTGATGCGACCCGACGAGGCGCACACCCTGATGGTCCCGATCAGCGACCCGAATGCCCGCACCAGTGCCGGCTCCTCGATGATCTGGGACGAGGACCAAGCGGCAGAACTGTTCGCCCAGATCGCCGAGGGCAACACCGAGGGGCTGGAGCGGTTCAGCTGACCTGATCTCAGGCAGGATGGGTCAGGTGAGAGGACAGAACGCGATGTCGAGCGAGCCGATGTCAAGCAAGCCGCTGCGGCGGGCCATGGCACTGCTGCTGGCCTTCGGTTGTCTGGTGCTGACCGGCTGCGTACGCGTCGAGGCCCGCGCCACCATCGACGGCGAGGGCAAGGTGCACGCGGTGGTGGACATCAACGTCGACACCACCGCAGTGCAGGCGTCGGGTGAGCAGGTCTGTGACTACTTCAGCGCCGCCTTTGGGCTGTCCGGCACGCCGTATTCGTTGACCGATCGGGCCGGCTGCCTGGCCGAGGGCGACGTCGGCCCCGGCTCGGCGATCACCGTACGCCACGTCGAGGACACCTTCGTCTTCGAATTCGCCCTCCCCGCCGGCGACCCGACCGGCGGCAACATCGGCGCCGCGGGCATCGAGTCCTTCACGGTCGCGGTCAGTTTCCCCGGCACGGTCAGGGAGGTCAGCGGCACTGGTGAGAAGTCCGGCAACACCGCCACCTGGACCGACCCAGCCGACCTCTTCAGCAGCGCCGGGCTCCGGGCCGTGGGCGCCGACGGCAGCGGATGGTCCAGCCTGGTCTGGATCGGCCTGATCGTGCTCGTGCTCGCCGCGGTCGGCGCCATCATCTATCTGGCTCTGCGCAAGCCCAAGGCGCCGCCGCCACCGCCGAACCCGTTCGACCAGGCCGGCGGACCCGGCCAGTTCGGAGGTGGGCAGCAGTTCGGTGGGCAGCAGTTCGGCGGGCAGCAGTTCGGAGGGCAACAGTTCGGTGGACAGTCGGGCAGCCCCTTCGGCGGGACCGGCCAACCGGACGGCTGGAATCCCCCGCCCCCGAGCGGCGGGTCGGGGTGGAACCCCGGGGGCCAGACCGGCGGTTGGGGCCAGTCCAGCTAGTCTGCGGACATGGTCAGCCCACTGCAGGACACGACCCCGTGGCAGGGCGCCCTGCCCCCTCGTGCCACCGCCACCAGCTCCGCTCCCCAGATCAGTCTGGACGGCCCGTGGGCCTTCCGCCTCCATCCCGCCCGCGACATCGACGCCGCGCCGGGAGCTCCGGGTCACGACACCATTCAGGTGCCCGGCCACTTCCAGCTCCAAGGCCTGGAGCCCGACAAGCGGCTCGACGAGGCCAAATGGGGGCTGCCGGCGTACACCAACGTCATCTATCCGCTGCCGGTCGACCCGCCGCGGGTGCCGCTGGGCGACATCCACGGCCAAGCCAATCCGGTCGGTGAATATCAGCGCACCGTCACCGTGCCAGACGATCCCGACACCGAGACCACCCGGTGGGTGTTGCGCTTCGAGGGCGCTGACTCCCACCTGACGGTGTGGTGGAACGGGCACCGGGTCGGGCATTCCACGGGCAGTCGACTGCCGGTCGAGTTCGACGTGACGCCGTGGCTGCGGCCCGGCGAGAACACGGTCGTGGCCCGGGTGGCGCAGTGGTCGGCGGCGACCTGGATCGAGGACCAGGACCAGTGGTGGCTGTCGGGACTGTTCCGTTCGGTAGCTCTGCTGCCGCGCCCCAGCGACGGTATCGACGACCATCGCGTGGTCGCCGACTACGACCCGGCCACCGGCACCGGACATCTCACGGTGACCGCCGAACGGGCCGGCGAACCGGTCGAATGCACCTACGCGCTGCCCGAGTTGGGGCTGCACGAGGCCGTCACCGGGCAGACCTACACCGTGCAGGTGACACCGTGGTCGGCCGAGCGCCCCACCCTCTATCAGGGCGTCCTGCGCGCTCCCGGTGAGGAGATCCGGCTCTCGGTGGGCTTTCGTCGGGTCGAGGTTTCCGGCCATCAGGTGCTTGCCAATGGCGAACCCGTGCTCTTCCTCGGCGTCAACCGCCACGAATGGCACCCGCGCACCGGGCGTACGCTCGACGCCGCCACCATGGAGGCCGACGTACGCCTGATGAAGCGGCTCAACGTCAACGCCGTGCGGACCTCTCACTATCCGCCGCACCCCTATTTCCTGGACCTGTGCGACCGCTACGGCCTGTGGGTCATCGACGAATGTGACCTGGAGACCCACGGTTTCGAGCTGGACGGCTGGCAGGGCAATCCCGGGACCGACCCGAAATGGGCTGACGCGCTGCTCAACCGGGTCCAGCGGATGGTGCACCGCGACAAGAACCACCCCAGCATCATCATGTGGTCGATGGGCAACGAGTCCGACACCGGCCCCAACATCGCCGCGATGGCGCAGTGGACCCGCGACAACGACCCAACCCGGCTGATCCACTACGAGGGCGACCAGGCCGCGGCCTACGTTGACGTCTTCAGCCAGATGTACACGGGCCTGCCGCAACTGGAGCGGATCGGCAAGGTCGAGGAGGGCCCCGAATCCCGGCAGGGTGAGCTGACCACCGAGCAGCATGAGGTACGCCGGACCCGTCCCTACCTGCTGTGTGAGTACGCCCATGCGATGGGCAATGGGCCCGGCGACCTGGCCCAGTACCGCGAGCTCTTCGACCGCTACGAACGTCTGATCGGCGGTTTCGTGTGGGAGTGGATCGACCACGGGATCCTGCGCCGCGCCCTCAGCGGCCCCAACAAGGGCCAGGAGTTCTATGCCTACGGCGGTGATTTCGGCGAGGAACTCCACGACGGCAACTTCGTCATCGACGGGCTCATCTTCCCCGACCGTACGCCCTCACCGGGCGCTCTGGAGATGGCTGCGGTCTACTCCCCGAT
This sequence comes from Parenemella sanctibonifatiensis, assembly GCF_002250565.1. Classification (GTDB taxonomy): domain Bacteria; phylum Actinomycetota; class Actinomycetes; order Propionibacteriales; family Propionibacteriaceae; genus Parenemella; species Parenemella sanctibonifatiensis. Next base: position 265,545 of record NZ_NMVJ01000001.1, read on the forward strand.
CGCCATCAGCATCGACCCCGACCAGCGCGTCGCCACGGTCAGCAACCGCTACCGCGAGCTCGACACCACCCATCTGGACTTCCACTGGATCGCCGGCGACGAGACCGGTGCGCGGGCCGAGGGTCCGCTGAACCTGGAGGTCATCGCGGCGGGCGACCAGGCCCAGGTCGACCTGCCGGCGCTGCCCGACGCGAATCTGGGCGAACCCACGGGGGAACGGTGGTGGCGGGTCGAGGCCCGGCTGGTCACCGACCGGCCGTGGGCCGACCGCGGGCACGTCGTCGCCCGCGGCGAAGCCAGCATCTCGACGACGCCGAAGGCCACCGGGCCGGTGTCGACGCCTCGGCGTACCGGCGCAGGCTTCCAAGCTGGCGCAGCTGTCTTCGACGACCGGGGCCAACTGGTGCGGCTGGGCGAGCACGCCATCACCGCGCCAAGGGTCGAGCTGGCCCGCGCCCCGATCGACAATGACCGCCGCTCCCCCGTTGCCGACGACGCCTGGCACCGGCTGACTCCCGGGGCGCAGTGGCACGAACTCGGACTGGACCGGCTCCACGACGAGGTGCTCGAGGCCCAGCTGTCCGGCTCCCAGCTGCGGGTCGTCACCCGCACCGCCCCGGCCGGCCGTCAGCTGGGCGTCCGGACCAGCTGGCAGTGGACGGCGTACGGGTCCTCGGTCGAGCTGGACGTCGCGCTGGACTTCGAAGGTGACTGGCGGGGCATCGAACTGGGCCGGATCGGCCTGACGTTCGCGCTGCCCCGCTCATGGCAGCAGGTGACCTGGTTCGGTCTGGGGCCGGGCGAGTCCTATCCCGACTCCCGGACGGCGGTCTGGCTGGACCGTCACCAGCTCTCGGTGGCGCAGTGGCAGACGCCCTATGTACGCCCGCAGGAGAACGGTAATCGCAGCGGCGTGCGCTGGGCCGAGGTGGCGGATCATCAGCACCACGGCGTCCGGATCAGCTCCGACATCCCCTTCGATATCGCGCTGGCGCCGTGGTCGACGGCTGCCCTGGCTGCGGCCGAGCACACCATCGACTTGGTTGGCGAGGACCAGGTCTGGTTGCATCTGGACCTGGCTCAGCGCGGGCTCGGATCGGCCGCCTGCGGCCCTCGCTTGAGCGAGGAATTCGTGCTGCGGGCCGAGACGTTGACCGAGCAGCAGCGGCGGCGGCGGTTCCGCTTCGACCTGCTGGGGTGAGCGAAGGTCACGATTCGGCACGAGTTGGGCTCCACTGCGGCTCAGGTCTTTCGCCGGTAATCCTTTTCCTCTAAGCTGGAGCGAACTTACACCGGTGCGCCACGACGCCCGGTGCGCTCACCCCGTGAAAGGACCGACGCATGACTTACCCCTGGGGCCCCGCTCCCGCCACGGAGGCGGAGCTGGAGGAACTCCTGTCGACCCCCCGACCGGGGGTCGGCGAGGCACTGGCGGCGGTTGACGGCGACATCGTGATCCTCGGCGCCGGCGGCAAGGTCGGCCCCACCCTGGCGATGATGGCCGTCAACGCGCTGCGCGAGGTCGGCTCCAATGCCAAGGTGATCGGAGTGTCGCGCTGGAGCGACGCCGGCGCCCGGGAACGCATGGAATCGGCCGGCATCACCACCCATGCCGCTGACCTGTCCGACCCGGACTCCTACGCCGACCTGCCCGACGCCAAGGCGATGTTCTATCTGACCGGCCAGAAGTTCGGCACCACCGGGCAGGAACACCTCACCTGGTGGTCGAATGCCGCCATTCCGACGATGGCCGCCAACCGCTACCGCGGCGTGCCGAGCGTGGTCTACTCCACCGGCAACGTCTATCCGTTGGTCCCGATCAACCAGGGCGGTTCGATCGAGTCCGACCCCACCGGTCCCGTCGGCCAGTACGCCCAGTCCTGCTTGGCCCGTGAGCAGGTCTTCAGCCATGCCGCTCACCAGTTCGGTACGCCGGTGACGATCTTCCGGCTCAACTACGCCGTCGAGCTGCGCTACGGCGTGATCGCCGACATCGCGACCAAGATGGTCGCCGGTGAGGAGATCGACGTCACCATGCCGGCGGTCAACGTGGTGTGGCAGACCGACTCGAACATCTGGACGCTGCGCAGCCTCGAGCTGGCCAGCAACCCGCCCCACATCCTCAACGCGACCGGCCCGGAGACCATCGGCACCCGCCGGATCGCCGAGCTGTTGGGCGCCGAACTCGACATCGAGCCGACCATCGTCGGCGAGGAAGCCGACACCGCGCTACTCAACGACTCCAGCCACGCCCACGGCCTCTACGGCTATCCCGAGGTCACCGTCCGCCAGGCCATCGCCTGGGCCGCCGAGTGGATCAAGGGCGGCGGTCGCCAGCTCGGCAAGGCCACCAAGTTTCAGCAGCGTGAGGGGAAGTTCTGATGCAGCAGGCAGATCTGGTCGCGAAGCTTCGCGCCGGCGTCGTCATTCCCGCCCACCCGTTGGCGCTGTCGCAGGATCGTCAGATCGACTGGCGTTCCCAGCGCGCGCTGACCCGCTACTACCTCGACTCGGGGGCCAGCGGCTTGGCGGTAGGCGTCCACACCACCCAGTTCGAGCTGCATGACGACCACGGCATGCTCGCCGAGGTCTACCAATCGGCAGCCGCTGAGGCGACCGCCCATGCCGAGGCCAAGGGTGAGGACCGGCGGCTGCTGATCGCCGGCATCGCCGGCGACACCGAACAGGCCGTCACCGAGGCCCAGCTGGCCGCCGAGGCCGGCTACGACGCCATCTTGGTGGCGGGCCGCGGCACCGCCGGTTGGGACGAGGATCAGCTGATCGAGCGCACCCGCGCCATCGGTGAGGTGCTGCCCACGCTGGGCTTCTATCTGCAGGAGAGCGTCGGCGGTCGGTTGCTGTCGCGTGACTACTGGTCGCGGCTGTTCGAGGTGCCGACGGTGGTCGGCGCCAAGGCGGCCCCCTTCGATCGCTACCGCAGCCATGACCTGGTGACGGCGATGATCGAGTCGGACCGCTGGCAGGAGCTGGCATACCTGACCGGTAACGACGACACCATTGTCCATGACCTCATCACCCCGTTCCGGCGGGAGGTCAACGGCGAGGATCGGGTCCTCTACTGCCACGGCGGCCTGCTGGGCGAATGGGCCGTGGGTACGCGCGCCGCGGTGGGCCTGCTGGATCAGGTGCTGACCGCCCGCGACGAGGGTTCGGTCTCGTTGGCGCTGCTGAGCGCGGCACCGGAGGTCGTCGAGGTGAATGCGGCAGTCTTCGACACCGCCAACAACTTCGCCGGCTGCGTGGCGGGCATCAACGAGATGCTGCGCCAGCAGGGCGTCATCGACACCGCGGTCTGCCTCAGCGACAACGAGCGGCTGTCGCCTGGCCAGGACGAACTCATCGCCCAGGTGCTGCGGATCCATCCCGATTGGTGCGACCAGCAGTTCGTCGCCCAGAACCGCGACCACTGGCGGTCCTGAGTCCGAGACACAAGGAACCCCAACCCGATCGGGTTGGGGTTCCTTGTTGTTGGGGGCGGTCCGCGGCACGGGTGACGCCGAGCGTCGTCAGGGCACCTGCACCGGATCGCCCGTCCACGTCCATGTCATGTCGTGCTCCAGCACCTCGTAGACATCGTGGCGGTCGCGGGGCGATCCGCAGGCGTCGTCGACCGGCACTGCCCAGAAGATTGGTTCGCCCTCGGCCGGGTAGAGGTAGACGATCTCGCGATTGCCGGGCTGCGAGCCGCAGGCCAACACCGCGCCGTTCCGGGTGACGGTCGGCGGCGGCGTCGTCGGAATCTCCTCGATGAGTTCAACCAGCGGCTCCACCTCCGTGGTGAACCGCTCGATGAGTGGATTGTCTGGAACCGGGCGCGAGCACCAGGTCACGGCCTCGATCTCGAAGCCATCCGGGATCTCCTGCCGCGGCCCGCCTGTCTCGTTGTTGTACGCCGCGTCGTCGGTCGGGCAGAGCCCTTCGATCCGCGCCGGCGCAGCGGCAGCGCCTCCGCCACAACCGGTCACCAGTATGCAGGCAGCCGCAGCAACAGCCGCAAACCATCGCGCCATCATCAGGTCAGCCATAAATCAACTCGCCTCCGTAGAGCAACCGCTCGATCTGAACGAAGTACACCACGTTGTTGCACTCCTCCACCGCAGGGTCGACGTTTCCGCACGTGACCTCGTTTGAGCCGGCGCTGATGATTCCAACGGCGTGCACAAGATCCTGGTTGTGGAAATCGGGAACCAGAACAGGGCCGCCGCTGTCCCCTCCGCCCACTGCCACGTAGCTCTGATGATTGGCGCGGGCACGGACCCCAATCACGTCACCGACATCATCGACCCACCAAGAGACATTGGTGTCTTCAACGGTGATCAAGCAGTGCACCCCGACTCCAGTACAACGTAACCGTCTAGGAGTCAACATCGATCTCCACTCCCGCGTAGCCCTCGGACGGGACAGCTTCTTCGATACCTTCGCCAATGAGGGTAGCTGCATCCAGTAGTGGCTCCTGAAGCTGTTGCACTCGCATGGCTTCAAGCCACTCATCTTCCGGATCTTCGGCCCACGCCGCCTGTTGCCCTACTACCACAAGAAGGATTGCCCCCCAAGTGCCGCACACTTGGTCGAGGCCAAGGTCACGGTCTCGCTTCTGGCGGGCGATGAAGCCGCCGGGCAGCCGGAGGTCCAGTCAATCGTAGACTTCACCCCTGAGTCGACCTGAGATCCTGACCGGCGTCAAGGTCGGGACCGCTGGCGTTCCTGACGCCGACACCCAAGAACCCCCAACCCGGTCGGGTTGAGGGTTCTTGTTGTTCTGGCCGGCCCTCAGCTCACTTGGTGAGCTGGTCGTACGCCTGCTGCAGGTGCTCGGCGATGTAGTCGGCGTCCTCGGTGGTGTAGTTCTCGTTCAGCTGCATCACCATCAGGCCCGAATCCAGCATGCCCTGAGCGACCGGGACGTTGACCGCGGCATCGGAGTAGTCGACATCGGTGATCGGCCAGCCGGACTCGCCGAAGGTCTTGTGCTCGGCGAAGGCCGGGGTCTGGTGGATCAGCCGTTGCAGGTAGCCACCGCCGATCGGCAGGCCGGCCTGGCCGGTGATCGCGGTGAACTCCTTGTGCCCGAAACCGAGCTTGGCGCTGTCGATGATCATCGGGAACAGCCAGAACGAGTGCCGGTCCGGCTCGGCCACCAGCTGGATGCCGGGCATGTCCACGGCGTCGATGATGCGCTTGGCGATGCTACGCCGGTCGCCCACGATCGAGGGCAGCTTGGGCAGCTGGGCCCGGGCCACCGCGGCCGTCAGGTCGGTCATCCGGTAGTTCAGGCCGAGTCGCAGGTGGGTGCGCTCGCCCGTGTCACGCGGCCAGCCCTTGTCGGAGAAGAGACGCATCCGACGGGCGATGTCATCGTCGTTGGTGACGGTGAAGCCACCGTCACCCGCGGTGATGTGCTTGGACTGCTGCAGGCTGAAGCAGCCGATGTCCCCGAAGGAACCGACGTAGCCGTCCTCCCCCTTGGGCTGGGCGAGGTAGGCCTGGGCACAGTCCTCGATGACGGCGATGCCGCGCTGCTGGGCCCACTGGCGTACGCCGATGACGTCGGCTGCACCACCGAAGAGGTGCACCAGCATGATGGCGCGGGTCCGCTCGGTCGCCACCGCCTCAATGGTCTCCACCGTCATGCAGCCGGTGGTCGGGTCCAGGTCGGCGAAGACCGGGACGCCGCCGTTGGCGAGCACCCCCAGGACGGTGCCGAAGTCGGTGATCGGCGGGCAGATGAACTCATCGCCGGGCTCGGGCTGGATGCCGGCGACCGCCAGGTGCAGCGCCGAGGACCCCGAGGTCGAGGCTACGGCGTGCTTGACGCCCAGCAGGGAGGCGAACTCCTCCTCCAGCGCGGGGGTCTCGACACCACCGACACGGCTCAGGTGACCGGTGCGGATCACCCGCTCGACGGCGGCGAGTTCCTCCTCGCCGATGCGACGACCGGAAGCATTTTCGGTGGTGGGGAACGTGCGGGTCATGTCACTCCAATGACGGGTATCCTGCGGCACCGCTGCCAGGAATGCCGCGGTGCAATCGTTTTCTAAGGCTAGGCCCCGCGCCGTCGAACTTTCAACCCTGACTCAGCTCAATCTAACGCTCAACCCTGGGTGAGTTCGCGCCGCTGCGCCTGCTGTCGCTCGGCGAACTTGCGCAGCAGCCGTCGATCCCGGCGGTTCGGATGCCGCACCTGCACGGTGCTGCTGGTGACCCCGCGCAGGATCAGCGCCGCCGGGATCCGCGCCTCCATCTCCTCAAAGGTCAGCCGCTCGTCAACGACGGCCTCACGCAGCAGTGTCGCCGCGTGATCCCGCTGGGCCGCCGACACCCGAAGCGAGGCGTCGGGCAACTCCGTCGGATCAGGCATGCGGTACGCCAGCGGTCAGGACCGCGCCGGCCCGGTGGACTCCCGCACGATCAACTCCACCGGCAACTCGATGTCGACGTTGGAGATGTCGCCGGTGCGGGCGCTGAGCTTGACGGCCTCGGCACCCATCTCCTCCAGCGGCAACCGCACCGAGGTCATCGGCGGGTTCAGGTCACGGCTGGGCCAGATGTCGTTGCAGCCGATCACCGACATCTCCTGCGGCACCGTGATCCCCTGCTCACGCAGGTACGCCATCGCCCCCATCGCCATCTGGTCGGCGGTGCCGGCGATCGCGGTGATGTCGTCATGCTCGGCGAGCAGCTGCTGGGCGCCGGCGTACCCACCGTCACGGGTCGGGTCGACCGGCAGGGCGACCGCCTCGGGCAGCACCCCCATGATCCCGGAGACGCGGTCCTTGGTGGAGCTGATGTGGGGGTCACCAGTGAGGATGCCGATCTTGCGGTGCCCCAGGTCCGCCAGGTGCTTGCCCATCAACCGACCAGCCTCGGCATTGTCAGCCAGCACCCGGCCCGCCTGAACGTCGAGCTCGTGCCGACCGATCAGAATGGTGGCGCGACCGTCCCGGCCGAAGGAGCGGATCCGCTGCTCCATCTTGGCCTGGTAGTCCTCGTCGTCATAGCCTGATCCAGCCAGGATGACCACGCCGCAGCGCTGGCCCTGCAGGGTACGGAAGGCGTCCAGCTCGAGTTGCGGGTCGCGGCGGGTGTTGGAGATCGTCACCATCGCGCGACGCTCGGTCGCAGCCTGGTGGATGCCGGCGATGATGCCGGAGAAGAACGGGTCACCGGTGTCGCCCACCAGGACGCCGATCGTGTTGGGGTTGCCGTGCAGCAGGCCCTGCGCCTGCGCATTGGGCACGTAGTCGAGTTCCTCGGCGGCTTCGATGACGCGCTGCCGGAGATCGTCACGGACGGGGTACGTACTGCCGGACAGCACCCGCGAGGCGGTCGCCAGCGACACACCCGCCTTGTGCGCCACGGCTTTGAGGTTCACTACAGCCACCTTGGCACCATAGCGTAAGAAACGATTACTCTCGGGAAAATCAGGCGGACGTCTCGTCCCCCAGCAGTCCCCGCGTCACCAGGACGCCACCGGCGACCGCTGCCGGGAAGACGATGATCGACAGTCCGGGGATGGCCATCAAGGCGAACGTCGGCAGCCCGAAGCCAAAGACGTACATGCGGCGGGACCGCATCGCAGCACTGCGATCAACCAGGTCCATCAGTCCACGGGACTGGAACGGCGTACCCACCACTTCCTTGGTGATCGCCCAGCTGCCCCAGGCAAAGGAGATCGCAATGCCAGCGACCTGCCCCACCACCGGGATCAGTCCGATCGCGAACACGCCGACCGCCACCAACGCACTCTGCGCCAGGGTCACGATCAGCTGGCCGATGGTCCGCACCACGGTGTACGCCAAGGTCTGCGGCGCCGGGTCAGTGAGGCCGAGCTGTCTGTCGACCTCCGCGGCGATCAGGTCATAGATCGGCGCGCCGACCGCCAGCGTCACGGCGACGAAGGTGATGATCGCCAGGAAGGCCGCCGCGATCGTCACCATGATCTGCAGCGCCAGCCGTGCCAACTCGACCACGGCCGGATCCCAGCTGGCCATGAAACCGGTCAGGCTCTCCACCCAGGACGCGGCGTTCATTGCCAGCCAGACGATCGCGGCGATCTCCACGATCGACACGATCAACGGCGGCAACAGCCCAAGGCCGAGCAGTTTCTTGCGCCGAACGATCCAGCCGAAGCCCCGCCCCAGCGTCGCGACCCCGCTGAGGAAGCCGGCCACCCCGTAGGGGGCGGTGGGCTCCGGCGGCGCGGGCGGCGCCATCGGCTCGGCCGGATCGGGCTGATCAGTCATCACTGACCCCTGCGGGCCCCCCGATCCGTAGCTCGGCGGGCAGGTTGGCGTTCTTGGCGTCGGCCACGCGTTCCAGTTCGGCTTGGAAGTCCACCATCGCCTGCCGCAGCTGCGGGTCGCATGCGGCCAGGATGCGGACCGCCAGCAGTCCGGCATTGCGGGCGTTGCCGATCGCCACGGTCGCCACCGGCACCCCGGCGGGCATCTGCACGATCGACAGCAGCGAGTCCAGGCCGTCGAGTTTGGCGAGGGCGACCGGCACGCCGATGACCGGCAGTGGGGTCACCGAGGCGAGCATGCCGGGCAGGTGGGCCGCGCCGCCGGCACCGGCGATCAGCACCTCCAGGCCGCGTTCGTGGGCCTGGCGGCCGTAGTCGATCATCCGCTGCGGCATCCGGTGCGCCGAGACGACGCCGACCTCGTGGGCCACGCCGAACTCGGCGAGCGCGGTCGATGCCGCCTCCATGGTGGGCCAGTCCGAATCCGACCCCATCACGATTCCGACCCGTGCCATGCTCAGTCCCCCGTCGCTTCCTGGTCTGTTTCTTCGGTCTCTTCGATGCCCATCAGGTAGTTGGCGGCGTGCCGGGCGCGCCGGCGTACCTCCTCCAGATCATGCCCGTACGCAGTGACGTGGCCGACCTTGCGGCCCGGCTTCACCTGCTTGCCGTAGAGCTGCACCTTGAGGCGGCGGTCCCGCGCAAAACAGTGCAGCAGGGCTGAGGGCAGGTCCTCGACCGTGCCACCCAGCACGTTGTGCATCACGGTGACCGGCGCACGTACCCCCGGATCACCCAACGGCAGGTCCAGCACGGCTCGCAGATGGTTCTCGAACTGGGAAGTGACGGCCCCGTCGATGCTCCAGTGGCCGGTGTTGTGCGGGCGCATCGCGAGCTCGTTGACGACCACTGTGCCGTCGGCACGTTCCATCAGTTCCACCGCCAGCAGGCCGGTGACGCCGAGTTCCTCGGCGATCCGCAGCGCCAGTCCTTGCGCGTGGATTGCCTGCTCCTCCGACATCCCGGGCGCCGGGGTCGTGGTCTCGACGCAGACCCCGTCGCGCTGCACTGTCTCACTGACCGGATAAGCCACCAGTTGCCCCGAGGGGCTGCGGACCACCAGCGCGGACAGCTCGCGTACGAACGGCACGAACTCCTCGGCAACCACCTGTACGCCAGGTGCCAGCCCCTCGAAAGGCGCGGCCACGTCGGCTGCGGAGTCGAGCTTCCAGACCCCCTTGCCGTCGTACCCGCCCCGCGAGGTCTTGGCGATGATCGGCCACCCCAGTTCGTCACCGAAGGCCGTCAATTCGGCCGGGTCGGCAACGACCCGCCAGGTCGGGCACGGAATCCCCATCGCGGTGAGACGCTCCCGCATCACCGCCTTGTCCTGGGCGTGGACCAGGGCGGCCGGGCCCGGGCGTACGGCAACCCCGTCAGCCTCCAGGCGTTGCAGGATCGCGGTCGGGACGTGTTCGTGGTCAAAGGTGATGACATCGCAGCCGCGGGCGAACTCGGCGACAGTCTCCTCGTCGGTGTGATCACCGAGGACCACCTCGTGCACCACCCGGGCGGCGGAACTGTCAGGCGCCTCGGACAGCAGGCGTACATCGACACCCAAACCGATGGCGGCGGCATCCATCATCCTGGCGAGCTGGCCACCCCCGATGATGCCGATCACCCAACGAGGTCCGTCTGCTGTCTCCACCCGGCCCAGCCTAGTGGAGCTCGCGGCGGGTCGTGGATCAGTCGATCGTGAAGATCCAGACCCGCTGGACGATGAAGTTCACCACGGTGGCGACGCCCTGACCGACCACAAAGCCGACGGTGCGGGCGACCAACTCCAGGGTGGCTGGGTCCTCGATGGTGCCGCCGCCGTTGGTGTTGACCCACCAGTGCAGCAGCGTGGACAGCCCCACCTGGAGGGCGAAGGTGAGGGCGTACAGGATGACGACCGCGATGAATCGCTTGCGGGAGGGTTCGGCACGGAACGTCCAGCGACGGTTGATCAGGTACGCCGTCGTGGTGCCGGCAATGAAGGACAGCGCCTTGGCCGCCCAGAAGGGCAGCCCGGCGTACATGAGGAGGTTCAGCAGACTGAAGTCGACGATCGCGGACAAGACGCCGGTGAGGAAGAACCGCCAGATCTGGGTCCACAGCGTGCTGCCACCCGGATCCCCCTCGGTGCCCGGGGATCCCAGCGGGACCTCCGCCGGTGCGGGGATGCCCGGCGATGCGGGCGCGTTCTGGTCACTTCCTGCCACGGGGCTCAACCCTACTCGTCCAGGACGTGGGTCGGGCGGTGTTGGGCGGCCGCGCGGGCATCAACTCACACTCGTTGCCCCACACCCGACCTTGACACCGCCGTTTCGTGCATCGAGTGTGGATTGGCGCACGCGGACCTGCGCCTCAGGGCTGCTCGAGGCCGAGCTCGGTGTGGACCATGGCGAGCTGACGGCGCGAGGCGGCCTCAGCGCTGGCGGCGTCGGCACCCGCGATCGCTTCGGCGACCAGCAGGTGGTGGCGTACGGCGACCGGGTCGGTGCGGGTGGTGCGGTCCTGGTCAGCGCGGCCCTGCAGCACCTCGGCGACCATGCCCCGCATCGCATAGAGCATCTCGTTGCCGGAAGCTTCCAGCAGCAGCGAATGGAAGTCGATGTCGGCGGCCAGATACTCATCGGCCCAGCCCAGACCCGACGCGTCCAGCTCGACCATCTGGGTGGCGAGCGTGACCAGCCTCTGCCGCTGCGCCGGCGTGGCGGCGGTCACGGCGAGCCGGGCTGCCATCGGTTCGATCGCGGCGCGGACATCAGTGAGCGAGGCCAACTGGCTGCGCCGGTCCCGGGTCGACAGCCGCCACGCCACCACCAGCGGGCTCAGCACCTGCCAACTGGAGCGGGGCTGGATCGAGATGCCGGCGCGGCGCCGGCTCTCCACCAGTCCCAGGGCCTGCAGGGCCATGACGACATCACGGGCCAGGGTGCGGGAGATGGAGTGCCGGTCCTCCAGGTCGGACAGCGTCAGCCGGGTGCCGGGCGGTACGGACTCGCTGACGATCGACAGACCCACTTCACGCAGGACGTCGTCGAATCGGGATCTCGCCACCCCCACACTCCTTTCTGATCCGAACCGGATGCTCCGGGCAAGTCTGCCGCACCGGCGTGCGGGCCGCTCGGAGCCCGCCCTGCCGGGAGACGTACGCCGGGGGATGCGGCAAACAAGACCGGGGCCAGCCGGGCGTAACTACAGCAGGCTGTAGTTATGCAGGCCAACTGGCCCATTTCGCCTGCGTAGCTACGAGAAGCTGTAGTTATGCGGGTCGGTCCGTCGGGCACCAAGCTCCGGCGTACGCCCGCCGCGACAGAACCACAGCAAGCTGTAGTTGTGCAGGTCGGCCGGCGCCTCAAAGGTGGGGATTGGGGGCGGTGTCGGGTGTGGCGGGCGTACCGGATCGGTATCCGCCGGAGGACCAGGCCCACGTCCCGGCAAACTGACCGAACCTCTTGTCAATCATACGATCTTGTGTTTATCGTACTATCAATGCCGCTCAAGCGGCGCCCTGCAGTGCCGCAAACCAAGGAGAAGTCTGTGACAGACACGATCCAGTCCGCTGAGGTCCTCGTCGCGAGCCCGAGCCGCAACTACGTCACGCTGCGCATCACCACAGCCGACGGCATCGTCGGTCTGGGTGACGCGACCGTGAACGGCCGGGAGCTCGCCGTCGCCAGCTATCTGCGCGACCACATCGCCCCGCTGCTGATCGGCAGCGACCCCAGCCGCATCGAGGACACCTGGCAGTACCTCTACCGCGGTGCCTACTGGCGTCGCGGCCCCGTCACCATGGCCGCCATCGGCGCCATCGACATGGCCCTGTGGGACATCCAGGGCAAGCGCGCCGGACTGCCGGTGCACCAGCTGCTCGGCGGCCGGGTCCGCGACAAGATCCCCGCCTACCAGCACGCCTTCGGCTGGGACGTGCCCGCCTTGATGGACGCCATCGACGCCCAGCTCGACCAGGGCGCCACCCACATTCGCGTGCAGTCCGGCATCCCCGGCGTGGACAAGGTGTACGGGGTCTCCAAGAACCCGTCCTATGAGCCTGCCGGCCGTGGCGCCCGCCCCAGCGAGGAGGTCTTCAACTCCGCGGCGTACCTGCACCATGCCCCGCAGATTCTTGCCGCGGCGCGGGAGAAGGTCGGCCCACTGGTCCACCTGCTCCACGACGTCCACCACCGCCTCACCCCGACCGAGGCCGCTCGGCTGGCCCGCGAGGTCGAGCCGCTGCACCTCTTCTGGCTCGAAGACATCACCCCCGCCGAGGATCCCGAGGCGCTGCGCGTCGTTCGGGACGCCAGCATCACTCCGTTGGCGATCGGTGAGGTCTTCAACACCATCTGGGACTGCCAGCGCCTGATCGAGGACCGCCTCATCGACTACATCCGGGTCGCGGTCAACCACGCCGGCGGCATCAGCCACGTTCGCAAGATCTACTCACTCGCCGAGTTGCACGGCGTCAAGGCGGGCCCGCACGGCCCCTCCGACATCTCCCCTGTCGCGATGGCCGCCTCGATCCAGCTCGCCACGGCCACCCACAACTGGGGTGTCCAGGAATACATGGGCTATCCCGAGATCGTGCACGAGGCCTTCCCACACGACTGGCGCTTCGAACAGGGCCACCTGTACGCCGGTGACGCACCGGGCCTGGGAGTGGACCTGGACGAGTCGGTCCTCAATGCCCATCCCTACGAAACCGCGTACCTGCCAACCGCCCGTGATGTCACCGGCGCCGTCCTGGACTGGTGAAGGAGAGCCCGTGACCACTCCCCTGCGCGTACTCGTCAGCGACCCCAACCTCGTCGAGCACCAGAGTCGGCTCGAAGAGTTGGTGGCCGACGTCGCCAACTGCCACTGGGTCGCCGATCCCACCAACAAGGACGGCCTGAACGCCCTCGCCCAGGCCGACGTCTTCGTGGGCACCACCTTCACCCCGGCGATGACCGAGCATGCTTCCCGGCTGCAGGCCGTGCTGGTGCCCGGCGCCGGCCACGACGGCATCGACAAGTCGGCGCTGCCCGCTGGCGTACCGGTCGCCAACACTTTCCATCACGAAGCCTCGATCGCTGAGTACGTCGTGGCCTGCGCGGTGATGCTGCGCCGGTCGCTGTGGCAGCAGGCCCATGCCCTCACCGACGGTGTCTGGGCCTCCTCGGTGCACGACCCGAGCCTGAGCCAGCCGGCCACCCTGGGCGCCAGCACCATCGGCATCATCGGCTACGGCCACATCGGCCAGGCCGTATGGCGGTTGCTGCAGCCCTGCTGGCGTGGGGGTGGCGCACCATCTTCTGGTCCAGCATTCTGGTCACCATCCTGGCCATGATCGTGCGATCCCACCTGCACGAAAGCCCGGTCTTCACAGAACTCAAGAAGGCCGTCGACGTCGAGGACCGGGCCCCGCTCGCGGAGGTCTGGCAGACCGGTCGCGGCACCGTGCTGCGGGTGATGGGCGGCTTCGTGGGCGCCTCCACCCAGTCCTACATGTATCAGGTGTTCATGGCCTCCTATCTGGTCAATGTGTTGATGATGGAGGACGACTTCGTCCCGCCGGTGCTGCTGGCCGGTTCGCTGGCCGCAGCGGTCTCGGCCTTCGTGTCGGGGTGGGTTGCCGACAAGATCGGTCGCCGCCCATGGCTGCTGGTGCTGGCAGCGATCCTGACGGTGACGCCCTTCCTGGTCTTCCCGATGATCAACACCACCAGCAAGGTGCTGATCGCGGCGGTGATCATCTTCGGCTACATCTTCGCCGCCCAGGGCATCACCGCCCCTCAGATGAGTTATTTCTCCGAACAGTTCGGCAGCCGTTACCGGTACGCGGGCGTCACCCTGGGCCGCGAGTTCGGTTCGGTGCTGGGTGGCGGCTTCGCACCGCTGATTGGTTCGGGACTTCTGGCGCTGTTCTCCAATTCCTGGGTGCCGGTGGCGATCTACATGGGCCTGATGATGGCGATCTCGTTCGTGGCAACCTGGCTGTCGCCCGAGACCCGCAACCGCGACCTGACCGTCGAGACCAATGCGGTGCCCGGTGAGGCGCTGGTGGAACGCAACGGCAGCTGGCACCGCGACAGCTGATCCGTAGCCGCGCAAGCAACCCCGCAGGCAGGCCGCCGGTGGGCTGGTTGACTGGAGACATGAACGTCTCCACTGACCAGTCGGCCGGCGGCCTTGCTGATCTTCAGGTGCCGGGCTGGCAGATCGAGCACCTGCCCTCGGTCGGCTCCACCAACATCGAGGCGCTCGCCCGGGTCGCCGCCGGCGTCGCGCCCGGCCTGGTGTTGGTGACCGATGACCAGACCGCCGGCCGGGCCCGATTCACCCGCAGCTGGCGTACGCCGCCGGGGTCAGCCGTGGCGATGTCGGCCGTGGTGGCCCCCCACGGCATCGCCGCAGACCAGTGGGGTTGGCTGCCGCTGTTGACCGGGGTCGCGGTCGACACCGCACTGAACCAGCTGGGCGTCCCGACCGCCCTGAAGTGGCCCAACGATGTCCTGGCCGCCGAGCAGGCACCGGCCCCGGGAAAGCTCTGCGGCATCCTCGTCTCCCGTGCCACCGGGCCGACCGGGACGGACCTGGCCGTCATCGGGATCGGCATCAACACCGCCATGACCCGCGATCAGCTCCCGGTGCCGACTGCCTCCTCGCTGGCGCTCAACGGGGTGGGCAAAGGCGGCGTCGTCTCCGCCGCCGAGGTGGTGACACGGGTGCTGACCGCGCTTGCCGCGGAGCTGGCGGCCTGGGCCGCCGGAGCTGATCCGGCAGCGCGTTATCGGGCCCGGTCAGCGACCATCGGGGCGCGGGTCCGGATCACCCTGGATGCCGAGGATTCCGGCGCAACCGGGGCTCGCAGAGCCGCTGCCGGCGTGGTCGGCACTGCCGTCGACGTCGACCGGACCGGTTCGCTGGTCGTCGAGACCGAGGCCGGTCGGCAGAGTTTTGCAGCCGGCGACGTCACCCATCTGCGGTTGGCCGGGACCGATTCCCCCGATTCCCCTTAGGCTGCCGGACATGAGCATCCGACTCGTGTTGGCCTCCCAGTCCCCCGCCCGGCTGGCAACACTGCGGCGCGCCGGCCTGACGCCTGACGTGATCGTCTCCGGGGTCCCCGAGGACGACGTCACCGGCACCCCCGCGGGGATCGCCGAGCAGTTGGCCCGCCGCAAGGCCCTCGCGGTGGCCACGCAACCGCAGGCTGCCGACGCGCTCGTGCTGGGCTGCGATTCGGTGCTGGAGCTGGACGGGGTCGCGTACGGCAAGCCGTGGCAGCCCGACGTCGCCACCGAACGTTGGCGACTGATGCGAGGCCGCAGCGGGATCCTGCACACCGGTCACTGTTTGGTACGCGGGGAGCAGCGCGCCGAGCGAGTGGGCTCGACCACGGTGCACTTCGCCGACGTCAGCGACGCGGAGATCGAGGCGTACGTCGGCACCGGTGAACCGTTGGCGGTGGCCGGGGCGTTCACCCTGGATGGCTACGGCGCCGGCTTCGTGACCGGCATCGAGGGCGACCCGCACAATGTCATCGGGGTGTCGGTGCCGTTGTTGCGGTTGTTGTGTCAGGACCTGGGCCTCGACTGGCCGTCGTTGTGGCAGCCCAGCACCGGCGCCAACGGCTAGGCTGATGCCAACATGAGCGAGCAGACACCTCCCCAGTCGACTGTCCCCGCCGAGTCGGCCGATCAGGCGCCGGCCGAGCGCAGGAAGTCCCGGCTGCCGGCGCCGATCCGTGCCATGCGGCCCAAGCAGTGGATCAAGAACATCCTCGTTGTTGCCGCGCCGATGGCCTCGGGGCAGCTCTTCGACGGCGAGGTCGCGCTCAACACGCTGGGCGCCTTCGTGGCCTTCTCCCTCATCAGCGCCACGGTCTATCTCATCAACGACGCCCGTGACGTTGAGGAGGACCGGCTCCATCCCAAGAAGCGGTTCCGTCCCATCGCCGCCGGCGAGCTGAGCATCCCGGCTGCGTTGGTGCTGGCCGGGGTGTGTGCGCTGGTCGGTTTCGGGCTCGGATTCTTCATCTCGATCGGTCTGGGTGTCACCCTGGCGGTCTATCTTGTGGCCCAGGTCCTCTATTCGGTCCTGCTCAAGAACCAGCCGGTGATCGACCTGGCGATGGTGGCGTCGGGCTTCCTGCTGCGTGCCGTCGCCGGTGGCGTGGCCTCGGACATCGAGCTGAGCCAGTGGTTCCTGTTGGTCGCCTCCTTCGGCTCGCTGTTCATGGTGGGCGGCAAGCGCTACTCCGAGATGATCGCGCTCGGCGCCCAGGCCGGCACCCGCAAGTCGCTGCAGCGTTACTCCGACACCTATCTGCGCTTCGTGTGGCAGCTCTCGGCTGCGGCGGTGGTGATGTCGTTCAGCTTGTGGGCCTTCGAAATGGGCAACCAGGGCATCGGTGGATTGCCGTGGGCGGCGTTCTCGATCGCCCCCTTCGTGCTGGCGATCCTGCGCTATGCGATGGACATCGATTCCGGCAAGGCCGGCGAACCCGAGGACGTCGTCATGGGCGACCGGGTGCTGCAGGCCTTCGGCCTGATCTTCGTCGTGCTGGCCGCGCTGGCCGTGCTGTCCTGAGCTCGTCAGCACCAGCCGCGGCAGCTCAGCCGAGCAGCACCCGACGCAGGTCCCCGATCTCGTCGACGACGGCATGGGCTGATTCGGCACGGAGCTCGCCCGGTACGCCCGCGCCCCAGGTCACCCCGACGCCCACCATGCCGGCAGCCTGTGCGGCCCGCAGGTCCACCAGCGCATCGCCGACATAGACACAGTCCCCGGGCTCGGATCCGAGCCGTTCGGCCGCCAGCAGCAACGGCTCGGCGGCCGGCTTGTGCTGGGTGGAGTCCTCGAGCCCGACCAGCAGCGGCAGCCGCTCGTCCAGCCCCACCAAATCCTTCAGCCGCTGGGCGCTGCCGCGACGGCGCGACGTCGCGATGCCGACCTTGGCGCCGGCTTCGATGAGGTCGGACACCAACTGGTGCATGCCGGCGTATGGCAGCAGGTGCTGCTCGGCGTTGTCGTGTTGCCAGGTCGAGTAGATCTCGGTGAGTTCGGCGACCCGGTCCGGGCCGGCGAGTTCGGTGAACATGTCGGGCAGGGTGCGCCCGATCCAGGATCGGATGGTGGCCTCATCAGCCGGGGGCAGACCGACCGTGTCGAACGTGTGTCGGTAGGAGGCCAGGATCAGCGGCACCGTGTTGGCCAGGGTGCCGTCGAAGTCGAACAGGATGGTCGGGCGCAGCAGCTCGGTCACGCCCGGCAGCCTAGCCGCGAGTCACGCCCACTCCTGACCGTTGTCACTGCGGCGTCAGGCGTACCTCGAACATCGCCGGCCACAACTTGCCGGTCACCAGCAGCACCTCTCGGTCCAGGTCGTAGGCGATCCCGTTCAACACCGCGTTGCGCGGGTCGCTGAGGCCCTGTCGGTCGGCCTGGCTCAGCAGCCCGCTGGCGTCGATGGTGGTGACCACCTGGCCGGTGGCCGGGTCGATGATGAGGATCTCGTCGGTCTGCCAGACGTTGGCCAGCACCAAGCCGTCGAGGCATTCGAGCTCGTTGAGGTTGAGGATCGGGCTGCCGTCCCGGGTGACGGCCACCTCGCCGATCACCTCGAAGCTGCTCGGGTCGCGGAAGGTCAACGTGTCGCTGCCGTCGCTCATCACCAGCCGGTCCGGTTCGTCGCACAGGCCCCAGCCCTCGCCGTCATAGCTGACCTGACCGGTCTCGGCGAGGGTCTCCCTATCGAAGGTGTACGCCACTCCGGCCCGCCAGGTCAGCATCCAGATCTGATCGCCGACCACGGTCAGTCCCTCACCGAAGTGGTCCTCCGGCAGCGGTGTGCTGGTGATGGTGGCGCCGGTCTCGGGGTCGATCCGGGTGATCGCCGAGGACCCGTACTCGCCGCGGGACTCGTACAGCTGGCCGTCGTGGAACTCCAGGCCCTGGGTGAACGCCGTCGGGTCGTGCGGCAGTCTGCGCTCCACCTCGAGCGTCATCCGGGGTGACAGCTCCCCCAGCGCAGCACTGGTGACCGCCGGTCGGTTCGGATCAGCCGGGACCGGTGGTGCGCTCTGGCAGCCTCCGGGGACGAGGACGGCAACGAGGGCGAGCCAGGCGGCTGATCGGCGCATGCGGCGAGCGTAGTACCGACCCACCCTGTACCGACCGACCCGGTTCACAGGACGATGAGGCCGATGACGGCGGCGCCGATGACAACCGCCCACGACGGTGCCTGCCACTTCGCCAGGGCCAGCCAGCAGGCGACGGCCACCGCCAGCGACGCAGGTCCGGTGACGCCGGCGGTGAAGACCGGGTCATACAGCGCGGCGGCGAGAATGCCGACCACCACCGCGTTGACGCCGGCCACGACTCGCTGCACGCGTACACCGGTGCGCAGCTGCTCCCAGAAGGGCAGTACGCCGATCACCAGCAGTGCCGCGGGCAGGAAGATCGCCAGCAGCGCGATGGTCGCGCCGACGACGCCGGTTGGGCCGCTGGTCATGCTGGCGCCCAGGAAGGCGGCCAAGGTGAACAGGGGCCCGGGGACAGCCTGAGCCGCGCCGTAGCCGGCCAGGAAGGTGTCGTGGTCGACCAGGCCGGTCGGCACCAGTTCAGTCTCCAACAGTGGCAGCACCACATGGCCGCCGCCGAAGACCAGCGAGCCGGAACGGTAGAAGATGTCGACCAGCCGCAGCGTCGCGTCGCCGCTCGCGGCGACCGCCACGGGCAGGCCGACGAGCAACACCACGAAGAGCACCAGCGCACCGATGCCCAGCCCCCGCGACAGGCGGACGGGGCTGCGCGCATCCTGCGGGGCCGGCGTGGCCTCGGGGCGGATCAGCGCCAGTCCGGCCAGGCCACCCAACACCATCACCGCAACCTGGGCGGCCGGGTGGGAGACCAGCAACAGCACGATCATCGCCGCCACCGCGATGGTGGCGCGGCGGGCATCGGGGGTGAGGTTCTTCGCCATCCCCATCACGGCGTGGGCGACGACGGCCACCGCGGCAGCCTTGAGGCCGTGCAGCCAGCCCGCCTGGGACAGGTCTCCGATCGCACCGAGGCCGAGCGCAAACAGCGTCAGCACGATCGCCGACGGCAGCGTGAAGGCGAGCCAGGCCACCCCCAGCCCGGGCAGCCCGGCCCGGCGCAACCCGACAGCCATCCCGACCTGACTGGAGGCGGGGCCTGGCAGGAACTGGCACAGGGCGACAAGGTCGGCGTACGCCCGGTCGGTCAACCAGTGCCGCTTCTCGACGAAGGCTTCCCGGAAGTAACCCAGATGGGCGGTGGGCCCACCGAAGGAGGTCAGTCCCAGCCTGCCGAAAGCCGCCGCCAGTGCGCCGATCCCGCCGGACTCCGGGGCCGTGCCCGGCTGCTGTGTCATGACCCCAAGTCAACCCGAACCGGGACGAGGCCGCCAGCGGGTCAGCTGGCTTGCGGAGCCGCCACGTCTTTGCCTTGCCGGGCGCCATGATGCCGGGCACCAGTCAGGTCGGCGTCATCGGCACAGGGCACCACCATCGGGGTCCCGGTGACCGGGTCCGGCACGACCACACAAGCCAACCCGAACACCTCGCGGACCAGTTCCTCGGTGACGACCTCCTCGGGGCCGCCGGTGGACACCACGACGCCGTCCTTCATGGCGATCAGGTGGGTCGCGTAGCGGGCGGCCTGGTTGAGGTCGTGGAGCACCGCGACCACGGTGCGGCCCTGATGATGCAGTTGCCGACACAGGTCCAGCACGCCCACCTGGTGGGCGATGTCGAGGAAGGTGGTCGGCTCGTCCAGCAGCAACAGCGGGGTCTGCTGGGCCAACACCATCGCGATCCAGACCCGCTGCCGCTGGCCGCCGGACAGTTCGGCAACTGGTCGGGCAGACAGGTGGCTGGTCGAGGTCTGCTCCAGCGCTTCGTGGACGGCGCGGCGGTCGTCCGGGGTCCACTGCTGCAGCAACCGCTGGTGCGGGAACCGACCTCGGGCGACCAGATCGATGACGCTGATGCCGTCAGGGGCCAGCGAGCTCTGCGGCAGCAGCCCCAGTTGTTGCGCGACCGTCTTGGGCGGCAGCCGGTGGATGTCCTTGCCGTCCAGTACCACCGACCCGGCAGTGGGACGCAGCAGCCGCGCCAGCGCCCGGAGCAGGGTCGACTTGCCACAGGCGTTGGGGCCGATCACCACCGTGAATGAGTCCTCGGGCACCGCGACGCTCAGGTCCTGACTGACCGGTCGGTCACCGTAGCCAATGCTGATCCGGTCGGCGTGGAGCCGGCTGGTGTGGGAGGTGGGGGTGGTCATCGTTGCCATGCCTTTCGACCTTCACGGATGAGCAGCCAGACCAGATAGCCGCCACCGAGGGACACGGTGACGACGCCGACCGGCAAGGGGGTGTCGGGGTGGATGCGTTGGGCGATCAGATCACTGCCGAGCAGCAGCACCGCGCCGGTGAGGGCGGAGGCGACCAGCGGCACCCCGGTGGCGTTGACCACCCGGCGGGCGATCTGGGGTGCGGCCAGGGCCACGAAAGCGATGGGGCCGGTGGTGGCCGACACCAACGCGACGGCGGTGATGCCCACTCCCATCAGCAGCAGCCGACGGCGCTCCACGCGTACGCCCAGCGCTGCCGCCATGTCATCGCCCATCTCCATCAGTTGCAGCGAACGGGCCAGCAGCGCGGTCGCGACCAGGATCGCGGCAACGATGCCGGCGGCCGGGATCGCCTGCTCCCAGGTGATGCCGTTGAGGGAGCCGGCGCCCCAGATCGCGACCCGCATCGCGTCCTCGAGTTCAGCCTTGAGGATGAGCCAGCTGTTGACCGCCGACAGCATCGCGGCCACGCCGATGCCGGTGATGATGAGCCGGAATCCGTCGCTGGAGTGGCCGGACTGGCCACGTCGCAGGGACAGCGCGTACACCACCACGGCGGTGGCGATGCCGCCGATCAGGGAGCCCCCGGCCACCGCCAGGTAGCCGCCCTGGAAGACCAGCATCACGATCAGGGCACCGGTGTAGGAGCCGGTGCCGAACCCGATGATGTCGGGGCTGCCGAGTGGGTTGCGGGTCAGCGACTGGAAGATCGCGCCGCCGACCCCGAGCCCGGCCCCCAGCAGCAGCGCCGTCAGGGTGCGGGGCAGCCGCCACTCGCGTACCACCAGCACGTCACCCTCGTCACCGAGGCCGACCAGGGCGGCCACCACTCGGTCCGGGGAAATGGGATAGTCGCCGGTGGCGAGCGCCAGCACTGCGACAGCGAAACCGAGAGCAGCGATGATTCCCGCCACCACCAGGCTTCGGACCGGCAGCGCGATCTCGCCGCCGCGCAGCGGGACCCACCACGTACGCCGGCCCAGGTCGGGACGGCCGAGCTCTGCGTCGCCGGTGGGCGACGCAGTGGTCCGGTGCGTTGTCGAGGTGCTCACAGGCCCGACACCCCCCGACGCCGGCTCATGGCGATCAACACCGGCGCGCCGATGAAGGCGGTGACGATGCCGACCGGCATGCCGCCGGTGATGATGACCCGGCCCAGCACGTCGGCCGACAGCAGCAGGGTGGGGCCGGCCAGCAGCGACAGCGCCAGGATCCAGCCCTGGTTGGGTCCGATCAGCCACCGCAGCAGGTGCGGCACCATCAGGCCGATGAAGCCGATCGGTCCGGCGACCGCGGTCGCGGCGCCGCAGGTGAGCGTGACCGCAATCACCGCGATGATGCGGGTGCGTTGCACCCGTGCACCGAGGCTGACCGCCAGGTCATCACCCAGTGCGATCGCGTTGAGGGAACGGCACACCACCAGGGCCAGCAGCAGACCCACCAGGATCAGCGGCATCGCCATCAGGATCGAATCCATCCCGCGGGCCGACAGCGACCCGACCGACCAGTAGCGCAGGGTGTCGAAGGCGTGGGGGTTGAGCAGGGTGACGCCGGTGGTGAGTCCACTCAGCACCGCGGCGAGGGCAACACCGGCCAGGGTGACCCGGCCCGGGTCGAGGGTGCCGCCCGCCATCCCGATGGCGTGCACCGCCACGGTCGCGACCAGTGCGCCGATCAGTGCGGTCCACAGTTGACCCTGCATGCTTGCGATGCCGAGAGTCGCGCCCACGGCCATCGCCAGCGTGCCGCCGGCGTTGACGCCGAGGATGCCCGGGTCGGCCAATGGATTGCGGGTGACGGCCTGGATCAGGGCCCCGGCCACCGCCATCGCCGCTCCGACCAGCAGCCCAGCAAGGGTCCTGGGCAGCCGCCAGTCCCACACGATGTCGTGGGCCAGGTCACCGGGAATCCGGCTGGTCAGCGCCTGCCAGGTGGTGGCCGCGTCAATGGGCCGCTCCCCCACCCCAATGCTGAGCAGACTGGCGGCGACCAGGCCGGCCGTGAGCAGCACCGCCCAGAGGATGCGGCGCCCCCACTGCGCAGTCGGGGACGCCGCCGCCTCGATGTCGGCCGGCGACTGGGCAGCAGTGTCCAGGGTTGGGGCGAGCGTCACGAGACGATGTCGTCGGCGGACTCGAGCAGATCGGCCAGTTCGGTGAGCCAAGCGGCGTACAGCTTGGAGGTGTAGGCGCGCTTGTCGTCCCAGTCACCGACCTGGCCGGCCGCCACGGCGGGCAACCGCTGATAGAGCGGGACCTCCTTGACGGCATCGGGCGAGGTGGCGGCGAGCAGCACCACGTCGGAGGGGTAGTCGCCAATCACTTCCCAGCTGTTGGTGGCCCAGGCCGATTCGGCCGGCGTGGGCGGGGCGACCAGGTTGAGGCCGGCGGCGTCGAGCATGCGGATCACGCCGAGCTTGTCGCTGGTGTAGACCTCGTCGGCGGTGGCGTTGATGGCCAGCACGCTGATGTCGGGGCGGGCGGCAGCGACCTCGGTGAGGCGCTGCAGGGCGGCGTCGTAGTCGGACTGTTCCTGGCTGGCCGGGGAGTTGGCCACGTCCACGCCGAGCGCTTCGGCGATCGCGGCGTACTCGGCGATCATCTGGTCGGGAGTGTTGCCGCTCATCTTGACCGGCAGGAAGGGCGCCACCTTGCTGGCTTCGGTGGTGACCTTCTCGTCCCACCAGGTCCAGCCGCTGCCGTCGGTGTTGCCGACGCCGATGACGAGGTCAGGGCGGGCCGCCTGCAGCTTCTCGAGACTGAACTCGCCGTCCAGGCCGAGCACGTTCTGGGCGTCCATGTCGAGGTCGCCCTTGCCGGCCCCATCGTGGCCGTAGCCCCAGACGCCGACCGGCTGGATGCCGTAGGGCAGCAGCGCAGCGGCCGAGTAGATGTCGCAGACGACGCGCAGCGCCGGGCCGTCGAGACTGATCTCGAGGCCCTCGTAGCCGGTGGGGCGATAGCTGAAGGGTTCGGTGGGTTGCGGTCCGCCCGCCGGCCCGGTGGCCGGTTCGGTGGTCTGGCTGGTGCAGGCGGCGACCAGAGGCAGCGCGGCCAGGGCAGCAAGCAGGTGACGGCGGTTCACGATGGTCCCTTCGGCGTGATCAATAAGCAAGAGCGAATTTACGGAAACTTAGGTTTGCCTAAATCCACGAGAACAGTAGAGACTCAGAGGGCACCAGCACAACCCATCCCACGGACGGAAACATGACCAGCCTGAGCGAGACCAGCACTGACAACCGCACGCTGTGGCAGGGCCGCACCGAAGCAAGCCCGTGGCTCGCCACGGTCTCGGCGGTGATCGATCCGGCGCCGCGAGTGAGACGGCTCACCCTGCAGGCACCCGAATTTGCCAACTGGTCGGTGGTCGGCGCGGATGAGTACTTCGGGTTGCTGATGGCCCATCCGGAGCGGGGACTCACCATGCCCGAATGCGCCGGGGTGGCCGACCTGCGCAAGGCAGTCGCCGAAGTGCCGGAGGATCACCGCCCCGGGCTGCGGTGGTACACAGTGCGGGCACACCGGCCCGAATCGGCCGAGGTCGACGTCGACATCGTGATCCACACCGACGGCCCGGGTGGCGCGTTCCTGGCCCGCGTGGCGGTCGGCGAGGTGGTCGGATTTGCGCCCGGCAACGGCCACTATCTGGCCAAGGACCCCAGCTGGGAGCAGTTGCTGGTCGCCGACGAGACGGCCTATCCGGCGCTGTCAGCGATCGGCGAACTTGTCGCCCGCGAGGGTGGCGCAGACCGGATCCGGGCCATCGTGGAGGCCCCGAACCCGACCTTCCTCGCGACCGTCGAGCTGCCCTTCGAGACCACCGTCATCGAGCGCCGCGACGAGATCCCGGGCACCGCCGCCCTGGCCCACCTGCGCCACTTCGAGCTGCCCTCATTGGACTACGCGTGGGTGTGTGGCGAGGGCGGCATGGCGACCGCGATCCGCAAGCACCTCACCGAGGACCGCGGCACCCCGAAGGACTGGGTCCTCTATTCGGGCTACTGGCGGCTCGGCAAGGCGCGGCCCTGAGGCCCGGGATCAGTGCAGCTTCGTCTCCGCGTGGTCGCGCAGCAACCGGGCGGCTTCTGCCAGCGAACCCGACAGCGACGGATAGACCGTGAAGTCCTTCGCGAAGCTCTCCACCGTGATCCGTTCGGCGACCGCCAGTGACAGCGGGTGGATGAGCTCGCTCGCGTGCGGGGCGACGACCACGCCACCGACGATGATGCCGGTCGTGGGCAGGCAGAAGACCTTCACGAAGCCCGCCGTGATGGACTGCATCTTGGCGCGGGCATTGGAGCGCAGCGGCAACTTCACCCCGATGGCGCGGGTGCGCCCGTTGTCCACGTCATCCTGGGTGACGCCCACGGTGGCAATCTCCGGCGCGGTGAAGACGTTCGAGGCGACCTTCGTGAGGTCCAGTGGCTCGACCGCGTCACCGAGAGCGTGGAACATCGCGATCCGACCCTGCATCGCCGCCACCGAGGCCAACGCGTGTACGCCGGTGCAGTCGCCGGCGGCGTACACGCCGCGCAGCGAAGTGCGCGAGACCCGGTCCACGGTGATGAACCCGCGCTCGTCCAGCGCGATGCCGGAGTCCTGCAGCCCAACTCCTTCGGTGTTGGGGATCGAGCCGACCGCCAGCAGCAGGTGGGATCCGCTCACCTCGCGGCCATCGGTCAGGGTCAGCGTCACGCCGTCCTCGGTCCGCCTGGCTGACTGCGCCCGGGAACGGGACATGACGGTCATGCCGCCACGCTCGAAAACGTCCTGCAGCACCTGGCCGGCATCGTGGTCCTCCCCCGGCAACACCAGATCCCGCGACGACACCAGCACCACGTCGCTGCCGAGCGCGTCGTAGGCGCCGGCGAACTCCACCCCGGTCACACCCGACCCGACCACGATCAATCGTTCCGGCAGCTTGTCGAGGTCATAGAGCTGCTTCCAGTTGAGGATCCGCTCGCCATCCGGCATCGCCTCGGGCAGCTCGCGCGGGTGGGTGCCCACAGCCAGCAGCACCACGTCGGCCTCAAGGGTCTGCTCCTGGCCGTCGCCCTGCTGCACCAGCACCTGCCCCGCCCCGGCCAACCGCCCGGTGCCCTGCACCAGATGCACGCCGGCGCTGCGCAGCGTACGAGTGATGTCTTCCGATTGCTGTTGCGCCAGGTGCTTGACGCGCCGGTTGACCGCAGCCAGGTCGACGCGCACCGACGACATCACCGTGTTGTCGTCTCCGGTCTCGGCCACCGACAGGCCCAGCTCCAGCGAGTTCGCCATCGTGTTGAGGACCTCGGCGGTCGCGATGAGGGTCTTGGAGGGTACGCAGTCGGTCAGCACCGCCGCACCGCCCAACGCGTCCGCCTCGACGAGGGTCACCTCCGCCCCCAACTGTGCGGCGGTCAATGCCGCCTCATAGCCACCGGGTCCACCGCCAACAATCACCACTGAAGTCACCCCGGCAGTCTTCCATGTCCCACTATCCTGAGCCCCATGGCCTCCGCCCCCGACCGTCCGCCGCTGCGCCGCAGCGCCATCCTCGCCTCGGTCGCCGCGGTCGTGTTGGCCGTGGTGGGCATCGCACTGGTGATCTGGGGGTGGCCGATGACCTCCCCCACCCAGGCGGCGGCCGTGCGCTGGGCGATGGTGCCGATCACCTTGTCGGTGCTGGCCCCGGTCACCCAGATGGCTGCGGTTCGACAGGTCTGGCGACGTGGCGTCGCCTGGCTGTACGCCACCCTGGCCGTCGCCTTCTTGGCCGGCTTCGTCTGGATGGTCGTCTCGATCGCTTCCGGCGGCGACTCCCTGTTGCCGGCCGCGCTGGCCTGGACCGGCCTCGGAATCGCGTTCGTGCACCTGGCTGGCATCGCGGTCGCCCAGGAAGTCCGCACGGTGCGCTGGGAACAGGAACAACTCGACACCGACGACGGCCTCAGCGACGAACCGGCGGTGCCCGTGGAGGTCCTGCGCGGTGAGGATGCGCCAGACGATCACCGCACCGAAACTGATCAGGAGCGCCCATGACCCTCATCACCGACGCTGCCGACCAGCTCCGCGAGGCCGCCGGCGGGCCGCTGCGCGCCGGGGTGGTGCTGGGGTCGGGTTGGGCCGCAGCCGCCGACGCGCTGGGCACCGAGATCGCCCGGTTTCCGTTGTCGGGGCTGCCCGGATTTCGCGCTCCCACGGTTGCCGGCCACGGCGGCGAAGCGATCATCGTCCGGGTCGCTGGCCAGCCGGTCGTGGTGTTCACCGGGCGCACCCACCTCTACGAGGGCCATGGCACGGATGCCGTGGTGCACGGCGTACGAGTGCTGGCCGCTGCCGGCGCCGACCGGATCATCCTCACCAACGGCTGCGGAGGCCTCAACCCGGACTGGCCGGCCGGCACCGTGGTGGCGCTGCGCGACCACATCAACCTGACCGGCGCCAGCCCGCTCAGTGGCCCGACCTTCGTTGACCTCACCGAGGCGTACAGCCCCGAGCTGCGCGCTCGCGCCCAGCAGGTGGATCCGTTGCCCGAGGGGGTGTACGCCCAGTTCCGCGGCCCGCAGTACGAGACTCCTGCCGAGGTGCGGATGGCCGGCATCCTGGGGGCCGATCTGGTCGGCATGTCCACCGTCGTCGAGACCATCGCCGCCCGCGCCGCAGGTCTGCAGGTGTTGGCACTGTCGCTGGTGACCAATCCCGCCGCGGGCACGGTCGCCGGCGCCGCCCTGGACCATGCCGACGTGGTCGCAGCCGGGCGAGCCGCCGGGGATCGGCTGGCCGCGCTGATGGCCGGCATCGTGAGCAAGGTCGTGCAGTGAACGCCAGCCCCGCCCCGCTGGCCGACCCTGCGCTGCAGGCCCGCGTCGATGCCTGGCTGGCCGCCGAGACGGACGAGGGTGACGCCGGCCGGCTCCGTAGTCTGGTGCGGGCTGCTTCCGCTCACGATCCCGAGGCGCAACGCGAACTCGTCGATGCCTTCGCCGGCGACCTGACCTTCGGCACCGCAGGCCTGCGAGGACCGCTGGGCCCGGGGCCGAATCGGATGAACAGCCAGGTGGTGACCCGGGCGGCGGCCGGCCTGGCGGTCTGGCTCACCGAACAGCACCCAGACGACCACGGTCAGCTCCGGGTGGTGATCGGTCATGACCATCGGCACCGCTCCGCCGACTTTGCGGCCGTCTCCGCCGAAGTCCTTGCCGGCGCTGGGTTCGAGGTGATCCGCTGGGACCGAGCCGTGCCCACTCCCCTGCTCGCCTCGGCGATCCGACGTTTGGGAGCGGCGGCGGGGATCATGGTGACGGCCTCCCACAACCCTGCCCCCGACAACGGTTACAAGGTCTACCTGGCCGACGGCCGACAACTCGTTGCCCCGAGGGATGAGCAGATCGCCGACCGGATCCGGGCGGTCGGGCCGGTCACCGACCTGCCCCGTACGCCGGTCGCTGCCACCCCACCGACGGAGCTGGCCGAGGCCTACCTGACCCGGGCGATCTCCCAGCTGGCCGTCACCGAGACCGCGGTGCGCTGGGCGTACACCCCGGTCCACGGCGTCGGCGCACCGTTGTTGACGACGCTGGCGCACCGCTGTGACTTCCCGGCGCCGTCGCTGGTCGCCAGCCAACTCAACCCCGACCCCGACTTCGGCAACCTGCCCTTCCCCAACCCCGAAGAGCCCGGCGTCATGGACGCCGTCATCGCTCAGGCGCTCCAGGTCGACGCCGACATCGCGCTGGCGAACGATCCCGACGCAGACCGGCTCGGGGCAGCGATCCCCGACGCCGGTGGATGGCGCCGCCTCACCGGCGACGAGATCGGTCTGCTGCTGGCAGCCGACGCGCTGGAACGCGGCGTCCACGGCACGTACGCCGCCTCGCTGGTGTCCGGCACGGTCGTTGGTGACCTGGCCCGCAGCCATGGCCAGCCGTACGCCACGACGCTGACCGGTTTCAAGTGGATCGCTCGGGTGCCCGGGCTGGTGTTCGGCTACGAGGAGGCGCTGGGGTTCTGCTGCGATCCCGGCGGTGTCGCCGACAAGGACGGCATCACCGCCGCGGTCGCGCTGCTGGCACTGACGGCGCGTACGCTCGCCGCCGGCGCCACGGTCGCAGAGCGACTGGCAGCCCTCGAAGCCCAGTACGGACCGCAACGCACCAGCCAGATCGCGCTGCGGGTCACGGACCTCGCCACCATCACCACACTGATGCGGCGACTCCGGGGGCAGCCCCCCGGCCAGGTCGCCGAAACTCCGCTGGCCTGCACCGACCACAGCACCGGCACGGCTGAGTTGCCACCGACCGATGCACTGGAATTCACCGGCGGCCCGTTCCGGGTCATCGTGCGGCCCTCGGGAACTGAGGCGAAGCTGAAGTGCTACCTGCAGGTACGCCACCCGGCCGGAACGCCCGGCGCCGTAGCGGATGAGGACCTGAGGCGGTTGACCGCTGCGGTGCACTCCTGGTTGGCCGATGACTGAGACCCGCCCGCCGGCCATCCGGTGGTGGGCGTGGTGGCCGGTGCTGCTGCTGATGGTTGCCGGGGTGGCACTCACCTTTCAACTGTTCGTGATGACCAGCCGCGGCCAGTTGCTGGACCAGTGGGCGATGGACGGCGCCGTCACCCAGTTCGTGGACTCCGGCGCCTGGAGCAAGCGGGTCCTCACCCTGATGCCGGAGATCGTCGGCGTCACCGGGGCCGTGATGTTCGTGTTGCTGACGGTGATCCGGCGCCGGTGGGGCGCCTCGGCGATCGCACTGGCCGGACTGGCCGCCGCCAACCTCAGCACCCAGATCCTCAAGCGGGGCATCCTGATCCGCCCCGAACTCGCCAACGGCGTCCCCTACTACACGGGCAATTCGTTGCCGTCCGGTCACACCACCTTCGCCGCGTCGGCGATGCTGGCGGTGCTGATCATCACCGGCAGCAGGCTGCGTCCGGCGATGGCGCTGGTGGGGCTGCTCTTCGCGGGCGCGGTTGGACTGGCGACTCTGGTCGAAGGCTGGCACCGACCTTCCGACATGGTCGCGGCCTATCTGGTGTCGGGTTTCTGGGCGGTGCTGACCGGTTGGATCGCGATGCGCATCGGGCCACGCTGGAACAGTCGCCGTCCCGACCGGGGCAGCCTCGCCTGGGCCGGGGTGGCGCTGGCGGTGCTGGGCGGCTTGGCGATCCTCTCGGCGTACCTGTGTTTCCTGGCCGGTGGTGGTTGGGCTGCGGTGGACGATCCGGCGCTACGCGAATCGGTCTGGCATGCCAGCTTCGGTCTGTTGTTGTCGGGCGGTTCGGCGACGCTGGTGTTCGGATTCGTGACGGCCCTGATGGCGTGGGAGGAAGGCGTACGCCCGCGGGGCTGAGCCTCACTCCGGGTCGGGCTCGAAGATCTCCTCGATTGGCCGTCCGAAGACCGCCGACATTCGGAACGCCAACGGCAGGCTCGGATCGTAGCGCCCCCGTTCGATCGAGATGACGGTCTGGCGGCTGACATCCAGTGCTTGGGCGAGTTGCGCCTGGGTGAGACCGGCCTCGGCGCGCAGCGCGGCCAGATGGTTGCGCATCAGTACCTCCGCGCCACGACCAGTGAGGCGATCAGCCAACAGGCCATGTAGACCGGCATCGCCCAGATGATCGACAGCTGCGGCAGTCCGGCCTGGCTGAACAGGCCCCAACTGAAGGTCAGCATCGAGCCACCCGCGAAACCGATCGCCAGCGATTCCACCACCTGTCGGGACTCCCGTTCGTCGGCCTCCCGGACATAGCTCCAGACCGCTCGGACGATCAGCACCAGCGAGGGCAGCACCAGCAGCATCGCGGCCGGCCGCCACGGGCTGTCGCCGAGCACCGACAGCAGCCACATCGCCAACGGGAGGGTGATGGCGTACGCCGCCATCCCGATCGCGAACCGGATCAGGTAGCGCCGGTTGGTTGCGGTCATGGAGCCTCCTTGCTCAGGCCGTCACCGTCACGACAGGGCGATCAGCAGGGTCGGCAGCCCGAGCCCGACAATGTCGACGAGGGCGTGCGCAATGATGAGCGGCATCAGCCGCTTGCGCCACCAGTAGAGCAGGCCGAAGACGATGCCGACCAGCAGGGTCGAAACGACCTTGGAGACCAGCGCCTGCGGGGAGGTGAGCGCGAAACCGATGTGCTGCAGGCCGAAGACGAGCGCCACCAGCAGCATCCCGGGCCAGCGGCCCAGCTTGGCCTCGAAACGGGGCTGCAGATAGCCGCGATAGAGCAGTTCCTCGGCGATGGCGATCGTGACTGCGGCGACGATGGCCAGGATGCCCACGGCCAGTGGCAGCCGGAGCTGCTCCTGCGAGACCGGCGGCGCGCCCTGGTAGGCAACCAGGTTGCCGATGATGGTGGCCACGAGGAAGACGACATAGAGGATGACGGCGAGCAGCAACCCCCAGCCGAGGTCGGCGAGCTTGAAGTGGAGCAGTTCACCGATCCGCTTGCCTTCCCGGGCCAGCAGCCAGCCGACGAGCGCGATGGTGAGCAGGTCGACGACAATCACGGTCGCATTGGTCCAGAAGGCGCCCTCGAGTGCGGTGGTGTCCGGCACGGCCAGCCGCACCAGGACTGGGGTGAGCAGCCCCAACGCCAGAATCATCAGGAGCCGGGATACCAGCGCTCCGACCAAGATCGGTGTGGACGGAGGGGTCTGGCTCGTCGAATCAGCAGCCTGTGCCGTAGCGTTCATGATTGAAGTAAAGCTCCCTTGACACTCGGATGTCAAGCTCACTTGACATGGCCTTGCTGAGTCTGAGGGGTCTGGGCCGGGGAGGATCGCCAGCGGCGGGAGGATCCAGGGTTGGGTGTGGTCGATGTCGAGGTGGCCGTCCGGCCCGTGTTGGCACCGACCCGATCCGACCCGCATTGATGCGGAACCCTCCTCGGCCCGCATCCGCCCCACGGGCGGTACAGCTAGGGTGACCCCATCGGTGCCGTGCATCCCGACTCGAGGAGATCCCGTGACAGGCCTGACCGCGTACGTCCTCTACCCCGAAGCGCCCGCTGATCTCGCGCAGGCGTTCGCAGGCTCCGACGGCATCAAGCCGTCCCCCACCGGTCAGCAGGCCACCGTCTCCACCCCCTCCGACTTTCGCGTCGAGCTGACCCTGGGCGAGCGGATCTCCAACCCCGACCTGGCCGCCGACGGGTCGCTCAGCCTGATGCACCAGCGGGTGATGCCGGTGGTCGCCGGCCACCAGGCGACGCTGAAACTGACGGCCGATCCGGAGTTGCCGCCCGCCAGCCAGATCCGGGCGCTGTGCGAGACGATCGCGATGTCCAACCCGCTCACCGACGCGGTGGTGTGGCTGCCGCAGCGACATCAGGCCACCACGCTGGTGCTGTTCGTCGGCGAGCTGTCCGAGGACCCCGCGCGGATGTACTTCTGGGTGCACGCGAGCGGCACCGCCGACGGTGGGTCGGTCGGCACCGTACGCGGCCTGGACGCGCTGGGCGCCACCAACATCCAGATCCGCCACCCCAAGGCGACCGCCCAGGCGCTGTTCAACGCGCTCCGGGAGTACGCCAGCGGCCTGCTCCGCAAGGGCGGCCTGCCCACCGAAGGAGCCGAGGTCAGCTTCGCCGGACAATCCTGGCTGGCGAAGGCTGATGTCGATGTCTTCACCGGTACGCCGCTGCTCGGCCTGGTCAGCCCGGACGCCGCCGAGGAGCCGGCGACTCAGGCCCCTGCGGCCGATGCTGCTGCCACCGACGCTCCTGCCGCTGACGCCCCGACCCAAGCCCCTGCCGCCGAGGTGGCGCCGGCCCCCGCAGCCGCTCCCAGCAACGCTCCGGTGGCCGAGCCTGCGCCAACGCCCGAACCCGCCACCGAACCCGCCCCCGTCGAAGCTCCTCCCGCCGAAGCTGCGCCGGCCCCCGAGCCGGACCTCGACCCGACCGCGGCGCCCGCGCCCGATCCCACGCCGGAGCCGGTCAGCGAGCCGGAGCCTGCCGTTGCGGCGGCGCCCGGTGCTCCCGCTCTCGCTGCTCACGATCCGGCCGCGGACGGCGTCGCCTGGTATGTGCTGCTCGCCGACGTGCCGCCGACGCTGGGGCACGTCATGAACGACCTGATGCCCAACTACGCCCAGCATCTGATCGAGGAGCAGGCGACGACGGGCGAGGTGCCCTACGAGGACCAGCAAGCGGCGCTCCACCTGACGCTGCAGGGCCCGGTCCCCGAGCTGCCCGAGCATGCCGCAGCCGTACGCCTGGTGGCCCGGCCGCTCGACGGCGGCTCGCCGTCGGTGGCCAATCAGGTGCTCCTCCAGGGCGCGATCTCCTCCGAGCTCGCCAAGATCCCCGCCGCCCGCGGGATCTGGATCCCCGACCAGGAACGGTTGCTGACCGACCCGAGCGCCTTCGGCAACGGCGCCCCGATCGAATTCGCCGTGCACCAGAGCACCGGCCCCGACGGCGCCACGGTCCACTACACCCGGGGCCTGCGCCGCTTCGGCGGCAAGGACGTCTCGATCGCCGCCGCCCCCGGTGTCACTCCGCCCCAGGAGCAGCTGCTGAGCCATGCGGTCGCCACCCGCCTCGCTGCGGGTCGGGTGCCGCAGGCCGGCGAGACCGGTGAGGTCGCCACCCGGGACCTGACCGCGACCTTCCGGGACGCCCCGGACCCGCGTACCGGCGAACCTGCCCTCGCCATCGAGCTCGGCAAGCGCAAGAAGTTCCTGGGTCTGTTCTGAGGTGCGCCTGTTCTGAGGTACGCCGGTCCGCAGCGTCGGATTCGGCGCCCAGAGTCAGCTTGCGAGGAAGTCCAGCAGCGCGGCGTTGACCTCGCCGGCGTGGCTGGCCGTCAGCCCGTGCGGGGCGCCTTCGATGACCACCAGTCGGCTGCCGGGGATGTGCTCGTGAGCCAGCTGGGCGCTGACCTCCAGCGGCACGATGGCATCGGCATCGCCGTGGACGATCAGCGTCGGCAGGCTGAACGCAGCCAAGTCACGCCTGAAGTCGGTGCGGGAGAACGAGGCGACGCACTCCACCATCGCGGTGAGGTCAGCCTCGGCCGCCCAACTGAGCAGCAGTTGCCGGGTGGTCTCGTCGACCGCCACCTCGTCATCGACGCCATAGAAGGTGCGCGAGAAGTCCTCCATGAAGCCAGCGCGGTCAGCCCGTACGCCGTCTTGCATGCCGGCGATGGCCTCGTCATCCATCGGGCCGGTCGGGTTGTCCTCGCTGTGGTGCAGGCAGGGCGGCACCGCGCCGAGCAGGACGGCCTTGGCCACCCGCCCCATGCCGTGCCGGGAGAGGTAGCGAGCCACTTCCCCGCCCCCCATCGAGAAGCCGACCAAGGTCGCCCGCTCGACGTCGTACGCCTGCAGCACCTGCGCCAGATCATCGGCGAGGGTGTCGTAGTCGTAGCCCGAGCCGTCCGGATTCAGCCCCGGCTTCTCGGACCGGCCAAAGCCGCGCCGGTCATAGCTGATGACCCGATGCCCGGCGGCTGCCAGTGCGGCTCGCTGTGGCGTCCACATCTCGGCGCTCGCCGGCCAGCCGTGGATGAGGACGACCGGGGAGCCGTCGCGCGGGCCTTCTTCGATCACGTGCAGGTCGGTCATGGTGCCTCCGTTTCTTGGGATGTCAGGCGTGCCGGTGCAGGGCTCCTGCGTCAGGAATCCTGGGCGATCGGCGCGAAGGAGGGCCCATTCGTGGCGAGGCTCTCGTCCAGCTTGGTGAACAGTGGCGCCGGCTTGGACAGCGGCGTACCGGGCACGATCGGACGTGATTCCCAGACCGCCTGCTCGCTGGCGTAGTCACCCATCAGCACCGGATAGGGGGCGTTGCCCGGCTCGGTGACCTCGCGCATCTCCGGCTGCGCCGCCCAGACGCCGCGCCCGCCGAGTGCCTCGAAGACGAGCTGCGCCGAATGCGGCAGGAAGGGAGTCAGCATGGTGTTGACGTCGCTGACCACCTGCAGTGCGGTGTGCAGCACCGTGTCGCGACGGGCCGGATCGTCCTTCAGCTTCCATGGCTCGGTGTCGGAGATGTAGCGGTTGGCCGCCTGAACAATCTTCATCGCCTCGGTGATGGCGTTTTTGATCCGGTTCTTGCGCAACGACGCACCCACAGTGTCGAAACCGGACTTGGCCAGCGTCAGCAGCTCTTGGTCCTTCTCGGTGAGGGTGCCGGGCGCCGGGATCGCGCCGATGTTCTTGTGCGCCATCGACAGCGATCGGTTGACCAAGTTGCCCCACTCGTTGACCAGCTCAGTGTTGTTGCGGCGCAGGAACTCGTCCCAGGTGAAGTCGGTGTCGTTGTTCTCCGGGCCGGCCACGGCGATGAAGTAGCGCAGCGGGTCCGGGCCGAACTCCTCAAGGAAGTCCCGGACGTAGATGACCCGGTTGCGGGAGCTGGAGAATTTCGAGCCGCTCATCGTCAGGAACTCACTCGACACGACCTCGTTGGGGAGGTTCAGCTCGCCGAAGGGACCCGGCGCACCTCCCTTGTCGCCTTGGCCGTTGTGACCGAGCAGGATGCCGGGCCAGATGACCGAGTGGAAGGTGATGTTGTCCTTGCCCATGAAGTAGTAACCCAGCGCCTCGGGGTCGGTCCACCACTTCTTCCAGGCCTCCGGATCACCGGTCCGACGGGCCCACTCGACCGAGGCGGACAGATAGCCGCAGACCGCGTCGAACCAGACGTAGATCCGCTTCATCGGCTGGTCCTGCCAGTCGGGCAGCGGGATCGTGACGCCCCAGTCGATGTCGCGGGTGATGGCGCGTGGCTGCAACTCCTGGAGCAGGTTGCGGGAGAAGTTGAGGACGTTGGGACGCCAGTCCTCGCGGGTGTCCAGCCAGCTGCCCAGCGCCTCGGCAAGGGCGGGCAGGTCGAGGAAGAGGTGCTCGGTGGTGACGAACTTCGGGGCCTCGCCGTTGATGGCCGAGCGCGGGTTGATCAGGTCGATCGGGTCGAGCTGTTTGCCGCAGTTGTCGCACTGGTCGCCGCGGGCGGAGTCGTACTTGCAGTTGGGGCAGGTGCCCTCGATGTAGCGGTCCGGCAGCGTACGCCCGGTGCTCGGGCTGATGGCGCCCTCGGTCTCCTTGGCGACCAGGTAGCCGTTCTCGTACAGCGCGGTCACCATCTGCTGGACCACCTCGGCGTGGTTGCGGGTGGTGGTGCGGGTGTAGAGGTCGTAGGACAGGCCCAGTCCCTGCATGTCCTCGGCAATGATGCGGTGGTACTTGTCGGCGCATTCGCGCGGCGTGATGCCTTCGGACTCGGCCTTCACCTGGATCGCGGTGCCGTGTTCGTCGGTGCCCGACACCATCAGGACGTCGTGCCCGGCCATGCGCATGTACCGCGCAAAGACGTCGGAGGGGACACCGAAACCGGACACATGTCCGATGTGACGGGGGCCGTTGGCATAGGGCCAGGCGACTGCTGCCAGCACGCGATCACTCATGTTTGCCACCCTATCGCCCTCAGCCGGTGCACTCTCGCGCCCGCCGCAGCCCTTCCTCGGGGAAGACCATAGAATCGACAGTCCCCGACTCCGAGAGTGCTCATGACTGCCCCGACCGACACCCGCGGCCGCCCGCTGCGCGTCATCTTCGACCTGCGCTGGACCGCCGATGACATCGCCGGCATCTCCCGTTTCAGCGTGGAACTGGCCAAGGCCCTGGCCGCGCGCCCCGAGGTGGAGCTGATGGTGTTGGTGTGTCGCGACGACCAGACCGACCTGGTGCCCGGGGTGGCGCAGTTGCGGGTCCACGATCCACGGGACCCGGGCCAGGCCCTGGCTGAGGCCCGGCTGCCGAGGCTGCTGAACCAACTGGAGCCTGATGTGGTCTATTGCCCGGTCTTCTACATGGGTTCGTGGGGAAGGCGCTATCAGGCGATCTTCACGATCCACGACATGATCCCCTTCCACTTCCCCAAGCCGCCCTCGGACCTGTCGTTGGGTGCGCGGATCGGCTGGCGGGCCCTGTACGCCACCACCCTCCCGATGCGATGGATGTTGCGGCAGGCCGATCGGGTGGCAACGGTGAGCCAGACCGCTCGGGCCGAGATCGAGGGGCGCTTGGTTTCCGGCGACCTGGCCGTCATTCCCAACGGGGTGGAGCAGTTGGAACCTGCGCCACCGGCTGACCACAGCGGGTCGGACGACATCGTCTACATGGGTGTCTTCTCCCAGCACAAGAACGTCGAGACCCTGATCCGGGCGCTGCCGCAGCTGGCGCGGGTGCGGCTGCGGTTGCTGTCCAGGATCGATCCGGGCCGCCGCGCAGAACTCACCGCGGTTGCGCACGAGGCCGGCGTCGGTGACCGGATCATCTTCCACGACGGCGTCTCCGACCAGGAGTACGCCGACCTGCTGGCGCAGGCCCGGTGCCTGGTGACGGCATCCCGGCTGGAAGGTTTCGGCCTGCCGATCGTCGAAGCCCAACAACGCGGCGTACCGGTGGTTTGCAGCGACATCCCGATCTTTCACGAGGTCACCGGCGAGGTTGCCACCTTCTTCGATCCTTCCGACCCGGCCGACTGCGCCCGCGCCATCGACGAGGCGGCCGATCCGGAGCTGAGCCTGCGCCACAGCACCGACGGGCTGGCCAACGCCGCCCGCTACACCTGGCCCCGAGCCGCCGAAGCCGCGTTGGAGCTCTTCCGGGCTGCAATCTGAGAGCGTGCGCCCGTCAGACGACTTGGCGCACCAAGGCTTCGGCGGCGTTGACGATCTGGGCGGTCTGGTTCTGCCAGTCCGGCTCCTGACCCCGGAACGGGCCCGTCGACAGTGAGATCACCACCGCGGCGGCACGGAGCCGGAGCTCGGTCGGATCGACCCGTTCGTCGAACACCGGCACCCAGGTGCGCAGCAGGTGCTGCACCCGGGAAGCCTGCTCGGCGTTCATCCGCTGCACCGTCGACAGGTGCGCGATCAGACAGGCCAAATCATCGGCCCGGCGCCCCGGCCCGACCGTGTCCACGTCCAGCAACCCCACGATCCGACCACCGGCAGTGAAGACCTGTCCCTCGTGGAAGTCACCGTGGGTGGGTTCGTTGCCGGGCGGGATCAGCCGCAGCCCATCAGAGATCTGGTCCACCATCCAGTGCAGCTGGCGTTCCAGCTGCGGCATCGCCTGGATCACCATCTCGGCGTAGTGGGCCACCGCGTCGGTCCAGGGTGGCCGGCGTTCCAACCCCGCCACCGCCGGCGGCATGGCATCCAGCACCCCGATCAGCTGCTCAGCGGTGCACGGCGGCGTCGGATCAAAGATGGACCGCGCCAGCACGCGGCCCGGCAGTTCGCGCATGATCAACAGGTAGTCCGAGGTGGTCGCCGCCAACGTGGGCGCCGGGATCCCGGCAGCCAGCAACAGTTCGTGGCGCTGCACGACCTCGTGGAACTGGCGCCGCCGCAACACCTTCACGAAGACCGTGGTCCGATACTTCGGGACGCTCACCCGCAGCACCGCTCGGCGCCGGGGCCGATAGCCGATCATCTCCAGTTCGACGTCCTCGGGCACCACGGGCCCCGGCATCACCCGGTGCCGGTTGAGGGTGGCCGTCATGTCCTCCACGTAGGTGGCCCGTGGCAACCCCGGCAGGTCGGGGTCCTTGGGATAGAGCCAGACCGCGACCTCGCGGTCACCGTCGGCGAAGATCTCGGCACGGTCGTCGTTGCGGCCGCGCCCCTGCGCGCGGGCCGACACCCCGAGCAGTTCGTCGCGGCGCCCGAACTTCCAGTCGACCACCGCCGAATAGGTGGCCGTGGTCGAGTGCTGCGGATTGGCATCCACGTGGTCCAGGCTCCACGTCACCAAGGTGCCGCCGGCATGCTCGACCGCGGCGCGCAGCAGTTCCCCCACGCCCTCACCGGTCAGCAGCTGCGAACCATCCGGATCGGTGTGTCCGAGGCTCATTCCTCACCCTCCGGAAGTACCTCCCCGAGCCGGGTCACAGCCACTTGGTCGGCGCGCCGGCCGTCCAACTCAATGATCTCGAAGCCAAACCGGTTCGGCTGTCCCTGCTCGGGGTCGACGGGCGCCAGTACCGACTCGGTACGCTGCCCCACCGCCGGCAGTTGTCCGGTCTGCGCCATGATCCAGCCGGCGACCGTGTCATAGGGGCCCTCGGGCAGCAGATAGCCGCAACGCTCGGCCCACTCCTCCAGCGTCATCAGGCCCTCGACGGTGAACTCGTCATCCAGCAGCGGGGTCTGGTGGTCAGTGGCGTCGGTGTCGTACTCATCGGTGATGTCGCCGACCAACTCCTCCACCAGGTCCTCCATCGTCACGATGCCGGCGGTGCCGCCGTACTCGTCGCGAACGATCGCCAGGTGGGCCGATTCGCGGCGCATCGTCGACAGGGCATGCAGCACCTTGACGCTGTCGGGCAGCGAGACCACCGGGCGTACCAGCTCGGCCACCGTCATCGCGGTGGACTGACCGACCTTCGGGTTGAACAGGTCGCGTACGTGGACGAAACCAATCACGTCGTCGCTGGAGTCCCGGGTCACCGGATAGCGCGAGTGGGGTGCGTTGTAGACCTCGGCGGCGGCGGTTCGGGCCGGCAGGTCACCGGGCAGGAAGTCGACCTCAGTACGCGGCACCATCACCTCCCGCAGGCTCCGAACGCCAGCGGCGAAGACGTCATCCATGATCTGACGTTCTTCCTCGCCCAGTGTCTGGGAACCGTGCACCATCGCGCGCAGTTCCTCGTCTGAGACCTCTTCCTTGGCGGCATTCGGGTCGCCGCCCAGCAGGCGTACCAACACATTGGTCGACACTCCCAGGAACCAGATCACCGGGCGCAGCACCCGGGAGATCCCGTCGATCAGCGGCCCCAGCACAAGTGCGAAACCTTCGGCCCGCTGCATCGCGAGCCGCTTGGCGGTCAACTCACCGATGACGATCGAGAAATAGGAGATGACGATCGTGATGATGACCAGGGTGATCGTCCCGGCTGGCCCCTCCGGTACGCCGAGCTGGATCAGGTAGGGGGTGAAGTAGGGAGCCAGGGTGGCACCACCGAAGGAGGCCGACAGGAAGCCCGACAGCGTCACACCGACCTGCACCGAGGACAGGAACAGGTTGGGGTCGGCCGTGATCCGGGCCACGGCCTTGCCGCGCTTGCCTTTGCCGGACAGTTGCTTCACCTGGGAGTCACGCAGCGACACCAGCGCCATCTCAGCGGCAGCAAAGACACCACCGATCACGACGAACACCAGGATCAGCGCAATGTTGAGCCACAGCGACATCAGGCCCTCCGCCCCATGCCACTCGAGCAGAAGGCCTGGCCAGGCAGGGCCACCACAGGTTGGTTCACAGGCACAGCCTAATGGCGCGAGCCCCACCCTGCCCATCGAACGGATGAGCCAACCGCTGGCCCGACATGCAAGGATGCACGCGTGCCTTTGAACATCGCAGTGATCGGAACCAACTACCTCGGCGCGACCCATGCCGCCGGGATGGCGGAGTTCGGCCACAACGTGATCGGCGTGGACATCGACGCCGACCGGGTGGCCACCCTCAACCGCGGCCAGTCGCCCATCTTCGAAGACGGCCTGGAGCCGCTGCTCGAGCGTCACACCAGCTCGGGCCGGCTGCGCTTCACCACCGACTACCGCGAGATCGCTGACTGGGCCGATGTTCACTTCATCTGTGTCGGTACGCCGCAGGGTGACGATGGCGCCGCGGATCTGTCGCAGGTGCGCGCGGTGACCGAGACCTTGGCGCCGCTCCTGACCAAGCCGACGGTCATCGCCGGCAAGTCGACCGTCCCGGTCGGCACCGCCCCGAAGCTGCAGGCGCGGATGCGGGAACTGGCCCCGGTCGGCGACGGCGTCGAGGTGATCTGGAATCCGGAGTTCCTCCGGGAGGCGCACGCGGTCGAGGACACCCTGCGCCCGGACCGGATCGTGCTCGGCTCCCAGAACGAGGCCGCCCTCCACCTGATGCGCCGGGTCTACGCGATCCCGCTGAGCGAGGACACCCCGGTGGTGGAGTGCGACATCGCCACGGCCGAGCTCATCAAGACTGCCGCCAACGCCTTTCTCACCGTCAAGATCTCCTTCATCAACGCGATGGCGCAGCTGTGCCAAGCCGCCGGCGGCGACGTCGTGCTGCTGGCGGACGCGCTGGGCTACGACAAGCGAATCGGCCGCGAATTCCTCAACGCCGGTCTCGGTTTCGGTGGCGGCTGCCTGCCCAAGGACATCAGTGCGTTGGCGGCCCGCTCCGACGAGCTCGGCGTCGACGTCCTCACCAACCTGATCCGCAGCGTCGAGGCGATCAACGAGGGACAGCGCCGCGAGGTCGCCGAACTGGCCGTGGAGCAACTCGGCGGCGACGTCACCGGGAAGAAGGTCGCCGTGCTCGGCGCCGCGTTCAAGCCGGGCACCGACGACACCCGCAACTCCCCCGCGCTGGCGGTGGCCCATTACCTCGCCGACCAGGGCGCCAATGTCTCGGTCTACGACCCGCAGGCCGTCATCCCCGCCGATGCCGCGATCTCGCAGGCCGCCACGATCGAGGAGTGCCTGCGCGACTCCGAGATCACCCTGCACCTGACCGAATGGCCCGAATTTCGCCACCTCGACCCCGAGGACGTTTCCGAGCTGCCGGCCAACAAGGTCATCATCGACGGCCGCCTCAAGCTGCACCGCAAGACCTGGCAGCGCGCCGGCTGGAAGGTCGTCCAGATGGGTCGCGCCGCAACCCTGTGACCGGCACCACCAGGGAGGGAATTTTGGCAGGAGGGAATCATGACGTCCACTGATCAGGTCCTGACGCTGCAGAGCGCTGACCAGCCCGGCATCGTGCACCGGATCACCGGTGCGATCGTGGAGTGCGGAGGCAACATCACCGAGCTGCAGCAGTTCTCCTCGACCGACACCTTGCGCTTCTTCACCCGGATCCAGGTCACCGGCGCGCGCGGGCTGACCGATGCGGCGGCTGCGCTGGCGGAGGAGTTGGACGCCGAGGTGAGCGTCGACCAGGTCGGGCGGCCGATGCGTACGCTGATCCTCGCCAGCAAGGCCGGCCAC
Source organism: Parenemella sanctibonifatiensis (assembly GCF_002250565.1). GTDB lineage: Bacteria > Actinomycetota > Actinomycetes > Propionibacteriales > Propionibacteriaceae > Parenemella > Parenemella sanctibonifatiensis. The sequence goes on from NZ_NMVJ01000001.1 coordinate 307,207, forward strand.
TGCCTCAACCAGCTGCTCTATCGGCAGCAGACCGGGCAGTTGCCGATCGAGGTGACCGGCGTCCTCGCCAACCATCCCGACCTGGCCGAGATGGCGGGCTTCTACGGGGTTGATTTCCGACACCAGCCGATCCCGACCCCCGAGGACAAGGACGTCTTCGAGGCGTTGGTACGCGAAGCGGTCGCCGAGCGGGACGTCGAGCTGGTGGTGCTGGCCCGCTACATGCAGATCGTCTCGCCGCAGCTGTGCGAAGAACTGGCCGGCCGCGCCATCAACATCCACCACTCCTTCCTGCCCGGTTTCAAGGGCGCGAACCCCTACCGTCAGGCCCACGCCCGCGGCGTCAAGGTGATCGGTGCCACCGCCCACTTCGTCACGCCCGACCTGGACGAGGGCCCGATCATCGAGCAGAACGTCCAGCCGGTCACCCACCAGCACACCTGGCAGGACCTGCGCTCGGTCGGTGAGGACGTCGAGTCCCGCACCGTCACCGAGGCGGTCCGGCTGTACGCCCAACACCGCGTCTTCCTGGACGGCAACCGCACCGTCATCTTCCCCTGAGTCACGTCAGTTGAGCCGTTCTGCCTCAAGTCGCGCTGATCTGTCTGAGTTGCCGGAGGTGCGCCGATGAACCGCCAGTTCCCCACCATCGACCCGGACCGCCTCGCCGCCGATGACGCCCGGACATTGCTCCGGGACCGGGCCCGCTCCGCGCTGCGCCAGACCGCGGAGTTGCTGCCGGGCCGGGCGGACTACCGGGGTCTGCGGGGCACGTGGAAGGCCGATCTGGTCGCCGGCGTGACGGTCGGCATCGTCGCGTTGCCGCTGGCGTTGGGCTTCGGCGTCAGCTCCGGTCTGACCGCCGAACAGGGTCTGGTCACCGCGATCGTCGCCGGCCTGCTGGCCGCGGTCTTCGGCGGTTCCAACGTGCAGGTGTCGGGCCCCACCGGCGCGATGGTCGTGGTGTTGCTCCCGATCGTCGCCAGCCATGGCGCCCGCGCGGTCGCGGCGGTGACGCTGCTGGCCGGTTTGATCGTGTTGGCCACGGGCGTAGTGCGGCTGGGCCGGGTCGTGAGCATCATCCCCTGGCCGGTCATCGAGGGCTTCACCCTCGGCATCGCCTGCATCATCTTCCTCCAGCAGGTCCCGCTGGTGACCTCACCGGAGCAGGCCGCGCCCGGCGAGCTGAGCACCAATGCGCTGGTGGCCGCCATCCAGTCGCTGGCCAAGGCGGACCCGCTCCATCTGGCGTGGGCGCTGGGGGCGGTGGCGATCGTGGTGGTCTGCATGATCGTCTGCTCCAAGATCAATCCGCTGGTGCCCGGGTCGCTGATCGGGATCGCGATCGTGGCGGTGCTGGCGCTGGTCGTGCCGAACCCGCTGGCGACCATCGGCGCCATCCCGGCCGCACTCCCGGCCCCGTCCCTCCCGGCCCTGGATCCGGACCTGGTGGCCACGCTGTTGCCCGCCGCGCTCACGGTGGCGGCACTGGCCGCGATCGAGTCGCTGCTGTCGGCGCGGGTCGCCGCGGGCCTCGCCGACACGGGCGTCTATGACCCGGACCGGGAGTTGGTTGGGCAGGGCGTCGCCTCGATCGGGTCGTCGTTGTTCGGCGGCATGCCGGCCACCGGCGCGATCGCGCGCACCTCGGTCAACGTCCGCGCCGGCGCCCGCACCCGTCTCGCCGCGATCATCCACGCGGTGATCCTGTTGGCCGTCGTGTACGCCGCCTCCGGACCGGTCGGCACCATCCCGTTGGCGGCCCTGGCCGGCGTCCTCTTCCTGACCGCGGTCCGGATGGTGAATGTGGCGACGGCCCGCATCATCCTGCGGTCCAGCCGCTCCGATGCCCTCACCTTTCTCCTCACCGCCCTCATCACCGTCGCCTTCGACCTCATCGCTGCGGTGCTGATCGGCGTGGTGCTGGCGGCCGTGTTCGCGCTGCGTCGCACCGCCCGCAGCAGCGGCGTCACCCTGGAACCGATCCGGAGCGAGGATCCGCAGCCCGGCGACGAGGAGATCCTGGCGGCGCGGTTCACCGGCCAGCTCTTCTTCGTCTCGGCCGAACGGGTCTTCGAGACCGTGATGGCGGTCGGCCCGGCGACCGTGGTGATCCTGCGGATGTCGCTGCTGGAGGCGGTCGACAGCTCCGGCGCCCGGGTGCTGTCCGAGTTGATCCGTGGCCTGGAGCAGCGCGGCATCACCGTGTTGATCAAGGGCGTCCGGCCCGGCCACGCGGAACTGCTGCGCAAGGTCGGCGTCGTCGACGCGCTGCGACACCACCGGCACCTCTTCGACACCTTCGACGAAGCCCTGGAGCACGCCCGGTCCCACGTCCGCCGTGCCCGTGCCGTCGAGAGTGAACCGGATCGCTGACCGCCGACCACCGACCCCAGCGGTCGGCGCTAGGCTGCTGGCGTACGCCATCTGAGGAGAAGGAAACTGTGACCACACCCGTGAAGATCGCCGTCACCGGCGCCGCCGGCCAGATCTGCTACAACCTGCTGTTCCGGATCGGCAGTGGCTCGCTGCTCGGCGACACTCCGGTCGAACTGCGCCTGCTCGAGATCACCCCGGCCCTCAAGGCTCTCGAGGGTGTCGTCATGGAGCTCGACGACTGCGCCTTTCCGAATCTGACCAACATTGTCATCGGCGATGACCCCAAGGAGATCTTCGACGGCGTCAACCTGGCGATGCTGGTTGGCGCGATGCCGCGCAAGGCTGGCATGGAGCGCGCCGACCTGCTCAGCAAGAACGGCGCCATCTTCACCGCCCAGGGCCAGGCCCTCAATGAGGTCGCCGCCGACGACGTCAAGGTGCTGGTGACCGGCAACCCGGCCAACACCAACGCCCTGATCGCCCAGCGCAACGCCCCCGACATCCCGGCCGAGCGGTTCAACGCGCTGACCCGACTGGACCACAACCGCGCCATGACCCAGCTCGCCGCCAAGGCCGGCGTCAGCGTGAACGACATCACGAAGCTGACCATCTGGGGCAACCACTCCTCCACCCAGTACCCCGACATCTTCCACGCGGAGATCAACGGCAAGCCGGCCGCCGAGGTCATCAACGACCAGGCTTGGCTGGAGAACGACTTCATCCCGACCGTCGCCAAGCGTGGTGCGGCGATCATCGAGGCCCGCGGCGCCTCCTCGGCTGCCTCAGCTGCGAACGCCACCGTCGACCACATGCGTGACTGGGTGCTCGGTACGCCCGAGGGCAACTGGGCCTCGATGGCGGTGCCCTCCGACGGCTCCTACGGGGTCCCCGAAGGCATCATCTCCTCCTTCCCCTGCACCGTCAGCAACGGCGAGTACAGCATCGTCCAGGGTCTGGAGATCGACGACTTCAGCCGCGCCAAGATCGATGCCAGCACTGCTGAGTTGGTCGAGGAGCGTCAGGCCGTCACCGAGCTGGGTCTGATCGAGGCCTGAGCCTCATCCTGGTCCACCTGGGCGGTCCCGACCTGTCGGGGCCGCCCAGTTCTGTCTGTCGAGGCGGCGAACATTTCGGGTACGCCGGCAGCGCGGCATACTGGATCCATGAGTCAGCCCACCGACCCCTATCAGGCCAACGGCAACGAGCAGGACTTCGGTCCCTATTCGGCTGACTCTGCCGCTGATTTCTACGGCAATCCCACCAGCGCCGACTACTACGGGCCCTACTCCGCGGCCTCGGCGAGCTACCCCGACCATCTTCATTCGGCGTCGGCACCGCCGCCGCGCCAGCAGTTGCAGCCCAATCCCTACCTGCACCAGGCCAGCCCCTACAGCTCACCTGCCTACCGACCCGACCCGCGTCGCAGCGCCTCCAACTACGGGACTCCGGCGCTGGTGCTGGGGATTCTGTCGATGGTGATGATGCCACTGCTGGGCCCGTTCGCGTTGGGGCTGGGAATCGCCGGCGTACGCAGCAATCCCGGCGGCGAGAACGGCACCTCGATCGCCGGCATCGTCATGGGCGCCTTGTCCACGCTGGGCATGATCGCCTTCGTCATGCTGATGGTGGTCGCCCTCGGCGTGTCCTGAGGTTCAGGCACGTCTGATTCACGTGCCGCCACCGGGCACCACGATCGCCAACACGATGATCGCTGCACCCAGCAGGGTGTACCAGCCGATGTCGAAGCCACGGTCCCGCACCCGCAACAGACCGATCCGCTGACGAGACAGCACCAGCCGCAACACGGCACCCAGCACCAGCCCGGCACCGATGACGACCGATCCGGTACGCCAGTGGCCCAGCGCCAGGATGACCATCCCCACCGCCCACGGCAGCAGCACCGCGAGCAGCGGCAGCCAGCCGGTGCCGCTGGAGCGGGGCCGCGCCATCATCAGTCCAGTCCTGCCAGCTGCTCGGCTCGGTCGACCACATTGGCCAGCAGCATCACCCGGGTCAGTGGACCGACTCCGCCCGGAACCGGAGCGATCAGCGAGGCGGTGTCGGTGACGTCGGCGGCGAAGTCGCCGACCAGCCCCTCCTCGGTGCGGGTGATCCCCACCGCGACGCACACCGCTCCAGGCCGGAGCATCTGGCCGGTCACCAGGTTCGGTACGCCGGCGCCGGCGATGACGACGTCCGCGGCACGGGTGTGGGCGGCCAGGTCCGTGGTCCCGGTGTGGCAGGTGGTGACGGTCGCATTGACCGCCCGGCTGGTCAGCAGCAGTCCCATCGGTCGCCCGATGGTGGTGCCGCGACCGATCACGCAAACCTCGGCACCGGACAACTCGACACCGTGCGCGCGCAACATGTGCACGATGCCGCGGGGCGTACACGGCAGTGGCCCCTCGGCGTCCAACACCAGCCGCCCCAAGTTGGTGGGATGCAGGCCGTCGGCGTCCTTGTCCGGATCCATCAACTCCAGCACCCGATCTTCGTCGAGATGCTTCGGCAGCGGCAACTGGATGATGTAGCCGGTGCAGGCCGGGTCCTCGTTGAGGCGGATCACCTCGGCCTCCAAGCCTTGCCGGGAGACCTCGGCGGGCAACTCCACCTGGATCGAGGTGATGCCGACCTGGGCGCAGTCGCGGTGCTTGCCACGCACGTACGCCTGGCTCCCGGGGTCGTCGCCGACCAGGATCGTGCCCAGTCCGGGTGTGATCCCCTGGGCGCGCAACCGGGCCACCCGCTGACTCAGGTCAGCCTTGATGGTCTCGGCCAGCGGCTTGCCGAGCATCGGCGTCGCAGCCATCGAAACTCCTCGTCCGGGAAGCGGTCAGTGGAAGAAGTGGCGGGTGCCGGTCAGATACATGGTGATGCCGGCCTTCTGTGCCGCCTGGATGACCTCACCGTCCCGGGTGGACCCACCGGGCTGGACCACCGCGCGTACGCCGCCGGCCGCCAGCACCTCCAGCCCATCGGCGAAGGGGAAGAACGCATCCGAGGCCGCCACCGAGCCGGCCGCCCGATCGCCGGCGCGTTCCACCGCGAGCCGGCAGGAATCGACCCGGTTGACCTGCCCCATGCCGATGCCGACCGCGGCGCCCTCGCTGGCGAGCAGGATGGCGTTGGACTTCACGGCGCGGCAGGCGCGCCACGCGAAGATCAGGTCGGCCTTGGCCTGCTCATCGGCAGGGTCGCCGCTGACGAGCTCCCAGATGCCCGGGTCGTCACCCTCGGCGTCGATGGCGTCGGCATCCATGGCGAGCATGCCGCCCTCAATGAGCCGCAGTTCGCGGCCGCCGACGGCCCGGTTGTCGCACTCGAGGATGCGCAGGTTCTTGCGGCCCTTCAGCACCTCGACGGCGCCGTCCTCGTAGCCGGGCGCCACGATCACCTCGGTGAAAATCTTGGCGACCGCCTCGGCCATCTCCACCGACACCGGCCGGTTGGCCGCGATCACGCCGCCGAAGGCCGACACGGGATCGCAGGCGTGGGCGAGCCGGTGGGCCTCGGCGACGTCGACGCCGATCGCGATGCCGCACGGGTTGGCGTGCTTGACGATCGCGACCGCAGGCTCCTGGAAGTCGCCGGCTGCGCGGCGGGCGGCATCGGCGTCGACGTAGTTGTTGTAGGACATCTCCTTGCCCCACAGCTGCTTGGCGGTCGGCAGTCCGGCGCCGCCAGCGGTGTCGCGATAGATGGCGGCACCCTGGTGGGAGTTCTCGCCGTAGCGCAGGTCACTGACCTTCTCCCAGGTCCGGCCGGTCCACGGGCTGAAGTCGGTCTCGTCCTCGTCGAGGCCGCCCAGCCAGGTCGCCACCTGGACGTCGTACGCCGCGGTGTGCCGGAAGGCCTGCGCGGCCAGTTCGCGTCGTTCCTGGTGGGTGAATCCGCCGGCGGCGACCGCCATCGGGATCCGCTCGTACTGATCCGGGGAGGTGATGATCGCGACGTTGGCGTGGTTCTTCGCGGCCGCACGCACCATCGCCGGACCGCCGATGTCGATCTGCTCAATGCACTGCTCCTGGTCGCGGCCGGCCGCCACCGTCTCCGCGAAGGGATAGAGGTTGCTGATCACCAGGTCGAAGGCGCCGATGTCGTGCTGCTCCAGCTGCTCGCCGTGGCTGTGCTGCCGCAGGTCGGCGAGGATGCCGGCGTGGATCCGCGGGTGCAGGGTCTTGACCCGACCATCGAGCATCTCGGGGAAACCTGTCACCTCCTCCACCGGGCGTACCGGCACGCCGGCATCCTGCAGCCGCTTGGCGGTGGAGCCGGTGGAGACGATCTCGACGCCGGCGCGGCTCAGTTCGGAGGCGACCTCGATCAGGCCTTCCTTGTCATAGACCGACACCAGGGCGCGACGCAGCGGGCGGCGTTCCTGCGGGGTCTCGGGCTGCTGACTCATCGGGGTTCTCCTTCAGTGGTGGGGGTCGGGGTTGTCGCCGGGCGCAGGCCCGGGGTGAGGTGGTCGTGCGGGACGCCGGCGGCGATCTCGGCGCAGACCTGGACCAGCAGCGGCCGCTCGACCTGCTTGATGCGTTCGTGGAGCGAGTCGACGGTGTCGGTGGGCAGCACGCGTACGGCCTCCTGGGCGATGATCGCGCCCGTGTCCAGGCCGGCATCGACCCAGAACACCGAGGTGCCGGCAACCCGTACGCCGGCAGCGAGTGCGTCGCGGGGGCCGTGGACCCCCGGGAAGGAGGGCAGCAGCGAGGGATGGGTGTTGATCATCCGGCCGCCGAACTCTGCCAGGAATGCCGCACCGACCAACCGCATGAAACCGGCGCTGACCACCAGGTCCGGATTGTGAGCGGCCACGGCGTCCCGCAGCCGGGCATCCCATGCGGCCCGATCAGCGCCACGTTCCAGGACCACGGTCTGGCTCGGGACGCCGGCAGCGCGGGCATGCTCGTGTACGCCGGCCTCGGCCCGGTCGCTCACCACGGCGACCACGTGGGCCGGCACCTCACCGGTGCTGCAGGCGGCGATGAGGGCCTGCGCCAGGCTGCCCGATCCGGAGGCGAGCACGACGATGCGCGGCGACGATCCCGATGCCGGGGGCTCCGTGGTTGCAGACACAGCCCAAACCCTAGTTGGTCAGCGGACAGTTGGTCAGTTTGCCGAGCTGGCGGCAGCGTCCGTTCGTGGCGGACGCCGCACGAGTCCCCACACCAGACCGACCGCGACGCCACTGAGGCCCAACACGCCGGGTGCCAGCAGGGCCAGCTCGATCAGCCGCGGGCCCAGGTCGACCAGTCGTCCGGTGCCGAGGTTGCCCGTCGACAGCCACGCGAACAGCAGCAGCACTGCGGCGGCGCCCACTCCCGCCAGACCACCGGCCAGCGCGGTTTCGTCGAATCGGGCCCGCGGCCGCGCCTGCACCACCCATCCGGCCGCGACGGCACCCGCGAGGACGCCCACCAGCAGCCACAGCCACGGGGCGGCGGTCTGGGTGCCGGCCTCGGGCACCACGGCCAACACCGGGATGCCGGGCATCAGGCCAAGTTGGGTCGCCGCTGGGGAGACCAGCGAACCGTCACCCAGGGTGAAGCCGGCGCCGAGGACGTAGGAAACCACCCACAGCAACAGGTTGGGCAGATAGGCGAGCTGGGCCAGCAGCATCACCAGGTTGCCGACCCAGCCGAGGTGCAGGTGGTCGGCCAGTCCGATCATCCGAGCGCCGCCGTCGACGACGGCGTACGCCAGCACGGCGCTGGCGGCCGCCGTCAGCACCAGCAATGACGCCAGCACAGCGCGCGGCACCGCTCGCAACCACCGGGGCCAGCCGCGCCAGGGCAGCTGGGAGGCTCCGGCGTACGCACCCCACAGCGCACCGATCGCGGCGATGACGGTGCCGGCGATGGCGGCTCGGATCAGTTGTTCCTGGCTGCCGAGGGTGCCGGCCACGGTCAGCAGGGGCACCAGGTAGCCGGCGGCAGCGATGCCGGCCGGGCCCAGCAGGGCAGCCAGCGGCGGGTCGTCCTTGCCATCCGGTTGGGCGATCCGGGCGGCCCAGCCGGTGAGCCAGTGCAGGATCAGCACCATCAGGCCGGTGAAGCCGAGTGGAGTCAGCGTCACCAGGACCCCGTCGATCACGCCGCCGGCGCCGTTGGCGAGCAGCCAGAACTGGGTGCCGAGCTGGACCGGGAAGCCGCCCACCGGGGCCGACACCCAACCGACCCCGGCGATCGCGGTCGCCAACAGCCAGCCCGCCGCGGCAGCAGCGAGCCCGGCCAGCGCCGCCGCCACCTGCCACGGCAACCACCGCTTCAGCGGATGCTCCTGATCCGGTTCCGGGTCTGGTCGAGTCACGCGCAGCCGGGTTGCTGAACGTGGGCTCCTGGGGCTTGGCACTGGGTGTCCTCCCAACAAAAATGGTCTCGGTCGACCCGACCGAGTATCGTGGGCTTCCTCTGCCCGCTCGCGGGACCGTCACATTTGCCTCTAGGGAAGGAGTCCGCGTGTCCGATGAGACACCGCGTCGCGCTCGTCGCGCGCTCCCTGAACCCTCCGAGCCGAACGCCTCAACCCTAGACGAAGGCCCGGACGAGCCCGCCGTCGAAACGCCGCGGGGCCGCCGACTTCTCGGAGTTGTCGCTGATCCGGAGCCGCAGGTGGCCGAGGAGTCGCCCGCCGACGACGATGCCGAGGACACCGCCGCGGAGGCCGAGGAGAGCGAGCCCGAGACTGTCGATGACGACAGCGCCTCGGACAGCGAGGACCTCGAGCCCGAGGCTGAGGACGCCGACACCAGCGCCCCGACCCCGGCCTCGACCATCGGATCCGGCAGTGCCCCGGAGTTCCTGGCGCCCGGCGCCATCCACGATCGTCCCAAGCAGTTGCAGACCCGGCAGCAGGCCGAGCGCCGCGCCAGCACGGTCCGCGCCAGTGACATCGCCGTCCACGCCACGGCCCCGGAGTCCAAGCGCGGTGTCCGCACCAGCATTGCCGTCGGGATTGCCGCGGCCACCGTCATCGTCGCCCTCGTCGCCGCCTTCGTGCTGCCGATGAATCGTGGCGAGATGGCCGCTTCTCCCTCGGTGCCCGCCACTGATCCGGAGCCGACCCAGGTGGACAAGCTCACGGATGTCTCGATGCTCGACCCGGTGGACCTGTCGGCCATCGGCGGCCAGACCTGGCAGGTCGAGGAGACCACCGAGCAGATCACGGCCGAGTCCAGCCAACCGCGCTGCATCCAGATGAACGACCCGAGCGCACCGGTGCCCAGCGAAGCCATGCTGCGGACGCTGACGGTGCCCGGATCGGTCACGGCGGTGCTGCACCGCGCTGAGGCGTACGCCGATGTCGCCGCCGCCGAGCAGGTCTTCGACCTGCGCAAGGCCCAGTTGGGTGACTGCACCCTGCAGCCGCTCTACATCATGGGTGCCGCGGAGATCTCCCAGCTCGGCGACGAGGCCGTTGCAGTCCAGGTGGTACGTCAGGAACAGACCGCCGAATATCACGTTGTTGCGCTGGTGCGCACCGGATCGGCGATCAACGTGGTCGACATTGTCACGGCCGAGCGCCCCGCCGACACCCGCGAGCTGGCCCAGGCCATGACCGGTGCGGTGGATCGTCAGTGCAGCCTGACCGGCGGCCTGTGCAGCCTCGATCCGGAAGCCACCCCGACCCCTCCGCCCGCCAGTGGCGCCACCCCGGGCTGGCTCGCCGGCGGCGACCTGCCACGGGTACGCCCGGGCTCGGGTCGCTGGAACGCCTTGGATCCGACCACCAACATCGACTTGACCACCACCCAGTGTGAGGCGGTCGACTTCGCCGAGGACGCTGGCCCGGACGAGCGCGAGCAGCGGACGTACCTGTTGGCCGATGACCCGCGGGCGCCGACCGACTTCGGTGTGGACCAGCTGGTGCTGACCTTCCCTGACGAGCAGAAGGCACAGGAGTACGCCGAGACCATCCTCACCAACATCGAGGAGTGCCCCGAGCGCAGCCTGACCCCGCGCGTCGAGGACCCCGTCCCCTTCGAGGGCCAGGGTGTCGACGGAGCGACCTACTCCGGCAGCACCATCAAGGTCACCCAGGCCGTCGGACAGGGCCAGTCGGCACAGTTCCGGGTCGCGATCCTCACCCAGGGCAACACGATGGTCTACCTGTTGATGACGCCTCGCGAGGACTTCAACTGGACCGACGAGCAGTGGACCGCCGTCGCCAAGCGCGCCGGCGAGCGGCTGACGCAGGCTGCCTGACCACCCCCCGGCTGAGCCGTACACCGCTCAGCGCGGCAGGTGTCGCCGCGGCGCCATTCTGGGGCCGCGTCGGGGCCGGGTCGCACCGGCCATTTCCAACAGTCGCTGCACCCGATAGCGGTGTCCGAGGTAGGGCTGCAACAGTTCGGCGGCGCGCGCATCATCGGCCTCCCGCTCCCCCGCCAGCGCCCAGCCAATGTTCTTGCCGACGTGGTAGTCACCGAGGCTGATCGCGTCCGGGTCGCCGTGGGCTCGCTGGCGTACCTCAGCAGAGGTCCAGGGCCCGACGCCGGGCACCGCCTGCAGCCGTCGATCGGCGTCTTGGCTGCTCATCGCCAGGCTCTCCTCGAGCCGGTCCGCCACAGCGGCCGCCCGCACCACGGCTGCGCTGCGTTCGGGACCGACGGGCATCCGGATCCATTCCCAGCTGGGGATCTGGCGTACGGTCTCCGGCCCCGGCGGCACCATCAGCCCCAGCTCTTTCACTTCCGTCGCTGATCCGGGCGCCGGACTCCCGTAGGCCCGCACCAGCCGCCCCTGCCCCCCGAACGCTTCCTGGCCGGTGACTTTCTGCTCCAGGATCGCGGCGTACAGGGCCGGCCACACCATGCCGCCGCGGGTCACCCGCCAATGCCGGTGGCGCTGCCAGGCCTGCTGCAGCACCGGATGCTGGGGCTGGAAGTCACCCGCGGTGTCGTCGGCATCGCCGAGCATCGCGGGCAACTGGTCCAGCACCCAGTCCGACCCGGCCCCCCATGCCTGCGCGCGCACCTCACGCAGGTCGGCCCGGACGCTGACCGCCAGCGTCGCGGGCCCCGCTGGCGTGAGCAGACCACGCCAGTGCCGCCCCGCTGTGATCCGGTACGTCGGGTCCCCCGACCCGCGTCGCCAGGTCGACCACAGCGAGGCCAACTCAATCGGCCGGTCCGAGATCCAGACCCGCACGTCTTCCGTTTGTCCGGTCACGATTCGGACTGCCCCGCCCCGTCGGGGAGCCGCAAGACAGCCGTGACCGCCGGCATCAGCACCGATTCGAGCATCGTGTACTTCTGGGCGACCGGCAGCGAATGCAGCGCACCGACGCCACACAGCGAGGTGTATCCGTGCACGGCCGACCACAACGTGACGGTGTGGCGAAACAATGCCGCCTCGTCGGCGTCCGGCAGCGCCTCCCGCACGAGCTGCACCAGCAGCCGAAACGGGTCCGGATCCTCAGACGGGTGCATCGGTTGCCGGCTGACCAACGCCCGGAAGAGGTCAGACTCCTCCACCCCGAAACCGAAGTAGCCCCGGCCGGCCGCCAGCAGCACCTCGGCATGACTCGCGCCGGGCGCCAGCCACGCCAGCTCCAAACAGATCCGCCGGTGCAGCGCGGCGAGCGCGGCCTGAAGGATCGCGTCACGGAGTTCATCCTGGCCGCTGAAGTGCCGGTACGCCGCCGAGGCCGAGACCCCTGCTCGCCTGGCCACCTCGCGCAACACCACGGCCTCGGGTCCCCCGTCGGCGGCGAGCTCGACCCCGATCCGCACCAACTCGGCGCGGAGGTTCCCGTGGTGGTAGGCCATGTTGACAGTGTTAACCCAGGCGACCTATCGTGTCAACGCACCATTAATGTGCACGGTGTTTACATTGCTCGCAATCCTGTCCGCCAACCCGAGGAGTTCCGTCGTGGACCTGCTGCTGTTCTTCACTCTGGCCGCCACCGGATTTGTCGGCTGCGCCGAGTTTGCCTCGGTGTGCCTGGTGCACCCGGTGATCCGTCGACTCCCCGAGGACAGCCAGCTCGTGATGGAGCAGGGACTGTTGCGCACGTTCGGCGCGGCGATGCCGGTCGGCATGACCGCCGCGCCGATCCTGGCGGGGATCGGCGCCGGGACCACCGGAAACGCCTGGTGCATCGCCGCCGCTGTCGTGCTCACCATTGCCTTGATCGCCACCATCCTCGGCAACGTTCCGATCAACCTGCGCACCTTCTTCATCAAGGGCACCAGCGCACCGGAGGGATTCATCCCGATGCGGCGCCGCTGGGACATCTTCCAGGCGATTCGAGGCAGCCTGCAGTTGATCGGCTTCCTCCTGGTGTGCGTCGCGGTGGCCACCGCGCCATGACACGCGGTGGCCACCGCGCCATGACACGCGGTGCCGGCCGGCGCCACAGGCGTACGCCGGCCCGACCCTTTGCCCCGCCGCCCCAGGAAAGCACTGAGCCGGGCCCCCGATCGGGGCCCGGCTCAGTCGTGTCGTGCGTGGGTCAGCTCAGCGAGCTCATGATTTCCCGCATCAGGTTGGCGGTCTCGCTCGGGGTCTTGCCGACCTGTACGCCGGCAGCCTCGAGGGCCTCCTTCTTCGCGGCGGCGGTGCCGGCCGAGCCGGACACGATCGCGCCGGCGTGGCCCATGGTCTTGCCCTCCGGCGCGGTGAAGCCCGCGACGTAGGCGACCACCGGCTTGGTGACATTGGCCTGGATGAAGGCCGCAGCCCGCTCCTCCGCGTCGCCACCGATCTCGCCAATCATGACGATCGCTTCGGTCTCGGGGTCGTCCTGGAAGGCCTGCAGGCAGTCGATGTGGGTGCTGCCGATGATCGGGTCGCCGCCGATGCCGACGGCGCTCGAGAAGCCGAAGTCCCGCAGTTCGTACATCATCTGGTAGGTCAGCGTGCCCGACTTCGACACCAGGCCGATCTTGCCGGGGTTGGGGGCGATGTCGGCGGGGATGATGCCGGCGTTGGACTGGCCCGGGGTGATGACGCCGGGGCAGTTCGGACCGATCAGGCGCGTGCTGCCCGATTCGGCGGCCAGGGTGTAGAACTCCGCGGTGTCCTTGACCGGGACACCCTCGGTGATGCACACCACCAGCGGCATCTTGGCCTCGATGGCCTCGACGACAGCAGCCTTGGTGAACTTGGCCGGAACGAAGATCACCGACACGTTCGCGCCGGTGGCCTCCATCGCCTCGGCGACGGTCCCGAAGACAGGCACCTCGGTGTCGCCCTCGAAGGTGACGGTGGTGCCGGCCTTGCGGGGGTTGGTGCCGCCGACGATCTGGGTGCCCGAGTTGAGCATGCGCTGGGTGTGCTTCATGCCCTCGGAGCCGGTCATGCCCTGGACGATGACCTTGGAATCAGCATTGAGGAAAATTGCCATTGTCTACTCGTCCCTTACTCAGTTCGCGGCCAGCTCGGCGGCCCGCTTGGCGGCGCCGTCCATGGTGTCTACCTGCTCCAGCAGCGGCAGGTTCGCCTCGGTCAGGATCCGGCGACCCTCCACCGCGTTGTTGCCGTCCAGACGGACGACCAGCGGCTTCGGCTCGGTGCCGGCCTCGGCCAGCAGCGCAAAGGCCTGGACGATGCCGTTGGCGACTGCGTCACAGGCGGTGATGCCGCCGAAGACGTTCACGAAGACGCTCTTCACCTGGGCGTCACCCAGGATGATGCCCAGACCGTTGGCCATCACCTCGGCGTTGGCGCCGCCGCCGATGTCGAGGAAGTTGGCGGGCTTGGGCTGCCCCGGGAATTCCTCGCCGGCGTACGCGACGACGTCCAGGGTGCTCATCACCAGGCCGGCACCGTTGCCGATGATGCCGACGCTGCCGTCGAGCTTGACGTAGTTGAGACCCTTCTCCTTGGCGGCGACCTCGAGCGGGTCAGTCGCGGAGACGTCGGCAAGCGCAGCGTGGTCCTCGTGGCGGAACTCGGCGTTCTCGTCGAGGGTGACCTTGCCGTCCAGTGCGACGATCTTGCCGTCACCGGTCTTGACCAGCGGGTTGACCTCGACCAGCGAGGCGTCCTCCGCGGCGTACACTCCGCCGAGCTTGACCAGCACGTCGGCGATCGCGGCCCGGTCGGCCTCGTCGAAGCCGGCGGCCTCGACGATCTCGGCAGCCTTGGCCGCGTCGATGCCGACCAGCGGATCGACCGAGACGCGCGCCAGCGCCTCAGGGCGCTCAACGGCGAGCTGCTCGATCTCCATGCCGCCCTCCTTGGAGCACATGGCGAGGTAGGCCCGCTCGCTGCGGTCCAGCAGCACGGAGAAGTAGTACTCCTCGGCGATGTCGGCGCCCTCGGCGATCATGACCTTGTGGACCGTGTGGCCCTTGATGTCCATGCCAAGAATCTGCTCGGCGTGGTCGGCGGCCTCCTGCGGACTGCGCGCCAGCTTGACGCCGCCGGCCTTGCCGCGGCCGCCGGTCTTCACCTGCGCCTTCACCACCACGACACTGGTGCCGAGCTGCTCAGCGGCAGCCTTGGCCTCCTCGGGTGTGGTGGCGACGATGCCGCGAAGCACGGGCACACCGTGCTTCTCGAACATGTCACGCGCCTGGTATTCGTACAGATCCACGACGGCTCCATCCTGTCTGGGTGCCAGTACACCCAACGTCACGTGCACCGGCCCTCCCGGACCGGAGGGCGCCCCTGCGGACGCTCAACCCTGGCTTGGGTTTCTCTTGGAAACACTAGTGCTCAGGCCCTCACAACGCCATCGGGGGCCAGTTTGGGGCTGCCGTGAACAGGTTTTCTCGGTCCCGTGAGAAGATTCCTGAAGCCATTACCGGTTCACCCTGAGAAATGCTAAGGTTGCTCGCGGCTGAGTCGGAGCCCTTCCCACACACCCGGGTGACGCAGCACAGCAGAAGTCGTACTGAGGAGCGAGTGTCGGTGAACGCAGGACTCGTAGGCCGCCTGGTGGGCAAGCGGCGCGCGCGTCGAGCTCTGGAGACAGAGCCCGCCGCAGCGACCGATGACAAGGCCGAAGCACTCGACGCCGCCGACGAGGACCTTTCTTGGGGCGCGATGCTGCGTCACGGACTGGCCACCTGTGCCATCTCCGGTCTCGGACTGGTGCTGATGGGCACGGTCGCCATGACCTCCTCAGCGCAGGCAACTGACACCCACCCGGTGGCGGGCTTGCAGAGTGACCAACCCAACATCACGGCGGCCGAGCCCCGCCCGCTGTCGATCAGCGAGCGCAGCGAGGCCGCGCTCAGCATGACCGAGGAGCGCAAGGCGACCTCCAGCGACGAGGGCGAGGACGGCGGCCTCAGCAGCTTCAACCAGGGTGACGGCCAGAGCACCACTCCCCTGCAGAGCCGATTGGACAAGGCGGTCGGCGCCCAGGTCGAGCAGCAGCGCAGCAGCTCCCTGAACGAGACCAGCCGCAATGCTGACAAGACTTCCGGTGGTGCAGTTGCCGATCGCCGCGAGGAGCAGAAGGCCGAACGCGATCAGCAGATCGCCCAGGAGCAGGAGCGCCTGGTCGAGGAGAAGCGCAAGCAGGAGGAAGAGCAGAAGCGTCAGCGCGAAGCTGCTCTGGCCGGCAACGGCCTCACCCTGCCGCCCAACTTCGAATTCCCGCCGATGGGCGAGATCAGCGGCAAGGGTGCGCTGCCGGTGCCCTCCCCCGCCCGGGTCACCGCTCGCTGGGGTCAGACCGGCCCCTACTGGGGTCGCTACCACACCGGCCTGGACTTCGGCGCTCCCAACGGCACCCCGATCTATGCCGCCGTCGATGGCGTCGTGCTCGCCTCCACCGCGGGTGGCTGGGCCGGCAACCACGTCATCATCCGCGCCTCGGACGGCTCCGGCACCCTGTACGCCCACATGTCCGCCAAGGTCGCCCAGCCCGGCCAGACCGTGACCGCGGGCCAGTTGATCGGCTACGTCGGCTCGACCGGCAACGTGTCCGGCCCGCACCTCCACTTCGAGTACTACCCGCCGGGCACCCGCCCAGGCAGTGTGTACGAGAGCCGCGATCCCGCCGCTTTCCTGCGCAGCCTCGGCGTCCAGGTCGGCTGACCAAGCCCTTCCACACCAGCCCCTCCAGACGGCGTCCGCTTCGGCGGGCGCCGTTTGGCGTACGTGGGGATGGCGTGCGGCTCAGAGCTTTTCGAGCGGGGCGCGCTGCACCAGCAGCCGCTTCAGGCCAGCCGATCCGAAGTCCACATCGGCCTTGAGGTTGCGACCGGCGCCGTGGGTGGCGACCACCGTCCCCATCCCGAAGGTGCTGTGCAGCACCCGATCCCCGGTGGCGACCTGCAGTTCGTTGCGCGTCGACGCGCTGGGGATGCCCGAGCCGATGCTGCGCACCGACGTCTCGGCCTCGCGCTGCCGTGGACCGACGCTGCTGCGCCAGCCGCCGACGGTGCCGACCCGGCGCCAGTCCATCAGGTGCTCGGGGATGTCGCTCCAGAATCGGCTGGCCGGGTTGTGTTGCGGGCTGCCGAACATCGACCGGACCTGGCTGCGGGTGAGATAGAGCCGACGCCTGGCCCGGGTGAGTCCGACGTACGCCAGTCGCCGCTCCTCGGCGATCTCGGCCGGATCGGCCAACGTGCGCTGGTGCGGGAACATGCCGTCCTCGAAGCCGGTGAGGAAGACCGTGTCGAATTCCAACCCCTTGGCGGTGTGCAGCGTCATCAGGGTGACCATCTGGTTGTCCGCATCCGGGATCTGGTCGGCATCGGCGACCAGCGCCACCCGTTCCAGGAAGGCCGGCAGGGAGTCGTCCGGCTCCGGCGCGCCGGCCACATTGAGTCCGTTCTGCGCCAGCTCGGCGCCGGCATCGCCGTCGGGCGGGCCCTGCTCGAGCGCTTCCTCAGCATCCTCCTCGAGGTCCGCCTCGGTGAGGTCGGTGGTGGTCGCCGCGGCGACGAACTCCTGGGCCACCGAGACGAGTTCGACAAGGTTCTCCAACCGGGTCTCGTCCTGGGGATCGGTGCTCTGTTCCAGTTCGGCCACATAGCCTGAGGCCCGCAGGATGCTCGACAGCACCGCATCGGCCGGCTCGCCGGCTGCGACCATCTCGCGATGCTGGTCCATCAACTCCACGAAACCCTGGATCTGACGTACCGATCGGCTCGCCAGCCCCAACTCTCCCGCGTGCGGCAGGGCATCCGCGAAGGACACCCGGTGCTGGGCCGCCCACCGTTCCAGTGCCTCCTCGGCCTTGGCACCGATGCCGCGGCGGGGCACGTTGAGGATCCGGCGCACCGACACGTCATCGCTGGGGTTGGCGATCGCACGCAGATAGGCGATCGCATCACGGATCTCCTTGCGCTCATAGAACCGCACCCCACCGACCACCTTGTAGGGCAGCCCGGTGCGGATGAAGACGTCCTCGAAGGCGCGGGACTGGGCATTGGTGCGATAGAAGACCGCGACCTCGTTGTAGCCCGTGCCCTGGTCGTGCAGCCGATCGATCTCCGAGGCAATGAACTGGGCTTCTTCGTGTTCGGTGTCGGCGACGTAGCCCACGATCTGTTCGCCGTCGCCGGCGGCCGACCACAGCTTCTTGTCCCGGCGCTCGGGGTTCTTCACGATGACCTGGTTGGCGGCCGTGAGGATGTTCTGGGTGGAACGGTAGTTCTGGTCCAGGGTCACCGTGGAGGCGCCCGGGAAGTCCCGCTCGAAGTCGATGATGTTGCGAATCGTCGCGCCTCGGAAGGCATAGATCGACTGGTCGGAGTCGCCGACCACCATCAGGTCCGCCGGCTCCACCACCGGCTCGTCCGGGCCCGCGTCGACCTCCCCGCACAGCTCGCGCACCAGCGCGTACTGGGCGTGGTTGGTGTCTTGGTACTCATCGACCAGCACGTGCCGGCACCGGCGGCGATACTGCTCGCGTACGGCTGGGAAGGCGCGCAGCAGATGGACGGTCGTGGAAATCAGGTCGTCGAAGTCGAGGGCCTCTGCCTGCCGGAGCCGGCGTTGGTACTCCCGATAGGCCTCCACCATCGGCTCGTCGAAGGGCGAGCGTACGTGCGTGCTCGCCGATTCGGGGTCGACCAGCTCGTTCTTGAGGGAGGAGACCCAGTTCATGACCGTACGCACGGGATAGCGCTTGGAGTCCAGGCCCAGGTCCTTGATCACCAGCTGCATCAGTCGCTTGGAGTCGGCGTCGTCATAGATCGAGAAACCGCGCTTCATGCCGAAGGCACCGATCTCGGCCCGCAGGATCCGAACGCAGGCGGAGTGGAAGGTCGAGACCCACATCAGCTTGGCCCGATTGCCGATCAGCTCAGCCACCCGAGAACGCATCTCGGCGGCCGCCTTGTTGGTGAAGGTGATCGCCAGGATCGAACCAGGATGCACGTTCCTCTCCGCGACCAACCAGGCGATCCGACGGGTCAGCACCCGGGTCTTGCCCGAACCTGCGCCGGCGACCACCAACACCGGCCCACCCTCGTGACTGACGGCTTCCCGCTGGGCATCATTGAGACCCTTGAGGAGGTCCGCGGCGGTGAGCCGGGGCCGCTTGTTGCCGGCGGACTTGGTCGCCGGATCCTCCGCTGGCGCGCGGCTGGGAGCGGCTGGATCGGCGGGCACGAAAGCTGGAAACAAGGAATCCGACATGACCGGTCCAGCCTAGTCGAGCCGCCCCCGGTCCGAGGGAGCACCTAGGATGGCGGCCATGCCCGCCCCGCGTCACCGTCCCCGCGTCCGCACCGCTGTCGCTCGGGTCCACCGATGGCCGTGGCGCACGATCGTCAATCGCGGCCTGCTCGGCATCGCCGCCCTGCAGGTGACCGCCGCAACGGCTCTGACACTGACTGATCGGCACCGCAAGCGGGGCCGCCCGGCACCCGACCTGGCGCCCGGTGACCTGCGGGAGGTCACCACCGGTGACGGTGATCGAATCACCGTCTACACCTATGGCCAGGACGCCTACGACGCGATGCTGGAGGCCATCGAGGGCGCGCAGTTCAGCATCGCCTTGGAGTCCTTCATCTGGAAGGGCGACGAGACCGGACAGCAGTTCAAGGAGGCGCTGATCCGGGCGGCCCAGCGGGGCGTGGAGGTACGCTTGGTGTGGGACCGGTTCGCCAATCTGGTGGTCGACCCGCGCTTCTTCCGGTTTCCCCAACACCCCAAGCTGCACGTCCAACCGCACCCGTTGGTCTCCGGTGGCCCCGGCTTCTTCCTGCCCCAGCACTGGGGGCGCAACCACCGCAAACTTCTGGTGGTCGACGAGCACACCGCCTTCACCGGCGGTTACAACCTGGGCAGCCTGTACGCCACCGACTGGCGTGACACCCACGCCCGGATCGTCGGCCCCTCGGTGGCCGAACTGGCCAACGCATTCGAGGACTACTGGAACGCCACCAAGGCCGGTCGCAAGTCTCCGCTGCCCGACTCCTCGGACCGGGGCTGGTTGCCGAGCCTGCGGGTACAGCGCAATGTGCCGCCGCGGTGGGTGTTCCCGATTCGCTACATGTATCTGGAGGCCATCGACCGGGCTTCCGAGCGGGTCTGGCTCACCCACGCGTACCTGATCCCTGACGATGACCTGATGCATGTCCTGCTCAAGGCGGTGCAGCGTGGCGTCGATGTCCGCATCATCGTGCCGGCTGATTCCAATCACGTGGTGGCGGACTGGTTGAGCCGCGGCTACTACGACCGGCTGCTGGCCGGCGGCGTGCGACTCTTCCTCTATCAGAACGCCATGGTGCACGCGAAGACCGCCACCATCGACGGGCAGTGGTCCACCATCGGCACCGCCAACCTGGACCGACTGAGCCTGATGGGCAACTACGAGGTCAACATCGAGGTGATCGACCCCGCGCTGGCGCAGCGGATGGAGGAGGTCTTCGAGGCGGACCTGGAGCGGTGCGTGGAGGTCGACTTGGCCCGATGGCGCCGCCGTCGGGTCTGGAAACGCGCCACCGAGGCGATTCTCGCCCCGCTGCGACCGCTGCTCTGATCCCCGCCCAGCGGGCGCCTTGCAGCCGTTTGTCGACAAAAGCACACGTTTGCTCAGCGACAATTCAGCGGAAGTTGTGGTGCTCAGGGGACAGCCCCCGCTGTCAGCGCCATTACCGAGGGGGTAGCCTGAACCCTATGGGAACTATCATTGCGTACATCGTCATCGGGCTCCTCGGCGGAGCAATCGCCAAGGCCATCCTGCCCGGCAGGCAGGGCGGCGGCTGGATCGCCACCATCCTGCTCGGCATCGCCGGCGCCCTCATCGGCGGCTTCCTGGGCGGCCTCCTCTTCAACGTCAACTACAACGACGTCTTCAGCTTCCAGGGCCTGATCACGTCGATCATCGGCGCCATCGTGCTGCTCGTCATCTACGGTTTCATCACCAAGAACAAGAAGGCCTGACAACCGCCGATCGGTTCCAGGTACGCCGAAGGCCCGCTTCAGATCGCAGCGGGCCTTCCGCTTTCCCGTGACCGATCAGGTGACGCGCCAGACGCCTCAGATCAGGCGCCGGTCCGAGGCCCAGCGAGCCAACTGGTGCCGATTGCTGAGCTGCAGTTTGCGCAGCACCGAGCTGACGTGGGTCTCGACGGTCTTGATCGAGATGAACAGCTCGGCGGCGACCTCCTTGTAGGTGTAGCCGCGGGCGATCAACCGCATCACCTCGCGTTCTCGCTGCGAGAGCCGGTCGAGATCCTCGTCGACCTGGGCGACATCGATGTTGCCGGCGAAGGCATCCAGCACGAAACCTGCCAGCCGCGGCGAGAAGACCGCGTCCCCTTCGGCCACTCGTCCGATGGCCTCCACCAACTCGTCACCGCTGATCGTCTTGGTGACGTAGCCGCGGGCGCCGGCTCGGATGCAGCCGATGACGTCCTCGGCGGCATCGGAAACCGACAGCGCCAAACACTTGATGTCGGGGGCGTCGGTGCCCAGCTGCCGCAGCACCTCCTGGCCACCGCCGCCGGGCAGGTGCACGTCCAGCAGCACCACGTCGGGCTGCTGCTGCTTGATGACGCTCAGCGCCTCGTCCACGTCGCCGGCCTCGCCGACCACCTGGACCCGGGTGCCGATCTCGTGCCGCACGCCGGCGCGGAACATCTCGTGGTCGTCCACGAGGACGACTCGGCGACGACCGTCATGCTTGCTGTGGCTCACGGGCCGCAGTCTAGCGGCGTACGCCCTCGGTCCCCTCGGCGCTGGGCAGCGGCATCTGCAGTTGCACCTCGGTGCCCTGCCCCGGCGCGGTGCGGATCCGTACGCTGCCGCCGTGCCGCTCCATCCGGCCGACCACGCTGTCACGGATCCCGTGCCGGTCCTCGGGCACCTGGTCGGGGTCGAAACCGGCGCCGCGATCGCGTACGAAGACCTCGATCTGGTCGGCGACCTCGGCGTAGACATCGATCTTGGTGGCGCCGGAGTGCTTGGCGGCGTTGGTGGCGGCCTCGGCGGCCGCGTCGATGATCGCCGAACTCTCCAGCTCCGCATCGCCGACCACGACGAGTTCGACGGGAATGTCGTACTTGTCCTCCACCCGTGCGCAGGCCTCGGTGAGCCCGGTCCGCAGCGCGATGCCCGCTCCCCCGTCGGCGCTGTCACCCCGCGGATAGAGCCAGGCGCGCAGTTCACGTTCCTGTCGCCGCGCCAGGGTCTGCACCGCTGCGGGGTCGTCGCTGCGCTTCTGGATCAGTGCCAGGGTCTGCAGCACCGAGTCATGCAGGTGGGCGGCCATCTCGGCGTGCGCCTTGGCCCGGACCTCTTCCTCCCGGGAGGTCGTGACCGCTTGCCGGGCCCGGTAGAGCCACGGCGCCAGCACCAGACCGAGGCCGCCAAAGAGCATGGTGCCCATGGCGATCGCCTGCGGGACAAATGCAGCCTCCTCGGCAAACACGATGCCGATGGCCCACAGGATCAGGCCCAGGCCAACGACCGTGCGAACGATCACCCACTCCCGGGACCGGCTCAGCAGCGGCGCCAGCCAGGCCGGCCGGTCTGCCTGGTCCGAGTCGGGCCGGGACTGGATCCAGACCAGCAGGATGCCGGCACCGCCGAGCAGTGCGGCCAGCCACGGCAGGCTGCCGGTGACGCCATCGAGGATGATCCCCAACGACATCGCGGCCAGGATCGCGAGCGCGATCCAGCGCCAGGTGCCGTGCTTGGCGCGCTTGCCGCGGGATCGGCCGTGGCGGCTGGGCCGGCGTTCGTCGGCGGGCAGCCAGATCCACAGGCCGACATAGACCAACGAGCCGACGCCGTTGAGCATGGTGATGAAGACGAAGAAGGCCCGCAGGATCCCGACCGGGATGCCGGTACGCCGACTCAGCGCAGCGTTGACACCGGCGACCCAGGGGCGGATCGGCGGGCGTTCGGGGCGCTGCGGCAGGGCGGCCGGCGTACGAGCAAGGTCGGTCATGATGGGTCAAGACTCACACGCGCCGGGCCCCCGCACCAGCGTTCCGGCGCCTTCCCCGGGACCTTTCAGGGGATCCCCTGACGACCATGAGGCGTCGACACGAGATGATGGAACCATCCACGAGAGGAGCCGCACGATGTCCACGACCGGCAAGCAACTGAGGCGCAGCACCAGCGACAAGATGCTGGGAGGTGTCTGCAGCGGGCTCGCCAAGTATCTCGGCGTCGATGTGACCATCGTCCGCGTCGGGGTGGCGGTGCTGTCACTGCTCGCCTTCACCGGCGTCCTCGCCTATGTCGTCTGCTGGTTGGTGATCCCGCAGGAGGGCGCGACGGACTCCGAGGCCGAGCGCCTCATCGAGACCGCCAGCCAGCGCTGGCAGGAGCACCAGCAGAGCAAGAGCGATCCGTACGCCCAGGGCGACGCGGATCCCTACCTGCAGCACGACACGAACCACAGCGACACGAACTACACCGACCCGAACCGTCCCAGCGGCCTCTGATCGCCGCCAACGAAAGGACATTCACCATGGCTTCCGGACAGCTTCGTCGCAGCACCAGCAACAAGATGATCGGCGGTGTGTGCGCCGGCATCGCCCGCTACTTCGGCTGGGACGCCACGCTGGTGCGCCTCATCCTCGTCGCTCTGGTGCTGTTTGCTGGCGTCGGCATCCTCGCCTACCTGATCGCCTGGCTGGTCATGCCGGCCGACACCACCTACTGAGCCACCATCTCCTGAACCAGCCAGACCCGAACGGCGCCGCGGACCTCCGCGGCGCCGTTCGCGCGTCACTCCCACTCGCGCGTCACTCCCATTCAATCGTGCCCGGCGGCTTGCTGGTCACGTCGAGGACGACTCGGTTGACCTCGGGCACCTCGTTGGTTATGCGGGTTGACATGGCCTCCAGCAGGTCATACGGGAGTCGACCCCAGTCGGCGGTCATGGCGTCCTCACTGGTCACCGGCCGCAGCACGATCGGGTGGCCATAGGTACGCCCATCTCCCTGGACGCCGACCGAGCGTACGTCGGCCAGCAGCACCACCGGGAACTGCCAGATGTCACGATCCAGGCCCGCCTTGGTCAGCTCCTCACGCGCGATGGCATCCGCGCGGCGCAGCGTCTCGAGGCGTTCGGCGTTGACGGCACCGACGATCCGGATCGCCAACCCCGGCCCGGGAAAGGGCTGCCGCCACACCATCGCCTCGGGCAGGCCGAGCTCGGCCCCGACGGCGCGGACCTCGTCCTTGAAGAGCAGCCGCAGCGGCTCGATCAAGGTGAAC
The DNA here is from genome assembly GCF_002250565.1 of Parenemella sanctibonifatiensis. Taxonomy (GTDB): domain Bacteria; phylum Actinomycetota; class Actinomycetes; order Propionibacteriales; family Propionibacteriaceae; genus Parenemella; species Parenemella sanctibonifatiensis. The sequence continues at coordinate 331,185 of NZ_NMVJ01000001.1, forward strand.
TGCAGATCCTCGGGCAGTCCGCCGACGTTGTGGTGGGACTTGATGTTGGCCGCACCCTCGCCGCCACCGGACTCGACCACGTCGGGATAAAGGGTGCCCTGGACGAGGTAGTCAATGCCTTCCTCGTCGGCGATGGCGCGGGCGGCGTCCTCGAAGACCCGGATGAACTCGCGGCCGATGATCTTGCGCTTCTGCTCGGGGTCGCTGACCCCGTCGAGGGCGCCGAGGAAGCGTTCCTTCTCGTCGCGGACCACCAGCTTGGCGCCGGTCGCAGCGACGAAGTCGGTCTCGACCTGTTCGGCCTCGCCGGCGCGCAGCAGGCCGTGGTCCACGAAGACACAGGTCAGCTGGTCGCCGATCGCGCGCTGCACCAGCGCCGCCGCGACGGCGGAGTCGACGCCACCGGACAGCGCGCACAGCACTCGCCGGTCGCCGACCTCGGCGCGGATCGCTTCGACCTGCTGAGCAACGATCGAGGAGGCAACCCAGTCGCCGCGGCAGCCAGCGACGTCCCGCAGGAAGTTCTCGATGACCTGTTGGCCCTGCTCGGAGTGACCCACCTCGGGGTGCCACTGCACGCCCGCGAGCCGCTTGGGGAGGTTCTCGAATGCGGCGACGGGGGCACCGGGCGTACGGGCAAGCTCCGCGAACCCCGCGGGCGCCTTCTGCACCGAGTCGCCGTGGCTCATCCACACCCGAGGCTGGTCGGCCACGCCCGCCAACAGCGCCCCGGCATCGCCGATCACCGCGCCGGTACGCCCGTACTCGCGCTGACCGGTCTGCTCGACAGCGCCACCCAGGGCGGCGGCCATGGCCTGGAAGCCGTAGCAGATCCCGAAGACCGGCACGCCGGCCTCGAACAGCGCCGGATCGATCTGCGGGGCGCCCTCGGCGTACACCGACTGCGGGCCGCCCGACAGGATGATCGCCTTGGGGTCACGGGCCAGCATGTCGGCCACCGACATCGTGTGGGGCACGACTTCGGAATAGACATTCGCCTCCCGCACCCGACGCGCGATCAGCTGGGCGTACTGGGCACCGAAGTCGACGACCAGCACGAGCTCGTGTGAATCCATGGCGCGATCCTATCGGTGTCAGCCGACAGCTCACGCCAGCGAGATCTTGGACTTCCAGGAGACCGCAGTACGCCAGATCAGCACGACCGGCACCAGCACCATGACCGGCACGAATCCCAACGGCACGATGTCATTGCTGCTTGCCAGCTCGGTCAGGGTGATGCTGATCAGGCCGATCCCGCCGCCGCTGGGACCGATCGCCAACGGCAGCAGGAACATCGCTGCCAGCACCAGGACCTGATAGACGAAGTAGAGGACCGTGAAGACGATGATCGGGCCGGCGGCCGCGCCGAGTCGACCGAAGCGGGCCTCGCTGCCGACGGAGGCGGCGAAGAAGTACTGCACCGGCGCCGACACCAGCATCCAGACCATCACCAGCAGCCCGACAACCAGGATCGGGAGCGGCAGCAGGGCGGTCGTCGAGGTCCACAGCTCCTGCAGCGTCGCGCCGAAGTTGGGCACCGTCAGGGCTGAGCCGACCAGGACCAGAGCCAGTGCCCACACCAGTGCGGCCAGGATCACCGTGAAGGACCAGACCAGCTTGGCGGGAAAGATGCGCGGCCCGGGGATGGGCAGGGTCTGGGTGAAATAGCCGGTGCGCCCGTGGCTGGAGCGCCAGTAGTCGATGCCGAGCACCAACGGAAGGGCGCCCACCAGGACGGTCGGGGCGATCAGGATCAGCTGAGCGCCGAGCGATGAGAACAGCGGCAGGTCGGTCACGACGAAGACGACCGCCACCGCGACCACCGCCAGTGCGGCGCCGAAGAGCAGACCGAGCAGGCTGCGGGTGCGAAGGAATTCATGCTTGAGCAGGGTGATCATGCTGCGTGGACCTTCCGGAAGAGGGCATCGAGGGACATTTGGTGTTCGACGCGCAGGTCGTCGACTGCGCCGGTGAGCACCACGGTCCCGGCGCGCATGATGACGGCTGCGTCGAGGACCGGTTCGAGGTCGTGGATGAGGTGGGTGGAGACCACCACCAGGGCTTCGTCTGCCGCGCTGGAGATGATCCCGTCGAGGATGACCTGACGAGCGGCGGGGTCAACGCCGGAGATCGGCTCGTCGAGCAGATACACCTCGGCCCGACGAGCCATCACCAGCGCGATCTGCACCTTCTCCCGCATGCCCTTGCTCATTTGCTTGAGCCGCATGTCCAGATCCAGCCCGAAGAAGTCCAACAGTTCGGCAGCCTTGGTTCGGTTGAAGTCGGCGAAGAAGTCGGCGTACATCCCGATGCAGAAGCGAGGCGTGGCGCCGTCGGACAGCAGGCTGGCGTCGGGCAGGAAGGCGACCTTGGCCTTGGACTGCGGCCCCGGCTCGTGGCCGGCGATGCGGACGTCGCCGCTGTAGTCGGCCAGGACGCCCGCGAGCACCTTGAGCAGAGTGGTCTTGCCGCAGCCGTTCTGACCGAGCAGGCCCACGATCTGGTTGCCGGACAGGCTGAGGTCGAGGTTGTCGACGGCACGATTGGCACCGTAGGTCTTGGTCAGGCTCTGAATTTCAATGGCCGGGCTGTTGTCAATGGCCATGGCTGTTTCCTCCGGTCGCATCGCCGGGCTGAGAGTCGGATGCGGGGTGGTCATGCTGATCCCATCTGTCGTGGAGCAAGGCGGTTGCCTCGTCCCGGGTGAAGCCGTGGCCACGCAGGCCGCGGATGAAGTCGTCGGTGGCGGTGGCGGCAAGGTCCCGTCGCAGCGCCCGGATCCGGTCGGCGTCGTCGGTGACGAAGCGGCCGGTGGTGCGGTGAGCACGACACAGGCCTTGGCGTTCGAGCTCGGCCAGGGCGCGCTGGACGGTGTTCGGATTGACGCCCACTTCCAGGGCCAACTCGCGTACGCCACCAATCCGCTCCCCCGGGGTCCAGACTCCCGTGACGATGCGCCGGGAGAACTCAGCCACGAGCTGCAGCCAGATCGGCTGAGTCGGGTCGAAGTCGGGTTTCACGTCACCTCCTGGGGTTTAGGACCTGTATTGCTGTACTAGGTGCTTAATACAATAACACGCGCATGGCTCCAGGTCCACTGCAAGTGAGGATGAGGCGTACACCCCCGCCGCCACCCCGGCCCCATCCGAGATCTGGACCCGGCTGGAATATCTGGAAGGAATGTGCGTTTATATGCCTATGACGATTTTTGATGATGCCACCGCTCTGGTCGGACGTACGCCGCTCGTCCGCCTCGGAAAGCTCTTCGCCGACAGCCCCGCCAATGTCGTTGCGAAGCTGGAGTTCTACAACCCCGCCAACTCCGTCAAGGACCGCATCGGAGTCGCGATGATCGACGCTGCTGAGCGCTCCGGCGAGCTCAAGCCTGGCGGCACCATCATCGAGGCGACCTCGGGCAACACCGGCATCGCGCTGGCCTGGGTCGGCGCCTCGCGTGGGTACACCGTCAAGCTCGCCATGCCCGAGACCATGTCCAAGGAACGCCGCGCACTGCTGCGCGCCTTCGGCGCCGAGCTGGTGCTGACCCCCGGCCCCGAGGGCATGAAGGGTGCGGTCAACAAGGCCGAGGAGCTCGCCGCCAACGGGGAGGGCGTGCTGGTGCGCCAGTTCGCCAACCAGGCCAACCTGCAGATCCACCGCGACACCACCGCCGAGGAGATCTGGACCGACACCGAAGGCAACATTGACGCTTTCGTGGCCGGCATCGGCACCGGCGGCACCATCTCCGGCGTCGGCCAGGTGCTCAAGGAACGCAAGCCCGAGGTGAAGATCATCGCCGTCGAGCCCGAGGAATCAGCAATCCTGTCGGGCAACCAGCCCGGACCGCACAAGATCCAGGGCATCGGCGCCAACTTCATCCCCGAGATCCTGGACCGCTCCGTCATCGACGAGGTGCTGCCGCAGAACATCACCTCCTCGGTCGAGTGGGCCCGCAAGATCGCCACCACTGAGGGCCTGCTGGTGGGCCTCAGCTCCGGCGCCGCACTGGCGGCCGCCAATGAGCTGGCCGGCCGCGAGGAGTACGCCGACAAGACCATCGTCGTCGTGCTTCCCGATTTCGGTGAGCGTTACCTGTCCACCCTGCTCTTCGAGGGTCTGGTTGACTGACCGGGTGACCGAGCTGAGCTTCTGGGGACGGATCCGCGAGGATCTCGACGCTGCCATGCGTGAGGATCCCGCGGCCCGTTCCCGGGTCGAGGTGGCCCTGATGTATCCGGGCGTCCACGCCGTGTGGGCACACCGGGTCTGCCACCACATCTGGACCACCCAACCGGCGTTGCGTCCGCTGGCCCGCGGGATTTCCCAGCTGGCACGGGCACTGACCGGCATCGAGATCCACCCGGGCGCGGTGATCGGCCGCCGGGTCTTCATCGACCACGGCATGGGCGTGGTCATCGGTGAGACCGCCGAGGTCGGCGACGACGTGCTGATCTATCACCAGGTCACCCTCGGCGGGCGCTCGCGGGGCCGCTTCAAGCGCCACCCCACCGTCGGCAACAACGTCCTGCTCGGGGCCGGCGCCAAGATCATCGGCCCGGTCACCATCGGCGACGGCACCAAGGTCGGCGCCAACGCGCTGGTCGTCAAGGACGTCGCCCCAGGATCGGTGGTCACCGGCGTACCGGGTCACATCAACGAGCCCTCGGGCGACGTCATCGCCTGAGGGCGTACGCCGCTGGTGGCCCGCTGGCCCAACCCAGCCGTACGACTACGCGAAGCTGTAGTTGTGCAGCCCACCGGCCCAATCCAGGCGCGCAACTACCGGATGCTGTAGTTGTGCAGGCCGTCCGGCCCAAACCGGGTGCGCAACTACAGGATGCTGTAGTTGCGCAGGCCATCTGGGCCACCCCCGGCGTACGCCCGTACGGGGCATCCCGCATGATGTAATCTCGGCGCATGTCGAGTCCACCAGCCACGGCCGCGTCGGCCCGCCACCGCGCTGCGGGGTTCATCGAACGGCACGGCCTGACGCTGGCCGGCATCGGCTTCAGCCTCTTCCTGCTCCAGGTGCTGATCAGCATCTTGGGCCTGCCGCCGCTGTACTGGCTTCCCCCGTACGCGCTTCAGGCCATCGTGCTGATGGTGCTGGCCATGGCCGCCACCAGGCTCGGCCCCACGCGGATCGCCCGACTGACAGGGATCGCCCTCACCACGCTCATCGCCGCAGCGATCTTCGGCCTGGTGCTCACGACGCTCCACCGGGGCGGTTGTTACGACGCCGGCCGACAACTCCCCTACGCCAGCGACGTACAGGTGCCGGAGAGCTGGGACCAGTCCGCCATCATGTCCTGGACGTGGACCGGGGACATCCGTTGCGAGCTCTATCTCGACTCGGGAGAGATGAGCTACGAGATGACGTGGTGGGAGTACCTCACCGTGCTGGGTGACTGACCCGGCAACCCCGCGGCAACCCTTGCGCAACGTTTTCTGCGGGCTTACCGTGGTGCTCGGCGTCGACTCGCGACGCCTGCGAACCCAACGGAGGGCTCATGGTTCACCACTCACCCGGCACGGCGCCTGGGAATCGGACGGCGGCCGACGGCGTACGTCGCCTCGGTCGGCTGCTGGCCACCATCACCGTCGCGGGTGCGATGGCGCTCGCGCCGTTCACCCCGGCAAGCGCGCAGGACGTCGCCGGCGGCATTCCCAGCGACGACCCCCGCGTCCAGGAGGTCCTGGCCCAGGACGACAACCTGGACTATCTCGGTACGCCGGTCACCACCCAGATCCCCAGCCAGGCTGCCCAGGGCACCGAAGACGGGCGCCACGTGTCCTACCAGGTCTTCAAGGGCCGACCCGACACCGACTATCCCGCCACCTTCGCCGTCACCGACATCGAGACCGGCGACCAACTCTTCACCTGCCCGGTGACCGGCGCCGAGCACGTCCGCAACCTTGACGTCGCCACCGACGGCCGGGTCTACTGGGGCACCTACTACGACTCGAAGCTGTGGCGCTACGACCCCGCCAGCCAGGCCTGTGAGGACCTCGGGGCGATCTCCGACGGTGACGTCGCCGACCACGCCTTCGGCGTCGCCCCCGGCCCCGACGGCTCCATGTTCCTCGGCGTCTACCCCGACAGCCGCCTCTATCTGGTCGACCCCGAGACCGACGAGATCGAGCTGCTGCGCGAGGTCGACCCGGGCGCCGACTACATCCACGGCATGGCCTACGACCCCGCGAGCGACACCGTCTACGTCGGCTCCGGCGGCGTACGGCCCCAGATTTGGGCCATCACCGAGGGCGGCCGCGGGGAGCAGACCCTGATCGCCGACGAGTCCAACGCACCCGGACTCGGCGACGGCGGCGCGACGACCGTCGGCCGCATGGACCTGGTCGGCGACCGGCTCTTTGCCCAGGTCGGGTTGCGGATGCTGATCCTCGACCTCGACGGCAACGTCGTCCACTGGGACGCCAGCCAGACCCGCTACTTCTTCGGCCACCACGCCATCGAGGGAGCCGAGCCGGGCACCGTGCTCTTCTCCACCGAGGGCTGGAACCTGGTCGAGTACGACATCGCCGCCAACACCTTCCGCGAGACCGACATCAACCTGCGCGGCTACATGTCCAACGGTGTCGTCGACGATTCCAGCGGTACGCCGCTGCTCTACGCGACCTCCTCGCTCGGCGTCGTCGTCGCGGACCTCACCACCGAAACGGTGCTGTCGGACAATCCGATCAGCTTCGCCGTCCCGACGCTGATCCAGAAAGTGCTGAAGGGCCCGGACAACACGATCTTCGCCTCCGGCTACATGGTTGGTCTGGCGCAGGTCGACAAGACCGGAGCCGAGCACGGCACCACGATGCAGCGCGGCCAGTACGAATCCTCGACGGTGCGCGACGGCAAGATGTATCTGGGGGCGTACGGGCACTCGAAGTTTGAGGAGCTCGACCCGGAGACCTTCGACCCGAACGACCCGAACACCGTGCCCCGGCTCTTCGAGAGCGCCGACCAGGGCCAGGACCGGCCCTTCGGGATGGCGTACAACCCCGATCGCGACGAAATCTACATGGGCTCGGTCGCGATCTATGGCCAGACCCAGGGCGGCTTGGCGATCTGGGACGGCGCCACCGGCGAGCACGTCTGGTTGACCGAGGAGATCGGCGCAGGCGAGAACGTCGTCGGCGTCGCCTACAACCCCACCGACGGCATGGTCTACATCGGCACCACCGTCGACGGTGGGCTGGGGTCTGCGCCCAGCGGCAACACCGCCGGCAAGCTGATCGTCCTGGACCCGGAGACCCGCACCGTCGTGAAGACGCTGGATCCGGCCGGTGAGGAGCGCGAGGGCGTCACCGGTGTCATGGTCGCCGATGACGGCCGCGTGTACGGCGTCGCCGAGGAGGCCCTGTTCGTCTACGACCCCACGACCGGCGAATCGACCGTGGTCGGCACCGTCGGCGGCCGTTACGGCTCCGGGACCCAGTGGGCGTACGGCAACGTCAACCAGTCCCCCAAGGACGGCAGGATCTACGTCACCGCGGGCTCGCGCTTCAGCATGTACGACCCGGCCACCGGGCAGACCACCCGGATCGCGAACGGGCTGAGCTGGTCCAACGTCGACGAGGACGGCGACGTCTATCTGGCCACCGGCGCGCACCTCTTCCGCTACAACGTGGAGCCGGCGGTGGCGCAGTGCGACACGACCATCACCGAGGACCACACCGGTCCGCTGACCATCACCGAGCGCATCACCTGCATCGAGGGCGCGAGCGTACGCGGCCCGATCCAGGTCACCGACGGCGCCGGACTTCGCCTGGTCAACGCGGAGATCCGCGGCCCGATCACGGCCAGCGGTGCCGCCGAGGTCACCATCCTCGACAGCGACATCCGGGGTCCGGTGACCATCACCGGCACCACCGCCTCGGTCGAGATCCGGTCCAGCACGATTGCCGGCCCGGTCCGGGTCACCGGCACCGGCGAGGGAGTCACCCCGGTGATCGCCGGCAACCAGATCACCGGTCCGCTCGCCTGCTCCGGAAACGCGAACGCTCCGGTGAACGAGGATGCGGCCAACACGGTCCGGGGTCCGGCCTCCGGGCAGTGCGCCGGGCTCTGACCAGGCCGATGAGGCCCTGACCCGGCCTCATCCCCCGCTGGACCGGGACGCCCCGGGCCCGCTGCGGCGGGTCCGGGGCGTCGTGTGCGCGCACTACGTGCAGTCGATTCTGCACAGGTCCCGAATACGGGGGTCGCGACGAATCGACTGCACGTCTTGCGCGCAACTCTGTCGATTCAGGCGGGTTCTTCGCCGCGGGCGATGGCCTCGTGGTGCCGGACCACCTCGGAGACGATGAAGTTGAGGAACTTCTCGGCAAACTCCGGGTCGAGGTGGGAGTCCTCGGCCAGATGACGCAGCCGGGCGATCTGTTGGGCCTCGCGTTGCGGATCGGCCGGCGGCAATCCGTGCCGGGCTTTCAGGACCCCCACCCGCTGGGTAATCCGGAATCGTTCGGCCAGCAAGTGCACCAGCGCGGCATCCATGTTGTCGATGCTGGCGCGCAGCCGCATCAGCTCGGCGTACACCTCGTCCTCGGGGCTGTTCGGCTCGGCCATGGCCCAGACGATACCGGCGTACGCCCATGCGGGCCGAGATTTCTCGGCCAGCAGGACCGCCTCAGACCAGCACGACCTCGCAGCGCTGGAACTCCTTGATCTCGGTGTAGCCGGTGGTCGCCATCGCCCGCCGCAGCGCGCCGACCAGGTTCATCGACCCATTCGGTTCGTGCGAGGGACCCAGCAGGATCTCCTCCAGGGTGCCGACCTGACCGAGGTTGGTGCGTTCGCCGCGGGGCAGGTCAGCATGCCAGGCCTCCGGGCCCCAGTGGTAGCCACCGCCGGGAGCCTCCACCGCACGGGCCAGCGGCGCGCCGACCATCACGGCATCCGCGCCGCAGGCGATCGCCTTGGCCAGGTCACCGGACGAACCGACCGAACCGTCGGCGATGATGTGGACGTAACGACCGCCGGACTCATCCAGGTAGTCACGGCGGGCCTCGGCCACGTCACTCAGCGCGGTCGCCATCGGCACCGCGATGCCGAGCACCTGGCTGGTGGTGTAGGTGGTGCCGCCGCCGAAACCGACCAGGACACCGGCCGCGCCGGTCCGCATCAGGTGCAACGCGCCCTGGTAGGTCGCGCAGCCGCCGACGATGACGGGGATCTCGACGTCATAGATGAACTGCTTGAGGTCCAGCGGCTCCTGCGCCTGGGACACGTGCTGGGCGCTGACGGTGGTGCCGCGGATCACGAAGAAGTCCACGCCTGCCTTCTCCACCACACCCGCGAACTCCTGGGTGCGCTGCGGCGACAGCGAGCCCGCCACGGGCACGTCGGCATCGCGCAGTTCACCGAGGCGCTGCTCGATGAGTTCAGGCTGGATCGGGGCGGCGTACAGCTCCTGCAGCTTGCGGGTGGAGCGGGTCGGGTCGTCGATCGCGGCGAGTTCGGCGAGCTTGCTGGTGGGGTCGTCGTACCGGGTCCACAGCCCCTCGAGGTTGAGGACACCCAGTCCACCCAGGCGCCCCATGGCGATGGCGGTTTCGGGCGACATCACCGAGTCCATCGGCGCGGCCATCAGCGGGAAGTCAAACTCGATGGCATCGATCTTCCAGCTGAGGTTGACCTCTTCGGTGCCACGCGTACGCCGCGAGGGCACGATGGCGATGTGATCGAGGCCGTACGCCCGGCTCGCCCGCTTGCTCCGACCGATGTCTTCCATGGGACTCCTGTCCACCGCATCCTGCGCCAGCCACGAACGGCCAGCCGCCTGCGGCGTACAGCTTATCGTCGCGGCCGGGGCCGGCCCAGTTCAGTCCGAGCGCCCCGCCGTGACTCAGGAGTAGTTGGGAGCCTCGACGGTCATCTGGATGTCGTGCGGGTGCGATTCGCGCAGCCCCGCGGAGGTGATCCGGACGAAGCGGCCGCGTTCCTGCAGCTCGGGGATGGTGCGGGCGCCGGAGTAGAACATTGACTGCCGAAGGCCGCCGACCAGCTGGTACGCGACCGCCGCGAGCGGGCCGCGGTAGGCGACCTGACCCTCGATGCCCTCGGGGATCAGCTTGTCGTCGCTGGTGACGTCGCCCTGGAAATAGCGGTCCTTGGAGTAGGAGGCCTTGCGGCCGCGCTGCGCCATCGCGCCCAGCGAGCCCATGCCTCGGTAGGACTTGTACTGCTTGCCGTTGATGAAGACCAGCTCGCCGGGCGACTCCTCACAACCGGCCAGCAGCGAGCCGAGCATCACGGTGCTGGCGCCGGCCACCAGGGCCTTGGCGATGTCACCGGAATATTGCAGGCCGCCATCGCCGATCACCGGGACGCCTGCGGGGCGGGCCGCGCGGGCAGCGTGGTGGATCGCGGTGACCTGGGGTACCCCGACACCGGCGACCACCCGGGTGGTGCAGATCGAACCGGGGCCGACGCCGACCTTGATGCCGTCCACACCGGCGTCGACCAGGGCCTTGGCGGCCTCGTAGGTGGCGACGTTGCCGCCGATGATGTCGACCTTGGCTGCCGCCTTCTCCTTCTTGAGTCGGGCAATCATGTCGAGCACGCCGTTGGAGTGGCCGTGAGCGGTGTCGACCACCAAAACGTCGACGCCCTCCTCGACCAACGCCATGCCGCGTTCCCAGGAGTCGCCGAAGAAGCCGATCGCGGCACCGACCCGGAGCCGGCCCTGGTCGTCCTTCGATGCGTGGGGGTACTGGTCGGACTTCACGAAGTCCTTCAGCGTGATGAGGCCGCGCAGCTTGCCGGCGTCATCGACCAGCGGCAGTTTCTCGATCTTGTGGGTGGCCAGCAGCCGCATCGCGTCGTCGTTGCTGATGCCGACCTTGCCGGTGATGAGCGGCATCTTGGTCATCACGTCGGCGACCTTGCGGGTCGGGTCGGTCTCGAAGCGCATGTCGCGGTTGGTGACAATGCCGAGCAGCATCATGTTTTCGTCGACCACCGGGACGCCGGAGATGCGGTACTGGCCGCACAGTTCGTCGACCTCGAGGATGGTGGCCTCGGGCGAGATGGTGATCGGCTCCTCGATCATGCCGGCCTCGGACCGCTTGACCTGATCGACCATGTGGGCCTGGGCTTCGATGGAGAGGTTGCGGTGCAGGATGCCGATGCCGCCCTCGCGGGCCATCGCGACGGCCATCCGGGTCTCGGTGACGGTGTCCATCGCCGAGGACAGCAGCGGCAGCCGGAGCGAGATGCGGCGCGAGAGCTGCGAGGTGGTGTCGACCTCGGAGGGGATCACATCGGACTGCTGCGGCTGCAGCAGGACGTCATCGAAAGTCAGGCCCATCTCCGCGAACGGGGCCGGCACCCCCTGGGGGCTCAGATCGCTGCTCACGTTTCCCTCTCCTGACCTGTGTCACGTCGTACGCACGGAGGAGACACCCGCCGGCCAGCACCGACGGCCTAGCATCCCCGGGTGTGCCGTGCGCCCACTCTAGCGCCCCAAAACCGGGGGTCCGAACGGGTGACGTTCGCCTCCGGCGTACATGGTTCGCCTCCGGCGTACGTGGGCTGGCCTCCGGCGTACCTGCTCCGGCTGAGGAGGGCTCAGATGTTGTCGAGCGTCGAGGTGTGGTGCTCGACGCGGGACTTGGTGAGGCGGTCGGACCAGAAGTAGAGCAGTACGGCGGGCACCAGTGAGATGACCGAGGAGCTGATCACGGTGTACTTGAGGTATTCGTTCAGCACGCTGACCAGCAGCAGGTAGAGCACCAGCGACATCGACAGCCGGGTCAGCAGCCGGCTCGGTTTGGTCAGCGTCAGCAGCGGCAGCCCCCACAGCACGTACCAGGCCTGCAGGCTGGGTCCGAGCAGGGCGACCGCAAGCAGGCTGTAACAGACGAAGTGGAGCGGCTTCTTCCAGCTGTACTTGACGAACCAGTAGCCGATCAGCACCACCATCGCGGCGGTGCCGATGAATTCGAAGATGGGCCGGAAGTCATAGTCGCCGAGATTGGCCACCCCGGCAGCCTTCTCCAAGGTCACGGCCGCCATGTTCAGCGGCGCCATGGTGTCGACCGCGCTGGGCGCACCCGAGCCGAACAACCAGCCCAGATCCAGGCCGGTCGCCACGGTGATGAGCAGGAAGGTGCCCAACGCGATCGCGCCGCCAGCGAGGCTGGTCCACACGATTCGACCCCACCGCTTGGCCGCGGTCCAGGTCTTGATGTCCTTGGGCAGCACGAGCATCACGACGCCGACGCCGGCCAGAGCGGCGGGCTGCTTGATGGCGACTGCGCAGCCGATCAGGATCGCGCCGGTCACCAGACCCCACCGCTTGGTCGCGGCCCACAGCGCCAGCACCATCACGCCGACCATGCCGGCGTCGTTGTGGGCGCCGCCGATGAAGTGGATCAGCGTGAGCGGGTTGACGACCGCGGCCCACAGGGCGATCTGGGGGCTGACGCCGACCTTGCGTGCGAGCTTGGGAAGGAAGACCGCCATCAGGATCACGGCCCCGATGGTCGGCAGCCGCATCCCGTAGACGCCCAGCATCGGGACGAATCCGGTGATGGTGATGACCAGCGCCTGCAGCGCCAACGCGAGCGGCGGATAGACGGTGGTGGTGCCGGCCCAGATGCCGTCCACCAACTGCCAGTACGGGCCTGGCAGGGTGCCCATCGGGGTGACGTACGGGTTGAAGCCCAGATGCAGGATCCAGCCCTGGTCGGTGTAGGCGTACGCGTCACGGCTCAGCATCGGCGGCACCGCCAGCATCGGCAGCGACCACAGGATTGCGACGACGTGGTGGCGGATGTGAGGTTCCACCTGGGGTCGGATCCGCAGCCAGGCGTACGCCATCGCCATGACCCCGAAGATCGCCATGGCCTCGGACAGTTCGCGGCCGGTGCGGGTGCGGGCGACGTGGAGCAGCCAGACTTCCTGCACGATCCGGGGCGGCACCCAGGCCAGCGCGAAGGTGGCGGCGGCGAGCAGGGTGGAGCCGATCAGCCCGATGACGACCGCGCGTACCTGCAGGGTCGCCTTGAGGGTGCGGACCAGTCCCCCGGCCCATTGCGCGCGAGCGCCGGTCGGATGTTGGGTCGCCGCATCGGCGGTCGTGACAGACACGGTCCTCCTCAAGCGGCGATGGGTCGCAGAAAGAGTAGCCGAACGACCCGGCGTACGCCGGTTGTCGTCGCCGCGACGGCGCGATACGTACGAAAACCGCGCCCCAGCGGCGGTAGGTCGCAAATAATGACACCTACCGCCGCTGGGGCGGCGCGTTCACGCTCGCAAAACGCAAAAGGCGGGGCCCGGATCGGGCCCCGCCTTCACGCGATCAGAGGATCAGTCTTCGTCCTCGTCCTCGGGCTTCTCGACCACCAAGGTCTCGGTGGTGAGCAGCAGGGAGGCGATCGACGCGGCGTTGGTGAGCGCGGAACGCGTCACCTTGACCGGGTCGATGACACCCTGGGCGATCAGGTCGCCGTACTCGTCGGTCTTGGCGTTGTAGCCGTGACCGGGCTCCATCTCGGCAACCCGGGTCGTGACGACGTAGCCCTGCTTGCCGCCGTTCTCGGCGATCCAGCGCAGCGGCTCGACGACGGCCTTGGCGACCAGCAGGGCGCCGGTACGCTCATCGCCCTCGAGGTCGAGACCGTCGGACAGCACCTTGGAGGCCTGGATGAGAGCGGCGCCGCCACCGGCGACGATGCCCTCCTCGATGGCCGCACGAGTGGCCGAGACGGCGTCCTCGATGCGGTGCTTCTTCTCCTTGAGCTCCACCTCGGTGGCGGCACCGACGCGGATCACGCAGACGCCACCGGCGAGCTTGGCAACCCGCTCCTGCAGCTTCTCGCGGTCCCAGTCGGAGTCCGTACGCTCGATCTGCGCGCGCAGCTGGGCCACGCGAGCCTCGACGTCGCCAGCCTCGCCGGCGCCGTCGACGATGGTGGTGTTGTCCTTGGTGACCAGGACGCGCTTGGCGCGACCGAGCACCTCCAGACCCACCTGGTCGAGCTTGAGGCCAACCTCGGCGGCGACAACCTGGCCGCCGGTGAGGATCGCGATGTCCTCCATGATCGCCTTGCGGCGGTCACCGAAGGCCGGGGCCTTGACGGCCACGGAGGTGAAGGTGCCGCGGATCTTGTTGACGACCAGGGTCGACAGCGCCTCACCCTCGGTGTCCTCGGAGATGATCATGAGCTGACCCGAGGCGCCGATGACCTTCTCCAGCAGCGGCAGCAGGTCGCTCATCGAGGAGATCTTGCCCTGATACACGAGGATGTAGGGATCCTCGAGCACGGCTTCCATGCGGTCGGTGTCGGTCACCATGTACGGGGACAGGTAGCCCTTGTCGAACTGCATGCCCTCGGTGAACTCGAGCTCGGTGCCGAAGGTCTGCGACTCGTCAACGGTGATGACACCGTCCTTGCCGACCTTGTCGAAGGCCTCGGCGATGAGCTTGCCGATCTGCTCGTCGCGCGCCGAGATGTTGGCGACGTGCGCCATGTCCTCGGTGGTCTCGACCTCACGGGCCTGCTCGCGCAGCGCCTCCTCGACGGCCTTGACGGCCTTGTCGATGCCCCGCTTGAGGGCAATCGGGTTGGCACCAGATGCCACCGCGCGCAGACCCTCGTGGACGAGAGCCTGGGCGAGCACGGTCGCGGTCGTGGTGCCGTCACCGGCAACGTCGTTGGTCTTGGTGGCAACTTCCTTGGCGAGCTGCGCGCCGAGGTTCTCGTAGGGGTCGGACAGCTCCACCTCACGGGCGACGGTCACGCCGTCGTTGGTGATGGTGGGTGCGCCCCACTGCTTGTCGAGGACCACGTAACGGCCCTTGGGGCCGAGGGTCACCTTCACGGTGTTGGCGAGGATGTCGACGCCACGCTCGAGCGAGCGACGCGCCTCCTCGTCAAACTTCAGAATCTTCGCCATGCGTTATCGCCTGCTCACTTGTTGACGACGGCGAGGATGTCACGAGCGTTGAGGAGCAGCAGCTCCTTGCCGTCGTACTTGACCTCGGTGCCGCCGTACTTCGAGAAGATCACGACATCGCCCTCGGCGACATCCATCGGGATCCGGTTGCCGGAATCGTCAACGCGACCCGGTCCGATCGCGATGACCTCGCCTTCCTGCGGCTTCTCCTGAGCGGTGTCGGGAATCACCAGGCCGGAAGCGGTGGTCTGCTCGGCCTCGAGCGGCTGAACGAGGACGCGGTCCTCGAGCGGCTTGATCGTGCTTGCCACGTCAAACCCCTTTCACAAATCGAATCGTTGTCAGTGCGATGCCCGGGGCGTCGTCGCGGTGCCGTCCCGAACCGTTGGCACCCTCACACGGAGAGTGCTAACCCCGAATCTATGCCCGCTTTGGCACTCGGTCAAGCGGAGTGCCAAAGATGTCGCGTTGAGTTCGGCGCGCGTGCATGGAGCCACACTCGATGCACAAAACCCGGTCTCCAGGCCCGGTTTGGCGGATCGAGTGTGACCTGATGCACGCCACGGGCCAGGGCCGGGGTCAGACGCGTTCGACGTGCAACGCGGTGGTGCCCTCGGACGTGGGCGTGAGGACGATCGTGGCGCTGCCGGGCCCCTTGGGTTTCAGTTCCCGGCGCAGCTGGGCCGGGTCGATGTCGAGGCCGCGGACCTTGATCTCCACGGTGCCGATCTGGTTGGCCCGCAGCCAGGACCGCAGCGCCTTGGGGCGATGGTCCAGCCGCTCGATCACCCGGAACCTGGTCAGCCAGGGCGAATCGATCGCCGCGTCCCCGGTGAGATAAGCGATGCCGGGCGCAACCCGATGCAGGCCCTGCGCGGCGAAGCTGCCCAGTGCTTTGGCCCGCGAGGCGGCCGGATCGGGTTCGTAGAGGTGGCTGCCGATCGGACCGGCCGGCAGGTCCTCACCCGTGGCGGGGAGGGTCAGCGAGCCGGGCAGGCGTACGCCTTCGCGGACTGGCTCGGTGTGGGTTTCATGCCAGACGCTGCACTCGACCAGGTCGCCGGCATCGCTGACCCAGCGGACACTGTGCTGGGCTGGGAGATGTTCGTACGCCATCCCGGGCCCGAGCTTCACGCAGCCGGGCCGGTCAGCGAGCCAGTCCCGTACCACCGGCCAGGGTGGGCTCAGGTCCTCGATCCGCCAGCTGCGACCGCGGGCGGTGCGGCGGGCCGGGTCGGCAAAGACGGCCGTGCCGCCGGTCAGCAGCTGTGGGGCGAGTGCGACGGCGTCCCCGACGATGACCTCGGCGGGCAACCCGGCGAGGTTGGCGCGCGCGTACGCCGCGGTGGTCTCGTCCGCCTCCACTGCCACCACCTCGATGCCAACCTGCGCCATCGCCCGGGCGTCCAGCGCCAAGCCGCAGCCCAGGTCGACGATCCGGCGTACTCCTTGGTCCAGCAGTTGTTGGGCGCGCCAGGTTGCGACGCTGGGGCGGGTGGCCTGTTCGAGGCCGTCGCGGGTCCAGAAGAGAGTGTCGGCCAGGCCCCCGAACCTGCCGCGAGCCCGGCGCCGAAGCCCCACCTGGGCAGCGACCTGGGCGGCGCGTTCGGGATCGACGCGCTCGCGGAGCCAGGTCGCCGTCGAGAGCGCGTCGGGGTCCCGAGCCTCGACCTCGGCCAACAGCTCGGCCGCCTCCGGCCCGGTGATCCACTCCACCGCCTCATCATGACGCAGCAGCCAG
The DNA here is from genome assembly GCF_002250565.1 of Parenemella sanctibonifatiensis. GTDB lineage: Bacteria > Actinomycetota > Actinomycetes > Propionibacteriales > Propionibacteriaceae > Parenemella > Parenemella sanctibonifatiensis. The sequence goes on from NZ_NMVJ01000001.1 coordinate 347,840, forward strand.
TGGTGGATGTCAACATTCGAGACTCGAATCGCACCATAAGCAGCATCTGATCTACTAGTCGCCGTCACTGAAACATCAGTGACCCACATCTATCGCATCAGTTGTCTTTCATTGGAGGATCCGATGGCCTTTCCGCGACGCACGCTCCTGGGCGCTTCGCTTGCCGCCGCCACCATGGCCGCCGTCGGTTGCTCTGCCGCTGACTCGTCTGGCTCGCCCAAGATTTCCTTCCTCTACTCCCCCTACGCCGACTACGCCCCCTTCTTCCTGGCGCAGGACAAGGGCTACTTCAGCCAGGCTGAAGTCGAGGTGGAGTTGCTGGCCAAGGGCGGCACCTCCGGAGAGACCTACCAACTGGTCAGCACCAACAACGTCACCTCCGGCGGAGCCACCTGGGGTGCGGGACTGTTCAACGCGAATGCGGCCGGCGCCTCCCTCAGTGTGATCGCCAGCGTCTCCCGGATTCCGCTGTCGGGCCCCAATCCCGCACCCTTCCTGGTCTCCACCAGTTCTGGCATCACCAGCGTCGCCGACCTGGCCGGCCGCCGGGTAGGAACCCCGGGCGATGGCGGTTTCGGCATCTACTCGATCGCCAAGGCCCTGGAGTCCGGCGGCCTGACCCTGGCCGACGTCGAACTGGTCAATGTCGGTCCGCCCGAGACCGGACCGGCCCTGTCCGGTGGATCCATCGATGCCGCATGGTCGATCGAACCGATCTCGACCGCCCTGACCAGCCAAGGAATCGCCGAGGAGCTCCTGCCGATCGACTATCACGCCGGCACTGAGCTCGGAGCCTTGGTCTTCAGCAGTGACTTCGTCGATGAGAACCCCGAGGCCGTGGTGAACTTCACCGCCGCCTACCTCGCGGCGGCCGCGGAGCTGAAGGCCGGGGGCTGGGATGACCCCGACAACCAGCAGATCATCGCCACTTACACCGAGCTCCCGGTGGAGACCTTGACCTCGCTGGCGCTCACCGAACAGGACCCCACCGGCACCATCGATTGGGACGACGTCCACCTACAGGAGACCTTCTTCCGGGAGCGCGGCACCCTGGAGTTCGAGGGCCAGAGCGACATCGAGAACGCATTCCGCTCCGACCTGCTCGAGCAGGCCCGGCAGCGCTCGGCGGAGCTGGGAGCATGAGCGCGGTCGTCGTCGACGGACTGTGGAAAGGCTTCTACGACCAACGTCGCGATGACGTTCTGATTGCCCTCGAGGACGTCTCGTTGCAAATCGAGGAGCACGAGTTCGTCTGCGTCCTCGGTCCGTCCGGCTGCGGCAAGAGCACCCTGCTGCGGATCCTGGCCGGGCTCGAACATGCCGACCGAGGGATCGCCGAAACCAGCCAACGCTCATCGGTGGTCTTCCAGGATCATGGCGTGCTGCCTTGGCTGACCGTCGAGGAGAACGTCGCCTATCCGTTGCGCCTGCGCGGTATGCGGCGCTCCGAGCGCCGCGCTCGGATCGAGCCGCTACTGGAGCTAGTCGGTCTGGCTGACTTCCGCAGCTACTACCCGCATCAGCTCTCCGGTGGCATGAGGCAGCGGACCTCTGTGGCCAGGGCGTTGGCCGATGACGGGGAGACCCTGCTGATGGATGAGCCCTTCGGTGCTCTGGACGAGCAGACCCGGGTCGTCCTGCAGCAGGAGCTGTTGAAGATCTGGGCCGAGACATCCAAGTCAGTCCTGTTCATCACCCACAGCGTCGACGAGGCCCTGGTCCTGGCCGACCGCGTACTGGTGATGTCGGCACGCCCCGGCCGGATCGTGGCGGACGTGACGATCCCCTTCGACCGGCCCCGCGACATTCTGGAACTCCGTCGGGACCCTCGCCACGGTGAGATCACCTATGAACTGTGGCGCCTCCTGCGCGATTCGGAATCCGACCCCATGGAGGAGAGCGCATGAGCACCAAGGTGAGCACGCCATCCCGTACCGCCCCCTCCGGATCTGGCCGACGGGCTGGCTCCAACGAAGCCGAGGCCGTCGAGGTACGGGTGGACCTGCGCCGCTCGCGAGGCCGGCTGGTCCGCATCATCGGGCCGTTCACTCCGCTGCTGATCCTCGTGCTGTGGGAGGTGGCCAGCCGGGTAGGTGTGCTGGATGCCCGGTTCTTCCCGCCGCCCTCGGCGATCGCAGAGACCTTCTGGACCATGCTCAGCACCGGTGACTTGGTGGAACATGCCGCCGTCACGCTGTCGCGGATCGCGATCGGTTTCCTCATGGGCGGCATCCCCGGACTCGTTCTCGGCATCGCGCTCGGCTCGGTGACCTGGCTGCGTACCCTGCTCGGTCCGATCTTCGCCAGCCTGCTTCCGGTGCCGAAGGTCGCGATCTTTCCGCTGCTGCTGCTGGTCTTCGGCCTCGGCGAGATGAGCAAGTACGTGATCGTCGGGATCGGCGTGTTCTTCTACATCTTCTACAACGCGATGGGCGGGGTGCTGCAAACCCCGCAGATCCATTTCGATGTGGCGACCGCCAACGGCGCCAATCGACTGCAGCGATGGTCCACCGTGGCGCTCCCCTCCGCCCTCCCGAGCATCTTCACCGGCCTCAAACTCGCGGTTGGTGGCGCCTTCGTCATCATCGCCGCTTCCGAGTTCGTCGGTTCCCGCAACGGCCTGGGCTATCTGATCTGGAGTTCCTGGACCACATTCGCGGTCGCCAAGATGTACGTCGGGATCGTCACGATTTCCGCCCTCGGCTATCTCTCCACCACCCTGGTCACTCTGCTCGAACGTCGCCTCATCCCCTGGTCGCGGCAGTGATGGTCTCGGCAATGAAACGATCAGCTGACATGGTCACGCCCATGGAACGATTCACGTCGCGTCTGCGGCCTGCCGCGCTCGCACGCCCACAGACAGGGGTGTGGCGATGAGCGTGGCCCCAGCCTCGGAGCGGATCTATCGCGAGCTGCGCCGCCGGATCATCTTTGCCGAACTGAAACCCGCCGAGGAGATTGATGTGACCGAGGCGGCGGCTGAGTTCGGTACCTCCCGGACCCCGGTCCGCGACGCCCTGCACCGTCTTGATCACGATGGCTTGGTTCGGATCCGGCCGCGGGCGCTGTGCCAGGTGAGCCCGGTAACCCTCAAGACGGTGGTCGACGTGCTGGATGTCCGGGAGGCGACCGGCCCGATGGCCACCCGCCTGGCGGTCAATCACGCCACGGCCGACGATGTCGATGCTTTGGAGGCCATTGCCGAGAACGGCTATGCCGGCGCCGAGGACGTCAGGTCGATCCTGTCGGCCTCCCATCTCTTTCACTGCCGGGTCGCCAAACTCTCCGGCAATCGACGCCTGCACGACATCACCGAGATGGCCTTGGAGGACCTGGAGCGGGTGTTTCGGCTGTGCGGTCGGCAACCCTTGGAGCCCGAGCAACCGCTCGCTGACCATCGCGCCCTGCTGCAGGTCTTCCGCGCCGGTGACGCCGAGGAGGCCGCCCGGCTGGAGCTGGATCACATTCGCCGAGGCCGAGAAGTCGTGATGAAGGTCGCCATCGACTCTGGCTTTTTCTTCCGGGAGGGATGAATGAGCACGTCTGCGCCCGATCCGGATGTTCGGGAGGATCTCACCGTCACCGCCGACCAGGCGCGTGACCTCGTTCGCGCCGCCCTGCTGGGGTACGGCGAGGCGGAGGCCGAGCTGGCCGCCCGCGCCCTGGTCAGCGCCCAGGCTTCCGGCTGGCCCGAGTTCGGTCTGAACCTCCTGTTACGCGACCTCGCCGGTCTGCCGTCCAGTCCCCCACCTGCCCCTTCCCCGAATCCGGGCGCGGTCGCGGTGCTGGATGGTGCTGGACTTCCCGGGCCGATCGCCCTGGCGCGTGCGGCCCTGCTCGCCGAACAGCGTGCGCAGACCGCCGGGATCGGAGCGGTCGGGGTCCGCGACGCCACCGGTACCGGCCGGATCGGCGCCTATCTCAGACCGCTGGCCGAACGTGGCCGGCTGGCGTTGACCTGTGCCCAATCGCGGCCGATCGTGGCCCCGTACGGGGGTCAACGTGCCGTGCTGGGCACCAATCCGGTGGCCGTGGCTTGTCCGGCCACCCCGCCGGTGGTGATTGACTTTGCCACCAGCACGGCCAGCCTGGCGCAGGTCCGACGCCAGGCCGAGGCCGGTGAGCCACTGCCGCCCGCGGCCGCCCTCGATGCCGATGGACTACCCACGCAGGACCCGGCGTCGGTGGCCACCCTGCTGCCGGAGGGACTCCTGGGATCCTTGATGGGGCTGACCGCGGAGATGCTGGCCGGTTTGTTGGTCGGCGGACGCGACTTCGGCCCCGATGGCGCCCGCGGGCTGTTCGTCCTGGTGCTCGATCCGGCAGCGTTCGGGGTGGGTGACCTGGCTAAGCGGGGTACCGCCCTGGCCCAGGAGTGGGCTGCCGCTGGCGGTCATGTCCCCGGAGCTTCGCCCGAACCGAGCACCTGCACCGTGGCCGAACCGATCTGGGCGGCCCTGCAAACCGCTGCTTCCGCGCAACGGACTGGAGACCCCGCATGACCCTCACCCTGACCGTGTCCCCCGCCGATGACCTGCTGGATGTCCCTCGCCACATCACCGTCACCGGCGCCCGGCCCGGCACCTTGGTCACTCTCGAGGCGACCACCGTACGGGCGGGGCAGCCCTGGTCGGCGCAGGCCACCTATCGGGTCACCCCCGACGGCAGCATCGATCTGGATCGGGATCCGCCGGCTTTCGGCGACTATGGCCGGGTGGACGGGATGGCCCTGCTGACCTCACAACAGCGCGAGTCGGCCAGCGGAAGGTCCAGTACTGGCCCCGGTATCGCTGCCCTTGTCACCGAACCGTTGGTGACCGCGGTACGGGCGTGGTCCGAGCACGAACCGCACCTGCGCGCCAGCGCCACGCTGACCCAGCGATTCCTCTGCGCCGGGGTGACCCGGCAGGAGGTCCGTACACCCGCTGCCGACGCGTTCCCGGGTCTGGTGGGCACCCTCTTCGTCCCGGCTGGACGCGGGCCTCATCCCACCATCATGGTGCTGAACGGCTCCGGCGGCGGGATCAATGAGGAACGGGCCGCGTTGTATGCCTCCCGCGGGATTCAGGCCCTGGCGTTGGGCTACTTCCGTGCCCCCGGGCTTCCCGACCACATCACCGGCACCCCGCTGGAATACTTCGCTGCCGGACTGCGGTGGATGCACGCTCAGCTGGCCCCTCGCAACGGCGTGGTGGTGGTCAGCGGACAGTCCCGGGGCGGTGAGTTGGCCCTGCTGTTGGGCAGCCTGTTCCCCGATCTCGTCGGGGCAGTGGTGGGCTTCGTTCCGGGCGCTCACGTGCACGGATCCCAGGGCGCCGCTGACCCGGAGCAAGGCTGGGACTCCCCCACCTGGACGCTGGCGGGTGAGCCGCTGGATCATCTCTGGGATGCCAATCCCGGGGTGAGCTGGCAGCCCTGGACCGGTGGCGAGCCCCCGCACCGGCACCGCAATGTCTATGTTGACGGTCTGCGCGACCGCGAGTTCGCGGCGCGCTCGCGGATCGCCATTGAACAGTTCCCCGGGCCGGTCGCCTGTGTGTCGGGCATGGATGACCGGTTGTGGCCCTCCAGCATGTACTCACGCCAAGTGATGGACACCCTCCGCGAGGCCGGGCACACCCAGGAGCAGTTGCACCTGGACTACCCCGATGCCGGGCATGCCATCGGGCTGCCCCAGCTGCCGGTGCCGCAGGGGTTGACCACGCATCCGGTCTCGGGAATCACCTACACCACCGGAGGAACTCCCGCAGGCAACTCCTTGGCCAATGCGGACTCCTTCGCCCAGATCTGCCGCTTCGTCCAGCGCTGCACGCAGCACGCTCCCCAGCCTCAACCGCATCAACCCTGAAAGGACCCCCTCATGAGCCTCAGCCCCGAATACCGCCAGGCCTGGGAAGACTGGCATGCCCGCCGCCTCGAGGAGCTCAACGGCCCGTACGGATGGCGTTCCCTGACCAACCAGAGCTGGCTGACCCCCGGTGAGGCGCTCAGCCTGGAGGGGATCCCCGGCACCTGGTCCGTCGACGGCAACGAAGTCATTCACACCCCTGATGACTCCGGCGAGTTCGCCACTCTCAACGGTGAGCCGATCACCGAGCCGACCGCCATCTCGACCGGGCGGAAGTACTCCCTGGAGCCGGCCTACTTCGGCGACCTGCGCATCGAGACCATCCAGCGCCGGAATGCGGATGGGACCGACATCTTCGGCGTCCGGGTACGCGACCCGAAGGAGGCCGCGAGCAAGGTCTTGGCCGACATCGACACCTACCCGCTCGATGAACGCTGGGTGGTCCCGGCGCGGTTCGTCCGGACCCCGGAACAGCCCTCGGACTATCCGACCGTGGAGCGGGGGGTGTTCGAGGAGCAGATCGTCATCGGCCAGGTGAGCTTCACCCTGGACGGGCAGGAAATCGTCCTCGACGTGGCCGGGCGTCCCGATGATGACACCGGGATTGAACGTGGTAATGCCCACTTCACTGACCTGACCAGCGGCAACGAGACGTACGGGAATGGCCGGATCCTGCGGGTCCCTGACATCGAGACCGATGGTGAGACCACGGTGGACTTCAACCGCGCAATCTCCTTCCCGTGCGCCTTCACCAATTACGTCACCTGCCCACTGCCCCCGCCGCAGAACCGGATTGAGCTGGCGGTCACGGCTGGGGAAAAGAACCCGCCGGTCACCATCGAGCGGATCCAGACCTACGGCGGGTAGGTCCCGGCCCCCTGAACCGCCAGCCCGGCAGCCGTACTGCGTCGACAAATGCGGTGCGGTCTGCCGGGGCGGTTCGCCAGGGTGACGACATGATCTCTTGAGATGTGTGTCCCTCGCCAACGCTGTTGAGCCCCATCTGGAGATCCATGTCTTTTTCGTCCCCCATTTCCCTTCCTTCCTCCACCGGTGGCCGGTGCCACGAAACTGCCGGACCCCAGGAAACTGTCGGAGGCCCGTGAGAGGCTGCCTCCATGTCCACCTCGCCCCCGGATCGCCCCTCGAATTCACCGCCCCACGACCCGCCGCCGACCGAGCTGTGGCCCGACGAGCCACCACCGGAGCCGTGGGAGCTGCCGCCTGATCCCGACTACGACCGCCCCGATGACGCCGACTTGGCGTGGGCAGACGGGACCAGTTCGACAGCCGCTGCTCCACGGCGTACGCCGAAGGCCGCCACGGGAACGGTGGCCCAACGCGGCACCGACGGACTCCGCGAGGAGGCACTGGCGATCCTGCGGGAGCTCACCGGCCGACCAGATGCGGACTTCCACGCCGGACAGTTCGAGGCGATCGAGGCGCTGGTGGCTCGCCACGAACGCGCCTTGGTGGTGCAGCGCACCGGTTGGGGCAAGTCGGCGGTCTATTTCATCGCCGCGCTGTTGCAGCGCCGCGCCGGCGCCGGACCGGCCCTGATCGTGTCCCCGTTACTAGCGTTGATGCGCGACCAGGTTGCCGCTGCCGAACGGGCCGGCGTACGGGCGGCGGCCATCAACTCGGCCAACCGCACCGAGTGGGACGACATCGAGCGGTTGCTGGACGAGGATGCCGTTGACGTGCTCTTCGTGTCCCCGGAACGCCTGGTGAATCCACGCTTTCGCGAGGAGCAACTACCCCGGTTGGTGGCGGCGATGGGGCTGTTGGTGATCGACGAGGCCCACTGCATCAGCGACTGGGGGCATGACTTCCGCCCGGACTATCGGCGGATTCGTACGCTGATCGCCGACCTGCCGACAGGAGTGCCGGTGCTGGCGACCACCGCGACGGCGAATGAACGGGTGGTCGCCGATGTGGCCGAGCAGATGGAGGCCGGTGGGCACGAGGTGTTCACCCTGCGCGGCCCGCTGGCACGGGACTCACTGCGACTGGGCGTGTTGGAGTTGGGGACGCAGTGGCGCCGGTTGGCGTGGCTGGCCCAGCACCTGGCCGAGCTGCCCGGCAGCGGCATCATCTATTGCCTCACCGTGGCCGCCGCCGAGGACACCGCCAGTCTGCTGACCAAGGCCGGCCACGATGTGGTCGCCTACACCGGGCGTACAGATGCGGCCGCCCGGCAGGAAGCCGAGGAGGCACTGAAGGCCAACCAGGTGAAGGCCCTGGTGGCGACCTCGGCATTGGGCATGGGCTTCGACAAGCCCGACCTGGGCTTCGTGGTGCACCTGGGCGCGCCGAGCTCGCCGGTGGCCTATTACCAGCAGGTCGGCCGCGCGGGCCGCGCCACCGACAATGCCGATGTGTTGTTGCTGCCGGGCACAGAGGACCAGGAGATCTGGCACTACTTCGCCACCAACGCGATGCCCACCCAGGCTCGCGCCGACGCCACGCTGGCCGCACTCGCGGACTCCCCCAAACCGCTGTCGGTGCCCGCCCTGGAGTCGCGGGTCGATCTGCGGCGAGGTCAGTTGGAGCTGTTGCTCAAGGTGTTGGCGGTCGACGGCGCGGTGGAGGCTGTCTCGGGCGGTTGGGTGGCGACGGGGCAGCCGTGGATCTACGACGCCGAGCGCTACGACCGGATCGCGCAGGCCCGCAAGGACGAGCAGCAGGCGATGCTCGACTACGAGAGCGGCAAGACCTGCCGGATGGCGTTCCTGACCGAGCAGCTCGACGATCCGCACGCAGCGCCGTGTGGGCGCTGTGACGTGTGCGCAGGCGTCTGGTTCGACCCGGAGGTCAGTGTCGAAGCCGGTCAGAACGCCCAGCAGACCATCGATCGGGTCGGCGTGGAGTTGCCGCCCCGGGCGACCTGGCCGAGCGGTCTGGATCGAGTCGGAGTCAGCGCCGACGGGAAGCCGGTGAAAGGCAAGATCGCTGCCGACGAGCAGGTGCTGGAGGGGCGGGCGGTCGCCCGGCTCACCGACTTGGGCTGGGGCGGGCCGCTGCGCGAGCTGTTCGCGACCGACGAGGACGGCCGGCCCGTCGACGCCGAGGTGCCACGCGAGTTGGTGGCGCCCTGCCTGCGGGTGCTGAAGGAATGGGACTGGGAGCAGCGTCCTGCCGCGGTCGTGTGGATCCCGAGTGTGACGCGGCCGAGCCTGGCGAAATCCTTGGCGACCGGCATCGCGAGCGCCGGGCAGTTGGAACTGTTGGGGCCGCTTGACCTCAACCCGCGCGCCGAGCCGCTGGAGGGTGCCACCAACAGCGCCTTCCGGGTGCGGGACGTGTGGCATCGGTTCGCGGTCCCCGACGAGATCGCCGGGCAGTTGGGCGGTTTGAGCGGCCCGGTGCTGCTGGTCGACGACCTGTACGACTCCGGCTGGACCATGACCGTGGCCGGGCGGCTGCTTCGCCGCGCCGGCGCCCGAGCCGTGCTGCCTCTGGCGCTGGCGTCACAGCGCTGAGACGTTCCTGCGGGAAACCTCCTCAGCCTCGGTCGCGTTGCTGGTAGCCGCGCAACAGTCCGGCGGCCGTCGTCGCGTCATCGACGGTGACCGTGATCCGCTTCCCGTTGGTGCGGGTGACGAGGAGCGCTTCCCCAGCGCGCATCACGATCCCCTGCCCGTACGTGGAATTGAAGCGCCAGCCCCAGCCACCAAAGTCGCCCATCGGGTTGATCTCCACGACCTCCACCGAGGCGATCTCATCGATCGGGATCTGCACCCGAGGCCAACCCACGAGCGACCGCGCTTGGAAACCTGCGGCGTCAAAGCGCACCCGAAACGCGGTCATCATCAACACCAGCAGGGCGATCAGGACCCCGGTCCCGGCGATGGCCCATCCTGCCGCAACCTCGCCGATGACGAAGAGATAGACAGCCATCAGCACCAGCGCCACCTGCGAGACCACCAGCACGATCACCCCTGGCCGCGCCATGGTGACGGTCTGCAGCCAGGCCGCCTGCTCCCCGGGCCGCAACGCAATCGGGTCCGGGCGTACGCCATCGGCGGCCTCGGCCGCCACCCGCGGTGTGAGCTGCCAGCCGACCACGCCCAGGACGACTCCGATCGCGAACGCCGCGGCCATCCCCCACCACGGCAGCGGCACCGAGCCGGCGTCCTCGAGGTCGAGTTGCACGATCACGAGCAGCAGCATCAGTACGCCGAAGAAGCCGACGGTCCACAGGTTGATGGCCGAGATCATCCGCAGGTCGAGCGCCCCGCGTCGGCTGCGGCCCGCCAGCGCCAGCAGCGAGATCAGCGCAATCAGAGCCCCGCAGATCGCGCCGGTTGCCACCGGATAGGCCCATGGCGCACCCCAGCCGTCGGGCGTACCGCTGAATCCCCAGTGGGTCGCGACGCGGTCGGGCAGCCGTGGCAGCAACGCCAGCTGCACGACCACCACGGCCGCCGTCAGCACCAGCGGGATCAGCACCCCGACGAGCCAAAACCGCGCCAGCGCGCGCCGATGGTCCGGGTCCCGGCCGTCAGCAACCTCGGTCACATTGATGTCAGCCGCGTCCATCGGCGTCCCCTTCGATCCTGGTGCTTCTTTCGATCTTGGCGTCCCCGTCGATCCCGGTGTCCCCGTCGATCCCGGTGTCCCGCACCAGTTCGGCCACCGTCGCCTGCGACACTCCGAGCGTGCCGGCCCGGCGTACCAGCGCCTCGATGTCGCCGCGCAGCCCCACCACCGCGGTTGCCAGGTCGGTGACCACCGCGCCGCGTCCGCGTCGGATGTCAACCAAGCCCTCGGCCCGAAGTTCCTGGTAGGCCCGCAGCACCGTGTGGAGGTTGACGCCCAACGAGGCCGCCACCTCCTTCGCCGCCGGCAACTTCTCCCCCGGTCTGACCCGACCCGCGGCCAGCTCCTGCCGGATGGCAGCGGCCAACTGCGCGAACACCGGCACCTCGCTGCCGGGATCAATACGGATGAGCATGGGTTAATTCTAGCGCAACTAGCATTACTTGGATCGAGCCGGGCAAGCACCGACTCGGCTCGGAGGGACCCCTCCCCCACATCCACCACCAACACGAAGGCGAGGCGTTCCCGCGGGAACGCCTCGCCTCGTGAACAGGCCGCTTGTCAGCTCGCCAGCGCCTCCTCGGCGGACTCGGCGATGCCGGCTCGGGGGTCCTCGGCGAGCCGCTTGAGGGCAGCCGTCACCACGGTGCTGTCCGCCTCCCGCAGCGCCTGCTTGGCGGTCTCGACCTCGGCGCTGACCCGCTTGCGGGCGATGGTGCCGCGGGTCATCGGATCGATGATGCGCACCAAGATCTCGGCGACCTGATCCACGATCACCGGGTCATCGGAGCCCAGGTAGGACACCAGCGCGGCGACCGAATCCGGGCCGCGCTGCACGAACGCCCGGTTCAGCGCCTCCCGCCGCTCGGCGTTGTCGCCGCCGAGGTGGGCGGCCAGCGCTGCCGGGTCGGCGTTCAGGCGCGCCATCGCCCACCACGCCTTCGCTGAAACGGCCGGGTCGGGGTCGTCGGCGTACGCCTGCACCTGCGGCAGCGTGGCCGGGTCGCCGACCTTGGACAAGGCATGCAGGATGCGTACCCGGGCTGGGTTGCCGATGTCGGAGTCGAGGGCGGCCAACAGCTTCGGGGTCGCGGTCTCGCCGTACGCCACCACCGCCCAGGTCATCGTCTCCACGACAGGGTCGATGGTCTCGTGGCACAGCAACTCGACGAGTTCGTCCAGGGCCTCGGCCGGCTGGTGGCTGCCGATCTCCAGGGCGGCCTGGCTGCGGATCTCGGGATCGTCGTTGCGGGCTGCCTTCAGCAGCTGGTCCACGGGAGTCTTCATGCCGACAAGCCTAGGCGGGCGGTGCGGCGTACGCATGGGAATATGCCGCAGGCGGAAGGGTGGCTCAGGTCGGCGCAGTCCCAAGGTTTCTGTCGGCGTACGCCGTTAGGGTGAGCCCATGGCGCTGGACAGTTCCCCGGACAACCCGCAGCCGCTGCGCGTGATCGCGCTCGCGGTGCAGCAGTGGGTCGGGCAGCTCGGCGCCGTCTGGGTCGAGGCGCAGATCGTGGAGATCAACAACCGCGGCGGCCGCGCCTACCTGACGTTGCGCGACCCCACCGCCGACGTGTCGGTGTCGGTGTCGACCACCTCAGCGGTGCTCGATGCTGCCGGTCCACTGCCGGCCGGTTCCCGGGTCACCGCCTGGATCAAGCCGAACGTCTGGACCAAGACCGGCCGTCTGAGCTACGACTGCCGGGAGATCCGTCCCACCGGGGAGGGCCGCCTGCTTGCACAACTCGAACAGCGCAAACGGATGCTGCAGGCCGAGGGTCTGTTCGACCCGAGCCGCAAGGCGAAGCTGCCGCTGCTGCCGGCCGGCATCGGCCTGGTCACCGGTCAGGGCACCGCCGCTGAACGCGACGTCATCGACACCATCGCCGCCCGGTGGCCGCAGGCGTACGTCCGCACCGTGCATGCTCGGGTGCAGGGCGACACCACCGTCACCGAAGTCATCGGTGCGCTGCAGCGGCTCGACAACGACCCCACCATCGAGGTCATCATCATCGCCCGCGGCGGCGGGTCCCTGGACGACCTGCTGCCCTTCTCCGACGAGTCCTTGGCGCGTGCTGTCGCGGCTGCCCGTACGCCGGTCATCAGCGCGATCGGCCATCAGACCGACACCCCGATCCTGGACCTGGTCGCCGACGTACGCGCCTTCACCCCGACCGACGCCGCCAAGCAGGTGGTGCCCGACATCGCCGAGGAACGCACCCGGCTGATGCAGGCCCGCGCCCGACTCGACCAGGCCATCGTCGGACGCATCGAACGCGAGACCCAGCAGTTGGCGGCGCTGCGCAGCCGTCCAGTGCTGCAGGATCCGACGGCCAGCTTCCGGGGCCACGAGGATGTCCTGGCCCGACTCCGGGATCGGCTCGACCACGCCGTCGACCGGCACCTGGAACGGGCCAGCGCCGAGTTGGGTCGCAGCCTCGCGCAGGTCCGCGCGATGTCACCAAAGGCGACCCTGGAACGCGGCTACGCGATCCTGGCCGACGCCGACCGGGCCTCGGTCACCTCGGTCGACGACGTTGAGGTCGGGGCGCCACTGTCGGCTTACCTGGCCGACGGCGTACTCGACCTCGAAGTGCTGGGCCACCACAGCCCTGACACCGGCCCACCCCATGCCGATCCCACTGACGCCGACCCCACTGACGCCGATCCGACCGACACCCACGCCGAAGACGAGGAGACTGCATGAGCGAGGAACTCAGCTATGAACAGGCCCGCGACGCGCTCGTCGACGTCGTGCAGAAGCTCGAATCCGGCGGCGTGCCGCTGGCCGATTCGATGGAGCTGTGGCAGCGCGGCGAGAAGCTGGCCGCGATCTGCGAGAGCCACTTGGCCGGCGCGCGGCGTACCGTCGAACAGGGGCGCGCAGCTCGAGAGGCCGACGAAACCGACTGAGGTCGGGTCCGGAGACGTCCGGGGCCCATCCGTGGCGTCAGGTCGGTGGACGCCAACTCAGGCCAGGGTGCTGGCGTACGCCTCGATCGCCTCGTAGCTGGTGTCGGCGCTGACCACGGTGGTCACGCCGTCGGCGCTGCGCACCAGACTGCGGGTCCGGCCGTCCTCGCTGACCAGCCGTTCCCATTCCTGCCCGTTGATGCTGCTGGCGCCGTCGGCGGTGCCTTCCCGACTCATCTCGGGGACGATCCGGTCGGCCGCGGGCCCATCACGTTGGGTCAAGGAGTACGCCACCTGGTCCGGTCCCAGATAGACCAGCCGCCAGGTGTTGCCGGGCTCGGGTTCGCCGTTGAGGCCGGGCTGGCCCTGATTCAGCCAGCTGGCCCGCATCGGCTGCCAGGCCTCCGGCAGGTTGTCGGGGACTAGGACCGCGTACGGGGACTGCTCGCGCGCCGCCTCGATGGCCAGCTCGACCTCGGGGTCACCGGTCGGCCCCTCGCCGGGTCGCTGCGCCAGCCACTGGATCAGGATCACGGGCAGCAGAATCACCAACAACGCCACAATGATGTGGATGGCGGGGGGATTCGGTCGGCGGCTCATCGCTGCTCATCGTGCCACGGGCGACCGAACAAGACGAACCGCGACCAGACACCAACCGCGCCGTCAGCGGCTCGCGCGGTCCCTGCCGTGCCTGCCGCCGCAACGTCTGCGCGTTGGTTAGGCTGACCGCGTGCGCGTGGTGGAGGAGTTCGGCCTGCTGGCCAGCGAGATGCTGAGCCTGTGGCTGCGCTATTTCCCGCAATTGGGCGTGTGGTTCTGCCTCGGCTGGACGCTGAACAACCTCACCCTGTGGTGGGCCGGCAACCTCGGCGGCGACCTGCGCTGGCTCGCGATGATGGTCTTCGTCATCGGCGTGGTCGGCATGGTGATGGGTCTGGTGATGATGATCCATTCCATCGAACCTGGGCTGCACACCCCCGCGGAGATCCTGCGCCGCCAGGGCCGCGGGGAACCGCTCACCGTCCCCGAAGGCCTGGTCACCAGCGAACGCGCGATGGATGTCGCGACCTCGGCACTGGGACCCTTTCTGGCCGTGTACGCCGTCTGGGGTCTGGTCGAGGACCAGGTCAGTGCCCTCTTCCTGACCACCTCCCTGCACAACCGCGAACTCGATGATCGCAGCATCGACCTGCGTGACTGGCAGCTCTATCTGGTGATGGCCATCGGCGCCTGGGTGCTGAAGAGGCTGCTGACCTGGCTGTCGACCAAACGGCCCGGGCCATGGTTCAGCCTGCCGGCGCTGCTGGCTGAGGGCGTGATGGTGTTCACCAGCTTCTTGGCAATCTTCCGGATCAGTTCCAATGTCATCGACTGGCTGTCCGGGCGCCGCCTTGGCGAAGCCATCGACCACGCCTGGCGGACTCTCGTCGACGCCATCCCGGACCTGCACCTGCCCTTCGACCTGACGCTGCCCAAGGTGATCGAAGGCGCGCTCAGCTGGCTCTGGTCTGACTTCCTGCCGGCCATGTGGCAGGGCCTGATGCTGCCGCTGATGTGGCTGGCCCTCACCGCAGTGGTCTTCGGTTGGCGCGAGATCCGCGGCCGCGACCTGCTCGAGGGCACCCGCTTCGACCTCACCAACGAGGCCGTCGCCGCCCGCGCCGAACGCCTCGCTCCCCTGGTCCGCGGCCCACTGGGCCAGGTGCTCGACGCCCTCACCGCCGACCTCAAGGACAAGTACATCCCCGTCGTCCGCGCGCTGCGCCTGATCGCACGGTCGGGGCTGCCGTTCATCGGGGCGTACCTGGTGCTCGCGACGCTGATCGCCGTCGCCGGCGACCTCTTCTCCGTGCTGCAGCTGCAGTTGATCGGACCGCAGTCGGCGCCGGTCGCGTTGGCGTGGATACCCCTGCTGGATCTGATCCAGGGCCTGCTGTTCACCAGCTTGTCGATCGCCCTGTACGCCGCCGCCTTCGACCGCGGCATCGCGGACGTGACCGGCGCGGACTGGCGCCGCCGCCGCATCCAGCGGGCCACCCGCATCGCCGCTCCGAACTGAGCCCGCCTCAGGGCCGCAGGTCGATGCTGGTCTGGCCGTCCCACCGGACCCGCAGGCGCAAGTCGTTGTCGACGACGTCGGCCGGGACCACGAAATAGACCTGCAGCTGCCGCGGTTCGCCGGGCACCAGCGGCTGTTCCTCGGTGCCGGAGCAACTCGCCATCGGTGTGTCGGCGCCCTGCAGTAGTACGCCGTCCCGGGCCCAGACCCGTTCGTCGGCGTCGCGCAGTTCGAAGACGCAGTACCAGCTGGCCGGGACCTCGGCGACGGTCACCTCGACCGTGGCAACAACGATCACCGAACCGTCCGGGGCGGCGATCGTCTCCCCGTCCCGGGTCGCCGGCACCGAGGCGCGTTCCTCGAAGCCGAGCAGTCGAAACTCCCGCCCTTGATGGGCTGCCGTCCCGCCATTGGCCGCCGCGGCGACGACGATGTCGCGCTGGGAGGACCCGTCGGTGAAGCCCAGGAAGCCAGCCGCTGCCAACGCCACCGCCAGCATCGGCAGGAAGAACCACCACGCTCGTCGGGTGCCGACCTTGGTGGTGGGTTCATCGGGCACCGCCCGAAACCACTCCGGATCGACCGGGTCGGCCGATTCGACCGGCTGTTGCTGATCGCTGGCGGGCACGGCCCGAAACCAGTTCGGGTCGACCGGATTGCCCGGCCCCTGCTCCCCCGTGCTCATCTCGTCGTCTCCACGGTCCGGCGCTCGGGCACCCGCGACTCCGCCACCGGGCTGGGGTCCAGGTCAATCCGGAGGCCCTCGGCGTACACGATCACAACGCCGTACTCGGGCCGAATCTCCAGTCGTGCAGGGGTCGCGTCGGCGGGGATCTCGAAGACCACCGAGGCTGTCATGGTGAAGCCGGCCGGCAGCGGCGCGAAGCTCCAGCCACCGGTACGGACCTGTTCATACTCGCGGCCATCGGTGGTCACCAGCCAAATCTTGGTGAGCAGCTGCTGCTCGCGCAGCGCGCCGACCTTGAGCCGTGCGACCACCAACTGGTGGTCGGTCTCCACCACCGGGGCGGTGGACTCGCCGGCGTACATCACCGTGGTCGTTTCGCTGGACAGCACTTCCCCGGCGATCCATTGACCCTGCCCCGGGTCCCCCTCCGCGACATCCACCCAGCTGATCGGCACCTCGTTGGGCGGCGGTCGCAGCAGCGTGATGCCGCCTGCCACCACCAGACACACGAGCAACCCGACCACCCCGGTGCGATACCACCGGGGCCGCGGATCGTACTGATCGCGCTTCATGATGACCCCACCCGGTGTGCGCTCACAGCGGCCTCACCGGCAGGTCAACATGACCGACCACATCACCCAGCGTCCATGACGAGCTGCGGCTCAGCAGGCTTTCGGAGGTGGTCTCGTCGCGGATGACCACGCGGATCCTCTGCGGCGCCTCCGGTACGTCGACCGTCAGCTGCCCGGCCTCGGGGATGTCGGGGCCGAAGCTGCCGGTGCGCGCCTCGCGCCTCACTCGGGCATCCTCCAGCACGGTGCCGTCCTCGGTCTGGATCGTCACCAGGCCGGCATCGAGGTGCTCGGAGGCCTCGTCGGTGAGGAGGACGTCGAGGCTGACGACCAGCTGGATCCCGTTGTAGGTCTCCTCGATCCAAGCTTCGCCTACGGTGATCTCCCAGCGCTGCAGTTCGACCGTCTCGCCGCTGGCGTACGCCCGCCCCACGGCCTCGTCGGCCGGCCGGAAGCCACCCAGCACCCAGACCAAACCGACCAGGACCACCAGCGAGCCGGCGACGATCGCGGTGATGCGCCAGGCCTGTCGGCGTACCGCCTCCTCGAGCAGGAGTTGCTCCAGCTCGGGGTCAGCCCCATCGTCGCGGGAGTCGACTTCCCGCGGTGAGGCCGGCGACGCGTTCATGACGGCAACTCTAACCGCTCGGCCCCGCTCTGCGACGGAGGCGAAATCCGGGCACAATGACGCCATGACTGACTTCCGCATCGAGCACGACACCATGGGTGAGGTGAAGGTCCCGGCCGCGGCGCTCTACCAGGCGCAGACGCAGCGAGCCGTCGAGAACTTCCCGATCTCCGGCACCCCCATCGAACCCGCCCTCATCAAGGCGCTGGCCCAGATCAAGAGCGCCGCCGCCCGCACCAACGCCGAGCTGGGCACCCTGGACCAGGGCCGCGCGGACGCGATCGCCGCGGCGGCCGCGGAGGTCGCCGAGGGCCGCCACGACGGCGAATATCCGATCGACGTCTTCCAGACCGGTTCGGGCACGTCGTCCAACATGAACACCAACGAGGTGCTGTCGACGCTGGCGACGAAGGCGCTCGGCGAAGAGGTCCACCCCAACGACCACGTCAACGCGTCACAGTCCTCCAACGACACCTTCCCGTCGGCGATCCACGTCGCCGCCACCGACGGCCTCGTCAACCAGCTGATCCCCGCGCTGGAGCACCTCCAGGGCTCGCTCGAGGCCAAGGCGGGCGAGTTCGCCGAGGTTGTGAAGTCCGGGCGTACGCACCTGATGGACGCCACCCCGGTCACCCTCGGGCAGGAATTCGGCGGATACGCCGCGCAGGTCGCGTACGGCATCGAACGCGTCCAGGCCGCGCTCCCCCGAGTCGCCGAGCTGCCGCTGGGCGGCACCGCCGTCGGCACCGGTATCAACACCCCGGCCGGCTTCGCGGCCGGCGTGATCAGCAAGCTCGCCACCGACACCGGCCTGCCGCTGACCGAGGCCCGCAACCACTTCGAGGCCCAGGGCGCCCGCGACGCGCTCGTCGAGGCCTCCGGCGCGCTGCGCACCATCGCGGTGAGCCTGGCCAAGATCGCCAACGACCTGCGCTGGATGGGTTCGGGGCCGCGGGCTGGCCTCGGCGAGATCGCGCTGCCGGACCTGCAGCCGGGCTCCTCGATCATGCCCGGCAAGGTCAATCCGGTGCTGTGCGAAGCAACCCTGCAGGTGTCGGCGCAGGTGATCGGCAACGACGCGGCCGTGGCGTACGCCGGCACCACCGGCAACTTCGAGCTCAACGTGATGCTGCCGCTGATGGCGCGCAACCTGCTCGAGTCGATCCGGCTGATCTCGAACGTGTCGCGCCTGCTGGCCGATCGTTGCGTGGCCGGCATCACCGCCAACGTCGATCACTGCCGCGAGCTGGCCGAGTCCTCGCCCTCGATCGTGACGCCGCTGAACAAGTACATCGGCTACGAGAACGCCGCCAAGGTCGCCAAGACCGCGCTGAAGGAAAACAAGACAATCCGCCAGGTCGTCGTGGAGTCGGGTTTCGTCAGTGACGGCAAGCTCACCGAGGCGCAGCTGGACGAGGCGCTCGACGTGCTCAGCATGACCCGCGCACCCCAGTGACACGCAGCTGACCGAGTTCGCGCGCAGGGCGTGCAGTCGATTCCCCCCGAGTCCGGTTCTGGGCCCTTCCGGAGGATCGACTGCATGCCCTGCGCGCGTTTGGGTGACAGACCGTGCACCAACTCACACTCGATGACCACAACCGGGGCTCAACGGAAGCTGTCAAGCGGCAGTTTCAGCGATCGAGTGTGAGTTGGTGCACGCGGGGCTCAGCCCTCCAGCAGGTTGGTGACCAGGGCGGCGATCTGGGAGCGCTCAGACCGGGTCAGGGTCACGTGGCCAAACAGCGGGTTGCCCTTGAGCTTCTCCACCACCGCCACGACTCCGTCGAAGCGGCCGACCCGCAGGTTGTCGCGCTGGGCGACGTCGTGGGTCAGCACCACCTTGGAGTTCTGGCCGATCCGCGACAGCACGGTCAGGAGCACGTTGCGTTCCAGCGACTGCGCCTCGTCGACGATCACGAACGAGTCGTGCAGCGACCGGCCCCGGATGTGCGTCAGCGGCAGCACCTCGATGAGGTCCCGCGCGATGATCTCCTCCATCACGTTCTTGTGGACGATCGAGCCGAGCGTGTCGAAGACCGCCTGCGCCCACGGCGCCATCTTCTCGCCCTCGCTGCCCGGCAGATAGCCGAGCTCCTGGCCGCCGACGGCGTACAGCGGGCGGAAGACGACCACCTTGGAGTGCTGGCTGCGTTCCATCACGGCCTCGAGCCCGGCGCACAGCGCCAGCGCCGACTTGCCCGTACCGGCGCTGCCACCCAGCGACACGATGCCGACGTCCGGGTCGAGCAGCAGGTCCAGCGCCACCCGCTGTTCGGCGGAACGCCCGTGGATCCCGAACGCCTCCCGATCGGCGCGAATCAGCTGCAACTCCCCGCTGGGGAGCTTGCGGGTCAACGCCGACGAGCCGCCGCCGCGTACGACGACGCCGGTGTGGCAGGGCAGGTCCTCGACCCCGGGCACCTCGGCGGTCTGGGTGTCATAGAGCGCGTCGACGACGTCAGCAGTGACATCGATCTCGGCCATCCCGGTCCAGCCCGAGGTGATCGCCAGCTCGGCGCGGTATTCCTCCGCGGCCAGACCGACCGAGGCGGCCTTGACCCGCATCGGCAGGTCCTTGGAGACCAGCACCACCTCGCGACCTTCGTTGGCGAAGTTCAGCGCGACCGCCAGGATCCGCGAATCGTTGTCGCCGAGCCTAAAACCCACCGGCAGGATCGTCGGATCGGTGTGGTTGAGCTCGACGTGGAGGCTGCCCTCCATCTCGTTGACCGGCACCGGGGAGTCGAGCCGGCCGTGCTTGATCCGCAGATCGTCCAGCAGCCGCAGTGCGCTGCGGGCGAAGTAGCCCAGATCGGGATGGTGGCGCTTGGCCTCGAGCTCCGTGATGACCACGATCGGGACGACCACCTCGTGTTCGGCGAAGCGCGTCAGCGCGTTCGGGTCGCTGAGCAGGACGGAGGTGTCGAGGACGTAGGTCTTGAGGTCGGTCTGCTGGCCGGCGTCGTCGTGGACGCTCGGTGACAACTGGATCTCCGGGCTGTCCGGAGTGAAGGAGCTGCTGTGGGACACGCGTGAGTCGGACACGAGGTTCCTCTCCAGGGCCGCGTGTCACCCACACCCGGCCCGCCTGGTTTCAGGTCAGGGCCGGTCAGCTTCGGGGCCTGGTGGTGGCCCTGTGAGTACGTTCACGAGAATCCTCCCGGGTGGCCGGCTTCCCCACCGACCACGTGCCCAACGTAGGCCGCGAAGGGCCGGGATCGGCGTCGCCACACCGACCGTCACCGATTGTTCACCTGGACCTCAGAACACCCTGCATCTCAGAACACCCGCCCCAACAGCACCAGCAGCCCCCAGATCACCGCCACGGCGACCGCAATCATGATCGCCAGCGTGATGAGGACCACGCCGATGGCCTTGATGAGGTACGCCGTGGTGCTCTCGTTGCTGGTGTGCCCCTTGCTGAGTGCATCCTCGAGCAGCCGGTAGTTCTTCCGGTTCGCCCGATGCGCGGCATCGGCGACGTCGCCCACGGCAGGAACCAATCCCAGACCGGTGTCGATGATGAGGTTGCCGGCCATCCGCAGCAGGGTCGGGACCGGGACCCGCAGGCGTACGGCATCGATGAGGATCACGCTGGCCAGACCGGTGGTGGTCGCATCACCGATGCCGGGCACCAGCCCGATCAACGCGTCCAGGCCGAGGCCGAACTTGGTGCCGGGCACCGTGACGAGGTCGTCCATCAGCCGGGCCATGCCGCGGCTGATCGGAGCCGGGCGGTCGTCGGCCTCATCGGGGTCAGGTTGCTTGTTCACGGAGCAACCTTACGGCCGGCAGCCCGCCCGGCCATCGGGGAAACCCCGGGTTTGGCGTCGGTCCGCGCCGGCTGATCGTTCAGGATCCGACGACCCGCCACGCGAAGGCGTACATGAGGGCGCTCATCCGGGCCCGCTGCTCGTTGGTGGCAGCGCCGCCGTGGCCGCCCTCGATGTTCTCCCAGGACCTGACGTCCGCCCCCAGCGATCGCAGCGCCGCCGCGAACTTGCGGGCGTGTCCGGGGTGGACCCGGTCGTCGCGGGTGGAGGTCAGCACGAAGCTCGGCGGGTACGTCACGTCCTCGCGCAGCAGGTGATAGGGGCTGAAGTGCTGGATGAAATCCCAGTCCTCGGTGTCGGGGTCGCCGTACTCCGCCATCCACGACGCGCCGGCCAGCAGGTGGCTGTAGCGCTTCATGTCCAGCAGCGGCACCTGGATCACCACCGCGCCGAACAACTCCGGATATTGCGTCAGCATGTTGCCGGTCAGCAGCCCACCGTTGGAGCCGCCCTGGGTGGCCAGGTGCGCGGCATCGGTCACGCCTCGCCGCGCGAGATCGCGGGCTACGGCGGCGAAATCCTCGTACGCCCGGTGCCGATGCTGCTTGAGCGCCGCCTGGTGCCAGGCGGGGCCGTACTCCCCGCCGCCGCGGATGTTGGCCAGCACGTAGGTGCCGCCACGTTCGAGCCAGGCCTTGCCCATGACGGGCTGGTAGCCCGGCGGCAGCGAGATCTCGAAGCCGCCGTAGCCATAGAGCATCGTCGGCGCGGGACCGGCGTCCGGCGCCTCCGGCCCGACCTGGAAGTAGGGCACCCGGGTGCCGTCCTCGCTGGTCGCGAAGTGCTGGCTCACCACCAGCCCGGTCGCGTCGAACCGTTCGGGGGTCGTCTTGATCTCCTCGGTGGCGAACTCGGCGTCGCCCACGTCGGCCAGCAGCAACCCCAGTGGCGTGGTGAAACCGGAGGCGTCCAGCCACACCCGGTCATCGGCATCGGCGTCATAGGGGCGTACGTGGACCGAGTCGAGCCGCCCCAATCCGAGCGCGTCGAGGCCGAGCTCGGTGCGGCGCCACTGCCCGGCGTCATCCCGCGTGTGCACCTCGAGGCGCTGCACCACGTCCTCCAGCACCGCCAGTACGACGCAGTTGCGGGTCAGCGTCACGTCGTCGAGGAACGCCTTGTCGGTTGGCTCGAACAGCGTCGTCGGCTCGGCATCACCGGCCAGGAAGTCGGCCAGGTCCACCACGGCAACCGAGCCGGCCAGATGCGTGCGGCCGGCGTACGCCCAGTCGCTGCGGGGACGCAGGACCAGCAGGCCGCGGTGGATGTCCACCTCGATGTCGCGCGGCAGGTCGAGGGCGGTGAGCTCGCCGGAGGTCGGGTCGAGGACGTGCGTCGTGGTGTTGTAGAAGGCGTGCATCTGCACGACACCCCAGCGTTCGTGGTCGACGCTGTCGTCGTGCCACGGCGAGGCGACCATGTCCTCGGCGGCAGTTTCGAAGAGCAGCTCGGCCTCCGCCAACGGGGTGCCGCGGCGCCACCGGCGTACCTGCCGGGGATAGCCCGAGGTGGTCATCGTGTCCGGTCCGAAGTCGGTCGCGACCAGCAGGGTGTCGGCGTCCATCCACACGGCGTCGCCCTTGGCCTCGGGGCGTACGAAGCCGCCCTCGCCCTCGGGCACGAAGCTGCGCGTGGTCAGGTCGAACTCGCGCGTCACGTCGGCGTCGGCGCCGCCGCGGGAGAGGGTGACGAGCACCCGGGCGTACGGCTCTCCCTCGACGGGGCGCAGGGACTGGGAGCCGTGCCAGACCCACTTCTCCCCCTCGGCCTCGCTCAGCTCGTCGAGGTCGAGCAGCACCTCCCACTCGGGCGCGTCGGTGCGATAGCTGGCCATGGTGGTCCGTCGCCACAGCCCTCGTACGTGCTCGGCGTCGGTCCACAGGTTGTAGACGAAGTCGCCGTGCACGCCGACGTGCGGGATCTTGTCGGTCGCATCGAGGATGGCGACGAGCTGATCCTGCAGTTCGTCGGTGATCGGCTCGGCGTCGAGCTCGGACTCAGCCTCGGCGTTGCGCTCACGCACCCACGCCAGCGGCTCGTCGCCGGTGACGTCTTCGAGCCACTGCCACGGATCGGTGGTGCCGTCGGGACTGGGCAGGCTCAGTCGGGTTTCGTCGGTCTGGCCGGGTGCGTCAGTCATGGCCGCCACCCTACTGATGGGGTCAGACGACAGCCATGGTGATGGCGGCGAAGTGGCAGGCGGCCGCGATCACGGTGCACAGGTGGAAGACCTCGTGGAAGCCGAACGTGCCCGGCCACGGGTTGGGACGCTTGAAGGCGTACGCCACCGCCCCGAGCGAATAGATGAGGCCGCCGACGATGATCAGCGCGACCGCCAGCGGGCCGCCGGCCTGGTAGAACGGCACGATCCAGCCGATCGCGATCCAGCCCATCGCGACGTAGAGGACCGTGTAGAGCTTGCGCGGCGCGCCCAGCCAGATCATCCGCGACGCCAGGCCGAGCAGGCCGACGCTCCAGACCAGGACCAGCAGCACCGTACGCGAGGTGCCCTCCAGCAGGCCGACCGCCAGCGGGGTGTAGGTGCCGGCGATGAAGACGAAGATGTTGGAGTGGTCCCAGCGGCGCAGCACGTTCAACGCCTTCGGCGACCAGGTGCCGCGGTGATAGGTGGCACTGACGCCGAAGAGCATCAGGGCCCCGAGCAGATAGACGACCACGGCGATCCGGGTGCCGGTGTCGCGGGCGAAGAAGAGCAGGATGCCCGCGGCGATGACCAGGATCGGGCAGGCGACCAGGTGCAGCCAGCCCCGCATCCGCGGCTTGGTGACCGGCGCAACGGCGTTGGTGTGGCTCGACGGGCCGCTGGTCGGCTGGGCGTCGGTGTGGGTCATGCGGTCCTCCGCGAAAACATGGCTACGCGAGCGTAAGTTACTCCTCCGTAGGTAACTGTAACCGCTATTGGTGACGTACCCAAGACTGCGCCGCCACAGATCCGGCAGCAACCGGTTGTCGACACCAGACCGCGGTGGTACGTGCAGCTGGCCGGTGGCTGAGTACTCTGTGCCGCATGGCTTGGTGGCACGATCTCAAGGAGCGCCTCGCGGGGGCGCCCCGGGACCTGGCGTACCAGACGTATGAGCAGCAGCTGCGCAATGAACTGGTACGCGAGCGGCTCCCCAAGCACGTCGCCGTCCAGGCCGACGGCAACCGGCGCTGGGCGCGTACGAATGCCCCCGACCAGCCCCTGATCGCGGGCTATCGGGCCGGCGCTGACAAGCTCGTCGAGTTTTGCCAGTGGTGCGCCGACGTCGACATCGAAGTCGTCACCTTGTGGGTGCTGTCCACCGACAACCTCAACCGAGCCGGATCCGAGGTCGACGAGATCCTCACCGCGATCGAGGAACTCGTGACCGCGCTGGCACGCGTGCCGGAATGGCATGTCGGCACGGTCGGTGACCTGTCGTTGCTGCCCGAGTCGATCGCCGGGCGGTTGCGAGCAGCGGCGAGCGAATCCGAGGCCACCGCCGGTTCGCTGCGGGTCAACGTCGCCGTCGCCTACGGCGGCAAGCACGAGCTGCGGGATGCGGTCCGTTCCCTGCTCGCCGCCGAGGCGGACAAGGGCACCACGCTCGCCGAACTGGCGCGCACCGTCGAAGTCGAGGACATCGCCGACCACCTCTACACCAAGGGCCAGCCCGACCCCGACCTGATCATCCGCACTTCCGGTGAGCAGCGGCTGGGCGGCTTCCTGATGTGGCAGTCGGCGCACAGCGAGTACTACTTCTGTGAGGCGCTGTGGCCCGATTTCCGCAAGGTCGACTTCTATCGCGCACTGCGCTCGTACGCCCAGCGGGAGCGGCGCTTCGGCAAGTGAGGGGTTCGCCCGGGCTGGATGAACCTCAACTTGTTGAGGAAACGTACGTCGGCACGGCCGGTCCGGTCTCGCACCGTCGCCAGCACCGCCTCAGGAGCGCAACAGGTCCCGCACCAGCGAACCGGCGCTGCGCGGCGTACGACTCAGCACCGCATCGGCCGACCGGGCCCAACTTTCGGCGCGCTGATCCCACTGGCTGTCCCCCAGCTCGGCGAGCAGCCGGGCCGCGGCAACCGCACTACCCAACCCGGAAGGGGTCGGCGAATCGTGCGGGTCGCGGGGGCGCAGGATGAGTTCCTCGGCGTCGGAGGCGGTGTCGGCCAGCCCGTCCCCGACGGCGTACTGGTCGGCAACCGCCTGCATCAGCGCGGTTGCACGTTCCTGCCAGACGTGATCGCGGCCGGCGATGGCGAGCCGCGCGTACGCCAGCGCCACCGCCGCATGGTCCTCCAGCAGGCCCCGCGCCGGGCCCGCCTCGCCAGCCATCGACACCCGCGCCAGCCCGACGGTGCTGGTGTGGACCCGGTGCAGGTGCGTCGCGATGCCTTCGGCGAGATCGATCCAGTCGCGGCGTTCCAGGGCTGTGCCTGCGACGACGAGCGCGGCGGCGAGCCAACCGTTCCAAGCGGCGACCACCTTGTCGTCGCGGCCGGGCCGGAAGCGTTGACCGCGTTCGGCCCGCAGCAACAATTTGGCCTCCTGCCAGCGGCGGCGCTCGTCCTCGGCGGGTTCGCGGAGCCGGCGCAGCGTCGACAGGCCGTGCTCGAAGGTGCCCTCGTCGGTTACCCCGCACAGGTCGGCGACCCAGCCGGCATCGTCGGTGCCGAGCGCGTCGCGCAGCAGCGCCGGGCTCCAGGCGTAGTAGATGCCCTCGTGCTGGTTGCCGTGGATGTCGGCGCTGTCGGCATCCAGGCTCGAGGCAAACGCCCATTCCTCGCCGGTCACCACCGCCAGGTCGCGGACCAACCAGTCGATGGTGTCGGCGAGCACTTCGGTGTAGCGGCGGCGGGTCGGCTCATCGGGTGCGGTGCGGGCTCCGATGGCGTACGCCTCGATGAGCAGCGCGTTGTCATAGAGCATCTTCTCGAAGTGGGGCACCTGCCAGTGGGCGTCGACGCTGTAGCGGTGGAAGCCGTCGCCGAGCTGGTCATAGATGCCGCCGTCAGCCATCTGGCGCAACGTCAGGTGGGCCTGCTCCGAGGCGGTCGGGTCGCCGCTGGTGAGCAGCGCCGGCAGCAAGGTGTGCGGCGGAAACTTCGGCGCCCCGCGGAAACCGCCATGGGCCTGGTCGTAGTCGTTGGCGAGCGCGGCGAGCACCTCGGCGGGCGCGGGTTTCGCGCCGGGGGCGGGCATCTCGCTGATCTCGCGGAGCTGGTCGACGATGGCGGTCGCTGACTCGGTGACCTCGTCGCGCCGGTCGGCCCAGGCGCCGGCCAGGGCGGTGAGGACCTCGTCGAAGCCGGGCATTCCCCCGCGGCGGGTGTCGGGGAAATAGGTGCCGGCGAAGAACGGTTTGCCTTCGGGGGTCGCGAAGACCGACATCGGCCAGCCGCCCTGCCCGGTGAGGGCCTGGGTGGCGCGCATGTAGACGGCGTCGACGTCGGGCCGCTCCTCACGATCGACCTTGATCGCGACGAAGTTGTCGTTGAGCAGCGCCGCGATGTCGGGGTCCTCGAAGGACTCGTGCGCCATCACATGGCACCAGTGACACGCGGCGTACCCGACGGAGATGAAGACCGGGACGTCTCGCCGCTTTGCCTCGGCGAAGGCCTCCGGACTCCACTCCCACCAGTGCACCGGGTTGCCGGCGTGCTGCTGGAGATAGGGGCTGGACGAGCTGCCGAGACGGTTGACCATGCCCGCAGTGTGCCGCATCGGAGGTAACGGCGGCCCCGGCCACCGAGTGGGGGCGCGGTTTTCGTGCGGAACCGGCCCGACTGACGCCCGCCCAGCCGGCCAGGGCCCGCGATCTGCTCGTTTACGCGCATCCCCATCCCTCAAATGTGCGTGAAGTGGGCGTTCACGCACATTCGTGGCCTGTGGGGCGGCCCAGATTAGGCGACGTGTTAAGAATCGGCGGAAAAGTTGACACATTCTCGCGACCTGTCAGCCTTCTTCACACATGACAGCGGGCAGCCGCAGCCGAGCCCGGAATCAGACATCGACACGAGCGAGCAGCTCGTCCTGCGACCGGCCCACAGCCAGACACTGGACCGCGGTTCGATCGTGAACTGCTCGTTTACGAGCATCCCCATCCCTCAAATGTGCGTGAAGTGGGGTTAGAGTTACATTGTGGATCTGACGATGTTTCAGCCGGCGGCACCCGGGAGCCTCGTGCCCATCACCGGCAGCGACCCCGCCCTTGGCGCTTGGGAGCACCGGGCCTTCCTCCCAAGTCCGCTGTCGACCACCGCACCGAACTTGTCCGTCCAGACGAATCTCGTCATAGGCAACGCCCGCGCCGCGCTCGCAGCCTTGGACAGCACGGCGCGCCAGTTGCCCAATCCGAGGCTGCTGCGCCTCCCCACCCTGCGACGCGAAGCGCAGAGCACGTCAGCACTCGAAGGCACCTATGCCCCACTGGCAGACGTGCTGATCGCCGACGACGAAGCACCGACGACGCCCGAACTCACCGAGATCCTCAATTACGTGGCTGCAGCGAACTTCGGATTCTCCTGGATCGCCGATGGCCGTCCGTTCACGACGTCCTTCGTGTGTGACCTCCAGGGGCGGCTGATGAAGGGGACCCCGCTCGAGCCGATCTCTGGTCGTCTGCGAGAGGGGCAGGTCGTCATCGGCCAACGCCCTGATGCCGACCCTCGTGAGCACCCGGTGCACAACGCTCGATTCATCCCCTGCCCGCCCGGCTTGGAGCTCGAGGCGGGACTCAGCGCTCTGGTGTCCTGGTTGAAGGAGGATCACAGCCAGCAGATCGACCCGGTCGTCGCAACCGCGATGTCGCACTATCAGTTCGAGACGCTCCACCCCTTCCATGACGGGAACGGACGAATCGGACGCCTTCTGATCGTCCTGCACCTGGTCACATCAGGCATCCTGAGCGAGCCCACCCTGACTGTCTCACCATGGTTCGAAGCACGCCGCACGCAGTACTACGACGCGCTGCTGTCAGTCAGCACGGCGGGGGCTTGGGACCCGTTCGTTGCATTCTTCGCGGAGGGCATTCGCCAAGCCGCGGAGACGACGCATGCCGAGATGCTGGACCTGGTCACGGTCCAGGCCGAGCTCAAGGCGATCATTCGAGACTCCAAACTCCGGGCGGACAGCGCACACTCGCTCGTGGACGTGGCCATCGCCAACTCGAGCTTCACTGTCCGCAAGGCGGCGGCGGCACTCGGCCTGTCCTACCACCGGACCAACACCCTCGTCGGACAACTCGGCGACCTGGGGATCCTTCAAGAGGTCGGCGGAGGCTACAACCGGATCTTCTATGCACCGCGCGTCCTGGAGGTCCTGACCAATCGCACGTCGGAGTGACGCATCCACCGGAGGACCCATGGCGTACGACATCAAGAAGGACCTCAAGCATCTCTACCGCCCGGGCGCGGGAGACTTTGTGGAGGTGACCGTGCCGCCGCTGCGGCACCTGGCCGTCGACGGGCACGGCAACCCGAACACCTCCCCCGCGTACGCCACCGCCGTCCAGTGCCTGTACGCCGCCGCGTACACGATCAAGTTTGCAGCCAAGGCCGGCGGCAACGACTTCGTGGTGCCACCGCTGGAGGGTCTGTGGAGTTCGGCGGACCCGGCGGCGTTTGCCGCGAGCGACAAGGACAGCTGGGACTGGACGATGCTCATCGTCATCCCCGACCTCGTGCCGGAGGCCGACGTCGAGACTGGTTTGGCGCAGGCGGTGAACGAGAAGCCGGAGCTGCCGGTCGGCGATGTGGCGATCCGGACCCTCGCCGAGGGTCGGTCCCTGCAGATCCTGCACGTCGGCGCCTACGACGACGAGGCCGCGACGTTGCACCGGCTGCACCACGAGGTGATGCCGGCCCGCGGCCTCACCTTCAACGGCCACCATCACGAGGTCTACCTGAGCCACCCGCGCCGGGTACCACCCGAACGTCTCAAGACGATCCTGCGGCAACCGGTGCGGCGGGCTTCATGAGGATCTGCGCGCAAGAGCCGCAGTCGATGCACCGCAACCCCCTGATTCGGGCCGAGGCACGAATCGACTGCGCGTATTGCGCGCGGCCGTACCAACGCTCGACCAGAACTTGGGTAGATGGTGCGGCAGGCCCCGGAACCCTGTCCCACCCCGCCGCACTGGCCCTGCGGCCTGGGCCGGCACCGCTGGGCTAGCGCCTCAGGACGATCCAACGCCCGATTCGTCCAGCCGACGGCTGAGGCGCGCCCCGCGCGGCCGGTCGACGGTGCAGTAGGCCAGCTGCAACGCGCCGAACCCCAGCCCAAGGCGGCGGGGCCGACGGCGTACGCCCAGCACCCGGGCCTCGGCGATGTCGAACAGGTCCTCGATCAGTGCGTCGTGCAGGCTCACCACGACGTCGAGCAGCCAATCTGCGCGCAAGACGCGCAGTCGATGCGCCGAGACCGCCGGAATCAGCCCTCAGCGACCATCAACTGCGCCTAGTGAGCGCAGAGTTGCCCACAGGTCCGAAGAGCCAGGGAATTTTGCACAGCTTCGCGTCGGTGCGACGAAAACCGCCCGCGGCGACCGCTGATGTAGGCATGAACGAACTCCAGCAGCACCTCGAGGAGCGCGGTGCGGTGTCCGCACGCCGACGCCCGCATCTCCGCCACCGAATCCGCCATGCCGTCGACCGCGGCGAACTGGTGCGGGTCCTGCCAGGCCTCACCTGCGTGCCGGCCGGCGAGGAACGCCACTGGCGAAGCCTCGCCCTCGCCGCGGTCGAGCAGGACCCGCGCAACGTCATCATCGGCACCGCCGCAGCCGCGCAAACATACTGGCCAGCCCGCCAGGTCCACACGGTCGATGTGGCGTCCCCCTTCAGCCTCACCGCGAAGGGGTTCCACTTCACCCGCACCTGGGTCGACCCCACCTACGTTGAGCAGCAGATCGCCACGGACGTGTGGGCAGCGGTCGACCTGCTCGGCACCATCGGCCCGAGGGCAATTGACCGGCTACGGCGGTCGCGCATTGTCGACCGCACTGAGCTCGAGACCGCGCTCAACTCGATGAAGGGCCGCCGAGGAAATCGGCGGCGTGCCTCCATCATCAGCGCGGACGCGTGGTCGGAAGCTGAGCGCCGCGCCCATCGACTCCTGGCCAACGCCGGGGTCACCGGCTGGTTGGCGAACCATACGGTGTACCTGCAGCACGGGCACCAAGTCGTCGACCTCTGCTTTCCCCGCCACCGACTCGTGATCGAGATCGATGGCTGGGAGTTCCACGGCACCCGCAAGGCTTTCGAGGACGACCGTCGCGAGGACGCAGACCTGGTCCGCGAAGGATGGCGGGTCGTCCGAGTCACCTGGATGCAACTGCTGGAGCGCGGCTACTTCATCGACCTCGTGACAGACCTGCTGGCGGGTCGCGCGCACTACGCGCACTCGATTCGCTGAACACCCCAGATCTGGGTCGCCTGCAGCATGCACTGCCGCTCTTGCGCGCACCACCACCGGCCCGGGCGGGAACACCCCAGAGAGCGCGGCACCGCAACCGCGTCCTTCGGCCAACACCGTCACCCAGGGTGCAACCGGTCGGCCCAGCCGCGCGCACTGGCCGCACTCGATTCGCTGAACACCCCAGATCTGGGTCGCCTGCAGCATGCACTGCCGCTCTTGCGCGCACCACCACCGGCCCGGGCGGGAACACC
This sequence comes from Parenemella sanctibonifatiensis, assembly GCF_002250565.1. Lineage (GTDB taxonomy): Bacteria > Actinomycetota > Actinomycetes > Propionibacteriales > Propionibacteriaceae > Parenemella > Parenemella sanctibonifatiensis. The sequence continues at coordinate 378,577 of NZ_NMVJ01000001.1, forward strand.
CCAGAGAGCGCGGCACCGCAACCGCGTCCTTCGGCCACCACCCATGATCAACGGGCCTCCAGCACCGTACCGGCGTCAGGCTCGAGGCTGCCCAGCCGCGCACTACGTGCAGTCGATTCACTGAGACCCCCCGAAAACCGCACTCTCTGAGGATCGACTGCACGTAGTGCGCACCAGCCTCACTCAGCCTTCGCGTTCACCTCGTAGGCCGTGTTGGTGGACTCGAAGAAGTTGACCAGCTGCAGGGTGTCGTTGGCGGTCGCCATCCACTTGGCCGGGTTGGCGACCCGATACTCCGGTTCGAAGCCGAGCTCCTCGAGGCGCCGATCGGCCAAGTACTGCACGTATTGGTTGATGTAGTCCGCATTCAGGCCCAGGATCCCGTTCGGGAGCATGTCCCGGTTGTACGCCGCCTCCATCTCGACCGCGTCCAGCACCATCTGCCGGATCTCGTCGGCGAAGTCGTCGGTGGCGATCTCGGGGTTCTCGTCCAGCACGGTCAGGATCAGGTTGATCCCGAACTTCAGGTGCAGGCTCTCGTCGCGCACGATCCAGTCGATCAGCGATCCGAAGTTGCGCAGCAGATTGCGCTGCCGGAAGCTCAGCGCCACCATGAAGCCGGAGTAGAACCAGATCCCCTCCAGGATCACGTTGTACGCCACCAGGTTGCGCACGAAGTCCTGCTTACCTTCCACCGTGGTGATGTCGAGGGTTTCCTCGGTCATCCGGCGGATGTACTTGACCTCGAACTCCTCCTTCGCCGCCATCGATGGTTCGGTGACATGGGACTCGTACGCCTGCTCCCGGTTGATCGGGAACGTCTCCAGCACGTACTCGAAGCTCATGCAGTGGTTGGCCTCCTCCCACATCTGCTTGGCGAGATAGAGGTGGCATTCGGCCGCGTTGACGTACGGGTACACCCCGAACGCCAGCGCCTTGTTGACCAGCAACTCGTTGGGGTTGAAGTAGGACATCAGGAAGGTCAGCGCCTGCCGTTCGTCCTCACTCATCCGGGCGAAGTCCTGCAGGTCCTCGCCGAGCTGGATCTCGTTGGGAAACCAGGTGTTGGCGACGGCCTGGTCATACAGCTCCATCGCCCACGGATAGGTGACGGGCTTGAGCAGCAGCCCCTCCTGGATGCCGGTGCCGAGGATGGAAGTCATGGTGGTCCTCTCGTTCGTGTCGTTGGTGAGGCGGGTGTCGGTCGGCAGGTCAGTGCTGGTCACTGGCACGACTCGCACTGGAGCCGTTCCTGCGGGTCGACCGGGCAGGCGGTGCCGTCGACCTGTTCGGTCTCGGACTCGATCACCGGCAGCGCGACCGGAGCCGTACGCCCGAAGCCCACCTTGGGCGGCGTACCAGAGTCGGCCGGCGTAACGGGGGCCCCGGATTCCACAGCCGGGGCAGGCGCCGTACGCCCGAACCCAGCGCGGCCGCCGAAGCCCCGCCGTCCCCCGGTGTCGTTGGCAGCCTTGTTGACCTTGACGGTCGACTGTTCGGCGGTGTGGCGCTGCATCATGTGCAGGTAGTAGGTCGTCTTGACGCCCATCCGCCAAGCGGCCTGATAGAGCTCGGCCATCCCGCCGACGTCGCGGCTGGCGAGGTAGATGTTGCGGCTGATGGCCTGGTCGATCCACTTCTGCGCCCGCGCGGCGACGTGGAGGAAGGCGTACGGGGAGACCTGGAAGGAAGTCTGATAGATCTCGCGGAGGCGTTCCGGGATCCCGTCGACCTTGGTCAGGTCCCCCTGGTGGCGCAGCAGCTCCTCGCGTACGTCCTCCCACAGCCCGGCGTCCTTGAGGTCGGCGACGAGGTTGCGGTTGACCTCGAGGAACTTCCCCGAGCTGGTGGCGCGGGCAAAGATCTGGCTGAACTGCGGATCCAGTCCCGGCGTGGTGCCGGCGACCAGCCCGATCGAGGCAGTCGGGGCGATCGCCATCAGGGTCGAGTTGCGGATGCCGCGGCGTACCTTGATGCGCAGTTCGTCCCAGTCCATCCGGGAGCTGCGGTCGACCTCGACGCTGCGGCCGCGGTCGGCCTCCAGCAGCTCCAGGGTGTCGATCGGCACCATCCCCTCGCTCCACCGCGAGCCCTCGAAGTTCGGGTACGCACCGCGCTCGCGGGCCAGGTCTGCACTGGCATCAATCGCATGCCAGGAGATGAACTCGGTGAGCCGGTCGATCAGTTCGTACGCCTCGGGCGAGGCATAGCTCCAACCCATCCGCTCGACGACGTCGGTGAACCCCATCACGCCCAGGCCGAGCGCCCGGTTGAGTTCGTTGGAGCGTTCGGATTCAGGCACCGAGCTGATGGTGATGTCGATGAGGTTGTCGAGCTGGCGTACGGCCCGTCGGGTCGAGTCCGCGAGCCGGTCCCAGTCGATCGTGACCTCGCCGGCGCCGTGGCGGCCGTGGACGTGGCGGGACAGGTTGATCGAGGCCAGGTTGCACACCGATACGTTGTCGCGGTCCTGCGGCAGCGTGATCTCGGTGCACAGGTTGGAGCTGTGAATGGTGCCGGTGTTGTGGTTGAGGGCGCGGGTGTTGATGCTGTCCTTCCACGTCAGCCACGGGTGGCTGGTGGTCTGCAGCGACACCAGGATCGCCTTCCACTGCTCGCGGGCGCGGATCTTGGTGTGCCGGATCTGCCCCTGCCGGGCCTGCTCGACGTACTCGGCGTAGCGCTTCGAGAAGTCTGCGCCGGTGAGTTCGACCAGGTCGCCGACCTCGAGCGGGTCGAAGAGATACCAGTCCTCGTCGGCGGCGACGCGCTTCATGAATTCGTCGGAGATCCACACGGCGGTGTTGGCGGTGCGGGTACGCCGGTAGGGGTCACCGGAGTTCTGCCGCAGGTCGAGGAACTGGCCGAAGTCCAGGTGCCAGTTTTCGAGATAGAAGCACAGCGCGCCAAACTTCTTGCCGCCACGGCTGACGGCCCGCAGCGTCGAGTCGATGGTGTGCATGAAGGGGATCGGCCCGGTGGAGACGGTGTTGTTGGAGCGGATCGGGCTGCCTTCGCAGCGCAGCTTGCTGACCGACATGCCGATGCCGCCGGTGCCCTTGGTGAGCCACATGACGTCGCGTACGGACTTGGCGATGTGCTCGATGTCGTCCTCCATCTGCATCACGAAGCAGTTGGAGAGCTGGCTGTACGCCGTGCCGGCGTTGACCAGGGTGGAGCCGGCTGCGAGGTATTCCAGTCGCGACATCGATTCGTAGAAGCCGAGGGCAGCGGTGGTGGGGTCGTCCTCGTTGAGGGACAGGCCCATCGCGACGCGCATCCAGAAGTATTGCGGGGTCTCCAGCACCCGGCGGTCGGGGCCGACCAGGGCATAGCGGGTGCGCAGCGTCTGGGCGCCGATGTAGCGCAGCAGGTCGTCGCGGGTGGGGTCGAGAGCCGCGGCGAGCAGGTCGAGGTCGAAGAGGTCTCCGAGGCGGCTGTCGAGCAGGCCCAGGCGTACGCCCTGGTGTACGTAGCCGGCGAAGTGGTCGCGGTGCTTGGCGGCGATGATGTCCGGCTCGTCCTCGCCGAGCAGGTCGCGGGTGTCGCCGAAGACGGCCTTGTAGAGGGTCTTGATCAGCAGCCGGGCTGCGATCGTGTCGTAGGCAGGGTCGTCCTTGACGTTCTGCAGGGCGACCTGGATGACGGCCTGGTCCAGTTCTTCGCTGGTGATGCCGTCAAACAGGGTGATCTCCAGTTCGGACTGGAGCTGGGTGCTGCGCAGCACCGCGTCGTCGAGTCCGCGCGCCGCGGACTCGATGGAGCGGGCGATTTCGTTGCCGTCGTACGGTGCGCGGCTGCCGTCGCGCTTGATCACTGTGATCATCGGTTCATCCCTCGTGAACTCGCAGGTGTGCGCCTGGACCGAGGGGAGGTGGCGGTGGGTGCCGGCGTACGCCCGGAGGGTGCCGGTTGCCCGATTCCAGCCCTGACCCTCCCACGGGGTCGTGAGCCACGGGCAGCGTTGGGTTGCCCGTGCACTGGCAGGTCTTCGGACTCGTGGGCGATCCGCGCCACCGGCGTACCGGCGGGTGCGGAACCTAATGGTCGCGGCTTCCCGCGTCTGTCGACGCAGTGCCACCAGTGCGACGGTCGTTCCCATTCACCGCTGCGGGGCAGTCCCGGAATCTCACCGGGTTCCCTCTTGCGACGACCCACCGTCACGGCGACGGCGAATCGAACCAGCTGCATGAGACACCATATGTAGTGAATGACACCGATGCAAGTACCAATATCTAGGGGTGGGCGGAGGTCCCGCCCCCAGCGCGAACCCCTCGCCCGGCGGAGCCCTAGTGTGGGCCCATGGCCGTCGATCTCGCGCTCGCTGAGCAAGTCCGCACCCTCCTCGCCGAGGAGAATCCCACCGAGAAGTCGATGTTTGGCGGGCTGGCCTTCCTCGTGGCCGGTCACATGACGGTGGCCGTCGGCGACGACGGGCTGCTCGTCCGCGTGGACCCCGACGCGCAGTGGCCCACCACGGACCCGCGCGCCAGCGAGGCGATGCCGGGCCGCCCGATGCGCAATTGGCGATCCTTCGACGTGGACGCCGACACCGAGGACCTGCCCGACTTGGTGGCTCACGCCCTGGAGCAGGTACGCCGACTGCCCCCGAAGGGCTGAACGCGGGCACCCGCCACCGGGGCCCTCCTTATTGGACAGGTGCTCCCCACCCACTGTCCAGAATTGGCCAGTTCCGGAATCGGCCACCCGGCCGTTTGTCGGCACCTGCAGCGCTACCGTTGACATCCGAAGCGTCGACATCTGGGGGGATCGTGTTGACCGGTACGACCACCTGGGGACCAGTGGGGCTCATCGACTTGGTCGCCCATGCGCAGCTGTTCGGCGTCGAACTCACGCCAGCCAAGGTGGCGCTCGCACTGGCCATGGTGGCCGTGGGTGTGGTGCTGGTGCTGATCGTGCGGGCTGCCAATTCCGGCACCGAGATGGAGCCCCGTATGCCGGACGCACCCCAACCAGAGCCGACGGTTGGACCGGAGGCGCCCACCGAGCCGGACAGGACTACTTCGGATAGTCCTGCTGGTAGTACTCCTCCATCGAGTCGTTCCGCAGCGCCTCGGACATGAGCCGCAGCTGCTCCGGATCAGGATCAGCGACCCAGGCGCCGTTGCGCATGCCCGTGAAGCCGACCGGCACCTGCATCGAGCGGATGTCGCGCGGATTCATCCGAATGCTCAGTGCCAGGTCGCGGATCTGGTCATTGCCCAGTTCGTTGTCGACGGTCATGGCACGACCAAGCACGGCCATCGCATCACCGAACTTGCCGGGGTTGGCGATGGTGTCGCCGCTGGCGAGCTTCTCGAGGATCGCGGCGACAACGGCTCGCTGGCGTGCCTGTCGATCGAAGTCACCATTGGCCAAGCCGTGGCGCTGGCGTACATAGGTGAGCGCCTCTTTGCCCTCGATGGTGATCTCACCGCGGGGAAAGTCGTAGCCCGCATAGCTCGACGCGGTTCGGTTGAAGACCGTGACCCCGCCGAGCGCGGTGGTGAGCTCCATGAAGCCCTCGAAGTCAATGACGGCGACATGGTCCATGCGCACTCCGAACAGCTGCTCCACCGCGGCGACGGTCAGCGGCGCGCCGCCGTAGGCGTAGGCGTGGTTGATCTTCTGGTTCGCGTGGCCGGGGATGTCGACGGCCAGGTCGCGCGGGATCGAGATCAGCTGAGCGGACTTTCGGTCGCCCGACAGGTGGGCAATCATCAGCGAGTCACTGCGGCCCGGGTCATTCGGTGAGATGTTGCCTTCGTCGGATCCGATCAGCACGAAGGTCACCGGCGCCGGTCCCGCCTCTGGCGCCGGTCGCGGCTCCGGCCGGGGCACCTGGGAGTCGGTCGGCGGCATCAGGTCGGTCCGCTTGATCTGGTCGAGCGCCGAGTCGGCGCGATAGGCGTAGTAGGCGACCACGCCGACCACACCGAGGATGATCACGAGCAGCCCGCTGAAGAAAATCAGCGCAAACTTGCGACCGCGCCGCCGCCGCGCCGGTGACTCCTCGGCATCGCCGAGCAGGGCGTCGTCGAGACGCTCGTCGTCGGTGTGGTCGTGTTCAGTCATGGTTCTCCCCGGCAGGCTGCGACCGATCGTAACCCTCAGCCAAGAGTCTGTCTGCAACCTGGCGTCACCATTGTCTTGACCATGGCGCCGGTTTCATAAACCAGCTGGCCGACCACAATCGGCCAACCGAACTCCACCCCGTCGGATCGGTAGCGCAGCGGCCCGTCGTGGCAACGGCCCATCAGGATCGAGGTACGCCGCAGGTGTGCCCGGTGGGTGACCACGGTGATGTCGGTCCACCCGTACGCCGCCGCCAGCTCGGACAGCTGGATCGCTTCGCCCTGGGTGGTCATCGGATCAGGCTGCGGACACAGCACGAGGTGGCCACGATGATCTCCGGTGCGGCAGACCTCCCGCTGCGGGTCCGCGGCGGACAGGACCAACACCTCGGCCTCGCCCCGGTCCAGGGCGGCGAGGCCGAGATCGATGCGATCCTCCGAACCGAGCACATAGAGCACCTCGGTGCGGGGATCCTCGCTGGTCCGGACGGTCAGGAAGAACGTCGGTGCCGCGACCGCCCACGCCAGTAGCAGAGCCCCGAGCACCACCAACGCACGCGGCACCCGCCGCCGATCCGATGCCATGGTCGCGATTCTGCCACCGGTGGCAGAGTACGGAAATTTTGCTACTTTGAGGGGGACATCAGCATCACCGCCTCAACCGCCAAGGATCTGACATGGGCGTCGAGCATTCGACCTATCCCCGGACCAGGGTCTCCTGGAACCGGCTCGCCGTCGCGACCTGGGACGTACTTGCGTGGCCGGTGGCGACGCTGGCGATGGTCGCCGCCCGCTATGACTTCAACCTCAACGACGCGCAGTTGGAGGACGTCCTCTACTACGCGCTGATCTGCATGGTGCTGCAAGGCATCTTCGGTGTCGTCTCGAAGATCTACATGGGTCGCAACCGACTCGCTTCCTTCGAGGATGCCATCAGCATGGTGCTCGTGGCGGCCGCGACGGCGCTGGTGGCGACCGCTGTTGTGCTGGCGATCCCGCCGAACGTGCCCCGTGGGCTGCTGGTCACGGTGCCGGTGTTTGCGGTGTTGCAGATGATCGTCGGCCGGTTCGTCTACCGCGCCATCTCCGAGGCCGCGCTGGCCAGAAACCGTTACGCACAGGAGCGTCAGCCGGTCCTGATCTATGGCGCCGGTGAGGCCGGCCGTCAGCTCGCAATGTCGATCAACACCGATGAGAGCACCGAATACAGCGTGGCGGGATTCATCGACGACGACCCCCGCAAGGCCAACTTGCGGCTGGGCCGGGCACGGGTGGTCGGCAACCGTTCGACGCTGCTGCGGGAGGCCGAGCGGCTCGGGGTCCGCACCGTCCTGGTGGCCATCCCCCAGGCCAGCAAGGAGTTGCTGAATCTCATCGACGAGACCGTCGTCGAGGTCGGCGGACTGCGGCTGCTGACGCTGCCCCCGATGTCGCAGATCGTCGGCCGACAGGTGACCTTCGGGCAGCTCAAGGAGGTCGACATGACCGAGCTGCTGGGCCGCTCGCAGGTGGAGCTCGATCTCAGTGAGGTCGCGGCGTACATCACCGGCAAGGTGGTGCTGGTCAGCGGCGCCGGCGGCTCCATCGGTTCGGAGATCGCCCGACAGGTCCACCAGCTCGGTCCGGCCGAGCTGGTGATGCTGGATCGCGACGAATCCGGCCTCCACAGCACTCAACTCTCAATTTATGGTCGAGGTCTTCTCGACACCCCCGACATGGTGCTCTGCGACATCCGCGACGAGGAAGCCCTGGACCGCGTTTTTCGCTATCACCAGCCCCAGGTCGTCTTCCACGCTGCTGCGCTGAAGCACCTGCCGATGCTGCAGCAGTATCCCGAGGAGGGCTGGAAGACCAACGCCCGCGGCACCCAGAACATGCTGGCGGCCGCCACCCGCTATGGCGTGGAGCGGTTTGTGAACATCTCCACCGACAAGGCCGCCGACCCCAGCAGCGTGTTGGGCAAGACCAAGCGCCGCGCCGAGGAGCTGACCGCGTGGTTCGGCACCCGATATCCGGGCGACTACATCTCGGTGCGCTTCGGCAACGTGCTCGGCTCGCGCGGGTCGGTGCTGCACACGTTCGCGCACCAGATCGACAGCGGTGGCCCGGTGACCGTGGTGCACCCGGACATCACCCGCTTCTTCATGACGGTCCAGGAGGCCTGCCGACTCACCCTGCAGGCCGGCGCGGTCGGCAACGACGGCGAGGTGCTGGTGCTCGACATGGGCGAGCCGGTGAAGATCCTCGACCTCGCCAATCGGCTGATCCGCCGCTCCGGCAAGGAGATCGAGATCCACTTCACGGGTCTGCGAGAGGGCGAGAAACTGCACGAGGTGCTCTTCAGCGACGGCGAGGAGTACCGCCCGACCCGTAACCCCAAGATCCGCCGGGTCGAGGTGCCGCCGGTCGCGCCGACGTCGATGGAGCCGATCCACGTGCAGGTGAGTGCTTCTTCTCCCCCGTCGGCCGGCCAAGGTGACGCCTCGACCGCGGATTCGCTGAGGTGAGCGCCCGTATTGCCCTCTCGCTGCCCGACATGACGCAGCTGGAAGAGGATGCCGTTGTCCGGGCGATGCGTTCGGGCTGGATCGCACCCCTGGGCCCCGAGGTTGATGCGTTCGAACGGGAGCTGGCCGACTACTGCGGGCGTACGCATGCTGTCGCGTTGGCGTCGGGCACCGCCGCGCTGCACCTGGGGCTGCTGTCGCTGGGCATTGGCCCGGGCGATCACGTCCTGACCTCCAGCTTCACCTTCGCTGCCACGACCAACGCGATCACCTACACGGGCGCCACCCCGGTGCTGGTGGATGCCGACGAGTCGGGCAACATCAATCCGGATTTCTTGGCCCAGGCCGCCGACCGGCTCCGCGCCGAGGGCCGGCCTGCCAAGGCAATCGTCCCGGTCGACATGATCGGCAAGGTCGTCGACCACGAGGCGATCGGCGAGGTTGCCGCCGCGCATGACATTCCAGTGCTGTCCGATGCGGCGGAGTCCTTGGGCGCCACCCGTCACGGTCGGCCGGCAGCCTCCTTCGGTGTCGCTGCGGCAGTGTCCTTCAACGGCAACAAGGTGATGACCACCTCCGGCGGCGGCGCGCTGCTGACCGATGACGCCGAATTGGCCAAGCAGGTCCGCTATCTCGCGACCCAGGCCCGGAAGCCGGTGGTGCACTACGAGCACACCGACATCGGCTACAACTACCGACTGTCCAACATCTTGGCTGCGTTGGGCCGGGCCCAGCTGTCCCGTCTGGACGACATGATTCAGCGACGCCGCGACCTGCGCGGCCACTATCGGTCCATGGTTGACGGGATGCCGGGCGTCGAGATCTTTGGGGAGCCGTCGGGATGGGCCGGCGGTGAGACCCGGGACAATTGTTGGCTGACCTCAGTGCTGGTTGATCCCGAGGTTGCTGGCTTCACGGCCGAGGACCTGCGGCTGGCGCTGGACGAGGCCAACATCGAGGCCCGACCGCTGTGGAAGCCGATGCACCTGCAGCCGGTGCACGCCCACCTGCCCGCCGTCGTCGACGGCACCGGCGAACGTCTCTTCCGCACCGGGCTGACGCTGCCCAGCGGCTCGGTGCTGACCACCGAGCAGATCCAGCGCATCACCCATGTCATCACCGAGTTTGTGGAGTCGCGTCGTGTCCGCTCGTGAACGCCGCCCCTACGACCGCACCAAGCGGGCCATCGACATCGCCGCCAGCGCGATCGGGCTGGTCGTCAGCGCTCCCCTCCAGGCCGCAACTGCTGCGGTGGTGTTCGCGGCGCACGGGCGCCCGGTGCTGTTCCGGCAGGAGCGGCCGGGCCGGGACGGCAAGATCTTTCAGCTCGCCAAGTTCCGGTCCATGCGCCATCCCGACGCGGCCCACCAGACCGACGCGGAGCGACTCACCAAGGTCGGCAAGTTCATTCGGGCGACCAGCCTCGACGAGCTGCCCTCGTTGTGGAATGTCCTCAAGGGCGACATGAGTCTGGTGGGCCCTCGTCCGCTGCGCACCTATTACCTGCCGCTGTACAACGAACGGCAAGCACGCCGCCATGAGGTCCGCCCCGGCATCACCGGCTTGGCGCAGGTCAACGGACGCAACCTGCTCAGCTGGGAAGAACGCTTCGAGCTCGATGTCGAATACGTCGACAACCGGTCGCTACGCCTGGACCTGAAGATCTTGGCAATGACCGTCACGGCAGTGTTCAAGCGATCGGGGATCTCAGCGGAGGGCCAAGCGACGATGACCGCTTTCACTGGGACCCCCGACCATGCCTGAGGCCGGACGTGAGTTGGTGGGCATCGGAGCCGGCGGCAATGCCACCTGCATCGCTGAGCTGGCGGACAGCTGCGGCCATCGCATTACGCGTTTCTTGGATGACGCCCCCGACAAGTGGGGCGCCTCGATCGACGGCATTCCCGTCACGGGCCCCATCTCGGCCGGCCTGGACGAGTTGGCTCCCGGCGCTCCGGTGGCATTGACGTTCGGCAACAACCAGTTGCGCTGGTCGTGGCACGCCTCGGTGCGCAGCCGCGGGCTCAGCATTCCGTCCTTGATCAGCCCGTTGGCAGTGATCAGCCCATCGGCGAAGCTCGAGGACGGTGTGTACGCCCATCCCCTCTCACACGTCTGGTCTCATGCCCGGATCGCGACCGGCACCATCCTGCATCCGCACGCGACGGTCTCCCACCACTGCACCGTGGGGCGCGGCAGCTTCTTGGCCACCAACGTCAACATCGGCGGATCCATCACGATCGGCGAAGGAGCCATGTTCGGCACCAGTTCAACCGTGTCGACCGGGGTGCATTCCGTCGGCGCCCAGACCTATGTCGGCGCGGGCGCAGTGGTCATCCGCGACACCGAGCCATTCGGCGTCTACGTCGGCAATCCGGCCCGCCTGATTCGCCGCCTCGATGACATCGCGTTGGACGATTGGAAGGCTGAAGGATGAACCCTCGCAAGCTCGTCGTCGGCCTGACCATCGGTGGCAGCGCCTGGGCCCTGATGCGGGGGCAGCTGGCCTGGTTCCGGGAACAGGGGTGGCAGATCACTCTGGTCACCTCACCCGACGATCGCGCGAAACAGACCGCCGACCGCGAGGGCGTGCCCGTACGCGGCATCCCGATGCATCGTGGCCTATCACCGGTGAAGGATGTCGTCGCGCTGCTGCGATGGGTGTCGTTTCTTCGTACGGAGCGGCCCGATGCCATCAACGTTGGGACACCCAAGGCTTCCCTGCTCGGTGGCATTGCGGCATGGCTGACCGGCGTCAAACGCCGTCTCTACGTGGTGCGCGGCCTGCGTCTGGAAGGGTCCACCGGCCCCACTGCCCGACTCCTGTGGGCAATGGAATGGCTCTCCCACAAGCTCGCCACCGATGTGCTCTACGTCAGCCGCTCACTGGCCCAGGAGGCCGAGCGGCGAGGGCTCGTCATGCCGGGCAAGTCCTGGCTGATCGGATCCGGAAGCAGCAACGGCGTCGACACCGAGAAGGTGCGAGCCAGGGCTGGCACGGTGGACGCCGCGGAGCTCCGGAGCAGGTTGGGACTGGGCGCCGAGGACTTCGTGGTGGGCTTCATCGGCCGCATCGCCGCTGACAAGGGCGTCGAGATGATCCTGGACGCAGCGGCCAATCCGCAGCTTCCCACCAACGCAACATTTCTCTTGATCGGGTCCACCGATGATCCGGCGCTGGCGGCCCGAGTCTCCGCTCAGCCGGACCGGATCCGCACCGTCGGGTGGACCGACGACGTCTGGGGCCATCTGGCGGTCATGGACGTGCTGTGCCTGCCGACGCGACGAGAGGGCTTCCCCAACGTCGTCCTGGAAGCCGCTGCGGTCGGCGTACCGACGATCACCACCCGCGCCACCGGAGCAATTGATTCGGTGGTGCCCGAGGTGACTGGCCTGCTGGTCGACGTCGACGATGCCGACGCACTCACCCAGGCGATCAGCCGCCTCGCAGCCGACCCCGAGTTGACCACCCGCCTCGGTGAGGCGGCACAGCGCCGGGTCGATGACGAGTTTCGCCCCGAACAAATCTGGAGTGGGGTCGAAGAGATCCTTTCTGGAGATCCCAACCCTGTCCACGCTGCCCGCTTCACCACCAAGGGAGACCGTTCGTGAAAGTTCTCATCACCGGCGGGGCCGGTTTCATCGGCCACAACCTGACCCGGGCGCTGCTCGACACCGACGGGATCGACGAGGTCCGGATCCTCGATGACCTGTCGACCGGCTCGGCGGACAATCTGGCCGGAATCGGTGAGGCTCAGTTCACCGAAGGCAGCTTCTTGGACATGGACCTGCTCGGCGGCGTGGTCGCCGGTGTCGACGCGATCGTGCACTTGGGTGCCATCCCGAGCGTGCCGCGCTCAGTGGCCAACCCGCGGGCGTCGCACGAGGCCAACACCACCGGCACCCTCAACGTGCTGGAAGCAGGCCGGGCCAACAATGTCGGCCAGGTCATCGTCGCCTCCTCCAGTTCGGTCTACGGCTCCAACCCGAAGCTGCCCAAGAACGAGAACGACTGGACCCGCCCACAAAGCCCCTACGCGGTCACCAAGGCCGCCACCGAAGGGTATGCGCTGGCCTACCAGGCCTCCTACGGCCTGAAGACCCTCGCCTTCCGCTTCTTCAACGTCTATGGCCCCGGCCAGTCGGCTGGGCACGCGTACGCCGCAGTGATCCCGAAGTTCATCGAGGCGGCGCTGACCGGCAAGCCGCTGGAGGTGCACGGCGACGGCACCCAGTCGCGCGACTTCACCTATGTGAAGACCGTCTGTCGTGTGATCCAGTCCGCGCTCCTGCGCGGGGTGTCCAGCCCGGATCCGGTCAATCTGGCCTTCGCCACCAACACCAGCCTGCTGCAGCTGATCGACGAACTGGAGCGGGTGTCGGGCACGGAGCTGGAGAAGAACTTCACCGATCCTCGGGTAGGTGACGTCAAGGCATCCCAGGCCGATGCGATCCGACTGCGGGAGCTCTTCCCCGAGATCGAGTTGGTGCCGCTTGCCGAGGGGCTGGCGGAGACCTGGAACTGGTACGTCCAGCAGCAGGGTCAGCAGTGATCGGCTCGTCACTGCGCCACACCGCGGCCGTCGCGCTGACGCGAGGGCAGCTCGAGCCGGTGGCCGCGGAGGTTGAAGCCGCCTTGCGGGGCGGACAGCCGACCCCCGCCAAGCGCATCGCCATCATGAAGCATGCCCTCGAGCAGGTGCCGTTCTACCGACGATTGGGGGAGGTCGCCTTCATTGATCTCCCTGTCGTCGACAAGGCCCTGATTCGCGCGTCCCAGGACGACTTCTTGGCCGCCGGTTTCGACCGGAGCAAGCTGGCCGCGACCCACACCTCCGGCTCGACTGGAATTCCCTTCACGACCTACCAAGATGGCGCAAAGGTCCTTCGCCACCGAGGCTCGCTGGTGGCGAATTACCGCTTTGTCGGTGCGGATCCTTGGGGCCCGTTCCTGCACACAAAGCAGTGGGGAACCTTGACCTCCCGCCAGCGATGGGTTATGCAACTCACCAAGAACCACTTCGCGTATGCCGGAGTCCATCAGGACCCCCGACCTCCCGCCGCGATCGCGGGCTGGTTGAAGCGTCATCCGGGCGCTGTGGCGATGGGATACTCGTCCTACTTGGAGGGGCTGTTCCGCGCTTGGGACGAGTCTGGCCTCTCCATTCCGCCAGGGACGGTACGGGCTGTCGTTGGCATCTCCGAGCCGGCCTCCCCCTTCCTCACCATTCTGACGAAGCGCCTCTTCGGGGTGTCGCCGAGGATGCGTTACTCAAACATGGAGATGGGCCTCATCGCCTTCTCCGGTGAGGACATGTCCGTCTATCACATCGACACAAGCTCCTTCCATGTTGAGATCCTCGAGGTGGATTCGAACCGGCCAGCCGACCCTGGGCAGTCCGGACGGATCATCGTCACCGATCTCACCAACCGCGCCATGCCATTGCTTCGTTACGACACGGGCGATTTGGGCCGGTTCGTCGTGAGCAACGACGGCGTGCTGGACCGTAGCCGACTTACCGACATTCAGGGGCGACGGCTCGACGTCATCCACGCCGGCGACGCCGAGCACCCCCGCCGCCTCCATGCACTGCAGATCTGGGGTCTCACAACACGCATCAGCGAGATCCGCCAGTTCCAGCTCCGGCAACATTCCTTGGGCCATTTCACTTGGATCCTCAACGCCCCCGCGTCGGCGGAGCTGGAAGGTCGCCTGCGGGCGATCCTTGAGGCCGTGGTCGGGCCCACCGAGCAGTGTGACTTCACCTACGTCGATGAAGTCCCCGTCCTCGCCTCGGGCAAGCGGCAATTCTTTGTGAACGAGATCGAAGAGAGCCCATGATCATCAACGAAGGAAGTCCGATGCACGACCTCAGCACCACCACCATCGCAGTCCTCGGCCTGGGTTATGTCGGGCTGCCGCTGGCGGTGGAGTTTTCCAAGAAGTATCGGGTGATCGGCTTCGACATCGCCGCCGACCGGGTCGCCGAACTGCGCGAGGGCCGCGACCGCACGTTGGAGGTGCCCGAGGACGAGTTGGCCGCCGCGACCACGCTGCGGTTCACCGATGATGCCGAGGAGATGCGGGAGGCGAACGTCTACATCGTCACCGCGCCAACCCCGATCGATGAGCACAAGCAGCCCGACCTGAGCCCGCTGCTGGCCGCCGCCCGCTCCATCGGTGGCGTTCTCGCCGCCGGGGATGTGGTGATCTTCGAGTCCACGGTCTATCCAGGCGCCACCGAAGAGGAGTGTGTACCGGTCCTGGAGGAGGTGTCGGGGCTGCGGTTCAACGAGGACTTCTTCGTCGGTTACAGCCCCGAACGCATCAATCCCGGCGACAAGGAACACCGGCTGCCGACCATCATGAAGGTGACCTCGGGCTCCACCCCCGAGGTCGCTGAGTTCGTCGATGACCTGTACGCCAGCATTATCACCGCCGGCACCCACAAGGCTCCGTCGATCAAGGTGGCGGAAGCCGCCAAGGTCATCGAGAACACCCAGCGCGACGTCAACATCGCGCTGATCAACGAGTTGGCGATGCTGTTCGGCCGGCTCGGCATCGACACCTCTGACGTGCTCGAGGCAGCCGGCACCAAGTGGAACTTCCTCAAGTTTCGCCCCGGGCTGGTGGGTGGTCACTGCATCGGAGTCGACCCCTACTACCTGACCTACAAGGCGCAGGCGGTGGGCCACAATCCCGAGATCATCCTGGCCGGTCGGCGACTCAATGACGGTATGGGCGAGTTCGCCGCAGCCCGGCTGGTGAAGGCGATGACGAAGAAGGGCGCCCGCGTCAGCGACGCTCGCATACTCATCCTGGGGCTCACCTTCAAGGAGGACACCCCCGACCTGCGCAACACCCGGGTGGTCGACATCGTCGCGGAGCTGGCCGACTACGGCGCCAACGTCGACGTCCACGACCCGTGGGCGGATCCGGCGCAGGCCAAGCGCTTCTACGGCATCGACCTCATCGACACGCCACAGGAAGGCTCCTACGACGCCGTCATCCTGGCGGTGGCCCACCGGCAGTACCGTGACTATGACACCGCAGCGATCCGCGGCCTGCTGGCCGATCCCGACTCCGGTGTGGTGATGGATCTCAAGGCCGCGCTACCGCGCGAGGCCACCGACATCAGGCTCTGAGAGACCGGAGGACTCATGGGCACCTTGCAACGCATCTATGACCGCTCTCCGGCCGTCGTGCAGGACCTGATGGCCTCGGCCAAGGGGGCCGTCAACAACCGTCGACGCTACGGCAAGACCTACTGGGAGCAGCGCGCCTGGTTGCAGCACTACGATCATTGGTCGCTTGACCAGATGATGGCCGATCAGCAGCAGCGGCTCACCGAGTTCGTCCGATTCGGCGCCACCGAGAGCCCGTTCTATCAACGCTTCTGGGCAGATGTGGATTGGCACGCAGTCCAGGGCTCAGACGACCTTCCCGAGCTTCCGATCTTGGAGAAGGAACTGCTCCGGGAGCACATGTCCGAGCTTTACACCGTCGACCCCAAGCATTCGACCGAGGGTCATACCGGCGGCACCACCGGCAAGTCACTGGTCGTGCGCTACACGCTGAACGACGGCATGAAGCGGATGGCCATGCTGGATCATTTCAAGGCCAAGCACGGCTTTGAGAATCGAAAGATGCGCAAGGCGACCTTCAGCGGCAAGCACATCGTGCCGCCGGGATATCAAGGCGATCGTTACTGGCGCTACAACGCCCCGGCACGGCAGATGCTCTATTCCACTTTCGACATGTCCGAAGCCAACCTCCACCACTACGTGGCTGGGCTGAATGACTTCAAGCCGGTGGCCATGGAGGGGTTCTTCACGTCGATGTGTGATCTGGCCAGCTACATCGAACGCCACGAACTGCCACTGACATTTACTCCCACGGCCATCTTTCCGACCTCAGAAGCCGTCACCCCACGCGGTCGGGCGCTGCTGGAACGAGTCTTCAAGACCAAGGTCTACGACCAGTACGCCTCCAGCGAGGGCGCCCCCTTCATCACTGAGTGCTCGGCCGGCAAGCTGCATCTTGAACCTGCCAGCGGCATCTTCGAACCGCTCCCTGGTGCGATCGAGCCCGATGGCACCTGCGAGACCTTGGTGACAAGCTTCACCACTCACGGCACCCCCTTGGTGCGCTATCAAATCGGTGACGCACTGAAGTTTGGCTCCGCTACCGGCGACCGGCACTGTGAATGCGGCTATGCGGCGCCGACGGTGGCTGGCATCCGTGGCCGATCCAGCGATCACCTGCTCCGTGCGGACGGCACGAAGATCAACGGCGGACACGTCGCCAACCTCTTCAAGAACATGCCCAACGCCTTGGTGCAGGCCCAGGCGATCCAGACCGAACTGGGGTCAGTGACGATCAACCTGGTCATCGACCCGCAGCACTACGAGGCCGACTTTGACGACCTCCTTCGCCAGGAGTTCGTCCACACCTTCGGCCACGAGACCGAGTTGCACATCAATCACGTCGACGAGATTCCGCGCGAGAAGAGCGGCAAGCTGCGTCTGATCAAGAACAATGTTTCTTCGTCCTGAGGCAGCACCGATGCGGAGCCCCTCGCGGGCCGACCTGTTGCTGGTCGGAGGCATTGCGCTGTCCCCGGTCACCGAGCTGGGCATTGGGCCGCTCAACGCCGGCGAGATCATGGTGCTGCTGTGGTGCGTGATCGAATGGACGATTCGACGTCCCCGCCCAGCGATCCGTCTTCAGGACGGCTTGTGGTGGTACCTCTTCTTCCTCTGCATCGTCATTGGAACGTGGATCGGGATCCAACTGACTCCCCATGCCACGGGCGTCGCAGGGCTCCTGACGTGGGCGTACTTCGCCTTCGTCTTCTTGACCATCGTGGCTGCATTGCGGGCCTGCACACGTGACTATCTGGAGCTCCTTCTGACACGAGTCGGCAGTTGGGGAGCGATCTTCTTCAGTTTCCTCCTGACGTGGTCGATCCTCGTCTCGAGGTCACTGTTCGGGCTCAGTCTCTGGTACTCCGGGTCTCGGTTCTCGGGCGGTGGCGCCAACCCCCACTACGTTGCGCTGGTCGCCGTCGTCTGCGCTTCCATCAACCTGCGAACCGCTGTCAGAGCGAGCACGCTCCGCTCCCGTGTCTGGGCTGGCCTGCTCATGCTTGCCAGTCTCGTGGCCGGCGCCGCCACCCTGTCGACCACGCTCGCGGCGGCGATCGCGCTGACCGGCTTGGTCATGCTCCTGTGTTACATGCTCCACGCCCGCAACGTTGGGCTCCTGTGGTTGGTCATGCTCATCGCCGCCGTCGTCGCAGTCATCAACGTCGGCTGGGTCCTCGATACTGCCGTGAAGGTCGTGGAAGGGGACGCCAACGGCCTTGGCCGCATCGACATCTGGGCCAGCTACACCCAGACCTTTGCCCTCAGCCCCGTGTTTGGCCTGGGCCCTGGAACACACGGAATGGGCGGCACGATCGAGTACCACAATGCGTTCATCGAGATTGCTGCCATGTCCGGGCTACTCGGCCTCCTAGTGTTCCTGATCCTCTGGGGCCGCGTCTTCCTCGCTGCGCTCCGCACCGATCTATGGCTCACGGCCCCGGTCCTCGTTGGCCTGATGTACGGCGTCGGTGGATTCTCGGTTCGGCGGCTGGTCTTCTGGGGCGTCCTCGGCATCATCGCCGCCCTTGTCCAGAGCGCGCGGGCAGAGGAGTCCTCGACCGAGAAAGCCCTCGCGGTCCATCCCACCGCCGCCGTCACACCGCGACCATGACCTGCTTGGAGCCCTCAGGCTCCGTCTTGGTCACCCCTGCGTCGCGTCGTCCACGGTCGCAATCTGGCGTCGGACGACGACTGCCATGACCGCGAAACGCGTCATCCCGCCCGCGGCAGCCATCGCCGCTCCGACGAGAACGTGCGGCGATCCGAGCAGGATCATCAGGCCGCCCACAGCGATCGAGGCAATGCACGCCATCGCGACCGCTGCGGTGACCGAGCCGTAGCGGTTCAGCACCTGCAGTGTCACGTCCTGGATGTAGGCCACCACGATTGAGGCCGCTCCGACCCCGATCAGCAGAAGCGAGGTCCAGTCCATCCCAAACTCCGGGCCGTACACCAGTCGAAGGACCGGGTCTCCCACCAGCGCCACCAGCGCCACCAGCGGGACGGCCGCTAGAGCCGCCCGCCGTGTCAGCCGCGCGGAGTATGACTTCAAGAACTGAGTCCCCGATTCATCGCGACGTCGTCGCAACGGCGTGATGATGATGGTCTGCATCGTCGAGCCCAGCAGGGCAGCGGCGGTCAGGAGGTAGGCCGCCGCCGTGAAGACACCGGTGTCCACGGGGCTGGCGATGATGCCCAGGACCAGCACAGGGATCTGGAACAGCAGGGACGCCAAGGCCTGACTTCCAGCCGCGAACATGCCTCCCTTGAGGATGTTCGACACGGCTCCGTCGACGGCGTCATGCTCGTAGGGGACGCTGCGACCGTTTGACCGTGCCCAGACCGCAGACACCAAGGACATCACGGCCGACATAGCAACGCCGGTCCATCCGAGCCCGGTGAGCACGACCAGCACCGTCGCTCCGACCGCGGTGCCGATAGCCGAGACGATGAGGATCTGTCCCTGCTTGGCCATCCGGTTGCCGTACTGGACCCTCCCCAGCTGGAGGTCGCTCAGAGAACTGGTGACCTTGAGGGCCGCCATCGGCAGGCCCATCTCCCAAGAGATCATCGGCACCAGCCAGGTCAGCCCAACGACGATGACCACGCCAATGACACACCCCAGCCAACGCAACCGCACGTAGGTGTGCCAAGGCCAGCGCACGCTCGCGGACAAGAAAATTGTCCGAAGTCCCATCTGGCACAGGACGAAGATGGGAGTGAACAGGGCGAGCACAAACCCGTACTCGGCCACCGCGGCCGCGCCGCCCTCGGTCCGCGCAAAAAGCCAGATGAGATACCAGCGCACCAACGAGGAACTGGCGATCCCGAGGGTGACCAGCATCGCTCCGCGCTTGGCCATCAACGGTCCGATTCAACGGGTCTGGTCAGCATGATCTCCAGAAACATCACCATGATTGCCGCGCAGGCTCAGACGGCAGCGACGGGCCGCTGTTCGTGCGAGGTGTAGTAGGAGCTGTAGTAGCCACCCGCACGCTTGTCCACCGGCACACCGTTGAGCACCACACCCAGCAGCGTTACGTCACCGGATTTCAGAAGGTCCAGCGACGTGGTCAACTGTGGGCGATGCACCACTCCGGAGCGCGCCACCACGATGGCTCCACCGGTCTGCGCGGACAGCACCACGGCGTCGGTGACCGGGAGCAATGGCGGGGTGTCGAAGAGCACGTAGTCATACTGACGCTCGACTCGTGCCAGCAAGTGTGCCATGGCCTCCGACCCCAGCAGCTCCGAGGGGTTGGGCGGCACGGTGCCGGCCGGCAGCACCGACAGGAATTGGGTGACCGGGATCGTCAGTGCTTCCAGGGATCCCCGGCCGGTCAGCACGTCCGACATGCCGAGCTCGCTGTCGAGCCGCATCCGGGCCGCCACCTGGGGGCGTCGCAGGTCAGCATCGATGAGCAGCACCGACTCGCCGGCCTCGGCCAACACGCGGGCAAGGTTGACCACCGTCTCCGTCTTGCCCTCAGCCGCGACCGAGGAGGTCACCACCATGGAATTGCGGCGTTCCCCGCCGAGTCCGACAAAGCCGACATTGGTGCGCAACCGCCGATAGGCCTCGGCATTGGCCCATTGCTCACCATCGGGCAGCGCCCGATCAGCCGAGGCAACGATCTGACCGATTGACGCAAGCACGGGCGCCGGGGTGATCTTGGCGACGTCATCCTTGTTGCGGAGTCGGGTGTCCAGCACCGACCGCAGCACCGCTTGCCCGAGCCCGATGAGCACTCCGACGACCGCACCCAGCGCAATGTTGAGGGCCGGGCGAGGCGCCACCGGACTACCGGGCACCACGGCTGGATCGATCACCGATGCGCTCACCAGACGTGTGCCGTCGGCACCAGCCGGCGACAACTGCCCCACGGTCCGGACCAAGCTGGCGCTGACGTGGTTGGCCAGCAACGCCGCCTGCTCAGGATTGGCGTCATTGACCTGAATCTTGATGATGGAGGTCGAATCGGGGGCGCTGACGGTCAACTTCCCCGCCAACTGCGACGGGGTGAGTGGCAGACCGAGCTCGTCGATGACCGGTTGCAGCACAGTCGCCGTCTTCGTGACCTGAACATAGGAGTCCACCTGACGCTCGGCATAGGTGGCGCCCGAGGACAGTTCCCCAGCGGTTTCGCCGGCCTCCACCGTCAGGAACACCTGCGCGGCTGCGCTGTAGGTCGGCGACTGCAAGAGCGTCATGCCGGCCGCGATCGCGATGCATACCAAGACGCTCGCAACGGCACTACGCCAGTAGCGCCGGAAGATCCGCGCGTATTGCTGCAGCTCCATCAGCAGTGTCCTTCTCCGAGCCGACGGCCCTGGGTTGTTCTCTGTGCCCCGCGCCAGTGCTGCGCCTAGGATGGTCCAACGCTGGCCGGTCTGGGCCAAACACTAGCGCACCGCAACCGGTTTCGAGGCCCCGAAGGTCGACCCGGGGTTGAGGGCACCAACGTCCGAGATGAGGAGTGATGGCATGAGTCAGGCGCACGCCGAGCGGACCGACATCCCGGGGCTGCTCGTCGTCCGGCTCCAACTGCGCCACGACGAGGTTGGTTGGATCAAGGACGCCTGGCACCGGACTACCATGACTGCCGCGGGCCTGCCCGAGTTTGCCCCGGTCCAACACCGGTTGCGACAGGTCGCTGCGCGCGGCACCACCCGTGGCTTTCACGCCGTCGCCTGGGACCAACTCATCGGACTGAGTCACGGCCGGGCGTTCGCGGCCTTCGTGGACCTGCGCGAGGGCGACGGCTTCGGGCGTACGTTCTCCGTCACCTTGGACCCGGGCACGTCGGTGTTCGTGCCGCGCGGGGTCGCCATGGCGGATCAGGTGTTGGAGGACGGCACCACATTTGGTCACCTGCTCTCCCACCACCCCACCGACGGCGCACCCACCGCCCAGGTCCACCCCTTCGACCCCGCCCTCGACATTGCCTGGCCGCTGCCGGCGGCAAGAGCGGCGCTGAGCCGTCGCGACGACCTGCTGCCGCTGCTGAGTGAGACCACCCCAATGCCACCCCGACGCACGCTGGTGGTGGGCACCGACACCTCATTGGGCCGGGCGTTGCTGGCTGAGATGCCGGGAGCCGGCGGGATCACCGAATCGGAGCTGGCCTCTGATGATCTCGACCTGTCCGGCTGGAACACCATCATCAACGCCTACGGCGCTGTCGCCTCGGGTTGGGACCGGGATCCACTGCGGGTCGAGCACTGGAACGAAGCCGCCGCCAGGGCTCACCGCATCGCCGTCCTCGCCCAACGGCACCAGTTGCGCCTGGTCCACGTCTCGGCCGACCCGTCATTTGAGCGGCACGCGCCCGAGCATGACGAAGCCGCAGATCTGGACCTGCGTGACCCCCACGCCGAGGCGCTGGCTGCTGGCGAACTCATCGCCACCGGCGTACCGGGCCACCTGATCATCAGGACCACCTGGGTGATGCGTGCCACCGACGGATTCCTGACCGAACTCGCCGCCGAAGCCCGACACCACGCCCCCAACGAGGTCACCGCCGCCACCGGCCGGATCACCTTTGCCGACGAGCTGGCCGCCGCCATCACTCACCTGTTGGACTCGGCAGCGCCTGCCGGCACCTACAACGTCACCGGTGAGGGACCGGTGGTGTCGTGGGCTGACATCGCCCGACGGGTCTATCTCACCCTCTGTGCTGACCCTGCCCTGATCAGCGAGAGCCACACCGGTCCACGCCAGGATCAGGCCGCCCTCACCTTGGCCCGACTTCGCGGCACCGGCTTCCGCACCGGCAACTCGTGGCTGGAACTGGACGAACTCATGTCGGCCCAGGCCGGGCGTCGCGCCCGGACCTCACCCGCCCCCGCTCCGGCAGCGGGCGCACCGTCCCGCGTGCCAGCGCCGGTGGCTCAAGCTGCGGCCCCGGCGCCAGACCCCACCCGGCCCTACCGGGTGCTGTTCGTGTGCACCGCCAACATCTGCCGGTCCGCCTATGCCGATGTCGCGGCACGCCATCTCTCCCCCGAGGGGCTGCACTTCAGCTCGGCCGGCACCCAAGCCCTGGTCGACCAGCCGGTGGACCCACCGATGGCAGCCCATCTGGCTGTCCCCGAGACCGGCCAGCAGCATCGAGCACGTCAACTGACCCGGCACCTGGTCGACGAGGCCGATCTGGTCCTCACCATGGCCGCCGACCACCGCCGCCACATCCTCGACGACTGGCCCACAGCTGCGCCCAAGGTCTATGTCATCGGCCACGCCGCCCGGGAACTTGCCCACCTCCCCACGGAGGTGGACCTGCCGGGCGTCACCCAGCATCTGTGGACCCACCGCTCCTCCGACCCGGGCGATCAGGTGCCGGACCCCTACCGGCGCGGCCCGGAACGCGCCGCCCAAGCCGCCAGTCAGATCGATGGCTATCTCGACACCATCACCAGCACGCTGAGCGGCCTGGCGCAGACTGGTGCGTCCACCCAGCCAAGCTGAGTGTGAGGTAGCGGTCGAAGGTCGCGGGTCACCTCGCCGGTGATCCGTGTAGCCTCACATCCGCAGCAACCGGATGCAGGAGGGGGACAGCCGTGAGCATCAGACAGTCACCGTGGGCCTCGGCGACGGGTTTGGCCGTCCTCGCGATCGTCACGATCGTCTTGGTGGCAATGGCGCTCAATCGCACCGCGCCTCATTCGGACCCCAGCCAGATCGGCGCCACGCCGGCACCGCCGCCGGTCACCCAGCCAGCCCCGGCCAGCACGCCTGAACCGACACCGGACGACTCGGAGCAGGCCCCACGCAACGACGAGTCCCCGGGCAACGATGAGACTCCCAGCGACGACCGGACTCCGGGGAACTCGGAGAGCCCCGGCCCTGGTTCGTCGAGCAGCCCCCGCCCTTCGACTGAGGGCAATCCCAGCCCGGGCCGCGAGAGCGTGCTCGAACCGGGCGGCTTCTGCGGCACCCTCGGCTCCCGGATGCGGTACGCCGGGGAGTACTACTTCTGCGTCGACTGGGAATGGGTCCACGAGGACGACGCCTGACCCGTCGAGGCCTGACCCCAAGCGGGCCGGCCCCGATCAGTCGGGCCAGCGCGGCGTGTCCGGCTTGGGGCGCAGCAGTGTCTCGCGATCGAACCAGTTCCCGTCGGCCATCGTCGGCTTCGGCGCCGGCGCATCCTCATCCACCGGATCCGGATTGGCCATCGCGGCCTCATGGTCGGCACGGTTCTTGGTCATCGCTGCCCGGTCAAAGACGTATGGCGCACCCTGACTGGGGGCGCTGCGCGGGGCCTCCGGTTCGCTGACCGGGTCGTTGGTCTCCGGGGTCGGGTCCGGCCGAGCGGGAGCCGCCGGATGCGCGGTGCCCGCGTCGGTGGCCGATCCCTCAGCAGCCGGCTCGGCGGTGTCTTTGCGCAGCGACGGTCCAGCCGGGACCACCCAGGCATCGGGGTCCTCGGGCTCGGACCGGTTCTGCCAGTCGGGCCACTGCCGGCGCAGGAACCGCAGCGCGACAAGAGCACCGATCGCACATACCAGCAAGATCGCTTCGACGGCGATGATGTCGAGGCCGAAGTAGACGCCCAGGCCCGCGCCCAGGTTGGCGACGAAGTGCGCCAGCACCGCCAAGCCCCAGCCCAGCTTCTCGCGGCCCTTGATCAAGCCCCACATCACCAGGGCAGAGAAGGCGAGGTGGAGGCACAGCGCAAAAATCCGTTCCAGACCACCGGCAAACGCCATGAAAGGCGACATCGCCGCGAACTGGGCCAGCACCTCCTGCTGACGTTCGGGCGGCAGCGCTGCCAGCACCTGGTCGGCGGTGCCACCGTCGATCGCGAGCGCCACCATCAGGTTGTTGATCGCGGCCAGTCCGACGATGACCAGCATCTCCAGCCCGGCGTGGCCCCAACCGAACGCGATCGCGTCCTTGAAGCGACGTTCCTTGGCCATCAGGTACTTCATCGCGATCCAGCGCCCGGTCTCCTCGAAGAGACCAGCAGTCAGGGCCGCGATCACCACGCCGGTGACGCCGACCATGACCGCACCCAGCGGTGTCGCACCTATCGCCGACATCAGCGGCATGCGGACGATCAGCTGGCTGACGAAGAAGCACAGCATGCCGATGAAGAAGACCTTGGCGATGCGCCACTTGCGCAGCTGCATGACGATCAGCCCCGCCCAGGGCAGCAGCAGTGCAACGACCGCAGTGAAAAACAGGCCCCACATGACCATCAGTGGCATGAACGTGACTCCAGCAACCTCGCCCGACAAGTGCGCTCAGGCTAGCAGCGGGCGCGTCATTCAGTCCGGGAGTCGGCCTCGCCCTCGGCGGTCGGAGCCGAGTCAGCCGCCGGCTCCGGATCCTGGGTCGTCGGCTCCGGATCCTGGGTCGGCTGCTCCGGATCCTGGGTCGGCTGCTCGGGATGGTCGGTCGGCTCCGTCTTGGCCTGCTCGGCCTTGGCCTGCTGAGCCTGCGCGTACCGAACCTCGTCCCGCCGCGGCAGGTCCACCCGCTTGGTGGCCCGCTTCATGAACTGGTAGCCGACCAACAACAGCACCAGCAGTCCGACGATCAGGAACAACGGCAGCAGACCAGCCACCACATCTTCTGGCTCCGGCGGCGCCACAGGTGTCGCCTGAAGCACGGTGAAGAACAAACCGATCATGGCCGTCATGCTAGTCCTGTCAGCCCGACCGACAGGACACCCGACAGAGAGGGCTCAGCTGGCCCGCGACGCGGCCTCGACCGCGATGCCGGTGAACAAGTCGTCCTCGGGTCCGATCTCGCCGACCTCACTGCGGACCAGTTCGTACTCCTCGGTCGGCCAGGCTTCCTGTTGCACCTCCAGCGGCACCGCGAAGAAGAAGCCGTTCGGGTCGATCTGGGTGGCGTGGGCCAGCAGGGCCCGGTCGCGGGTTTCGAAGTAGTCGCCGCACTCGACATGGCAGGTGGCCCGGTCCCGGCGGTCGTCGGGGAAGTTGGCCAGCCGTTCGGCGTACGGGGACTCCAGACCCCGCGCGGTCATGGCCTGGTCGAGGGCCTCGAAGCGGGCCTTGCTGAATCCTGCGTGGTAGTAGACCTTCTGCACCTGCCAGGCCGGGCCGTGCTCGGGCCACGCCTCCGGGTCGGCGGCCGCGTCGACGGCAGCCATCGAGATCCTGTGACACATGATGTGGTCGGGGTGCGGGTAGCCACCGTTCTCGTCGTAGGTGGTGAGCACGTGCGGTCGGAACTCGCGGATCGCCTTCACCAGCCGACCGGCCGCCTCGTCGACGTCCTCCAACGCGAAACAGCCCTCGGGCAGCGGCGGCAGCGGGTCACCCTCGGGCAGGCCGGAATCGACCCAGCCCAGCGCCACATGGTCCACGCCCAGGATGGCGCGGGCCGCAGCCATCTCGTCGGCGCGGATCCGGGTGATGTTGGCCAACACGTCGGGCCGGTCCATCGCCGGGTTGAGGATCGAGCCACGTTCCCCGCCGGTGCAGGTCGCGACCAGCACCTCGACGCCCTGCTCGACATACATCGCAGTGCTCGCGGCTCCCTTGCTCGACTCGTCGTCGGGGTGGGCGTGCACATGCATCAGTCGCAGCGGATCGCCGGCGGCATCGGTACGCCGGGGGGACACAGACATGTCGACCTGCCTTCGCTGGTGGATGAACTCGGGTGGCGGATGAATCAGGGTGCGTCGGTGTGCGGCCGGAGGCCTGCGACAGCCCGCAACAGCCGCCCAGAACTGTAGTCCATCGCCGCAATCGTGCGATCCGGCTTGAGGTGCGCGAACATGGGCGACAATGGGACGGTGAGCAGCACCGAGGACACCGCATCAACTCTCGACACCACTGGGGTCCACGCACCCTCGGCCCAGGACCCTGAGGTCCAGCAGAGACTGGAGCGTCGCTATCCGCCGGACCGGATCTCCCGTCCGGTCAAGATCACTGCCACGGTGGCCTTCGCCGCGATCGCGCTGGCCTGGTTGGTGTGGGCGGCGCTGTTTCACTCCAACCCGCCGGTCGGCGCCCAGGTCAGTGAGTTTGCCGTGGTCGACGCCGGAGAGATCACCGCCACCTTGGTGGTGGACCGTCCCGACCCGTCGGTGGCCGTCACCTGCCAGGTGTATGCGGAGGCGGTGGACTACGAACGCGTCGGCGAGAAGGTCGTCCACGTCGGCCCCGGCACCGAGACCGTGGAACGCATCACCGTGTCGGTGCGGACCTTCCGTGAGGCCGCCTCGGTCGGCACCACCGGTTGCACCGTCGACTGAGCCCGAATCGCCCTAATCCGTTGGAAAAATGGGGCCTTCTGCTAAGCTCTCCCGATGGCTGAAACCATCGATACCCACGACACGGTGTGGCTGACGCAAGAAGCGTTCGACAAGCTCACCGCCGAATTGGCCCACCTCGAGGGCCCCGGGCGTACCGAGATCGCTAACAAGATCGCGGCTGCCCGCGAAGAGGGCGACCTCAAGGAGAACGGCGGCTACCACGCCGCCCGCGAGGAGCAGGGCCAGAACGAGGCCCGGATCCAGATCCTCAAGGACAAGCTGCAGCGCGCCAAGGTTGGCGAGAGCGCAGCCAAGTCCGACACCGCCGAGCCGGGCACCCTGGTGACCGTGGCCTACGACGGTGACACCGACGACACCGACACCTTCCTGCTCGGCTCCCGTGACGTGCTGGGCCTGGACGACTCGGTCGACGTGCAGGTGTTTTCCCCGCAGTCCCCGCTGGGAGCGGCGGTGGTCGGCCAGAAGCTCGGCGCCGAGGTCAGCTACGACGCACCCAACGGCAAGCCGATCGCGGTGACCATCACCAAGCTGGAGCCCTGGACCTGACCGAATCCTTCCTTCGGCCATACGACAGCCGCACCGGTGAACTTCGCCGGTGCGGCTGTTACGTATGGGCCTTTTGTGCGAGGCGCGACTGACAGGGGTCAGTCCTGGTTGCCGACCTTGATCTGGGCATACCCCATGACCACCGACACATCCAGGCGCGCGGCACCGTTGCCCATCACGACCTCGTCACCGGAGCCGGAGTGCTGACCCGACCAGGCGATCCGGCCCAGCTGAGTGTCGGCGTGCACGGTCACGTTGGAGCCCTCGGCCAGGCGTACGATCAGCGACCCCGACTCGCACCGGATCCGGTTGCGGCCGGTGCGGATCCGCCCCTCGACAGTCACCTGACCGGCCTGCACCAGCAGGTTGTCCAACTCGTTGACGTCCTGCAGGTGAGCGCCTGAGGCGGTCACCCGGACGGTGCCCAGCGCCGGCATCGACTGGGTCGACAAGCTGCCGGCAATCAACTCCACATCGGCCAGCAGGCCCGGGTTGACGCGCACGATCAGCTCCTTGCCGAGCCCCATCGACTTGATGTCGTCGAAGCTGCCCGGCAGCTTCGGCAGCCCCAACAGACCCCGCTCCGGCTTCTCGTCCCCATCGCTGGTGACCTCGATGACCGCACCGTTGCGCCGCAGCACGTGCGGACCCTCCACCTCGACCGCGGCGACCTTCGCATCGCCGACCACGCGCAGCCGACGCCCCACCACGCGTACCGAAACCCGCTCGACCTCGGCATCATCGTGCTTGCTGAAGTCCTCCTCGGCTTCGGTCGCCGACTTGGCCTCGGGTTCCGGTTCCGCCTTGGTTTCGGCAGTCTTCTCCTCTTGGGCAGGCTCGCTGCGGAAGCTCTCCCGGCTGTACGCCCGCCAGTCGCCGTTGCTGCGCCAGTCGGTGGGCTTGTCGCCGGTCTTCTCGGTCGACTTCTCCCCTGCCTGCGCCGCATCCGTATCTGCGGCAGCGGTGTCCTCGGGCTCGACATGCTCGGCCACGTCCTCGACCTGATCGACCGTCTCAGCCTCGGTCCGACCGCCGCCCGGCTTCACTCTGCGGGCGCCAGCGGCATCCACCGGATCATCGGCCTGACGGAGCTGCTGGATGCGTCGCTGGGCCTCGGCTGCGTCAATACGTCCGGCGGCGAGATCGTTGAGGATGGGGGTGAGATCGGGCGCGTCAGTCATGGGTCCGAGCCTAGTCCGATGTGCGGTCGAGTGATCACCCCGGAGTCTGAATTCTTCGGACTAGGGTGGGGCCGTGAACCGACTGGCGAGGTGGTGGCGTGACCGCAGGCAGGGATCAGCCACTCTCCCCCGCGACGTCTACGTGTTGGCGATCGTCGCCTTCTTGGTGATGGTCGGCTTCGGGGTCGTAGTGCCAGTGCTGCCGCCCTTCGTACAAAGCTTCGGCGGCGACAACCTGGCCGTCGGATTCGCGGTGTCGAGCTTCGCGCTGATGCGGCTGCTGACCAGCCCTTGGGTGCCCAAGGTGGTGTCCGCACTCGGCGCCCGCAGCACCTTGGGCATCGGCATGTTCATCGTCGCTGCTTCCAGTGCGCTGGTCGGCTTCGCCGCCAACTACCCCCAGCTGGTCGTCTTTCGGGCGATGGGCGGCATCGGGTCGGCGATGTTCACGGTGTCGGCGATGGTGCTGCTGGTCAACGCAAGCCCGGCCAACCGCAGGGGTCGCACCATGAGTCTCTATCAGGGCGGCTTCCTGCTCGGCGGCATGGCCGGGCCCGCCGTCGGTGGGCTGTTGGCGCAGATCTCGCTGACCGCCCCGTTCTTCTTCTACGCCGGCACCCTCACCGCCGCCGGCGTGGTCGCCCTGGTGCTCATCCGCCCGACCGACGCCACCTCTGCCAAGCGCGACACCACGGTGGTGCCGCTGCGGACCCTGCTGCGCGACTCCCGCTATCAGGCCGCATGTGTGGCCGGCTTCGCCAACGGCTGGTCCAGCATGGGCGTACGCAACTCGCTCATCCCGATCTTCGTGGTCTCCACCCTGATGCTGGAACCAGCCTGGACCGGCTACGCCTTCGCCATCGCCGCCGTGGTGCAGACCATCACCCTGACCCAGGCCGGCAAGTGGAGCGACACCTTGGGGCGTCGTCCGGTCATGATCGCCGGCGGTCTGATCGCGGCTGGCGCGATGATGGCGGTGCCTTTTGTTGGCAGCTACTGGCTGCTGGTGGTGGTGCTGTGCTTCTACGGCATCGCCGCTGCCCTGCAGGGCACCGCGCCGGCCGCGCTCGTCGGCGACATTGCCGGCGGTCGCAGCGGCCCGCCGTTTGCGCTGTGGTCGATGACGGTCGACTTCGGGAGCATCCTCGGTCCGCTGGCAGCCGGTTGGCTGGCTGACCACACCAGCCTCTACGCGGCCTACGGGATCAGCGCCGCCTTCCTCGCCCTGGGCGCGCTGATGGCGATCCGGATGCCCGGTGGTCGGCCCATCGACGAGGATGCTGACACCCCAGCCCCTACCAGGAGCAGAACCGATGACCGCCCAACCCCTGACCGAACTGATCGCCCCCGACTGGGCCGAAGCGTTGGCCCCGGTGGCACCCGTGGTCGCCTCGATGGGTGAGTTCCTTCGCGCCGAAGTCGCCGCCGGCCGCGGCTACCTGCCCGACGGAGCCGACGTGCTGAAGGCCTTCACCCGCCCGCTGGCCCAGGTGCGGGTGCTGATCGTGGGCCAGGACCCCTACCCCACCCCGGGCCATCCGATGGGGCTGTCGTTTTCGGTCGCACCCGGCGTACGCCCGCTGCCGCGCAGCCTGCAAAACATCTATGCCGAGCTGGAATCCGACCTGGGCATCCCGCCGGCAGCCTCCGGTGATCTGACGCCGTGGTTCGATCGAGGCGTCCTGCTGCTCAACCGGTGCCTGACGGTGGCGCCTGGCCAACCCGCCTCCCATCGCGGCAAGGGCTGGGAGCAAGTCACTGACCGGGCCATCGAGGTGTTGTCTGAGCGCGGCGGGCCGCTGGTGGCGATCCTGTGGGGTCGCGACGCCCAGTCCCTGCAGTCCCGGCTGGGCGGGATTCCGGCGATCACCTCGCCCCATCCCTCGCCGCTGTCGGCCAGCCGCGGATTTTTCGGCTCCAAGCCGTTCTCGCGCGCCAATGCCGCCTTGGAGTCCCAGGGCGGGGAGCCGATCGACTGGCGGCTGGGCTGACCGTTCATGGCTGACGCTGTCGTTGGACGGCGGTGGAAGAATGACGCCATGTTCGGTTCTCTCTTCGGTGACAAGCAGACCATGGTGACTCCTGAGCGCGCGCTGCGCGGTCGCGAGACGCCCGTGCTGACCAGCTTCCCCGAGCACCTGGTGCTCGAGGTGCCGATCGACGCCGAACCGCCGGGCAGCGAGGTCGCCTACTTGGCAGGCGGCTGCTTCTGGGGAATCGAACGGATCGCGTGGCGGCTGGACGGTGTCGTTAACACCGCCGTCGGCTACATGGGTGGCTACACGCCGAACCCGACCTACGAGGAGACCTGCACCGCCAAGACCGGCCATGCCGAGACGGTGAAGGTGGTTTTCGACCCGAAGCACATCAGCTACGCGGAGCTGCTCCAGGTCTTCTTCGAGAACCACAACCCCACTACCGCCAACCGGCAGGGCAACGACATCGGCACCCAATACCGCTCGGCGATCTTCACGACCTCCGAGGAGCAGGCCCAGATCGCCAACGACGCGATCATCCAGCTGGACCCACGTTTCCGTGACGCCGGCCACGGCCCCATCACCACCCAGGTCAGCCCTGCCGGAACCTTCTACTATGCCGAGGCCGAGCACCAGCAATACCTGGACCGCAACCCGAATGGCTACTGCAATCACGGGCCCAACGGGATGAGCTGCCCGATCGGCGTGCTCGACTGAGGCAGGGCGACAGGAGCGAGAGGCACCACGTGTCACGGGTGGTACGATTTCTTGTACCAACAGGAGGTTCTCATGCCCGTCACTGCCAGTGAAGCCCGGTCGCGCCTGTTCCCGCTGATCGAGCAGGTCAACGACGACCGGAGCGCTGTCGAGATCACGTCGAAGCGCGGCAACGCCGTGCTGATGTCAGCCGATGACTACTCGGCGTGGCAGGAGACGGCGTACCTCTTCCGGTCCCCCGCCAACGCCCGGCGGCTTCTGGACGCCCTGGCGGCCGTCGAGAACGGCGAGGCCGTGCCCCGTGACCTTGACCGATCATGAGGATCGTCTTCGCGCCCCAAGCGTGGGAAGACTACGTCCACTGGCAACAGGTCGATCGGACCTTGGTCAAGCGCATCAACCGGCTGATCGACGACTGCGCAAGGGACCCGTTCGACGGCATCGGTAAGCCCGAACCCCTCAAGTACGGCGTGCCCAATGCCTGGTCGCGCCGCATCACCGACGAGCATCGCCTCGTCTACATCGTTCGCGACGACGACCTGATCCTGCTCCAAGCGCGCTACCACTACACGCGCTGAGCAGCGCCGAACACCGCCTCAGCCCCGGTCGCTGCGCAACATCGCGTAGATGAAGGTGTCGGTCCACTCCCCCTTGGACCACCAGTCCTGCCGCAGGTGCGCTTCCCGGCGCATCCCGACCGCTTCGGCCAGCCGTGCCGAGGCAGTGTTGCGCGCATCCATGTTGGCCACCACTCGATGCAGTTGGTGGTGGTCGAAGGCCAGGTCGAGCACCGCAGCGACCGCCTCCCGGGCGTACCCATGGCCGCTGTGGTCAGGTGACAGCACCCAGCCGATCTCGGCGACGCTGCCGCGGTCGTGCGGGGCATCCCGGGTGAGCCACAGCGCCACGTCACCGATCAAGGCACCGTCGTGTTCGATCGCCAACGCGATCGCCGCAGCGGTGTCGATACCGGTGCGGCCCAGCCGGGTCTCGATCTGACGCTCAGCTGCTGCCTCGTCCCACGGCTCCTCCAACAGAAACCGCGCCACCTCAGGTCGACGATAGATCCCGTGCAGGGCTTCCCGGTCGGCGGCGGTGAACAGCCGCAGCCGAAGCCGTGGCGTGGTCAGCGGCAGCGGGCCACTCATGCGCGAGGGTTCTCCGGGTCCGGCGGATAGTGGGGCTCGGTGACCTCACCCGGCTCCGGCACCGTCGTCGGCGCCACCCGTGGGGTGGGCTGGTCCGAGCCGCTGCTGTCGGTGCCGGTGACCTTCCCGAGCAGGTTCATCAGGTGATAGATGCCCAGCGCCCCGATGGTGCCCAGCGCGATGCCCTTCAGTTCGATGCCACCCGAGGCCCACGTGACGTCGGCGATGCCGATCACCAGCGCGACGCCGGCGGTGAACTGGTTCTTGGGCTTGGCGAAGTCGACGCCGGCATCGACCCACATGCGTACGCCGATGATGCCGATCAGGCCGTAGAGGATGAAAGTGACACCGCCCAGGACACCTGCCGGGATCGAGTTGATCACCGCGCCGACCTTGGGCGACATCGACAGCAGGATCGCGAAGATGCCAGCCACCCAGTAGGCGGCGGTCGAGTAGACCCGGGTGGCGGACATCACGCCGATGTTTTCGCCGTAGGTGGTGGTCGGCGAACCACCGAAGCCGGCCGACAGCGCGGTGGCGACACCGTCGGCGGTCAGGGTGCGGCCGACCATGTGGTCCAGGTTGCGGTTGGTGAGCAGGCCGACGCTGGTGACGTGGCCGACGTTCTCGGCGATCAACACCAGGATCACGGGCAGGAACATCGGCAGCAGTTCGGGATGGAAGGTCGGCGTGGTGAAGTCGGGCAGCCCGATCCAGGCCGCCTCACCGACGGCGGAGAAGTCGACCTCGCCGCGGACCACCGCGGTCACATAGCCGATGGCGACACCCACCAGCACGGCGATCCGACCGAGGAAGCCCTTGAACAGCGCCGTGCACAGCACCACCGCGAGCAGGGTCACCACCGCGGTCACCGGACCCTGCTGGAAATTCTGGTACGCCGTCGGGGCCAGGTTGAAGCCGATCAGCGCCACGATGGCACCCATCACGACCGGCGGCATCAGCAGGCTGATCCACCGGGTGCCCACCACGTTGACCAGCAGACCGATCAGCGCCAGCAGCACACCGACGACCAGGACGCCGCCGAGCGCTCCGCTGGGGCCGGTTGAGGCGGTCGCGGCGACGATCGGGGTGATGAAGGCAAACGAGGAGCCCAGGTAGCTGGGCACCTTGTTCTTGGTGATGAGCAGGAACAGGATCGTGCCAACGCCGGAAAACAGCAGCGTGGTCGAGGGCGGGAAGCCGGTCAGCAGCGGCACCAGGAACGTAGCGCCGAACATGGCGACGACGTGTTGGGCGCCGATGCCGATCGTCAGCGGCCAGGCGAGCCGTTCTTCGGGGGCGACGATGCTGTCAGGGGCGACGCTGCGCCCGTTTCCGTGCAGTTTCCACAGCGGCATGAGTGTCTCCTAGGCTGATCGCCGCGAGACCTTCCTCACAGCTCAGCCGGAAATCTTGCCACAGGTTTGCCCGCCCTGTGCAGCGTGAGTCGTGTGCAGGTGTGAGCCGAGGGCTCAGGCGATGCCCATCTTCGCGAAGGCGTTGCGGAAGATCTGCAGTCCGTCCAGACCCGGCATCCGCTGGACGCGCTTGTCGAGACCGTCGAGGTCGTCGCGGCGACCTTCGAAGAGGTGGCGCATGACCGCCTGGACCTCGTCGTCGCTCATGATCCCCGACCCGACGGGGCGCCAGACGCGGCCGAGGATGAGGCGGACGAGCTTCTGCGCCTCGGGCCGTTCGGCCATTTCCTCACGGGCCTGAGTGGTGTAGAAGGCGACGTGGCGAGTCTCCTGCTGCGCGATGCGTTCGAGCAGGGGCGACAGGGCGGGGTGGTCCTGCATGGCGGCGAGGCGACGGTACGCGGCGACGGCGGACAGTTCGTTGGCGGCACCCCAAGCCATGTGGACGGCGATGAAGTTGCGGCCGATGAGGTTGGACAGGGCGCCCTGCTTGGCGGGCCCGAGCGCGTCGGCCCAGCCGAGCTTGACGCGGCGGGCCTTCACCTCGTCGTAGTCGACGATGATGCCGTGGCGACGCAGGACGTCGGCGAGGGCCTCGCCGTGCCAGAACTCCTCGCGATTCCACACGGTCATGAAGCCGGCGGCCTCGGTCTTGTGGCGCGAGGGGGTGACGAGCAGGTCCCGCAGATAGCAGGAGGTGTGGTATTCGACGTCGCACATGTAGCGCAGGGATCGCAGGGTCTGCGCGTCGAGGGGGCGGTCGTCGAAGGTGTCAAAGTCGAGGTCGTCCCAG
Organism: Parenemella sanctibonifatiensis; assembly: GCF_002250565.1. Taxonomy (GTDB): domain Bacteria; phylum Actinomycetota; class Actinomycetes; order Propionibacteriales; family Propionibacteriaceae; genus Parenemella; species Parenemella sanctibonifatiensis. The sequence continues at coordinate 413,341 of NZ_NMVJ01000001.1, forward strand.
TTGACCCGTTCGGAGGTCTCGGCGAAGCGTTCCAGGTCGAAGGCCATGATCAACTCTCTTTCGCGCGGCGAGCGGGCGTGGGGCGGCGTGCCGGGGCGGCGTGACGCAGCGCCCGGCGTACGGACCGCAGCGACGGGGTCGGCCTCCCCGGCACGAGGTCGGCGATGACGGCATCGGAGGCGGCGAGGGCGGACTGGGCCGCGGCGCTGCCGTAGAGGCTACGCAGGGAGCGGCGGGCGTCCGCGTCGCCGACGCCGCCGACGCGCAGCGGCGCCCAGTTGGCCAGCGCCCAGGCGGCGGCGAGGCGTTCCTGGGGACTGCGGGCAAGGCGGGCGGTGGCCTCGGCGCGGAAGAACGCGATCATGGGGCGGCGGCGTTCGATGAGTTCGGCGACGGCGGCGTACGTCCCGCCGCTGAGCTCGGGCAGGAGTGTCTCGTACGCGACCTGAAGCGCGCCCTCGTGGATCGCCATCTTGGCCATGTGGCCGGCGGTGATGGGTTCGCGGATGGCGAAGCCGACGACGGGGGTGACCAGCGGGAGGATCTTCTCGACGTACGCGCTGCGGGCCCGGTCGAGGCCGCGCGGCGGCAGCGGGGTGGGGGCGTCGCCGTCGACGGCGAGGATGTCGCGGATGGCCACGGCCATCCAGTGGCGTTCGAAGGCCCAAGTCGCGAGGAAGGCCGTGATGCGTGCCTCGACGCCGGTCCACGACGAGATGACTTCGCGGAGTTCGCTGATGGCGCCGTTCTCGACGCGCCACAGGAAGGCGAGGTCGGCGCGGCGGGCGTCGGGCAGTTCGCCGGGGCCGGGAGTCTCGCGGATGCGGCCCTTGGCCTGGCGGGTGTAGGCGGCGACGTCGAAGTCGGTGTGGAGGACGGCGTGGGCGGGGTCGCCGTCGAAGTAGACGTGGCCGTTGCGGTAGCCGAGTTCGTCGGCGGCCGAGCGGGCGGTTGGCGGGGTGGAGGGTGCGGCGGTGGAAGGGTCGTCCTGCTTGTGGACCTGGGTCACCCGGCATCTCCCTACGCGTGGCGTGTCAACGACCCCTATCTTGCCCCATCGGCGCGGCGGATCCCACGCGCTGTCGTCTATCGGTCATCCCGCGGACGACCGGGTGCACAGGTGGTCACGGGCTCGTGTTTCACTGGGCGCCATGGCCTTCGAGATTCCGCCGGTGACCGCCTTCGTCCTGTTGAGCGGGGCCGACGCCGGCCTCCTCGACGGGGAACGGATTGCCGCGCAGCTCGCGGCGGACTGGTCGCTCGACACGGGGGTGTCGCCGGTCCAGGCGGCGCTGCCCAGTGATCGGCCCGAGCCGGCGACGGCGGTGGCGGCGGCCGCGCTGACGGTGGCCGACTGTGCGGTGGACCTCTTCCTGATGCAGGGGCGGCTCGCCGAACCGGACGGGCTGTCGGAACTCGCGCTCGAGGGCAGCGGCTGGTATGCCGACGAGCCCTTCGACGGTGAGCATGTCGCCTATCTGGAGGTCCGGATCGCCGAGGGGGACGGGGAACGGTCGCGCCCCGTCCTGGGGACGCTGCTCACCCAGGTGGTGGCGAGCCTGCTGGCCCTCGAGGAGCGGGCGGTGGCCGTGCACTACATGCCCAGCTTCACCATCGTCGACCCGCCGTCCTTCCGGGAGGTCGCGACCGGCTTCCTGCCGGACCGGTCGCCCTATCCGATCTGGCTGCAGCTGCGGATGCTGGAGGCGGAACTCCCCGACGGAGAACCGATCACGAGCGGCTTCACGCTCGGCCTGGCGTGGCTGGGGTTCGCCGAGCTGGAACTCGAACCGCTGCCCGCACCCGGCGACTACGGCGCGGCGGTGCTACGCGCGGCGGCGGCCTCGGTGATCGGCGGCGACCTCGAACTGCGCGACGGCGCCGAATTCGGCGGCGACCAGAAGTTTCGACTCACCCGCAGCGACGAGCCCCGCTACTCGAACGCGGAGGTCGTGTACGCCGTCACCCCGGTGTTCGAGGACTGAGTCCGGTGGGTTTGCTCGGCTCCCTCGGACCGGCTCCCACCGATGGCCCCCAGGGCCACGCCAAGTACGGATATGGTGAGCGCATGCTCCCGGCCCTCCTTCGCACAACGATTGGCCGCCGTCGGTCCCGACGCGGGGAGTCCCGCGCGGCCTGGTATAACAGCCGTCTACCCCGGCCCGAGGCTGAACGCTTCCAACTAGCTCGGTTCAACACCGTCTGGTCCAAGGCACTGCACGAAGTCCCCTTCTACCAGTCCTGGGCCAAAGAGCATGACTTGCCCGACAAGATCGCCGCGCTGTCCGAACTGCGCGCGTTTCCGGCCCTGACCAAGACGGTCATCCAAGAGCGGCACGATGAGATCTTCACGGACGGCGGGGGGAGGACAATCGAGCGCGCGTACTCCACGGGCGGGACGACGGGCACCCCGACGCGCTACCCCCAGGGCGACGGAGAAGGAGCCAACGCGTACGCGAACGCGTACGCCGCGCGCGGCTGGTGGGGCATTCGACCCTTTGATTCATACGTGCATGCATGGGGTCACGCCCACCTTTTTGGTGGCGGCCGACTCGCGAAGGCTAAGCGACAGGCAAGGGACCTGCTGGTCAATGCGACCCGGATTAATGCCTACGACATGACGAGCGAGGCTTTGGCTTCGCACGCTCGCACGATTCTGCGACGCAATCCGTCATACCTAGTAGGGTATACCTCCGCGGTGTTCAAGATCGCTCGCCACATCGAGGCAACAGGCTTGGACACGTCGGGGCTTACGAACCTGCGAGCGGTCATCGTCACAGCCGAAACAGTCACTGCCGCCGACGCTGACGTGCTCGGCAGCGTTTTCGGCGTCCCTGTGGTCATCGAGTACGGCGCAGCCGAGACGGGCGTCATGGCGTATTCGCGGGGAAGAACGTGGCCCTTGCAGGTGCTTTGGCGCAGCTTTATCCTCGACGTCCAATCTGACTCCAGCCTTCGCGTCACAACCCTGGATGACGCCGGCCTCGTGGGCACCTACCGATTCATGGGCGCGGACCCCTACGGCGCCTTCGTGCACTGCCGCGCGTGGTCCGGCATGAGTCGACGCCAGCGCCTGGTCATGGCGGCCAAGAACCATCTTCCCTACTCCGGCGTACATCACGCGTCCGCGACTCCCGCGGACGTAGCGCACTGGATGTCCCGGCGTCGTGGTGTCGGCATCATGGGCTACTCCTCCTACATTGAGGGCCTCCTGCGTGCGCTCGAGGACGGCAGAGTCCCGGTGAGCCCCGGCGCGGTCACAGCCGTGGTCGGCGGCTCCGAACCGTCCACTGCCTACTTCGCCGCAGCCTCACAGCGGCTCTTCGGCGTGACCGCGCACATGCGGTACGCGAACATGGAGATGGGCATCATGGCCGTCACCGGCGAGGACGTTGACGTCTACCACGTCCTACCACCTCGAGATTCTGGACGATGCCGACACCCCCGTCAGCCCGGGCGAGTCCGGCAGAGTCGTCATGACCGACCTGCACAACACCGCGATGCCCTTCATTCGCTACGACACTGGCGATCTCGCGCGTTACTTCGTCGACGACAAAGGCGTCGAGCACAGAGATCGAATCACCGACATCAAGGGTCGCCGCCTCGACGTCCTGTTGGCCGGCAGTACGGAGCGGCCAATCAAGCTCCACGCCCTTCAGGTCTGGGGACCCACCGCGAAGATCCAGGAGCTTCGGCAGTATCAGTTGCGCCAGCACGCGATCGGCCGCTTCACCTGGATTCTCAACGCACAGCCATCTACGGACGTGGAGGAGCGGCTGAGAACGATTCTGACCGATGTCGTCGGACCGGTCGAGCAGTGCGACTTCACCTACGTGGACGAGGTTCCGGTCATGGCGTCAGGGAAGCGGCAGTTCTTCGTCAATGAGGCGCACGCCGGCGAACCGCCGGCGAGGTAAGCCTCGATCGACTAGCTATTGGCGACCTCAGCGCCGGGCACCGGCCAGCGACCGAAGGACGGCGAGCGGCCGCAGCCGTGGCATCTGTTGCACATTGAAGCCGATTCCGGCTTCGTTCTGCATTAAAGCCACGAACTCATCGGTCAGCATTCCCTTCGACCCGATCTGGGCGTGCGCGACGTCCCAATCATGGTTCCCCTCAACGAACACCGGACCATCGGGCGTACTAGCGACGTCCCAACCTATGAAGCGATTCCGCCCGGCTTCCCGCGCGAAAGATGTCGCCAAGTCCACAACCCTGTCCCAGAACGGCACCGATCGCCCCGCGAACGTCACCCCTGAGTCCGCGTGCGAATCCACCGTCTCGAGGGCAAACTTCGCCTTCTGATAGCCGCGAGCAGCAAAGGCTCCGGTCGACGGGTCCACACGCACGCTGTAGCCGCCTTGATTGTAGGTATCGATCTGGGAGTGGACGCGCCCCAGCCTCAGGACCGCAAAGAGGATCAGTACAGAACCGTCACGGCGGCGAAACGTTCCGAGGCGCAAAGTGTTCAGGGAGGTCGAGTTGAGCGCATCCAGATCTGGATGCTGAGAAAGACGCGGCTGAATGATCCACACCCCCTCTCCCGTTGTCTCTATCAGTTCTTCGACGTGCATCCGCTCATTCGTTGAGAGGACAACCTCCTGGCCATCCACACTCGAAATGACGGTAACGCCCTGACCTTGCGAAGCGGCAGCCGGCTTGACCACAACCCCCCGTCGCTGCGCCTCATCGAGGACAAAGTCGCGTACCTGACGAGCCGAGGTAAGAGTCAACCTCCCGTGTGGATCAGCCTCTGTGGAAATGACCGCCAGCGTCGGAGGCACCGGAAGGCCCAGGCCACCGAAGTGCCGCTCGAACTCCAGCTTGTTCTCGAGCACCTCCGGCTCTGGGTTGAGCGCCGGCCGCAGCGCCTTGGCGCGCGGCCCCGACAGGAAGCGAAGGGCATCCCGTCTGCGCACCCCCCTCATGTAGAGGCGATGGGTACGATAGTCGTTCGGTGTAGCCAACAGCCGGCCACCCCATGACAATGTCTCCCAGACTTGGCGCGGGGTGCTCTTTGCCCCTTGCACACGGACTGGCCGCAGCTTATTCAGCATCTGACCTCCTTGATCGCACCTCGGACGCTCCCGTGTTCATGCCCCCGCGACTCCAAGGCTGTCGATGGCCATGACTTCACATCATGAACGGAAACCACCTTCTCCGCCAGTACCATACACTTCCCGCCCTCGGCCCCGAGCCATGCAACAGCCAGCAGCGCACCCCAAGCTACGCCTTGTTGATGAGCTTGCTCCGGTGGATGCGGAAGTCGGTATCGGTGACGTCCGGCGGGGGCGACTCGACCCAGCCGCCACGTTCGGCGAGTACCGCCTCGATGCGCGCGACCTCGGCCTCCACCGCCTCGATATTGGTGGCGATGTCGATGCCGTCCTCGTAGAGCACCCGGTAGGGCATGTTCTCGTCCGCCGGCCGCTCCACCGCCACACCACCCAGCTCCTCGATGACCGCGGTGGCCTCGGTACGCAGCGGGTTGTCGTCGCCGGGCTCCGTGGTCGGCAGCAGGCCCGCGACCAGCCACACGACCAGCACGAGGGCGACGACCCCGCCGACCACGGCGAGCACCAGGCGGGATCGTGACGGACGGGCTGTACTGGGCGAAGTCATCACTCCAGTGTGAGGCGAGCCCGGGCCACACGCTCCCCCGCAGGCGAACGCTGGCATCCAGGGAAGAATGATCCCGACACTCTCACGCCCACTCGAAGGTCAGCGACCACGTGGTGGTGGTGGGCACCTCTTCGCCGGGGGCGACCGGTCGTACGAAGGCAGCCATGGTCACCATCGCCTGGCGTCCGTTGATGAGCTTGGTGCGGTGGATCCGGACGTCATGGTCGTTGATGTCGAGATAGCCCGCGTCGGACCAGCCGCCACGTTCGGCGAGCGCCGCCTCGACACGGGCCACCTCGGTCTCGACCGCCTCGCGGGTGGTGGCGATCTCGATGCCGCCCTCGTGCACCACCCGGTAGGGAAGGCCTCCCTCGGCCGGCCGTTCGAGCGCCACGCCGCAGAGGTCCTCGATGACCGCGGAGGCCTCGACATGGAGCGGGTTCCCCTTGCCGGGCAGTGTCGTCGCCACCAGGCCCCCCGCCACCCACGCGAGGCCCAGAACCACCACCCCGCCCACCAGGATGAGCACGATTCGGGAACGTGACGGACGGGCGGTACGGCTCGAGGTCATCAGCCCAGTGTGAGGCGGGCCGGGTCAGGGCGTACTCAAGACAGGCTGCCAGCGCTGGGAGCGTCAGCGCCAAGGTGTAACATCGAGAGCGAAGGCCGGTGAAAAGAGCTCCAGGGGAGCCTTTCCCTTACGGGATAGCCGGCCTTCCTTCATGCCTAGTCCCAAGGCCCGTACGACGACTCTGTCAGCGGCTGGACGACCGTCGGATACCACTGGCACGGCTTGTCATCCATCTCGCGCTGCATCGCCCAGGAGCAGTAGTCGGCGACCTGGATCCCCCACGAGCTTCGGGCCTCCCATAGGCAGGCCGTCACGGTCTTGTCGAACGACAACTGCTCACAGACATCGGCGAGGGCCACGCGCGCGCCGCGCTGAGAGTGTTCTTCGTCAGGTGGATCGTGCCGGCGATCACGTACACGGTCGCCAGCGTGAGCAAACGAGGGGACAAGGTGCTTCAGGTGGAGAAAGAGGGCCAGCTGGTAGAGGTACGGCTTCCCTTTGGCCCTGACGGAGGGATACGCCTTGGCCTTCGTGAGGTAGGTGAAATCGAAGCGCGAAGGCGGTTGCTCCTGGATGACCGCGAAGACATCGCCACGGGTTCGTCGGGAGTCGTCGGCCGCGTGGAACCCCTTCTCGAGCCGGATCCCTTCGGACTCAAGCCGGGCGCGAAGCTGAAAGCCCTCCCAGATGCTGTCGCGGTGGTCCCCCTCGAACGTCGCACTTCCGATCGCAAACCGCGGACCGGATGCTTCCGAGTAGTCAGGCGATCCGGTCTCGTCGAGGTACACGTAGAACTCAGCCACGTCGGTCGACCCTGACACGCGAGCCGGCCACTGCGGTGCCAGCGGCACAGAGCGACGAACGAGACATCTTCACGAAGGCAAGCTGGGTGCTCAGGACGCCTGCGCGGTCCCGAACCGCTTCGCGCTTCGGGCCTTGGCCTTCTCACGTTCGACGTCGCGGTCCTTGGGCGGGGCGGTGGTGACGAGGGAGTCCAGAAGTTCGGCCGTGATCGCCGAGATCTGCTCGACGGCGCGGTTGAACGCCTCCTCGTTGGCCTTCGACGGCTTCGTCGCGCCCGAGACCTTGCGCACATACTGCAGGGCGGCGTCGTGGACCTCGGTGTCGGTGGCCGGCGGCTCGAAGTTGTTCAGGGGACGAATGTTGCGGCACATGGACACAGCGTAAGCCCGCGGCGTACGTCCGATCCAGACCCTGAGCCCACCCCGTGGCGCCGCCCCCTCCGGTCGGGCAAGCTTGGCCCCATGGCGGAGTTCTTCGGAGTGCGGCACCACTCCCCGACCGCCGCGCGGCTCGTCGCCGAACGCATCGCTGCCGACCCGCCGGCCGCCGTCCTCGTCGAGGGCCCCAGCCATTACACCCCCGAGCTCGACCAGCTCCACCTCGGCCACCAGCTGCCCCTGATGATCTACAGCTGGGCCCCGCTCTTCCCCGACGCGCCCGAGGGCAGCGAGGAATGGGCCCACCGCCGCGGCTGCTTCTATCCCCTCACCGACTACTGCCCCGAATGGACCGCGGTGCAGGCCGCGTACGCCGCGAACGTCGAGACCGCCTTCATCGACCTGCCCTGGCTCGGCGTCGTCGACATCGCACGGGCCGAGAACCGCTGGGCCGAAGCCACCGCCGACGCCGACGACGACCCCGCGATCGCCCAGCTGCTCAAGGAGTTCGGCGCCGACGACGTCCCCGCCCTCCTCGACGAACTCATCGAGATCGACTCCCACCTCGACCACGACACCTATCGCGAACGCGCCCGCCTCATCGGCGCCATCCTCCGCCGCGCCGACGAGGACCCCGAGACCGAGGCCCGCGAACGCTTCATGGCCGCCCGCATCCGCGAGGCCGAGCAACGCCACCCCGACGGTACGGTCCTGGTCGTCTGCGGCGCCGCCCACATCAGCGGCCTCACCGCCCTCCTCGAGGGCGACGCCCCGCTCGAAACCGGCACCGAGGACTGGCAACCCCCCGCCGACGACGACCGTTACGGCGTCGCCCTGACCCCCACCTCGTACGCCGCCCTCGACGCCCTCGACGGCTACAACGCCGGCCAGCCCAACCCCGGCTTCTACGATGCCCTGTACGCCGACCGCGCCGCCGGCCGCCTCGACACCGCCGAACGCCTCCTCATGCAGGTCGCCGCCTCCCTGCGCGACCGCCAGCAGTTCGTGGCCCCGGCCGACCTCGTCGCCGTCCTCGGCACCGCCCGCGCCCTGGCCCAACTCCGCGGCCACCCCCAGGTGTGGCGTACCGACCTCGTCGAAGCCATCGGCACGGCCCTGGCCAAGGACGACCTCGGCGACCGCAACCCCCTCCTGCGCCACGTCCGCGCCGTCCTGCGCGGCGACGCCGTCGGCCGCCTCGCCGCCGGCACCCGCCAACCACCCCTGGTCGAAGAACTCCGCGCCGCCCTCACCAGCCTCGACCTCGAACCGGCCGCCGCCGAACGCGTCATCGACGCCAACCTGCTCGACCCCACCGGCCTCGAACGTTCCCGCCTCCTCCACAGCCTCCTCCTGCTCGACATCCCCATCGGCGAGCTCACCACCGACCTCGGCGACGACGGCACCGAACGCTGGACCATCCGCTGGAGCGACAACTTCGAGACCGCCCTGGTCGCCGCCGCCCGCTTCGGCGGCAGCCGCACCGACGCCGTCAGCGCCCGCCTCCTCGACCGCGCCGCCGACATCACCCACGACCTCGCCGCGGCCGCCAACCTCATGTTCGAAGCCGCCCTGTGCGGCGTCGAACGCCTCTCGGCCGACCTCCAGGCCCGCACCCAAACCCTGCTGTCCACCACCGGCGACCTCGCCCACCTCGGCGCCGCCCTCACGACCCTGATGCAGCTCTACCGCTACGACCCGATCCTGCGCGCCACCGGGCGTACGGACCTCGGCGGCCTCGTCGCCACGGCGTACGACCGCGCCGTCTCGCTGACCGACCGCCTCGCCCCGCTGCCCGAGGACGCCGACCTCGACGACCTCGTCGACGCCATCCGCGCCACCACCGACACCGCCGAACGCGTCGGCGAAGACCTCGGCCTCGACCGCGCCCGATGGGACCGCGCCCTCGCCGGCGTCGTCGCCGACGACCGCCAAGCCCCCGGGCTGCGCGGCGCCGCCCTGGGCGCCCGCTGGCTCACCGACGCCGTCCCCGACGACGCCATCGCCGAAGCCATCCACCTCATCGCCACCCCCACCGCGCTCGGGGACTTCGTCGCCGGCCTGCTCACCATCGCCCGCGAAGCGGCGCTGCGCCGCCCACCGCCCTGCACGAACTCGACGCCCGCATCACCGCCACCACCCCCGCCGACTTCCTCGCCGCGCTGCCGGGCCTGCGCCGCGCGTTCTCCGGGTACGCGCCCCGCGACCGCGCCCAGGTCGCCGACATCCTGCTCGGCGTCGACGCCGCCCGCGCCCTGCAGTCCTTCAGCGGCGACGCCCTCCGACGCCGCCGCCATCGCCGGCTTCGAACAGGCCGTCGTCGACCAGGTCCGCCGCTTCCTCGGCGTCGACCTCACCGAGGAGGCGTCATGACCGACCCCACCGACACCAACCCCACCGACCCCCTCGACCCAGAACGGCTCCGGCGCTGGCGCCTCGTCCTCGGCGCAGGGTCCGAGGCCCTCGGCGACCTCGACGCCGCCTCCGCCGACCAGGACCGCGCCCTCACCTTCCTCTACGACCGCGAAACCAACGCCGGCCAACGCTCCGCCCCGGGCGCCCACCGTCGCGGCGCCGGCCGGGGCCCGAGCACCATGACCGTGCCCGAATGGATCAACACCCTCCACGAACTCTTCCCCGCCGCCGTCGTCGAGACGCTCGAGGCGGACGCGCTCGACCGGTACGGGCTCACCGATGTCGTCACCACCCTCGAGGCGCTCGAGCGCGTCCAGCCCTCCGAACACCTCCTCGCCGCGATCCTCCAGACCAAACACCTCATGAACGCCGACGTGCTCGCCGCCGCCCGCACGATCGTGCGCAAGGTCGTCGCCGACCTCCTGGAACGGCTCCGCCCCGAGATCCGCCAGTCGATCCTCGGCAAACGCGACCCCCAGCGCCGCAGCCACCACCACGTCGCCGCCAACTTCGACCCCCACCGCACCATCCGTGCCAACCTCAAGCACCTCGACCCCGCGACCGGCAAGCTGATCATCGCCGAACCGATCTTCGCCGCCCGCACCCGCCGCGAATCCCAGAAGTGGCAGACGATCATGGTCGTCGACCAGTCCGGCTCCATGGCCAGCTCAGTCATCCACTCCGCCGTCACCGCCGCGATCTTCCACGGCATCGGCGCGCTGCGCTCCCACCTGGTCGTCTTCGACACCGATGTCGTCGACCTCAGCGCCGACGTCGCCGACCCCGTCGAACTCCTCATGCAGGTCCAGCTCGGCGGCGGCACCGACATCGCCCGCGCCATGGCGTACGCCGAGACGCTCGTCTCCGAACCCCGCCGCGCCATCGTGTGCCTCATCACCGACCTCTACGAGGGCGGCTCGGCCTGGTTCGGGGACGGCACCCCTCGCGGCGCCGACCTCGCCGAAGCCCTGGTCGGGGCCGCACTCAGGACGACCCCGAGGACCGGTCGAGGCTGCAGGCGTACCTCACTGCCCGCGTCAAGGACCGCACCGGGGAGCTCTGGGACGAGCTCTACCGGCAAGCTGCTGAGTGAGGGGTGGGGATGATCGCTGGGACGTCGTCCGATGGGGAGCTTCGCGTACGCCCGTGCCTCAGGTCAGCATCTCCCGGGCCACAGCGGTGATCCGCTGGTCGGCGGCTGTCTGGTCAAGTCCGGCAGTCATCACGGCCAACACCCGGAGCTGGTCCCCCTCCCCGACGAAGGCGACGTCGTGGCGGAAGCCCTCCACCCAGCCGGATTTCGAGCCCCAGTCGACGCCGGGTGGCAGCGTGGTGCCGATGATCGGGATCTGTTGGTCGCGCAGCGCCGCCATCAGCGTCGGGTCATCGCGACGTACCACCGACCGCATCGTGTACGCCAGGTCCGCGGCACTGGTCTCATTGGTCGCTCCCGAGGCCAGCGCGGCCGCATCGCCGATCAGGCGTTCTACCCGGGTGGCGCGGAGGCCCAGGTCGGCAATGGTTGCCGCCACCGCGGGCAGTCCGACCAGCTCAATCACGTGATTGGTGGCCTCATTGCTGGACCGGTCGATCATGCGCCGCAGCAGCTCCCCGACCTCGATCGGGCTGCCGTCGGTCGGATGGGTCGGCTCCAGGTGGTCGCCGGTGAGCGTGAATGGGGCGCCGTCTGCGCCGGTGAAGGTACGCGTCGCGGATACCTCGGCGGTCAGGTCCAGCTCGCCCCGGCCCGCCGCTGCCAGCACCGCCAGCGCCACGTGCAGCTTGATGGTGCTCGCCGCGTAGTAGGGGCGATCGGCATCCTCGCCGCCCAGCACCCGCCCCGTCGCATCCAGCAACTGGAAGCTCACCATGCTCTCGTCCGGCGGTGTCGCCGTGGGGATGGTCATGGGGGCGAACCTATCGCGAGTCGGCGGCCCACAAACGGCCGATGCGTACGAAAAGGCCACCCGGTCGGCACCCACGAGCTCGAAGGTGGGGTGGCGGGGCGGCGTCGGGGTGTGGCGGGCATACCGGACGGCAAACCCGACTCCCACCTCCCCCGCTAGGCTGCCGCCCATGGCCATCCAGCACATCGTTCTGATCGACCTCGCCGGAGACGTCACCGCCGAAGACTCCACCTACCTCACCGAGGCCGTCGGGAGCTGGGGCGAGCGGATCGGCTTGGCGACCGAGGCGCGCATCGGCGCGGACACCAGCGGCCGCGCCGGCGAATGGGACTTCCTGCTCTACACCGTCTTCCCGACCCAGGCAGATCTGGAGGCGTACGCGATCCACCCGGTCCACCTGGAGTTCGTGGCCTGGCTGGATCAACGCGGTTCGAAGCGGATGGCTTTCGACTACGAGATCTGAGTCGCGCGGGTCGGTGTTGCTCCCGGCCCGAACGCCGTCACGCCCGTAGCATTGCCCCCATGGCCTGGCAGTCGACTTCCTCCCACGTTCTGGCGGCTCCCGCTTCCTTGGTCTGGGAGCTGGCAGGTGACCCCAGGCTGCTGCCCGAATGGCACCACTGGTTTGCCGATCTGCTGCTCGACCACGATGTGCCCGCGCTCGGCGGACGCGGTGAGTACGTCCCCAATTCGCCGCTGCGCGCGATGCACCAGATGGTCTCCCAGCCCTTCACCGTCACCCGCCTCGACGAGCGGGTCCTCGAGATCCGCCAGCTCCATCCCGGCGGCGACCACATCATGCGCTGGCAGATCCAGGACCACCCCGACGGCTCCGAGTTGGTCCAGACGATGCGCATCAGCGGACGCCTGCCCGGCCCGATGATCCGGATGGCCGGCCGCCCCTCGGCTGCCGACTTCGGCCTCGACGCTGCCCGGCTTTGGGGTCTGCTCTCGACCCGCCCCGTCACCCGCAACAGGATCAAGGCGATCATCGCCGGCGGCAGCGGTTCGCTGGGCCGGCGGCTCGCGGCCGACCTCCTCACCCGCGGCCACGCCGTGGTGATCCTGACCCGTCAGGTCGACCCGGAGTTGCCCTTCCGACAGGCCGTTTGGGACGGCCAGACGGTCGGTCCCTGGGCCGCCGAACTCGCCGACCCGGCGGCCTGCATCGTCAATCTGGCCGGCAAACTCGTCGACGTCCGCCCCACCAAGAAGAACATCGACGAACTGCGCGACAGCCGCGTCAACGCCACCCGCGCCCTGGTCGAAGCCAGCCAGCAACACCCGGTACGCCGCTGGCTCCAGTCGAGCACCACCGCCATCTGGGCCGACTCCGGCGACACCGCGCTGCAGGAGGACTCGCCGGTCGACGCGACCGGGCTGCCGCAGATGACCGGCGTCGCCGACGCCTGGGAGCGGGCCGTGAACGGCGCACGCACCGACCACCTGGGCATCCTGCGTACCTCGATTGTGCTCGCGCCCGACGCCCCGGCCTACACCCGACTGGCGGGGTTGGCGCGCGGCGGGATCGGACGGATCGGCACGGGTAAGCAGTGGTTCAGTTGGATCCACGTCGAGGACTGGCTCGCGATCGCGCGCAGCATTCTGGGCGTCGGTCCGGTCGACCTGCCCGACGGCCTGGTCGTCGCAGCCGCGCCAGAGCCGGCACGCAACGCCGACCTGATGAAGCAGCTGCGGGCCTCGCTGCGCGACACCGGACTGGGCGGCAGGATCGCCTTGGCGACGCCGAGCGCGATCACGAAACTCGGCGCCACCGCGATGGGGACCGACCCGGCGCTGGCGTTGACCGGCCGTCACGCCACCAGCACCGTTCTGGAGCAGGCCGGCTTCCAGTTCCAGCACCCCGACCTGCCGTCGGCGCTGGAAGCGCTGGCGACCTGAGCGACGACGCGCAACCTCACGACCCCAGTCGCAGCGGAACTGTGGCGAGTCGGCGTTAGGCTGCGCCTGTGACCGACTCCGCCGCCATCGCCCTCGCCATCGTTCTGGCGGTCCTCGCCTCCTTCGCATACGCCTTCGGGATCGCGTGGCAGCACCGTTCGGTCGACGCCAGCAGCGACGGTTCCGAGACGGTCGGGCTGAAGAAGTTCCTGGCGCTGCTGACCAACCCCCAGTGGCTGCTCGGTCTGGCCGGCATCGGCGTCTCCGCGGTCGGGCACCTGATCGCGGTCTCGCTCGCCCCAGTGACGGTGGTGCAGCCCATCGGCATCCTGGCAGTGGTGTGGGCGGTGCTGATCTCGCGCCGGGTCTACGGCACCCCGATCCCCCGGCGCACCTGGCTTTTCGTCGCCCTCACCGTCGGCGGCCTGACCGCATTCACCGTGCTCAGCTCGATGCACGCCAACACCGCCACCGTCATCGACCCCTCCCGGATCCTGCCGGTCGCCGGCACCATGTATGTCCTGGCCGGCATCCTGTGCCTGGTCGGCTGGCGTGGTCCGCACTGGATCCGCTGCATGGCGTGGGCCGCAGCGGCCGCCTGCCTCTACGGCCAGGCGACCGGACTGATCAAGGTCGGGCTGACGTCACTGCAGCGCGGTGAGGGCATCACCAGCCCCTGGATCTGGGGCACCGTCCTCGCGCTGATCGTGCCGTACGCCCTCGGCGCCTGGATCGTGCAGCAGGCGTACGCCACTGGTGCGGCCGAGATCGCGGTCGGCACGATGACCACCATCGATCCGATCTGCGCGGTGATCTTCGGGATGCTCGCTCTCGGTGAGGGCGAAGGAGTCGGGCCACTCACCCTGCTCGGGATGGCGGCCTTCGGGCTGATCGCCGCGGTGGGCGTCGCGCTGCTGTCGCGCTATCACCCCGACACGTTGGCGCGGCAGGAAAAACGGGCGCTGGCCGCCGAAACGGTCTGAGGCGGCGACCTCAGCCCGACCCGGTGAGCCGGGCTGCCACCTGCGTCAGGGCCGGCGCGGGATCCTGTCCCTGGTCCAGCGCGTACAGCACCCCATGCCAGGGCGCCAGCAACCACCAGTCCCGCGCGCGGGCGGCCAGCTCGTCGTCGACCCCGTACGCCTGCCCGAACGCCGCCGCGTACGCCGGGCTGGTCCCATGCAGCCCCCACGCCAGGTCCAGCGCCGGATCGCCGGCGCCGGCGTCCAACCAGTCGATGATCCCGGCGGGCCGCCCGGGCGCGGTCCGGATGTGCACCGCGGTCAGGTCCCGATGGATCAGCGCCGGCGCATCGACCAGCACCTCCTCGGCCTGGGTGAGTCGCATCAGCAGGCCCAGTCCGGCAATCCGGGACTGGGGGTCCAGCAGCGGCACCACCTCACGGGCGCACCGATCGCGTACCTCGGCCGCCTCGGCGGCGGCCCGCTCGGCCGACAGGGCGCCATGGGCGACAGCCTCGTCGAGGTCAATGCGGTGCAGCGCCGCCGCGAAGTCGCCGAGCTGCCGGCCGCGTTCCGGGTCGGTGCCCGGGTCGGGATCGCCGGGCAGCAGGGTGTGGCGGACGCGCAGCGGCTCGTCGCTGTGGACCACCGGCTGCGGCACCGGCAACGGGAGCTGATCCGCGAGCCAGCCCAACAGGGACACCTCGCTGAGCAGCCGTTCGGCGACCTCGGGGCGGCGCGGACCGCGCCACACCTGGTCCCCGGTCAGCGCCGCGCGGCAGTCCCAACCGTCGTCGAGGAAGGCCGCCACCTACTGCAGACCCTGCTCGATGAGCCGCCCCAACGCGGCGACGGCCTCGTCATCGCCGTCGATGCTGATCTCCTCGGCCCCGGTCGACAGGATCGGGAGTGCCTCGGCGCGGCCCCACAGCCACAGATTCAGCGCCGCCACCGAACCGGTGACCTGCGCCCGCGGCAACTCGGCCGCATCGGCATCAGCGGGCAGCCGCCTCCCGAGCAGAAACTCCTCGTCGGCGCCGTTCTCGCCCTCTCCCCACCAGTGGGAGATCTCGAGGATCCGGCCCTCCCCGATCTCCGCCAGGGCCACCCGCTCCACCTCGGCCGAGTCGGGCACCCACGCGTACACCTCGGCCATCATCACGTCGATGCAGTGATCGATGCCGGCCGTGGACACCTGCTCGCTCGGCGTGGTCACCTGTTGCCCGGCGGTCAGTTCCGCATCGACGCGGTGGATGGTCGCCTCCTGCACCTGCATCCGGCGGGTGGAGCCGACGGTATGGTCCGCTCCCCAGAACCACGCCGCCTCGGTGTCCTCGCGGCGCCCCAACTCCTCGACCAGATTCTTGGTGGCGGCCGTACGCCGGGCCGCGATCCGCTGAACGTCCTCGGGACGGGGCTCCTTGGCCTCCTCGATGGCACCGACTTCCTCATCGGTCATGGCGCCGCTGGACAGGACCTCATGCCAAAACTCATGCACCTCGGTCAGGTGCCACAGCAGGTCCACCGCCGTCCAGCCCGGACAGGTCGGCACTTCCCGGCGCGGATCGGTGGCGGCCAACACCGCCGCCAATCGGTCAGCTTCGTCCTTGATCACCGCTGTGGGGTCCATGCGCTCAATCCAACCACGCGGAGTCACCGGCGTACGGTCGGGGCCGGTCGGTTGCCCGCGGGCAACCGACCGGCCCACTCCCCCTAGGCTCGGCACCATGGACGTCATCGACATCATCCGCACCAAGCGCGACGGCGGCGAACTGTCGGCCGAGGAGATCGCCTGGGTGATCCAGCGGTACACGGCCGGTGAGGTCGCCGAGGAGCAGATGGCGGCCTTGGCGATGGCGATCTTCTGGCGCGGCCTCGCCCCGGCCGAGCTCGCCAGCTGGACCACGGCGATGATCGATTCCGGGGACCGGCTGGATCTGTCCGAGGTCGGCCGGCCCACCGTCGACAAGCACTCCACCGGCGGGGTCGGGGACAAGATCACCTTGCCGCTGGCACCGCTGGTCGCAGCCTGCGGGGTCGCCGTCCCGCAACTGTCCGGCCGCGGTCTGGGCCACACCGGCGGCACCCTCGACAAACTCGAAGCGATCCCGGGCTGGCGGGCCGAGCTCAGCACCGAGGCAATGATCCGGCAGCTACGCGAGGTAGGCGCGGTGATCTGCGCGGCCGGCGCCGGTCTGGCGCCCGCCGATCGCAAGCTCTATGCGCTGCGGGACGTCACCGGCACCGTCGAGTCGATCCCGCTGATCGCATCCTCGATCATGAGCAAGAAGATCGCTGAAGGCACCGACGCACTCGTGCTGGATGTGAAGGTCGGCAGCGGCGCTTTCATGCGGGACCTGCGCCAGGCCCGCCAGCTTGCCGAGACCATGGTCGAGCTCGGCACCGCGGCCGGTCTCACCACCACCGCGCTGCTCACCCGGATGGACCAGCCGCTGGGCCGCGCCGTCGGCAACGCCATCGAAGTGGCCGAATCAATCGCGGTGGTGCGAGGCGAGGGACCCGCCGACGTCACCCACCTGACACTGGAACTGGCCCGCGCGATGGTCCAGGCTGCCGGCGTCGACGCGGATCCGGCGGCGCGGCTGGCCGATGGGTCGGCGTACGAGGTCTGGCAGCGGATGATCCGCGCCCAGGGTGGCGACCCCGACGCGCCCCTGCCGAGGGCGGCCCACCGGCGTACGGTCACCGCCACCGAAGAGGTCACCATCGGCCGGATCGACGCGCTCGCGGTCGGGCGGGCATCGTGGCAGCTCGGCGCGGGTCGGGACCGGCCGGGCGCCCGGGTGCAGGCCGGCGCCGGCATCGAGATCCTTGCCCAGGCAGGGGAAACCGTACGCCGGGGCGACCCGCTGTTCGAACTTCACAGCGACACCCCGGAACGATTCGAGGACGCCGAAGCCACGCTGGCCGGGGCTGTCGTCGGGGGCGAGCACCAGCCCGCGGACCGCGTCATCGAGAAGGTCGGGACCTGACGAAAGCGTCAGTCGCGATCGGAGGCGACGTACGCTGCGCCGGCGGCCACCGCGGTCACGGTCAGCACCGCCGGCCAACCGCCCATCTTCTTCGCGAGCGGGTGCGACAGGCCGAACGCCCCCAGATAGGTCGCGCTCAGCGCGGCGGTGGTGGCCGGGCCGCGCTTGGTCAGCCACGACCGCGCCGCGTACGCCCCAGCGGTGGCGAGCACCACCCCACCGAGGCCCCGGACACCGGACTCGCGGGCGGTCAACCAGCCGCCGATGAGACCCCCGGCGACGACGGTGGCGGTGGATACGGTCCAAGCAGGGCGAAGAGACATGCCGTGATCGTACTCGGCCCGGCCAGCGGGTCTCAGCGACGACCGCGGGCGGCCAGATCCTTCAGCTGTTCCCAGACCCGCAGCACCTGGGAGGTGAGCTGTTCGGGGGTGCCGTCGTTGTCGATCCAGATGTCAGCCACTGCGGCCCGGGCCTCGTCATCAGCCTGGGCGGCCATCCGCTTGCGCACCTGCTCTTCGGTGACGTCCCGGGCCCTCAGCACTCGCTGCAGCCGCAGTTCCTCCGAGGCGCCGACCACGATCACGACGTCATAGTCGTCCGCGCGGCCGGTCTCCACCAGCAACGGGATGTCGTGGACCACCACCGCGCTCGAACAGGCCTCCCGCGCCCGCCGGGTCAGCTCCCGGATCCGCGGATGGGTGATCGCCTCCAGGTCGGCGCGGGCCTGCGGGTCGGCGAAGACGATCCGGCCCAGCGCGGACCGGTCCAGACTGCCGTCGTCGCTGATCACGTCGGGGCCGAACCGTTCGGCGACCTCGGCCAGCCCGTCAGTGCCGGGCGCGAGGACATCGCGGGCGAGCCGATCCGCATCGATGACGGCCGCCCCGAGACCGCCGAGCTCGCGCGCCACCGTCGACTTGCCCGACCCGATCCCACCGGTCAGCCCGACCCACAGATGATCCCTGCCACCACTCACGCTGACCCTCCGTTGCGACTCATATCACCACCCTAGATTCACCGACCGACCCGGCCACCATCAGGTGAATGATGGGTGAAAACCCTTCCCTTGCCCCGGGACGGGTGTGGAAGAGTGAGGCCCATGTCGAGCGGTGTCGAGCACTACCCGGTCCCCGAGGAGCCACCCCGGTACGACACCGCACCCACCAAAGTCATCGTCGCTCCCCGAGTCGGCATCTACGGCCTGCTGGACGCGCTCTTCATCGCCGCGGCCCTGCTGTTGGCGCTGTGGATGGCAATCGTCCTCTTCCTGGAGGGACTGTCGTTCTCGCCCGCCCGGCTGGCATACCTGCTGGTCTTCTGGCTGTTCGTCACCTACTTCGCGCTGCCGCGGGCGCACCAGCTCTTCACGCTGGTCTACGTCCCCAACTACTTCATCGGCCGCACCCGCACCAGCGACGGCCTGCTCGGCGACCCGGTCAACCTCGCCTTCGACGGCGCCCCTGCCGACATCCACGCAGCCATGCAGAAGGCCGGCTGGGTGCTGGCCGATGAGCGTACGTTGCGCTCGGCCTGGCGGATGATCGTCTCCTC
This sequence comes from Parenemella sanctibonifatiensis, assembly GCF_002250565.1. Taxonomy (GTDB): domain Bacteria; phylum Actinomycetota; class Actinomycetes; order Propionibacteriales; family Propionibacteriaceae; genus Parenemella; species Parenemella sanctibonifatiensis. The sequence goes on from NZ_NMVJ01000001.1 coordinate 432,448, forward strand.
GGTGCTGGGCCGCTCCTACCCGGAGGCGCCCGTCTCGGACCTGCACCTGCTCGGCAACCGGCACGAGTTCGCCTACCAGCAGGAGGTCGACGGCAACACCGCCAAGCGACACCACGTCCGCTTCTTCAAGGTGCCCGCCGGCTGGGTGCTGCCCGGCGGTCACCGCGCCGAATGGCTGGCAGCAGGCACCTATGACCGGTCGGTCGGGCTGTCGAGTTTCACCTTCCAGATCACCCACAAGATCGACGCCGACACCGACCGGGAACGCGACTACATCGTCAACTCGCTGCGCTACCACGACCCCGAGATCCAGGTCCGTGTCATCGAAGACTTCTCCACCGCCTATCACCACCGCAACGGTGGCGGCGACCAGATCCACACCGACGGCGACCTGCCCGTGGTCGACGTCTCCCGCGCGTACGCCCGATACGCCGAAAACACCGAGCTGCCGCAGCCGCGGGACAGCCACGACCACGAGATCCCGCCGCCGCCACTGCTGTTTGCGATGTTGGTGATCGCCCTGGACCTCCTGGCGATGGCGCTGCTGTGGATCGGCCTGGGCATCACCGGCCAGGCCCCCGAATTCCTGTACGCCGGTCGCCAGGCCGGCGTCGAGATCGGCTTCCTGACCGCCAGTTCGGTGTTGTCGGTGATCTTCCTGATCGGCACGCTGCGGCGCAGCCGCTGGGCCCGAATCGGGCTGATGGCGGTCGCCAGCCTGACCGCGCTGCGGCTGATGTTGGCGTACGGTCCCCCCGGCGACGGCCACCTCACCACCATCCTGGAGTGCAGCGTCGCGGTGCTGGTGCTGCTGTCGGTCAGCGCCGACCGGGTACGCCAGTGGGTGCTGACCGAGCGAACGAATCGTCGCTGGGGAGCGCCGCTGCTCGACTAGCATCTGGCCCATGCAGAGCCTGAGCCCACGGTCCCTCTGGCGGTTGTTGGCCGCCCTGCTCATCGCGACCGCCGGACTGCTCGGGTCGACGGCGTACGCGCAATCCCCCGACCCGGACGAGGTCTCCATCGAGGGCGTCGACTTCACCTATTGGTTGGGCCGCGACGCCGACGGTCTCGCGACCCTGCAGGTCACCGAGGTGTGGCGGATCAATTTCCCCGCCAGCGGCGACTACAGCAACTTCAACCGGGACATCCCCCGCCACTACCGCGACGCCGACGTCTGGGGTGAGGAGCCGACCGCGCAGGCGAGCTCGACCGGCGTACCGATCGAGACGTCGGTGACCACCCGCGACGACGGCGACGAGGTCCGCATCCGGCTCGAGGGCCAGGGTGAGGTCACTGGGCTGCAGGTGTGGACCATCGAATACTCGCTGGTCGGCGTCGCTTTCGACCCCAACAGCAGCGACAACGACACCAACGACCAGCTCTATTGGCAGGTCGCTCCGGCCGAAATGCCCGTGCCGCTGGGTGAGGTGACCGCGCGGGTCGAGGTCGCCCCGGATCTGATGGGAGCTCTGGACGGCCGGACCCGTTGCCTGATCGGCGCCTCCTATGACGACCACGCCGCCGCGGCCGACCTGCCCGACGTCGACTACGGCTGGACCACGACCCTGACGATGCCGGCCTGGGACACCGGGCTCGCCGCCATCGGCACCGGCTCCACCCTCGACTCCGGCGGCAGTGGCGGTGGCAGCTACGACGGCGGCGGTTTCAGTGGCGGCAGCGACGTCGGTGGTGGCGGTGGCGGGGGCGGCGGCAGCTTCGACTGAGGCTGCCGGCGTACCGCAGACCGCCCCACCGACACCTCCCGAACCGGCCCGGGGCCGGTGGGCGTACGAAAAGCCCGCCCCAGCGGGGGCGGGCTTTTCTGTGGCATCAGTGCCGGATCAGTGCAGAGTGACCCGCGCCGGCAGCCAGGTCAGCACCCGTTCCCGGCCCAACGGCCACGCCAAGCTCGACAAGCTGACGCTGCGCCCCTGCTCGGGCAGCAGGCCGGCGAGCTTCCCGGGGCTGACCACTTGGGCGGGGGCGTCCTCGGCCAGCCCACCCAACTCCCGGGCCAGCGCGATGCCGGCCTCGAGATCACCCAGGTCGTCGATCAGACCGTGCTCCTTGGCCTCGGTGCCGGCCCAGATCCGGCCCCGGCCGAGCTCGTTGACCCGTTCCTTGGTCAGGCCGCGACCGTCGGCGACCCGTTCCAGGAATCGGTCGTAGACGTCGTCGATCATCGCGGTCAGCCAGACACGTTCTGAGTCGGAAAACTCCCGCGAGCTCGAGAAGATCAGCGCCTCGTCGCGGCCGACTCGTTCGGGGTTGATGCCGTGTCGTTCCTGCAGTTCGGCCAGCACGGCCTTGCCCGCGACCACACCGATGCTGCCGGTGATGGTGTAGGGGCTCGCGAGGATCTTGGTCGCGTGGGCGGCGACGTAGTAGCCGCCGCTGGCAGCCACCTCCCCCATCACTGCAACCACCGGCTTGGATGCCCGGCGTACCTCCCGGTCGATCAGGTCCGAGGCCAGGGCTGAACCGCCGCCGGAGTCGACGTGCAGCACGATCGCGCGGACGTCGGGGTCCCGATCGGCCTTGCGCAGCGCCGCCACCACGGTGTCGGATCCGGCGGTGGCGCCGCCGAAGAGCGGCGAAGGCGAATAGCGGCTGCGTCCGGTCACGATCCCGCCGTGCACCTGGACCACCGCGACATGGGCGCCCTTCTTGGGCCGCTGCGGCATCACCAGGTCGAGGCTGCTGCCGAAGTCCGGCTCGGTGATGGTGAGGATCTCGTCGTCGTAGGCCACCCGGGTGATGAGACCGGCCCGGTGCAGATCGGCCGCGCTCACCGGCGGTGAGTCCAGCACCCCGCGTACGGCGTCCACCGACAACTCCCGGGCCTTGGCCAGGTCGGCCACCCAGGTCTGCTCGACGGCGTCGAGATAGGCCTGCATCTGCTCGCGCTGGTAGTCATCCATCGCGTCTTCGCTGAACGGAGTGAGCGCCGACTTGTACTCCTTGATGCGGAGGTTTTCGAAGCCGATGCCGTGCTTCTTCAACAGCCCACCGAGATAGAGCTGCTCGACCGCGAAGCCGTGGATGTTGACCGCGGCCGACTCCGGCGCGATCACCTCGGCGACCTGGCTCGTCAGCGCCAGTTGAAACATCGTGACGTCCGGCAGGTACGCCACCACGCGCTTCTTCTTGGCGAGGTCGCCGAGCAGCCGGCTGATCGCCCACGTCGTCGCCGGGCCGCCGGTGTAACCGCCGGTGGTGACGAAAACCGCTGAGTAGGAGGACTCGCCGATGCGTTCCAGGCGCTGGGTCAGTCCCGCCAAAGTGTCGTTTCGCTGGCGGATCGCTTCGAGGGGATTCTGGGGGCGACGGGACGGAAACGAACCACGCAGGTCCACCACCACCCAGTCCGCGCCTTCGTCAGACTTGCCGAACTTTCCGAACAACCGCGGCAGCGAAATCATGCAGCACAGTGTACGCAGCGGCCCAATCTCGCCCCGGTGCCCGGCCTCGTTCCAGATGCCTGCGACGGCTCTCACGTTAGGCTGGGGCCCGTGAGATCAACCCGAGGTTTGCGGGCGTTGGCCGCCGGCGCCTTGGTGGCAGCGGTCGGCGCCAGCGCCTGTGCGCCGGCCGGCTCCCCCCAGCCCGGCGCGACGACACCTGCGACCACGCCGACCCCGTCGCCGGTCGCGTCGGCGACCCCGCAGGCGGTCGATCTCACCCGCCCCGGCAAGGCTCGCGACGTCCTCGAACAGTTGCAGGCAGCGGCCGGGTCCAACCGGATCGTGCAGGTCGAGGTGACCCGCTGGACCGCCAAGATCCAGATCCTGCGCGGCAACGACGTGATCGCCTGGCAATGGGACCGCGGCGTCATCGACACGGTCGTCAGCGATGTCGAGTATGTCGGGCAGGCCGTCTTCACGTTGGACGACTTCGAGCTGGATGACCTCGGATCGCTGTTTCGGCAGGCCAAGCTGGTCTCCCAATCCGGCAACGAACAACAGCTCCAGGTGGTCGACTACAACCGCGGCACCGTGATGATGACGGTGGCTACCGAGCCGGAGTCGACGTCGGTCTTCTTCCATCCCGACGGCACCATCGTGCCGGAGGTGGACACCGCCGATCCGGAGTCTGTCGCGCTGACCCTGGATGAAGTGGTGGGCGACACCGACAACGTACAGCTGATCGAGATTCAGACGACCGGCATCCAGGCCGATCTGCCTGCCGGCCCCGACACGGTGATCCGGCGCACCCGGCTCGGCCGGATCCCGCTGTTGGAGGCACAACGAACCGAAAGCCTCGACCAGCGCGCCTTCGACCCGGACCTGATCGACCCCGAGGTGATCGCCGACCTGGTCGCCACCCACGAGGGCACGCCCCTCACGATCTCCCAGGAGGCCGGCGACCGCCGACCCCGGATCCGAGTGTCCGGGCTGACCGGGACCACGGTGTACACCTTGAACGGCGAAGAGTTGCCGCAGGGCTGAGGCGTACGCCCTGCCCCGACCACATCCTCCCCACAGCGCACCGTCCCAGAACGCAGCCGATCCCGGCCCCACTGGGACCGGGATCGGTGTGCGTGATCGCGAGGAGCGTCAGCGCCGCAGGTAGGACAGCAACCGCAGCATCTCGAGGTAGAGCCAGACCAGGGTGACGGTCAGACCGAAGGCGCAACGCCACGAGGTCTCCACCGGCACACCGGCCTTGACGCCCTGCTCGATGAAGGCGAAGTCGCTGACCAGCGAAAGTGTGGCCAGCACCACCGCGAGGATGGTGATGCCGATCGACAGCAGGCCGGCGTTGGGGCCGATCTCACGCAGGCCCAGCCCGGAGCCGCCGTTGAACAGTGCCACGCCGAGGTTGAGCAGCATCGCCGCGGCGAAGCCACCGATGGCGATGGTGAGGTAAGTGTTGAACTTCTTGCCGACCTTGCGGCCCAGGTCGAAGAACCGGTAGACGATCAGCGTCACCGCGGCGACGGCAAAGGTCGCCAGCACCGCCTGCATCACGATGCCGGGCCACAGCATCTCGAAGAACTTGGAGAAACCACCCAGCACGACGCCTTCGACCAGGCCGTACGCAATCGCGCTGACCGGCCCCATCTGGCGGCGGAAGGCGAGCACCAGGGCCATCACGAAGGTGATCACCGAGGCGCCGATGACGAAGGGCAGCACGACCTCCACCGGCACGAAGAGCCACGTCAGCGCAGCCGTCACGAGGAGGCCAGCAAAGATGATCGCGGTCTTGGTGACCACGTCGTCGATGGTCATGGTGCGCTGCGGCTGCATCTGGCCGACGCCGTGGGCGTACGGGTCGAAACCACCCTGCGCGCCGTGCGGCTGCTGGGCATGCCAGCCGTAACCCTGCTCATTGGTGAACTGCTGCTGGTAGCCGCCGTACTGCTGCTGGTACTGCTGGCCCTGGAACTGCTGCTGGTGCTGCGGTGTGACGTTGTCAAACGCCCGACTGAGCGCTGGGTTCGGCGACGGCATGATCCTCCTCGAATGGCGTGACATGATTCTACCCAAGTCCACCGACATTCCCAGTCGATGGCCAACGCGTCGACGCTCAGATCTCAGTGCGGCGTACGCCCCCGTAGCCCAACGGCAGAGGCAGGCGGCTTAAACCCGCTTCAGTGCGGGTTCGACTCCCGCCGGGGGCACCCCTCGGGTGTCAGCTCAACCGAGCGTCCCGCGTACGCCGCGGGCAATCGCCTCGATGTCGGTGCTGATCGCAAACGCCTCGAAACCGATCGCCCGGGCCGCCGGCTCCCGCTCCGGTACGCCCAGGAACATGCAGGGTCGCTTGCCGGCCCGTCGGGTCGCCGCCACGACGCGCGGCAGCGGATCGTCCTCACCGGTCGCAGCGAGCAGCGATTCGGGGTCGGTGCCGAGCGCGAGCGAGAGGTCCATCGGACCGACCAGGATGCCGGCAACGCCGTCCACCGCAAGGATCTGGCCCAGATTCTCCAGGGCGCGGGCGGTCTCGATCATCACCCAGACCTCGGGCTCCCGGCGTACCTCGGTGTCGCCCCACAGGCCATTGAGCGGGCCCCAGCTGCGGGCGCCGCGCGGCGGATAGAACGCGGCCCGCGCGACCTGCTGCGCCTGGTCGGCGGTCTCCACCATCGGCACGATGACGATGTCGGCGCCGGCATCAGCGGCCCGCCCCACCGCCGGCCCCGGATCCTCGGGCACCCGCACCGCGACCGGCGGGCGCTGCGGCAACCCGGCCAGGACCTGCATCGCGGCCAGGGTCGAGGCGTCGTCGAAGGCGCCGTGCTGCTGGTCCAGGCACAGCCAGTCGGGAGCGGCCATGGCGACCTGGGCCACGGTCAGCGGATCATCGAGCAGGCACCACAGCCCAGCACCCCTGGCGTCGATCTCGACGCCGCCCTTACCGACGCCGTCGTTCTGCAAACCGTCGCCATACCCAGCCATGACGCCTCCTTTGACATCGACGCGGTCGCGCCTGCACTCAATCTAGCCAGCCACCGGCGGCCACTCCTCGCGTCGCCACCGATTGGGCGGCCGGCCAAACCCCGAGTTTCGGCGGGCCCAGTCGCGCCCGCGCACCCCCGATGCAACGCCCGTGAGGGTGGGGCAAGAATGGGGGGCGTCGGCAGGGTCTGGGCCGACGAAACTGGCACGCGGAAGGTGATCACATGCAACTCGGAATCGTCGGGCTGGGCAAGATGGGCGGCAACATGCGCGACCGGTTGCGCGCAGGCGGCCACACCGTTGTCGGCTACGACCAGAATCAGGAGATCTCCGATTCGACCTCGCTGGCCGACATGGTCGACCAGCTCGGCGGCGAACAGCGGATCGTGTGGCTGATGGTGCCGGTGCAGGCGATCGACGCCGTGCTGAAGGACCTCACTCCCCTGCTGAAGGCAGGCGACATCGTCATCGACGGCGGCAACACCCGCTGGAGCGAGGACGGCCCGCGCGCCGCCGCGCTCGCCGCGTCTGGCATCCATTTCCTCGACTGCGGAGTCTCTGGCGGTGTCTGGGGCAAGGACCTGGGCTACGCGCTCATGGTGGGCGGCCCGGCCGAGGTCGTCGAGACCTGCCTGCCGATCTTCCAGACCCTCAAGCCCGACGGCGAACACGGCTACGTCCACGCCGGTGACCACGGCGCCGGACACTTCGCCAAGATGGTCCACAACGGCATCGAGTACGCGGTGATGCAGGCGTACGCAGAGGGCTGGGAGTTGCTCGAGGCTGCCGACACCGTGACCGACCACGTACCGGCGATCTTCGAGTCCTGGCAGGACGGCACCGTGATCCGATCCTGGCTGCTGGAGCTGTTGGTGCGCGCCCTCAAGGCTGACGACGACCTGTCCGAGATTCGTGGCTACGCCGAGGATTCTGGTGAGGGCCGGTGGACCGTCGAGGCTGCCATCGACATGGCCGTGCCGGTGCCGGCGATCTCCAGCGCCCTGTTTGCCCGCTTCACGTCGCGGCAGGAGGATTCGCCGGCGATGAAGATGATCGCGGCGATGCGCAACCAGTTCGGCGGGCACGCGGTGATGCCCGAGACCGAGGACTGACCCCGGCAGCTAGCATTTTTCGGTGCCCAACCCGTACGCCGAACGCGCCGCCGCTGAGCTGCAGTCCCAAGGCTGGACCGAGATCCGGACCCGTGAGCTCGGCGTGCGAACCGCGATGCTGCTGTTTCTGGCGATCTCGCCGCTGCCGCTGGTCGGCGGCGTCGGGATGGCCATCGGCGGCCTGGTCGGCGGCATCACCGAGTTGATTTGGATCGGCCTCGTCATGGCGCTGGTGGGGGATGCGGGGCTCATGATCGGCTTGCAGATCCGGCGTCGATCCTTGCGACCCACCGGCCCGGTGTGGCGGCTGGATCCCGCCGGCATCACCGTCGCCGGGACCGGGCCGGTGCCGTGGTCGGACCTGGAGCCGGCCAAGCAAAGAATGGAACGCAACCCTTACGACGACGGCTGGCAGCTGGCGTACGGCATCCCCCTCACCCCGGCCGGACAACAGCGGGCACTGGCGTTGGCGCCGGCCCACCGCCGCGTCCTCAACCCCGGCGTACGGGTGACCGTGATCGGTGGCCCGCAGCCCCTGCAGAGCCTGCGGGTGCCGACCCCGGAGGGCATGTCGGACGCCGAATTCACCCAGGTGCTCAACTCAGCTCGCGCCCACTTCTTGGGCCAACGCTGAGCGCGGGCAAACCGAACCCGAGCCGCGCGCAAGACGCGCAGTCGATTGCCGTCGACCCCCAAAATCCGAGAGTCTGGGCGATCGACTGCACGTAGTGCGCGCAGGCGCTGGCCGCCGCCAGCTGCGGCCGGGGCCTCAGCCCAGGTCGCGGTGTCGGAATCCCCACAGCCCGACCGCCGTCAGCGCCACGGCGATCCCGCCCAGCACCAGCAGCGGAGCCGCGGTGACATCGGCGCCGGGCACCGCCGGGACGTGCCAGAACGGGGAGATCCCGGCCAGCCAGTCCGGCAGTTGCAGCAGTTCGCCCAGGAAGAGCACGATGGCGGTCCACCCGACCACCACCCAGGCGATCACCCGCAGCCGCGGCGAAGCGCCCTGCAACGCCGCAGCCACGCCGACCGCGGCCACCAACGCCGGCAGATACACCAGCGACGCGACCACCAACTCGCCGAGCCAGGACCAGGTCCCGGTCGCTGCGGACACGCCGATGCCGACGCCCACCCCACACACCAAGGTCAGCGCCACCACCTGTACGACGGTGGTCAGCAACCATCCCGACAGCACCGAGGTACGCGAGCGGCCCCCGACCAGCAGCCCCTCCAGCCGACCGGTGCTCTCCTCCGCATTGAGACTCAGCACCCCACTGACCCCGACCACCAACGGCGCGATCAACGTGAAACCAAGGATGATGCCGGCGAAATCGGCGGTCAGATCGCCACCGGTCAACGCGATCCACTGAGCCAACTCGGGGTTGCTCTCCAGCAGCGTGTCGACCTCGTTTGCCAGCGCTCCCATCGCGACCGCGAAGAACGCCATCCCGACGGTCACCGCGAGGAAGGAACCGCGCATCAGCGCCTCGGCGAGGCCGGCCGGCGTACGCAAGGCCGCCCCGGCTCGGGCCGGACCGGAACGGGCAGAACGCAGGCCGGCGCCGATGTCGCGACGCCGGATCAGCGCGGCGGCCACCCCGAAGAGCAGCAGCGTCGCGCCGGCGGAGACCAGCAGCGGCCACCAGCGCAGGTCAACGTAGAGCCTGGTCTGCTGGGCCCAGGCCAGCGGCGAGAACCACGACAGCCAGGACCCGGTCGGCTCGATCACGTCGCCGACCCCGCGCACCAGGAAGGCCGCGGCGAGCAGCCCCAGACTGGCTGCGCTGACCGTACGGGCGCTCTCGGTCAGCTGCGCCACCACGGCCGTCAGGCCGGCGAACACCATCCCGGTCAGCATCGTCGCCAGCCCGAAGGCCAGCGAGTCCACCACGGGCATCTCGGCGGCGACCAGCGCACCGGCGGTGGCGGCGCCGACCAGCCCGGTCGCGACCAGCAGGGTCAGCATCGCGGCGGTGGCCGGGGCGTACCGGCCCACCGGCAGTGCCCGGACCATCTCCAGACGACCACTCTCCTCCTCGGTGCGGGTGTGGCGTACGGTCCACAGGATCGCCATGATCGCGACGGCGAGCAGGACGTAGAGGGACAGCTCGTTGGCGGTCGCCGCGGCCAGCGTGTAGTCGTCCACCGCGAACGCCGGGCCGGTCATCATCACCGCAGCGGGGTTGCCGAGCAGCGCGGCGCGGGCATCCAGGGCGGCCTGGTCGGGATACGCCTCGGCCAGCGCGACCACGCTGCTCCAGACGCCGACGAACATCGCGACCACCCAGATCGCCAGACCGATCCGGCCCAGTCGCAGGTTGAGCCGCAGCAGCCGCCCAGTGCCGGTGAAGTCGCTTGACCGGCCGATCGGGTCCGTGTCGGTCCCACCCGAGTCGTTGACTGTCGTGTCGGAGTTCATCGGTCAGCCGCCTCGCTGCCGTCGTAGTGGCGCATGAAGAGTTCCTCGAGCGAGGGCGGGGTGATCGTCAGGTTGCTGACGCCCGCCTTGGCGATCAGCCGGACCACCTCATCCAGGTGGCTGTCATCGACCTGGAAGTGGACTTCGCCATCAGTCCCGGTCAGGTCGTGGACGTGCGGGCTGCGGTGCAGCGCCCGCAGCGAACCGTCACTGACCAGGCGGACGCTCGAACGGGTCAGGTGCCGCAGCTCGGCGAGCGTCCCCGATTCGACCGCCCGACCCGCGCGGATGATCGTGACGGTGTCACACAGCTTCTCGACCTCAGCCAGGATGTGGCTGGAGAGCAGCACTGTACGCCCCTCCGCCTTGAGCCGGCGTACTTCCTCGGTGAAGACCGCCTCCATCAGTGGATCAAGCCCCGAGGTCGGCTCATCCAAGAGATAGAGGTCGGCCTCGGAGGCGAACGCCGCGACCAGCGCGACCTTTTGCCGGTTGCCCTTGGAATAGGTGCGGGCCTTCTTGGTGGGGTCGAGCTCGAAACGTTCCAGCAGCTCGTTCAGCCGGCTCTGCTGAGGGCCCCTTCGAGATCCATGATTGCCCCGCAGGTTGCTGAGCACGTCGATGGCCTGGCCGCCGGTGAGGTTGGGCCACAGATTCGTGTCACCCGGGACGTAGGCCAGTCGCCGATGGATCGCGACCGAATTGGACCAAGCGTCCTGGCCGAGCACCCGAGCGGTGCCGGAATCAGCGCGGATCAGGCCGAGCAGGACTCGAATGGTGGTGGACTTGCCGGCGCCGTTGGGACCCAGGAACCCGGCGACGCCGCCGGTCGGCACCTGGAGGGTGAAGTCGTCCAGCGCGCGGGTGGCGCCGAAGGTCTTGACGAGTTGGGAAACGTCGATGGCCAGGTCAGACATGCGGGCTCTCTTCGCCGGGTGTTGGAGTTGCGGGTGCTTCGCTGTGGTCAGTCATCGGGACGGTTGGCGAGGTCGGAGTTTGAGATGACGCGTAGGCCTCGAGCAGACTCGGGTCGGTCAGCAACGGCACCGTGTACATCTCCAGTGCCGGGGTGAGGATCCGATCGGAGTAGCGCCGGAACCAGCCGGGCAGCTCGTCGATCGAGGGGGTGCCATCAGTGGCAATGGCGACCAACATGCCGCCGAGTGCTTGTTCGACCAGCAATCGGGCGCGCTGCTCGGGAGCCTGGCTGGGACTGACCATGCCCGCGGTGACGGCGTCGGCGAGGTAGCTCTCGGTCTCCTCCACGAGCGCGTCGACCAGCTGCCGGGTGAAGGAGCCACCGGCCTGCAGGCAGCGCAGCACGTAGCCGACCACTGGGGCGTACCCCTCGATCTGGGAGAGCTGGATCATCAGCGCGCTGGCGCCGCCGCCGGGCATCAGGGCGTCGCTCTTGGTCTCACCGATGACCTCGACGACGGCGGCATCACAGGCTGTGATCAGGCCGGCACGGCTGCCGTAGTGGTGCAGGATCAGGGCCGCGCTGACGCCGGCCTCCGCGGCGATGGCGCGCAACGGCACCTGCAGCCCCTGCGCTGCGACCATCCTGATGGCGGCATCGCGGATCCGTGCCCGCACCGTGAGGTCCTCGGCCCGAGTCTTGGATCCAGCAGGGGTTGAACGCATGTTCAGTAGTCTAAACGCCTGTTCAACGGAGGGCAAGCGGGAGGTGTCCACAGACAACCGCGCCCCAGCGGCGGTAGGTCGCGTCAAACGACAGCTACAGCCACTGGGGCGCGTTTGCGTCACTCAGCCAGGCAGGGCTCCAACCAGAACTCCCCCAGCAGCGCCACCGTCTCGTCACCCAGCGGGTTGACGCCGGGCCCAGCAGCCAGCGCGTGGCCGACCAGGGCGTGGAGACACTTGACGCGACTCGGCATGCCACCGGCGCTGAAGTCGTCGATCTCGGGCACGTCCCCCACCCCCGAGACCCGACCGAGCTCAGCACGGGAGGCCAGATAGGACCGGTGGGCCTCGGCGTACGCCTGCGCGAGGTCCTCGTCGTATCCGAGCCGGGCGTTCATTTCGTTCATCAAACCGCTGGCCTCGAGCCGGGAACAGCCGCGGATCGCGACCGGACAGCTGAGATAGAAGGAGGTCGGGAAGGGGGTGCCGTTCGGCAGCCGGGGCGCGGTCGCGACCACGCCGGGGTTGCCGTCGTGGCAGCGCCACGCGATGCCGACGACACCTCGCATCGGGCGGCCCAGCTGGGCCTCGAGCACGGCCAGGTCCCGGTCGGTGGCGATGTCGATGCTCATCAACGCCCTCCGGTCGGAGTGGCGCTCGGCGAGGGTGACTCCAGGGTGATCGGCGGCCCGGTCGGCTCTTCTTCCTCAGGGTCGGGGATCCCGTTCGGGTCCTCGTCAGTCGCCTCTGCGGGGTTGTCGGCGGCCTTGACCGAATCCCAGACGTTGCCCCACCACGGCGGCGGCGCCTCCTCCTCGGTGGCAGTGTTGAGCTGAGCGGCGGGCTCGATCGGGCGACCGTCGGCGCCGACCACGCGATAGCCGGTGTCGCCAGGCACCACCCAGCCGAGCCGGTGCCGGGCCTGAGCGGCGATGTAGTCAGGGTCGTTCCAGCGTTCCAGCTCGTCGTTCAGGGCGGCGATCTCCTGCTCCCGCTGCACGATCTCGGCGTTGGCCTCGGCCAGCGCGCGCTCCTGATCGAGATAGACCCGCAGCGAGTTGGCGTACGACACCATCAGCACCGCGACCACCACGATCAGCGCCACGGCCCGGCGAGTGATGCCGAGCTTGGCGGGCAGACCGAAGTCCGGGATCAGCGGCTGCGGTTGGCGGGCGTCCTCGGCGGGGCGCTCATCGCCACGGACCGGCGTACGGTCCTTGGCGGTGCGTCCGGTGGTACGCGACTGGGTGCGCGTACGCGGCGATCCTCGACCGGGGCCGGATCCGGCCCGGGAGCTGCCGGTGCGCGAGAGACGGCGCGGGGAAGTTGGCGGCATGCGCCCCATTGTTGCGCGATCGCGCGGTCTGGCCGGACTGACGCGCCGGGCGGCGGGCGCACCCGGCCTCGGACCCCACCGTTGCGTACGAGAACCGCGCCCCAGCGGCTGCAGGTCGCACTATTGCGAGCAACGTCGTCCTGGGCGGGGTTTTCGTACGGAAACGCGACTCGGCCCGGGCCGCGGCACCACCGCGACCCGGGCCGAGAAGGGCGGGATCAGCCCTGGAAGTTCGGGAAGGCCGAACGACCGGCGTACACCGCTGCGTCGTCGAGCTCCTCCTCCAGGCGCAGCAGCTGGTTGTACTTGGCGACCCGGTCCGTACGCGCGGGGGCGCCGGACTTGATCTGGCCACAGTTGGTCGCGACCGCGAGGTCGGCGATCGTGGTGTCCTCGGTCTCACCGGAACGGTGGCTCATCATGCTGTGGAAGCCGTTGCGGTGGGCCAGGTCGACCGCATCGAGGGTCTCGGTGAGCGAACCGATCTGGTTCACCTTGACCAGCAGCGCGTTGGCGGCCTTGGTCTCGATGCCGCGGGTCAGCCGCTCCACGTTGGTGACGAAGAGGTCGTCGCCAACGATCTGGACCTTGTCGCCGAGGGTGGCGGTGAGGTGCTGCCAGCCCTCCCAGTCCTCTTCGGCCAGCGGGTCCTCGATCGAGACGATCGGGTACTTCGCGGCCCAACCGGCGAAGACGTCGGTCAGCTCCTGGGCGGACAGCTGCTGCCCGTCGAAGCTGTACTTGCCGTTGTCGAAGAACTCGGTCGCGGCGGCGTCGATGGCCAGCGCGATGTCGGTGCCCAGGCTCAGACCGGCGGCCTCGACAGCCTCGGCGATGACCTCGAGGGCAGCCTCGTTCTTGGGCAGGTTCGGGGCGAAGCCGCCCTCGTCGCCCAGGCCGGTGCCCAGACCCTTGCCCTTGAGGACCTTCTTGAGGGCGTGGTAGACGGCGGCGCCGTTGGCGACGGCCTCGTGGAAGGACTTGGCGCCGATCGGGGCGACCATGAACTCCTGGACATCGACATCGGAGTCGGCGTGAGCGCCACCGTTGAGGATGTTCATCATCGGAACCGGCAGCACGTGCGCGTTGGGGCCACCGACGTAGCGGTAGAGCGGCAGGTCCGCGGAGTTGGCGGCAGCCTTGGCCACGGCCAGCGAGACGCCGAGGATGGCGTTGGCGCCGAGCTTGCCCTTGTTGTCGGTGCCGTCGAGCTCGATCATGGCCTGGTCAATGGCGCGCTGGTCGGTCGCCTCGAAGCCGAGCAGCTCCTCGCCGATCGCCTCGATGACGTTGTCAACGGCCTTCTGTACGCCCTTGCCGCCGTAACGGGAATCGTCGCCGTCACGCAGCTCAACCGCCTCGAAGGCACCGGTCGAGGCGCCCGAGGGCACCGCGGCGCGACCTTCAGCACCGTCATCGAGGAAGACCTCGACCTCGACGGTGGGGTTGCCGCGGGAATCGAGGATCTCGCGGGCGTGAATGAGTTCAATGCTTGCCACGTGTCATCCCTTTCACATGTGGGGGTTGTCAACCATCGGGATTGTTGGGGGCGAATGTCTTTCGAGCTCCACCCTAGCCCTGTCGCGCGGAGGCGTACGCATGGTGGCCCGGCGTGGTCGTGAGCTGCCGCTCAACGTCCCAGAACGCTGGTGTTGTGCAGATTTCGGCGTTGAGCGGCAGCCGGTGACCAGCGTCCCCTTCGCGTCTCAACTCTCGGCCTCGACGACGCGGGCCTCCAGCGCGCGCAGGGCGGCGCGCAGCGACTGGTCAGCGTCGATACCGCTGGCGTGGGCGCGCGCGATCAGCGCCAGGATCTCGGCGCCTACCTCATCGCCCACCGGTTCGGCGGGCAGGTCGAGCTCGAGACCGTGGCTGCGGGTCCGGGCGATCACCTTGTTGGCACGGGCAACTGGCGCGGTCAGTGCGATCCCGTCCAACGCGGACCGGCGCCCCTTCTCGGCCTTCTTGCGGGCCTCCCAGGTGGCATCCAGATCGTCGGGCGCGTCCTCGTCGCCGAAGACGTGCGGGTGCCGGCCGATCAGCTTGTCCGCGATCGCGTCGGCGACCTGAGCCAGGTCGAAGCGACCCTGCTCGGCGGCGAGTTCGGCATGGAAGTAGACCTGCAGCAGCAGGTCGCCGAGCTCCTCCCGCAGGTCACCGGCGTTGGCGTCCTCGATGGCCTCGACAACCTCGGCGGTCTCCTCGATGAGGTACTGCACCAGACTCTCGTGGGTCTGCTGGGCATCCCACGGGCATTCGCGGCGCAGCCGATGCATCACATCGGCCAAGCGCTGCAGCGAGGCGGCCGGCTGGGGCAGCCTGTCGTGCCGGGCACCCCGGCCAGCCGTCTCGCTCATCTCAGGCCGCTGTCGTACGCTCAGCGCATCGCCGGCACGCTGAGCGAGCCAGTGGTCGGCAGCAGCGGCATCTGGCCGGTCGGATCCCAGTCGCCGTAGCGGGGGTTGACCTCGACGTTCACGTTCAGCACGGCATCGGTGAGCTCGCGGCGCTCCTGGGACAGGGTCGCCAGCGCATTCCAGCGCGCCAGGCCGCGGTAGAGGTCCGCAATCTCCGGGTTGGCGAGGTAGGGGCCGTAACCCATCCGCTCGGCAAACGAGTTCAACTGGGCCTCGCTGAAGCTGATGCCGAGATCGTTGCCGGCCTGTTCGCTGACGTCGCCGGCGATCAAGGAGGTCAGCACCGAGTAGCGCAGCTCGAGCGACAGTTCGTCGCCGCTGGCCTCGGCGACCTTGGCGGTCAGCTCGTCCAGTTCGGCCTCGGTGATCCGGTCACCGGCCACCGTCGCCACCGTGTTTCCGGTCTGGCAGGCCGTCAGGCCAAGGGTGAGCACTACCGTCACGGCGGCCAGTAGCCGCATCCAAGTCGTCTTTGCACGCACGACCGTGATCATAACGTGACCTACCCCAGGGCGGTGACCAACTGCCGGGCCCACGCCAACAGTTCCCGCCCGATGATCGGCGGAGCGCCGACTCGTCCGGGCCGGGGTCGCGGCACCATGACCTGCTTGGAGGCTGCCCGGACCTTCGTTCCCGGATGGAGACGCTGGAGCCGCATCACCGTGGAATCGGGCAGTTCCAGCTGCCCCAGGCGTACCTGATTGCCCTGCAGGATCAGCTCGGTCAGCCCTGCCGCCCGGGCCGCGATCCGCAGCCTGGCCACCTCGAACAGCGCCTCGACCGGCTCGCCGGGCTCGCCGTACCGATCCACCAACTCGGCATGTACGCCGGCCAGGTCCTCCTCGGTGCGGGTCTCGGCGAGCCGCTTGTACATCTCCAGCCGCAGCCGCTCGGACTCGATGTAGTCCACCGGCAGGTGGGCCTCCACCGGCAACTCGATGCGTACCTCCGGCTCCGGTTCGACACCATCGCCGCGATACTCGGTGACGGCCTCGCCGACCAACCGCAAATAGAGGTCGAAGCCGACATCGGCGATGTGCCCGGACTGTTCACCGCCGAGCAGGTTGCCCGCGCCGCGAATCTCAAGGTCCTTCATGGCGATCGCCATGCCGGCCCCCAGATCGGTGTTGGCAGCCATCGTCGCGAGCCGGTCGTGCGCGGTCTCGGTGAGCGGCTTCTCGGGCGGATAGAGGAAGTAGGCGTAGCCGCGTTCCCGACCTCGGCCGACCCGACCCCGCAGCTGATGCAGCTGCGACAGGCCAAGCAGGTCAGACCGTTCGATCAACAAGGTGTTGGCGGTGTTGATGTCCAGGCCCGCCTCCACGATCGTGGTGCACACCAGGACGTCGGCGCGGCGCTGCCAGAAGTCCTCCATGACCTGTTCCAGCGCCTTCTCGCTCATCTGCCCGTGGGCGGTCGCGATGCGCGCTTCGGGGACCAGCTCGCGCAGCGTACGCGCCGTCTTCTCGATCGACTGGACTCGGTTGTGGATGTAGAAGACCTGCCCCTCCCGGGCCAGTTCACGGCGAATTGCTGCGGTGACCTGAGCCCGGTCGTAGGGCCCGGCGAAGGTCAGCACCGGGTGTCGTTCCTCGGGCGGGGTCGCGATCACCGACATCTCACGGATGCCGGTCACCGCCATCTCCAACGTACGCGGGATGGGCGTGGCCGACATCGCCAGCACATCGACATTGGTCCGCAGCCGCTTCAGCTGCTCCTTGTGTTCGACGCCGAAGCGCTGCTCCTCGTCGATGATGACCAGGCCGAGATCCTTGAACCGCACCTCGCCCGACAGCAGCCGATGGGTGCCGACGATGACGTCGATGGCACCGGATTCGACCTCCTCGCGGGTCTTGGCCGACTCCTTGTCCGACTGGAACCGGCTCAACTGCCCGACCCGGACCGGGAAGCCGGCGTACCGCTCGGCGAAGGTCTGGTAGTGCTGGCTCACCAGCAGCGTGGTCGGCACCAGGACCGCCACCTGCTTGCCGTCCTGGACCGCCTTGAAAGCCGCGCGGACCGCGATCTCGGTCTTGCCGTAGCCCACGTCTCCACAGATCAGCCGGTCCATCGGGACCACCTGCTCCATGTCGTGTTTGACCTCGTTGATCGCCGACAGCTGGTCGGGAGTTTCGACGAAGGAGAAGGAATCCTCCAGCTCCCGCTGCCAGGTGGTGTCCGGGCTGAACGCGTGGCCGCGGGTGGCCTGGCGGGCGGCGTACAGCTGGATCAGCTCACCGGCGATCTCGCGGACGGCCTTGCGGGCGCGGGACTTGCGGCGCTGCCAGTCGCCGCCGCCCATCCGGTCCAGCGTCGGGGACTCGCCGCCGACGTAGCGGGTGAGCAGGTCGAGCTGGTCCATCGGGACGAAGACCCGGTCGCCGGGTTGGCCGCGCTTGGAGGCGGCGTACTCGACGACGATGTATTCGCGGGTCGCGCCACCGACCGCACGTTGCACCATCTCGATGTAGCGGCCGACACCGTGATGTTCGTGGACGACGGCGTCGCCCGGCGACAGTTCGAGCGGGTTGACCTGGTTCTTGCGGCGCCGGGTTGGCATCGGCGCGTCGCGTTCGGCGCCGCTGCGGCCGGCCAGGTCGCCGCCGGTCAGGTGCAGCAGTTTGATCGCGGGCCACTCGATGCCGCCCCGCAGCGGGGACTGATCGATCACCACCACCGCCGGGTCGAGTTCGCCGCCGACCCGCACCGGCAGGTCAGCCTCGCGCAACACCGCGGCCATCCGGTTGACCAGACCCTGGCCCTCGGCGGTGATGACCACCTGCCAGCCCTCGGCCAGAGCCCGGCGGGCCCGCGCCACGACCGCGTCGGTGTCGCCACGCATCGATTCCGCAGGCTTCGCATCGACCGTCACCGAGGTGACCACCCGAGCATCGGCGCCGGCGCCGGACAGGTCGATGATCTCGCCGTCGTCGGTCCGCACCGGCTCCGCGGCGGGGCCAGCCGAGAACGGGGACAGACTCCACCAGCCCAGACCGCGGTCCAGGGCGTGTTCGCGGACCTCGCCGAGCTCCCAGTACGCCGACTCCCCCAGGTCGATCGGGGCCTCGCCGCCGCCGGCGGCAGCCGCCCAACTGGCGCCCAGGAATTCCTGGGAGGTCCGGGTCAGGTCGGCTGCTCGCGTACGCACCAGCTCTGGGTCGCAGACCAGCACCACCGTGTCGGCGGGCAGCACGTCGACCAGCAGCTCCATCGCGTCGACGAGGACCGGCGACATCGCCTCCATGCCGTCGACCGCGTGTCCCTCGGCGATCCGGTCCAGCATCTCGGCGAGCTCGGGGTGTGCCTGGGCAAGCTCGGCGGCGCGAGCCCGTACGCCGTCGTCGAGCAGCAGTTCCCGGCACGGCGGTGCGATGATGACCGGGCCGGCCGGGTCGGTGGAGCGCTGGTCAGCAACCTGGAACCAGTGGATCTCCTCGACCTCGTCGCCGAAGAAGTCGATGCGCACCGGATGGTCGTCGGTGGGGCAGAAAATGTCGACGATGCCGCCGCGGACGGCGAATTCGCCGCGTCGCTCCACGAGGTCGACGCGGTGGTACGCCGCCGCCGAGAGGTCGGCTGTCAGCTCGTCGAGGGGATACTCCTGGCCAATCTCGATCCGCACCGGCGTCAGCTCGGCCAGTCCCTTCACCTGGGGCTGGAGAACGCTACGTACCGGCGCGACGACGACCCGCGGAGCCGGCAGCGTGTCGTGGCCGGCGAGCCGGCGCAGCACCGTGAGCCGCTTGCCGACGGTGTCGGAGCGCGGACTGAGGCGTTCGTGCGGCAGGGTCTCCCAGGCCGGGTAATAGGCCACGTCGTCGGCGGGAAGGAAGGCTGCCAACTCGGCGGCGAGCTGCTCGGCCTCGCGATAGGTCGAGGTGACGACCAACTGGGTGGGTGCAGGCGTACCGTCGGCACGCGGCTGAGCAGCCAAGCCGACCAGCCAGGGCCGCAGCTCGTCAGGGCCGGTGACGTCACCGGTGTCGGGGCCCGGGATCGACCGATCCCGGCCAAGGATCGGGGTGAGGACCGGGTCCTGGCCGGCGCGCTGCAAGAGTCCGGAGTTCACAGCGTGCCAATCTAGCGCGCGCGACTGACGGGCACGATCGTGACGCCTGCACCAGGGGCGGCTGGCCCGAGCCGGTTGCCGACGACAAGGCCGCCCTGAACGACACAGGTCGCACTATTTACGACCTACCGCCGCTGGGGGTGTTGGTAGCAGCCCCGCCCTCAGATCGCCTGCATCGCGGCGATCAGGTCCCCCGCCCAAGGGCTGTCCGCGCGTACGAAGGCGGCCGGGTGCCCGATCGGCGCCGCCACCGTGTGGTCGGTGTCGCCGGCGTACACCTCGCCGGTGAAGAGGTGGCGCCACTGCCCCGGCGGCAGCGTCACCTCCACCTCCTCGGCGTCGAGGTCCAGCACCGGGGCCAGGAAAACGTCAGGGCCGAAGAAGAACTGGTCGTCGCGTTCGGCGGCACGGCTGCCCGGCGCCATCAGCCAGGCGTGCCGAATCGCCGGCATCCCGGTCTGCCGAGCCTCGCGGACCACTTCCTTCCGGTACGGCTCGAGCGCCGCAAAGATCTGGGTGTTGCGCGCGTACGCCGCCAGCTCCTCGGGGTCGTAGACCTGCGGGTTCGGCCCGGGGCGGTTGCCCTCGTGACTGCGCATCACCACTCCGAACGCGGCGAACTCACCCCACCGCGCCAGCAGTTCGGGCGCGCGTACGTAGTCGTGAACGACCGCGTTGATCGAGGTGTAACCACCCAGATCCGCGTGCGCCAGCGGCCAGCCGGACACTCCGGCGTGGAAGGTGCCGAGCAGCGCCGAAGCCAGCCCGTCGTCGGGGTCGGTGGTGACGAGCTGGTCGCCGTTCCACAGCAACGCGGCGTGCTCGGGCGTGCTGGAGGATCCGACGCGGAACCAGGTCGCGCAGTCGGGCCGTTCGGCGATCTCGCAGGCCCGCGCCACCGTCTGCGCCCACAGCGTCGGCCAGGCATTGTGCAGGTCCTCGGCGCCGCCCCCGGCCGGCCGAGCATCCGGCGGCGGCCCCTCACCGAAGTCCGCCATGAACCCATCGACCCCGTGCGCGAGCACCTCGGAGGCGATCACCTGGGCGTACCACTCGCGCGACTCAGGCCGGCTCAGGTCGACCATCGCGGCGTCGAACTCGCCCTGATCCATCAGGTACGGACCACCGTCCGGACCCAACACCAGGTGCCCGGCGGCGGCCGCCTCGGCGTACAGGTTGCGGATGCCCTCATCCTGCTTCGACTCGGCCTGTTTCGGCGCAGCGTTGACGACGAACGCATTGACGTAGCTGGTGGTGCGGATCCCCTCGGCGTGCAGCTCGGCGACCAGCTCCTCCCAGTCTGGGTAGAGCTCCCGGTCGACCTGCCAGGTCCACCAGAGCCGATCACCGAAGGAAGTGGTACGCCGGCCGGTCCAGTCCTGCAGCCACACCCCCGAGACCACCGCACCGGCGTCTCGGGCCGCGGCGACGCTCGCGCGGACCTTCTCCGAACCGCCCTGGATGCCCAACACGGCGCCCTGGTAGAGCCAGTCCGGCGGCTCGGCCGCCCCGGTCAACTTGCGCTGCTCCAGCAACTCCGCAGGGCTGTCGGCGGCCACCAGCTGCGCGGTCAGTTCGGTGCCCCAGACCTCCAGCGAAACCCGCCGCGTACCGGTCGTGTCAGCCACCACGAAGGCATCGGTGCCGGCAGCGCCGGGCTGCAGGCGTACGCCGGTGAGGTCCGCGGTGACGTAGCTCGGCCACGCCGCGTAGGTGAACTGGTCGGTCGCGCCGGCGCCGGCGTTGGTGAGGTCGGCCAGCAGGGTCAGGGGCTGGACGCCGCGGCCCACGCCCTGCTCGCGGGTGACGATCGGGATGACCCGTCCGGACAGGTCGAAGCCGGCGAACTGCTCCCCCAGCCCGTGCACCGCCGCGTCCGGCGTACGTCCACTGACCAGTGCGATCGAGTCGACCTCAGCGGCGGCCAGGTGCAGCGCAGCACCCGCCCCGTCGGCCCGGATGGTGGCAGTCCAGGCCGGCGCGGCTGGCCCGCTGCCGAAGACACCGGTCAGCTCGACTGCTGCACCGGTGACCCGTACGCCAGTGACCTGCTGGTGGCGCAACCGCTCGGTCCGTTGGGTGTGCGGCCACAGGTAGCCGCGATGTTCCTGCCAGCCGACCTGGCCGCGGCCCGCGACCGCGAAGGGTTTGCCTGCCTCCGATGCCCACACCTCCCGGTCGCCACGCAGGATCCGCATCCGGTCCTCGGCCAGATCGACGCTGAGGTCACCCACGGCGTACGTTCCACGCACATCGGACGCAACGCTGAGCCGGCCCACCGGCAGCGACGAGACCCGATCCCGGGGCAGCTGAATCAGAAATCCGACGAGCAGGGCGGCAACGACCAGGGCAACGAGGAGACCGACGCGGCGGGTACGGGAGGCAGGCACGCGCCCATCCTCCCGCAGCGGCGCCCCGACCGCGCCGAAGCGGCCCCACGATTCCAAGGCCCGGACAATCGAGGGTAGCGGCGGCGGAGTGCTGCAGAAAACCGCGCCCCAGCGGCGGTTGGTCGCAAATATCTGTCCCGAAACGCTGGGCCGGGCCATCGCAGCGGCCCTGGGGGGCGAGCTCGTCATCGATCCTCGGGTCGCCCGGCTGGCGGTCGGGGCCCGCCCCGAGGACGTCGACGAGGACCCGCTGGCGGTGCTCACGTCGGCCGAACACCGGGCCGCGCGCGGCCTCAGCAATGCCGAGATCGCTGCCGACCTGGTCCTCTCGGAGGGCACCGTCAACGCTCGGGTTTGGACGCCGTGCCCGTCGCGCTGGACGGCTGTGCTCACAAACAACCGGTGCCCTCCACCCGCTCCTGCCAGAATGGAGCCGTGCCACCGTCATCCCCGCTCGAGCCGGACACCCCGACCCGGCTGCGCCGCTGGGGTCGGCGCATCAGCCGCGGCGTGGACGCGATCGGCGAACGGCTCGGCATCACGATGCGCGACCACGCCCCGCGGGAACCCCGCCGGCGCCAACTCCCCCGCACCGAGTGGCACAGCGAGACCCATCGGGTGGGTGAGATCTGGGTGCGTCATCACGTACGCCCCGGGCGCCGTCGCGCATCAGCTCCTCACCCGACCGGCGCGGCGC
This sequence comes from Parenemella sanctibonifatiensis, assembly GCF_002250565.1. Classification (GTDB taxonomy): domain Bacteria; phylum Actinomycetota; class Actinomycetes; order Propionibacteriales; family Propionibacteriaceae; genus Parenemella; species Parenemella sanctibonifatiensis. The sequence goes on from NZ_NMVJ01000001.1 coordinate 454,939, forward strand.
CAGCTCCGGGCTCGCCCCGCACCACCGTCGTCTTCGTCCATGGGTTGGGGATGGCGGCACGGTCCTTCCTGGCCCTGGCCGACCAGTTCCGCGACCACGACACCGTGCTGATCGACCTGCCCGGATTTGCCGGCCTGCCGCACCCGCCCGAACCGCTGCGGATGGATCAGTTCGCCGACGCGGTGGTCGGGGCGTGCCGCCAGCTCGCCATCACCGACCTGATCCTGGTGGGACACTCGATGGGGTGCCAGGTCGCCAGCCTCGCCGCGCAACAGCTCGACTGCCGCGCAGTGGTGCTGCTCGCCCCGCCCGACACCCGCGCCCCGCTCCCGCTGACGGCCTGGCGGTTCCTCCGCACCGTCCACCACGAGCCTTGGATCGCGCGCCGCAAGGCCGTCGCCAACTATCTGTGGGGCGGGGTGCACTGGGCTCTGGAGGTGCTGCCGCTGATGCTGGAAGACCGCACTCGTGAGGCGCTGCGGGACGTGCATGATCCCGTCATGGTGGTCCGCGGCGAGCATGACCGAGTCAGCCCGGCGGCCTGGGTCGACGAACTCTGGCACACCTGCCGCGCCACCGAGCGGGTCGTCGACGGCGGTGCACATTCGATGATCTTCGACCGGGTCGGCGCACTCACGATCCACCTTCACGATGCGGTTCGCTGACCGGGTCGCGGACTACGCCAACGTCCTTGCCGCGCAGGCACGGTCGCTGGTGCCGCGGCGTACGCCCCCAGCCGCCCCGTGGGGACGGGACCAGCGGGTGCTGTTGCTGCCCGGGGTCTGGGAGAACCCCCGCTATCTGTCCGGCCTTGCGGACTGGCTCGGCGAGCACGGCTGGTCGACACGCACGGTGCCCAGGCTGAACTGGAACACCTTCACGCTGGCCCGCTCGGCCCGGATCGTCGCCGCAGAGTTGGAGCGGCTCGGCGCCGCCGAGGACCCGGTGTTGGTGGTGGCCCACTCCAAGGGCGGGCTGATCGCCAAGCACGTGATGGCCGACCCGGCGTACGGAGACCTGATCGCTGGTTGCGTCGCGGTGTCGACACCCTTTGAAGGGTCCTGGCTGGCGGGGCTGTTCCTGCCGGGCTTCGGGGTGCGCAACCTCCGCAGCCGCAATGCTGCCATCCGCGCCCTGGCGCTGCAGGCCGAGGTGAACGCGCGCATCGTGTCGATCTATCCCCGCATGGATCCGCACGTGCCCGAAGGCTCCCGGCTGGCCGGCGCGGCCGCCAACATCGAGATCGACACCACCGGCCACTTCCGCGTGTTGGACCATCGCGACGCCCGTGCCGCGATCCTGGCGGGGCTGGATCAGCTGGCCGGCTGAGAAGCCGTGCCCCCGACAATGGCGACTCGTCAGCCGTGGTGTTCCATGCCCAGCTCCACCCCGTGGGCGAGCACCTCGGCGACCTGGGCCGGGTGAGTCGTCGGCATCAGGTGGGTGGCGCGCGGGATTGTGACGATCTCGACCGGCGCCCGTTCGACCGCCCTCGCATACCGGGTGACGTGGAGACGCATCTGGTCAAACTGCCCGTTCGCCAGCACCACCGGGCAGGTGACGTCGTGGAGCAGGTGCGGCCCGGCGTGGTCCATCACGGCGGCCCAGGCCGCGGGCAGTGCCGCGTACGCCGACCCGTCCGGCAGATTGTCGGCGGTCTCGCCCCGAGCGCCGAGCCCCCGCATCACCCCGTTGGTGAGTTTCGCCAGCCGCTCATGCCCGATCACGGGCACCGCCTTGGCGAAACCCCGATACAGCGCTGTGAACGGTCCGGAGGGGTCCGCGGTCGCGCCCAGGATCACGAGCGCGTCCAGTTCGCCGGGGTGGGCCGCGGCGTACCCGGTGGCCAGGTAACCGCCGAGGCTGTGGCCGGCGAGGATGACCGGCCGGTCGTCGTCGGGGTCGCGGTCGCGATGGATGCCCTCGCTGATCGCCTCGAAGGCGGCTTCGGTGGTGAAGGGCTGCCCCACCTTCGCTCCGTGCCCCGGCAGGTCGATCGGCACCAGCTCGGCCGCAGGGATCCGGGCGTCATAACCCGCCCACTGGGTGGTCGAAAACCGGGTGCCGTGGACCAGCACCAACCGCGGGCGTGGCGTCATGTCGCCAGATTAGTCGGCGCCCGAGCCGCTGAGGCGTTGCGGCGGGAACGCCTCAGCGCTGCTGCTGGATGATCGCGACCTTCTGCCAGATCTTGCGGGCCATGTCCGAGGTGAGCGATTCGATGCCCTCGACGGCATCGACCACCTCGCCATCGGAAGTGTCCTCGGCGAACAGGGCTGCGGTCTTGCCGACCAGCGACAGCAACTCGGTGCACTGGTCCAGATAGACGGCGACTTCGGTGCGGGTGAGGCCGAGCTGCGCCTCCTCAGTGGAACTCTCCAGGCGTTCGGGCACCTTGCTCAGCTGATGCATGTCGATGACGTGGGCCAGCGAGCGAAGCCGGTGCAACACCCGCAACACCCGGGCGCGTTCCATCCGCTCGGGGACTGCGATCAGGAAGAAGACGGCAATGCCACCGAAGACCAAGTCATTGACCAGGGTTTCGATCAGGCTGAGCCAGTCCAGGGGTCCGACGGTGTCCGGACGGCTCCAGATCTCCACCGCCGCCAGGGCCACGGCACCACCGAAGATCAGGACCACAATCGCGACGCCGACGCGGGACAGCACCCGCGCCAGCCGCACTCGCCGGCTGCTCACGCCATCGTCCGAACCGATCTCGTCGACCAGTCCGACCAGCTCACCGCTGACTTCCCACAGGCTCCGCCGCGGGAACCGAGCCTTGATCCGCCGCTGCAGGTCGACGGTGGCCCCGCGTACAGCCGCATGATCCAGCCGCTGATAGCGACTGCCGCGCGGCGGACCATCGGGATGCTCCGGCTCCCCGGTCAACGCAGGCAGCACCGGTTCGTCGGGCAGCCGCGCAGGCTCATTCGCATCAGGTCGGGGCACGCCGCCAGCGTAGAGCGTCGCCTTCGATGGTCACCAGCTGACGCTCAACGCCCCAACTGCACAGAAGGCCGTTTCTCGGGGTTGAGTGGCGGCTGGTGACCACGAGCCGGGCCGTCGAGACGTTCCCACGGGAACGCCGGCCGACATGCACATCCACAGCAGGCTGTAGAAATGCAGGTGGATCCGACCGTTTCGGCTGCACAACTACAGCATGCTGGAGAAGCGCACCTCGGTGCCGGCGTGGCGGGGCAGACGACGGGCGCCGGCGTACGCCGTCGAGACGTTCCCGCGGGAACACCGCCGCGATCAGAGCCCACATCGCGCATGGCATGCAGTCGATGCTCCAACGCACCCCACAACTGGGCTCTCGCCGAATCCACTGCACGTAGTGCGCGCGAATCTTCGTCGCTTCCCAAGTCCGTGCCAACACTGGGCCATCTGAGGGTGCGATGCTGGCGCCGTGGACTCGTCAGCCGCCCTCAATGCGATCGCTCAACGTGCCCCGGTCGGCTCGGGCTCCGGCCGATGGATGGTGGCCGTGGACGGCGTCGGCGGATCCGGCAAGACCACCTTCGCCCGCGAGCTCGCTGCACTGATTCGTGGACGGCCCGTGATCGTGCTGCACGCCGATGACTTCCTCAACCCCGCTTCCGCCCGGCATGTTCGAGGACCGAACTCCGCCGAGGGATTCTGGTTGGACGCGTACAACTACCCGGCACTCCTCGATCGTGCCCTCCTCCCGCTGCGGTCAGGCGCCAGCACCTTCGCAGCCTCGGCCATTGATCACGCGACCGGTGAGGTCATCGAGCCTGACCTGACACCTGCTCCGCCAGATGCGGTGATCATCACCGAAGGGACTTTCCTCCTGCGAGACGAGCTCGTCGATGTCTGGGACCACTCCATCTATCTGGATGTCGACCTCAACGAGGCAACGCGCAGACTCGCGCAGCGGAACAGACTTCCCCAGGACAGCCCCAAACTGGCGCGCTACACGGGGGCTCAACGGCGCTACTTCGCCGAGGCCCGGCCATGGCTGCGCGCGTCAACCGTCATCGACAACAGCACGCCCGGGGCACCGCGCCAGATCGCCGCGGGCGCTGCCCGCGCCGCCATGGACCATCGCCGGGGGCCGACATCGCCGGACTCCAGCCAGACGTAGCAGTTGGAGAAATTCCCATGCCGGGGCTGACCGCCTATGTGAGATTTCGATCATGCAACCACTGCTTGGGGACGCCTTCGGTGAACTCCTCCTCGCCAGCACCGCGACTGAGACCGCGCCCACAGGAAATCATCGAGCGCGACGACCGCTTCATCAGCGCCAGCGACGCACGGACATACTTCTCGACCGAGGACACCTGGCACCCGTTGGACCGCCTGGTGTGTGATCAGGCCCGCGGCCGCGTCCTCGACATCGGCTGTGGCGCTGACCGCCACAGCCTCGCCCTCCGCGAGCGGGGGCTCGAGGTCACCGCCCTCGAGCCGTCCCCGGGCGCTGCGCAGGTCTGCCGCGACCGCGGTGTGACGGTGATCGGCTCGGCGGTTGAGGACCTCACGGTCGGCGGCTGGGACAGCCTCGTCCTGCTCGGAAACAACCTCGCGCTGCTCGGCAGCCCCATGACGGCCGTATCCACGCTGCGCAGTCTGGCCGACCATGCTGCGCCCGGCGCCGTTCTGCTTGGGCTTGGCACGCAACCGTACGCCACGACGGATCCGCTCCATCTGGCCTACCACGAGCGCAACCGCGCCGCCGGTCGCCCCGGCGGCCAGCTCCGGATCCGAGTGCGGCATCGAGAACTCGCCACCGGCTGGTTCAACTACTGGTTCATGGCTGTCGACGAGGTCACTCGGGCCGTCGACCAGACGCCCTGGCGCCTCGTCGATGTGACCGCCTCGGGCGCGGCGTACCTGGTCCACCTCGAGCTCGGGCGCTGAGCGCCCCCACACCGTCGAGGCGTTCCCACGGGAACGCCGGCCGACATGCACATCCACAGCAGGCTGTAGAAATGCAGGTGGATCCGACCGTTTCGGCTGCACAACTACAGCATGCTGAAGAAGCACACCTCGGGCACCGGTCGTGGGCGGGGCAGACGACGGGCGCCGGCGTACACAGGGCCGTCGAGACGTTCCCACGGGAACTCCGCCGGCCAACGCGTACGCCCTACAGCACGCCGTCGCGGTGCAGGGCCCAGCGGATCGGGTCCAGGCACCGGAACGAGGCGATGCCACGGTCGTGCAACTGTTCGCCGTCGGTGGGGGCACCGAGCGCGGACACCGTGAAGAAGCGGTGGTCCAAGGTACGCCCGGAGTTCGGCCGTTCCACGGCCGTCACCAGGTTGGTGGCGCCCAGCCGCTGCAAGAGGCTACGCACCTCGGCATGGAGCAGCGCCGCATCCTCGAGGTCGAAGCTGGTCTGCTGGGCGCCCGGGTCCCGCATGAACGCCGCGCCCATGTTGGACATGATTCGCGACAGCCCGGTCCCCTCGACCTTCCGCAACGCCTGCATGGTGTCGAACTTGCTCAGCACCACCGCCAGCCGCGGGCGGCCGGCGCCAATCAACAGGTTGAGGTTGTTGAGCACCACCGCCGGGTCGCCGCCCTCGTGAAGCTGGGCCGGGATCAGGTCCTGCAGCTGGTCGCGTACTTCGCTGACCCGGGTCGGGTCGAACATGAACAGCACGGCCGACGCGTTCGCGAAGAACCGCAGGTGGTGGTGCTGTTCGACCTGACCCTCCAGATCCTCACCGGCGACATCACGGAACACCAGGAAGCGGCGTTGCCCACCGACCACGCCCAGCGACAGGATGATCGGGTCGCGCTGGTAGGAGTCAGCCAGGTTGGCGCGCGGAGTCGGCGGGATGATGCCGCGGGTCTCGTACAGCGGCCGTTCATAGACCGTGTGATAGGTCTCCCGCGACGCCGAGTTCACGAACGACAGCGTCGTGCCCATCGCCTGCGCCAACAGCTCCAACTGCTTGATGACCACACCGATGTAAATGCTCTTGCCGGTGGCACGCGCCCCAGCCAGCGCAAAACAGGTCGCTGTCCCCTCGCGCCACTGCCCCGGCAGGATGTAGTGGCAGATCGGACAGCATTCCCGGGTCGGCCCGCCGCACCGCTGACACTGCACATTGGCCGGCGGCCGCCATCCCGGTACGCCGCGGGGCGCGTTCGCGATCACCGTCGGGCGCCACGTCGTCGGCGCCCCGTGAAACAGGCTGCCCTGTTCGTCGGGGACCGCATCGCACCGACCCGAGTCGCACTGGAAGGCGTACCGCTCCGGGCTGAGGAAGTTGAAGCAATGGGGACAGCGCGTCATCGGTTGGCCACCCCGGCCTCGGCCAGCCCGAGTTGCGCGGCCCGTTCATCGGTCAACACCCGCCGCAGCAACGGCAGCACCGCCACCCGCAGACTGTTGGGGTCGGCCAACAGCTGTTCCCGGATCAGTTCGGCAGCCGGGCTCTCGGCCTGGCCGACCTGCTCGGGAGTCAGGTCGCACCACAGCGGCGATGCCCCCGGCAGCCGATGCTCCATCACCTGCCAGGTCGAGGGGCGTACGGCCACCATCGGGTGCACCTCGGGCGGGGTCGCAGCGACGAGCCCGTCGGTGAGCATCACCCAGACCTGGCCTGCTGCCGAGCTGACCAGATGGGAGGGGTCGAAACCGCTGCTGTCCTCGGCACCGGTGACCTGTTCGGTGACGGCAGCGATCGGGTCGTCCCCACCGGCAACGGACCGATCGGTGCTGCCGGCGTACACCTGCGGCGTCTCGTCCGGCGCGTACACCCGCCCCACACCAACCAGGATCTCGGTCGCCACCGCGGCAGCGCCGACGCTCAGCGGCAGGTGCATGGAGGCGGAGGTGTCGATGAGCAACGCCAGCGAGCCCTGCTCGGCCGGCGGCAGCGCCTCAGCGCCCAGCACCGAACGACACAGGTCACGGGCGGCGGTCGCCAGCGGCGACAACGGGGCTTCGACCCGGCGACCCTGCGCAGTGATCGCGACCCGGCTGCCCTCGCTGCGGATCACCACCAGCTCGCGGCGTCGCAGGCCGGACACGTCGACTCCGGAGAGCACGGCCCGCTCCGGGTCGACCTCGCCGCGGACGTCGCTGCCGATGGTGACCGTCAGTCGGGAGCCGGCACCGAATTCGTCGGCGCCCAGCGGCACCACGGCCACCTCGACGTCGTCGTCGATCCGCGGCAGCACCAAGGTCCCGGCCGCGGGCAGGATTGCCTGTTCGGCGGGCTGTCCGGCCACGGTCGCGCGCAACTCACAGGGCGCACCCTGCACCCGCAGCGTCAACGGTCGCGCCGGCAGCCGGGTGGTGTTGCCACCATCGAGTACGTAAGTCGGCATCAGCGACTCCTCTCTGTCCCACGTCCCCACACGTTGGTGATCCGGTCAGCGATGCCGACCTTGGGTCGGTTCTTGCGGACCCAGCCCTTGAGGAACTTCTCCACTCCCCGCTGCCCGCCAGCCCGGCTGCGCGGGGTGTCGACCTCGTCGGCGAGCCGGCCCGACATGGCGATCAGGTCGGTGCCGAAGTCCTCGCCCTTGCGCTGCGGGACCTCGCCCTGCCACCCCAACTCGACCACCAAGGCGGTGGGCAGCGTACGCCGGGTGTGCCGGCGGTCCTCACCGACGACCTGCATCGCCCGCCCGAACCGACCCAACACGTCGTCCTCGGCGGCGGCCGGCGAATCGGGTTCGGTACGCAACAACCAGGTCGCCACCGCGGGGATCTCGGTGCCGTGGCGACGGCACCACCGCACCAGATCGGACAGGTCGCTCGCCGACACGTCGGCCTCGGCCACCAACCCGAACCAGGAGGTCGGCACGTCCTCACCGGCCAGCAAGGCCAGGGTGAGCAGCAGGCCGTACTGGGTCGCCACCCCGGGCTCCATCGCCTGTTCCGGGTCGCTGGTCTGCTCGGCGGCCCCGGCCAATGCCCGCGCCAGCTCAGCAGCCTGATCGGCCCGGGTGTGCTGCAACCAGCCCTGTCGGGCGACATGCTCCCGGGCCCGGACCGCGCCACCCAGCGGCGTCGATGCGAGCACCTGACACAACGGCGCCAGTGCACTGTCGAAAGGGGATCCGAGCAGCGACCGGGCCGCCCACGGCATCGGTACGCCGGGCCCGAACCGCCGCAACAAGGTCGCGACCCGGTCCGCGGGCCAGTCCGGTTCGACCAACAGGTCAGCAAGGTGACTCTGCGGATCAGGCGCTGGCTGGCGATTCTGTTCCCGGTGTTCCAGCGCGGACCAGACCGCGATGAACCGTGCCGACGCCATCACGCGCTCGTCGGGGACCGGCTGGCGTACCCGCTGCCAGGCCAACTCGGCGGCCAGCGGCGGCATCCGGCCGTCCCGGTCGGCCCCGGTGAGGATGAGCGGATCCGGGGTGCCAGGGTCGGCGACCGGGGTGACCCAACTCAGCACCGCCGGCGGGATCCGGGTGCCGGGCGCGGCGGCCCCGAGGGGACGGTGCGCCAGCATCCCCCACAGCCAGGACCGGGCCGCCTGGTGCAGCTGACCGTCGAGAGACGCGACCAGCCGTTCGCCGGTGGATCCGTCCATGAGGATCGGGATGATCACCCGCTCACACATCTGGGTGCTGAGCCGGTTGACCTGCTCGTCGTGGGCCAGACCCAACAGCAGCACCAATTCCAACGTCCGTACGCCGCAGCGCGCCAGCCGCAGCTGGGCGGCGTCGCCGGCGGGCCCCGGGACTGCCACCGCGGCCGGGTCGGGCAGCGCCATCAGCGCGTCGGCCGCGATCGACAGCAACGGATCGTCGGCGTCGGGTTCCTCGGGGGCGCCGATGCTGGGCAGTTTCGACGTGCCGCTCTCGCCCAGCCAGTTCGGGTCCCGTAGCGCCAGTTCGGCGTACTGCCGACCCAACAGCTCCGAGACCACCCAACCGCTGCCCGATTCGGCCTCGGCGACCGCCTGCCAGGCGGCGGCGACGTCGTCGCCGGTGTCCTCCCGCAGGTGTTGCGCGGTCAGTGCCCACAGTTCGGCCTCGTCGCGCAGGTGCGCCGGGGTGGACCGCCGCATGATCCGGCGTGCCTCGGTGACCACATCGGGGTCCAAGCCCTGGGCGACCAACATCGCGACCGGCCAGTCCGGTTCCAGGCCAATGTCGCCGACCCGTGCCGCCAGCGCGTCGATCTGCCCGATCACGCCGGGCACCTCGTCGGGGTCGGCGAACAACTCAGCGATGATCGCGGACCATTCGGTCACCACGATCTCGTCGCCGTGATCGGTGCGGTGCGGCTGCCCGTCGAGGTCGCCGAGCTGGACCGGTTCCTCAGCGTCGATGACGACCACCGACCGGTCCCGCGCCAGGGCATCCAGGTCCCCGGGCGGCACACAGGCCAGATGGACGCCGCGACGCCAGGCCTCGGCCAAGGTGGTGTGGCGTTCGGAGGTCGAGAACGAAAACCGGCGTGCGGCACCGGCCGACATGCACCACTGCACCGCGGCAATCCAGGCGGCAGCCTCGTCGGTGTCAGCGGCGGCCAGCACCACCCGCTGGCCACCGGCCAACGCTGCCGCGCAGGCGTCCAACACTGCGGCCAGGGTGCCGATTCGGGTGGTGCGGGGCTCGAAGAGGAAGTCGGCGATGTTCTCGGGCGTGAACGGCCCGGGCGCGGGCGGGTCGACGCTGGTCAGCGTCGCGGCCACCACATTGTCGGGGCCGTACGGCGCCAACCAGCCCGAGCTGCGCCAACGCTGGATTGGCCGGATCGGGTCGGCGGCCTGCTCCGGGGCCCGGTCGGTGATGACGTGGGCAAAGACATTGCCGGGGCGACCGGAAGCGTCGATGCCGGCGGGGACGGCATGCCAGTACGCCATCGCGCCGTCCTGACCGGGGGCGTACAGCAGCCGCCGCGGCAGTTGGCTGATCTGCTCGGCGGTCGGAAACCGCGGCAGTTCGACGCCGGAGTCGAACTGGGTCGAGACCCGGGACCGCAGAAACTCGATCTCGCCGGGCGCCAGACCGCCGGTGGTGTCCTTGACCTGCCAGCCGCCCGGCTGGTCACCCCGGTCGAAGGAGGTGTAGGTCAGTTGACCCCAGCGCTGCGCCGGGGCCGCGGCAGCGGAACTGGCCGAGGAGGCCGAGCCGGGCTGCCCAGCACCGTACTGACCCGCACCGTACTGATTTGCGCTGGGCTGACCCGCGCCGTACGGATTCGCGCTGGGCTGACCCGCGCCATAGGGAGGCGCACCGTACCCGCCAAGTGCTGGCGCGGCACTGCCGCTTTCTCTCTGGCCGATACGCATCATCGGCGAGGTGCTGCTGCCCGGATCCCAGTTGCCCGACTGCGGCAGAACCGGATCCGAATGGTGGCCAGCAGGGTCGGGGTGGTCGAGCGCGGGCCCACCAGCATGTGACCCACCAGCAGATCCGGCGCCGCCCGCACCGCTGTCCGGCGTGGCGAAATCCGGATGCGCCGGCTCGAAGTCGCCGTGCATCTCATATGCCCCGTGCCCTGCCTCGAACCCGGGCTGGCCCGGCTGACTCATGCCCGGCCTCCCAACATCAGCGCTCGCAGCGGCGGATCCAGCAGGGCGACGGCTGCCTGGTGCTCCGGGCGTACGTCGATGAAGACCCGCAGATAGCCCGAGCTGAAGCGGGACAGGTCCGCATACCAGGGCTGGGACCAGGCCGTCGTGAGGCCGTTGAGCGGGGAGAACCGGGCCCGGGGCTGCTGGTCACCGCCAGCGACCACTGACACCGGGGTGCCGTCGTTGGCGTCGAGTGGCAGCCGCCCCGGGTTGTGGACCAGCACCATCGGCGGCGCCGACCGATTGTCGCGTTCGGCGCGGACCCGCACCTCGGCGGTACTGCCCTGCAGTTGGATGCCGTACCAGATGCGCAGCAGGCCCGGGTAGTTCACCGTGGTGATCCGGCCCTCGACCCGCTCCCCGGCCGCGAACGAGACCGGCAACAGGTGCAGGTCGCAGCCGCGACCGTCCAGCTGTTCGGTGAAGTGCAACCCACCCAGGCGCTGGTACGCCTCCGCGGAGATCTCGGCCAGCGGCGGGCCCTCGAGCACATCGTCAATCGCCTCGCCGGGCACCGAACTGTAGACCTGCACGGTCGCGGCGCCGTCGGGCCAGGCCATCGTCAACACCTGAGAGGTGACCCGCTCATAGACCTCGGCGTCGGTGACGGCGCGGGTGCGCACCTGCGGCAACGTACGCCCGACCCGGGCCTTGCCGTCCAGCACCGTCACCGGGGTGAAGTAGGTCCGCACCCATTCCCGGGGCCAGGGCACCTCGCGCATCATCGTGCTGCCCTCGTCGCCGGCGCTGATCGGGTGCGCCAGCCGATCCTCAGTGCGCAGCTTCATCTGGGGCAGCTGTTCCTCGCTCACCGTCTCCGCATCGGCACCGGGCAACGGCCCTGACGCGGTCCGGTAGATGTAGACCCGGCCCGCCGGCGGCGCGGTCCAGCGCAGGTCAAACCGCGGCCGTTGCTCGTCGTCGCTGAGGGTGCAGGTCAGGTCCGTGACCGGATCCAGCACCGCGGTGACGTTGACCGGCACCGACGTCGGCGAGGACAACTGCGCGACACCGTCGACATCGGCCTCGGCCAGCAACTGATAGATGTAGCGCCGACCGGTCTCGGCGTCCTCGTCGACGAAGCCGCCCAGGTTGGCCTCGTCGGGCAGGATCCGATAGCTCGGGTCACCGGCCGCGGCCTGGGCACGCTCGGCCGGCACCCGATAAACCTGCACCTTGCGGGCGCCAGGATGCACCGACCACTGGCCGATCACTCGGCCCTCATCCTCGCGGATGTCGACATTCTGAGGCCGGGCCACCATCGGCAGCTTGGCGTGCAGCTTCGGCTGCGCAAACAGGGCGTCGGTCCGGTCCGTGCCGACGTTGACCCAGACCTGGTAGTGCCGCACCGCCGAGCTGAACTCGCGCCGGTCCTGGGCGTTGGTGTTGGTGGTCACGGCCACCACATCGGAGGCATCCGGCGAGTAGGGGACGTGGTCGTCGTCGGCGATCAGCCGATAGACCACGAAGCTCTCGGGGTCGTCGGGCTGGTACGCCGGCCAGCGCAGCTGTTGGCCACCATCACGCAGCGACGAACTCCGCATCCCGCCGGGCTCACCGACCGGTTCGGAGAAGTCGGTCTGGGCAAAGTCGGACAGCAGTTGCAGCATCGCCTCGGTGTGGTGCCAGGCGACCTCGATCCGGTCACCCTCATCCAGCGGGCCGGGGTCCGGCGTACGCTCCGGCTCCGCCTGGCGCTGCTCGGGCTGACCCGACGGCTGGGCCGATGAGCCCTGGCCGGACGGGATGCTGCCGTGCTGTGCCGGGTCGGCGGAACCGGTCTGGCCGCCGCTCGGCTTGGCGCCACCGGCACCACCGGTCAAGCCGGCGATCAGGTCGGCGATGGTGCCGGCGTGGTCCTTCGCCGAGGCCGGCAACAGCCCGGCGATCTCCTCGGGCGTACGCGCGTCGGCGTTGGCGACCTGCCGCAGATGCCGGTCCTTGACCTGGCTGGCATCGGAATCCTGCCGCCAGGCCCGCAGCCGGGTCAGCACCCGGTCGGCCAAGGGGGCCGAGTCGGGCTGCAGGTCCGTCGGCGCCGGGGCCGGGTTGTCGGGGTGGGGTTCGGCCGCCGACTGGGGCTGCGCGGGGCCGGCGCCGCCCTCGGTGCCGGCGTCGGGCTGGATCGCCGCCGAGGTGGCCGCCGAGGTCGAGGAATGCGGGCCGATCGCCGACGACTGCGGATTGGGGGCCACCGCCGACTGCGGCGACAGGCCCTGCCCGGCGTTGGCCGGTGCCCAGCCGCCGGGCCGGGCCGGCTGCTGGGAGGCACTGGGCTGTGACATCGCGCTGGGTTGCGACATCGCGCTGGGCTGGAAACCGGGCTGGTTGGGCTGCTGCGTGACCGGCTGGCCCGGCCGGGCCGGCTGTTGCATCCCGACCGGCGGCTGCCCCGGCAGCGGTTGCCCCGGCACGGGCTGGCCCTGCGGCGGCGGGAACTGCCCGCGCCGCTGCGGCTGGCCGGGCGCCTGCGGCTGGCCGGCTCGCGGCTTGCCCCGCAGCACCTGCGGCAGCGGATCGGGGTGGCCCGAGTCCGACAGCCACATCAACTGGTTGAGCACCGGACGCCACCGCATGATCAGCGGTCCGTTGGCGCCGGGCGGGAAGCCCCGGCTGTTGGCGACCAGGGTCAGCGTCTGGTCATCGGGCACCGGCAGGCCACGGACCCGAGCGTCCTGGGCCCACTGCAACAACACTGCGCGGCGACGTTGTGCCTGATTCATCATCGGGGTGCCGCCTCAGAAGACCAGGCCGTCGGGCATCGCGGTCCCGGCCGGCGGTCCGTCATCGGTCTGCGCGGCGCCCGGCGTACCGGTCGCGGCCTGGGAATCGGCCGCGGACGCACCGGACTGCTCCCAGGTGGTCTGTGCCGGCGCACTGGCCGGCTCGGCCTGCCAGGAGCTGTCCGCCCAAGAGGCGGCCGCGGTTTGCTCGGGCTCCTCGGTGTGGGTCAGGTCGATCTCGTAGCTGGGGAAGGCATCACCCAACTCGACCAGCACGGCGCGCCGGGACAGGCCCTCGGCGCGGACCTGGGGCCACCGCTGGCGTACGGTCGCCCGCCCTGACATCCGAGCGTCACGATTGAGCACCCGGGCGTCCAGATCACCCGAGGCGGGCGGCTGCTCGTCACCGATGCCACGCCAGAACTTCGCCGCCGGCACGGTGTCGCCGTCGGCGGTGCGGACCTGACCGATCAGTTCCTCGCGCAGCTGATGGGAGTTGGGGTCGGTGAGGCGCCGCATCACGTAGTCCCACAGCTCGTCGCCGCCGGTCCGGGAGACCCCTTCGGCCTCCAGCACATCGGCCCACCGGGTCAGGAAAGATTCCTGTACGCCGGCCCGCTGCAGCCACATCCGGCGCGGGTCCTCGGAGATCTCGTACGCATCGGGTCCCAGTCGGCGCCCGGCATCGGCCAGCATCGACTCCCACGGCCGGCTCAACCAGCCGGCTCCGAAGGTCTCGCGGCGCAGCAAGGAGACCACCTTGGCGATCGCGGCCGGCTCGGCCTGGGCAGCGCCGAGGGCCACATTGCGCGGCAGCCCAGCCGACAGCTGGTCCACCGACTCGGGTGGCGGCACCGGCGGCCCAAAGGGGCGGTGCGCGAGCACGCCCAGGGCACGGGTCCACTCCAGGAACTGGCCGTACGCCTCGGTCTGGCGCCGCAGGTCACGCATCGCGGTGCGCAGGTTGCGTTGGTCGGCCTCGGACTGGGAAACGGCGACCTTGCGCCGGTTGATGTCACGGAAGAGTTCCCGCTGCCCCATCACGAAGAGCACGAAGGAACCGATCAGCCACACCAGGAAGCTGATTCCGATGGTGATGCCACTGGTGGACCATTCCCACCACTGCTGCCAGCCGCCGACCAGCATCAGCGCGACCACGACCAGGAAGACGATGAAGAGCACCCGCATCCACAGCGCGATCGACTTCTGTCGCGCGGCGCTGCCGGAATCGACCTGTTCGGCCTGGGCGGCCTGTTGCACCCGCTGCATCAGACCGCGCACCTCGTCGGCGGTCCGCATCAGCTGCTGGGCGATCATCCCGCCCATCCGGGAGGCATAGGACTGTTGGCCGCGAGCCTCCCAGGCGTCCAATTCCTGCAGCGTCGAGTCGACGTCGCGGGCCAGATTGGGCCGGCCGGACACGTGGTGCAGCCGCTGCCGCAGCGTGTGGGTGCCGAGCGGATCGGCGGCGCGCACCTTGGTGATGCCGACGGCGCTGGCGACCCGCGGCGGGATCTTGTCGAAGCCGCTGGCCGGCACCAGATCGGTCATCCGACGCAGCACACCGCGTTCGTTGCCGACCTGGATCGGGGCAATGTTGTGGGAGCGGTCACCGGCATCGACCAAGGTCAGACCACATTCGATGTAGTCCCGCCAGACCGCCGAGAAGTCACCGGTCACCTCGTGCTGACGCGGCGTACCGTCCGAATCCAAGGCATCGCCCAGGGTGGCGCTGGCGCGGGCCAACTGCTGCCAGTCGGCGTTGCCGCCGGCCAGTTCACCCTTCGCGACGACGTTGTACGCCGACGGGTCGGATCCGAAGACGACCGAGTGGACGCCGCGGGCAGCCGCCGAGGAGACGTTGCCGACCACCATCGAATACCACTTCATCGGCGCCAACGTGATGGAGGCCCAGATGAAGCCGAAGAGCATCGTGATGGCCTTCCACATGCCCACGTTGTCGGCCTCCACGGCCGCGGGCTGCACCCGTTGGCCCCGGAAGGTCGAGGCGTGCTTGCGCAGCACCGCCGCGGCCATGTCATTGGTGGCCATCTGGGTGTCGTCGATGTAGACCGCAGGCCGGCCGTGCTGGTTGGGCAGCGGCACCTCATCACGCAGTTCAGTGATCTCGTTGCGCACCGTGGCCTGGATCCCGCTCGCGTCGAGGTCGCGGTAATAGCCACGCATCAGGCGTACGTTCTGGCCGTACGGCGCCGGCGCGTCGTCCAGCGGACCCTCGTCGATCCCCTGCCACAGGCCCGTCAGACCGGCCAGCGCAGCCGCGGCGTACGGGGCGATTTCGTGGGGGTCCACGCTGGGCGGCAGCGGGCTGTGGCCGGCGCCCGGGCCGGGCGAATCCTCCGGCGACAACAGCACGTTGTGCCAGCCCTCCCGCACCAGGTCGACCCGGCCCTGACCGCTGCCGGGGCGGGTGACGATGGCGCGGATCAACTCCACCTTCGGGACCGCACCAGTCCCCAGGATGGCTTGGTGAACGCCGTGTTCGGCAGCGGCCGACAGCCCCGGCGCCTCCCCGATCGCGGGCACCAGGACACACAACCGCGCCCGGTCGTAGCGCTGCGAGGTGAGCACCTGCTGGATGTTGCCGCCCCACCGCTGCCCGTCGGCGACGTAGCTGACCGGGAAATCCTGTCCGCGTACGCCACTGGGGTCGAGCACGACCATCGGCGACAGCAGACCTGCCGCCGACCAGTCGACGAGGGTTTCGGTCACAGCATCCAACGGGCCCGGAGGCACCACCACCACGACGAGTGCGGTCATCTCAGAAGATTCCTCCCTCGGGGATCTGAATCGTGTTCTGCTGCACCTGGCCCGGCGCCGGCGCCGCCGCCTGCTCCGGAGCGGTCGCCCGCGACGCCGCCTCATCGACCATCGCGGTCAACTCGCCGGTGGCCCAGAAGACGTCCGGGGCGAGGTCGCGGAAGATCGGCGACTGGGCGGCGACGGAACGGTCTTTGACCTGTGAGAAGGCGCCGCCACCGGGTGCCCCGTCCTGACCGGGCGCCATGAAGTGGGTGCCGGCCAGGTCGTGGATGGTGGCGAGGAACTTCTTGGCGGCCTCGGCACGTTCCTCGACGGTCGTCGCCTCGGTCGCACCGGGGACCCGCGACAGCGCACCCGAACCGATGTCGCCGTCGCGCAGCCAGTCCTCCAGCAGCTTCTTGCCGCTGCGCTCGACGATGCCGGCGGCAGGCCCCAGCTGGCTGGAGTCGAAGACACTGCGCAGCGCGTGATAGGGCGCCAGCGAGGCCATCGGCGGGTTGTCGTGGCTGCGGGCGTACGCCAGCAGGATCGACTCCATCACCGCGGGCAGCCAGTCATAGCTCGCCTTGAACCGCTCCGGCGGAGTCAGCAGCGGATTCGGGAAGGCGTACCACTCCCGCTCGGTGCTGCTGAAGACCTCCACCGGCTTGGTGTAGGGCGATTCGGGCAGGCGCAGCGCACCGACCAGCTGGGCCAGGAACCAGCCCGCCACCATCGCGCGACGTTCCGGCTCGGCCATCGGCAACGCGGCCTGCAGAGGCCGGGCGCGGCGGTGGGTCCAGAAGGCTTCCCGGCCCGCCGGCGAGGTGGTCGCCCACTGCTCGGCGACCGGGCGCAGCACCGAGTCGAAACAGATCGGCGCATAGAGCGGGTAGGAGCCGAAGACGTCCAGCCGGCGTACGTGGTCGGAGTCGTTGATGGAGCGCTGGAAGTTGTCCCGGGTGGAGGTGTCGATCTGCGGGTTGTTGACGATCACCCGGTCCAGTTCGTCGGCCACCGGCAGGTCCGCGAACGGGGCCGCGGAGAACTTGTAGCGATATTCGACCGAGTGGCCGCCGTGCAGCAGCTGCACCGCCGCATCGTTGGCGGAGCTGAGCGGCAACGCCAACGTCAGCGTCTCGGTGAACTTCTTCAGGATGTCGCTGACCCGGCCCTGACGTTCGGACTCGGCGGCGCCGACGCCCCGGACGTAGTCGCGCAGCGACACCGAGCAGAACCGTTCGAAGCTCTCCTCCGGCCGTGCCACGAAGAGGCGGGCCCG
Organism: Parenemella sanctibonifatiensis; assembly: GCF_002250565.1. GTDB lineage: Bacteria > Actinomycetota > Actinomycetes > Propionibacteriales > Propionibacteriaceae > Parenemella > Parenemella sanctibonifatiensis. The sequence continues at coordinate 472,227 of NZ_NMVJ01000001.1, forward strand.
TTCCAACACCTCGGCGGGACGGGCATGGACGTCAAACTTGGCGCGGCTCGGCACGATCGATTCGCCGTTGCCCGGATGGGTCGGGAAGACCCGCGACTGCCAGCCGGTGGTGATCTCGATCAGGCCGCCGGGCGGCTGCATGCCACCGGTGGTCTCCCACTGCCCCACGATGACACGGCGGGCGACCGCATTGCGGGCCGGCGGGAAGCCGGGCGACTGGGTCTCGACCGCGGCCTGGATGTCGGCGACGTACTGCGGCAGGAACTCCCGCGAGGAGGTCAGCAGCACCTCGTTGTTGGCCTCGTCGAACCGCTCCGGCGCCTTCATGTCCTCATCGGAGGGCCAGGCGGTGTACTGGTCGGTGGCGAGCCGGGCCAGACCGTCGTGGCGGACCGCCGCCGCCCGAGCCTGCTCCAGGATCCGTCGCTGCTCGTTGATCGCGTCCAGCAGCGGCGTGATGACGTCGGTCGAGTAGGACCGCAGCACCTCCACCAGCATCCGCGAGGCCTTGGCGTACACGTGGTTGCGCAGGTTGTCGCGCAGCCCGTCGCTGATCTGGCCGACGATCTGCGCGCCGCCCACGATCTTGCCGCGGGTGCCCGACAGGGTCGCCTGAACGTTGCCGGGCAGCGCGGTGATGTCGCTCTGGTCGTGCCGGCTGAGCTCCTGCGCGGCCGGGATGATGGTCTCCTTGGCGTGCGCATCGACCCGCTGCAGCAGCGCCGCCGCGTAGGACAGACCCAGCGTCGAGATCGCCTGTTCAGTGGCAGCGAGGGTGTTGTTCAGCAGTTGCTGGTGCCAGTCGAAGGCCCAGCCGTACGCCATCCGCTCGGCCTCCTCCGAGACCGCGCCGCGGCGGGCATTGAGCACACCGGACAGGATCGGCATCCATTGGCTGGACTCGTGGCCGTCGGGCGGCGGCAACTGGCTGATCACCTGGCGGGTGACGATGCCGTTGGCGTTCTGGTCGACGACGCTGCGCGGCATCGCCTGTCCCATCAGCCAGCGGGCCACCTCGACCGAGTTCTGCGCGGAGCCGTTGTAGAGCCCCATCTGGGCGCAGGCCTGGGCAAACTGGGACTGCACCAGCGCCTTGACCTGTTCGGTGCCCGAGGCGGTGTTGCCCTCCTGCAGGTGGCCATCCAACATCCGGTCCACCGAGGTCCGGGCGATCCGCTGGGCCGAGTATTCGGCGTACCGGTCCCGCCCCATCGACAGCGACGCGAAGCCGAACGAACCCCACGGCAGCGGATCCATCTGGGCGCCCCAACCGAGGTAACGCGAGTCGGGCGGGACCGAGCCGGTGTTGCCGAGGTCGTAGGAGACGAACTGGCTGGTGGCCTGCTCCGACATGATCATGCCGGCCAGGCCGCGGGCCAGGCCGCGATAGATCGCCTTGGGCGAGCCGTCGCCAAACATCGTGCGCTGGGAGCCGACGAAGCGGCCCACCGGGAAGACCCGGGCGAACGGAATCTCGGCACCGGCGCCGGCGGACTGCCCCAGCGCCTTGAGCAGGTGGGTGTCGTGTTCCCGGGAGGTGCCGGTCTGGGCGGCGACGATCTCGCCGAGCATGGCCAGCGCGTTGGAGCGTACGCCGCTGCGGGCGGACTCGGGCAGCGAGTCGAAGATGTCGGCCGAGACCATGAACACGGCCATCAGCTTGGGATCCAGGCCGGTGATGAGGGTGAGGATCCGGCAAACGTCGAGGGCCATCGAGGCGCCGGCGCCGCCGGCCATCGAGGAGACCACCAGCACGATCGGAACGTCCTGGGGGCTGTAGCCGCTGCGGGTCTGGCGAGCGGTGGCTTCCATCTCGGAATGGGTCTCGACCCGATGCAGGTCGTCCCAGGCCGACTGGAGTCCGCCTCGAAGCGTGTCGGCGCGGCTCAGCGAAATCATCCGTCCGACGGCGCGGTACTGGCCCGCACCGACCGAGATCGGCGTGGAGACTGCGGCCGGGTTGCGCGGTGCCCAGGTGGCAATGTCGCCGAGTGCGTCGTTGGGGGCCAGCTTGCGGGACAGGGCGTGGTCCAAGTCGGCGTACGACCCGGCCTTGGGGCCCAGACCGAGATAGCGGCCGCCCTGCTGTTCGACGTTCCCGATCCCGTCCGGGCCCGGTTCCTCACCGCTGGGCACATCGAGGTGCACGAACTGCCAGCCGGCAGGCAACTTCTGGACCTGGTTTGCCGCTAGGTCCGAACGGAGCTGGTCCATGATGTACGCGAGCGTGGCGCCGCCTGAGCCGCCGCAGCCCACCACAAGGAATCGCCTCATTGTGCCGTGCTCTCCTATCCGTTCCTGCGTGTCGGAGACCGGCTGAGCCGGCCCCGTCCCTCACCTCTCCGGCAGCCTATCCAAACGGGGAGCCGCTGCCCCCGAACGGACCCCCGGAAGATCCGGTTTGCTGCTGAGGAGGTTGTCCCTGTTGCGGGGGCGGTCCCTGCTGCGGCGGCCCCTGCTGCTGCGGCGGCCCGACGCTGAAGCCGCCGCCACCGCCACCGCCGAACGGGTCGTCGGAGAAGGGAGCCGGGCCGCCACCGGGTCCGCCGGATCCACCGGGGCCGCCGAACGGCTGGTCCTGACCGCCGCCCGAGCTGGGCCCGGGCGCGATGCCGGCCAGGTTGCTGATCGCATTCGGTGCCTTGGTCGCGAGGTCGTTGAAGAGTTCCTCACGCTGCTCGGGGGTGGAGTTGCCCGCCACCAACACCACTGCCATCGCCTGATCGGCCGGCATACCGGGCTGGCGCAGCAACGCCCAGGTGTTGTGGACCGCCAGCGGCAGCCGCGCGTGTTGCTCCTTGCCGTGCGGCGTCGGGTATTCACTGGACACGCCCACGGCGGAACCGCTGACTGCCTCGACCCAGCCCATCCCGAACGGCGAGCCGCCGGTCTTGGCGAGCAGGTCGATGTCTCCAAAGCTGAGCTTGCGGGCACCGCCGGAGGTGATCGGCACCATCTGGGTGAAGTCGCCCTCCCGGATGCCGACCTCGGCGCCGTCGCGCAGGGTCTGGCCGTGCTCGACCTGGACCAGGAAGCGCGTCACCAGCAGCGGGTTGTCCGGAATCTTCGCCGTCGCAAACTTGGTGAGATAGAGCAGCCCGATCGGGATGCCCGGGCCCAGGATCAGCGCCACGATCAGCGCCACCACGAAGTTGACCTGGTTCAGCGGCTGGTAGAGGTCAGCGGTGTAATCCACCGTGACCGTGTGGGCCCGGCTGAGATCCTCCAGCGGGGCGACCGTGACGGTGAAGTCACCGTTGACGCCGCCGTTGCCCGCCTGCTCGCTGACCAGCCGCAACGGCAGTTCGGCGGTCTGGCCCTCCTCGATCTTCAGGCAGGTCTCTGCGCTGTTGTTCGGTGACTCGAGCCGAAGGTCGGTGACCTCTTCGGGCGCGGCGCGGACCCTCATCGGCGGTTCGGCGCCGAGCCAGACACAGCCCGGCCCCTCCACCGGCAGCACCGCGCTGAGGTCCACCGGGCCCTCGACCGAACCGAAGTTGACCTGGCCGGTGGTGACGTTCGGGAAGCCCAACGGCGGCTGCACCGAGAACGGGATGTCGACCCGCTGCGGCGCCAGTTCGGTGCCGGGGATCTGTTCACCGGCCTGGTTGGTGGTGCCGGCGGTGGTGATGCTCAGATTCAGCTGCAGGGTGTACGCCCCCGGCGCCAGGTCGTCGCTCTCCAGCAGCACCGGCTGGCTCATCTCGTTCTTGTCCAGACCGGTGGCGAGCTCCTGTTCGACGCCGTCGGGACCGTAGATCGAGACGTCCAAGGTGGCCTGGCCGAGCAGTTCGGTCGGGTCGATCTCGGTGCCGGCGGAGTTGGTCAGCGTGAACTCGAGCTCGGCATTCTCCTCGGCGCGAATCACCGGACGGTTGTCGTCGGGCCAGCGCGGGAAGATGTCGGCGTACACGTGCAGGCTGGTGCGCGACTCCGCGTCGGCCGGGGCATCGGGGGCAACGAAGACCACCTGCCACTGGCCGGTCCAGGAGTCCGCGCCGTTCTGGTCGGCGTTGATCGCGACCGTCTTGTCGGTGTGCCAGGTGTAGTTGACCGCGACTCCGTCGATGTCGAGGTCATTCGGTTCGCCGAGCTGCCCCTTGTCGAGCTTGGTCTCCAGACCGCTCGGGGACACCAGGTAGACGTCGGCCGGGATGTCAGCCTGGGCGAGGATCGAGACACCGCTGACCGACGCGTCCAACACGAACGAGTGCGCGCCCTCGGGGCAGACGGTGCCCTCGCAGACGTCGCCGGTCTGCTGGCCACCCTCCGAGCCGCCCGGGGCATAGTCGTTGAACGCCCACAGCAGCGAGTCGATGTCGGAGGCGAGCGTGAACTCACCGGGCGAGGGTTCCTGCACCTCGCCGCAGGGGCCGTTGGGGCCCTGGCCGGTGGCAACGCCCTGCATCAGCGCGAAGTTGTCGGCGCCGGCCTCGGCCGAGGTCAGACCAACCGCCAGGATCACCGCGGGTGAGAGCCGGATCTGGTCGGCGAGGCCGCCGGGACGACACATCGACTCGGCGGCCCGGTCGCGGGCCCGTTGCCGGTCCGCGTCGTTGTTGAGCGGATTCTCCGGGTCGTAGGGCCGGTCGATCGGGTTGGAGTCCTCGTCGGGGGCCTTGTCGATGTCAAGGGCGCCGTCGGAGAAGAAGACGATCGACTGGCAGTTGGTGGGCCGGTTCTGCTTGCGGGCCGCCAGGTCGCGGCGGGCACCTTCCAGGCCGAGCCAGTAGTCGGTGCCGCGGCCGGTGTCTCGGCTGGCGTACTCATCGATCCGGTTGAGGACCTGGTCCTGGCTGGAGGGGTTGAGCTGGACCCAGTCACCACTGGGCGACTCGTAACGGTTCGCGAAGCCGGCCAGGTTGACGGTGAGATCAACCCCGGCGCGTTCAGCGAAGCTGGCCAGGCTGGTCAGCAACAGTCGGCCGGCCTGGACGCGGGCCGCGTCGGCGTCAGAGGACTGCAGGCTGGCCGAGGTGTCGATGAGGATCAGCAGGTCGCCCCGCTGTTCGTTGGCCATGCAGGCGGTGAGGCGCTCGACGGCACCGTCCTCCTCCTGGGCCTGGGCCGGCGCCGCGCCGCCCAAGCCGAGGCCGGCGGCGAGCGCCATGATCAGGCCTGCCAGCACGGCCAAGCGCGCCAACGGGCGTACCGGGGTTGTCATCACAGCCTCCCGGCCCACTCGGCGATGCGCCAGGCCGGCGCGAGGATGCACAGCAGGCACACCACGACGGTGACCCAGTAGAGCGGTTGCACGAAACCGGGCGAGGCGTACAGGCCGGACGCCCGGGCCTTGCTGTCGCCGCGGACGTAGAGCCCGATCATGCCGATCGCGACCGGTCCAGCGAGTGCCCAGCAGATGAAGGCCACTGCGATGTGACCGAAGATCAGTGCCACCACGCCGGCGGCCAGGCCCAGCCCGAGCGCAATCAGCAGCATCCAGAACGGCGGCGCGGCTGCCACCAGGGCAGGGCGGGAGGTGGACATCATCGCCGCGGCGCCGCCCCCGGAGACCGCGGGGCCGCCGAAGGGATCGTTGCCGTTGTTGCCGGCGAAGGGGTCGTTGGCGAAGGATGGCTGAGGGCCCTGCTGTCCCTGCGGGCCGCCACCGAAGCCGCCACCCTGCGGGCTGCCGAAACCGCCCTGCTGCGGGGGCTGCTGGGCATCGGCGAACGGGTCGGTGCCGCCACCGAAGGGCTGGCCCTGCCCGGAGGACGGCTGCCCACCCTGACGTGACCCGGACCCCTGCCCGTAGCCGGAAAAGTCGAATGGATCGCTCATCGGACCCTCCAGTCGTTCCCCATCACGGGGTCAACTGTAGGGGGAGGTCGGTCAGATCGGGAGGAATCCCGGCGGGGGCGCTCCCCTGCTGAGCCGATCCTGGGCCGCGTCGTACCGACAGAAAACCCGCCGCTGGGGCGGGGTTTTCGTACGCCACCGACCGTGGCGCTCAGGTGTTGAACTTGTTCTGGGCCGCCGCCAAGCCCTCGGTGATGAGCACCGTCAGTGCCGCGGCAGCCGATTCGAGCGCCTCGGCGAGTTGGTCCTGTTCGCTGCGGTTGAACTTGCTCAGCACCCAGGACGGGCCGGCCTTGCCGCCCGGCGGCCGACCGATCCCGAGGCGTACGCGATGGAAGTCGCCGGTCTTGAGGTGGGCGCGGATCGACCGCAGGCCGTTGTGGCCGTTGTCCCCGCCGCCTTGCTTGAGGCGGAGCCGGCCAAGGTCCAGATCGAGTTCATCGTGGACGACGACGACCTGCTCGGCCGGGATGGAATGAAACCGGGCGATCGCGCCGACGGCCTGCCCCGACTCGTTCATGAAGGTGGTGGGGCGGGCCAGAATCACCTTGGTCGATTCACCCTTGTCACTGACGACCAGCCGGGCCGTCATCGCCTGGAACTTCGACGTGGACCAGGTCTGGCCGGCCGATTCGGCGATCAGCTCGACGACATCGAAACCGACGTTGTGTCGGGTGTTCTGGTAGGTCGGGCCCGGATTACCGAGCCCGACCACCAGCCAGGGCGCCTGGTCAGCGCGTTGCGCCACCTCGACCTCCTGTGATGTACGCGGGGGTGAGGATCAGTCCTCGGAATCGCCCTTGGAGCCGGACGCCTCGCCGCCGTTGTCGGCCTCGGGCTCGTCGCGCTCGATGCCGGCCTCGGCCTCAGCCTCGGCGAGCTCCTCCTCCAGCTGGTCCGCGGTCGGAGCAGCGTTGACGGCGACGATCAGGTCGTCGTCCTCACCCTGATAGACGGTGTCCGCGGGCAGCTTCAGGTCGGCAGCCTTGATCTGGTCGCCGACGTTCAGGCCCTCGACGGAGACCTCGATGCTCTCGGGAATCGCGATGACGGGCACCTCGACGCTGATCTCGTTGCGGTCGACCGACACCAGGGCCTCGGGCTCGGCCTCGCCAACAAAGGACAGCGTGACGTCGACGACAACCTTCTCGTCGCGACGCACGATGATGAAGTCGACGTGCTCCAGGAAGCCAGTGATCGGGTCACGCTGGACCTGCTTGGGCAACGCCAAGGTCTTGTTGCCGCCCTCGACGGTGACCTCGACCAAGGCGTTGGAGTTGCGCAGCGCCAGCTGGGTCTCGTGGCCGGGCAGCGTGATGTGCAGCGGCTCGGTGCCATGGCCGTAGACGACGGCGGGCACCTTGTCGTCGCGACGGATGCGGCGGGCAGCGCCCTTGCCGAATTCGGTGCGCTGGGTGGCAGGAAGCTGGATGATGTCAACGGCCATGGGAGGCTCCTCGGATCTGTGGGCCCTGGTGGGCCTTGACGGGACGGCGGCGGCCAGCAAGGAAACAAGGGACCTTCACAGAAGGTGGCCTTCGTCGATCACGGACCCTTGGGGTCCCTCGCCGGGCAACCCGGGCACTCTACCGCAGCGCTTGCTCGCCGCTCAAGCCCCGGATCCGGCGTACGGGTGCCGCCGCTGCGTGCAGAAACGACGGCAACTCGGCCCGATCTGCAGCGGAGAAGCAGACTGGGCGAAGTTACCGTCGTTATCGCACAGACGGAGGCCGTACGCCGGCGGCGCGGACCGGCTTGAAGCCCGGCCCGCGGCCCGGATGGGGCGGTGTGCCGGGCGCCGGCGCGCCCCGGGCTCAGGCCTGGCCGTCGAAGAGGCTGGTGACCGAACCGTCCTCGAAGACCTCGGTGATCGCGCGGGCGATCAGCGGCGCGATCGACAAGGTGGTGAGCTTGTCGATCTGGTGATCCTCGGGGATCGGCAGGGTGTTGGTGACGATCACCTCGGCGAAAGCCGAGTCATTCAGCCGCTGGACCGCGGGGCCGGACAGCACCGCGTGGGTGGTGGCCGCAATGACCTTCGAGGCGCCGCGGGCCTTCAGCGCGTCGGCGGCCTGGCAGATTGTCCCGGCGGTGTCGATCATGTCGTCGACCAGCAGGCAGACCTTGCCGTCGACCTCACCGACAACCTCGTGCACGGCGACCTGATTGGCGGTGTTGGGATCACGACGCTTGTGGATGATCGCCAGCGGTGCGCCGAGCCGGTCGGTCCACATGTCGGCCAGTCGCACCCGGCCTGCGTCGGGCGAGACCACCACGATCTCCTCGCCGGCGTACTTCTCCTTGACGTAGTCCGACAGCACCGGCAGCGACCAGAGGTGGTCAACCGGGCCGTCGAAGAAGCCCTGGATCTGGGCGGCGTGCAGGTCGACCGACATGATTCGGTGCGCGCCGGCGGCCTTGAAGAGGTCGGCCATCAGCCGGGCGGAGATGGGCTCGCGGCCCAGGTGCTTCTTGTCCTGCCGGGCGTAGGGATAGAACGGTGCGACCACGGTGATCCGCTTGGCGGAGGCGCGCTTGAGCGCGTCAACCATGATCAGCTGCTCCATCACCCATTCGTTCACCGGCGCCACGTGGGACTGGATCACGAAGGCATCGCTGCCGCGCACCGACTCCTCGAACCGGACATAGATTTCGGAGTTGGCGTAGGTGACCTTGCGCGTGGGGACCAACTCGACGCCCATCAGCTCAGCGACTTCCTCGGCCAACTCGGGATAGGCCCGCCCCGAAAACAGCATCAACTGCTTGTCGTTGGGCCGCTTGACTCCGCTCACTGATCCTCCTCGCGGGCGGCGCTGCTCGCGTCGTCCTGCTGTGCTGTCGACTGTTGAGGGGTGCCCGGGGCCTGGTCCCGCGCCACCCGACCGGTCACTGTATCGGGCCGGTTGCGCTCGACCCAGTCGGGAATGTTGCGCTGCCGGGCGCGGCCGATCGCCAACTCCCCCGCCCCGACCGCGTCGGTGATCGCCGAACCGCCGGCGACGAAGCTGCCGCCGGCGATCTCCAGGGGTGCCACCAGAGTGGAGTTCGACCCCACGAAGGCCCCCTCCCCCACGGTGGTGCGGTGCTTGGAAACCCCGTCGTAGTTGGCGAAGATCACCCCGGCACCAATGTTGACGCCGGCGCCGATGGCCGCATCGCCGACGTAGGACTGGTGGGGCACCTTGGCGCCGTCACCAATCTGGGAGTTCTTGGTCTCCACGAAGGTGCCGACCTTGGCCTGGCTGCCCAGTTGGCTGCCGGGCCGCAGATAGGCGTACGGCCCCACCTCGGCGCCGTCGCCGATCTCCGACAGCAGCACGTGGCTGCGAACGATCCGGCAGTCCCGTCCCACGCCCGCGTCGGTGAGCGTCACCTCGGGGCCGATCACGCTGCCCGCCCCGATCGAGGTCGCGCCCTCGAGATGGGTGTTCGGCAGCAGCGTGACGTCCTCCTCCAGCGTCACCGACTCGTGGATCCAGGTGGTGGCCGGATCGAGGATCGTGACGCCCTCACGCATCCAGTGGTGGCACAGCCGCCGATTCTGCTCGGCGTTCATCCGCGCCAGCTGGGCCCGGTCGTTGACGCCTTCGGTCTGCCACAGGTCGGTGGTGGTGTACGCCCCGACGCGGTTTCCCCGCTCCCGCGCGATGCCGAGCACATCGGTGAGATAGAGCTCCCCCTGGGCGTTGTTGGTGTCCAGATGTGACAACCCCTCGCGCAGCGCCACCGCGTCGAAGAGCAGGATCCCGGAGTTGATCTCGTTGATCAGCAGCTGCTCCTCGTCGGCGTCCTTGTGCTCGACGATGCCCTGGACGTGACCGGCCTCATCCCGCAGGATCCGGCCATACCCAGTCGGATCGGGGACCTGGGCGGTCAGCACGGTGACCTGGTCGCCGTACTGGCGGTGCTGGCTCAGCATCGCCTCCAGCGTGTGGCTGCTCAGCAGGGGCACATCGGCGTACGTGACGATCACCTCGCCGGAGAGCTCGCCGAGCTGTTCGAGTGCGACCGCGACGGCGTGGCCGGTGCCGCGCTGTTCAGCCTGGAAGGCGGTTTCGATGGCGAAGGGCAACGCAGCGAGGTGTTCTTCGACCTGTTCGCGGCGGTGCCCGACAACCACGACCGTACGCTGCGGGCCGAGTCCCTCGACCGCGTCCAGCGCCCGGTCCAACATGGTCCGGCCACAGACTTCGTGGAGCACCTTGGAACGACTCGACTTCATGCGGGTGCCGCCGCCGGCGGCCAGCACCACTGCTGCTGCGACCCCTGGATTGTCGTTGTCCACCACGTAACTCCTCGGGTTGGGGTAGTTGTGGAAACGACCCTAGCCCGCGCGCGGGTGGAGCGCGAGACCTGTGTTCCCCGGGTAGGAGTCGAACCTACGTCGCTAAATCCTGATTCAAAGTCAGGCGGGCCCTGCCGGCAGACCAACCGGGGAATGTGCCCCTCAGCCTCAGGGGAACAACGCAGCCCACTCTAGAGGACCGCGGGCCGGTCGTGCTCAAGTATGTCGGATCGGGGGAACCCGTCCCCCCCACACACCGTTTAGGCTGGCAGCCATGTCCGACAAGCGGCGCCGCCAACGCATGACCAGCCACGAACGTCGTGAGCAGCTCATCGCCGTGGCCCGCGCCGTCTTCGGCAGCAAGGCCTTCGAAGCCGCCACGGTCGAGGAGATCGCTGCCGAGGCGGGCGTGTCCAAACCGGTCGTGTACGAACATTTCGGCGGCAAGGAAGGCCTGTACGCCGTGGTGGTGGACCGCGAGGTCAACACCTTGTTGGATGCGATCCGAACCAGCTTGACGACCCCGCAAGGACCACGACAGACCCTGGAGGCAGCCACCATCGCCTTCCTCGACTACGTCGAAACCAACTCCGACGGCTTCCGGATCCTGGGCCGCGACTCGGCGGTCGGGTCGGGCAGCGGCTCGTTTGCGACCATCCTCAACGACATCGCCAGCGAGGTGGAGGGTATCCTCGCCGATCAGTTTCGCGACAGCGAACTGGATCCGAAGATGGCGCCGATGTATGCCCAGATGCTCACTGGGATGGTCGCCATGACGGGCCAGTGGTGGCTCGACGCGCGCCGCCCCAGCAAGGCCGACGTCGCCGCCCACGTGGTCAATCTGGCCTGGAACGGGTTGCGGGGGCTGCGCCCGCAGCCACGCCGCAACCGCTGATCGTTCTAGGATCGAGCCGTGGACACGTACGCAGCCGAGGACGAGGTAGAGGGCCTGATCGAGGCCTGGCACCAGGTCCGGCCCGATCTGGACACCGCGCCGATGGCGGTGCTCTCCCGAGTGCATCGGATCTCCCAGCAACTGGCCCAGCTGCGGGCCACGGCGTACGCGAAACATGACCTGGAGATCTGGGAGTTCGACGTGTTGGCGGCGTTGCGCCGCGCCGGCGAGCCCTACACCCGATCACCTGGCCAGCTCGTCGCCGAGACCCACGTCACCTCCGGCACCATGACCAACCGGGTGGGCAGGCTGCTGGCGCGCGGTCTGGTGGAGCGCTCCAGCCACCCCAGCGACAAGCGCGGGGTCGTGGTGCGCCTGACACCGGCCGGTCTGGACCTGGTCGACGGCGCGATCAGCGACCTGCTGGACGCCGAACGAGAGTTGCTCGCCGACATGAGTGCAGCGGACCAGCAGACATTGGCAGGGTTACTGAGTCGCCTCATGGGGTGACCGGCTCGCTGGGCTGGGGCGAGAAATCCTCAGCCGCGAGACCTTCAGCCGATGATTTTGGCGCCTGCGACCGGGGCCTGCACCCGTACCACTTGGTGCCCCTCGGCCTTGAGCTGGCGGGCCACGTCCAGGGCGGCGGATTCGCTGGCGGCGAGGAAGGCGGTGGTCGGGCCGGAGCCGGACACGATTCCGGCCAGCGCACCAGCTGCCCGGCCGGCCTCGAGGGTCTCCCCCAGCTTCGGCTGCAGCGAGATCGCGGCCGGCTGCAGGTCGTTGAAGAGTTGCTCGGCGACGGCGTGCGGGTCGCCGGAGGTGAGCGCCTCCAGCAGGTCCGTCGGTACGCTCGGGCTCGCCGGGGTCGGGTTCAGTTCGTCGAAGCGCCGATAGACCTCCGGCGTCGACAGGCCGCCCTCAGCACCGAACACCAGGACCCAGTGGTAATGGCCCCGCGACAGCGCCGGCGCCAGCCGGTTGCCCCGATCGGTGCCCAACGCTGCGCCGCCCATCAACGCGAACGGGACATCACTGCCGAGTTGGGCGCCGTACATCAGCAGGTCGTCGGGATCCGTGTCGAGGTCCCACAAAACCGAACAGGCCAGCAGCGCGGCGGCGGCATCGGCCGATCCTCCCGCCATCCCGCCGGCGACCGGGATCCGCTTGCGCAGCCGCAGTCGTACGCCGCTGGTCGGCTCGAACCGCGCCATCAACAGCCGCGCGGCACGTATGGCGAGGTTGTCCTCGCCGACGGTGACCCCGTCGGGCAGGTCGCCGAGGAGCTCGCAGACGCCTGGTTCGGCGAGTTCGGCGACCAGCTCGTCATAGAGCCCGACGGCCTGGAAGACGGTGGCAATCTGGTGATACCCGGACACGACGGGACCCACGGCCAGCCCCAGGTTGACCTTCGCCGGTACCCGGACCTTGACCATGGTCGGTTCCATGCTCATGCTCGACGCCACAGCGGCAGGCTAACCGGGTCAGTGCTGGGCCGGCGACTCGCCACTCTCATTCGAGTGATCGGGTTCGAGTCGATTGGGTTCGAGTCGATCGGGTTCGAGTCGATCGGGTTCGAGGCGGGCGGGAGTGATTCGTTCCAGACTTTCCGCGACCGCGATGAACTCGGCCAGTTCGAGTCGTTCGCCGCGCGCCTGCGGGTCGACGCCTGCGGCCTCGAGCACCGCCGTGGCCTGCTCACTGCCACCGCAAATCCCGGCCAGGGCGCCGCGCAGCATCTTGCGGCGCTGCGAGAAGGCCGCATCGATCACCCGGAACACCTTGACGCGGCTGACCTGGGAGGTCGGGGCGGGGTGTCCCGTCAGGCGTACCAGTCCGGAATCGACCCGGGGCACAGGCCAGAACACCTGGGGCGCGACGTTGCCCACCCGGGCAACCGAGGCGTACCAAGCGAGCTTGACCGTGGGGATCCCATAGGTACGCGAGCCGGGCGCGGCAACCATCCGGTCGGCGACCTCGGACTGCACCATCACCAGGCCGCCCCGTAGTCCGACGGCGCCGTCGGCGGGCGCCATCAGCGCGAACAGGTGCAACAGCACCGGGACCGCGACGTTGTAGGGCAGATTCGCGACCACCCGCACCGGCTGGGGGTCAGGAAAGGCGGTGAGCTGCAGGGCATCAGCCTCGGTGACGGTGAGGCGGGCCGGGTCGCCGTCCTGCTCGGCGACCGTACGCGGCAGCCGCGCGGCGAGCACCGGCTCGATCTCGACGGCGTGAACGTGGGCGACAGCATCGAGCAGGCCCAGGGTCAGCGAGCCCAGGCCGGGGCCGACTTCGGCGACCACGTCGTCGGCTTCGACCTCGGCCAGTGACACGATCTTGCGGACCGTGTTGGCGTCGGTGACGAAGTTCTGGCCGCGGGTCTTGGTGGGCCGCAGGCCGATCTCCTCGGCGATGATGCGGAGTCGGCGCGGGTCGAGCAGCCTGGTCATGCCGCACCCGATTCGCGCGTGCCCGATCCACCCGCGCCCAATCCACCCGTGCCCGATCGACCCCAAGGCCCGTTGAAGGCGGCATAGGTGTTGGCCAGGAGCTGGTCGCACCAGTCAGTCAGGGCGTCGGTGTCCTCCGGGTCGATGCCGCGCTGGGCGGCGGTGTAGCGGACCGTGATCGGCAGCAGATAGGGCGAGTTCCGGCGGCCCCGCAGCGGCTCCGGGGTCAGGAATGGCGCGTCGGTCTCGACCAACACCTTGTCATCGGGCGTGATGGCCAGTGCCTCGCGGAGGTGATGGTTGGGCTTGAAGGTGACCGTGCCGGGGAAGGACAGCCAGGCGCCGCGGTCGAGACAGGCCCGGGCGAAGTCCGCATCACCGGAGAAGCAGTGCATGATGACGCGGTTCGGGACCCCCTCGGCATCGAGGATCGACAGGATGTCGCTGTGGGCGTCGCGGTCGTGGATCACCAAGGTCTTGTCGAAGCGGTGGCACCAGGCGATGTGCGCGGCAAACGAGGTCTGCTGCCGCGCGATGCCGTCCGGCGTACGGGTGCGGAACCGGTCCATGCCGGTCTCGCCGACGGCTCGCAACCAGTCCTGGTCGGCGTACGTGGTCAGCAATTCCTCGATCCCGGCCAGCGCCTGGGGCAGGTCATCGCCCAGCGTCGCGGCGTCGTTGGGATGGATCGCGACGGCGGCGATCACGCTGGGGTTGTTCGCGGCCAGTTCACAGGAGAACCGGGAGCCCGGCAGGTCAAAACCGATCTGCGCGGTGCGGGTCACGTTCACCTGGGCGGCGGCCCGGATCGCCAACTCCGGGGAGATGCCACTCATCTCCACCGAGCTGTTGTAGTGGGTGTGCGAATCGGCCACCGGTGCCGGCAATGGCTCCGGCAGCCCGGGCAGCCCCAGTTCCTCAAGTGCCGCGGCAATCGGTTCAGTCACCCCGCGAGCGTATCGGTTCGGGACCGTGCCACCGGGCGTACGCCTCAGATCCAGCTGTGGAACCACATCCGGTTCAGCCACTGCTCCCGGGTCAGCAGCCCGTCGGTGTAGATCGGCCAGAAGTACGCGAAGTTCAGCACCACCAGCGCGACGATGATGCCCGCCGCCCAACTGCCGAGCAGACGCCGGCGCCTGGCCGCCGGTGGCGATTCCTCCGTCACCGCGGGGCCGATGAGTTTGCCGAGCATCAGGGCGACCGCGGTCACCGTGAACGGGATCAGCAGGATCGCGTAGAAGAAGTAGAGCGGCCGCTCGTCGTACTGGAACCACGGCAGCCAGACACTCATGAAACCCACCACCGGCACGCTGAAGCGCCAGTCCCGGTCCCCGATCCACCACAGGATCGCCAGCACCAGCGCCACGCAACCGATCCACCACAGCAGCGGAGTGCCCAGCGCATTGATCACGCGCAGACAGCCCTCAGCCGCATCGGTGGGGCAACCCTGCTGGCCGGCCTGGATGCCGTTCTGGGCATCGAAACCGATCCCGCGCACCATCAGCGGCCAACTCCACGGGTCAGTCGCATAGGGGTGGGTCTGTTCGGCGATGTAGTCGCCGGTGTGGAAGTTGTAGGTGTTGATTTGGTACGCGATCAGCGACGCCAGCGGTTTGCCGAGCAGCCGGGTGCTGAGCGCGTCCGGGTTGTTCTCGCCCCAGTCGCGCATGTAGCCGCCGGTCGACAGCAGCCACGGCAGGTAGCTGAGCAGGTAGATGATGCCGGGCACCACGACCTGCAGCACAAAGGCCGGGATTCCGTCCCGGAGCAGCCCCCAGATCGCGCTCTTGCCGCCACCGGCGAGGTGCCGCGCGCTGATGTCCCAGGCCAAGGTCAACAGGCAGAAGGCCGCCAGCACATAGAGCGTGTTCCACTTCGTCGCGACCGCGCAGCCGAACATCAGCCCGGCCACCAGCCGCCAGGGCCGCCAGTAGATCACCGGCCCGAAGCTGCCCTTCAGGTCCGGCACCGGCAGCGTCTCCAGATGGTCGGCGAGCTTGCCGCGGAACCAGTCGCGGTCCACCACCATCGCGAGCACCCCGGCCATGATGAAGAACGCTTGGAAGATGTCGAGCAGGCCGATCCGCGACATCGTGAAGACCAGTCCGTCACAGATCATCAGGATCCCGGCGACCGCGCCGATCATCGTCGAACGGGCCAACCGGCGTACCAGCAGCACCGTCGCACCGATCAACAAGGTGCCGAAGATCACGGCCATGATCCGCCAGCCGAACGAGTTCATCCCGAAGAGCACCTCACCCAGCCCGATGAGGATCTTGCCCATCGGCGGGTGCACGGCGTTGGCGGGACCGTCGTTCCAGACATTGGTCTGACCCTGGATGATCAGGTCGTTGGCGCCGTCGGGCCAGCTGCGTTCGTAGCCGAAGTGCCACAGCGACCAGGCGTCCTTGGGGTAATAGGTCTCGTCGAAGATGAGCCGATTCGGGTACGCCAGGTTGGCGACCCGCGTGATGAACGCCACCAGCATCAGGCCCAGCGCCACCAGCCAGGCGGTGCGGTTGTCCTGCGGCATCCCCGCTCGGAGTCGGTCGATCGCCGACAGGGGTGTGCGGCGTACCGGTGGCCGGGTGGTGGCAGTCACGGCGACCATCCTAGGCATCCCGGAGCCCTCGAGAGGCGGGGCGACGCCGGGAGTGGCCGAACCGCGATCCGGGAGGCGGCGTGGGGTGACTAGGGTCGACGCGTGAACGAAACCTCTGGCGTACTTGTCCTGGCCGGGACCCCGATCGGCAATGTTGCCGACGCTTCGCCGGCGTTGGCACGGGCGCTGCTGGCAGCAGACCGGGTCGCAGCGGAGGACACCAGACGGTTTCGGCAGCTGTGCGACCGGCTCGGCATCGAGGTGACCGCGCCGGTGGTCTCCTACTTCGACGGCAACGAGGCCAGCCGTACGCCGACACTGACCCAGCACCTCGCCGACGGGGAACGGGTGGTGCTGGTGACCGACGCCGGGATGCCGTCGGTGAGCGACCCCGGCTATCGGCTGGTGGTGGCCGCAATCGAGCTCGGCGTCGAGATCACCGCGGTGCCCGGCCCCTCGGCCGTCACCACAGCACTGGCCGTGTCGGGCCTGCCGGTGGACCGGTTCTGTTTCGAAGGGTTCCTGCCGCGCAAACCCGGCCCGCGCCGGCGCCGCCTCGAGGAACTCGCCACCGAACCTCGCACCATGGTGTTCTTCGAGGCCCCGCACCGGCTGGAGGCGTTCCTGACCGATGCGGCCCAGGCGCTCGGTGCGGAGCGGACCGCTGCGGTCTGTCGGGAACTGACCAAGACCTACCAGGAGGTCAAGCGCGGCGGCCTGGCCGCCCTGGCGAGCTGGGCGGCTGAGGGCGTACGCGGGGAGATCACCGTGGTCATCGCGCCGGCGCCCGAGGAGCAGACCGATCCTGACGACGCGCTCGCCCAGGTCGCGGCGCTGGTCGCCAGCGGCACCAAGATGTCGGCCGCGGTGCGCCAGGTGGCCGCCGCGACCGGGCTGGACCGGACCGAGCTCTACAACCAAGCGGTGGCGAAGAAGTAGCCGCGAACCACGGTGGGCGTACGCCGACCTCCCCCTGCCCCACCCTCAACCAGCCCCTCCGGCTCGGATTGGGCGTTGCTCCCCCCACAGGCGTATCTTGTCCGCTCGAAGCAGGTGCGGACCTTGTGTCCTGTTCTTCACGTTTGGGTAACGGTGGCGTTGGGTTGTTGACTCTTATTCCCGTCGGCAGCAAACTCACAACGACGTCGTGGGCGTGGTCAAGATCGGCCAAGCTTCCGGCGACAACCATGGGAGGCCCAGGCGCGAGGAACCGCAGTCTGAACTCAACATCAGAAAGGCCGAGGATTCCTCATGCCACGACAGGTAGCTGACCCCCGTGCGGGGGTGACGAAGCGGTGATCAAATACATCATCCGCAAGGCCTTGGGCTGGATCTTGATGATCTTCCTGGCCACGAACATCACCTACTTCCTGGCGAACAACTTCCTCGACCCTGCATCGAACTATCAGGAACGTCGGCCGCAGCCCAGCCCCGAGCAGATCGCGAACATGCTCGAGCCCTACAACCTGGGCGCCAACATCCCCCTCTTCGAGAAGTGGTGGACCTGGCTCACCGGCATCCTGCTGCGCTGGGACTGGGGCCAGTCCCCGCTCGGTCAGGACGTCAACACCGAGATCTCCTACCGGATCTGGACCTCGGCCCAGCTGGTGCTCGGCGCCACCATCATCTCCACGCTGCTCGGCGTCGGCCTGGGTGTGTTCACGGCCGCCCGGCAGTACAAGCTGGCGGACCGCTTCTGGCAGGGCGTCGGCATCATCACCATGAACATCCCGATCGTGGTGGCGGCGTTCATGATCGTCAGCGCCGCCATCTGGTTCAACCAGTCCACCGGCCAGCAGTGGTTCTACGTGACCGGCTCCGGCACCCCGGGCCTGTCGGGCATCGACGCCTTCGTGAACATGCTGCAGCACCTGATCCTGCCGACCACGGCACTGGTGCTGACCGGGTACGCCGGCACCCACTTCACCCAGCGCTCGCTGCTGCTGGACAACATCAACGCCGACTACGTGCGTACCGCCCGGGCCAAGGGCGTGCCGAAGGCGCAGGCGATCCGTCGCCACGCGCTGCGTACCTCATTGATCCCGGTCGCCACCGGCGTGGCCTTCGCCATCCCCAACGTCTTCACCGGCGCCCTCCTGACCGAGCGGATCTTCGCGTGGCGCGGCATGGGTGACTACTTCACCATCACGTTGGGCCGTTCCGACATCCACGGCGTGGTCGCCGTCGCCGCCTTCGGCGCACTCATGACCGCCATCGGCGCCATCCTCGCTGACATCGTGGTCGTCGCCCTCGATCCGAGAGTCCGGGTGAACTGATGAGCAACGACCAGATCGAAACCCAGACCGTCGAGACGGCGACGCCGACGACCCGCAAGCGGTTGTCGCGCAGCCAGCTCTACGTCAAGCGCTTCTTCCGCAACAAGCTGGCCGTCATTGGCCTGGCGGTCTTCTTCCTGCTGATCCTGTTGTCGATCTTCGGCAAGGTGATCTCCCCCTACGACTTCTCCGAGCTCGACTTCATGGCGTTCAACCAGCCGCCGAACTCACAGCACTGGTTCGGCACCAACGCGCTGGGACAGGACAACTTCACCCGGACCGCACATGGCCTGCAGCGCTCGATCATCATCGCGGTGTGTGTCTCCAGCGCCACCACGCTGATCTCGGCGATGGTGGGCGCGACCGCGGCGTACTTCGGTGGCGCCTACGAGCGGATCGTGCTGGCCATCATCCACTTCCTGTTGGTGGTGCCGACCTTCCTCATCCTGGCGATGCTGTCCAACAGCGCCGGCGGTGACTGGCGGGTCCTCATCGTCGTGATGATCGCGATCGGCTGGATGTACGCCGCCCGCGTCATCTGGTCGCTGTCAATGTCGATCCGCGAACGCGAGTACGTCACCGCCTCGCGATACATGGGCGTCAACCCGTTCGTGGTGGTGTGGCGCCACATGGTCCCCAACATCGGCTCACTGCTGGTGATCCAGTTCACCCTGGGCATCGTCGGCACCGTGATGTCGGAGACCGGTCTGTCCTTCCTCGGCTTCGGCATCAAGCTGCCCGATGTCTCGCTGGGCACGCTGCTCCAGGAGGGCAACGCGACCCTGACCACCACCCCTTGGCTCTTCTACTTCCCGGCTGGAGTGCTCACTCTGCTCACCACCTCGATGGCTCTGATCGCTGACGGCCTGCGCGACGCGCTCGACCCGTCCTCCGCGGCAGGAGGTCAGGCATGAGTTCAGCTCCGCAGCATCCCCACGCGACCGGTCCTCACCCGACCGGCCTGGAGCCCAATCCCGACGCGCTGCTGTCGGTACGCGACCTCAAGGTCGCCTTCCCCTCGGAGGCCGGCCGGGTCAATGCCGTACGCGGTGTGAACTTCGACCTGATGGCCGGCGAGAGCCTGGCGATCGTGGGCGAATCAGGTTCGGGCAAGTCGGTGACGGCCCTGTCGATCATGGGTCTGCTGCCCGATTCGGCCAATGTCTCAGGTCTGGTCTCCCTCAACGGGCGCAACCTGTTGGGGTTGACCGACAAGCAGCTGTCCAAGGTCCGCGGTTCCGAGATCGGCATGATCTTCCAGGACCCGCTGTCGTCGCTGACCCCGGTGTTCACCGTCGGCTGGCAGATCGTCGAGGCGCTCAAGGTCCACAATCCCGGCATCGCCGAGAAGGATGCGTGGAAGCGCGCCGTCGAGTTGCTGGAATTGGTCGGCATCCCGCGTCCGGAGCGGCGCGTGAAGTCCTTCCCGCACGAATTCTCCGGCGGCATGCGGCAGCGGGTGGTGATCGCCATCGCGATCGCCAACGATCCGAAGCTGATCATCGCCGACGAGCCGACCACCGCATTGGACGTGACCATCCAGGCTCAGATCCTGGAGGTGTTGCGTACGGCCCAGAAGGAGACCGGCGCCGCGGTCATCATGATCACCCACGACCTGGGTGTGGTGGCCGGCACCGCCGACGACGTGCTGGTGATGTACGCCGGCAAGCCCGTCGAGCACGCCGAGGTGGACCGTCTCTTCGCCCAGCCGAAGATGCCCTACACCATCGGCCTGTTGGGTGCGATCCCGCGCGTGGACCGCAAGGCCAAGGAGCCGCTGGTCCCGATCAAGGGCAACCCGCCGATCCTCATCGACCTGCCCGACGGCTGCCCCTTCGCGGCCCGCTGCCCGGTCGTCATCGACGCCTGCCGCAACTCCGAGCCGCCGCTGGAAGAGTTGGGGCCGGATCATCAGGCCGCCTGCATCCGGGCCGGTGAGATCAACGACCAGCAGATCCAGGGGCAGCCGATCTATCCGCTGCCCGAGCCTCCGGAGCCGATCATCAGCGCGCCGCGTGAGGAACGCAAGCCGATGTTGGCGGTGGACGATCTGGTGCGCAGCTATCCGCTCATGAAGGGTTCGGTGCTCAAGCGCCGTGTCGGCACGGTCCACGCGGTCAACGGCATCAGCTTCGACATCCGCGAGGGCGAGAGCTTCGCGATCGTGGGTGAGTCGGGCTGTGGCAAGTCGACCACGCTGCTGGAGATCATGGACCTCGGCAAGAACTCCACCGGCGAGATCAGGATCGGCGACCTGTCGGTACGCAACCTCAAGCGCAGCCAGCGGCGTACGGCCCGCGGCGATCTCCAGATCGTCTTCCAGGACCCGATGGGCGCCTTGGATCCGCGCATGACGGTGTACGACATCATCGGCGAGCCGCTCAAGGCGATCGGCGTACCGAAGGCCAAGTCCAACAGCCGGGTCGAGGAACTGATGGACCTGGTCGGCCTCAACCCTGAGCATGCCGACCGGTTCCCGGGCGCCTTCTCCGGCGGTCAGCGACAGCGCATCGGCATCGCCCGCGCACTGGCGACCGAGCCGAAGCTGCTGGTGCTCGACGAGCCGGTCTCGGCGCTGGACGTGTCGATCCAGGCCGGTGTCATCAACCTGCTGGACTCGCTCAAGGCGAAACTCGGTCTGTCCTACCTGTTCGTGGCCCACGACCTGTCGGTGGTGCGTCACATCAGCGACCGGCTCGCGGTGATGTATCTGGGCAAGTTCGTGGAGACCGGCGACATCAACTCGGTCTTCGACGATCCCCAGCATCCCTACACCCAGGCCTTGCTGTCCGCGATCCCGCTGCCTGATCCCCAGGCGGAGCGGACCCGACAGCGCATCATTCTCACTGGCGACCAGCCCAGCCCGACCGATGATCAGGTCGGCTGCTCGTTCGCCAGTCGGTGCCCCCTGTTCCCGACGCTCAGCGCGGAACAGCAGGAGAAGTGCACCACGCAGACTCCCGCTCTGGTGGCGAGCCGGGAGGGGGTGGACCACACCAACGCGTGCCACTTCCGGTAGACCCCCTACCGCAGTCATCACCAACACCTGACAGCAACCGCAGTCAGATCAACACCATCTCGTGGCGGGCGCGCCACGAGGGACAAGGAAGCGAAGATGCGAAACGTTCGCAAGGGCGCCTTGGCTGCTGTCGCGGCTATGGCCCTGGCCTTCACTGCCGCTTGCACGCCTGCCGACAACGGCACCGGCGGCAACAACGGCGGCAACGGCGGCGGCAACGGTGGTGGCAACACCCACACCGAGCTGGCCGAGCCCCAGATCAACGAGACCCCCTACGACCAGGTCAAGGACGGCGGCACCTTCACCACCGCGATCGGTGAGATCACCCCGCAGTGGAACATGTTCCACGGCAACATGACCACCGACACCTCGACGCTGTGGCAGTGGTACAACCCGCAGATGGCCTTCTACACCCCCGAGGGTGAGTGGTCGTTCAACGAGAACTACCTCACCGACGTGCAGGCCGAGGAGAACGAAGACGGCACCATCGTCACCTACACGATCCGCGAGGAAGCCGTCTTCAACGACGGTACTCCGATCGACTGGACCGCCTTCGAGGCTGTCTGGAAGGGCAACAGCGGCCAGGAGGGCTACAACGCCAACTCCACCGACGGCTACGACAAGATCGAGTCGGTCACCGCTGGCGAGAACGACAAGCAGGCCGTGGTCACCTTCGGCACCCCGTGGCCGTGGTGGAAGGGTCTGTTCAACAACATCCTGCACCCCGCCGCCGCCGAGGTGGACGTCTTCGAGCAGGGCTACGTGGACAACCCGCACCCGGAATGGGGCGCCGGCCCGTACAAGCTCGAGAGCGTGGACCAGGCTTCTGGCACCGTGACCTTCGTCCCCAACGAGAAGTGGTGGGGCGACCCGGGTAAGCTCGAGAAGCGCATCTTCCGCCAAATGGAGTCCGAGGCCACCATCAACGCCTTCCTCAACGGTGAGATCGACGCCGCCGGTGTGGGTTCGGCTGACTACTACGCTCGCGTTGCCGAGCGTGGCGACGAGTTCGAGATCCGGACCGCTTCGCGTCCGGCGACCTTCCTCCTCACCCTCAACTCCGACAGCCCGAACCTGTCCGATGTCGAGGTCCGCAAGTCCATCGCCATGGGCATCAACCGTGAGCAGTTCGCCCAGGTCCGCTTCCAGGGTCTGAACTACACCGAGACTCCTCCCGGCTCCTTCACCCTGTTCCCGTGGCAGGAGGGCTACAAGGACTCCTTCGGCGAGCTCGCTCCCTACGATCCCGATGCCGCCAAGGCCAACCTTGAGGCCGCGGGCTACACCCTGAACGGTGAGGGCATCTACGAGAAGGACGGCCAGCCGCTGTCGCTGAACTACCCGATCTTCGGCGACTCGCAGCTGAACCGGAACACCGCCCAGGCCATGCAGGCCATGATGCAGCAGATCGGCGTCAAGGTGAACGTTCTCGAGAAGCCCAGCTCGGACTTCTCCAGCACGATCGCGGCGAAGGACTTCGACTTCCTGCTGTCCGGCTTCGCCTCCTCCGACCCGTTCGGTGTGGCGTACTTCTGCCAGATCTACTGCTCCGACAGCTCGCTGAACAACTCGGGCACCGGTTCGGCGGAGATGGACGCCAAGATCGACGAGGTGGCAACCCTGCCGACCGCTGAGGAGCAGATCGCTGCTGCCAACGAGCTCGAGACCGAGCTGCTCAGCAGCTTCGGCCTGCTGCCGATGTTCGGTGGCCCGATCATCGTCGCTGTGAAGCCCGGTCTCGCCAACTACGGCGCCGGCATCTTCTACACCGGCCCGGTCGAGAACGTCGGTTGGACCGAGTGATCGAGTGACCGTGCTCGGATCCCAGTGATCCGAAACACCATGCGCGAGGGCGCCGGGGATCTCCCCGGCGCCCTCGTCGTTTTCCTGCCCCGACCGGTCCATGCATGCCATAGTGGGGGCGTGATGTTTGACGGGATCAATCGCCGTACGCTGCTCGGCCTGGCTGCGGCCGCGGTGGTCACGACGGTGGTCGGCTGCAGCGATCCGGGATCGGAACCGCCACCGCGTCGCCCCTCGGTCGTGATGCCCGACGAGGATGTCACCCGCGCCGAACCCAAGGACCTCCGCGTCGGCGCCGGCGAACTGCGCCTGCAGGTGCGCGGTCTGCCCTCGACCTGGAATCCGCTGCACAGCGACGGTCCGCGCGCCAGTCAGACCCCGATCCTCTCGGCCGTGATGCCGCAGTACTTCCACTTCTCCGCCCGCGCCGAACCGAGCCCCAACCCCGACTATCTGGTCGAGGCCATCGCATCCGAGGACGCCACCCAGGTCCGGTTCGAGCTCAACCCCGACGCGGTCTGGGGTGACGGCGCGCCGCTGACCTCCGAGGACTGGGTGGCGACCTGGCGAGCCATGTCCGGTCAGCTCGGTGACGTACGCCGGCGTACCGGGCTGGGCTGGGAGCGGATCACCGAGGTCCGCGCCGACGGCGCCACCGGCGTCGAGTTCAGCTTCGATGCGCCCTTCCCGGCATGGCCGGGTCTGCTGCGTACGCCGCTGCGCGCCAGCGCGATCGGCAATTCGGGCGCGTTCAACGAGGGTTGGTCCGAGCTCGCACCTGCCATGCAGGCAGGCCCCTTCCAGGTCGCCCAGGTCACGGAGGACCGGGTGGTGCTCAGTCCCAACATGCGCTGGTGGGGCATCGAACCGGCCCTGCTGCGGGTCACCTTCAAGGTGATGGACGACGAGGACGCGGCGGCGGCGTACAGCACCAACGAGATCGACGTCCTGGAGATCGACACCGACACCCAAGCCCTGACCCGCGCCCGGGAGGTCAGCAACGGCACCATCCGCCGCGCGGCCGGCCAGACCGCCCGGCAGCTGCTGCTCAACACCGCCAGTCCTCAACTGGCCGATGTCGCGGTGCGCCTGGCAGTGCTGCGGTCGATCGATCGCGACGAGATCGCGGTGTCGGACCTGTCCGGGCTGGAGCCGGTCACCGCGCACGGCAACACGATCTTCACCGCCAACCAGACCGGCTATGTCGACCATTCCGAGCTGGCCCGGTTTGATCCGGAGGCAGCCGGGCTTGAGCTGGATGCGGCCGGGCTGGCGCGCGGCGCTGACGGCGTCCGCACCCTCAACGGTCAGCCGTGGAAGCTGCGGGTGCTGCTGCCCGAGGGCGATCCGCTCGCTGAGAACGAGGGCCTGCAACTGCAGCGGATGCTGTCCGAGGCCGGAGCCGAGGTGGAGTTGGTGACCGAGCCCGAGCCTCGGGTACGCGAACGGCTGGCCAGTGGCGAGTTCGAGTTGGCGGCGCGGCTGCGGACGGTGGATGCGATGCCGACCGCGACGGTCGCGGCCCGATTCGACGACGGCGGCGACTTGGCCGCGACGGCGCTGCAGCACGAGGGCTTGGCGGCTGAGCTGGAGGCGCTGCGGCAGGCGCCGACACTGGCTGACCAGGCCGCGGCCGCCAACCGGGCCGACGAGATCCTGTGGCGGGAAGGTGCCTGCGCGCCGCTCTACAGCGCCCCGCAGTTGGTCGGCGTACGCCAGACCGTGGTCAACATCGGTGCCATGGGATTTGCCACCGTCGACTGGACCCAGGTCGGCTACACCGGCTGAGGCGGCTCCCGTCGGCGTACGCCCTCAGCGCAGCCCGGCGGCCGTCAGTGCCGCAGTGGTGCCCTGGATGACGCTGCCGAGTTCGCCGCGCTGTTGCTGCAGCACCGGGGCGACCGGGCCGCCGATGCGGGCGATCCGGTGTTCCAGGAAGGCAAGTTCGGTGACCGCTTCGATCAGGCTCTTGGCGTCAGCGCGGGCCGGTTTGGGGAGCGACTTCAGGTGGTCACGGCGACCCTTCAGCGAGGACATCCAGCTCACCTCCTGGGCGCTGATGAGGCCCACCTCAGCCATCTTGGGCAGTTCGGCGGCGATCAGCCGGCCCTCGTGGCGGCGAGCAAACCAGGCGATGACGGCCAACGCGACCAGCACGACGAAGGTGAACGCCTTGACCAGATAGAACAGCGTCATGTCATCCGAGGTCCCCGCCGCGACGGCGGCGCCGTTGTGGATGCCGTGCAGCAGCACCGCGACGGCGTACCCACCGACACCGCAGCCGATCCGGGCCAGCACGCTGCGCCGATTCATGGCAAACCAGATGCCGAGCGAGAAGCACATCGTGTAGAGGCCGTGTCCCAGCGCGGAGCCGCCGATGCGGATCGAGGCGAGTTCGGCGGACTGGTCAAAGGTGGTGGTGCTGGCGATGTAGAGCTGGTCCTCCAGGAAGGAGAAGCCGGCGCCGACCAGGACGCCGTAGATGACCCCGTCGGTCAACGCGTTGAACTCGAACCGGCCTCGCTTGCCGGCCACCAGCAGCAGGATGAACAGGCCCTTGGTGAACTCCTCGACCACCGGCGCCTGCAGCCAGATCCCTGCCTCCGGGGTGGGCGCCAGGAATGGCGTCATCAGCGTGAACGGCAGCGACAGCGAGGTCGCGATGCCCGATCCCCACAGGAACGCAGCCACCAACAATACGACGGGTTCGGGCTCCCAGCGATCCAGCCACCACAGGATCAGCAGCGCCACCAGCAGCACCGCGGTCGCGGCCACGAAGCCCAGGTCGGTGCCCTCGACATTGGCGGACAGACCAACCGCGAGCAGGAAGAAGAAGGTGGTGAACAGACCGATCGCGATCGCTGCCACCGGCAGCACCATCGGGCGACGCTTGCGCCGCGGGCCGCGGCTCTTGGCGGCTGTCGGGCTCCCCGCGGGCGAAGTCTGCAGGTCGGCGGGACCCTGCGGCGGCGCGGGCTGCGGGTGCCGTTGCTCGGGACCTACCTGATACTGGCCGGCCTGCTGCGGACCGCCGTACGGTGTCGGGCGCTGCGTGCCGGGCTGCTGGGGTTGTCCGTTCGCCGGTCGCTGCGAGTCGCCGTAGAAGTTGCTCACCCAACGATGTTAGGACCTGCCGGGGCCGGGCAAATTCCCGGCCACTCCCCCGCTGTCGCGCGCAAGACGTGCAGTCGAATCTCACCGACCCCGCTGTTCGGGGGTCTGGGCAAATCGACTGCACGTCTTGCGCGCAGTTCGCGTGTACGCCTCGCCCGAGAACGACCATGTGGAGACCACCGGCGCGGCAACGGAAGGCCGGGGCCGGGTGCCGGGCGGCGCCGATCCGCACCTCAGCTGCACTACCTCAGGACCCTGTAGTTGTGCACGTCAAACCGCCGATGTGACCTGCGTAGCTACGTGATGCTGTAGTTACGCAGATCAGGCGTGCCCCGGGCCTCCCGCACTGGAAGCCACCCCGAGGCGTACGCCCACGCAGCCCAGGTGCCCGGGCCAGCAGGGGGACGCTTCCTCAACAAGTTGAACTTCTACGCCCCAGATCCCCGATCCGGGGCCAACTTCGTCAACAAGTTGAGGTTCTGTCTCCCCCGTACCCGACAGGTGGCCTCCCGTTCCGGACTCGCTAGGGGTGGTGTTCCCCGCTTGTCGCGCGCAAGAGCCGCAGTCGATTCTCACCAACCCCGCTGCAGGGGCGCCCGGACGCATCGACTGCGCGTCTTGCGCGCAGCTCTCGCGTACACCTCGCCCGAGAGTGGCCAGGGAGACCACCGACGCAGCAACGACCGAGATCGGCCGGGCGGCGCCGATCCGCACCTCAGTTGCACAACCTCGGGCCCCTGTAGGCATGCAGGTCAAACTGCCCATTTCGGCTGCGCAGCTACGTGATGCTGTAGTTGTGCAGCCAAGGCGTACGCCGCCTGGCCTCAGATTTCGTGGCCGCCGGCGGCGTGCCAGCTGTCGGGTCCGTCGTCGATGCTGCCGTCGGCACGGCGCACTGGGGTGACGCTGTTGGTGATCGGCACCACCGTGGGATAGTTCGGCTGCCACATCTTCTTGTAGACCTGCTGGATCGGGCTGTCGAGCTCAACCTCGGCGACCCCGTCGGCCACCGCAGCTTCCGCCACCGCGATCGCGACCGTCGCCGACACCGACCGCAGTTCGGAGGCAGCCGGCAAGATCGCGCTGCCGAGCCGGCGTCCGTCCGCCAGCCCCGCCAGCGCCTGCGCCGCCGCCGAAATCATGCCCGGGGTGACCCGGGAGGCCTGCGAGACGATGGTGCCGAGCCCGATGCCAGGGAAGACCAGCGCGTTGTTGGC
Source organism: Parenemella sanctibonifatiensis (assembly GCF_002250565.1). GTDB lineage: Bacteria > Actinomycetota > Actinomycetes > Propionibacteriales > Propionibacteriaceae > Parenemella > Parenemella sanctibonifatiensis. The sequence goes on from NZ_NMVJ01000001.1 coordinate 499,693, forward strand.
CTGCGCGATCGTGTACGTCTGCTCGTCACGTTCCACCGGGGCGAACGGGGACCCGGTCGCGATCAGCGCCTTGCCGCCGGTCCAGGCGAGCAGGTCGGCCGGCAACGCCTCTGACTGTGAGGTCGGATTGGACAGCGGCAGGATGATGGGCCGCTCGACGTGGGCGGCCATGTCCTTGACGATCGCCTCGTTGAAGGCGCCGGGCTGCGCGGAGGTGCCGATGAGGATGGTCGGCTTGACGTTGCGAACGACGTCGGCGAGGGCGTACCTGTCCGGTTCGTCGAGCTGCCAGCCGTCAAGCTCGGCCTGGCTGCGGGCGTACGGCTCCTGGAAGTCGCGCATCCGGGTGCCCTCGCGGAGCAGGCCGCGGCTGCCGAGACCCCAGAAGCAGGCCCGGGCCTGGTCGGGATCCATGCCTTGGTCGACCATGATCTCGACCAGCAGGTCGGCGATGCCGATGCCGGCCGAGCCGGAGCCGTGGATGACGACGCGCTGATCGGCCATCCGAGTGCCGCTGGCCTGGACCGCGGCGAGCACGGCAGCGGCGACCACGGCGGCGGTGCCCTGGATGTCGTCGTTGAAGGTGCGGTAGTCGTTGACGTACTTGGCGAGGACCCGGTGGGCATTGCTGGCGCCCAAGTCCTCCCAGTGGATCAGCGCGCGGGGATAGAGCCGGGCGGCGGTGGTGACGAACTTCTCGACGAACTCGTCGTAGGCCTCGCCCCGGACGCGCGGATGACGCAGACCCAGATAGCCGTCGTCGTTGAGCAGCGCCATGTTGTCGGTGCCCGGGTCGAGCACGATCGGCATCACCCGCAGCGGATGGATGCCGGCGGCGGCGGTGTAGACCGCGAGCTTGCCGATGGCGATCCGGATGCCACCGATGCCCTGGTCGCCGATGCCGAGGATGCCTTCGGAGTCGGTGACCACGATCAGGTCGACGTCGTCGGGTCCCTGTCCGTAGTTGCGCAGCGCCAGCTCCATGTCGTCCTGCTGGTCGATGCCGAGGAAGACGCCACGGGGCCGGGTGTACCAGGCGGAGTACTCGCGGATCGCCTCGCCGATGGTCGGCGTGTAGATGATCGGCAGCATCTCCTCGAGGTGCTCGGTCACCAGGCGATAGAAGAGGATCTCGTTGCGTTCCTGGAGGTCGGTGAGCAGGACGTACTTGGCGAGGTTGTTGGGCTGGCGTTTGAACTGTTTGTAGAGCCGTTTGAGCTGATTGCTCATCGACACCACTGCCGGCGGCAGCAGGCCGTTGAGGCCGAGCTGGTCGCGCTCCTCGTGGGTGTAGGCGGTGCCGAACGCGATCATCGGGCGGGCAAGGATCTGCCTGCCCCGCACCGCGATCTCGACGATCTCACCGGCTTCGGTCTGCTTGTACTCAAACTGGCGTGCCACGGTTTTCAGCCTAGTGGCCCGAGCAGACCAGTGGCCACACTGGTAGGCCGTGCCGCCATGGTCGTCAGTTGCCCCGCGCCGCCGGCGCCTGCAGAGAAAGGTCGTCTCTCGTTGGCGTCAGCTGAGGCGCGGTTTTCTGAAACGACGAGCAGATCAGCCGCCGTGCAGAGCCTCCAGATGGCCCTCGTCGACCGGCAGCCGGCCCTGTTTGATCGCGGCCAGCAGGGCTTCGTGGTCGGCCAGGGTCTGATCGGCGTACGCCTTGGCGAACCGGGTGAACGCCTCGGCGACGGAGTCGTGTTTGCCGACGTAGCCGGCGATCATCGAGGCGCCGCTGGTACGTGAGTGCCCCCGCGCCAGCAGGTCGCCGGCGATCCGGGAATAGTCGGCCAGCGCCTGCCCGGTGACCCGGGTCAGGTCGATAGTGCCCTTGAGATTGCGCCACTGGCGTACATAGAGCTGCTGCCCCAGCGCATCCGTCCAGCCCAGCAGCGGGTCGGACGCGGTCTGCACCGTCTGCTGGTATTCGACGACCCGCTTGCCCTGGTGACGGTGCCAGGCCCTGTCACCATGGACGTAGGGCGCGATGACCGACCGCTGCGCCTCCTTGAGCTGCAGGAAGAGCACGTCGTCAGGACCGGATCCTTCCAGCAGGGCGATGTACGCCCCCAGCCCCACCGAGCCGATGCCGACCACCTTGCGCGCGACATCGACCAGCGTGTACCCGTCCAGCACCCGGCGCCACGCCGGCGGGATCGTCTGCAGATAACGATCCAGCGCCAGCCCCAACTCCTGGGCGTCCCCCTCCCTGAGCCGGGTCAGCAGCGGCGGATCCTCGATGATCCGGCGGGTGCCCTGTTCCTCGGCGGTGACCTTGGGCAGCTTGCGGTCCGAGGTGTGTTTGGTGGCCTTGCGGATGGTGCGGTCCAGTTCGGGGGCGAGCGCCTCCGAGGCAGTCGCCTGCAGTTCGTCGACGTCGAGCCGGTTGAACGCCCGGGTCAGCAGCGGCTGGCGCGCCAGCGAACGGATCCGGTCGCGGTAGGCATTGACGCACGACATCACCGCCTCCGCGCAGGTGTCCTCGCTGGCACCGTTCTCGAGGCCGGCGATCCACACGCTGGCGACCAGCCGGCGTACATCCCACTCCCAGCCGCCGGTGTGTGCCTCGTCGAAGTCGTTGAGGTCGAGGACCAGTGCGCCTTCCTGGGTCCGGTAGAAACCGATGTTGGACAGGTGCATGTCGCCGCAGATGACCGGCTGGATGCCGGTGGCGGGCAGGCTCGCGGCGTCGCGGGCGCTGATGTTGGCGGCGCCGCGGAGGAAGCCGTACGGGGTGGCCGCCATCCGCGCCATCCGCAGCCCGATCAGGTCAGGATTGCGGCCCTCATGGGACTCGATCACCATGTCGACCGGGTCGGGGCGGGTGTCGTCGGCGCGCCAGTACGCCAGCGCCTCGTGGGGCACTTGGTCGCGCAACGATTTGCCGTGGGCCCAGCGCTCATCCCGGCCAACGCCCGGGTTGAGGACGCTGACGTTGATCAGGTCCGGGTCCGGGGTGCCCTGCATGGGTGAATTCATCGCTTCATCGTCCGCCCCGGAGCCGGGTCACCGCAACCTTCAACCTCCGCTTCTGAGCTGTCGCGGATGCTGGACAGGCTGGCCGACCCCGTCGCTAGACTCAGCCGACACCTGTCGCCCTAAGGAGCGCTGTGAGCATCAATTATCCCCCACAGGCGGAGGCCGATCCGGCGCCGCCGACGGCGACCAATCGCCAGACCACCCTGGGCCCGCAGCTGAAGCGGATCCTCCATCCGGGCGAGATGCCATTCGTCGTCACCGGTGCGGTCATCGCGGTGATCGTCTACGTCGCCGCCGCAGTGCTGATCCTGCCGGTGTTGGCGGTCCAGTTCATCAACTTCGTCACCAACACCCCAACGGATCCGGCGCCGCCGCCCTCGCCCTACCCGTGGGACCAGGTGATCAACGACGGCATCGGCTGGGTGGTCGTGCTGCTGATGGTGGCGACGGTGTCGCCGTTCTTGGTGCTCTTCATCCGTGGTGTCTACTACGCGCAGTATCGGGTCAGCGGCGTACGCATGTCGCCGACCCAGTTCCCCGAGGGCTACAAGATGGTGGTCGAGGCGGCCCTGTCGGCTGGCCTGCGCAAGATCCCCGATGCGTACGTGATCCCCGGCCAGGGCGTGGTCAACGCCTTCGCGTCCGGGCACGGTTGGCGGCGGTTCATCGTGCTGCACTCGGACATGTTCGAGGTCGGCGGCGCGGCGCGTGATCCCGAGGCGTTGCGGTTTGTGATCGCGCACGAGGTCGGTCACATCGGCGCCGGGCACGTGTCCTACTGGCGAACCCTGCTGATGCAGATCATGCAGCAGATCCCACTGCTGGGCATGTTCCTGTCCCGCGCGCAGGAGTACACCGCCGACAACTTCGGCTACAAGCTGACCGGTCAGCAGGGCGGCTACGGCGCGATGAAGGTGCTGGCTGCCGGCAAGTACCTCAACGCCAACGTCAACCCCGACGAGCTCGCCGACCGCGCGATCACCGACCGCGCACTGTGGGTGCCGCTGGTCAACGTGCTCGGCAGCCATCCGATCATCACTTGGCGCATCCAGGCGATCCGCGACCGTTCCAAGGGCGGGTCGCTGCTGCTGTGGCCCAAGGGCCCGCTGGCCGGTACGCCGTCGCTGCCGGATGCCTCGAAGCCCACCAAGGACTACCCCTCGCCGCAGGAGGCCAGCGCCTTCATCGAGACCTACCCGCCGACCGGCGAGCCGCAGTTCGGCAAGGTCTTCCCGTCCCCGCTGCCCGGCGCAGAGATCCGTCAGGGCGAGGACTCGACCTATGGCCAGCGGATGCTGCGCCGCGGCTGGCGTACCGCTGAGCTGCCTCCGGGTGGCCAGGGTGGTGGATTCGGCGGTCAGGGCGGATTCGGCCCGGCCGGCCCGCAAGGACCGGGCGGACCCGGCGGCTTTGGCCCGCAGGGGCCGCAGGGTCCGGGTGGCTTTGGCCCCCAGGGGCCGCAGGGACCGGGTGGGTTCGGTCCGCAGGGTCCGCAGAGCCCCGGTGGCCCCGGCGGTTTCGGCCCGCAGGGCGGTCAGCCCGGCGGTGCCGGGATGAGCCCGCAGAGTGCCGGGTTCAGCCAGGACCAGGCCGGTTCCCAGCCGAGCGCCGAATGGCCGTCCTCGGCCCAGAGTGCGTCGTGGCCCGAGCAGACCGGTCCGGTCTTCCAGGGGCAGGGCTTCCAGGGCGAGCAGTCCGGGCAGGGGTTCCAGGCTGAGGGTCAGTCCGACCGCGGCCAGCACTTCCCCGCCGAGCAGGGTTCCTCCGAGCCGGCCTTCGCCGATCAGCCCCGGTCCGATCAGGGTCAGGGCCAGGCGTACCAGGCTGAAAGCGAGGACTGGCGCAACTCGACCCGCTGGCAGGACTGGGACTCCGGTCGTCAGGACTTTGGCCAGCAGGACTCGGGTCGGCAGGCTTCCGGCGAATCCGGCTCGGGTCAGTCCGAGCAGCACAACGAGGGCGACCAGCAGGATCCTCAGCAGGGCGACTCCGGTCCGCAAGGGACTCGCTGGTGATCACCACTGATCGCGGACCGCTCACGGTCGCGCTGGTGCATGCCGGCGCGGCGGTGGTGGCCGCGCTGCGGGGAGCTGGGCACACCGTGCTCGAGCCGGACCCTTCGGCGTACGCGGACACCACGGCCGCCGACGTCCTGGTGATCGGCAACCCGCATCCGGGGCAGCCGATGCCTCGCGGTGAGGACCTCCTCGCGCTCACCTCGCTGCCCTATCGCTGGATCGCTGGCAGTGACGTGTGCCATGTCGTCAGCCTGGGCAGTACGTCGGTGATGGATGGGTACGCCGACGGCTGGCACTGGGATGAGGACTGGGCGCCGCGCCCCAGTTCGGCCGCGTTGCCGGACTGGTTCTTCGAGACCGTCGCGCGGGAGGTGCTGCGGGCCGCGCCCGGGCTGACCGGGGTTGCCCTGCGAGCCGACCGTCCTTGGGCGCAGCCCACCGACGACATGATCGCCGCGGTGCTGGAGGCGGTCCAGCCGCCGCCGGCGCTGCGCGTGATGACGATCGACGATGCGCTGTGGCGACCCCGCCACATCCTTGCCGACCCGCTGCCGAGCAGTGCCGAGGAACCAGCGTGGCCGACGGTGACTCCGGTCCGTCAGGTGCCGCGACCTCGTCGGATCACCCTCTACGGCGCCGGTCCGCTCGGGGTCGCGACAGCTGAGGCAATCATGGCTGCCGGCATCGAACTGGTCTGGGTGGACCTGCGATCGCTGGAGGAGATCGCCGCCGCGCCGCCGCAGGCGCCGGGCGCTCCGGTGCCGGGGCCGATCGCGGCGCCGCATCGGGCCGCGATCTGTGACGTCACCGACGCCGACCAGGTGCTGGAGGCGGCACGCGGATCGGACTGCCTGATCAACGTGACGGTGCTGCGGCACCAGCTTGACGGCGGCATGCAGGTCAACCTGCAGGGCGGGATGAATGTGGTGACCGCCGCGATCGAGCTCGGTCTGCAGCGGATCGTCCACACCGGCCCGACCCGCCTGATCTCGGGGTTCCCGTGGGGTTACAGCGAGGCCACCGGGGTGGGCGATGCGTCGCCGTCACGGCCCGGCGCCGACCCGTATTCGCTGTCGAAGCACCTGGCCGCCGAGTACGTCCGGACCCTGGCGGCCGAACATGGCCTGATGGCGCCGATCCTGGAGTTCTGCCAGTTGGTGCACCCGGATTACGTGGACGTCCAGCCCTCCCCGCTCCAGCAGGCGATCAACCCGTACACGATCTCCTGGCGCGACGCCGGCGAAGCGGTGCTCGCGGCCGCACTGGTGTCCGACCTGCCCGAGCCTGCGCCGGTCATCCAGATCCTGGCTCCGCATCCCGCGGGCCGTTATCTGGGCGATTCGGCCGAGCGGCTGCTGGGCTGGCGGCCGCAGGACCGGTTCCTGCCGGTGGTCTGAGCCGTGCGCGGCGGGCGCCCCTTGGCCCCGCCGCGTCGCGCCCCCTTCCCCGGCCCCAGCCTCGGTAGCGCTCGGGGCCAACCACCGGTCCGGGAAGGCATAGGACAACTCCCGGATCTCCGGTGGAAACGCATGTGGCCCGCGATCCATCAGCGAGACGAACCGGTCCTCGTGTCCGAGACTGACGTACAGCTCCATGCGCTGGACGTACGCGTCACCGATCGCCTTCCAGTTCGAGAAGATCGAATCGCCTTGCGCGAAGTGGTCGAGCATCGGCGTCGGTGCCACCAATGCGGCGATCTGGGTGTACCTTTCACTGGCGCCGCGGCAGCAGGCGTCCCTCAGCCGGGTCGCCGGCGGCGAGCCACACCTCGCCGTCGCGCAACCCCAGGTAGGGCTCGCCGGCGGCTTCGTGGATCTCGGCCACCCGCGCCAGGACCGCCGTCTCGAAATGATCAGGTGAATCGAGGTGGGGTACGACCACCCGGTCGAGCACGCCGAGCCCGTCGAAGCGGGCTTGCGCTCCGTATGCCTCGGTCAACTCCGCGACCGGGTCGCAGATCTCCAGCCCACGCAGGTGCGGGCCCAGCACGCAGGGACCGGCGCTGTATCCGCCGTAACAGAAGGTGTCCCGCGCCAGGTGCTCGACGATCATGGCGTCGGCGCCAGTGACGGCGAGCAGGTGACGCAGCACGAACACGTTGCCGCCGCGCACCCACACCAGCTCGGCGGCGGCCAGGCGGTCCGCCAGCCCGGCGCGGTCAGACAGGTGGTCCCGCAGATCGAGTTCGGACACCTCGTACCCCAGCCCCGCGACCCGGTCGAGTTCCTCTGCTACCCGCTTCGCACGATCCTCGCTCGGGGCGGCGTCAATCGCGTTGGCGATCACCACAGCGGGACCCGGCGGCGGAGCCAACTCCGTCAATGCCTGGGTGTGATCGCCCAGCCGAAAGGAGGACAGGTAGAGGCGCATGCGCCGAGCATGTCAGGCGACGCCGAGGCGGGACGCCGCCGGTTGCCGACGAAAACCGCGCCCCATGTCACGTCGCGCACTGCGTGCAGTCGATTCCCCAGAACCGCCGGAAACGGGCCTCGCTGAGAATCGACTGCACGTCTTGCGCGCGGTTCGCCGCTTCGGACCGCCTCCATTTAGTGGGACTCGGTCAGTTCTGGTCTACTGATGACACCAATGACGGGAGGACATCATGGCAGCGTGGGTCGTGCGGGCAGGCGGGCTCGGCGAGAACGAACACTGGAACATTGAGCACGGGCGCGCCACGATCGGGTGGTCCGAGATCGGTGACCTGAGCGGCTGCCAGAGCCGAGATGACGTCCGGGCCCTCGTCGAAGCGGCGTATCCGGAGGCGTCACTGGGCCGGCAGACCAACCACACCGGCCAGCTTTGGGCCTTCCGCAACTCCATCAAGGTCGGGGATTTGATCGTCCTGCCGCTGAAGACGAAGCCCGGCTACATCCAGTTCGGACGAGCGACTGGGAGTTATGCGTACGACCCGTCCCAGCCCGACAAGTCTCGCCGGCACCACCTGCCGGTGAAGTGGGCAAGCGAACCAATAGCCAAGACGGTGCTGAGTGAAGACCTCGTCTACACGCTCAACGGATCGATGACCGTCTTTCAGGCGACCCGCAACGGCGCAGCCGAGCGTCTGGAAGCCGTCGCAGCTGGCGAGACCGACACCGGCGCGACGCCAGAAGCCAACGCCACGACCACCCAAGCGCCCGCCCCTGACTCATCGCTGGACGTCACGGACCCGGAGACCGCGCCGACCATCGAGGCGATCCGTGATCGGGTACGGACTCACGTCGCCGAGCGGTTCAAGGAGCACCAGCTCACCCACCTCGTCGCTGACATTCTCACGGTGCTCGGCTTCCGATGTGAGGTCTCCCCTCCCGGCCCGGACGGCGGCGTGGACATCGTGGGAGGCATGGGCCCACTCGGACTCGACGCCCCGACCCTCATCGTCGAGGTCAAGTCGGAGCCCTCGGCCATCGACGTGAAGGTCGTCCGCGGCCTGCATTCGGCGATGGTGCAACACAAGGCCGACCAAGCCCTGCTCGTCGCGTGGGGCGGAGTGACCAAGCCAGCCCGCAAGGAATTCCAGCGCGACCGGACCATGCTGCGGGTGTGGGATGCAGAACAACTGCTCGACCAGCTCTTCGCCACCTACGAACGCCTCCCCGCCGCCACCCGAGCGCAGATTCCGCTGCGCCAAGTGTGGGTGCTGGAGGACGACGCCTGACCACCGCACCGGTGGCCGGCCCACTCGATGCCTGGCTGCCGGTGGCCTGAGGTCGACGCCAGCTTCCGTGGTCACCCGGGATCCCGCGCACTACGTGCAGTCGATTCGCAGGAACCCCCGAAAACAAGGCTCCTCAGGAATCGACTGCACGTAGTGCGCGCGGTTGCCCCGCCGCCGCGCGCTGACGCGCTGCCCCTAGGATCGGGGCGTACGCCAACGCCGCCGAAGGGAACCGCCATGGATCTGCGACCACTGGCCCGCACCGGAGTGAAAGTCAGCCCGCTGTGCCTGGGCGCGATGATGTTCGGGCCGATCGGCAACGACAACCGCGCCGACGCGGTCCGGATCATCCACGCCGCATTGGATGCCGGCATCAACTTCATCGACACCGCGGACACGTATTCCAAAGGGGTCTCGGAGGAGATCGTCGGCGAGGCGCTCCAGGGTCGCCGTGACGACGTGGTGCTGGCAACGAAGTTCTATTCGGCGATGGACAAAGACCCCAACCACCGGGGCGGCTCCAGGCGCTGGATCATGCGTGAGGTCGAGGACTCGCTGCGACGTCTGGGCACGGACCACATCGACCTCTACCAGATGCACCGGCCCGATCCGGACACCGACATCGAGGAGACCCTCGGCGCGCTGACCGACCTCGTCCGACAGGGAAAGGTCCGCTACATCGGCACCTCGTCCTTCTCCGGATCGCAGATCGTCGAGGCGCAGTGGGTTTCGAAGGAACGGCGCCTGGAACGGTTCGTGACGGAGCAACCGCCCTACTCCCTGCTGGTCCGCGGCATCGAGACTGACGTGCTGCCCACCCTGCTCCGGCACGGGATGACCAGCCTTGTCTACAGCCCGCTGTCCGGTGGCTGGCTGTCGGGCAAGTGGGGCAAGGACAACCCACCGCAGCCTGCCTCGAAGGGGCGGCCGGCATTCCGCTTCGACATGGCCAACCCGGCCAACCAGCGCAAGCTGGAGATGGTCGATGACCTGTCGGCGCTCGCCGCCGACCTCGGCATCACTCTGACCGAGCTCGCCATCGCCTTTGTGATCCGCCACCCCGGTGTGACCTCGGCGATCATCGGGCCCCGCACGATGGAGCAGCTGGAGACGGTGCTGCCGGCCGTCAACGTCGAGTTGTCCGACGAGACGCTGGATCGGATCGACGAGATCGTCGCGCCGGGCCTGACGGTCAGCCTGGCCGACCACAGCTACGGCGAACAGGAGCTGAAGCCCGAACGCCGGCGGCGCTGAGTCGGCTTTCTGGCACGGTGTCGGGTGGACCGCTACGAAAAGCCCCAGCGGCTGTAGGTCGCAAATCACGCGACCTGCCGCCGCTGGGGACGACTTTTCTGCGGCACTCAGGCCGATTCGGCCGGCCGTCGCCGCGGCTGCATCGCCAGGCCGGCAAAGGCCACGATCACCAGGCCGCTGATCGGGGCGACCAGCAGACCGACCCGGAGTTCGGTGGCGTCGGCGATCGCGCCGACGATCGGCGGAGAGGCCAACATCCCGACCCGCAGCAGCCAGGTCACGATCGTCAGGCCCATGCCGGCCCGCAGCCCGGGCAGGTCGTCGGCCTCCTGCATCGCCAACGGGATGGCCGCCGCGCAGCCGAAGCCAGCCGCCGCAAAGCCGAGGATGGTGCCGGGCACGGTCGGAAACGCCAGCGCCGCCCCCATGCCGATCGTGACGACTGCACCGCCCAGCCACAGCACCGCCCGCTGCCCCATCCGGTCCACCATCGCGTCGCCGACGAACCGTGCCACTGTCTGCACCGCGACCATCGCGATGTAGCCCATCGCGGCGATCTCGTGCGGCGCTTCCAGCGAGTCCGACAGATACAAGGTGGCCCAGGAGTTGCCGGCGTCCTCGACCAGCGCACCCGCCACGGCGATCAGCACCAGCGCGGCCAACATGATCCAAGTACGCCGCGGCACCGCGACCCGGCGCCTCGCGTCCGTCGCGGCCTCCCCCGACTGGACCGGTTCCTCGTCATGGCCGGGCAGCGCAAACCGCAACGCGACGCAGGCGACCACGATCGCCAGCCCGCCGCTGGCCCCCAGGTGAATCGGCAGCGGGATGCGCAGCGCGATCGCGCCGGCCGACATCAGACCGCCGGTGACAGCCCCCACCGACCACACCGCGTGGAAGGAATTGATGATGGAACGCTTCATGTGACGCTGCACCCGCAGCCCGTGCGCGTTCTGCGCCACGTCGGTGATCGCATCGGCACCGCCGGCGACCAGCAACGCCAGGATCAGCGGCAGGTACGCCGGCGCCACCGCCGCCGAGATCACGCCCAGCGAGGACACCACCGTGCCGACCACCGCCACCGGACCGGATCCGAACCGGCGGATCAGCGAAGGCGAGGCCAGCCCTGCCAGGAACGCGCCGGCCGGAAACGCCGCGACCGCGATGCCGAACTGGGTGTTGTCCAGCTCCAGGGCAGCCTTGATCTCAGGCAGCCGCGGCAGCAGGTTCGACAGCAGCAGGCCGTTGGTGAAGAAGAAGGCCGCAACGGCGCCGCGGGCACGGCGTACCGCGGCAGGAGTGGGGGCGTCGGTCACCCGGGCGATCGTAGTCGGCCCGGATCAACCTCGCGGACGCCAGACCTGCACAACTACAGCAACACGTAGCCACGCAGGCGAAACAGACCAGATCACCTGCACAACTACAGCATCACGTAGTTACGCGCCAGATGTAGTTACTGCGCGCGGACCAGCGGGACCCAGCGGCGTACGCCGGGTTCCCACGTCCCGCCCCGGATCAGCCCTGCCGCCGCGCGGCCACGGCGCTGCGCAATCGGGCGATGCTGCGGGTCACCTTGGGAACGTCGGCCTCGTGGAATCGCACCACGACCACGCCCTTGCGGCCCCGGCCCGGACCGAAGATCCGGGTGAAACTGCGGGCGTTGGCCAGCCGGGCATCGAAGTTGTCCGGGTCCGGAGTGAGGACCAGGTCGGTGCCATCCATCTCCACCGCCGCCAGGTTGCCGACGGTCGCCCGCCACCCTCGCGGGCCCTCCATGACGATGTCGGAGGCGTTGATGACGATGTCGCTGCGGCTGACCTGCCGATTCGCCCATCCCTGGAAGGCGAACAACAGCATCAAGAACACCGCGACGGACAGCCCCAACGTGATGCCACTGTCGACGATCTGGAAGATGATCATCCCGACAGCGCCCACAATCCCGACCAGAAAAAACCACATTAGGTTGCGGGCCACGGGGTTGTCGGGGCGTACGCGCATGATCAGCCTTCGTCGGTACGCCCAGCGAGCTTCTCCCGGGTCGACCACAGACCCGCCGAGGGGGTCGAGATGTAGAAGACTTCCTCACCGTCGGGCATGGTGTTCCAGCCATCGGTCATGGTCTCGGGGTTGTAGCGCGCCAGCGCCTCGTCCAGATCCATGTAGCCGTAGCCGACGCCCTCGATCTCTTCCTTGGTGAGGCCCGAGGGGGCGTACGTGATGGTGAACCGATCCTCCGAGGAGCCGTGGATCAGGTGTGCGGTGCCGTGCGGGATGTCCTGCATGTCGGCCTCGGTCTTGTACAGCTCCAGGATGGTGTCCTTGGGGCGGTAGCCGTACTTGCGGACCAGCGCGTCGACCTCGGGCTGCTCACCGAACCGCTCCACGCCGGGCGCAATGATGAGCAGTTCGCCGCCGTCGGCGATCGCCATCCGGGTGCGATAGACGGCCTTGTTGGCCACCCAGGTCGCGTGGAACTCGTCGGCCTGCATGACCGCCACGACCTTCTTGACGGGCTCGTCGAAGACGGTGATGTTCTGGTCACGGCTGGCGCGGGCAGCCGACAGGTAGGTCTCGAGGTCGTCGCCGACGAAGACGCCGGTGTGGCGCAGCTTCTGGTCCTCGTCGTAGTCCATGACGACCTGGAAAAAGACGTCAGGCAGGTGGCTCAGGAAGCGTTCCTGGGCCTCGTTGAAGCACTGGCGTACGGGGGTGAGCAGGTTGGCGAGGTTGTTTTCGATGCCATACATCGCCGAGGCGATGTGGGAGGCGCCGAGCAGCCGCTTGCCGCCCAGTCCGATGAAGTAGTTCTTGTTGTGGTTGGCGAAGCCGAGCACCTCGTGGGGCACGACGTGGCCGATGTTGATGATGAGGTCCCATTCTTCGTCGACCAGCATCGAGTTGAGGTCGATCGGGATGTCCCAGTCGGCGATCCCGCCGGTCTTCTCCTTGAGGAAGTCGCCCTCCAGGGTGCCGACGTTGGTGACGGTGTTCTTCCAGTCGTGGGCGTGGATCTTCTCGTGCGGGATCGACCCGAACATCCACGTGTTTTCCTCGGGCGTGTGCGGCACATGCTGTCCGAGCGTCGGGATCACATGCACGTCGCAGCCCTGCGCATCGAGCAGCTCATAGAAGTGCTCGGTGATGTAGCCGGCGCCGGAGTGCGCGCGGGTGATGTCCGGCGGCAGCAGCAGGACCCGGTTGAACTTGTCGATGTTCATGCGCTGCGCGGCCTCGTCGAGGGTACGCGCGGCGGCCTCCAGGACCTGTGCCCGCTCGAGGAAACGCTGCTCTTCTGCAAACCACACCATGGCGGCAGCCTAGCGCTCAGCGGTCCTGCGTGTCCGCCGGGAAGTGTCGTCCGAGCCACCTCACCAGCTGCTCGGTGTCGACCTCGTGGCCGCCGTCGAAGATGTGGATCTCGGCGCGGTCACCGACACCGAGCTCGTCCCAGAAGCGGCGGCTGCGCTCGAACTCCTCGGCGATCGCCGGCGCCCAGCCGATCGGATCGCGCTGGCCGTGCTGCACCAGGAAGGGCCGCGGGCACACCAGCGAGGCCAGTTCGGTGTCGCCGAAGATCCCCAGCTGGTTCCAGTAGTACGCGTGGTGTTCGGCGCGGCCGAGGAAGCTGCCGAACTTCGGGTCGCCGGCCGGGGCGGCCATCTTCAACAACCGGTCGTTGTAGAAGCCGATGGTCGCGGCCACCGCGAAGCGCGGCTCCAGCGGGGTCCAGTACTGGGTCGCCAGCCCACCCCAGCTGAGCCCGGTCATGGCGATGTTGTCGGGATCCAGTTGCGGATGACGCTTGGCGATCTCATCCAGAAGCACGCGGACCCGGGCCAGTTCGACGCCGACGACGGTGGTGCCGACCATCTGCGCCATCGATTCGGCGTCATTGCGGGGTTCGATCTGGTAGAGATTGCGCGGTGCCAGCACGGCGTACCCGGCCTCGACCAGCCGCTGCCCGACCGCGTGGTACGCGCCCGGCTTGCCCAGCCCGAAGACCCGTTCGGGGGTCGATCCGAGGCCGTGCTGGAAGACGACCAGTTTGGTGGCGCCCTCGGGGACGACGAGGATGCCGTCGGCCTTGAGGTGCTCGTGGACGTCGATCTCCAGCCAAGTGCCGTTCGGCACCTCGGTGGCCACGTCACGGGCCGGGCCGAGCGCCTGGAAGGTGGGCGGGTTGATGAGGCGGCGCCACTCCTCGCGGTTGTCGGCGACTGAGTCGGCGTACGCCTGTGGGCTGCTGGTGTCCCAGTCCCAGGCGTCGCGGACCCGGTCGGCGTGGCCGTCGACCATGATCGAGGCGAAGTAGGTGTGGAGGTCCTTGGCGTAGGCAAGGTTGCGTTCGTCGACGGGGTCGCTCATGGCGCTCATTCCTTCGTTGGCTGCGTCGTTGGGGCTGGATTCAACTTAGCGGTTCTGGTGAGGACTGTCGGGGCGGTAGCGGTAGACCCGGGTCAGGTCGGCGAAGTAGAAGCTCCCATCACCGATCGGGTCGGGAGTGGCGTACGCCCCCTCGGTCAGCACGTTCACCCGGCCGGTGGCGATGGTGATGGTGAAGATCTGCCCGGCGGCGTTCCCGAGCAGGGTGGCGTCGTCGAGCAGGTGCAGTTTCGGGACTCCCCAGGCGCCCGCAGGGCGCGGTTCGCCGAAGAGATCGAGGACCTTGCTGGTCGTCAGCGCGTACGCCTCCGGGGCGTCGGCTTGGCTGGCGGTCACCTCGTGGATCGAGGAGTCGCTGACCAGTGCCCAGACGCGCCCGTCGGGCAGCTCGACGAGTTGGTTGATGCTCTGGGCACCGACGACGGGGGTGATGACGGCGTGGGCGGTGCCGGCCTGAAGGTCGACGACGCACAGCTTGGCGTCCGTGTCGACCGGCTCCGCGCCGAGTTGCACGCTGGAGGTGCCACAGATCAGCGCCGGGCGCGAACCGATGAAGGTGTGAAGGATCGCGGACACCGCATGCTCCGGGACCGGCGTGAGACTGTGGACGACCTCGCCGGCGGCTGGGTTGATCACGCTCACCGCGCCGTTCAGCTTGCCCTTGACGGCCACAGTGCCGATGGCCACGTCGGCACCCGCGCCGGCCACGACCGCGACCCGTTCCTGCCCGAGGTCGGCCAGCCCAGCCACGTGGCGCGGGTTGGTCCCCCACTGCCAGTCGGTCGTCTCGTCCAGCTGCCACAGCCCCGCGTCGAGGTAGGTGCCGAAGTAGAGGTGCTGGCCGGTCCGGTCGTGCAGGGTGCCGACGAACTCGGCCTGCTCGAGGCCGGCGAGCTGGGTGATCGCCAAGCTGTCGGGATCGATCCGGGCCGCCCGCCCCGGCGTCAGGAAGCCCGACACGTAGAGCTGACGGTCGGGCGAAAACCCCATGGCCGCGACCTTGAGGGCACCGCCCCGGGCCTGCGAGTCGAAGCTGCGGAACTCTTCGGTGACCGGATTCCAGTGGCACATCGCACCGGTCAGACCGATGCCGACCAGTGTCGTCCCCGGCCACTGCGGGTCGCCGAGGTCGGCCTGGCCCAGCGCCCGGGCCACCTCCGAGGTGAACGGGCCGGTGGTGGTCCGCTGGGTACGTTCGCCGCTCGCCAGGTCATAGGAGTAGAGGTTGGCGTCGCGGCCCACCAGGTACGCCCGGCCGTCGATCTCGGCCGACGGCGCCAGCGCGCCGACATCGGTCAGGGTTTCGCGCCACTGCCCGGTGGCCGGGTCATAGACGCCATAGGCGTACGCCGGGGAGAAGAACGCAAACACCAGTCCGCCCCGGGCGTACATCTCGTTGACGTACGCCTGCTGCCCCGCGTACGCCGGCGGCAGCGCGATCTCCCGCTTCTCGCGGGTGGCGAGGTCGATCTCGAAGAACCTGGCGTTGGTGCCGGTGCCGACGTAGAGCTTGCCGTCCACCACCGCCATGCTGCGGGCGTACTCCTCCCCTGGTGCGATCGGGCCGAGGTCCTCGAAGCCGCGCTCGGGGTGATAGCTGGCGGCGTGCCCGTTCGGGAAGGTGCCGGTGTAGAGGGTGCCGTCAGGGCCGAAGGCGGCGATCCGGTTGAGGTTGGACTCGCCCGGGACCGGATTGCCGAGCTTCTCGAATCCGCCGGTCGCCGTGTCGTAGCGGAACAGGGCCGCACCCGGGGTGGTGCCGACCACGTACGCCGCGGACTGGTCCGGCGCGACGCCGGTGTAGATGGCGGTGGTCATGCCCGTCAGTTCGTGACTGGAGATCAGAGCGCCGTCACGGGCGTCGACGACGCTGAGGATGGCCGGCTCACCGAAGGTCGGGACGTAGAGGACGGGCGTGCCGTCGGGCAGCAGGCCGGATGAGGTGCCGCGGATGTTGCGCTCGACGATCGGGGCGCCGACGGCGTCGATGGCGGCGCTGGCCACTGCGCGGCGCTGACTCGCGGACACGGTTCCTCCAGCATCGTCGTCGGGTTGCACCGAGTATCACCACCCCAGCAACCCAATGCAACGATCTAATGCGAATAACCATTATTAGGTCACGATCGGGCTACAAACCTGCTGCAATGGCGCTTTTGGGTATTGACCAGGCGGTCATGCGCATGATCTATTGACGCCAATCGCGGCGCAGCAGCCGCGGCCGACATCAGCGTTGATCAAGAAACGGAGTGGGTGGTGGAGATGAGGCGTCGACCGACCCAGGCGGACGTGGCGAAGCTGGCTGGCGTCAGTCAGGCCACGGTCTCGCTGGTGCTCAACGGGCCCTCCAATGCCCGGGCCCGGGTCGGCGAGGAGAGCCGCAGGCGGGTGCTCGATGCGATGCGGGAGACCGGCTATGCCGCCAACCCGATGGCGCAGGGCCTGGCCCGGGGCCGCAATCGGATCGTCGGCGTCTTCACCTACGAGTCGGTCTTTCCCAGCGACGGCTCGAACTTCTACCACCCCTTCCTGGTCGGCATGGAAGCCGCGGCCTTCGACGTCGGCGTGGACCTGTTGCTCTTCACCAGCGCCCCGGTCACCGAGGGACGGCGGCGGCTCACCGATGCCGGCTGGAATCGGCTCGAGGTCGCCGACGGTTGCGTTCTGATCGGCCGCCACGGCAACGATCGGGAGCTGCACGAACTGCGGGAACGCAACTATCCGGTGGTCTATCTGGGTCGCCGCGACGGCGACGAAGACGGCACCGCCCCCTATGTCGGCGCCGACTACGCCACCGCCACCGAAGAGATCACTCGGCAACTGATGGAGCTGGGCCACCGGCGGATCGCCTTCCTGGGCGACCTCAGCACCGCTCCGTCGGCCCGGGACCGGGTCGCCGGCTATCGGCGGGCGCTCGAGTCCGAGGGGCGACACCCGATCCTGCTCGCCGGTGACGCGTTCAGCCCAGACGAGGCCGCCGAGGTGATCGCCGACCACCGCGCCACCGCTGTCCTGGTCGGCACCGACGTCGACCCGGTGCTGCTCCGCGATGCCGCCGACCAACGGCAGCTGGGACTGTCCTACGCGCTGCTCGGCGAACCCGAGGGCCGGCCCTGGCCCGAGGGTTTCTCCGGCTTCCGGATCCCTCGCGGCGAGATGGGAGCCCGAGCGCTGCGCCTGCTCGCAGCAACCATCGACGGCGACGACACCGTCGATCCCGCCCAACTGCTGCCCTGCCAGATCGATCAGGGCCACACCCTCACCGCCCCACATCTGCCATCCACGTCCACGTCCCCTGCCAGGAGTCCCCATGCCTGACCTTCACGCCCCCATCCTCGTCGTCGGCGGTGGCCTCGGTGGCGTCGCCGCCGCGCTCGCCGCCCTCGAAGCGGGCCAGCGCGTCATCCTCACCGAAGAGTTCGCGTGGCTCGGTGGCCAGTCGACCTCCCAGGCCGTCCCCTTCGACGAGCATCCCTGGGTTGAGGACTTCGGCGTCACGGCCCGCTATCGCCGGCTGCGCGACGGGGTACGCCAGTACTACCGCGACCACTATCCGCTCACCGACCGGGCTCGGGCCTGGACCGAACTCAACCCGGGCGCCGGCTGGGTCTCCAAGCTGTGCCACGAGCCCCGCGTCGCGCTCGCCGTCATCGAGGACATGCTGGCCCCGTGGCGTACGAACGGCGCCCTGGTGGTGCTGCAACCGGCCCGGCCCGTCAGCGCTACCACCGACGGAGACCGCGTCACCTCGGTCACCTTCGACCTGCTGGATGACGGCAGCCAGGTCACCGTGACCGCCGACTACGTCATCGAGGCCACCGAGACCGGCGAACTACTGGCGCTGACCGGCACCGAGTACGCCATCGGCTCCGAGGCGAGCTCGGAGTTCGACGAACCGAGTGCGCCAGACGTGGCCCGGCCCGACAACCACCAAGCCGTCAGCATCTGCTTCGCAGTGGACCATGTCGACGGCGACCACACCATCGACAAGCCCGCCATGTATGACCTCTGGGCCAGCCACCAGCCCGAGTTCTGGGGTGCGCCGCTGCTGTCGTGGACGGGGCCCGAGCCGCGTACGCTCAACGTCTCCACCCGTCACTTCGAGCCCAATCCGGGCGACGATGCGCTGGCGGTCCGCGCCGACCAGTCCGTCACCCCCGGCGATGGCAACCTGTGGACCTTCCGCCGGATTCTGGCCCGTGACCTCTTCACTCCGGGTTCGTTCGACTCCGACATCACGCTGGTCAACTGGCCCCAGATCGACTACTTCACCCATCCGATCATCGACGCCGCCGATGGCGAGAAGCGGCTGGAGGAAGCCCGCCAGCTGTCGCTGTCCTTCCTCTACTGGATGCAGACCGAGGCGCCCCGCCCCGACGGCGGCACCGGCTGGCCCGGGCTGCGGATCCGGCCCGATGTCGTCGGCACCGACGACGGGTTGGCGATGGCGCCCTACTGGCGCGAGGCCCGCCGCATCAAGGCCGTCACCACCGTCTCCGAGAAGGACGTCTGGATGCGGCACCCCGATGATCGGGCCCGCAGCTTCGCCGACTCGATCGGCGTGGGCATGTATCGCATTGACCTCCACCCCTCCACGGGAGGCGACAACTACATCGACGTCCCCGCCAGCCCGTTCCAGCTGCCGTTGGGCTTCCTGATCCCGCGCCGGGTCACGAATCTCCTGGCGACCGCCAAGACGGTCGGCACGACGCACATCACCAACGGCTGCTACCGCCTCCATCCGGTCGAGTGGAACACCGGCGAAGCGGCAGGAGCCCTGGCAGCCCACTGTCTGGCGTACGGCCTGACACCTCACCAGGTCCACGAGAGCACGGCGCTCACGGAGGACTTCCAACAAACCCTGATCCAGCAAGGGGTCGAAGTCGCGTGGCCCGACCACGTCCGCGGCTACTGATCAAAGGAGCACAGCCATGTCCACCCACACCTTTTCCCGCATCCCCCGTCGTTCCTTCCTCACCCTGGCCGGCGGCGCCGCCGGCGGCCTGGCCCTGACCGCCTGCGGTGGCGGCTCGGCCAGCGAGATCCCCGCTCCCAGCAGCGATCCCGACACGCTGTCCGGTTCGGTGACCGTCTGGTTCCCGCCGATCGGCGGCGACATCGAACGGCCCTACTGGGATGAGCAGATCAACAAGTTCAACGGCATCTATCCCAACGTGGAGGTCGCCGTCGAGATCATCCCGTGGGACTCCCGCGGCGAGCGGATGAGCACCGCCATCAAAGGCAAGACCACCCCCGACATCACGTACGCCCTGCCCGCCGACATCTACAACTGGGGCGCGGGCGGCATCCTGGTGCCGCTCGACGAGGTCGTCGCCGACAAGGACAAGTACCTGCCCAACGGCCTGGAGACCATGTCCTACGACGGCACCCTCTACGGCGCCCCGACGGTGATGGGCATGACCACCACCCTGCACGTCAAGCCGGTCTGGGATGCCGTCGGCGTCAGCCCCGAGGACTATCCGACCACCTTCGATGAGGTCAAGGAGATCGCCCCGAAGCTCAAGGAGCAGGGTTACTACATCACCCAGTACGAGGCTGCGCCGACGATGACCCTCAACGGGTCCTTCTATCCCCTGCTGTGGAGCGCCGGTGGCACCGTCCTCAATGAGGACGGCACCGCGGCAGCCCTCAACGGCCCCGAGGGCCTGCGCGCGCTCGAGTTCGCGAAGTGGCTGGTGGACGGCGACCACACCCCCAAGGACGCCCTCACCCAGCAGCTGCCGGTGGAGACCAGCCCGATCGCACAGAAGAAGGTCGCGATGCTGTTCTCCCGGTCGACCGCCTCGCTGCTGCTCAACGGCCTCACCCTGGAGGAGCTCGTCGTCGCCGAACCGCTGGCCGACAAGAGGGCCGCCGGCTACGGCAACGTCGGCGCCTGGGTGATCTTCAAGGAATCCCAGAACAAGGATGCCGCCGCGGCTTGGATCAACTTCCAGAACCAGCCCGACAACCTGCGCGAATTCCTGCCGCCGCGCAACCAGCAGTCCCCGCGTACGGACGTCACCGACCTGTACGAGGAGGGCACCCCCGAGGCGGCGCTGGAGCCGATGATGGATCTGGGTGTCACCGAGCCGAAGTCGCCCAAGGCCACCGAGATCATGGGCATCATCAAGCCTGAGGTCCAGGCTGCGCTGCTGGGTCAGAAGGAACCCCAGGCCGCACTGGATGCCGCCGCCGCACAGATCGACGCGGCGCTGGCCAAGCCCTGATCATGGCTGCGACCCCCACCATCGTCACCGAGTCTGCGGGAGCCCCGATCCGGCGCTCCCGCAGGCCCGGGGCGCGCAAGGCGGCACTGCTCGGGATGGCGTTCGTGCTCCCGTTCGTCGTGGTGTTCCTGCTGTTCCGCGCCGGGCCGGCCGCCGGCGGCATCGTGTTGTCGTTCCTGAGCCAGAACTTGGCCGGTGACTTCACCTGGATCGGCACCGCCAACTACGACGCCCTCTTCGCCGACCCGATCTTCTGGAATGCGCTGCGCGTCACGCTGATCTATTCGGTGATCGCGGTGCCGCTGGTGGTGGTCGTGTCGGTGGCGATGGCGACGATGGCGGCAAGATCGGTACGCGGGATCAAGGTCTATCGGGCAGCATTCTTCCTGCCGGTCATCACGTCGCTGGTCACCACCGGTGTGATCTGGACCTGGATCTATTCCACCGATGGACCGCTGAACTGGTTCCTGGGGCTCTTCGGCGCCCCCGCGATCCCGTGGATCTCCAGCAGCGCGTTGGTGCTGCCGTCGCTGGCGGTGGTCGCGGTGTGGAGCCGGTTCGGCTACGACATGTTGATCCTGATGGCCGGCATCCTCGACATCCCCAAGGACTACTACGAGGCCGCCGAGCTGGACGGCGCTGGGCCGTGGCGCCGCTTCGTCAACATCACCCTGCCGGGCCTGAAGCGACCACTGTTCTTCGTACTGGTGTTGGAGATCGTCGCCTCCTTCCAGGTCTTCGACCTGATCTACGTGATGACCGGCGGCGGCCCCGTCAACGCCAGCTATTCGCTGGTCTTCATGATCTACGACCAGGGCTTCAAGTACGGCCACTTCGGGTACGCCTCCGCCGCCGGCGTGGTGCTGTTTGCCATCACCGTGGTCATCACGATCATCCAGCGACTCTTCTTCCGGGAGGACGACTGATGTCCGGGCACAAGCTTCGCGGCGGACTGGCCGCGCACCTGCCGCTGACAACCGTTGCGGTGGTCACCTGCTTCCCGTTCTTCGTGATGCTGGTGCTCTCGATCCAACCTGGCCAGGCCTTCACGCTGCCGCAGTCGCTGCTGCCGGCATCGGTGGATCTGTCGGAGTACGCCCGCCTGCTCGGCCGCGGCGAGATGATCCAGTGGCTGATCAACACCACCATCTATTCGGTGCTCGGCGTCGTGATGGTGCTCGCGCTGGCGTCCCTGGCGGCGTACAGCTTTGCCAAGGTCGACTTCCCCGGCCGCGGGCTGCTGTTCTGGGTGATCATCGCGATGATGATGATCCCCTATCACCTGACCCTGATCCCGAAGTTCCTGCTGGTCAGTGAGATGGGCGGGCTGGACACCCACTGGGGTCTGGTGTTGCCGACGGTGGCCAACGTCCAGGCGCTGTTCCTGATGCGGCAGTTCATCGCCGGCATCCCCAACGAACTGATCGAAGCTGCACGCGTTGATGGCGCCGGCGAGCTGCGGATCTTCTGGTCGATCATCCTGCCGCAGCTCAAGCCAATCCTGGCCACGTTGGCGGTGTTCGTCTTCCTGTGGCACTGGAACGACTTCCTGTGGCCGCTGGTGGCGATGCAGTCCGGCGACATGTACACCCTGACCGTCGGCCTGGCCTCCCTGAATGCCGAGGAGACCTCCCTGGCGACGATCATGGCCGGCTCGGTGATCACGCTGCTGCCGATCCTGGTGATCTTCCTGTTCGCCCAGAAGTACTTCGTGCGGGGCGTCACGATGAGCGGCATCAAGTAGCCACGGGGCACCTTCAGCCGGGGCGCTGGCCGTCCTTCCACTGGCCGGTGGCACGATGAGAGGCACCCTCAGCGTCGGGGCCACGGTCAGCGGCCACCGACCGAACCGGAAGGACTGTCATGGCCACAGAGAAGAACTGGGCAAAGAACGTCACCTACAGCGCCTCCGAGATCGTCCAGCCGGCCAGCCTTGATGAGCTCGCCGAAGTCATCAGCTCCACCCCGAAGCTGCGGATGCTCGGCAGCCGCCACACCTTCAGCCGGCTCGGCGACACCGACGGCATCCTGGTGTCGCTGGAGAAGCTCGCCGACCCCAATGTCGAGTTGGTGCAGACCGGCGGGCACCAGGCTGTACGCGTGGCGGCCGGTACCCGCTACGGCGACTTCGTCGAGCAGCTCGACGGCCAGGGGTTTGCGCTGGCCAACCTCGCCTCCCTGCCGCACATCTCGGTCGGCGGCGCCGTCCAGACCGGCACCCACGGTTCGGGTGACAAGATCGCCAACCTCTCCAGCCAGGTGGTCGCGGTCGAGCTCATCACCGGCGCCGGCGAGCAGCTGCGGCTGACCCGCGAGGACCCCGAGTTTGCCGGAGCGATCGTCTCGTTGGGCGCCTTGGGGGCGGTCACCCATCTGGAGTTGGCGATCGAGCCGAGCTACCAGATGACCCAGACGGTCTATGACGGCGTCCGGTGGGCCGACGTGCTGGAGCGCTTCGACGAGTTCACCTCCTCCGGCGACAGTGTCAGCATCCTGTCGACCTGGGTCGAGGAGGACGAGAACGTCCAGCAGGTCTTCATCAAGCACCGCTCCGAGACCAGCCCCGACCTGAGCGGCTTCGGCGGCAAGGCTGCCACCGAGCAGCGACACACGGTGCTCGGTGACGACCCGGCCCCGGTCACCACCCAGGGCGAGCCCGGCCCCTGGCATGCTCGGCTGCCGCACTTCCGGCTCGACCACACCCCCAGCTCCGGTGAGGAGATCCAGACCGAATATCTGGTGCCGCGCGAGGAGGCCCCGGCGGCACTGGCGGCGTACCGGAAGCTCGGTGAGCAGATCGCGCCCAACATCTTCGTCGCCGAGGTGCGCACGATGGCCGGCGACGACCTGTGGCTGTCACCCGCCGAGGGCCGCGACACCGTCGGCATCCACTGCACCTGGAAGCCCGACGAGGCCAAGGTCCGCGAGCTGTTGCCGAAGATCGAGGCCGCGCTGCCCGACACGGCCCGGCCGCACTGGGGCAAGGTCTTCGAGCTCTCCCCCGACCAGGTCAAGGCGCGCTATTCGCGCTGGGACGACTTCGCCGAACTGGCCGCCAAGCACGACCCGCAGCGCCGCTTCGTCAACGCCTACCTGGAGGCGTACGGGCTCTGACCCCGGACTGGTGATCCGCCATCGCACCGACGCCGCCCAGCCCACGCTGGGCGGCGTCGCTGCTGTTGTCGTCGGCTAGTCTCGGTGGCGTCCCCGCCGATCTGACAGGAGCCGCCATGCCCATCTCCCCTGCCGCCGACGGGCTCGCCCCCGAACCTCGTGACTGGGCCACCATCCCCGGCCCCGTCGAGGACCTGCGGCTGGTGGTCTGCGACATGGACGGCACCCTGCTCGACGACGCCGGGCAGCCGCCGGCGGAGTTGCCGCAGTTGGTGGAGCGGATGCAGCGAGCCGGCGTGGTGTTCGTGCCGGCCAGCGGTCGTCAATACGCCACCTTGGAGCACATGTTCGGCGGCGTGGCAGACTCCTTCATCGCCGAGAACGGGTCGATCGTGGTCCACCACGGCGAGGTGATCGCCACGCGTACGCTGCCCCGCGACGTCGTCACCGCGGCCGTGCGCAAGATCCGCGAGGTCGGCGCCCACACCGACCTGGGCGTGGTCGCCTGCGGGGTGAAGACCGGCTGGACCGAACGCAACGACGCGCCCTTCCTGGCCGGCGCGCGGATGTTCTATCGCAAGCTCGAGGTGGTCGAGGACCTCACGGCCGTCGATGACGAGATCATGAAGTTTGCGATGTACGACTTCGGCGACGCCAGGGCCACTGTGGCGCACTTCGAGGAGTTTGATCGCGGCGGCCAGCAGGTGGTGGTCTCGGGGCCGAACTGGATCGACCTGATGAATCGCGGCGTGGACAAGGGAGTCGGGCTCGCGGCGCTGCAGGCCGACCTGGGCATCACGCCGGCACAGACCGCCGTGTTCGGTGACTATCTCAACGACTTGGCGCTGTATCCGTTGGCGGAGTGGAGCTTTGCGATGGCCAACGGCCATCCCGACGTAGCGGCGGTCGCCAACTTCATCGCGCCGGCCAACACCGACAACGGGGTGGCCCGGGTGTTGGACCGGATCCTGCCCTGAGGCCGGACCCGGCCCAGTTCAGGGGCGAGGTCAGTGGCCGGCGAGGGTCACTGGCTGGCGAGCGCCTCGTCGATGCTGACGTCGCCGTTGTCGAAGCGGATCGTCTTGCCGATGGTGGCCGGCTGCCGCAGCGACTGAGCAATGACGGCCGCCACATCGGCTCGGGTGACCGTGCCGCTGGCCGTGCCGTCGTGGACGTGGATGGCGCCGGTGGGCTCGTCCAGGGTGAGGCCGCTGGGTCCCAGCACCGTCCACTGCAGGCCGCTGGCGCGAAGGTGGTCGTCGGCGGCAGCCTTGGCCTTGGAGTAGGCGTAGAAGCCTTCAGACTCGGGGATGTCATCCACCCCGGAGCCGGCGTAGGACAGCATGACATAGCGCTGTACGCCGGCCGCCTGCGCCGCGTCGATGCTGCGGATGGCGGCGTCCCGGTCGACCGCCCACGTACGCTCGGGCTTGCCACCGCCGGCACCGGCGGACCACACCACGGCGTCGTGGCCGGAAATGAGTTCGGTGAGCTCGTCGGTGCCGAGGTTTTCAATGTCGGCCACGATCGGTTCCGCGCCGGTGGCACGAATGTCGGGCACGTGATCCGGGTTGCGGACCACCGAGTGAACGTCGTCGCCGTTGGCGACGAGCAACGGAGCGAGCAGGAGGGCCACCTTGCCGTGGCCGCCGATGATGATCACCTTGGACATGCCCCCACCGTAGTCCGGCGCCCCAGCCGCGCCGCGCGGGCCCCGACATATCTAGTCGCCAGCTGTGACTCTTCACCGGATCGTCACCCGGTGGTCATCAGTCGCCGGTGGGCGACGCTTAGGGTGTTCCTCACCCACCCGCCTCATCACGAATCGTGTCCATCACAAACAAGGGGAACGCCATGGATCCGCACCAGCCCACCCAGCCGCCGGCCCGATCCACCCCGCAGCACGCCGGGCCGTCGACCCCGCCCCGACCCACGCCGACCCCGTCGCGCCGCGCCGTCCTCGGCGGCGGCGCGGCCACCCTGCTGGCCGCCATCGGGCTCTCGGCCACCGACCTGACCGGCCCCGAGGCGTACGCCAATCCGGCCGGCCCCGGAGCCGCCGAGCAGCCGGTGCGGTTCGCCTTCTTCACCGACCCGCACGCGGATCCCGAGAACGCGGCTCAGCAAGCCCGGCTGCGGGCCACACTGCAGGCCATCGCCGCCGATGATCCGGCGGCGGTGCTGCACGCCGGCGACGTCACTGAATACGGCACCGACGCCGAATACCTCAGCTATCTCGAACTGGTCCCGGCCGACCTGCGGGACCGGATCCACCACGTGCCCGGCAATCACGAGATCCGCTGGGACGTCACCGCGTACGAGAACTACACCGAGCACGTCGACGAGCTCAACGTGGAGGTGACCGCCGGCGGCGTGCAGTTCCTGCTGCTGGATCCGACCGTCGTGCAGCAGGAGGTCGGCTTCTACAGCGAGGCGGATCTGGCTTGGCTGCGGGAGCGGCTGGCGGCCAAGCCGGCGCACCGCCCCACCGTCGTCGTCACCCACTATCCGATGGCGCAGGGGCATTACTACGTCGTCAACCCAGAGGACCTGTTGGCCGAGCTCGAGGGCCACAACGTTCGCGCCGTGCTGGCCGGGCACACCCACCGGCAGCTGCTGGAGCACTTCAACGGCATGGCGCACCTGGAGGGTGCGGCCGTGAAGAACCAGGCCCAGTACTACCGCCTCACCCTCGGCGCCGGCAGGAACGCCGTGCTGACCATCGAGCACGTCGCCATCCCCGACCCCGAGCGCCCCGACCAGCAGACCGTCACCCCGGTCACCGAGGTCGACTTCGGCGGCCAGTCGGGCCGCAACCCGCTTGACCCGCGTACGTTGCGCGCCCGGGTGCACCGCGGCCGCCTCGACCTCACCGTCGGCACCCGGCAGCTGCCGGCCACCGCGACCGCCCGGGCCGGGATCTATCAGCAGGCCCTGTACGCCGGGCGCGCCGACGAGACCTGGACGGCGCTGGAGCGTCGCGGCCAGCGCTTCTTCGGCGAGCTGGACGTGTCCGGGCTGGTGCCGGGCGAGCACCGCGCCAACGTCGAGGTCGTCGACGGGGACCAGCGCTGGCGCGAGGTCGTTGCGTTCACGGTGCCGGGCGATGCCGCCGCATCGGTGTGGGATCGGGACTTCGGCGGCATCCTCACCGGCGCCACCGCCCAGCTCGGCTCCTTGGTCTTCGCCGCGTCCTCGGCGGGCCGGTTGTCCGCCGTCGATCCCAGCCGTGGCCGGGTCGTGTGGGAGGTGAGCACCGGGCCGGTTTTCACCAACCTCGCCGTCGGCGCTGATCTGGTGGTCGCCGGCTCGGCCGACGGCACCGTGACGGCCGCGCGGCCCACCGACGGGTCCGTCGCCTGGCGCACCGACCTGGGTCATCCGGTGATGTCGGACCCGCTGGTGACAACGATCGCCGGGCGCGATGCCGTGGTCGTCATGGCCGGCGACGTGTTGGTCCGGCTCGACGCCACCTCCGGCGAGGTCGTCTGGGAGTCAACGATGCCCGGGGTGAGCGCCGGCCGCGCTGCCGCCGACGACGAACGGATCTATCTCGGCCTGGGCGACGGCAAGGCATGGGCGGTCGACGCCGCGACCGGTGAACTGCAGTGGGAGCGCGAGCTGGCCAACCGGGACGGCTCCTACCGGCGGCTGATCTACGGGCCGTGGACCCACCAGACCACCCTCATCACGGACAGCCTCGTCTTCGTGTCCACCGTGGCCGGTGGCCGCGCGCTGGACCGGGCGACCGGCGAGATCGTGTGGCAGATCGACAAGTCCTTCCTCTACACCCCGGCGCGGATCCTCGACGACGGCGACCTGCTGCTGGTCGACGAGTGGGGCGAGGCGCGCCGGGTGGACGCCGCCACCGGTGAGACCCGGTGGCTGACCGACCGGATGGTCTCGCGCTCGCTGGATGCCGGTCCTGCGGTGGCCGGCTCGACGGCGTACGTGGTGGGGACGATGGGCGATCTGGCGGTGCTGGACCTGACCGACGGCAGCTACGAGCGGGTACGTCAGCTGTCGGTCAGCCCGGTGGTCTCCAGCCCGTCCCTGGTCAACGGCGTCCTCGTGGTCGGTCACCTGGACGGGACGCTGCGCGGCTACCGGGTCTGACCGGGCCGTTGCCGAAGGCCCATGCGGCGGGGGTGAGCAGTCTCACAGCCCGCACCCATGCCGCCACGGGCCTTTTCGGCGTTGAATGGAGTCAGTCCCAGCTTCTCGGTGATCTCGAGCAAGGAGCAGACATGACCCACGACGTGACCCGGCTGACCGAGGTGGGCACCGCCCTGTTGGAGCGCGCCAGTCAGGCCAGCAGCCGCCGCGCCACCACGGCTTTCCGGGCCGCCGACGGCGGCCAGCTGACCCAGGTGGTGGTGGCGCTGCTGGCCGGGGCGGAACTCGCCGACCACGACAATCCCGGCGAGGCGTTCCTGCAGGTGGTCACCGGACGTACCGAACTGGTCGCCGACCAGGACCGCTGGGAGGTCGCCGCCGGCGAGCAGGTCGCGGTCCCGCAGCGCCGGCACCGGCTCACGGCGCTGGAGGATTCGGTGGCGCTGCTGACACTGATCAAGCTGCCCCGCTGACCGCTTGAACCAGTCCCCTCCGGCCGGCTCGGGTGATCCGGTATGCCATCTCCCCGCTCTTGATCTGATACCCCCTGGGGGTATAGAGTCGAGGGCGAGGAGGCAGCCCGACCATGAGCCAGCAGCAGCAGACCCCGCAGGCACCCCGATCCCTGGACACCGAATTGGTCCAGCTCGAGGTCGGCGGGATGACCTGTGCATCGTGCGCGAACCGGATCGAGAAGAAGCTCAACAAGCTCGACGGGGTCAGCGCCAACGTCAACTTCGCCACCGAAAAGGCAAGCGTCACCGCGCCGGTCGGTTTCGACCCGGCGCTGCTGGTGGAGACGATCGAGAAGACCGGCTACACCGCCAAGCTGCCCGAGCCCGCCGCCAAGGACGAACGTTCCGATGATCCGGAGCTGCGCAGCCTGCGCAACCGACTGATCGCCTCGGCGGTGCTGTCGGTGCCGGTGATCGCGATGGCGATGATCCCGCCGCTGCAGTTCGACTACTGGGGTTGGGTGTCGTTGGTGCTGGCGACCCCGGTGGTGCTGTGGGGCGGCTGGCCCTTCCACAAAGCCGCCTGGACCAACCTCAAGCACGGCGCCGCGACGATGGACACGCTGGTCTCGATCGGCACCCTGGCGGCGTACGTGTGGTCGAGCGTGGCGCTGGTCTTCGGTACGGCCGGGATGCCCGGCATGACGCACGAATTCAGCTTCACGATCGAGCGCACCGACGGCCTGTCCAACATCTATCTCGAGGTCGCGGCCGGCGTCATCACCTTCATCCTGTTGGGCCGCTACTTCGAGAAGCGCGCCAAGCGTGATGCGGGGGCGGCGCTGCGGGCACTGCTGGAGATGGGCGCCAAGGAGGTCGCGGTGCTGCGCGACGGCGTCGAGCAGCGGATCCCCACGGACCAGTTGCAGGTGGGCGACGAGTTCGTCGTACGCCCGGGCGAGACGATCGCCACCGACGGCGAGGTGGTGTCGGGGTCCTCGGCGGTGGATGCGTCGATGCTGACCGGCGAGTCGGTGCCGGTCGAGGTCGGCGTCGGCGATTCCGTGACCGGCGCGACCGTCAATGCGGGCGGCCGGCTGGTGGTGCGGGCGACCCGGGTCGGGTCGGACACGCAGCTGGCGCGGATGGCCAAGATGGTCGAGGACGCCCAGTCGGGCAAGGCTGAGGTGCAGCGGCTCGCGGACCGGATCTCGGGCATCTTCGTGCCGATCGTGCTGGTGGTTGCGGCGGTCACGCTGGCGGTGTGGTTGCTGTCGGGGCAGCCGGTCGCGGCCGGTTTCACCGCGGCGGTGGCGGTGTTGATCATCGCCTGCCCTTGTGCGCTGGGATTGGCGACGCCGACGGCGCTGCTGGTCGGCACCGGTCGCGGTGCGCAGCTGGGCGTCCTGATCAAGGGCCCGGAGGTGCTGGAGTCGACCCGCAAGGTCGACACGATCGTGCTCGACAAGACCGGCACCGTCACCACCGGCCAGATGACGCTGCTCGACGCGATCCCCGCCGAGGGCGTCGACGCCGATGAGCTCGTACGCCTGGCCGGCGCCCTGGAGGAAGCGTCCGAGCACCCGATCGCGCAGGCGATCGCCGCCGGCGCGACGTCGCGCGTCGGTGACCTGCCCGAGGTGAGCGACTTCGCCAACCAGGAGGGCCGCGGCGTCACCGGCGTGGTCGAGGGACAGCCGATCGTGGCGGGTCGGGAGACCCTGCTGGCGGAGTACCAGATGACCCTGGACCCGGAGTTGGCTGCCGCGAAGCGGGCCGCCGAGGGCCAGGGGCGTACGGCGGTGGCGGTTGGCTGGGACGGCCGGGCCCGCGGCGTACTGGTCGTGTCGGACCAGGTGAAGCCGACTTCAGCGCAGGCGATCGCCCAGCTGAAGGAACTGGGCCTGACGCCGGTGCTGTTGACCGGCGACAACGCCACGGTGGCCCGCCAGGTGGCGGCCGAGGTGGGCATCGACGAGGTGATCGCCGAGGTGTTGCCGGCCGACAAGGTCGCCGCAGTGGCCGAACTGCAGGAGCAGGGCCGGGTCGTGGCGATGGTCGGCGACGGCGTGAACGATGCGCCGGCGCTGGCGCAGGCCGACCTGGGGTTGGCGATGGGCACCGGCACCGATGTGGCGATCGAGGCGGCCGACATCACCCTGGTGCGCGGGGACCTGCGGGCCGCGGTCGATGCCGTACGCCTGTCGCGCCGGACGCTGAAGACCATCAAGGTCAACCTGTTCTGGGCGTTCGCCTACAACACCGCGGCGATCCCGGTGGCGGCGCTGGGGATGTTGAATCCGATGCTGGCGGGTGCGGCGATGGCGTTGTCGAGCGTGTTCGTGGTGACGAACAGTCTGCGGCTGCGTGGCTTCAAGAGCGCCTCGCCGGACGTCGCCTGACGATTGCTGACATGCGGCCCGTCCCTGAGAGGATGGGCCGCATGTCGCTGTTTTCCACACCCAATCGGCTCTATCGCGTGCTGGCGCTGGCGGAGGTGGTGACCTGGACGCTGCTGATGGCCGGGATGGTGCTGAAGTATGTGCTGCAGGCCACCGATGCGCTGGTGCGGATCGGCGGCGGGCTGCACGGCTTCACGTTCCTGTCCTACTGCGTGACGACCGTGCTCGTAGCGGTGGATCAGCGCTGGAAACTGTCGCACCTAGCGATGGGACTCGGGTCGGCGATCGTGCCCTACCTGACCGTCCCGTTCGAACGCTGGGCGCTCAAGAAGGGTCTGCTGGGCCACGAGTGGCGGCTGCGCAGCGATGAGCCGGCCGGCTTCTTCGAGAGGGTGGCGGCGTACGCCCTGCGCCACCCGATCGCGGCAGGCCTGGTCGCGATCGTGGTCGTTGCGGTCGTGTTTTCGGTGCTGCTGATGCTCGGCCCGCCGACCGAATGGTTCAGCTGAGGCAGGGGGCCGCGACGGCGTGAAGCACCGCCGCCGGCGTGGTAGTGTTGCTACTCGCTTGGGGCTATGGCGCAGTTGGTAGCGCGTCTCGTTCGCAATGAGAAGGTCAGGGGTTCGAATCCCCTTAGCTCCACGTAAAGTTGAACGTTCGAACCTTGCCCCGCATCATCGCGGGGCAAGGTTCTTTCGTTGTGTGGCCTGGGGTTGGTGGCCAGGATCGTCTGGATCGCTTCAGTCGGTTGGAGGGTGGCGTCGTCCTCGTCATCGATGGTGATGCGGTCGAACAGTGCCCGGTTGAGCATCCTCCGCTCTGAGGGTTCGGCCTTTGCGTAGACGTCGCCGATGTCGGTGAGGAGCCCGAGGATCGCGTCGAGCCCGACCTTGGCCTTGTCGTAGGTCGTCTCCAACGTGTCGAGCCGGCTGGTGATCGCTTGCAGGCTCGCGCGGATGCGGTCCTGTTCGGTCTTGAGCAGGTCGAGGGGGATCGCGTCGGCGTAGTGGGCTTGGAGGAGCTTGACCTGTTCGGCTTCGAGCTTGGCCTTCTGCCCGGCGAGGAGCTTCTTCTCATCGCTGGTGGATTCGGCGAGGGTGTCGAACACCTGCCTGAGCACGCCCTGGACCTGCGCGGCCTCGCCGGGACTGAGGGAGATGTCCTGGTAGCCGGCCTCGATGGACTGCTCGACGCGGTGGGTGAGGACGGCGGTGCGCTGGCAGTTGTTGCGCTTGAACCGACGGCCGGTGCAGGTGAAGTAGTCGTAGGCGACGCCCTGGTGGTTGCGGGGCCGCTCGAACATGAGCCGTTTCCCGCAGGCGCAGTAGATCGAGCCTTTGAGGTAGTGGTCGTACTTCTGGGGCTTGTCGCCGACGACGTGGTTCTGTCGCAGGATCGTCTGCACCTGCTCGAACGTCTCCGGCGTCACGAGCGGATCGTGCGTGCCGGGGTAGGTGACGTCGCGGAAGGTGACGATGCCCTGGTAGTAGGGGTTGGTGAGGATCTTGTGCAGCGCGGTCGTGGTGACCGGCTTCGCCGGGAACGACGGCGTCGGCCTCGTGGTGAGGCCGCGGGTCTCCAGCTCCCTGGCGAGCCTCGACAGCGACCAGTCCCCGGTGGCGTAAGCGGTGAACGTGAACCGGATCAGCTCGGCCCGGTCGGGATCGAGCCGCACCTCGCGGACTTCGTGCCCGCCCGCGTCGACGGTGCGGATGTTGAGGTAGCCGATGGGCGCCTTGTGCGGGGTGCCGCCGATCGTGGCTTTCTGCACGAGCCCCTTGGTGACCTCCTGGGCGAGGTTCAGGCTGTAGAACTCGGCGATGGAGGCCATGATGCCGTGCATCAGCATCCCGGATGGGGTCTCGTCGATGTTCTCCATGACGGACACGAGCGTGACCCCGGCCTGGCGGAGGGTGGCGTGGATGATCGCGTCATCGAGCCGGTTCCTCGCGATGCGGTCGACTTTGTTGATGATGCAGTACCTGACGGGGTGCTCGGCGAGGTAGTCCAGCATCTCCTGGAGCGCTTTGCGGCGGGCGGTCTTGCCGGACTCGCCGGGCTCGATGAACTCCGCGACGATGACGGCGTTCAGTTGGTCGGCCTTGCGCTGCGCGGCGTCGCGCTGCGCGGGGATGGAGAGGCCTTCTTCGAGACCGTTGCGGGTGGCCTGGTCCTTGGTGGAGACCCGCAGGTAGGAGATCGCGGGCACCTTCCCATCAGGAAGGGCCGTCGCCTCGTGGGAGGGTTTCGGGCCGGTGGCGAGTGTGCGCAGGGCGCTTAGGTCGAGGCCGGCGGGGAGGTCGATGAGCGTCATGGTCGTGACTGCCTTTCGGGCTCTCACCCAGCCCCCAGCGATGGGGTTGGGTGCGGGCGCCGACTGGCGGTCACGACACAGATGGGGAGGCCTGCCGAACCGCGACGGGCTCGGGCAACAGATGGGTTAGCCGGTAGCGCCCTGGGGTGGACGTACAACAGGGATTCTACCGTTCGCTGGCCAGCAGCGCCCGGAACTGGTCTCCGGCCTGACCGACCGTGCTGCCGGTGCCGGCCTCGCGCAGGGCGACGCGGATGAGGACTTCGGCGATCTTCTCGGTGTCGATCTGCTCCCGCCTCGTGAACGTGACCCGCAACCGCCGGTCCGATGATGGGCGTTGGGTCTTGCGCTGATAGTTCCGCACCATCGCCACTCACCCGCCTTCGGAATCTCTACCCATGTCGGTGTCGAGGTCGGCGTCGTCGAGGCGGGCGAAGAAGGCGTCTTCGGCGGCTTTGCGGCGGGCGACCTGTTCGATCACGAAGGCCACGAAGTCCTCGCGCCGGTTTGTGATGGGGATGTCTTCGACCGGTGGGGCCGGGGGCTCGCCGGGCCAGGCGGTCTGCCGGTCGGGGCGGTCGCGATCCAGGCGGGTGCCGGAGGCGGCGACCCAGTCGCGCAGCCGTTGCCGGGCGGCGGCGAAGTCGCGGTGCCACCCGATCGCGGCCGAGGCGTCCTGTTCCGGATCGTACGCGGCGAGCCAGTGCAGGTGCAGCGCGGAAAGCTCCCACTTCAGCGCCGGATGCCGGTGCCACAACGGCGGGATCACCGATGCGGGCAGCGCGTACTCTCTCCTGACCCACTCGACCCAACGGTTGAGGGCGAGCCATTCCTGCTCCAGGTCGTGCGCGAGCAGCAGGTTCCAGTTCACCGGCCGCGGCGGCCCCGGCACATCATCGTCGGGGCCGACCGGACCGAAGTCCTCGTCCTCCCATTCCTCGGGATCGGGACGGTCGGGCGGGGTGGTGGTGTCCATCGCGTCCGCCTCCGTTCACATGGCCCGTGCGGGCTGCTCGTGGGCGGGCTGTTCCTGCTCGGGCGGCTCGAACCCGCCTTGCCGCTGCGGCTGCTGCCGGTTCGGGGACTCCATCTGCGACAGCCGGCGCGGGATGCCGATCTCGATGTTCATCCGGGCGGCGTCGGGACCGAACCGGTTGGCGATGAACTCCTTGCTCTCCACCCCGGTGTTCGGGTTCGTGCTGGTTTCGAGGCGGCCGTGCGCGATGAACCAGTCCTGCTTGGTCAGCGTCTCCTTCCCGCTGACCGCGGCGCCGCGGAACGCGACGACATCGTGGAAGGTGGTCGGCAGCTTGGTGCGCGACCCGTCGGGCGCGAACTGGTAGTGCTCCTGCCCAGCCTTGAAGTACAGACGCGGCTTGCCGTCGTGCCAGGTCAGCTGCGGCTCGGAGGCGACGAACCCGTAGAAGGCCTGACCGATCTCCGGGTCGACGTCTGGTTTCTGCTCGCTCATCGTGTGCTCCTGCTCTGCTAATGCCGCCCGCTCGTCGTGGGGCTGCTCGTGGCAGGCAGGTGCACCCGACCACCCCAGCACGCCGGCGTCGTCTACTGGCGGTGGGCGTCGTGCAGGAGCTGTTCGACCTCTGCCCGATCCGCCTGGATCTGCTTGCCGTCGGGGCGGGCGGGCCACGCTCGCAGGTCGGTGATGATCGGCGGCGCCGACCGCAGCAGAGTCACCGCGGTGCCGAACGGCAGGCGCCGGATGTGATCGGGCGGGAGGATCGCGACCCGCCGCACGCTGCGTTGGTTGGAGCGGGAGCCGTGGTCGCCGACGGTGGTGGTGTCGGTGAGCTCGTCGCGTTCCCCGATGAGGGTGGAGAGGTCTTGGAGGTCGCGGCTGTTGGAGGCGCCGCCGAGGATGATTTTCACGATGGACGCATCCCAGATCGCGCCGGCCTGGTGCTCGTTCCACTTGTCACGCGCCTGCGCGAGGGACTGGAGCACGGCGAGGGTGGTGATGCCGGTGCCGCCGCCTTCGGCCATCAAGGTCGGAAGGCTGGGAAGAGGTGCCAGGTTCCCGATCTCATCCAGACACAACAGCAGCGGCGGATCGAGTCTCGCGCCGGTGGAGCGGGCGGCCATGCGGCGGGCAGTCTCCACGAGGTCTTCGACCAGCGCGGTGACGAGTGCGGCGCTGTTCCCGGCGCCGGCGCCGGTGGCGAGGAGGAACAGGGTGCCGCGCTCCCTGATGAACGCCTCGGGGTCGAAGGCTTCACCCTCTGCGGGTGTGACCGCATCGAGCACTCGCGGATCGGCCAGCGCCGCGAGAGAGAGGCTGACGCCCTGCCAGATCGAATCCCTTGTGCGCGGGTCGGCGTCGATCATCGACGCGAGCGAGTCCGCCCACCCGGTTGCCGCGTCGGGGTGGTTGGTGAGGATCGCGACCGCATCTGCCGCCGAGGTGGGGTCGAGGGTCCACCGGAACAGCTCAGACGGTGAGCGGCCGTCGAGGGCGGCGGCGTGCAGTAGCGCTTGCAGCGCGGCGCGGGTCTTGCCTTCCCAGAAGTCACCCCCTTCGACCCCGCCCGCGGACAGGCCCGTGGCGGAGGCGAGGCCCGCGGCGCGGATCATCGCTGTTTGTGGCGACTCGCAGCCTCGGATCGGTGACCACCGCATCCCCGCCGGCAGGCCCTCGGCGAGATGCTGCGGGTCGAACACCGCCACCGGGCCGATGCGCTTGCGGGCGCGCAGGCAGGCGGTGACGTTATCCGGCCTGGTGCTGGTGGTGACGACGGCGCCGGGTGCGTCGAGGATCGCGGGGATGATCAGGTGCAGGCCTTTGCCGGAGCGGGGCGGGCCGATCAGCAGGATCGAGTCCTCCACTGACGCCCACACCTCGTGGCGGTGCGCGGTGCCGAGCCGATACCCGACATCACCCGGTCGCGGGCTCTCCAGGCTGGGGCGAAGGGTGCCGGCCCGCCGCATGAGCGCCTTCGCCGACGCCGACTTGGCGACCTCGTGACCGGTGGCTGTGCCGTCCTGCCGGCGCGGATCCTGCGCGGCCTGCCGCATCGTGCGGCGGATCATGCCCCAGGCCCAGAAGCCCGCCGCGGCCAGGGCGGTGAGCATGAGGGCGGCGGTGATCCAATAGACGACCGGGTTCAGGCCATCGGCGCCGAGCTGCCCGCCCGGGTCCGCCGGGTCGAAGAACACCGCCACCCCGCCCGTCGCCCCCGCCGTCGGCTGAGGGCTGCCGGTGAGGAACGCGGCGACGCTGCCCGCGGCGCGGAGCACGAAGGCGACCCCGAGCAGCCCGCCGATCGCGATGACATGCGGCACGGAGGGCGGTGGCGAAGCGGGCGGTGCCGTCGGCGATCGTCAGGAACATCTCGATCTGCTCCTCGGTGAGCTCGCCGGCGAGCACGGCCGGGTCGTAATGCGTCCACCAGTCGACGAGTTCGCCCCAGATCACGACGAACGAGCGGGCCGTCCACACCGTCAGCCCCGCCGGTGCCAGAGCGGCAGGGCTCTTCGTGCGGCGGGGGCGGTTCTTGGCGCGGGCGACCGCCTCCTGCGCGAGCCGGTCCAGTTCCGCGTCCCGGCTCCGGGCGGGATCGTCGATCAGGGAGCGGACCTCCTCGAAGATCGGATGCACCGGCGCGCCCGCCTCGATCCGCGCCAACGCATTCGCTACCGACGTACGGGTGTCGTCGGGGAGGTCGTCGCGGTCGGCGGCCTGCTGGATCGCCTCGATCTTGTCCAATGTCCGGTACGACGCGGCACCGGGGATCATCGTCGCCGCCTGCTGCCGCGCCTCACCCGCCGGTGTCGGTGACCACCCTCGGCAGGCTGGTGGTCGCTGCTGAACCGGGACGCTTCCTGCCGACGCGCCGCGTCCTCAGCGAGGAGGGTCTTGAGTTCGCGGTAGAGGGACGCTGCTTCCAGTGGGTTGAGGTCTTTGTGCAGGAGGTTGTCGTCCTGCTCGGCCAGCAGATGTCCGAGCCGGTCCGAGATCCCTTGCCGCACCCACACGTTCACGGTGCGCCAGCCGAGCTGCTGGATCGCGGCGAGCCGGCGCCTGCCGCACACGAGCACCCCGTCCGGGGTGATCGTCGGGGGCTGGAGCAGGCCGTCGCGGGCGATGGACGCGGCCAGGGCGTCGATGTCGCCCAGGTCGGTGCGATGCCGGTTCCCGATCCTGATCGAGGACACGGCCCGTTCCAGCTCGATACTCATCGCCGGCCCCCATTCCGGGGTGCCGCGAGTGACACGGTGAGCACGAGGTCGTCGTCGTGCAGCAGCACCGGCAGCGTCTCGCCGATCAACAACCTGAGCAGGATGCCCCGCCCTGCCGAGGTCGCGGAGATCCCGGGTGCGGGGTTGCCGAGCAGTGCCCGCAGCAGCGCCGTCCATGAGGAGCCGGGAAGGTCGAGCAGGGCGCGGGAGTGCTTGTCGCGGCGCAGCACCTCGGACGCCGACTGCCGCGACCCGGTACGGGCGAGGGCATGGCAGACATGCTCGACCGCGGCGCGGGCCGTCTGCGCCGGCCACCCGAGGACGGTGACGAACGCGATCGCGTCCTCCACCGCACCAGACGCCGACGTGACCACCCCCGCCGGCTCCACCACCTCCCGCTCGCCCTCGTGCTTCTCGTCGTCGGGGCGGGGGTCGGTGATGTGGAACGCGGGATGGTAGTCACCCAGCGGGTTGTCCCGGTCGGAGAGGCGCTCGGCGTCGTGGAAGACCGAGTAGTGCGGGCGGCGCGCCTGATGCGTCGAGCACAGCAGGCCTTGGGCGCGCTCCTCGGCGATGCAGGTGATCCGCACCGCGTGGGTGACCACGCCCCACGGGTCATCGGCCTCGCGCGCGGAACGGGTGCGCATCACATCGAACGCGGCACCCGCCGCCTCCCACGGATCAAGACCGTGCTTACGCGCCAGAGCGGCGTACTTGTCGGCCGCGTACTGCATCAGCTTCGCGGCGGTCGGATCGGTGCGCCACGCTCCCGGCCCTTCCTCGTGCAGCCGGGTCAGCAGGGCGCGCAGTCCCTCGCCGGTCGTGTAGTCCTCGCCGCCCGGGCCGGCGGCGGTCGTTGTGTGCGGGATCATCTCGGCACCTCCTGCCAGGCAGGTGCACGCCGGCTCCCACGAACTGCGGGGCGGTCAGGGAAAGAACGTCGGATCGTAGACATGACGGCTCACCCCTGGGTCACTTCCTGCCCAGACCCGGCGCCTCGGGCGCGGGCTCCTCGCGGCCGAACGCCGAGACCGGCGGCAGCCGCCTCGCGCCCGCGGCGATCTGCCGACCGACATACTTGGCGCTGACCGCGATGCCGTGCCGGGTCCCACGAGCGAGCTTGGCGTCCAGGTCGATGCCACGCCGCGACAGAGAGCCGCTGCCACGGGAGAGCAGGTCGGAGGCGCGCACCCAGTCCACCCCGCGCGTCGGCCTCTCCACGTCCACGCCCTCCGTGGGGTGCTTCTCGCGGTCGACGTCGGCGGCCTGGATCGCCTCGGGCGCCATCCCCGCCGACGGATCAGGCCGCTCCGGCCCTGCCGCCTCGGATGGTGGCGGCTGCTCGGGCGGCTGCTGGTCGTGCGGGTGCTGTTCGGTGTTCATGACGGTTCCTCCTCGGAATGTTCAGGTGGGGTGCCGGCCTCCTGCGGGCCGGACGACTCAGACACCTCGGCCTCGGGCCGTCGGGGAAACCAGCGGCCCACAGTCGAGGGGTGCACATCGAGTTCGCGGGCGATCTGCTTGTTCGACCAGCCCGCCTCCCGCAGCCGCGCCGCCCGCTCCCGCCGATCAGCACCAACCCCCGTCGGAGCCGACTCGTGGGACTCGGGCGTCGTGGGCGCGGTCGGGCCTACTTCGTCCTCGTGCTGCGGTGAGGGATCGTCGGGCTCCGTCGCCGAGCGCGGGGCCGGGGTATCGGGCGCGGTGCCTGCCGGCAGAGCCGGCAGAGGCTCCTCGGTCTGCGGCGGTGTAGTCGTGGTGCGGGTGGAGCGGATGAGCACGACGGTCAGATGGGTGGACGCGAGCAGCACCAGTGGCGGGACGGCGGCGACGGTCGCGGCGAGCAGGCCCGGCGCGGACGCCTCGGCGGTGACCAGGGCGTGAGCGGCGTTCGCGATCACCGAGACAAGTGCGCCGCCGATGAGCAGCGCCCACGGATACCAGGCCGCCCGGTGCCCATCGAGAGCGACCACGGCAACGGTCGCGACCACGATCAGCCCATCGACCAGCAGCGGCCAGATCCACGCCTGCCCGCCCCCGATCCCGGAACGCACGGCGAGGTCGGCCAGCGCCGTGAACGACAGCCAGAACGCGCCTGCCCCGATGAGCACGGTTCCCGACCATCACAGCCCCCTCGCCGGCGCAAGCCGCTGCTCCTGAGATGCGCCGACGGTGGCGCGCGCAGGCCCGCCGAGGGGCGCTCTGTTCCCACGGACTGAGGGCGGATCGCCGTGGATGCGTTTGTAGCCGGAGGTGACGGTGCGGGTGATCTCCCGCTGCCCGAAGTCGGGCTGCTCGACCGTGAGCATCGCGTCCAGCGCATCCCGGTAGGGCACGCCTTCCTCGGCGAGGACGCAGCTCGCCCAGAACAGCTTCCGGTTCCGGTCGGTGCGCTCTCCGCCCAGCCAGTTCGCGAGCTTCTGCGGATCGGTCCGCCCCTGCCCGCGCACCCGAGGCAGGAATCGGCGCGGCGGTCTGGGCGGTTCGAGAAAACGCCGCAGCCGTCCCGCCTCCAGCGGGTGTGCAGGCTCGGTGCCGAGCCCGGTGATCCGGTAGGGCACCATCTCGCCGTCGATCACCCGCAGCGAGGGTGGGGCGACGATGTAGCCGCCGTCGCCGCGGAAGTCGATCCCCGCATCCCCGGCCTGCCACGACCGCTGCTCCATCTCGTCGGCGGCTGGGTAGTAGAGGTGCAGGCCACCCGTGGGCGAGCGCACCAGAAACTCCCACCCGCTCACGAGCCCGGCGCGGTCTGCGCGGTTCAGGGCGTCGTAGCCGTTCGTGCCGTGCACGTCCACATCCACCACCGACAGGCCCGAGACTCGGCCGGTGGGTATCCCGATGTTCGCGTGTGGCGAACTACGCCACCACGCCTCCACCTGGCGCAGGTTCGTCGTCGCATCCCGGAAGCCCCGGCCGTGGCGGATCAGCGGCACCTTGTCGCGCGGCGCGACCGGGAACACCGGCACCCCAGCGACCGCAAGCTCACGGGCCGCGTGCGGGAGTGGCTGCTCGGTGGCGTTGAGGAAGATCGCCGACAGGTCACGGGCAGCCATCACAGCCCCCGCTCTGGTGTCGCGAGCTCAGGCTGAGGCTCCTCGGGCTCGCGTGTTCGTGACGCGGTGCGGGGGCGCTCGCGCTGCGCCTGCTGCTGGGGTGCGTCTCGGGTGAGGCCGGGCGGGATGCCATTGCTCACCTGCTCCGTGTCGAGCCGGTCGAGCACATCGAGAGCGGTCTTCCGTATCCGCTCCCCGGCGGCCTGCACCACCTCGACCGGGTTCTTCCCATCCACGGCCGCCGCCCAGCCCGCGACGTACGGGATCGTATACTCGCTGGTGTCCATCCCGTGAGCGGCGCCGATCATCAGCGCGACGCTATCGGCCTCGACCTCCCCGATCCCGCGATGCTGCCGGGCCTCCTGCTGATCAGGGCCGTGCATCAGGACATGGGCGAGCTCGTGGGCGAGGGTCTTCACCTGCGCGGCGTCGTCCATGTTCGTGCGCACCGCGACCCAGTTCTCGGTGAAGTTCGTGCGCCCGTTCGCGCCGCCGATCATGCCCTCGTGCGGCACCCACAGCAGCTCGAACCCCTCCGCTCGCACCTGATCGGCCAGGCCGTCACGGAGCCCTGCCGGGGCTTCGCCTTTGAGCAGCTGAGGCTCGGGTCGTGCGGGGATCGGTTCACCGCTGGTCTGGGAGACATCCCAGACGTACGCCGGTCGCACTCCGACCATCCGGGTGCGCACTGTTTCTCCCGGCTTCGGCTTCTCACCTCGGTTCAGCCGCCGCCACGACATTGCGTCGGCGAGGTTCGCGGAGGCGAATCTGCCCGTCACTGGTGCGAGAATCTGATACCCAGCCTGGCCTTTCTCGACCTGTCGGCCGAGTTGCTGCCACTGCTTGTATCCGGCGACCAGGGTGGGGAAAGGTTCAGGCACTCGGCCCTGTTCGAACGCCTCCATATGAGCCGTCCAGATCAGCAGCACATTGTTGAAGCTCCGTGACCTGAACTTCGCGGCGAACCGGAGCGCATCGGCCCAGTCATCCCCGGTGACGAGCCGCTCGACCGCACCGGTGAGCTTGTCGTGGAACTCGTCGAGCTTCGCCTCCCGCGCCTGGCGGGCCTCCTCTTGCCTCGTCGCCATCGTCGGCCTCCTCCCGAGCGGCCAGCCGCACGAGGGGCTGCTGGCCTTGCACCAGCGAGGTGAGCCAGGAGCTTCCGGCGAGTCAGACGGTCAGCGAACAGCGAAGTCGGTAGGTTGGCCGTCAGGAACGCGGAGGCACCTGACGTAGGACATACCGGCTTACCCACGGGCCGCGCCGGGGAGAAGGAGAAGCCGCCCTGACCGGGATTTTCCCGGTCGAACTGTCCCGTTCGCGAAACCGGGAACCTCGGAAGTCAGGGCACGTCGGCGACGACCGGCCGCATGTCTCGGTACCGGTTCGGGGTGACCCCGGTATGCGCGGTGAACGCCTCGATCGCGCGTGATCGGCTGCGCCAGCCGACCCGCTGCCCAGCCGCCGCGACGGTGATGTTCGTCTCCCGTAGGAGTCGCGCCATCTCCTGCACTCGCAGCATCGTCAGATAGGCGGTCGGGGTCTTACCGAACGCAGCGGTGAACACGCGGGCGAGCTGCTTCGGGGAGAGTTGCGCCAGCTCAGCCAGCTCTGTCAATGTCCACGGGGAGGCGACATCACGATGGAGCGCATCGCGCACGAGCATCGCTTCGCGGCGTAACGGTCCCAGCGCTCGCTCATGGGAAGAGACCGGGCGGGAGCGAGCGCGCTGGAATCTGGTCAGCCGCATCGGGGAGACGCGGACATGCGGGGCGATGACGTCCACGACGGCGAACCAGAGCGACTGTAACCGGGGGAAGCGTTCATGGAAATGCCCCTCGGCACTGAGTGCGACCATCTCATCGAGCCACGGCAGCATCAGGCCCGCCCGATCCCGGCCCAGATGCAGCACTTGGGCTGGTTCGGAGTAGACCTTCTTGGCGAAGCCCTGCGCGTCCAGTCGATCGTGCAGGATCGTGGAGTATTGCCAGAAGAACTGATCCAGAGCGAGATCGGTGTCGATGTAGATCGTCGTGACAGTCAGCTGCCCCTCCGGTTCGGTCCCGCAGAGCACGTTGGGTCCGAGGAGGATCGCGTCGCCGAAGCTGACCGGCTGCTCACCGAACTCGGAGAACACGATCGCCGTGCCATCGCGCACGACGACGAGTTGCACGCAGTCATATGAGGCAGGCCCGATGGGGCGATGAACGGTGCGGGTGCGGGCAGACAAGGGCGGGGAGAGTCGTGCGGTCACTCATTGCTGCTGTCTGACTCAGGGATCGACCGCAGCTGGATGCGGATCGTTCGAGAGGCGCCTCACGGCGACTCTTGCTGACTGCCGGCGGATCGGATGGTGAGTGCCCAACGGACAGCCTGGCAGCATCGGCGCACGGTGAGCTCGGCCTCGAAGGATCGGGCTATGGCTGAGGTCATGCGGGTGAGGAGTCGCATCGGTTTCCTTCCTTCAGGTGGACTTGATCAGTCGGGCGATGGCTTGGGATGCCTCATCGATCTTGTGATCGGCTGCGGTCTCACCGTTCCGGATGGCGCCGGTGACGCAGTGCCTGAGATGGTCATCGAGGAGACCGATCGCGACGTTCTCTAGCGCGGAGGTGATCGCACTTACTTGGGTGAGGATGTCGATGCAGTAGGCGTCCTCATCGATCATGCGGTGGATGCCGCGGGCTTGTCCCTCGATGCGCCTGAGGCGAGCGAGGTAGCGGGCCTTGTCGCTGATGTAGCCGCGGTCGGCCGCGCTCTCGGAAGCGTGACCGGAGGGAAGGGACAGGGTGCTCATCATCGGTCTCCTGATGGACGATAGGGACAGTCCGGATCACTCGGAGCGGTTGAGTAGCCGCCGCGCGCTGGCCGCGGGATCGAGGTTCAGGCGCCGGAGCAACTGCGCGTTGAGTGCGACGACGACGGTCGAAGCCGACATCAGGATCGCGCCGATGCTCATCGGCAGCACGAACCCGATGGGCGCGAGAATGCCCGCCGCGAGCGGCACGGAGATCAGGTTGTACCCTGCGGCCCACCACAGGTTTTGCTTCATCTTTCGGTAGCTGGCGCGGGAGAGTTCGAACACCGAGAGCACTGAGCGCGGATCGGAGGAGGCGAGGATGACGCCTGCGGAACCGATGGCGACGTCGGTGCCTGCGCCGATGGCGATGCCGACGTCGGCCTGGGCCAATGCGGGGGCATCGTTCACGCCGTCGCCGACCATCGCGACCTTGCGGCCCTCGTCTTGGAGTTCCTTGACTTTCGCGGCCTTGTCCTCGGGGCGCACGCCCGCGAAGACCCGATCAATGCCGAGATCCTTGGCTACGGTGTCGGCGACGGCCTGCGCGTCGCCGGTGATCATTACGACCTGAGCACCGGCGGAGTGTAGGGCGTCGACGGCGTCGCGGGACTCGGGACGGATCTCATCGGCGAGCCGCAGCGCGCCGATCACGTCGCCGTCGGCGAGGACGTGGAGGATGATCGCGCCCTCCTCCCGCCACTGGTCGGCCACCGGCAGCTCATCTCGGTTCTGCTGGTCGAGCAGGTAGGGGCCCCCGACCTCAATGACGGCGCCATCGACGGTGGCCTTGACTCCCACGGCCGGGGACGAGGAGAAGTCCGAGGCTTTCGGCACCTGGATTTTTTTGGATCTGGCGGCTCCGGTGATGGCGCGGGCCAGCGGGTGTTCGCTGTCGGCTTCGGCCGCCGCAGCCAGGGCGAGCACGTCGTCTTCGTCACGTCCTTCGATGGGATCGATCGCGGTGACGGTGGGTTCTCCCTTGGTGAGGGTGCCGGTTTTATCGAACAGCACGGCGTCGACGGTGCGCATGGACTCGAGTGCGAGCCGGTCCTTGATGAGTACCCCGCCTCGGGCGGCGCGCTCGGTCGCGATCGAGACGACCAGCGGGATCGCGAGGCCCAGGGCGTGTGGGCAGGCGATGACCAGTACGGTGATGGTGCGCACCACCGCGGCGTCGGGCATTCCCAGCAGCGTCCATGCGAGCGCGGTGATCACTGCGGCTCCCAGGGCGAACCAGAACAGCCAGGCCGCCGCGGTGTCGGCGATGCGCTGGGCGCGGGAGGAGGAGGCCTGGGCGTCGGTGACGAGCTTCTGGATTCCGGCCAGGGCAGTGTCATCACCAGTGGCGGTGACCTCGACGCGCAGACCGGAGTCGGTCGCCACGGTGCCGGCGACGACGTTCTCACCGGCCTCGCGGCGCACCGTCTTGGACTCGCCGGTGACCATCGACTCGTCCATGCTGGCGCTGCCGTCGACGATCTTGCCGTCGGCCGGTACGGACGCTCCGGGTCGCACGATGACTACATCGCCGACCCGCAGTTCCGCCGGTGCGACCTTCACAACCTCGTCGCCATCGACCCGCT
Organism: Parenemella sanctibonifatiensis; assembly: GCF_002250565.1. Classification (GTDB taxonomy): domain Bacteria; phylum Actinomycetota; class Actinomycetes; order Propionibacteriales; family Propionibacteriaceae; genus Parenemella; species Parenemella sanctibonifatiensis. The sequence continues at coordinate 544,243 of NZ_NMVJ01000001.1, forward strand.
CCGCCTCGTCGGGCAGGAGTGCTGCGAGGGAATCCAGGGCGGAGGTGGTCTGAGCCAACGAGCGCATCTCGATCCAGTGACCCAGCAGCATGATGACCACCAGCAGCGCCAGTTCCCACCAGAAGTTCAGCTCATGGTGCAGGATGTGCAGGCTCGCGCCCCAGGAAGCGAGGAACGCGACCGTGATCGCCAGGGCGATCAGGAGCATCATGCCGGGCTTGCGGGAGCGGATCTCGCTCAGTCCGCCGGTGAGGAAGGGCCAGCCGCCCCAGAAGTAGATGGCGGTGCCGAGGATCGGCGAGACCCACCAAACCCACTCCGCGTCGGGCAGGTGGTAGCCGAGGAGGTGGGCGAACATGTCGTTGAACCCAACGACCGGGACCGCGAGAACCAGCATGATCCAGAAGAGCCGGCGGAACTGGCCGACGTGATCACCGTGCCCCTCGTGCCCAGAGTGGCCTCCGTGCCCGCCGTGGTCCGTATGCCCGGCATGGTCGTGACCAGTATGAGTCTCGTGGCCGCCATGCTCGGTATGGGTGCCGTGCCCCTGGTGAGCGTTGTGCTCGTGGTGCTGTGCGTGGCTGTGGTGGCCGGCGTGTTCATCGACCTCGGCGCCGTGGTGGGCGTGCTTCTCGCTCATGTTCGGTCCATTCCTTTTCGCTCCAGCCCGGATGCTCCTGCGGGGTCAGGAGGCGGGCTGTATCTCGCTTTCGACGACCCATTTGTGGTTCGTCATCTCCATGCCGTCGGCTTCGTAGTCGACGACGTAGACGGTTTCGTCGGTCGAGGACGCGATCGTCGCCGTCGCGCCGTCCATGCCGTCCATGTGATCGGCGGTGACGGTGACCTCGGTGCCATCGGCCAGGCGCTCGTCGCCGGGGTTCTCGAGTTCTTCCTGGACGACCCACTTGTGGTCGGTCACCGGTTCACCGCCGCCGACCGGGGTGTAGTCGATCGCGTAGGTGTAGGTGTCGTAGGCGCCGACGATGGTGGCGGCGGCACCGTTCATGCCGTCCATGTGGTCGGCGGTCAGCGTGACCTTGGTGCCCACGGGGTACTCGGGGTCGGCGGCTTCGGTCATGCCCTCGGGCACCGGGCCGCCGTCGGCGGGATGCTCCATCCCGTCGTGGCCGCCATGGCCGCCGTGGGCGTCCTCGCTCTGAGACGCCGAGGGCTCCGCGGGTTCGTCTGCCGCGGAGCAGCCCGCCAGTGCGAGGCTGCCGCCGAGGAGGCCTGCGGCGATGAGGGTGGTCATGCGCGTGTTCAACGGAGAACTCCTTGCTCATGGGATGCGGGTGGTTCCGTGCCTTCCACCGGGTGCGGGAGGCACGGAACCCGGGTTGTTCTGGTGGTCTCTCAGGCGGCGTTGGCGTACCGGTCGGGGTCGGCGTCGAACAGCGGGCCGCAGGCGGCGCAGCAGAACCAGTACCGCTGGCCGTTGTGGTCGCGGTAGAGACCGGCGGCCTCGGCGTCGGCCTTCACGACCGGGGTGCCGGCCATGACCGGGCACTCGGCCATCTCCGCCTCCGGGGTCTTGGCGACCGCCTCAGCGCTCGGTGCGTGCCCGCCGCAGCAGCCCCCTCCCGAGGTGGCGGAGGTGTCGGTGAGGTTGAGGTTCTCGTGTGCAGTCATCGGATAGGTCCTTTCGTGGTTGGGTGATGACAATTGATGGTTCAGGCGGCGACCGGCTCGCGAGCCGCCGCCGCTCCGGCCGGTGCCGGAGTGGAGGCGTCGTCCGCGCGGGCCTTGAAGGTGCGCAGCCGGAGGCTGTTGGAGACGACGAACACGGACGAGAGCGCCATCGCGGCACCGGCGAGCATCGGGTTCAAGAGCCCGAACGCGGCCAGCGGGATCGCGGCGGTGTTGTAGGCGAAGGCCCAGAACAGGTTCGTCTTGATCGTGCGCAGGGTGCGCCGGGCGAGACGGATCGCGTCGGCTGCTGCGCGCAGGTCACCGCGGACCAGGGTGATGTCGGCGGCCTCGATCGCGACGTCGGTGCCGGTGCCCATCGCCAGTCCCAGGTCGGCCTGGGCGAGGGCGGGGGCGTCGTTGACGCCGTCGCCCACCATCGCCACGACCTTGCCCTCGGCTTGGAGGCGGGTGACGACGTCGACCTTGTCCTTGGGCAGGACTTCGGCGATCACCTGCTCGATGCCGACCTCGGCGGCGACCTGCTCGGCGACGGTCTGGTTGTCGCCGGTGAGTAGCACCGGGGTCAGTCCGAGTTCCTTGAACTGGGCGATCGCCTGCGCGCTGGTCGGTTTGATCTGGTCGGAGACCACGAGCACGCCCCTGGCCTGGCCGTCCCAGCCGACCGCGATCGCGGTCTTGCCCTCGGCTTCTGCGGCGCGCTTGGCTGCCGCGAGGTCGGCGTCGAGGTGCTGGGACCATTCGGCCAGCAGGGTCTCGCGGCCGGCGAGCACGGCGTGCCCGTCGATGACGCCCTGGACGCCCTTGCCTTCGATGTTCTCGAACGATTCCGGGGTCGGCAGGTCGCCGACCTCGGCGGTCGCGCCGGCGGCGATGGCCTGGGCGATCGGGTGCTCGGAGGCGTCTTCCAGGCCACCAGCCAGCCGCAGCAGCTCAGCCCGGTCCTGCCCATCGGCGACGATGACGTCGGTGAGGGTCATCTTCCCGGTGGTGACGGTGCCGGTCTTGTCCAGCACGATGGTGTCGACCTTGCGGGTGGATTCGAGGGTTTCGGGGCCCTTGATGAGCACACCCATCTGCGCACCGCGTCCGGTGCCGACCAGCAGCGCGGTCGGCGTGGCCAGCCCCAACGCGCACGGGCAGGCGATGATGAGCACCGCGACTGCGGCGGTGAACCCGGCGCTGAGGGGGAACCCGGCGCCGATCCACGCGCCCAGGGTGGCGACGGCGATCGCGATCGCGATGGGCACGAACACCCCGGAGACCCGGTCGGCGAGCCGCTGGATCTCGGCCTTGCCGGACTGGGCGTCCTCGACGAGCTTGGCCATCTGCGCCAGCTGGGTGTCCGACCCGACCCGGGTGGCCTTGACGACCAGGCGACCGCCGGCGTTGACCGTCGCTCCGGTCACCGGGTCGCCGGTGCCGACCTCGACGGGCACGGACTCGCCGGTGAGCATGGAGGCATCGATCGCCGAGCTGCCGGAGGTGATGAGGCCGTCGGTGGCGATCTTCTCGCCCGGCCGGACCACGAACTCGTCCCCGACCGCCAGCTCATCGATCGGTATGCGCTTCTCCTTGCCGTCGCGCAGGACCGAGACTTCCTTGGCGCCGAGCTCCAGCAGGGCACGCAGCGCGGCTCCGGCGCGGCGCTTGGACCGCTTCTCGAAGTAGCGGCCGAGCAGGATGAAGGTGATCACCCCGGCGGCGACCTCGAGGTAGATGTTGCTGAGCCCATCGGATCGGGAGATCGTCAGCTCGAACGGGTGCACCATGCCGGGCTGTCCCGCGGTGCCGAAGAACAGCGCGACGATCGACCACAGCAACGCCGCGGTGGTGCCCACCGAGATCAGCGTGTCCATCGTCGCCGTCCCGTGCTTGAGGTTCATCCATGCGGCCCGGTGGAAGGGCCAGCCCGCCCACACCACCACCGGCGCGGCGAGCACGAGTGAGGCAAAACCCCAGTAGTCGAACTGCAGGGCGGGGATCATCGCCATCGCGATCACCGGTACCGCCAGGACGGCCGAGCCGATGAGGCGCTGCCGCAGGCTGCGCAGCTCGGCATCCTCACGCGACTCGCCCTCGCCGTTACTACCGGACTCGGGAGCTGTTCCCTTCGGGGTGGGCAGATCGGCGCTGTAGCCGGTCTTCTCCACCTCGGCGATGAGCAGCTGCGGGTCATAGTCCGCAGGGGCGGTGACGCTGGCCTTCTCGGTCGCATAGTTCACGGACGCGGTGACACCGTCGAGCTTGTTGAGCTTCTTCTCGATCCGGTTCGCGCAGGAGGCGCAGGTCATCCCGCCGATCTGCAGCTCGACACTGTTCGTGCTGATGATCGGATCACTCGCCGTGGTCATGGTCTCCTCCTTCCTCATGCCCGCCGCCGTGCTCGCCCTCGGCCCCACCGGTGGTATCGATCACCAGCGGCGCGGTGTGCACCTGCCCGTCGACCTGGAAGTCGAGGTAGAGCAGGTACCGGCCGGGCGTGGGGGCGGTGGCCTCGAAAACGATCTGAGGCCCGGACGTCTCACCGGCCTTCGGTGCATCCCCGTGGGGATGGACGTGCAGATACGCCAGATCGCCGTCGCGCAGCGCGACCAAGTGCCCGAACGCCCCCAGGTACGGCTCCAGCGCGGTGACCGGCTCCCCGTCACGGGACACGGTCAGGGTCAGCGTCGAGGCCGACCCGGCGACCAGATCGCCCTCGACCGTGACGTCGAACCCCTCGACCGTGGTCTCGGTGACTGGTTCGGCCGCGGCGGGGTCGTAGTCGCCGGGCACCTGCACCGCAGTTGACAGGGTGATGCCCTCGCCGTGCTCGGCGGGTACGAAGTCGGCGAACACCCGGTAGGTGCCGGCCGCCTCCCACTGCCACGGGATCGACCAGGCGCCATCGGCGCCTCGTTCGGGGTGGACGTGACGGAAATGCGTGCCGTCGGCGCGGACGACGATCAGGTGCAGCTCTTTCTCGTGCTCCAGCTCGTAGTCGGTGACCGGCTTGCCGTCCGGGCCGGTGACCGTCAGCGACAGCTCACCGTCTGTGCCGAGGGCGTCCGGGGCGGTGACGGCGGTGAGCTGGTAGCCGTCCTGCGCGATGCCCAGGCCGAGCGACCCGGCCCCGGCGTCGTGGCCCTCGTGCCCGGTGCCGTCCATGTCTTCTCCTCCTTCTTCGTGTCCTTGGTGGGTGGTGCTCTCGGTGTCTTCTGCCCAGGCCTGCACCGTGCTCTCCGGGACGACCGCGTTCGCCGTGAACGCGGCCACGGCGAACACGGCCACCAGCACCAGCCCGTACAGGCCCAGCCGTGCAGGTGCTTTCATGTCAGCTCCTGACGGCGGTGTAGCCGGCCTCGTCGACCGCCGCGATCACCGCGGCGTCATCGACCGGCTGCTCGCTGGTCACGGCCAGCCGCCCGGTCTGAGCGCTGACCTCGATGCCGGTCACCCCGGCGATCTCGGACACCTCGGCGCGGATCGCGCTCTCGCAGTGCCCGCAGCTCATCCCGGTCACCTGGTACTCGGTCGTGGTTGCCATCTCTAACTCCTTCACTCGTGTACGACTTGCATTCAGGCTAATACCCCCCAGGGGTATAAGTCAAGGTGCGGCCTGCTCCTCGGCGGCCTGCTGTGCTTCACCAGTCGGGCGGACGTGGCGCAGCCTCGTGGCGGCGATGATCGCCGCGAGACCGGCGATGACCGCCGAGACGATGGCCGCAGTATTGAGCCCGCCGGTGAACGCGGTCTGCGCGGCGGCCACCACCTGCTCTCCGAGCGCACCGTGCAGCTGGGCCGCTACGGCCATGGCGCCGTCGACGCTGTCCGATGCCGCCGCGGCGGCATCGGCGGGCAGGCCGCCGGGCAGCAGATCGCCGATCTGGCTGCGGTAGGCGGCGATCCCGACGCTGCCGATCACCGCGACACCGAGCGAGATGCCCAGGTCGTTAGCGGTGGTGGCGAGGCCGGAGGCCCCGCCGGCCTTCTCCGGCGGCACGGAGCCGACGACGAGGTCGGTGGTCAGCGCCATCGAGGGGGCCACGCCGGGGTAGGTGATGACGAAGCTCGCGATCACCAGCGCCAGACCCGCGCCGGCGTCGAGCTGGGTGAACAGGATGTAGCCGACGACCTGGGTGAGCAGGCCGACCGCGATCACGTTGCCGGGCCGGAACCTGCGCGCGAGCACCGGGGAGAGCGTCGAGACGACGATCAGCACCGCCGCGGCCGGCAGGATCGACAGGCCCGCCTGCAACGGCGAGAGCTCCTGGACCTGCTGGAGGTACTGGGTGAACAGCGAGTACACCCCGCCGAGCGCTGCGGCCGAGAGCAGGAACACTGCCAGTGCCCCGGACACGGTGCGGTTGGCGAACAGTCGAACATCCAGCAGCGGCTGCTTGGCGCGCAGCTGCCGGATCACGAACCACAGGCCGATCAGCGCGCCCGCGACCAGCAGCCCGATCGAGGGGCCGGCCGGCTCCTGGGCGGCGAAGCGCTTGATGCCGTAGATGATCGCCAGCAGACCCGCGACCAGCAGCAGTGCGCTGAACAGGTCGATCCGCGCCGACGGGTCACGATGCTCGGGCACGAGGATGGGGGCGGCGATCGCGACGAGCGCCATGATCGGCACCGCGACCAGGAACGTCGCCTGCCAGCCGAAGGCCTCCAGCAGCAAGCCGGACAGCAGCGGGCCCAGCGCCACACCAGCGGAGATGCCGCCGGCCCACACGCCGATCGCGACACCGCGCTGCTTCGCATCGGCGAAAAGCACGAAGATCAGCCCGATCGTCGCCGGCACCATCATCGCCGCAGCCAGCCCGAGGACGGCCCGCCAGACGATCATCAGTTCCGGGATCGTCGTCAGCGCCGCGGCGATCGAGACAGCGGCGAACAGGATCGCGCCGATCACCATGAGCAGGCGCTTGCCGATCCGATCGCCGAGCACGCCCATCGCGACGAGGAACCCGGCCATCACGAAGCCGTAGATGTCGAGAATCCACAGCAGCTGCGTGCTCGACGGATTCAGGTCCGCGGCCAGATTCGGGGCGGCGAGAAACAGGATCGTGAGCATCATGAACAGCAGCGTCGAGGGGATCACCAGAACGGCAAGCCCCCACCACTGCTTGGCGCCGGCACGCGGCGCGGCGGTGTCGCTCATCGCGCACCCCCAGGGATGTGTGTCGTGGACATGGTAGTCATCTCCTCTCTGTCGGCCCCGCCTCGCCCTCCGAGCCGGAACTCGATCATCGGTGTACGAGTTGTAACAGCTACACTATCTCATACATTCCAGTACGACTTGTGAGGTGGATCATGACGGTGAAGAAGACGACGCCCCGCGGCACGACGACCGGTGCGTCAGGCGGCGGTGGCCGGGCGGCCAATCAGCGGGCGGATGCGCAGCGCAACCGGGCAAGGATTCTGGCCGCGACGGCGACGGCGATCCGCAAGAACCCCGACGCTTCGGTCGGCGACATCGCCGCCGAGGCCGGGATGGGCAGAGTAACCGTCTACGGGCACTTCCCGACCCGCGCGGAGCTGATCGAGGCCGCCCTCGTTGACAGCCTCGAACGCGGCGAAGACGTGCTCAGCGGGGTGCCCCTGGATGGTGATCCGGGCGAGGCGTTCCGGCGACTGGTGGCCTCCAGCTGGGTGCTGGTCGACCAGTCGCGGGCGCTGCTGGCGGCCGCGCTGAAAGAACTGCCTGCGGCACGCATCCGCGAGCTGCACGAGAAGGCCGAGGGGCGGATGCGGGCTCTGCTGCTGCGCGGCCAGCGCGAGGGTGTCTTCCGGGTCGATCTGCCGGTGTCCTGGCTGCTGACTACTACGCACGTGGTGATGAACGGTGCCGCCGAAGAAGTGCGTGCCGGGCGCCTCGACGCCGACGACGCGCCGTGGTTCATCGAGGCGATCCTGCTGCCCGCCTTCGCCGCCACCACCAGCACCACCACCATTGGGGAAGGAGCCTGATGAGGATGCCCAGCATCGCGATCATCGGGGCCGGCGCCGCTGGCACCGCAGCCGCAAGAACCCTGCACGCTTCCGGTGTCGACGTCGACCTCTACGCCCGGAACGGTGAGGTGCCGTTCAACCGGACGTTGGTCAACAAGGGCATCGCGATCGGGCTGCTCGAACCGGCCCAGGCGGCCCTGCCCGACACCGGGGCCGCCCTCCGGTCGGAGACGGTGCGCGGCCTCGACCCCAGGGCTCGGCGCTTGCGGCTGGACTCCGGCGATACACACGCCTACGACGCGCTCCTCATCGCCACCGGCAGCCGGCCCCGCACTCTCGACGAGGAGGTGATCGGCCGCGACCAGGCCATCAGCGGCGGCAGACTGACCACCCTGCACTCGGCCGCCGACGCCGTCCGCGTCCGCGATCTACTCGCGACCACTCAGCCTGCCCGGGTGCTCATGCTCGGTGGCGGCCTCGTCGCCTCCGAGACCGCCTCGCTGCTCACCGACGCCGGCCACGACGTCGCCCTCATCACCCGCGCCGCGATCCCAGGAGCGAACGCCATCGGCGAACACGTCGCCCGGCGGCTACGCGACCTGCACCGCCCCCAGCACGCCGCCTACCTGGAACGCACCGTGCACTCGATCCGCACCCACGCCGACCGCATCAGCATCACCCTCAACGACGGCAGCCAGGTCGAAGGCGACCTCGCGATCGTCGCGCACGGCACTCTGCCCGCCGCCCCCGCACCATGGACCGGGCCCGACGGCATCCCCGTAGATTCCCGCCTGCGCTCCATGCACGCCCCGCGGCAACGGATCTACGCCGCCGGCGGCGTCGCCGTGCATCACTATCCCGGCCACGGCTCCTACCGGATCGATCACTGGGACGACTCCGCCGCCCAGGGTATCCACGCCGCGAACACGCTGCTGCACGACCTCGGTATCGCCGGCGACCCCGGCCAGTACCTGCCGAGCTCGACGTTCTCCGCACGCATCCACGGCCACACCCTCACCGGTGTTGGACACCCCGCCCTGGGCACACGCACCCGCGTCGTCTCCGAGGAACCACTGATCACAGCCCACTACCTCGACGAGGTGCTGGTCGCGCTCACCGGAGTGAATGCCGCCGGCCCTATGCGTGAGCTGATGCCCGGCCTGCACCACCCTGAAACCGCGGCTGATCCGGTGACGCGACAGCACGTATGAGCCCCTCGCGTCAAACGGAGTTCAGACGGTGCGCACGCAGGCGCACTGGCACGCCGCGAGGGTGCCTTCGGCGGCTTCGGTCTCCTCGCGCACCGCCCGATCACTGATCACCGGCTCTGCGGCGGCGACACCGGTCGGGGCGGCCTCGCTGTCCTTCTGCTCGCGCGGCCAGAGCAGGTGCGCCGCGATCGCCCCCGCGATTGCCAGGGCGGCGAGGACGGACCAGGCGAGCGTGAACCCGGACGCGGTGCCGATCCAGCCCGCGATCGGGTAGGTGACGAGCCAGGCGAGGTGCGAGAGGGAGAACTGTGCGGCGAATCCCGCGGGGAGGTCCTGCTTCGCCACCGAGCCGCGGATGACGCGCCCGGTCGGGGTGACGATCATCGCCATGCCGCCGCCGATGATCACCCAGATCGGTGCGGTGACCATCCAGGATGCGACTTGGGTGGCGGTCATCGCGACGGCGGCGAGCACTCCGGCCAAAAGCACCAGGGCGCCGGTCATCATCACAATCCGCTCGGCGATCCGGTCGAGCACGCGTGGCAGGAACAGCGCGACCAGCAGCGTGCCGCCGCCCGAGGCGGCCAGCATCCACGCGACGTCGGCCTGCGAGCCGCCCAGGTGGTCGCGGACGTAGTTGACCGTGTTGACGACGACGATCGATCCCGCTGCCGCGACGACCAGGTTCAAGGCCACCACACCGCGCAGCCGGGGCGTGGCGAAGAAGACCCTGACTCCCGATGTGACCCGCGCCCAGGCGCCGACGTGCCCGCTCGGGGTGGCATTGGGAATGTGGGTCGAGAGCACCAGCACGGCGGAGAGCGCGAACCCGATCGAGGTGCCGATGAACAGCCAGTTGAACGCCATGAACGTCAACGCGACGGCCGCCAGGACCGGGCTGAGCAGGCTCTCCATCGTGTACGCGACCTGCGACGCGGACAGTGCTCGGGTGTAGTCGGACTCCTTGGTGACGATATCGGGGATCACGGCCTGGAATGTCGGCGTGAAGGCCGCCGACGCCGCTTGCAGGACGCCGATGAGCACGTAGATGTGCCAGACCTCCGTGACGAACGGGAGCACCAGCACCACCCCGGCGCGCACCACATCGAGCAGTGTCAGGAACATCCGCCTCGGAAGCCGGTCAGCATACGCCGCTGCCAGCGGCGCGATCAGAACGTACATGACCATTTTGATCGTCAGAGCGGTGGCAAGCACCGACCCTGCGCTCGGGCCGGCCAGGTCGTAGGCGAGGAGGCCCAGCGCCACTGTCGCCAGCCCAGTGCCGAACAGCGCGATGATCTGCGCACCGAACAGGTGGCGGAAGTCGCGGATCGCGAACAGGCGCATCAATCTTCTCCTCAAACCCTCTCAAGAACACGTAACCCCTCCAACCTTATACCCCCCTGGGGTATTTCCGACGGTGCTCCACGAGGAACGGAGTGCGCCCACGGTGTGCGCCGTACGGGGCGATCCGGCGCAGCGCTCAGGCGGCCGTCGGCGGGATCAGTAAACTGGGGTGCATGGCGTCCACCGCAGCAACGCGTACCCGGAGAGGTCATCTCGGCCTTCTCCGAGGCGTGTTGCTCGGCGGCCTGTTGGTCGCCGCGGTCATCACCGGTCTGCTCGCCATGCACACGCTGAACCTGCACGGCACACCCGCCGCCCACGCGGCCACCGCCGCGGTCTCCGTCACCGATTCTGGTGAGGCGCGCCAGGGCGCGGCGCATCACGACACAGCGAGCGCTCACGCGACCAGCGGCACAACGCACGATCCCGGCGGTTCCTGCACCGACTGCGGGAGCGATGGACACCTGGGCATGGCGATGGCGTGCGTGCTCGCACTGCTGCTCGCCCTGCTCGTCCTCGTGCTGCCGCGGATTCTGCCGGGATGGCCGCGCACCGCACCTCGATCTCTCCCGATCGCCCGCTTCTTCGACAGGGGGCTGTCGAGGGCTCCTTCATTACAGGTTCTCTGCATCAGTCGCACGTGACAGAGCGGTGAACCCGGCGCAGCAGCGCCGACGGTTCCCCCTGCACTCACGCGGTGCCCCTGAGGTCCCGCGCCACTGACACGACTGCTGACACTGGAGAACACTCATGAAGTTTCGTACCGCGGCGACCGCCGCACTCGCACTGACCGCTGCACTCGCCCTGGCCGGCTGCTCCGCCGGAGACGACGATGCGATGTCGGGCATGGATCACGGCTCGTCCGAGCACACGCCGGACGCCACCGGCGGGGACGTCAATGACGCGGACAAGATGTTCGCCTCGATGATGGTCGTCCACCACGAGCAGGCCATCGAGATGAGCGACATCGTCCTCGCCAAGGACGGCGTCGACCCGCGGGTCGTCGAATTGGCCGAGACGATCAAGACCGCCCAGGGGCCCGAGATCAAACAGCTTCAGGGCTGGCTGGAGGACTGGGGCGTCGACCCCGACGATCACCAGATGGGTGGGATGGACCACGGCGACGGGATGATGAGCGAGGACGACCTGGCCGCACTCGAAGCCGCCGACGGCGCCGAGGCGTCACGCCTGTTCCTGGAACAGATGATCCTCCACCACGAGGGAGCGGTCGAAATGGCCCAGACACAGGTCGATGACGGTAGCAACCCCGATGCCGTCGAGCTCGCGCAGACCATCATCGACGCGCAGACCACTGAGATCCAGGAGATGCAGGACCTCCTGGCCACCCTCTGATCGACTACTCGGGTCGGTGCCGGGGCGAGAGCGCCCGGCACCGACCCACTCAAACCCTTGAAGGATCACGCCATGAATCACCCCACCATGCGGCGGCGCCGAAATCTGATCGTCACTGCCACCGCAACGCTTGCCGCGGCCCTCGTTCTCACTGGATGCGCCACAACGTCGCCCGAACCCGAATCCATCTCCATCGGCAGTCAAGCCGTCGACACTGAATTCCTGACAGACCACAACCTGGACGGACTCGACGCCACGCAGGTCATCGGGCGGCTCGACACTATGCCCGTAGCCGACCGTCCCGCCGATCTGATCGCATCCGTGCAACCCGACGCCCTCGTCCTCACCGACGATCAAGACCGCGAGACACGACTGCCGATGCCCGATGATGAGGTGTACATCTCGGTCGCCCCCTATCGGGAGCAAACGCACGATTGCTACTTCCACAGCCTGACCACCTGCCTCGGCGAACTCGCCAACACCGAGGTCCAGGTCACGCTCACCAGCAAGGGCGGCGACGTGCTCGTCGACGAGGTACAGCAGACCTACGACAATGGGTTCGTCGGCGTCTGGGTGCCCCGCGGCATCGAGGCAACCCTCACGATCGAGCACGAAGGTCAGACGGGAACCGCGATCATCTCCACGATGAACGAAGACGACCCGACTTGCATCACTACCCTGCAACTCACCTGACCTCGGGCATCAGCTGCTCGTGCCCCGGGAAATCGTTCTGTTCTAGATCGGCACAACTCCGAGGACGTGGCGTGTGGCCGATCACCAGCGCTGCGGCTGTCACGCAAGGTGAGGAATTCCGCGCTCATCATGGCTCGGTCGCCGCCCGTAGTGCGTCAAGCTCGACGACTGCTTGGAGGGGCAGGACGCCATTGCCGAGGGCAGTGTTCTGTTGGTTCGCGGTCAGGCCGTGTTCGGGGTCGGTGACCCACCCCGTCGGGAGGCCCATGAGCCATTCCACGAACTCGGGCGCCGGGCGTGGTCCTTTCTCCTCGTTCAGGATCGCGGGGTCAGGGGCGGTTCGTTCGGTGATGTGCTCCCATCGGGCGATGGCGTGGGCGTATCGCCCCCAGCGGTGAAGATGTCCTCGATCAGGGCGAACAGGGGCTCCGACTCGTTCCAGCTGGCGGGCGAGCCATGCGGCCCGTGCAGGGCCAGGTCGATCACTTGATGGCTTAGGGCGATCGTGCCCCGCCGTGCCCGTACCTGGTCCAGGGTCTCGCCGCCGCGCGAGGAGTCCGAGGCCAAAGGCGTCCGGAACAGCGCTTTCGCGGTAGGCGGTGATGAAGACCCGGAACCGGTGATGCGGTGCGCCGGCCAGTGACGCCGGTAAGCCGATCCATCGTGCACTTCTCCGGAGGTCGGCCAGATCCCCGAGTACGGCTCCGTGCGCCCGAAGAGGTCGCGTTGGCTCGTCTCCCAGCAGCCACGGGTCGGGTTCCAGGTTGCGAACGGCGGTTGCATGCTCGTTGGTTGCATCGTCGGGGTTGCGTGCATCGGGGGTTGCGCCTTCCAGAGCGCGGATTGCGGGTGCGGAGAGTAGGCCGCGGACGTTCTCGATGACGACGAGCTCGGGTTGCAGTGCGTCGATCGCGGCCGCCATGTGCGACCAGAGCCCGGAGCGGGTGCCGGGTGCGAGGCCGGCGCCCTTGCCGACGGTCGAGACGTCTTGGCAGGGGGAACCCACCGATCAGTATGTCGACCGGTGGCACCGCCGCCCAGTCGACGGATGTGATGTCGCCGAGGTTCGGGATGCCTGGCCAGTGGTGGGCGAAGACGCGGATGGAGGGGGTGTTGATCTCGGAGAACCAGATCGTCTCCCCGCCGGTGGCGTACTCGACGGCAAGGTCCAGGCCGCCGTAGCCGGAGAACAGCGACCCGACCCGGACAGGGCGGCCGCGATGGGAATGGTCGTCGCGCATGAGAGCTCCGCAGGCTTTGTGAACCCCGGACCTCGACGCGACCGAGCGTGCGCCGACTCTCCGGGCTGAACACCTGCCAGGTGCACCGGCCGCCCGATGCATCCCGAGCACCGCAGCCTCAGAAGCGTCCCCGACCCGGACCCTCAACCACCGTCATCGCCCGCTCGTCCCCGCCGCTGCCGCCTGATCAGCAGCGCCTCCTCCCGCCGCTTCATGAGCCGCCACACGTCTTTCATGCGAGGCCCCCGTTGTCAACCTAAGTTGCGACGGGAGGTTGAGACGCTTCGCCGTTGTGAGATGCCGTCGGCTCACCTGGCCGGTATGACGGTCTCGATGCGAGTGATGTCGGCCGGCGACGGCTACGAGTACCTGCTGCGCACCGTCGCCGCCGGTGACGGCGACCGCTCCCTCTCAACGCCGTTGACGAGGTATTACACGGAGGAGGGAACTCCTCCCGGTTTCTGGATGGGGTCGGGCCTGCCGTACCTCGGCACAGGTGAACTGGCCGAGGGCGGGCAAGTGTCTGAAGCGCAGCTCCAGCTGCTGGTCGGGATGGGCCGCGACCCGATCACGGGTGAGCCGCTGGGTGAGGCGTATCGGCAGTACGCGAGCGTGCAGGAGCGCGTCGATCAGCGGGTCGCTGACCTTGACTCGGAGCTGGGGCCGGTGTCTCGTGCGGAGCAGGTCGCGGCGATCGAGGCGGAGGAGGCCGAGCGCGGCACCCGCCGGGCGGTTGCGGGGTATGACTTGACGTTCTCGGTGCCGAAGTCGCTGTCGGCGTGGTGGGGTGTTGCGGACGGAGGTACGCAATCGCTGATTGCGGATGCGCATCATCAGGCGGTTGCGGAGGTGGTTGCGTTCCTCGAACGCGAGGTTGCGACCACTCGCGTAGGTGCCGCCGGCCCGGACGGGGCGGTCGCGCATGTCGATGTCGCCGGCGTCTTCGCAACCGCGTTCGACCACTACGACTCGCGCAGTGGTGATCCGCAGTTGCACACGCACGTCGTGGTGAGCAACAAGGTACTCACCGTGCAGGACCAGAAGTGGCGGACCCTCGCCGGTCGCCCGGTGCATGCCTCGGTCGTCGCGCTGTCAGAGCTGTATAACGCCACGTTGGCGGATCGGATCACGGGCATGTTCGGGATCGAGTGGGAGGCCAGGGAGCGGGGCCGGGATCGCAACCCCGCGTGGGAGCTCGCCCCGGTGCCCGACGAGCTCGTCTCGGAGTTCTCGTCGCGGTCTCGGCAGATCGAGGAGGAGAAGACCCGCCTGATCGACGCCTACCGGGCCAAGCATGGCCGTGAGCCGTCGGCGAAGACGATCCTGAAGCTTCGCGCCCAGGCGACGCTCGCGACCCGTCCGGAGAAGCGGGTGCAGTCGCTCGCTACTCTCACCGCCAACTGGCGCCACCGCGCCGGCGAGGTCTTGGGCGAAGACGCGACCTCTTGGGCGCGCACCCTCACCGCGGCCGGGGAGCAGGCGGCGCTGTTGCGGGCCGACGACGTGCCCCTGGACACCATCACCGACCTCGGCCAGTCCGTCGTCGCGGCGGTGGGTGAGAAGCGGTCGACGTGGCGGCGCTGGAACCTCCACTCCGAGGCGAGCCGGCAGCTTATGGGGGTGCGGTTCGCGTCGGCGGAGGATCGGGAGGCGATCACCGGGATGGTGACCGACGCGGCCGAGCAGGCGTCGCTGCGGTTGACGCCGCCGGAGCTGGCGTCGAGCCCGGTCGTGTTCCGCCGCCCCGACGGGTCGAGCCGCTTCCGCCACCCCGGCGCGGTCCTGTACTCGACCGAAGAGCTGCTGGCCGCGGAAGACCGCCTCCTCGACCGCTCCCACGCGACGACCGGGCCGACCGTGGAACTGGCCACCGTCGAGAAGATCACCAGCAGACCCGACGCGGAAGGGCGCCGGCTCGGCCCCGATCCGGCTGACGCTCTCCAGCGGATCGCCGTGTCGGGCCGGGTCGTGGACGTGCTCGTCGGGCCGGCAGGTGCGGGGAAGACGACGGCGATGAGCGCGTTGAAGCGGGCCTGGGAGCAGCAGCACGGCGCGGGCAGCGTGGTCGGGCTCGCGCCGTCGGAGAACGCGGCGCAGGTGCTCGGCGAGGAGCTGGGGATCGAGACGGAGAACACGGCCCGCTGGTGGCAGATGCACCTCCTCCACGGGACCACGTTCGACAAGGACCAGCTCGTGATCCTCGACGAGGCATCCCTGGCCGGCACCGGCTCCCTTGATCGCATCACCGGCCTCGCCGAACAAGCCGGAGCGAAAGTGCTGCTCGTGGGTGACTGGTCGCAGCTCCAGGCCGTGGATGCGGGCGGGGCGTTCGGGATGCTCGTCCACGACCGCGACGACGCCTCCGAACTGGTCGACGTGCACCGGTTCACGCAGGAGTGGGAGAAGGCCAACTCGCTGGTCCTGCGGCACGGCCGTACCCCGGCGATCGACACGCTCATCGAGCACGACCGGGTGCGCGGCGGGGAGCAGGACGCGATGGTCGATGCCGCCTACACCGCCTGGCGACACGATGTGCAGGCGGGGCGGGCGTCGATCCTCGTCGCCGAAACCCGCGACACCGTCACCCAGCTGAACGAGCGTGCCCGCGCCGACCTCATCCTCGACGGCACGATCACCCCCGGCCGAGAGGTCACCCTGCACGACGGCACCCAGGCGTCCAAGGGTGACCGGGTCATCACACGGGAGAACGACCGGCGCCTGCGGTCGAAGAACGGCAAGAACTGGGTGCGCAACGGCGACCGCTAAACCATCACCGCCATCGCCGGGGACGGGTCGATCACCGTCCGCCCCGCCGGGCGACGCTTTGGCGGATCGCTCGTGCTGCCCGCCGCGTATGTGGCCGAGCAGGTCGAGCTGGGGTATGCGATCATCGGGCACCGCGCCCAGGGCGTCACGGTCGATACCGCGCACACGGTCGTGACGGCGACGACGACGCGGGAGAACTTCTACGTCGCGATGACCCGCGGCCGGCACGGGAACTACGCCTACGTCGCCACCGACACCACCGACGACGCCCATGTCGCCCCGCACCCCTCCGACAACCCCGACGCCACCGCCCGCAGCGTTCTGTACGGGGTGCTCCAGCACGTCGGCGCCGAGCTGTCCGCGCACGAGACCATCACCGCCGAGCAAGAGCGCTGGGGGTCCATCGCTCAGTTGGCGGCGGAGTACGAGACCATCGCCCAAGCCGGCCAGCACGACCGCTGGGCCACCCTCCTCGAAACCTCCGGCCTCACCGAGGGGCAGGTCGACATGGTGCTCGGCTCCGACGCCTACGGTGCCCTATCCGCCGAGCTGCGCCGGGCCGAGGCCAACCATCACGACCTCGACGCCCTGTTCCCACGCCTGGTGGCGGCGCGGGACTTCGCCGATGCCGACGACATCGCCTCGGTCCTGCATCACCGCCTCGCCCGCGCCACCGCCCGCCCCGCCGGGTCCGGACGCACCCGCCGATCGCCACGGCTGATCGCCGGGCTTATCCCGTACGCCTCCGGCGTCACCGACCCCGAGATGCACCACGCCCTCACCGAACGCGAAGAGCTGATCGAACGCCGCGCATCCGCGGTCCTCGACCGCGACCTGAACGAGGGAGAACCATGGACGGCCGCGCTCGGGACCAAGCCCGCGGACGCACGGACGGCGCAGCGATGGCGGCAGGCCGGCCGTGTCGTCGCCGCGTACCGCGACCGGTACCAGATCACCGACGACACCCCGCTCGGCCCCGATGCGGCATCGGATGCACAGAAGCTCGACGCCGCCCGCGCCGACGCTGCCCTTCGCCGGGCGCAGCAGCTTGCCGCCCAGACGAACGCGGCTCACCGGAAGGAACCAGAGCACATCGTCGAGACGCGGCAGGGCCGCACGCTCTGAGCCGCAACCTGCGATTAGAGGGAGCGGCTGGGCCGTTCCTGCTCGACGGAATCGAGGGCGCTCATGCCCGTGGTTCGCGCCGGGGCCTGACGTCGGTCGCTGGTGAGGGCGGCGAGGTCGTGGTGGCCGGTCACGAGGGCGGCGGTGCCCTCGCTCAGCAGCAGATGCGTGCCGGTGCTCGCCGCGGACGTGACCGGGCCGGGCACCGCCCCAACCCCACGACCGAGGTCGTGCGCTTCGCGGGCGACGTGCAGGGTTCCGGAGCGTGCCCCGGCTTCTACGATCACCGTCGCCGAGGACAGTGCCGCCAGGAGCCGGCCGCGGGCGAGGAACCGGTGCCGGGTCGGCGCCGACCCGGGCGGCATCTCACCCATCAGCAATCCCACATCGCCAACCTGTTCGAGCATGTCGCGATGCGCCGCCGGGTAGAGACGGTCCAAGCCGCCGGGCATCACCGCGATCGTCTGCCCGCCGCTACTCAGCGCAGCGCGGTGGGCGGCGTCGTCGATGCCGTAGGCGCCGCCGGAGACCACGATCTGCTCCGCGTGCGACGCATCGTGCGCGAGCTCTCCGGCGACGTGATCGCCGTAACTGGTCGAGGCCCGTGAACCGGTGATCGTCACCCGGGTTTCCTGCCGGACCGCGAGGAACGAGGTCGCCCCCTTCGTCCACAGCACGTATGGGGCACGATCGCCCAGTGCGTCCACTGAGACCGGCCAGTGCGCATCGCCAGGGATCAGCGGCGCATACGACCCGTCCAGCGCCCCCGCCAGATCATCGCCGAGGCCGCCCCGTGAAAGCGAAGTGCTGCGCGGTGTGGTGCAGGATCGCTGCTTCCTCAGCCCGGACGCCGGGCATCGGCCCGCCCGCGTCGAGGAGCCGGAGGGTCTCGACGGCGCCTTCGCGGCGCAGCAGGCGGCCGACGGTGCGGTCGGCGGGCTCGATCATCATCGAGAGCATCACGCGGGCCGTCCGCTCATCGGAGGCGTAGTTAGCCAGAGCAACCATGACCGGGTCCTTCCACTCACCAGGCACTACCAGCGCAGGTGCACCCGGCATCGCGACGAGACCTTCCCCTTCGCCAGGCCCCGGCGTAAACTAGGAGGTGAAGCGCAGGCATTCCATCTGTAGGGTCCTTCGGGATCGCCCCTTCCAGGGGCCACCACCAACACGCCGCTTCTCGATCATTCGAACCGTGTTGAATGGAGACCCACCGATGTTCCTCAGCGACCGCGTCCGACGCCGCTGGCGCCAGAGCGAGAACACCGCCCAGAACCTGGAACCGGCCCGCCGGCTCTTCCCGACGAACCGCATCCGCGATGCCGTCTACACCCGCCGCGGACTCAAATGGGGCGTTCCCGCGATGCTGCTCGCCGCCCCCCTACATCGCAGCCGTCAAGCTCCTGACCGACCACATCGAGCAGGGCGGCCCCGGCTGGCTCCACCTGGTCGTCTTGCTGTGCGCATGGAACGCGCTCAAGATGCTCTGGCTCGGCCCGATGAGCCTCATCGCCCTCGCCCGCGTCCGCTACCGAGAGCACGTCCAGCGTCGCGCTGCTCGCCGTGAAGCCGAGTCGCGTACTACGCCGGATGAGGTTCTGGTCATGGCCGGAGGTGCGTCATGAAGGCCGTCACCTACCGGTACAGCGCGGCAGAGAACCCGACCTGGCTGGATCAGCAAGAAGCCGACTGCCGCCGCTACGCCGACGAGCACGGCATGACCGTCACCGAGGTCTTCACCGACGTCGGGCGCAGTCGCCACGGTCTGCAAGGCGTGCTCGATGCCGTCGAGCGGGAGGACGAGACCGGGCTCATCGTCACCGACCTCGCTCGGCTCGGCTCCAAGTACGCCGATCACGTCGCCGTCGTCCAGCAGCTCCACGACGCCGGAGTCGACATCCACGTCACCAAAGACCGCACGACAAGCTCCGTCGAGGAGGACCTGATCGCCGTCAGGCAGGCACAACTCGATGCTCAGGCCCGGCGGCCGTTCCTCTCCGGTGGCAACGGCTCCACGGACTGACCCGCTACGGCCGCCGAGGGCTCCCTGCGTGTCGGCCCCGAATGCGAGGGCAAACATGAGATCCTGAACGGAAAACTTGGGCCGTCGGATGCTTGTGCGCGCTTCGCGCACCCGCCCCGACGGCGGACGAGCTCGCGGCAGGTCTCACAGAACCGCCTTCGCAGCTGAACGTGAGGAGGCGTGATGTCCACGATCGAGGACCTTCGCGGTCGCCTCTGGTCCGATGAGCCGTCGAAAGTGGACTTCCTCGCGGCGCGGGCCATCGCGGAAACAGTCTCCGACGCCGTGCTCGATGACGCGCTCGATCCGCTGGCGATCGGACTGTCCGGCCCGTGGGGCAGCGGCAAGACCACCGTCCTTGAACTCATCAAGGCCGATCTTGACTCCCGCAGCGACCCCGAGAACGCCAAGATCATCACCGTCCGCACCGACCCCTGGCGTTACGACCCTGCCGTGGGCGCGAAGGAAAGCCTGATCGGTGAGGTCCTCGACGCCATCGCGGCCGAACTCACCGAACGCCTCAAGGACGTCGAGGAGTCCAAGGGCGAGAAGATCAAGAAGCTCCTGAAGAGGCTCTCTGATCGGGTCGACTGGGCCAAGGCGGTCAAGCTCGCCGCCAAGTCGTCGCTCACCCTGCAGATCCCCGGTGTCAGCGACGTGCTGGATCTCATCCGCGAACCGGCGTCCGAGGGGACTGACGCGGGCGACCAGCCGCGGGGCCTGGCCGGTTTCAAGGCCGAGTTCGCTGAGCTGTTGGGGGCCGAGGAGATGGCTCACGTACGCCGGGTTGCGGTGCTAGTCGACGACCTCGACCGGTGCCTGGTGGATACCGTCGTGGAGACCCTGGAAGCGATCCGTCTCTTCCTGAGCGTTGAGGGCATGGCGTTCGTCATCGCGGCAGACGAGGACCGGGTCGCCGATGCGATCCGCACCCGCCTGCCAGATTCGAGCATGCCCACGGAACGTCCAGAGGACGAAGACGCTCTCCCGGCGGAACCCCCGTCCAAGCTCTATCTGCACAAGATCGTCCAGACCACCGTCCCACTGCCAGCCCTGGGTGCCTTCGACACCGAGTCTTATGTGCTCTTGCTGCAGCTGCAGAATCGCGTTGACCAGCGTCTCACCGATGAGCAACTGGAAAAGGTCATCACCGAATGCCACCGGCTCCGCATGGCCGGTGCTCTCGACGACCTCCAGGCGCCTGACGGTCTCGACGTCCAGCGAGAGCTGTCCTTCGCGCGTCGGCTCACCACGATCCTCTACGAGAAACTCCGGGGCAACCCGCGGCGCATCAAGCGATTCCTCAACGACCTGAACATCCGTCGATCCATCGCTGCGCGGCGGGGCATCGAGCTCGACTTCGACGTCGTCGCCAAGCTCATGGTTCTCGAAGTCCTCCTGCCAGATCAGTTCCAGTCCGTGCTGTCATGGTTGCGAACCGGTGAGCTTCGAGATCGACTGGAGTCGCTGGAAGCGCAAGCCAACCGGCCGAAAGAACCTCCCGTCCCCGCCCCGCCAACTGAACTCGCCGACCACGCACCGGATGAACCCGCCGAGATGGCTGCGGACGTGACCGGAGCGGAACCGGACGACACCGCGGAAGATGCGCGACCATCCGAAGCGGAAGACGCGCCGACCCAAGCGGCGTCAGCAGCCGCGGTCGCCCCGCACTTCGCCGAGGACATGATTCGGTGGGCCAAGCTCCCACCGGATCTTCATGACCTCGACCTGAGCCCGTACCTGCACCTGGCGGCATCCTTCCGCGGCGACCTCCTGGTCAGCGCCGAGCTTCCCCAACATCTCCGCGATCTGGCCGCGCAGCTGGCCTCGACCCGCACGGTGGACAGGCGGCAACTCACCGACGAGAGTCTGCGAGCGCTCACGACCGACGATGTCGATCAGCTGCTGCGGCACCTGGGGCTGCGTGCACGAGACCGTATCCAGGAGCAGCGCGGCGCGGTCGCCGGGATCGTCAGACTCGCCACCGCACATGTCGCCGTGCAACCGGCCGCGCTTGACGCGTTCCGTCGGCTCCCGGCCTCCGATCTGCAGCCCGGTACCGCCGTCATCCTCGCCGGGGTCGAGATCCCCGGGATGAAGGACGTCATCAACGCGTTGGCCGCGCAGCTCCCAGACGGCAACATCAAGAAGGCGCTCACCACGCCGCCACCGAAGGGCGGTAAGCGCTGATGGGAACTAAAGGCTCCTACTCCGGCAGCGCCGCCGGTGGTGATCTGCGCGACGGACTCGACGACTGGCTGGCCAGCCTCCCTGGGGCTGACGGCCAGGCCCCGCCGCCCCCAGGTAACCAGCCCTCGCTTCTCTCCCCGCTGAAGCCCTCCCCGAGCTCACCGGCCGGCAGGATGTTGCCCACGGCCGCGCTCTTCCGTTCCTCCCGCGGCGGAGGGGGAAGGGGTGGGGGCGGCCGCCAGGGCGGCGAGAGTCTCACGCGATCGACGGCAGCCTCCGCGCGTTCCGCCGGCCGTGGAGCCGCAGCGGCATACGCGTACCGCAGCGGCGATGCCCAGACTCTGCGCGATCTCGGCCTGGACTACGACGCACTGCGGGCGAACCCGAACATCTTCGACGTCGCCCACCAGATCGCACAGAAAGTCTGTGAGGACCTCCCCGCGGGAACGATCGAGACTGCGGAGCAGATGGAGGTCGTCGGCAGGCTCGCCGAATGGCTCGTCGAGAGCGACAGCACGGGGACGGACGTGTCACTCGGGCAGATCGCCGAGGAAGCGGTCGCCCTGATCCTGGCCGAGGCATACCTCGTGGAGACTGCATCCAGTCTGAACACCAAGGACATGTCAGGGGCCGAACGCGCGGCGTTCGAGGACGGGATCCGTCAGGCCGCGGAGGAGCTGGCCGCGCACGCGGACCTCTCGCCCAGCGGGCCCAGCCCCGAGGAGTTCACGCGCGCGATCGAAGACGGACTCGAATATCTCAGAACCATCCACGAGGCAGATTGAGATGGCGCAGTTCGACCTTCGTTTCCAAGTCCCATCGGCGCTCACTCCCGAGTCCGCCGATCGCACGTTCTACTGGCCCACCGCTGGGGCCGGCACCTTCAACACCTCCCTGGGGCCCCGGCTGGGCAAGCTCGGCCCGTTGCGACGTGAGAACATCGAACTGTTCCGCCTCGCTGCGATGGTCTACGCCGCAGACCGTTCCGTCCCACGCCGGGCCGGCCGCGTCAACTGGACCCAACGCCACATCGCTCTGAGCGTCCCCGTCCACGACACGGCACCCTGGAACGCCATCACGAACCAGCTGCAGCAGCTCCTCGACTTCTTGTCGGGTGACCGGTGGACGCTCACCTTCCGTGCAGCACGCATCCCTCGTGAGGACATCGCGCCCAACGGGTATCCCGACGTGCAGCGGGTGGTGCTCATGAGCGGCGGCGCCGACTCCGCCACCGGTGCATTCCTGGCGCGTACCCGGCCCGAACCGCATCTGCTTGTCTCTCACGTCGGGGCGACATCGATCTCACCCATCCAGCAGGACGTCGCCGAACACATCCGAGACTTCTGCCCCAATGGCAGCACGCAGCAGCACGCGCAGATCCGCTTCACCCGACGCCAGACACAACCCGGAGGCCACCGGTTCAAGAATGAGAACACCACGCGAACCCGATCGTTCCTGTTCCTTGCGCTCGGCCTCGCCCTCGCTTCGGTCAACGAGGTGGAGCTCTGGATCCCTGAGAACGGGTTCGCGTCACTGAACCCACCCCTTGGCCCTGACCAGCTCGGCAGCCTCTCCACCCGCACCACCCACCCGTGGTTCCTCACCGAACTGTCCCGACTCGTCTCCGCCGCTGGCGCATGGGGAACCCTGTCCAATCCATTCGCGGCGCAGACGAAGGGCGAGATGTTCCGGTGGCTGGCGGACCAGGTCGGCGATGGCCCGGCCTCGGACCTTCTCAGCGCCACCAACTCGTGCGCGTTCACCAACCGACGATGGCTCGGCGTGACAGCGACCGATCATTGCGGAACGTGCTTCGGATGCCTGGTGCGCCGGGCATCGTTCGCGGCAGCGAAGCTCACCGACCGAAGCACCTACGTGATCGACGCCCCTCCCAGCGAGGCCGCGAGATCCCAACTCGAAAAGGCGTCGATCCTTCCCAGCATCCGCGGATTCGTGGCCCGCGGAATCCGGGTCAGCGACATCGCAGCAATGCGCCTGCCCGACGGGTACTCCGCAACCGACGCCCGTGACCTCTGCGTCCGCGGCGCACGCGAGCTGGAAACACTGACATGACCAACTTCCCGGCCGTTGACCTCCACGCCCACATCGACCCGACGATCACCCCTCGCGACCTGCTGAACCTCCGAGCCGTGATCTTCGCGGCAAGCCGAAGCCTCGCCGAGTCGCGTCTCGCCCTCGATCGCCAGCACCACGACCTGCTCGCGATCTGGGGCGTCGGCGTTCACCCAGGAGTGAAGACCGCACTCGACGGCTACGATCCCGAGGAGTTCGAGCGTCTCATCGCCCGCACCCCCTACGTCGGCGAAATCGGACTCGACGCAAAAGTCCCATCCCGCCTCGCCAAACAGCACGAGGTGTTGGCCTCGCTGCTCACGCAACTCCAAGCGAAGCCCCGACTCACGTCGATCCACAGCTACCGGGCAACCAACGAAGTCCTAGAACATCTCGAACACACCCCGATCACCGGCGCGATCCTGCACTGGTGGCTCGGCGACCGAGCCACCACAAGGCGCGCAGTTGAACTCGGAGCCTACTTCTCGATCAACACCGCCACCCTGCGCCGAAGCGACGCGATCGACCTCATCCCCACGGACCGTCTCCTCCTAGAAACAGACCACCCCGATGGGAACCGCAGCGGAGCCCGCCCGCATCAACCTGGCAACGTCCGCGACGTCGAAGCAGCTCTCGCCAAGCAGCGCGGAGTCACCACCGCTCAGATCCGAGCCCACGCCTGGCGCAACCTCGCCACGCTTGTGAACACCACTGGGACGAAGCCTCTGCTGCCACCCCGAGTCGCAGCAATCCTCGGGGCTATCGAGTAACACCCCACAGGGGCGCCGAGACTCACCGCACTCGCCCATGCGTGTCCCGAAGCTTCACACCCGCAGCGAGGAGCGCGACACGCACGGAACTGGGGTTGAATCCAAGGCGCGCGCCCACTCTCGCCAACGACTCACCCTGTTCGTAACGGCGGCACATCTCAAGCGCCAGCGCAGGAGAGGGCTTCTCTCGACGGAGCCGGACCCCTCGCTCGCGCAAATGGCTTGAGAGGCGTTGACGACTCACCCCCAGATCCGATGCGATGGTCCGCAAGATCTCCCCACCCCGATACCTCCGCTCGGCCTCAAGCAGCATCGTTTCCGTCAAGCGCGTCACCCGACGCGGCAGCTGCTCCAAAGACTCCTGGCGAACCAACGAGTCCCGACGCCGAATCGCGTGGTGCGACGACACGGCCCGCGTCAGCGCCGGGGCAAGGTTCGAACACTGTCGCGCTACCTCCACCAGGTTTTGAGGGACCAACCCCCGACATGCGATGCGTGTCGGGGGTGTTCTGCTTGGTGCGGTGTGGGCGCTCCCCCGGCTCAGCACGTTCAGTTGTCAGTCCAGACGGATAGCAGGACCGCCAGCGAGAACGGACGCCGCAAGGGCGTCAGCCACAGCCGGCAGGAGCGACATGGCAGAACAGAGCGGACAGGTGCCCGTGTGGACACTGGCCACTGAAGCGGTGGCCGTCCCCGAGGCCGCGAGCGACGGGGACATGACGCCCGAGCGGCTTGCTGACATGCGCACCGCACTCGCCAGCTTCGCGCAGACACCTATCACGACACTGGAGATGCACCCCATCACCCGGCGCCAGGAGCGCTCTGGCGGCATCGCGCTGCACGCAGCCAGCCCACTCGCTCAGCAGCTGTCTCAGTTGGTGGCGCAAACGGCTCGCTCGACGCCATCCAAGGCTGGCGCGGCTCCTGCCATCGAAGCCGCCGGCGAGGTGCTGTACCGCATGGTTGTACCCGCTAAGGTCGCTGAGCAGGTCGGGCAAGGACTCGTGAAGTCGATGACGTCCAAAGCCGTGCCAGGAGGTGTCCACAGCGCCATGATGGGCGCCAAGGGCATCGTCGCCCAGGCCACGTTCATGCCTGTGGCGCGAGCGCTGGCGGGCACGGCCGGCGCTGGGGTTGCTGGCGCGGGCACCGCTGGGGCGGGCACGGCCGGCGCGGGCATCGTGGCCTCCACTCCGACACCGCATTGAGCTGCGCGATCCGCTCGGGGGTGAAGTTCGATAGGGGGCCTGGTCGGTGAAGACCAACGAATACGGCCACTCGCCCAGCTGGTCGCGCACCGGCTCCCCGAAGCTCACCTCGACCATCTCGGTGAGCTCGGCCATCGCCGCCGCCAGATCAGGCACGGCGAAGCACACGTGATAGAAACCCGGCCCCTCGACCGGCGCCGAGGCCTGCTCCATCAGCGGGCCGCGAGGACGGCCCGGGCCACGCCGGCCGCCGACTGCGGATTCTGGCCCGTCACCAACCGCCCGTCGGCGACCACGTTCTCGGTGAAGTCCGGCCCCGCCACATGCGTGGCGCCGCGTTCGGTCAGCGCATCAGCCAACAGGAAGGGCACCGCCTCGGTCAGCCCGACAGCGGCCTCCTCGCTGTTGGTGAAGCCCGCCACCCGCTTGCCGGCCACCAGCAGCGTACCGTCGGCCAACGTCAGATTCACCAACGCCGACGGCCCGTGACACACCGCCGCGACCACGCCGCCCGACTCGTACACCGCCCGACCGACCCGCGCCACATCGGGCGACTCAGGGAAGTCCCACATGGCCCCGTGCCCGCCCACGAAGTACACCGCGTCATAGCCGGCCGGATCGACCTCGGCCACGCTCCGGGTGTCCGCCAACTGCTGCGCCACCCGCTCATCAGCCAGGAACGCCTGCTGGGCCGGATCATCCTCGTCGCGACCATCCTCAGGCGGCACTCCGCCGGCCACCGACGCGATGTCGACGATCCAGCCGGCCTCGGTGAACACCTGCCACGGCTCGGCCGCCTCGCCGACGTAGTAACCCGTGCCACGCACCCCACCCAGGTCGTCATGGCTGGTCAGGACAAGAAGTACACGTGCTGCATCACTCATCGGATCCACTTCCTTCTCGAGACGTACCGGACAATCACCACCTTAGGAACTCGGCCCGAACGCCGGCAGGGTGGGGCCACCGTTACGCCGCCACGGCACGGAAACCAGAGGCGCGAACCAGCCCCCATCTGACAGGGTCGAGTCATGCGCACCCCCGCAGACACCCCTGCCGCTGCCCCGACGTCGACGCTGCGGCTCATCATCGGCTACCTCGCGATCGTGGCCGTCCTGCCCTATCTGATCCTCAAACTGATGTGGATCTCCGGCTCCACGGTCGGCATCCTCGAACCCTCCCCACTCGACCCGGCCGTGGTCCGCAACGGCAACATCGTCACCGCGGTCATGGAACTCATCGCGATCGCGGTCATCCTCGCCTTCACCCACCGCTGGGGCCTGCGACTGCCCGCCTGGCTGGTGCTGGTCCCCGCCTACGTCGGCATCGGGCTGCTGGCACCGTTCCTCATCACCGGCCCCGCCGTCGCCGGGTCGGTAGCCGCCGGTGATGCTGCCGGCGACGGTTCGCTCGCCCCGTGGGTCGGCCCGCTGGTCTATCTCGGCTTCTGCGCCCAGGCGATCGGCATCGCTGCCTCCTTCGCCCTGTACGTACGCCACCGCTGGGGCCATGTGCTTGCCGCCCGCACCACAGACCGGCCCGCCGGACCCACCCAACCAGTGCTGGTCTTCATGGGATGGGGCCTCGCCGCGCTGCTGGCCCTGGTCGTCTTGACCCGGACGATGTGGGGGTTCGGCGCCACCTGGGGACTGTCCGCGCAACAGATCACCGATCGCGGTCTGGCCGAACACCTCAACGACATCGCCGCCGCCCTGTTTGCCGCAGCTGCCGTGGTCGGACTCCTGATGCTGACGCTCCAGCGACCGCGGACCTGGCGCGCCGGCGTACCGATCGTGCTCGCCTGGGTCGGCAGCGGCGCCACCCTCACCAGCGCCCTGTACGCGATGACGCTGCTCTTCATCGGGCTCGCCGGCGCCAACGCCGAGGCACCACAGCCGGGGATCACGCCCGTCGCGGACCTCGTCCAGGTCGTCGCCGGAACCGCGACGTCCGTAGTGGGGGCGGTCGTGCTGGCCGAGCTCGACGCCGCCACCTCCCCGCGTCGTCTCCCATGAGAGGCTCAGCCCATGCCCTCACCCCAGACCCTCAGTGACACCGACCGGCGCCTTGTCGCGTTATGGGCTGCGGACTGCGTCGACCGGGTGCTGCCGCTGCTCGAGGCCGAGGCTCCCGACGATGACAGGGCGCGCGACGGGGTCGCCAGGACCCGGGCGTACGGTCGCGGCGACCTCGATGCCGCCGGCGAGATCAAGCGTCGCTTCGAGGCCGGACGAGCCGCCAAGTCGGCAACATCCCCCGCCGCGGTGGCGACCGCCCGCGCCGCCGGCCAGGCCTCCGGCATCGCCCACATGGGCGCCCACGCCCTTGGCGCCGCGGCGTACGCGGCGAAGGCCGCCTCGCTTGCCGCCCCCGATCCCGAAGCGGCCAGGCAGTCCGAGGTCCGCTGGCAACTGGACCACATGAGCGCCGAGGTCCGGGCCGCGCTGGCCACCCTGCCGCCGCTCGGGCAGGACTCGTCCGGCCCGCTCGGCACGGGCCTGCTGACCTCGGGCGTGCTCGCCACCACCATCGACGAGATCCAAGCCGCGCTCGCCCAAGACGCCCCACCCGACGCGTGACCCCACCCAGTCGTGGACGCGTTTGAACGCCCCGCGACCGCTCGGCTACAGTGTGGCCCACGCACGCGGGAGCTCGGAAACGGCCGGGCTGAGAGGAAGCGAACCGCGCTTCGACCGCCAAACCTGAACTGGGTAATGCCAGCGCAGGGAGGGGTACTTCATGAACGCACAATCCAGCGTCGACTATGGCGTCGGGGCACGCTTCAGCGTGGCCGTGATGGCCGATGACTACGCCGACATCATCCTGACCGCGCTTGCCGAGGCCGACTCGAGCGGCCTCGAGGTCACCACCGACGACGTCAGCACCCATGTGAGCGGCACCGAGGACCGCATCCTCGCCTACATCGGCGCCGTGATCGCCGGCTGCGCCCGCTCCGGGCATCACGTCAGCGTCCACCTGCTGCTGTCCCGCGGCTGCCCCGGCGAGCTGGCATGCGAGCTGCCGCCCGACACGCTCGCCCAGGGCGCCGAACCACCGCAGCTCCCGGTTGCCGGCATCACCGCCGCCGCCCACTGGTCGCTGTATCCGTTGCAGGACGGCGCCGAGGGCGACCACATGCGCCACATCTACGCCGCCATCGAGCATGCCCGCGAGCTCGGTGTCGAGGTGCGCGCCGAGCACTACGCCACCCGTCTGGACGGCGACCTCAACGCGGTCCTGCAAACCCTGGCGGCCGCCTGGCTGATGGTGGGCCGCGAGGTGCAGCACGTGGTCAGCCACGCGACGCTGTCGCTCAACAGCCCGACCGCCAAGCCCGGCAACAACGCCAACAACCAGCCCAGCGCCCGATGAGCGCCGCCAACTCCGACGCCACCACCGGGCGTACGCCATCGGGCCGGTGGCAGCTGAAGGACATCGTCCTGGTGGTCGTCCTCGGCGTGGTCTTCGGCGTCCTGTACTGGGCGCTCGTGCAGGCCTGGGGCGCCTCCCGGCTGCTGTTCGGCGACCTCTCCGAACACGTCCTGGCCGGCGGCTGGCTCATCGTCGCCCCCATCGCGATCGCCATCATCCGGCGCCCCTTCGCCGGCATCGCCGCCGAACTGATCGCCGCCGTGATCGAATTCATCTTCCTCGGCTCACCGGTCGGCCCGATGCTCGCCATCGCCGCGCTCATCCAGGGGGCCGGCAGCGAACTGCCGTTTGCCCTGACCCGCTATCGCAACTATTCGTGGGGGATCTTCGCGGTGTCCGGCCTGCTGGGCGCAGGCTTGGTCTTCTTCTGGTCGGCCTATCGCGGCGGCTGGTATGGCACCGATCTGTTCTGGATCCGCTTCGTGATCCAGGCCATCAGCGGCGTGATCCTGGGCGGTCTGCTGGCCAAGGTGACCGTCGGCGGCATCCACCGCACCGGCGTCGTCGACAACTACGCCATCGGACGCGAGACCCGGTGACCCTGGTCGACCTGCGCGACGTCACCGTCACCGCGGCGCGGCGCGACACCCCGGTGCTCAGCGACATCGGACTGCAGCTGGCGCCCGGAGAACAGCTCCTCGTCCTGGGCCCGTCGGGGTCGGGCAAGTCCTCCCTGCTGCGCACCATCACCGGCGTCATCCCGCATTCGGTCAACGCCCACCTGGCCGGGCAGGTGCTGGTCGCCGGCACCGAGACCGCCGACACCAGCGTGGTGGAACGCTCCCGCATCGTCGGGGTGCTCGGTCAGGACCCGGCCGCCACCGTCTGCCTGGCCACCGTCGAGGACGAAGTCGCACTCCCCCTGGAAAACCTCGCCGTCAACCGCGCCGACATCTCCGCCCGGATCGACGCCGCCCTCGCGACCGTCGGTGCGGCGCAGCTGCGCCATCGGGGCACCGGCGAGCTGTCCGGCGGCGAGACCCAGCGGGTCGCGCTGGCCGCCACGCTCGCCATGCGGCCGCAGGTGCTCCTGCTGGACGAGCCCACCTCGATGCTCGACCCCATCGGCATCGCCTCGGTTAGGCAGGCCGTGACCGCGGCCACCACAGCGGACCGGCCCGCGGTGGTGCTGGTCGAACACCGGCTCGACGAATACGCCGGCGCCGCGGGGACCGACGCCCTTCCCGGCCGCTCGGTCGCGCTCGGCGCCGACGGCCGCATCATCGCCGACGGCCCCACCAGCGAGGTCCTGACCACCCACGCGCGCACCCTCCACGATGCCGGCTGCTGGCTGCCGCTGACCGCCGAGCTGTACGCCGTCAGCGGGCACCCCGGAGGGCTCGCCAACCCCGCGGTCACCGACTGGCTGCGCCGGTGCGGCTCGGACAGCACCGAGGAACCGCCCGCGTCGGCGAACAGCGCCGACTCGGTGCTGACCGCCACCGAGGTGACCGTGGGACGGGGCGACCGCGACCTGCTCACCGGGGTCGATCTGCAGCTGCGCCGCGGCGAAGTGGTGGCACTGCTGGGTCCCAACGGCGTCGGCAAGACCAGCCTGCTGCTCACTCTGGCCGGCCTGCTGCCGCCCGGCCGCGGCACCGTGACCGGCCCGCGCCCGGCGATGGTGTTCCAGAATCCCGAGTGGCAGTTCCTGGCCCATCGGGTCCGCGACGAGATCGCCGTCGGACTGAGCGGGCCCGACGTCGCCGACCGGGTGGACCGGCAGCTCCGCGACCACCGCCTGACTCACGTCGCCGAACAGAGCCCCTTCCGCTGCTCCGGCGGCGAACAGCGCCGACTCAGCCTGGCCGCGATGCTGGCCCACGTCGACCGTCCGGTGCTGTTGGCCGACGAACCGACCTTTGGTCTGGACCGGCGCGACGCGATGGCCGCCGCGCGTACGCTGCGCTCCGCCGCCGATGCCGGTCGCGCGGTGCTGTGCTCCACCCACGACCTCCGCTTCGCCGCGACCGTGGCGGACCGGGTGATCGTGCTGGGCGACCGAGACGGCACGACCTGCGGCATGACGGCCGACGGCCCGACGCTGCCGGTGCTGGCCAACCCGGCCGCCCGCGAGGCTGGTGGCCTGGTGCTGCCCGAGCTGCTGCGCTTCCTCATCACCGAGCTGGGCACCGACGCCCGGTCGGTGTCGGTGCTGCGCCGGCTGGCCGGCTGGGAAAGCCCGCACACCCTGGTCGGGGAGGTCCGATGAGCGCGCTGCTGGTCCGCGCCGACACCGCCTCCCCGCTGGCGCGCCGCAACCCCACGGTGAAGCTGGCCCTGCTGTTCGTCGTGTCACTGGCCCTGTTGTTCCTACTGGACCCGGTCTCCACCTGGACGCTCTATGCCCTGGGCCTGGTGGGTGCGCTGGTGGGCACCCGCATCCGTCCCCGGTCGCTGCTGATCGCGCACCTGCCCTTCCTCGCGTTCGGCTTCGGGGTGTTCTGGGTCAACGTGCTCACCCGTCCCGGCGAGGTCCTGTGGCAGTACGGGTTCCTCCGCGTCACCGCCGAAGGGATCAGCGTCGGCGCTGCGCTGGCGGCCCGCGCCCTCACCATCGGGGTGTTGTCGATCGCGATGATCCACAGCACCGATGCCGTACGCCTGATGGCCAGCCTGCACCAACACGCGCGGCTGCCGGCGCGGGTGAGCTATGCCGTCATGTCGGGATATCGGCTGCTGGAGCTGCTCGGACGAGAGTGGGTGACCATTCGACAGGCCCAGGATGTCCGCGCACCGCTGGACGCGAAGGGCCGACCGCGCCGCGGGCTGCGTACCTTCACCTCGGCCGGTTTCACGCTGCTCATCACCGCACTGCGGCGCGGCGAACGGGTCGCCGAATCCCTCGAATCACGCGGACTGGGGCTGCAGCCGCGTACGATCTGGCGGCCGGTGCCGATCGGCTCCGGCGATGCCTGGCTGGTGATCGGCGTGCTCGCCGTCATGGGCACGGTGATCGCGTTGGCGGGCTGGGCCGGAGTCCTGCAAGGACCAGGAGCCCTGTTCTGATGCCGAAACCGATGATTCTGGTGTCCCTGACGACCATCCCGGTGAGCCAGTACACGCCGGGTTGGCGCGACCCGGGCGCCCGGTCGGACTTCCTGCGGGCCGACTTCTGGCGTGATCTGGGCCAGCTGCTCGAGACCGGCGGCTTCGACATGCTGTTCCTGGCCGATCAGCTCTCCATCGCCGAGGACGCCACCGGCGAACCGGCCGCCAACCTCCGCGCCGGCGGCAAACTCACCACCGCGCTGGACCCGATGGTGACCTTGGGCCTCATCGCCGGAGCGACCAGCCGGATCGGGCTGGGCGCCACCATGTCGACCACCTTCCATCCCCCGTACGCCATCGCCCGCGCCATGGCGAGCCTGGACCAACTCAGCGGCGGACGAGCCGCGTGGAACATCGTGACCTCGACGATGGATTCAGATGCGCGCAACTTTGGCCGGCCGCGGCTGCCGGAACGGGACGCGCGCTATGACACCGCCGAGCAGGTCACCCGCGCCGTGGTCGACCTGTGGCAGAGCTGGGAACCCGATGCACTGCTGCTCGATCCCGCCGGCGACTTCGCCGACCCGGCCAAGGTCCATCGCACCGGCAATCCGCTGTCCGCCGGCCCGCTCACCGTGCCGCGCAGCCCCCAGGACCGCCCAATCCTGATGCAGGCCGGAGCCTCCGAACGCGGCCGTGACTTCGCCGCCCGCTGGGCCGAACTGGTCTTCGGCACCGGCAACACCCCACAGGCGATGCACGCCCAACGGGCCGACCTGCGTCGCCGCGCCGCCGCCGCGGGCCGGGACCCCGACACCATCCGCTATCTGGCCCCGGTCCAACCGATCGTGTCCGCCACCCAGCAGGCCGCCAACACCGAACGCGACCGGCTCGAGTCCGCGATCGACCTCGACGGCGCGGTGGAAGCGCTGGGCCGACTGTTCCGGGTGTCCGGACAAGCCGACCCCGACCGGCCGGGCACCGAACTGCTGCTGGCTCATCGCGGCAACACCGGCACCCTCGGCTTCGAGGACTCGCTGTTCGAGGTGGCCGAGAGCGAGGGGCTGACCGTGGGGCAGCTCGCCCGCCGGTACGCCATGTGTCAGCTCAATCCGCAACCGGTCGGCGACGCCGCGACGGTGGCGTCCTATCTGGAGACGCTGATCGACACCGACGCCGCCGACGGGTTCATCGTGATGTCACCGGTCACGCCGCGGTCGATGGTCGACCTCGTCACCCACCTGTCCCCGGAGCTGCGCCGGCGCGGCCGCCTCACCGACGACGGCACGCCGCGTACCTTGCGGGAGCGGCTCTTCGGGGAGCCGCAGCCAACCTCAACGCGTTGAGGAAACCGGCCCCTATCACCGATCTGGGGCTCAGGACCTCAACATGTTGAGGAAACATGCCCGAAATCACCGATCCAGGGCCCAGACCTCAACTTGTTGAGGAAACGTACGCCGGTGACCCGAGCCCCCCGCGTGCGCCGCGGCGTTCCCGCGGGAACGCCCCGAGGCTCAGACCAGGCAAGCGCCTCAGATCAGGCCGAGCTCGCGCAGCTTCTTCTCGGTGTCGGGGTTGCTCGGCTCGACGGCGTGGCTGCCGTCGGGCCAGACCACCACCGGGATGTGGTGCGCCCGGAGATGCCGCGGGCCTCCTCGGCCAGTTCGGGGTTGGCCTCAACGTCCAGATACTCGTAGGCCACGCCAAGCCCGTCCAGCTGTGCCTTGGTACGCCGGCAGTCGCCGCACCAGTCGGCGCCGTACATCCGGATCTGCTGCTCACTCATCGCCTGTCTCCTTTGTCGTCGGCTGGATTCAGTTGGTCGGAGTCCACTCCGACACCGCATTGAGCTGTGCGATCTCATCATCGCTGAGCTCCAGCTTCGCCGACGCCAGCAGGTCAGCGACCTGTTCCTGCTTGCTCGCGCTCGCGATCGGGCCCAGCACCGTCGGCTGCTGCCGCAGCCACGCCAGCGCGGTCGAGGCGATCGAAGCACCGTGGTCGTTGCCGATCGACTCCAGCGCGTCGATGATCGCCAGGCCCTGCTCGGTGGCGTACTTCGCGGCCCCGCCGGCCCGCTTGGAGCCGCCGCCGGTGTCCTCGGTGGAGCGATACTTGCCAGTCAGAAAGCCCGCCGCCAGCCCGAAATAGGGCAACAGGCTCAGCCCCTGCTCGGCCGCCACCGGGATCAGCTGCTCCTCGACCTCGTTGCGGTGCACCAGGTTGTAGTGAGGCTGCAACGCCACCGGCTTCGCAGCACCGGTCTCCTCGGCGATCCGCAGCCACTCCAGGGTCCGCTCGGGGGTGAAGTTCGACAGGCCAATGGTGCGGACCTTGCCCTCCTTCACCAGCGCGTCGAAGGTCGAGACGACCTCGGCGAGCTCCACCTCGGGGTCGTCCTTATGGGCGTAGTAGAGGTCGATGGTGTCGAGCTGCAGCCGCTGCAGCGACGCCTCGGCCGCGCGTCGTACGTTGTCGGGCGCCAGCCCGGAAAAATCGGGATGCTGGGCAACCTTCGTGGCGACGTGGACACCCTCGGGGCGGCGGTCGGCCAGCCACTCACCGATGATGGTTTCGCTCTCGCCACCGACATTGCCCGGCGCCCACGCGCTGTAGGAATCGGCGGTGTCGATCAGGTTGCCGCCCCCAGCGGCGTACGCATCGAGCACCCGGAAGGACGTGTCGCGGTCGGCGCTGAAGCCGAAGACGTTGCCGCCCAGGACGAGCGGAAAAATGCTGAGGTCGCTGTTGCCGAGCTGAAGATTCGCCGTCATGCCGTGATCGCTCCTGTTGATCCAAATGCGGGGTTGGTCTGAGTGCTGGTGAGTCGAGGTTGGTCATTCGTACGCCCGCGGCGCGGGCACCCATCAAGGCCAACTCCGCGACCGGTGCAGCTATTCCGAGGCCAGCGGCAGGTCTGCTCGGCAGGTACGCGACGACGGTGTCGGAGCGACCTGTCATGCTGATTCCCAGCAAGATCCAGCTCGACCCCGACACCCATCGGCCCAACCCCACCGAGAGGACCGCCATGCTCTTCACCCGCATCGCCCACATCGACGCGTTCGACGACCCGAAGCAGTATGAGAAGACCGACGAGGCCGGCATCTTCAAGAACGTCTCCGACGGCTACTTCATGGTCGCCCTCGAATATCGCAACGAGACCGACGAGGACACGCAGTATCCGCTGGAGGACGTCCTCGACACCTATCTGGCCCACATCGAGGTCTTCGAAGCCGCCACCCCCGAGGACCCCAAGGGACAGGTCGACGTCTTCGCCGCCAGCAAGATCGAACGGGCACAGTCCCTGGTCGCACTGGTCGGCAAGCGGGTCTACAACAAGACCGACGAGAACGGTGGGGTCAGCCTCGAAATCGACGACTCGGTCGGCGACGCCAAGCTCTGAGTCAGGCCCAGCTCTGACTCAAGCTCAGTCCAGCGGGTCGCGGGCGATCGGGCACGTCATGCAGTGTCCGCCGCCCCGGCCCCGGCCCAGCTCGGCACCGGCGATGGTGATGACCTCGACGCCGGCCTCGCGCAGCGCCGCATTGGTCAGCGTGTTGCGGTCATAGGTGATCACCACGCCCGGCTCCAGCGCGACGGCGTTGTTGCCCGAGTCCCACTGCTGCCGTTCCGAGGCGTACAGGTCACCGGCGGTCTCGACCACCCGCAACTGTGGCAGGCCCATCGCCTCGGCGACCACGTCGATGAAGCGGCGATCAGTGTGGTCAATCACCTCGAAGCCGGGTGCGCGGTCGCTGGGCCGCAACACGTAGGGCTGGATGCCGTCCACGATCGCCGGGTGCACCGTCACCAGGTCCCGGTCGGCGAAGGTGAACACGGTGTCCAGGTGCATCGCCGCCCGCAGCTTCGGCATCCCTGCCACCACGACCTGGTCGGCGGCGTCCTGGTCGAAGAGGCTGCGCGCCAACAGCCCGATGCCCTGCCGGGAGGTACGTTCGCTCATCCCGACCAGCACCACCCCGCCGCCGACCGGCATCACGTCACCACCCTCGACCGAGGCCTGCCCCCAGTCCTGATCCGGGTCACCCCACCAGACCCTCGCCCGGCTCAGCTCGGGATGAAAGCGATAGATCGCCGCCATCAGCATGGTCTCGTCCTTGCGGGCCGGCCAGAACAGCGGATTCAGCGTCACGCCACCGCCGACCCAGCAGGTGGTGTCGCGGGTGTAGAGAGTGTTCGGCAGCGGCGGCAACAGATAGTCCCGCGCTTCGGCGCGCCCACTGACCAGTTGGGTGTAGCCACTGCGGAAATCGGCCGGCAGGTCACCGATCGCCAACCCGCCGATGAGGATCTCGGCGAGCTCGACCGGCTGCAGCGACTCCAGGTACGCCCGGGTCCCCTCGACGGCGCCGAGGCCGACGCGGGTCGGGCGTACGGTCCGATCCAACAGCCAGGCCCGGGCCTGCGGCAGCGCCATCGTCTCGGCGAGCAGGTCGTGCAGCTCGATCACCTCGACACCGCGCTCAACCATCCGAGCCACGAAGTCGCCGTGGTCGCGCTGCGCTGCCTCGACCCACATCACGTCGTCGAAGAGCAGCCCGTCGGCGGTGCTCGGGGTCAATCGTTGGTGGGCCAACCCAGGCCGGCACACCAACACTCGTCGCAGCGTGCCGACCTCGGAATGTACGCCCAACCCGGGCTCGGCCTGAGACATCGTCATCACCTGACGGTATCGCGGGCTACTTCATGCCGGTGTTGGAGATGCCGGTCACGATCTGGCGCTGCAGGAAGAGGAAGATGATGATGACCGGAATCATCGACACCACCGACATCGCCAGGATGTAGTTGAACGGGACCGCTTCGCGGCTGTTGAACTGCGCCAACGCGACTGGCAGCGTATAGAGACGCTCCTGCTGGGAGATCACCAGCGGCCACAGGAAGTCGTTCCAGCGCCACATCACCGAGAAGATCGTCACCACCGCGATGGCCGGCCCGCACAACGGGATCACCACGCGCAGGAAGATCCCGAACTCCGAGGCACCATCCATCCGGGCTGCCTCGATCAGCTCATCGGGGATGCCCAACATGTACTGCCGCAACAGGAACACCCCCGTCGGCGTCGCCGCCGGCGGGATGATCAGACCCAACAACGTGTTGACCAGGCCGAGCTGGGCTGCGACCTGATAGACCGAGATCAGGATCACCTGCAGCGGCACCATGATCGTGGCCAGCACCAGCAGGAAGAGCACATCCCGGCCGCGGAAGTTGTACTTCGCCAGGCCGTAGGCACACATCGTGTTGACCACGACCGTCAGCAGGGTCGCTGCGATCGTGACGATGGTGGAGTTCATCAGGTAGATCGGGAAGTCGAACTGCTGGAACGCCCCGATGTAGTTGTCGAGGGTGAAGTTGTCCGGCAGCACGTTCGGAGGCCGCCGCCCCAACTCGCCCTGGGTCTTGAAGCTCGCCAACACCGTCAACGTCAGCGGCACCAACACCACCAGCGCCACCACCGTCAACAGGATGTAGCGGGTGATGGTCCAGCCGGCCGGGGAGCCGCTGACCGAGGTCCACGACTTGCGCTGGTGGGACTTGATGTCCTTGCTGGTACGCCGGGCCTCCTGCTTGCTGGCAGCCACATCGGTGGTGGTGCCCACATCGGTCCCCTGATCGTTGCTGCTCATGCGGCATCATTCCTTCGGCCGACCAGGAAGTTGATCAGCGTGAAGATGAACACGGCCACGAAGAGGATCACGCCACCCGCCGACGCCAAGCCGTAGCTGGCAGGGGTGTCGAAGCCCGCCTCGTAGATGTACTGGACGATCAGCGTGGTCGCCCCCAGCGGACCGCCGCCGGTCAGGTTCCAGATGTAGTCGAAGGCCTGGAAACCCGAGATCGTCGACAGGATCGTCACCACCAGCGTGGTGGGTCGCAGCAGCGGCCAGGTGATCTTGAAGAACCGTTGTACGCCGGTCGCCCCGTCCACCTTGGCGGCCTCGTAGACCGTCGGGTCGATGCCCTGCAGACCAGCCAACATGATCAGCGTGTAGAAGCCGGTGTGGATCCACAGGCCGACGAAGATGATGACGCCCATCGCCAGGTCACCCTCGATCAGCCAGCCCGGCTGCGGCAGTCCCAGCGCCGCCAGCGCCGTGTTGAGCATGCCGTTGCCCCGGTCCAGGATCCAGCGCCACAACAGGCCGACGACG
The DNA here is from genome assembly GCF_002250565.1 of Parenemella sanctibonifatiensis. Classification (GTDB taxonomy): domain Bacteria; phylum Actinomycetota; class Actinomycetes; order Propionibacteriales; family Propionibacteriaceae; genus Parenemella; species Parenemella sanctibonifatiensis. Next base: position 582,417 of record NZ_NMVJ01000001.1, read on the forward strand.
ACCGCGGACAACAGGCTGGGCAAGAAGACGATCGCCCGGAAGAAGCCGCGCCCCTTGAAGTTGTCGTTCAACAACACCGCGCCGATGGTCGACCCGATCGTGGTCAACCCGACGAAGCAGACCGTGAAAATGACGGTCTGCAGCGCGACGGCGTGAAACTCCTGGCTGGTGAGGATCCGGGAGAAGTTGTCCATGCCGACCCAGCTGAATTCGCGGCCGTTGCGCGATTCGTAGAGCGACATGTTGAACATCTGGATCGCCGGATAGATCGTGAACAGCCCAAAGATCGCCATGTTGGGCAGCACGAACAGCCACGGCGCGATCGACATCGAGGTGATCTGCAGCCGGCGCCGACGGCGTACGGGAGGCGCGGCCGCGTCGACGGTGTCGTCGCCGTCGACGCGCCGCTGCTCCTGCTCGTCGGTGGGCTGCGGCGCCTCAGCTGACATCCGCCAGGGCGGCCTCGGCCGCCTCCGTCAGCGCCGTCGCGGCAGCCGCCGGCTCGACATTGCCGGCCAGCAGCTCGCCCGCCTGCGCCACGAAGTCCTTGGCGATCTGGCTGAAGGCCGGGGAGTACGCGGTGCCGAAGGCGTCCGGCGGGGTCGCCGACACGTCCTCGAGGAAGGTCGACATGTCCTCTGCGCGGTTGGTGTAGTCGACGCCGGACTCGACCAAGTCCACCCGGGTGGGCAAGAAGTTGGCTCCCTGCGCCATCGCGGTCTGGGACTCCGCAGAATTCATGAAGGCGATGAACTCCGCCGCCAGCTCCTGGCGCGGCGACGCCTTGAACGCCGCCATGAACTTGCCGCCAGGGAAGCCGCCGGCGCGCGCCTGCGACGGGTTGGGCACCACGGCCCACTCGAAGTCGGCGTTCTCGGCGAAGGCGGCGACCTGCCAGTTGCCGGAGATGTAGATCGGCGTCTGGCCGGCCAGGAAGACCTCGTTGGCGGCGCTGTAGCGCGAACCTGCCTGCAACACCAGGTCCTTGGGCATCAGGCCGTCGTTGTTGTACTTCGTGAAGTCGGTCAGCATCTGCGCGGCCATGCCCTCATCGAGGGCCACCGCGGTGCCGTCCTCGTTGTAGAAGTTGGTGCCGTACTGGCTCAGCATCGTGGAGAAGCGGTGCCCGGAGACGTCGATCGCGATGCCGTACTCGGTGCCGGCCGCACCCTTGATCTCCTCGGCGGCGGCCACCATCTCCGCCCAGGTCCACGCGGTCGGCACCTCGATGCCGGCCTGCTCGAACAGCGCCAGATTGATCAGCGGACCATTCATGGTGAGGTCGCTGGGGACCGCCAACCGCTCCCCCGACGCCGGCAGCGCGGCCAGCTCGATCTCCGGCAGGAAAGCCCCGTCGAGGGCCTCCTGCTGGAACTGGTTGAGGTCCAGCAGGTCGGACTGGAAGGCGGTCAGCGACGCCAGCCGGGCCACGTCGGGCGGGTTGCCGCCGGACAGCCGGGCCTGCAGCGACTGCTCCAAGTTGGCAAACGGGACGATCTCCAGCGCGACCGTCGCGTCATGCTCCTGCTCGAACTTCGTGATCAGGTCCTCGGTGGCCTTCTGGTCCGGGCCATCGGTGAAGTACATGTAGGTGAGGTTGCGGTCCTCGGTCTGTTCGGTGTCCCCGCCACCGGCGGCTCCGCCGGGCGCACACGCACTCAGTCCGAAGGCCGAGGCCCCCACGCCGAGCGCGCCCAATCCGAATGTGCGACGTGAAAGTCGACCCGTCATTTCCGATCCTTCCTCCCTGAAGTGATGCGCACCGCGCATGCGTCGTCGGGGTCAGCGTAGGCCGATGACCGGTCCGTCGTCAGGAGGAATGGGCAGAACATTTTCCCGCCCCACCAAGGCAGTCCTGCACCAACGTGAAGTCCGCGTGGGCGAATGCGCTGGGAATCGGATTTCTCATACGCCGCCCACGGCGGGTAAGAGGCGTACGTATCAACCAGCCCGACGAACCTGACCGGTTTCGGCCGGGTCAGCGATCGTCCGGTCGGGAGTGTCGGCGGCCTGCCGCTGGACCTGCTCGGCGCCCTGGCGCTCAGTCTCGGCAGCTTCGCTGGGCCGCGCGTCAGCGGTCGGCGGGAGCTCCGGCTTGGTGGAATGCGGGCCGGCCAGGTCGATGGTGCGGACCGTACGCGGGGCCTGCGCCTCGGAGACGTAGGTCGGGGCCGTCACCGGGATCGGGTCCCACAGCGAGCCGGTCTTGCCCTCGATGGCGCCGGTGAACTCGGTCGTCATCGACGACGCCTGCACCTGCTCGGGATCCAGCGCCACCAAGATGGTGTCCTCCGCCGATGCCTCATCCAGGGAAGCCAGTCGGCGATCCAACCGGCGGTGCATCGCGCGTACGAACAGCGGCGACAGCCCCAGGAACAGCACCAACCCGCCACCGGGGATCGCCACCGACCACCACGGGATCTGGCCCAGCGCAGCCGCGACCACGGTGCCGACCAGCAGCGACAGGATCGCCAGCAAGGAGAGCCGGCGACGCTTGGCAGCCCGGCGGGCCAGACGAGCGACCGCGGCCTTCTCGGCGCGACGAATCAGCGGGGTGACGACGTCGACATCATCATCGTCGTCGTCGGCGTGCTCCTCGTCGCGGCGGACCACCTTGACCCGGTCGGAGAAGCGAGCAGAGAAATCGGGGACGTCAATCTCGGGATCATTGCGTTGGTTGAGGTACATCGGAACCAGGTACACCAACCACGCGACCGCGATCACACCAAAGATCAGTCCCGTGATTTCCATGACCGAAACGGTAGAACCGTTCTGCCCGCAATGGCCGCAGGCTGAGCGCGTGTCGCCCCGCAACCGACCAATTCGTCTCGGAAAGTCAGTCCTGCGGGCATGAATCCGGGTCCTCGGCGATGTCCTCGGTGATGGCCTCGTGTTGCCGCTGCGGCACCCGCGCCAGGATGCCTTCGGGCACCTCTTCGGGGGTGACCACGAAGACCTCGTGGTCGCGCCAGTCACCATCAATGTGGAGATAACGGGGCCGGCTGCCCTCATGTCGAAATCCCAGCTTCTCGACCACCCGCAGGCTCCGGGCATTTTCGGGACGGATGGCGATCTCGATCCGATGAAGGCCCATCACACGGAAGCAGTAGTCGGTCGCCAACGCGACCGCGGTCGGCACGATGCCGTGCCCGGCCCACCGCTGGTCGACCCAGTAGCCGATCTGCCCCCACCGGGCCGCACCCAGCGCAATCCCCGACACGGTCAACTGGCCGGCCGTGACGGGTCGGCGCCGCTCCCCCTCGACCCAGACCGGGTCGTAGTCGATCAGCCACGGCAACATCGACCCCTCCCGGGCTCGGCGCCGCAGCTCCCAGATCATCTCCGAATAGGTACGCGGCGGACCCTCACCGCCGGGTGGGGTGGTCGGATCCCACGGCCCCAACCAGCCCTGGTTGCGGGACCGCAGCTCCCGCCACAGCCCCGCATCGCGCATCCGCATCGGCCGCAACCCGATCGCCTGCCATTCGAGCGTGACCGGCCAACGGTGGGTGTCGCGATAGCGCGGCCCCGGCACGGATGCCAGCCGTGGTGGCGGTTCAGTGGTCATGCCCGGCGCCGGTCAGCGGTCATCCTTCTGCAGCGGCCAAGCCAGGACCAGGTCACCCTTCTCCAGCACCTCGGTGTCGGGGTCGAGCAGCAACAGCGCGTTGCCCTCGGCGAGGTCGCCAAGCTGGTGCGAGTCGGGGCTTCCGATCGGTTCGATGGCCGGGCCCTCGCTGGTGTCGGTGATCCGGGCGCGCAGCACCTCGGCGACCCCGGGCTCGGAGGTGACCTGGGTGGCCAACGTGCAGTCGAGCACCGAGCGGTCCAGCGGCTCGAGACCCATCTGCTTGCGGAGCAGCGGGCGTACGAAGACCTCGAAGGACACGAACGCGCCGACCGGGTCGCCGGGCAGCAGCACGATCGGCACCTCCTCGTCACCGATCAGGCCGAAGCCCTGCTTGTGGCCGGGCTGCAGCGCGACCTCGGAGACGTCGGTGGGGCCGAGCTCCGGCACCACCTGACCGACGATGGTCTGGTCGTCGTCACGGCCACCGGTGCAGATCAGCAGGTCCGCGCGTACCAGCTGGTCCGAGATGGTCTGCTTCACCTCTTCGGGATCATCGGACACGATCCCGACCCGGAACACCTGGGCGCCCTGGGCGCGAGCGGCGGCCGCGAGCATGTGGGAGTTGGAGTCGTAGACCTCCCCCTCCCGCAGGCCGGTGCCGGGCGGCACCAGATCGGTGCCGGTGGCGAGCACCACCACTCGGGGCCGGGGCCGGGCCAGCACCTTGTCGAAGCCGGTCGCGGCCAGCAGGCCGGTGTTGCGGGCACCCAGCAGGTCACCGTCGCGGATCAGTTCGTCACCGATCGACACGTCACTGCCGCGGGCGCGGATGTTGTCGCCGGCGCGGACGTGGCCGAAGACGCTCAGCTCCTGCTCGCCCCGGTCGGTCAGCCCCAACCGGACCACGGCATCGGCGTCGCCGGGAATCGGCGCGCCGACGGTGACCCGCACGGCAGACCGGGCAGGCAGTTCCTCACCGAACCCCTCGGCACCGTCACTGGCGTCCAGCGAACCGATCGCGGTCAACTTGAGGGGATTGTCCTCGGCGGCACCGGCGACGTCGGCCGCACGGACCGCGTAGCCAGCGATCGCGGCCTGGTCGTGGGCCGGCAGCGCAATGTCCGACAGCAGGTCCTCACAGACCGGCAGCCCCCAGGCGTCCAGCAGTTCCATGCCGAACGGAGGCAGCGGCTCCACCATCGACAACAACCAGTCGCGGTGGTCGGCGACCGACCGACGGCCCAGCTCGTCGGGATCCGGAGCGGGCGGGAGCGTGGGCTCCGGCTCCGGCTCGGGAGCTTCGACGACCTGCTTCTTCCTGCGGAACAAACCCATGGCGGCAGCCTACGAGACGAATCCGCCGACGGCGGGCAGCGGCACGGGCGTGGTTGCGGTGGGATCGGGCCAGCGAGGGGTACGACTCGGCACCCGGCGCGACTGCTGGCGTCGCTGCCGGCCCATCTCGGCACCGCCGTGGAAGACTGGACCCGCCCGCCGACCAGACCTGCGCAGGAGCGATGACCAACCACGAATCTCCCGTTACGCCCGGCCCCGGCCCCGCCGCGAAGTCCGAACTGCGCACGGTGCTGCGCGCGCGGCGCCGCGGGCTGGACCGCGCCGTGGTGGACGACCGACGTACCGCGGCGCTGCTGCGCGTCCTCGCCGAGCCACCGGCGGTCGTCGCCGCGTACTGGTCCCGGCCCGACGAGCCCGACACCCACGCCCTCATCGACGCGCTGGTGGCGCGGGGCGTACGCGTGCTGCTCCCTTGCGGCACGGACCCGGACTGGGCCGAACACCAGCCCGGCCAACTGCGACCGGGCACGTACGGCGTCGCCGAACCCACCGGTACGCCGCTCGGCGCGGCCGCGCTGGCCGAGGCCGGGCTGATCCTGTGTCCGGCACTGGCAGTCGACCGGTCCGGTCGCCGGCTCGGCAAGGGTGGCGGCTGGTATGACCGAGCCCTGTTGCACGCCGCCGCCGACGCCGAGCTCTGGGCGCTGGTCGATGTGGCCGAGGTGCTGGACCAGGTGCCGACCGAACCGCACGACCGGCCCGTGACCGGCTGGGTGACCGAGGCCGGGCTCGCACGGGCCGGCGCACCGGTGGGTCTGGGCGCCCGGCACGACCTGCCCGCGCCCGCGGCACCCGACCAGGCGGCCGCCCGATGATCGCCCCGGCCGCCACCGCAACCCCCATCAGGTGGCATCGGATCACTGGCGCCCCCGCCGCCGCGCCCGTGGCCGTCGCCGTGCTGGCGTTGCTCATCGGCGGGCTCGGCTTCTGGCTGCCCGGCGCGTGGTCCGACGAGGGCGCCACGATGGTCGCCACCGACCGTTCGCTGGGACAACTGATCAAGATGGTGGGCCGGATCGACGCCGTCCACGCGGCCTATTACGGCGGCGCGTGGCTGTGGGGCCTGCTCTTCGGGCACAGCGTCGTCGCGCTGCGGGCGATCTCGGTCGTCGCGATCGCCGGCCTGGCCGCCGTGATGACGATCTGGGGTCGCCGCACCATCGACGTACGCTTCGGCGTACAGGTCGGCGTCATCACCGCGCTGCTGCCGGAGATGACCTGGGCCGCGACCGAGGCCCGCTCCGCGGCGGTGTCGACACTGGCGTACGCCATCACCGTCTGGCTGCTGTCGATCGCGCTGGAACGGCGCCGCTGGGGCTGGTGGCTCGGGTACGGGCTGGCGCTAACCGTGACCGTCTGGCTGTTTCTGTTTGCGGCGCTGGGGACGCTCGGGCTCGGCGCGATGATGCTGCTGTCCCGCCCGGATCGGCGCAGTTGGCGGGCCTGGCTGATCGCGACCGCGGTGGCCGGAGCGACCGCGCTGCCGCTCGCCCGACAGATGCTGCGGCAGTCCAAGCAGGTCAACTGGATCGAGGGCACCGACCTCACCACGGTGGTGCGGATCCTCACCACCCAGACCTGGGACAACTCCCTCACCCCACCGGGCTGGATCTGGCCGGCGGTGCTGGGGTGGCTGCTGTGTGCGGCCGCGACGGTGCTGGTGGTCCGCCGCGGCACCGCGGACCTGCGTCGCGTGCTGCTGGCCGGTTGGGCCTGGTGGGGACTGCCAACCGTTGCGCTGGCGATCGCCGGGCTGCTGCGCCCGACCTACGTCGAGCGGTACGTCGCCTTCGCCGCGCCCGGACTGGCCGTGGTGCTGGCGGCCGGCGTCTGGCAGCTGCTGGCAGAGGCCAAGCCGGGCTGGTCGGCACGCGTACGCGGGCTGGTCGCGACGGCGCTGATCCTGCTGGCGGTGGCGCCGGGGTGGTACCAGGCACGGTTGCCGGAGGCGAAGTCGACGTGGATCCGGGTCGCCGAACACGTCGATGCGGTGACGGCCCCGGGCGACTCAATCGTCTACATCCCCCACCATCGCAACGTCGCGCGCAGCCTGCCGGCGTACTTCGACGACCTCGTCGACATCAACCTCGGCGAGCCCTACGGCACCACCAGCCAACTCTGGGACATCTCGGTGCCGGTGGCCGACGTACCGGAACGCTGGCAGGACCTGGACCACCTGTGGGTCCTGTCCAAGGGCGAACGTTTCGACCATCCCGACATGCAAACCCTGCTCGGCGCCGGGTTCGAGGTGGTCAGCGAGTGGTCCTACGACGGCTCCTACGTGTACGAACTGCGGCGCTGAAGGTTCGGTCGCGTCAGAAAACCCGCTCAGCCGGTTCGGTTACTGCACGTCGCGCCAGTCCACGCTCATCAGGCGCTGACCGTTGACGAAGTAGACCCGGTGGTCATCGCCGAGCACCATCAGGACGCCCTTGATGTTGCTGACCCGGGTCAGGTCGTGCCGCCCGATCGGGGGCACGCTGATCAGGGTGCTGCCGACCGCGCCGTAGAGCCGGTTGGTGCTCCGGTCGAACTCCAACCAGGCCCCGGTCCAGGTGCCGCCGGCGAACTCGTCCCAGTCGAAGGGCTCGATCTCGTACTCGACCAGCTCGCTGCCGTCGGTGGTGCTGAGCGAATGCAGCGTGCCCTTGGTGCCGGCCCAGACCTGCCTCCCCGGCGTCACCTCCAGCGCCGTGACCATCCGCTGTCCCTCAACCTCGACGTTCCACACCAGCTCGCGGGTCGCCATGTCGAAGGCGAACACCCGCGCATTCTGCTGGGTCGGGAAGGCGCCGTTGCCGCCGTAGACCGAGGTGCCGCCGTAGAGAATGCCGTTCTCGTACGCCAGCGCCGTGATCGAATGGTCCTCGATGATGTTGCGATAGACGTCGTTCTGCTTGGTGACCGGGTCGTGGATCGCGAGGGCACCGATCAGGCTGCCGTACTCGGGGACGGTGCCGACCGCGACCAGCCCACCGGCATCGGTGAGCGCGAAGGGCCGGTCCTGACCGTACGGATCGAGGTCGAGCGCACGCACCGGATTGCCGTCACCGAGCGGCTTGGAGGTGTCGATCGCCTCCAGCTTCGCACCCGGATAGCGGCCGGCGTACAGGGTGTCGCCGACGGTAGCGAAGCCCTCGGCCTGCCCGAGCGCGGCCTCGAAGGCCCACTCATCGGAGGTCGTGTCGTAGGTCGCGAAGCCGCCGGAGAAGTAGCCGCCGAAGTGGAGGCGACCATCCGGTCCGACCACCGAGGAGCGCGGGTTGGTCGGCGTACCGGGCAGGTCGAGGACGAGCTCCTCGAGGTCGCCGGTGCTGATGTCGTAGCGGTGCAGGACGTTGCCGTAGATGCTGACGACATACTCGGAGTCACCCTCGGTGACCACGCCGATGCCCTTCGTGCCGACGGCGAGGTCGGTCGAGGTGATCTCCCGGTCCGGGGAGATGCTGTGCAGCGCGCCGCCGGCCGTGAACCAGGTGGTGCCCGAGGCATCACGACCGACCCGCTGCGGGTTCATGTTGGGAATGAAGTCGGTCACCCACTCACCGGTGACGGTGTCGTAGATCGCGCCGCCGTTGCCGCTGGCGCACTGGAAATGAACGAACAGGTCGGTGCCCGAGGTCGCCATCTCATAGGTGAAGGTGCAGTCCGTACGCCCCTCCGGCAGCGGGATCTCGGTCTTCTCGCCGGTGACGATGTCGACGCCCCAGGCACCGCTGGCGCCGGGCAGCGAGTGGCTGGCGAGCACCTCGCCGGTGAACGGGTTGATCTCGGCCAGGTAGGCCGGCTTGCCGGAGATGACTGCCCAGGTACGCGGCGTACCGTCGGGCATCATTCCGGTCGCGGCACCGGCAACGGTGGTGGCCGTCAGCGGAATGTCGCCATGATCGGTGACCTCCAACTCGACCTCCTTGGTGGCGGCGCTGGCGGGGATCGTGGTGGGCAGAGCCAACATCAGGCCGAGCCCGAGCACGGCGAGCAGGCGCGTGAGTCGCTGGAGATGCGCTCGGTGAAGATGCGCTCGCTGGAGAGCTGTCGGTGACAAGACCGGGGACATCGATGACTCCCAAAGGGGTGGACCGGCTCGGCTCGGGGGTGAGCCGGGGGCGACCGGCGGCCGCAGCACTGCAGCCAGTCGCCATCGTTGTTGCCGCTGCGACGGCGTCAAGGGCCCATCCACATCGTCACACACCGGCCACATCGGGGTAGGATGCCCCGGGTCCGCCACAGGGGCGGAGTCCGCAGGAAGAGGAGCCAATGCCCACCTATCAGTACCGTTGCACCGAGTGCGGCCACCAGTTGGAGGCGGTCCAGAAGTTCACCGACCCGTCGCTGACCGAATGCCCCGACTGCGGCGGCCAGCTCCGCAAGGTGTTCAGCGCGGTGGGCGTGGTCTTCAAGGGCTCGGGCTTCTACAAGACCGACAGCCGCGGCTCCAACACCATCGATGCCACCCCGAGCGATTCGGGTAGCAGCGACAGCAAGTCGGAGTCTGCCAAGTCCGAGTCCACGAAGTCGGGGAGCTCCACCTCCGACAGCAGCTCCTCGACGAAGTCCGAGAGCAAGCCCGCGGCGACCACGAGCTCGTCGTCGAGTTCCGCGTCGGCCAGTTCCTCGAGCAGCTCGTCATCCACAGGTTCGGCCAGTTCCTCGAAGTGATCCCGATTGCCTGTGGACAACTCCACGGTTGCTACAGACAACGAGGCGGTCAGTGATCACAGTTGAGTGATGACCTCACTCACCCGATCCTCCCACCCGTCCTCATCCCATTCGCCCGGCCCGGGTCACTCGTCCGGGCCGACCGGCCGGGGACCCGTTGGCGGGCCCGGCCGGCTGTGGCGTACGGTTACCCGCTGGTGGGCCTGGCATCGCCGCCTCGCCTCGGCCCTGCTGGCCGGCTTGGCCGTCTTGGTGTCGCTGACCATCCTCACCCCGGCCCCTGATGCCACCGCGCCGGCCGTTCGGGTACGCGCGGACGTGCCCGCCACCCGCGCCCTCACTGCCGCCGACCTCGAAGTCGTTGAGCTGCCGGCGTACACGCTGCCCCGGGAGCACCTCACAGACCCCAACGACGCCATCGGCCTGCTGCCCACCAGTCCGCTGATCGCCGGTCAGATCCTCACCCCGGCCAGCGTGCTCGCACCGCGCGCCGGCGAGGCCGGCGACGAGCGGGTGGTCACGGTGCCGCTGTCAGACCCGTCGGTGCTGGCAGTGCTGCGGGTCGGTGACCGGTTGGACCTGCTCTGGGTCGACTCCAGCACCGGTGAGGCAACCACGATCGCCCAGGGCGCCCGGGTGGTCGCGCTGCCCCAGAGCGACGCCGGCCCACTCGGCGGTGTGTCGACCTCTGGCACCGTGCTGGTGGCGGTCTCCCCCGCTGATGCGGTCGCCCTGGCGCGAGCCTCGGTCAATGGCCGGATCGTCCCGGTGTGGCACTGAGCGCAGGACACGCGGGGACGCCGGTCTCGTCCCAGTAGGTAACGCCGGGGTAACGTACCGGTCGGGATCGCCTGCCACCGTGGCTGAACAGACCTAGGAGAGAAACATGAAGGGCTTCAAAGAATTCATCATGCGGGGCAACCTCATTGAGCTTGCCGTCGCATTCATCATGGGCACCGCTTTCGCCGCGGTGGTCACGACGTTCACCCAGATCATCCTTGACCTGATCGGCAAGCTCGGCAACATCGATGCCTTCAGCACCACCGCGGTCGCTGGCATCAACATCGGTGCGTTCATCACCGCCGTGCTGACCTTCCTCATTACCTCGTTCGTGCTCTATTTCGCGATCGTCAAGCCCTACAACGCCTTCAAGGAGCGCAAGGCCGCCAAGGAAGGCACAACCGAGGACGATCTTGAGAAGTCCACCGAGGACCTGCTCGTCGAGATCCGCGACCTGCTCGCCGGCCCGGCCGCCGCTGCCAGCGTCGAGGCTGCTCCCGCCCCGCAGCAAAACCCGCAGAACCCCGCCAACTGAATACCCTTCCTGGGGCACCCCCTCAGGACATCAGCCGCTCACCCATGATGGGGCGGCCGATCCCGTAACAACCGTTCCTCGTCCGGCCCGGGCTGGCTGCCTCCACGCAGCCGGACCGGGCCGTTCAGGTTCCAGGCGTTGCGGACCGCGAGCACCATGGCGTACGCCTGCGCCGGGTCCTCCGATGCGGGCAACACGTCCGGCCATCGCGCGGCCTGCTGCCGGCGTACGCCCAGGCGCTCCCGATCCCATCCGACCGCCAGCAACACGGCCGCCAGATCGGTACCGGCCGCATCGTCCGGTGGATCCTCGCCAGTGAGACTGCGGAACGCGGCCGTGAGCGCGGAGACCTGGGGCGCCGCAGGCTCTGCCCCTGTCACTCCAGCCCGTCCGCGCTGATGCGGGCCCCGTCCGGCACCGATCCGCCGCCGCTGAGTCGGGCTTGGCCGGTTGCGGTCGCGGAGCCGGCAAAGCGCCAGTCCCCCTCGATGGTCAGGGACTCGGCATCGCGCAGCGACAGCGGCTGCGGGATGCGTTCCTCGAAGCCGCCGAGCTTCTTGTAGTGGTCGGTGTCCAGATCCACCAGCGGCGCCTGCTCCACCGCCAGCCGCAGCCGGGACGCGTCGTCCAGCTCGTAGGCGTCCGAGCGGATCAGCAGCAGATCGTTGGTGGTCTTGACGGGCAGGAATCGGGCACGGTCGACCACGATCGCGGTGGCGCCCTCGAAGACCTCGATCGCCGCGCCCATCGCCGTTTCGATCTGATAGACCTCCGGCGAGTCGGCATCGGTCGGGTCGACGGTCTTGGTGTTGCGGATCAGCGGCAGACCCAGCACCGAGTCGCGCTCCACCAACGTGTCCTTCACCACCTGCAGGTCGAACCACAGGTTGTTGGTGTGGAAGTAGGGGTGGCGATGCTCGTCGGTGAAGTGGTGCATCTCGTCGGTGGGCGTCTGCGCGGTGTCGCGCAGGATCAGCCGGCCATCCGAGGTACGCACCGCGAGGTGACCGCCCTTGCGGTCCGCAGCCGTACGCCGGCACAGCTCGGCGGCGTACGGGGCGCCCGAGGCCGCGAACCAGCCGGCCAACTCGGCGTCCGGGGCGGCGCCGAGGTTGTCACCGTTGGAGACCGAGGCATAGCGGTAGCCCTGGTCGAGTAGCTGGTCGAGGATCCCGGAGGCCTGCAGCGCGGTGTAGATGTCGCCGTGGCCCGGCGGGCACCATTCCAGGCTCGGATCGGCCGGCCATTCGACCGGGGTGAGGTCATCGGTGCGCAGCTTGGGCTCCTGATTTTGCAGGAAGTCCAGCGGCAGCCCCTCGACCGCGATGTCGGGATGCGCCTGCAGCGCGTCCAGGGTGTCCTGCTGGGTCCGGAACGAATTCATCAACAGCAACGGCAGCCGTACGCCGTGCTCCTGGCGTGCCGCCAGCACCTGCTCACAGATCAGGTCAAGGAAGGTCTTGCCGTCGGTGACCGGCAGCAGCGACTTGGCCTTGTCCAGCCCCATCGACGTCCCGAGTCCGCCGTTGAGCTTGATGACGACGGTCTGGGCGAAGGCGTCCTGGGCGACCTTGGGGTCAATCTCCACGGCGTCGAGCCGGTCGACCTCGGTGAGCGGACTGATGGTGTCTTCGGGGATCAACCCGGTGGCGCCGTCCTTGAGTTCCCCGTAGTAGTGGGAGAAGACGTCGATTGCGGCGGCGTTCACGCCGGCCTGCTGCATCTTCGCGCGTGCAGCTGCCAAACCCTTGTCGGCTTCCAAACCCTTGTCGGCTTCCAAACCCTTGTCGGCTTCCAAACCCTTGTCCATGGGCGCCAGCCTAGCCAGCCCGGATCTGGGCAAAGTAATGGCCGTCGACGGATGGGTTTGCACCAGATCTACCCACCCCCAGGAGACTTCATCCGCCGACGGCTGATAACAACAATAGCCGGGCGGACCAAAGACGCGAAAGCCTGGGACGCTACGTTGTCCAACCGTTATCAAACGTTGCAGTCAGGCTCAGATACTTCTCAGCCAACAGTCCTTCCCGTGTCACCCGGCGCCCGCCATCAGGCCAGCCGCTCGGCCACCGCCACCTTGACCGATTCCGGCCCGAAACCCGCTGCCAGCGCGCGCTGCTGCAGTTCTTGCAGGTCTGCCAGCCCCAGCCCGAAGGTCTCCGCCACCAGGGTGAGCTCCCGGGTCATCGTGGTGCGACTCATCAACCGGTTGTCGCAGCTCACGGTGACCGGCAGCCCCGCCTGCCACAGCTGTCCGAACGGGTGCTCGGCCATCGTCTCGGCGATGCCGGTTTGCAGGTTCGAGGAGGGGCACACCTCCAACACGATGCCCTCGGCAGCGACTCGCGTCGCCACCTCCCCGGGACCTTCCGCCGCCAGATCGTCCACCAGGCGTACGCCATGACCGAGCCGACGCGCACCCCGTTCGAGCGCGTCCTCGATCGACTCCAGACCGGCCGCCTCGCCGGCATGGATCGTGACCGGGCAACCGTGACTGCGCAGCAGGTCGAAGGCGGCGGCGTGACCCGAGGGTGGGAAGCCCGCCTCGGGGCCGGCGAGGTCAAACCCCACGATGGTGTCGTCGACCCGGTCGACGACCAGCTGGGCGACCTCATCGCTGCGATGGTCCTGCCGCATCCCAGTCAACAGTTGGCCGGCGACCATCCCGGTCTCGGCGCTGCCGCGACGCAGCCCCTCCCCGACCGCGCGGACCGCGTCGACCAGAGTCAACCCGCCGGCTTCGTGCTGGGTGGGAGCCCAGCGCGCTTCGCCGTAGACGACGTTGTCGGCCGCCAGATCCAGCACCCACTCGTACGCCACTCGGGTCAGCGCCTCGGCGGTCTGCAGACAGGCAACGGTGTGGTCGAACGTCTCCAGATAGCGCGGCAGGCTGCCCGAGTCGGCCGCCGCGAAGAACCAGGTCGCCAGCTCAGCAGGGTCGGTTGTGGGCAGGTCATGGCCGGCCGCGGCAGCGAGTTCGATCATGGTCTGCGGACGCAGCCCGCCGTCCAAATGATCATGAAGGGCCACCTTGGGCATCGCCTGGATCGCGGCCCGCAGGTCCGCACCGACTGGCCCTGCCACGGCTTGCGAACTGGCCCGACGATCGGGCAGGAAGCCCTCACCGAAGGACCCCGGCAGCAGCGCAGTGATCATGATTGGCCCGTCGGCGGTGAGGAGCTGCCCATTCTCGGCGGCGTGCTCCACCAACACCTGACGACACCGGCCACACGGGGGAATCGGCTGGCCGTCTGGGCCGGCGACCGCGACGGCGACGAGCCGCTCACCGCCGGACAGCCGCAGGTTGCCGACCAGGATGCATTCGGCGCACAGGGTCAGGCCATAGGAGGCGTTCTCGACATTGCAGCCGGTCACCACTCGGCCTTGATCAGTCAGCGCGGCTGCGCCGACCTGCAGTTCGGAATAGCGGGCGTACGCGCGCCGCGCCGCCTGTCGGGCCTGCTCGATCAGGCTGGTCCAGTCAGGTTCCATGCGTACTGCTCCTCAATCTCCGTGCCATCTGCACTCTACTGATCATGACCGCCGGGGGGGGTGGACCCCTGGTTGCCTAGGCTGCTGCACGAGGCGGGCAGTTCTGCCCGTCCAGCTCAGCCAAACACCACCCCCGGAGGCATGATGCTCAAGCGAGTTTCCACTGCCGCCCTGACGCTGATCAGCGTCATGGCGCTCACCTTTGGCTTCGCGGCCACATCCGCGCAAGCCCTCAACGCCTGGCCCGTCGTCAAGAGCGGCGCCAAGGGCGTCCAGGTCACCACCATCCAGCACCTGCTCGGCCACGCCCGGCAGACCACCGACGTCGACGGCAGCTACGGCCCGAACACCAAGGCCAAGGTCATCGCCTTCCAGAAGGCCCGCGGCCTGTCCGCCGATGGCGTCGTCGGCGCGAAGACCTGGGGCAAGCTGACCCCGACCCTCAAGCGTGGCGCCGACAACAAGGCTGTCAAGGCGCTGCAGGTCCAGCTCAACCGCTACGGCCACAAGCTCGACGTCGACGGCAAGTTCGGCGCCGGCACCGAGAAGGCCGTGCGCAGCTTCCAGTCCGCCAAGAAGCTCGGCGTGGACGGCGTCGTCGGCCCGCAGACCTGGCAGGCCCTGATCGCCGGCGGCACCGGCGGCGGTGGCGGTGGCACCAGCCGCGCCGCGCTCGCCAAGGACATCCTCAACGATTCCGGCATCACGCTCTATCCGCTGTGTGGCCCGAGCTACGCACAGCCGCTGGCCAACATCCGCGACACCGCCAGCGGCAAGACCCCGCGTACCGGTGGCGGCGACGTCGGCACCCGTTACGTGACGCTGAACACCAGCATGCTCAAGTTCATGCGCGACTACGGCAAGGGCAACAGCTACCGGGTCACCACGATCCTTGGCTGCAACCACTCCACCAACTCGGCCCACTACCAGGGCCGCGCTGTGGACATCGACTTCGCCAACGGCCAGAAGATCAACACCACCTCGGCCGGTCGCGCGATGGCCAGCAAGGTCCGCGCCGCTTGCCGCGCCGCCGGCGCTCGCAGCACGCTCGGCCCCGGTGACGCCGGCCACAGCGGTCACGTGCACTGCGCGTGGTGATTCAGAACGCCTGATTCAGCGCTGCTGACCACCTACCCATCTCGGGCCCGTCTCCTCGGAGGCGGGCCCGAGGACTGTCTCGATGCCCATATTGGTCAACTCGATTGGCCGAAACGGCCCGATCCGGGCTCTGGAGCCGATCGAGTTGACCAATATGGGCGGACGGCCTCTCAGCCGAGCAGTTCCTCGATCACGAGGGCCGGCGGCAGTTCGCCACGAAGGTGCCCGCGGACGGCGCGGCGGCCCAGCATGGTTTCGTGGATCTCGGAGGTGCCATCGAAGATCTGGGTGATCTTGGAGTCCCGGTTGAGTCGGTTGACGCGGCTCCAGATGCCGATGCCCTGGGCGCCGAAGACTTGGACCGCCTCGTCGGTGTGACGACGCGACGCGTCAGCGGCGAACAGCTTCGCCATCGAGATCAGGTCCTGGTCGCCACCCCCGCCCTGGGCAAACGACTCGGCTGCGAGCCGGGTCAGTTCCCGCGCAGCGCGGTAGTCGGCCAGCATCTGCCCGATCTTGGCCTGGATGCTGGGCAGATCGCCGATGGTGCCACCGAAGGCGGGTCGGGTCGCGGCCCGGGAGATGGCCTCCTCGGCGGCACCGCGGATCAGGCCGACGGCGAAGGCGGCGGCGTCGATGCGGGCCAGGTTGAGGCCGTCCATCATGCCCGAGAACCCTTCGACATTGAGTCGGTTGACGCCGGGCACCCGGACGTTGTCGTACTTGATCCAGCCGTTGGCCATGCCGCGTACGCCCGACAGCTCCTCGCCGTGGCCGCGAGTGACTCCCTCGGAGGCCAGGTCAATGACCAAGGCCACCATCGTGGCGTCGCGCTCGTCGCTGTCGAGCTTGGCCAAGGTGATGGAGTAAGACCCGTTGGGGGCGTAGCCGACCCACAGCTTCTCGCCGGTGACGACATAGTCCTCGCCGTCCCGGCGGGCCACGGTCGACAGCGCGCGTACGTCGGTGCCGGCATGCGGCTCGGTGATGGCGAAGGCGCCGTAGGTCTCGCCGCGCAGGGTCGACCCGACCCAGCGATCCCGCACCTCGGCCTCGGCGTAGCGGGACAGCAGGTAGGGCATCAGCCGGCAGTTGGTGATCGCGATGCCACAGGCCATCGACGCGGCGGCCAGCGACTCGGACACCTCGACGATGCGGGGGGCACGGCTCAGTTCGAGTTCGGTGCCGTTCATCAGCACCGCGGGTACGCCAGCCCGGCCGGCGGCCGCGACCTGCTCGGCGGGGAATCGAGCTTCGCGGTCGATGTCGGTCGCGTGCGGGGTGATGTGTTCGGCGATGAACGCGCGCAGGCCCGCGCTGGTGAGTTCCGGGGCGTACGCCTCCATGATGGCCTCCTGGCTCGTGACGGTCCCTCAAGAGTAGCGATGCATACGTATTCATGCGAGTCGTTCCGTCAGGCTGCGAAAGTACAGCTTGCTGAGGTTGCGCAGCCCGAACCGGCGTTTCGGCCTGCACAGCTACAGCGTGCTGAGGTTTCGCCGGGGCCGCGCGGGCCGACCCCACTCCGGTGCTGGGATCAGCGCTGAGCCGTACGCCGGCAGCCCGGCCGCGGCCGGTGGGCGGCCCTAGCAGGAATCGAACCTGCGACACAAGGTTTAGGAAACCTCTGCTCTATCCCCTGAGCTATAGGGCCCGGACGTGCGTCGGGCCCGCCTCGGCAGGTCTCCCTGCCCGGCGGGCCCTCACAGCATAGGCGCAAATTCAGTTCGCCGTGGCCGACTCCTCAGCCTCCGGGTCGATGCCATTGGCAGCCAGAACTTCCTTCATGTCCAGGCCCTTGAGGCCCTCGATGAGCTTGCTCAGGCCCTGAGCCGAGCTGGCGCCGGCCTCCTTGTAGACCATGTAGCCATCCTTGAAACCCATGATGGTGGGGATCGCCTGGATGTCGAGCTGGGCGGCAAACTCCCGGTTGCTCTCGATGTCGAACTTGCCGAAGACGACATCGTCGTACTTCTCCGACACTTCTTCATAGACCGGGGCGAAGGACTTGCACGGTCCACACCACTCGGCCCAGCAGTCGACGATGACGAGGTTGTTGGCCTCGACGGTCTCGGTGAACTTCTCGGCCGTGACTTCGACGGTTGCCATGTGAGCTCCTCAGATTCTTCGATTGGTCACGCTTGACACTGCTGTCAACTGACACAGCTTTTTCAGTTGACACAGCTTCTTCAATTGACACTGCTTCAACCCCGCAGACGGGGAAGTTATTCCATCCCCAGCCAACCGGCCCCCGGGGTCATCGGGCAAGCCCAGTCAGGCCAACGCCACCACACGCCGCAGCGGCACCGGCACCCGTACGCCGGGCAGTCCCGAGGCGCGGGCCTCCTCGGCTCGACGTTCCAGCCAGTTCAGCGCCCGTCCAACGCGCCGGTCAGACGCCTTCGGCAGGTACATCCCCGACAACAACACTTCGGCGTCGGCGCGATCCTTCACGGTGAAGTGGTAGCGGTCGTGGTTGTTCTCCACCACCTGCAGCCCAGCCACTGTCAGCAGCTGCTTGACTCCGCCACGCTGCAGCGGGAAGGAGGGTCGGCCCAGCATCCGATTCAGGGTGGTCCGGACGCGCAGGTCACCGGGTGCCAGCGGCAGCATCGCGGGCGCGATCACCGCGACCAGACCACCGGGGCGTACCACCCGACCGAACTCACCGGCGGCGGTCGCCGGGTCGTCGAAGGCAGCCAGGCCCCAGGCACAGGTCAGCGCGTCGACGCTGTGGCTGGCGAACGGCAGGTTGGTGGCGTCGGCGCGCAACCAGACATGATCACCGCGAAGGTCGGCGGTCCGTTCCCGGGCTCGGTCCAGCTGGGCTTGGGAACGGTCCAGGCCGACCACGGTGCAGTCGGCATCATCCAGCGCCTCGGTCATCCGGCCGTCACCGCAGGCGACGTCCAGCACAATCGCATGCCGGCCGCCGGTGTAGGGCGTGACCGAGCGGGCCAGCCAAGTGTGCGGCGACAGATGTCCCGCCTCGAGCCGGGTCAGGAACTCTCCCACGGCTCCGGGGCGCTCGGCATGGAACCGTTCCCAGTAAGTGCTCATGCGGCCTCGAGGGCAGCCCTGATGTCGGCGCCGATGTCGCGGATCATGGTGCCCGGCCCGATGGTGCGTCCGGCCACGGCCGACACCAGTGCGGACATGCCCGGCAACGCCTCGGTGGCTTCGGGAGCGGCGGGCATGTGCTCGGCCAGCAGCGGATTGCTGCCGTCGCGCCACTGCTGGGACAGGCGCTGCCAGGTCGTCAGCCAGGCATCGGAGATCTCGGTGGTCGACGGTACGCCGAAGAAGTGCCCGACCGGCGCGTAGTGCCGCAGCGCGACCACGGCGGAGTCCTGATACATCTTCGCGAGCCGGACCCGCGCGTCCAGATCCCGGCGTACTTCCAGCTCCCCGTCGGTGATCCAGCTGCACGGGTGCGGGCAGGTCTCCCCGACGTCGGGCCGGTCGCCGGGCCCGGTGGTCTCATGGTTCATCGCGCAGATCGCGAACGCCTCACCGAGACGGGAGTGGAACCGGTCCAGATAGGCGGTGTACGCCACGATGTCGCCTGAGCAGGCGTGCATCGAGCGCTTGGCGGTGGCTCGCAGCGCCGAGGGGTGCGGGCAGGACCGGTCGTCTGTGCCCCACTTCTCGCCGACGCTGGTGTCCATCAGCTGCGGATCGCCGGCATGTCCGAGCCAGGACTCCATCGCCAACTGCACCAGGTATTCCCCGATCAAGTGGGCGGTGACGACCACCTGCAGCGGTTCGTGACGGGTGGCGCGCAGGTCGAGCACTTCCAGCATCAGCTCGTACAGCGGCACCAGGGTGCCCAGCGCGCCACGTTCGGGGTCCTGGGGGGTACGTGGGAAGCGGGCCTGCAACAGCCGGGCCGCCCAGACGCTCTCGTGTCCTTCGGCGATGTCGTCGAAGTCCTCGGCATCCAGGTCGAGCACCCGCTTGGCAGCAGTGGCCAGTTCAGCGGCGGTGTCATAGCCGGCCTGTTCGGCCAGCAGAGCTGCGACTGCGTCGTACCAATGTCCCCGCAGCAGCGTCTCGATGGTGGTCTTCTCGCCCGCAGGCAGGGTCATACCGCCACCACGAAGAGTTGGTTGGCGGCGTCTTCGGACAGCTCGGCCTCCGGGCCCTCGGCGGTACGCAGCACCACCCCGAGGCCGCCGCGCTTGGCGGTGATCGTCGCGCCCGGCATCAGCTTGGCCTGCCAGACGGTCTCCAGCAGATCAGGCTCGGCCTGCAGCCCTTCACCGATCCAGTCCAGCCGCACCTCGACCGGGTCGGCGCCGGTCACCAGCTGCGGCAGCGGCACCGCGGCACCGAGCTCTTTGGAACTGGCGCCCAGTGCTTCCAGGCCGGGGATCGGGTTGCCGTAGGGCGACTGCTTCGGGTCATCCAGCAGGCCGATCATCCGCTTCTCGACGTCGGTCGACATCACGTGCTCCCAGCGGCAGGCCTCATCGTGGGCCAGCACCCAGTCCAGTCCGATCACGTCGACCAGCAACCGTTCGGCGAGCCGGTGCTTGCGCATCACGCTGACGGCACGTTCCCGGCCAACCTCGGTGAAGGTCAGGTGCCGGTCGCCCTGGACCACCAGCAGGCCGTCCCGTTCCATGCGGGCCACGGTCTGGGACACCGTCGGGCCGGTCTGGTGGAGTCGCTCAGCGATCCGTGCCCGCAGCGGCACGATGCCAGCTTCCTCCAGCTCGAGAACCGTCTTGAGATACATCTCCGTGGTATCGATCAGATCGCCGCTCATCAGCCCCTGCCTTCCGCCGCTTCGCCTCTCGGGCAGCCTATTGCATCCGGCGTACGCCCGCCGGACCTGCCGACCCACTCAGCTGAGCGGGATCTCCTCGCCGTGCCGATGCACGGCCAGCAGTTGCCCTGTGGGGTCAACGCGGCACAGGTCGGCAAACTTCCCGACTGCCAGCTCCCCCACATCAGACAGTCCGTGGACCCGCGCCGGGTTGCTGGCCGCCATCCGGACCACCGTTTCCAGGGGCAGCACACTCGCCACGTTGGCGAAGGCCTGGGCCATGGTCAAGGTCGAGCCGGCGATGGAGCCGAAGCTGCCGTCGTCCTTGACGAGTCGCACCTTGCCGTCGGTGATGTTCGCGGGCAGCCCGCCCAGCTGGAAGGGGCCATCCGGCATGCCGGCGGCGCCGACCGCGTCGGTGATGAGGAGGATTCGGTCGCTGCCCGCAGCCCGCGCGGCCATGGTGACCACCTCGAGGTTGAGGTGGAAGCCGTCGCAGATCACTTCCAGACCGGCCACCCGCGGGTCGTTGAGCAGCAGCGGCACCGGCCCCGGCTCGCGGTGGTGAATGCTGCGCATCGCGTTGAACAGGTGGGTGACCACCTGCATCCCGGCGTCGATCCCGGCCCGGGTCTGATCAAGGTCGGCGTCGCTGTGACCGAATGCCACCTGGACGCCGGCCTCCCGGAAGGTACGCGTGGCCGCCGCGGCATTGGCCCGCACCGGGTCCATCGTCACCATCGTGATGCAGCCCTGACCGGCGGCCAAGATCTCGGCGACCACCTCGTCGGTCGGGTCGATCAGCAGCCCCGGGTCGTGGGCGCCGCAGCGCGCCTCGGAGAGGAACGGCCCCTCCAGGTGGATGCCAGCCAACTCGCCGGCCTGCACCAGCGGCACCAGGGAACGGATCTGGGTCAGCAGCCGATCCACCGAGGTCGTCACCAGACTGGCGAAGAGCGAGGTGGTGCCGCCGCGACGGTGGTAGGCAAGCCCGGGCTCCGGATCATCGCCGAAGTCGAAGCCCGCGCCGCCGTGGCAGTGGGTGTCGATGAAGCCCGGCACCAGCCAGCCGGGCTCCGGGTTGCTGGTCGGGCGGATCGCGGCTATCCGGTCGCCGTCGACCACGATCTCGGCGTCAGTCAGCACCCCCTCGGGAGTGACCACGTGCTCAGCCGACAGGATCATGATGTCTCCCCCTGCTGTGTCTTCCCCGGCGCGGACTGCTGGCCGGTGGCAGCGTCGATGGCATCCCAGCCCAGCAGCGCCGCGCCCACCTGCCCGGAACGGGAACCGAGCTCGGCGACCACCAGTTCGGGCATCCGATGGAAGCTGACCAGGGAGCTCAATTCCTCAGTGATCCGGGGCGCCAACAGGTCGAAGGCGCCGGACATGCCGCCGCCGATGACGACCTTGGCCGAGCCGAGCATGGCCTGGTTGTAGTAGAGCGCCTGGGCCAGGCCCAGGGCGGCTTCGTCGATGATCCGGGCCGCCAGCGCGTCCCCGCTCCGCGCAGCATCAGCGATCTGGGCGGTGGTCCAGTCCGGGTCACCACCAGCCTCGGTGTGGCGTCGGCGCACTGACGCTGCCGATGACCATGCCTCCAGGCATCCCACGGCGCCACAGGCGCAAGCCCGGTCGCCCGCCACCGGCACCGGCATGTGGCCGATCTCTCCGGCGTACCCATCGGCAACGATCATGGTCCCGTCGACCACGATGGCGCCGGCGATGCCGGTGCCCAACGGCATGAAGAGCATGGAGTCACAGCCGCGGCCCGCGCCGACCCGCCACTCGGCCCAGCCGGCCGCGCGGACGTCTTGGGTGACGATCCCGGGCAGGCCGGTCTGGTCCCGCAGCAGATCCTGCAGTGGTTCGTCACGCCAGCCGATGTTGGCGGCCATGTGGCAGAACCCGTTGGCGATGATCCCGGGCACGGCGACGCAGAATCCGGCGCCGGAATGGCGGTCGGCCCAGTCGCGGACCAGGTCGGCCAGCCACAGAGTGACGCCTCGGCCACCCAGGTCGACCGGGGTCGGCGGGGCGTCGCCTGCGACCGCCTCGCCGGCCCGGTTGACTGCTGCGACCTTGGTGAAGGTGCCGCCGACATCGACGGCGATGACGGTGGCCTGCTGCTCAGACATCAGCTCTGCTGGTCGTCGTCCAGGATGATGGAACGTGTCAGGTTACGAGGTTGGTCCGGGTTGAGGCCCAGCCGCATCGCCCGTGCCACCGCGAGCCGCTGCGCGACGACCAGCTCGGCCAGCGGGTCGCGATCGCTGCTGATGAAGGTGGCTCCGGTCGCCTCGACGTCGGCCTGCAGGCCGCTGGGCGGCGTACCGAACATCCACACCAGCCGACCAGGCTCGGCGATCGAGATCGGGCCGTGGCGATAGTCCATCGCCGGATAGGACTCGGCCCATGCCGAGGACGCCTCACGGAACTTGAGGGCCGCCTCGTTGGCCAGGCCGACCGACCAGTTCACGCCCAGGAAGCTGACCTGCTCGGCGGCAGCCATCGCATCGGTGAGCGGCTGCTGCAGGGCCGCTTCGGCCTCGGCGATCACCGGGGCGAGGTCCTGGCCGATGCCGGCCCGCTGGACCGCCAGACCGGTGGTCGCGAAGCGGGTCTGCACGACCGACTGCTCGTCGGCGAAGGAGAGGTCGACGACGTGGTCGGCCACGCCGTGAGCCGGGGTGTCCTGGGTGCCGAGGATGACGGTGGTGCGGGTCTTGCCCTGCAGCTTGGTCAACACCTCGATGACCTCGCTGGTGGTGCCGGAGCGGGTGATGGCGACGACCCGGTCATAGCTGCGGTTGTAGGGGAACTCGCTGGCGGTGAAGGCGTCGCCCTCACCCTTACCCAGCGATTCGCGCAGCACCGAGATGGCCTGGGCCATGAACCAGGAGGTGCCACAGCCGATGTACGCCACCCGCTCACCGTCGGCGGGCAGCGCATCGCCGAGCTGCGGTGCCAGCTCGGCAGCCCGCGTCCAGCACTGCGGCTGCGAAATGATCTCGTCTTCGACCAGGAAACTCATGTCGTCCTCCACCGGGTGACCTTGGCGTACAGCTCTGCTGAACACACCAGAAACAGGTTGCTCAGGCGATCGACGGCGGTCGACCGCAAGCCGAACCTATCAGTCAGCAACAGCCGGAGACAGACAGCCCGCTGGCCGACATCCGACCGGTCCCCTCGCCCACCCGATCCGGGTGGAAGACTGGTGCGGTGCTTGAGATTCCTGCCTCCCTGCTGCCCGCCGACGGCCGCTTCGGATGTGGTCCGGCGAAGGTGCGCCGGGCTGCCGTTCAGGCCGTTGCCCAGTCGCCCCTGATGGGAACCTCGCACCGGCAGGCGCCGGTGCGCGACCTGGTCGGGCGGATCCGCGACGAGATCGCCCAGCTCTATCAGCTGCCCGAGGGTTATGAGGTGCTGCTCGGCAACGGCGGCTCAACGCTGGTGTGGGATGCCGCGGTCGCGGGCCTGATCCGCAAGCGCAGCGGCCACGCGGTGTGCGGTGAGT
Organism: Parenemella sanctibonifatiensis; assembly: GCF_002250565.1. Classification (GTDB taxonomy): domain Bacteria; phylum Actinomycetota; class Actinomycetes; order Propionibacteriales; family Propionibacteriaceae; genus Parenemella; species Parenemella sanctibonifatiensis. Next base: position 606,196 of record NZ_NMVJ01000001.1, read on the forward strand.
TCTCCCAGAAATTCGCCTCCGCAGCAGCTGCCGCGCCCCACCTGGCCGAGCCGGTCGTCACGGCGTACGAACCGGGCACCGCCGGGCTGCCGGAGCCCTGCGAGGACGTCGATGTGTACGCCTGGGCGCACAACGAGACCTCGACCGGCGCGGCCACCCCGGTGCGCCGGATCGACGGCTTCGACGCGCTGGTCGTGGTGGACGGCACGTCGGCCGCCGGCGGCATGGAGTTGGACGCCAGCCAGGTCGACTTCTACTACTTCGCCCCCCAGAAAAACCTTGGCTCCGATGGTGGCCTGTGGCTGTCGCTGGCCTCGCCTGCTGCGGTGGAACGCATCGAGGAGCTGGCACCCCAGCGGTGGATCCCGGCGACGCTGAGCCTGCGTGAGGCGCTGACGAATTCGCGGCAGCAGCAGACCCTCAACACGCCGGCGTTGGCGACCTTGATCATGCTCGAGTCGCAGCTGGCCTGGCTGTTGGACACGGGCGGGCTGGCCGGGGCGGCGCAGCGCTGTCGGGACAACGCCTCGGTGATCTATGGCTGGGCCGACGAGCGGCCCGAGGCGACCTGTTTCGTCGCCGATCCGGAACACCGCTCGCCGGTGGTGGCCACCATTGATCTTGATGCATCGGTGGACGCCGCTCAGGTCGCCGCGACGCTGCGCAGCAACGGCATCGTGGACGTCGAGCCCTATCGCAAGCTGGGCCGCAACCAGCTACGCATCGCCCTGTTCACCACGATCGACACCGCCGACCTGCGGGCCCTCACCCGCTGCATCGACTTCGTCCTCGACGCCGGCGCCTGAGCCCTGCCGCGAGGAGTCGTTCCAGTCCACCCCCGCTACGCCGCCGGTCTCGTAGCCTTGGTCGGCTGCCGGGCCGCGGGAGCGTCGCGGCCGCACCGGCGGCGCGTCCGGGTCGTCGGCCCACGGGTTGATCATGCCCCGTTCGGCCGGGGTCAGGTCCGATTCGGCCCCGATGTCGGCCGGGCCGGACGGAGCCTCGGGACGCTTCCGCGACGGCAATCGGAGCCGCTTGGGTGCCGCCGCCGGTGCCGCGGCCGACTCGGTCGGCGGCTGGTCAACCGGGCTCGCTTGCGTCGGCTTCGCCTCGTCGGGAGTTGCCTCAGCCCGGGGTTCGGACGCTGGCGGGGGCACCTGGCGCTGAACCGATGGCTCCTCGGTGGCGGCCTCGTCGGTGGCGGCATCATCGACCCGTGCCGACGGCGACTGGCCGTCTGGCTCGTCGTCGACATCGGCAGCTCCTGCACCCGAACCCGAACCATCCGAACCCGAACCATCCGAACCCGAGCCACCCGCTCCCCAGGGCGGCAGGATCCGATCCAGCCACTCGGGGTTACCGTCCCGGCCGGTGAAGTAGACCACCGCCCCGCCGACCGCGGCGAGCAGCACCGCGGCCACGATCGCCACGATGGTGCCGCTGCGCTGCGGTGCCGGGATGTCCTCCAGTTGTTCTTCCTCGTCCACCGGAGCCTGCTCGCTGGGCTGCTGGCTGGGCGTCGGAGTCTCCCCGCCCGGGCTCGGCTGGCCCTCGGGCACCTCCTCAACCGCCGCCGGGATCGGCATCGACAGCACCTCGGACTGCTCACCCTCGCTGCCCAGCAGCAGGGTCTCGCCGTCCAGTGCCACCGTGATCGACTCACCCTGCGGCTGGATAGGCGCCGGCGCGGAGGCCACCACTTCGAAGTCCTGATCGGGGTCCACGACGAACACCCCGAAGTAGCTGCGCAGCACCATCCGGCCATCAGGCAGCACGGCACCATCGGTGATGTACGCCGGCGCGTCGGCGACCTTCTCCAGTTCGTTGCTGCCCTGCACACTCAGCTCGGGGCCGGCGGTGTAGATGCCGCCTTGGAGCTCCTTGGAGACGATGAAGATCTGTCCGTCGTCGTCCACCAGCATCGCCTCCGCGTCACGGGGGCCGTCGGCGTACGTGAAGTCATAGGAGCGGAACTGACTCTGCGCGCTCGGGGTCGGGTTGGCGAAGTGATAGACGACGATGCCCGGACGTACGGCGTTGTTGTCGCCAATGTCACCGATCCAGAGTCGGTCCACCGCGTAGGAGACCGCCTCCACGTCGAGGGTCTGTGCCGGGAAGGTCAGCACGCCCTGGGTCTCGCCGTTCTCGTCGAGGGCGTACGCAGCGCCTTGGCGCCCGGGCTCGCTGTCGTTGACGGTCCAGTAGCGATTGTTGCCCGGCTCGGTGGCCAACCCCGACGACTCGGTGATCCGCTCATCGGTGATGGTGAAGGCGACCTCCTGGGCGCTGGCCGGGAGCGTCACGGCGACCGCGCCGAGCACAGCGATCAGGCACGCGGCTGCCACCGCTGCCAGCCGGCGGCCCAGTTGCCGGCCGTGGGTCGGGTCGGGTCTGGTCACCAATGCCACCTGCACGTTGTCCGTTCCATCCTCAGTTCAATCCGAGCAACGTGCCGACCACCACGATGAGCAGCAGGGACGCCAGGACCAAACTCAGCAGGCGTCGACGGTCACGTACTTTCACCCCGCCAGACTAGTCGTTCCGCACCGTGTCGGCCGGTTTCCTCACCCGGGTGCGCCGCCGGGGGTGGCCAGATCTAGGCTGGTCGCATGGCTCAGGTGAAGCTGTACGCCGTCCCGCTCGGTGAGGTGCAGGGCCTGTTCGGTGCCCGGCCCGACGTCGCCGAACGCGTCCGTGCGATGACCGCAGACCTGATCGCAGCCAAGCCGAAACGCCGGGTGTTCTTTGCCGGCGATCAGACCCGTACGCCGGTGCCACCACAGGAGTTCGAACCCAGCCAACATGACGTGGAAGCGATTCTGGCCGGGCGCTATCCGGCGCCGGACCGGATCGTGCCGGCGTGGCTGTTGTTGGAGCAGGTGCTGGCCGGGATCTCCCGGGCCCGGCATGTCACGCCACTACCGGACACAGCGGATCCGGTGGGCAGTCTCGACTTCGCGCTGGCGGCAGCCGGCGTCGGGGCAGAACACGGGTTGCGGCACCTGCTCGACGCCTCGGCCGAGCTTCCCACCCATGCGCCGCGGCGAGTCCGGGTGGGCTGCGTGCCGGCCGATCACGCCCGCGCGATGGCAACCAGCTGGGCCAGCGCCTCACTCGCCGAAGGGCCGATCCGCCAAGCTGTCACCGCCCTGGCCGGCTGGCTCACCGCGGTGTTCGGGCCGGACGGTCGGGACAGCTCGGACGTGGACCTGCTCGCGATCCTGCATCCCTGACCGCCCGCCACCTGGGTGAACACCCCGATCGCCCGGAAGCGACCCGGGGGCACCGGATCAGGCCGGCGTACGCCTCACGCAGGCTTGACGACGACGACCAGGTCGCCACCGTCGAGCGGCTGGACGCCGTTGATCGCGACGCGTTCGATGGTGCCGGCCACCGGGCTGGTGATCGCAGCCTCCATCTTCATCGCCTCGATGGTCGCCACCGTCTCCCCCGCGGCGACCTCCTGGCCCTGCTCGACGGTCACCTTCACTGCGCCGGCAAACGGGGCGCCGACGTGGTCCGGGTTGGACGCGTCGGCCCGTTCGGTGGCCGACACCTCGGCCTTGATCGACTTGTCGCGCACCGAGACCGGCCGCAGCTGACCGTTGTGGACGGTCATCACGGTCCGCATGCCCTTCTCGTCGGGCTCGGCGATCGCCTCCAGCTCGAGCAACAGGTTGACGCCCTTGTCGAGCTTCACCCCGTACTCGTGGCCGTGCTCCATGCCGTAGAGGTATTCCGGGGTCGGGATGACGCTGAGGTCGCCGTAGGTCTCGTCGGCCTGCTCGTATTCCTTCGTCGGCCCGGGGAAGAGCAGTCGGTTGAGGGTGACCTGCCGTTCCCGGCCCGGCTTCTGCAACGCGACCGCGTCCTCCTCGCTCACCTCGGCATCCCGGATCGGGACCGTACGCCCGTCCAGCGCCTTGGTGCGGAAGGGCTCGGGGAAGCCGTTGGCGGGCTCGCCGAGCTCACCGGCCAAGAAGCCAATCACCGAGTCGGGGATGTCGAACTTCTTCGGATCGGCGGCGAACTCCTCGGGGTCAGCACCGACCGCGACAAGGTGCAGCGCGAGGTCGCCGACCACCTTCGACGACGGCGTCACCTTGGTCGGGCGGCCCAGGATCCGGTCCGCCGCGGCGTACATCTCCTCGATCTGCTCGAACCGCTCGGCCAGTCCCAACGCGGTCGCCTGCTGACGCAGGTTGGACAGCTGACCACCGGGGATCTCGTGGTCATAGACGCGCCCGGTCGGCGCCGTCAGACCGGACTCGAAAGGCTTGTAGACCTTGCGGACCGCTTCCCAGTAGGGCTCCAGGTCCATCACCTTGCGCAGGTCCAGCTTGGTGGCGCGTTCGGTGTTGGCCAGGGCCGCGACCAGCGCGGACTCCGGCACCTGTGAGGTGGTGCCGGCCATCGCCGCCGAGGCGACGTCGACCGCGTCGACACCGGCATTGACCGCGGCCAGCAGGGTGGCCAGCTGACCACCGGCGGTGTCGTGGGTGTGGAGGTGGACCGGCAGGTCGAAACGCTCCCGCAGCGCGGTGACCAGACTGGTCGCCGCCGGCGGGCGGAGCAGGCCCGCCATGTCCTTGATGGCCAGGATGTGGGCGCCGGCATCGACGATCTGCTCGGCCAGCTTCAGGTAGTAGTCCAGGGTGTAGATGTCCTCGGCCGGGTTGCTCAGATCACCCGAATAGCACAGCGCCACCTCGGCGACGGCCCCAGTTTCACGCACCGCATCGATCGCTGGGCGCATCTGCTCGACATCGTTGAGGGCGTCGAAGATCCGGAAGATGTCGATGCCGGTGCGGGCCGCCTCGTCCACGAAGGCCTGGGTGACCTCATTGGGATAGGGCGTGTAGCCGACCGTGTTGCGGCCACGCAGTAGCATCTGCAGGCACTGGTTGGGCAACTCCTCCCGCAGCGAGGCGAGCCGCTGCCAGGGATCCTCACCGAGGAAGCGCAGCGCCACGTCGTAGGTCGCGCCGCCCCAGCACTCGATCGAGAACAGGTCAGGCAGCAGGCGCGCGTACGCCGGCGCCACCCCCAACAGGTCGCGGGTCCGGACCCGGGTCGCCAGCAGCGACTGGTGGGCGTCCCGGAAGGTGGTGTCGGTGACCTCGGTGCGCGGTTCGGCGCGCAGCGCGGCCGCAAAGCCTTCGGCACCGAGCTCCAGCAGCCGCTGCCGGGAACCGGGCGCCGGGGTCTCCCGGGCATCGAAGACCGGCAACTTCTCGCGCGGATCCATCCGGGTCGGCGCCTCACCGTTGGGCTTGTTGACGGTGACGTCGGCCAGCCAGCGCAGCAGCCGGGTGCCGCGGTCGGCCGGCGGCTGGGCGGACAGCAGGTAGGGACGTTCGGCGATGAAGTTGGTCGACAGGTCCTCGGCGGAGAAGTCGGTGTCGTCCAACACGGCCTGCAGGAAGGGAATGTTGGTGGACACGCCACGGATCCGGAATTCGGCCAACCCGCGCCGGGCGCGGGTCTGGGCGATCTTCAGGTTGGCGCCGCGGGTGGTCAGCTTGACCAGCAGCGAATCGAAGTGGGCGCTGATCTCGGCGCCGGTGGCAGCGGTGCCGCCGTCCAGGCGTACGCCTGCACCCGCCGCGGAACGGTAGGCGGTGATGGTGCCGGTGTCAGGCCGGAAGTTGTTGGCCGGGTCCTCGGTGGTGATCCGGCACTGCATCGCCGCACCGGAGAAGCTGATCTGGTCCTGGGTCAGACCCAGCTCGGGCAGCGACGAACCTGAGGCGATCAGCATCTGCGACTGGACGATGTCCACATCGGTGATCTCTTCGGTCACCGTGTGCTCGACCTGGACGCGCGGGTTCATCTCGATGAAATGGTGTTCCCCGGCCCGCTCCCCCTCGGTCTCGACCAGGAACTCCACGGTGCCGGCGCAGGTGTAGTCGAGCTCGGTGGCGAACTTCACCGCATCCGAACACAACGCCCGGCGCAGTTCCTCGCTGATGTGCGGGGCCGGCGCCAGCTCGATGACCTTCTGGTGGCGGCGCTGGATGGAGCAGTCACGCTCGTAGAGATGGACCACATTGCCCTGGGTGTCAGCCAGGATCTGGACCTCGATGTGGCGGGGCCGCTGCACGGCCTGCTCGACGAAGACGGTCGAGTCACCGAAGGCGCCCTCGCCCTCGCGCATCGCGGCCTCGATCGACTCACGCAGGTCCTCAGGGCGGTCCACCCGGCGCATGCCGCGGCCGCCACCACCGGCGACGGCCTTGACGAAGACGGGGAAACCGATCTCCTCAGCGCCCTTGACCAGTTCGTCGAGGTCCTGGCTGGGCGGGGTCGACCGCAAGGTCGGGACGCCGGCCCGACGGGCGGCGGCGACGGCTTCGACCTTGTTGCCGGCCAGCGCCAAGATGTTGGCGGCCGGACCGATGAACGTCAGCCCGTTGTCGGCGCAAGCCTTGGCCAGCTTGGGATTCTCGGACAGGAAGCCATAGCCGGGATAGACCGCATCGGCGCCGGACTCGAGCGCCACCCGGATGATCTCGTCGATGTCGAGGTAGGCGCGTACGGGATGCCCCTCCTCGCCGATGAGATAGGCCTCGTCGGCCTTGATGCGGTGCTCGGCATTGCGGTCTTCGTACGTGAAGACGGCGACGGTGCGAGCACCGAGCTCGTACGCCGCCCGGAACGCGCGGACCGCAATCTCGCCGCGATTGGCCACCAGAACCTTCGAGAACATGGTGCCCACGTTATCGGTGTGGGCCGACAGGATTCATCCAGCGCCATCCGGTGAACTCCGCCGCCAACGCCGCGGGCCCCCGGCGTACGACAATCCGTCCGCCGAGGGCCCGCAGGTCAGGTCCTCAGATCACAGCAGGAATGCGGTGATGAGGCCCTGGGTGAAGTAGATGAGGAAGAGCACCGCGACCACCCACATCAGCGGATGGACCTCGCGGGCCTTGCCCCGGACCGTCTTGGTGAAGACGTAGGCCAGGAAGCCCGCGCCGATGCCGACGGTGATGGAGTAGGCGAACGGCATCAGGATGATGGTGAGGAAGGTCGGCAGACCCTCCTCAATGTCGTTCCAGTCGACGTCGACGACATTGGACATCATCAGGAAGCCGACGAAGACCAGCGCCGGGGACGCAGCCTCGGAGGGCACCATCCCGATCAGCGGCGCCAGGAAGATGCCGACCAGGAACGCCAGGCCGGTGACGATCGCCGACAGGCCGGTACGCGCGCCGGCGCCGACACCGGAGGCGGACTCGACGAAGGAGGTGTTGGAGGACACCGACCCCAGACCACCGGCGGCCGCAGCGACCGAGTCGACCAGCAGGATCTCCTTGACGTGCTCGGGGTTGCCGTCCTCGTCCAGCAGGTCGCCCGCGCCACCCACGGCGACGACGGTGCCCATGGTGTCGAAGAAGTCGGCCAGCAGCAGCGAGAAGACCAGCAGCAGCAGACCGATGAAGATGGTGATGTTGAACTCGCCGCCGGGGAAGAACCCGCCGATCATGTCGACCCGGCCCAGCAGCGTCAGGTCCGGGGCGCTGAAGCCGGCGAAGGTCGGGACGTTCAGCGACCAGCCGGTGGGGTTGTCCCCCGACATGGCACCGACCGGGCTGATGGCCTCGATGATGACGGCCAGCACGGTCGCGGCAAGGATCGCGATCAGCAGGGCACCCTTCACCTTGCGGGCGTGCAGGACCACCATCAGCAGCAGGCCGACGACGAAGACTGCCATCGGCCAGCCGATGATCGACCCGTCGATGCCGAAGCCGACCGGCGGCGTACCGGGGGCCTCGGGCTTGCGGACGATGCCGGCGTTGATGAGGCCGACGAAGGTGATGAACAAGCCGATACCGACGGTGATGCCGGTGCGCAGCGACTTGGGGACGGCCTTGAACACGGCAGTCCGGAAGCCGGTCAGCACCAGAATGGCGATGAGGATGCCCTCCCAGACCACCAGGCCCATCGCCTGGGGCCAGGTCATCATCGGGGCGATGACGTTGGCCAGCAGGGCGTTGAGGCCCAGGCCGGCGGCCAGGCCGAGCGGGAACCGGCCCCACGCGCCCATCAGGATGGTCATCACGCCGGCGACCAGCGCAGTCGCAGCCGCGACCATGCCGATGGTGATGCCGACATTGGCCTCGATGGTGGCGCCGCTGGCGTCCAGCATCGGCAGGCCGGAGACGAGGTTGCCCTCGGAGTCGGCGGTGGTGCCGATGATGAGGGGGTTCAGGGCCAGGATGTAGGCCATGGTGAAGAAGGTCACCAGTCCGCCTCGGACCTCCTGGCCGACGCTGCTGCCGCGTCGGGAGATGCCGAAGTACTTGTCCATTTTGGAGGGCGATTTCTCCGCCGTCGTCGTGCTCACCGGCGCATGATAGCCCGATCAGCCCCGGTTGTGGGGCGGCCGCAGGAAAGTCTCGGCGGGCCCGGGGGCAGCGAACTCGGTCGCGCTGGCTGAGCACCGGTCAAGCGGGCCAGCAAGGATTCAGCGGGCTGCGCCAGGCGGTGCCGCGGTCCGAGGACCGCCTGTTCCTACGAAGTTCGGGGCTGGCTGGCCCCTCGGACGCCGGATTCAGTCGGTCTGGCGGCGGCTGCGGCGCCAGGTCCACAGCGACCCAACCAGCCCGATCACCACGCCCAACAGGCAGATGTAGGTGTTGTCACGCTGGTCGAGCAGCCACATCACCAGCGCACCGACGGCGAAGCAGACCGTGCCGATGGCGAAGGCGAGCCGACCGTCGGTGTCGACCGGGTCCACCGGCGCCGGCCGCAGCACATCGTGCTCCTCGGTGACCACCTCGCTGCCAGCGACCTGTCCCTCGGCGCCTCGAGCACCAGGCGTACGCGGGGTTTCCTCGACAGGAGCCGCGTCACGGGTGGGGTCCGGTGAAGTCATGGAACCCACGGTAGCCGGGTCCGGCGTGGGGACGGGCCGCCTTTGCGCCAACAAGCTGGCGAAAAGCAGGTGGATCGAGCCGTCTGGCCTGCCTGGCGGCGTACGCCGGCAGCGATCATTTTGGTCGACTCGATCAGCAATTTGGCCCGGGAAGGCGCTTCCACGGCCGTTCGAGTCGACCGATCTGATCGCCGTACGCCATGGCCGGGGCTCAGTCAAAGAGTGTCGCGTCGATGGAGACGGTGTCCCAGATGGGCTCGCTGTGTTCGGCCTCGCGGTGCTCGGCGACCACGTCGGAGTGCCCACCACAGCCGTGGTCAACGGTGACGACCGAGCCGTCCTGCGGGGAATACCGGTTGGCGCAGACACCGGCAACCGCGCCCAGCGACCCGGACAGCCGGATGAAGTAGCCACAGGTCTCGCACGGCGCCGGGGCGTCGTCGGTCATCTCGTTGTTGGGGCCGCCGGGACCACGCCGCCACCGAACGATGGCTTCGTCACGCCCCTCAGGAGACAGCACCCGCTCCCGGCCCAGGCCCAGCTCCGCGACCACCGCGCGGATCTGGCTCGCTTCGGCGGGGTCTGCGTCAGCGGCGTCCTCTCCCCCGGTGTACCCCGGTTCCAGGCGCGGGTCGTTGTCCGGGGTGGGCTGCAGCACGCCGGGCTCGAGGTCGCCGTCGGCGAGGCGTTCGGTCCACGGCACCCAGTTGGGCGGCAGCAGCGCTTCCTCGCCGGGCAGCAACGCCACCTCGTTGACGGTGACAGTCTTGGCCCGGGAGGCGCGCACCACGGTGACGCTCCAGTGCCACCCGCGATATCCGGGGTGGTCACAGTCGAAGAGGTGGGTGACCACCCGATCGCCGTCGATCTGACAGCCGAGGTGCTCGCCGACCCCGAGCGGGCCGGCCTGCTCCACGGCGTACTCCCGGGCCAGGTCGACGGCGTCGACGCAGGCCTGATCAGGCTTGGGTGCGCGCGCCATCAGAGCTCGAGCTCGTCAGCCACGGCCCGCAGCACGCCCGCGATCTTCTTCGCGTTGCGGCTGTCAGGGTGGCGATCCCGGCGATAGCCGTTGCCGATTCCGTCCAACATCTTGATGAGATCCTCCACGATCAGCGCCATGGTCTCGGGCGACTTGCGCTGCGCCTTCGACAGTGACGGCGGTGCATCGAGCACGGTCACGCTGAGGGCCTGTTCGCCCTTGCGTCCTTCGATCACCCCGAATTCGACCTTCTGGCCGGCCTTCAGGGAGGTCACGCCGGCGGGCAGCGCATTGGCGCGGACGTAGACGTCGCCGCCACCGTCCTTGCTCAGGAAGCCGAATCCCTTCTCGGCGTCATAGAAACGAACCCGTCCAGTGGGCATGCTCTCCTCCTTCGCGCCCGCGGCCGACCACAGGGTGCGGTCGATGCGAGCTCATCCTAGTTCGTGATCGGGGGTTGTCCATGTGAGGTTCCCCGTAGCTGGCACCTGCATCGGCGCCTGCTGGTGGACTCTCAGCGGGCTCGCTGCCAGTCGGGTTTGTGGTCGTAGACGTAGCGGTAGTAGTCGCGCAGTTCGAGCTTGCTCGCGGCCGCCTCGTCGATGACGAGGTACGCAGCAGGATGCAGTTGCAGGATCGACCCGGGCCAGCGGGACGAAAGGGCGCCTTCGATGGTGGCGGCGACGGCGTCGGCCTTGCCTTCGCCCTGGGCGACCAGGACCACGGCGCGGGCGTCCATGATGGTGCCCAGGCCTTGGGTCAGGCAGTGGGTCGGGACCTCGTCGAGGGAGTCGAAGAAGCGCTGGTTGGCCTCGCGGGTGGCCGGCGCCAGGGTCTTGATCCGGGTCCGGGACCGCAGCGAGGAGCTGGGCTCGTTGAAGCCGATGTGGCCGTTGCTGCCGAGCCCGAGGATCTGGACGTCGACGCCGCCGGCGTCGCGGATCGCCTGCTCGTACGCCGCGCAGGCCGCCGGTACGTCCTCGGCCAGACCGTCGGGCACGTGCACCCGGTCCGGATCCAGGCCGAGCGGCCGGGTGACGGTGCGGTCGATGACGGCGTGGTAGCTCTCAGGGTGGTCGTAGGAGAGACCCACGTACTCGTCGAGAGCGAAGGCATGGGCCGCGCTCAGGTCGAGGCTGCCGGCGGCAACCCGGTCGGCGAGGTCGGCGTATAGGCCCAGCGGCGAGGATCCGGTGGCGACACCGATCACGGGTGCGGCGAGGCCGGCGCATTCGCGCGCCACGTTGGCGCCCGCGACCCGACCGACTTCGTCGGCGGTGGCGCAGATGACGACCTCCACTGAACTTCCTCCCGGTGACGTACGAAACGGGCCCGAGCGGCCCGCTCGTCCCATGCTAGCGCCGCCCGCGATGCGTCGGCAGCCGGCGGCGGGCCGGGTTCCCCCTCGCCGCAGTCGCCCGGTTCGTGCCGAGGGACGAGCCGCGGTAGACTCTTGATGCCGGTTCGTCCAGTTCTGCTGCGAGCCGGCCGGTCCATCGCCATTCCAGGCGGGGACGCAGGCCGTCCTTCGGCCCCGAGAAGACTTCTCCGGCTGACCCCAGCCGTCGCCGTCTGTCACCCATGAGCCGCGGCCCCCTGCCGCGCCGGGCAGAACAACGAACCCACTTTCCGATGTGGAGCACCACCGCTTGACCACGCACTCCCCTGCCGCCCTGCCGTCCTTCGTCGACCTCGGCGTACCGGCCCCTCTGGTTGAGGCCCTCGACCGCCGCGGCATCACCTCCCCCACCCCGATCCAGGCGGCCACGCTGCCCGACGCGCTCGCCGGACGCGACGTGCTGGGGCGCGGCCGCACCGGCTCCGGCAAGACCTTCGCCTTCCTGTTGCCGCTCATCGCACGTCTCACCCAGACGCCAACGAAACCGCGGGCACAGCGCCCCCGCGCGCTCATCCTGGCCCCGACCCGCGAACTCGTCACGCAGATTGACGAGTCGTTCCAGGCTCTGGCGAGCGGAACCGGACTCACCAGCCGCGTCGTGTTCGGCGGCGTCGGCCAGAATCCGCAGGTCTCCGCCCTGCGCCGGGGTGTCGACATCGTCATCGCCTGTCCCGGCCGGCTCGAGGACCTGATGCGACAGGGCCACGTACGCCTCGACGACATCGCGATCAGCATCCTCGACGAGGCCGACCACATGGCCGACCTCGGCTTTCTGCCCGGGGTCAAGCGGATCCTCGACCAGACGCCGAGCACCGGTCAGCGGCTGCTCTTCAGCGCGACCCTCGACGCGGGCGTCAACGTCCTCGTCAAGCGCTACCTGCACCGCCCGGTGACCCACGAGGCCGACTCAGCTCAGTCGCCGGTGACGGCCATGAAGCACCAGGTGCTGCGGGTCCGCCCCGACGACCATCTCGACGTGCTCGCCGATCTGGCTGCGGCGCCCGGGCGCACGATCGTCTTCGCGCGCACCAAGCACCGCGCCAAGACGCTGGCGCGCAAGCTCAACGCGCGGGGCATCCCCGCCGTCGAGCTGCACGGCAACCTGAGCCAGAACGCCCGGCAGCGCACGATGACCGCCTTCCACGACGGCACCGCGTCGACCCTGGTGGCTACCGACATCGCTGCGCGCGGCATCCACGTCGACGACGTCGCGCTGGTCATCCACGCCGACCCGCCGGTCGAGCACAAGGCCTACCTGCACCGCTCTGGGCGCACGGCACGGGCGGGCGCCGCCGGCACCGTCATCACCCTCATGACCCCCGACCAGAACGGCGACGTGCGCTCGCTGATGCGCAAGGCCGGCATCAAGGCCCCCTCCACGGACGTCCAGCCCGGCCACGCGGTCCTCACCGATCTGGCGCCGGGCGAGCGCACCTATCCGGGCGCCTGGAAGGCCCCGGCACCCGCCACCCCGCCGGCGCGCCCGGCCAAGGGCAGCAACAGGCCAGCGAAGGGCGGCAGGCCAGCGAAGGGCAGCCAGGGATCCTCGCAGCACCAGTCGCGGTCGAGCCAGTCCGGGCGCAACGGCGGCCGTTCGGGCGGATCGGGCGGATCGGGCCGTTCGGGCGGAACGAGTCGCCAGGGCCGCAACCGGGGTGGTGCCTCCGGCTCGCGCGGGCACTCGGCCTCGCGGTTCAGCGCCGGCCGCTGAGTCTCGCCGCCGGCCTCGCGGATCGACTGTTCGTACGCCGCGCAGGCCGCCGGGATGTCGTCCGCCAGCCCGTCAGGCACGTGCACGCGTTCCGCCGCCAGCCCAGCGGCCGAGTGACCGTCCGGTCGATGACGGCGTGGTAGACGATGCCGCCGCGCCCGAGCGCCCGGCTGGCGCGCACCAGTGATCCACCGACGCCCCGACCCTTGACAGGAAGCATCCCACAAAGCGATAGTTTGATGGTGATCCGAAAGCGTATCGCCGGCTACCCCACCAGCGGCGAGCAACATCCCGGGGGAGGCCAGCCAGCCGGACATCGGATCCAGTTCTTCGAGCATGGCTTTCTCTACTGGGATGGCTACACCGTAACCGGAGAGTGGACCGATCCGACATCCCGTCGCCGCACAACCGTCATGTACTCGGAGCACGCTCTCCGATGACACCGAATCCAGTTCCTCTGGAGCGGGCTAGATGCATTCTCACCCGTGCTTCCTGGGGCTCTCAGCCGTTGCGTTCAGTCTCCTGTTCTCTGGCGCCAGTGGCTGGTGGTATCCCAGCGTGCGGTGGTTCCTTGCGATCCACGCCGGCCTCATGGTCGCCTCCGCCGTCCTCGCCCTCCTCGCACTCCCCCGCAGCGCGGCGGCATTAGTTGTGGCTCTTGTCGTAATGGCGCTGGCGAAACCTGCAGTCCAGTACGCAGAGGACGTGGCCGACCGCTGGTGCCCGCCCAAGACCGAATGGAGCCCGGACGGCTGGGCGACCATCGACTACGTCAGCGGCACCGTGACCTGTCACGCGAACGGGACAACCGTGCCCATCGTCGTCATGCTCGACCGGGCCAACGAGTAGTCCTCAGTTCAGCACCGTGAGCTCGAGGTTCATCGAGCCGGACCGGAAGGCCCGGGAGCTGACCTCGACGAAGTCCTCGAGCCGGTCGATCGGGTCGGCCTCGTACGCCGCCAGCGCGCTCGGGTCCAGCTCGACCCGGGCGCGATCCTGGCCGAGGTCGCGGACCCGCAGGTCGATCACCGCGACGTTCTTGCTGGTGAGGTGTCGGCGTACGGCCGTCTCGGCCCGCTCCACCCGCGCCAGGGCCGCGGGCGTCACCTCGGTGCCGTACGCGATCCGCGAGCTCAGGCAGGCCGCGGCCGGCTTGTCCCAGGTCGGCAGCTCCCAGTCCCGGGAGGCCTGGCGCACCTGCGCCTTGGTCAGCCCGGCGTTCAGCAGCGGCGTGATCGCGCCGCGCTCACTGGCCGCGGCGATGCCGGGCCGAAACCCCGCCACCGCGTCGTCGGCGTTGGTGCCGGTCGCGACCGGCCAGCCACGCGCCTCCCCCACCGGCAGCAGCGTGTCGATCAGCTCGGCCTTGCAGTGATAGCAGCGGTCGCTGCCGTTGGCGCGGTAGCCCTCCCGGTCCAGCTCGTGGGTGGTGGGCGTCAACAGCTCGACGCCCAGCTGGCGTACGAAATCCCGCGCCGGACCGCGCTCGATCGCCGGCAGCGAGGGGCTGTACGCCGTCGCCGCCACCACCCGGTCCGGGCCCAGCGCCCGCACCGCCGCGGCCAACAGGAAGGCAGAATCGGCACCACCGGAATAGGCCACCACCAGCCCGGGAAGCTCGGCCAGGTCACGCATCAGGGTCGCCACACTCATGCGCCGATCCTAGGCCAGCACCCGCGCCGCCGCAGCCGCCGACGCCTCGGCGGGACCAGGCGCCGACATTGGCTAGTCTGGGGCGCATGGCCACATGGGAGGACGGCCCGGAGTACGCACCGCTGGAGGCTCCGGAGGGCTTCGACGCGGGCGACGCGCCGACCCACGCGACCTCGACATTGAACGGCAGCAGGGCGACCCGCACGCCGGCGCCCACCGCCCTCGCCACTCACCCCGCAGACGAGCCCGCCGCCTACGGCGTGGACCGCGGCTGGCCGGCCCTGGCCCAGCTCGACCCGGGCGCCCGTGACGATGCCCGCGACCCGCACGAGCCGTACGCCATCACCCAGACTGCGGTGACCACCGGCGGCAGCGCCTGGGGCTCTGCACACCGCGCCCCGCACCAGCCGATCATGGTCTCCAGTTCCCGCGGCCGCGAGCCCGACGTCGCCACCCTGCCGCCGCCAGCCGGAGCCCCGATCGATGCGGTTCCGTTCGGCGAGTCAGCCCCGGTCGGCGCGCCGCAGCGCACCCCCAGCGGCACCCCCGGCCAGACCACGGCGTGGGCGCCGGCCCCCTCCGGGCCCGCCATCCGGCCTCCCCAACCGCGCGCTGACCTGACTCTGGGCACCCTGTGGGATTCGCTGACGCCGCCCTTCATCATCGCCGTGCTGGTCGGCTGCGTCGCCTTCCCGGTGTCCCCACTCGCCCTGATCGCCGCCGCGTACACCGCCGGCCGGGCCCGGCGGATCGCCATCCCGCTGCGCCGCGCCGCGATCCTGGCCGTCGTCGGCTCCTTCCACCTGGGCTTGTTCGGGGCGGTCGGTGGCGGCCCCGGATTCTGGGGCGGTGCCTCGTTGGGTGGGCTGCTGCTGTCGTGGTGCCTGCTGGCGTACGCCCTGATCCGGACCGCGGTCGCGATCCGACGCAACGAACCGCTGACCCCGGCGTCATGACCAGCGAAACAGCTCGATGAGCACCACCCCTGCCCGTTCCCTGGCCGAGGACCTGCGCCGCTGGCCGACCGAACGGCTGGCCACCCTGCTGCAGCACCGCCGCGACCTCGCCACACCGGCCCCCCAGGACATCGTGGAACTGGCCACCCGCGCCACCACCGCGGCCTCGGTGACCGCAGCGCTGGCAGCACTGGATCGCTGGCAGCAGCAGGTCGCCGAGGCCATCGCCGCCCAACCCGACCACAGCACGAGTGAGCAGGTCGCCGAACTGATCGAGGGACCGGCCGAGGCCGTCGCCGACACCCTGCTGGCGCTCAACGATCGGGCGCTGATCTGGGGCAGCCCGCAGGGATGGCTGGTGCCCCACACGGTGCGGCGCGCGTTCGGCGCCCATCCGGGCGGGTTGGCCCCGGTCAGCCCCGACCCGCTGACCCCCGACGCCATCAGCCGAGCCCAACAGCAGGCCGCCGCGGCCCTGGCCAAGGCCACCGACACACCGCCGGACCAGGCCGCCGAGAAGGTCGAAGCGGTCCTGGCCCAGCTGACCTGGTCCCATCCCGTCGGCGGGCTGCGATCCGCGACCGACCCGCACCAGGAGTCGACCTCACCGGCGCGGGCGCTGCTCGCGGCTGGCCTGCTCCTGCCCACCGGCCCTGACACCGTCGCGCTGCGCCGAGAGGTCGCGCTGCTACGGCGTACGCCCCGTCGGCTACGCCAGGTCCCGGTGCCCGCCCAGCCGCCGGAGCTCACTCCCGAGGTGGATCGCGCCGACCGGGCCACCCAGGCCGGCGTCGGTTCGGCCATCGCGTTGGCGCAGTTGGTGGAACGTCTCCTCGAGGCGATCAGTGACATCCAGCCGGGCCTGGTCCGCACCGGCGGCATCGCCAAACGCGACCTGGACCTGCTGAACCGGCAGCTCGGCCTCTCCCGGGGCGGCCCGCCTGCGGTGTTGTTGGTGGAACTGGCCGACGCGGCCGGGCTGATCGCCGTCGACGGCGGCCGGGTGCTGCCGACCGCGGCCGCCGACCAGTGGCGCGGTCTGGGTCCGCTGGAACGTTGGCGTCGGCTGATCGCGGCCTGGTTGGACTCACCGCGTTGGTTGACCGGCGCCGAACGTCCGCTGGCCCCCGAAGCGGCGCACGGCTGGGCGCCAGACGTCCGCCGCGGCATCCTGACGTTGGCGACCCAGCTGCCCGAAGGCGCCAAGGTCGACCCGGAGCAGTGGGACGCCTGGCTGGCCTGGCACCACCCCACCTGGGACGGGTTGGCTGAGGAGTCCGGGACGTTGCTGCAGACCTGGTTGGCACAGGCCGATGTGCTCGGACTGGTGGCGCTGGGGCGGCGTACCGGGTTGGTCGACGTCACCGCCGATGGCGCAGAGGTGCCAGCCGCGATCGCTGACCTCTTCCCCGAGCCGGGCACCACCTTCTGGCTGCAGGCCGACCTGACCGCGGTCGCGCCCGCGCCATTGACGCCGGGCGTACGCCAACGGCTGCGGATGCTGACCCAGGTCGAGTCGACCGGTGCCGGCGAGGTGTTCCGGTTTGACCGCGGCAGCGTCGGCCGGGCGCTGCAGCAGGGCTGGGCCGCGCCCGACATCACCACCTGGCTGGGGCAGCACTCGACCACCGGGGTGCCGCAACCGCTGACCTACCTGATCGCCGAGACCGGCCGCCAGCACGGCAACCTACGGATGGGGACCACCGAGACCTATCTGCGTACCGACGACCCGGTCCGGGCCCGGCTGATCGCCGGCCTCGAGCTGCCGGGGCTGCGCCAGATCGCCGACACCGTCCTGGTCTCGGACATGCCCGCCGACGAGCTCGCCCGGGCGCTTGCCGAACACGGCCACCACGTCGCCGCCGAGGACAGCGCCGGCAGCCTGCTGCTGCCGTCCGAACCGCGGGCCCCCAGGCGTACGCCTGCCCGACCCGCCGCCCTGCCGGAGCCGAATTTCGCACAGCTCGCCGACCGGCTGTCCCACCACCAATCCGTTGCCGAATCGTTGCGCGAGTTGGAGAAGGCGGCGCTGCGACGGGCCCCGGTGCGCGTCACCTGGGTGGATCGGCAAGGACATCGCTCCACAGCAACCGCTTTCGTGCGGAGGGTCGTCGAGGGCCGGGCGGAGCTGACGATCGACGGCGCTCGCGTCGAGGTGCCCCTGGCCAGTGTGGTCAGCGCCGCTGTCGGCCCCTAATGTGAGTACGGTCATTGGCGCTCACACGTAGACTGTCGCGCGTGCAGGTGAAGCAACGCAGGATGCTGATCGCCGGCGCCGCCGTTTTGGCCGCGCTGGCCATTGCTGCGCCCGCACTGCTGAACCTCAGCTCGCAGCCCTCCGGCGACCCGCACCAGGCCCCCGCCGCACGGTCCAGTCAGGCGCCTGCGGACCAGCCCGCAGCACCGTCCACGTCGCCGGTGCCAAGTGGCTGGCAGACCAGTTCGCGTCAGGATCGCCCGCCGGCGCCGGTCTCCAACCTGCGACTGTCCTCGAACACCTGGCACAACTTCACCGTCGCCTGGGATGCCAGCCCGGATGCGTACGAGGGACTCAGCTATCGCATCCTGCTCAACGGTTCGGCTGTCGGCAGCACCGAGGGCCTGACCGCGACCATCAACTGGGTGCGCGGCACCGAACGGCACCTGGTCCAGGTTGAGGCCGTTGACGCGGCCGGCTTGGTCAGTGAGCTGCGCAGCGTCGTCGTGATCCCGCCGGCCGACCCCTCCGGTGGGGGCGCGGGTGGTCGGCATCGTCCCGATCGCGGCGTGGATGAGGCCGGTGGGGCCCCTACCCCGCAGATGCCGGCGCCGACCGATCAGGCACCCTCGGACCAGCCTCCGACGGAGGAGGTCCCGTCCGAGGACCCGCCGACCGAGCCTGAGCCCACACCGACGCAGGGGCCCACGACACCGGAGCCGACTCCCACGCCTATGCCTACGCCGACTCCCACACCGACGCCGACCCCCACACCGGAGCCCACGACACCGGAGCCGACGGCGCCGACCACCGACGGCTCGCCGGAGGCCCCCACGTCCACCCCGACCGAGGAGCCGACCGCGACGGTCACCGCCACCGCGCCCGACGGCGGCCCGGAGCTGCTTCCCACCGATCCGACCCCCGACGAGAGTGAGTCATCTGCCCCATGAGTGACCCCGGTCCTCTGGTTGTCCAGTCCGACCGATCGCTGCTCCTGGAGGTGAATCACCCCCTCGCGGCAGAATGCCGGATCGCGATTGCCCCCTTTGCCGAGTTGGAGCGTGCTCCCGAGCACATCCACACCTATCGACTGACCTCGCTGGGCCTGTGGAACGCCCGCGCGGCCGGCCACGACGCCGAACAGATCGTCGACGTCCTGCTGGAATACAGCCGCTATCCGGTGCCCTCGGCGCTGCTGATCGAGATCACCGACACGATGGGCCGCTACGGCCGACTCCAGCTGGAACAACACCCCGTGCACGGATTGGTGCTGGTCAGCCACGACGCCGCCGTGCTGACCGAGGTACGCCGCAGCCGCAAGGTCGCCGGGATGCTCGGCGAACCGATCGACGCCGAAACCGTGCCGGTGCACCCCAGCGAACGCGGCAACCTCAAACAGGCGCTGCTGCAGCTGGGCTGGCCCGCCGAGGACATGGCCGGCTACGTCGACGGCGAACGCCACGAGATCACCCTCAACCAGGACACCTGGCAGCTGCGGCCCTACCAGGAACTCGCCGCCGAATCGTTCTGGCACGGTGGTTCCGGAGTGGTCGTGCTGCCCTGCGGTGCCGGCAAGACCGTGGTCGGCGCGGCATCAATGGCGCTGGCCGGCTCGACCACGTTGATCCTGGTGACCAACACGGTGGCCGCACGCCAGTGGCGCGACGAGCTGATCCGGCGCACCAGCCTGACCGCCGACGAGATCGGCGAATACTCCGGCACCCGCAAGGAGGTACGCCCCGTCACCATCGCCACCTATCAGGTGATGACGGCCAAGCGGGGCGGCACCCACCGGCACCTGGAGCTCTTCGACGCCCGCGACTGGGGGCTGGTGATCTATGACGAGGTGCACCTGCTCCCGGCGCCGGTGTTCCGGCGTACGGCCCACCTGCAGGCGCGTCGCCGGCTCGGCCTCACCGCGACCCTGGTCCGCGAGGACGGCCGCGAGGGCGACGTCTTCTCCCTCATCGGCCCCAAGCGCTATGACGGAGCCTGGCGGGAACTGACCGAACAGGGCTGGATCGCGCCGGCCGAATGCACCGAGGTACGCGTGCAGCTGCCCGAGACGGATCGGATGACGTACGCCATGGCCGAGCCCGAGGTGCGTTTCCGGTTGGCTGCCGAGTCGCCCGCCAAGCTGCCGGTGGTCGACGAGTTGGTGGCCCGACACCGGGACCAGCCGCTGCTGGTGATCGGCCAGTACATCGACCAGCTGCACGAACTCTCCGAGCGCCTCGATGCACCGCTCATCACCGGCGAGACCAGTTCTCGACAGCGCGAGGAGCTCTACCAGCAGTTCCGCGACGGCACGATCACGCGACTGGTGGTCTCCAAGGTCGCCAACTTCTCGGTCGACCTGCCGTCGGCCGAGGTCGCCATCCAGGTGTCGGGCGCGTTCGGGTCCCGGCAGGAGGAGGCCCAGCGATTGGGCCGGCTGCTGCGCCCCAAGAACGGCGCCACCGCACACTTCTACACCGTCGTCGCCCGCGACACCGTCGAGGCGGACTTTGCCCAGCACCGGCAGCGTTTCCTCGCCGAACAGGGGTACGCCTACCGGATCGTCGACTCCCACGACCTCGACGCCGTCACCCCCTGAGGGGTTAAGGTCCTCACCTGATGAAAGGTGAGGACATGACTGCGGACCGACCCTACGGAGCGCCCGGTGGAGACCCCGGGCAGCACCCGCCGACCCGCCCACAACCACCGGAGCGCCCGCCCGGCAAGGATGCGCCCAAGCATCTGATCGCCGGCCCGATCCTGATGATCCTCGGTGTTGCCCTGTGCTCGGTCGGCGTCATGTTGCCGTGGAATCCGCAGGCACTCGCCAAGGGCGAGGCCTGGAACGGTGTCGAGCAGGCGATGGTCAACATCGAAGAGGGCCGGATCTACGGCTGGCTGATGGTGGTGGCCTTCGGGGTGGCCGCCGTCGCCGGCTTGCTCGCTCTGATCGCCGCGGCGCTGGCAATGACGAGGCGGGCCGCCGCCGTACCCGCCGTCACCGCCACCGTGTTGGGCCTGGTGGCCACCCTCGGAGTCCTGAGCGGGTACGTCGCGATGGAGGCCTTGGACGAGTCAACCGTGGGCATGTGGCTCTACGGGGCGTCCTTCCTGCCGGTGCTGATCGGCGCGGTGGGCGTCGCCGGCCGTCGGTTCTGACCCGATCCCGGGCACGGGACAGCCGCCTCAGATCGGTCGCGGCGACTCGTCGTCGACCTGGCCCAACTCCCAGCTGGGCGGCACCGGGACCTGGCGGGCCCGGCGTACCAACTCCACCAGCTGTGCCGGCCAGATCCATTCCTGGGTGGTCGACAACTCGACCAGTGGCCACCAGCGGGCGCCGGTCAGCGTGATGACCTCCTCAGGCGTCAGGCCGCTGGTGTCGAGATCGAACCGCTCCACCTCGACCGCATAGAACAGCTCGGTCTGAGTGAAAATCTGGTCGGAATAGCCGTGCCGCACCAGCCGGTTCGCCAACGGGCCGATCAGCTGGTCGGTGCCGATGCGCAGCCCGGTCTCTTCGATGAGCTCGCGCACCGCCGCCTGGTGGTCGGACTCCCCGGGATCAATGCCGCCGCCCGGAGTCACCCACCAGTGCAGGTCTGGACAGCCGGGGTCGGTGTCCCGCAGCAGGAGCACCTCGTCCTCGGGGGTCATCACGACGACTCGGACGGCCTGCCGGGTGACGGTGTCGCGGTCAGGTTCGTAGCGGAAGCTGCGCACGCGCCCGATTCTAGAGGCGCGCGATCCTCAATGCAGCCGGTTGCAAGGGCAGGGAATCACCTTGCGCAGGCCGGGAGGCCGGCGTACGGTCTCTTGCTTCCCCTCTTTCGCTTCCCCTTGGCGTTTGGAGCAGCCGTGCCCGAATCCCCCACCACCGATGCCCTCGCCGCCGAACGCGACCACCTGCGTACCGCCCGGGAAGCCCTGGTCTCGATGTTGGACCGCGCCGTCGACTGGGAGACCGCAGTTGCCGCCGACCACGTGTCCACCCAGCACCTGCGTCAGACCCTCTATCGGCGGATGCAGTCGCTGCAGGCCGACCCCGAGGTGCCGCCCTTCTTCGGACGGATCGACTACGACACCAGCGCCGGCGCCGCCACTGACGAGGTCTGCCACATCGGCCGCCGCCACGTCTCCAGCGACGCCGGCGGCGAACCCCTGGTGGTCGACTGGCGCGCGCCGCTGTCGCGGCCCTTCTATCAGGCCAAGGCCGACGACCCGATGGGCGTGGCGCTCCGGCGACGCTTCGGTTTCCGCGACGGCGAGCTGACCGCGTACGAGGACGAGCGCCTCACCGAGGCCGACAGTGATGCCAGTTCGGCGCTGTTGGCCGAGGAGATCGAGAAGCCGCGTACCGGCCCGATGCGCGACATCGTCGCCACCATCCAGCCCGACCAGGACATTCTGGTGCGAGCCGACCTGGCCTCCTCACTGTGCATCCAAGGGGCGCCCGGCACCGGCAAGACCGCGGTCGGCCTGCACCGCACCGCCTGGCTGCTGTACGCCTTCCGCGATCGATTGGCGCGCACCGGTGCGATGGTGGTCGGGCCGAGCGCTGCCTTCCTCTCCTACATCGGCGACGTGCTCCCGACCCTGGGCGAGATCGACGTCAGCCAGCACACCATCGACTCCCTCGTCAGCACCGACCTCGGGCTGACCGCCAGCCAGTCCGACCCGGCCGAGCTGGCCGTCCTCAAGGGCGACGCCCGGATCGCTGAACTGGTACGCCGCGCGGTCTGGGCACAGCTGCCCGCCGAGGAACCGCGCGAATCGTTGGTGGTGCCGCGCGGGTCGCGGCAGTGGCGGGTGCCGGGCTACCTGGCCGCCGAGGCCGTCGCCGGGCTGCGGGAGCGCGGCGTACGTTTCGAGTCAGGACGGCAGTTGTTGCCGCAGCGGCTCGCCCACCAGGTGCTGGTGCGCATGGAGGCTGCCGGCGAAGCCCCCGACGACCGAGTCCAGAACGCGGTCGCACGCAGCCGACCGGTCAAGGCGTACGCCGCGCAGATGTGGCCCAAGGTCGATGCGGAGAAGCTGTGGTTGGCGCTGCTCACTGATCCCGAGCTACTTGGCGAGCATGCTGAGGGCCTCCTGGACGACGAGGAACAGCGGCTGTTGCAGTCCCGTCGGCCTGGCCGATCCAAGGCGCAGCGTTGGTCGGCGGCTGACCTGGTCGTCATCGACGAGATCACCGACCAACTGCAGCGGACGCCGAGTCTGGGGCACATCGTCATCGACGAGGCGCAGGACCTGTCGGCGATGCAGCTGCGGGCGCTGGGGCGCCGCAGTAGCACCGGATCGGTGACCCTGCTGGGTGACCTGGCCCAGGCCACCACGCCGTGGGCCAGTGAGTCTTGGGACGAGGCGCTGCACCATCTGGGCAAGCCCGACACCCGCGTCAGCGAACTGGTCGCCGGCTTCCGGGTGCCGGCCGCTGTCATCGACTACGCGGCCCGGCTGCTGCCCCACATCGCCACCGGATTGGACACGCCGCACTCGATCCGGCCCGGCTCCGGCGAATTGGTCATCACCGCCAGCGAGGACCCGCTCCGGAACGTGATCGCCGTCGCCACCGAGTTGGGCAGCCGGCCGGGCACCCTGGGCGTGATCGTCCCCGACGCGGCAGTCACCACGGTGTCGGCCGCGCTCCCGATCAGCCATGCGGTGCTCGGCGAGTCGCAAGGGGCGGATGGCGCCGAGGCCCCGTCGGTCGATGTGGTGCCCGCCAGCTTGGCCAAGGGCTTGGAGTTCGACCACGTCATCGTCATGGAACCAGCCGCAATCGTGGCGGCTGAACCGACCCGGCGCACCGGATTGCGCCGGCTCTACGTCTGCCTGACCCGCGCCGTCACCACCTTGCACGTCAGCCACGGCCAACCGCTGCCGGCGGAGCTGGACCTGACACCGAGCGGGACCTGACACACTGACACCGACGCCGACCGGAGGACCACCATGACCGAGCTGAGGACGCTGGACCACACCGTGGCCGGGCATTCGATCCGCGCCAGCATCGCACCGGCGTACGCCGCGCAACTCACCGACCTGCTGGCCAACCTGGCCGAGCAGCCCCAACTCGTCTTCGAGGGCGCCACCGTACAGTTCGGCTGGGGTCCGATCTTCTTGGAGTCGCTGGAGGAGGGCAGCGACGCCCTGATGATGCGGATCCCCGACTACGCCGGCGAGGCGACCCACGAACGTACCGATGACCTGACCGCCGCCTTCGCCACCGAGGTCGCGCAACGCGACGCGGCCGACCTGGGCGGATTGCGGCTGCAGGAGGTGCTGTTCTGGCAGGACATTCTGCTGGTACGCGGCTGGCAGGACTTTTCCGGCCACCGATTGCGCCGAATGATCTCCGACGTCGACCGCTGGTCCGGCTGGCTGGTCACCTCCGCCGACCACGACTACGACCTGCACTTCGAGGAGTCCGAGATCGAGCACGAGGCGGCGTGGCGGGTCGCCCAGCTGCGCCCCGAACTCGCGCAGGTGTGGCAGTTCCCCGCCGGCGTCGGCGTCGAGATCCGAGACGGTCAGATCGACCACATCCTGGATCTCGACGACGACGAGCGGGAAGTCTTCTACAACCGCGGCGACAGCTGATTCAGGGGCCGGTTCAATCGGTCGGCTCGGGGAGTTGGGGGTAGTCCGGGATCGGATAGATGCCCAGCGCAAAGCCGTGTACGACATCGCCCTCGCGCTCGATACTGTCGAACTCGTCGACCAGGGCCGTCATCTTCTGCCAGAACTCGCGCCTCTGCGCGGCGCTGATTCGTGCCCTGCGCACGAACCCCCACAGTTGACCCTCGGCGTACGCGGGTGCGGACTCGCGCGCCGCCACCTCGAAGTCGTTGAAGTCTTGCGGGTGGTCCTCGCCGCCGTCCTCGAGCTGCACGTAGAACAACCGCGCGGTGCGACCGTAGAACGACTCCTCGACCGCGCGCACGCGGCGCGTCCGCACCACGTGAACCAGCCCAGCCTCGGCCAGCACCTTGACGTGGTGGGCGACCGTGCTCTTGGGGCGGGCGACCGCCGTACTGAGTTCGGTGACACTCGCGGCGCGCTCGTGCAGGAGTCCCAGGATCGTCGTGCGCAACGGGTTGCCGAGTGCGCGGACCTGCTCCGGCTGCGTCAGCGCGAGCCGGTCCGGAAGGTCGTAGTCGAGGGTCTTGACACTCATGGGAAGCACATACTACCGTTCCAGAACGTTCCACAAAATTGGTCCGATTCTGCAAGCCAACCCAAGGGAGTGACCATGGCCGAGATCGTCCTGTTTCATCACGCACAGGGACTGACCGACGGGATGAACGCCTTCGCCGACGAACTGCGATCTGCCGGGCACACCGTCCACCTACCCGACTTGTTCGAGTCACAGACCTTCGAGGACGTCGAGTCGGGCGTGGCGTACGCGCAGCAGATCGGGTTTGACACCGTCCTGCAACGAGGAGTCGATGCCGTTGCCTCCCTGCCGGATGACCTGGTCTATGCCGGTTTCTCCCTGGGCGTCATGCCGGCACAGAAACTCGCCCAGACCCGCGCTGGCGCGCGCGGCGCACTGCTGATCGATGCCTGCTTCCCGTCCGACGAGTTCGGGTCATGGCCCGCTGGGCTGCCCGCACAGATCCACGGCGGCACCGATGACGACTGGTTCGCCGAGGACATCGACGCCGCGCGGCAGTTGGCCGAGGCGCAGCCGTCGGTCAACCTGTTCTGCTATGCCGGCACCGCGCATCTGTTCGCCGATTCCTCGCTCCCGACCTACGACGCCGCCTCCGCCGCCCAGTTGCGCGAGCGGGTCGCGGACTTCCTGACCCGACTCGCCTGATCGACCACGACGTCGGCGCACCGGCGGGCGCCGACATCTGGGGCAGCTGGGTCGGGGCGCCGGCTCAGGGCAGCTTCCCGAAGCCCGCCGACTCCTGGCAGATCCGCGGGATGTCGATCATGCCGGGCTCCCCGCCCTCCCCGCCGCGCCACATGAAGCCGATCGCCCCCTGCGTCATCGGGGCCGTCGCATCGAGCTGCTGCCGGATTCGCTCCAGGGTGGAGACGCCGCGGCTGGTGGTGGTGCCGCCGCCGGGCGTCATGCACTCCACCGTCACCCAGATCCGATCCGGGTCGACCTCGGCGAAGGCGGCGAAGAACTCCTCAGTGGTGTGGTGGTGCTCGGACAGATCGTCGACGGCCAGTGCTGTGGTGTCCGTGCCGAGGCCGTCCTGCGGGGCGATGATCAGGTTGGTGCCGTTGGCAGTCTCCAGCAGCTTGGCGTAGCCGAGCGCCGCATCTTCGGGCCCGAAGGCCGACGCCTTGGCGATCCGGTCCTCCAGGTAGGGCGCGATGATGGTGAGGACACCGGGCCGCAGCTCGTTGGCGAACTGGTTCTGCCGGGCGTACAGGTCACGCACGTCATGCCAGGCGTCGACGTGGCGCATCGGCATTTCGACGTGGTGGTAGTAGCCGTCGGTGTCGGGGTAAGCCTTCAGGAAACGCTTCGAGAAGGCGTCCAGTTCAGGCAGATAGCTGCGGTCCGGCAGCCACGCCGGGTCCTTCCCCATGATCGGCGCCGGCATCCCGAGCACCACCTGGGCGCCGATGCTGCGGGCGGCCTCGATCAGCATCCGGTTGCGGTCGCTGCCCGGGTCGGCCGGCGCCACGACCGCGGCATCATCGGTGATGCTGAGCACCACGAAGCGACCGCTGGCGCTGTCGACGAAGACATCGTCGGCCTGGCGACCCTGCGCGAGCTCGAGGCCGCCGCTGTACCGGAAGGCGCGGCGGCTGCCGACCACGGCCTGGACTTCGGCGGCCAGCGAGTCGGTGGCGACCGGGGTGAGCCGGTAGCCGAACGTGATCGGCGCGGCGTTCATCCGGCGGATCATCCGCCGGTTGTCGGACACAGTCCCCGCCGCGAAGACGAAGTTGGCGGCAAACTGGCCCGGCGATCCGGCGGTCGCGCTCGGAGCGGCGACGGCGATGCGCGGGCCGACCACGGCGGCGCCGGCCAGCGCGGCGGCAGCTCCGATCAGGGTCCGGCGGGACATTTCATGTGACATGGCAAACCTCTTCTGTGGGGTATCCGCCCATCCTGCCCGAGCCACGCTGTGGGACTCAGCGGGGGTCACTTCCGCGGCAACGGGTGCCGGCGCGCCAAGTCGTCGATGAGCCTGCGCCAGGATCCGACCAGCTCCGGATCGACGGGGCCGTCCCAGGTGCCGCCCCGGGCGGGCCGGCCGATGTGGAAACGGCGAATCCCGACCCGCATCAACCACGGCAGGTGTTCGGCGGTCAGGCCGCCACCGGCCATGATCAGTTTGGCCTGCTCGGGGTGAGTCCGGGCCCGGTCCAGTAGCGTGTCCAGGCCGTGCTCGACGCCGCGGGCGGAACCTGCCGTCAACACCGATTCGAGCCTGGGCATGTGGGTGACGGTACGCCAAGCCTGCCCACTGTCGAAGGCTTGGTCGATCGCGCGATGCATGGTCCATGGCCATTCGGTCTCCCGCAACAGCTCGATCATCACCTCGGTGTCGACCTCGCTGTGGCCGTTGAGGAAGCCCATCACGATGCCCTCGGCACCGGCATCCAGATAGGCCTGCGCCAGACCGCGCAGGCGTACGAACTCACCGCCGTCGGTGCCGAATCCGGGCCGCAGTCGCAACATCACCCGCACCGGAAGGGTGGTCGCCGCGGTCACCTCGCGGGCCACGTCGACCGCCGGGGACATGCCCCCGTCCTCGAGGCTGCCGAGCAATTCGATGCGGTCAGCGCCGCCCGCTTCGGCGCGACGCGCGTCCTCGGCATCCAGGCAGATGACCTCCAACATGGCCATGGCTCCAGTGTGACCTGCGGACGCGCTTCGGTGGCGGACCCACGCGCAAGTCGCGCGCACTGGGCGCAGTCGATTCACGGGACAGCCCACATCGGGGCTCTGGACGATTCGACTGCGCGTCGTGCGCGCGAATGTCGCTCTCAGCCGATGGCCGACTCAGAAATAGACGGCGAGCCGACCCTTGGGGCCGTCGATGATCTCCACCGGCGTCTCGAACAGCCCGGTCAGCACCTCCGAATCGAGCACCTCCTCGGGTGAGCCCACGGCGTACACCTTGCCGTCCTTCATCGCGCAGATGTGGTCGGCGTAGGTCGCGGCGAAGTTGATGTCGTGCAGCACGATGACGATGGTGCGATCCAATTCGCGGGCGGCCCGCCGGAGGTGCTTCATCATCTGCACCGAGTGCCGCATGTCGAGGTTGTTCAGCGGCTCGTCCAGCAGGATGTATTCGGTGTCCTGGGTCAGCACCATCGCGACGTACGCCCGCTGCCGCTGGCCACCCGACAGCTCATCCAGGAACCGGTCCTCCATCTCGGTGAGCCCCAGGAAGTCGATCGCCTCGCTGATGATCACCTCGTCCTGCTCGTTGATCCGGCCGCCGCTGTAGGGAAACCGGCCGAAGGCGACCAGCTGACGCACGGTCAGCCGGGTGATGAAGTGATTCTCCTGGCGCAGGATCGAGACCACCTTGGCCAAGGCCTTGGACTTGGTGGTGGTGACGTCGTGGCCACCGATCCTGATCACGCCGGTGTCGAGCCCGAGCAGTCGTCCCATCATGGTCAGCATGGTCGACTTGCCGGCACCGTTCGGGCCGACCAGCGCGGTGATGCCGCCGCGGGGCAGGTCGAGGTCGACCGGGCCGATGGTGACCTCGTCGCTGTAGACCTTGGAGACGTCCTTGAGCGAGATCACAGCCGCCCCTTCCTGAGGATGTAGACGAGGAACACCGTGCCGCCGACCAGCTCGATGATCACCGACACCGATCCGCCGGCGTAGAAGATGTTGCGCAGCACGAAGTACGCCCCGGCCAGCACCGCGAAACAGGTCAGCAGCGCCACCGGGAAGACCAAGCGGTGGTCGTAGGTGTCGGCGAACTGGTAGGCCAGCATCGCCACCATGAAACCGAGGAACGTCATCGGCCCGACCAGTGCAGTGGAGGTCGCCATCAGCACCGAGACCAGGAAGAGCACCGTCATCACCTCACGGCGATGGTTGATGCCCAAGTTGCCGGCGACGTCCTTGCCGAGCCCGACCACATTCAGCCTCCGGCTGCGCCACCACAACGCCCCGGCGGCCGCCAGGCACAGCGGGATCGCGATCGGCAGGTATTCGTCGCTGGCATTGGAGATGTTGCCGAACAGCCGCGCACTCAACACGTCGAACTCGCTCGGCGCCAGCATCCGCTGCATGAAGGAGGACACCGAGCCCAGACCCCCGCCGATGATGATGCCGATCAGGAGCATCAGATGGAGGTTGCCGTAGCGCCCCGACAGCAGCCAGCCGTAGAGCACCAGCGCAAAGCCCACCATCAGCGCCACCTGCAACAGGAACTGCGGTACGCCTTGGATTGCGGTCACCCCGGCCACCCCGAGGAAATAGACCGCAGCGGTCTGGATGGCGGTGTAGAGCGACTCGAAGCCCATGATTGAGGGCGTGATGATGCGGTTGTTGGTGACGGTCTGGAAGGCGACGGTGCCGGTGGCCTGACACAGCGCCACCACGGCGATCACCAGCACGCTGTCGACGCGAGTCCCGGCGACCCGCCAGTAGCCATCGGTGCCGAAGGGCAGCGGGTTGTTCCAGACCAGGATGCCGATGGCCGACACCAGTCCGATGAGGACCAGGACGGCGATGACGATGGCGTAGCGGCGGCGCTCGGCCGGCGTACGCAGGGCTTGGGCGCTGCGTTGCCCGGATCGGGTGAGTGCCGGCGTACGCCGGCTGGAGACCTGAGTGTCAGCCACGGCGACGCTGCCTCAGCAGGACCGCGATGAAGACCGCAGCGCCCAGGATGCCCAGCACCAGCGAGACCGGCACCTCGAAGGGCGCGATGATCGTCCGGCTGACCAGGTCGCAGACCGTGACGATGGCGATTCCGAGCAGACAGACCCAGGGCAGGTTGCTGCGCAGGTCGTCACCGCGGAACATCGAGACGATGTTGGGCACGATCAGTCCCAGGAATGGCAGGTTGCCGACCACCACGGTCACCACGCCGGCGGCGACGGCGATCAGGCCGGTGCCCAGCAGGACCACCCGGTTGTAGTTGAGGCCGACATTGGTGGCAACGTCCTCCCCCAGCCCGGCCACGGTGAACCGGTCGGCGACGAAGAAGACCAGCACCACAACGATCCCGGTGATGAGCAGCGGTTCCCACTGACCCTCCACCACCGAGGTGAAGCTGCCGGCAAACCAGATGCCGAGGTTCTGCAGCGAATCGGTCTCCAACGCGATGAAGGTCGACACGGCGCTGACGACCGAGCCGAGCATGATGCCGACGATCGGCACGATCAGCGAGGAACGCAGCTGGACCCTGCGCAGGAAGGCGAAGAAGATCATGGTGCCGACGAAGGCGAACAGGATCGCGCCGATCATGCGCTGGCCGACGGTGGCAGTCGGGATGGCCAGGCTGACCAGCAGCAGGCCCAGACCCGCCCATTCGGTGGTGCCGGTCGTGGTGGGTTCGACGAACCGGTTCTGGGTGAGGAGTTGCATCACCAGTCCGGACATCGCCATCGCCGCGCCGGCGAGCACCAGCGCCGCGGTCCGCGGGATGCGGGTGATGGCGAACATGTCGGCGCCGAAGTCACCGGCGAAGATGTCGTACTGGCCGGTGAACAGCGACACCACCAGCAGCATCGCCACCACCACGATGCCGATGATCAGCTTGGGGTCGAACAGCCGCCCGGTGCTGCGCCGATCGCGCTTCACCGGGCGGGTCTGCTCAGTGTGGGTCTGACTCATCCGAGGGTCAGCTCGCCGACTCCAGCTGGTCCGCCAGGTCGTTGAAGAACTCCGTGTAGGTCTGGACGCCCTCGTTGGTGTAGGTGTCCGGGGGCATGATCACGATGGCATCGTTCTGCACGGCAGGCACATTCGCAAGTGCGGCGTTGTTGGCGAGCAGGTCCGCTGCCGGGGTGTAGCCCTCCTCATCGGCGCCGACGGCTGCGTCACGGTCCATCACCAAGATCAGGTCCGGGTTGGACTGCGCGATCGCCTCCACCGAGATGTCATCGCCCTGGTGGTCGTCCGAGGCACCCTCAACTTCCAGCGCGGGGGTGAATCCGAAGATGTCGAAGGCCGGGCCGAGCGTACGCCCGACAGTCGGAGCCAGGTAGCCGATGTTGCCACCGGAGGTGTTGACGGCCATCACCTTGGTGGCCGGGTCATAGGCGGCCTTGACGCGCTCGATCGACTCGTCGAAGGCGGCGTTGACGGCCGCAGCCTCATCCTTCTTGTCGAAGATCTCGCCGAGCACCTCGACCTGACGCTTGAGTTCCTGGTCGAAGGGCTCGCCCTCGCGCGGATCGAGCTCGATGATCACCGCGTCAGGAACCAGCTCCTTGATCTCATCGGTGTACTGAGCAAACCGCTGACCAGTGATGATGACGTCGGGGGCAGCGCCGGCGATCAGGTCGAGATTGGGCTCGCGGTGGCTACCGACGTCCAGGATGGACTCGTCCTCGGCGAACTTGTTGGTCGAGGGCATCAGCGACCGGGCCGCAACGGTGGGCTTGATGTCCCACTCGGCGAAGAGCTCGAACGTGCGGTTGTCAAAGATCCCGACCGATTCGATCGGCAGCGGAATGGTCTTCTCGCCGGTGTTGTCGGTGATGGTGACGCTCTCGCGGTCATCGGGCGCGGCCGGTTCCTCAGCGGGGGTGCTGCAGCCAGCCAGCAGCAGCGCGGCCGAGGCCAGCGCAAGCGCGGCAGCGCGCGCACGGCGGGTGAAGGATGCGGGACGCATCGGCTCTCCTTGCCCTCGGGCAGTCCGCCCGAGCTATAAGTAATGAGGGTGTGACGTTATTCGCCGTCGCCGACGTTAACATAGGCTTGCCTTACATCAGAACCGATCCCAGCGATCGCCCTGTGACCTGCGTCACACCGGTTCGAGGCTCCGAGAAAGCAAACGTGGCGGTGACCCGAAGGTCACCGCCACGTTCGGCGTACTGAGTGTCAACTCAGGACTGGATCACATCATCCCGCCCATGCCACCCATGCCCATGTC
Source organism: Parenemella sanctibonifatiensis (assembly GCF_002250565.1). GTDB lineage: Bacteria > Actinomycetota > Actinomycetes > Propionibacteriales > Propionibacteriaceae > Parenemella > Parenemella sanctibonifatiensis. Next base: position 638,017 of record NZ_NMVJ01000001.1, read on the forward strand.
GTCGCCGCCGGCAGCAGGCTGAGCCTTCTCCGGCTTGTCGGCGATGACGGCCTCGGTGGTGAGGAAGAGAGCCGCGATGGAAGCCGCGTTCTGCAGCGCCGAGCGGGTCACCTTGGCCGGGTCGATGATGCCTGCCTGAAGCATGTCGACGTACTCGCCGGTCGCCGCGTTGAGGCCGACGCCGGCCTCCAGGTTGGCAACCTTCTCCGCCACGACGCCGCCCTCAAGGCCGGCGTTGATGGCGATCTGCTTCAGCGGAGCCTGCGAGGCGGTGAGGACGATCTGTACGCCGGTGCGCTCGTCACCGACACCCTCCTCGATGCTCGCCTTGGCAGCAGCCTGCAGCAGCGCCACGCCACCGCCGGGGACGATGCCCTCCTCGACGGCCGCCTTCGCGTTGCGAACGGCGTCCTCGATGCGGTGCTTGCGCTCCTTGAGCTCCACCTCGGTGGCAGCGCCAACCTTGATGACAGCAACGCCGCCGGCGAGCTTGGCCAGCCGCTCCTGCAGCTTCTCGCGGTCGTAGTCGGAGTCGGAGTTCTCGATCTCGGCACGGATCTGAGCCACGCGACCGGCGATCTGGTCGGCATCGCCGGCACCGTCGACGATGGTGGTCTCGTCCTTGGTCACGACGACCTGACGGGCCTGACCCAGCAGCTCCAGGGTGACGCCGTCGAGCTTGAGACCGACCTCCTCGGAGATGACCTGACCACCGGTGAGGATGGCGATGTCACCGAGCATGGCCTTGCGACGGTCACCGAAGCCCGGAGCCTTGACGGCGACGGACTTGAAGGTGCCACGGATCTTGTTGACGATCAGGCCGGCGAGGGCCTCACCGTCGACATCCTCCGCCACGACGACCAACGGACGGCTGGCCTGGACAACCTGCTCCAGGATCGGCAGCAGGTCCTTGAGGTTGGACACCTTGCCGCTGACCAGCAGGATGTAGGGGTCATCCAACACGGTCTCCATGCGGTCGGTGTCGGTGACGAAGTAGGGCGAGATGTAGCCCTTGTCGAAGCGCATGCCCTCAGTGAGCTCGAGCTCCAGGCCGAAGGTGTTGGACTCGTCGACGGTGATGACACCTTCCTTGCCGACCTTGTCCATCGCCTCGGCGATGATCTCGCCGACGCTGGGATCACCGGCGGAGATCGACGCGGTGGCGGCGATCTGCTCCTTGGTCTCGATGTCGGTGGCCAGGTTGGTCAGCTCTTCGCTGATCGCGGCCACGGCGCGCTCGATACCGCGCTTGAGGTCCATCGGGTTCGCGCCGGCGGTGACGTTGCGCAGGCCCTCGCGTACGAGCGCCTGAGCGATCACGGTGGCGGTGGTGGTGCCGTCACCCGCGACATCGTCCGTCTTCTTGGCGACTTCCTTGACCAGCTCGGCGCCGATCTTCTCGTACGGCTCCTCGAGCTCGATCTCCTTGGCGATGGACACACCGTCGTTGGTGATGGTGGGGGCGCCCCACTTCTTCTCCAGCACGACGTTGCGGCCCTTCGGGCCCAGGGTCACCTTCACCGCGTCGGCGAGGGTGTTCATGCCACGCTCGAGGCCACGACGAGCCTCGACGTCGAATTCAATCAGCTTTGCCATGTTCTTCGGGAGTCCTCCCGCGTCTGGGGCTGGTGAGCCCCTGTGGTTGTCAGTTACCTGTCAGACGGTGCCCGCGACGGACGGCTCGTAGCTGGACGCTGATGCCTCACCGGACTGACGTGGCACTCTCGCCTGCCGAGTGCCAACTCCATTCTTAGCACTCGCCCCCTACGAGTGCAAGAAGTTGGCACCCGGCAGGCTTGCTCCATGACGTCGAACTCAGCCGCCTCGGGTACGCCCGCGGCCCGTGACTCGAAGCGCCCCGCCACCCGCGCCCGGCTGCGCCGCTGGGGCAACCTGCTCAATGGCTCCACCGGCCTGGGCCTGCTGACCGCCAAGCTCGGCGGCGCCACCCTCGAGAAGGGTCCCGCCGGACTCCACCTCGCGCAGGGGTATGCCCTGCCCTTTCCGATCGCCGGCGCCTTCACGATCGGCAACGTCATCATCACGTCGCGGCAGTGGACGGACTTCGGCTCCCGCTGGCCGACCGTGATGCAGCACGAGGAACGCCACAGCTGGCAGTGGTTGCTGTGGGGCGGCCCGGCCGGCTTCCTGCCGGCATACACGGTGGCGATGGGCTGGTCCTGGCTTCGCACCGGCGACCGGGCCGCAGCCAATGTCTTTGAGACCCTGGCCGACCTCGATCTCGGCGGCTACCGCAAGGTCAAGCCGCGCTGGCAGGGCGTACGCCGGCTGCTGACCCGCACCCGACTACGGTGAAGCTCATGTCGGAATCCTTGTCCCCGATGGACTATCTGAATCTGTTGGATCAGGTCAGCGCCGAGTTTCAGGCTCAGGCCGATGCCATCAACGCGGCCGTGGCCGCCGCAGCCGCCACGGTGGAGACCAAGTACTTCACGATCCGGGTCACCAACACTCAGGTGGAGTCGCTGGAGTTCACCGACCAGGCGGGCAAGCTTGCGGGCACCCAGCTGCGCGAGATGGTCCTGAAGGCGTACGCCGACGCCTGCGCCGAGGCGTCCACCCAGCTGGCTGACTCGGTCAGCCGGGCCGGCAGCCCTGCGGTGGCCGAGGGCGTACGCCAGGCGCGTCGTCCGGAGACCGCGGAGGCGGTGGAGCGCCGCGATGCCGCCGTCGATCGTGGCTCCGCCGAGGAGGCCGACGCTCCCGCCGATGCCGACCAGCCGACCGCCCGCGAGCAGTTGGCGGCGCAGGTGGGCAAGCCACTGCTGCCGTTGAGCCGCGAAGAGATCGACGAGCTGGCCGCCCAAGCCCCCGAGGACCCTGCGGCCGACCTGCAGGCGGACCCGGACTGGATCAAACACCACCGCCCCGAACCTGCCGGTGGCTGGCAGGCCGACTGGGCTCAGGAACTCACCGACCACGTGGCGACGGTCAAGGCCCAGCTCCAGGAGGCCGCCAACCGACATACCACCGCGAGCTCGACCACGATGACCGTGGTGGTCAGCACCGACGGCTCGCTGCTGGACCTGACCTTCCGGCGCCGCGCCGAGGCGAGCGTCCTGACCAGCGAGTTCACCAAGCTGTACGCCGAGGCAGTCACCGAAGCGGCGACCGAGGCCGCCCAGCTGCTGGACGATCTGGACGATGATGATGAGGACGACGACGATCCGACCGAGAATTTCTTCGCGGACCTGCTGAGCCGATTCCAGCCGCCAGAGCCTGACGAAACCCGGCACGCGCCGCGGCGCTGGTGACCCCAAACCCGCTTAATGTTTGGTGGGTACTTTTCCGAGGGAGGCAGACATGAGTGGCATGAGCCATGAGGTGAGCGTCAGTGAGATCGAAACGCACCGCAGCAAGGTGCAATCGATCAGCGGCGCCGTCAGCTCGACCGCATCATCAGCGCAGGGCACCGGCATCGGCGACACCTCGCTGTACGGCATCATCGGCCAGGCGATCCTGCCGCCGATGATGGATCCGACCCTCAAGGCCGCCAGCGGCGCCATCGGCGAGCTCGACAAGCTGCTGCAGGAGGTCGTGGTCGGACTCGGCGAGACCGTTTCGGCGTACTCGACCACCGAGCAGACCAACGCCCAGGGCAGCACCTCGATCGGGAGTTGGTGACATGGCGACCACCCTGTCGAACCCGAACATTGGCGGCGCGGATCTGAAGATCCCGATCTACAAAGACATGGTCGCGATGACCGCGAACCTCACCGACGGTGAGTTCGCGCTCAACGACATCACCAGCGTCGCCGACATCGGCCTGGGCATCCTCAGTGCCGCACTGGACCCGATCGGTTCGGTCGTCGGCGCCATCGTCGACTGGTTGCTGGACCTGCTGATCCAGCACTGCCAGCCGCTGCAGGACGCGCTCAACAAGTTGCTCGGCAACCCTGATGAGATCCAGAAGATCTCCGATGACTGGCGGAAGTACTCAGAGGAGCTCGCCAACCAGGCCAATCAGCATGCTGGCACCGCCGGTGACATGCCCAGCTGGCAGGGTCCCGGAGCCAATGCGTACCGGCAGATCCTCAGCGGCACCAACGACGCCTTCAAGGCTGGCAGCTCCGCGGCAAACTCGATGTCGACCGCGGTGCAGAACTCCGGCACCATGGTCGCCGCCTTCCGGGAACTGATCTGGGGGATGATCAAGGACTTCATCAAGGCCGTCGTCAGTGCGGCACTGAAGTCGTTGATGACTGGCCCCGCCGCTCCGGCAGTTTTCGGTGGCTGGCTGGCCGGCAAGGTCGGCGCCATGATCACCAAGGTCGGCAAGAAGCTCAAGAAGCTGATGGAAGCGCTGTCGAAGTTCGCCAAGAAATGCGGCATCGCGACCGACAAGTTCGACGAGTTCATCGACGGTTTCGGCAAGCTGGTCAAGCAGCTCGGCAAGAATTCCGGCAGCGGGATGGCGCCGTTGGGTGGGCCAAAACCATCGCTGCCGGGCAAGACAGATCTCGGCGACACCCACCCCGGCGTCAAGGACGCGATCGACGCCTACAACAAGGGCAAGAAGACCAAGGCGCAGGACCTCACCGGGGGCGAGGCCGACCCGGAGATCCAGGACATCTGAGTGGCCAGGCCCAGCAAGAAGACCCCCAGCCAGCCGGCCTGGCTCACCGGCACCGTGCTCGCGGTCGTGGTCGGCCTGTGGGTGGTCGGCGCACTGCTGGCGATCCAGGTCATCACCGCGCTCGGTGGACCCGGCGAGGGTGCCTCGACGACCCGTCGCGGCACCGCGACGATCATCTCGTGTGAGTCAGCCAGCTTCGGGCTGGTGCAGGAATGTCAGGCCGAGGTGACCTGGGAGCCCGAGACGCAGTGGGATGAGGCCGACCTGCCCACCGAGCCGACGATCACGGTCTGGTCCAAGGAGCCGCTCTCGGGCGAGGTGGCCGTGACCGGCTACTGGGCCACGGCGCTGGGCGATGAGAACACCCCGGCGATCCGTGAGGGTTCGGAGTATGTGACGCCCACCGATGATCCGGTGAAGGATCCACCGGCCGGCCTGACCGTCGGCGTGGTGGTCGGCGTGATCGTGGTGCCGTTGGTAATCGGCTGGCTGATCACGCTGATTTATCACCGCGGCCGCGGCAGTGCGGCGCAGGGCAAGTCGACCTCGAAGAAGTGAGGCGGCGTCTCAGTCGAGGGTGACGCCGAGCCGCTTCGCGGAGCGGGCGCGCTGCCGCTGGGATCGCAGCCGCCGCAGCCGCTTGACCAGCAGCGGGTCGGTGGCCAACGCCTCGGGCGTGTCGATCAGTGCATTCAGCAACTGGTAGTAACGGGTCGCAGACATGTCGAACTCGTCGCGAATCCCCTGCTCCTTGGCGCCGGCGTACTTCCACCACTGCCGCTCGAAGGCGAGGATCCGCTCATCGCGCTCACTGAGGCCGCCGGTGGCGACGTGCTCGTTGGATGCTGCGCTCATGTCGACCGATTCTAGACCCGAATCACACCCGTGTCATTCGGCGGGTGGGACTCGCGGCGTACGCCCTGGCCCCCGCTGGTGTGCAGCTCGGCCCGGCGAGGTGCCCGTTCCGGTCAAAGACGCAGCAACGAAGAGGTGGGCGAGGGTCGGGCTGCCTGGCGCCGCGGCCGTGCACAACTACGCGATGCTGTAGCTAGGCGGGTCAAACGGCCCGAATCGCCTGCGCAGCTACGCGATGCTGTAGTTGTGCAGGCGCGGGGACACAGCGGCCGCCCCCACAAGAGAGCCTCCTACAGGATTCGAACCCGCGACCGGCTGTTTACAAAACAGCTGCTCTACCAACTGAGCTAAGGAGGCGTACGCGGCTCGGCCGCGCACCCATCATGCCGGGCCGGGGCCCTGGGCGCCAAACAATTCGGGTCAGTTGATGCCGTGGGCCGCCAGGAAGGCGGTGCCGGCACCGGCCAGTCGGACCTGTTCGCCGGCAGGCAGATAGATCGACTGGCCCTTGGCCACGGTCAATTCACCGGCAGCACCGGTCGCCGTGTACGAGCCGTCCAGCACCAGCAGGATCCGGGCCGAGGACTCAGCCGGCAGGGCGGCCTCCACGTCGTCCAGGCAGCGCAGCGCAAACTCCGGAGCCGGCGTGGGATAGCGGCGTACGCCGGGTGCTTCCTCCACCGGGGTCAGGATCGGCGGCGCGTAGGGCGAGAAGTCAACGACCTTGGTCAGTTCCGCCACGTCGATGTGCTTGCTGGTGAGACCACCGCGCAGCACGTTGTCGGAGTTCGCCATGATCTCCACGCCGGTACCGCGCAGGTAGGCATGCAGGTTGCCCGCCGGCAGGAAGATCGCCTGTCCCTGCTCCAACGTCACCCGATTCAGCAGCAGCGCCGCCAAGATGCCCGGGTCGCCCGGATAGGAGGCGTCCAACTCGATCGCGGTCCGGGCAAACTCGCCCACCGGGCCGCGGTCCTGAGCGTGTTCGACCGCCGCCACCAGGAGTTCGTTGATCAGTCCGGCCCGCTCACCGGTCAGGCTCAGCGCGTCCAGGAAGGTCTCCGCCAACGCGGCGGCCCCCTTGCGTTCGGTCAGCGGCCCCAGCACGGTGCTGAGCCGGTCCGCCAGCCCCAGGCCGCCGAAGAGGTCGGCAGCGGCACGCGGTTCCCGGAAGCCGCACAGGGCGTGCATCTCCCCCAGCGACACGATCATCTCGGGCTTGGGCCAGGAGTCCTTGTAGGTCCGCTCGCGGGCATCGGCGGCGATCCCCTGCTCCTCCTCGCGGGCGTACCCCTCCTCGGCCTGGGCGCGGCTCGGGTGCGCCTGCAGCGACAGCGCCCGCTCAGCCGACAGGATCTTCATCAGATAGGGCAGTCGGTCTCCGAACTGCTGTCGGCTCGCCTCCCCCAGCTGTGCCGGATCCTCGGCGATCACGGCATCGAGGGGGCGGTCACCGACCTGCGAGGGAGACTTCGGGTGCGCGCCGAGCCAATACTCGGCCTGCGGCTGGCCGTCGGGGCTGCGGCCCAGCAGGTCGGCGATGCCGTCGCTGGTGCCCCAGTCATAGTTCTGAATGGTGCCGGTCAGGAACTCCATGCCCGCCATTGTGGCCCATCCTGCCGAGGAGTGTCGTACGCCGCGTGTCCCGTCGGCCGCCTCCGCGGCGGCTCAGGCAGGCCGGGAGGCGATCGCCACCACGAAGTCCGAGGCGTCGCCGAAGGGCCGGAGGTCCCAACTGCTGAAGCAGGCGTCGATGTCGAGCCCGGCCTGCGTCAGGTGCCGCAGGAAGTCATCGAACGGATAGCCGCGGCCGGCGCCGAAGCCGATCACCATTCGAGCACCGGGCCGCAGGTTGGCTGCCAGTCGGGCGACCACGTCGGCGCGGGTGGATTCGGCCAGGAAGGTCATCACGTTGCCGGCGGAGACGATCAGGTCGAAGCCGGACTCGTCCGGCTCCAACTCGGCCAGATCACCGACGCGCCAGTCGCCCTCGGGATGGTCGGTCCGCGCCGCGTCGATCAGGACCGGGTCGAGGTCCACCCCGACCACCTGGTGGCCCCGGTCGTGCAGCCAGCCACCGATCCGCCCGGTGCCGCAGCCGGCATCGAGGATCCGCGAGCCGCGCTCGGCCATCGCGTCGATCAGCCGCGCCTCACCCCACAGGTCGCGGCCCTGGGCAGCCATGTCGATCCACCGCTGCCGATAACGATGGGAATGGGAGGGATCGGCCTCGATGATCTTCTGCCATTGGCTCGCTTCAGGCATGCCGCCATCCTCCCATGTCAGCCCTGCTGCTGGGGCTGGTTCTCAGCCCCCTTGGCCGCCGCCTCGGCCTTGACCTTGCGGCGGCTGCGCCACCACATGCCGGCGAAGATGACCACGATCAGACCGATCGAGACATACCAGGCGTACTGCCCGTAGACCTCGAGGAAGCCGACCGCCGGCTCACCGATCCGGTAGCCCAGATACATGTAGCCGGCGCGGCTGATGAGCGCGAAGAGCAGGTCCAGGATCAGAAACTTGCGCAGGCTGGTGCCGGCCATGCCGAGCGCGGCATGGACCACCGGGGTCGGGAACGGCAGGAAGGGCACGTAGGTGAGCGCCATCGCCAGGGTGGCGTACTTCTTGGTGAGGTTGGCGGCCCGGTCGGCATTGCGCTTGGCGCGCTGCCCGCGATCGCCGACGATGATGTCGATGATCCCGCTGCCCCACAGCTTGCCGGCCCACCAATAGATCCAGTCAAACTTGCTGATGCCGATGGTGCCCAGCACCAGCCCGATCACCCACCACCAGCCGCCGTTGACCGCGGCTTCGGCGCCGATCAGCGCCATCGAGATCGAGGATCCCGACACGATCGCCAGCACGAAGGGGTTGGCTGCCAGCAACACCGGCCGCAGCGGCATCATCACCAGAGCCCAGACCCCGTACGCCGCGATCGCGATCCAGCAGCCGATGTCCTGTTTGCCGGGCTTGCCCGCCCACGGCATCCGCGGGTCGTCCCACCACTCCCGTTCGGCCTCCTTCGCCTCCCCGGCCGTCCCGTCCTCGGTGGCGGCCCGGGCCTCCTCGGTGCGTTCGGCGGCGGTACGCCCCGCCTCGGCCACCTCGATGTCGGGCAGCGGGGACAGCGGCCGCCCGTCGTCGCGGCGGTCGGGGTCCTGGTCGGAAGTCACGCCCCGACTGTAACGCTCAGGACCCGGTCACGGCCTCCCGCGCGGCTTCGAAAGCAGCGATCGCCCGATCCAGATCCGCCCGGGTGTGGGCCGCCGACAGCTGGGTCCGAATCCTGGCCTTGCCCTTGGGGACCACGGGATAGCTGAACGCCCGCACATACACCCCGGCAGCGAGGATCTGGTCGGCCATCCGGGCCGCGGTGGCGGCGTCGCCCACCATCACGGGCACGATTGGATGTTCGGAGACCGGAATCTCGAACCCACGCCGGGTCATCTCGGACCGGAAGTACGCCGTGTTCTCCCGCAACTGCGCCAACAGCTGCCCCGAGTCGGCCAACAGGTCCAAGGCGGCCGCGGTGGCCGCGACGATCATCGGCGCCACCGAATTGGAGAAGAGGTAGGGCCGGGAGCGCTGCCGCAGCAGGTCCACGATCGCCTGCCTACCGCTGGTGTAGCCGCCCGAGGCGCCGCCCAACGCCTTCCCGAAGGTGCCGGTGAGGATGTCGACCCGGTCCTGCACGCCGAACATCTCCGGGGTGCCGGCACCGGTGCCGCCGATGAAACCGACGGCGTGGGAGTCGTCCACCATCACCAACGCGTCGTGGCGTTCGGCCAGCTCGCAGATCTGGTCCAGCGGCGCGAAGTAGCCGTCCATCGAGAACACCCCGTCGGTGGCGATGATGCGGCGCCGGGCGCCGGCCGCCTCGACGAGTTTTGCCTCCAGATCGGCCATGTCGCGGTTGCGGTAGCGGAACCGCTGGGCCTTCGACAGGCGTACCCCGTCGATGATGGAAGCGTGGTTGAGCTCGTCGGAGATGATCGCGTCCTCGGCGGTGGTCAACACCTCGAAAAGGCCGCCGTTGGCGTCGAAACAGGAGCTGTAGAGGATGGTGTCATCGGTCCTCAGGAAGCCGGAGATCTGCTGCTCCAGGGCGGTGTGGGCGGTGGTGGTGCCGCAGATGAAGCGCACCGACGCCATCCCGAAGCCCCAGTCCTGCAGGCTGTCCCGGGCCGCCTCCACCAACACCGGGTGGTCGGCCAACCCCAGGTAGTTGTTGGCGCACAGGTTGAGGATTCCGCGCTCGCCTGCCGGCGTACGCCGGTGGTCACCGACCTGCCCGACCGCGATCTGCGCGGACTGGGCCGAGGCCAGGGGCTCCTCGACCTTGATCAACCCTTCGGCGCGCAGCTGGTCCAGCTCGGCGCGCAGGTCGTCACTGATGGTGTCCATGTCTCAGTTCTCCTCAGGTCCAGTCCAAGACGACCTTGCCGGCGGCACCGGCACGGGCAGTCTGGAAGGCAGCTTCCCACTCGTCGGCGGGAAACCGGTCGGTGATGATGCCGGAGATGTCCAGGCCGCTCTGCAACAGGACGGCCATGGCGTACCAGGTTTCGAAGATCTCCCGGCCATAGATCCCTTTGATGGTGAGCATCCGGAAGACCACGGTGGACCAGTCCAGACTGATCTCCTCAGCGGGGATGCCGAGCATTGCGATCCGGCCGCCGTGGCGCATGTTGTCGATCATCGCCCGCAGCGCAGACCCGGCGCCGGACATCTCCAGGCCGACGTCGAAACCTTCGCTCATCTCGAGCTCCTGCTGGGCCTGCGCCAGGCTGGTGGTACGGACGTCGATCGCCTTGGAGACGCCGAGTCGCTCGGCCAGCGCGAGCCGTTCCGGGCTCAGGTCGGTGATCGCGACGTGGCGGGCGCCGGCATGCTTGGCGACCAGCGCGGCCATGATGCCGATCGGTCCGGCACCGCTGACCAACACGTCCTCACCCAGACAGGGAAAGGCGAGCGCGGTGTGCACCGCATTGCCGAACGGGTCGAAGATCGCTGCCACGTCCGGGTCGATCGGCTGCTTGTGGACCCAGACATTGGTCGCAGGCAGCACCAGATGGTCAGCGAAGCAGCCGTCGATCTGGACACCGATGCCCTTGGTGCGTTGGCACAGGTGACGGTTGCCGGCCCGACAGTTGCGGCACTGGCCACACACCAGATGTCCCTCACCGGAGACGAACTGACCCGGGGACAGGTCCGTGACGGCCGACCCGACCGCGACGATCTCGCCGGAGAACTCGTGACCCACCACCACCGGGGTGGTGCTGACCGCACCGCGTGCCCAGTCGTCCCACGCTTCGATGTGCAGGTCCGTGCCACAGATGCCGGTCCGCCACACCTTGATCAGCACGTCGGTCGGCCCCGGTGTGGGGGTGGGCGCCTTGATGTATGTCAGCCCCGGCTCCGGGGCAGCAGTGGAGCCGAGCGGCAACGCCTTCAACGAGATCTCCCTGGACCCCTTGGGTCGTCCCCGCAACCCGATGATCAACATCGGCGCCATCACGACCACCTCGCTTGCCTCGATCGACCCCGATCAGCGGTGGCAGCGGATCCACAGTGGGCTGTCGGCCTTCGCCGGCCGGGAGCTGGAGGTGGACGAGTCGGTGTATCGCTCCGAACTGGAGATCTCCAGCCGCAACATGTCGCTGGCGTACATGGTGAAGGCCCATGACCGACTCGAGGGCGACCCCGACCGGGTGGTCGCCGACTACGTCCGGCAGTGCGCGCTGGTCGTCGATGTCCGCGACCTGGCAGTGATGGGGATGACGCTGGCCAATCAGGGCCGCAACCCGATCACCGGCGAGGAGGTGGTGCCAGCCGCGATCTGCCGTCAGGTGCTGAGCGTGATGATGACGTGCGGCATGTATGACGCCGCCGGTGACTGGATGAGCAACGTCGGTTTCCCCGCCAAGAGCGGGGTGTCGGGCTGCATCATGGGCGCCCTGCCGGGTCAGGTCGGCATCGGGGCGTTCTCGCCGCGACTCGACCGTTTCGGCAACTCCGTGCGGGGCGTACGGGTGTGCGAACGCCTATCGGCCGACATGGGGCTGCATCTGATGCAGGCGCCCGAGGCGGCCTCGCACGTGCTGCACAGCCTGGGCGACACCCCCGAAACCGACAAGGACGGCGACGGCGTACGCCAGATGCAACTGCAGGGCTCCCTGCATTTCGCTGCCTCCGAGGCGGCGCTGCGCGAGTTGGCGCGGATCCCCGAGGACGACACCATCATCGAAATCGACCTGGATCGGGTGACTGCGATCAACTCGGTCGGCAAGCGGATGCTACGGGAGGGCGTACGCCGACTGCGGCTGGACGGTCACGAGGTGCGGGTGCTGGACGGCCAACAGCATCTGGGGGGCCAGGACCAGTAGCGATCAACCGCCCCGGGTGGCGCGGCGCAGCACCGCTAGCACCGGGGCGCCGAGCACCGCGATGAACAACCCGTTGGCGACCGCCCGGCCAGTGTCCCAGCCCAGCGTCGAGGTGAGCAATGTGAACGTGAGGAACCGGGCCAGGTTGTCTCCGAGCGGCGCCCCCGGTACGTAGTCCAGGCCGCCGGGCGCGATCCCCTCGGGGGTGGCGCTGCCGGTGACGAAGGGCCAGAACCACAGGTTCATCAGGGCACCGAAGGCGTACGCCGCCACCGCGACGTAACCGACCAGCATCACGATCTCACCGACGCCGCGGACCCGCCGCGGCAACAGCCCGGCACCGCAGCCGATCCAGGCCGCGAACATCATCTGGAAGGGCAGGTAGGGCCCCACCCCGCCGGTCAGCAGCGCCGAGGCCAACAGCGACGTGCAACCCAGGACGAAACCAAAACCGGCCCCGTACGCCCGACCGGCCAACACCAGCAGGAAGAACACAGCCTCGATGCCGGCGGTGCCAGCGCTCAGCGCGGGCCGGATCGCGGCATTCAGCGCCGACAACACCCCCAGCATCGCCAGGCTGCGGGTGTCCATACCGCGTTCGCTGAGCTGGGCCAGCACCACCGCGATGATCATCGGCAGCAGCAGCGCGAAGGCCAGCGGAGCGTCGGTGGCCTGCCGGGTGGCGCCGGCCGGCACCGGGACCAGCAGCGGCCACGCCACCATCACCAACCCGATCAGGGTGGCAATGATCAAGGTGGTGGCCGAGGCCGGGCCGAGCGGTACGCCGACCTCCGGTTGTCCCACCACCAGCCGTGGCAGGTCGTCCAGCTTGGCCGGCTTGGCCTTGGGAACGGTGTGGTCACTCACTCGGCTCACCTGCCAGCGCCTGCGTGACGTCCTCGGTGGTCAGCGCCGGCACCGGCGCCATGATCCGGCTCACCTGCGGCGCGAGGTAGGGCGATCGGGTCAGCACGGCGCGGGTGGGTCCGTCGGCCACCAGGTCGCCTTCGGCCATGACGAGGACCCGTTCGCAACTGCGGGCGACGAACTCGACGTCGTGGGTGGCGATGAGGACACAGCGACCACCGCGAGCCAGGTCCGCCACCACGGCACCGAGGGCCGCCTTGGCCTCGTAGTCCAGGCCGCGGGTCGGTTCGTCGAGCAGGATCACCCTGCTGCCGGTGACCAACTGCAGTGCCAACACCAGCGCCAATCGCTGCCCTTCGGACAGGTCACGGGGGTGCCGGTCGAGATCGACCTCGCCGACCAGATCGCTCAACATGTCGGCCGTGGTGCCGGGCAACGCCTGCGCGCGGCCATCGGCCTCGGCGCATTCGGCGCGCACCGACTCGAGATAAAGCAGGTCGGTCGGACTCTGCGGCACCAGCGCCACCTGCTGTTCCTTGGCCCTACCGTCCCCAGCGATCCGGACAGTACCGGCGTGCCGGGCGTCGGCACCGTGCAGCGCCCACAGCAGCGATGACTTGCCTGAACCGTTGCGTCCCATCAGCGCCACCACTTCCCCCTCACCGACCCGCAGGTCGACGTCGGAGACTGCGACCCGGGCGCCGTAGCGCACCGTCACGCCGCGAGCGGTCAGCAGTTCGGGTCGAGCCGGCGGTCCCGCCGACCACCGATCCGGGTTGCTGCCCTTGCGGATCGTGAGCTCCTCGCGTACGCCAACGGCCCGCCGTCGCGCCGCCCGGATCGACAGTGGCAGCGGCTGCCAGTCCAGGGCCCGCCCCAGCTCGACGATCGGAGGAACTGGCCCCTCGGTGAGCATGTCGGCGGGCTCACCCTGGCGCACTTGGCCCTCGCCGATCCGGATCACCTCATCGACCTGGGCGATCACCCGTTCCAACCGGTGTTCCGCGATGACGACGGTGGTGCCCTGGTCCTCGACCAGACGTTGCAGCACCGCCAACACTTCTTCGGCCGCGACCGGGTCCAGCGCCGACGTCGGCTCGTCCAGCACGAGGACGCGGGGCTGCGCGGTCAGCACCGAGCCGATGGCGACCCGCTGCTGTTCGCCGCCCGAGAGCGTACGCAGGTTGCGGCGCCGCAGGTGCGCGATACCGAGCAGGTCGAGCACCAGCTCGACTTGGGTGCGCATCCGGTCGGGGGCGTACCCCAGCTGCTCCATGGCGAAGGCAAGCTCCTCCTCGACGCTGGAGGTGACGAATCCGGCCATCGGGTCCTGGCCGACCCAGCCCACCAGGTGCGCGAGGTCGCGGGGCGGCAGCAGGGTGACGTCCTGGCCGTCGATGACGACCCGGCCCTCGCGGGTGCCACCGGTGAAGCGCGGCACCAGGTTGTTGAGGGAGCCCAACAGGGTCGACTTGCCCGACCCGGTACGCCCGACCAGCAGCGCGAAGTCTCCCTCGGCGACGCTCAGGCCGGCGTCGCGGATGATCCAGGGCGCGTCGGCGCCGTAGCGCACCGACAGCGAGCTGCAGCTGATCATGGCTTGGCTCACGACACCGCCCCCGTCGCGGGGGTCTGTCCCGAGGCCGTCGTCAACGCAGGCGGCGGCGTCAGGAAGGCCAGCAGCACCACCCCGACCAGCGGCGCGGCGGTCGCGAGGGTGAGCGTGGGCCACTCCCCCATGCTGGGGTGCAGCGCCACCATGTCGGCCGGCCACACGCCGAGCAGCGCCTGACCGATCACCAAGTAGACCACCCCGGGTGCGAGCCCCAGCACCGCGACCAGGGTCTCGGCCACGCCCCAGCGTTCGGGTCGGTAGCGGGTGCGGCGCACCTGTCGGCCGGCCGCCCAGAAGCCGACCTGGGTCAGCGCCAGACCCGCCACCAGCAGCGGCCAGCCGGCCAGCGAGGTGCCGCCCGGGCCCACCATAGGCGCGTCGCCTGACAGCAGGACGTAGACGGCGACGAGGAGCAGGCACAGGCCCGCGATGACGGCGGCGCCCACCAGGTGTTGGCCGCGCCGGCTGCCCTCGGTGCGGCCGAATCCGCGTACGTCCATCGACTCCGCCAGCCGGACCGAGCGTTCGATCGCGTCGGTGAGCACGGGCACCAGCACGCGTTGCACCCATCCCAACCACCCGCGTACGCCCTTGCGACGACCCGAGCGGAGCCGCCGAGCACGCGCAACCCGGCGGGCCGAGTCGGCCAGTTGGACGAACGCATTGACAGCCACGACCAGCACCGTACCGATCTCATAGAGCGCTGCGGGCAGGGTGGCGAGCAGCCGACGCGGGTTGACCAGAGAGTTGGCGGCACCCACGCACAGGATGATGGTGGCCAGCCGGAGACCATCGAACAGGCCACCGAGCAGCGAATACAGCGTCACCGGCCCCAAGAGCCGAAAGCCGACCGCCTCGGGCATCTCGATGCCGGGCAGCGGCAGCACCACCGGGCCGCCGTCACCGCCGCCGAAGACCACCCGATAAAGGGTGCGGACCACCACGATCGCGAGCGCCAACCACAGATAGATCCGCAGCGAACCGGACCATTCGGAGTCGCCACGGCGCGCGACCACGACCAGCACGATGGCGCCGATCATCAGCAGGTGCAGCAGCGGGTTGGTGGTCGCGCCGGCGGCAACCGCCAGCCCGATGGCCATCAGCCACCAGGACCAGGGATGCAGCGATCGGGGCAGCCAGTAGTTCGCAGCAGGGCGGCGCCTCGGCCGCGTCGGGGTCGTGACGGTCAGTCCACCTCACCGCCCTCGACGTCAGCGCCATCATCAAGGGGCGTCCTACGGCGCAGCGCGTACACCACCGCCGTGCCACCCAGACTGAGGGCCGCCAGCACCGCGAGGATCGTCGGCCAGGGCAGGCCCGGGTCCTCCTCGTAGGGCCGGACCGAGGGCGGCGGGCCGTCGAGATCATGGTCGAACGGCGTCGGGCTCGGCGTCGGCGGCGCGGTTGCCGGCTCGCTCGGCGTCACCGGTGGCTGCGGTGGTGGTGAGGACGGTGGCGCCGAGGTGGTGTGACCGGGCTGTTCCCCGGCGTCCTCCTCGGTCCGGCCCGGGCGCTCCGAGGTGCGGTCCGGGGACGGCGCCCGCTGCGTCGAGGGTGCCCGGCTGGTCGCCGGCGGACGACCGGTGCCGGGCGCCCGACTGGTTCGCTCGGGCTCCGAGTTCCGGGGTGGCGCGGGCTGCTCGGGTCCCGGCTCGGGCTGCGGCTCGGGCGGCGCGGTCTCGGCGGGCTTGGTGGGCTCCCCTTCGTCGCCATCACCGGGGGTCGGCTCGGGATCGGGCGCCGGCGCCGGATTCGCTCCGGTGCCGGGCTTCGGCAGGCCGCCTCCCTTGGGGATGGCGTCCTGACGCAGCTGGAAGACCAGCGCCAGCAGTTCGCCGTTGTCGACCCAGCGGCCGGCCACGCCCTGCTGGGAGAAGGTCCACGAGCGCTGCCCAGGCCGGGAATACCAGAACGTCCAGTACGCCGACGCTTCCGGAGTGTTGGCACAGGTCTCGTAATGGGGCCGGCCGTCGCGGTCCACCAACTTCTCGGTGGCGCTCGGGCGGCCGTCGACCCGGCAGACCAGCGCGTCACCAAACCGCGCCGTGCCCTGGATCGAGAAGCCCGCGGTCCGGATCACGGTCAACGCCAGTGACTCATCCGGCATGCCCCGTACGCAGCGGATGGTGACCTGACCGCCGGCATCGAACTGGGTCGAGTCCACGACGACGCTGATGCCGTCCTCACCGCGGCACTTGCCGGCGCTGACGCTGGGCGTCGCCGAGGCGGGGGCGCCGGCGTACCCGACGCCCCCGATCGCCAACATCATCGCCACGGCAAGGCCGAGGCATCGTCGAATGGTGTTCCGATCGCGCATCAGCGACGGCGCCGCAGCGCCAGCGTTGCGCCGGCCCCGACCAGCAGCAGGGCCGAGATTCCGGCTGCGGTCTGGCCGCCGGTGGCGGGCAGCGCGGTGGGCCGGGGCGAGGGTGTGCTGGACGGGGAGCTGGAGCCGGCCGGGCTGGTGGGCGCCGGCGTGCTCGGCCCGGCGGGCGTGCTCGGAGCTGGCGTGCTGGCCTCGGGGCTCGGCGCCGGGGTGCTCGGGCCCTCCTCGCCGGGGCTCGGTTCGCTCGGGCTCGGCTCGTTCGGTTCTGGGCCAACCTGGCCGATCACGTGCAGACCGACCGGCGCGAGCGCGAAGATCGCCTGGGTGGTCGCCCGGCGGAACTGGTCCTGTTGGTTGCGTCCGATGCCCTCGGTCTGTGCGGTTGCCAGCGCGTTGCCGTCGTAGGCGATCGCGCCGATGTCGGCCTGGGCGGCGCCGGCGTTGTCTGCGGTGAGCTGGCGCGCCGCGACGAAGGCTCGCGCCGCCTCGGCTGCCTCGGCCTCGCCGGCCGCGGCCAGCACGGGGGCGACCAGTCCGGTGCTGTTGGTGTTGGGCGAATCGGTGCCGAAACCGCCGGCGAATCCGCCCTCGTCGGTCTGGTCCTCCACCAGCCACGCGACGGCCCTCTCGATCGCCGGGCCCGCCTCGGCAATGCCCTGCTCCTCGGCGGCCAGCAGCGCCATCACGGCCATCGCGGTGGCGTCCCGGTCCGGTTGCACCGGCTCGCCGTTCGCGCCGGTGTCGCAGGTGGCGTCGTCGTTGAAGAAGATCCGGAAGTAGCCGTCGCTGCACTGCTGACGCAGCAGGAAGGTCACCGTCTCCTCCGGCATCCCGCCGTTGCGGGCCAGCGCCATCATCACCAGGCTCTGGCCGAACATGTTCGCGGGGGTGCTCGTGTGCTCGCCCTGCTCGGTGTCGACGACCCGACCCTCCTCGGTGACGGTGCCCCGCACCATCTCGACCCAGTCGCGGCCGGCGAAGTCAGTCGGATCGGCACCGATGCTGCTGATCGCCAGCAGCACCTTGCCCGCAGCCCCGCCGATGACGTGCTGGGACTCGGGATCCCACCGGTCGTACGTCGCGTAGTCCACCGCGTTGGCCTCAATGCCGCGCGCGACCCGATCGATGTCCGCCTGGGGTGCACCCGCGGCGATCAGCGCCCACAGCGCATCGATCGTCAGGCCGATGTCACCGCCCCGGCCGAAGCCGGGCATCACATCGTCCTCGGTCAGGCTGGCTTCCAGCCAGGCAGCTGCGGCCAGTGCCTGCTCCGAACGGGGCGCGGCGGTTGCCTGGCGTACGCCGATGAACCCGGCGCTGGCGACCAGCAGGGCGAGCATGGCGACCAGCAGCGCGAGCGGGGAGCGTACGCCGGCGCGGGGCTGCGCGGTCGACGCAGCCGGCAAGACGGCAGAGGTTGGGAGCATGATCCACGTCCTTTCCGAGACGCAGACTGGTGTGCGACTCGGACGGATGGGAACCTCCGTCGGCCCACCCACATCTGTGATCCTCGACAGAGTAATTTGGTGACCTCGTCGTCAGTGGCATTCCGACTTCACGCTCCTGCGGGGCGTGTCACGGCTGCGGGTCAGCGCCGGATTCTCACCGACTTCCCCACTGAGGACCGCCACATCATCGCACAGACCCGCGAGAATGGCACTGAAAGCGTTTGCTTGGGTGCTCTGCCGTTGCTATTCGCCGACAGTGAGGCACAATGAGGGCGTGACTGTCTCAGCGTTCGAGCTGTTCAAGATTGGCATCGGCCCCTCCAGCTCCCACACCGTCGGGCCGATGCGCGCAGCGAAGCGCTTCGCCACGGCGCTGGTCGAGGACGGCATCCTGCTCAACGTGACTCGGATCAAGGCCGAGCTCTTCGGCTCCCTGGGCGCGACCGGCTTCGGTCACGGCTCCCCCAACGCCGTGATGTGGGGGCTGGAGTACGCCGAACCCGAGACCATCGACACCCACACCGCGCCGCTGCGGGCCGAGGAGATCATCGACAGCCAGATCCTGCTGCTCGCCAACCGGCATCCGGTCCGCTTCGAGCCGCGCACGGATCTGGTGCTGCACCGCACCAAGTCGCTCGACTTCCATCCCAATGGGATGACCTTCCGTGCGTGGAATGAAGCCGGCGAGCAGATCGCCGAGCACACCTACTATTCGGTCGGCGGCGGCTTCGTGGTGGCCGACGACGGCTCCGGCGCACCCTCGGTCCAGCTGGACCCGACCCCGGTGCCGCACCCCTTCCGTACCGGCGCCGACCTGGTCGAGGTGTGCAACAGCACCGGGCTGAGCGTGGCCGAGGTGATGTGGGAGAACGAGACCGCGCGGCGACCCCGTGAGGCGGTCCGAGCCGGGCTGCTGCGGATCTGGCAGGTGATGCGTACCTGCGTGGAGGCCGGTTCCCGCACCGAAGGCGTGCTGCCCGGGGGCCTGAAGGTACGCCGCCGCGCGGCCGATCTGCACCAGCGGCTGATCGCCGCCGCAGAACCCGGCCAATTGGTCGACCCGCTCGCCGCGATGGACTGGGTCAACCTGTGGGCACTGGCGGTCAACGAGGAGAACGCCGCCGGAGGCCGAGTGGTGACCGCCCCCACCAACGGTGCCGCCGGGATCGTGCCGGCCGTGGGCCACTACGTGGCCCGGTTCGTCCCGGGCACCGATGACGACGCGATCTGTGACTACCTTCTGGTCGCCGCCGCGATCGGCGCCATCCACCAGCAGACCGGGTCGATCTCGGGTGCCGAGGTCGGCTGCCAGGGAGAGGTCGGCACCGCCTGTTCGATGGCGGCGGCCGGCATGACCGCCGTCAAGGGCGGCACTGTCGAGCAGATCTGCAATGCCGCC
Source organism: Parenemella sanctibonifatiensis (assembly GCF_002250565.1). Taxonomy (GTDB): domain Bacteria; phylum Actinomycetota; class Actinomycetes; order Propionibacteriales; family Propionibacteriaceae; genus Parenemella; species Parenemella sanctibonifatiensis. The sequence continues at coordinate 657,510 of NZ_NMVJ01000001.1, forward strand.
GAGATCGGCCTGGAGCACCACCTGGGCCTCACCTGCGACCCCGTCGGCGGCCTGGTCCAGATCCCCTGCATCGAGCGCAACGCCGTCGGATCCATCAAGGCCATCAATGCCGCCAAGCTCGCGATGGCCGGCGACGGCACCCACAAAGTCAGCCTGGATCAAGTCATCAAGACGATGATGCAGACCGGCAAGGACATGAAGGTGAAGTACAAGGAGACCTCCCGCGGCGGCCTGGCTGTGAACATCGTCGAGTGCTGACCCCAACCGGCCAGAAAGCGTTTGAACAAGCGGTTGACGAGCGACCCGCTGGTCGTGCAACAATGCGACAAATCGCCGGCTCAGGTGCCGGCTGAACATCGGCCCGGAGGTCACTCCGGGCACGTTTCCACTACGGATCGTCGGGCACGTACCTGCCCGTGGAAAGGATGTGGCTCATGGCCACTGTGTCATTCGACGACGCGACACGCGTCTACCCGGGCGGCGAAAGCCCCGCCGTCGACAAGCTCAACCTCCAGATCGATGACGGCGAGTTCATGGTGCTCGTCGGCCCGTCGGGCTGTGGCAAGTCCACCTCGCTGCGCATGCTCGCCGGCCTCGAGGAGATCAACGAAGGCAGCGTCCACATCGGTGACCGCGACGTCACCGACCTGCCGCCCAAGGACCGTGACATCGCCATGGTCTTCCAGAACTACGCGCTCTATCCGCACATGACGGTGGGCGACAACATGGCCTTCGCCCTGAAGATGGCGAACGTGCCCAAGGCCGAGCGTCAGCAGCGCGTGATGGAGGCTGCCTCGCTGCTGGGCCTGGAGGACTTCCTCAACCGCAAGCCGAAGGCGCTGTCCGGTGGTCAGCGTCAGCGTGTCGCCATGGGCCGCGCCATCGTCCGCCAGCCGCAGGTCTTCCTCATGGATGAGCCGCTGTCGAACCTTGACGCCAAGCTGCGTGTGTCGACGCGTACCCAGATCGCGGCCCTGCAGACCCGCCTCGGTGTCACCACCGTGTACGTCACCCACGACCAGGTCGAGGCCATGACGATGGGTGACCGCGTCGCGGTCATGAAGGACGGCGTGCTGCAGCAGGTCGACAGCCCGCTGGCGCTGTACGACACCCCGAAGAACCTCTTCGTCGCCGGCTTCATCGGATCCCCCGCCATGAACCTGATCCGCGCCGACATCGCCGAGGGTGGCGCCCGCGTGGGTGACTACATCGTGCCGCTGCCCCGTGAGGTGCTGGCCCGCGCCGGCAACGACACCAAGGTCACCATCGGCGTCCGCCCCGAGAACTTCACCCTGTCCGAGACCGGCGAGGGCATCGCCCTCGAGGTCGCGGTGGTCGAGGAACTCGGCGCCGACTCCTACGTCTACGGTCACCTCGCCGGCATGAGCGATGAGCAGAAGCTCGAGGCTCAGCAGATCGTGGCTCGTCTGTCGACCCGCCGTCCGCCGCAGCGCAACACCGAGGTCCGCCTGCTGGCCGATCCGGAGAGCATCCACGTGTTCTCCGACTCGACCGAGGAGCGCATCTCCTGATCGCCGTCCGCGGACGCCGATGACGATGGCCAGCCCCACCGGGGCTGGCCATCTGTCGTTTTCAGCAGGCGTACGCGGCGCCACCTCGATAGGATGACCCCGTGCCACGTTTCCTGTCAGCGAAGCCGGATGGGCGGTTGATCCCCCTTCCGTGGGACGTTCCGCTGGCCGATTGGCCCACCGATCACCTCGTTGCTCTGCCCCGTGGTATCTCCCGCCACGTCGTCCGATTCATCAAGTTGGGCACCTCGGTGTATGCCGCCAAGGAGATCCTCGACTCGGTCGCCGTGCGCGAGTATCGGCTGCTGCAGGACCTGCACCGACTGCAGACCCCGTCGGTCGAACCGGTAGCAGTGGTCACCTCCCGCAGGGACCGCGACGGCAATCCGCTTGACTCAGTACTCATCACCCGGCACCTGCAGTTCTCGCTGCCCTACCGCTCGCTGTTCGCACCCGGCGTACGCCAGGACACCGTCACCCGGCTGATCGACGCGCTGGTGGTGCTGCTGGCGAAGCTGCATCTGGTCGGTTTCCTGTGGGGCGACGTGTCGCTGTCCAACAGCCTGTTTCGCCGCGACGCCAGCGAGTTCGCCGCCTATCTGGTCGACGCTGAGACTGGTGAGTTGCATCCCACCCTCAGCACCGGTCAGCGCGAACACGACCTCGAGATCGCGCGGGTGAACCTGTTCGGCGAGTTCTCGGACCTCGAGGCCGGCGGTCTGCTCGACGAGTCGCTGGACCCGTTGGCACTGGTGCAGCTGATTGAGGCCCGCTATCGGGAACTGTGGTCCGAACTCACCGATGTGGAGGAGTTCGCCGGCTCCGAACTGCATCGGTTGGAGTCTCGCGTACGCCGCCTCAACGCGCTGGGATTCGATGTCGCCGAGCTCGACATCCGCACCACCGAGGACGGCAAGAAGATTCGGATCCAGCCCAAGGTCGTCGACGCGGGCCACCACTCCCGGCGGCTGATGCGGCTCACCGGACTGGACGCCGAGGAGAATCAGGCGCGCCGGCTGCTCAACGACCTGGACAGCTACCGGGCCCGGACCAATCAGCGCAATGCCGATGAGGCGATCGTGGCGCACCAGTGGGTGACCCAGATCTTCGAGCCGGTGCTGGCCGCGGTACCAGAGGACCTGCGCGGCAAGCGGGATCCCGGCCAGCTCTTCCACGAAGTCTTGGAGCATCGCTGGTTCCGTTCCCAGGAGGAACATCGCGAGCTCTCGATGCTCGAGGCCACCGAGAGCTACATCGATTTGGTGCTGCGACAGCTGCCCGACGAACGGCTCAGCCAGGATGCGTTGACCGTGGTCGGTGGCGAGGAACGTCGACTGGCCAACCCCTACGACCCGTCGATGGGCTTCGCCGACGACCACGCCGACAAGCCCTACGACCCGTGGGAGGACGGCGAGGCGGAATCACCTCCGACACCGGCCAGCGACTTCCTCGACATCGACGCCCTGCGCGCGAAGGCGAAGAAGTAGGGCGTTTCAGTCGACGGTGATGGTGATCCGGGCGGGCTCCGAGGTCCCCACCGGCACACTCACCACGATCCTGGCCTGATTCAGGGGGGCCGCACCGTCCTTGGCGTACGGATTGTGCGGCCGGACTGGCCACTCGAGGATCGCCTGCTCCGGCAGTTCGAGGCGCCAGCCGGCGTGGCTGAAGCGGCCGCCGTGCTCGGCGCCGGTGAGCCGGATCGGCGTCTCCCCCAGCACCCCGTGGTGCTCGCCGGCCTGCCACTCCTTGCCGACCTGAGCGACGAAGGCGGCATGGGCCGCGACCGGCGCGTCAGTTTCGCGATCGACCCGGTACGCCAGCAGTGCCCGTTCACCGTCCAGCTCCACTCTGACCTGACACGGCACCTCCCCGTAGACCAGATCGACGCCCCAGCCGTCCGTGCTCAGGGATGCCGTCGTCGGCAGGTGCTCGAGGCCGTCCGGTGCGGTGAAGTCGGGTTCCTCCTCGCCACGATGCTGCAGCAGCTGCGGGTCACCCACGGTGAACGTCGACCAGCGGGGCTGCAGCCGGGTGTTGCTCCCGCTCAGCACCAGTCCCACCCGGTCGTGGAAGACCGACAGGTGGGCCTGGCGGTCCTGGATCCAGCGCGCTTCCGGCGGAGCGCAGTGGTAGGTGTACTGACCGGACACGTTGGTTGAGGAGCGAAACGCGATTCGGTCTCGTCGTGCGGGAGAACTCCTCACCGTCGGACGAGGAGTTCCTGTGATGCGGCGCAGGCTTGGGTGAACACCTTCGGGTCTCCTTGGATTGACGCGCTGACCTGTGCGCCTTCATAGAGCAGGTGCAGCAGGGTCCCCGTGTTCTGGTCGCCACTAGCAATCTGCGTAAATAAGGCCAGCATCCAGGCCTTCTCCGCCCGGATGAAATCGGCGGCCTCATGGTCGCTAGCGCCGATCTCGGCCCATGCGTTGACGAAAGCGCAACCACGGGGGGTGCCGGTCGCCCACTGGGCAGTGTGCCGGTAGACGACGTCCAGGCCTTCGGCTGGGGATGCGCCGGTCAACGCTTCCAGGAGTTCGCCCTGCCAGGCGTGCGCGCGTTGTTGCAGGTAGCAGGCCACCAACCGATCCTTGGATCCGTAGCGCTGGTACAAGGTCCTCTTTGTGGTTCCTGCACGCTCGACGATGCTGTCGACACCGGTGGCTGTGATCCCGCGGTCACGGAAGAGCTCGGCAGCAGCATCGAGGATGCTATGACCGACCGGTGTGGTGTCGACAGGCTCGAAGACCTCAAGGTCAATGTCCATGGTCTCGTCCCCTCAGCTGGCTTGAGTGCACTGACAGTATACCGACCGGTGTGTTTATCTAATCGGATGCGATGGGTCATGTGTGTGGCGTTCGTGGTGGCGTGGAGTTCCGGGTTCGTCGGGGCGACGCTGGCGGACCGGATAGGTGTGGGGACGTGGCCCCTGCTGGCGTGGCGTTATCTGGTGACTGCCCTTGTTCTGCTCGTCGGGTGTTTGCTGGTTCCTTCGCTGCGTCATTCTTTCCGCGCGTTGAGTCGACGCGAGTTGTGGCAGCAGGTCGTCCTGGCCGTCCTGTCTCACGTGGTCTTTCTGGGCGGTGTCTTCCTATCCGCTGGGCAGGGGCTGGATGCCGGCTTGTCTGCGCTGGTGTGTGCACTTCAGCCGCTGATCGTGACCGCGGCGGGACGGATCATCTTCGGCGATCGGGTCCGCATCCTCCAGTGGTTTGGCCTGCTCATCGCCCTGGGCGGCGTCAGCCTGAGCGTGGGAGGCATCAGCACGGCAGGGGCGGGAAGCGTGGGCCTGGTGGCGATGAGCCTGCTGGGGCTGTCCATGGCTTCCCTACTGGAACGCTCGTGGAAGCCCCAGGTGCCAGTGGTGATCAGTCTGACCGTGCAGGTGAGCGTGGCCGCCGTGATCTTCAGCGGCGCCGCCCTCCTGACCGACGGGCTTCGTCTCCAGGTCACGGGGACACTGGTGCTGGCGATCAGCTGGCTGGTGCTCTTGTCCGGCCTCGGTGGCTACGCCACGTTCATCTGGTGCCTCCGCCAGGTGGGAGCCACCACGACCAGCACTCTGCTCTACCTGACTGCGCCCGTAACGATGCTGTGGGCGTGGTCCATATTCGGCCAGCAACCCTCGACCCTGCAATGGATCGGGCTCGCGGTCGTCCTGAGCGGCGTCGGCCTCGCGGCCAGACGCACCAACCGCCGTGAGCAAGACACGGCCTGACCACGGGCTCCAAACCGGGCGGACTCGGTACACCTCGACACCTCGTCAACACCAGGAACAAGTCTTCGATGACCCACACGAATGCAGCTCTCACCCCCCGGCACCGACTGATCGTCGCTCGTCTGGTCGTTGACGAGGGCTGGCCGATCAGTGAAGTGGCCGCCCGCTTCCAGGTCTCCTGGCCGACCGTGAAGCGCTGGGCCGACCGCTACCGAGCCGGCCAGTCGATGCAGGACCGTTCCTCACGGCCCCACCGGTCGCCGAACAAGACCAGCCACAGCACCACGAAGCGCTGCATCCAGCTCCGGCTGCGCCTGCGCGAAGGCCCGGTCCAGTTGGCCTGTCGACTGGGGATCGCCCCGTCCACTGTCCACCGGATCTTGGCCGACGCCCGCCTGAACCGGCTCTCGCACGTCGACCGCGCCACCGGAGAGCCCGTCCGCCGCTACGAGCACGACCACCCCGGCGCGATGCTGCACGTCGACGTGAAGAAGCTCGGCAACATCCCCGACGGCGGCGGCTGGCGCTACGTCGGCCGACCACAAGGCGTCCGCAACCGAGCCGCCACACCGGACAAGCCGCGCAACAAGTGGCGGGACCCGTTGATGGGCAAGGCCTACGTCCACACGGTCATCGACGACCACTCCCGGGTGGCCTACGCCGAGATCCACGACGACGAGACCGCCCTCACCGCCACCGCCGTCCTCGTTCGGGCCGTTGAATGGTTCAACCAGCGTGGCGTCACCGTTGAGCGGGTCCTGTCGGACAATGGAAGCGCCTACCGCTCACACCTGTGGCGAGACACCTGCGCCGAACTGGGCATCGGGCACAAGCGCACCAGGCCGTATCGGCCGCAGACCAACGGGAAGATTGAGCGCTTCCACCGCACCCTGGCCGACGGCTGGGCCTACGCCCGCTGCTACACCTCCGAGACGGAACGCCGCGGGGAACTCGAAGGCTGGCTGCACTACTACAACCACCACAGGCCCCACACCGCCTGCGGCAACCAGCCGCCGTTCTCGCGCTTGACCGGCACCCAGGTGCAGCGAACCTAGTTGGCGATCTGGTCGACCGTTTGGGACTCGATCCCGAGTCCCCGATAGAGCCCCTTCAGGAGGCCTTGGGCTTGTTCGAGCGGCCTGGTGTCCACGCCCTGGACCACCGTGGTCTTGATGTATTCGTCCGCTGTGAAAGTGGGCATTTGATTGAAGACGTCGTTGTTGTTGTAGATGGTCCCGCGAGTCTTGGTCACCCGAAGACCGATCCGCCATGGCCCGGTGTATCCCCAAGTCAGTGACCGGCTTTCGATCAACTGCAGGGTCTGCACTGCCAGTGCTGAGATGAGCCCAACGAACAGGAACTTCGCCGGTCTTCCTGGCTGGGTCTCGTACTCCGCGGTCCCACCGCCGGACACCACCTCGATGGAGCTGTCGTCCTTCAACAAGACGTGGCAGAGCCCACGCTCGTACTGGCTTCGTACAGGATCGCCATGCGCGGGGATCGACGCATACGCCTCACCCTTGGGGTCGAAGGCCCGATACGTGCAGTCCGGCACCGTTCCGGGCCAGCCACTCGGCCGGATCCCTTGGCGCAGAGCGGCCGAGCCCTGAGGCTCCTCGCTCCGCACCACCGGCACACAGGGTTCGGCCACAAGGTAGATGTGTCCGTTGCCAGTGGGGTGACCCTCGATGTAGTCAACCAGCGGGTCACGAGCCTCCATCCCTGTCAGGCGGGAGAGGAACGCGTCCTCGCCCCGATCACGCTGCAGCAAGAGCCGACGCACCTCTGCATCGTCGAGCTTTCGCTTGCCGTTGCTGCTCCGGCCCCAATAGCTGCCGTCGACCATGTGGGGAGCCAAGGGTGATGGGGGAACCTGGACGACCAGGACCGCCCGGGCGTCATCGTCGGGATGGACCAGTGCAGGCTGGATGGTGGGCGAAAGCGGTGGGTGGATCCGAGTCGCGGACACTTGGGCAATCCGGTCGGCGAGTCCGGCAGTGTCACAGCCGACGACCTCGAAGTCTCTGTCGCGCACCCCGTAGATGAGTAGCCCTCCGTCGACGCTGAGCGAGGCAAGGTCGCGGGCCATCTCCAGATTGGCATCCTTCTTCGCAGTTCCGGCCGGGGTCGCCATCTCCTTCAACTCGCACCAGACCGACTCCTCGAGAAGACCGCCCGCGGCTGCTTCAACGAGTTCCGACCAGGTAGAGAAGGAGACCACACCCATCGCAGGGCCGAGGTACTGCTGAGCCATGCCTGCTCCAATCGCCGCTGACAAGGTCAAGATACCCGGCTGACCAGACGGAGCCAGAAGACATCCTCAGAGATTGAGGCGGAGCCGGCTCTCCGCGATCTGACAATCAATCAACGTGTCCGGTCAGTACAGGTAGGCCGACAACACCACGAACCAGGGCTCGGCCCGCTCCACCCGGGCCATCCCGTCGCTGGCGAGGAAGCTGTGGTGCGGCAGCAGCGCTGCCGGCTGCTCGATCGGCCCGGAGGCACCCTGTCCGATCAGCACCGCCAGCGCATCCGCCCGGGCGGCGGGGCTGCCAGCGACCTCCTTCGTCGGCCCGAAGCGCTGCAGCCAGGCCAGCAGCCCTCGGCCCAGCTCGGAGAAGGTGAAACCCACGCTGCTCTGTGCCGGGGCATGCCGATAGAGATTCCGTTCGTCGACGGTCTCGACCAGCGTCCCGTCGGGATAGGTCAGATTCGCATGGAACTCGGCGGCGGCTTGCAGCGCGGGCAGCACATCGGGGTCGCCAGACATCGCGTAGTAGCTGCCCAGCGCGTCCACATAGACGAGGTTGTACGCCACCACCGGCCCCTGGTGTTCACTCCAGTAGCCGCCAGACTGCTGCGCGTCGGTGACCCGATGCAGGAAGTCGACCGCCACCTGCGCCCAATCGGGACGGTCCAGCACCTGGGAGGCCCGGAAAACCGCCATCGCGTGGTGGGCCGGAATGTTGTGGATCCGGCCCTGCAACTCGGTGGCGATGATGCCCTCCACCGCTCGGATCAACGCGGCATCCCACGCCTCCCGCCGCTCGGCTGGCATGGCGTCGCGGACCAGACCCCAGGCCCGGATCCAACGGGAGTACGTCCAGGGCATGTGGATCCAGCCCCAGGTGGAGTTGTCCTTCTTGCGAAATTCGAACTTGCCGTCGGAGTCGGCGACCTCCAGCAGCGCATCGCCGGCCGCCACGATGGCGGTCAGGATGTCGTCTCGGTGGTGGAACGGGTTGGTCACCCCGGCCGGCTCACCGGCCCAGGCCACCGCCAGGGCGTACATCACGTTCTGGTCGGCGACGATGAAAGGTTCGGTGCCGAACCGGCCCGTCTGCGGATCCTGGTCGGCCAGGATCCGCGGGACCAGGTCGAGGAACTCGGACCACAGCTGTGTGGTGTGCCACCCATCGGTGGGCGTGTTCGTGCTCATGCAACCAGCCTAGGGCCGCCGCGATCACCGTGGTTTCGCGAGCCAGCGCGCGAGCCACGCCTTCCGGGCTGCCACCCCGATGGCGGGGTTGTCCATCGTGATGCCGCTCCACCCCTCATCGAGGATCTGCAACACCTCCTCGGTCTCGCGGACCGGCCAGGTGTTCGTGTGGCCGCCCTGCTCGCGATACGCCGCCACCTCCGACATGTCGGCGATGGTGCGGTGCACCAGGACGCAGAACCGCGGATCGTGGCTGAAGTCCGCCAGGCCGGTGCGGATCTTGTCTGCCTCGGAGGCGCCACCGATGAGTCCGACCCGGCAGTCCCCGGGGACCGCGAGCGCGGCCGCGACGACCTCGGCGTCAAAGCTGGTGAGCATCAGTGGCGCCGAACGCGGCTGGCTGCGGAGCAGTTCCAGCACCGGCCCGATCGCTGCGGGTGCCTTGATCTCCACCTGAAGCCCGATCTCGGCCAGCTTCTGCCAGACCTGGGGCAGGTCCGGGATCCGCTCCCCCGCACCGGCATCCAGGCGCTGCAGTTCCCGCCAGGTCATGGTGGCCACCGCACCGCTGCCGTCCGTGGTCCGGTCGACGGTGGCGTCGTGCATGATCACCATCCGGCCGTCCCGGCTCAGCCGGACGTCGAGCTCCAGCTGATCGGCGCCATCGGCCAGCGCGCGGCGAAAGCCCAGCATCGTGTTCTCGGGTGCGACATCCTTCGCGCCGCGGTGACCATAGATCACCAGCGGTGACGCTGACTGCATGCTCGCTCGCTTCCGTGTGCGTCCTCGGCGGATGTGCTCCACCAGTCGCTCCCGATGCTGCCACACCTGGCCGGAGGGCCGGACCGATCCCAGACGGTGCCAGCGCTCACCCTAAGCTTGACCGGGTGAGCACCCTGTCCGCGCAGTACGTGTCGACCCGGGGCCTGGCGCCGGCCCGCAGCTTCAGCGAGATCCTGCTGGAGGGGCTGGCCCCCGACGGCGGCCTCTACCTGCCGCAGGAGTACCCGCAGCTCACCGCCGCCGACCTGGACCGGCTGGGCGGCATCCTGCGCGAGGAGGGGTACGCCGCTCTCGCCAGTCAGGTGCTGGCGCTGTTCATCGACGACGTGCCCGAGCTCGATGCGCTGGTCCGGGACACCTACACCACCGACAACTTCGCCGACCCGGCCATCGCGCCGGTGACCTGGCTGAGCCCGGAGCTGGGACTGGCCGAGCTCTCCCACGGTCCGACGCTGGCCTTCAAGGACATGGCCATGCAGCTGCTGGGCGCGTTCTTCGAAGACGCCCTGAGCCGCCGCGGCGAGACCCTCACCATCTTGGGCGCCACCAGCGGGGACACCGGCTCAGCCGCGGAGTACGCCATGCGGGGCCGCGCCGGCATCGAGGTCTTCATGCTCTCTCCGCACGGCCGGATGACCCAATTCCAGCAGGCCCAGATGTTCTCCCTGATGGAGGAGAACATCCACAACATCGCCGTCGAGGGGGTCTTCGACGACTGCCAGGACCTGGTCAAGGCCGTCTCGGCCGACCTCGACTTCAAGCGTCGGCACCGGATCGGCACCGTCAACTCGATCAACTGGGCCCGGATGGTGGCCCAGGTGGTCTATTACGTGGCGACCTGGCTGCAGGCTCGCGACGCCGGCGCCGACCGGATCAGCGTCGCCGTGCCGACCGGGAACTTCGGCAACATCTGCGCCGCCCACGTCGCGCGCCGGATGGGGGTCCCCTTCGAGCGGCTGCTACTGGCCACCAACGAGAACAACGTGCTGGCCGAGTTCTTCGAGACTGGCCACTACAGGATCCGCTCCGGCGCCGAGACCCACCAGACCAGTTCGCCGTCGATGGACATCTCCAAGGCCTCCAACCTCGAGCGGTACGTCGCCGACCTGCTGGACCGCGACACCGAACGGGTCGCCGACCTCTTCGGCCGCCAGTTGCGCGAGACCGGCGAGTTCGACCTGTCCGCCGATTCCGCTTGGGCTCGGGTCCGCGAGGACGGTTTCGTGGCCGGCAGTTCCAGCCACGCCGATCGGCTCGCAGCGATCCAGTGGGCCTGGTCCGAACACGACCGGATGATCGATCCGCACACCGCCGACGCGATCACGGTCGCGCGCCGGCTGCAGTTACCCGGCGAGACCATCGTGGCGATGGAGACCGCGCAGCCGGTGAAGTTCGGCGAGACCATCCGGGAGGCCTTGGACCGCGACCCGGTACGCCCGGCCGCCTACGAGGGCATCGAGGAGCTGCCGCGCCGGGTCCAGGTCATCGACAACGACCTGGCCAAGCTGACGGCCCTGATCGAGAACCGCTGACCACAGCCGCTGATCAGCCGGAGCGGGGCTGCCCGCTAGGCTGAGACGGTGAACTTCCGCCTCTACGACACGGCCACCCAGCAGGTCCGCGACTTCGTGCCCTTGCGCGAGGGCGAGGTGTCGATCTATCACTGCGGCCTGACGGTGCAGTCCTCCCCGCATCTGGGTCACATCCGCAAGGAGGTCGTCTTCGACGTCCTGCGCCGCTGGCTCACCCATCAGGGTTTCGCGGTCACGGTGGTCGCCAATGTCACCGACATCGACGACAAGATCCTCACCAAGTCCGCCGACCGGGGCGTGCCGTGGTGGGCCCACGCGTACGAGTTCGAACGTGAGCTGCACCAGGCGTACGCCTCGCTGGGCTGCCTGCCGCCCACCTATGAGCCGCGCGCGACCGGCCACATCCCCGAGATGGTCGAACTGGTCCAGACCCTCATCGAGCGCGGCCACGCGTACGCCGCCCCCGACGGTTCAGGCGATGTCTACTTCGATGTGCAGTCCTGGCCCAACTACGGCGAACTGTCCCACCAGAAGATCGACGACATGGAGCCCGCCGCCGACGCCGATCCGCGCGGCAAGCGTGACCCCCGCGACTTTGCGCTGTGGAAGGGCCACAAGGAGTCCGAGCCATTGACCGCGTCCTGGCCCTCCCCGTGGGGCCGGGGTCGGCCCGGTTGGCACCTGGAGTGCTCGGCGATGGCCGGCAAATATCTGGGCAGCGAGTTCGACATCCACGGCGGCGGCCTGGACCTGCGTTTCCCCCACCACGAGAACGAACTGGCCCAGTCCAGCGCCGCCGGCCACGCCTTCGCGCGCTACTGGATGCACAACGCGTGGGTCACCGCCAAGGGCGAGAAGATGTCCAAGTCGCTCGGCAACGGCGCGCTGGTCAGTCAGGTCACCCAGCAGTACGCCCCCCGTGCAGTCCGGTTCTATCTCGCGGTGCCGCACTATCGGTCCTCGATCGAGTTCTCCGACACCTCGCTGGCGGAGTCGACCGCTGCGCTGAACCGCATCGACACCTTCCTGGACCGAGCAGGTGACGTCGATGCGGGGCAGCTGCCGCAGGCCTTTGTCGACGCGATGAACGACGACCTGTCCACCCCACAGGCGATGGCGGTGCTCTACGAACACGTCAAGGCCGGCAATCAGGCCCTCACCTCCGCCGACGCCGAGGCGGTGCGCACCAACGCTGCCGCAGTCCGGGCCATGTTGGGCGTGCTGGGCCTGGATCCCGCCGACGAGGTGTGGGCCAGCGCCGGCGGGTCCGATCTGATGCCGCTGGTGGACGGCCTGGTCGGCGCCTTGGTCGAGCAGCGGACTGCTGCCCGAGGGCGCAAGGACTACGCCGCCGCCGATGCGATTCGTGACCAGCTCAGCGGACTCGGTGTGACCCTCACCGACACCCCGCAGGGCTCCAACTGGGAGGTGAAGCGCTGATGCGAGGAAATTCCCAACGCAAGGGCGCCGTACGCAAGCGCGGTAAGGGCACCGGAAACACCACCGGGTCCGGCGGTCGGATCCGCAAGTCGCTGGAGGGCAAGGGCCCCACCCCGAAGGCGGAGGATCGGCCCTACCACAAGGCTCACGCCGCCAAGGTGGCACGCGACAAGCGCGCCCAGGCCACCCCCAAGCGGGACACCCAGCGTTCCCGCTCCGAATGGGTGGTGGGCCGCAATCCCGTGCTGGAGGCGATGGAGGCCGGCATTCCGGTCCGCAACGGCTATGTGGCCGAGGGCGCCGAACGTGACGACCGGCTGCGGGACATCTTCAAGATCGCCGCGGACCGCTCCATGTCCCTGCTGCAGGTCACCCGCAACGAACTGGACCGGCTCACCGGCGGACTGGTCCACCAGGGTGTGGCGCTGCAGCTGCCGCCGTTCAGCTACGCCCACCCCGACGACCTGCTCGACGAGGCGATCACCTCCGACAGCCCGCTGGTGCTGGTGCTGGACCACCTCAATGACCCCCACAACCTGGGTGCGATCATCCGTTCCGCGCGGGCCTTCGGCGCCAACGGCGTCATCATTCCCGAGCGGCGGGCCGCCCAGGTCACCGCGACGGTCTGGAAGACCTCGGCCGGCGCTGCGGCCCGGACCACGGTGGCCCGCGCCACCAACCTCAACCGGACCCTGCAGGCGTACGCGAAAGCCGGCTTCACCATCGTCGGCCTGGCCGGTGAGTCCGACACCGAGATCGCCGCCGCACCCGGGCTGGACGGCCCCGTGGTGCTGGTGGTCGGCTCCGAGGGCGATGGCCTGTCCCGACTGGTGCGGGAGAACTGCGACGTCCTCGCCAGGATCAGCATCGACGGCATCGAGTCGCTGAACGCCTCGGTCGCCACCGGCATCGCGCTCTACGAGATCAGCCAGCACCGCTGATTCGCTCAGAAAAGCGCGCCAGCGGCGGTCGGTCGCAATAGTTGAGACCTACCGCCGCTGCGGCGCGGTTTTCGTACGCACACCCCGCTGCCGGGCCCCCGGGACCGGCGACGATACTGGTGCCCGCGCCGGGGCACCGGCGCGACGAAGCGACACCACCGGAGGCAACGATGCAGTACACCACCCTCGGCCGCACCGGCGTGACGGTCTCCCGCTTGGTGCTGGGCACCATGAACTTCGGCCCCGAAACCAGCGAGAAGGACAGCTTCGCCATCATGGACTCGGCAATCGAGTCCGGCATCAACTTCTTCGACACCGCCAACCGGTACGGCGGGCCGGGCCACGCCGGCCGCACCGAGGAGATCGTGGGTCGCTGGCTGAAGTCCTCGGGCAAACGTGACAACGTCGTGCTGGCGACCAAGGTCTACGGCGGCATGAGCGAGGATCCCAACGCCACTGGCGTCAGCGCCAAGAACATCCGCGTCGAGGTGGAGCAGTCGCTGCGCCGGCTCGGCACCGACTACATCGACCTCTACCAGATGCACCACATCGACCGCTCGGTGCCGTGGGAGGAGCTGTGGCAGGCGATGGACCAGCTCGTCACCGCGGGCAAGGTGCTCTATGTCGGCTCGTCCAACTTCGCCGGCTGGCACCTCGCCCAGGCCAACGAGGCGGCCCGCCGTCGCGGCACCACGCTGGGCCTGGTCAGCGAGCAGTCCAAGTACAGCCTGCTCACCCGCGACATCGAGCTGGAGGTGCTGCCCGCCGCCCGGGCGTACGGGATCGGAGTCATCAGTTGGTCCCCACTCGCGGGCGGTCTGCTCGGCGGGGCGGTCGCCAAGGCGAACGAGGGGCGACGGGCCCGCGCCGACCAGGAGCGAGTCGCGCAGCTCGAGCCCCAACTCACCGCGTGGGAGGACCTGTGCGCCGAGCTCGGTCACGCCCCCGGTGATGCCGCGCTGGCTTGGCACCTGACCCGCGAGGGCGTCACGGGGCCGATCATCGGGCCGCGCACGATGGACCAGCTCGACGGCGCTCGCCGAGCGCTCGACATCGAGCTCGACGAGGCAACGCAGGCGCGGATCGACGAGATTTTTCCCGGTCCCGGTGGGCCTGCACCCGAGGCGTACGCCTGGTGACCCGCCTCGAGGCTTAGGATCCCGTCATGGGGATCACCAAGGACAATCACAATCTGACCATCGACGAGCGGCCGGTCCGGGTCGTCGGCAGCACCGGCCCGATCGCGGCGACCTGGCAGCTCTTCGAGGGCGACACTCTGCTGGCCGAGGAAGCTGTGGTCAGCGGCGAGGCGACCCTGGTCGGCACCCTCTCGACCGGCACCGAGGTGACCGCCATGGTCACTCAGTCCGCCCTCGGACCGACCGCAATCTCGGTATCGGCGCATGGCGAGACCGTCGCGGAGTTCGAAGGGTTCGTCGCCTGATTGGCGCAAAACATTCGTCGCTCAGATGATGACGAACAGCCAGGAGTTCGTCCACAGGAGGAACATGATGCCTTGGGTGAGCGCGCAGATCGCGATCACCGCCGAGCGCACCAACGGCCGCGCCGTGACGAACGCCACCAGAATCAACAGCACCGGATAGATCTCGGCCTGATAGCGCAGGATGCTCTGGTACCAGCGCTCCCCCATCATGATCGGCACGATCAGCAACACCCAGCCGATCGCCTGGTGTGCCAACGGAATCCGCCGACAGCCCGCCAGCAGGATGGCGGCAACCAGCACCACCGACCAGGCTTTGAAGGTGTCGAGGTTCATCGGGTCGGCCGCAGTCAACGCCTCGAGCCACTCCAGGGGCGCCCCGAGTTCCACTCCCCAACCGGACTTCTGGAGGATGTTGTACGCCTGCAGCTCACCGGTCATCTGCTGGCAGTAGACCATGTAGGTGCCCCACCCCAGCAGCGGTGCGACCCCGGCCGGCAACGCCTGCAGCCAGGGCCGCAACCGAAACGGCCGATAGTTCTGCTGCCGCAGGAAGATCAAGAACAGCGCGCCAGCCACGGCCATCCCGGTGGACCGCGACAGTGCCACCAGGATGCCGGTCAGCACCGCCCAGTGCCACTGCCGTTTCTCCGCCAACACCAGCGTCGCCATCAGCAGCGCCACGAACAGCGATTCGGTGAGCGCCGCCTGGAAGAGGAAGCTCATCGGCAGCGCCATCACAAGCACGACCGCATGCGGCGCGTCCGCCTGCGGCAGCAGCAGCCGAGTCAGGTCCCAGGTCAGCGCCAGCACCGCGATCGCGGCGACGTTGACCACCAGCAGCACCGCCAGATCGGCATGGCCACCGGTCAATGGCATCACCAGCTTGGCCAGGAAGGGCAGCAGCGGCGCAAAGGTGAAGCGGTTGAGTTCCGACGGTACGCCGGCGGTCCCGCCGTCGACCGCGAACTGCATCGCCTCCAGTCCCGCGGGGCTGAGCGGGTCGTAGTAGTTGTTGGCCGCCAGGCGTACGTAGTGCTCGGAATCGAAGTGGAACCACATCGACACCGGATTCCACTGGCTCGCCGACATGTTGCCGGGCCACACGTCACCGCCGGCCTTCACCCGCCCCAAGATGTATTCCAGCGCGACCGCCGTGAAGGCACCCAGCGTGGTGAGGACCAGTTTGCCGACCAGGAACGCCCAGACGACGGCATTCCACTTGGCCAGATCGATCCGGGTCCGCCAGCTCCCCAGCAGCGCCGTGTCGTTCATTTCTGTTCGTGGTATTCCTGTTCGACGTTGACGTCCCAGACATTGTCCTTGTCGGTACGCCCCGAGGCGATGTTCTCCACCGCCGCGATCGCCGTGAGCATCGAATGGTCCTGATTGTTGTAGCGGTGCTGGCCGTTGCGGCCCAACAGGAAGAGGTTCGCGAAACCGTCGGTGTAGGCCCGGACCTGGTCGAAGTCGGCGTAGCTGCCGAAGTAGGCCGGATAGGTCTTGGGCACATGGATGACGGTGCGGTCGAGGACATCCTCAGGGTTGATGATGCCGATCTGGGCGAGCTCCTGTACGCCGACGTCGGCCATCTCCTGCTCCGAGAGCTGCCACAGCTCATCGCCCTCGTTGCAGAAGTACTCCATGCCGACCCAGACCTGGTTGGGGTCAGCCACCATGTAGGGGCTCCAGTTGTTGAAGACCTGCAGTCGCCCCACCTTCACATCCGGCTCCTGGATGTAGATCCAGTTGTCCGGGACGAGACTCGCCACCCCATCGTCTATCGGCGTCTCGTTGCGGATCTTGAGCTGATCCAGCAACAACCCCACGGTGATGAAGTCGCGATACGGCAGCTCGGTGGCGATCCGGCGTACCTCGGCATCGGGCGCCAGGCCGGCGTCGTGCTCGTCACGGATCCCCGCGATCAGATCCTTGACCGGCATCGTCGACAGCACCTGGTCGGCCTCGACACGCTGCCGATTGCCATCGGCATCGGTCACCTCGACGGCCGTGATCTGCCGCTGCCCGCCGCGCTCACCGGCGTACAGCTGGGTGACGTGGGAGTTGAGGTGCACCTCGCCGCCGCGTTCGCGCACCATCCGTGCCACGGTCTCCCACATCTGGCCCGGACCAAACTTGGGATAGAGGAAGTATTCGATCAGGCTGACCTCGGTGTCCTTCTGCCCCAGATCCTTGGCCCGGCCGGCGCCGCTGCGTTGCTGCCACAGCTTGCGCACCGCATGGACCAGGGTGGAGCGCACCGACAGCCCCTTGACCCGCTGCGCACCCCAGTCGGGGGCGATCTCACTGCAGGGCACACCCCACACCTTCTCGGTGTAGTCGCGGAAGAAGGTGTTGTAGAGCTCGCGCCCGAAGCGGTTGACGTAGAACTCCTCCAGCGACCGCTCCGGCAGCGGCCGCAGCGATGCCTTCAGATAGGACAGCCCCATCCGCACCAGCCGGGCGGGCCCCAGGTTGCGGATCGTGGTCGCATCCAGGGTGATCGGATAGTTGTAGAACTTCTTGCCGTAGTAGATCCGCGACAGCCGCGACCGGACCAGCATGACGTCGTCGGTCTGCTCGGGGTCCACGCCGTTGTCCGCGCCGCCCAGCACCCGCTCCTTGCCCTGGTAGCGCAGCGTGAAGGACACGCCCTCAGGGGTCCGTTCAATCGGCAGGATGTCGTTCCACCAGGCCATGATCCGGTCGGAGCGGGAAAAGAACCGGTGCCCGCCGATGTCGATCCGGTTGCCCTTGAAGTTCACCGTCTTGGAGATGCCGCCGATCTCGTCGGTGGCCTCATAGACGATTGGCACCACGTCGGTGGTGCGCAGCAACTCCAGTGCCGCCGTCAGCCCCGCCGGCCCGGCTCCGATGATGACCGCAGTCCTTGCCACGAACGCCCCCACTCTGGTCCGGACCCGTAGGCGGGTCGTCCCCGCCGGGCTCACCATAGCGAAAAAGTCACCCCGGATCGGCCCTCGCGACGGGCTGGTGGAGCGTACGCCCGGTGTTAGGCTCGCGCGGTGCAGGACGATCCCGACGCGACCCAGGCCGCGGCGCCGCAGGGCTGGCGCCGCCTGTTCACCGGCCACACCGACCACGTCGGGATTCAGCTGTTCCGCTACGTCTTCGTCGGTGGCACCGCCGCCGTGGTGGACCTCGGCCTACTGCTGCTCCTCAGCAGCGTCGCCGGCCGCGACCTCTATCTGGTCTGGGCCGGCATCGCCTTCCTGGCCGGGCTGGCGGTCAACTATCTGCTCAGCATCGCGTGGGTCTTCCAGAGCTCGGACCGGCGGCGCACCGAGATGATCCTGTTCGCCGCCATCGGGGTGGTCGGGCTGGGCTTCAACGAACTGATTCTGTGGATCGGGGTGAGTCAACTCGGCCAGGATCTGACTCTCAGCAAGCTGGTGTCGATGGTGCTGGTGATGTTCTGGAACTTCTTCGCCCGGCGTACTCTCTTCGCCCGCCTCAACCAGGCGTCGGCCGGCCCTCGCTGAGCGCACTAGAGTTGGCCGCACGGCAGATCCCAGCCTCACGAAGGAGCACCCGTGTCCGACAATGCCCAGGCCTCCCAGGCATTCCAGTCCGCGCTCTCGGTCATCGAGACGGTGGAGCCGCGCATCGCGGGCGCCATCCGTTCCGAGCTGACCGACCAGCGCGAGAGCCTCAAGCTGATCGCCTCGGAGAACTACGCCTCCCCGGCCGTCCTGTTGACGATGGGCAACTGGCTCAGCGACAAGTACGCCGAGGGCACCGTCGGTCACCGGTTCTACGCCGGCTGTCAGAACGTCGACACCGTCGAGTCGGTGGCAGCCGAGCATGCCCGGGAGCTGTTCGGCGCCGAGTACGCCTATGTGCAGCCCCACTCCGGCATCGACGCCAACCTGGTGGCCTTCTGGTCGATCCTGGCGCACCGTGTCGAGAAGCCGGCGCTGGCCGAGCTCGGAGCCAAGACCGTCAATGACCTCAGCGAGTCGGACTGGGAGACGCTGCGGCGCAGCTTCGGCGACCAGCGCCTGCTCGGCATGTCGCTCGATGCCGGCGGTCACCTGACCCACGGCTTCCGCCCCAATATTTCCGGCAAGATGTTCCACCAGCGCTCCTACGGCACCGATCCGACCAGCCAGCTGCTGGACTACGACGCCTTGGCCGCCCAGGCCAAGGAGTTCAAGCCGCTCATCATCGTGGCCGGCTACTCGGCGTATCCGCGTCGGGTGAACTTCGCCAAGATGCGCGAGATCGCCGACTCGGTTGGCGCCACCCTGATGGTGGACATGGCCCACTTCGCCGGCCTGGTCGCCGGCAAGGTCTTCACCGGCGACGAGGATCCGGTGCCGCACGCCCACGTGGTCACCACCACGACCCACAAGTCCCTGCGTGGCCCGCGCGGCGGCATGGTGCTGGCAACCCAGGAGTACGCCGATTCGGTGGACCGGGGCTGCCCGCTGGTGCTCGGCGGTCCGCTGTCGAACATGATGGCCGCCAAGGCCGTCGCGCTGGCCGAGGCCCGCACCGACAACTTCCGGAGCTATGCCCAGCAGGTCGCCGACAATGCCCAGGCGCTCGCCGAGGGCTTCCTCAAGCGTGGCGCCAGCCTGGTCACCGGCGGCACCGACAACCACCTGGTGCTGGTCGACGTGGGCGGCTTCGGGTTGACCGGCCGCCAGGCCGAGTCGGCGCTGTTGGACTCCGGTGTGGTCACCAACCGCAACTCGGTCCCCAACGACCCGCAGGGCGCCTGGTACACCAGCGGTGTCCGGCTCGGGACGCCCGCGCTCACCAGCCGCGGCTTCGGACCCGAGGAGTTCGACCGGGTCGCCGAGCTGATCGTGGACGTGCTCAAGGGCACCGAGCCGACCAGCACCAGCGCCGGCGCACCGAGCAAGGCCAAGTACGCCATCGCCAACGGCCTGGCCGAGCGCACCCATGCTGCGGCGTCCGAACTGCTCGACAAGCACCCGCTCTACCCTGGCCTGGAGCTCTGAGCCGCAGCGCCACAACGACAATGCCCCGGGGATGTCCCCGGGGCATTGTCGTGTCGGTGTCCGTGGTCAGCGCAGGAAGAGCACGCCGCTGACGCTGGTGATGAAGTTGCGCATCGAGCCCGGGAAGTCCCGCAGATGCCAGGTGTCCGGGGCGTGATACCAGCTCAGGTCACGCGGGTCGGCCACATCGTCATCGTCGGACTCGACGAAGGCCTTCAGCCAACGATCCGAACCGCCCAGCACCACCGCGTACGGCAGCAGCTCCGACAGTTCGCGCAGCTCCTTGCCGGGCGGCATCTCATCGGTGGGTCGGTTCACCAGGTCGGCGCGCAGCGCCAGCATGCCCTCCAGGATCCGCGAGCCGTTCGCGGTCCGCGCCGGCATCTCCTCCGAGACCAGCAACAGCCCCAACGCCAGCATCACCAGCACGAGACCGAGCAGGCCGAAGCCGGTGAAGGCAGCCAACACGACGGTTGCGACCACGGCGACGCCCAGCCCGATCCAGCCGCCGGTCTTCCACAGGTTGCGGGTGGAGTCGGGACGCTGTTCGTACCAGCCGCGCTCGACCAGTTCGTCATAGAGGGCGGACTGGATGTCGTTGAGCGAGTTGGGCAGCGTCTCGGGCAGCTGAGACACCTTGGTGACACTGTCGGCCTGCGGTGTCAGCGCCTCGATGATGCGCTGCTCGTACGCGTGCAGCCCTTCCCCCTGCGCCTTGCCGCGGCGGATCTCCCAGTCGGTCGGATCGTACTCGTTGGCGCGGGGCAGCTCGGTGATGTGCAGGTGGCCGCGGACCGCCAGGTCGATCAGGCTGGCGGTGATGTCGATCGGGTCCACTCGCTCGTCGAACATGGTGCCGACCTGCCCCGGGCGTACGTCCTCGATCACCTGGAACTCGCTGAGCCCCTCGCCTGCGGCGCGGAATTCGGCGATCCGGATCGGGTCGCCGGTGGGGGCGGCGTCCCGGCCGGCGCGGCGGTGCATGCTCCACAGCACCAGACCGCCGACCACCAGCACGCCAAGCGCAACCAGCAGCGGCAGCGGCGAGAAGGAGAAGGCCCGGTCCAGGCTCCAGCGTTCCTGCAGGTCCTCGGTGACCGGGACAACGCTGGTCGGGTAGACCAGCGAGAACTCCACCATCTGGCCCTGGCCCAGCGGGCCGGCGCGGAAGTAGGGGTCCGGGTTGTTGTGGGTCGAGGTGACCCACTCGTTGCACTTGGAGGGAGCGTCGGGGGAGCCGGCGTTGCAGTCGATGCCGACGCTGCCGGGCGGGGCGGAGACCACCGCGTTGAAGTCGCGCACCGGGGCCGACAGGCCCTGCAGCGCACGCCAGCGGACGTCGGTGGCGTCGGGACCCTTGGCGTGGGTGGCGCCGGCGACGGTGTAGGAGATCGTCACCGATCCGTTCAGTCCGTCGGTGGGCACCGTGACGACGGTCGCGTCACCCTCCTCGGTGATCGTGGCGCCCGACACCGGGCTGCCGTCCGCGGTCACCTCGACTTTGCTCAACTGGTAGCGGTACTCCCGGTTGTCGAGCGCGGCCTCGGTCGTGGCAAAGCGCTGCTCGAGGGTGCCCGGCACCCCGTCGCTGGCGAAGGTGATGGTGGCATCGACGTCGATCGTGCCGTCCTCGTTGAGGATGGCCTGGACGTCATAGGTCTCGACCATGCCTTCCGCGCGGGCCGGCAGTGCGCCACCCGCCCAGACGGTGATCGCCAGCAAGGCGACCATGATCACGGCCGGGATGCGGCGAAGATGTACTGATCCGGACACAAGAATCCTTCCACGGGAGCCCGTGCAAACTATCGCACACCGGAGCCGCCGCGGGCAGGCGCGGCACCGCGGCCGCCGTCCTAGGATGCACAGGTGACTTCTGCTGATTCCGCCCCACCGATGCCTCGGCTGCGCACCGGGATCGGCACCGATGCGCACCGGTTGCAGGACGGCGTACCGATGCACTTGGCCGGTCTGGCCTTTCCCGATGAACCGGTTGGCCTGGCTGGCCACTCCGATGGTGACGTCGCCTGCCATGCGCTGTGCGATGCGCTGTTCTCTGCCGCTGGGCTCGGTGACCTGGGGAGCAACTTCGGCACGGCCGAGCCGGAGTGGGCCGGGGCTGCCGGCGTACGCCTGCTTGCCGAGGCACACCGCCGGGTGCAGCAGGCGGGCTGGTCGGTGGCCAGCGCAGCAGTCCAGATCATCGGGGTACGCCCGCGACTCGCCGCTCGACGCGGCGAGGCAGAACAGACCTTGTCCCAGGTGTTGGGCACTGGGGTCAGCGTCAGCGCGACCACCACCGATGGGCTCGGCTTCACCGGCCGCGGCGAGGGTGTCGCCGCCGTGGCCACGGTGCTGTTGGTCGCAGATTCAGCCCGCTGAAGCCCGGCGTCGGGACCGGCTGCGGCACCACAGCCCTGTCCGGGCGGTCCGACTTGGGCATACCATTGCCGTGTGAGTCAGCAATGGGGTCAGCAGTTGGGCTGGGGAGACCAGTCGAACGGTTTCCAGCAGCAGGGTGGATATCAGCAGCAGCCTGGTGGATATGGCCAGAATGCCTTCGGCGGTCCCGGCGGTGGCGGCTTCGGCCAGTCTTGGCAGGGCGGCCAGCAGGGTTGGGGCCAGCCCCCGCAGCAAGGCTTCGGTCAGCCCCAGCAAGGCTTCGGTCAGCCCCAGCAAGGCTTCGGTCAGCAGGGCTACGGCCAGCCCGGTTACGGGCAGCAGGGCGGCTACCAACAGCAGGGATATGGCCAACAGTTCGGTCAGGGTGGCTACGTCCAGCAGCAGGGGTGGCAGCATCAGCAGTGGCAGCAGCCCGGCGGGCCGGCACCGAAGCGGCCCGGCTCCCCGCTGCGCCCGATCCTGATCGCCGTCATCGGCGTCCTGGTGCTGGCCATCGCAGGCATGGGCATCGCCTCGCTGGTGGGTCCCAGCTATGAGAACGAGGACTACGAGGTCCCGGCACCGTCCGAGACTCCGGCGCCGCCGCCGGACTTCCAGGCCTCCGAGGTTGAGGACTACATGGTCAACAACCCGCTCTATCAGCAGGTTGTCCCCGCCCCGGTCCGCTGTCAGGTCACCCCCGCCGACTGGCAGAACGGTACCGACGAGGACATCGAGCGATACATGGACGAGCTGGTCGCCTGCTTCACCCGGGTCTGGGGCCCCAGCCTCGAGGCTGCTGGCTTCACCCCGGTGGCCTTCAAGTCCGAGGTCTACTCCCCCGATGTCGCCACCGGCTGCGGCAAGCTGCCGGAGGTCAACGCGGTGTTCTGCGGCAACACCCAGAAGATCTACTACACCCAGACCCTGGCGCAGTTCCTCTTTCCGGAGTTCCCCGACCCCAGCTTCATCATCGAGTCGGTGATGGCTCACGAGTACGGCCACGGCATCGCCTACCGAAGCGGCATCCTGATCGCCGAGCACTACACCAGGCGTTCGGAGGGCCCGACCACCGAGGCCGGGCTGCTGTCCAATCGCCGCTCGGAGTTGCAGGCCGACTGCTTCGCCGGCCTGACGATGTACTCCCTTCAGGAGAGCCTGGAGATCACCGAGCCGAACATCGAGACCATCCTGTCAGTCTTCTCCGGAATCGGATCCGACGAGGAGGGCTCCAGCCACGGTCTGAGCACGTCGCGGGTCGCGTGGACTGAGCGCGGCTTGCAGGCCGATGGCGCGATCGGCACCTGCAACACGTTTGCTGCCGACGAGTCCGAGGTGCGCTGACCCGGGCCCGAACTGGGCGGCTGAAGCAGGTCAGCTCGGGTTGGCCCCCGCCAACTGCTCTGCCAGCGCCGCCGCCAACGCCAGGTCATGCGGGTTGGTGATCTTCATGCTGGCCACATCACCGGCGACCAGCACCACCTCACGGCCCAGTGCCTCACAGGCCGCGGCGTCATCAGTGACGGCGATCCCCTGCTCGGCCACATGCGCGTGGGCCAGCTTCAGGACGGCGGTCTCGAATCCTTGCGGCGTCTGGACGGCCCGCAGTGCCGCCCTGTCGACCACCGCCGAGCCCTCGCCTGTCACCTGCCGGATGCTGTCGACCACCGGGATCACCGGGATGACCGCCGTGGCGCCGTCCTCGACTGCTTCGATCACTCGGTCCACGACCTCGACCGGCACCAGTGGCCGGGCGGCATCATGCACCAGCACGAAGGGCGGCTCCGGATCCAGCGCGGCCAGGCCTGCGGCGACTGACTCCTGACGTTCCTTGCCGCCCGCCACCACTGTCACCGGAAAATCTGACAGGTCCGCGGCGAAGCGGTCTTCCATGCCGGCCGCCACCACGACGACCACCCGGGAGCAGCCGCCGGCGACCATCGCGCGTACGGAGTGCCGCACCAGACTCTCGCCGCCGAGCAACCGCAGTGCCTTCGGTTCGCCACCACCGAGGCGAACGCCAGAACCGGCCGCCACCACGATGGCAGCGACCGGTTCGACAGGTTGTTGTGTCGTCACGTCAGGACGCGAGGACCTCGTCGAGGAGCACCTCGGCTCGATCCTCTTCGACCTTCTCCGCGAGCGCGAGCTCGGAGACCAGGATCTGGCGTGCCTTGGCGAGCATCCGCTTCTCGCCGGCCGACAGGCCACGGTCCTTCTCGCGACGCCACAGGTCCCGCACCACTTCGGCGACCTTCATGACATTGCCCGAGTGCAACTTCTCGAGGTTGGCCTTGTAGCGGCGCGACCAGTTGGTCGGCTCCTCCACTTGCGGCTCACGCAGCACGGAGAACACCCGCTCCAGACCGTCGGCATCCACGACATCGCGTACGCCCACCAAGTCGAGGTTGCAGGCCGGGACTCGCACGACCAGGTCATTCTGACCGACGATGCGAAGGACCAAGTAGAGCCGGTCCTCTCCCTTGATCTTCCTCGTCTCCATGTCCTCGATGACAGCCGCCCCATGATTGGGATAAACCACCGTCTCACCGACAGTAAAGCTCATGTAGGAACCCCTTTCGCAGGCTCCATTCTATCACCCTGAACGCACGGAACCCATCCCGCAAACCCTTGCGCTCCGCCCCCGCGGACCCCTACCATGCCGCGGCCACCCCTTCCCCCTTCCCCAGCGCCTTGGAACCGCAGGCTGACGTGAGGGGCCGGATGCGGCTAGTGTTGGCCTCAACTGGACGTCCCTGTGGACGAGTCGCCCGAGCAAGGAGCACCGAGCATGCTGAAGGACTGGAGGCGCGCAGCAGCGGCCCTTGTCTGCGCCGCAACCGTGGGTCTGACCGGCTGCGGATTCAATGCTGACACCCTGCAGCCCTACACCCAGGCCGACGGCGCCAACGTCGAGGCCGGAGACGTCAAGGTTCGCGATCTGGTGGCCGTCCTCGACGGTGAGGGCGAGGCCTTCCTGACCGGTCAGATCATCGCCGACGCCGACGACGAACTGGTCGAGGTGACCGGCCAGGCGATCGGTTACGACAACCAGCCCGCCGGCCAGCTCAGCGTCGATTTCGACCAGATCGAACTCACCGCCAACGAGCCCGCCAACCTGCTGTCCACCCCGATCAGGCTGACCTCCGACGAGCTGGCAGTCGGCTCCACCGTGCGCCTGACGCTGGTCTTCGCCAGCGGCGCCCAGGCCGAAGTGGTCGCCCCGGTGCATTCGGCTGATGACGCCGTCTACGGTTCGGCCTCCCCGCAGGCCCCCTCAGCGAGCCCGCGAGGCTGATCGTTCAGGTCAGCCGCACCCGGTCACTGGAAGAGGCTGCTGACCGATTCGCCGCAGTTGATGCGGCGGACGGCTTCGGCAAACAGCGGGGCCACGGTGCAGACCTCCATGTTGGGCAGCCGCTTCTCCGCGGCCAGCGGCACCGTGTTGGTGGTGAGGATCCGGTCAACGCCATCCAGCGAGCCCAACCGCTCGATGGCCTTGCCGGTGAACAGGCCATGAGTGCAGACGACTGCGATGGAGTTCACGCCGATCTCGCGCACCTTGATGATCAACTCGACCATCGATCCGGCGGTGGCGATCTCGTCGTCGAGGACGATCACGTCCTTGCCGGTGACATCACCCACGATGGTGTCGATCACCACCCGATCGTCGGCCAGCCGGCGCTTGGAGCCGGCTGCGACCGGTACGCCCAACAGCCGCGCGAACTGATTGGCCACCTTGGCATTGCCGAAGTCGGGTGAGACCACCACGGCGTTGGACAGGTCCTGGTCCTCGAACTGACGGGCCAGTTCCCAGACCGCGCTGAGGTGGTCCACCGGCATCGAGAAGAAGCCGTGCACCTGCTCCGAGTGCAGCGCCATGGTGACGACCCGGGTGGCGCCGGCGGTGTGGAGCATGTCCGCGACCAGACGGCCGCCGATCGAGATCCGCGGCGCGTCCTTCTTGTCGGATCGGGCATAGGAGAAGTGCGGGATGACGGCCGTGATGTGGGCTGCGGAGGCACCGCGGGCGGCATCCAACATCATCAACAGCTCAAAGAGATTCTCCTGTGCCGGCGGCACCAACGGCTGCACGATGTAGACGTCACGGCGGCGGCAGTTGGCCTGCAACTGCACCTGCAGGCAGTCATTGCTGAAGCGTGTGGTGTCCGAAGGCGACAGGTCCACGCCGAGGATCTGGCACATTTCCTCGGCAAACTCACGGTGCGCGGAACCACTGAAAACGGTGATGTCGTTGGCCACGCGCCAACCCTAACGGCAGCGGTGGCTGCCCGGGGCAATCAGCCCTCGAACTTGTAACCGAGCCCGCGCACGGTCACCAGGTAGCGGGGCCGGCTCGGGTTCTCCTCGATCTTGGCGCGCAGCCGCTTGATGTGGACGTCGAGGGTCTTGGTGTCGCCGACATAGTCGGCGCCCCAGATCCGATCAATCAGTTGGCCGCGGGTCATCACCCGACCGGAGTTGCGCAGCAACATCTCCAACAGTTCAAACTCCTTGAGCGCCAGCCGCACCGGCTCCCCGGCGACGGACACCTCATGGCGCTCGACGTCCATGCGTACGCCACCTGCCTCGATGACATCGGGGATCAGCTCCACGTCCTGGGCGCGGCGCAGCACGGCCCGGATCCGAGCGGTCAGCTCACGCTGGCTGAAGGGTTTGGTGACGTAGTCGTCGGCGCCCAACTCCAGCCCGACCACCTTGTCGACCTCGGAGTCCCGAGCGGTGACCATGATCACCGGCACGCTGCCCCGCTGGCGTAGTTGTCGGCAGACCTCGGTGCCCGACAATCCGGGCATCATCAGATCCAACAGCACCAGGTCGGCGCCGCCACGATCAAACTCGACCAGACCCTGCGCGCCGTCGGGAGCCGCGACTACGTCGAAGCCCTCCTTCTCCAGCATGTAGGTCAGCGCCTCGCGGTAGGAGTCCTCGTCCTCGACCACCAACACCCGGGTCACACTGCCTCCTGTCTGCGGCCGGCCTCAATCAGGGCCGGGATACGGATCGTGAACGTGGAACCCTGTCCGGGTTTGCTCCACACAGAGATGGTGCCGCCGTGCGCGGCGATCGTGTGCTTGACGATGGACAGACCCAATCCTGTCCCACCATTCGCCCGGGAGCGAGCGTAGTCCACCCGATAGAAGCGCTCGAAGATGCGATCCACGTCGGCCGGATCGATGCCGATGCCGTTGTCGGAGACGGTGATCTCCACGAACTCCTCGCCGTCGTCATCGACCATCCGGCTCGCCACCGCCACCCGGGCGCCAGGTTCGGAGTAGCGGATCGCATTCTGCACCAGGTTGGCCACCGCCACCGTGAGGTGCTCGGCGTCTCCGATGACCAGGCAGCCACGGTCGACTGCCCGGCTGATCGTCACCTCGCGGGCCTCCGCTTCGATCAGCGAGCGGGCCACCGCCTCGCTGAGCACCTCGTCCACCTCGACCTCGTCGGCGGCCATCAAGGGGTCATCGGCCTGCAGTCGGGACAGTTCGATGACCTGCTGGACCAGGGCGCTGAGCCGTGCCGACTCGATGTTCATCCGGCCGGCGAAGCGGCGTACCGCCTCAGGGTCGTCGGCGGCCTCCTCGACCGTCTCGGCCAGCAGCGACAGCGCCCCGATCGGGGTCTTCAACTCGTGACTGATGTTGGCGAGGAAGTCGCGGCGGGTGGCATCGACCCGGCGGGCGGCAGTCTCGTCCTCGACCAGCACGAACACCTGTCCGGTACGCAGCGGCATCACCCGGACCGACAGCACCACCGCGGGCATGCCCCGGCCCCGCTCGACGTCCACGCTGATCTGCTGCAGTCGGCTCTCACGGCGGGCCGTTCGGATCGCCTCCTGCACCTGCGGCGCAATCACGTGCCGGCCCCGCACCAGCCCCAGGCTGCGGACCCGGGGGCTGGAGCGCTGCACCAGTTCGCGTTCGTCGAGCACCAAGGTGCCGGCCCGCAGGCTGGCGAGGATCTCCTCGGCCACCGGCGGCAGCACGGTGTCGGGTTGGTCGGTCTGCTGGTGGCTGTTGCGGACCATACGGAACAGCCAGCCGGCCGCCACCACGGCGGCAGCTCCGATCAGCGCCCCCAGCGCCAGCCAGCCGACAATGTCCACGGCCCGATCGTGTCACACTCCGACCTCCCAGCAGGCGCAAGCGCCATCAGCTTTGCGGTCTGGACGGGATGTGCGCCCGACGGGCGAGCGTCCTATCATGAGAAGTTCAGAGGAAGTTCACTCAACCCTCGCCCGAGTGCGCGCCGGGGCCATCTGGAACTCCTACGTTTGCTGTCACCCCAAGGACGGAGGCATCGGTGCGCGACTCCTACCATGATCGACTCGATCTTCTGATGGCCGACCTGCTGGAGATGACTGACCGGGTCCGGACCGCTGTCCAGGACGCCACGCGCGCCCTGGCCGAGGCCGACGTGCAGCTCGCTGAATCGGTGATCTCCGGCGATCAGGCCATCGACGCGCTCGCCAGCGAGGTCGAACAGACCGGATTTTCGGTATTGGCGATCTCCTCACCGGTCGCCGGCGACCTGCGGATGGTCACCTCCGGGCTCCGTGTGGTGATGGCCCTGGAGCGGATGGGAGATCTGGCCGCTCACATCGCCAAGATCGCCCGGCTGCGCTATCCCGACCCTGCGGTGCCGCCGCGGATGATGGACAGTTTCCTGCGGATGGCCGAAGTGGCCGAAGCGATGGTGGCGACCGCCGGGCGTACGCTGCAAGACCGCGACGCCGACACCGCCGCCCAGCTCGACGCCAACGACGAGCAAATGGACAAGCTGCGCCGCGATCAATTCGTCGAGATTCTCGGCGACGACTGGGACGAGGGCGTCGCTGCCGCCGTCGATGTTGCGCTGTTGGGTCGTTACTACGAGCGTATCGCCGACCATGCGGTCTCGGTCGGCAAGCGAGTGGTCTTCCTGGTGACCGGGATCCAGCCCAGCGAACAGAACTGACTGCTCGCCGGACCGGATCCCTGCTCGGGTCGGGCCCTGGTTACTTCTTGCCCTGGTTCTTGACGGCCTCGATCGATGCGGCGGCTGCCTCCGGGTCGAGGTAGCGGCCGCCGGGATTCTCGGGCTTGCCGTCGGCGTCGATCTCGTACACCAGCGGAACGCCGGTGGGGATGTTCAGCCCGGCGATCTCCTCGTCGCTGATGCCGTCCAGGTGCTTGACCAGTGCGCGCAGCGAGTTGCCGTGGGCGGCCACCAGCACGGTGCGGCCGGCGAGCAGGTCCGGAAGGATCTGGTCGTACCAGTAGGGCAGCATCCGGGCGACGACGTCCTTGAGGCATTCGGTACGCGGGCGTACCTCGCTGGGCAGGTCGGCGTAGCGGGGGTCGTGGTACTGGGAGAACTCGTTGTCGATGTCCTGCTCGGGTGGTGGGGTGTCGTAGGAACGGCGCCACGTCATGAACTGGTCCTCGCCGTACTCCTCGCGGATCGCAGCCTTGTCCTTGCCCTGCAGCGCGCCGTAGTGACGCTCGTTGAGGCGCCAATGGCGCTTCACCGGGATCCAGTGCCGGTCGGCGGCGTTCAGCGCCAGCTCGGCGGTGTGGATCGCGCGACGCAGCACCGAGGTGTGCACCACGTCGGGCAGCAACTGCTCGGAAGCGAGCAACTCACCACCGTGCTGGGCCTCTGCCCGGCCCTTGTCGTTGAGGTCCACATCCACCCAGCCGGTGAACAGGTTCTTGGCATTCCACTCGCTCTCGCCGTGGCGGAGCAGAATCAGCTTCGAGGTCATACCGCCAGCCTAACGGCGTCCGCAGGCCATCCGCACCGGTGCGAAACTGGGGGCCATGAGCGAACCTGTCAGCACTTCCGTCCAACCGCACCAGCAGGGCCGGATCGCCGTCGTCACCGGTGCCAGCAGCGGCATCGGGGCGGCAGCCGCGACTGCCCTGGCCAAAGCCGGCTGGCAGGTCTGGTGCTGCGCCCGACGTACCGATCGGATCGAGGCGCTGGCTGAGCAGATCGGCGGCCACGCGCTGGCGCTGGACGTCACTGACCCGGTCCAGGTGGACCGGTTGGCGGCCACCGTCGGCGACCGGGTCGACCTGCTGGTCAACAATGCAGGCGGCGCGCTGGGCCAGGAACCCGTCGCCGAGGCGGACCTGGACCTGTGGCAGCAGATGTACGCCACCAATGTCATCGGCGCGGCCGCGGTCACCAAGGCGCTGCTGCCGGCGCTGCGCCGGGCCGAGGGGCAGGTGCTGTTCATCACCTCGACCGCGGCCGAGGCGGCGTACGAGGGCGGCGCCGGCTACTGCGGCGCCAAGATGGCCGAGCGTGCCGTGGCCCGCTCGCTGCGGCTGGAGTTGGTCGGTGAACCGATCCGGATCAGCGAGATCTCACCGGGCATGGTGCACACCGAGGAGTTCTCCTTGACTCGCTTCGGCGGCGACCAGGCTCGGGCCGACGCGGTGTATGCCGGCGTCGCGGATCCGCTGCTGGCGGCCGACATCGCCGAGGCAATCCTGTGGGTGGCAGAACGCCCCAGCCACGTCAACATCGACTCGATGGTGGTACGCCCGCGGGCCCAGGCCGCCAACCACAAGGTGCACCGCAGCTGAGTGGGCTCACCCCAGTCGTGCGGCCAGATCCTTGTCCAGGTTGTCGAGGCGGGCGCTGATGGCCGCCAACGAGCGGGCGAACTGCTCCTCGGCGGAATGATCCGGGACCGGATCGCCAGCCAGCGCCAGATCGGCGGCCTCCCAGAAGGCCCGGTTGACCGGTTCCAGTTCCCAATGGTCCTCGGTTGCGATCTCCACCCCGGCCACCTGTCGGGAGCGGTCCAGCAACACGGTCACCAGTCCGTCCCCACTGGCGAAGCCATGCCGCTCCAGCTCTACGCCAGTGGGTTCGCCATCGGCCTCCTGCCAGTCCTGGCCGCCCTGATCGGCGATGGCCTGCTCGAGCTCATCGGCGTACGCCGGCTCCTGCAGCAACACCTGCTGCATCCCCGACACCATGGCCTTGCGGGCGGCCTCGAGCGCCTGACCGAGCTCGGCGGCGTACTCGATGGCGGTGAGATTGACGACAGCCGGCACCCATTCCAGGTGCACCAGGCGCAGCAGCCCGGACAGGTGTACGCACACCTGCCGGCTTCGTGAGAAGCCTGAGGCCCGGAACTCGCTCAGCCACTGCGCCAGTGCGACGGCCTGGTCGAGTCCGGGCAACACCAGCCCGGGCACCAGTCCGTCGACCTCAGCCGCGATGGAATCGGCCAGGTCGGGGGCGGAGGCGCCGGCGGACTCGTCCTGGGTCATCACAGCGCCGCCACCGCGGGCGTGTCGGCCGCACCTGATCCGGAGATCGTCGGGCGCTTCGCCATCACCTCATCACTGGTCGGCACCGCGTCGACCTTGTCAAGCAGTGGCTTGACCTTGTCATGCATCTCCTTGACCTTGCGCAGCACCTGCTCGATCCGGTCCAGAATGGGCTTGTACTTGGCGATCAGGGTGGCGAGCTTCTGCAGCATCGCCATGATCTGCTGCAGCATCTGACCGACCTGGCCGACCACCTGGGCGACCCGAGCAACGACGTGGGAGACCTGGCCGATCGCGCTGATCAGCCAGGCCGCCAGCGACCCGCCAAAGGTGCTGGCGGCCGCTGCCTGAGCCACCAGGTAGGTCTGGATGAGTTGCTTCACCAGATCGGTGACGATGCTCCAGATCAGGTTGGCGGCCTCGGTGGCAACCTCGGCGGCCGCGTTCAGGATCTCCTGGGTGGCAGCGACGATCTGGCCGGTGGCCACGGTCGCCTCGCCGGCCTGGGTCCTGGTGTGCGGAAACCGTCGGCAGCCTCCCCGGTCCACCGGTCCACGCCGATCGCGTTGGTGCTGATGCTGGTGCCAAGTGTCTCCACCTGCTGTCCCAGGGTGAGGTATCGCTGACCAGCTTCGGTCAGCGCCGCCGGGGCACCACAGACCCATTCCAAGGCTCCCTGGAACCAGCTGCGCGCGAAGCCGAGGGCTCGGTCGACCAGCCCTGGCAGCATCGAGAAGACGCCCTTCTCCAGATCAAATCCGGCAACAGTCATCGCTGCTTCAGCTCCTGTCCGATGATCTCCGCGAGCAGGCTGTGATCGGTCTCGATCTCGCGGTAGGCCGCAGCCGTGTCCTGGGCGCGGTTGTTGGCGTTGGTGAGCAATGCGTTGGCGGTCGCGAAGGCTTCGGTGCCCTTCTCGACGTGTTCGGTGTACTTGTCATGCACCTGGGAGGAGACCATCGGCAGCCGACCGAACACGCCCCGGTCGAGGTGGAGGGCCTGGAACTCTTCGGTGTGGCGGGCCATCGTGTCCGTGAGTTCTTGGACCGAGGAGGCAAAAACATCCAGTTGTGCAGGGTCAACCGTGAAGCTGGACCCGGGAGCGACCTGACTCATACCTCAAAAAGAGGCAGCCAGCGGGTCAGTCCCGGTTGCGTCGACGGAAACGATTGGCGAACTCCTTGCGGAACACCTCGCGTACCTGATCGGTGTCGACGCTGCCGTCCTCCCGGTCAAAGGCACCTTTGGCGGCCATCTGACACACGGTCAGCCAGGCCCCACCGACCGCGGCGGTGAGCGCGCTGGCCACCGAGGCGCCGATGGCGCCGCCCACGATCGCGCCGGCACCCGGCACCAACTTCACCAATCCGGTGGCGATCCGCCGGCCACCCTCGGTGGCGGCGATCGACGACACCGCGGCCATCGCCGCGGCCGTGCCCAACGGCACGTTGTAGAGGTGAGCGATGCGGGCCATCATCGCCAGTTGCAGCGGCACCAGCACGGTGGCATCGGCGAACGGGATGGGCACCGCGGCGACGCCCGCGGCTGCCGCTACCGTCGAGGCAATCTGAACTTGGGCAGACTTGGCCTTGGCGGCCATGTCCACCCGTTGCGCCACGATGAGCGCGGTTCGGACGGCTTCTGGGCTGACGCGAAAGGTGGCCTGCAGCAGGTCGATCAAGCCGTGTGCCGACTGACCAGTGAACTGGTCCCCCACCGCGTTGGTCATCAAGGGTCGACCACCCACGATCGGCAGCCCGCGGGCCTCGATCGCATCGGCCAGCGCCACCGCATCCGGGTGGTAGTCGTTGCCATTCTTCGGCACCTGGGTGAGCACGACCAGCACCGGCAACTCCAGATCGGCCAGCTCCGTGACCAGGGCCGCCTCGGAATCCTCGAAACGTCGGTCCATCCCTCGTACGCAGTACCACGCGGCGTGGATCTGTTCGGCGATCGGCAGGTTGCGGCGCTTGGTGACCTCGGCCTGCAGGTCCTTCGCGAGCCGCTTGTCGTCTCGGCCGATCTCCACCCCCTTGGTGTCGAGCAGGCCGAGGGTGCCGCGCTGGTCCAGATACAGGTGGGAGCCCTCGGTGACGGGCGCTCCGATGCCGGTCTGCGCCAACGGTTCACCGAAGACGGCGTTGACCAGCGTCGACTTGCCGACGCCGGTCTTGCCGAAGATCGCGAGGTTGAAGCGCCCGAGCTGGTCGAGCTGTTTGTGGAACTCGGCCGTGAACGCACCCTGCTGAGGCAGATCAATCACGCGCCCATTGAATCGCATGCCACCAACCAACCGCCGACCACCAGCCGAGCGCCGTTGGTGATTCGCCCCGCAGGGAACCCGGGCCTGGCTGGCGATCGTCTCAGGCCGCGGATGCCTCGGCATCGGCCCGATTTGTGCGATTTGTCCCGACGGGACACGACGGAACGGCACCGAACCGATAGCATTGGACATGACCCACCCCAGTGTGGGCCCCGAACGAGGATGGGACGAGACATGAGCAACGGATATCCCCAGCAGGGCGGCGGTTTCGGCGGCCAGCAGGGCGGTGGATTCGGCGGTCAGCCCGGTGGAGCGCCTCAGGGTGGCGGCTTCGGTGGCCAGCAGGGTGGCGCCCCTCAGGGTGGCGGCTTCGGTGGCCAGCCCGGTGGCGCCCCGCAGGGTGGCGGCTTCGGCGGCCAGCCCGGCGGCGCCCCGCAGGGTGGCGGCTTCGGCGGCCCGCAGGGACCGCAGGGTGGCGGCGGCTTCGGCGGCCCGCAGGGACCCCAGGGCCCCCAGGGCGGCGGCTTCGGCGGCCCGCCCCAGGAGCCCAAGAAGTCCAACACCAACACGATTCTCGGGATCGTCGCCGGCGTCCTGGTGCTCGCGCTGATCGGTGGCGCCGTGTGGTTCTTCGGCTTCCGGGACGGCGACGACCAGGCTGACCCGCCGCCCACGACGGCGCAGACGACCGACAGCGATCCCACCGGAGGCACCGAGACCACCAGCTCGGCACCGACGAGCTCCGGTCCGACGAGCTCTCCGACCAGCTCCGGTCCGACCAGTTCTCCGACCAGCTCAGCCCCGACCAGCTCCGGTGACAAGGCGTCGCTGCAGGAGCTCGAGGACGGCATGACCAAGATCTTCGCCGCTCCGGAGGTGCTCGGCAGCGAGGAGCTGGGCCGCAAGCTTGCCGCCTGCGTCGCCCCGAAGATCTACGACGAGGTGTCCGACGAGACCGTCAACAACCTCGCCGCGGGACGCGACCTGATGAAGCAGTCCGAGGTCCCGTTCGTCACTGAGCAGATCCAGAGCTGCTCCAGCGAGATCGCCTGATCTGACAGCTTCCACTGACGTGGGCCCCACCCTGGCGGGTGGGGCCCACGTCTGCGTTCGGGCCGTCACGATGGTGCTCGATCGGCCACCGCGTTCTACACTCATCCACGGCCCGCGCCTCGGATGGGTCACCCAGACCGAAGGAGCCGCGTATGGCCACTCGTACCGACCTGCGCAATGTCGCGATCATCGCCCACGTAGACCATGGCAAGACCACGTTGGTGGACGGCATGCTGTGGCAGTCCGGGGCATTTCGGACCGGCCAGGACGTCGACGAGCGGGTCATGGATTCGATGGACCTGGAGCGCGAGAAGGGCATCACGATCCTCGCCAAGAACACTGCGGTGGCGTACACCACCCCCGCGGGCGAGGACATGACCATCAACATCATCGACACCCCCGGCCACGCCGACTTTGGCGGTGAGGTCGAGCGCGGCCTGGAGATGGTCGACGGTGTCGTGCTGCTGGTCGACGCCTCCGAGGGCCCGCTCCCGCAGACCCGATTCGTGCTGCGCAAGGCTCTGGCCAAGAAGATGCCGATCATCGTGGTCATCAACAAGGTGGACCGCCCCGACGCCCGGATCAGTGCCGTCGAGGAGGAGGTCTACGAACTGTTCATGGACCTGATCGAGGACGACGACGCCGACAACGCCCTGGACTTCCCCGTCGTGTACGCCTCAGCCAAGGCACGCCGCGCCTCCCGCAACCAGCCCGCCGACGGCGAGATGCCGGACAGCGACTCCCTGGAGCCACTGTTCGCCACCATTTTGGACACCATCCCCGCGCCCGAGTACACCGAGGGCGCCCCGCTGCAGGCCCATGTCACCAACCTCGACGCCAGCCCCTACCTGGGCCGGTTGGCGCTGTGTCGGATCGTGCAGGGCACCCTCAAGCGCGGCCAGACCGTGGCCTGGTGCCGCGCCGACGGCGCCGTCCAGAACGTCAAGCTGTCCGAGCTGCTCATCACCAAGGCGCTGGAGCGCGTCCAGGCCGATTCCGCCGGCCCGGGCGACATCGTCGCGATCGCCGGCATCCCCGAGATCACCATCGGCGAGACCCTGGCCGACCCGGAGAATCCGGTCCCGCTGCCGCTGATCACCGTCGACGAACCGTCGATCTCGATGACGATCGGCATCAACACTTCGCCGCTGTCGGGCCGCTCCGGCAAGCAACTGACCGCCCGGCTGGTCAAGGCCCGGCTCGATGCCGAGCTGATCGGCAACGTGTCGCTGCGGGTCAGCAACACCGAACGCCCCGACACCTGGGAGGTCCAGGGCCGTGGCGAGCTGCAGCTCGCCGTCCTGGTCGAGCTGATGCGCCGCGAGGGCTTCGAGCTGACCGTGGGCAAGCCCCAGGTCGTCACCCGGATGATCGACGGCAAGCTGCACGAGCCCGTGGAACGTCTCACCATCGACATCCCCGATGACTTCGTGGGCACAGTCACCCAGTTGATGGGCCTGCGCAAGGGCCACCTGGAGCAGATGGTCAACCACGGCACCGGCTGGGTCCGCGTCGAATACATCGTGCCGGCCCGCGGCCTGATCGGCTTCCGCACCGAATTCCTCACCGAGACCCGCGGCACCGGCCTGATGCACCACGTCTTCGAGGGCATGGCACCCTGGGCCGGCGAGCTGCGTACGCGCCCAACCGGCTCGTTGGTTGCGGACCGACAGGGCAGCGTCACCTCCTTCGCACTGTTCAACCTGCAGGAGCGCGGCACCATGTTCGTCGGCCCCGGCGACGAGGTCTACGAGGGCATGGTGGTCGGCGAGAATGCCCGCGCCGACGACATGGACGTCAATCCGACCAAGGAGAAGAAGCTCAGCAACGTACGGTCCTCGACCGGCGACGAGCTGGAGCGACTGGTGCCGGCGAAGCTGCTCAACCTGGAGCAGGCGATGGAGTTCTGCCGCGAGGACGAGTGCCTGGAAGTGACCCCGGACAAGGTCCGGATCCGCAAGGTGACACTGGCCGCCAACCAGCGCGCCAAGGAACGCCGCAAGTCCTGACTGGACGCGGGGCGTCACGGCTGACTGGACGCGGGAGGTTGCGGCGTACGAGACTGTTTTCGGCGCCGCACACCCGCTGCCGGGAAAGGTGTCGAACTGCGAGGCAACCTTCTCACCGGCTGACCACGTAGTTGATGGGGAACAGACCGAAGGGACCTGACAATGTTCATCAAACTCAGCCGCGCCGTCCTGGCCGGCTTGGCGATCTCCGCGATGGCAATCGGGGGCACAGGCATTGCCGCCGCCCAGACGCCGTCGGACACGCCGTCACCGACCAGCTCGCCGTCCCCGCAGCCCTCGGGCAGCCCGTCGGCCTCACCGAGCAGCTCCCCCACCGCCAGCCCGAGCGAGAGCCCCTCGGCAACCCCCAGCTCGCCCAGCACGAGCCCCAGCGCATCCCCGCAGCAGCGCGCCCCGCAGGCCAACGCGGTCAGCATCTCCAAGGAGAACCAGGCTCGGTACGACGCCTTGTCTGCCGAGCTGAAGTCAACCCTGGGCGCCGTCAAGGGTGACACCGTTCACGAGAACGGCCTGGTCATCGACCGCTTCACCAACGGCGCTCTGGTGTGGTCCAGCGACAACGGCTCCAAGGTGATCCAAGGCCACATCTACAACCAATGGAACCGGGATGCCGGCGCCCGCAAGGCGTTGGGCGCCCCCACCACCGACGAGGTGGCCGGTGACAGCAACTCCCGGGTCAGCTACTTCACCAACGGGATCATCAACTGGTCCGCCAGCACCGGCACCAACGCTGTCTACGGCGCGATCTACGGCCACTACAAGGCCAACCGTTCCGCACTGGGTCTGCCCACCAGCTCCGAATTCACCGGCCAGCGCGGCGCCAGGGTGACCCGTTTCCAGAAGGGTCTGGTCATCTGGACCGCCAAGACCGGTCCCCGCATCGTCAGCGGCAAGATGCTGGAGCACTACGGCGCGCTGGGCTGGGAGGGCGGCATCCTCAACGTCCCCAGCAGCGATGAGTTCACTGGGCAACGCAACCTCCGGGTGCAGCGCTTCGCTGGCGGCCTGATGGTCAACACCCCCGGTGTCGGCCCGCGCGAGGTCCACGGTCGGATCCTGGACCGGTACGCGGCGTACGGCTGGGAGGGCGGCGTCCTCGGCGCCCCGACCAGCGACGAGTTCACCGGCGGTCGTGGCGCGAAGGTCAACACCTTCGAGGGCGGCGTGATCGTCTACACCCCCAGCACCGATGCGCACGCCGTCTACGGCGCCAACTTCGACCGCTACGGTGCCCACGGCTGGGAGGGTGGCGTCCTGGGCGTCCCCACCACCGATGAGTTCAACGGCGCCAACGGTGCCCGTTCGCAGCGCTTCGCCAACGGCCTGATCATCTTCAAGCCCGGCATCGGCTCGTACGCCGTGCACGGCGCGATCCTGTGGCAGTACAGCCAGATGGGCTTCGAGGGCGGCGCGCTGGGCGCTCCGACCAGCGACGAGTACGCCATCAACGGCGGTGTCGCGCAGAACTTCGAGCGCGGCACGGTTCGCTACAACTTCTCCACCGGTGCGCTGACGGTCCAGACCCAGGCCAACCTGCCGGCCGAGTGCATCACCAGCGGCCGCGTGCTGTGCATCTCCAAGAACGACCGCAAGCTGCGCTACGTGGTCAACGGCAAGGTCGAACTGAGCCTCGACGTCCGCTTCGGCAGCGAGCTCACCCCGACCCGCAACGGTACGTTCAGCGTCTACTGGAAGCACCGCGACCACGTCTCCAGCATCTACGGCACTCGGATGCCGTTCTCGATGTTCTTCTCCGGTGGCCAGGCCGTCCACTACTCCGATGACTTCGCCCGCCGCGGCTGGAATGGCAGCAGCGCCGGCTGTGTCAACGTCCGCGACTGGGACCAGTTGGAGTGGCTCTACGGCCAGGTCCGTGAGGGCGACCGCGTGGTGGTCTACAACTGATCGGTGATTGATTCGCTGATCCACTGACAGCGCCGGCCAGGTGATCCTGGCCGGCGCTGTTGCGTTGTGGGTGGGGCGTCGGCGAGCTCAGACGTCGTCGAAGTTGACCAACTGCTCCAGCGGCATCGGGGTGGGCTTGCGTGCCGTCAGCAGGCTGCCGTCGCTGCGGTGGGTCGGGACCGCTTCGGGAGCGGCGGCACGATGGTCGACCAGCTCGGTCGACAGCGGATGCTCCGGGTCGATCTCATGGCGTACGCCACGGACCCAGATGGTCGCCGACCCCTCCTCGGTGGAGGCCTCGAAGTGCTCCCGGGTCGCCGCGAACCGCAGGCGTACACCATTGAGCTTGAGGGAGAACTCGATCCGGCCCAGTTCGTCGGACACGCGGGGATCGAAATGAGTCTCCGAGCCGACCGTCCGCATCCCGCCAAAGCCCTGCACCAGCGCGCACCAGACGCCGCCACAGGAGGCGACATGGACACCGTCGACGGTGTTGCGGTGCAGGTCGGCGAGGTCGGTGTAGAGGGAGTGCCGGAAGTACTCCATCGCCTCCTCCTCATAACCCACCTCCGCCGCAACGATCGACTGGACGACGGCCGACAGGCTGGAGTCGCCGGTGGTGATCGGGTCGTAGTAGTCGAAGTCGGCCCGCTTCTCCGCCAAGGTGAACCGGTGTCCCTGCAGGAAGAGCGCGATGACGACGTCGGCCTGCTTGAGGACCTGGTGACGATAAATCACCAGCGGATGGAAGTGGAGCAGCAGCGGCCGCTCACTGTCGGGGGTGGCATCCAGGTCCCACAGCTCTCCTTCCAGGAAGTGTGCGTCCTGCGGGTGTACGCCCATGGTCTCGTCGTAGGGGATCGCCATCGCGTCGGCGGCCCGCTGCCACTCATCCAGTTCGTCCTCGGTCAGGTCGAGGCGACGCTTGAGGGCCGCGTAGTGCTCCGGCGCCCGCTCGGCGAGCTGGTCGACGGCATACCGGGCATTCTCCAGGTTGGACTTCGCCATCACATTGGTGAAGAGGTTGTCGTTGACGACGGTGGTGTATTCGTCGGGCCCGGTGACGCCATGGATGTGGAAGGTCGTCACACCGTCAACGACCCGGAAGAAGCCCAGATCCGCCCACATCCGCGCGGTTTCGACGAGGATGTCGATGCCCTTGTCCCGCATGAAGGCCTCATCCCCGGAGACCAGCACGTACTGGCACAGGGCGTAGGAAATGTCGGCGTCGATGTGATACTGCGCGGTGCCGGCGGCGTAGTAGGCCGAGGCCTCCTCGCCGTTGATGGTCCGCCACGGGAAGAGCGCGCCGCGTACCGCCAGCTCGCCAGCGCGTTCCTTGGCCTTGCCCAGCATCGAGTGCCGAAACCGCAGCGCGTTGCGTGCCAGCTCGGGGTGGTTGTAGGTGAGGAAGGGCAACACGTAGATCTCGGTGTCCCAGAAGTAGTGCCCCGAGTATCCCGACCCCGTGACGCCCTTGGCCGGGATGCCGACGCTCTCGGCGCGGGCGCTGGCCTGGGCCAGCTGGAAGAGGTTCCAGCGGATCGCCTGCTGCACCTCGGGGTTGTCGGCGACCCGGACGTCGCAGTCCTCCCAGTAGCGCGCGTACCAGTCGGCCTGGTCAATGAGGTGCTGGTCCAGGCCGAACCGGACGGCGCGGTCGAGGGTACGCCCGGCGCGGTCGACCAGCTCGTGGACCGGCACGTTCGCGGCGCTGTGGTAGCTGGCGTACTTCACCAGCGAGACGGTGACGCCCTGCCGCGCCTCGACGGTGAAGATGTGCTTGGCGACGTCGTGGTAGATCTCCTGGGCGACCTCGTACTCACAGTCGGCCAGCAGTTCCTCGTGGACCGCTGCCGCGAGCGTCATGCCGGAATTGGCCAGCAGGTAGCCCAGCACGGCGCGCTTCTCGTCGATGCTGTCGTGCTTGGGCTGCAGCACCCGATGCTCGAATGCAGCCGCTCGCCGCGGGTCCTTGTTGGCTCCGTGACCGTTGCCGTTGGCGGAGTATTCGTCCTTGCCATCCTGCCGGTTCAGCAGTTGGGAGGAGATCACCACCGAGCCGTCGCCGTCCAGCAGGGTCACCTCCAGGCTCATGATCGCCAGGTGTCGCTGGGTCATGCTGACCAGCCGGCGCGTGACCACCCGGACCCGGCTGCCGCGGGAGGTGCGCCAGACCAGCGAGCGGGTCAGCACCCCGGTGCGGAAGTCGAGTTCGCGCTCGTACTCGGACAGGTCGGCCTGCCAGACGTTGAGCGGCTCGTCGTCGACGTAGAGCTTCATCACCGTGGCGTCAGGGGCGGTGATCATGGTCTGCCCGGTCCGGGCGAAGCCGTACGCCTCCTCGGCGTGCTGGATCGGGTAGGTCTCGTGGACGCCATTGAGGAAGGTGCCGTGGGCCGCGGTGGGCCGGGCCTCCTCGGGGGTGGCGCGGATGCCGAGGTAGCCGTTGCCGACCGCGAAGGTGGTCTCGGTGGAGCCGAGGTCCTCCAACTCGGGTCGCGTCTCGCGCAGTGCCCATTCGTCGGCCGGGAAGCGGGAACGGTCAAGCAGGGCGAGCCGCTCGGCCCGCCGCTGGTCCGGGCTCATCGCTGATCCTCCGAGCCTTCCTGCGGGGCGGGCGGCTCGAAGCTCGCCTCGCCGAACCACGCGGCGACCAGGTCGCCGAGGTCGCTGACCACACTGGTCGCGCCGGCCTCGCGCAGCGTGTCGGCGCCGGCGCCGCGATCGACTCCGATGACCTGAGCGAAGGAGCCGGCCGCACCGGCCTGGACGCCGGACACCGCATCCTCGACCACGACCGCGTCAGCTTCGGCGACCTCCAACAGCTCGGCGGCATACCGGAAGGTGTCCGGCGCAGGCTTGCCGGCCAAGCCCTCGCGGGCGGCGACCGACCCGTCGACGACCACGCCGAAGCGCTGCCGCAGGCCAGCAGCGGTGAGGACCGCCTCGGCGTTGCGCGATGAGGACACCACCGCGATCGGGGTGCCGGCCATCCACAAACGGTCCAGCAGGCGTACCGATCCCGGATAGGGCTTGACGCCCTCGCTGGCGAGCACCTGGGTGAAGAGCTCGTTCTTGCGGTTGCCCAGCCCGCAGACGGTCTCCTCGCCTGCCGGGTCGTCGACCTCACCCTCGGGAAGCTCGACACCTCGGGCGGCGAGCATCCCGCGTACGCCATCGAACCGCG
This sequence comes from Parenemella sanctibonifatiensis, assembly GCF_002250565.1. Lineage (GTDB taxonomy): Bacteria > Actinomycetota > Actinomycetes > Propionibacteriales > Propionibacteriaceae > Parenemella > Parenemella sanctibonifatiensis. The sequence continues at coordinate 699,446 of NZ_NMVJ01000001.1, forward strand.
GCAGACCGTCGATGTGGTCGAAGTAGTCATCGTCGGTGTACGCGGCCAGCCCACGTTCCTCGAAGAACGGGCTGAACAGAGCGGCCCACGCCTTGCGGTGGACCTCAGCGGTCGGGGTGAGCACCCCGTCCAAGTCGAACAGGACAGCACCTGGGGCAGTCGTCATGCGGCCAACCCTAGTCGGGTGGAACCTGATTCAGTCCAGCGCTGCGGTGATCTCGCCGACGGGTTCGCCGTGGCCGAGCACCGGCACCGATGCCAGTTGGTCCAGCGCGCCCTGGTCCGCTGTCACGTCCAAGTCGCGCAGCAGTGCAACCGCGATCGGCATCAGCGCCCGCGCCGACCCGTCGTCCATCTTGATGGCGATGCCATACCCGGACTCGAGGCCGATCGCCAGGCAGCCCTCGGCCCCGCCCTTGGTGACCAGTCCGCGTACGGCCCGGTGCAGCCGCAGCTCATCGGTGTCGCTGCCGCTGACGAACTGGGGGTAGGCCCGGTATGCCTGCGCCAACGCGGCTGGCGCGAACTCCTTGGTCGCAGCCCAGCGGCCGAAGCCACGTGCCAGACCGGTCAATGAGATCGACCACAGCGGCGCGCCACACCCGTCCACCGTCGCATCGCCCGGCTGCTGACCGCTGTACTCTGCGATCACGGCTTGGACCTCCTGCTGCAACGGATGCTCGGGATCGCGATAGGTGCTCACGTCGAGCCCGGCCCGGACACAAGCCAGCAGCATCGCCGCATGCTTGCCCGAACAGTTCATCAGGACCGGCGCCGGCGACGGCCCGTGCGCGTGCACCCACAGGTCCCGCGGCCGACCGTGGTGCGGCAGATCCGCCGGCGTCTGAAGCGCGGTCTCCGGCAACTCGGCAGCAGCCAGGATCCGGCGTACGCCGTCGATGTGGAAGTCCTCGCCGTGGTGGGAGGCCGCCGCCAGGGCCAGCAATTCCGCCTCCAGATTCATGCCGAGCCGCTGCATCGCGATCGCTTGGAACGGCTTGGCGGCGCTGCGCGGATAGAACGGCAACTCGACTTCGCCGATCCGGCGTACCACCCGACCGTCGGGGTCGGTCACCACTGCCCTGCCGTGATGCACCGATTCCACCAGCGGCCCGCGGCGCATCGTCGCGATGATCGGATCCAACGCCAGGGCGGCGGACTGCTGACTGGGATCGGCACTGGTCCTGCGGGAGGGGGTCATGTCGCAGATGTTAGTAGTGCACCGGATGGAGTTGACTGTGCTTGATGCGCCGGGCCAGTCGCGCCCGGCGCAGCGGCCAGCGGTTCAGCCTGAACCAGCACAAGTGCAGGTGGATCAGCAACCCCAGCACGAGAAACGCCACCGTCACCGGGGCCCAGATCCGGGCAAAGAAGGTCAGCATGGCGACCATGAACACCGCCACCACGAACATCACTGCGGCCGAGATCCGCGCCACTCCGAAACCGGCCAGCCCCGCGATCTTGGTCCGTTCCATCTTGATCAGGTCCGCTTCGGCGCGCGCCTGCGCACCCAACAGAACCAGGGTGATGAGCACCGGGATGTAACACAGGACGATGATCGGGGTCCGGAACTGCGGCTCAAGAAACGCGAGCACCACCAGTGCCGCCGCCAGCCCGAACCACGCCCTGGCCCGATACTGCCGATCGCTCAGCAGCGCCGGGAAGCGACTCTCCGCGAGCCCCTGCTCGGCCTTCACGCCTTCCCGACCTTCACCACTGCCGGACGCTCACAGCTTCGGCTTGATGTGCAGTCCAACCTCGGGATCGACCAGCGGCTCCTGGGCAGCGCTCAGCTCGGCGTCAACCAACAGTTCGGCATCCGCCGGTACACCACGGCGTACCACTCCCAATGCCACCGGGCCCAGTTCGTAGTGACGGGCCGCCGATCCGACGAAACCAATCTTCTTCCCTTCGTGGAAGACCTCGGTGCCGTGCGCAGGCAGTTCGTCGACGCTGCCATCCAGGTGCAGCAACACCAACCGGCGCGGCGGCCGCCCCAGGTTGTGCACCCGCGCGACCGTCTCCTGACCCCGATAGCAGCCCTTCTCCAGATGCGTTCCCCACAGCCCCAGTTCGTTGGGGATGGTGCGGTGGTCGGTCTCACAACCCAGCCGCGGCACACCGGCAGCAATCCGACGCGCCTCGTACGCCCACACCCCGGCCTGATGGTCGAAGTGCCCCAGGAAGTCCGCCACATGGTCACGCGGCACGAAGGCCTCTCGCCCGCCCAGCGAATCGGCGGCGCTGCGTGTGATGAGATGCTCGGGCAAGCTGGCCGGCGGCGTACCGATCGACCAGATCACGGCCAGGTCCGGCGTCCGCTGCGTCACCTCGACGCGCAGCATGAAACGCATCGAGTCCAGAAAACCGGCCAGCGCCTCGCCGGCACCGGGCTCGGTGTGGATCCAGGTGTTCTCTCCGTCATCGACCAACTGCATCGCATGCTCGATGTGCCCCCGCGCCGACAGCAGCAGCGCGGTGGTGCCGACTCCAGCGGGCAGCGCGCGCAACTCCTGACTGGTGAGGTCGTGCAGCCAGCTGAGCCGATCCGGGCCGCTGACCTGCACGACGTCGCGGTGCGACAGGTCCACGACCACAGTGCCATCACCGTCAGCGGCCCGCTCCATCAGCCGCTGCTCCTTGTTGGGGTCGCCCAAGTGCCAGACGGCGCCGGCGTCGACGCCCGCCTCGACCATGACCGACATCATCCCTCCGCTCGGGCCAATCGGGCCCACAGATAGGTCTGCATCTCGTGCTCCTCGGTGGCCCGGTCCAAGGTCCACAGCAGGTCACCCTCGACGTGACCATAGAGCCGGTGCCCGGCGGTGAAGGTGACCTCGGAGCTGGTGGAACGGATCACCGCATCGGTCTTCAGCTCGATCTTCTTGCCGGTGACGTCGCCGTACCACATCTCGATCCGGCCCTCGGCGTTGCTGAGCAACAGTTCGACCTGGTTGCCGCCAGCGGGACGCCAGAATCCGCTCTCCATCGCCAACGGCTTGGTCGCCTTGCCGGCCTCGTCGACGGCGAACATCTGTGACATGTAATGCAGGTAGGGCCCACCGTTGTGGGCGACATCGACCTGCTGGCCGTACTCGAACTCGCCCTCGCCGGGCCAAGTCCCCTTGCCGCTGCCCTCCCAGCGACCGATCAGCCAGGACAGTCCCAGCAGGCTCTCGTGCAGATTGTCGGGGGCCACGGATGCTCCTCAGGTCGGTTGGTCAGTGCCGGGTTGGTCAGAGATGACGTTGTGGGGCTGTCGCGCATCAGTCCACGTCGCGACGCTGCCGCCAGCCCAACCTCACCAGCCCCGCCAGCGCGGCGAGGCCGACCGCGGCCACCACGATGGCGAAGATGATGGTGGCGAGGGTCGACGGGTTGGGCACGGGGCCAGTCTAGGTGCTGTCTGCAGTGCCGTGCGGTGACTCCGGGGTGCGGGCGCTGAAGCGGTAGCCGACATTGCGTACGGTCTGGATCAGCCCCTCCCGGTCCGGCCCGAGCTTGGCGCGCAGCCGGCGTACGTGCACGTCCACGGTCCGGGTGCCACCGAAGTAGTCGTATCCCCAGACGTCCGCGACCAGCTGCTGCCGGGAGAACACCCGGCCGGCGTGGCCGACCAGATATTTCAACAACTCGAACTCGGTGTAGGTCAGGTCGAGTGGGCGGCCGTCCAGACTGACGCTGTTGGCGTACTCATCGATGATGATCCCGCCGGCCACGATCGTGGACAGTTCCGAGCCACGCGCGAGTCGCAGCCGCGCCGCGAGTTCGGCGGGGCCGACATCGGGCAGCAGGATGTCGGTCATCCCCCAGTCCGCGTTCACCACGGCCATCCCGCCCTCTCCCAGCACCGCGATCAGCGGCCGGCCAGCGAACAGCGTGGCGAAGTTGCGGGCAAAGGCGCGGGCCGCAGCCAGATCGGTGCGGGCATCAAGCAGGTACGCCTCCGCGTCACCCCACTGCTCCCACCGCGAAGCATCCGGTGGCAGGGTGCGGATGGTGTGCCCGAGCAGCTCCAGCGCCGGCACGATCTCGGTCGCCGACTGCGACGTGGAAGTGAAAACGACGATGAGGGACATCGCTTCTCCTTCCGGTGGAGCACAATCGTGGCATGCACACGGTGCGCCTGAGGTATCCCGCCGCATTGCAGGAAGCGGCCGGCTGCGAATCGGAGTCGGTGGCGGCGGCCAGCCTCAGCGACGCAATCGCCCAGCTGCGGCAGCGGCACGCCACCAACGGGGCCTACCTGGCGATGATCGCCGCGGCCACCGTCGCGTGGCCCGGCGGGTCATTCCGGGTCGACGACCCGGCGTTGCGCGACCCCCTGACCACAGCGCTGGTGGTGCAGTTCACCGCGGTGCCGGCACCTCCAGCAACACCGTGACCGGCCCGTCGTTGACCAGCTCGACCTGCATGTTTGCCCCGAAGATTCCGGTCTCGACGTGGGCGCCCAGGTCCCGCAGGGCCCGGATGTAGGCCTCGACGAGCGGCTCGCTGACCGGCCGCGGCGCAGCCGCCGACCACGACGGCCGGCGCCCTTTGCGGGTGTCGGCGTAAAGGGTGAACTGACTCACCACCAGGAAGGGCGCATCCCGGTCGGCCGCCGAGGTCTCGTCGGCCAGGATCCGCAGCCCGTGGCTCTTGCGCGCCAGCTCGACCGCATGGGCCCCGGTGTCGGCATGGGCCACCCCGACCAGCACCACCAGACCGGGCCGGGGCAGTCGCCCGACCACCTCGCCGGCCACCCGTACCTCGCCGCTGAGGGCTCGCTGGACCAGTGCCCTCACGACTGCTCCGTCCGGTCCGAGGGCCCGCTCTCTGCCTCCCCCTCGGACTGCTCAGCCTCGTACGCCGCCCACTGCCGGCGTTGTTCCGCCTCGAAGGCGGCGTCCTTGGCCGCAGCGCGGCCCGCCACTGCGGCGCTGATGCGCTGCGCGTGATGGTGCGGCAGCCCCGACGGGCCGCTGTCGCGTACGTAGTTGACCCCGGACAGACCGACCGCGCCGATCCCGGCAGCGATCGCCACGATGGTGGCGGTGTAGGCCGTCGTCGAGCCCTGCACCCGGATCACGACCGCCAGTCCGGCCCACATCAGGCCCAGCGCGGCAAGATAGCCGCCCAGGTGCAACCACCAGGACACCTGCCGCAGCCGAGGCGTCCAGTCCTTGGCGGGCCGGCGCCACCACCAGGCCTGCAGCACGGCGACGGCACCGACCAGGGCGGCGCAGACGAAGGCAACCACCGGCCACGGCTGCAGGCCGGTGACAAAACGGGGTGCGTACGCCATGGCCCAGCCAGCCGCAGCCGCCGAGACGACGCCCAGCACCGCCCCGATCCGAACAGCGAGCAGCACCAACCTGCGGTCGACTGGATGGTCGAGGGTCGGGCGGGTGGTGGAACCGGAACTCACCGCACCACTCTAGGCCTCCGGCCGCGGCGTCAGGAGCACGGCAACCGGCCGGCGGGCAGTCCGCCAGCTGTCGCGCCGGTGTGGGAAACTGCCGCACATGGCCCACAGCACCCCCGCGCCCGTCGTTCACCACGGCGACCTCCCGCATCCGGCAGCGGTTGCCTCTCTCGTCGAGACCGCCGCCGCCCATGACGGCGTCCCGGCACTCAATGAGGCTGCCCTGCGCGCACTGCGACAGGCCAAGCAGCCTGACCAGTGGTGGGTCACCGCCGACGGTGAGCCGGCCGGTGAGCCGCTGGCGTACGCCGCCCTCGACGCCGGTATCGGGCAGCTGGTGGTCCACCCCGAGCACCGCCAGGACGGGCTCGCCGAGGCCTTGCTGGCGGCAGCCGACATCGACAGCTGGTGGGCCTTCGGTGACCTGGCCGACGCCCGCGCCGTCGCCGAACGCCTACAGATGTCCCCGGTGCGTACGCTGCTCAAGCTCGGCCGCCCGCTGGCCGAGGTCGGCCCCGAGCCGATCCCCGACGGCGTCGTCATCCGGCCCTTCACGCCGGCCGATGCAACCACGGTGATTGAGATCAATGCCGCCGCCTTCGCCCACCACCCCGAGCAGGGCGCGATGGACGAGAATGACTTCCTGGGCCGCGCCGCCGAAGAATGGTTCGATCCGGCCGGACTGCTGCTGGCAGTACGCGAGGAGCAGGTCATCGGCTTCCACTGGACCAAGGTGCACCGCGACGGCACCGGCGAGGTCTACGTGCTGGCGGTACGCCCCGATGCCGCCGGCGGCGGGATCGGCCGGGCGCTGCTGGCAGCCGGCCTCGACTTCCTGCGGCAGCGCGGCTGCACCGAGGTCATCCTCTACGTCGAGGGAGACCAGGAACGGGTGGTGCGGATGTATCGCGCCGCCGGCTTCGAGACGCTGTCCACTGACGTGGTGTACGCCAGCGCGGGAGATGACCAGGAGTGAGCAGCCCAGCCATGTCCGCCCTGCCTGCCGATCGCTACCTGGACCGGGAGATCTCCTGGTTGGACTTCAACGAACGGGTTCTGGACCTGGCACGGGACCGGGACCGGGTCCCGCTGCTGGAGCGCGCCAAGTTTCTCGCGATCTTCAGCTCCAACCTGGATGAGTACTACATGGTCCGGGTCGCCGGGCTGAAGCGGCGCATCGCCGCCGGCGTCGCCACCCCGGGCGCCAGCGGACTGATGCCGCGCGACCTGCACCAGCTGATCCTGGACCGGACCCGGGAGCTGACCACCGAACAGGCTCGGGCCTACCGTGACGACATCGCCCCCGAGTTGGCAGCCGAAGGCATCCGGGTGGTCGGTTGGGACGATCTGTCCCCCGATGAGAAGAACCGGATGCACACGCTCTTCGCCGAGCGGATCTATCCGGTACTGACCCCGCTGGCAGTGGATCCCTCCCACCCCTTCCCCTACATCTCGGGGCTCTCGCTCAATCTGGCCGTGATGTTGCGCAACCCCTACACCGGCGCGCAGCAGTTCGCCCGGATCAAGGTGCCACCCCTGCTGGACCGGTTGATCAAGCTGGCGGAGGGCCGCTTCGTTCCGATCGAGGACGTCATCAAGCAGCACCTGAACCAGGTCTTCACCGGCATGCAGGTGCTGTCCTGCGACACCTTCCGGGTCACCCGCAACGAAGACCTGGAGGTCGAGGAGGACGACGCGGAGAATCTCCTCTTCGCCCTGGAACAGGAGTTGCTGCGCCGCAAGGTCGGTCGCCCCCCGGTCCGTCTCGAGGTGGAGGCCGGGATCGATGAGGAATTGCTGGATCGGCTGATCCGCGAGCTCGACATCTCCACCCGCGAGGTCTTCCAGGTCGATGGCCCGCTCGACTTCACCAGTCTGTTCGCGGTGGCCGACGAGGACCGCGAGGACCTGTCCTATCCGGCCTTCCTGCCGATGACCCATCCCGATCTGGCGGAGGTCGAGACCGCCAGCCCCGCCGACATGTTCTCGGCGCTGCGCCGCCGTGACGTGCTGTTGCAGCACCCCTACGACTCCTTCGCGACCAGCGTCCAGCGCTTCATCGAGCAAGCAGCCGCGGATCCTCACGTCCTGGCGATCAAGCAGACCCTCTATCGCACCTCGGGCGACTCCCCGATCATCGATGCGCTGATCGACGCCGCACAGGCCGGCAAGCAGGTGCTGGCGGTGGTCGAGATCAAGGCCCGTTTCGACGAACAGGCCAATATCGCCTGGGCCCGCAAGCTGGAGGAGTCCGGCTGCCACGTCGTCTACGGCATGGTCGGGCTGAAGACCCACTGCAAGTTGGCGTTGGCGGTGCGGGACGAACGCGACGGGCTTCGTCGGTACGCCCATGTCGGCACGGGCAACTACAACCCCAAGACGGCCCGCAGCTACGAGGACCTCGGGCTGCTGACCGCCAACCCGATCATCACCGAGGACGTCGCGCGGGTGTTCAACCACCTGTCCGGGATGACGCACCACTCCAGCTACCGTCGGCTCCTGGTCGCCCCGGACGGGCTGCGGGTGGGGTTGTTGGAACAGATCGACAAGGAAATCGCCAACCACCGGGCCGGGCTGCCGGCGCGGATCCGGATGAAGGCCAACTCGCTGGTCGACGAGGCCGTCATCGACGCCCTCTACCGAGCCTCCCAGGCCGGCGTATCGGTCGACCTGTTCATCCGCGGCATCTGCGCGATCCGCCCCCAGGTGCCCGGGCTGAGCGACAACATTCGGGTCCGCAGTGTGCTGGGTCGATTCCTGGAACACTCCCGGGTGTTCTGGTTCGCCAACGGCGGCGCCCCCATGGTCGGCATCGGCTCGGCGGACATGATGCACCGCAACCTGGACCGCCGGGTCGAGGTGATCGTGCTCATCAGCAATCGGCGTCACGTCGACGAGCTGACCGAGATGTTCGACCTCTGCTTCGATCCCGGCACCGCGGCCTGGGAGCTCACCGACGGCGACTGGAGGATGCGCACCAGCGACGACCAGGGCAACCTGCTGCGAGACTTCCAGGAGACCACGATCCAGCTCAAGGGAAGGCGACGCCGGAAATGATCCGAGCTGCGGGCGCAGTCGTGATCCGCGACGGCCACGTCCTGGTCGTCCACCGACCCCGTTATGACGACTGGTCGATGCCCAAGGGCAAGGTGGAACGCAATGAGGTGACCCCGGTCACCGCGCAGCGCGAGGTGCTGGAGGAGACCGCGGTCGCGGCCCGGCTGGACTGGCCACTGCGCACCACCCGGCACCGGGTCGGGGACCGAAAGAAGCAGGTCTGGTGGTGGCGAGCCAGTGTCCGCGCTGAGGCCGAGATCCGGCCCCCGGACAGCGAGGTCGACAAGGTCGAGTGGTGGCCCATCGACCGCGCCCGTGAGCAGCTCAGCTATCCCGACGAACAGGAGTTGCTGGGTCGGGCCCTGGCCGCCCCCACCGACGGCGGATTGGTGCTGGTGCTGCGACATGCCAAGGCCGTCAAGCGGTCCGTCTGGGAGGACGCCGAACCCGAACGCCCCCTCAACAAGCAGGGTGAGCGCGAGGCCTGCGACCGCCGCGATCTGATGGCGGCGTACGGCGTCGACCAGATCTGGACCTCGCCGTGGCGACGCTGCTGGCAGACCGTGGCCCCGTACGCCGTCACCACCGGGCTGCCGGTGCGCTCGGTACCGGGACTGAGCGAGGACCACGTCGGCGATGTGGCCGGCATCGAGAAGATCATGGCCGAAGCGATGGCCCTGGCTCGCGGCGGGGCTCGTGTCGTGGTGTGTGGCCATCGACCGCTGCTGGACGACATGTTGACGGCCGTCGGCGCTGTACCGCGGCCACTGCGGCCCGGCGAGAGTGTCGCGGTGCATGTGGCCGGGGCCGACCATTACCAGCAACACGACCTTTCGTGACCGACCCGTGCACGATGGTTCATCACCTGTTCACCAAATGTGCTGACTTCGGTCACCTGGGACCCCTACCTTCACTGGTGGCAGAGATGACAACTTTGCCCGCACGCCTTGGCTACTCGGGCGTTGCGATCCCTCAAGCCACGAAGGAACTCACTCGTGTCGATGAACCGCTTCGCCAAGATCGCCGCTGTCGCGGCTGCCTCCACTCTGGTGCTGGCCGCCTGTAGCAGCGAGTCCGCTGACCCGACCCAGCCCGCTTCGAGCGGCCCGGCGACCTCCTCGTCCTCCTCCTCGGCTTCGACCGAGACCGGTGGCGGCACCGGCTTCACCCCCGAGTGCCCCGGCGGCCAGCTCACCGGTTCCGGCGCCTCCTCGCAGGTCACCGCTGTGACCGAGGTCATCTCCGCCTATTCCGCCGAGTGCGGCGACACCCAGATCGAGTACACCGGCCCCGGATCGGGCGACGGCATCAAGGCCTTCGTGGCCAACCAGGTTGACTGGGCCGGCTCCGACTCCGTCCTGAAGGACGATCAGACCACTCAGGCTGCTGAGCGTTGCGGTGGCAACGACGCCTGGAACCTCCCGATGGTTGTTGGCCCGATCGCTTTCGCCTTCAACATCGACGGAGTCGACGAGCTGAACCTCACGGCCCCGGTCGTCTCCAAGATCCTGCTGGGCGAGATCACCAGCTGGAACGACCCGGCCATCGCCGAGCTGAACCCCGACGCCACCCTGCCGGACCAGGCCATCTCGGTCTTCTTCCGCTCCTCCTCCTCGGGCACCACCGAGAACCTGACCAAGTATCTGGCCGAGGCCGGCGAGTGGCCGCACGAGCCCTCCAAGGACTGGGCCGGCTCCGTTGGTGAGGGCCGTCCGGCCACCGCTGACGTCGCCGACTCCGTCGCCAACACCCCCGGCGGCTTCTCCTACATGGAGTGGGGCGCAGCCTTGGAGCGCAACCTGGGCGTTGCTTCCCTCGACGGTGCTGAGCTCAACCCCGAGAACGTCGGCTCGGCTCTGACCGCTGCTGAGAACGTCGGCGAGGGCAACGACATCCGTCTCGAGCTCAAGTACTCGGGTCTGCCTGAGGGCGCCTACCCGGCCATCATGGTGACCTACGAGATCGTCTGCTCCGCTGGCGGCCCCGAGAACACCGAACTGCTGAAGGACTTCCTGGGCTACTGGGCCTCCGAGGACGGCCAGGCTCCCCTCGAGGACCTCGGTTACTCCCCGCTGCCGGCCGAAATGATCGCTCAGGTCGAAGAGGCCATCGCTGCCATCGAGGCGTGATCCATCCTCCTCACCGCCGGTGACATCCAAGGAACGGCCCCCTCGCCTCGGGCGAGGGGGCCGTTTCTGGGGTCAAAGCCTTGACCTGTCCGCAAGCTCCACGCTCTGATAGGGAGTGCGATGTCCAGCAATGATGTTCCCCCGCCAGGGGATGACCCGACGCCCCGCCGTGCCGTCACGACCCAGGAACGCGGCGGCGAGACCGACCGCGCCGCTCACGCGAAGGTCAGCCGGGTCGGCGACCGTGCCATGACGATCTCGAGCACGGCAGCCAGCGCCATCATCGTGCTGGCGGTGGCATTCGTCGCACTTTTCCTCACCACTTCGGCGGTGCCCGCGCTATTGGCGAACAATGCCAACTTCTTCGGCACCAACGAATGGACGATGGATCCGAACAACCTCCGGTTCGGCATCCTCGGCCTGCTGTGGACCACCGTCCTCACCTCGACCATCGCCTTGCTGTTGGCGGTGCCGGTCTCGGTCGGCATCGCCCTGCTCATCACGCACTACACCCCCAAGCGCATCGGGCAGCCGATCGCCTTCGTGGTGGACCTGCTGGCGGCAGTGCCCTCGGTGATCTTCGGCCTGTGGGGCTTCCAGTTCCTTGCTCCCTTCCTGCGCCCCTTCTCGGAGTTCCTGCGCTCCACGGTCGGCGCGGTCATCCCCGGCTTCCGCGGCGGTCTGGCCGTCCCGGACGGTTCGGCCTTCACCGCCGGCATCGTGCTGGCGATCATGATCCTGCCGATCATCACTGCGCTGTGCCGCGACTCCTTCGCGCAGACGCCCCGTGACGAGATCGAGGCCTCGCTCGCCCTCGGCGCCACCCGCTGGGAGGTCATGCGGATGGCCGTGCTGCCCCATGGTCGTTCCGGTGTGGTCGCCGCCGCGATGCTGGGCCTGGGGCGCGCCCTCGGCGAGACCATCGCCGTGATGATCATCCTGTCCACGCCCGGCTCCGGCCCGATCGACTTCTCGATCTTCGCCGGCGGCGAGACCTTCGCTTCCACCATCGCCTCCAACCAGGGTGAGTTCAGCCATCCGTTGACCACCGGTGCGTACATCGCTGCGGGCCTGACGCTCTTCCTGATCACCTTCGTCGTCAACGCGCTGGCGCGCGTGGTCGCCGACTCCGGAAAGGCCAAGTGATGAGTGCATCTGATGACACCTCCGTGGCAACTCCTGACCTCGACTCCGCCACCACTGAACTCACCCCGGCCGGCGGCAACCCTGGCGGTCTGGACCTGCGCCGCCCCAAGGGCAGCCGCACCTTCGTCGATGTACTGATGCGGGCGCTGATCTGGGGCTCGGCGGTGCTGGCCCTGGCTCCCCTGCTGTGGATCCTCATCTCGGTCACCATGCGGGGCGCCCCCCTCAACGTGATGGCTCCGCCGGACTACACCCAGCTGTGCGTCACCGACGAGGGTCGTGACGCCACCCGTGCCCCCACCGAGGCCTGCGGCACCGAGTACTTCGCCGAAGCCCCCGACGGTTACGAATGGCGCTGGGTGGGCGGTGGCCGCTACCCCGAGGTGGGAGCCCCGTTCAACACCTACGGCACCCTCAGCCTGAACCGGATCGAGCGGGAGTTGGAGAACAACCCCGACCTGATCGTCCGGGTCACCTCCGACGAGGGCGCCGGCTGGCTGCTGACTCCGTCGATGGAGTGGTGGACCGAACCGCTCGGTGCTGCCACCCCGCAGACCCCGCGCGGCGGTGCCCTGCACGCCATCTACGGCTCGGTGGTGGTGACGGCCCTGACCACCTTGGTTGCGGTCCCGCTCGCCCTGTTGGGTGCAGTCTTCCTCGTCGAGTACGCCCGCGGCACCCGGCTGGGCCGGGTGGTCTCGTTCTGCGTGGACATCCTCACCGGTATCCCCTCGATCGTGGCGGGCCTGTTCATCTACACCCTGCTCATCACGACCCTGGGCATGGGCAAGTCCGCCTTCGCCGTGGCGCTGGCCCTGATGATCCTGATGATCCCGGTGGTGCTGCGCTCCACCGAGGAGATGCTCAAACTGGTGCCCAACTCGCTGCGCGAAGCTTCGTACGCCCTCGGCGTACCGAAGTGGAAGACGATCATGTCGGTCGTGGTCCCCACGGCCCGCAGCGGCATCTTCACCGGTGTCATCTTGGGCATCGCCCGAGTCATGGGCGAGACGGCTCCCTGGCTGATCCTGGTCGGCTATGCCACGAATCTGTATCTCAATCCGTTCAGCGGTAGCATGGGCGCGCTGCCCACGATGATCAACACCAGTCGTGTGATCGCTCCGCAGTTCCCCGGTTACGACCGGACCTGGGGTGCAGCGTTCACCCTGATCTTCATCGTCATGTTGCTCAACCTGCTGGCCCGCGCCATTTCCCGGGCCGGCCAGTTGAAGCAGAAGTAAGCCGAAAGGACCATCAGTCATGGCCAAGCGCATTGAGGTCGAGAACCTCAACGTCTACTACGGCAAGTTCCACGCCGTCCAGAACGTCAACCTGACGGTCGAGCCGGCTTCGGTGACGGCCTTCATCGGCCCCTCGGGCTGCGGCAAGTCGACCGTGCTCCGCACCCTGAACCGGATGCACGAAGTCATCCAGGGCGCCTACTGTGAGGGCGAGATCCGGCTCGACGGCACCAACCTCTACGGTCAGGGTGTCGACCCGGTCGCGGTCCGGCGGCTCGTGGGAATGGTCTTCCAGCGCCCCAACCCCTTCCCCTCCATGTCGATCTACGACAACGTCGCTGCGGGCCTGCGCCTCAACGGCGAGCGCCGCAAGAAGGTGCTCGACGAGGCGGTGGAGAAGTCGCTGAAGGCAGCCAACCTCTGGAATGAGGTGAAGGACCGGCTCGGCTCCGCCGGTGTCGGCCTGTCCGGTGGCCAGCAGCAGCGTCTGTGCATCGCCCGCGCCATCGCCGTGGAGCCCGAGGTGGTCCTGATGGACGAGCCGTGCTCCGCCCTGGACCCGATCTCGACCCTGGCGATCGAGGACCTGATCGGTGAGCTGAAGAGCGACTACACCGTCGTCATCGTCACCCACAACATGCAGCAGGCAGCCCGGGTGTCGGACCAGACGGCCTTCTTCAACCTCGAGGCGCAGGGCAAGCCCGGCGCCCTGGTGGAGATCGACAAGACCGAGACGATTTTCTCCAACCCCGCCAAGAAGGCAACCGAGGACTACATCACCGGCCGCTTCGGCTGATCCATCCCCCACTCTCCCGAACGGGCTTCAGCGGTTGCGCTGGGGCCCGTTCTGCGTCAGGGGTCGGCGTACCCTCCTCGGTGGTTACGATGGTGGCGTGAGCGCACAACCAGGCTGGTATCCCGACCCTGCCGGTCAGCCCGGCATGTACCGCTACTGGGACGGCCAGCAGTGGGCCGCCGAAGCGAGCCCAACGCCTGGCGGATCAGGCGCGCCATCCGACTCCGGTGACTCCCAGGGCGGCGGCCGCAGCGGCCCCGGCCTGTGGATTGCGATCGCGGTGGGCGCCCTGGTGATCGTGCTGATCGCGATCTTCGCCATCCCACGACTGGGCGACGTGCTGGGCGGCGACGGCACCGAGGTGCCGCCCTCCCAGGGCGATGTCTGCCCGCCCGCTCCCGAGACGCCGATCCCGCCCGACGACCAGCCCGGCGACGGCCGGGTGCACGGCGGCGGTATGTCCTATCCGCTGCTGGGTTCACCGTGGGGTGCGCCCGAGATCGAGACCCGGATGCCGTTCGGTGCCGGCGTCATCGGCCAGATCGTCACCGTGGAACCGAACTATGCCCCCGGTCAGAGCTGGGTGGCCTCGGTCCACATTGGCCGGCTGGTCGCCGGTGACGGCTTCTACAGCCCCGAGGCTGCCTCCGAGATCGTGGTGCGCTGCATCCTGGGATCCTTCTACGGCGACAACGAGGTCACTCGCAGTGACCAGATCAACGAGGCCCGCACCGTCGAGGGGCACGAGGCCTGGCTGGTCGAGACGGAGCTGAGCTTCGACATCGAAAACCTGCGCACCACCAACGAGACGGCCATCATCCTGATCGTCGCGATCGACGCGGAGTCGGCTGGCATCTTCTTCGCCTCCATCCCCAACACCGCCCCGGAGTTGCTGCAGCCGGCGCGGGACTCGATGGACGCGATCCGGATCGAGGGCTGACGCCCTACTGACCCACGTCTGTCATTGACCCACGTCTGTCATTGACCCACGTCTGTCATTGACCCACGTCTGTCACTGACACAGCATCAGGCCGCGGGCGGCCTTGGCGCCCAGCACTCGGCTGGCCGACTCGGTGATCCGTTCCCGAAACGCCGGGTCGGCCTCGGCCTTGGCCAGCAGCGCGTCCGCCATCTCCTGCTGCAGTGCCGGGTTGGCGTTGATCACCAGGTCCCCGCCGGCCTGGATGAACAGCACCGCCCGCTCCCCGGCCGGTACCGCCTCCCCCGAGGGTAACTGGGCAGCGGCCTCGGCCTCGCCGAGGTCATCGGAGATCACCAGCCCGCCGTAGCCGAGCTGTTCGCGCAGCAGCTGCTCGATCAGCGCCGGGGAGTAGACACCGGGGTGGTCGGGGTCGATCCGGGTGTAGGTCGCCGAGGAGATCATCACCATGTCAGCGCCGGCGGCGATGGCCTGCTGGAAGATCGTGAGTGACGGTGAATCCGGGCCGGTGACCTCATCGCGTACGTCGGCGCTCAGGTCGGTGTTGCCCTCCACCTCACCCAAGCCCGGGAAGTGCTTGACGGAGGTGCCCATCCCGGCCGCGTCCATCCCTTCGATGAACGCCTCGACCTGCACCGCGACTGCCGCCGGGTCCGAGCCGTAGCCACGATCGAGTCGGCCGATCGGCTCATTGGTGGTCATCTTGTCCTGCGGCACGACGTCGCCGACCGGAGCCAGATTCCAGTCCACGCCTGCATCCTTGAGCTGGGTGGCCCAGGTCTCGGCCTCGGCTCGCAGCTCGTCCGGGTCCAGCTCCGCCTGCTCGGCAGCCGAGGGGATCCGGTCGAAGCCTGACCCTCGCAGTCGCTGCACCTGGCCGCCTTCCTGGTCCGCAGCAACGGCGAGCGGCAAGGGTACGCCGCTGCTCTCGCGTACCTGGTCGGTCAACTCGCGGACCCCGGACACCCCGCCGGTGTAATTGCCCAGCAGCAGGATGCTGCCGGTGTTGGTACTGCGCATCACCTCGAAGAGGTCCTCCCCCACACCGGAGTTGGTCTGCACGCCAAGCATCAGCAACTGCCCGACCTGCAGCTCCAGTGGCAGGTGTTCCACGATCGAGCGGCACTGCGACACCTCGGGCGGCACCGTGACGCTGGGAACCGGGTCGGACGGAATCGCGGTCGGTTCCTCGGTCGAGGTCTCCACCGAACCGACCGGCGAGGGTGGCGGCTCCGGGGCCGGACCAGCCGAACAGGCCGCCAGCAGTGCCAACGCCAGACCGAGTCCGACCAGGCTGAGCCGGCGGCGTCGAGCCGGGGACGCAAAGGGGGACATGGCAGGGACTCCTGTTCGGACGAAAGCGTGACTCAGTCTAGGTGTGCTCAGGAACGCGGCTCGGCGCTTGCCTCCTGCAGCGCCAGCAGGGCGTTCTCGACCACCTCGGTGAGGGCGGGATGGATCCAGTACTGGCCGCGCGCCAGCCGGCGCAGCGGCAGGTCGAAGCTGAGCGCCTCGATGATCGGCTGGATCAGCATCGACGCGTCCGGACCGATGATGTGACCACCCAACAGGCGGCCGTCCCGGTCCCCGACCAGCTTGCAGAAGTGGCCCTCGTCCTCCAACGCCCAGCCGTAGGCGGTGGCGGCGTAGTCGGTGGTGCCGGTCACCACGTCGTAGCCTTCCCGGCGCGCCTGCTGCTCGGTGAGGCCGACGCTGGCGACCTGCGGGTCGCTGAACACTGCCGCCGGCACGAAGCGGTGGTCGGCGGGCTCCAGATGGTCGGGGTGGGTGATGTTGTGGTGGACGATGCGGCCCTCGTGGTTGGCAACGTGCTTGAGCATCCACGGGCTCGACACGTCGCCCAGCGCCCAGACCCCGTCGGCGCTGGTGCGCTGATAGGCGTCCACCCGGATCCGGCCCTCCGCCACCTCGACGCCGGCCTTGTCGAGGTCGAGGTCGAGGTTGGGTTCCCGTCCCACCGCGACCAGCACCAGATCGGCGTCGTAGTCATACTCGACCTCGTCGTCGTCGGTGGTGAGCACGCGTACGCCCCCGGCCACATCGTCATCGCCGCCGGGCACCAAGCCGGTCACCTGCTGACCCAGGTGGATCCGTACCCGCTTGCCCAACAGTTCCGTGAAGCGTTCCCGGACTGCCTCGTCCTGACCGCGCAGCAACAGGTCACCGCGGTGGATCATGGTGACGTCGACGCCCAGCCCGGAGAAGATGTGGGCAAACTCGGCGCCGACGTAACCGCCGCCGACGATGATCAACTGACGGGGCAATTCGTCGATGCGCATGATGCTGTCGGAGGTGTGCACCAGACCGGCCAACGCCTCGGCGTGGTCCTCGTTGATCCAATCCGGCACCACCGAGCTGGAGCCCGTCGCGATGACGACCTGGTCCGCGGTGAATTCCTGGTCGCCGACCTTCAGCTGACGTGGTCCGGTGAAGCGGGCCTCGCCATGGAAGACGGTGACATTGTCGAGCCCTTCGCGATAGTCCAGACCGCCGGCGGAGATCGCATCGATGCGCCCGAAGATCCGGTCCCGGATGGCGTCCCAGTCCGCGGTCAGCGTCGCGGGCGTGAGGCCGAGTCGGCCCGCCTCGGCGGCCGCCACCGCCAAATCAGCTGGTTTGACGTACATCTTGGTCGGAATGCAACCCCGGTTGAGGCAGGTGCCGCCGAAGATCTCCGACTTCTCGACGAGTGCCACTTTCTTGTCGGCGAACGCCTCATCAATGATCGAATTGCCGGTGCCAGAACCAATGACGCAGAGATCGAAATGCTCCATGGCCCCATCCTGCCACCGACACCCCACCCGATCGGGACAGCGTCTCCAGCTACCGTTGGCGGCATGGAGCAACGACCCAAGACTGTCCTCATCACCGGCGCCACCGGCGGACTGGGACGTGCCTATGCCGAAGCCTTTGCTCAGCGCGGTTGCCGCCTGATCCTCAGCGGGCGACGGCCCGCCGCGCTCACCGAACTGGCCCAGCACCTCAGCAGCCGGCATGCCGCCGAAGCCACCATCGTCCCGGTGGATCTGGGCGTTCCGGGTGCGGCCCAGGAGATCCTGGATGCGGTCGAGGAACCGGTGGACGTTCTGGTCAACAACGCCGGCTTCGGGCTCAAGGGTGAGGTGGTGACTGCGGACCCGGCCGAGGTCGCCGAGATGATTCAGCTCAACTGCGGTGCACTGGTCCAGCTCGCGCACGGTTTCGGCGCCCGGATGGCCGCTGCCGGACGCGGCGAGATCATCAACGTCGCCAGCACCGCCGCCTTCCAGCCGATTCCGACGATGGCGGCGTACGCGGCGTCCAAGGCATTCGTGTTGTCCTTCAGTGATGGCCTGGCCGCCGAGTTGGCCCCGGCCGGCGTACAGGTGCTGGCGATCTGCCCCGGTCCGACCGAGACCGGCTTCTTCGAACGTGCCGGCGATCCCGACGCGATGGCGATGCGGCGTACCCCAGAAGATGTGGTGCGGACCACCCTGTCGGCGCTCGCCTCGGGCCGCTCAGTGGCGGTCGACGGCACCATGAACGGACTGATGGCCTTCGCGAACCGGCTGGCGCCCCGGTCGCTCGCGCGGGCGATCGCCCAGCGTTACGTCGCCTGAATCAGCCCTGTCCTTGAATCAGCCGCTCAGATGCCTGCGTAGGAGTGCAGGCCGCTGAAGAGCAGGTTCACCCCGACGAAATTGAACCAGAAGCACACCAGGCCCACGATCGCGATGATCGCCGCGGGCTTGCCACGCCAGCCGGCGGTGACGCGGGCGTGGAGATAGCAGGCGTACACGACCCAGGTGATCAGCGACCAGGTCTCCTTCGGGTCGAAGCCCCAGAACCGGCCCCAGGCATACTCGGCCCAGATCGCGCCGGCGACGATCGTGAAGCTCCACAGCGGGAACGCGAAGGCATGCAGGCCGTACGCCAGCCGATCGATCCCCTCCGAGCTGGGCAGCCGCGACAGATAGCCGCCAACGCTGCCCTTCTTTTCGGCGTGGGCCTTGACCAGATAGAGCACCGAGGCGAGGCCGCCGACGGTGAAGACCGCCGAGCAGATGACCGCGGCGACGATGTGGATGATGAACCACACCGAGTGCAGTGAGGGCACCAGCGGGGCGACGTCGACGAAGAAGACCGTCACGGCCAGGCCGAGCGCGATCGACGCGAACCAGGACAGCGGCAGGCCCAGCCAGCGCACCTGCGTGAAGCGCATCAGCACCAGGAAGATGCCGACGGCGAAGACCGTCGAGCTGATGGTGAATTCGTACATGTTGGCCCACGGCGTCCGGCCGGCCGCGATGCCACGGGTGACCATGCCAACGAGGTTCAGCACCCAGCCGATCGCCATGGTGGCGACCGCCATCCGGCCGAACTGTTCCAGCCGCAGTGAGGCCTTCTCCTGATGGGGGTCAGCCGGCAGGTCGTCGCCGTCGAGCGTGACGGTTGAGTCGGCAGCATCCGAGCCAGCGCCGCCCGCGCCAACAGCGGCCTTGGTCCGGGTCCGGGTCCGGGTCGCGACCGCGACCGGCTTGAGTCGGCTGCCGGCAGCCCACTCGAAGGTGTAGAGCACGGCCGCGAGCGCGTAGATGACCATCGCGCTGTGGATGCTCAGGTTGGAGATCTGCTCGATGGTCATGTGTCCTCCTCGCCCGGGTCGGCTGCAGTTTCCTCGCCGACCTCGTCGGGTTCATTCTCGCTCAGGCCGACGGCGTCGGCGAATGCGTCCAGTTCCTCCCGCAGGCCGGTACGTCCGTCCACCCGGTCCAGCCCGGCCACGGCGACCTCGTCACCGGTGAGTCGCAGGAACATTCGGCGGGGGCGCACGAACAGCGAGGCCGAGACGCCGATGACCCCCAGGATGGTGAAGCCGACGATCACCCACAGGCCGGGGCTGGAACTCACCTGCACCTTGATCCACCGGTTGAAGCCGACGAAGGCGATGCTGCCCTGGCCGTCGGGGAGCACCATCTGCTCCCCCGGCTTCAACCGCATCCGCAGGGTGTCGGTGCCGTCGGCGTTCTGGACCGGTTCCAGACCGCTGGTGTCCAGCACGTAGACGTTCTGCGGGATGCCGGTCTCCTCGGCTTTCGGCGGCCCGCTCCAAGCATTCAGGAAGAGTTCGGGGTTGTACGCGTCCGGAAACAGGGAGACTGGGCCGAGTTCGTTGTCGATGTCGGCGGTCGGCAGGAAGAAACCTTCGAAGGCCAGCCGCTCCGGGCGTCCGTCAGGAGCGTTGATGATGCCGGCGGAGCTGAAGTTGCCGTCCTGGGGCAGGAAGACCACTGCCCCGGCATAAGCAATGTCCCCGTTGCCGTCCCAGACCTCGACCACCGGGGCGTACCCGTGCTGGATCAGGTGGACGGTGCTGCCGCCGATCTGGAGTGGCTTGTTGACCTCCAGCATCCGGTCCTGGGGATCTCGGCCCGGCTCGGTCACCACGGCGTGGGCCCGGAACACCCGGGCAGCGCCGCGCTGCACCGGACCGGTTTCGAACTCCACCTCGAAGGCGTCCAGCCCCAGGTGGAAGGGTGCCATCTGCTCCGGATCCACCATGGCTCCGTGGGTGAAGGAGTCGTACTGCACCAGACTGTTGGAGAACCCCTGCCCCTCCACCACGACCGCTTCGCCCTTGAAGGACCACAGGCTGTTGATGCCGACGCCCAGCAGGACGCCCACGAGCGAGATGTGGAAGACCAGGTTGCCGGCCTCCCGCAGGTAACCGCGTTCGGCCGAGACCGAGTCGGCCTCCCGTCGCACCCGGTAACGCCGCGACTTCAGCCATTCCTCGGCCCGGTCCAGCACCGTGTCGGTGCCGGCGTCGACCGTGCCGGTGGCGCTGGTCGGCAACCCGCCCAGCTTGCGAGGCGTACGCGGGGGCTGCCGCCGCAGGGCGCGGGCGTACACCCGGACCCGGGGGATGATGCAGCCCAACAGGGACACGAAGAGCAGCAGATAGACCGCGCTGAACCATGCCGAGTTGTAGACGTCGAACATCCCGATCGCATCGAGCACCGGCCCGATCCGCGGATGCTGATCCAGATAGTCCTCGACCTGGAAGGGCACGGTCGGGCGCTGCGGCAGGATGCCGCCGGGGATCGAGGCCAGCGCAAGCAGGAACAGCAACAACAGCGCGGTCTTCATCGAGGTCAGCTGACCCCAACCCCACTTCAGCGTCGCCACGACCGGATTGGGCTTCTTCTTCCGGGGCTTCTGGGGCGAGGTCGGCTCGGCCGCCGTCGCCTCGGTCACAGACCCATCGTTGCTCACAGACCCGTCTTTGCTCATAAAATCGCTCCGAACTGGGCCGACCACTGCCGCAGCTGGGCAACCGCGAGGTCCCACAGCCCGGTCAGCAGGGCGATCCCGACCAGCACCATCAGGGCGCCGGCGATGATGGTGAGGGTGCGCTGGTGCGAGGTGATCCACGTCAGCTTCGGACTCAGCCAGGGGTACGCCAATGCCCCCAGCAGGAACGGCAGCCCCAACCCCAGTGAATAGACCGTCGCCAGCAATGCGCCGCGGCCGACGGTGCCCTCATTGGCAGCCAAGGACAACACCACCGCCAGGGTCGGGCCGATGCAGGGGGTCCAGCCGAGCCCGAAGATGACCCCGAGCACCGGCGCAGCGGCCACCCCGGCCCGGGGCAACCAGCTGATCTTGCGTTGCTGGTTCAGCAGCGGCACCAACCCCCAGAACGCCACGCCAGCCACGATGATCGCGACGCCGAGAGCGATCTGGAGCGGTCGCTGGTTGATCAGCAGGAACCGACCCACGGTGCCGGCCAGCGCACCGCTGGCCGCGAAGACCGCAGTGAAACCAAGGACGAAGCCGGCGGTGCCCGCCACCATCCGCGAGCGGCGCTTGCCCGCCAGGACATCGGCGGCGCCGAGGCCGGAGGCATAGGAGAGGTAGCCCGGCAACAGCGGCAGCACGCACGGGGAGAAGAAGGAGACCAGGCCGGCCACCAGCGCCAGCGGGACCGCCAGCAGCATCGACCCGGACAGCGCCTGCTGCACCCAGCTGTCGGCCTGAAGGAGGATCACGAGGCCACCTCGTCGACCAACTGCACCAGGCTGGTCGCCGAAATCACGCCCAGCACCCGGGCGGCGATCCGGCCCTGCCTGTCAATGATGATGGTGGAGGGAATCGCCCCCGGCGGGACGTGGTCGGCAAATTCCAGCAGCAGCCGGCCGTCGGGGTCATAGAAGCTCGGATAGGGGATCTCGAAGGTCCGCACGAAGGCCCGTGCCTGGGCCGGGTTGAGGTCCCGGTTGTTGATGCCGAAGAAGTCGGCCCGGTCAGCCAGCTCTGCGGCGGCCGTGACCAAGTCGGGGGCTTCCTTGCGGCAGGGGGCACACCACGACCCCCACACGTTCAGCACGATGGCTCGGCCCGGCTCGGGCAGGCTGATCGGGTTGTCATCCAGGTCGGTGCCGGTCAGCCGGGGTGCCAGCGTACGCCGGTCCTCGGCGATGGTGGTGACGCCACTGCCGCCGACATAGCCGCTGCCCGGTTCGGAGGTGCGCTGCTCGCCGTCAGCGGAACAGGCCGCCAGCGCCACCGGTGCCGCGACTGCGGCTGCCAGCAACGACCGACGACTCCACCGACGCTCCACCCTCAGGCCCCTGCCACGAACTTCTTGGTCTTCTTCGCCGGCAGCAGGTCGGCGCAGGGTTCGGCGTAGCCGGTGAACTCTGCGTGTCCGTCGGTGACAGTGAAGGAGGTGATGGAGGCCAGCGTGCACTCACGCTTGCGCGGGTCGTGGACCAGGCGACGCCCCTCGGCGGCACAGCGGGCCATCCAGATCGGCAGCTGGTGGGCCACCACCAACGCGGTGCCTCCGTCGCCGGCGGCAGCCGCGGCATCGGCCATGGCGGCCTGCATCCGGGTCACGATCGACTTGTAGGGCTCACCCCAGCTGGGCTGCAGCGGGTTGCGCAGGTGCCACCAACTCTTCGGATTGACCAGCGCGGAGGACTTGGCGCTGAAGACCTTGCCCTCGAAGACGTTGACGGCTTCGATCACCCGCTCGTCCACCGTCAGCTCGAGGTCGGCATGGTTGGCGTGGATCGGCGCCATGGTTTCCTGGGCGCGCTGCAGCGGTGACACCCGCAGGTGCGTCAGCGGCCAGTCGGCGGTGTGCTCACCGAGCCGATCGGCCATCTGCAGGCCCAGCTGGGACAGTCCGTAACCGGGCAGTCGTCCGTAGAGGACCCCCGTGGGATTGTCGACCTGACCGTGGCGCACGAGGTGCACTGTAGCAGTGGACACAAAATCCCTTTCGTTTGTCGAAACGGCTCACCAGCGCGTCAGCGACGCCGACGCGGCTGCTTCAGCTCGGACGGTTTCAGGACCGGCTCGCCCTGCTCCTCCAGCTCCGTGCGCCGTTCGGCGGCGAAGGTCGCCAGCGCGTCGGCCAACACCACCGGATCCGGTTCGGCGGCCACCACGCTGACGGTCAGACCGTGCTCTTCGCAGGCCTCGGCGGTCGCCTGCCCAATCGCCGCGACCAGGGTGTTGGCGTGCGGCTTGCCGGCGATGCCGACCAGGTTGCGTACCGTCGAGGAGGAAGTGAAGCACACCGCGTCAAAGTCGCCACTCTTGATGGCTTCGCGGACCTCCACGGGCGGCGGCGCGGCGCGTACGGTGCGGTAGGCGGTGACCTCCTCCACCTCCCAGCCCAGCTCGACCAAGGTCGCTGCCAGCTGCTCGGTGGCCAGGTCAGCTCGCGGCACGAAGATCCGGTTGATCGGATCGAGCACGTCGTCGTAGGGCGGCCACTCCTCACCCAAGCCGTGGGCGGTCTGTTCGCGCACCGGCACCAGGTCCGGCTCGATGCCCCAGTCACGCATCGCCTGAGCGGTCTCGGCATTGACCGCCGCGACCTTCAGGCCGGACAGGTCGCGGGCGTCCAGGCCGAAGTGGTCGAACTTCTCCCGGACCGCCTTGACCGCGTTGACCGAGGTGAAGCACAGCCACTCGTAGCGGCCAGCAACCAAGCCCTTGATGGCGCGGTCCATCTGCTGCGGCGTCCGCGGCGGCTCCACCGAGATGGTGCCGACCTCCTCCGGGTCCGCGCCGTGGCCCCGCAGCCGGTTGGCGATCTGGGTGGCGTCGTCCTTGGTGCGCGGCACCAGCACCCGCCAACCGAACAACGGCTTGGACTCATACCACGCCAGTTCCTCGCGATTCTGCAACGCGGCACCCAGCATCAGGTGGATCCGGCCATCGGCATCCGATTCGAAGGTCTGCACCTCGGCCAGCGACATCACGACGGAGCTCTGCTGGTTGGAGCCGCCGCGGGAGGTCACCACGACCTCGTCCTCCGCGTCCCGGCCCGCCGACAGCGCGGCCTCGACAAAGGCCGCCAGATGCTGACCGCGGGTGGCGATGACCAGGGTGCCCTCGCCCCACTGGCTGGCGCCGACCTTGGTGAACTCGCCATTGAGGGCCGACACGAAGTGGACCCCGGACGGGCTCGACATGGAGATGCCGACGTACTCGGGGATCGCCGTGAGGCTGGAGACTCCGGGAATCACTTCGAAGGCCAGACCCGCACGTACGCAGGCAGCGGCCTCCTCGGCGACGCCGCCATCCAGGAAGGGGTCACCGGCGACCAGGCGTACGACTCGTTTGCCGCCCCGGGCGAGCTTGGCGATCTTCTTGGCGCGCACCGACGGACGCAACCGGCCCTCAGCGCTCAGGTCGACGACCTCGGCCTCGCCACCGGGACTGATCGCAGCGTGATTGAAGAGCTCGCGCTGCTCGGGGGTGTCCAGCACCACTGCGGCAGCCTCGGCGATGGCGCGCACTGCCCCCAGCGTGAGCAACTCGGGGTCGCCGGGCCCGGTGCCGACATAGATCACGTGCCCGGGCGGGGGCCCAGCCACCAGCCGGTCCAGCGACGCGGACGGCGTCGTGGAGCCCTTGCCGGCGGTGCCAGCCTTCATCGCCGTCGTCATTGTCACCGATATCCTCCCGTTGGGGGTCCCGTAGAAGTGATCTTCTCGCGTCCGGCGCACCTTGGCAACCGAGCGTCTATATCACGCCTGCAGGGACGCCCGGGAGGCACCCCCAGATGTCGGATCGACCACCGCTTGCCTCGGGTCCTGACTCACCTGGGCGTGGTAGGCCAAGATCTGCAGTTCGAGTCCCAGATCCACCGTGCGCACGGTCACCTGCGGCGGGACGGTCAAGGTGGTGGGCGCAAAGTTCAGCACGCTGGTGATGCCGGCAGCGACCAGTGCGTCGCAGACCTTCTGGGCCTCGGCCACCGGAGTGGCGATGACGCCGATCGCGGGATGGTCCAGGGCAACCACCTCGGCCAGCCGCTCCATCGGCTGGATCCGATGCCCGTGCAGCAGTTCGCCTTCGCGGGCCGGATCCGCGTCGATCAGGGCGACCACCCGGAAGCCACGGGCAGAAAATCCGGCATGGCCGGCCAGGGCACTGCCCAGGTTGCCCAGTCCGACGATCACCACCGGCCAGTCGTGGGTCCAGCCGATCTCGTCGCCGATCTCGGCGCGCAGCGTGTCGACGTCGTAGCCCACCCCACGCGTGCCATAGCTGCCCAGCGAGGACAGGTCACGGCGCAACTGGGCCGGATGAACGCCGCAGGCGTGGGCGAGCTGGTCGGACGAAACGGTGTGGGTGCCGTCGGCGGACAGTTCGGCCAGCACTCGGAGATATCCGGGCAACCGGGCCAACGTGGCACCGGGGATCGGCTGCTGGGACCTCGCTTGAGTCACTGCCGCCCCCTCCGTCCGTGCCGGAGCGCTGCCGCCACCGGTCCCGACCGAGACTAGGGGTTCGTGAACCGAATCACAAAGCCCTCGATCAACGGCTGAGCGCAGTCCTCAGCCGTTCCGGGTCGACCCGCCAGTAGTCGTGCTGGACACCGTCCACGAAGGTGACCGGGACCTCGTCGGTGTGCCGACTCCGGATCTCCTCCGACACCTCGGTGTCGATGTCGACCGTGCGCCAGGCAACGCGAAGGTCCCGGCACACTTCCTCGATGACCACCAACGCTTCGGTGCACAGGTGGCAGTCGGGGCGTACCAGGACCTCAACCCTGACGCGCTCGCGCGCGTCAGCGGTCACTTGCCGGCGCGACGACGCTGGACGCGGGTGCGCTTGAGGAGCTTGCGATGCTTCTTCTTGGCCATCCGCTTGCGACGCTTCTTGATGACTGAGCCCACGGGGGATCCCTTCGACTGTGCATGTGGCAGGCCTGTGTGACAACAGGCAACCCCGTAAGGCTACGCGATCGGGGCAGGTCAGCTCAAACGCGGGCCGCCGGAGCCCGGCTCGGCACCCAGCACCTCGGTCAGCGAGAACCCTTCCGGGGGCTCCAACTGGTCGAATCGGCAGGACTGCGGCGTCCGGTCCGAACGCCAGCGGACGAAGTTGGTGTTGGAGCGAAACCGATAGCCGTCGTGGAGGTAGTCGTACTCCACCTCCAGCACCAGCAGTGGCGAGGTCAGGTGTACCTCGTCGCGGGGTTCCCGCCAGCGCATGATGCCGTCCGGCACCCGGGCCCCGCTCCGAGCAGCTGCTGCGGGTCCCCACGGGTGTTCGTCGTGCGCCTCGCTTTCGCGCGGCACCTCCAGTTCGGCAAACATCCGCGCCAGGTCGGCTCGGGCCGCGTCAGGAAACCCGGCACAGACCCCGACCAGGTGCATCACGCCGGCGTCGTCGAACAGCCCGAGCAGCACCGATCCCAAGCTGGGATGGGTCTCGCTATGGTTGCGGTCGGTCCGGAAGCCGGCCGCAACGACATCGGCGGTACGCCGGTGCTTGACCTTGACCAGCGCCCGCTGGCCCTCCTGATAGCTGCCCTGCAGCGGTTTGGCCATGACGCCGTCCAGACCGGCGGCTTCAAACTTCGTGAACCACTGTTCGGCCACCGATCGGTCCCGAGTCACCGGCGAGAGCAACAGTTCCTTGGGCCAGTCAGGCGCTCCCCCATCACCCGCGCTCCCATCACCAGCACCGGCCCACAGCGCCTCCAGGAGCTGCCGGCGTACCTCGAAGGGCTGGTCCAGCAGCACGGTCTGGTCGAAACCGAGCACGTCGAAGGCGATGAAGTGGGCCGGGTGCAGCTGCGCCAGCCGGTCGGCGCGGATCGCGGTGGAATGCCGGGAGGCGAGCCGGGTGTACTGCAGCTTGCCGTCCTCGATGATGACGACCTCGCCGTCCAGGATGCAGCGTTCCGGCAGCACCGTCGCTGCCCGCACCAACTCCGGGAAGTACGCGGTCAGGTCAGTCCCATGCCGCGACCAGAGCCGGACCTCGGTCCCATCCCGCACCAGGATGCAGCGCCAGCCGTCCCACTTGGGCTCGTACGCCATCCCAGCCGGGATGCTGGCCTCGGGCCGCGCCAACATCGGCGCGATCGGCCGTCGCCACAGGTCGTTGCTGGTCACAGGTCCGACTCAGCCGACGTCGTAGAAGGCACCCTCGAGGTAGGCATTGACGGCCTGCTCCGGGACCCGGAAGCTGCGGCCGACCCGGACGGCCTCGAGCTCGCCGCTGTGGATCAGTCGATAGACCGACATCTTCGACACACGCATCAGTTCAGCGACCTCGGCAACGGTCAGAAAAGTCACCGAAGGTGTGATCGACCTCGCGCCGGCGCGCTCGGGGCCGGTGGGGCTGGGAGACATGGGACACCTTTTCCGTCTCGGTCATGGGCCCGGCTTCCCCTCCGGACCGCGGTCGAGACAGATGTGATGCTAGTGGCAAACGGGGCAGCTGTGACCAGGGGGGGCAGAATAAGTCTCAAGGTCGTCTGAGACTCGGCGACACGCCGCAGCCTCACCCACGAGGACAGGGCTCAGTATTCGGGATCCAGTCCGAGCTCGGGAAAGACGGCTCGGCGGGTCGTCATGATGGCCCGATCAATCTCGTTGGCCGGGTCGTAGCCGTCCTCGAAGCAGGCGAAGTCCTCACTGCCGCCATCCCCCATCCGCAGCGGCGCCCCCTCGCCGACCAGCTCCCGCCACGCCTGGGGCGTGGCCAGGTCATAGTCGATCCGTTCGCCGGCCACCGTCGCCAGCAGGTGGGCCCACGCCCGCGGCACCGCATTGCCCGGTGAGTAGCCACCGCCGCCGGTCACCACCCACTTGCCCTGACAGAGTTCGTCGGCGAGGTCGGCGATCATGGCGTACGCCCGCCGCATCGATTCGACGCCGAGCGCCAGCCCGGTCAGCGGGTCCTCCCGATGCCCGTCAGCGCCGTGCTGGGAGATGATGATGTCGGGCCGGAACTGACGCACCACCGCCGGCACCACCGCTTCGAAGGCGCGCAGCCAGCCCTGGTTGTCGGTGCCCTCAGGCACCGGCAGGTTGACCGTGGCGCCGATCCCGTCGCCGACGCCCACGTCGGTGCCGTGGCCGGTGCCGGGAAACAGCGTCAGCGGGGATTCGTGGATGCTGACGGTCAGCACTGAGGGATCGCCCTGGAAGGCGAGCTCGACGCCGTCGCCGTGGTGCGCGTCGACGTCGATGTAGGCGATCCGGGCGCAGCCGAGCCGCTGCAGTTCCTTGATGCCGGCGACCACGTCGTTGTAGATGCAGAACCCGCTGGCCTCCGCAGGCATCGCGTGGTGCCAACCGCCGGCGATGTTGACCGCACGGCTGACCTCCCCCTGCCAGACTGACCGGCAGGCGTCGACGGTCGCCGCCACGGTGCGCGCGGCGATGTGGTGCATCCCGATCACCAGCGGGTTGTCAGTGGTGCCGATGCCGTACGCCGGGTGGGAACGGTTGCTGCGGACCGCCCGGATGTAGTCGTCGTCGTGGGCGCTGCGGACCAGTTCGACATCGACCTCGCTGGAGGGACGCACCTGAAACTGGTCGACGACTCCGAGGTAGCGCGCCAGTTCAATCGCAAACCGAGTCCTGCCCACGGACAACGGATGGGTGCCGCCGAACCCGTAGAGCAGGAGTTCGTCGTCGTGCAGCAGCAGCGGCCGGGTCACCGGGACTCGTCAGCAGGGGCGCCCAAGGCCCGGTTCCGTTCGGTGGCCGCAGCAATCGCGGACAGGAATGCGGCGCGTACGCCGGCACTCTCCAGCGCGTTGATCGCGGCCGCGGTGCTTCCGGCGGGGGAGGTGACCTGTTCCCGCAGTACCGCCGGATGCTCGCCTTCGACCAGCAGCGCCGCGGCGCCGGCGAAGGTCTGACGGACCAGATCGTCGGCGACGGTACGCGGCAGGCCTTGGTGCACGCCGGCCTCGATCATCGCCTCGGCCACCAAGGCCAGATAGGCGCCACCCGACCCGGAGACCGCTGCCAGCGCGTCCTGCTGGGCTTCGGGGATCTCGACGGTGCTCCCGACGGTCTGCATCACCTCGACGACCCGGGCGAGCGCCTGCTCGTCGGCGTGCCGACCGGCCGAGATCCCGCTGACCCCGGCACGCACCAGGCAGGCGGTGTTGGGCATCACGCGTACCACCGACAAACGGGCCAGCTGCACCCGGCCGGTGGATTCGAGCGCCGATTCCATTGCGGCGCACGTGATGCCGGCGCAGAGCGAGGCCACCACGGTGTGCGGGGAGAGCCCCTCAACGACGGAGGCGAGCACGTCGAGGGCGGCGTACGGCTTGACCGCGACCACCACCAGATCGGCGTCGGCGACTGCCTCGGGGGAGGTTTCGGTGACCTCGATGCCGTACTTCTCGGCGACCGCCGCCCGGCCCTCGGGCCGTCGGTGGGTGGCCGTGATCCGGTCGGCGGGCCAACCGGCCGACAGCATGCCGCCAATGACGGCACCAGCCATCGTCCCGGCACCCAGGAAGCAGACCCGGGGCCGGTCGGTACGCTCACCGCCAGTCGACATCAGGCCAGCAGCTCCGCGATCTGGACCGCGTTGAGCGCGGCCCCCTTGCGCAGGTTGTCGCTGGCGCAGAAGAGCACCAGGCCCTTACCGTGCGGCACCGACTGGTCGGCGCGGATCCGGCCCACCAGGGTGACGTCGACGCCGGCCGCGTCACGCGGGGTGGGCGCCTCCGTCACCTGTACGCCCGGGGCATCGCCCAGGATCTGGGTGGCCTCCTCGGCGCTGATCTGGTCGTCGAACTCGGCGTGGATCGCCAGCGCGTGACCGCTGAAGGTGGCCACCCGGACACAGGTGCCGGCGACCAGCAGGTCGGGCAGGTGGAGGATCTTGCGGGACTCGTTGCGGAGCTTCTGCTCCTCGTCGGTCTCCCCGGTGCCGTCGTCGACCAGCGATCCGGCCATCGGCAGCGCGTTGAACGCGATCCCCTTGATGTAGGGGGCCGGGTCACCGCCCAGCTCGGGCCGGCCTCGGAAGGGCAGTTCAGCCATGCCGTCGGCGTCGATCACCGCGGTCGTCTGGTTGGCGAGCGCCGCGACACCGGCCCCGCCGGAACCCGACACCGCCTGGTAGGTCGCGACGCGAAGCCGGGACAGCCCGGCCCGGTCGTGGAGCGGCTTCAGCACCGGCATCGCCGCCATGGTGGTGCAGTTCGGGTTGGCGATGATGCCGCGCGGGGTGCGCCGGGCATCGTCGGGGTTGACCTCGGAGACCACCAGCGGGACCTCGGAATCGCCACGCCAGGCAGAGGAGTTGTCGATGACGGTGGCGCCCGCAGCGGCGACCTTCGGGGCGTACTCGAGGCTGGCCTGCTTGCCGGCGGAGAAGAGTGCCAGGTCCAGGCCGGCGAAGTCGGCGCGGGCAACGTCTTCGACGGTCACCTGCTTGTCCCCGAACGGCAACGTGGTGCCGGCGGAACGCTCAGAGGCGAAGAACCGCACCTCCTCGATCGGGAACGAACGCTCGAGCAGCAACTGCCGCATCACGCCACCGACCTGGCCGGTGGCACCAAAAACTCCAACACGCATGGGGCCAGCCTACGCGGTCCGGCGCCCCCGAGGCTGCCGAGTTCAGCAGCGGTCAGAGCCAGTCGACGACACCGGCCAGCAGGGCGTACCCGACGAAGGCGACGATGTCGAGCCAGGTGTGGACCACCACCATCGGCCCGACCCGGCGCCAGCGAGCGAACAGCACCACGAACAGTGCGCCCATCAGCAGGTTGCCGACGAACCCACCCGGGCCTTGGTAGAGGTGATAGCTGGCACGCAGCAGCGCCGAGACCGCCAGCACCAGCCACCAGCCGTGGCCGAGCTGCCGGAGCCGGATGCAGAGGTAGCCCAGGACCACCACCTCCTCCAGGATGCCGGCTTATCGGCATCGAGCCCGACGACGGGGTAGGGCAGGGCGTCGGCGATCAGCTCGATCGCGCCCACCACCCACCGGTGGGCGGGGTTCTTGATCGCGACGTTGCTCGTCCACCCGGTGAACACGTCGGTCGCGGTCAGCGTCCAGGCGAACTCCCCGGCCAGGGAGTGCCCGCAGTGAGCGACCAGGTCGACCTCGAAGAACCCCGGCCGGGCCTCCATCTCATCGGTCGAGCGGCGCACGGACAGCTCGCTGCGCAGCGTCGCCGAGGGCCGGGTCGCGGCCTTCGCCGGCGGGTACCGAGCCGCCCGGGTCGGGGCGAGGTAGCGGTCGATGGTGGCCGGGGACATCGCCACCAGCTCGGCGCGCACCTCATCGGTGAGCCGGTCGGCGACCTTGCCCAGCTCGCCGTGGGCCTCCAACGCAGCCAGGGTGTCGGCCATGACCGCGGCGAGGTACTTCCCGCACGGCTCTCCGGCCAGCGTCCAGACCTCGATCAGCACCTTCAACGCGTCATAGGAGTCCCCCCGCCCCCGCGGCTTGCGCACCACAGCCCGCGCCGGCCCCCTACGGGCACGGGCCGCGGCCAGCGCCCGGCGCGCGTTGGGCCCGCGACCACCCCGTCGCCCCGCACAACTCATCGAGCATCCGGCCCTTGACCTTCTTCGACGCCCCCGCGTACTGACGGGCGTACTTCTTCGTGATCTCCCGACGTGCCGCCATCGACAACCCTGAACCCATCCGGCCAGCCCGCCGCCCACAGCCCCGCCAACCGAGTAGGACGGCACCGCGTTTCGCGAGCAAAACCCATCTGAGGCACGCGACCCGTTTCGCGAGCACATTAGGTGAGTCTCGTCGCGTGATGGCGACCTCCTCCGGGCGATCGCTACTATTGTTACATCCTCGTGTCGCCCCCCGTGTTGTACGGACGAGGACCAGAGCCAGGGCCACCAGTAGGAGGCCCACATGGTGCTCAGTGACGTCCTTGGTCTTGCGGCAGCGGCGTGGGGAGTCGTGATGGCGATCGCACCCGCCTTGCAGATTCACCGGATGCTGCGAACCCGTTCTGCCGACGATGTATCGCTCGGGTACTTCGCCCTACTCATCCCCGGCTTTCTGCTTTGGGTCTTCTACGGACTGTCCCGACACGATTGGCCGTTGGTGATCCCGAACACCGTCGCCACGGCCGTGGCGCTCGTTACCATCGCAGTCGCCGCGCGGCTCAAGCGCATCAGCGCACCGAACGATCTGGACCGCTGAGCCGATGGCCGACACCTCCACGTGGCGGTGACCTGCCCTGTCGACGTTCGGTAGCGCCAGTACCCAGCGGGACAGGTCAGCGGGCGTGGACGTGGCGTCACGTGCGTAGCTGACGGCACCGGTACCGTTGATACGAAGAACTGGCGGGGGGAGGTAACGATATGGATGCCGACATGATCCCCCTCGGTGAGCGCGCACTCCGCAGCATTCTGGATCATGTGCTCGCGGTCGGCGACGAAGCCGAGGCGAGCTACCTGGAAATCAAGAGCAGTCTCGACCTGGCCAGCACTGAAGGTGTTGCGAAGGTCGCGAAGTTCCTTCTCGGAGCTGCCAACCGTCGCCCCCAGGAAGCCGCCCGTCACTTCCACGGCTACGCCGTACTCGCTATTGGCGCGCAGAAGGGCCGGTCGCAAGGTGTTCCTCGTGGTGTTGAGGCGCACGAGCTTGAAGACCGGCTCCGGCCCTACCTGGGACCACAGTTTCCCGCGTTCGAGTTCGGAAGAATCAGTATCGACGACGACCGCGAGGTGCTGTTCGTCGTCGCACAGCCACCGCAGGACGGACAGACGATCTTCCCGTGCCACAAGAGCTTTCAGGGCGTGAAGCGTCAAGACAACCTCGATGACGGGGCCATCTACATGCGGGGAGCCAGCAACACCCGCCCCGCACGAGCAGGTGAAGTTCTGGCTCTCGTTGAACGGGCTCGTGGCGGCGGCAAGTCACCGATCAATCTCGACGTCGAAATCCACGGAGCCATCAGCCGGGTTGAACGGGTCAAC
The DNA here is from genome assembly GCF_002250565.1 of Parenemella sanctibonifatiensis. Taxonomy (GTDB): domain Bacteria; phylum Actinomycetota; class Actinomycetes; order Propionibacteriales; family Propionibacteriaceae; genus Parenemella; species Parenemella sanctibonifatiensis. The sequence goes on from NZ_NMVJ01000001.1 coordinate 732,413, forward strand.
GAAGTACTGGAGCGCCTCTACGAGTTCGAGGAAGAAGAGTTCAATAAGCCGCGAAAGCCGACAGAAGACGCCCCGCCGTCAGCACTTCTCGTCCGGAACGTTTTCGGCAGAACGCAGCCACCAGAGCCCGGGGAACGAGCGAAACGACTTGAAGCGTGGCGGAGCGAAAAGCCCACCCATACCGAGCGCGGGCGAGGGCACTTCCTGGGTGTTGCTCTTTCTGGCATAGGCATCCGGGTCCTCAGCCACGACCGGTTCGTCGCCAAGCCCCATCTCATCGTGACTTTCCACGACTGCGAAGTGTTCGACTACCGCGAATCCGACGACGCCGACTACAGGAAGGTGGTCGAACCCATCGTGCGAAGGCAGGACCCATACGGAATCGGATTCGACCCTTCCGACCTCCGGATCGCGGCGCGCGGATACCCGGTGAACTGGAGCAATCACGGCAACAATGCCGAAGTCACCGTCACGCCTGAGTCGTTTCGTCCCAACGTGCCGTGGACGAGCGACGAAGACGACTACGTGATCCTCGCGCGCGATCCACAAGCGAGCGCGGTGGTCGTCACGTGGGTCCTGACCGAGGACGGCAACGACACCGTGACCAGAGGCGAACTGGAGGTCGCGACAGGGGAGCTCACCGACGCGGCCGACTTGCTCAAAGCAGCATTCTTCAAAGACCGATAATTGCTAATGCTCCGCGGGCACCGCGTAGCACGATTGCAGGGGGTTGCAGGCCCGTACCTCATTCAGGACGTGCGCAACCCCAGCGCTCACGTACCGAGGCGCTCCGCAGCCTTTCTGACCCACTGCCGCTGCCATCGGGTTTCGACTGCGCGCGGGTGGTAGTTCTCGCGCACCCAGGCGACGGCCTTATCGGGCGCCACTCCACTCATGACAGCGAGGAGTGCCATGGCGGTGCCCGTGCGGCCCACTCCGCCACCGCAGGCAATCTCCACGCGCTCGAACTCCGCCCGTACATGAGCTTCACGTAGTGCGCTGATCACGTCGTCCGTCGAGTCGGGACGACGAAAGTCCGGCCACTGAACCCACCTGTACGGCCTACTCTCGATCTTTGGGTCCTTACCGAGCAGGTAGAGGGCGAACTCAGGAGCCGCGATGTCGCCGCGAGGACGCCGGAGTCCCGCGCCCCGGATGCGACGGCCGTCCGGGAACTCCACGAGTCCGCGCACTGCTCCTTCCCAAGTGCTCATGCAGCCACGTTAGTTCCAGAGCCCGGGCCTACGCGGGAGCAGACTCAACTTCGATCTGCAAGAGGTGTGGCGACTCGGAGACAGGGCGAAGCGAGGACCTCTTCTGTGCGCTGCCAAGGGAGACTGCGTCGCTCATCGACGGAAGCAGGGCGAGATCCGCACGGCTGAGAAGCCGGCCGCCGCGCTCGTCGTCAGCTGCGTGCGCTCTGTCACGTCCAGGGAGACCAGATTCGATTCACGTCTCGACGGCGACTGCGGGCCCTTTTTCGTTCTTGCTGGCTGGGCGCCCACGGCACGAGGGCTTCCAATTAGGACTCGTCCTGCGCACTCTTCCTGCCGTCCCTGCGCTACTTCGGGGGTGGTCATGGCACTCGCTCACTGTTGCAACTGCGCACTACGCTGCAGCGCCGCTCCTCAGGTGAAATGTCAATCGGCTACATGGTGTTCCTGCTGTCGGGCTTCTTATCCCTGTGGGTCAGTTACGAAATCGCTTCTGGGTGACATCGCCCTCGTCATCCCCCAACACCTGGGGCGGTGTCGCCGTTCGATTGTGGCGAAACGATGTTCCTTCAGTGACGTCTGGGCGAAGTGCGAAGACTTCTTCGGGCGCGGGCTGACATGGTGGAGGTATGACTCGTGACGCGCGGGTGGCCGGAGGGGCTGCCGAGGACAAGACCACCGAATACCTGCTTGCACCCGACGACGCCGCGGCCGTCGATGCGTGGTGGCGGGCAGCGAACTATCTCGCGGTCGGACAGATCTATCTGATGGGCAACGCGCTGCTGAAGCGTCCACTGGCGGAAGAAGACATCAAGCCCCGGCTGCTCGGGCACTGGGGGACCTCCCCGGGGCAGAATTTCCTGTATGCCCACCTCAACCACCAGATCATCCAGCGCAACCTGGACATGATCTACCTGAGTGGACCCGGTCACGGCGGCCCGTCCCTCGTAGCCGCCTCCTGGCTGGAGGGCACGTACTCGGAGGTTTACTCCCACGTCGGCACGGATGCCCGCGGTGTCGACGAGCTGTGCAGACAGTTTTCCTTCCCGGGCGGCATCCCCAGCCACGTCGCACCCGAGACGCCCGGATCGATCCACGAGGGCGGCGAACTCGGCTACGTTCTGTCTCACGCCTACGGCGCGGCATTCGACAACCCGGACCTGATCGCGGTGGCAGTGATCGGTGACGGCGAGGCCGAGACCGCGCCGCTGGCGACGGCGTGGCACAGCAACAAGTTCCTCGACCCGCAGGTGGACGGCACGGTCCTACCGATCCTGCACCTCAACGGCTACAAGATCGCAAATCCCACCATCTTCGATCGAATTCCGCGCCAGGAGTTGGAGTCGCTGCTAGTCGGGTACGGCCACAAGCCCTACTTCTTCGAGGGCGGCTTCGACGACGAGGACATCACCAACACGCACCGGCGGTTCGCCCGCTTACTTGCCCAGGTCCTTGACGAGGTCGTCGACATCCGCGCTCGCGCTGCCGACGGACGCCTCACCGAGCGGGCGCGGTGGCCGATGATCGTCTTCCGTACTCCGAAGGGCTGGACGGGGCCGCAGGAGGTCGACGGACTGCCGGTCGAAAACAGCTGGCGCAGCCATCAGGTCCCAATGTCTGCCGTCCGCGGCAACGAGGAGTACACCCGTCTGCTGGAGAGCTGGATGCACAGTTACCGCCCGGAGGAGCTCTTCGGTCCCGAGGGGCGGATCATGGACCTCGTCGCGCAGAACAACCCGGTCGGCACGCGGCGAATGAGCGCCAACCCGCACGCCAACGGTGGTCTACTCACCCGCGACCTGGATCTGCCGGACTTCCGTGACTACGGCGTCGACGTCCCAGTACCGGGTGGCGCCACCGTGGAAGCGACACGCGTACTTGGTGGCTGGGTGGCCGACGTCGTGGACCGGAACCGGCAGACCTTCCGGGTCTTCGGACCCGACGAGACCCACTCCAACCGGCTCGGCGCCGCGGTGGAAGCGGGCGGCAAGGCCTGGCAAGCAGAACTGCTCGACACCGACGTCGACCTGTCCCGCACAGGCCGGGTGATGGAGGTTCTATCCGAGCACCAGGTACAGGGCTGGCTGGAGGGCTACCTGCTCACGGGCCGTCACGGGCTGCTCAACAGCTACGAGGCATTCATCCACATCATCGACTCGATGTTCAACCAGCACGCAAAGTGGCTCGACTCCAGCCGGGACATACCCTGGCGAGTACCAGTGCCCTCGCTGAACTATCTCTTGTCTTCCCACGTGTGGCGTCAGGACCACAACGGGTTCTCCCATCAGGACCCGGGCTTCCTCGACGTGGTGATGAACAAGACCGCCGACGTCACCCGCATCTACCTGCCCCCGGACGCCAACACGCTGCTGTCGACATTCGACCACGTGCTGCGCACCCGCAACTACGTCAACGTCGTGGTCGCCGGCAAACAGCCCGGGCCGCAATGGCTGACGATGGATGAGGCCGTGCTGCACTGTACCCGCGGCATCGGTATCTGGGACTGGGCCGGCTCTGAGGAGCCGGGCAGCAAACCTGATGTCGTGCTTGGGTGCGCTGGCGACGTGCCCACGATGGAAGCGATCGCCGCGGCCAGGCTGCTGCGCGAGCGGCTGCCGGAGTTGAAGGTGCGGGTGGTCAACGTGGTGGACCTCATGCGGCTGCAGGACGAGCGGGAGCACCCGCACGGCCTGAGCCACCGCGACTTCGATGCCCTGTTCACCGCCGACCGGCCAGTAATCTTCGCGTTCCACGGCTACCCGTCACTGGTACACCAGCTGACCTACCGGCGCACCAACCACCACAACATCCACGTGCGCGGCTTCAAGGAGAAGGGCACCACGACCACACCGTTCGACATGCTGATGCTCAACGACCTGGACCGCTATCGACTGGTCATCGACGCCATCGACCGGGTGGGTCTGGCCGAGCGGGAGTCGTCCCTGCGCCAAGAGATGCTCGACTCCCGAGTACGCGCCCGCCAGCACACCCGCAAGCACGGCCAGGACCTCCCCGAGGTGACGCAGTGGGTCGTGCAGGACGGCGACAACACCCAGGGTTCGGGCGCGCCCGGCTCCGACACCGGCGGGGACAACGAGTAGCGGAGCTCACCCCCCGGCGTCCGCGCCGACCCACATGCGGCGCCCCCCCGATCCAGCTAAATGGATCGCTCAGCCCGTGGCGGGATAAGAGCGTGTCACCGACACGGGTGCAGAGGGAGATCTGCTCGTCCTGGAGGAGCCGGTCGATCTGCGCCCGGCAGTCGGTGCCGTCGACGCTGACCTCAGGCAGGGTCACTCCAGCATGCCTCCAGTTGCGGCTACGCGTTGGCGAACGCAGTGCATCCCTGATCCCGCAGTGCATCCCTGATCCCAAGGGCACGACCGTAGCTGGAGGCTGAGCAGCACACCGGTGCAGTCCTCCCGAGGCCAGTTGGTCGAATCGGGTAGCAAGCACCTCGGCGGGCCGGGCGCCATGCCCGACCGCGCGCTCTGCATGTATTCCTCTGACTCCGTGAATGCTCAAGCTGGCGGCTACGGCCTCCGATGGCGCCATGTGGCTTGGAAGCGCACGCGGCGTCGCTCAACATTTGGGATGCCCTTGGCCCGCCCGCCCGGTGACGCTGGACGCCCCCCACGTCTTGAGTGGCGAGCGGTCGGTGGCGACGGGTTACCCGATGGCGGCGAGCAGTTCGTTGCAGGCTTGTTCGCAGGCCCGGCACGCGTCGGCGCAGATGCGGCAGTGTTCGTGGTGGCCGGCGTGCTGCTCGCACTCGTCGCCGCAGGACTTGCAGGCCTGGGCGCAGGCCTGGAGTTGGGCGCAGGTGAGGTTGGCGTCGTAGCCGGTATGCCGGGACAGGACTCGGGCGGTGGTGGCGCAGATGTCAGCGCAGTCGAGGTTAGTGCGGATGCACTTGCGCAGGTCGGCCACCATCTCCTCGCTCAGGCAGGCATCGGCGCAGGCCGTACATGCCTGGGCGCACGCCACGAGTGCGTCGACGGTGCGGGCGAGCAGGTCTCGGTCGAGGTTGATCGCGGCCGGGTAGGTGTTCATCATCTCGGCGGTCTTCATGGCTTGCTCCCTCATGTGATTGGGTGCGACGCCGGAGCGGACCGGGCGCCGCAGGGTCCTTCTGACGCTACGGCGTCACGATGGGTGATACGCCGGTGAATCGATGAAGGTTCCATGAAAAACGGGGGTCCATCAGGATGGTGAAATCGGCGTCTGCCGGCGCGGGCTCTGCGGTGCCCGTCCCCGCTGACCGAGGTGTGTCTCATACTCAGGCGTCAATCCGGAGTGTGGTCAAACAGGTCGCCCCGTCCTCGCGGGTTGAGAACGGGCTCTGGCCGGTGCGCCCGTCATAGGTGACCTCGATGGTGCCGTCGACCTCGCGCGGAAGCCAGAACCCGACGAAGCCGTTGTCAAACGTGGTGGCCTGCTCATCGACGAGGACCTCGCCGGTCTCGTCGACGATGCGCACGCCGATGTCCTCGTTGGCCAGCTCGCCGCGACACGTGGTCAGAGAGTGGTAGTAGCACTCGTGGGTCTGATCGACGTAGGGCGCCACGGATAGATAAAACCGGTCCTCTGCCAGCGGGACCATGACCTCCTGCTCAACATCGGCGAGGACAAGCTGGTCCGCGCGCACGGATGCCATGAGGTCAGTCGGCCGCTCGGCCACGGGCATCCGGTCGAGGTGGTCGACGATCTGCTGCCCGTCCATGCCATCGAGGTCGTGCGCCGCGAGAAAGTCGGCCTGCGCGGCGGTGTTGGCTGGGGGGCTGGCCGTCGGGCTCGCGTCGGGGGTGGCGGAACATCCGGCGAGCACCAAGGCGAACGCGGCAAGGAGGATCACGGGTCGTTTCATACAACGCATTCTGTGACAGGCCCACCGACCTCAGTGTGGTCGAGCGTTGAAGATTCGATGAAGATCGACGGGCGGGGCGGGGCCTCGGCGGGCCGATCTGCTTGACTCGATCGGGAGGTTCTCCGCACATGTCGGATGTCACCGATGACCACTGGGATCGAGGGGACGACCAATCCCCCGGTGCATCCTGTGATCCCGGTCCGGAGCGGGCACTGAGTGATGGAGGTGAGGTATGGGTTGGAACTGGGGCCACATGGGCGGGTGGGGCATGGTCTGGGGCTGGCTTTTCCTGGCGCTGTTTGTCGTGGGCCTGGTCGTGCTGATGGTGGTCCTGGTCCGGCTGCTGAGCGGTCGCGATCGGCGGTCCGACGAGGTGCACAGATCAGGGCGGAGTCGGGCCCGGGAGGTGCTCGACGAGCGATACGCCCGTGGGGAGATCGATGACACCGAGTACGACGAGCGCCGCCGGCGCCTGGACGAGCCGGGGAGGCCTGAGGCGTGAGGCCCATCACTCGGCGGGAGGCGCTCCGGCTCGGCATGCTCGGCGGCTTCGGCGTCCTGGTCGGTGGGGTGGGGTTGTCGTGGAGCGGCTTGCCCTGGCTAGCCCCGCGCTCCAGCTCGATCGGGGGCGGCGGAGGGTCCCTGGTGGAGCCGGAGGTGCTGCGCAGCTGGGGCGGGGTGCTGCGGGTCGAACTGGTCGCCGTCCGCCAGGAGTCGACCGTCGCTGGGCGGCGGGCCCGAGTGCTGACCTACAACGGCACGGTGCCGGGCCAGACCTGGCTGGTCCGGCCCGGGGATCGCATCGAGGTGCGGCTGCGTAACGAGCTGGACATCCCGACCAACCTGCACACCCACGGACTGGAGGTCTCCCCGCAGGACAACGGGGACAACCCGTTCCTGTCCATCGAACCCGGCCAGGTCTTCGACTACCGCTTCGATCTGCCCGCGGACCACCCGCCCGGGGTGTTCTGGTATCACCCGCACCGGCACGGCACGGTCGCCGATCAGCTGTTCGGCGGCTTGTACGGTGCCCTGATCGTCGAGGGCGATCAGGTGCCGGTCAGCCGGGACCGGGTGTTGGTCGTCTCGGACCTCTCGCTGACTGCGGACGGGCAGGTCGCCTCGGTCTCGGGCCCGGAGGTGATGATGGGCCGCGAAGGGGAGTTGGTCCTGGTCAACGGTCAGCACCTGCCGCAGCTGTCGGCGCGTCCCGGGCAGCGGGAACGCTGGCGGGTGATCAACGCATGCACCTCGCGCTACCTGCGCCTGGCCCTGCCCGGGCAGCGTCTGGAGCTGCTCGGTGTCGACAGCGGCCGGGAACCAGCTCCGCGGGCGGTGGAGGAGGTGCTGCTGGCGCCGGGTAACCGGGCCGACCTGCTGGTGAGCATGCGCGCCGGCACCAGCGAGTTGCGCACGCTGGGTCATGACCGCGGCGGGATGGGGATGATGGGCGGCGGTGGCCTGTCCGGGCCGGGCACCTTGGCCACGCTGACTGTCAGCGGCGATGAGGCCGCTGCCCCGGGCCCGGTGCCTGACCGTCCGGCGGTTCCGGATCTGCGCGACAAGCCCGTCGCCGGGCAGCGGGAGATCGCGTTCACCATGACCATGGGGACGATGATGGGCCCCGGCCGGGACATGATGGATCTCGGGTTCGACGGTCGCGCCTTCGACGCCGACCGGATCGACCAGCAGGTGAGCGCCGGGACGGTGGAAGAGTGGGTCATCACCAACCCCACCCCGATGGACCATCCGTTCCACCTGCACGTGTGGCCGATGCAGCTCATGGAGACGGGCGGGCAACCGGTGAGGGAGCCGACCCGGCGCGATGTCGTCAACGTCCCCGCCCGCGGCCGGGTGCGGGTCCTGGTCGACTTCGCCCGCCACCCGGGGCGCAGCGTCTACCACTGCCACATCCTCGACCATGAGGACGCCGGCATGATGGCCAGCGTCGAGGCCCGCTGACCACAGGACACCCCGGTCCCGACGAGCAGGAGAATGCATGAGTGACGAGCAGGAGAATGCATGAGTAATGACCACGCCGCAGGCGGGCACGTCCCCGCCCACGCAGATCGCCGCGCGTTGCGGATCTCCGGGGCATTGACCGGGGTGTACTTCGTCATCGAGCTGATCGTGGGGCTGTGGTCGGGGTCGGTGGCCGTGCTCTCCGACGCGTTCCACACCTTCTCAGCCGTCGGTGGCGTGCTGATCGCGCTGGTCGCCCAACGCCTCAGCCAGCGTCCGGCCACCGGCAGGGAGACCTTCGGGTGGGGGCGCGCCGAGATCCTCGGGGCCCTGTTCAACGGGGTCTTCCTGGTCGTCATGGCCGGGTACGTGTTCTGGATGGGGGCGATGCGCCTGGCCGACCCGATCGAGCTGCCCACCACGGTCATGCTCTGGGTCGCCGCCGGCGGCATCGTCACCGAACTGATCGCCTTCTGGCTGCTCTACCAACGGCAGAAGACCAACCTGAACCTCAAAGGCGCGTTCTGGCACATCCTGCAGACCTTCGTCGGCAGCCTCATCATCATCGTCTCCGCCGTGGTGATCCGGCTGACCGGGTTCCTGGCGATCGACCCCCTGTTGGGGATGGCCTTCGGGCTGGTGCTGCTGTGGGCATCCTGGACCATCCTGCGCTCGGCCATGCGCATCCTGCTCCAAGGCACTCCGGAGCACCTGAACGTGCGCGAGGCGACGGCACAGCTGGAGGACATTGACGGGGTGGCCGACGTGCACCACGTCCATGCCTGGACCATCACCTCCGGGCGCACCGTCTTCTCCGCCCACCTACGCGTGCCCGACCTGCCTGCGACCGGCGACCGGGTCCTGCACCAGGCCACCGCCCTGCTCCAGGACCGCTTCGACGTCTACTTCTCCACCCTCCAGCTCGAACAAACCTGCCCGAGCCAAGAGAACGCCACAGACATCGACATCACCAGATAGCTCACCACCCTGCGCATGGCCTCGCCGACGGGTGGCGCGCTCTTTGGGAGAATAGGGGCATGATTTCGATGGATGGCCTGCCGCGCGTGCTCGTCGTGGACGACGAGGCGCCGTTGGCGAGATTGGTGGCGAGTTACTTCGAGCGCGACGGGTTCGAGGTCGAGACGACGGGCAGCGGTCGCGAGGCGATCAACCTGACTCGGCAGCTTGACCCGGGCGTGATCGTCCTCGACCTCGGTCTGCCCGGGATCGACGGGGTCGAGGTCTGCCGCACGGTGCGCACCTTCTCGGACTGCTACATCGTCATGCTCACAGCGCGGGTGGAAGAGGTCGACAAGCTCATCGGCCTGTCGGTGGGCGCCGACGACTATGTCACCAAGCCGTTCAGCCCGCGTGAACTCCTCGCCCGGGTGCGGGCCATGCTGCGCCGCCCGCGTTCGAGCCTTGACCCGGATGCGCAGGCCAGACGGTTCGGTGCCCTGACGGTGGACGCCGCCGGCCGCGAGGTCCACCTGCACGCAGAGCCGGTGGAACTGACCCGCACGGAGTTCGACGTGCTGGCCGCGCTGGCGGCCCGACCGCGGATGGTCTTCGCTCGGCGCCAACTCATCGAGGCGGTCTGGGGTGAGGGCTGGGTGGGTGATGAACACCTGGTCGACGTGCACATCGGGCATCTGCGGCGCAAGCTCGGCGACGATCCCACCACCCCGATCTTCATCAAGACCGTCCGCGGGGTGGGGTACCGGATGGGCAGCGGCGAATGACACGGCTGTCGGGACTGGCTGCGCGCCTGCTCGCAGCCACGGCGGTTGTCGTGTTCGTGGGCTGGGCGACCGCCTGGGTGGTCGTGGCCGCCGTCGGCCCCGCCATCTTCCATGACCACATGATCCAGGGCCAGGCAAGTGAGCCCGGCGTGGTCCAACACGCCGGGGAGGCCTTCCAGTCCGCCTCGGCACTCTCCTTGGCCGGGGCGTTGCTCGCCGCCCTAGTCGCCTCTGTCGTGGTGAGCCTGTTCCTGGCTCGGCGGGTCAACGGCTCTCTGGTGGCGGCCACCGACGCCGCCCACCGCGTGGCAGCCGGCGATCATTCCGCTCGCGTGCCCCGGGTAGGGCTGGGCCGGGAGTTTGACGAGTTGGCCGAGGCGTTCAACACCATGGCGACGGACCTGGCGGAGGTCGAGACAACCCGCACCCGGATGCTGGGGGACCTCGCTCACGAGATGCGCACCCCGCTGGCCACCCTCGACGGTTACCTCGAAGCCATCCTGGACGGGGTGCGCGGCGCCGACGAAGAGACGATCACGCTACTGCGGGACCAGGTCGCCCGCCTGTCCCGGCTCGGGGAAGACATCGCGCTGGTGACCACGGCACAGGAGGGCGGGCTAGCTATGCACCGTCGGGAGGTCACCGTCACCGCCCTGCTCGCCGCGGCGCACGCCGAGGCGCAGGCTCGCTACCTGGAGCGCGGCGTCCAACTGGAACGCGCGGTCTCAGCCGCAGCGGCGCAAGCCCGGGTGGACGCCGACCCCGACCGGCTCGCGCAGGTGCTGACCAACCTGTTGGACAACGCCATGCGGCACACGCCGGTCGGCGGGAGGGTGGAGCTGAGCGCGGACCGACAGGGATCGACCGTCGTGCTCCGGGTGACCGACGACGGAGAGGGCATCACCGCCGAACACCTGCCCCACCTGTTCGACCGGTTCTACCGGGCCGACACGGCCCGGGACCGCGCCCACGGCGGGTCCGGGATCGGGCTCGCGGTCGTCGACGCCATCGTCCGCGCCCACGGCGGAACAGTCAACGCCACCAGCGCGGGGCCAGGCCAGGGCGCCACGTTCACCGTGACGCTACCGGCGGGCGGATTCGCTACCGTCACCGGGTGAGCGGTCTGCCGAGGGGTGCTCGGCCGGTGGTGGGGCATCACCGCCCCGGTGTGCGTGACCATGGGCGCCGTGGCCCATGAACATCATGCCGATCATCATCAGCGGGCAGGCGAGCAGGGCAGCCAGTGGGAGCGCTTCACCGAGCGAGCGGCCTGCGGCGAGCAGGGCCAACACGACCAGCGCAGCGATCCCTAGCATGCCGAGCAGGTGCGAACGGTGGTTGGTGTGCATGGGATGCTTCTCCTTGATCGTCGGCGCGGACGGGGAAAATCGTCGCCACGGCCCAGATGCCGAGCGTGACATAGAGCAGGACGACCGCCGTGAGCGTCAACCAGATGGTGGATTCCATGTCCGCTCCTCCTCGTTCAAGGCCCACCCTCAGGCACGTCGCCGGTGCTTCGGGTAGAGGAATGACGAAGAAACCCTGAAGCCTCCGCCCCGGTTCGGCCGAGGCCGATGTCCGCTGGCGAATCAGGACGGAATCCAGTCCACGGCCGACCGACAGCGCCTCGTTGCCTCCTGCCCCCGCCGAAGACTTCCGCATGAGCGGCTCGCCACTGGTCCTGGATATCCCGGAGGTCCAGGATTTCCGAACCCACGCGAGCGATGCTCCACGACCCGGGCCGAGGAGGCGCACGACCGGGGTTGGTGCGGCCACCCGAGGTGTCCGGTCATCTTCCGGGTTCGGTCGCAAACGCTCACTGGTGGTCGGCTGGCCGGCGTACCCGCGGCGGGCGGGTCACGCGGCGACCCTGTGGCCTTGGCCGTTATGTGGCGGGGTTCTGTCGCCGCTTCGTGAGTTCCCTGATGATCGGGCGAATCGTCCCGTGGGTCGATCCCCAACTGACACAGCCTCGTTCGCACGCTTAGCGACTCCGGGCTGCGTAAAACCACTTCAGTCCTCGCTGTATAGTTCAGCGCATGCTGACCATTGCTTCTCGCCTGGACGTGATGAACCGGTTGGGCCGCGCGCTGGCCGACCCGACCAGGTCCCGGATCATCCTGACGCTGCTCGACCGGCCGGCCTACCCGGCAGAGCTGGCCCGCGATCTGGACCTCACACGCTCCAACGTGTCCAATCATCTGGCGTGCCTGCGCGACTGCGGCATCGTTGCTGCCGAACCCGAGGGCCGCAAGACGCGCTACGAGATCGCCGATCCCCACCTGACGCAGGCGCTGACCGCCCTGGTTGACGTCACCCTCGCGGTTGACGAGAACGCCCCGTGCATCGATCCTGCCTGCTCGGTGCACGGATGCGACGCAGCAGAGGCGGGCGCGTGATCCTGGCTGCGGTCCTGCAGGCAATCGGCCTGTTCATCGCGACCAACATCGACGACATCATCGTGCTCTCCTTGTTCTTCGCCCGCGGCGCGGGCCAACGCGGGACGACCACCCGCATCTTGGTCGGCCAGTACGTGGGGTTCGCCTGCATTCTCGGTGCCGCTGTGCTGGTGACTATCGGAGCCGGAGCATTCCTGCCCTCAGCAGCTATCCCGTACTTCGGGCTCATCCCCCTGGCCCTCGGTCTCTGGGCTGCATGGCAAGCCTGGCGCGGAGACGATGACGACGATGACGCCAAGGTCACGGGCACGAAGGTCAGCGCGTGGACCGTCGCAGGAGTCACCTTCGCCAACGGCGGAGACAACATCGGCGTCTATGTCCCCGTCTTCCTCAGCGTGGAACCCATCGCAGTGGTCGCCTACTGCCTCGTCTTCCTCGCGCTCGTCGCGGTCCTGGTCGTAGTCGCCAAGTTCGTTGCCACCCGGCCGCCGATCGCTGAAGTCCTCGAGCGCTGGGAACACATCCTGTTCCCCATCGTCCTGATCGGCCTCGGCATCGTCATCCTCGTCAGCGGAGGAGCGTTCGGTCTCTGACGGAGCCAAAGCGAACGAGAGAGGTCGCCAGGCTCGACGCTCCGGTATAGGGAGGAACGACTCTTCCCCCAGATCGAGCGCGTCCTGAAGATCAACGAACTCGACACCATCACCAACGACGTCATCGAAGCCGCCGCCAGCACTCTCGTCATCGGCGTCAGTTGACCGGGCCCGCCACATATCACCTACAGAACCCCGCCATTTAACGGCGCAAGCCACAGGCGACCCCTTCGATCGCGGACGTCATGAAGGTCTCGACCGAATTCGATGAAGAGGTGATGAAGATCGCCCGCCCGGCTGGAAGCAGCTCCCGTGTTCTTGCTTCACTCAGACGGAACCCTACGTAGCCATCTTTAAGGAGCAGTTCCCTGTGAAGAGCACCTCCCGCCTCGCCGCTGGTGCCAGCGCGCTTGCCCTCGCCCTGACCTTGGCCGCCTGCGGAAGTCCGCAGGACCAGGCTGACCCGACCGGGCCCGACACCGTGACCCAGGAGCCGGGTGGGACGCAGACCAGCGGGCCGGCCGGTGAGGGGGAGATCGATCAGGCCCACAATGGCGCCGACACGATGTTCGCGCAGATGATGATTGTCCACCACGAGGGCGCCATCGAGATGGCCGACCTGGCCGTGAATCGGGCCGCCTTGGATGAGGTCCGGACCTTGGCCGAGGGCATTTCCGCCGCCCAGGGGCCAGAGATCGAGCAGATGACCTCCTGGCTGGAAGCCTGGGGTGAGAGCACCACGCCGATGGACGACATGGAAGGTCACGGCGGCATGGACATGGATGGGATGAGCCAGGAGGAAGCCATGGCCGAACTCGAAGGACTATCCGGGACCGAGTTCGACCGGCGGTTTCTGGAGTTGATGATCGCCCACCACGAGGGCGCCGTAACCATGGCCGAGGACGAACTCACCGACGGGCAGAACGCACAGGCGCGCGAACTCGCACAGAAGATCATCGACGACCAGCAGGCTGAGATCGCCGAGATGGAGCAGCTGCACCAGACCCTGTGACCGCCCTCGGCTGGCGGCGGTCCGCCCCTCCCCCACAAACCCAAGGCGGGCCACCGCCCACCGCGCGAGGCGGCGGCATCGTCAAGTTCGGTGACCTTCAACGCGCAGGGGCACTTCCTGTGAACTTCCTGTGGCTGGCCATCGACAGCGAGCGAATTGCGGGAACCGATTCGCCGAACGAAGAGGAGAAACACGAGGAACTGACGTATGGACATGGATCAGGCCGAAAGACTCAGGACCGGCACCTGATTCGTGGCAGCCCTGGATCAGAGCGGGGCAGCACGCCGAAGGCGCTGGGACTGTACGGGATTGGCGAGGACGCCTACACCGGCCACCAGCAGATGTTCGACCTGGTGCACCAGATGCGCACCCGGATCATCACAAGCCCGGCTTTCGACGGCGACCGCGTGATCGGGGCCATCCTGTTCGAGGACACCATGGACCGGGACATCGAGGGAGTCCGGACAGCTGAGTACCTGTGGACGGTCAAGGGCATCGTCCCGTTCCTCAAGATCGATCGGGGCCTGGCCGCCGAGACCGACGGCGCCCAACTCATGAAGCCGATCCCCGACCTGGACGCCCTGCTGACCCGCGCCGCTGCGAGCAGATGCTTCGGCACCAAGATGCGCTCGTTCATCCGTCTCCCCGGTGCCAGCCTGACCCAGGTCGTCGCCCAGCAGTTCACCCTCGCCCGGCAGATCCTGCGTGCCGGTCTGGTTCCCATCGCCGAGCCCGATGTGGACATCCACAGCCCCCGCAAGACCGAGGTGGAAAGGCAACTCCGCACGAGTATCCGCACCGAACTGGAGCGGCTGGGCCAGGACCAGGCAATCATCCTGAAGCTGACTCTGCCCGAGGTCGACGACTTCTATCAGGAGTTCGTCGCCCATCCGCGGGCGGTTCGCGTGCTGGGGCTGTCCGGCGGCTACACCCGGGCCCAGGCCACTGCCCGACTGGCTCGAAATCACGGGGTGATCGCCAGCTTTTCCCGCGCGCTGACCGAGGGCCTGGCCATCGACCAGACCGACGAAGAATTCGACGCCGTTCTGGACGAGGCGATCGAATCGATCGCCGACGCATCGCGCACCTGACCGCAGCCGCGGCGGGACGAGCGCCGGGGTGGAGCAACCGCGGGAGAAGGTCCAGCATCATCGCCGCGCCTCGCGCGTCCGCCCGGGCACGACGGCGTCTTCATCGAATCTTGACTGTTTCACAGCCAAAACCCCACCCCACCCGGCGTTACATGGAAGAGCGATACCACCTACCGGTATCGGGTTGCGGAAGGAGACGGCGGATGAGCACGGCGACGTATGAGGTCGAGGGCCTGACGTGCGGGGCCTGCATCGGCGAGGTGCTCGGGAAGGTCCTCGACCTCGCGGGTGTCGACGAGGCGACGATGGACCGCACCGCGGACGCGTACTCCCTGACCGTGGTCGGCGCCCCTGCCCCGGACATCGAGGGTGTGCGCGGGGCGCTGCGAGCCGGGGGCTTCACCGTGACAGTGCGTGAGTCGGAGGTGTGAGCGGTGAATCTCAACGACTGGCTGGTGGTGGGTGTGGCGCTGGCGGTGACGGTGCTACTGGGCTGGTACTTCTTCGGGCCGAAGAAGTCCCGCCGGGCCGAGGTGGCCGATGGTGTCCAGGAAGTGACCGTCACCGTCAAGGGCGGCTACAGCCCGGACCTGATCGAGGTCCAGCCGGGAGTGCCGGTGCGGCTGGTGTTCGACCGCCAGGAGAGCGGCGAGTGCTCCTCGCGGGTGGTCTTCCCCGACTTCAAGATCAATCAGACGCTGCCCGCGAACGCCCAGACGGCGGTGCAGTTCCTACCCGAGGTGCCCGGGGAGTACACCTTCGCCTGCGGGATGAACATGCTGCACGGGCGCGTGCGCGTGGTGGACCGGCCCGGACCTACCACGATGATCCCGACCGAGACGGCCGTCGCGGTAACCGACCAACCCCGGCCGGTTACCGACGTGCCGACCGAGCCAGCGCCCGGTGTCCGGGTCGATGACGGAGTGCAGGTGGCGCAGGTCACGATCCGCGGCGGCTACCACCCCGACACCGTGCGGCTCGCCCCCGGTATGCCCACCCGGCTGGAGCTAACCCGCCAAGAGCAGGCGGCGTGCTCGGAACGGTTCGTGGTCCCCGCCCTCGGGGTGGACGTGGAGGTGCCCGCCTTCGCAACGACCACTGTCGAGCTGCCGGCCCTGCCGGAGGGCCGCCACGAGGTCACCTGCGGGATGGACATGCTGCACGGGGCCATCGACGTCGGTAACCACGACGACCGGGACCACGGTGATGCCCGGCACAGCGGAACCGGTGACCGCGCTACGCGCACTTCGCCGGGCGAGGACGCCGAGGCGCGGGAACGGGCCGCGGAGATCAGGGATCTGCGTCTCCGGGTCATCGTCGGCACCGTCTTGACGCTGCCGGTGCTGCTGGCGGTGATGGTCCACGAGTTCTTTGCGGCGACCTGGGTGCCCGAGGCGTTGCTGAACTCGTGGGTGCAGCTGGCGCTGATCACCCCAGTGTTTGTCTATACCGGCTGGCCGATCCACAAGACCGGATGGCTGGCGCTGTCACACCGCACTGCGGACATGAACTCCCTGATCACTCTCGGCACGATCGCGGCCTACGGGTACAGCCTGGTGGTGACCTTCGCCCCCGGCGCGGTACCCATCGAGGCCCGCGAGGTGTACTACGAGGCGGTCGGGGTGATCCTGACCTTGATCCTGCTGGGCCGCTGGTTGGAGACCAAGGCCAAGGCCGGCACCGGAGAGGCGATCCGGGCCCTGATCGGGCTGCAGCCGCGCACCGCGCGGGTGGTCCGCCGCGGGGAAGAGTTCGAGATCGGGCTTGAGGACGTCCTCGTCGGCGACGTGGTCGTGGTCCGTCCCGGCGAGAAGCTGCCCGTCGACGGCGAGGTGGCGGAGGGCAGCTCGGCGGTGGATGAGTCGATGGTGACCGGGGAACCGATCCCGGTGACCAAGACGGTCGGGGACACGGTGATCGGGGCCACGATCAACCAGACCGGCGCGTTCCGGTACACCGCCACCAAGGTCGGGGCGGACACGATGCTGGCCCAGATCATCAGACTGGTCCAGGAGGCGCAGGGCTCCAAGGCCCCGATCCAGCGGCTGGTGGACAAGGTGTCCAGCTATTTCGTGCCCGCGGTCATCGGCATCGCGATCTGGACGTTCGTGGTCTGGGCGCTGGTCGGGCCGGCCCCGGCGCTGGTGTTCGCGCTGGTGGCGGCGGTGTCGGTGCTCATCATCGCCTGCCCTTGCGCGCTGGGGCTGGCCACCCCGTTGTCGATCACCGTCGGCACCGGCAAGGGCGCCACCCACGGCGTCCTCATCCGCTCCGCCGAGGCGCTGGAGACCGCGCACAAGCTGGACACGGTGGTGCTGGACAAGACCGGCACGATAACCCAGGGCGCCCCCGCACTGACCGACGTCCTGCCCGCCGAAGGATTCACCGAGACCGAGCTGCTGATCCTGGTGGCGGCGGTGGAGCGCTCCTCCGAGCACCCGCTGGCCGCGGCGATCGTCGCCGGGGCCACCGGGCGCAGCCTAGACCTGCCAGCGGCCACCGCGTTCGACTCGGTCACCGGGCAAGGCGTGCGCGCCCTGGTCGAGGGCCGTGAGGTCGCCGTCGGGAACCGGCGCCTGCTGGAGGGTGCCGGCGTGCGGGTCGAGGCGGCCGCGGCCGACCGCCTGGCGGCGGACGGCAAAACGCCGATGTTCGCGGCGATCGACGGCCGTTTCGCCGGGGTCATCGGCGTGGCCGACACCGTCAAGGACGGCTCCGCGGCTGCCGTCGCCGCACTGCAGGCCCGCGGCATCGACGTGGTGATGATGACCGGCGACAACCGGGCCACCGCCGCCGCGATCGCCCGCCAGGTCGGCATCAGCCGGGTGGTCGCCGAGGTCATGCCGGAACACAAGGCCGCCGAGGTCCAGCGCCTGCAGGCCGAGGGCCGGGTGGTGGGGATGGTCGGGGACGGCATCAACGACGCTCCCGCCCTGGCCCAGGCCGACGTCGGCTCCGCGATCGGCACCGGCACCGACGTGGCGATCGAATCCTCCGACATCACCCTGATCTCCGGGTCGCTGTCCGGTCTGGTCACCGCGGTGGACTTGTCCCGGGCCACGATGCGCAACATCCGCCAGAACCTGGTCTTTGCCTTTATCTACAACGGTCTGGGCATCCCGATCGCCGCCGGGGTGCTCTATCCGGCGCTGGGCTGGATGCTCAGCCCGATGATCGCCGCGGCCGCGATGGCCCTGTCCTCCCTGTCGGTGGTGACCAACGCCAACCGGCTGCGCGCCTTCACCCCCAGGCCGATCCCCGAGGTGACGCAGGTCCCCGCCACCGACCCGGTGGTGGAGGTCGGGCACGGACCCGACGAAGAGAACACCCCCGAAGAGAAGGAGAACAACATGTCCCAGAAGCCCACAACGGTCACCGATCCCGTCTGCGGGATGAACGTCGAACCGTCAGCGGCCGCGTCGAGCCTCGACCACGAGGGGCAGACCTACTACTTCTGTTCCAACCACTGCGCCGAGAGCTTCCGGGCCGATCCGGCCAAGTACACCGGGGCGGGCACGCCCTGACCTCAGATTCGCCTGGGAGGCACCCGCGCATGGCTGCGGTGCCTCAGAGAAAGGTGCCTCAGAGAAA
Source organism: Parenemella sanctibonifatiensis (assembly GCF_002250565.1). GTDB lineage: Bacteria > Actinomycetota > Actinomycetes > Propionibacteriales > Propionibacteriaceae > Parenemella > Parenemella sanctibonifatiensis. The sequence goes on from NZ_NMVJ01000001.1 coordinate 750,884, forward strand.
GGAGGACAGACCGATGACAACCATCCGGCCCGTGACGGGTTCGCGAGACGACGTGCTCGTCCGGCTGGCGCGGATCGAGGGTCAGTTCCGCGGCATCGCCCGCATGGTCGAGCAGGACAAGTACTGCATCGACGTCCTCACGCAGATCGCGGCCGTCAACCGGGCCCTGCAGTGCGTGGCGCTGGCCCTGCTGGAGGGCCACATGAGCCACTGCCTCATCGACGCCGCCAGCACCGGCGGCCCGGAACATGACGCCAAGCTCAAGGAGGCCTCCGCCGCCATCGCCCGCCTGGTGCGCAGCTAACCACCCATCGACGGGCCGCTAGGTGTGGACCGCGCGCGCCGGCGCGCTGAACCCATCACCACAGATCACGAACACAGACCACAAACACGCAGGGACCGGGAGGTCAACACATGAACGTTCAGGTTGCCGTCAACGGCTACGGGGTCATCGGTAAGCGAGTCGCCGACGCGGTGCGCTCGATGCCGGACATGGAGTTGGTCGGGGTCGCCGATGTGGCCCCCGATTGGCGCATCCGCACCGCCGCCGAACTCGGCATCACGGTGTATGCCGCCACCGAGACGGCTGGCACAGCGATGCGCGAGGCCGGCGTGCCGGTGGCCGGCACCCTGACCGACCTGCTTGACCAGGTCGACGTCGTTGTCGACACCACGCCAAAGCGAGTTGCTGCCACCAACCTGCCCACCTACCAGGCCGCCGGGGTCAAGGTGGTGCTGCAGGGCGGGGAGTCCCACACCACGACGGGGCACTCCTTCGTCGCCCAGGCCAACTACGCCAGCGCGCTGGGCCGGGACATGACCCGGGTGGTCTCCTGCAACACCACCAGCATCGTGCGCGTCCTCGGCGCCTTGCAGGATGCCGGGCTGCTGGCCCGGGCCCGCGGGGTGCTGATCCGCCGGGCCACCGACCCCAGCGAGTCCCACGAGGGCGGGATCATGAACACAATGGTGCCCGAGGCCGCCATCCCCTCCCACCAGGGACCGGACGCCAAGACCGTCCTGCCCGAGTTGGACGTGGTGACCATCGCCGCCAAGGCCGCCCACACCCAGACCCACAACCACTTCTGGACGCTGCAACTGACCCGTCCAGCAGACCGGGAGGACGTCCTCCAGGCCCTGCGGTCGGCACCGCGGATCGCGTTCATCCGCATGTCCGACGGGCTGACGGCGCTCAACACGACCGTGGAACTCATGCGCGACCTGGGCCGGCCCCGCGGGGACATGTGGGAGGTCGCGCTGTGGGAGGACGTCCTCAGCGTCGACGGCGACGAGGCCTACCTGACCTACCAGGTCAACAACGAGGCCATCGTCGTCCCGGAGACCATCGACGCCATCCGCGCCCTGACCAGCACGGCCCGCGACGCCGCCACCTCCATCGGACTGACCGACGAGGTCCTCGGCATGCGGCAGGAGTTCCTGGCCGCTGCAGGTCTGCCGTCGGGCCGGACAGCGCAGGGCTGATCGAGTGAGGAGATAACCAATGTCAGAGGCAGACCCCAATAAGCGCCATCACCGGGGTGCGGACCGCGGATCGGGTGAGTCCATCCGTCGGAACGCTGGGCACCGTGCCGGCGAGCACCGAGATCCACCGACAGCACCTCCCGCTGCATCACGCGGGCGGAATCAGCTCACCGAGGCCCCGGCTCCGGGGCACGACGAGGTCGTGAGTCACCCCGGGCATGCAGCGCACGATCCGCAGCTTGGCCCGGATGATCATGCTGGGCACGACAAGCATGAAGGCCACACCCCGGAGATGTTCCGCAACCGGTTCTGGGTTGCACTCGTCCTGACACTGCCGGTCGTGTTCTGGGCCGAGCACATTCAAGAGCTACTTGGCTACCAGGCGCCAGAATTTGCGGGTTCCACCTGGATTCCTCCGGTGCTGAGCACCGTGATCTTCATCTACGGAGGATGGATCTTCGTCCAGGGGGCCTGGCACGAGCTGCGGGCCCGGCTCCCGGGCATGATGACGCTGATCGCCCTGTCCATCAGCGTGGCGTTTGTGTTCTCGTGGGTGGTGCAGCTCGGGCTCCTCGATGCCGAGCCCCTGTGGTGGGAGCTGGCCACCCTGGTGACCATCATGCTCCTCGGGCACTGGGTGGAGATGCGTTCGATCGACCAAGCCCAGGGCGCGCTTCAGGAGTTGGCGAAGCTGCTGCCGGACCTGGCGACGCGCATCACCGACGGCGGCGAGGAGACCGTGGCCGTGGCGGAGTTGCAGGACGGCGACGTGGTGCTCGTGCGACCCGGTGAGAGCATCCCCGCTGACGGGGTCGTGCGACGCGGAACAAGCGAACTCAATGAGGCGATGATCACCGGGGAGTCCCGCCCAGTGAAGAAGAGCGAGGGGCAGGACGTCCTCGCCGGGACGATCAATGGCGAGGGTTCCCTGCGGGTGGAGGTGACCGGGACCGGAACGAACACCATGCTCTCGGGAATCATGCGGCTGGTCTCGGAGGCGCAGGGGTCGAAGTCCCGAGCCCAGCATCTGGCCGACCGTGCCGCTCAGCTGCTCACCGCGGTGGCCCTGGTTGCCGGCGTCTTGACCCTGATCGTGTGGCAACTCCTGGGGGCCCCTATCGACTTCTCCATCGTACGCGTGGTCACGGTGCTCGTGATCGCCTGCCCGCACGCGCTGGGCCTGGCCGTCCCGCTGGTGGTGGCGATCTCGACCACCCTCGGTGCCCAGAACGGGCTGCTGGTGCGCGATCGAAGGGGCCTGGAAGAGGCCCGCCTCTTGAACGTGGTGGTCTTCGACAAGACCGGCACCTTGACCCTGGGTGAGTTTCGCGTCGTGAATCTGGCGGTAGCGGATGGCGTCACGGAGGAGGACGCCCTGCGGATCGCTGCCGGTGTCGAGGCGGAATCTCAACACCCCATCGCCCGGGGGATCGTCACCACGGCGCAGGACCGTGGAATCGACGTTCCCTCCCCAGAGGGGTTCCGCTCGATCACCGGCAAGGGCGTTGCGGCGTCGGTGGATGGAGCGGAGTACCACATGGGTGGACCCCGTCTTCTCGAGGCCGAGGAGGCACACGTGCCTGAGGCCCTGCGGGCGGCCGCGGCCCAGGCCTCCGAGCGGGGTCAGGCGGCCATCTACCTCCTTCAAGACGGCAAGGCCCTGGGCGTGTTCGTCGTGGCGGACGCCGTCCGCGAAGAGAGCCGTGAGGCAATCAGCGCGCTCCACGAGCGTGGTATCGAGGTGGCCATGCTCACCGGCGACTCGTGGCCAGTTGCCAACGCGGTGGCTGAGGAGCTGCAGATTGACACCGTGTTCGCCGAGGTGCTGCCCGAGGACAAGGCCTCAAAGATCCGCGAGCTGCAGCAGGAAGGCCGGAAGGTGGCCATGGTGGGCGACGGAGTGAACGACGCTCCGGCGCTGGCCACCGCTGACCTCGGGATCGCTATCGGCGCCGGAACTGACGTCGCCGTGGAAGCCGGTCACATCGTGCTTGTTCGGTCCGATCCCCGCGACATCCCTCGAATCGTCACATTGTCCAGGGCCACGTACCGAAAGATGATGCAGAACCTCTGGCTGGCAGCCGGGTACAACATCGTGGCCATCCCACTGGCAGCAGGGGTACTGGCCGGGTGGGGAACTCTCCTGACGCCAGCGCTGGGTGCGGTACTCATGTCGGCGAGCACCATCGTCGTCTCCCTCAACGCTCAGCTGTTGAGAAGGGTCGAGATGTAGCTGGCCACCCCCGTCACCCCCGTCGTTGCCAGCGACCCCCTCGGCCGGGAGTCCGGAGCGCCGCGACCACCGCGCGCTGGCCGCATGATCTGGATCACCGCAGCCTGGGGCGCGTGCTTCGTGGCGATCGAGTGGGGCCTGCGGGACGCGCCCGTCCTGTGGTACGCCGCGCTGCGGGCCCTGCTCGCGGGTGCCGCGCTGGTCGCGCTGGGTGCTACTCAACGCCGCCCGGCACCGGCAGCGGCACGGGACTGGGCCTGGATCACGGTGCTGGGACTAGTGAACGTGACCGTCGCGTTCGCTGCGATGTTCGCCGGCGTCGACACCGGTGCGACCGGCACCGCGGCGGTGTTCGCGAATGCTCAGCCCCTGCTCATCCTGGTCCCCGCGTGGTGGCTGTACGGAGAGAAGCTGTCGGCCCGCACCAGTGCCGCACTGGGCCTGGGCTTCATCGGCCTGGTTTTGGTCGCGGTCCCTGGCGGCGGAGGCAGCGGGGCCGTGCTGTCGCTGGTGTCCGCCGCGGCGGTCACCGCCGGGACGCTGCTGTCCCGGCGCCTGCGCGGAGTCGATGTCGTGGTGTTCACCGGATGGCACCTGCTCGTCGGCGGGGCCGCCCTGGCGGTGGTGGCTGCGGTGGCGGAGGGACCTGCGGTGATCGTCTGGACCCCACGGTTCGTGCTCGCCCTGCTCTTTCTCGCCCTGGTCGGCACGGCGGCCACCACGGTGGCGTGGTTCGCGGAGGCGCGCCGTTCGCGCCTTGACACACTCACCGCCTGGACGTTCCTCACCCCGGTCGTCGGGATCGGGATCGGTTTTGCGGTGCTCGGCGAACGCCCGACTGGGTGGACCGCCGCGGGTCTGGTCGTGGTCCTGGCCGCCACGTGGATCGTGTTGCGGCGCCCGGCCCCACCAGCGCCACACCGACCGACCGATCCGGCGCCGGCGGCGGACCCTCCGGTTGATCCCCATTACCGATCTGGAGGCGCGCGATGACCCGGACGACGACACACGAGCAGGGTCGACCGCCCGCACCGGCAGGCGCCACGCCCCCGCAGGAGGCGGTGATTTTCGACCTGGACGGCGTCGTCACCAACACCGCCACCGTGCACGCTGCCGCCTGGAAGCGCCTCTTCGACGAGGCGCTGGCCGACCCCCGGCTGGACGGCGGCCCGTACGCTCCCTTCGACGTCACCGAGGACTACCGGCGCTACGTCGACGGGCGCTCCCGCGAGGACGGCGTGGCCGCCTTTCTGGCCGCCCGCGGCATCGAGATCAAACCGGGCGCTGATGGCGGGGCGGCCGACGACTGGTCGGTACGCGGGCTCGCAGCACGGAAGAACCGGATCTACCTCGACCTGCTCGCCGAGCAGGGCGTGCGGGTGTTCCCCGGCACGGTGGACCTGCTGCAGCGTCTGCGGGCCGGTGGGGTGCCGGTGGGCCTGGTGACCGCCAGCCGCAACGCCGAACAGGTGCTGGCCGTGACCGGACTGAACGGGCTCTTCGACGTGGTCGTGGACGGCCGGCAGGCCGAGGAACTCGGTCTGCCGGGCAAGCCCGACCCCGCCATGTTCCTGCGGGCGGCCGAACGGCTCGGCGTCGACCCGGCCCGCGCGGCGGTGGTCGAGGACGCCGTCGCCGGGGTCCGTGGCGCCCGGGCCGGGGGTTCGACCTGGTGGTCGGGGTGGACCGGGCCGGTGATCGTGCCGCCCTGGAGGCCGCCGGGGCCAGCATCGTCGTCACCGACGTCTCCGAACTGGACCTCGGGGCGCTGCGCGCCGACCCCTGGACCCTGGTCTATGCCGGGTTCGACCCGGCCCACGGGACCCACCGGGCGCTGGCCAACCGTCACCTGCGCGTCCTGGGCGCCGACACGCTCGGCGACGGCTCCCTGCTGGTGGAAGTGGAGACCACGCAGAGCCGGATCCGGATCGCCACCGCAGCGCGCACCACCATCACCGGCGCGGCCGCTGCACCTCCCGTGCCCGAACTCGTCGGAGACCGGCACGCCCAGCTCTTCCAGTTCTCGCTCCGGGACCGCGTGCCGGTGACGGTCGACAAGACGGTCACGATGTTCACCTCCAAAGACCGGGCGATCGCCGCCCCCGCGCTGGCCGCAGCCGGTGAACTGGGCTGGGCGCGCGGCGGGTTCACCGACCTGCTGCCCGCCCACGAAAACGCCTGGGCGCGGCTGTGGGACCGCTTCGGCGTCACCCTGGACGCCGACACCCAGACCCAGCTGGTGCTGAACCTGCACGTCTTCCTGTGATGTCTCACGAGATCGTGGACGGTTGTGTCTCGGGACATCGTTGACGGTCGGGTGTCTCATGAGTTCGTGGACGGTCGGTTCTGGGTGGGGCCGTGCCAGCCGTGGCGGGTCGCGGGCTTCTCGTAGGTCGCGATTGTGTGTCCTTGTGCGTCGGTGAGGGTGACGGTGCCGGCATCCCAGCTGATCGCGACGTGTACTGGTAGCACCGATTGTTGCTGAGTCGCGTATTCATCAGATGTCGACTGCTGTTTCGCCTTGTGGCGGAGGCTGATGCATCTGGCGATTGATCAGCCTGTGCTGTATAGTTCAGTGCATGCTGACTATTGCTTCTCGACTCGACGTCATGAACCGGCTCGGCCGGGCCATGGCGGATCCGACGCGTTCCCGGATCCTGATGACCCTGCTCGAGGGACCGAGCTACCCGGCGGTGCTCTCGCGTGAGCTGGAGCTGACTCGCTCGAACGTGTCGAACCACCTCACCTGCCTGCGCGACTGCGGCATCGTGGTCGCTGAGCCGGAGGGTCGCCAGACTAGGTATGAGATCGCTGATCCGCACCTCGCGGCCGCTCTCATCGCGCTGGTGGATGTGACTCTGGCTGTCGACGAGCACGCTCCGTGCGTGGACTCGTCGTGCACCGTTCCGGGTTGCTGCGGAGCGGGAGCAGACGCGTGAGCGCGGCATGCGGCTGCGAGCACGAGCCGACGACCACGGCAGTCGATGAGAGCGAGGAGAAGGAGCGGCCCTGGTGGAGGGACCGCGGGATCATGGTGCCGGTCTTCTCCGGTGTCGCGTTCCTCGCTGGTCTGATCCTTGAGTGGTCCGGCATGGAGATCCCGGCACTGGTGCTGTTCTGGGTCGGCTTGCTGCTGGGCGCGTCGACGTTCACGCCGGGCGCGATCCGGAAGCTGTTCAAGGGCAAGCTGGGCATCGGGCTGCTGATGACGATCAGCGCGGTCGGCGCAGTCGTCCTCGGCTACGTCGAAGAGGCTGCGGCGCTGGCGTTCCTCTACTCGATCGCAGAGGCGCTGGAGGACAAGGCGATGGACCGCGCCCGCGGCGGGCTGCGAGCGCTGCTGAAGCTGGTCCCCGACACCGCGACCGTGCGCCGCGACGGCGCTTTGGTGGAGATTGCGGCGAAGGACCTCGCGGTCGGGCAGGTCATGGTGGTTCGTCCCGGCGAGCGGATCGCGACCGACGGAGTCGTCCGTGCGGGGCGCTCCAGCCTGGACACCTCGGCGATCACGGGCGAGTCGATCCCGGTCGAGGTCGAGCCCGGCGACGCCGTGTCGGCCGGCGCGATCAACAGCGCCGGTGCGCTGGAGGTCGAGACGACGGCGGCGGGCACCGACAACTCGCTCACGACCATCGTGGAGCTGGTGGAGCAGGCGCAGGCGGAGAAGGGCGAGCGAGCGCGCCTCGCGGACCGGATCGCGCGCCCGCTGGTCCCGGGCGTGCTGGTCCTCGCGGCCCTGGTCGCCCTGGTCGGCTCGCTGTTCGGGGACCCGGAGCTGTGGATCACCCGAGCCCTCGTCGTCCTCGTCGCCGCCTCCCCGTGCGCGCTGGCGATCTCGGTGCCGCTGACGGTGGTCTCGGCGATCGGCGCGGCGAGCAAGTTCGGCGTGATCATCAAGTCCGGCGCGGTGTTCGAGCGCTTCGGCACGGTCCGCCACGTCGCCGTCGACAAGACCGGCACCCTCACCGGCAACGAGCCCGCCGTCACCGCGGTCCTCGCCGCGGACGGCGTGACCGACGCCCAGGCGCTGGCCTGGGCGGCCGCGCTGGAGCAGCACAGCACGCACCCGCTGGCCGCGGCGATCACCGCCGCAGCCCCCGGAGCCCAGGCTGCGGAGGGCGTGACCGAGCAGGCCGGGCACGGCATCGAGGGCAAGATCGACGGGACTCGGATCACCGTCGGCAGCCCCCGCTGGCTCGACGCCGGGGTGCTCGGCGACCAGGTCGCGGGCCTGGAGGAGCAGGGCATGACCGTTGTGATCGTGCACCGCGACGGGGCCCCTGTCGCCGCGATCGGCGTCCGCGACGAGCTGCGTCCCGAGGTCCCCGAAGTGGTGCGGACTCTCGCGGCGCAGGGCGTCGGGGTGACGATGCTCACCGGCGACAACGCCCGCACGGCACGGGCGCTGGCAGCGCAGGCCGGTATCAGCGACGTGCGCGCGGAACTGCGTCCCGAAGACAAAGCGACCGCGATCGGGGAGCTGTCAAAGGCGGGGTCGGTTGCAATGATCGGCGACGGCATCAACGACGCCCCCGCTCTGGCCGCCGCGGACATCGGCATCGCGATGGGCGCGACCGGCTCGGACGCGGCGATCGAGTCCGCCGACGTCGCGTTCACCGGCCACGACCTCCGCCTCATCCCGCGCGCGTTCGACCACGCCCGCCGCGGACGCCGCATCATCAACCAGAACATCGTCCTGTCGCTGCTGATCATCACCGCGCTGCTGCCGCTCGCGCTGTTCGGCGTCCTCGGACTCGCCGCTGTGGTGCTGGTCCACGAGATCGCCGAGGTCGTCGTGATCCTCAACGGACTCCGCGCCGCCCGCACGCGTACCCCACGGCTGGAGAGCTGATGCTTGCGACCATCGGCTCCGCGATCGGCTTGTTTGCTGCGACCAACATCGATGACATCGTCGTGCTGACCGTGCTGTTCCTGGCCTCCAGCCGAGGGAAGCCGCGACCGTGGCAGATCGTCGCAGGCCAGTACCTCGGGTTCATCACCCTCGTCGTGATCAGCGTGATCGCCGCGCTCGGCCTGACCATCGTCCCCGACGAATGGGTGGGCTTCCTCGGCCTGATCCCGCTCGGCATCGGCATCTGGACCCTCGTGCGGGGCCTGCGACGCAACGGTGACGACGATGACGACGACGAGAAGATCACCGCGGTCGGGCTGTGGGGCGTCGCCGGGATCACGATCGCCAACGGGGCCGACAACATCTCCCTCTACACGCCGATCTTCCGCACCAGTTCGCCCGGCGACGTCGTCGTCATGATCGCGGTGTTCCTCGTCCTCGTCGCCGTCTGGTGCGCTGCTGGACGCCTGATCGGAACCCACAAGGCCGTCACCGAAACGCTTGAACGCGTCGAGCACTGGCTCGTACCCGTCGTGTTCATCGGCCTGGGCCTGTTCATCCTGATCGATTCCGGCGTCATCGTCCGCCTCGTCGAGGTCCTCGCATGACCCCGGACGCGGCTGCCGATGCTGAGCTGACGTCGGGAGAGCGGCAGCAGAGGGGGCGTTGGCGGCTCACGGCGGGGGCACTCGCGCTCGGCGGGCTCGTCCTCCTGATCGATCAGGGGACGAAGGCATGGGCGGAGGCCATGCTCACAGTAAAGCCAGGGCCGATCGGGGGTGACGGCGACGTTGAGCCGGGTGGTCTGTTGGCTGATCGGCTCGGGGTTGGTGGCGGATCGGATGAAGTTGAGGATGGAGCGGACTGCCGAATGTCCGAGGCTGACCGCCAGCACCAGGACCACCTCGATGGTCAGGCCACGGCGGTGGTCGGGGTTCACCGGGGTGACCCAGTCCGTGCCGAAGATCCGGCTCATCGTCAGTCGTCCGCGGTTCATCCGGCGAGGTGACGCCGGGTGAAGGCCAGCGCCTCGGCCAGCACCTTCTCCCGTTGCGCCTTGCTGCCCGCCGAGCGGGTGTTGACCTCGAGGATGACGTCGCCGGTGAAGTCAACCTCCACCAGGTGCCTCAGCAACTCGTCGGCGTGCTGGTCGCCCTCACCGGGCGACAGGTGCTCGTCCTTGAAGGAGCCGCGGCCATCGGTGAGGTGGACGTGTCGCAGTCGCTCACCCCAGCTGCGCGCCAGCTCCAACGAACTGCCGCCGGCGGTGGAGGCGTGGGAGAGGTCCAAAGTCAGGTGCTCGTAGGGCAGATGGGTGGGGTCCCAGTGCGGCAGGTACGCCTCGGCGTGCACCCGCTGCTGACCGGGCACCTTCCACGGATACATGTTCTCCATGGCGATGGTGACCCCGTGCTTGGCCTCCAGCTGTGGAATCAGCTCCGGGAAACCTTCGGCGTCCTTGCGCTGCCACCGAAACGGCGGGTGCACCACGACCGTCGGCGCACCGAGCTCCTCAGCAACCTCAGCAGCGCGGGTGAGCCGGGCCGTCGGCGTACGCCCCCACACTGGCTTGGAGACGAGCAGGCAGGGGGCGTGGATCGCCAGCACCGGGACCTGGTGGAAGGCCGCCAGCTTGGCCACCGCGACCGGGTCAGCGGCGATCGCATCGATGCCGACCATCACCTCGACACCGTCGTAGCCGAGCTTGCCGGCGACCTCGAAGCCACTGGAGGTGCCTTCGGGATAGACCGACGAGGTCGACAGGGCGACTCGGCGGATGTCAGCGGACTCAGTCACGCCATCAGCCTAGTTGCTCCCCGCTGCACGGGGCTGCGGCGATCGACTGCCATGATTCGGGAGCCTCGATTTCCCGTTCCCGCGTGGTTGCTGGACAATGACGCCATGCATGTCGACCACCTCATTTTTGCAGCCGGTCCCGACGGGATCTCCAGTGTCGTCGACCAGCTGAGTGAGCAGCTGGGCGAACGTTTCCGCGACGGCGGCTTCCACCCGCGGTTCGGCACGCGCAATCACATCCTCCCGCTGGCGGACCGTCGCTACATCGAGGTCGTCGAGGTGCTGGACCACCCGGCAGCCGACAAGGCGCCCTTCGGACAGGCCGTGCGGGCCCGTTCCGAGATGGGCGGCGGCTGGCTGGGCTGGGTCGTCTCGGTCGAGGACCTGAAGCCCTATGAGTCGCGGCTGGATCGCGACGCCGTGCCCGCCTCGCGACAGTTCCCCGACGGCCGTCGGCTGGAGTGGAAGCAGATCGGCATCCGTGACCTGATCGCTGACCCGCAGCTGCCCTACTTCCTCAAGTGGGGCTCCCAGCCCGAGCTGCTGCCCAGCGCCCTGGGCGGCGACATCTCGGTGGCCCGGATCGAAATGTCTGGTGACCGCAACCGGGTCGAGGAATGGCTCGGCGTCGAGGTCGGCGACTCCTTCGACGGCATCCAGCTCGAGTGGAGCTCCCCCAACGCCTACCCCGGCGTCAACGCCGTCACCTTCCTGACCCCGAACGGCCCGGTCCGGATCTGAACCGCCGACCGCGACCCGGACAGGAGAACTAAGCTGGCCGGGTGACGCAGTCGTTTCGTTCCCCCCTGTCCTTCCGGTCATCGCTGGCCGGGATCCCCGCGTACGCCGCTGGCAAGCCGGCTCCTCAGATCCCCGGCCTGACCAGCTTCAAACTGTCCTCCAATGAGGTCCCCTTCGGACCGTTGCCGCAGGCGGTCGAGGCCGCACATGAGGCGCTGGTGGCGGGGCAGCTCTATCCCGATGCGGGCGCCGCCGCGTTGCGGCTGGCGATTGGCGGCTTCCACGGTCTGCCCGAGGACCAGGTGCTGGTCGGGTCCGGCGCCGTCGGCGTCCTCTACGAACTGTTGACCGCACTGTGTGAGGCCGGCGACGAGGTGGTGTACGCGTGGCGCTCCTTCGAGGCGTACCCGATCGCCGTACAGCTGACCGGCGCCAGCTCGGTGCGGGTGCCGCTGACCGCTGAGGCCGGCCACGACCTCCCGGCCATGGCGGCGGCGATCACGCCGGCCACCAAAGCCGTCATCATCTGTACGCCCAACAACCCGACCGGTGTCGGCCTCAGCCACGACGAGATCGCCGACTTCCTCACCCAGGTGCCTGACACGGTGGCCGTCATCCTCGACGAGGCCTACCACGAGTTCGACGACTCCCCGGATCGGGTGCGGGCCGTCGAACTGCTGGAGCTCCACCCCAATCTGGTGGCGTTGCGGACCTTCTCCAAGGCGTACGGGCTGGCCGGGCTGCGCATCGGTTACGGCCTGGCGCGCGCGGAGGTGGTCGCCGAGGTGGGCAAGGCACACCTGCCGTTCTCTGCCAGCAGCGCCGCCCAGGCCGCTGCGATCGCGAGTCTGGAGCACAGCGACGCCGGCCTCGCCCGGCTGCGTCCGGTGCTGGCCGAGCGGGCCCGGCTGGTGGCCCTGCTCGCCGAGAGCAACATCGAGGTGCCGAGCACCTCGGCCAACTTCGTCTGGCTCGAGACCGGTGAACGTACCGATGAGATCGCCGAGGCACTGAGCGCCGACGGCATCACCGCCCGACCGTTCGCCGGCGAGGGGATTCGCGTCTCCGTCGGCACCGCCGAGGCGACCGACCGGGTCGTGGGGGCACTGCTGCAGGTCTGGTGAGCCGCGTAAGGTCTAGGCCATGAGCGACAGCCAGATCCGGGTCGGCGTCATCGGCGCCGGCGGCAATACCCGACGCCATCACATCCCCAAACTGCAGGCGATTGACGGCGTCGAGGTGTCTGCGGTCAGCAACCGCAGCGTCGAGTCGGGCCAGCGGGTCGCCGACGAGTTCGGGATCGCGCAGGTGTACGCCGACTGGCCCACCCTGATCGCCGACGACAGCCTGGACGCGATCGTCATCGGGACCTGGCCCGACATGCACGCGCAGCTGTCGATCGCCGCGCTCGAAGCCGGCAAACATGTCCTGTGCGAGGCCCGGCTGGCGCGTACCGTCGCCGAGGGCCGCGCGATGCTGGCCGCCGCCCAGGCCCGTCCCCAGTTGGTCGCGCAGGTGGTGCCGGCGCCCTTCACGCTGGCCAGCGATCGCACCATCGAGTCGCTGTTGGCCACCGGCACGCTCGGCGACCTGATCAGCGTCGAGGTGGTGGAACGGTCCGTCGTGGATCCCGGGGAGCCGCTGCTGTTCCGGCACCAGCGCCGGCTCAGCGGGGTGAACGTGATGACGCTGGGGATCCACTACGAGTCCCTGCGTCGCTGGCTCGGGGACGCCACCCGGGTGAATGCCGTGGGCCGCACCGCGGTGGGTCGCCGTCCCGACGCCGACGGGGTGCTGCGCCCGGTCGACGTGCCGGATCACTTGGAGGTCACCGGCGTACTCGCCAGCGGCCCGCAGCTGCGGATCCTGCTGAGTCAGGCCACCGCGCCGGCGGGCGGGCAGGCCAACGGAATCTACCTGTACGGCACCACGGGCACTTTGCACATTGCTGGCGAGCAGCTGACCCTGCACCGGCTCGATTCAGCTGCCGAAGAGGTCGAGTTGATCTCGCCGGTCGGCTGGCGGGTCGAGGAGGAGTTCATCGGCGCCATCCGCGGTGAGGAGCCGGTCCGCTTCACCACCTTCGCCGACGGGGTGGAATATCTGCGCTTCACCGAGGCGGTGGACCGCAGCCTGCACGAGCACCGACAGGTCAGCCTGAGCGAGATCTGAGATTCTGTCGGTCCCTCACCGTAGGCTCTGGGTGTGGCGACAAAGACGAAGAAACCGGGCTTCCACTGCACCGAGTGCGGCTGGACCAGCCTGAAGTGGGTGGGCCGCTGTGGCGAGTGCCAGGCCTGGGGCAGCATCACCGAGGATGCCGCACCCAAGCTGCGCCACGTCGCCAGCCAGGTGCCGACCAGCAAGGCGGTGCCGATCACCGAGGTGGAGGCCGGGGCCGCCCGGCGTACGCCCACTGGGATCGGCGAGTTGGACCGGGTGCTCGGCGACGGCCTGGTGCCCGGTGCGGTGGCGCTGTTGGCCGGTGAACCAGGCGTCGGCAAGTCGACCCTGCTGTTGGAGGTGGCCGCCCGTTGGGCCGAGCGGGGCCGCCGCACGCTTTATGTGACCGGCGAGGAGTCCGCCGCCCAGGTCCGGATGCGGGCCGGGCGTACGGGCGGCCTCGCCGACGAGCTCTATCTGGCCGCCGAGACCGACCTTGGCACCATCCTGGGACATGTCGAGGAGGTCGAGCCGAGCCTGATGGTGGTCGACTCGGTGCAGACCATCGGTACCGCTGAGGCAGACGGCTCACCGGGCGGCGTGACCCAGGTGCGGGAGGTGACCGGCGCCCTGGTCCGGGTCGCGAAGCGGCGCGGGATGGCGGTGATGATCGTCGGCCACGTCACCAAGGACGGCGCCATCGCCGGGCCGCGGCTGCTGGAACACCTGGTCGATGTGGTGCTGAGTTTCGAGGGCGAACGGCACAGCGGCTTCCGGATGGTCCGGGCCACCAAGAATCGATTCGGACCGGCCGACGAGGTCGGCTGTTTCGAGATGGTCGAGTCGGGCATCGTCGAGGTGCCCGACCCGTCGGGGCTGTTCACCTCAGGGCTGGAGGCCACCGCCCCGGGCACCTGCCTGAGCGTGGCAATGGAGGGCCGGCGGCCGCTGATGACCGAGGTGCAGGCCCTGGTCGCGACGGCCAGCAACCAGAACAATCCGCGCCGGATCACCCATGGCGTCGACCATTCCCGGGTGGCGATGGTGTTGGCAGTGTTGGAGCAGCGGCTGCGGCTGCCGGTGCAGACCCGCGACGTCTACGTCTCCACCGTGGGTGGAGCACGGATGGCCGAGCCGGCCGCGGATCTGGCGATCGCCGTGGCGGTGGCCTCAGCCTTCCTCCAGCGCCCGGCACAGCTGAGCAGCGAGTCCAGCCACCCGGTGGTGGCGCTCGGTGAGGTCGGACTGGCCGGCGAGCTGCGCAGGGTGCCGGGCACCGATCGACGAGTCGCCGAGGCACGCCGGTTGGGCTATGCCGACTGCGTCGTACCCCAGGCCGGATCCGACCGCGCCGAGGGCAAACGGGTGGAGCGGGTGCGGACCGCCGACACGGTCCGCAATGCGCTGTGGTCCCTGGGACTGATCAAGGGCGACTGACTCCGTAGACTTCCGCCATGGCTGCCGATCCGACCGACTCCCCGGCGCGTACCGCCGACCGCGTCGCGCGCTACAAGGCGCTGCTGGCGCCCGGGTCCGGTCTCCGCGAAGGCCTGGAACGGATCCAGCACGGGCGTACCGGAGCGTTGGTGGTCCTCGGCTACAACCGGGACGTCGCGGGCCTGTTCACCGGCGGCTTCGGCATCGACGTCCCGTTCGCACCGACCTCACTGCGCGAGCTCGCCAAGATGGACGGCGCCATCCTGCTGTCCTCGGACCTGTCGCGGATCCTGTACGCCGGCGTACACCTAGCTGCGTCGCCGGAGATCCCGACCGTGGAGACCGGAACCCGACACGGCGCCGCAGACCGGTTCGCCCGCCAGACCGGCGTACCGGTGGTGACGGTGTCGGCGTCGATGTCGACCATCGCCCTCTTCCTCGAGGGCGAACGGCATCCGATCCTGCCGCCCGGCGAGCTGATGAACCGGGCCAACCAGTTGCTCAAGACCCTTGGCCAGTACGCCGATCGGCTGCGTCAGCTGCTCGCCACGTTGACCACTGCCGAGTTGCATGACCAGGTCACCGATCGGGATGTGGCCTCCGTGCTGCAGCGCTGGGAGATGTCGCGGCGGCTGCACGTGGAGACCAGCGCCGCGGTTCGCGAGCTTGGCACCGACGGGCGGCTGTTGGGACTCCAGTTGCAGGAGTTGTGGCCCGACCTGAGTGGCCAGATCGAACTTCTTGCCCTGGACTACACCACCGTCGAAGGCGACCCGTTGGACGTGACGGCGCTGGCCGCGCTGTCCACCCATGACGTGCTGAACCTCGACCTGGTGCTGCGCGAGCTGCGGCTCGCCCCCGACGACATGGGCGGACACGGCCACCGGGTGCTGGCACAGATCCCCGGACTGCCCTCCACGGTGGGGCCGCGACTGGTGGCGCACTTCGGCACCGTGCAGAATCTGGTGGCCGCGCCGCAGCACGAGTTGCAGGGCATCGAGGGCGTCGGAGAGCAACGGGCCAAGGCGATCCGGGAGGCGCTGCTGCGCCTCGAGGAGCCCGGCGGCTAGGACGAGCGGCCGACCAGACTGTTCAGGTGAGGATGGCGTCGTGCCTGACGAAGAGGGTGTCGCGGCAGACCGCGACCGTATCGACCGTGAACTGCGAGCTCTCGAACCGATCACTCATCGCCTTCCACGGTGGCGGTTGGGATCACCGACGCAGCAACGATGACGGGGCGGCAGGTTGGTCTGCCGCTGCGGCTGGCCGTGCGCAACTACAGCCCGCTGTAGCTGTGCAGGTCAAACGGCCCGAATCACCTGCGCAACGACTGGATGCTGTAGTTGTGCAGGTGAAACGGGCCGAATCACCTGCGTAGCGACTGGATGCTGTAGTTGTGCAGATCGGCCTCGGCGATCCAGAAGCTCCTGGACGTTCACTGGCGCGGGCTCGCTCAACCACCGCGCCATGAATCATCAGAATTAGTGTTCGATTTGTGACTCGATACTCTAGTGTTTGTCGGCCCTCGCAAGTAGACTAAGGGCATTCAGTCGAACATCAGTTCGGCGCACCGATGGAGGTGAATCCCGTGACCGATCCCCACACCGCAGCGCTCGAGGTGATCTCTGAGATCCGTGCCGCTCGGCAGGAGAGGTTGGAGGCGGAGGCGCGGGAGTTCATGAAGGTCGCCGAGTTTGCCGACCTCTACGACGCCGACTGGTACGCCATCGAATACCCGAACGGCCCCGGCCCGGTAGGCGAACGTTTGGTCCGTCCTGGCGGTGAGGGGACGCCGTTGGTCGGCGAGTTCTGCGTCCTCGAGTTGGGTGCGGCGCTGGGGATCTCGGGTGACGAAGCACACCTGTTGCTCGCGGATTCACTCGCGTTGCGGGGTCGGTTCCCGAAGACGTGGACAGTGCTCGGTGAAGGCAAGCTGCGGGTGTGGCAGGTACGCCGCCTCATCGGCGAAACCCGCGAGCTGCCCGTCGAGCTGTGCACCAAGATCGACGCCCAGGTCGCCGAGTTCGGGACCTCCATGGGCAAACAAGCCCTCAAAAACCTGATCGAAGCCATCGTCCTCGA
The DNA here is from genome assembly GCF_002250565.1 of Parenemella sanctibonifatiensis. Classification (GTDB taxonomy): domain Bacteria; phylum Actinomycetota; class Actinomycetes; order Propionibacteriales; family Propionibacteriaceae; genus Parenemella; species Parenemella sanctibonifatiensis. The sequence goes on from NZ_NMVJ01000001.1 coordinate 767,671, forward strand.
ACACTCACCCGAAACCGCACAGACTGCGCACGAGGCGCAGCTCGCCGGCCGGCATGTATCGATCGACCACCGCGGCGACGGCGTCATCCGTGAAATCCATGCCAGCGTCGACGTGACCACCGCGATCCACCTCGACGCGCAACTGAATCGGATCGCGACGATCATCGGCCAGAGCCAACTCCGCAACCGCCAAGCCGACACCACTACAGGCGATGTGCCAGCGACCATGGACCCGCGCGAGATCCGCAGGGCCCTCGCGTTGGGGATCCTCGCGACGCCGGCCCGGGCCCTGCACCTGCTCCAGGAATCGCTGATCGACCAGCTCGACGATGCCGACCTGGCGTCCGCACCGGACGAGGGCCACCTCCACGACAGCGCCACCGTCGGTGCGGTCGAGCAGACCAACGCGACCGGTTGCTCGATGGCGGGCTCGCCGACCCACCTGTGTGGTCAGGTCACCGTCGACCCCACCAAACTGCTCCCGAAAGCCCAACTGGTCGTCCACGTGACCGATGCCAGCTTGAAGGACGGCGGCGTTGCCCGCGTCGAAGGCGTCGGCCCGGTCCTCACCAGCTGGTTGAAAGACCTGCTCGCCGACTCCCACGTGACCGTCCGCCCCGTGTTGGCACCCGACCAAGCCTGGGCAACCGAGGCCTACGAAATCCCCGAAGCCATGCGGGAGTGGGTGACGCTCCGAAACCCGACCTCAATCTTCCCCTTCTCCACCCGCAACAGTCGCAAGCTCGACATCGACCACACCATCCCTTGGGCGCCGACGCGACCGACGACCGCGCGCGACGGCGGTCAGGAATTGACGGTCCGCGACTCGGGGATTGCTTCACTTCGCGAGTCGGCCACCCCAATGACTGGCGCACCGACGCGACTCACGGGCGTGCCCGATCCCGATCCAGACGACCGGGCTCGGTCCAACGCGGACCCGCCCCTCACCCGGCTCGAGAATCTCGGCCCACTCGACCGAAAGCCGCACCGAGCAAAGACCCACGGCGGGTGGCAGGTCTGCCAACCGAGTCCAGGCGTCTTCATCTGGACATCACCGCTCGGACTGAAATACCTCGTGACCCCCAGCCACACCTGGCTGATCCACGACCCGAACGAATCCATCTCGGTCGCCTCAGCAGCCTGACCGAGGGCCCCGTAGACCCACCGCCGATCCGCCGCTCGCCCACCACTGCCTGATCTCCCGGGCACCCACCGGGGGCCATCAGGCTGACCGGGGTCGACCTTGGTGACGGATTCGGTGGGTTTGCTGTCTGGACTGGTCGCGCACCCGGTCGACGGCCTCCCAGCACTTCGTTGATCTTGGTGAGACCGGCGACTTCCTCTTCGCGACGCCGCACGTCTTCCACTCGGGCGGCCCGTACGCGGGCCAACTCGAGCTCGAGCTGCTTGATCCTCTCGCTGTCGCCATCAGTCATGGCGGCGAAATCCCTCACAGCCGTCGCCTACCCACCACGCCGCCCTGCAGGCACTCGGCGTACGCCCCCAGCGGACCTGCGCAACCACGGTCCCGCGTGGTTTACGCACGCGATTCGGGCCAGCGGACCTGCACAACTACAGCCCCACGTAGTTGAGCCCGCGGCACGGCCCAAGCGAGTCGCACGATGGCCGGGACCCCGGGCGTACGGAGGACGAAACCTCAACTTGTTGAGCTTTCGCGCCCCAAGCCGAATCTGGCCCCCGAACCCCAACGTGTTGAGGTTTCGACTTCCCAGTGCCGTCCGACGGCTCAAAGGTGGGCGTTGGGGGCGGTGTCGGGGTGTGGCGGGCGTACCGGAGCGGTACCCGACGCAGTCGGAGCCCGCGTAGGTGGGCGGACGCCGCCCCCAACCCCACCGGAGGCAACGATGAACTGGTGGAGCTAAGGCCCAGCGGGAACCAAGTCCAGATCAGCGGGCGAGCCGACTCGAGTCCGACGACTGCAGGACGAGGCGCGAGACCAGGTCAGCGCGAGCTGACTCAGCCGCGGACCACGTCCAGGACCAGGCGCTCGGTCGCACCATCGGCCAGGGAGATCGTCGCCACGTAGGTGCCCGGGTTCAGCGAGTCGGAGAGCTTGCAGCCCTGGGACCGCTGAACCGTCCACTCCATCGTCCAGTCCACCGCCTGCTGCGGCTCGAGCATCGCCTGCTTGGTCGGGAACCATGCCTGGCAGTCACGGCTGGACCAGATCCGGTCCTTGCCCGAGGTGATGAGCAGCTCAGTGTTGGACTGGTCCAGCGTCAACTCACATGCCTGCTCGGCATTGTTGATCGCCGACAGCTGCAGCTGGGCCGGCGCGCCCATCGGCGTACGCCGCTCCCCCATCAGCACCAACGTCACGGCCTTGGGATCGCATTTGTGCGGACCCTCCGGGGCCGGCTCGGGTGCCGGCGCCGGTGCGGGCTGGTCACCCTCCGGGCCGGGCGCGGGCTCCTGCTCCGGGTGCGGCTCGCCCTCGGGCGCAGGTGCGGACTCCGGGGCCGGCGCGGGCGCCGGGCTCTCGAACCCACCGCCCCGCTCGGCGGGAGCCTGATCCGTCTGAGACTCGGACGACTCCGGCGCCTCGCCGGGGGTCTCCTCGGGCAGCGGGTCGCCGGGCGGCAGATCGCCCTCACCGGAGTTCTCGCTGGCGTTGGGTTCGGTCGAGGACGGGCTCTGTTCGGTGGTGGGGGCCGACAGCGGCTGCGCTTGCCCCGACCCACCATTGAGCAGGGTGACGCCGACACCGAGGCCGACCACCAGGACCAGCGTCACCGCAAGCACGACGCCGCGACGCAGCCAGTAGACTGACTGACCTTCCGGTCCGACGGGATGCAGCAAGCTCCTCATGGGTGGACCATAATCAACGGCTTCCGTCACACCCGGTTGCCACGCCGAGAACCCCACAACAACGGGCATTTTTCACAAGGACGTTCGATGGATCGCAGCAGCACCGTCACCGCGATCCGATCATGGTTCGCCGACAACGCCCGCGATCTGCCGTGGCGTCGGCCCGAAGCCACCCCCTGGCAGATCATGGTCAGTGAATTCATGCTCCAACAGACCCCGGTCGCCCGCGTTCTCGGCCCCTGGCAGGCATGGGTGGACCGGTGGCCCGAACCCGCCGCCCTCGCCGCGGCGCCGACCGGCGACGCGATCCGAGCTTGGGGCCGCCTCGGCTACCCCCGACGAGCCCTCCGGCTGCACGCGGCCGCGACCGCCATCACCGACCGCCACGATGGTCAGGTCCCCGACGACCACGACCAACTCCTCGCGCTGCCTGGCGTCGGCGCGTACACCGCCGCCGCCATCCACGCCTTCGCGTTCGGCGGCACCGCCCCGGTCCTCGACACCAACGTCCGCCGGGTGCTGCTCCGGCTCAGCTCGACCACCGCCCTGCCGCCAGCCCACATCACTCGAGCCGAACGCGACCAGGCTGCCGACTGGGCACCCGACCATCGCCCCGACCAGTGGTGGGCAGCCGCCATGGAGCTCGGCGCCCTGGTCTGCACCGCGCGTACGCCTGACTGCACCAGCTGTCCGGTCGCCTCGGCCTGCACCTGGCTCGCGGCGGGCCAGCCACCCCCGGACCAACCTCGCCGCGGACAGGCCTGGGTCGGCACTGATCGGCAGTGCCGCGGCGCGCTGATGGCCGTGCTGCGATCCCACGACGGCGAGGTGTACACCGACGAGCTCGCAGCGGCGTGGCAGGACGGCGCCCAGCGGGAACGCTGCCTCGCATCACTGGTCGCCGACGGTCTGATCGTCGTCACCGATGTGGGACACCGGCTGCCGTGACTCGGCCGAAACCGGTCGACATGACTATCCTTGCCGGGTGCCCCTGTCCCGTCGCGCCCTGCTGAGCGCCGCCGCGTTGTCCGTGGTGGCCGCCGGCTGCACCCCGGTCGAGGACATCGCCACGCCCACCCGGCGCCGCTTCGACAACGTCGCACCGGCCCGCGAGGTCACCTGGTGGACCAGCACACCCACCGGCGAGGAGCTCATCGAAGAGGCCTTGGCGATGCGGTTCACCAACGCCAATCCCGAGCTGCGTGTCGTCATCCGTCGCTTCGAGGACCAGCCCTCGCTGATGAGTGAGTACGAGGCCACCGCTCCGGCCGCGCGACCCGACCTGTTCACCATCAACAGCAATGCCTGGTTCGACCTGATGCAGCGGCGCGCAATCCTGCCGCTCAACGAACTGCTCACCTACACCGCCGCTCCGTCTGGCGACCTGCGGGTGCCGCTGGTCAACGCCTTCATGCACGAGGGCGAGATCTGGGGCCTTCCCTTCGTCATGTCGATCCCGGCGATGTACTTCAACCGGGACCACTGGGCCAAGGCGCAGCTGCCCGACAACTCGCCGCCGCTGTGGTCCGACCTCACCGACTGGGCCACGCTGCTGCGGCAGGCCACCCCCGAGGTCCCCAGCGTGTACGCCGACCCGCTGCTCACTCCGCTGGCGCCCTGGCTGCTGCAATCCCGACTCTGGGCCCTCGACGGGGCCCTGTCCGAAGGCTGGCAGAGCCGGATCACTGACCCTCAGACCATCGCAGCGCTGCGATATCCGCAGACCGCGGCTGCCGAAGGCTGGCTCACCACCCCGGACGACCCGATCCAGTCGTTGCTGGACGGTGAGGTCTCGATCGCCATGGGCACCGTCACCGACCTGCCCCGCGTGGTCGCCTCCGGCGCCAATATCGGCATCGGCGGCGTCCCCGGCGCCCGGCTCTCCGGCGTCACTGCCACGGTCGGCGGCAGCGGGCTGGCCATCAGCTCCGAACGGGACCGCAGCCATCAGTTGACGGCCGCGATGTTCCTGCGCCACACCATCGAGACCACCATCTCGGTGCCGGTGGCGCGCTGGACGGGCGCGATCCCGGTCCGGATGGCCACCTCGGTGAACGACATCGTCGAACCGCTGGCACCGATGCGGCACATGATGGATCTGATGCTGCCCAACGCCCGCCAGCAGGATTTCTTCCGGACCCGGCTGCCCGGCGCCGACGCCCACATCAGCGCAGCCTTCGCGGCCAGCCTGACCGGCGACATCCCTACGATCGCCGCCGACCTCGACGCCGCTCTCCAGATGATCTTCGACGAGCAGGTCCAGCCGAACCTCTGAGTACGCCGCGGTCCGGTCAGTCGAGGTCCGCGATCAGCGCCTGCTGATCGGCCACATCCGCCTCCACCTGAGACAGGTCCCCGGCTGCCTCGGCCAACTCCTGTTCGACGGCGACCAACTCGTCCTCGGCGGCGCGCAGCCGCTCCGTCAGGTCATCGCGCCGGGCCCGGGCACGTTCGGCACGCTCCGCGACCCGTTCGTGGGCCGTCTGGGCTCGGTCCCGGGAGCGCACCAGCCCGGCCAGCATCCGTTCGGCTCGGTCCCGCATCGCCTGCCGTCGTTCAGCCTCCAGCCGGGCCTGTTCCTTCGCCCGTTCTTCCTTGGCCTGTGCTTCGGCCCGCTCCCTCGCAGCTCGATCCGCGGCGGCTTCCTGGTCCTCGGGTCCGGCGACCCGCAGTTTCGGGCGGTCCGACGGTTCGGGCGTACGATCCGCCGGCTCCACCGGCAAGAGTTCGGGATCGGCGGCCAGCGCATTCTCGAGGTCGACCCGGCCAAACCCGGCATAGCTGAGGCTGCGCGCCAGCGTCCCCGATCGCAGCGCCGCCTCGGCGTCAGGATCGGCCAATGCTGCGCCCAACGTTGCGTGGATCTCGTCGAGCGTGGCCTGGCTCGGCGAGGCGCCCTGCTCCCGCACCAGGTCGGCCACCTCGCGTACGGCCTGGGCCTCGAGCTGCTTGCGCTGCGCGCTGAAACCCGCCAACTCCGCCACCGACAAGGTCTGGTGGGCGGCCCGCATCGGCTCAGCCAGCTCCAGGAACTGCATCAGCAACGGCAGCTGTGCTCGTACCGCCCGGTTGAGATGGCCGGCCGCGACCGTGGGCCGCCGCAGTTTGCTGATCCGCTGGGCGAGGTCGCGGTCCTTGACGGCCTTGGCCCGTTTCACCCAGGCATCACGTTGGCTGGTGAAGTCGCGGGGGTCCAGTGCGTACAGCTGGTCGGCGATCGCGCGCAGCGACGGCAACCGCGCCTCCCCCTCAGCCATGTCCGCCACGATAGCCGGGCAGCACACAGCTGCGCCCGCACCTCTCCCAGTGAACACAGGGCGGTGCGGGCGCAGCAGGTCAGGCATTGGTTGAGCGGGGGCCACTCAGCGAGGGATCACTCGCCGGTGGCGCCACCCTCGTCAGTGGCCAGTTCCAACTCCGAGGGGCTGTCGGGCAGATCCGACTTGGCCGTGCCCTCGAAGGTGAAGGGCTGTTCCTTGTCGCCTTCGTTGACGTCGACCCGGACGATCTGACCGGCACCGAGCTCGCCGAACAGGATCTTCTCGGCCAGCACGTCCTCGATGTCCCGCTGCAGGGCGCGGCGCAGCGGCCGGGCTCCCAGCACCGGATCGAAGCCGCGCTTGGCGACCAGTTCCTTGGCCGGCTGGGTGAGTTCGATACCCATGTCGCGGTCCTTGAGGCGCACCTCGATCTCGGCGACCATCAGGTCGACGATCCGCTCGATGTCCTCCTGGGTGAGCTGACGGAAGACGATGATCTCGTCGATCCGGTTGAGGAACTCGGGACGGAAGTTCTGCTTGAGTTCCTCCGCCACCTTGCCCTTCATCCGCTCGTAGCTGCCCTCGGTGTCGTTGGCGGCCGAGAAGCCCAGGTTGACGGTCTTGGCGATGTCGCGGGTGCCCAAGTTGGTCGTCATGACGATGACGGTGTTCTTGAAGTCCACGACTCGACCCTGCGCATCGGTGAGGCGACCCTCGTCGAGGATCTGCAGCAACGAGTTGAAGATGTCGGGGTGTGCCTTCTCGATCTCGTCGAACAGGACCACGCTGAAGGGCTTGCGGCGCACCTTTTCCGTGAGCTGGCCACCCTCCTCGTAGCCGACGTATCCGGGCGGGGACCCGAACATCCGCGAGGCGGTGTGCTTCTCGGAGTACTCCGACATGTCCAGCGTGATGAGGGCGTCCTCGTCACCGAACAGGAACTCGGTCAGCGCCTTGGTCAGCTCGGTCTTGCCGACGCCCGAGGGGCCGGCGAAGATGAACGAACCGCTGGGGCGCTTCGGGTCCTTCAGGCCAGCGCGGGTACGCCGGATGGACCGGGCCAACGCCTTCACGGCCTCGTCCTGACCGATGTAACGCTTGCCGATCTCCTGCTCCATGTTCAGCAGACGCGAGGACTCCTCCTCGGTGATGCGGAACACCGGAATGCCGGTGGCGCTGGAGAGCACCTCGGCGATCAGCTCGTCGTCCACCTCGGCCACGGTGTCGGTGTCGCCGACCTTCCAGGCCTCTTCCTTCTCGGAACGTTGGTTGAGCAGCTTCTTCTCGTCGTCGCGCAGGCGAGCAGCACGCTCGTAGTCCTGCCCGTCGATGGCAGCTTCCTTCTCCAGACGCACCTGGGCGATCTTCTCGTCGAACTCGCGCAGGTCCGGCGGGGCGGTCATCCGCTTGATCCGCAGGCGAGCGCCAGCCTCGTCGATCAGGTCGATCGCCTTGTCGGGCAGGAACCGGTCCTGCACGTAGCGGTCAGCCATCGTCGCCGCAGCGGTCAGCGCCTCGTCGGTGATGGTGACGCGGTGGTGCGCCTCGTACCGATCCCGCAGCCCGCGCAGGATGTCGATGGTGTGCGCGATCGAGGGCTCGGCGACCTGGATCGGCTGGAACCGCCGCTCCAGAGCCGCATCCTTCTCGATGTGCTTGCGGTACTCGTCCAGGGTGGTCGCACCGATGGTCTGCAACTCGCCGCGGGCCAGCATCGGCTTGAGGATGCTGGCGGCATCGATTGCGCCCTCGGCGGCACCCGCACCGACGAGGGTGTGGATCTCGTCGATGAACAGGATGATGTCGCCGCGCGACTTGATCTCCTTGAGGACCTTCTTCAGGCGCTCCTCGAAGTCACCGCGGTAACGCGAACCGGCTACCAACGCGCCCAGGTCGAGGGTGTAGATCTGCTTGTCCCGCAGCGTCTCGGGGACATCGCCGCGCACCACGGCCTGACTGAGACCCTCGACGACGGCGGTCTTGCCCACGCCGGGCTCACCGATCAGCACCGGGTTGTTCTTGGTGCGGCGCGACAGCACCGTCATGACCCGCTCGATCTCCTTCTCACGACCGATGACGGGGTCCAGCGCATTGTCCTTGGCGGCCTGGGTCAGGTTGCGACCGAACTGGTCCAGCACCGAGGAGGAGGACGGCGCCCCCTGCTCGGGCGCACCGGCGGTGGCGGCTTCCTTGCCCTGGTAGCCGTTGAGCATCTGCAGCACGGTGCTGCGCACTCGGGCCAGGTCGGCGCCCAGCTTGATGAGCACCTGGGTGGCGATGCCTTCGCCCTCCCGGATCAGACCCAGCAGGATGTGCTCGGTGCCGATGTAGGAGTGATTGATCTGGATGGCCTCGCGCAGGCTCAACTCCAGCACCCGCTTGGCGCGCGGGGTGAAAGGAATGTGACCGGTCGGCGCCTGCTGACCGTGACCGATCATCTCGACGACCTGTTCGCGGGCGTCCTCCAGCGTCACGCCCAGCGAATCGAGGGCTTTGGCGGCAACGCCTTCACCCTCATGAATCAGTCCGAGCAGAATGTGCTCGGTGCCGATGTAGTTGTGGTTGAGCATCCGTGCCTCGTCCTGAGCCAGTACGACGACTCGGCGAGCACGGTCAGTGAACCGCTCAAACATCCGAACTCCCTACGGCGCGGCTGCGCCCCTCGACAACAGTCCGGGTGGACTGGATGACCAGTCTAGTGACTGCCTCCACACCTCGAACCTCCCAGCCCTGACTGGACCACGTGCTGATTCAACCGTGCCGCACCGACAACAATTCCCGCCAGCGAACGAGGTTCGCTGGCAGCGAACGGAAAGCCGGTCAGTGAGCGGCTTCGTACCGCTCGCGCACCTCGCGCGAGACCCGGCCCCGTTCGCTGACCTCGATTCCGTTGGACTGCGCCCAAGCCCGGACCACGGTGTCGGGGGTACCGATGGTCTGGCGGGACCGCTTGCTGCGCTTGGTGGTGGGGGCAGCGCCGGCGGGCAGCTTACGGGCGTGACCGATCCACTGCGCCATCGCCTCACGGAACTTGACCTCATTGCTGTCATTGAGGTCAATCTCGTACGCGGTGCCGTCGACGGAGAATTGAATGGTGTGCGACGCCTTCGAGCCATCGATGTCGTCTTCGAGAATGATGTGCATGCGCTGAGCCATCGGGACAACCTTCCTCTGTGCCGCAGCTGAATATCGGGGGTGATATCGATCCATTTCGGATCAAATGCGGCGAACGCGGCCAAGCGTATCCAGATTGGATCCGCCCCGGCAAGATAAACCGGGATTTCTGTGCTGCCTGGAGTGGAGAACACAAAACCCGCAAGCACTGCGCTTGCGGGTCTGTGGTGTGAACAGCTGGGCAGGTTCAGGCTTGCTGGCGCTCCTGCATGGGCTCATCAAGGATGCCGGGGGCGAGCTTCTGCAGGTCGACGACGGTCGGGAAGCTGCTCTCATTCCACACCGCGCGGGGATCGGGCAGCGCATCCCATTCGGACACGGCGGTGGGATCCACCTGGGCCCGCCGCGGCAGCGCCAGCACCTCGGCGTCGTCACTGGCGAGCAGCGCGGCCAGCTCGGCCTGGACGGCCTCGAGGGCGGCGCGCAGCTCGGCGTTCTGGGTGGCCAGGTCGGCATTGTGCTGCTTCAGAGTGGCCTGATTGCCGCGCTCGGTGGACAGCGCAGCCTGAAGCTCGGCGATGGTGCGCCGCAGTTCCGCGACCCGCTCCTGAGAGGCTTGGTTACGGCCCGACAGCACGTCAAGGACCTCACGGTTGACCTGGCGGTCCTCCTGCAGCTTGCCGGTGAGTCGGCCGGTGGTCTCCCGCAGCTCGACCCGCGAGGCCTCACGCTGGGCGGTGACGCGAGCTTCGACCTCACGCCACGCGATCAGCACGGCGCCGAGACCGGCGAGCACCGCGACGGCGATGCCAGCACGAATGATCCACGGACCGCCGAAAGCGGCTCCGGTGGCAAGAAGGGCGCCCGAAGCAAGCACCACCAGCGAGATCACTCGCATCCGGTGGGGTTGTTGCGCACGACTGCGGCGGGCGGCACTCGAAGAAGGGCCTGGGACTGGTGAAGAAGATGCCGTGTTCACATTGCGGAGTCTAGCTGGCGGGCGTCAGACTTCCTACACCGCCATGCCACTCTTGATGAGATTTCCCGAAGGAATTCAGGTTGGGTCAGCGGGCCTGCGACAGGCACGTTCGAGCACTCGCCCGGCCACCATCACAGCAAGGCAGGCAACGGTGGTGATGCCCGCCATCACTACCCGTTCCCGGGGTGCCGCAGCCTCCCATTGGGTCAGCCACAACAATGCGTACGCCAGGTAATGGCCGCCCAACAGGGCGCCGGCAACCCCGCCGGCTCGCCCGGCCACCAAGCGGGCCAGGAAACGGGGTGCATCCTCGGCCAACCACTGTTTCCGTTCGGCCTTCATCCGCTGCGCCTGCCACCCCAGGATCCCGGCGAAGATCGCCAGCGCCACCGGCACGGGCCACGGCACCATCGGCGCCTGGAAGGCGAAGGACCGGCTGGTCACCACCACCAGCCAGGCGAGCACCGCCCCCAGCGCGGCGGCGGCCACGAAGTGCAGCGGGGTGAGCAAGCCCAGGTTGCCGCCCTCGGACTCGGGTGGGTCCTCGGCGGGCTCAGGCGGGAGCTGGGAGTCGCGCACTCAGTCCTCCAGCGCCAAATCCTCCCGGCGCTTCACCGTGCTGCTGTCCACCTTCGCCAGCAGGTCCTGGATCGGGCCATGCCCTGGCAGGTCCGCCTTGGGCTCAATCTCAACCCACGGAGCCAACACGAAGGCGCGCTCGTGGGCGTGGGGATGCGGCAGTTGCAGTGCCGGCTGATCCATCTCGACCTTGCCCATCACGATCAGGTCGACGTCGAGCGTACGGGGCGCATTCGCCTCACCGCGGGTGCGCCCGAAAGCATCCTCGATCGCCATGGTGCGGTCCAACATCGTCAGCGGTTCCTGGTTGGTCTCGGCCAGCACCACCACGTTGAGGAAGGCGGGGTCCTGGGAGACGTCACGCCCCTCACCCTCGGCCTGCTCCGGCGAGCTCCACGGCTTGGTCTCCCAGACCGAGGAGACGTCCACGATGAACAGGTCAGGGGTCTCGCGCAGCGCCATCAATGCCCCCTGCAGGTTGGCGAGCCGATCGCCCAGATTTGATCCCAGGCTCAGGACGACGGGCCGCAGCGGCTTCATCCCGCTCAGGGTGTCGGCATCGATGGCGAATGGATTCAGGGTTTCGCTCACTTGGCTTCCTTCTCGGTGAGGCGGTCACGGCGCACCGTCACCACGATGTCGTCCACCAGCAGCCCCACGGGGGCGTGGGGCTTGTGGACACTGACCTGCACGCTCGTGATGAGCGGCTGCTGCAGACATTCCTCGGCAATCTCGTGCGCCAGCCGTTCCACCAGATTGACCGGCTCGCCGACGATGCGGTCCCGGACCAGCTGCGCCAGAGCGCTGTAGTCGACAGAATCAGACAATTCGTCGCTGGCGCCGGCGGGTGCCAGGTCGAGCCAGCAGATCAGGTCGACCACGAAGGGCTGCGCATGGAAACGCTCGTGCGGCAACAGGCCGTGCTTGCCACTGGCCTGAATGCCGTGGATCTCGATTCGGTCCCCACCCCAGGGCCCGGGCAGGACGTCAGTCACGGCCCTCACCTCGCTCACTGTGCCCACTTCTGGTCGGGTCCGCACCATATCCCACCGAGGCAAGGGGCCGCTGACGATCACGTAACGCTTCGGCAACACGGACGGCGTCGCACTGGCCGACGACCTCATGGGTACGCACCGCCCAGACTCGGTGCTGGGCGACCAGGGCGGTGATCGCTGCGGTCGCCACGTCCCGTTCCAGGGGCGGTCGCGGTTGCCCATCGGAAGCCAGCAGCGTCCCCAGGAAGCCCTTGCGGGAGGCGCCCACCAGCAGGGGCCACCGCCGACCGGCCAGCTGGGACAGCCGGTCCAGCGCAGCCAGCAACGTCCAGTTGTGCTCAGTAGTCTTCGAGAAACCCAGGCCGGGATCCACCGCCAACAGGTCCGGTCGGATGCCAGCCGCGAGCGCCGCCTCCACCCGGGCCTCGAGCTCCTGGCACACCTCGGCGACCACGTCGGCGTACACGGCCTGTTCCTGCATCCGTTCGGAGTGGCCCCGCCAGTGCATGGTGATGTAGCCGATGCCGCTGGCGGCCACGACCGGGAGCATCTCCGGGTCAGCCAGGCCGCCCGACACGTCGTTGATGAAGGCCGCGCCGGCCTCGGCGCTGGCGTGGGCCACCTCGGCCCGCATGGTGTCCACCGACACCGCCACTCCCGCAGCTGCCAAGGCGGTCACGATCGGCACCACGCGTGACCGTTCGACATCGGCCGGCACCCGCTGGGCACCCGGCCGGGTCGACTCGGCGCCGACGTCGACGATGGTGGCGCCCTCGGCAACCATCCGGCGGGCATGCCGAAGCGCGGTCTCGGGTGCCAGGTGGGTGCCGCCGTCGGAGAAGGAATCCTCGGTGAGGTTGAGGATGCCCATCACACGGGTGGGGCCGGACGCCAACAGGGCGACCGGTGCGGGACGGCGTCCGCCGCTCATCGACCGCCGGCCCCGTGCTGGATCAGTGACATCGCCTCGGCCCGGGTGGCGGGCCGGCGCAGCATCCCGCGGACCGCGCTGGTGACGGTGCGGGCGCCGGGCTTGTGGACGCCACGCATCGACATGCACAGGTGCTCGCAGTCGACCACCACGATCACACCCCCCGGTTTCAGGCTGTCCACCAGCGCATCGGCGACCTGGGTGGTGAGGCGTTCCTGGATCTGGGGACGGCGGGCGTACACCTCCACCAGTCGGGCCAGCTTGCTGAGTCCCGTGACCCGGCCCTGGTCGCCAGGGATGTAGCCGACGTGCGCCACCCCGGTGAAGGGCAACAGGTGGTGTTCGCACATCGAGGCGACCTCGATGTCGGTCACCAGCACCAGTTCGTTGTGGTCCAACTCGAAGGTGGTCTCGAGCACCTCGGCGGGTTCCTGGCGCAGGCCGGCGAAAAGCTCGCCGTACGCCCGGGCCACCCGCGCCGGAGTGTCCCGCAGTCCGTCCCGGTCGGGATCCTCACCGATCCCGACCAGGATCTCGCGTACGCCGCGACGGACCCGATCCTCGTCGAAACCTGACTCGTTCACCGCCGACTCATTCGTTGGTGGCGGGGCCCTGCGGGCCGAGCGGACCCTGCGGACCATGGGGACCTTGCGGACCGGAACCACCGGCGCCACCCAGCGGGCCCGGCGGAACGTCGGTGGGGCCCTGGACACCGCCGGGCGGCAGCGCGCCGCCGCCACCGCCGGCCTGCTGGTCCTCGGGCACCGGAGGCGGCGTCACCGGCGGAATCATCGACGGTTCCCGGTCCGGCGAGCCGGTCCAGGCCGGCCGCTTCGGGTGCCGCTTGAGGGCAGCGAAGATCTGCTCGACCTGATGCTTGTTGAGGGTTTCGTGCTGGAACAGCTGGCGCACCAACTCGTCCAGCACGTCCCGGTTGTCCTGCAGCACCTGGTAGGCCTCCTGATGGGCCTGGTGGATCAGTCGGGCGACTTCCTCGTCAATGATCCCGGCAACCTCCTCGGAGTAGGTCCGGTTGCCGCCACCACCCATCTCGCGGCCCAGGAACGGCTCCTGATCGCCGGCGCCGAACCGGATCGCGCCGAGGCGTTCAGTCATGCCGTACTCAGTGACCATCGAGCGCGCCACCTTGGTTGCCTTCTCGAGGTCATTGCTGGCGCCGGTCGTGGGATCGTGGAAGATGAGTTCCTCAGCGGCCCGGCCGCCCAGCATGTACGCCAACTGGTCCAGCAACTCGCCGCGGGTGTTGGAGTACTTGTCCTCATCGGGCATCACCATCGTGTAGCCCAGCGCGCGACCGCGCGGCAGGATCGTGATCTTCTGCACCGGGTCGGTGGCCGGCATCGCCGCCGCCACCAGCGCGTGGCCACCCTCGTGGTAGGCCGTGATGAGGCGTTCCCGCTCGTCCATGATCCGGCTGTGCTTCTGCGGTCCGGCGATGACGCGGTCGATCGCCTCGTCCAGGTCCCGGGCGGTGATCTGCTGGGATCCCGACCGGGCGGTCAGCAGCGCGGCCTCGTTGAGAACATTCGCCAGGTCGGCACCGGTGAAGCCGGGCGTACGACGCGCCACCGACGCCAGATCGACATCGGCGGCGAGGGGCTTGCCGTTGGCGTGCACGTTCAGGATCTGCAGGCGGCCGGCCAGGTCGGGGGCCTCGACGGCGATCTGGCGGTCGAATCGGCCCGGACGCAGCAGCGCAGGGTCGAGCACGTCGGGGCGGTTGGTCGCCGCGATCAGAATGACGCCACCGCGAACATCGAAGCCGTCCATCTCGACGAGCAACTGGTTGAGGGTCTGCTCACGTTCGTCGTGGCCACCGCCCATGCCGGCGCCACGGTGCCGGCCGACGGCGTCGATCTCGTCGATGAAGACGATCGCGGGCGCGTTCTCCTTGGCCTGTTCGAAGAGGTCCCGGACCCGGGAGGCGCCGACGCCGACGAACATCTCCACGAAGTCGGAGCCGGAGATCGAATAGAACGGTACGCCGGCCTCGCCGGCCACTGCCCGGGCCAACAACGTCTTGCCGGTGCCGGGCGGGCCATAGAGCAGGACGCCCTTGGGGATCTTGGCACCGACAGCTTGGAACTTCGCCGGCTCTGCCAGGAACTCCTTGATCTCCTGCAACTCCTCGATGGCCTCCTCGCATCCGGCCACGTCACCGAAGGTGTTTTTCGGGGTGTCCTTGGAGGCAGCCTTCGCCTTGGACTTGCCGAACTGCATCACCCGCGAACCGCCACCCTGGGCGGAGTTGAAGATGAACAGGATGATCATGCCGATCAGCAGGAACGGGATCAGCGTGCTCAGCAGCGTGGTGAGGAAGCCCGGGGTCGGGTTGAGGCCCTGCCAGCTGTCGAGCGAGCCCTCAGCGACCCGTTCGTTGAGCCGGGGAATGATCTGCTGGGCCTGGTCACCGACCCAGACCGCCTTCATCTTGGTCTCGGCCTCGTCCTTCATCGTGACCTGGATCGCCTGCTCGTTGTCGATCAGGACAACTTCCTTGAGCGGCTCATCCCCCTCGATGACCTGGATCACGCGGGACGTGGGCTCTTCGGTGAAGCCGTCAGCGTTTCCGAGGAAGTCGATCAGCAGGCCAATCATGACCAGACCGAGCAGGATCCACAGGAAGGGGCTTCGCGCGATGCGAGAGAAGTTCATGGCCTACCTAGATCAAGGGAGTAACGCCCCAACCTTAGTGGACGCCCGAAGCGCGGCCACATCCTCGCTGCAGACCGGCCGAACGGGCCTGGCTCAGCGATAGATCTCGGGCTTCAGCGTGGCGACGTCGGCCAGGTTGCGATAGCGCTGGGCGTAGTCCAAGCCGTAACCGACCACGAACTCATCGGGGATGTCGAAGCCGATGTACTTGACCTCGACATCGTTCTGGATCGCCTCGGGCTTGCGGAACATGGTCATGATCTCCAGGCTCTTCGGCTCCCGGGAGCGCAGGTTGGAGACCAGGTAGGACAGCGTCAGGCCGGTGTCGATGATGTCCTCGACCACCAGCACGTTGCGGCCGTGGATGTCATTGGTGAGGTCCTTGAGGATGCGCACCACACCCGAGGACTGGGTGCCCGAACCGTAGGAGGAGATGGCCATCCAGTCCATCTCACAGTGAGACTTCATCAGTCGCGACAGGTCAGCCATGACCATCACCGCTCCGTTGAGGACACCCACCAGCAGCAGGTCCTCGCCGCGATAGTCCGCGTCGATCTGGGCTGCCACCTCCGTGAGTCGTTCCTGCACCTGCTGGGAGGTGTAGAGCACCTGCTCGAAGTCCTGACCAATGTCGGTTGCGCGCACGGCCTCACCCTAGCCGCTGGGGTAGGTTGCCGCCATGGCCAAGCGGGAGTTGGGCCCGGCCGCCGAGCAGGTCGCCCGGGCCGTCGACACGTTCACCGGCCACGGCGACTGGGGGGTGGCCTGTTCCGGTGGTCCCGACTCGATGGCGTTGGCCGCTGGCCTGGCGTGGGTGGCCCGCCGCCGGCAGGTGCGCTGCCCGGTCTGGCTGGTGGACCACCAGCTGCAGCCAGGCTCCGGTGAGGTGGTCCGCCGTGCCGCCGCCGCGCTCACCCAGAAGTTCCGCGCCCAGCTCGATCCCCGGGTCCTCACCGTCACCGTCATCAGCGACGGCTCCGGTCCGGAGGCGGCGGCTCGCGGCGTACGCCTGGCGGCGCTCGCCGCGGCGGCCCGGCACCTCGGCGTCGGCGTCCTGCTCGGGCACACCCTGGACGACCAGGCCGAATCGGTCCTGTTGGGGTTGGCGCGCGGATCCGGCGCCCGGTCGCTGGCCGGGATGCCGCAGCAGCGCGACCACGACGGCGTACGCCTGGGGCGGCCGCTGCTGGGACTACGGCGGGCGGTGACCCGTCAGGCAGCCGAGGAATGGGGTTTGCCGGTCTGGGATGACCCGCACAATGCCGACCCCCGCTATGCCCGGGTGCGCGTCCGGGATCGGGTGCTGCCCACGCTGGCGGCCGAGTTGGGACCCGGCATCCCCGAGGCGCTGGCACGGACCGCCGACCAGCTGCGCGTCGACAGCGACTGGCTCGACCAGCAGACTCCCACGCTGCCAGCCGAACCCCGCTGTGCCGAGTTGGCCGACCTGCCCGCGCCGCTGCTGCACCGCTCGCTGCGGGACTGGTTGCGGGAGGCAGGCGGTGAGGTCACGTCCGGGCACCTGCTGGCCGTGGTCGGCCTGGTGCACGACTGGCACGGTCAGGGGCCGCTGCAGTTGCCGGGGCTACAGGTCAGCCGCCGCGCCGGCCGGCTGGTCCGTCACCAGCCCACCGATCACCAGCCCACCGATCACGCGCCCATCGATCACCAAGGCCGCTCGACCCGAGGCTGACCGGTCTCCCGGCTGTCCCAGTCGCGGCGTTCGGCCTGGCGCTGTTCGCCCTGGCGGTTCTTCTCCTCCAGCTGACGTTCCTTGTCGCCCTTGTCACCATCATTGGAGGTCGGCGACTGCGTCGGCGTACCGCTGGGCGTGGAATCCGAGCTTGGCTCCGGGGTGGCCTGACTCAGCTTCTCCTCCAGCCGGGCGATGGTGTCGGTGCGGTCGGTTTCCTGCTCCGGCACCTCACACCGGTGCTGCTGGAGCAGATCCAGTGCCTGCTGCCAGCGCTGCCGCGACCCCGTCTCGTCCAACTGGCCGGCCAGTTCGTCGCCGTGCAGTTCCCAGGTCCAGGCGAGGTTGTTCGCCACCAGACAGGCCTGCTCCTTGGGCGCCTGCTCCAGCGCCTGGCCCAGCGACTCTGCGGCCGGTTCCCACTGGCTCTGCTTCGCCAACGCGGTGCCATGGTTGAAGTGCGCAATCCAGGGCTGGAAGACGTTGCCCTGTTCGAGCTGTTCAAACTTGCGTGAAGCCGAGCCGTGGTCCTGCTGTTCGTACGCCTCGCGGCCCTGCTGGTTGGTGACCGACATGCCGATGGTTTTGAAAGCGAAGATCGCCAACAGCACCACGATCGGGATGACGAAGGGCAGCACCCGGCGGCGCTGCTGGCGGCTGCGCAGTTCCGGCGTGAGCCGGGTGGGCCGATTCGGCTTGCTGGGGTCGGTGCTCACATCAACTCCTGTCGCAGTCGCTGATGGCGCCGCATCTCCACGGCACCGTCCCAGACCACCAGCGCGACCATCGCCAGCGCCGGCAACCAGTAGAGCGGGAAGCCAGTCTCGACCTGCTGGTCGCTGTCGACGGTGGTGGCCTCGGGCAGTTGGACGTCGACCTCACCAGCACCGGTACGCAACTGGTACTCACCACCGAGCTGGTCGGCCATCGCCTGCAGATTGGCCGGGTCGAGCTTGGAGATGCCGTCCTGAGCCTTGTTGTCCTTGATCGTCTTGTCCTCATAGATCATCGTGGCGCCCTGTTCGGTGCCGTAGCCGAAGACGTAGGCCTGGTCCACCAGCTCGGCCAGCGGTTCGAAGGACTCCGGCGGGGTGTCGACGGTCTGCTCCCCATCGGACATGACGATCACCATCCGGGCTCGTTCCGGGTTGCGTTCCTTGGCGGCCGTCAGGGCCTCCTTGGCCGCCTCGACGCCGACCGAGATGCTCGATCCCTTGCCATAGAAGGGATCGCGTACGCCCATGATCTCCAGGTGGTGTTGCACCGCGACCGTGTCGTTGGTGAAGGGCATCTCCAGTCGTGCACTGTCGTCGAAGACCAGCACCCCGATGTTGATGCCCGGGTACTGCTCGATCAGCTGACTCGCGTCGGCCTGAACGCCGGCCAGCCGGTTCTGGCCGCCGTCGTGGTCGATTGCAGCCATGCTGGAGGTCCGGTCGATCATCAGCAACAGGTCGACCTCCTGCACCGCCGCCTGGTTGGAGGTGGTGCCAGCGGTGGGCCGCAGCGCAACCAGCAGCAGGCACAGCACCACGCCGAGGCGACGCCAGGCAGTCGGCGTACGGAGCTGGTTTCGGTGGACGAAGCCGACCGCGCCCGCTGCCAGCAGCGCGATGACGACCATGATCCAGTCCGGATGCAGACTCATGCCTGCCTCCCGCGTTGCCACTGGGCCACGGTGGCGCCGATCACGCCGACCGACACCAGCACGAAGCCGATCCACGGCAGGTCAGTGGTGAGAATCTGCTCGGGCCCCTCGAGTTTGCTCGCCTCAGTCTGTTCGATGGCATCGACGATCTCGGTCACCGAGGTGCCGTCGTCGACCGCCCAGGCGTTGCCGCCGGTGCGCTGTGCCTGCTCGTGCAGCTCGGAGTATTCACCCTCCTTGCCATACCTCACCTCGGGCGCCAGGCCGTAGATCGTGACGCCGCGTTCGACAGCGACATCGGTGGCTTCGGGCAGTGAGAAGATCGAGGTGTCACCGGTCTCATTGTCGGTGGCGAACACCACCGAACGGGACCGCGGCGGATCGGTGACCGGGCCGAAGTGATCCAGGCAGGACATCAGTCCGTCGCCGACCAGCGACCCCTCGCCGGTGCCCTCCAGGGTGCCGGTGGTCCAGGTGACGTCGAAGTCCTCGATGGCGGTCTTGCCGCGGTTCAGTTCCTCCACGATGAAGGCAGTGTCGGTGGTCAGCGGAAACTTCAACAGCGAGGTGCTGGACCAGATCATCAACCCGATCCGTTCCCCCTCGAGCTGCTGGGCCAGCTCGACGTAGGACTCGAGCATCGGAATCAGGACCTCGTCCATCGAATCGGACACGTCCAGACACAACAGCACATCGCGGTTGCGCAGTTCGGGGCTCTCGCTGCTCACCGCCGACAGCCGGCCGGTCAGCAGCAACGCACCGCTCGCCGCCACGACCAGGCACACCAGCTGGATCAGCGACCAGCGCATCGCCCCTTGCACGCGGTGCCGGTAGCGGGGCAGCGACCGGACCCGCTCCAGGTTGGCCGCAGCCATGCCCTCCCGTGGCGCTGCGGGGGCCTCGGGCGTACGCCGCCACCACCAGATGCCGGCGCCGGCAATCGCCAACGCCAGCGGGATCGCCAGCCACCAGAAACTCAACGCCATGTCATCACCAACTGCTGAGCGGCCTGGGCAGCCGGATCGACGGGGCCGGCCTCATCCGGGGCGAAGTTGGGCGGATAGATGTTCGCGACGAAGTCGGCCAGGCCGGGCAGCCCGGCATGGGCGTTGACGTGGTCGCGCAGGTCACTCAGGGTCATGTGGGACACCGGAATCCGGGAGGCGGTCGTGACGAAGCCACGGACCAGCCGACTGATCTGCTGGTGTGCCTCGCGGCTGCTGATCGCACCCTGGTGGCTCGCCTGTCGGATCTGCTCGATCTCGTCCGCGGTGCGCTGACCGAGCGCCTGGATGTCGATGTGAGGAGGCGGCGGCGGTGGTGGGGGCGGCGGCAACGGCCGGGGTCGGGTGTACCACCAGGTGCCACCGACCAGGCCGACGATCAGGATCACCGCGATGATGCCCGACACCAGCCAGCCGGCGGCGTAGGGCACCGGCGGGTAGAGCTCAGGCGGTACCACGGCGATGCCTCTCCAACAGCGTGAAGGTCGCCCCGATCACTTCGTCCTCGGACTGCAGGTGCGCCGAGGCGATGCCGAGCCGGTCCAACTCCCGGCGCCGGGTGCGGTGCCGTTCCTCGGTCTGCTCGGCGATCTCCTCGCGGAGCCGCTGGTCCCCGCCCAGCCCCGGCAGCAACCGCCGCCGGGAACCGACCTCGACCAGTTCCTTGCCGGCGAGCCGGGGATCGGTCGGGTCCACGTCGCCGATCGTGACGAAGAGCACCTCGTGCTGGGCCCGAAGCCGCCGCAACTGCAGCAACTGCTGCTCGGTGAGCGGCTGGTCGTCGGCCACGATCAGCATGATTGAGCTGCGGCGCAGCGACTTCACGGCCTGAGTCAGGCAGGCGTCCAGGTCGTACGCCGCCGAGTCGGTCTGGCAGCGGTCCTGGATCTGCACCAGCATCCGTTCCAGGGCAATCTCGGTGCTCGCGGGCCGGGCGGCGCCGTCGCCCGCCTGGTCGGCGATCAACAGACCGACCCGGTCACCGTGCCGGGTGGCGAGGTAGCCCACGATCCCGGTCACCAGGATCGCGAGGTCGCGCTTGCTGGTCGTCGGATCGGCCATCGCCGCCATCGGGGCGCCAGTGGCCACCACCACCATCACGGTGTGCTTGCGGTCGGCCACGAACCTCTTGACCAACAGTTCGCCGTGGCGGGCTGAGGCCTTCCAGTCCAGGTCCTTGATGTCGTCACCGCGGACATACTCACGCAGGTCGAAGAAGTCCATGCTGCGCCCCGTGTGCACGGAGGCGTACTGGCCCTCCAGCAGACCGCGTACCTTGCGGTGCGCGTGCAGGGCCAGCTTGGTCTTGACCTTGGTCAGCAGTGCCACGGCGACGCCCGATCAGGGAGTCGGGACCGCGGTGAACACCGCGTCGATGAGGTTCTCCGGGTTCACCCGGTCAGCGACCGCCTCGAAGGTGAGCACCAGGCGGTGCCGCAGCAGGCCGTAACGCAGCTGGCGTACGTCCTCGGGCACCACATGGCCACGGCCGTTGATCAGCGCCACCGCGCGGGCCACACTCAACATCGCGATCGAGCCACGCGGGCTGGCACCGAACTCGAGGTACGCCGCCATCTCCGGCCCAAGGAAGTGCTGCGGATGCCGAGTCGCATTGATCAGCGCAATGATGTAGCGCTTGATCGCCGCATCGACATAGACCCGGTTGGTCATCGCCTGCAATTCGAAGACGTCCTCGGGACGCAGCACGCTGGTGGTGCGGCGTTCGTCGAGGGCACCGGACTCGATCCGGTTCAGGACCTCGAACTCCTCCTCCATGGAGGGGTAGTCGACGATCTCCTTGAGCAGGAAGCGGTCCATCTGGGCCTGCGGGAGGACGTAGGTGCCCTCCTCCTCGATGGGGTTCTGGGTCGCCAGCACCATGAACGGCTCGGGCAGCTTGTGGGTGTCGCCGCCGATGGTGGTCTGGCGCTCCTGCATCGCTTCCAGCATCGCCGACTGGGTCTTCGCGCTGGAACGGTTGATCTCGTCCAACAGGACGAAGTTGGCGTGCACCGGACCAAGCTGGGTGTCGAAGCGGTTGTGCTGGGCGTCATAGACCTGGGTGCCGATGATGTCGCTGGGCAGCAGGTCAGGCGTGCACTGGACCCGGGAGAACTCGGCGTTGATGGTGGAGGCGAGCGTGGAGGCCGCCAGGGTCTTGGCCAGACCCGGCACCGACTCCAGCAGGATGTGGCCCTTCGCGAGCAGGGTGACCAGCAGCGACTGACTGAGCCGCTCCTGTCCGACCACCTTGGTCGCGAAGGCCTCCCGGACAGCAGCCAACATCTGCCCTGCGCGCTGCAACTCCTGGGGATTCAGCGGCGCACCGCCGGGCTGCTGACTCACAAAAACTCCTGAGGTCCTCGGGTAGCGCCACCGGACAGGGGGCCGCAGACATCGTAGCGACCGACCGTGGCAGGAGGGCAGCGTCACTCCCCCGACCGAACACTTCTGTCGACTCGTGCAGTCTGTAGTGGTGTGAGCGACATGACGGAACACGTCCCCGAGGACAACATCACCGAGCTGGTCGGTGAGTACCGGCACGAGCTGGTGCTGCATGCGTATCGGATGCTCGGTCGGTTGGATGAGGCCGAGGACGCCGTGCAGGACGCGAGCCTGCGGGCATGGCGGGGGCAGCAAGGCTTCCGGGGCGAGTCGTCGGCGCGGACCTGGCTGCACCGGCTGGTGACCAATGTGTGCCTCGACCTGCGCGCGAAGGGGGAGCGCCGCTCGTCGATCTTGGCGGAGGGGACCGTACGCGACGGCGTCGCCGCCCCGATCGCGGCCACGGTGCCGTGGCTGCAGGCCTGCCCCGACAGCATGCTTGACGCGGTGGCGGCGCAGCCCGAGGTCGATGCCCGGCTGACCTCACGGGAGACCGTCGAGATCGGCTTCATCGCGGCCCTGCAGCATCTGCCGGACCGGCAGCGGGCGGTCTTCCTGCTGCGCGACACCGCCGGTTGGTCGGCGCGGGAGACGGCAGATCAGCTCGAGATGTCGGTGACAGCGACCAACTCGGCGCTCAACCGTGCGCGCACCACGATGCGCGAGGTGCTGGGTGCCGGCCGCGAGGAGTGGTCCAGGTCGGAGACGAGCGCTACCGAGGACGCGTTCGTGGAGCGCTGGGTGACGGCGGTGGAGGCGGGCGACGACGGGGCGATCGCGGCCCTGCTCGACGAGCAGGTGGTGGTGAGTCATCAGCCCGCAGCGGGGCAGGACACTGACCAGATTGGTTGGTACGCCGGCGTGGCCACCGTCATCAAGGCATGGGCTCCAGCGCTGCACACCGAGCCGTCGCTGGACATGAGGCTGCTCCCGCTGCGAGTGAATCGGCAGCCGGCGCTGGCCTCCTACATCAGGGTGCCCGGGCAGCCGGGCCGCCAGGCATTCGGACTCGAGATCCTGCGGCTGCACCACGGCCGCGCGATGGAGGTGATCAATCTGCGTGCCGACCAGTTCCCCCAGTTGGGGTTGCCCGAGGCACTCGACGACTGATGCGACCACTTCAACGGCTCAACCCCATCGAAAGGACGACAGATGTTTCCCACCACCACGATCTTCATCACCCGCTACGTTGCCGACCATGAAGCCGCGATCCAGTGGTACACCGACTTCTTCGGGGAGGCGGCGTCCGGCGTGCCGGTGCCCAACTGCCGCGAATGGGAGCCGCGCCCCGGCGTGATCTTCCAGGTCATCGAGCAGCCTGACCAGGCCGGCAGCACCACCTTCACCTTCGGGGTCGAGGACCTCGCCGGCGTACGGACCCGGCTTGCCGAGACATCGCTGACCGAGGAGACCTCATGGCAGGTGAAGGGCTTCGACGCCCTCACTTACACCGAGTACGCCGATCCTGAAGGCGTCCGCACCGGACTGCTCAACATCAGCCCGCGCTGAGGCGCGTTGGTTCAGCCGACCGCGCAGCCACAGCCGGCCAGGGCCGCGCCGATCTCGTCGACGTAGCGCCGCGCATCCCAGGTGTCGGCGGCGTCGTTGAGAATCACCGAATAGATGTAGACCTCGCCATCGGCGCCGACCAGATAACCCGTCAGTGAAGTCACGCCGGTCAGCGAGCCGGTCTTGCCGTGCACGTGGCCCCGCCCGGGCGCGGCCGGGCCGGACTCGAATCGGCCGGCCAGACTGCCGTCCACGCCGGCCGTCGGCAGTCCGGTGAACACCGACTGCAGATCCGGGCGGGACAGCGCCAGCTGGATCAGGGACGCGAGGGTACGCGCGGTGAGCCGGTTCTCCCGGGACAGCCCGGACCCGTCAATCACCCGGTCGGCCTCATGGCGTACGCCGAGTTCGGTCAGCCGTTCGGTGACCACCTGCTGGGCTGCCTCGATCGTCCCCGGCTGCCCGGCCGCAATTGCGATGTGCCGGAACACCACCTCGGTGTAGTCGTTGTCGCTGACCATGAGCAGGTGGCGGACCAACACGTCCAGTGGCGGCGACTCGACGCTGGCAAGGTGTCGGGCCTGCTCCGGCTGCTGGCTGGCCTCCCCCAACGTCACGGTGATGCCTCGCTCCTGGAGCAACTGCGCAAAGACGGTCGCCGCACTGCGGGCGGGGTCGGCCTGCCGGGCGCCTGATCCGGGCGCCTGCCGGGCCCCGTCCACCCACAGCGCCGAGGTCGGCGCAGCCTGGTTGCCGTACCCCGGCGGCCAGGTCGGGTTCCAGCCGGCACCGGGAAACAGGGTGGCGTCCCAGTGCAACGTCACCACGTTCTGGCCGGCCAACTGCTCGGCGGTCTGGTCGGCCAAGTCCGTCAGTGTCGCGTCGTCGGCCTCGGCGCCGTTCTGGTCGGGCGCGGTCGCCAGCGACGGATCGCCGCCTCCGACCAGCCACAGCTCGCCCTCATGGGCGACCACCTCGGTGGTGAAGCGATGATCCCCACCCAACGCATCCAGCACCAGTACCGCGGTGGCGACCTTCATCGAGGAGGCCGGCATCAAGCCAGTGTCGGCGCCCCGATTGATCAGCTCTGCCCCCTCGCTGTCGAGCACCACCATGCCCAGTTGGCCCTGCGGCGGCGCGACGGCATCCAGCCGGGCGGCCAGCGCCGGCAGGTCGATCGGGTCGGCGCCGAGGTCATCCGGCAACGCCAACGGCGCCAGGGCCGGGGCAACACCCGGCGGCTGGTCCTCCTCGTGCAGCACCGGCGCACCGGCCGCCGAGTTCGGCGCCCAGATCCCGAGCGCATGCAACACCGGCGACAACGCAAGCAGCACGACCAGCCATACGGCTACAGTGACCCCAAGGAGGGCAAGACCAGAGCGCGAGGTGGTCCGCTTTGAGCCAGCCGCCCGCTTCCTTGTCACAGGTCCTCCTTCTCGCCACAGGCGTCGCGACCGCGGCGCCTCGACCATGATAGGGAGTCCCACCCCGTGAGCGACGCGTCCTACTCCTTGCCTCTCGAGGACGATGCCCCCGTGGAGGGCGGCATCACCTTCGATGTCACCATCGAGATCCCCAAGGGCACCAAGAACAAGTACGAGATGGATCACAAGACGGGCCGGGTACGCCTGGACCGCACGCTGTTCACTGCGACGGCGTACCCGTCTGACTACGGCTTCGTCGAGGGCACCCTCGGTGAGGACGGCGACCCGCTGGACGCCTTGGTGCTGTTGCCGGAGCCGACCTTCCCGGGCTGCCTCATCGAGTGCCGCGCCATCGCGATGTTCCGGATGAAGGACGAGGCGGGCGGTGACGACAAGGTCATCTGCGTACCGACGGCGGACCGCCGACAGGCCAAACTGCAGGACCTCGACGACATCCCCAACTACCAGCTCCTCGAGATCGAGCACTTCTTCCGGGTCTACAAGGACCTGGAGCCCGGCAAGTCCGTCGAGGGCGCCACCTGGACCGGCCGGGACGGTGCGGTCGCCGAGATCCAGAACTCCATCGAGCGTGCCAAGGGCACCCCCTTCGAGCACCACCACGTCAACCTGGCCTGAGGGCTGACGTACGACACAACCCCAGCGGCTCGGCCGCTGGGGTTGTGCTGTTTCTCGGTGGTTCGAGCGTACGCGGGGTCAGTCACCCCAGGTGTCGGACTTGCGGCCCCACCCGGTCGTGAAGTCGCGGGGTTCGGCCCCCAGCCACCAGACCAGCAGGCCGACCGCGGCGACACCGGCCACCATCACCGGCAGCGCCAAGCCGCCCACGCCCCAGCCGAAGCTGCCCAGCGCCAGGAAGACCAGGCCCACCAGCACCGGAGCCAGGACCACCCAGACGGCATAGCCGCCCAATCGCTTCAGCACGGCCGGGTCATGGTCGGCCCACCGCGGCGCCGAGCCCCGGGCGACACCCACCATCAGCGCCCCGCCGAAGCTCGCCGCAGCGATCACGGTGCGGACCTGCAGCTCCTCGATCGTGGTGACGTGGAGATACATCACCGGCAGCAGCATCGCCGCGCCGGCGGGAGAGTCCGGGCTCACCAGCCACGCGATTCCGATGGCGCAGGCGATCACGGTGATCGGGTGCAGTTCCCCGACCTGGGTCCACGTCACCACCAGCCCGATCAGCACCAGGGCGACGTGCAACAGGACCAGTTTCAGATGTGAATTGCTCATGCGCGTGCCCTCGGTGCGTTGGCGGTGCGGCTGACCTGCAGCAGGACCTCTCCGAAGGAGGTCGAGTCGTGCGCGTTGACGACCGGGACGCCGCGGTACTGCAGCTCCTCGATCAGGGTCTTGCGCCGTTCCCGACGTCGCTGCCAGGTCTCCGCCTTGGCATTTTTCTGGCCCTCCTCCTCGCTCTCCAGGTCTTCCTCCTTGAGGTGGGCCGGGAAGGTGTCGATCACCACGACGTGGTCACCGGCCACCAGCGAACTGGCAGCGATCTGGGCGATCTCGGGCCAGATCAGCGGCGAGAACAGCACCACCAACGCGCTGTTGGCGCGCTGCATGGACCGCATCTGGTTGTAGTAGAGGACGGTGCCGTCGTTGTAGTGGGCGGACCGGCCACCGTCCGGCGTTCCGATCAGGGCCCGTTCCACCCGCAGCAGGTGCGAGGACCCCGACGTGGCGCGCAGCTGACGTCCGGTGCCGGCAATGTCAATCATCCCGACCCGATCCCCGAGCCCGAGGAAGTGGTCGGCGAGGCCGGCCGCCAGGCGTACGGTCACGTCATTGCTGGAGGCATTGCCGTCCAGCCCGGTCGAGCCGCCCAGGTCGTCGCGCACGTCAAGCACCAGCTGGACCTGGGTGTCGCGTTCGTTCCAGGTCGAGTTGACGTAGAGGTCGCTCGAGCCGCGCGCCATCGCCCGGGAGGTGACGCGCCAGTTGATCCGCTTGAGCCGGTCCCCGGTGCGGAACATGCGTACGTCGGCCAGTTCGCCCGAGTCGCCCGGCGTCCGCGAGGTGTGACCGCCCACCACACCCATCGGTGAGGGAACGTTGCGACCAGCGTTGATCCGGGTGTGGCTCGGCATCACCGTCAGGTGCGGCAACCGCTGCACCAGCCCGGGGGCCCGCCAGCCACCGTCGGCAGTCTCGACAGCGGTGTTGAGGGACCCCAAGCTGTGGTGCCCCCAGCGCATCGGACGGATCGCGATGGCCATCGACAGCGACTTCTCGCCGACGGCGGCGACCGCGAGCTGGCCACCCTCGGTGGTGCGCACCCACGGCGTACGCGGGTGCACCACGGTCACCGTGCTGTGGTCGGGTAGGCCGCTCATGGTCGCGACGATGGTGGCGTCCTCACCTTCACGCACCGCACCCTTGGGCGCACGTACGGTCATCTCCACGCCGCCCTTGGGGCGTCGGGATCCGACGATGAACAGGTACGCCAAGCTGGGCGCAGCCAGCACCAGCAGCGAGGGCCGGTGCAGAGTCATCGCCAGCACGACGCCGACGATGCTGACCAGCAGCGCGCCCCACGCCGCCCAGGACAGCCGCCACTGCGGGGTCATCGCTGCGCAGCCGCGCCGGTGTTTGCGTCGCTCGGCACGGGGACGCTGGCCAGCACCTCGGCGATGACCTGCTCGGCGGTGATCTGCTGGAGCCACAGCTCCGGCTTGATCGTGATGCGGTGCGCCAGCGCGTACACGGCGATGTCCTTGATGTCCTCGGGCACGACATAGTCGCGGCCGCGGATCAGGGCGACTGCCCGCGACACCGTCAGCAGGGCCTGCGAACCACGCGGCGAGGCGCCGACCAGGATCGAGTTGTGGCCGCGGGTCGCCGCGGCGACCCGGACGCAGTAGCGGCCGATCGACTCGTCGATGCGGACGTCCTCGACGGCCGACTGCAGTGCCAGCAGGCCTTCGGCGTCGATGACCTGCGGCACCGAGGTGTCGTCCGTACGCCGCTGCATGCGGCGCTCCAGGATGTCCCATTCCTGGTCCTGGTCGGGGTAGCCGAAGCCGAGCCGCAGCAGGAACCGGTCCAGCTGGGCCTCAGGCAGCGGATAAGTGCCCTCGTACTCGATCGGGTTGGCCGTGGCGAGCACGTGGAACGGCCGCGGCAGCTGATGCGTGGTGCCCTCGACGGTCACCTGCTTCTCCTGCATGGCCTCCAGCAGCGCCGACTGGGTCTTCGGAGGGGTTCGGTTGATCTCGTCGGCCAGCAACAGGCCGGTGAACAGCGGACCCTCGCGGAACTCGAATTCGTGGCTGCCCTGGTTGTAGAGGAAGGAGCCGGTGACGTCACTGGGCAGCAGGTCGGGGGTGAACTGCACCCGGTCGAACTTCAGCCCCAACGCCTGCGCCAGGCTGCGAGCGGCCAGCGTCTTGCCCAGACCGGGGTAGTCCTCCAGCAGCACGTGGCCGCCAGCCAGGATGCCGGCCAGCACGAAGGAGAGCTCCTCCTCCTTGCCGACCACCACGGTGGAGACCGCCTTGACCACGTCGGCGGCGGCCTGCACGGCCTGGTCGAACGGCATCGAGCCCGGCGCCTGACTGGACGTCTGACTGCTGGGTGCGTGGTGGCCCGATTCGGTCACCGCATGCTGTGGCACGGCGCCGGTCTCGGCCGCGTTCTGGGGATCCGGTGTGTTCGTCACGAGGTCCTCTCTTGGCCGTCAGTGGTGACGGCCGGGGGTCGGGTCAGGCGTGCTTGCTGGTCTGGTCGTGCTGGGTCTGGTGGTGCTGGTCCTGCTCGGCCTCGTCCGCCTCGGAGGTGGCCTGAGGTACGTCCAGCGGGGTGCTGTCGTCGGTGAGCCGGAAGCGCGGTTCGGGGCCGCGGTGCCACTCCCGGCCGGCGATGCCGCCGTCGGCCCGGCTCATCTGCCACCACAACACCGCCACGCTGAGCGCCACCACGGCTCCCAGCACAGTGAAGTAGATGGTCGAGGCCTGTCCGCCGGAGGAATTGGTGGCGAAGGCGAAGAAGACCACCGCGGCCGCGCCGAGCACGGCGATGGCGACGAGCACCCGGTTGGCTGTGATCATCGGTCCCCTCCTGAGGCGGCTTCCAGAGCGGCCAGGCGTTCCTGCTCGAGCCGCTCGGCTTCCTTGCGGTCGGCAGCGGCCTGGCGTTCGGCGGCCTCACGCACGGCGGTGATGATCGCGGTCAAGGCAGCCCGGGCCTGGTCCAGGTCCTCGCGGGAGGTTTCATGTCCCGAGAATCGGGCCCGCCGGTAGAGCCCGGCGAGATCGATGACGTCGGTCTGGGCGGCGCGCAGTTCGGCGGCGAGCCGGGTGGCGTACTCGGTGCTGGTCTCCCAATCCTCGCGGGGTTCGCTGACCGCAGCACCGGCGCGTTGCACCGCCTGCCAGGCGGCGATGATGCCTTCGAAGGAGTAGTCCTCCAACTGCAGCAGGGCTGCCTGTCCTTCTTCCTCGAGCTGATCGGCGACCTCGGTGCGGCGTACGCCTGGTTCCTTCGGCTTGGGCAGCTCGATGTTGCGTTCCCGCAACCAGTTGATGAAGCGGACCAGGAAATAGATGCCGACCGCGAGCAGCACCAGCCCGGCGATGACCAGCGCCACGTTGACCATGGACTGCAGCAGATCATCGCTGCCGTCGGGGGAAATCTGGGGCTGAGTCATCCCGGTCGGGACTGCGGGCGTGACCTGCTGCGGGGGCGGCGGTTCCCATCGGATGTCCGGCGCGAGATAGACCTGCTGTCCTCGGGCGACCGCAACAATCACGATGAACACACCGACCACAGCAAGGACGACTTGCCACCACCGTCGTTGGCTCATGGCCCCAAGGTAGCAGTAAGGCTTTACCGGTGCCGCTCGATGGCAACGCTGCGGGCGCGTCTAGGGTGGTCGCAAGCCGAACATCATCGTGGAGGTACGCCGTGAAACGCCAGCGACAGCTGTGGTTGTTGCGCCATGCCGAGGCAGCGCAGCCGGCCGCACGGGATCTGGACCGGCCACTG
Source organism: Parenemella sanctibonifatiensis (assembly GCF_002250565.1). Classification (GTDB taxonomy): domain Bacteria; phylum Actinomycetota; class Actinomycetes; order Propionibacteriales; family Propionibacteriaceae; genus Parenemella; species Parenemella sanctibonifatiensis. Next base: position 797,707 of record NZ_NMVJ01000001.1, read on the forward strand.
ACGGAGCGGGGTCAGCGGCAGGCAGCCCAGTTGGGCGAGACGCTGGCGGCAAGCAACGTCCTGGTCGATCTGGTGCTGTGCTCGCCGGCCCGGCGCACCCGCGAGACGTTGGCGGGCCTGACGCTGGCCCCGGAGCCGGAGGTCCGGATCGTCGGCGGGATCTACGAGGCCGGCGTCGACACCCTGCACGAGCTGGTCCGCGAGATCGACGAGACCGCGACCACGGTGCTGATGGTGGGCCACGCCCCGGGCATTCCGGGGCTGCTGCACGCCTTGGCCGATGCCGACTCGACGACCCGGCTGGCCCCCGTGGCGCATCATTATCCGCCCGCAACAGCAGTACGCCTAGTCTCGCCGCTGCGCTGGCAGCAGTGGGACCAGGCGTACCTGTCACAGGTGCAGCTGCCTCAGGCCTGAGCCCGCGACCACTGCGGTCGGTTGATGGTCGTTGCAATTGCCCGTCAGTTGGCCGTGCCGTTGAACGGGCTGCCCTGCTGCGGCGCTGCGCCCGACTGGTTGCCGTCCGCGAGTGCGGCTGCTTCGGCCCCGGTCATCGGCCGGTGCTGCTGGCCATCGCTGGGAGCCTCGGCCACCTGCGCGTAGGCGTCGCTGGGCACCTCGGGCTCCTGGTTGGAATCCTGCTCCGTGGCGTAGATCGCCTCGCCGGTGCCGGGCTCCATCTCCTGCTTGGCCGGATCCTCTGGCGTCGTGCTCATCGGGTCCTCCTGTTGGTTGGGCGGCTACTGTGCCGCTTGGACCGGGCGGGGTGTACGCCCGTGACCACATTTTGCCGTATCGGGCTGCGACACTCTGCGCCGGGGTGTCCCTCAGGTGCGTGGCCGCCACCCATCTGTCGCTCACCAACCGCCGACCGAACCACCGCCGGCGCCACCGCCACCGGAGAAGCCAGAGCCACCACTGGAGGAGTCCGAGGGCGCTGTCATGGCTTCGGTGGTGGCGCTGCTGAAGCTGTCCAGTGCGCTGGTCAGGGAACCGCTCGACAGCAGCGATGAGGTCGCCATGGAACCGGCGTACCACGAGGTGTCGGCGGTGTACACGCCACGTTCGCGCAGCTCGTCGAAGACCTTCACCCAGCGCTCGGCCACCCCGAACACGACGGCGTAGGGCAGGTACTTCGAGAAGATGTCGACGCCCTCCTCGAACTTGATCTGCTCGGCCTCGGCGGTGGACAGGTACAGCCTGAAGCCCTCGATGCGAGCCTGCAGCGCGGTGCCGTCGGGGGTGCGCGACGGCATCTTGCCCGACAGCGCCATCACGACGACCCCGGCCAGCGCCACACCGACACCCAGCCAGCCCAGGCCGAACAGGAAGCCCAGTCCGAAGGCGGCTGCGCCGCCGACCAGCACCGCCGCCATGCCGATGCCGATCCAGCGTGCCCGGACCTTGGCGGGCGACTCCGCGAACCAGCCACGCTTGACGGTCTGCAGGTCCAGCTCGGACTTCACTGCGGTGACGGTCTCCGGGAAGGTGCCCTCGTTGAGGTCCTTCAGCCGAGCCTCGGCGCCGTCGGCGAAGAAGGCGTCATAGAGGCGTCGCTCCCAACCGGCCAACTCCCCCGGGTTGCGGTCTCCCTGCACCACGGTGAAGTCCTTCGGGTCGTCCTCGCGGATGCTGAGGAATCCTCGCACCGCCAGGTCGAGGATGGTCGCCGTGACGTCCTCGGAGTCGGCGGACTCGTCGACCACGGTGCCGATCAGACCGGGCTGAATGCCCTCGGGCGGAGCGAACTCGACCGCCACCGGCCCGGTGGACCTGGCGGTGGTGCTGGCCGCGTCACCGGACAGGCCCGGGGTGACGCCGGCGTACTGCTGGTCGCGACCCTTGCGGCGCACCTGCACTCCCATCAGCGCGGCACCGCCCACCGCGAACAGCCCGCCCAGCCCGATCGAGACCGGGGAGGGTTCGAACATGGTTTCCAACGACGCACGCCGGGAGGTGAAGAACTCGGGGTCCTGGAAGGTGCCGGCACCGACGCCGGCGACGATCTGCCAGCCGTCATTGGAGTTGGGGATGAGGATGTCTTCCTCGAATTCGGCGACCTCGCCGCTGTGCTTGGCCCCACACGGGTAGGTGTAGCCGTCCCCCGAGAAACAGGCCGACTGCTGGATCTCGCCGGGCATGGTCACCCGGGCGGTCAATCGCACCGTCGGGATCTCGGCCGCGCTGAGGATCGACCAGCTGAGCTCATCCATCCCCGACCCGGTCCGGTCGGCCGGGTTGACCAGTCCCCTGATCGTGGCCTTCACCTGATAGCTCTGCAGCCCGGTGACCTCGACGTCCTCGTCGCCGATCCGCAAATAGCGAATGCCCTTCTCGGTCTCCTCCTGAACGTCCGCGGGGGCGCCGGTGCTGGAGCTCGCCGACACGTTCTCGATCTTGTAGTTGCGCCAATGCTCCGGGTCGTCGGCCATCTCCTGCCGTTCCGGCAGCCCGATGACGGGCCCGTGCCCGGGCGTACCGAAGTCGAAGTCGAAGTCGTAGGTGACGTGGACCGTGCCGTCCGGATCGACGACCGCCTCGACGTGGAAGCGCTCGATCGCCCAGTCCTCGTCGTCGGCGTACGCCGGCGCAGCCAGCACCACCATCGGCGCCACCAGCAGCAGGGCCAGCAGAGCTCGGAGCATTCGGGTGGCGGGCCAGGTGGAGGTACGCATGCCCCAAGACTAAGGGGCCCCACGACAAACGGCCCCGGAAGCTTCCGGGGCCGTACTGGAGCCGCTTACCAGATTCGAACTGGTGACCTACGCTTTACGAGAGCGTCGCTCTACCACCTGAGCTAAAGCGGCGTACCGACGAACGAGTATACGCATCTGCTCGGCAGCCCGCACCTTCGCGATTTCCCCCTCAACAGGTGGCGTCCTGGTCCGGCAGCCCGGCCCCGGTCAGGTAGCGCACCACATGGTCATCCACGCAGGCATTGCCCATCCCGTAGCTGCCGTGGCCATCACCCTCGCGGGTCACCATCACGGATCCCACCATCGCCTGATGGGTCTTCAACGCCTCCTCGTACGGGGTGGCGGAGTCACCGGTGGACGCCACGATCAGCACGCCGGGAGCGCCCTCGCCGGTGATGTCGGGTTCGTCCCGGGCGCCGGTGGGCCACTGCTCACAGATCACCGAGGGACCGAAGTACTTCCCGAAGAAGGGGGCCTGCTCCTGGTCCTGCGCCCACTGTTCCCGCCCCACCGCCAGCCCGCGGTCCTTCCAGTCGACGCACTGGATCGCCCAGAACGCGTAGGTCAACGTGTCATAGCTGCCTGCGGCACTGCGGTCATTCATGGCATCAGCGACCCGCAACATCGCATCACCGTCGCCGCCTTCGGCCGAGGTGATCATCCGGGCCACGAACTGCCACGAATCCGGCCCGCCATAGAGCGGCAGGATGATCGCACTGACCGCCAGCGACAGGGTCAGTTGCCGGTCCCCGACGGGCAGCGGCGAGTGCCGCAGGCTCTCCACCAGCGCGGTGATCCGTTCGATGACCGCATCCGGGCTGTCGCCCAGGTCACAGCTGCGGTCCGCGACGCACCATTCGGCGTACGCCCGCAGTTGCCGGTCGAAGCCGATCGCCTGGATCGCGCCCTCCTCGTCGGAGATGTTGACCGGCGCGTCCAGCACGATGGCGCCGGCGTTCTCAGGGAAGACATGGGCATAGGTGGCGCCGATCTGGGTGCCGTAGGAGTACCCCAGGTAGCTGAGCTTGGCATCGCCAACCAGGTGGCGCATCAGGTCGAGGTCCCGGACGGTGTCCTCGGTGGAGATGTGGTCCAGCAGGTCCCCGGAGTGCTCGGCGCAGGCCTGCCCGAAGTCGAAGGCGGCCTGCCGGTAGGTCTCGTATTCGGCATCGGTCTCCGGAGCCGGGTTGGTCTCCAGGAAGGCGTCGGTGGCGGGTCCGTCGAGGCACTGGACGGGGGTGGATTCGCCGGTGCCGCGGGGGTCCCAGCCGACGATGTCGAAGTCCTCGAGGCCGTCGGTGCTGAAGGACTGGGCCAGCGACCGCCCGCCCTGGCCGGGACCGCCGGGGTTGACGAAGATGCTGCCGCGAGCCGGCTGCCGCTTGGCCGGCACCCGCAGCAGCTGCAACTCCAGCGAACGGTCCCCCGGATCCGACCAGTTGAGCGGGGCGCGGATCGCGGCGCACTCCGCGGTCCCGCAGCGCTCCCATTGGATGCCCTGGTCGAGGTACGCCTGCAGATCACCGAGCGCCGGGCCGATGCCGGGCACGGTGCTCGGAGCCAGGGCGGTGTCGGGGCGGTCCGGGGAGGTGCCCTGGACTCGGCCGGCCGCGTTGCGTTCCTCGTTCTGGCCCGGCTCGCGGGGCTCGCTGGGACCGCTGGTCGGTCCGGATCCGGCGGGCCCGGACCGCGGCCCGTCGGTCATGCCACCGGTGCCGGACGGCGTACATCCGGTCACCAGCAGGGCGGCAGTCAGGACTGCCACCAGGGTGATCCACCGGGAAGTGCGGGGCGACCGGTTCATGGGGGCAGCCTAACCGGACACAGTTCGGCCCCGGCCTGCGAACAGGACCGGGGCCGAGGGACTGCGTGTCAGGCGCGTGCTGCGGCCTTGCGGCGACGGCGGCCGCGAGTGAGCGCGGCATCCATGCTCCAGCCGCCGGCACCGATGGTGAGCAGCAGGAAGCCGGAGATCGCGAGCATCAGTTCGAGCTCACCGGAGAAGCCCGGCACGCCCGGCTGGAAGGGGCTGAAGGCGCCCCAGTAGACCAGCGCCAGGGCGCCGCCGGTGATGAGGGTGACGCCCAGGCCCGACAGGCGGGTGAGGAAGCCCGTGATCAGCGAGAGTGCGATCAGCACCTCGCAGACCGCCACGACGATCGCCAGGATCGACGGCTCGGGCAGCACGGTCTGGCCGAAGAACTCCTGGGTGCCGGGCAGGTCCTGGAAGTGCTGGATGCCGTGGATGCCCATGATGCCGCCAAGCACGACCCGGAAGAGGAAGAGCCCCAACGACGGGAAGAACTTGTGGGTCGTCGGCTTCTGCACCACCGGAGCGGCCGTCTGGGTCTGCTGGACCTGCTGCGTCGACTCCTCCGGCAGCCGCTCGCGGGTGCCGAGGGCGCGGTCGCGGGCCTGCCGGTCCGTGGTGCGGGGCTGCTCCGGGGCCGGCTTTTCCTGGACCGGCGGCATCTGCTGGGTCGGCGCCGGGTCATCGCGACGGCTGCTGGCGGCGGCACCGAGACCGGCACCGGCAGCGCCGGCACCCACGCCTGCGCCGGCTGCAGCGGAGTGGTCACGATCCTGGCCGCGCGTCGACTCTTGGCTGCGCGGGATCTGCTGGGTCGCCTCGGGATCGTCGACAGGCTGGTTCGACACCACCTGAGTCGGCTCGGCGTCGTCGTCGGCGCCCTCACCGTACGCCGCCGCGGCACCGGGAGTCCGGCTGCTGTCCTGAGTGCGGATGTCCTGCCCGACCGTCGAGGTGGTGTCACCGGGCAGGGCGCCGCCCAACTGCTGCCCCGGGGCCGAGCTGGTGGAGCCGGCGCCGCTGGTCGGGCTGTCGTTGGTCGGACCGTCGTTGGTCGGGCCGTCACTGGTCGGACTGTCGCTCGCCGGGTTCACGGCGCCAGTGTCCGGGCCGGTCTCGGCCGCGCTGTCCTGCGGCACGCCGGCCTGCTGGTCCGGCTGCTGACCCGGCGCGGGATCTGCTGCGGTCCCGCCATCGGTGGCCGGCTGCTGGCCCATGATCTTCTCCGCCACCGATGGTGTACCGGTCTGCTCCGGGTTGCCGCTGGCGCTGTCGGCGCGGTTGTCGCGGGCGTTCCGGAAGAGCGACTCGGTGGATTCCTGGTTGACGTCGGTACCCTCGCCTGCGGCAGACTCCTGCGGCACGGCGCTGTCGTCCTTGCTGTTGCTGGTCACGGGACCATCCTCACGTTCGGCCTCACGGCGGCGGGCATGGATACGGGACACATTCTCGCAGCCGCACCGCCACCAACCGGGCACGACACCCGGTCAGAGCGGGATTTCCTGCGACGCCACGGGTGAGTCGGTCAGGCCGGTAGCCCCAGTTTGACCATGAGCGCCTCCACCGCCAACAGCGGCGCAACATTGCCCTCGAGCGCCACCATGCAGGCCTCCAACGCATCGAGCCGACGCACCGTGACCTCCGGTGTACTGGCATCGGCGACCTGGGCCACCTCGGCGACCAGGTCCGGGTTGACCGGCTCGGCGGCTGCCCCCAACTGGCGGGCCATCACGTCCCGGTAGAACGCCGTCAGTTCACTGATCGCCGACGCCAGCCCGTCGCGTTGCAGCCGCTTGGAACGAAGCTTCTGCTGCTCCTCGAGGTCTCGGAAGGCGGCCGCGACGTGCCGTTGTCGGCGGCCCTTGCCGCCGCCCTCCCCCAACTGTTCGGCGAGTTCGGCGGCTTCGGTCTTGTCCAACTCACCGGTACGCCGGCTCGCCTCGGCCGCCGTGGAGTCGACCAACTTCTGGGCCGCAGTCAGGCACGCCGCCAGACTGGTCAGCCGGGTCGGCAGCAGCAACACCTCACGGCGCCGCTCCCTCACCTCGGGGTGGCGCGCCAACGCCCGGGCTCGCCCGATGTGCCCCTGGCTGGCGCGGGCGGCCAACCGTGCGGTCTCGGCATCGCAGCCATCCCGGCGTACCAACAAATCGGCGATCGCGTCGACACTGGGGGTCACCAGCCGCAGCTGTCGGCAGCGGGACCGGATCGTCACGATCAGGTCCTCCGGGGTCGGGGCGCACAGGATCCACACGGTCCGCGGCGCCGGCTCCTCGATGCTCTTCAGCAACGCGTCCGCGCCCCGCTCGGTGACCCGATCGGCATCCTCGACGACCATCACCTGGTGGCGGCCGGTCGCCGGCGCCAACGCCGCCGAGCGCACCAGCTCCCGCACCTCGTCGACGCCGATGGAGAGCTTCTCGGTCCGCACCGAGGTGACATCAGGGTGGTTGCCCGACATCACGCTGCGACAGGCGCGGCAGTCGCCACACCCGGTGCGCCGCTCGCACTGCAGCGCCGCGGCGAAGGCCAACGCCGCATTGGAACGCCCCGACCCGGGCGGTCCGGTGAACAGCCAGGCGTGGGACATCGCATGTCGGTCCCGGTCGGCGCCGGCGATCGCGGCGCGCTGCAGCACCTCCGCGGCCCGATGCTGGCCCACGACGTCCTGCCAGACACCGGTCATCACGGTCTGGTCCACTCCCGCAGCAGTCGTCATCCCAGCGCCTCCACCGCAGCCAACACCTGGGCCGCAATCCGGTGCACCGGTTCCCGCGCCGGCAGCACCAGGTAGCGCTCCGGCGCCGCGGCAGCCAGGTCGAGGAAGCCCTGCCGGACCCGGCGGTGAAACTCCAGCCCGGCCGACTCGAGCCGGTCCAACTCGGCCTTGCCGGCCAGCGCATCGGCGGGGTCCATGTCCAGGACCACGGTCAGGTCCGGCACCAACGCACCGGTGGCCCAGGCCGCCAGCCGAGCCAGGTCCTGCGCCGGTTCGCCGCGCCCGGGCCCTTGGTAGGCCAGCATCGAATCGACATAGCGGTCGCAGACCACGTCGCTGCCCTGCTGCAGCGCGGGATGGACCACCTGGTCGACGTGCTGGGCCTTGTCGGCGGCGTACAGGAGCGCCTCGCAACGATCGGACAAGGTGGCGTTCGGATCGAGCAGGATCTCGCGGATCCGGGTGCCGACCGCCTCCCCGCCGGGCTGTCGGGTCGCGACCACGGACCTGCCGGCGCCCTGCAGCGCCTCGGTCAGCAACCGCACCTGGGTCGACTTGCCGGCCCCGTCGCCGCCCTCGAAGACAATGAAGCGGCCCCGGCCGGCCGTCGCGGGCGACCTCACCGCTTGCCTCGCGGCTTGACCTGGCCGGTGACCTTCGCGCGCAGCTTGGGCCACCGCTTCGCGAATCGGCGGCGCGCCACCGCGCGTTCCCGGCGGTGCGCCTCGTAGTCGCGGCCGGCGTCGAAGGCATCCTCGACGGTCAACCCTGCAAAATCGGGCCGGGCCAACGGATCCGCCGCTGGTTCAGCCAGGGCGGCCAACCGGCGTACGCTGCGGCGCAGCCTGCGGGCCAGCTTCGGCTCCAGCCACCACACCAACTCGATCACCGAACCGAGCTCCTTGGTCGCGGTCAGCAACGCTCGCCAAGCATCGGTGGAGCCGGCTTCGGGCGCCGCCGCCAACGAGTCACCCAACGCCAACACCGCGGCTGCCTGTTGCTGCAGCCGTTCCCGGACCGCCTCGTCGGCGGCGCGGGCGCCGCCGTCGCCGAGCGCCGGGGCCCGGGAGGCGAGCACCAACCGGTCCAGCACCGAGGCATACAGGGCCGTACGCCAGGGCTGCTCGGTCGCCAACAGTTGGTCCAGGTCGGTGCGCAGTTCGCTCCACCACCGCGGCTCCCACCAGGCGCTGAATCCGGCGAGTTCCTCGCGGGTGCCGGCCAGGGTGCGGACCAGTTCCTCGGAGTCGGCAGCCTCGGCCCGGAAGGCGAGGTCACCGCGGACCAGCTGGCGCAGCCGGTGCCCGACGACCCCGACCGCGAGCTGTTCGACGGTCTCGTCCTGGCTCACCTTCACCGGCGGCGGCACATCGGACAGCCCGGTCGCCGGGGCGCCGATCCGCTGCTGCAGGGAAGGGAAGCGGGTCACCACGATCGCGCCTGAGGCGGTCAGCAGTCTTTCCAGGGCGGCGAACTGCTCATCGGTGGCGCGGTCGGAGACCAGCTTGACCTCGCGGTAGCGGGCGGTCGTCAGTCCGCCGCGCCGGACCGTCACCTGGTCATCGCGGACCCGCGCCAGCACCGCGCCGGCCTGATCGCGCAGTTGATAGGTCTGCCGCTGGCAGTCCAACCCGGCCACCGGACCCAGCGGGGCCCGGCGCCACAGCGGCACCAGCCGGTCCAGCAACTCCAGCGGCAGGTCGGCGCTGCCCATCGGCTCGGTGTACTCGCGGGGCAACATCGGCGCCCAGTTCGGGCAGGCCAGATACCAGTCGCCGGTGGAGCGCATCACCCGGTGGGCCAGCACCACGCCGCTGCGCAGCAGCCGAAAATCAGGGGCGTCGAAGACGGTCGCCTGCAGGTCGTAGGTGTCGCTGACCTGCCGCACCACCGCTGCCACGCCGGCATTGCCCCGGAACTGGAGCGGCGCCCCTGCGTACGACATCTCGCAGCGCAGGACACGCTGATGGTCCTTGGCCATCCCCACCTCCGATCGATCCGGGCCTCAGGCGCGGAGTCTATCGACCCGGTCCGTCAGGAAGGGGTCGACTTCCCCGCTGCCGGCTTGCGGGTGGCGCTGCTCTTGGCCGGGGCCTTCTTCGCGGCGGCCTTCTTCGCCGGCGCCTTCTTGGCGGGCGCCTTCCTGCGGGCCGGCGCCTTCTTGGCAGGCGCCTTCGCGCGACGTTCGGCGAGCAGCTCGGAGGCCCGCTCATCGGTCAGCGTCTCCAACGAGTCACCCGTCCGGAGGCTGGCATTGGTGACACCGTCAGTGACATAGGGACCGAAGCGGCCATCCTTGACGACCATCGGCTTCTCGGAGACCGGATCCACACCCAGCTCCTTCAGCGGCGGCTTGGCCGCGGCCCGGCCACGTCGCTTGGGCTGAGCGAACAGTTCCTCGGCCTGCTCCATCGTGACCGTGAAGATCTCGTCCTCCGACCCCAGCGAACGCGAGTCGGTGCCCTTCTTCACGAACGGCCCGTAGGGGCCGTTGCGGGCGATCACCTCGGTGCCGTCGTCGGTGGTGCCGACCACTCGCGGCAGCGACAACAGTTGCAGCGCTTCGGTGAGTGTCACGGTTTCGGGCTGCATCGACTTGAACAGCGAGGCGGTACGCGGCTTGGCCGACTTCGGCGCATCCTCGGGCAGCACCTCGGTGACGTAGGGGCCGAACCGGCCAGTCCGCGCCACGATCGGATTGCCGGTCTCGGGGTCGATGCCGACCTCGCGCTCCTCGCCCATCGGCCGGGCCAGGAACTCCTTGGCCTGTTCCAGCGTGAGCTCGTCGGGGGGCAGGTCGTCGGGGACATTGGCCCGCTTCTCCTTGCCCTCGGCGTCGGTCTCCTCGACATAGGTGCCGTAACGCCCGACGCGCACCACCACACCGCTGTCGAGATCGCCGACCGGGAAGGTCGACATGGCTCGGGCGTCGATCTCGCCGAGCTCGTTGACCAGAGCCTGCAGCCCTCGCTCGCCCTGATCGGGATTGCCGAAGAAAAACTCCGACAGCACCGCGACCCGTTCGGCGCGGCCGTTGGCGATCTCGTCGAGGGTCTGCTCCATCCCGGCCGTGAAGTCGTAGTCGACGAGCTGGCCGAAGTGCTCGACCAGCATCCGGGTGACCGCGAACGCCAACCAGGTCGGCACCAGCGCTGCACCCTTCTTGAAGACGTAGTCGCGGCTGGTGATGGTGCGGATGATCGAGGCGTACGTGGAGGGTCGGCCAATCTCCAACTCCTCCAGCCGCGCGACCAGCGTCGGCTCGGTGTAGCGGGCCGGCGGCTTGGTTTCGTGACCGTTGGGAGTCACCTCGGTGGCGGTGAGCTGCTGTTGCTGCGACAACTGCGGCAGCTTGGTCTCCTTGTCGCCGCGGCCGGCATCGTCGTAGACCCGCAGGAAGCCGTCGAAGGTGGTGGTGCGGCCGGTGGCGGTCAGCCCGTACTCGGCGACACTGCGCTCCCCCACCGCAATCGGCTCGGGAGTGGTCGCCTCGATCTGGACTGTGACCGATTCCACCTGGGCGTCGGCCATCTGGGAGGCCAGGGTACGCCGCCAGATCAGCTCGTAGAGCCGGAACTGGTCGCCAGTCAGGCCGGTCTGCGCCGGCGTCTTGAAGGTGTCGCCTGCGGGGCGGATCGCCTCGTGGGCTTCCTGGGCGTTCTTGACCTTCGACTTGTACATCCGCGGCGAATTGGGCAGATAGTTCTGCCCGTACAGCTGGCCCGCCTGGGATCGGGCCGCGCTGATCGCCTGGCTGGACAGCTCGATCGAGTCGGTACGCATGTAGGTGATGAAGCCGGCCTCGTAGAGCTGCTGGGCCACCTGCATGGTGCGCTGGGAGGAGAAACCGAGTTTGTTGCCGCCCTCCTGCTGCAAGGTCGTGGTGCGGAACGGGGCGTACGGCTGCCGCTTGCTGGCGCGCGATTCAACGCCGGTGACGACGTACGCCGCCTGCTCCAGCCCCGTGGCGATCCGGCGGGCACTGGACTCGTCCAGCTGTTCGACCGGATCCTTGGCCTTCACCTGGCCGCGGTCGTCGAAGTCACGGCTCTCCGCCACGCGTACGCCGCCGACGGTGCGCAACCGGGCCGGGAAGTGCGGCTCATCCTTGGCCGATGCCTGCTGATCCTGCGCCAACGCCATGGTGGCGGTGACGTCCCAGTAGCTGGCGGAGCGGAAGGCGATCCGTTCCCGCTCCCGGTCGACGATCAGGCGGGTCGCGACCGACTGGACTCGGCCCGCGGACAGCCGCGGCTTGACCTTCTTCCACAGCACCGGGGAGACCTCATAGCCGTAGAGCCGGTCCAGGATCCGGCGGGTTTCCTGGGCATCCACCAGGTCGGTGTCAAGATCGCGGGGATGCTCGACGGCCTCCAGGATCGCGGCCTTGGTGATCTCGTGGAAGACCATCCGGCGGGCCGGCACCTTGGGCTTGAGTTCCTCGAGCAGGTGCCACGCGATCGCCTCGCCCTCCCGGTCACCGTCGGTGGCGAGCAGGAGCTCGTCGGCGTCCTTGAGCGCGGCCTTCAACTCACGCATCGTGGATCGCTTGTCGGCGGCCACCACGTAGAGCGGGGCGAAGTCGTCGTCGACGTTGACGCCCGTGCGGGCCCACGGCTGGCCCTTGTACTTGGCCGGTACCTCGGCGGCGCCGGTCGGCAGGTCACGGATGTGACCCCGGGAGGAGAGCACCTCATAACCGGCGCCGAGATAGCTGGCGATCTTGGTGGCCTTGGTGGGCGACTCCACGACAACGAGTCGTTGTGCAGCACCGTTCTGGGGCTTGTTGGCCACGCCCTCACTCCTTTGAATGTTCGTTCCTACCGTCCCCAGCTGCCTTGATGCCGCGCGGTTCCACCGGTCAACACCGGCACACTCTACGTCACCGCCTCAGCGGGCCCGATCAGCGTTGCAGAAACTCAGCTTTGCAGAAAACCGAGCAGGATCAGCTCCCGCAGCCGCGGCGCGAGCCGAGCCCGGAGCCCCGATGCCGGTTCGTCGAGCACCTGCCCGACCGCATCAACCAGGACGCCCAGGGTCAGGTCGCCGTCGCAGGCGCCGACCACCGCCGCAGTCGCGGTGTCGACGATCTCAGCCCGTCCCAGTCCGAACCGCTGCCGCAACACGATCGCCTCGGGGTCGTCGGCACCGGGCTGCCCGATCGCCTCCTGGGAGACCCCCTCGACCGGTCGCGGTGCCAGCTGCCACAGCTCCGTCTCGCTCGCGCGGGCCAGCCACAGGCTGTCGCGGGTGGCGGCGTACGCCTGCCCCACCGGTTGGTGGACCTGGTGCGGCCACGCCTCATAGCGGCGTACCGGATCCTCGCGGTGGGAGTTGACCACCAGCACCCAGCCCATCGACACCCCGGTGATGCGCTGCTGGGCGAAGTAGTCCAGCCAGGCGTCGTACCGATGCCGCCAGTGCGGCGTACGGTCCAATCCGGCGTCGGTGAGCCAGACCTCGATGTATTCGTAGGGATCCAGCGACTCCCGTTCCAGGAACCACGCGTCGGCGCCGGCCGGCAGCCACGCCGCCACCCGGTCCTGCCAGTCCTGGCCGTCGATCTGAGCCCAGTTGCCCAGCACCTGCAGACAGCCGCCCTCGGTCAGGTGGGCGCCGCTGCCGCTGATCACCTGGGCCACCAAACCGTCGGCCTCGAAACCGCCCTCGCGGTAGGTCAGCGCTGCCGTGTCGGGCGGGCTCATCACGTACGGCGGATTGGTGACGATCAGATCGAAGCGTTCCGAGACGGGTTCGTAGAGGCTGCCGAGCCGCAGTTCGGCGCTCGCCCCGGACAGCGCCAGGGTGAGCTCGGCGAGCTCCAGGGCGCGCCGGTTGAGGTCGGTGGCGACCACGTGGTTGGCGTGTTGGGTCAGGTGCAGGGCCTGGACGCCACAACCAGTCCCGAGGTCCAGCGCCGAGTCGACCGGGGTCGGCATGGTGAGCTGGGTCAGCGTGGTCGAGGCGGGCGAGACCCCGAGCACATAGTCGGCAGCCGGGTCCGGGGCGACATGGTCCAGCCCCGGGGTGAGGTCGGAGACGATCCATCCCAGATCGCCGGCGTCGCTGGCGTACGGCCGGACATCCACGGCGGCGCGCACCCGTCCGGCGCCGGCAGGGTCGGGTACGCCGGTGATGAGGCCGGCCGCGGTGACGGCCTCGAAGCTGTCAGGCAGGGCGGCGCGGACCTGCTCGGCGGGCAAGTCCTGTTGCAGCGTCCAGAGCCGGATCAGGGTCGCCAGCGGGTCATCCGCGCCGGCCAGCGCATGGTGTTCAGTGAGGGCACGGTCGGCAGCGACGGTCGTGTTGCGACCCAACCCGAGCTGACCGGCATCGCCGATCCGCTCCAGGAGTCGGTCGACCCGATAGTCGGCGGCCTCGAGGTCGGGCCGCAATTGCTGGGCCAGCTCGGCTGCGTCGGGCATTCAGCGCACCTCTCTGTTCAACGCACGGCTCTGTTCAACGCACTTCGGCGATCCGGTCAGCGATCCACGAGATGGCGCGGTCGATCATCTCGCTGCCGATCGCAACGCCGTCGGGGCCTTCGAAGACATGGCCGCCGTCGGTGACCACCAGCTCGACTTGGTTGCCGGTCTGTTCCAGATCCTTGGCCAACCCTTCGGACTGCGCCAGCGGCACCACGTCGTCGTCGCGACCGTGCACCAGCAGGGTGGGCGGCAGGCCCGGACGGACCAGACCGCTCGGAGATGAGCCCGGGGTCTCCCAGCCCTGGGCCTCCAGAGCGAGCAGCCGGCGCACCAGCGAACGATCAACCCCGGCGGGCAAGTTGGCCGGAATCGCCGACAGCGGCACCGGCCGGTGGGTGTCGAGCCCCAGCGAGGCCGCCAGCAGGGTGACGCCACTGCCGGGCTGGGCGCCGGGAGAATGGAAGGACAGCAACGACATCAGGTCGGTCGGACCATAGAAGTCGACCATCGCGCGCACCGGTGAGCCTTCGGCGTACGCCGCCAGCAGCCCCAGATGCCCGCCGGCCGATTCGCCCCACAGGGCGAGGCGACGGTGGTCGTATCCAAAGGCCTCGGAGTTGTCGACCAGCCAGGCCAGCGCATCGCGTACGTCATCGCGCGGCGCCGGGAAGGGCGCCTCGTCCAGCAGTCGATAGTCCAGGCTCGCGACGGCCATGCCCGCCTCGAGCACCCGACCGAACAGGGGCTGCAGGTTGATCGGCAGCATCCGACGAGTGCCATGCTCCCAGGAGCCGCCGTGGACCCAGACCACCAGCGGTGGCCGGTCGACGCCGGCGGGCGCCCGCAGATCGAGGCTGAGCGGCCGATAGCCGTCCCAGGCGGCGTAGTGCAGTTCCTGCCACACCTTCTCCCCCAGCGCGCCGACGGTGGGCGCCGGCACGGGCACCCGCTCCACGCCGAGGCTGGTGGGGAGAGTCACGAGTGGTTCCATGGGGATCACGCTAGCGAGGTGGGGGCCAGCGTGGTGCGCGCGGGCTCAGTTCGGTCGCGGCGAATCACCTGCGACGGCAGGTGAAGGCACGTCGGCGACGTGCCGGTTGGGATCAACGACGCAGCAACGACGACGTGGCGGGTCGGCAGGTTGGTCTGCCGTCACGGCTGGCCGTGCACAACTGCACGATGCTGTAGTTGTGCAGGTGAAACCGGCACGGCTTCATTGCTGCGTCTGTGATCCCACCCGGCACTTCATCGGAGTGGACGTACGCCGACGCACCCAGCTCGGACGGCGTCCGACCGCAGCGCCACAACTCCAAATCTTCTCGAACATTCGTTCGGTTGATCGCCGCCTTCTCTAGTTTTTGTCGGTATGACGGCGTAGGCTGAAGGCATTCAATCGAACGCCGGTTCGACCCTCAAGGAAGTGACCGTCATGACCGATCCCCACGCCGCAGCAGCGCTCCAGGTGGTCTCTGAGATCCGTGCTGCGAAGGCCGAGAAGCTTCGGGCGGAGGCGCGGGAGTTCATGAAGGTCGCCGACTTCGCCGACCTCTACGACGCGGACTGGTACGCCATCGAATACCCGGGCGGTTCCGGCCCTGTCGGCGAACGGCTGGTGCGTCCGGGCGGGGAGGGTACGCCGCTGGTTGGTGAGTTCTGCGTCCTCGAGTTGGGCGCCGCACTCGGCATGTCCAGGGACGAGGCCCATGTCGAGTTGGCTCATGCGTTGGCGCTGCGGGGCCGATTCCCGATGACCTGGAAAGTGCTCGGTGAAGGCAAGCTGCGAGTGTGGCAGGCGCATCATCTGGTCGGCCAAACCAGCAACCTGCCCGTCGAACTGTGTGCCCGGATCGATGCGCAAGTCGCCGAGTTCGGGACCTCGATGGGCAAACAAGCCCTGAAGCACATGATCGACGCGATCGTCCTGGAACACTCACCTGAGACGGCACAGACTGCACACGAGGCCGAACTGGCCCGCCGGCACGTCTCCATCAACCACCGAGGCGAGGGCGTAACCCGACACATCGAAGCCACCGTTGACGTCACCACCGCAATCCACCTCGATGCCCAACTGAATCGGCTCGCGACCATCATCGGCCAAAGTCAACTCCACAACCGCCGCGCCGAGAGCACCGCGGGCGATGTGCCGGCGACGATGGACCCGCGCGACGTACGGCGAGCCCTCGCGCTCGGGATCCTCGCCACCCCAGCCCGGGCACTGCACCTGCTGCAAGACTCATTGATCGACGAGCTCGACGACATCGAACTCGCCCACGCGCCCGACGAGGACCACCTGGAGCCTGGTTCGGGGTGCCCGACGGCGAGCTCCCCGGCCCACACCTGCGGGCAGGTCACCGTCGATCCAGCCAAGCTGTTGCCGAAGGCCCGGCTCGTCGTCCACGTCACTGATGCCAGCCTCAAAGACGGTGGGATCGCCCGCGTCGAGGGCGTCGGACCGGTCCTCACCAGCTGGTTGAAAGGCCTGCTGGCCGACTCCCACGTCACCGTCCGCCCCGTCCTCGCACCAGATCAGGCCTGGGCGACCGAGGCGTACGAGATCCCCGAGGCCATGCGCGAATGGGTGACACTCAGAAATCCGAGGTCGATGTTCCCGTTCTCCAACCGCAACAGCGGCCACCTCGACATCGACCACACCCAACCCTGGAAGCTCCCACCGCTCGCGATCCTCCCCGACCCAGACCCACCAGACGACCCATCGGACGACGGCCCGTCGGACCAGACATCACCCGACGGCCATCCACCGGACGATCCGCCACCAACTCGCCCCGGCAACCTCTCCCCGCTCGCCAGACGAGAACACCGCGCCAAAACCCACGCCAGCTGGCATGTCGTCCAACCCAGCCCAGGCATCCTCCTGTGGACCTCACCACTCGGATTCCAATACCTCGTCACCGCCAGCCACTGCTGGCTCATCCACGACCCCCACGACACCATCAACGAAGACGCCACAGCAGCAGCCGCCTGACCTACCTGACAGCCCCCGGCCCCCCATGACGCGCGCCCCGCCCTGGCCGCTGGGCTCACGCCGCGCCCGATCGCCGCAACCGCCCAGGACACCCGCACGTGGCTCGACGCCGACCCGACCGCCCGGATCACCGGCATCACCACCGAACGTGAGGCCGACCTGCTCGCCCGGCGGCGCCACCGCTAGCTGTCCTGACGCTCAGCCGTTCAGCTGGGCGTACGCCTCCTGGTATTCAATGCGGGACTCGTCGCCGGAGCGGCGGCGCCACTCCTGCACGATGTCGGTCCAAGTCGACGCGGAACGGTTGCCGCGGATGATCTCGTGGCGCGCGTCCTTGAGCTGGGTGTCCATCGCCGCGCCCTCGGTGGTCGCGGTCTCCGAGTAGAGCCCCAGGCTCGCGTCGGCGACACCGGTGGGCAGCTTCTCCTTGAGGTAGGTGTGCTGGCGGGTGGTGAGTTCCTCGTTGCCCGGGATGTAGACCTGCGAGAACTCCCTGGAGCCGGCGTACTCCAGACCGCCGAACCAGTCCGCCGCACGCCCCTCGGCATTGGTCTGGGCATTGCCCTCGGCGTCGCGGTCCCAGTGCTTGCCTTCGATGCCGAAGATGAAGTTGAGGTATTCCTTGGTGCCGAACGGGCTCGCGACGTAGTCGAACACCCGCAGGATCTCCTTGACCCGCTCCTCGGAGTCCTGCTTGGGGATGCCAATGAAGTTGCCGAAGCCGGGCGCGGACTTGTAGATGTTGGTCTCGCCGCCACCCTCCCACTTGGGCAGGCTGACGTAGCTGAGGTTCCAGGTCGGGAACCGGCGCGCGAACGACACCCACGCGGTGAACTGCTGAACCACCATCGACGTCACACCGGCCTGCTGCCAGTTGAGGAGATTGCCCGCATTCGAGATCGAATCCGGGTGCATCACGCCGTCGGCCCACAGCTGCGAGGCCACGTCCAGCGCCTCGATGTAGATCTCCGACTCCAGCGCATGACTGAAGGTGCCATCCTCGGCAACGCCCCAGCCATTGTTGGCCCCCATCATCTGCAGGGTGACCTCGAGGATCGAGCCGATCGGATCCTGACCCAGCGCGAAGTTGCCACCACCGCTGACCTCCTTGAGCAGGTCACGGAACTCCTCCCCGTTGGCCGGCTCGGGGATGAGCGGCAGACCCCGCTGCTCCATCAGATCGCCGCGCACCTGCAGCATCTGCCCCGCCGGCGGCCGCTGCTGCGGGATGCCCCAGATCTTGCCGTTGACCATCGGGATCATCCAGGTCTCCGGCAGGATCGATGCCAGGCCGGGGTACTCCTTGATCGCGTCGCCGCTGAGGAAGGGCGTCAGGTCGGTCATCTTCGCGTCCAGCAGCTGCGGGAACTGCGCGACCTTGAGCATCATCATGGCCTCGGGCAGATCATTGGAGGCCAGCTGCACCTGGTACTTGTTCAGGTAGTCGGCGGCACCGCCGGCGATCAACTCGAACTTGTTGCCGATCTCGGTGCTGAGCATGTCGTACCAGGGGTTGTTGCTGCCCGGCAGATACTCGACACCGATCGACGCCAAGAAGTGGATCGGATCGGTCTCCGGCAGCGGCAGGTTGTCCCGCATCGGCTCCACGTCGGCCGGATGGGCAAAGTACGCCGGCGGCACTCCCAAGTCAGGATCACCGGGCAGATCCGGTTCGGCGCCCTCGAAGGGCACGTACGCCGGCATCTGGGTGCCGGCCTGCTGGCTGCCGGCGCGGGGCTCGTCGGCGCCACCCGCGCCGCCATCGGTGCTGCAGCCCGCCAACGTTCCAGCGCCCAGGGTCATCCCTGCCAAACCGATACCAGCCAGCAAATTCCGTCGTGAAACCGCCATCTCTGCACATCCTTGTCCTCAGCACGGACCGCGCGACAACTCCGCACGGTGCGAGCCAGTGAACCCGCCGCGAGGGTCTCCTGCAAGCGCGTTCCTGAGGCGCGAACGGCCGTGACCGAATCGGTATCGGCTGTCCCGGAAACCGGAAGCACCCGGGCGTACGCACGGCAAACGGGGGCCGCCGAAGCGAGCCCCCGTTCGTGGTGCAGGTGTCGTCGTGGTGCAGCGGTACGCCGGTCAGCCGTTCTGGGACGCGGCGAACGCTTCCTGGTATTCGGCGCGGGTGTCATCGCCCGAACTCCGCCGCCACTGCTCGACGATGCCGTCCCAGTCCTCCACGGGCTTGCGGCCCTGGATGATCTCCAACGTGTCGGACTTGATCTGGACCGCCATCGCGGCACCCTTGGTGGTCTCGCTCTCCGAATAGAGACCGGTGGCCGCGTTCGGCACCGCCTCCGGCAGCTTCGTCGTCAGGTATTCGTGCTGGGCCTGGACGAGCTCCTGCTGACCGGGCAGGTAGAGCTGGGAGAACGCCTTGGAGCCGGCGTATCCCAGACCGCCGACCTGGTCGCGCTTGCGCGCATCCGCGATGATCGTCGGGTTGCCGCCCTCGTCGAAGTTGTAGTGGGTCCCCTCGACACCCCACGACAGCGCGGTGTATTCGGTCGAGCCGAACGGCGAGGCGATGTAGTCGAGGATGCCGAGCAGTTCCAGTACCCGCTCCTCGTTGTCCTGCTTGGGGATGCCGACCCAGTTCGGATAACCGGGGACGCCCTGGTGGATCGCGACCGCGCCGCCGCCGTCCCATTGCGGCATCTCGACATAGGAAATGTCCCACTCGGGGTTGCTCTGCGCGAAGGTCTGCCAGCCGGTGAAGGCCTGGATGTAGAGGGCGGTGACGTCACTGGTGAGCCACATCGAGTTGTTGCCCGGGTTCGAGATCGACTCCGGATGCAGCAGCCCCTCATCCCAGATCCGGGCAGTCGCGGCAAGCGCTTCCTTGTACTGCTCCGTCTCGTACTGGTGAGTGAACTGGCCACCCTCCTCGGCCCAGCCGTTGGGTGCGCCCATCATCTCCAGGATCGCGACCAGCAGCCACGAGGCCGGATCCGCGCCCATGGCAAACTTTCCGCCGCCGGTGAGCTCGCGCATCAAGTCGATGAACTCCTCGCCGTTGGCCGGCGCCGGAGTGTTCTCGATGCCACGCTCGGCGAGCATGTCGCCGCGGCAGGAGATGATCCGGCCGGCCGGCGGCCGCGCCTGCGCGACACCCCAGTACTTCCCGTTGAGCAGCGGCAGCTGCCAGGTCTGCGGCAGCGTCGAGGCCAGGCCCGGGAACTGATTGATCGCATCCCCGGACAGGTACGGGGTGAGGTCGGTCATTTGCTGTTCGAGCAGCTTGGGGAACTGCGGCACGGTCTGCATCTGCAGCAGGTCAGGCAGGTCGCCCGACGCCATCATCACCTGGAACTTGTCGCGGTACTCCGCCGAGGTGGCAGCGATCAGTTCGAACTCGGCGCCCATCTGCTCCGACAGCAGCTTGCCCCAGCTGTTGTCCGCCGTCGGGATGCCGGTGGCCTGCGCCATGATCGAGAAAGGAGCGATCTCCGGTCGCGGCACCTGACCGGCGTCACTGATCTCCGGATAGGAGAAGTACGCAGCCGGCACACCCGACTCCGGATCGGCCGGCAGGTCCGGCTCCGGGGCACCCGGGAACGGGGTGTACGCCGGTTCGAGGGTGTCACCCTGCTGCGAGCCTGAACTGTTTCCACCTCCGCCGCCATCGCTCGAGCAGGCGCTGAGACCTGCGATGGCCAGAGCAGCGCCGCCGGCGCCACCCAACAGCTGTCGACGTGAAATGGAAATAACCATCACTCCCATGATGTTGGATTTTTCGGCAAACTTCCTTGCAGTAATCGGTTACCCGAGGCTAGCTCGCGCCCCGTCCACAGACAAACCGGGCTCGCTCCATGCCCGCTTGCGGCAACACAAAGGCGGGGCCCGCCGAAGCGAGCCCCGCCTGTCGCCCGATCAGGCGTACGGCTTGATCACCCGTTCTGGGCTGCCGCGAACGCGTCCTCGTACTCCTTGCGGCTCGCGTCACCGGACTGGCCTTTCCACTCGGTGACGACCGCGTCCCAGGAGTCGACCGGCTTGCGGCCCTGGATGATCTCCAGCGCTTCGGACTTGATCTGCTGGCTCATGCCGGCCCCCTTCGAGGTCGCCGACTCCGAGTAGAGGCCGGTGGCGGCGTTGGCCACGGCATCGGGCAGCTTCTTGGTGAGGTACTCGTGCTGGGCTTCAACGAGTTCCTTCTGTCCCGGCAGGTAGAGCTGGGAGTAGGCCTTGGAGCCGGCATAGCCGATGCCGCCGACCTGGTCCCGCTCGCGGGCCGCTGCCACGATCGCGGGGTTGCCGGACTCGTCGAGGTTGTAGTGGGTCCCCTCGACACCCCACGACAGCGCGGTGTATTCGGTCGATCCGAACGGCGAGGCGATGTAGTCGAGGATGCCGAGCAGCTCGAGCACCCGTTCTTCGCTGTCCTGCTTGGTGATGCCCACCCACGCGCCGTAGCCGGCCGGGCCGGCGTGGATCGGGGCCGGGCCACCGCCGTCCCACTGCGGCAGTTCGAGATAGGAGATGCCCCAGTCGGGGTAGTTCTGGGCGAAGGTCTGCCAGCCAGTGAAGGCTTGGATGTAGAGCGAGGTGACACCACCGGTGAGCCACATCGAGTTGTTACCCGGGTTGGAAATCGACTCCGGATGCAGCAGCCCCTCATCCCAGACCTGGGCCGCCACCGCAAGCGCTTCCTTGTAGATCGGCGACTCGAACTGGTGGGTGAACTTGCCACCCTCCTCGGACCAGGCGTTGGGCGCACCCATCATCTCCAACAGCGCGGGCAGCAGCCAGCCATACGGGTCGGCGCCCATCGCGAACTTCCCGCCGCCGCTCAGCTCGCGCAGGATGTCCAGGAACTCCTCGCCGTTGGCGGGGCTCTGGGTTGCCTCCAACCCACGCTCGGCCAGAATGTCGCCACGGGTCGAGATGATTCGGCCGGCCGGCGGCCGCGACTGGGAGACACCCCAGTACTTGCCGTTGACCAGCGGAATTTCCCAGGTCTTCGGCATGATCGAGGCGAGCCCCGGATAGTTGTTGATCGCGTCGCCGGCCAGATAAGGCGTCAGATCGGTCATCTTCGCCTCGAGCAGCTGCGGGAACTGCGGCACCGTCGCGATCTGCAGCAGGTCGGGCAAGTCGTTCGAGGCCATCATCACCTGGAACTTGCTGGTGTACTCCGCCGACGGCGCCGCGATCAGCTCAAACTTGGCACCCATCTGCTCCGCCAACAGCGCGCTCCAGGTGTTGTCGCCGGCGGGGATGCCGGTCGCCTGCGCCATGATCGAGAAGGGCGCAATCTCGGGCCGCGGCAACGGGCCGGCATCGCTGATCTCCGGATAGGAGAAGTACGCCGGCGGCACGCCCGCGTCCGGATCGGCGGGCAGGTCCGGCTCCGGGGCACCCGGGAACGGGGTGTAGGTCGGCTGCTGGGTGTCACCCTGCTGACTGCCGGAGGTGGTCTCGCCACCGCCGTCGCTCGAGCAGGCGCTCAGCCCCGCGATCGCCAACGCAGCGCCACCTGCGCCACCCAACAACTGCCGACGTGAAACCACGGTCCATCACTCCTCTGAGACGGTTACCCTCAACAACAATTACCGGTAGTAATCGTTTGCCTGAAGTATCCACCCCGGCACCGAAAGCGCAATGGGGCCCGTCGACACAGTGTCGACGGGCCCCAGCGGGAGGGCGCTCAGCCGTTGGCCTCCGCGTACGCCTCCTCATACTCACCGCGTACGGTGTCGCCGGTGCCGTTCTTCCAATCCTGGACCACATCCGCCCAGGTCGACAGACTCTGTCGGCCCTGGATGATCTGGAGGCGGGCGTCCTTGGCGGTCTTGCTGAAGGACTGGTCCCCGCCCGTCGCCGTCTCGGAGTAGAGGCCGCTGGAGGCGTTCGCCTTGGCGGTGGGCAGCTTCTCGGTGAGGTAGGCGTGCTGGGCCCGCACCAGCTCCTCCTGGCCGGGCAGATACAGCTGCGAGTAGGGCCGGGTGCCGGCGTACCGAAGCCCGCCGAACTTCTCGGACTCGACGGCCGCTGAGATCGGGGTCGGGTTGCCGCCATCGTCGAAGTTGAAGTGTCGTCCCTCGATGCCGTACTCGATGGTCTGGTACTCTTGCGTGCCGAACGGTGAGGCGAGGTAGTCCAGGATCCGCAGCAGCGCGAGCGTACGCTCCTCGCTGGGCTGCTTGGACATGCCGATGAAGGTGGCGTAGCCCGCCTCGCTCTTGTGGATGTCGGCCACTCCGCCGCCGTCCCACTTGGGCAGCTCGATGAAGCCCATGTTCCAGTCAGGGTATTGCTGGGCGTAAGTCGCCCACCCCGTGAACCCCTGGGCGTACAGGGTGGAGACGCCGCCACTGAGCCAGGCGAAGTTGTTACCGGGGTTGGCAATCGCCTCGGGGTGGATCAGCTTCTCCTGCCACATCTGCTGGGTGATCTCCAGCGCCTGTTCGTACGCCTCGGTCTCGTACCAGTTGGTGAACTTGCCGCCCTCGACTGACCAGTTGTTCGGCGCTCCGGTCATCTCGAGGATGACCCGCAGCACCCACGCATCCGGGTCACTGGCGAAGGCGAACTTGCCGTCCCCGGTCAGCTCCCGGCACAGGTCCAAGAACTCCTCACCGTTGGCGACGGTGGGATTCTCCTCGATCCCGCGCTCGGCAAGCAGGTCGTTGCGCACCGACAGGATCCGACCGGCCGGCGGCCGCGGCTGCACGACACCCCAGAACTTGCCGTTGACCAGCGGAATGTTCCAACTCTCCGTCGGGATCGACGCCAGACCGGGGAACTCCTTGATGTTGTCCCCAGAGATGTAGGGGGTGAAGTCGGTGAAGTTCTTCTCGAGCATCGCGGGATACTGCGGCACCGACTGCATCTGCAAGAAGTCGGGCAGGTCACCGGAGGCCAGGACCACGGTGTACTTGCTCTTGTACTCGGTGAAGGTGCCGTTGATCATCTCGAACTTGTTGCCCATGTCAGTGGCGAGCTTCTGATACCACTGGTTGTCAGGGCGGATCGATTCGTCCGGGTTCATCTGGGCCATCATCGAGAACGGCTCGGACTCCGGGAAGGGCAACTCGTGCAGCGCCTCGCTGCTGTCGGGGAAGCTGAAGTATCCGGCCGGGATCGAGTTCTCGCCATCGCTGGGCAGATCCGGCGTGCTGAACTCGAGCGGGACATAGGTGGGGAACTCCACGCCGGCATTGGCGTCTCCCCCACCACCGCCGCCTCGACCGCCTGCCGGGGTGTCATTGGGCCCGCAGGCGCTGAGGCCCGCCACCGCCAGGGCGGCGGCTCCAGTGCCACCGAGCAGTTGTCGTCGTGAAACCATGGCCAACTCCTACGTTGTCCGTACCGGCTCTGCAACCGGTGGTGGGTGTCGGCGCAGATGCGCCGGAATTGCGTTACTACCGTCATATGGCCCTACGGAAAGCGCAACCCAAACCCGCTGACCGTAATCAATCCTTGACCAAACAGGGCCATCTGCATGACGTTTCACGTAATCACTCCCACCTGACCTGGAACGCCGACGGCGGGTCCTGCCGAAGCAGGACCCGCCGCTGGTTGTCGTTGTGGTCGTGCGGTGCGGTGCGCGGTGGGCGTCAGCCCTTGACCGCACCGGTGAGCATGCCCTTGGTGAAGTGCTTCTGGAGGAAGGGGTACACCATGGCAATCGGTACCAGCGCGACCACCAGGATCGCCATCTGCAGTGCCGGCTGTGGCGGCATCATTTCCGCGACGATGTCCATCTGGTCGGGGTTGATCTGGCTCTGGTTCACCAGGTACTGACGCAGGATCAACTGGATCGGCCACTTCGAGGCGTCGTTGAGGTAGAGCAACGCGGAGAAGTAGACGTTCCAGTAGGTCACGGCGTAGAACAGGCCGATCGCAGCCAGAATCGGCTTCGACAGCGGCAGCACGATGTTGGCAAAGATGCGCATCTCACTGGCACCGTCGATCCGGGCTGCCTGGCTCAACTCCTGCGGCAGGTTCATGAAGAACGCGCGCATCACGATGGTGTTGAAGCCACTGATCAGCACCGGGAAGATCAGCGACCACACCGAATTCAGCAGGCCCACCTGGCGCACCGTCAGGTACACCGGGATCATGCCGGCCGAGAACAGCATGGTCAGCAGCACCATGAACAGGATGAACTTGTTGAACAGCATCTGCCGCTGCGACAGCGCGTACGCCAGCATGGTCGTCGCCAGCAGCGACAGGCCGGTACCGACGAGGGTGACGAAGATCGACACACCGAGCGCCTGGGTGACCTGACCGCCACCGAGGATCGCCTTGTACGCGGTGAGGCTCGGGTTCTGCGGCCAGAAGACCAGGCCACCCTCCCGACCGATCTGCACCTCGTCGGCAAAGCTGGTCATGATGACCATCCAGAACGGCACCACCACCAGCGCCGCAGCGATGAAGAGGACCAGACCTCGGAAGAAGGCCGCCACCGGGGAGGACTTCGACCCCACATACATGCCTGGCTGGTCGGTGTTGTACTTCTGCTTGACGTTGAGCGCGTTCTTGGACTTCTTGGTGTCCTTCTCGTAGTCCGCGACCGCGTCGACGTGCCCCATTCCGCCGCTCATGCCTTGTCAGCTCCTTGGTAGATACCGGCCTCGCCGAAGACGTGAGCCAACTTGTTGGCGCCGAGCACGAGGATGACTGCCAGCACGCCCTTGACCAGGCCGACTGCGGCGGACTCGCCCCAGCCACCGGCCACGATGCCGTTGTTGTAGACGTAGGTGTCGAGCACTTCTGATGCTTGTATACCCACGGCGTTCTGCTGCAGCTGAATCTGTTCGAAGCCGACCGACAGGATGTCGCCGATACGCAGGATCAGCAGCAGGATGATGACCGGACGGATGCCGGGCAGGGTGACATTCCACAGCTGCGACCACTTGGAGGCGCCGTCCACGGCTGCCGCCTCGTACAGCTCAGCATCAATGCCTGCCAGCGCCGCCAGGAAGAGAATGGTGCCCCAGCCCGCACTCTTCCAGATGTCCTGGATGATCAGCAGCGGCTTGAACACATCCGGGTTGCCGATGATGTTCGGCTCACCCAGGTCGAGCCCGGCCATGCCGTGCCACAGCGGGCCGTTGTAGCCGAGGATGCTCTGGAACAGTGCCACCACGACCACCCACGAGAGGAAGTGCGGGAGGTAAAGAATCGACTGCACGATCCGCTTGGCAGTCTGGTTCATCATCGCGTTCATCAGCAGCGCCAGGATGATCGGCGCCGGGAACGTGAAGACCAGCTGCAGGAACGTGATGATCATGGTGTTGGCCAGCGCGTTCAGGAACTGTGGATCACCGTTGAAGATGATCTCGAAGTTCTCGAAGCCCACCCAGTCGGACTCCAGGATGCCGATGAACGGCTGGTAGTCCTTGAAGGCGATCACGTTGCCCAACAGGGGCAAGTAATGGAACGTGACGAAGTAGATCACGCCCGGGAGGGCGAACAGCAGCAGTGGCCAGTCATTGCGGAACCGGGCTGCGAAACTCTTCTTGCGGGGGTTCTCGAGAAGGGCAATGCCAGTCGGCTTCTTGTCCTTCTTCCCGCGCTTCTTCTTGGTCGACGTGGCATCGTCCAACGCGTCGGGTGCGTCTTCGCGCTTGTCAACTGCTGAACCAGCAGTACGCGGATCAATAGCGGTCATGTGAGACCCCCATCGAGTCGCCGACGTTGCAGGCTGCTCCGGGGCACGGCCCCTCCCTTCCTGATCCTTCACACCGAACCGTCCGTGGATCGGCGTGCTCGCACCCTACGGAGCGAACCGATTCTTGGCAATGGCGTGAAACAACTTCGTCACGCAACCGTTACTGCCGTAGAACACGGTTTCCCGTAGGACACTCCGCACAGTACCCCAGGGTGGGGCATGTGGCCAACGATTGGCATCAACCCGGACCTGAGGTGAGACCCGGAAGGGACGGTCGTGCGGTCCTTCAACGGGGCCGTCAGGCAAGCGCGTCATAGCGCTCGGCGGGCACCTCGCGCTCCAAGGTCCCGTCGCGGAAAAAGCTCACCACGTCGTCCACGGCGGCCCGCCCCATCAGGGACACCTCGGTGCCGATGGAGCCCGCAATGTGCGGCGTCAGCACGACGTTGGGCAGCTCCCACAGCGGCGAGTCGGCGACTGGCGGCTCGGGCCAGGTCACGTCCAGGACCGCCTCGAACCGACCGGTCTGCAGCTCAGCGATCATGGCCTGCTCGTCCACGAGTGCGCCGCGCGCGGTGTTGATGAAGGTGGCGCCGTCACGCATCGCCCGAAACGCGGCCGCATCCACCATCCCCTCGGTCGACTTCAGCCACGGGGCGTGCAGTGAGACCACGTCGCTGCGACTCATCAGGTCGGGCAGCTCGCGTACCAGCGTGACCCCCAGCTCGGCCGCGGTGGCCTCGTCGACGTAGGGGTCGTAGAGGCACAGGTCCAGGGTGAAACGGGACAGCCGCTCCATCACCATCCGTCCGATCGTGGAGGCGCCGATGATGCCGACGGTCCGGTGCGCGATGCCGTCAGTGACGTGCGGCGGCACCATCTGGCGGGCCTCACGGTATCGCCGCTGTTGGGCCCAGGTGTCCTTCAACGCCAGCAGAATCACGCCGAGGGTGAACTCGGCCACCGGCACTGCGTTGACCCCGGCTTGGGCGGTCACCCGTACGCCGGCCGCGTACAGCGAGGGGTCGTAGACCGCCTTGATGCTGCCCGCGGTGTACGCCACCAGCTCCACCGGGGTGCCAGCCACCAGGTCCGCATCCAGTCGCGGCGTCCCCCAGCCGGCGACGACGACCTTGGCCCGGGACAACTGCTCAGCGGTGGCGGGGTCGCGCCAGTCGATCTGACCCGAGGTCCGCTCCACCGGTGCCAGCGCCTCCAGGCGGGCCAGATCCTCGGGCCGCAGCACCTTTTCCTCCAGTCCTGCAGGCAGGGCGATGAGAATGATGGGTGCGGGCGAGGAGTGCACAGTCGGGCCTCTCAGTCACGGTGGATGGTGTCTGGTCAATCTATCGCTGGCAGCGAGGAGAGGGAGGCATGGTCTGACCACTAGACTTCGGACAGGAGGGCAACGATGTTCGACTGGATTCGGGACAACCCGTGGGCGGTGTGGCTGGCCGGCGCACTGGGCCTGAGCGCCCTGGAGTTGCTCTCCGGCGACTTCGTGCTGCTGATGCTGGCCGGCGGTGCGCTGGGCGGCACCCTGGCCGCAGTGCTGCTGCCCGGAGTGGTGTGGGCCCAGGTCATCATCGCGCTTGCCACGGCCACCCTGTTGTTGCTGCTGGTGCGCCCGGCGCTCAAGCGCCGGATGGCGCTGTCGAAGGGCTATCGGACCCTGCACGACCAGCTGCTCGGCGCGGAGGGACGCACCACCAGCGCGGTCGGCGAGGTTGACGGCACGGTCAAGATCGAGGGTCAGGACTGGACCGCTCGCCCGTACGTGCCGGGCACCACCATCGAGGCCGGGCAGCCAGTCGAAGTGTTGGGCGTGGAGGGTGTCGTCGCGCTGGTCCATCCGCTGCACCAGCCGCTGGACCCGGTGCGGGACTGATCGGACGATTCGGGACCGACCAGTAGAGTGCGGTCATGGAGTACGTTCTGCTCGTCCTTCTCGCAGTCCTGGTCATCGGCGCCCTGATCTCCTCGATCCGACTGGTACGCCAGCAACAGGTCTTCCTGGTCGAACGGCTGGGCAAATACCACGGGCCGCCGTTGGACCCGGGGCTGCACCTGATCGTGCCGTTCGTGGACAAGGTCCGCTACAAGCTCGACATGCGTGAGGCCGTGGTGCCGTTCCCGCCGCAGGGAGTGATCACCGAGGACAACCTGATGGTGTCGATCGACTCGGTCATCTACTACCAGATCATGGATCCGGAGCGGGCTGCGTACGAGGCGCAGAACTACATCCAGGCCATCGAACAGCTCACCCAGACCACGCTGCGCAACATCATCGGCGGCCTGGACCTGGAACAGACGTTGACCAGCCGCGAGGAGATCAACGCCCAGCTGCGGGCCGTCCTCGACGACGCCACCGGCAAGTGGGGCATCAAGGTCAACCGCGTCGAGCTGCGCTCCATCGAACCACCGGCCACCATCCGCGATGCCATGGAGAAGGGCGCCCGCGCCGAACGCGACAAGCGCGCCCAGATCCTGCTGGCCGAGGGCCAGCGGCAATCCCAGATCCTGTCGGCCGGCGGTGATCGGGAGTCCGCGATCCTGAGGGCGCAGGGTGAACGCGAGGCCGCCGTGCTGCGAGCCCAGGCCGATCGGCAGTCCTCGATGCTGCGGGCCGAAGGTGAGGCCCAGGCCATCTCGACGGTGTTCAACGCGATCCATGCCGGCAAGCCGGACCAGGCGCTGCTGAGCTATCAGTACCTGCAGATGATGCCGCAGCTGGCGAAGGGTGATTCCAACAAGATGTGGATCATTCCCAGCGAGGTCACCCAGGCCCTGCAGGGCATCGGCGGCCAGCTCAAGGAGGGCCTGTCGGGGGTGCCGCAGAAGACCGAAGGCGAGTTCCAGGCGCCCGAGAAGATCGACGTCTTCAAGGAGATCCAGGAGCAGTCCAAGGCCGACGAGGCCAAGACCAGGGCCACCGTGGACCAGGCGATCGCCGAGGCCAAGCAGATCGAGAACGCCGGCACCTCGCCCAAGCCGAAGAAGAAGTCCTCGCTGAGCCGGGGCGTCCTGGACGCCAAGGGGCCAGCGGGGATCGGCACCGGGGGACCGGAGACGCCGGCACCCGAACAGAGTGCGCCCGCACCGCAGAGCCAACCCCAGTTCGACCCCGGGCAGGCTCCCTACGATCCGGGCCAGCCGTACGGGCAGGGCCAGCCGCCGCAGCGCTGAGCTGCGGTGCCGACGGAATCAGCGACCGGACCTGCTGGTGCCCTTGCGCGGCGGCGCGGTCAGCGGATCCTCGGGCCAGGGATGTTTGCTGTAGCGGCCGCGATTCTCGGCGCGCACCGCGGGGTAGGCGTTCACCCAGAACGATGCGAGGTCGTCGGTCACCGCGAGCGGACGCCCTGCCGGTGACAGCAGGTGCAGCAACACCGGCACCCGCCCGTCGACAATCCGGGGCGTGTCGAGCAGTCCGAAGCATTCCTGCAACTTGACCGGCAGCACCACTCGCTCGGTCGGCAGCTCGGGATAGTCCAGCCGGATCCGCGACCCGGTCGGCACCTGCAACCGTTCCGGCGCCAACGTGTCGAACTGACTGGCGGCCGGCCACGGCAGCAGTCGCCGCAGGGCCGCCACCAGGTCAATCCGAGATGCGGCGACCCCGCGAGCCAGGTCACCCAGCTCGGGACCGAGCCATTCCTCGGCCCGCTGCACCAAAGCCTCATCATCGACCTGCGGCCATGGCTCTCCCAGCTGGTCGCGCAGCAGCGCGAGTCGGCGCCGCAGCCGCTCCACCTCCTCACCCCAGCCCAGCACCTCGGGCAGACCTCGGTCGGCCAGTGCCCGGCGTGCCGCTTCCCGGCCCTGGTCAGCGGTCGGCTGCACCGGCGTGCTCGACAGCTCTATCACGCCCAGGCGCACGGTGCTGCGCGCCGTCACCCGGCCGCCGGACCAGGTGGCCTGGCTGGCCTCGCTCAGCAGTGCTGACCCCAGGTCGGTGGCCGCCACCTCGGTCAGCGGGACCGCCGCCCGGATCACGGCCCTCTCCCCTACCCGACCGATCTGCGCCACCGCCAGCCATTGCTGGCCGTGGAGTCTGGACTTCGGCGGCAGCGATCCGGCCGTCCCCGACGCCAACAGATAGTCATCGCCATCCCTGCGTCGCCGCGCGATCCGGTCCGGGAACGCGGCGGTCACCACGGTCGCCACCAACTCATCGTCCTCGAGCCCGGTCGGCCGCGGGTGGTGGTCGACCAGCCGGGTCAGTCGGGTGGATTCGACCTGTAATTGTCGACTCGCCGGTGCGCGCCACGCGCCGACCAGGTCGGCTCCGGCCGGGCGTACGTCCGAGGACAACAAGGCCACCACCTCGGCGGCCTGCCTGGTGCCGACCGACGCCGCGGTCTCCAGCAGGGCGCGCCCGAGCCTGGGCTCCACCGGCAGCCCCGCCAGGCGTCGGCCCAGCACGGTCGGCTGCTCGTCCTCGTCCAGCGCCGCCAAACTGCGCAGGGTCTGGGTCGCGGCCTCCATGGCAGCCGGGTTCGGGGCGTCGGGCAGCGCCAGCCCCACACCCCGGGGCGCACCCCAGACGGCCAGGTCCAGGGCGGTCTGGGTGAGGTCAGCAGTGAGGATCTCGGGGGTGGTGAAGGGCCTCATGCCGACCCAGTCGCTCTCCGGGAAGCACCGCACCGCCAGTCCTGGGCCGAGTCGCGCGGCCCGACCGGAGCGCTGTTCGGCAGAGGATCGTGCCTCGGAGACCGTCACCAGCCCGGTCATCGCCCGTCCCGCGTCATGACGCGGTTCCCGGGCCAAGCCGGAGTCCACCACTGCGCGTACGCCGGGCACGGTCAGCGCCGACTCGGCGAGCGAGGTCGCCACGATCACCCGCGGATCGGAACGGGCCAGCACCTCGTTCTGGGCCGCCGGCGCCAGCGATCCGTGAAGCACCTGCACCGGCACGCCGTGGGTCCGGACCCGATCGGCCACCTCGTCGCATTCCCGGGCGCCGGGCGCGAACACCAGCACGGCGCTGTCGGTCTCGGCGAGCGCGGCAACGGCCTGTCCGGCGAGATGGTCCAGGAACGGCCGGGTCAGGCCGCGCTGGTCCAGTCGCTGCGGACCGGGCGCCCAGCGGATCACCAGCGGGTGCAGGTCCGCGGCCACCGACAACACCGGCGCGCCGCCCAGCAGGTCGGCCCAGCGGGTGGCGTCCAGGGTCGCGGACATCACCACCAGTGCCAGGTCGGGGCGTAGTTCGCGCAGCTCGGCCACCATCGCGAAGGCCAGATCGGTCTCGATGGCGCGCTCGTGCACCTCGTCCAGCACCACCGCATCGATGCCCTCGAGGTCCGGAGCAGTCAACAACCGTCGCAGCAGTACGCCGGCCGTGCAGAACTCCACCCGGGTCCGCGCCGAGACGGCTTGGTCGCCGCGCACAACGAAACCGACCTCGTCACCGAGTGTGGTCGCCGACAGTTGGGCGAGTCGCCGAGCGCCCGCGCGGGCAGCGATCCGGCGGGGTTGGGTCACCACGACCTTGCCGTCGACGAGGTTCGCCAAGGCAGGCGGGACCAGCGTGGTCTTGCCGGTGCCCGGCGGCGCGTGGACGACCGCCACACCGCCATCCGCGAGGGCCGCCGTCAGCCCCGGCAACGCTTCCCGGACCGGCAACCCGGCACCGATGGCAGCGAGATCGAAGGGCATCCGGCCAGTCTGCCACCGGTCAGTCAGCCACGAAGGCGACCGCCTGCCATCCGAAGGCCTGCGCCGCGGTGACGTTGTCCTCCCGGTCGTCGGTGAACACCACCGCCGATCGCTCGAGCGGATGTCCCGCCCGAGCTTCGATCGCGGCATGTGCGGCGGCGTACGCCCGAGGGTCAGGCTTGGCGACGCCCAACTCGGCGCTGTTGAGCACGGAGTCGACGAGGTGTGCCAGCCCGACCTGACGCATCTCGTTCGCGACGTTGTCGGTGCCGTTGGTGAAGACGAACACGGGAGTGCCGATAGCGTCCAGCTCCTCGATGAGGTCGGCCGTCTCGCGGATCGGCATCCCACGGTGGTCCTCCCAGCGGCGCAACGCCGCCAGCGCGGACTCCGGCTCAGCGCCGAGCTCTACCAGTTTGCGGTGGCTGAGATCGGCCCATTCAGCAAAGCTCGTGTCGCCGACCACAACCTTGGCCATGACGTCTGGCGCGAACAGGACTCCGACGAACTGCTCGGATTCCAACCCGAGGGAGTTCGCCGCGAGTCGGGTCGGTTCAGTGTCGAACTCGCGCACGACACCGTCGAGGTCGAAGACAACGGCGTCCGCCGCCAGCGCCAAGGTGCGGACCCGATTCAGAACGGCGGCGAAACGGGGCACCTCCTGACTGCTCACAGCAGGCCGTTGGTCTCCAGCCAGTCCTTGGCGATCACCTCGGAGTTGGCTTGGTCGTTGACGCTGCGCGCGTTCATCTCCCGCAGCGCCTCGAGCGTCAGCAGGTCGGTCACCTGCTGGATCGCTGCGGCGGCCTCGTCGTCGATCCGTTCGGAAACCAGCGGGGTGACGTTCTGGGGCAGGATCAGCGACTCCGGATCCTCCAGCACGACCAGATTCTCGGTGTCGATGACCGGGCTGGCGGTGTAGATGTCGGCCAGGTTGGCGTCCCCGTCCAGCAGCGCCTTCACCGTCAGCGGGCCACCGGAATCCTCGACCGGCAACAGCGTGGCGCTCGCCCCGTAGACCGACTGCAGGCCGTCGGGACCGTAGGGCCGGGTGCCGAATTCGCTGTTGGCCGCGACGATCAGGTCGACTCCGGCCCCGGCCAGATCCGCCAACGAGGTCAAGCCGTGTTCCTCGCTGAAGGCCTGCGTGCAGACATAGGCGTCCTGGTCAGTCGCCGCCGCGTAAGGGAGCACCCGAAGCCCGGCCGGCGCGACCTCGGCGAGCGCAGCCTGGATCTCATCGGAGGTGGTGGCGCTGGTCTGGTCGTCGAAGTACTGGAGCAGGTTGCCGCCGTACTCGGGCAGCAGGTCGATCCGGCCTGCCTCCAACTCCGGCAGATACACCTCACGCTGACCGATCTGATACTGCCGATCGACCTCGCGACCAGCCGCCTCGAGGATCTGGGCGTACAGCTCGGCAATGATCTCGTTGGAGTAGTACTGCTGCGATCCGATCACCAGTGGGCCGCCCTCGCCGCCACCGCTTCCGCCGCCGTCGCCGCCCGTGAGCGGGTCATTGTTCGAACAGCCGGCCGCGACCAGCGCCAGCCCGCCGACTCCGGCGAGCAGATGCCGTCGGGACAGGGAGGTGGGATACATGAGGGGTCCTTTCGTCGGTCAGGCGAGTTGGTGGCCGATGCTGGTGCGTTTCAGCGCGGCGCCTGCCGCCACGAAGACGATCTCCGAGACGAGTGCCAATCCCATCACGAGGATGGAGCCGGCCAGCATCTGGGGGTAGTCGTTGGCCTTCAGTCCGGTGAAGATGTAGCCGCCGAGGCCGCCACCACCCACGTACGCCGCCAACGTCGCGGTGGCAATGATCTGCAGCATGGCGCTGCGGGTCGATCCGACCAGCAGCGGCAGCCCGAGTGGGATCTCGACCTTGGTCATCACCTGCAGTTCGGTCATGCCCGTGGCGCGGGCGGCATCGACCACGCGCCGGTCCACCGCTTCCACGCCGGAATAGGCACCGGCCAGCAGGCTGGGCAGCGCCAACACGACCAAGGCAATCGTCGGGGCAGCAATCCCGACGCCCAGCCACAGCCCCAGCAGGGTCAACAGACCCAGCGTCGGGAGAGCTCGGGCGGCGCCGGCGCTGGCGACCGCAATCTCGCGGCCCTTGCCGGTGTGGCCGATCCACCAGCCCAGCGGGATGCCGATGACCGCCGCGATGGCCAGCACCAACAGGCTGTAGAGCACGTGTTCGGCCACCCGACCCCAGATCTCGGCAGCGGGTTGGGAGCCGATCCAACCGAAGGCTTCGGACACGATCCTCATACGCTCGCCTCCTGCAGCACCGGCGTGGGACTACTGGTCAGCCACGGCGTCAACCGGCCGCCCAGCCAGGCCAGCAGCCGGTCGAAGAGCAGCGCCAGCGCCGCGGTCAGCACGATGCCGGTGAGAATCTCGGAGATGATGCCGCGCTGCAGCCCATCGGTGAAGAGCAGCCCCAGGCTGGGCACGCCCAACACCGCACCGACCGTCGTCAGCGAGATGGTGCTCACCGCGACCACCCGCAACCCGGCGATGATCGGGGGGATCGCCAGCGGCAGCTCGACGGTGAAGAACCGTGCCGTCGGGGTGTAGCCGAGCGCCTCGGCGGCCCCGCGTACCGCGGGATCGACGCCGCGCAGGGCATCCACGGTGGCCGGCACCATCAACGCCAGCCCATAGAGGGTGAGCGCCAGCACCACGTTGACCGGGTTGCGGATGCCGGTGCCGATCATCAGCGGGATCACGATGAACAGCGGCAGTGAGGGGATGGCGTACATCAGAGAGGCCAGCGCGGTGATCGGGCCGCGCAACCAGCTCACTCGCAGCGCCAACCAAGCGATCGGGATCGCCAGGGCCAGCGACAGCAGAATCGGCGGCAAGGCCATCCCGAGGTGCCCGAGCAGCCGTTCCAGGATCAGCTCGTAGTTGCTGAGGATCCAGGTCATGTTGGGCTCAGCTGTCCTCGCGCAGCACGCCGACCGCACGACCGTGGTTGTCCACCAGCACGGGTACGCCGTCGGTGCCCGGCCGAGTGTGGAACTGGCGGCGGCCTCGGTCCAGGCCCAGGAAGCGCTCCACGAAGGGGTCGGCCGGGGCGGCCAGGATCTCCTCGCCGCTGCCGCGCTGCACCACCTTGCCGCCGACCGCGAGGATGATGATCTGCTCCCCCAGCAGCAGCGCCTCGTCGATGTCGTGGGTGACGAAGAGCACCGTCTTGCCGAGCTCGCCCTGCAGCCGCAACAGTTCCAGCTGCAGGTCCTGGCGCACCAACGGGTCAACCGCACCGAAGGGTTCATCCATCAACAGGATGTTCGGATCCGGCGCCAACGCCCGGGCCACGCCGACCCGTTGCTGCTGGCCGCCAGAGAGCTGGTGGGGATAACGCCGCGCCAGGTCCCGGTCCAGTCCGACCAGTTCCATCAACTCATGGGCGCGGCGGATCGCGTCACTACGGGCCGTCCCCTGCAACAGCGGCACCGTGGCGATGTTGTCCTCGACCCGCTTGTGCGGCAACAGACCACCGTTCTGCATCACGTAGCCGATGGAGCGGCGCAACTCGACCTTGTTGCGGTGGGCGACGTCCTCCCCATCGATGCGGACCTGCCCGGCCGAGGCGTCGACCATCCGGTTCACCATCCTCAGCAGGGTGGTCTTGCCGCAGCCGGACGAGCCCACCAGGACGGTGGTGGTGTGAGCAGCAACGGTCGCGGAGAAATCCCCCACGGCAGTGTGGTCGCCGTAGGTCTTGGCGACGTGGTCGAACTCGATCATGCGCGAGCCTCTCGGACGTGAGTGCTGATCGTAGCCCGGGGCTCGGACAGCCCTTCGGCGGCCCCGGCAGTGACCAACCTCACCTCCGCCACGCCGGCTTGCCTCGGTAGGCTGGCAGCCGTGACCTCGACCTCTGATTCAGTGTCCCAGGACCACCCCGCCACCCGGATCGTGATCGCCTCCGCCGAGGGTCACACCGGCAAGTCGATCGTGGCCCTCGGCCTCGTCGCGGCGTTGAGCCGTCGCGTGCGCCGGGTCGGTGTGTTCCGTCCGGTTGCCCGGGGCGCCGAGGACGATGTGCTGGCCGCGCTGTTGGATCATGAGGCCATCGATCTGGGCCCCGAGGAGGCGACCGGGGTCAGCTATGACGACGTGCATCGCGACCCCGAGGCTGCGCTGGCCACCATCGTGGAACGCTTCCATGCCATCGAGGACCGCTTCGATGCGATGGTCATCCTCGGCTCGGACTACACCGACGTCGCCAGCCCCACCGAGCTCGGCTTCAATGCCCGCATCGCCGCCAACCTGGGCGCCTCCGTCGTGCTGGTGCTGGGCGGCATCGATCCGGACCGCCGCGAGCCGCGCACGCCGGCTGACCTGCAGCAGTTGGGGCAGCTGGCGATGGATGAACTCGCCTCCTCCCACGCCACGCTGGGCGCGATCATCGTCAACCGGGCCGCCACCGACCCCGACGAAGCAGTCCGGACGCTGTCCTCGCTGGCCGCCGACGTGCCGGTCTGGGCGATCCCGGAGAATCCGGTCCTCGGCGCACCCACGTTCGGGCAACTCCTCGAGGCCACCCGAGCCACGCTGACCAGTGGCGAGGAGGCGCTGTTGGACCGGGAGGTGCTCGGCGTGGTGGTGGCCGGCATGTCGATGGAGAACGTGCTGGAACGCCTCATCGAGGGTGCCGTCATCGTCATTCCTGCCGACCGTTCCGATGTCATCGTCGGCACCCTGCTGGCGCAGCAGTCCGGCACCTTCCCCACCCTGTCGGGCATCATCCTCAACGGCGGTTTCGAGCTGGCGGCGCCGGTGCAACGCCTGTTGGACGGCCTCAGGGTGACGCTGCCGGTCGCCGCGAGCCCGCTCGGCACCTACGACACCGCCCGCAGCATTGCCCACACCCGTGGTTCGTTGCTGCGCGGCACCCGACAGCGGCGCGAACTCGCGCTGGCGACCTTTGAGGACCGGGTCGATGTGGATGCGCTGCTGGAGCACCTCCACGTCAGCCCCACCACCGTGATCACGCCGCTGATCTTCGAACATCAGTTGGTGAGTCGGGCACGCGCCAACCGGCGTCGGATCGTGTTGCCGGAGGGATCGGACGACCGAGTGCTGGAGGCGGCGTCATTGGTGCTGCGACGCGGCATCGCCGACATCACCCTGCTCGGTGAGGAGGAGCAGATCCTGGGGCGGGCTGCCGAACTCGGGCTGGACCTTGACCAGGCCAGCATCCTCAGCACCTCGGGACCACAGTTGCGCGGCTACGCCGAGGAGTACGCCCGGCTCCGGGCCCACAAGGGGATGACCCTGGAGGCGGCGCTGGACCGGGTCAAGGACGTCAGCTACTTCGGCACCATGATGGTCCAGACCGGTGACGCCGACGGCATGGTGTCGGGGGCGATGCACACCACCGCCCACACCATCCGGCCCTCCTTCGAGGTCATCAAGACCAAGCCAGGGGTGAAGGTGGTCTCCAGCGTCTTCCTGATGGCCTTGGCCGACCGGGTGTTGGTCTACGGCGACTGCGCCGTGATTCCCGAGCCCAGCCCCGAGGAACTGGCGGACATCGCGATCACCTCGGCCGCCACCGCGCGGGAGTTCGGCATCGAGCCGAGGGTCGCGATGTTGTCCTACTCCACCGGCGAGTCCGGTTCGGGCGCCGAGGTGGACCGCGTACGCGAGGCCACCGCGCTGGTCCGCGAACGTGCACCCGAGCTGCTGGTCGCGGGCCCGATCCAGTACGACGCGGCCGCCGATCCGAGTGTCGGCGCCAAGAAAATGCCCGACAACCCGGTCGCCGGCAACGCCACCGTCTTCGTCTTCCCCGACCTCAACACCGGCAACAACACCTACAAGGCGGTGCAACGGTCCGCCGGCGCCGTGGCGATGGGACCGGTGTTGCAGGGCCTCAACAAGCCCGTCAACGACCTGTCCCGCGGTGCGACGGTGCCCGACATCGTCAACACGATCGCGATCACCGCGATCCAGGCTGGTGCGAAGTAACAGATCCCCGTCATCCCCAGATCCCCGTCATCACCAGTCCACGTAGGGCCGCGATCCAACCACCGAAGGGAATTTCGATGAGCGCCAGTGTCTTCGTCGTCAATGCCGGGTCCTCGAGCCTGAAGTACCAGTTGCTCGACGCCACGTCAGGACAGTGCTACGCCACCGGCCTGGTGGACCGGATCGGCGAATCGCGCTCGACAGCCAAGCACCAGCCCACCGACGGCGAGAAGATTGTCGAGGACCTCCACATCCGCGACCACGAGAAAGCGCTGCAGTGGGTGATGGACCAGTTCGCGAAGGCCGGCCCCGACCTCGACCGGGCCGGTCTGATCGGTGTCGGACACCGGGTGGTCCAGGGCGGCGCCCGGTTCGACGGCCCGGCGGTGGTCACCGATGACGTGATCTCCCAGATCGACGAGCTCGCCCCGCTGGCGCCGCTGCACAACCCGGCCAACCTGCTGGGCATCCGGGCGGCCCAGGCTGCCTTCCCCGACCTGCCGCACGTGGCCGTCTTCGACACCGCCTTCCACCTCACCATTCCGCCGGCGGCGCACCTGTACGCCATCGACCGCCAGGTCGCCGCGGCGAATCGGATCCGCAAGTACGGCTTCCACGGCACCAGCCACAGCTTCGTGTCCAAGCGGATGGCGACCCTGCTGGACCGGCCGCTGGCCGAGGTCAACACGATCGTGTTGCACCTGGGCAACGGCGCCTCGGCGTGCGCGGTCCGCGGTGGCGACTCGATCGAAACGTCGATGGGCATGACGCCGCTGGCCGGGTTGGTGATGGGCACCCGGTCCGGGGACATCGACGCCGGCGTGATCTTCCATCTGCACCACCAGGCCGGGATGAGTGCTGCTGAAATCGACCAGCTGCTCAACAAGCGCTCCGGCATGTACGGGTTGACCGGCACCGGCGACATGCGTGACGTGCAGGCAGCCGCCGACGCCGGATTGGCCCATGCCACCGCGGCGCTGGAGGTCTATGCCCACCGGTTGCGCGGCGTGATCGGCTCCTACTTGGTGCACCTGGGGCGTACCGATGCGATCGCCTTCACCGCCGGCGTCGGCGAGAACAGCCCGCAGGTGCGCGCCGACGCGCTGCGTGACCTTGAGGGGCTCGGCATTGTGCTGGACCCGGCCCGCAACGAGGGCGGCGGCCCCGACGGCGATGCGCCGGAGCGGCGTATCTCCGCTGACGAGTCCGCCATCCAGGTCTGGGTGGTGCCGACCAACGAAGAGCTCGAGATCGCCCGCCAGACGCGGCAGGCAACCCAAGCCTGAGGCGTACGCCAGGAGCCCAACCTGACGCTGCGCGCTCAGTCGCGTTCGGGCTCCTCGACCTTGGCCGAGAGGTCGGATCGGGCTGCCAGATCGACGTGCGGGGCGTGCCGGGTGGCCTCCCACTCCTCGTTACCGGGCAGCCCGTCCAGGCCGGGGTTGGGCTCGGGAGCGGCGATGGCCACGCCGCGGGAGGCGCTCCACACCACGACGCCGATGGCCACCAGCGCCGCCACGCCGCCGATGACGAAGCGCAGCGGGCTGGGGGTGTCGTTGAGGCTGGACCAACCCACCACCGCGGGGGCGATGAGGACGGCGACCAGGTTCATCACCTTCAGCAGCGGGTTGATGGCCGGGCCGGCGGTGTCCTTGAAGGGGTCGCCGATGGTGTCACCGATGACGGTGGCGGCGTGGGCCTCGGAGCCCTTGCCGCCGTGGTGTCCGTCCTCGACGAGCTTCTTGGCGTTGTCCCAGGATCCGCCGGCGTTGGCGAGGAAGACCGCCATCAGCGTGCCGGCTGCGATGGCGCCGCCCAGATAGCCGGCCAGCGCCGGGGCTCCCAGCAGGAAGCCGACCGAGATCGGCGCGCAGACAGCGAGCAGGCCCGGGGTGACGAGCTCCCGCAGCGAGTCCCGGGTGCAGATGTCGACGACCTTGCCGTACTCGGGCCGGCC
This sequence comes from Parenemella sanctibonifatiensis, assembly GCF_002250565.1. Lineage (GTDB taxonomy): Bacteria > Actinomycetota > Actinomycetes > Propionibacteriales > Propionibacteriaceae > Parenemella > Parenemella sanctibonifatiensis. The sequence goes on from NZ_NMVJ01000001.1 coordinate 837,586, forward strand.
GGTGCCCTCCATGATTCCGGCGATCTCGCGGAACTGCCGGCGTACCTCGAACACCACCGCACCGGCGGCGCGGCTGACCGCACTGATCGCCAGTCCGGAGAAGAGGAAGACCACGGCGGCGCCGGTGATGATGCCGACCAGCGTCTCGGGGGCAAACACCACCGCCTGCTCCAGGAAGCGGTCGTAGTTCTCGCCGAGGACGCCGTGGATGGCGTCGGTGAAGGCCCCGAACAGGGCGGTGGCGGCCAGCACGGCGGTGGCGATTGCGATGCCCTTGGTGATGGCCTTGGTGGTGTTGCCGACCGCATCCAGTTCGGTGAGGATCTGGGCGCCCTCGCCGTCGACGTCACCCGACATCTCGGCGATGCCCTGCGCGTTGTCCGACACCGGTCCGAAGGTGTCCATCGCCACGATCACGCCGACGGTGGTCAGCAGGCCACAGCCGGCCAGCGCGATGGCGAACAGACCGACCACACCGGCGCCACCGATGAGGAAGGCACCCAGCATCGCCCCGGCGATCACCAGACCGGTCAGCACCGCCGACTCGAAGCCCAGCGCCAGACCGGACAGCACCACGGTGGCGGCACCGGTGACCGACGTACGCCCGACGTCCTGGACGGGACGATGTTCGGTGCCGGTGTAGAAGCCGGTCACCGCCAAGATGATGGCGGCGAGCACGATGCCGATGACAACGGAACCGGCGGCCACGATCCGAGGATCGTCGATGGGGCCGGCGAAGTCGTTGGCGACGCCCAGCGCGGTGAAGTCGGCCGGCAGGAAGACGAAGGCCGCTGCGATCGACAGCACCGCGGCAATGGCCGAGGAGACGTAGAAGGCTCGGTTCAGAGTGATGAGGCCGTTCTCGGTGCCGCGCGGGCGGGTGATGATGATGCCGATGATCGCGGTGATGACGCCGATGCCGGTGATGATCAGCGGCAGCACCAGACCGGCCTGCCCGAAGGCGGCCTTGCCCAGGATCAGCGAGGCGACCAGCACCACGGCGTACGACTCGAAGAGGTCGGCGGCCATGCCGGCGCAGTCGCCCACGTTGTCACCGACGTTGTCGGCGATGGTGGCGGCGTTGCGGGGGTCGTCCTCGGGAATGTTCTGCTCGACCTTGCCGACCAGGTCGGCGCCGACGTCGGCGGCCTTGGTGAAGATGCCGCCACCGACGCGCATGAACATCGCGAGCACGGCAGCGCCCAGACCGAAGCCTTCCAGGATGGTGGGGGCGTCGCCGGCGAAGACCAGGACCACCACGGCAGCGCCGAACAGGCCCAGCCCGATGGTGGCCATGCCGACGGCAGCGCCGGTGCGGAAGGCGATCTTCATGGCTGGGTTGCGGCCCTCGTCGCGAGCTGCGGCAGCGACCCGGACGTTCGCGCGGGTGGCCAGCCACATGCCCAGATAGCCGATGACGCCCGAGAAGGCCGCACCGACCAGGAAGGCGACCGACCGCAGCGCCCGCAGCAGCCAGTCGTTCAGTCCGGTCTCCGAGTGCGCCGGGAGCGCCAACAACAGCAGGAAGATGATGGCGGCAAACGGACTCAGCGTCTTGAACTGGCGGGTCAGGTACGCCGAGGCGCCTTCCTGGACCGCCACCCCGATGGTGCGCATGTTGTCGGTGCCCTCGGCGGCTTTGAGCACCTGGCCGCGAAACACCAGTGACATCGCCACGGCGATGAGCGCCAGCACGGCCACCACCGCCACGATGGCGATGTTGCTCGGAATGAGTACGTCGGTCTGCATGGTTGTCGGCACTTCTTCGTCCTCTCCCCGGACTGCTCCGGCGCCGCGACGCCGCGGCTCGGCCCAAATTAGCCATTTCGTGGCTGTTTGGGAAGCATCCACCCAGGTCGGGACTCCCGCGGGCTGACCGGCGCCGGACACTGACCCACAAGTGCCAGCCCGCCGGCCCAGAGCCAAGCCACTGACCGGAGAGTCTGGTCATCGAACGCGGCCCGCCCCCGGATCGGGGGCGGGCCGTGGTGTCGATCAGGCGATCGGGCGACGGTTCGCCTTGTAGGTGTCCTCGATGCGCTTGCCGACCTCGGCATCGATCTTGGTCCAGTACTCGAAGACCCGCGACAGCACCGGCTCCTCGACACCGTCCTTCAGGCTGCCTACGACGGTCTCGACCAAGCCGTCACGGTCCGCATCGGTGTAGACGTCGCGGACCAGGGTGTGGGCCTGACCGAAGTCGTCGTCCTCGGCATGCAGCGTGTACGCCGCGCGCACCAGCTCGCCGTCAGCCTCCCAGCCGTTGTCCACCGGGCCCTGTTCGTCCTGGTAGGCGCGACCGTAGGAGTTGGGCGCGTACACCGGAGCGTTGCCGCTGTGGTGGTATTGCATCGCGCCCTCCTTGTCGTAGGAGTTCGTCGGATTGCTGGGCTGGTTGACCGGCAACTGGTTGAAGTTGGTGCCGAGTCGGTTGCGCTGCGCATCCGGGTAGGAGAAGACGCGAGCCAGCAGCATCTTGTCCGGCGACACACCGGTGCCCGGGACAGTGTTGGAGGGGCTGAAGGCCGCCTGCTCGATCTGGGCGAAGTGGTTGACCGGGTTCTCGTTGAGGGTGAACTTGCCAACCTCGTGGAGCGGGTAGTCCTTCTTCGACCAAGTCTTGGTGAGGTCGAAGGGGTTGAACCGGTAGTCCTTGGCCTCGGCGTACGGCATCACCTGCACGCTGAGGGTCCAGCTCGGGAAGTCACCGCGCTCGATCGCCTCGAAGAGGTCACGGCGGTGCACGTCGCCGTCCTCACCGGCGAGCTTGCTGGCCTCCTCATTGGTCATGTTCTCCACACCCTGGTTGGTGTGGAAGTGGTACTGCACCCAGAACTTCTCACCCGCGGCGTTGACCCACATGTAGGTGTGCGAGGAGTAGCCGTTCATGTGGCGCCACGACTTCGGCAAGCCACGCGGGCCCATCAGGTAGGAGACTTGGTGCGCCGACTCAGGGCTCAGGGTCCAGAAGTCCCACTGCATGTTGGTGGAACGCAGACCCGAGTCCGGGGTGCGCTTCTGCGAGTGGATGAAGTCGGGGAACTTCATGGGGTCACGCACGAAGAAGATCGGGGTGTTGTTGCCCACCATGTCGAAGTTGCCTTCGTCGGTGTAGAACTTCAGCGCGAAGCCGCGCACGTCACGCCACGAGTCGGGTGAGCCGAGCTCACCGGCAACGGTGGAGAAACGAGCCATCATCCGGGTCTTCTTGCCCGGCTGCAGGAAGTCGGCCTTGGTCCACTTGCTGACGTCCTGGGTCACCTCGAACTCACCGAAGGCACCCGAGCCCTTGGCGTGCGGGCTGCGCTCCGGGATCCGCTCGCGGTCGAAGCGGGCCAGCTTCTCGACCAGGGCAACGTCGTGGAGCAGCAGCGGGCCATTGGGGCCGACGCTGAGCGAGTGGGAGTCGGACCCTCGGGGTGCGCCCGATTCAGTGGTGGAAGGAATCGTCGGATCGGTGGTCATGTCCTGTCCTTTCGGTTGGGGGATGGATGGGGGAAACTCAGGAGCCGCGGCAGTCACGGCACAGGCCGCGGTAGGTGACCTCGGCGACCTCGAGGGCGAAACCGTGGTCATCGGCCGGGGTCATACAGGGCACGTCGGCGCCGTTGCAGGGCACGTCTTCGATGCGGCCGCAGTTGTGACACACCAGATGGTGGTGGTTGTCGTGGGTCTGCAACTCATAGCGGGTGCGACGACTGTCGACATTGACCCGGCGCAGCAGGCCAGTCTCGGTGAGTGCATTGAGCACGTCGTAGACAGCCTGCCGGGAGACCGACCCGAGTCGGTCGCGCACCTGACTGGCAATCGCCTCGGCGTCGGCGTGGGCCTGCTCGGTCACGACGGCCATGGTCGCCAGTCGCGCAGCGGTGACGCGCAGCCCTGCCTGCTTCAGCAGCGTGGCGGGTTCTGTTGCAGTCATGTCCCTGACCTTATCAGTTTTTTGGACATAGTCCAACAAACGAGGGTTTCTGACCATAGATGCTGTACGCCGGTCGTCAGCAGCAACCGGCCACAGCTGTCGGACCCTCGTGCCAGACTCGTCCGGTGGCGGGATTCGAGTGGCAGACGCAGGAGCAGACGGTGCACCACCGGGTGCTGCCGGCGCGTTCTGGCGTGCGCGTGCCGTGGCCGGATTGGGTGCCGACCGAACTGGTCACTGCTTGGCAGTCGCGCGGCATCTCACTGCCCTGGCAGCACCAGGTCGAGGCGGCTGAGGCCGCGTACGCCGGTGGCTCGGTGGCGCTGGCGACCGGGACCGCGTCGGGCAAGTCGCTGGCGTACTGGATGCCGGTGTTGTCGGCGATCCGGGGCGATGCGTTGGCCCATCCCGAGCGCGAGCCCACCCAGAGTCCACTGACGGTGCAGCGGCGACGCCGCCACACCGCGCTCTATCTGGCGCCGACCAAGGCGCTGGCCTGGGACCAGCTGCGCAGTCTGGAGCAGCTCGGCGTCGACGTCCAAGCGACCTGTGTCGATGGTGACACCGGGTTCGAGGAGCGACGCTGGGCGAAGGAGTTCGCCAGCCTGATCCTCACCAATCCGGACCTGCTGCACCACACCTTGCTGCCCGATCACGCCAACTGGCGCAGCTTCCTGGCGAGCCTGCGCTACATCGTCGTGGACGAGTCGCACCGCTCCAGGGGCGTGTTCGGCGCCCATGTCGGGATGGTGCTGCGGCGGCTATGCCGGATCTGCCACCACCACGGCGCCGACCCGGTGGTCATCACCGCCTCGGCGACCACGGCGGAGCCGGGCCTGAGCGCCGCGATGCTGACCGGCGTACCGGAATCGGAGATCACGGTCATCGACCAGGACACGGCCGCGCATCCCCGCCGGGAGCTGGTGCTGTGGGTCGATGACGAGGCCTCGATGACCCGGCAGGCGGCGGAGCTGTTGGCGCGGCTGGTGTTGCAGGGTCAGCGGGCGGTCTGTTTCGTGCCGTCTCGCAACGGCGCCGAGGCGGTGGCGATCCGGGCCCGGGAGTTGCTCGCCGATGACAATCCGACGGGGAGTTGGGTCGCCAGTTATCGCTCCGGCTATCTGGCCGGGGACCGGCGCCGGTTGGAGGCTGCACTGCAGGAGGGCACCGTACGCGGGGTCGCAGCCACCAATGCACTGGAGCTCGGGATCGACATCAGTGGTCTCGATGCGGTGGTGATGGCGGGATTTCCGCAGACCTTGGCGTCCTTCTGGCAGCAGGCCGGTCGGGCCGGCCGCGACGTGTCCCGGGACGCGTTGGTGGTGTGCATGGCCCGACCCGATCCGCTGGATCGGTATCTGTTCAACCATCCCGAGCTGCTGCTCGACAGCCCGGTGGAGCGGACCGTGATCGACCCGAGCAACAGGTATGTGCTGGGTCCGCACCTGGCTGCGGCGGCGCAGGAGTTGCCGGTCAGTGCGGCCGATGAGGTCTGGTTCGGTGCCGGGCTGGAACCGGTGCTGGATGCCCTGACCCAGCAGGGTGCGCTGCGCCGGCGGGAGCGTCGCACGGGGCCGTGGTGGTATTGGCCGCACCCGCAACGGGCCACCGATTCGATCGACCTGCGGGGCAGTCAGGGGCATCCGGTCGAGGTGACGGTCGCCGGCACCGGGCAGGTGATCGGCACGGTGGATCTGGGAGCGGCGGACCGAACCGTCCACGAGGGCGCCATCCATCTGTTGCAGGGCAACCCGTGGCTGGTGACCTCCTACCAGCCGGCAGAGCTGTTGGCGGAGGTGGAGCCGGCGTCGGGGCGCTGGACCACCCAGGCGTTAGCGGCCTCGGAGGTCCGGCTGATCGCCGAAGCGGAACGGCGCCCGTTGGCCGACGGCTGGCTGTGCCACGGCGAGGTGGAACTGACCGAACAGGTCACCGGCTATCTGCGCCGCGACGCCAACACCGGCAAGGTGTGGGACCAGACGCCCTTGGAGCTGCCCGAGCACAGCATGCGCACCCACGCGGTGTGGTGGACCGCTCCGGGGGCCACCGAACTCGGCCTGTCGGACAACCGCCTCGCGGGGGCCGCTCACGCCGCCGAACACTGCGCGATCGGCCTGTTGCCCGCTTTCGTGGCCTGTGACCGGTGGGACCTGGGCGGCCTGTCGACGGCAGTCCACCCCGACACCGGCACGCTGACCATCATCGTCCACGACGGCCTGCCCGGCGGATCGGGTTGTGCCGAGGCCGCGTACGCCGCCGCCGAACGCTGGCTGGCAGCCACGGCGGAGCGGCTGCAGAGCTGCCCCTGTGAGATGGGTTGTCCGAGCTGCATCATCTCCCCCAAGTGCGGCAATGCCAACCAGGTCCTCGACAAGGCTGGCGCCCAGCAGCTGATGCGGCTGTTGTTGGGCAACTGAGGAGCGTCCGCCGACGGCCGTCCATCAGCTCACCCGACCGGCCACCGCGGTGGCCTGCAGCGGTGGCAGCGGACTTGGCAACGGCAGCCGCACGGTGATGGTGAGCGCAAACTCGACCTGGTCGCCGGCCAGCTCACAGCTGACCAGTTCGGCGCCGTTGGCGGACACGGTGGCGGCAGCGGCCTCGCAGGCGTCCTGGCCGGTCGTGTGCGCCGAGGCGCCGGCCAGTGCGCCCAGGTCGGCGGCAGCCCGGGCCTGCTGCCCCTGGACGACCACCGCCAGGGTGAGGGCCAGGACGAGCCCGACCAGGACGAGGACTCCGGCTGCGGTGGCGGTCAGCATGGTGCCGGCGCCACGCTCATCGGCCTCGATGCGCGCCCGCAGCCGGCCAACACGCACGTTCATGACACGCACGTTCATGACACGCGAATTCATGACACACCGGGCTCGACGGGCACCCGCGCGGTGGCACTGATCGGCACCGGGAGGATCTCGGTGCCCGGCAGCAACGGCACCGCCATGCTGACCACCACGACCACCTCGCCCGCGCCTCGTTCCAGGTCCACGGCTGCTCCGGCAGGCCGGTCGCGGGCGGCGCGTTGGGCAGTCACCTCGTCGCCGCGGGCGTACTGCCGGGCAACTTCGGTGGCGGTGGTGGTGAGGTCGATCTGGATGAAGACGATGCGCAGCAGGCAGCCCAGCAGGACCATGACGATGGCCAGGGCGAGGGTGCCGAGCGCGAGCTCGGCCGTCACCATGCCGCGCTGGTCGCGGCCTCGGGTGGCGCTGGGCCGGGTGGCGTTGGGTGGCGTACGGATGGTCATCGTTTCCTCCGAGGACGGCCAGTGCCCCGGACGGCTGAGCGGACCGCCCGGGGCCTGGGGGTGGGGATCAGCCGAACAGGCCGCCGAAGATCTCGAGGATGAACATGATGATCTGCCAGAGCAGCTCGAAGAAGCGGGGATCCTGGAAGATGCTGACCAGGACGCCGGCGGCGGTGACAGCTGCCAGCGTGCCGACGGCGTACTCTGCGGTGCTCATGCCACGCTCATCGCGGCTCGGCTGGGCCGGGTCGCAGTCGTGGTCCGGCTGGACGGGCAGGTGGAGACGGGTCATGAGGAACTCCTTCGGTGACGGGAACGATCCCGGTCTGTCACCCGGCCGAGCGCCGACCGGGTGGTGCCCCGTTCTGGGGGTACACCTTCACCAAGCGGTCGCCTACCCCGACTTTTCGCCACTGAATTCTGGAGCTGTGGACAGCGCTTGCGAGCGCTGCCCGACTGTGGATGACTGAGCCCGCCACAGCGGCCCCGGTGTTGTCCCGGTCAACACCGGGCAAACGGACCACACCACCAGTACGCTGCCGCCATGGTTGAGGGGCAGCGATTCAGCGGCGTCGTCCGCCCACGCGCGGTGGTGTGGGAGCAGCTCGGGTGGATCATCGCCGGGCTGGTGATCGGCGCCTGGGCGGGGTTCATCCTCGTCGACAACGCGAGCCTGTGGTACTCCGAGAACGACGTTGTGGCGGAGTGGAGTGACGAGTCCCGTGAGCATCGATGGGCTGAATGGCGCAGCTCAGCCAGGAACCGCTTCACCACGGCCGCGTTGCCGGTGCTGCTGGCCGCCCTCAGCAGCATCGGGCTGGTCTGCCTGGTGCTGCGAACACTGCTGCCCAACCACGACGGCGCACGCAAGGCGGTCACGCTGTTGCTGACCGCGGTGATGTCTTTTGTCGCTGTGGTGTCGGCGGCGACCGCACTCGCCTTCCTGCCGCCGGTCTGAGCCTCACGCCGCCCGACGGGCCCCGAGCTCAGGACAACCAGGCGAGCACCGCCCCGGCGACGATCGGCACGACGCCGACCAACGCGAAGGCCGGCAGGAAGCAGACCATCAACGGCAGCACGCTGCGGACGCCGACCGTCCGCGCAGCAGTCTGGAGCCGACCCCGTTGGTCCTCGCGGAGGTCCTCCCCCAGCCGGACCAACAGCGGCCCGGCCGGGGTGCCATTGGCCTCGGCACGCCCCAGGTCGTCAGCGACCCGGGCCCATGCGGGCTGGCCCCGCAACACCGCCCAGGCCTCCCGAGGTCGCTGTCCGAGCGCCGTACGCCGCGCAACCCCCGCCAGATCCTCGCTGATCGGCGCTCCGGCGACCTCCGCCACCACCGACACCGCACGCTGCAGCGGCAGTCCGGCCTCCACTGCAGCAGTCAACAACTCGATCACGGTCGGGAGTTGCATTGCCACCAGCTCCCGACGCCGAGCCGCCGCCGGTGACACCACCCGGCCCAGCCCAACGGTGACGCTCACCGACACCAGCAGCCCGCCCAGCACCGCGAGCGCCCAGCTCGGCGCCCCCGACATCGGCACCAACTGCCGAGTCAGCAGTCCCAGCGCCGCACCCGATCCAATGCCCAGCGAACGACGGATCGACAACGGCCAAGCATCAGGATGCACCGGCCACCGCTGCGGCGGCCATCGCACCACCGCCCCGCTGGCTGCGTCTCGGGCCCCCGCCACACTCAGCCGGTGGGTGGCCGGCAACTGGGCCCACCACACGGCCAGGGCGACCAGACCTGCCACGATCAGCGGTCCGGGCGTCATGGCTTCGCCACCTCCGTGGTCAGCCCGGGCACCCGGGCGAGGGCTTCGGTCCACAGCAATCCCAGGCATGCCAGCAACACCCCGGCGACCAGGCAGATCTGACCCACGACGTGCCCCAGCAGGAAGGCCACCGGGTCGCCACCCAGGCCGGCGCCCAGGGCCAGTCCGACCACTGGCAGCCCCACCAGCAGCTGGCCTGTCATCCGCGCCGTGCCCAGCTCAGTCTCCACCATCCGTTGCAGCTCTCGATCCCGCCGCAGCTGCTCTCCCATCCGTTGCAGCGTCGGCCCCATCGGCCCGCCGGCAGCCACCGCCACTTGCCATGCCCGGGCCAGGTCCAACAAAGCGTCGGCGCCCTGCTCCCGGCTCTGTCGGCGCCACACCGGCACCGGACTGCCCCCGAGCCCGACCACCGCCGCCGCCTCGGACAGCACCGGGCACTCGGCCGCCACCGTCGGCAGTGCCGCCGCCACCGACTGCCCCAGGCCGAGTTGGGCCGCCAGCGCATCGCAGGCCTGGCCGACCTCCTCGCGGCGCCGGCGTACGGCGGCCCGTTGTCGCCAGCGCAGCAGACTGACCAGCGCGGTGCAGCCAGTCAGCGCGACCACCAACGCCACCGTGATCCCGATCGCGCCCCAGCCGATGCCACACAGCAGCACCACCACCGCAACCAAGGCCAGTGCCGGCAGCACGGGTCTGCGGCGGGAGGCTGCCCGCGTCGGGGGGACTGGTGCCAACCGGCGCGACCGCGCCGGCGGAAACCAGCACCACGCCGCCATCCCGGCCAGCACCGCAACCGCGAGAGTCACCAGCCCAACCGTTCACTCAGTTGCCGATGACCGGGGCCGCGGCGGACCGGTTCGTGGACCGTACGCCGACCCGCGTCCGCAGCGGCGGGTCCCGGATCGAACCGCAACGCCGTGACACATGACAGCTCTCCGCCCGGGCCGGTCGTGAGGACGCCGATCTCGGCGATCCGGCGCTGTCCACCGCGCCGTTCCACGTGCACGATCACGTCCAACGCGGCCAGCGCCTGCGCGCGTACGGCCGATTCCTGCCATCCCGCCAACGCGCCCAGCGCGGCGAGTCGAGCCGGTAACTCCGCCACCCCGTTGGCGTGGACCGTGCCGCAGCCACCCTCGTGGCCGGTGTTGAGGGCGGTCAGCAGGTCGGTCAGTTCGGCGCCACGGACCTCGCCCACCACCAGCCGGTCCGGTCGCATCCGCAGCGCCTGCCGGATCAGGTCGGTGAGATCCACCCGGCCCCGACCCTCAGCATTGGCCGGGCGAGCTTCCAACCGCACCAGGTGAGGGTGGCGCGGATTGATCTCACGAGAGTCCTCGACGACCACGATCCGTTCTCCCGGATCCACCAGCGCCAGCATGGAGGACAACAAGGTGGTCTTGCCGCTACCGGTGCCGCCGGTGACCAGGAAGCTGGCCCGTTGCGCCACCACGTCACCGACCGCGGCCACCGCAGCCTCACCGGCCGCGTCACCGGCCCACGCGGCCAGGTCCAGGGTCCGTCGTGCCGGCACCCGCAGGCTGATGCAGGTGCCCGGATCAGCAACCGGCGCCAGGATCGCGTGGACCCGGGTGCCGTCCGGCAGGCGGGCGTCGACGTACGGGCTGCCTTCGTCCAGCCGGCGGCCGGCCGCGGCGGCGATCCGGGTGGCCAACTGTCGCACCGCCGCGTCATCCTCGAACTGGACCTGACAGCGTTCCAGGCCCTGACCCCGGTCCAGGTAGACCTCCTCGGGCCCGTTCACCAGCACGTCGGTGACGCCGTCGAGGCGCAACAAGTCGTCGAGCAGTCCGGCGCCTCGGCTGTGGCGGCGCAGCTGACGTACGGCGGCCAGCACCCCTTCCTCGTCGACCGGTTGCCCGTGCCGACGCAGCACCCGGGCGACGTCGACCACGCCGGGGTCGTCGGTCAGCTCGGCCAACTCCGAGCGCAGCAGTTCCAGATCCACCCCCGCCATCACGACCAGCCCCCTCGGCGCGACAGCGCGGTCACTGGCGCGGCGGCCGCGCGGCAGGCGCGCCGCCAGCCCCGACCGGCACCGGAGGCGGCCGGCAACCCTGCGTCCGCGGCCCGGCGTACCGCGGGATCGTGGGGGATCACCCCGGACAAGGGCAGCCCCAACGCATCGGCGACCACCACCGGCGCCAACGAGCTCGGCCGCCACTGGCGTACCCACAACTCCACCGCCCCGGCGCCCAGCCGGGCCGTGATGGTGCGGGCCTGGGCAATCGATCGCAGCTCTGTCGCCACCACCAGCAGGATCCGGTCGGCGCGTTCCAACACGACAGCATGTTCGGCTGCCTCGCCCCGGCCCAGGTCGGCGATCACCGCGTCGAACTCGTTCGCCGCCGCTTCCAGCACCACCGCCAACGCTCCGCGTGGGACCTGCCCGGGGGCACCCGCTGGGTCTCGGTCGACCGCCAGCACCGAGAGTTGGTCCTCACTCGGCAGCCGACCTGACAATCCCGACAGGCCGCCGCGAGCCGCGGCCAGGTCGCGCCACCGCCAGCCCTCCTGAGCCTCCAGGCCCAGCAGCAGGTCCAGCCCGCCACCGGCGGCATCGACGTCCAGCAGCACCGTCGGGCCGCGGTCGGTGCAGGCCTGGCCAAGCCCGGTGACGAAGGTCGACACCCCGACCCCGCCACTGGCGCCGACCACCGCCAGCACCGAACCACCACCGCCGACCGCTGGCCCCCGGATCACCTGCGAGAGCCACGGTTGGCCGGCGGGGAGATCGATCACGGCCGCACCCAACTGCATGGACCAGCCGCTCACCGGGTGATCCGCATCGCCGACCAGGTGGACCCCGGCGCGACTCGGCAGGCGGAGGGCAGCCACCTGTTCGGCCACATCAGCGCCCACCACCACGGTGCTCGCCTCCTCCCACCTGCTCACCACCTCGCTGAGTCCGCAGACGACGACCTCGGCGTCAGCCGCGGCAGCCGCTGCCAGATAGGGGTCACGCCAGCGGTCCTCCTCGCTGACCAGCAGCGGGACGGGCGAGTTCGGTCCCGGTGCCGGACCAGAGGAGGTGACGGGAGTGGTGTCAGAGCGGGACAGTGTTGTTTCCACACCGGCACCATCGGCACCGAACTCCGCTCTGCGCCGGACTTCTGACGATCTGTGGACAACTTCGTCGGTCTTCCTGCCTGTGGACGACGCCGCTCGGATCCAGCCTGGGGTCCCCCGCCGCAGTGACGTGGGCAACTAGCCTGAGGGCATGACCAGCACCAGCCGCACCGCGTACGCCGCCGCCAGCGTCGAATGGCTGCTCGGCTCGCGCCCAGCGCGGGTGTTGGTGCTGGGGCACACCTCGGCTGCGCTGATCGACGAGGCCGTCACCGCCGGCCACCAGGTCACCCTGATCGACAAGAGCACCTTCCGCGCCAACCGCGCCCGGGAACGCTGGGGCATCACCGCGATCGCCGCCCGCGCCGAGGCCCTGCCCTTCCGGCCGCAGCGCTTCGACATCGCGCTGGCGTCGCAGAACCTGCACAAGTTCGCCCCCGGTCTGGCGCTGCCCGAGGTGGCGCGAGTCCTCAAGCCGGGTGGCCACATCGCCGTCAGCTACACCGTTCGGGACGACGGAGTGCCGTGGGTACGCCGAATGGCAGCGATCCTGCGCGAGGTCGACGACACCATGATGCGCGGCGACTACGGCGACGACTCGATCAATGACGTGTTGGCCAGCCCCTACTTCGCACCGGCCGACCAGCGCGACTTCCGCAGCTGGGTGCCGATCGATCGGGCGGGCATGGTCGCGATGGTCGCCTCGGCCACCAAGCACCTCTCGGAGGCGGAACGTGATCGGGTCGCCGAGGACGTGGGCCGGCTCTACGACACCTCCGCACGGCCGCCCGAACCGCTGCTGCTGCCCTATCGGGTGGCGTGCTGGCGGGCGGTGGTGGACCAGAGCGAGATGACCGGCCCGCTGCGTTTCGAGGACGGCGTCGCGATCCAGCTCTGAGTCGGATCGAGGAGAATTCGGGCCATCCCATCGCACGCCCGCTGTTCAAACTGGGCGTCGAGGTGGCTAGGGTGCTGCCAACACTTCGACGAAGATGATCCTGCAGGAGGAACCGCAGTGAGCGAGCAAAGCTCTTCTACACCGGTGTTCGACCCGCCCGCGGAGCTGGCCGCCAACGCCAACGTCACGGCCCAGACCTACGAGACCGCAGCGGCGGACCCTGAGGCTTTCTGGGTCGAAGCGGCCAAGCGTCTCAGCTGGGACACCGAGCCGACCGAAGGCCTGAACTTCAGCAACCCGCCCTTCGCCACCTGGTTTGCCGACGGCAAGCTGAACGCGGCGTACAACTGTCTCGACCGCCATGTCGAGGCCGGCAATGGCGATCGGGTTGCGTTCCACTGGGTCGGCGAGCCCGCGAACGACACCCGCGACATCACCTACGCCCAGCTGACCGCCGAGGTCTCCCAGGCTGCGAACGCCCTGACCGAGCTCGGCGTCAAGCCCGGTGACCGAGTCGCAATCTACATGCCGATGATCCCGGAGGCGGTCGTCGCGATGCTGGCCTGCGCCCGCATTGGCGCCCCGCACGTGGTGGTCTTCGCAGGTTTCTCGGCCGACGCGCTGTCGTCGCGGATCAACGACTGTGACTGCCAAGTGGTCATCACTGCCGATGGTCAGTACCGCCGCGGCAAGCCCGCCGGCCTGAAGCCCGCCGTGGACGAAGCCCTCAAGGCGACCCCCGGCGTACGCAATGTCCTGGTGGTGCAGCGCACTGGCCAGGAGACCGCGATGGAAGAGGGCCGTGACCTGTGGTGGCACGACGTCGTCGGCAAGCAGTCGACCGAGCACACCCCGGAGGCCTTCGACGCCGAGCACCCGCTGTACGTGATGTACACCTCGGGCTCCACCGGCAAGCCCAAGGGCATCCTGCACACCACCGGCGGCTACCTGACCGGCGTGGCGTACACCCACTGGGCCACCTTCGACCTGAAGCCGGACACCGACATCTTCTGGACCGCGGCCGACATCGGCTGGGTCACCGGCCACTCCTACCTGGTCTACGGTCCGCTGGCCAACGGCACCACCTCGGTGATGTACGAGGGCACCCCTGACACCCCGCACCAGGGCCGCTGGTGGGAGATCATCCAGCAGTACAAGGTGACCATCCTCTACTGCGCCCCGACCGCGATCCGCACCTTCATGAAGTGGGGCGAGGACATCCCGGCGAAGTACGACCTGTCCAGCCTGCGACTGCTCGGCTCGGTCGGTGAGCCGATCAACCCCGAGGCCTACCTCTGGTATCGCAAGCACATCGGCTCGGACCAGTGCCCGGTTGCTGACACCTGGTGGCAGACCGAGACCGGTCAGCACCTGATCACGCCGATGCCTGGTGTGTCCAAGGGCAAGCCCGGTGCAGCGCTGACCCCGTTCCCCGGCATCAGCGCCGAGATCGTCAACGATGAGGGCCAGCCGGTCGGAGCGGACGAGCAGGGCTACCTGGTCATCACCCAGCCGTGGCCGGCGATGCTGCGCACACTGTGGGGCGATGACCAGCGCTACCAGGACACCTACTGGTCGCGTTTCCCGGGCAAGTACTTCGCCGGTGACGGCGCCAAGTACGACGCCGACGGTGACGTCTGGCTGCTGGGTCGCGTCGATGACGTGATGAACATCTCCGGTCACCGGCTGTCGACCGCCGAGATCGAGTCGGCGCTGGTCTCTCATCCGACCGTCGCCGAGGCGGCCGTCGTGGGTGCCAGTGATGCCACCACCGGTCAGGCCATCGTCGCCTTCGTGATCCTGCGGTCCGATGCCGCCGAGCACGCCGAGGGCGAGGAACTGATCAAGGAGCTGCGCAACCATGTGGCCAAGGAGATCAGCCCGATCGCCAAGCCGCGCCAGATCATGATCGTGGAGGAACTGCCCAAGACCCGGTCGGGCAAGATCATGCGCCGCCTGCTGCGTGACGTCGCCGAAAACCGGGAGCTGGGTGACGTCACCACGCTGACCGACTCCTCGGTGATGTCGCTGATCAAGGAAGGCCTCAGCTCCAAGACGAGCTCTGAGGACTGACCTCACCGCCCGTACGCGACCCGCGGCGCCCGTTGGCGTCGCGGGTCGTGTCGTTTTCGGGGCCAGATCCGGGCCGGAGGTCCTGAGACGGCCAACCGGTGGCGGCCGCCGACGCGAGTACAGTCACCGCCACCGAGAGGAGTCACCCGTGGCGAAATCCCCTGCGCACCCCAGCGCCTTCGAGCGACTGACGAACCTTCGTCAGCGCCAGTTGGGCGATGTCCTGCGCAGCGAAACCACCGGCGGCTTCATCATGCTGGCGGCCACCGTGGTCGCGCTGCTGTGGGCCAACCTGCATCACCGTTCCTACGAGGCGATCCGGGAGCTGCCGATCCCCTTCACCGGCGGCGCCTTCGACCTGCATGCGCTGGCAGTGGATGGCCTGCTGACGATCTTCTTCTTCGTCGCCGGGCTGGAACTGAAGAAGGAGTTCACCGAGGGGGCGCTGTCGCGACCCGCCGAGGCGCTGGTCCCGATCATCGCTGCGGTGTGCGGCATGGCGGTGCCGGCCGGCATCTTCTTGGCGGTCAACCTCGCCAGCCCCGACGGCCACCCTGGCGGCTGGGCGATCCCGATGGCCACTGACATCGCCTTCGCATTGGCGGTGCTGGCCGTGGTCGGCTCCAGCCTGCCCACGCCCGTACGCGCCTTCCTGCTCACCCTGGCCATCGTGGATGACCTGGGCGGCATCATCGTGATCGCGGTCGTCTTCACCACCGGCCTGAGCTTCGTGTGGCTCGGTGTCGCCCTGGCCTGCGTGCTGGTGTGGTGGCTGGCGCAGCGGCAACGCATCGATCACTGGGCGCTCTACGTCCCGCTGTTCATCCTCTGTTGGTACGCCACCTACCAGTCCGGCGTCCATGCCACCATCGCCGGTGTCGCGCTCGGTCTGGCGAGCCGCAACACCGCCACCGAGGGCAACGACCCGGTGGACCGCTGGAACCACTTCTGGTCCCCGGTCTCCGCCGGTTTCGTGGTGCCGTTCTTCGCCTTCATGGCGGCCGGCGTCGCCATCACCCCCGACCTGATGCTCGGCGTGGTGACCTCCCCGATCGGCCTGGGCATCGCGCTCGGTCTGGTGCTCGGCAAGACCATCGGCGTCTTCGGTGGCGCGATGCTCACCGCCAAACTCACCGGCGCCGCCCTGGGGTCGGGGGTGACGTGGCGCGAACTCCTCGGCGTCGGCGTCCTGGCCGGGCTGGGGTTCACGGTGTCGCTGCTGATCGTGGAGTTGAGCCTGCCCGCTGAACTGATCGACCAGGCCAAGGCGGCCGTGCTGACCGGCAGCTTGATCGCCGCGGTCGCCGGCGGCCTGCTGCTGGCCCGCCGCACCAAGGTCCACCGCGCCGAGCAGGCCTGAGTACGCCGTTGCACCCGGGGTATGGACGCGGGCCCCGCCGCACCCGATAGGCTGCCGATGCAGTAGACCCCACTGTCGGCCACCGGTCGGCAGTCCACCCAGTACCTGCGCAGGCAGGCCCGGAGGAGAACACGATGGCAGATCAGCCCGCAGTCGGTGACATCGTCAAGTTCATCACCGATGACGTGAAGGCCCTGGTCCGCGGCGAGATCGAGCTGGCGAAGTCCGAGCTCGTCCCTGCCGGCAAGGGCGTCGGTGGCGCCGCCGTCTTGGGCATCATCGCGCTCTACATCGTCTTCAACCTGCTCGCCTTCCTCTTCTTGGCCGGCGCCTTCGGCTGGTCACTGCTCTTCACCTTCGAGAGCACCGTGGTCAACCTGCTCTTCGGTTTCCTGTGCATGGCCGGCTGCATGCTCATCATCGCGGCCATCCTCGGCGCGATCATCTACTTCGTGCACGTGCCGAAGATCAAGGCGCCCGAGGCCACCATCGCGCAGGCCAAGGCGACCACCGGGGCCGTCAAGGCCTCGCTGGACCGCGGCCAGACCCAGGTCGCCGCCATCGGCGCGCAGCGTGCCGCCGCGAAGGAAGCCAAGAAGCAGGACCGTGACCTCGGCGGCCCGACCAGCTTCGAGGGCCGGGCCAGCTGACCCAAGTCAGGTCGTTCAGTCCAGTTCCGCCAGCAGTTCTCGCAACTGCTGGGCGCTGCTGAACGCCCCCGGATGGGTCCTCACGATCTCACCACTGGCTGACACCAGCAGGGTTTGCGGTACGCCGCTGCGCCCCAACTCGGCCAGGAACCGGCCCTGGGGGTCGAGCACGTGGGCGTACCTCCAGTCGGCCGCCTGCGCGAACTCGGTCGCCAGCGCAGGATCGTCCTCAACGATCACGCCCAGAAACGTGACCCGGTCGGCGTACTCCTCACTGACCTCGGCCAGGAACGGCGCCTCCTGCCGGCAGGGCCCACACCAGCTCGCCCACACATTGATCACCAACGGGCCGCGCAACTGGTCCAGTGAGACCTCGCTGTTGCCGCCCAGGCAGGTCAGCTGCAGGGCCGGCAGCTCACCGGGGCCGCTGGCCGATGGGCAGGCGGCAATTTCCTGCCCCAAGTCGACCGGTGCGGAGCTCGCAGGGCTGGGGTCGGCGCCCCGGTCCGGCGTCGGCAGGCAACCGGCCAGCAGGGCGGCTGCCAGTGCCACCCCCGCCACCAGCTGCCACCGTGCGCTCATCGACGCGGCTCCTTGATCAGGGTCGCGGCCACGTCCGGGTCGGTCTCGCCGATCCCGTACGCCGGGCACCACTGCGCCACCGAGCAGGCCCCGCAAGCAGGCCTGCGGGCATGGCAGCAACGCCGACCGTGCCAGATCACCCGATGGTTGAGCTGATTCCAGTCAGAGCGATCGAACAATTCGCCCACCTCGGCCTCGACCACCTCGGGCTTGTCACTGTCAGTCCAGCCGAACCGCCCCGCCAGCCGGATCAGGTGGGTGTCGGCAGTGATCCCCGGCACCCCGAAGGCGTCACTGAGGACGACATTGGCGGTCTTGCGCCCCACCCCGGGCAGCGCCACCAGAGATGCCAGATCACCGGGTACGTCACCGTCGTGGTCGGCCACCAGTTGGGCGGCCAGCGCGATGATCCGGGTCGACTTGGCGCGAAAAAAGCCGGTCGGCTTGATCACCTCGGCGACCTCGACCTCCTCGGCCCCGGCCAGGGCCGCCGCGTCGGGCCAGCGCCGGAAGAGTTCCGGGGTCACGCTGTTGACCCGTCGGTCGGTGCTCTGCGCCGACAACACGGTGGCGATCAGCAACTCGAAGGGGGTCGTGAAGTCGAGCTCACAACGCGCCTGCGGATAGGTGCGTCCCAGCTCTTCGAAGATTTCCTGCGTCACACGCGAAAGTCTAGGAGGGCGCGCGGACCGGGTCTGCGCGCGTACGGCTGCGCTGCCATGATGGGGCGATCGGTGCCGCGACACCACCGCCACCTGGACCGAGGGAGAAAGCCCTGATGACCCACGCTGCGAGCGAGCCGACCTGGCGTGACGCGCCGCTGTTCGAGGGGGCCGACGAATCCACCATCGATGCGGTCGGTGAGGCGATGTCGACGGTGAACGTACGCCGTGGCGAGACCCTGTTCCGGGCCGGTGACCGTGGCACCGAGCTCTACATCATCACTGCGGGCCGGATGAAACTGTCCCGCATCGAGCCCAACCCAGGCCCCCGCGCTCCGCGGGAGACGCTGCTGTCGGTGCTGACGCCCGGTCAGATGTTCGGCGAGCTGAGCCTGTTTGACCCGGGCCCCCGCAACACCACTGCCACGGCCCTGCTGGACACCCAGCTGCGCTGCTTGGAGCACGACGACCTGTTGGAGCTGCTGAACGGTCGTCCCGAGATCAGCCGGGCGCTGCTGACCCGGTTGGCGCATCGGCTGCGACGCGCCAACGAGATTGCGATCGACTTGGTGCTTTCCGACGTCCCCGGTCGGGTCGCGAAGTCGCTGCTGCGGTTGGCGGAGAAGTTCGCCGGCGACCAGCCGCTCCATGCCCCGATCGAGGTGCGCCACGACCTGACCCAGGCCGAGATTGCCCACATGGCCGGCGCCTCCCGGGAGACTGTCAACAAGGTCCTGGTCGACTTCGCGGTCCGCGGCTGGATCCGGCTCGAGTCCGGCGCCTTCACGATCCTCGACCACGACCGGCTGGTGAAGCGCTCCAGCTGAGAGGCGCCGGGGTGCCCCGGGGGGGCGACCTCGCTCATCGCCGCCCCCCATCACCGCACCGGAACTCAGCCCGCTCACTCACGTCAGTTCGGCGACCAGTTCCACCTCGACCGGCGCGTTCAGCGGCAGCGACACCATGCCGACCGCGGAGCGCGCGTGGCCGTCAGGGAAGACCTCCCCGAGCAGTTCCGAGGCCCCGTTGCCGACCAGCGCATGCTGCTCGAAGTCGGGGCTGGCCTGCACGAAGACGACGACCTTCACGATCCGCTTGATGTTGTCGAGCCCGCCTGCTGCCTGGGCAGCGGCCGCGAGGCCGTTGAGGGCGCAGATCCGGGCCTGCCGGGCGCCTTCCTCGACGTCGACGTCCGCACCGAGGGTGCCGGTCACCTCCAGCTTGCCGCCGATGGTGGCGAGTTGACCAGAGGTCCACACGTGGCCACCGCTCACGACGGCCGGGATGTACGCCGCGACAGGCTTGGCAACGACGGGCAGCTCCAGACCGGCCGCCTCGAGACGTTCGGTGGGGGTGCTCACTTGTCGTCCTCGATCGGGCGCTTGAAGTAGCCGACGAGGTTTTCGGCATTCATGCCGGGGACGACCTGGACCAGCTCCCAGCCATCGGAGCCGAAGTTGTCGAGGATCATCTTGGTGTTGTGCACCAGAATCGGTGCCGTCATGTATTCCCACTTGGTCATGGCACGTGCTTATTGGATTCCCGGCCCCAGCGCAAGGCCGCGCTGTCGTCGATGGACCGCTCAGCCGCGCTGGACCATTCAGTAGGCTGGCGCCATGACTTCTGAGCCGGTGCCGCTGCACATCGTCTCCGGCAAGGGTGGCACCGGCAAGACCACGGTCGCGGCAGCCGTGGCGTACGCCTTGGCTCGCGACGGCGCGCGGGTGCTGCTGTGCGAGGTCGAAGGCCGACAGGCGATCGCCGAGTTCTTTGCGACCAGCAGCCTGGGCGACACGGAGCAGCGAGTGCTCGCCTCGGTCGGCGGTGGCCGGCTGGTGGGGCAGTCGGTGGTGGCGACCCATGCGCTGCGCGAGTATCTGACGCGGGTTTCCCGGACACCGCTGGCGGGCCAGATTCTGGACAAGGTCGGGCTGGTGGACTTCGCGGCGACCATCGCTCCCGGACTGCGCGACCTGCTGCTGCTGGGCATGGTCTACGACGCGGTGCAGGCCAAGCCCAAGGGGCGTACGCCGGCGTACGACGCGGTGGTGCTGGATGCGCCGCCGACGGGTCGGCTCACCAACTTTCTCGACATCCACACCGCTGTCGCCGATCTGGCACGCAGCGGCCCGATCCACTCCCAGGCTCGCAGCATTGCCGAGGTGATGCAGCGGCCCCAGACCCGGGTGCATCTGGTCAGCCTGCTGGCCGACCTGCCCGCCACCGAGACCATCGAGGCCGCCGCCGAACTGGAACGGATCGGGGTCGCCGTGGGCGCGGTGATCACCAACCGGGTGCTGCCGGCCGATCTGGTGCCCGACCATCTGGATCGCGGCACCGCGCCGTGGCAGCAGCAGTTGGCCGCTGAGGTCGGGCTGGTCCGGGACCGGCACCAGCACGAACAGAGCGCGCTGGCCCGGCTGCAGGCCGTGGACCGACCCGTGGTGTCGGTGCCGGAATTGTGGACGGCGATCGACCACCGCAACCTGCCCGCACTGGCCGACCACGTCAAGGAGGCCATTCATGTCTGACGCCACCGACGACTTCGACCTCGATCATTTGCTGTCCGACCCCAGCGTCGGCATCCTGCTCAGCTGCGGCGCCGGTGGCGTCGGCAAGACTTCGGTCGCGGCCGCGATTGCGCTCCGTGCTGCCGAACTGGGACGCGAGGCGCTGGTGCTCACCGTCGATCCGGCTCGCCGACTCGCGCAGGCCCTCGGCCTGGGTGATGCGCTGGGCAACGAAGCGGCCCCGGTGCCCGACATCGACACCGCCGCCGGAGGTCGACTCGACGCGATGATGCTGGACATGAAGGCCACCTTCGACGAGGTGATTCGCTCCACCGCCCGCCCCGGCCGCGCCGAGGCGATCCTGCAGAACCGCTTCTATCAACAGCTCTCGACTGCCTTCACCGGCACCCAGGAATACCTGGCGTTGGAACGGCTGGGGCAGTTGGCGGACCAGGCCCGCGCGGGCGCCTGGGACCTGATCGTGGTGGACACGCCCCCCTCACGCAGCGCCCTGGATCTGCTCGACGCGCCGGACCGGTTGGGGCGGTTTCTGGACCACCAACTGATCGGCGCCATCACCGGCTCCGGCAGCGATGGGCCGCTGCGGCTCCTCAACCGTGGTCTGGGCGCTGCCACCAGCGTGGTGGGTCGGATCCTGGGCACCGAACTGGTCGCTGACCTACGCGCGTTCCTCGATGCCTTCTCCGACCAGTTCGAAGGTTTTCACGCCCGGGCCGAGGCGACTGCCGGCATCCTGCGCTCCCCCGCCACCCGATGTTTCCTGATCGCCTCGCCGCACTCCACGACCCTGCGCGAGGCCCGCTTCCTGGGGGAACGGTTGGACCGGGAACGGATGGGGATCGCCGCCACCATCGTCAACCAGGTGCACCCCTGTCCGCCGATCACCATCCCCGACGACTGGCAGAGCCCGGACCGGGCGCGACTGCTGGCGATGCACCAGTGGCTGCGCGGCCGCGCCGACCGGGAGCAGGATCTGGTCGCGGCGTACCGGGCTGGCGGCACCACGCATCCGGTGCTGACGGTGCCCCGGGTCGGCCGAGAAGTCAGTGATGTCGCATCGGTACGCGAGCTGGCCGCGGTGCTGGCCGATCAGCGGGTGCCCGAGCACCCATGGATGCGGTGGCGCTGAAAACTGAGAGGACCTTGACAACTCACCGAATCTCTGGCTCACATTTCGATGCGGTTGTCCCTTTCACGTACGCTGCCACCATGCCCACTACTGCCCGCAGCAGCAGCAAGCTCTACGCCGCGACGATGTTCGTGGCGATCAGTGTGCTGTCCGGACTGCTCGTCGCCGGACTGTTCCTGCCATTGGTCGCGACCGCCGGCGTCGGTGGTCGAGCCATCGAGGAGACCGTCGAGAACCTCCCGGCCGAGTTGGCGACCCCGCCGCAGTCGGAGCGTACGACCGTCCTGATGGCCGACGGCTCGGTGCTGACGCACTTCTACAACGAGAACCGCGTCTATGTGGAGCTGGATGACATCTCCAAGACGATGCAGGACGCGCAGGTCGCGATCGAGGACCACCGGTTCTTCGAACACGGCGCGATGGACCTTCAGGGCACGTTGCGGGCGTTCCTGTCGAACTCCGCCGGCGGCGACACCCAGGGTGGTTCGACGCTGACGCAGCAGTACGTCAAGCAGGTCCGCATCGAGACCGCTGCCCAGCGCGGCGATCGCCAAGCGGTCGCGGAGGCGCAGGAATCCAGCTACGAGCGCAAGATCATCGAGCTGCGCTATGCGATCGCGCTGGAGCGTCGCCTCGAGAAGCACCAGATCCTGGAGCGCTACCTCAACATCGCCTACTACGGCGACGGCGCGTACGGCGTCGAGGCCGCCGCCCAGCACTACTTCAACAAGAGCGCCAAGGACCTGGAACTGGCCGAGTCGGCGATGCTGGCCGGCATCGTCCAGAATCCGGTCGCGCTGGACCCGACCAACGACCCGGCCGCCGCAGTCGAGCGCCGCAACGTGGTGCTCGCGCAGATGGCCCGCTATGGCTTCATCACCGAGGAGGAGGCCGACGCTGCCAAGGAGGTCGAGTGGAACCCGGAGGGCATCCAGCCGCCTCGCAACGGTTGCGCCGCCTCCCCCTACCCCTTCCTGTGCCAGTACGTCGAGCGTTCGCTGCTGGCCAACCCGGCCTTCGGTCGGGACGAGGACGAGCGCCGCAACTTCCTCTACCGCGGCGGTCTGACCATCCAGACCAAGATCGACCCGAAGCTGCAGGATGCCGCCGAAGCAGCGATCGCCGAGAACATCGACGCCGAGGATCCCGTCCTGGGCGTGATGGTGATGCTGGAGCCCGGCACCGGGCAGATCCTGGCGATGGCGCAGAGTCGCCCCGAGATGGGCACCAACGCCGGTCAGACCTTCTTCAACTACGCGGCCTCCCGCGAGATGGGTGGGGCCGAGGGTTATCAGGCCGGCTCAACCTTCAAGCCGTTCACCGTCGCGGCTGCCCTGGAGAAGGGCATCCCGATGACGACGCGCTACGACTCCAACTCGCCGATGCAGTACAAGGGCAAGACCTTCCAGAGTTGCGAGGGTCCCGTCGAGATGGGTGATTACGAGGTACGCAACTCGACCCAGAGCGGCAACATGGACATGGCTCGGGCGATCTCCACGTCCACCAACAACTACTTCATCCAGCTCTCCCAGGCCGCCGGTCTGTGCAATATCACCCAGATGGCCGAGAAGCTCGGCATCGAGGTCGGCCCCGGCGTCGATCCGAACTGGGTCAACCTCTACTCCCACTTCGCGTCGCTGACCCTGGGCGCCCTGGAGGTGACGCCGCTGTCGATGGCGGAGGCGTACGCCACCTTCGCTGGCCGCGGCGTGCACTGCAACGCGGTGATCATCGAGTCGGTCCGCACCAAGGAGGACGTCGAGATCAACGTCCCGGGCGCTGACTGCAAGCAGGTCATCGCTCCCGAGGTGGCCGACGGCGTCAACTCGCTGCTGCAGGGCTCGGTGGCCAATGGCACCGGCCGGCCTGGCCGGATTCCCGGCGGCTATCCGCAGGCCGGCAAGACCGGTACCATCCAGGACACCCAGGCCGTGTGGTACGCCGGTTACACCCCAGAAGTTGCCGGCATCGCCATGGTCGCCATCGACAAGACCAACCCCTTCTGGCAGAGCGACAGCTGGCGCAACCGCACCCCCAGTCTGGATGGGCTGCGGCTTCCGGTGAGCGGCTCGCGGATGTCCGGTTCGGGTGGTCAGGACGCGGGCAACTGGATCTACCGTCCTTCGATGACGGCCGCCCTGGAGGGACGCCCGAAGACTGACTTCGTGGAGCCCACCGACGAGATCAAGAACGGCAAGCCGGTCGAGGTGCCCAGCGTCAAGGGGCTGAGCCCGAGCGCGGCCCAGAAGAAGCTGGAGGAGGCGGGCTTCGTGGTGGGTCGCACCCAGACCTACAGCAACCGTCCGGCCGGCACCTTCCTGGGCGTCTCGCCGACCGGCACCGCCCGGTACGGTCAGACCATCAACCTGATCTTCTCCCGCGGTCCGCGGCCGGATCCCAAGCCGGATCCCAAGCCGGATCCCAAGCCGGAGCCGAAGCCCGAGCCGGCGCCCGAACCGGCACCGGCCCCTGAGCCAGCCCCGCAGCCGCCGCCCGGCAACGAGGGCCCCGGCTTCGAGCCCCCCGGTGGCAATCAGGGCAACAACGGAAACAACGGCAACGGCGAAGGCGGCTGAGGTGACGCAGGTTCTCTGCCGGGAGGTCTCGGCCTCCCGGCCGCGCCCTGTCCCCGGCGTACGCCAGGTGCTCACCGGGCTCGGCGCAGTGGCGGCCACCGGTGCGATCCTCGGCGGTGGGCTGTTCGCGTACGGGCATGCCTCGCTGGGTGACTTCCGACTCCGCGAGGTCACCGCGCCGGTACTGCCGGCAGGCGCCGAACCGATTCGGGTGTTGCACCTGTCCGACCTGCACCTGTCACCCGATCAGACCCACAAGCGGCGCTGGGTGTCCCGGCTCGTGGCCCTGGAGCCGGACCTGGTCGTCAACACCGGGGACAACCTCTCGCATCCGATGGCGGTGCGGTCGGTGCTGGAGACCTACGGCGAGTTGCTCGAGCGCCCCGGGGTGTTCGTGTTCGGATCGAACGACTACCACGCGCCGCGGCCCCGTAACCCACTGCGATATCTGACCGGCCGCAAGCGGGCGCCGCGGCCCCCGCAGCTGTTGCCGTGGCAGAGCCTGCGCGACGGTTTCCTGACCGCGGGTTGGCATGACCTGACCCATCAGCGCGCCCAGATCGAGATCAACGGACTGCGGCTGGAATTCCGCGGCACCGACGATGCCCACATGGAGCTCGACGACTACTCCCGGGTCGCCGGTCCGGCCGCGCCGAGCACCCAGCTGAGCATTGGCGTGACCCATGCGCCGTATCTGCGGCTGCTGGACGCGATGACCGCAGACGGTTGCGAGTTGCTGCTGGCCGGCCACACCCACGGCGGTCAGGTCTGCCTGCCCGGCGGCCGTGCGATCATCACCAACTGCGACATCGAGCCGGAACGGGTGAAGGGCCTGTCCCAGCACAGTTTCGCTGGCCGGACGGCACACCTGCATGTGTCGGCGGGGCTGGGCAACTCGCCCTATGCGCCCTATCGGCTGTGGTGCCCACCAGAGGCGACGCTCCTCACCCTCACCGCTTGATCCCTGCCGCCTGAGTGGACCGCGGCAGCCAGGACCGCGACCCTAACCCCGCGTAGGATTCTCCTCACTCGCAGCCAGCTGGAGGGGGAAGGATCACCATGTTCAGCGAAACCGGCGTCACCAAGCCCGACCTCGACATCAACGAGCTCAACTCTCGCGGGTCGACCTACGACACGCTCACCGGCGCCACGACAGACGCCCTGTCGACCGTCACCGACGCCGTGCGTGCTGTCCTGGCCAAGAACAAGGGCGCCTCGGCCGACGCCTTCAAGGCCAGCGTCACCCGCGGCGGCTCGATCGTCGAGCACCTCTCCGAGGTCAGCCAGGCCGGCCAGCGCACCGCCGCGGCGTACGCCGGCGCTGCCAGCGGGGGCGGCTCCGTCCAGACCGCGATGGTGGCGGTCGCGACGACCCGCCGTCCGTACTTCTGGAAGGCGGTGATGATCGGCGACCACCAGTACGCGACAAAACTCCTCGACGCCACCCGCAAGGACCTGCAGCGGCTGGAGGCCACCGGGACCAGGAACGTGACCCAGGCCTTCTCCTCGCTCAATCTGCCCCAGCCGCTGCCGCTGGGCTATGGCGCCACCAGCATTGATCCGCGGATCGAGGACGACTGGCGCAAGCCCGAGTCCGAGGGTGGCATGTCTGATGAGGAGAAGAAGGATTTCCTGCAGCAGATGGCCGATGACTATGCGCGCGAGAACGGCTTTCCCCCGATTGAGATCGACTGGAACGCGCATCCCGGCTCCTTGGGCGTCTACATCCACCCGGACACCCTGAAGGTCGACCCGGCCAATCTCGATGACCCCGGGATCATGGAGACCGTGATCCACGAGATGCAGCACCGCCGCCAGCACACCGGCTACAAGGCCTTCCGATTCCCCTGGCAGGACGAGAAGAACGGCATGTCGCGGGAGGAGGCCGAGCGCTGGAAGCGGCTCAACGACGACTACGTCCGCGGCAAGGGCGACGATCCGAACACCCCCAACGACAACGAGGCCTATTGGGAGCGACCGGTCGAAGTGGATGCGCGGGAGGCCGCTTCTGGGTACATGAATGACTTCAGCTACGACGAGTACCAGAAGCGCAAGGACCCCAACTATCAGCCGCCCACCGGCGGTGGCACCGGCACCACCGACTTCCACCCGCCGACTTGGTCCGAGCAGGGCGGCAAGGTCGACTCGGCCGCCCAGGAGTTCTACATCACCGCCGAGCCGGTCATCACGATGCGGCCCTTCGCCGCCAAGTCCAACTCTCCGATCGAGTCGGCCGCCGTGGCCGGCGATGCCTCCTGCCTGGTGCCGTGGCATCGGATTGTCGCCGGCGCCAAGGAGGGCATGACCACCGTGGGTTCCAAGATGATCGGCACCGGCAATGACTACTCGGCGACCGAGGAGGACAACGCCTCCGCCGCCGGTCGGTTCTGGGTGTGACGATGATGCTCCAGGAAGCTCTGTCGTCCTATCTGGCCAAGCCCGGCGCGGCACGGGCACGCGAGTTGCAGCAGACGGTTCGCCGCCTGGCGGGCTTCGAAGAGGACACGCCGTGGATCGATCGTGCGATCGCCTTGGCGCAGCAGTCGCGCCACGACGAGTTGGCGCGGTTGCTGCGCGCCCTGATGCCGGCCAGCTTCGGCTGTCCGGTGGCCCATCAGTTGTACGCCGAGGCGTTGGCAGGTCTCGGCGATGCTGAGGGCGCCGAGCGGGAGCGGGCGTACGCGGCGCTGGGGCTCGAGCTGATCGAGGCCTCCGGGGACGGTTCCCGGGCCAAGCCGTGGTGGGTCCTGCACGTGGTTGACCAGTACGCCTTCCTGGATGCGCACGGCCACGAGGTCGTCTCGCAGCAACTGATCATGACTGACCCGGCCCACCTCGACGCCATCGAATGCGCCGACGGCGTCGTCCGTCACTTCGCTCTGGAGGCCGCCGATGCCGACTCCTGAGGTGCACACCGTCCATTCCGAGGACAGCGTCCACGTCGAATTCGTCGACGGCTCCCTCACGATCCTGCGGTGGCGCGGCGAGGGGCGTACGCCGCGAGCGTTGCTGGGCGCCGTCGCCGCGGCGTTGGACGCCGGCCGCGAGCAGCACCGCCAGGAGCTCGCGGCAGTCGCTGAGCCGCTGCCTGAGCCCGCACCGGATCCGGACCGGGATCTGGTGATGGCGTTCGCACAGCGACAGCTGGATGACAGCCCACCGGCGCCGCCACCGCAGCCGGGCGAGCTTTTCCCGAGCCAGACCGATGGTCGCGACGAGAGCGGCCGCGCCCACGTCTCGCTCACCATGGACCACGTGATGATCCTGGAGGTCTCCCCGGACCTGCTGGCCGATGAGCGGGCGGCCGGACTGGCGGTCATGGAGGCGTACAACCTCGCCGCCGAGCGGCTCACCGAGGACCTGCCCGCATGGGCCGAGGCGCGCCGCGACGACGACGCCCTTGCCGACGTGAACTGGTCGGAGCTGGCCCATGACGTACGCCGGCTCGGCGGGGGCCACTGAGATGGCGCCGCTGCCGCGTCGAGCGTTGTTGGCGGCGCTGGCCGCCGCACCCGTGCTGTCGGCCTGTCAGGGAGGCCCCGTGTCCACACCGTCCAGTTCATCACCAGGCGCCCCCTCGCCCGGTACGCCCACGGGCTCCCCCGGAGGCTCCACCCCGGCGACATCAGGGGTCGGCGAGTGCGCCTCGCTGACCTCGGGGCACCGCTACTCCCATCTCAGCGGCCGATGCGGGGCCGGCGCCCCGCCGCCCGGGACCGAGGTCGACCCGGTGCCGATGACCTGGGTCGGGCCGATCGAGCGCGACGGCGACACCGTACGCAGCGGCTTCATGAACACGGTGCTGGCCTGGGATCCGGCCACCGGCGCCGCCACGGCGCTGCTGGCAAAGCGCCACAACGCCAACCCGCTGTGGGCCGGCAGCGGCGATGTGGTCGTGGTGCCGCGCTGCGACGGCAGCCTGGTGGTGAGCCGGGCCGGCTGCGTGGTGCAGGAATTGCGCGGACACGCCCCGGTCGCCGAGGTGGGCGTCGGCGACGGGATCGTCGGGCTGACCTTCGTCGGCGACGAGTTGGTGTCGGCCGGTGCCGACGGGACGCTGCGGCGCTGGGACGCGCTGGCGGGACAGCAGCTCGCGCAGACCGACGTGGATCCCGGCGCCATCGCCATGACGGTGGGCCTGGGCGCCCTGGTGCTGAGCTGGCCCGACCGGGTGTCGGTGCGCCGGCCGTCCGACTTCGCCGAGATCACCGCCCACGCCGACCTGCCCAACAGCACCGGCTGGTCGCTGCTGGCTGGCGCACTGGTCGGGGTGACCGACAGCGACCCGCGCGAGGTCGTCCTGGTGCAGCCCGGTGCCGAACCGGTCCGGCACCCGTTGGACTACTGGCCCGTCGGGCTGTGTGTCACGGCCGACGGAGCGGCGGCGGTCTGGATCGACACCGACACCATTCACATCCTGCAGGCCGACGGGCAACTCACCGAGGTGCCGCTCGAACGACCGCGCCGCTTCCACACCGCCTGGCGGTGCGCCGTGGCCGACGGGGTGCTGTACGCCTCCGGCGCCGACCGGGGGATGTGGGCCTTCGACCTGGCCACCGGCCAGCTGCAGCAGACCTTCACCGACCCGCGTACCGGCCGCTGACGCTCACCGTGCAGCTGCAAGTGACACCCCCGCTTCCGCTGCGCTAAGCTGTTCCTCGGTCTTGTCCAGACCACAGACCTCGGGGTGTGGCGCAGCTTGGTAGCGCGCCTCGTTCGGGACGAGGAGGTCGCAGGTTCAAATCCTGTCACCCCGACATCAGTCAAGCCGGGCTCACGTTCTCGTGGGCCCGGCTTGTGCTTCCCGGGCCGCCTGACTTGGTGGGCGACCGGCGGCGGCTTCCCCTTCGATCATGTGGGCCCCTACGACGGCCTGCTGTGAGCCCCTACAGCGGCCAGAAGTTCTGTCGGTATGAGCCGGTAACGTGCAACTGAGGTCACGGCACAGCGGTGTGACCGGCGATCAGGACTGGGGTAAGCGATGACACGGGCAACCAACCGGGCGACGGTGGCGAGCGTGGCGCATGCGGCCGGAGTGTCCCCGGCAACGGTGTCCCGGGTCCTCAACCGCCACCCCAACGTGTCCCCCGAACTCGTGGCGCGTGTCAACGCCGCCGCAGACGAGGTGGGCTACCCGCGTACGCCCGCAGCCTCGGCCCGGCCCCGGACCAAGCTCTGGATGGCGATCGTCCCCGACGTCGAGACACCGTTCTTCATGCGGCTGCTGGACTCCTTCGACCAGGCCGCCGACGCCGCCGGGTGCTCGGTGCTGATCGGCAACTCGCGCGACAGTCCGGAGCGGGAGCGGACCCACATCGCCACCGCGATCGACCACCGGGTCTCCGGCGTGCTCATCGCGGCAGCATCGGTCAACTCCGACCTGGATCCGCTCAGCCAGGCCGGGATCCCGGTCGTCACCGTGGATCGGGAGGTGACCGGCTTCAGCGGCGACAACGTCGGGGTGAACAATCACCGTGCCGGGGAGCTCGCAGCCCAACACCTGCTGGCCCAAGGGGTGTCCCGGCCAGCCCTGATGACCGGTCCCGACAACGTCAACACCACGGTGGAACGCGAGGAAGGCTTTCTGGCGACCTTGGCCGCGGCGGGCATCGACCTGGGGCCGACGGTGCGGCTGCGGGAGCGCAGCCGTCACGCCCATCGGGTCGCCGCCGCGATGGTGCTGGACCACCCTGACATCGATGCGGTGTTCGCCACCAACAGTTGGCTGACGGCCGGGGCCTTCGCCGCGCTGCAGCGCTCCACACGCCGGATGCCGGACGACGTCGCCCTGATCGGCATTGACGACGACCCCTGGACAGCGCTGGTGACCCCGGCAGTGTCGGTGATCGGTCAGCCGATCGACCAGCTGGGTTCCTGGGCGGGTCGGCTGCTGACCGCGCGGGCGGACGGGCTCACCCATGATCAGGCCCGGGTCAGTCTCGACCCGGTGCTGGTGCCACGCGCCTCGACCCGCCGCCGCTGAGGTCAGCGCTCCCAGAGCCGAGTCACCGCACGCGGGAGCAATGGCGTCATGCCAAGCTGGGGGCCAGACCAATCCTTGGGAGTTTCGATGATCCGCATGCGTGCCGACTTCTTCGCCGAGTCCCTCGGCATGGGCACCTCGATGGTGGTCCTGATGCCACAGGAGACGGCCGGCATCGGCATGGCCGCGGCGGGCCCGCCCGAGGGTGGGGTGCCGGTGCTCTATCTGCTGCATGGCCTCAGCGATGACTGCACCGGTTGGGAGCGCCGCACCTCGATCGAGCGGTACGCCTCCGACACCGGCATCGCCGTGGTGATGCCGGAGGTGCGCCGCTCATTCTACGCCGACGAGGCCGTCGGCGAGGCGTACTGGACCTTCCTCAGCAAGGAGCTGCCGGCCCTGCTGGCACGGACCTTCCGGATCTCCACCGCACGCGAGGACACCTTCGTGGCGGGCCTGTCGATGGGTGGCTTCGGTGCCTTCAAGCTGGCCCTCAACCACCCCGACCGGATCGCGGCCGCCGCCAGCTTGTCCGGCGCACTGGACCTCACCCAACGATCCTTCGACGGATCCAACGGTCACCTCGCCGAACGCATCTGGGGTGACACAGACCTGGCCGGGACACCGGATGACCTGGTCGATCTGGTGCGCCGAGCCGATCCGGCCAGCACGCCGGCGCTGTGGCTGGACTGCGGCACCGAAGACTTCCTGGTGGACCACAACCACACCTTCGTCGCGGCCGCTGAGGAGGCCGGCGTACCGCTGCAGGCGCGGTTCCGCCCGGGCGCGCACAGTTGGGACTTCTGGGACGAAGGCATCCGCGACGTGCTGGCCTGGCTCCCGATCCGCCGCTGAGGTGGGGCGCCCAGCCGTCGAAGATCCTTTCACCCGCGGCTCGTGGCCACTTCACGACCGCGGGGAGCCCCCAACGTTCACCCAGAATCCACCCATCGCGGACCTGTCATTCATCGCGCTGCACTTGGATCAGCCCCGTGAAGACTCGCACCCTTTCCTCCGTCCGCGGCACAGTCGCGGCCGTCGTCGCTGCCGCCCTGTGCATGAGCGGCATCATCGGAGCCGCCCAGCCGGCTGCCGCTGCCCCTGAACCACTGCCGCCCCTGGTGATCACCGAGGTGATGCAGGACAACGCCGGAACGCCGAGCCACCAGGACTGGTTCGAGTTCTACGAGGTCACCAACACCACCGACGCGCCGATCAACTTCGCCGACTACGCGCTGCGCTACCACAACAGTGGCTGGCTGAGCGTGGTCGAGCCCGGCACCGAGACCCCGCTGGATGAGGTCATCATTCCCGCCAACGGGTCCGCGGTGTTCTGGCAGCGGTACGCCGTCGGCACCGGCGACGCGGCCGTGACGCAGTGGGAGCTGTCGGAGGCTGATTTCCGCGCCCACTATGGCAACGCGGACTCCACCTATCCGCTCTACCACTCGATCGGACAGGCCGGCTTCGCCAACTCCGGCGAGCGCAGCTTCACGCTCTTCGAGGCCGACCGTTCGACCACGGTCTCCGAGTCCCATTACAACCGCCCCGCCACCAACCGCGGCAACTCCGACCACTGGACCGTGCCGGCCGAGGGTGCCGTGCTGATCAACCACGTCCCCGGCACTGCGACCCCCGGCAGCGTCGCCGCCGACCAGCTGGTCCGGCCCGAGCCGACGGACCCCACTGATCCCACCGACCCGACCGCGCCCGGCCCCGGTGCCGACGGCAACGCCGGGGCGTACTTCCCGCTCGCCATCACCGAGATCTACGGCGACAATCCCGGCGCCGACGTCTATGAGTACGTCGAGGTCACCAACACGACCACCGAGCCGATCGACCTGACCGCCGAAGGCATCGAGCTGCGCTACCACACCTCCCAGTGGAACGCCGGTACGCCGCAGCCCTTCCTGCACCTGGCCGGCGAGGACGACACCCCGGTCGTGATCCCCGCCGGCGCCTCGGCGCTGTTCTGGCTCAACTACGGCGCCGACTCCACCCAGGCCGCCATGACCAAGGACCAGTTCCGCGCCGGCGTCGGCGCCGCTGCCGAGGTCCCCGTCTATCGCTTCGGCCCGCAGCCCGGCATCGCCAATGGCGGTGACCGTGGCTTCAGCCTGGTCCGCGACGGCGAGACCCTCAACCGCGCCTGGGCCCCGGCCGACACCGACCCGGCCGGCAACTGGAACGCCCAGTTCGCGGTGCCCGCCCGGATCGGCAGCGTCGACGCGGTGCTGGTCGACGCCGGCCCGGCCGTGGCCATCAGCCCCGGCACGGTGACGCTGGCCCAGGTCACCAGCGCCCTCGAGCGCGAGACCGACCCCGAGCTCGACGCTCCGGTGCTGCAGGTGACCGAGGTCGCCCCCGACACCGTCAACGTCGGCGGCTCCGACGGCTACGAGTTCGTCGAGGTCTACAACGCCTCCGATGCCCCGATCAACTTCGGCGACTACACGCTGAACTACCTCTACACCAACAACGACCAGTCCGGCCCGGTCACCAACAGCTCCACCCAGTGGCCCGCCGTGCCGTCCGATGTCGTCATCCCCGCCGGCGGCACCCTGGTGCTGTGGGTGAAGAACCCGGCCGGTGTCAACGCCGGCCTGACCGTGGCCGACTTCAACGAGCAGTTCGGCACCGACCTCGAGCTGGGCGTCGACATTGTCGAAATGTTCACCGGTGGCATGGCCAACGGCGGCTCCCGAGGCATTCAGGTCACCACCAACACCGGCCACGACATCAGCCGCAGCTACTACTTCGCCGACGACCAGACCACCCCGAGCACCGCCATCCAGTACGGCTGGAACCCCAGCACCAGCGACCCGCTGTGGGCGCCGCAGGATCCGACCGGCACCACTCAGACCATGATCGGGCTCTCGGCCCCGACCCCCGGCTCGGTTTCCGGCGACCAGGTGCCCCCGGCGTACGTCCCGGCGCCCGCGGCCGGCACCGCCCCGGTCGTCACCGATCTCACCGGCAGCGACGACGTACCCGACACCGAGAACCTCGACCTCGGCTTCGACATCGCCGACGACCTGCTGGTGCGCACCGTCACGCTGCGGATCACCGACAACCTCGGCGCCACCCAGGAGACGAACCTGGTGCCCGAGTCCGGTGACCGCTACACGTACGCCATCCCGGCAGCCGACCTCTTCGGCAAGCGCTGGATCGACTACGAGGTAATCGCCAGCGACGGCGCCCAGCAGACCACGTTCGGTCCGGTCCGGGTCGCGCTGGTCGAGGGCGAACCCGCCGCAGTCCGGATCAATCTGACCGAAGGCCAGTACGTCAGCGGTGAGACCCGCGTGGTCGCCACCAGCGAAGAGGGCAATCCGGTCTCCCTCAGCATCGACGGCGCCCCGATCGCCGATGCCGCACCGTCCTTGGAGACCGGCCCGGTGTTCGCCTTCGAGGCGACCAGCACCGACGCCTTCTTCCGCAACGGCGTCAAGCTCGGCGATGAGGTCCTGACCATCTTCGACGAGGGCTTCTACTCCCGTGTCGTCACCGTCGATGCGACAATCCCGGCCACCCAGGTGCGCCCGGGCGAGCAGGTGACCGTCACCATCGTCGCCGGCACCAAGGCGTGGCCGAACGCCGACGTCAATGAGAACAACGACGACTTCGTCGCCATCAACCCCCGCCTGGCGCTCCCCGACGGTCGCAGCCTACGGCCCGACAGCTGCGCGACCACCAAGGAGGCCGACGGCCGCGAGACCGACCCGGCGCCGATCGACTGCCCGGCTGCTGACGCCCGGATCGGCTTCTCCGACGCCGGCCTGGTTTCCTTCCTGGCGACCTTCACCATCCCCGAGGACGCCTTCACCTCGGTCGCGACCACCTGGGACACCACCGCCGTTGCGGACGGTCCCCACGTCATCGAGGCCAGCGGCGGCGACGCCAGCGCCACGCGTACGGTCCAGGTCGACAACACCGCCCCGGCCATCGAGAGCCCGATGGTCGACGGCGAGCTCTACCGCGGCGAGTTCGAGATCACCGCGACCGCAACCGACCAGGGCGCTGGGGTGGCCAACCTGACCGCCACCCTGGACGGCAATCCGATCCCGCTGCCGCTGGCGACCAGCTCACTGGCCTTGGCTCCGGGCGAGCACGTCCTGGCATTGACCGCCACCGACAAGGTCGGCAACACCACCACCCGGGAGATCACCTTCCGGACCGCCGACGAGCAGCCCGGCATCGAGCTCAACAGCCCCGATGACGGCGCCACCATCGACGGCAATGAGGTCGATCTGATCGCCACCGGCACCTCGCCCGAGGGTGACGAGTTGGACCTGAGCTTCCGGCGTGGCTACCGGTACGCCGCCACCGACCCCGAGGTCAGCGTCGGCGCCGGCAGCACCAGCGACGCCCGTCCCGGCGAGCGCAGCGACGCCACCGCGCTGAGCACCGAGGAGCTGGCCACCCTGGTCGGCACCGACGGTGTGGCAGTGGAGACCACCAGCGACACCGCGCTGCCCTACCAGCTGTTCACCATCGCGGTGCCGGCTGATGCGGGAGCCGGATCGCAGGCCCGGGTCCATTGGAGCGGCAGCGCCAACCCCGGCGCCAAGGTGATCCTCTACGTCCGCAATGCCGACGGTTCGTGGGAGAAGGTCGATCAGCAGCTGACCACCGCCACCCCGGCGGCGACCCAGCGTGCGGCGGCCGCGACCGAGATCGCCTTTGAGGCGATGGTGCCGGTGGATGGCCACGCCAGCAACGGCAAGCTGACCTTCCTGGTGCAGCACTCGGAGGGCTTCGCTGCGGAGCCGCGCAGCCAGCGCGACTCGGCGATCACACCCTTCAACCCGGATGCGACGCCGCGCAACCAGTACGACTTCACGATCGCGTGGGAGTCCGACACCCAGTACTACAACCGCAACCTGGGTCTCGACACCGACGGCAGCGACACCGAGTTCTACCGTCACCAGACCGCAATCCACGAGTTCGTCCTGGAGCAGCGCGACAACCTCAATCTGCAATACCTGGTGCACACCGGTGACATCGTCGACAGCGCCGACCAGCCGCACCAGTGGCGCAACGCCGACCAGGCGTACCGCATGCTCGACGAGGCGGGCTTCCCGTACGGCGTGCTGGCCGGCAACCACGACGTCCACGGCGGCGACGCCAACTACACCGAGTACGGCCAGTACTTCGGTGAGGACCGGTTTGCCAGCAACCCGTGGTACGGCGGTTCGTACAAGAACAACCGGGGTCACTACGACCTGATCTCGGCCAACGGCGTTGACCTGTTGGTGCTCTACATGGGCTGGCCGGACAACGTCTCCTACGAGGAGCTCAACAGCGAGGACATCGACTGGATGAACTCGGTGATCCGGCAGTACCCGGAGCGGAAGGTGTGGATCAACCTCCACGAGTACATGCTCACCACCGGTGGCCTGGGCCCGTTCCCGCAGCGAGTCTTCGACGAGGTCGTGAAGCCGAATCCGAACGTCTTCGCGGTCGGTTCGGGTCACTACCACGACGCGTACACCCGCCTCGACGAGATCGACGACAACGGTGACGGCGTGGCGGATCGCACCGTGACCTCGATGCTGTTCGACTACCAGGGTCTGCCCGAGGGTGGTCAGGGCTTCCTGCGACTGCTGCACTTCGACAACGAGGGACAGCGGATCCTGGTCCGCACCTACTCGCCGTCATTGGATCAGTTCAACTCCCCGGACGCCTCGCTCAACAACCCTCCGGGGATGCAGGAGTTCGAGATTCCGTACGCCGCGGCGGGCATCTCCCCCACCGCCAAGACCTTGGCGACTGACTCGTTCAGCGCCGAGATCCTGACGGCGACCGAGATCGGTTCGGTGGCCGGGGCGCCCTCGGGTCAGGCGGCGACGATCACCTGGTCCGAGGTGCCGCAGGGCGAGCAGGGCTGGTATGTGGTGGCGACCGGACCGCACGGTGGCGTGATGTACTCCGAGGTCCGCGAGCTCAACGCCCCGGCCGGCGTACCGGGTGAGCCCGGCGAACCCGAGGAGCCGGGTCAGCCCGAGGAGCCGGGTCAGCCCGGTGAGCCCGGTGGACCGGAGGAGCCGGGTCAGCCCGAGGAGCCGGGGCAGCCTGGCGAACCGGGTGAACCGGGGCCGGGCCAGCCCGGTGGACCGGAGGAGCCGGGTCAGCCCGGCCCGGATGGTCCGAAGCCCGGCCTGCCGGACACCGGTTCGGCGGCGGCGGCGGGAGCAGCCCTGCTGCTCGGGGCCGCCGCGCTGGCGGCGTACCGGATCAGTCGCCGACGCAACAGCTGAGGTCAGCACTCGCGGCCGGGAGGGAAACCTCCTGGCCGCGATGTGCGTTTCTGGCTGCTGCCCCGGCTGGGTCCGTCGGTCAGGCCCGGCTGATGGTGATCTCGGGCGGCTGCCGCAGCGTCTGGGCGACCACGCAGTAGCGCTCGGTCAGCTCCAGCAGCCGAGCCACGCTCTGATCGTCGGCGTCGGTGTCGAGGTCGAAGCTGAGGTCGATCGCCGTGAAGCCCACCGGGACCGACTTGTCGAGCCCGAGCGTGCCGCGGGCATCCCAGTGGCCGGTCGCGCGCACCGTGGCAGCTCGCAACTCGATCCGCATCGGCGTCGCCACCGAAGCCAGGGTCCCGCCGGCGCAGCTGGCCAGCCCCTGCAGCAGGATGTCACCGGAACAGGCATCGACCCCGTCGCCGCCGACGGCCTTGTGGAAGCCGGCCCGGATCGGCACGGCCCAGCTCTCGACCGTGGCGGTGATCGAATCGCGCCCGCCCCTGGCCTCGGCGACCGAGGTCACCTGCGCCGACTCCGGGTGATCGCGGTAGCCATCCTTGAGCGGGCGTTGCAGAGCCCGCAGTTCGGTGACGCCGATGCCGTGGGTCGGCGAGGTCGTCACGGTGGCCCGGTTGCCGGGCACCACCTGGTCAGAAGTCATCTCCGCTTCCCCTCTCACAGCTGGTGCGTCGGTCTCGGTGTCGCGGACCACCGCAGAACCATTGAGCCTGCATCGGGCCTGCCGATCGTACGCGCTAGCCCACTGGCATACGCGACGAAGGTGTTCATGCGCGGGCTTCCTTTTTCAGGCTCGGTAGCTGCCGGCGTGGTGGACCAGCGGACCGGAGTTGGGGGCATGACGGGCGGCGGAGACCTCGGCCAGCACGACGAAGCTGTCCCCGGCAGGCACCAGGTCGGAGATGTCAGCGGTCAGCCGAGCGCTGACGCCGGCCAGGCAGGGCAGCCCGTCGGCGGCGTACCCCCAGCTGCCGTCGTCAACGAATCGCTGCTGTCGGGGACCGGCGAAGCGGCGGGCAGTCGGCTCCTGCTGACGGTCGAGCAGGTGGATCGCGACCCGGCGGGTTCGCCCCAGTGTTGCCAGCGAACTGGAGCCACCGGACACGTTGAAGGAGACGATCGGCGGATCCATCGACACGGAGTTGACCGAGATGGCCGTGAAGCCGACCGGCCCGGCGTCACCGGTTGCGGTGACGACCCAGGCGCTGCTGGCAGCCTGACGGAACACCGGACGCAGGTCGAGCGCAGGCGCGGCCTGATCGATCTGGTCTGCGGCGATCGAGTTGGACATGCAATCTCTCCCGGGTGTCGGTGGCCGGCATGCCACGGCAATCATCATCCCACGTTGGAGGCCTCAATTAAATCGTTATGCCCGGTGGGTGAGACGGGCCCGGCTGCCGGCGTACGCCCGGCGCTCCCGCCGCACGGACCTGCACAACTACAGCCCGCTGCACCTACG
Organism: Parenemella sanctibonifatiensis; assembly: GCF_002250565.1. GTDB lineage: Bacteria > Actinomycetota > Actinomycetes > Propionibacteriales > Propionibacteriaceae > Parenemella > Parenemella sanctibonifatiensis. The sequence goes on from NZ_NMVJ01000001.1 coordinate 875,786, forward strand.
CAGCCCGAACCGACGCTTTCACCTGCACAACTACAGCCCGCTGCACCTACGCAGCCCAAATCGGGGCGTACACCTGCACAACTACAGCCCGCTGCAGTTACGCAGCCGACCCCGCCCCCTTGTTGCTGCGTCTTTGATCCCAGCCGGCACGCCAGGGAGACCTCCCGGCGGCCAGGGCTGCCCGCGTACGCCCGCGCCCTCCGCGTACGCACAAAAACCCCGCCCAGCAGGGCGGGGTTTCCGTCAGAGTGGACGTCTCAGCGGCCGGTGCCGGCGTAGACGACGGCCTCGCCCTCGGCGTCCAGGCCGAATGCGGTGTGCGCAGCACGAACGGCGTCGTCGACCTTCTCGGAATCGACCACGACCGAGATCCGAATCTCGGAGGTGGAGATCATCTCGATGTTGATGCCAGCCTCACCCAGCGCGGTGAAGAAGCGGGCGGTCACACCGGGGTGGGAGCGCATCCCGACGCCGACGACCGAGACCTTGCCGATCTGGTCGTTGTAGAGGACCTCCTTGAAGCCGACCTCCTCACGGATTCGGTTGAGCAACTCGACACCCTTGCGACCGTCGGTGGTCGGGACGGTGAAGGAGATGTCGGTGCTGCCGGTCGCCACCGAGGAGACGTTCTGGACGATCATGTCGACGTTGATGTCGGCGGTCGACACGGACTCGAAGATCCGGGCCGCTGCACCGGGCTGGTCCGGTACGGCGACCACGGTGATCTTGGCCTCGTTGCGGTCATGCGCGACGCCGGAGATGAGGGCGGCTTCTTCCATGCTGCTTCCTTCGATCTGGTTGAGGTCCTTGACCCAGGTGCCGGGCTTGTCGGAGAAGGACGAACGGACGTGGACGGGAACGTTCTCGCGGCGCGCGTACTCAACGCAGCGCAGGTGCAGGATCTTGGCGCCGTTGGCCGCCATCTCCATCATCTCCTCGTAGGAAATCTCGGGGATCCGGCGGGCACCGGGCACGATCCGCGGGTCAGCGGTGAAGATGCCGTCGACATCGGAATAGATCTCGCAGTAGTCGGCGCCGACTGCGGCGGCCAGAGCTACAGCGGTGGTGTCGGAGGCACCCCGCCCCAGCGTCGTGACATCCTTGGTGGTCTGCGAGACGCCCTGGAATCCGGCGACGATGACGATGTCGCCCTCCTCGATGGCGGAGGTGATACGCCCCGGGGTGATGTCGATGATCCGGGCGTTGCCGTGGGTCTCGGTGGTGATGACGCCGGCCTGGGAACCTGTGAAGGACCGAGCCGTCGCGCCGAGGTCGTGGATCGCCATCGCCAACAGCGCGGCGCTCATCCGCTCCCCCGCGGTGAGCAACATGTCGAGCTCACGGGGCGGCGGCTGCGGGCTGACCTGGTTGGCCAGATCCATCAGCTCATCGGTGGTGTCGCCCATGGCAGAAATGACGACCACCACGTCGTCACCCTTCTGCTTGGCGTTGACGACCCGGCGGGCGACGCGCTTGATGCTCTCGGCGTCGGCCACCGAGGAGCCACCAAACTTCTGTACAACGCGTGTCACTACGGGACCTCCGGGTCGAGAACTTCCTGCGCGCACACTGTAGCGAGCGGCGCTGGGGGACTCAGCCTCGTCCATGACCGAGGAGGGCGGCCTCAAGTCGGGCCGGGGCAGCTGCGGCGCAACTACAGCGGATTGTAGAAATGCAGGCCGAATCGCCGATTCTGGCTGCGGAACCTCAGTGGACTGTAGTTGTGCAGGTCTGCGCCGGCGGAGGGCAGCGCCACGTACGCCAGGGTGCGTGCGATAACGACGGTAACTTCGGGCTTTGCAGCTGAGGTGCCAACGAGGAAATCTGACCATCGTTTCTGCACGCTCAGCCCGTACGCCGGCCGCGTCAGCCCAACCGAGCCTCAAAGGTGGGGTCGTGGGGGCGGTGTCGGGGTGTGGCGGGCGTACCGGAGCGGTACCCAACCGGACTACGGAGCGTACGCCGCCCCCACTGCCCGACCCGAACCCAAGTCGCCCCACGAGCACCCAAGCGCCACGCGCGTACGCGCATCGTCCGATCGGAGGATGCCCGGGGCCTGCGGATCGTTGGCCGACTGGGCATAATGGAAGGCATGGCAGGTCCTCCCAAGCGCATCGGCGATGCGGAACGCGACCAGGCGGTGCAGGCCCTCCAAGACCACATGGCCAAGGGGCGGCTCGACACCGCCGAGTTCGACGAACGCATGACCCAGGCGCTTCGGGCCAAGACCCTCGACGACCTGCACCCCCTCTTCGACGACCTGCCCGGTCCGCTGCCGGCGGGCCTGCTCGGCGGCCGCAGCCCCTACAACCTGGGCGCCTCGGCCTCCCGCGGCGGCGATGGCGTCGCCGTACGCCCCGGCAGCACTGGCAGCAAGCACTCCTCCGACGGGACGAGCTCATCAGACGGAACATGGGCGTGGTTCACCCGGCACGCCGACACCATCAACATGTTGGCCTGGCCGGTCACCATCCTGCTGATCATCATCAGCCGCGGCAGCCTGTGGTGGCTGATCTTCGTGACGATCTTCCTGTTGCCGGCACTGATGGACAAGCACCGCAAGAAGTGAGCCACGGGCGTACGCCTGGAGCCGCCGGGCCGACCTGCACAACTACAGCCTGCTGAGCTTTCGCAGCCCGAATCGGCGTTTTGACCCGCACAACTACAGCCTGCTGAGGTTATACGCCGCCGACGGGCCCCGCTCTTGCTGCGTCGTTCCCGGGCCGGCAATCCACGCGCCACAACCAAAAACGCACGGCCAACAGCAACGGGCCCGGAGCATCAGCTCCGGGCCCGTCCTGCTGTCGAATCAGCGGCCGGTGTCAGGCAGCTTCACCGGCGGCTGGTCGTCATCGTCGTCCTCGTCATCGTCGTCCGCAGCCGGCGCACCGATCAGCAGGGTTGCCTTGGAGGGCGACTCCAGCACGATCATGCCTTCCTGGTGGCCGACCGCGACCGGCCCGACCAGACGCCCGTCGGAGACGAAGTAGACCTCGCGGCCACTCGGCACCCGCAGTCGCAGGGTGCCCTGCACCTGGGCGCCGGTGTTGGCGACGTCGACCCGGATCCGGCCATCGGCCTGCTCCTGGCAGGTGATGGTGATGCTGTCACCGGCCGCGAACCGCGCCGACATGTCACCGCACTGCCCGGTCAGGGTCGTGATCGGACGCTGCAGCAGCACCTGCACCTCACGTTCGACCAGGTTGCCGGCCCGGTCCACCGCGGTCAGGGTCACCGGCACGGTCTGGTCCAGCTGCAGGCCGGACAGGTCAGCCTGCACGGTGAGGGCCTTGTCGAGGTCGTCGGCCACCGTGTACGCCGCATTCAGCTGCTCCTCGAGGTCGCCGTCCGGGTTCAGCGTGACCTGGTCGGGGCCCTCGATGACCGGGGCCCGGTCCAGCGCGAAGACCACGGCCTCTCTGGTGACGTTTCCGGCTCGGTCGGTGGAGAAGACCTCCATGATGTGACGGCCCGACTGGAGACCGGTCAGGTCGACGTCCACGCTGAGCGTGGTCACCGGCTCGGCGGCCGCCTGACGAGGCTGGGCCTGGCCGGACTCAGCGCCGGCCGACGGCGTACCGGTTGCGCCCGGATCCGGATCGGCCGGGTCACCGACGGACACGAAGGAGGCGCCCTCGGCCGGCACCACCGGGGTGGCCGGCTGAGCAACAACCTGGCCGTCGATGCGGACCGCCAAGTCCCGCAGGTGGTCATCGGTGGCCGTCACCTTCGCCTGAGTGGCGTCGGTCCGGGTCGAGTCAACCCCTTCGATCGTCAGTTCGGGCGCGCGGTCGTCGTGGATGACCGGGATCACCTGTTCCTGACCGTTGCCGGCCATGTCGTACAGGCCCAGCAGCACCTTGTCCCCGTCGGTGACGTCGATCTCGGCGCTGAAGTCGCGGCGGTTCACCTCGGCTCCCGGATCCCAGATGTTGCCGATCTCCTCAATCGCCGAACCGTTGATGTTGAGCTGGTAGCCGAAGGCGTTGTCCCACACCGAACCGGCGAACTCGGCGGTGGTGGACGCGTCGCTCACATACAGCGCACCGTCCTCGGCGATCTGCGGCGAGTTCAGCGTGAGCCCGGGCAGCTTGGAGTCGTAGAGGAAACGCCAGGCCGCATCGGCCAGCACGTCACCGTTGGTGTCGACGACCCGGTAGTTCAGCTTGGTGATGCCCTGGTTGAGCTCCACCTCGACGCTGAACCGACGGTCCGGGCCGACCTCGACGGTCTGACCGGCCACCTCGAACTCGCCGACCGCCCGATAGAAGGTGCCCGAGATCGTGTAGAAGATCCGGTCGCCGTCCTTGCGGATGTTGGGGTCGTCGGGGTTGAGGAAGTACGCGACCTTGCCGAACGGCTCCAGCGGCCCGAGGATCGACAGCAGGTTGCCCTGCAGCGTTGGGTCGTCGAAGACGATCGCCTGCAGACCGGTCTCGTCGGTCTCCCGCGCCAGCAGCGGCGTCTCCTGCGCACTGTTGAGTCCGTCGGAGGCGTACACGATCAGCGTCGCCAAGCCCGGATCGGGGGCGATGGTGACGTCGAAGCTGCCGTCCTCGTTCATCGGGGTCTCGTAGTTGACGCCGAGGCCGCCGACGTAGAGGTAGAGCTCGCGCTCCCCGCCCGGACTGGCCTGGTCGTCGGTGACTCGACCCTGGACGCGTACCTCGCCGTTGTCGTCGAGGACCACCCGGCCATCCTCGTCGAGCGGGACGTTGAGCTCGATGGCCGGCGGCTCGATGTCGACGACCAGCGTCTGCTCAGCGGTGCTGAGTTCGACGCCGGTCGCGTTGTACGCCACCACCCGGATCAGGTTGGCACCCGGGGTGACCGAGACCCGCGTCTCGAAGGTGCCGTCGGCGTTGAGTTCGGCCTCGACACCGTTGACGGTGACGCGAGAGGTGTCGCTGGTGGCGTAGCCCTGGACCACGTGGGTCAGGTCCTCGTCGATCAACGGGGTCCCGGTGTAGGGGTTGGCCGAGTCGAAGTTGGCCGGCTCCAGATAGAGGTCGGGGTGGACGAAGTCGGCGCCGCTGTCCCCGGCCAGATCGTGGCTGGTGACGCGGTTGCCGGCGATGTCGGTCAGCTGGAAGGTCAGCACCTCGACCGCACCGGGATCGGCAACCGTCACGGTCCAGCTGTTCTCACCGGTCACCTCGATGGTGTCGCTGTCCCCCAGTCCGTCGACCTCGAGCGAGCCGGGCGTCAGGCCGGAGCGGTCGTCCGACGCGGTGACGGTGTACGTCAGGGTCCCGTCGCCGGACACCTCGGCGGTGTAGTCCAGGGTCGGCGCGACCCGGTCCAGGGTGACGGGCATGTCGTACGCCTGCCAGGGCCGGTCCTGCGCCAACCGGGCCCGGACGCGGTAGGTGTAGTCACCATCGGCGACCGGCACGAAGGCACCGACCTTCGGGTCCCACACGGTGCCGTTCCAGGCGTACGCCGTGGACTCGTTGACGGCATTGCCGGCCGGGTCGATGCGGCTCAGCGGGAGCCGCTGGTATTCCTGCTCGAAGCCGAGGTCGCGCAGCACGGTGCCGTCAGCGGCAACGATCTGGTAGTTGATGTCGGAGGCCGAGCGGAGCAGCACGAAGCCGGGGTGGACCGTGTCGGCCAGACCGTCGCCGTTGGGCGAGATGGCATTCTCGCCCTCGCCTCGCGGCACCGGCATGCCCTGGTAGGAGCTCCACAACTGGGTCACGTTGCCCTGCCCTGCGCCGAAGAACTGGTCCAGCAGCGAGTCGCCCTCGGCGTACACCGGCAGGTCAATGATCGGCTCGGCGTTCCAGTCCCCGACGAAGCCGAGGTAGGGCAGCGCCAGGCTGGGCTGGTCCGCGTCCTCGGACGTCAGCTGCAGCCAGCCCTGGAGCCAGTGGTCCGCGGCGGCGGAGTTCGGGGTGATGGTCCACGACACCGTCGCGGTGCCACCGGCCGGCACGGTCACCGTGGCGTCGTCCGCCGTGGCCGACTCACCGGTGGCGCAGGTCACCGAGCTGGGAGCGTCGCCGGGCTGTTGCTCGGCGAGCACGCAGGTCTGGCCGGTGCTGAAGGTGGCATCGGCGTCGCCGGCGTTGGTCAGCTCGACGGTGACGGTGCGGGGGCCGGTGATCTCCTGCAGCGCGATGGTCGGCGATCCGTCGACGGTCGCGAAGATCTCACTCGCCAGCGCGTCGTCGACCTGCACCAGGCCGGCACCGATCTGGCGCGGCGCCTGCAGCGCGTCCTGATCGGGCACCAGCGCAGTGTTGGTGGCCGCGATCCGGGCGCGGGTGTTGCGCTCGGATGCCGACAGCTCGGGGTAGCGCTCGGCGTACGCCTGCTGCAGCAGCGCCGAGACGCCGGCCACGTGCGGGGCGGCCATCGAGGTGCCTGACTTCACGCCGTAGCCACCGTCATTCTGGGTGGAGTAGACGTTGCCGCCGATGCCGGCGATGGCGGGGTGGAACTGCAGGTCCGGGGTGGAACCCCAGGACGTGAAGGACGACGGGTTGCCGGCATTGGGGCCGGGCTGGGTGGCCCGGTCCTCGGTCAACCGCAGGGTGACGGCGGTGCCGTCCTCGAGCAGGGCGGCCAGTTCTTCACCGTCGTCCTGGCCCATGCCGATCACCGGGACGGTGGCGTTCTCGAGACCGGCCATGCCGGCGATCTCGCTGCCGCCGGTGTTGTTGTGGATCACGACACCGGTCGCGCCGGCGTTGACGGCGTTCCCGACCTTGTCGCTGAAGGCGATGCCGCCGCGGGCGACCAGCACCCACTTGCCGGCGACGTCCAGGCCCGAGTAGTCACCGGGCTCGCCGAGCCCCGCGTAGACCAGTTCATGCGGGTTCGCGTCGAACTCACCGGCCTGCTGGTCGTACGCCACGTCGGTGCTGCCACCCTGCCACGTCGCCTCGGCGGTGATGACCACCATGGTGTCGCCGTCGACCGAGGCAACCGCCCACGCATCGGGCGAGGTCGCCGGGGAACCGACGGTGGCGTTGTCGAGCTGGCCCAGCATGTTGGTGGTCTCGCCGAGCGGGTCGGAGAACAAGCCCTCGTTGCCGGCCGCGACGACCACCTGGGTGCCGGCGGCCTGGGCGTTCCGGATGGCCCGGGCCTCGCCCTGCACATCAATGTCGGTGCCGCCGGGCGAGCCGAGCGAGAGGTTGATGACGTCGGCGCCGCGGCGTACGGATTCTTCGATGGCGGCGATGACGTCGTCTTGGTAGGCACCGGGACGGGCCGGATCATTGGAGAAGACCTTCATGGCCAGCAGCTGGGCGTTCGGGGCAACGCCGGTGACGGCAAACTCGCCTTCCCCGTTGGCGGCGGCGATGCCGGCCACGTGCTGGCCGTGTTCGTCGATACTGGCGTCCTTGACGACCCTGTTCTGGTCGGCGAAGTTCCAGCCGTAGGGCACCTTCTCGGTCCACCCCTCCTCCGGGTCGAGCTTGTTGGAGGCCAGCGCGTCGTCGTCGATGCGCATGTCGGGATGCTCGAGGTCGATGCCGGAGTCGATGATCGAGATCACCATGCCGCGGCCGTCGACATCGTGGTGCTCGCGGGCGGCCGGGACCTGAGTCTCCTCACCGATGAGGACGTTCTGCTCGTAGCGGCCGACCGGCTTCACCGAGGCGATGCCGGGCTGCGCGGCCAGATTGCGGATCTCGCTCTGCGGCACCCATGCCGAGAAACCGTTGAGCAGCAGTCCAAACTTGCGCTCCACCTGCAGGCCGTGACGGGCCTGCCACTCGCCGAGCTGGCCGTCCAACCGGGACAGGTTGGCGCGCTCATCGCCCAGCCCGGTGGGCTGCTGCTCCAGCAGCACCATCACCTTCACCAACGGCGCATCGGCCGCGGGTGCGGCGCCGTCGGCGGGCGGACTGGCCGGCGGCGCGGCGAAGCCACGCATCGGCATCAGCAGGGCAGCCACGAGGGCCAGAATCAGCAACGCGCGAGGACGCGACTTGGACATGCGCTACTCCCGGGGGGTGCGCCCGCAGGCGCGGCAAGCGAGGGTGGGGTCCGCGGGGAAGCGCGCCCCGGTGGCGGGGCTGGACTTGGCTGGAAGTTATCGCTGAACGGGTGCGCGGGTTCCTCAGGTCAGCCGACCGTGACCAAGTTGTGACCTGATCGGTCGCTGCCCCCGGGCCCGACGGCGGGCCTCACAGCACCGGCTCGCCACCCACGAGGACGGTCAAGGCGGCCGGATCGACCGTGACGACGTGTTCGCCGTCGGGTGTGCGGATCCGGAGTTCCTGCCGACCGTCGTCGAGGTGTCGCCGATCGAGGGTGAAGGCCTCCGGCTCCGTCGCCCCGACCCGGATCGCCCAGGCGGTGTCAAGGATCGTCCGGCCGGGGCGGACGGCGTACGCGTCGTGTCGCTCGTCGGCGACGACCTGGTCCACCGTGATCGAGCGCAACCCCGCCCCGGGCTCGGGGTGGCGGACGGCGAGGTTGCCGCTGACCCGGACCTCGAGCGCGTCGTCGATCCGCAGGCCGGCGCCATTGGCGCACGGGACCTCAACCAGGCTGCGCTCCCGAGGCGTATACACGTCGTTCGGGAGGAGCAGGTTGAGGGCGTACGCCTCCAGCAACGGCGCGTGGTAGGTCCCGGCTCGGCACAGTTGCAGGCCCACGACGGTGGCGTCGTCGGGCAGTGCGACCACCGCCATCGTCGTGGTCGCCGCTGGGGTCCCCTCCGGTGAGTGCCAACCCTCGACCACGAAGAGGTCGTGGCCCTCCCCGACCACACCGACCGAGGCGAACCCGCCCGGGAACGTCGCCAGCCGGTAGTCGCCGAGCCGCCGATGTTCACGGGCGCTCTCGGTCGGCACGGCCGCGGGCTTGGCGCCCTCCCAGTGCAGGACCGGCGCGAGGTTCATCGACCACTCCGCCAGGTCCGGACGATCGGTCGGCAGCACCAGGGTCTGGCTGAGCGAGTGGGCACGCCAGCACACCGACGCGACGCGACCAGGGCCACGGGTGTACGCGAAACCGTGCTCCTGGTCGTGCCATTCGGCGACCGATCCGGGCAGTGGGTCCGCGGCCGGCCGCATCCCGACCTGCCCTGTCGACCCCGTCCGGGTCGACCCCGCCGCCGCCTGCTCCACTGACCCTGCCCAGCGCAGCCACCAGGCCCACGTCAGCGCCCGGTCCGTCTCCATGCGCTGGTAGTAGTAGGGCTGCCGCCGGGCCAGGTGCGCAAGCCGGCCGCCGTAGAAACTGCCGTCCTCGCCTGCGTCCTGCTCGCGCATCCCCAACCGGAGCACCTGCTCGGTCAACCCGCGCGCGTCGGGGTCGCCCAGCACCCGGTCGGCGTACAGCAGCGTCGGCAGCAGGTATTCCTGGCAGTACGCGTACCGCACCCGCGAGTCGCCACCGGGGCGCAGCAGCCGACCATCGGGGCCAATCAGCGGCTTGATCGTGCGCCACAGCCAGTCCTGCCGCCACGCCAGTGCCTCCGGCGTGTCCCAGCCTCGCTCGACGAAGTCGATGTGCGCCATCGCGGCGTTGCTGGCGCAGATCACCAGATAGCCAACATTCATGTACGCGTGGTGGTCCAGCGACAGGCTGTCGAAGAAGTTCGCACCGCGGTGGACGTCGCCGACTCGGATTCCGTCGACGACCTCGTCGCTGTCGGCGTCGGCCGACACCGAGATGCCGTTGAGAAGAAACTCCACCGCGCGTCGGCGGTAGTCGGCGGCGCGCGGGGCGTCGGCGTACGCCATCGCGGTCCGCCACAGCGCGGTGCCGTTCCAGATGTTGGACTCGGGTGCGTTCTTGCCGCTGCTGCCCCACTTGCCGCCGTGGATGCCCCGGTGCGGCCCGCGGACGTAGTCGTCGGTGAGCCAGTCCGCCTCGGCCAGCCGGAGCCGTCGCAGCCCCGCGGCGTCGGTCGCGGGCAGGCCAGGCTCGAGCAGGTCGAGCGCGAAGCCGGCGCGTTCGGGCCCGAGGCTGCTGATCCAGGTCGGCTCCCAGGGGCGGCCGTCGGCGGTCACGCCACCGCCGCTGACGTGGGAGTCGAGGGCATAGCGCAGCGACGACTCAGCCCGGTCCCGCGCCCACGCGCGTACCTCTGGGGTGGAGCCGTGCTGGGCCACCATCGTGGCCGCACCCAGATAGGGGTACAGCGTCTGGATGCCCCAGCCGGGATAGCCCGCTCCGTACCAGCTGCGGCCCGCGTCGTCCGAGCGCACCCACCGATCCGCCGATCCCAGCCAGCGTTCCAGTCGGGCAGCCACCTCGGCTCCGAGCACACTCAACCGATGGGGGCCACTCAGCCGGTCGCTCATGCCGTCTCCAGCACAGAGTCATCCTCGGCATACTCGACGCCGAGTTGCCCCAGCGCCGCGGTGAGGGTTTCCATCACGGCCAGGGTGTCCTCCAGCGGCATCAACTCGGACTCTGTGTGGCCGGCGAGCACCCGGGACGTCACCTCGGCGAGCTCGTGGGCATACCCGCGGCCGGTCCGGGGACAGTCGAAGGTGACCTGCTCCTCGCCGTCGCGGTGCAGGACGATCGCTTGGCTGTGGTGGAACTGGGGCACCAGTTCGGCCCAGCCCTCGGTGCCGTGGAGCGTGAAGCGGCCCGCGCCGCTCACCTCGGCGGAGCAGTACAGCGAGGACACCGCGCCGTTGGCGTGGCTGAGCTGGACCGCGGCGGTCCCGTCGACGCCGGTGCTGACCAGCCGGCCGGTGGCCCGCACGTCGGTCACCGGACCCAGGAAGTCGTGGGCGCAGGAGATCGGATAGACACCCAGGTCGAGCAGCGCGCCGCCGCCCAACGTCGGGTCGAAGAGACGATGACTCGCATCAAAGGGGAAGTGGGTGGTCAGGTCGCCGTGCGCCCCGCGTACCTCTCCCAGCGCCCCCTCATCGACCAGCTCGTGCAGCTTGCGGGTGGCGGGCTGGAACCGGGTCCACATCGCTTCCATGCAGAAGGTCCCGGTCGCCCGGGACGCCTCGACGACCTCCCGGGCGCCCGCCAGGGTCACGGTGAACGCCTTCTCCACAAGCAGATGCTTGCCGGCCTCGATCGCGGCCAACGCGAGCTGGTGATGCTGCGGATGCGGGGTGGCGATGTAGATGACATCGACCTCGTCGTCCTCGATCAGTTCCCGATAGGAGCCGTACGCCCGCGGGATGCCGTGCTCATCGGCGAAGGCGCGGGCACGGTCCTGGCTGCGCGATCCCACCGCGACGAAGGTCGCATCGGGGACCAGGTCCCGATCGGCCAGCACGGAACGGGCAATGTTGCCGGTGGCGGCGACTCCCCAACGAATCTGCTTCATGCCCCACGACCTTACGACCCCACGACCTCTCGACCCCACCCCTCGCCCGTGGCTTGGCCCGTGACACCCCGACAACACCTGACCGAGGTCAACCAGGAGGAGGTGTCAGCTCTCGGCGCGGCCGTGATGGCGCACGTTGCTGCCGGCACCCATGCCACCGCCGCCGAGGCCGCCGTCGCCATGTCCTCACCGGGCACCACCAGCGAACCCGATCCGCAGACCGCCTCCGTGTACGCCGAACTGGCTGACCTGCAGGCCGAGCTCTATCCCGCGCTGCACCCGATCTTCGAGGCGCAGCACGCGTTCGCGATGCGTCACCCGCTCAGCTGATTGCGCCGCTGTCCGTGGTGATCTCGACCTGAGGCATCTCGCCGCTGGTGTCGAGGGTGACGAGGTAGTCCTCACCACCGGACCGGACGCGCAGTTCTTGGCCGTGGTCGCCGGTCCGGTGCCGCTCGAACTGCAGCGGCGGCTCACCCGGTGCGGTCACTCGGATTGCCCAGGCGGTGTCGAGGATGACCGACCCGGGTGCGACGAAGAAGGCGCCGCGGCGTTGGTCGGCGCGGAACTGGTCCACCCCGATCGAGCGCAGCGCCGGATCCTGGTCGGTGGAGACCTGCACGCGCTCCAACGTCCCGCTGACCCGGACATCGAGCACGTCGTCGATCACCACTCCCGCCCCGGTACTGCAGGGCACTTCGACCACAGTGCGATCCGGCGTGTGAACGTCGTCGGGGATCTGCAGATTCAGTCCGTACGCCGACAACAGCGGCACGTGGTAATCCCCGGCTCGGCACAGCTGCAGGCCTACCACCGTGGCATCATCGGGCAGCGCCACCACGACCATGGTGGTCATCGCGGCGGGCTGGTCAGCCGCCGATCCCCACCCCTCCTGGATCCGCAGGTCGAGCCCCTCGGCAACCCGCGCCGACGTGACGAAGCCACCCTCGATGGTCTGCACCGAGAAGTCCGCCAGGCGCCGGTTGGTCCGGGCACTCTCGGTGGTCGACTTGGCCGCACCGGCGCCCTCCCACTGCAGCACCGGCGCCAAGTTCATCGACCACTCGGCCAGGTCGGAACGATCGGTGGGCACCACCAGGGTCTGGCTCAAGGATTCGGCATGCCACGCCGCCGACGCGAACCGGCGCGGCCCGCGTACCACCGCGAAACCGTGCTCCTGGTCGTGCCAGGACAGCGTCTCACCGGACCGGACCCAGATCGAGGGACGCTGCGACTCATCGGAGCTGGCCCCGCTTGTCGGTGTCTGGCTGGTCGGTGTCTGGCTCAGAGCCGTCGCGCCGGCCCGTCGCAGCCACCAGGCCCAGGACACGGCACGGTCAGCTTCCAGCCGGGTGTAGTAGTAGGGCTGCCGCTCGGCCAGGCCCCGCAGTCGACGACCGTAGAAACTGCCGTCGCCACCCTGGTCCTGCTCCCGCATTCCCAGCCCGATAAGCCCCTGGGCCAGCGCCGGCGCCTCGACGTCGCCGTGGACCCGGTCGGCGTACACGAGGCTGTGCAGCAGGTATTCCTGACAGTACGCGTACCGCACCCGGGAGTCGCCACCGATCCGCACCAGCCGACCGTCGGGGGCGATCATCGGCTTGATCGCCTGCCACAGCTCGGCTTGGTGCCAGCCCAGCGACTCCGGAGCCGCCCACCCCTGCTCCGCGAAGTCGAAGTGCGCCATCGCGACATTGCTCGCGCAGATCACCATGTAGCCGGCATTGAGATAGCTGTGGTGGTCGAGTGAGTAGCTGTCAAAGAAGTTGGCGCCGCGATGGACGTCAGCCACCCGTACGCCGTCAACGACCGCCTGGCTGGCGGCGTCCGCCTCGACGCTGACGCCGTTGAGCAGGAACTCGACGGCTCGGCTGCGAAATTCCTCGGCCCGCGGCTCGTCGGGGTAGGCACTGGCGGTGCGCCACAGGTGCGCACCGTTCCAAATGTTCGACTCCGGCCAGTTCTTGCCGGAGTCGCCCCACTTGCCGGCCTGGATGCCGGCCAGCGGCCCGCGTACATGCTCCTCCAGGAGCCAGGTCGCCTCCGCCACGCGTACCTCTCGGAGCCGGTCGTGGTCGGCCTGGCTGAGGTCGTCGGCCAGCAACGCGATCGCGAATCCTGCCCGTTCCGGACCCAGGTTGCTGATCCAGGTGCTCGGCCAGCGCCGGCCGTCGGCCGTGACCTGCGCGCCGGTGCGGTGGCTGTTGAGGGCATACCGAAGCACCGTCAACGCCCGCTCCCGGGCATGATCGCGGACCTCGGGCGTGGCGCCATAGCGACCGAGCGTCGCGGCGGCACTGAGGTAGGCGAACTGACTCTGGATGCCCCAGCCGGGATAGCCGGAGCCATACCAACAGCGGCTGGCATCGGCCGGATCGATGGTCACGTAACTCTCCATCGATTCCAGCCAGCCCGCCAACCGGTCGGCCACCGACCTCCCCAGCGGCGTCAGATTCTCGTACGCCGCCGCATCAGGCTCGGTCATGTCACTCCATCGGGTTGGTGTCGATGTCCTTCTGGTACTCGTCGATGATGGTCTGGCCACCCTCGTCGATCCAGCGCTGGGCAGCGGGGCGCCAGTCCGAGACCGGCCGCCGACCCAGCACGATGTCCTCCGAGACGCCCTTGAGATCCCGGTTGAGCGCGCTGAGGTTCTTCTCGGCGCTCGCGGAGTAGTAACCGAAGACCGGGTTGTCCAGGCACTTCTCCGTGACGCTGCGCTGGTGGTTCCAGGCAGACTCCACCGCATCCGGACGTCCGGGTGAATAGATCGCGCGGGCGGCATCACACATGTAGAGCGAACCGATGTTGACCTCGTCGGCCTTGTCGGTCGGGACCGGATCGGAGCTGCCGTTCTCGAGGGTGAAGTTGTGGCCCTCGATGCCGTACTTGTTGAAGCGGTACTCCTCGGTGCCGACCGGCGCGGCCAGCCAGTCAGCGATCTTGAGCAGCGTGGGCAACCGGTCCCCGACGTTGGCGTTGATCGCGGTGATCCCGAAGTTGGGGTTGGGCAGCGACTGGGTGCCCTTGCCACCGTTGACGCCGTTGACGGGCAGCGCCTGGATCTCCAGCCCCTCGGTCTGGTTGCCGTACTGCACGTAGAGGCTGAACCAGGCAATGAAGGAATCGGGATGCAGGACGCCGATGCCGGTGCCGAACCATGCCTTGCGGTTGGCGACCTGGGTGGCAGCGGCCTCCGGGTGCACCACCCCGTCCGCGGTCATCCGCCGAGCGGCCTCGAGCGCTTCCTCCTGGCGCTCGTCCAGGAGCGCCTGGGTCAGCCGGCCGCCCTCGTCACGGATGAAGGTCTGGGGGATGTCGTACATCGACTTGATGTGCCCCAGCGGCGAACCGGTCCAGGCAAACTGTCCGCCGCCGGTGAGTTCCTTCGACATCTCCTCCAGCGCGGCCAGGTCGGTGGCATCCGCGACGGACATACCGGCGGCTTCCATCAGGTCCTCGCGGCACAGGATGGAGCCGAGCGACACCAGGCCTCGCTCCAGCGGGAGGGCGCGGATCCGGCCACCAAAGACACACTGACGCCAGGACGCCTCCGGAATGTTGGCCAGACCGGGATAGTCGGTGATCGCGTCGCCGGCCAGGAAGTCGGTGAGGTCGGCAGCGGTCGCCGACATGAACTGCGGCAGCGAGGTGGCCGCGCCGATGTAGAACATGTCCGGCAACAGGTCGCCGGCCGTCGCGGTGGCAAACTTGGCGTTGTACTCCCCCGCCGGCGTGACCACGATGTCCAGCGGCGAACCGACCCGCTCGTTCATCTCCTGCCAGAACTTGTTGTTGGGCAGGGTCGGCGGCGGCGCGAACGAGGTCGGCCCCATGAAGGTGACCGGGGTGCCGTCGCCGGGGGTCTGGTCGCTGAAGACCGGCGGATCCGCGGGGTAGGTGGTGAACGCAGCGGAGCTGCGCCCCGATTCGGCTGGATAGTCCGGCTCGACCCCGTCGTAGGGAATGTAGGAGGGCAGCACGGCCCGGTTCTGGGCGGTGTCCTCCTGCGGCTTCTCGGTGGTGCAGCCGACGGTGGCGATCGCTGCTGCTGCGGCGGCGCCGCCGAGCAAGGTACGCCGGTTCAGCATCGGTGCTGCGGCTCGGTTGGTGTGGAAGGGGGACATTCACTACTCCGATCAACCTTGATGGAATGGCTTGGGGTGAGCCGATGGGCGCCACCACGATGGGGATTGCGCTTTCTGACGACTTTACAACGTTGTGTTCATCGCGTCCACCATCCCATGCAACAACCAACCGCGCCCCGGCGGCGGTGGGTCGCGACAGGTGCGACCTACCTCCGCTGGGGCGCGGG
The DNA here is from genome assembly GCF_002250565.1 of Parenemella sanctibonifatiensis. GTDB lineage: Bacteria > Actinomycetota > Actinomycetes > Propionibacteriales > Propionibacteriaceae > Parenemella > Parenemella sanctibonifatiensis. The sequence continues at coordinate 891,373 of NZ_NMVJ01000001.1, forward strand.
TTGTCTGGCTGTGCTGGTGTCTGGAACTGACCTCAGATGTCGTCGCGACGCTCGCTGCGATCCACCCGCGAACCGGTGGTCGGGTCGACGCTGGTGTGCGTGACCTGGGAGGTGTTACGCGAACGGGTCATCATGATGATGCTGAAGATCGTCACGATCGCACCGGCGGCGATGAGGATGTAGCCGATCATCGACCATTCGACACCGTCGATCGACCACAGGCCGGGCAATGCCCACGCCACGATCGCACCGAGGGCCATGAGAAATACACCAAGTCCGATACGCATTCTGTCCTCCTGTTGACTGCCGCGACGCGTGCCGGGCGTACGAACTCTAACCCGATGTCGACACGGTTTCGCGCACCGCGGGTCAGCTGTGCAGGTGTCCTTCGGTCGGCACCTCGGCCTCGGCCCAGTAGCCGCCCGGGGCGAACAGGGTCTCGACCACCTGTTCCAGCAGACCGAGCTCGAACAGCGCGTCCATGATCGTGTAGCGGGCACGGATCGTCTGGGACTGGTAGTAGGTCAGCTTCATCTTGTCGAGGTCAACGTCCACCTGGGCCGGGTGGTAGGGACCGCCAACGCGCTTGAGGATGTCGGCGATCTCAGCGGCCGGCATCACCTGCGGCTTGACCCGTTCCAGGATCGCGGGCCAGTGCTCCTGGATCAGCCGGATCCGGGCCGGCACCTCCTCGGCCGGGATGTACTTCGCCCGCGACTGCCCCAGCGCGGCTTCCTGGATCGCCGGCACCGGCTGCAGCGCCTTGACGCGGGCCTCGTCCTCCTCGGGGCTGAGCCAGGCCGCGGCCCGGGCCTCGGGGTCCACCCCGGCGACATCGAGGGATGCGAGCAGGTCATAGACGGCCGAGGTCGCGACCGCTCCGATGCCGACCTTGTTGCCGTGGCTCAACGGGGGCTCCCAGTCCAGACCGTGGCCCTCCATCTCCCACTGGTGGGAGAAATTGTGTCCGGCGCCCGACGCCGGCCGGGAGGACTGGTGGGCCTGCATCGCCAGCCCGGACAGCAGCAACTCCTCGGCGAGACCCTCAACGGCCTCGGGGTCGCCGGCGCGCAGCCCGTCGGGGTTGGACAGCGCCGCCCGCAGCGGCTTCTGGACCAGGTCCCAGACATCCTCGTCGACGGCCTCGATGCCGAGTTCGTCGGCGACCAGCCAGTCCGCGCCGCCGGGCACCTTCTCGATCAGGTCACCCAGGCCGGTGGCGGTCAGCCGCGGCGGCGCAGCGGCCATGATGTCGAAGTCAGCGACCAGCGCGGCCGGGGCCGGGCAGTCACGGGTGATTTTGAACCCGTCGCGGGTGATGGAGGCGCCGTAGGCGGCGTACCCGTCCATCGACGCTGCGGTGCAGACGTTCATGTACGCCCGTCCCAGCTCACCGGAGGCCAGCTTGGCGATGTCATTGAGGGTGCCGGAGGCGATCGAGACCGCGATCGCGTCGACCTGCTGCAGCGCCTCGCGCAGCGTGGTGACGTTCTCGTAGCCGGCGTACAGGGTCGGCGTACCCGGGAAGATGTAGGGGTCGAGAAGGGTGACGCCGGCCGCCTCCAAGGAGGCCTTGACCTGGTCTCCGGCGACCGCCCAGGTGTTCTCGTCGGCAACGATGATGGCGCTCTGGTCGCCGAACACCTCTCGGAAGACCTCGCCCGTACGCCCGACCACACCGCGACCGGTGACGATCGCCTTGGTGTCGGTGGAACTTTCCAGCGCCGTGTTGATCAGGTCAGACATGGTCACCCTTCCGGTTGAGTGTCGGCAGCTGTGCACTGCCCGCCAAACGGGTCCGGGAAAAAAGTTCCCTGGTTCGGGCAACCCGGCCCGCCCCTGACATCGTACTAATCATGGACTGGCGCTCGTCAGGGCCTCGCTGACCGGTGTGGTCCCCCATCACGCCCGACCATGAACATGGCAACCTCGGAAAGGGAGTCACATGTCACGCATCACCTCGTCCGCAAAGCTTGCCCGCCTCGGCGCTGGCCTGGCCGCAGCAGCACTGGTCGCGGTTGCTGGCTGTTCGCAACCCGAGGCCGGCGGCGAGCCGACCACCCCGGTCGAGACCACCACGGTGGAGGTCCCTGCGACCACCACGCCTGCGGAGACGACGTCGACGAGCGAACCCAGCTCGTCGGAGACCAGTTCGTCGGAATCCAGCTCGTCGTCGCCGGAAACCTCCTCATCGAGTGGTGCCGAGGACCGCCCCCTGGACAGCGTCCAGGACGAGGTGACCGTCGGAGAAACCGTGAAGACGCCGTTCTGGGACGTCACCGTCAAGGACTACACCCGCGCCGAGACCGACGTCAGCCTCGAGCTCGAAGTCTGCAATGCCTACCAGCCCGAGGACCGCGAGGACGCCGAGATCACCCTCGACCACTGGTACCTGATCGCCTACGACGGTGAGACCTCGACGCCGGAGGACGCCAAGCCGATCGCGCTGTCGGAGTTCGAGAACCTCCAGGCCGGTGACTTCGAAGGCACCCTGTCCGAGGGTGAGTGCACCTCCGACACGGTCACCCTCGAGGTCGCACCGGACATCATCATCAGCTCGGTCGCATTCTCCGACGGCAGGTTCGAGGACGGTGCCAACCAGATCAGCTGGTCCTTCGCCGGCGAGTGAGACCTCAGGGGGTCTCACCGACTGCAATCCCATCAGAAAACGTGACGGGGGCGGCTGCGAAGCCGCCCCCGTTCGGTGTCGTTCGGGTACGGATCAGGCCTTGCTGATGCCCAACCGCAGGCCCAACTCGTCGTCGACGACGGCGTCCGGGCCGGGGTCGGCTTCGGCCATCGAGGTCGCCAGGACCTCGTCTGCGATGAGGTCGGCGTGCTCGCGTACCGCCTCGGCCAGGTCACCATCAGCGAACCAGGTCAGCGAGATCCGGTCCGACACCTCGAAGCCGGAGTTCTTGCGGGTCTCCTGCACCAGGCGTACGACCTCACGGGCCAGACCGGCCCGCACCAGCTCCGGAGTGAGCTCCAGGTCGAGCGCCACCGTCTCGCCCTGCTCGTTGATGACCGACCAGCCCTCCCGGGGCCGTTCGGTGAGCAGCACGTCGTCGGCGCCGACCTCGACCGGTTCGTCGAAGCCCGTCACCTCCAAGGTGACCGGCCCCTGCGGCAGGCTGCTCGCCAGCCAAGCCGCGTCAGCCGCGGCGATCGCCTTGGCCACCACCGGAGTCTGCTTGCCGAACCGCTTGCCGAGGTTGCGGAAGTTGCCCTTGGCCTCGTAGTCGATCAGGTCCCCGGCATTGGCGAAGGACTCCACGGCCTGCACGTTGAGCTCCTGGCAGATCTCGGCGCGCAGGTCGTCGGTGAGTTGTCCGTACGCCGCGGAGGGCACCAGAGCCCGCCGCAGCGGCTGCCGGATCTTGACCTTGGCCTCCGCGCGGGCGCCGCGACCGAGCTCCACCAGGCGCTTGGTGAGTGCCATGCCGCGATCCAGGTCGGCGTCGATCGCCGACTCGTCGGCGGTCGGCCAGCCGGCCAAGTGCACCGATTCAGCCACCCCCGGGGTGACCGGGACGATGATCTGCTGCCAAACCTTCTCGGTGACGAACGGCATGATCGGCGCCATCAGCAGCGTCAGTGTCTGCAGAGTGTCCTGAAGGGTCTGCAGTGCGCCCGGCTCGCCGTCCCAGAACCGCCGACGGGAGCGGCGCACGTACCAATTGGACAGTTCGTCGACGAAGCCCTCCAGCAGCTGGCCGGCGCGCAGGCTGTCGAAGCCGTCCATAGCCGCGGTGACATCGCGCACCAGCGCCTGGGTGCGGCTACGCAGCCAGCGATCCAACACGTGACTCGAGCCCCGCCCATCACTCGACTGCTGGCCGGGCAACCAGTTGTTGACGCGGGCGTACAGCGCGTGGAAGGCGACGGTGTTCCAGTAGGTCAGGATCACCTTGCGGACCGTGTCGTTGAGGGTGGTGTCGCCCACCCGGCGCGACGCCCACGGGGATCCGCCGGCGGCCATGAACCAGCGCACCGCGTCGGCGCCGTGGTCATCCATCAGCGGGATCGGCAGCAGGATGTTGCCCAGGTGCTTGGACATCTTGCGGCCGTCCTCGGCCAGGAGCAGCCCCAGACACAGTACGTCGCGGTAGGCGCTCTCGCCGAAGACCAGCGTCCCGACCGCCATCAGGGTGTAGAACCAGCCGCGAGTCTGGTCGATCCCCTCGCAGATGAAGTCGGCCGGATAGGCGGCCTCGAAGCGTTCCTTGGATCCCTCGACCCAGGGATATCCGAACTGCGCGAACGGCATCGCACCCGAGTCGAACCAGCCATCGATCACGTCGGGCACCCGCCGGTAGGTGCCTTCCTCGCCGTCGACGGTGAAGGTCACCTCATCGATGAAGGGGCGGTGCGGATCCAGGCCGGACAGGTCGCGACCGGCGTACGCCGACAGCTCGGCCAGCGAGCCGATACAGACCATCCGACTCGGGTCGGCGTCGTTGCGCCAGATCGGCAGCGGCGTGCCCCAGTAACGGCTGCGCGACAGCGCCCAGTCGATGTTGTTTTCCAGCCAGTCGCCGTAGCGGCCGTGCTTGATGTGGTCGGGATGCCAGGTGGTCGCCTCGTTCTGGGCGATCAGCTGGTCCTTGACCTGGGTGGTGCGGATGTACCACGACGGCTGCGCGTAGTACATCAGCGGGGTGTGGCAGCGCCAGCAGTGCGGGTAGGCGTGCAGGTAGTCGAGCTTGCGGAACATCAGGCCGCGATCGGTCAGGTCAGCCACCAGCGCGGGGTCGGCGGCCTTGAAGAACTCCCCACCCACCAGCGGCACGTCCGGGCCGAAATGGCCATCCGGCTGGATCGGATTGACGACCTCAAGGCCGTAGCTGCGGCACACCGTCATGTCGTCAGCGCCGAAGGCGGGCGCCTGATGGACCAGACCGGTGCCGTCGGTGGTGGTGACGTAGTCGGCGAGCACCACGAAATGGGCCGGCTTCTCAAAGGACACGAAGTCGAACGGACGCTCGTACGCCCAGCGCTCCAGTTCGCGGCCGGTCCAGCTCTGTCCGGTGGGCTGCCAGGTCGGCTCGCCCTCCTTGCTCGGGAGCGCAGTCTCGACCAGCGGTTCGGCGACCACCAGGGTTTCGGAGCCGTTGCTCATCGCCAGGTAGGTGACCTCGGGGTGCACCGCCACCGCGGTGTTGGAAACCAGCGTCCACGGCGTGGTGGTCCACACCAGCAGGGAGGCCTGCCCGGCGAGCGGGCCCGAGGTGAGCGGGAAGCGTACGTAGACGGAGGGGTCGGTGATGTCCTCGTAGCCCTGGGCGACCTCGTGGTCACTCAGCCCGGTGCCACAGCGCGGGCAGTAGGGGGCGACCCGGTGGTCCTGGCTGAGCAGGCCCTTGTCGAAGATCTGCTTCAGCGCCCACCACACCGACTCGACGTAGCTGGAGTTCATCGTCCAGTAGGCCTCGTCGAAGTCGACCCAGTAACCCATCCGCTCGGTCATCTCGGTGAAGGCATCGACGTGGCGGTGCACCGAGGCGCGGCACCTGGCGTTGAACTTCTCGATGCCGTACGCCTCGATCTCCGGCTTGCCGTTGATGCCGATCTCCTTCTCGACGGCGAGCTCGACGGGCAGACCGTGGCAGTCCCAGCCGGCGCGGCGGTCAACGAAGCGGCCCTGCATGGTCTGGTAGCGAGGGAACATGTCCTTGAAGACCCGGGCTTCGACATGGTGGGTGCCGGGCTGGCCGTTGGCGGTCGGCGGGCCCTCGTAGAAGTTCCACGGCTGGCCGTCCCGGGTCTGCTCAAGCGCCTTGCTGAAGGTGCCCTCGTCGCGCCAGAGGGCCAAGATCTCGTGGTCGGTCGCGGGCAGGTCGATCTGCGCGGGAACAACGGGCCAATGGCGTTCGGCGGTCATGCGAGGCTCTCCTGAAGGTGCGGCATCGTCCAGTTACAGGTCGTTCAACTGCAAGGGACGAGCCGAGGCCCGCGGTACCACCCTTGTTGGCACGCCACCGGCGTACCCACTCTTGCTCGCCGCGGCCGGTTCTAGTGAGCTCCGCCAGTTCAATGGACAGTGGAGCCGTTCTTCCGGCAGCTCCGGGGTGATGGCCCCATCTGCGCCGTGCGACGGGGAGAGTGTACCCCGACACCACCGGTGTTGCCGAGAGGATTTCCCGGCCCGGATCAGGCGGTCTGGCGAGCCACCTTGCGGCCCACGAGCCAGGCCCACACCGCGGTGGCCAGGCCCAGCACCGCAGTGACGGCCAGGACCTGCACGGGGGCGGTGAAGATGAAGGCGCCACCGATGCCACCGGCGATCAGAATGCCGGCCCACCCCAGCGCGTGCCACAACTTCGCAAACCCGGCCATCGCGGGCACGCCCGTGATCATGGCCAGATTGCCGATCGTCCAGGTGGTGCCCAGAAAGGCCACCAAACCGAGCGGTTGCGTCATCGAACCGCCAACCGAGCCCCACGGGCCGGCGTACCCCTGCAGGACGTAGTAACCCGCCACCACCGCCATGCCTCCAGTCACGACCAGCGGCCCCGTGACCATGATTCGGCTCACCGTCGCGGGCGGGAAGCCGTTGTCCTGGCGGTCTCGTTCGTGCAGCAAGAAGGGCAGATAACCGGACAGCACCCCGACCATGATCCCCAGCCAGATCGGGCCGGGCTCGACCTCGCTGTTGTTCTGGGTGCGGAGCAGGCCCGCGGAGGCGAGCAGGTCCAACCCGATGATGAAGACGACCGCGACCACGGCGGCGGTGATCTGCATCCCCCAGCGCATGGTGGCCGGTTCTTCCTTGGGCTCGCGAGCGGGCGCCTGCTGGGGGCCGTTCTCGGGGAGCCAAGTGGACGGCGGCTGCCCCTGCGGGGACTGGCCCCACCCGGAGTCGTTGCGTTGGTTGTCGTGACCCACGCCGCGACGCTACCCGACGACCGCTCGACGCCTACACTTGGCGGGTTGTGTCAACCGACAGGAGGGGTTCGTGGCCAAGGTCGAGGACTCAATCTTGCAGTTGCAGCGCACCGGGGAGCTTTCCTATCGCCAACCGGCCGGCAAGGTGCTCGGGTTGCTGGTGATCGCGCTCGTCTTCGGCCTTTTCGGTTTGGTGGGGATCATCGTCTTCTTCCGGGACCATGGCGTCCGAGCCCTCCTCAACTTCGCCTTCTGGATTTGCACGGTGGCATTTGGGTTCTTCGGAGTCCTGGGCGTGCCAGCCCTGCTGATCCAGTTGCTGCGGCCCTTTCGGATCCACGTCACCCATCGAGGCGTGGCCCGTCAGCAGCTGATCAAGGGCCACTGGGTCGACCAGTGGGGTTTCGCCTGGGGCGACATCGAGGCCATCGACTTCCACCGCACCCGCCGGCTCCGACTCATCATGCTGCAGGTCACGCCCGAGGCGCACGACGCACTGCTCGGGGATTCTCGGGTGGCTCGTGGGATCTCCAAGATCGAGGCCCCGCTGTCGGGCGGTGCCCATCGGGTAGCGATCGAAGGCTCCCACACCTGGCGCATCAAGCGGATGTTCGAGGTGATGGAGCGGGCCCATCAGCTGTACGCCGGGAGAGCCGAGCCGGGACGCTACGCCGCAGGCTGACTCAGCCCAGCCGGCGTACGGCTCGTAGCGCCCGTTGCGCGGCGGCCACCTCAGCCTCGTGTTCCTCGACTGCCCGCTGGTGACTGGCGGCCAGCTTCTCGTGAAGTCGCTCCACCTGGGAGCGGACGTCACCCTCCGCCAGCCGCGACCGCTCGCTGGCCTGTCGGGTGGTGCGGAAGTGATGACCAGCGATGGCCACGGCAATGCCCACCGCCAACAGCGTCAGCGAGGTCGGCACCGAAAACCCGGCGAAGAGCAGCACCAGACCGAGCACGGCCAGTACGCCGCCAGTGACCATGATCGGTAGTGCATGACGCTGCGGCAATGACAGCCCGAATCTCTCCTCGAGCACCTGTTCCCGCCGGCGTACGTCGCTGGTGGAGTAACCCTTGGCGGTCACGTCAATGCCGTGACTACGCCCGGCCAAGGCCTCCGGTCGGGGGGCTGGCGCCTCGGCTGCTTCGGCGAGCTGGCCCTGCCAACCGCACGTGATCGCCTGCCACATGAGGCGCCGGTCACGGGGACTGGCGTGCTCGTCGGCGGCGGTCGCCCGGACCAGTTCGGCGACGTCGTGCGCGGCGGGCTCCTCGTCTGCCGGGGCCGGCCCGAGCGGATCCTCGAAGCGTCGTTCCAGCCGCGCCAAACTCGCCAGCATCGCGTCGAGATCGTGGTCACTCTCGGACTGGATCACTCCGGCGGCGGCCCCCAACAAGGCACCCTGGGTGTCGGACCAGGCCTCCTCCGGGGTGACGACACGGACCTCGTCGACGACCGTCTCGGGCTCGGCATCAGCCTCGGGCTCTGGCTCCTCGACCGGGCTGCCGAGCGTGCCGGTGAAGCGGCGCAGGTCCGTCAGCCGCATCCGCCACCGGGTGTCCTCGGACCCCGCCGTGGCCGACGCGGAGATCGGAGCCACCTCCTCGATCGCATCGGCGAGGGCTTCGTTCGCGGCAGCTGTTGCAGTCAGGGCGGTCTTGACCGTGTCGCTGTCGCTCAGCCTCCGCAGCCATTCATCGTTGCGCTCATCGCTTGCCAGCGCCTCCTGCAAGACCGGCAGCAGCAGCGGCAAGGCCTGCGGACCGAACGCGCCACGCAGCACGGCTCCCCACAGCGCCACCTGCCCCTCATCCCAGGTGCGCCGCTCCGGCTTGTCCGTCGCCAGTCGCAACGACCCGAGCGAACGATTGGTCGGCTCCGGCCGCGTCACCCGGATCTGCATCAGCTCCGGGATCTCGGCGGCGACCGCTGCCCCCTGGCCCAGCGCGGCGCGCGCCAAGACATGCAGACGGCGGGTGCGGACATCATCACGCTCCCGCGCCACCGCTGCGAGCCGGGGATCCAGCGAACCGTCCGGCCGCAACGCAGCCACCGCCGGCGGTAGCCAGTGCCCCTCGACGTCGGGTCGTTCCGGCGGGATGCCGCCTTCGGTGAGAGTCTCCAGGTCAGCCAGCGCCCAGCCACGCATCTTCAACAGATCCGGCGTTTGAGCGAGCTGCTGCCGCAGTGCATCAAGCTCGACGAAGGCCACGAAAGCAGACTGCAGCGCGTTCAACTGAACGCGCAGGTCACTGCCCACACCTTGGAGTTGGCTGGTCAGTTGTCGGATCTGGCTGCGGTGTCTCGCATTGGACCGGGCACGCGCCGCCGCCTCTGCCTCCATGGCCCGCCGAAGTGCGTTGTCCCGGTCGCTGAACCACCACTCAACGTCGCTGATGCTCACGAGGTCATTGTCGTCGCTGCCGGGACCAACATCAGCCGCAGTGTCGACCTGCTTACCAAGTGAGACATCGGCGGGCGACGGCGGAACCGGCCGGATCCCGAGCCGGTCAGCTGAACTCGCAGGTCCCGCGGATGTCGTTGCCGTACTGGGTGATCTCCACGTTCGTGACCGTGACGCCCGGCACCGACTCCGACGGCGACCAGGATCGGCCCACCACCCTGGTGATCATCGAGCGATAGATGCGCAGGCCCAGTGCCAGCAGCGGATGGCGACTGGTCACCTTGAGGTCCTCCAGCACCACCCGGCCGTCAGCGTTGTGAAGCCGGCCGACGGCGGCGACCCGGACCCGGGCGCCGACGATCCCATACCGGAATGCCAGCACGCCGTTGACGCTGATGCGTTGCTGCTGCTCCTGGGGTGGCTGCACCTCCAGGGTCGCGTCAAACTCGCTGAGCTTGCCCTTCTCGCCGACTTCCTTCTCGACGATCGTCCGCACCACCGCCACCACGTCAGTGACGTTGAACGTCAGCGCCGCGCGTCCGCCGAACCCGTCGGGTTGCTGCTCGGGCAGATTGATCCACAACCCGCCCTCGGTGTCCCGCAGCCACGAGAAGGCCACCTGGTCGGCGTCCAGCTCGACGCCGATGTCGGCTTCCTGCAGGTGCAGCGGCTCAGCCCGGACGGTCAGCTTCTCGATCCCGGCGGGCTGTTCGACCTCGACCAGCCGCGCCTGCGGGACGTGGTTCTTGGCGTCGTCAGCGCCATCGATGGGGTCGATGCGTACGCCGGACAGGTCCAGCGACGCCTCCGCGATCGCGGGCGGCTCTGCGTACGTGACGGCCAGCCGATCCAGAGCCGAGGCTGACAGCTGCGCGCCGGCTTCCGTCAGAGCACTGCGGATCAGCGCCCGGCACTGTGCCTGGTCGGTCGGGATCGTGCCCGACCCCAGCCACAGTGCCTCCTCGGGCACCCGGGTCATCTACACCAGTCCTTTCGGTGCGTACGCGGTCAGTCCTTCGCGGCTTCGTGGTCGACGACGCGATGGGTGAGCTCCTGCAACGCCGGATACGACTCGCAGTAGGCGTCCAAGTAGAACTGGTACTCCTCGTGGCGTTCCTGGTTGGGCGTGTACTGCTCCAGGTCATGCACCATTTCCTTGGCGGCAGCACCGAGATCGGGATAGATCTCCGCGCCGACCGCGGCCATCATCGCCGAGCCGAGCGCGACGGCGTCGCCGACCTGGGTGACGGTGATGGGTACGCCGGTGACATCGGAATGCATCTGCATCCAGTCGCGGGACTTGGTCGAGCCACCACAGGCCACCATCTCGGTGACGGTGAAGCCGGCCTCATTCATGGTGCGCAGGTTCTGCGCGACGCCGTAGCAGACCGCTTCCTGGATCGCCTTGTAGACATGCGCCGGGCCGTGGTGCAGCGACAGGCCCCACATGATGCCGCGTGCCTTCGAATCGGTGTACGGGGTCCGGTTGCCCTGGAAGTACTCGTTGATGATCAGACCATCGGAGCCTGCCGGGATCTCACGCGCCTTCTGGTTGAGCAGGTCGTACGCATTCAACCCCACCTTGTCGGCGAGCTCGACGATGTCGCTGGCGAAGTTGTCCTTGAACCACTTCAGCACCGAACCGGTCGACACTCCGCCACCCTCGACGGTGTACTGGCCGGGGATCACGCCGTCGGTGTAGGAACCGAAGAAGCCCTTGCCGTGCAGCGGCTCGGCCGACTGACCCGACATCACATGGGACGAGCCGGTGATGAGCGCCAGCTTGCCTGGGTCGGTGACACCCAGTCCGAGCTGTCCGGCCCACGCATCCGCCGAGCCCTGTGCCACCGGGATGCCCGGTGGCAGGCCGAGCAGCTGAGCCGGGGTGACGGCGAGTTCGCCGACCGGCTTGCCCAGGTCGACCACGTTCTCGGGCAGCTTGTCGAAGACGTCGCCGCAGCCGATGTGCTCGTAGAACTCGGTCGGCCAGCCGCCCTGGTCGCGGTTGTAGTACATCCGCAGCGCGGCGGAGTTGATGTTGACGCTCCACTCACCGGTCAGCTTGTAGGTGATCCAGTCCGGCGCATCGACCAGACGATGCGCCTTGTCGTACGTGTCCCGCTCGTGCTGGCGCAGCCACGCCGCCTTGAAGGGGTACCACTCAGCGGTCGCCGGCGCGGTGCCGTTGCCGTTGTAGAGGCGGGCCCAGTGGTCGATCGTCTCGGCCTTCGCTGCCTGCTCGGTGGCGCGGACATCCATCCACATGATCGCCGGACGCAGCGCCTCGCCCTTGGTGTCCATCGCGACGACGGTCATCGTGGTGGCGTCATAGGAGATGCCGGCGATGCTGGAGGCCGGCACCCCCGACTTGGCCAGTGCCTTCTGCGAGGAGGCCTGCAGCGCCTCCCACCAGTCCTCGGGGCTCTGCTCGGCCCAGCCCGGCCGCGGATGGGTCGTCTTGTACTCGGTGGCGGCGAACGTGATGGGTTTGCCGGTGGCGTCGAAGATGGCGACTCGACACGATTCGGTGCCGAAGTCGATGCCCATCAGGTATGGGCCGGTGAGGCGGGGGGACATGTTTCCTCCTGTGCGTCGGCGGTCTGGAGGCTGACGGCGTACGCCGTCAGACTGGATCAGTCGTCGGTGTCGCTCCACCCGAGCTCGTCCCAGGCAGCCTGCGGGATGAGTCGGTCGATGCGGTCGAGCAGCAGGGTGGGCTGCTGGTCGGCACTGCGGTCCAGCACGTCGGCCTCGGTGGCCTCACCGGTGAGGACGCAGGCAGACGCCATGCCGCCGTCGAGTGCCATCTGGATGTCGGTCTGGAGGCGGTCGCCAACCATCATGGAACGGCCCACCTCGACGTCGACATTGGCCAGTGCCTCGTGGAGCATGATCGGATCCGGCTTGCCCAGGTTCTTGACCAGCTCGGTGCCGGTGCAGCCCTGAATGGCACCCACGATCGCGGCGGCATCGGGCTCACCGCGACCGCCCGGGAAGGGGCAGAACCGATCGGGGTTGGTGGTGATGAGAAAGGCACGCTTGTGAAACCAGATCGCATCGAAGGCGATCTGGAGCTTGCGGTAGTCGAACGTGCGGTCGTAGGAGGCGATGACGATGTCGATCTCCTCCGGGTCCTCGCTGAGCGTGAAGCCGGCCTCGCGCAGCGCACGCTGCAGCGGCTCCTCAGCGATCGGGAACAGGACCGCGTCGGGGTGGTTGGCCTGCAGCCACCGAGTCGTGGTGACCACCGTGTTGGCGATGTCGGCGACCGACGTCTCCACCCCCAGCTTGGTCAGCTTGTCGCTGTACATCTGGGGGTCCTTGGTGGGGTTGTTCGACAGGAACCGCACCGGGATCCCCCGGCGCCGCAGCTCGGCGATCATCCGGGCCGCCCCCGGGAGGAGGTGGTCGCCCAGATAGATCGTGCCGTCGAGGTCGAAGACGTAGGCGTCGTAGAACTCAGCTGCGTGGCGCAGGGGGCCGGTGGTTGCCATGAGCACTCCTGGTCAAGCGGTGAACGGGATCAGAGGAATGCGACGATTCCGAGCACCAGTGTGGTCGAGGGCCAGATCGCGAAGGCAGGCGGGTCGATGTGGGTGTCGCCACGGTTGTGGACCCAGCGGGCGCCGAGCTCGGCGATCGTGGCCGAGATCATCGCGAAGACCGCACCGATCAACACCGCGATCAGGGCGGCGGTCCACTCACCGCTGCCCCACTCGCCGGTCCAGCTGAAGCCCTCACCTGCGAGGATCGGCATGAACTTCGCCGCCGCCAGGCCACCGATGATGGTCATGTGGTGGGTGACCGGCATGTTCGCGCCCAGCGACAGGAAGATGATGCAGATCGCCGAGATGCCGAAGGTGAAGGTGTGGGCGTTCGCCGCGGCACCCTCGAAGGCGTGACCCAGCACGATCGAGACAGCCGCGGCGAGGATGCCGACGAAGAAGGCGATGCTGAGGTACTGGCCGGGCTTCTCCTGCCATTCCAGCCAGCGCCACTTCTCCGAGGGCGCCCAGCCGTTCTCCTTGCGCTCGCTGTGGACCATGCCGCCGCCGACCAGGAGACGGGCCACCAGCGCGGAGAGGACCACGGTCAGCGCTACCGCGTCGGTGTTGGACCCGAACCACGGGATCTGAGCGATGCCCTGCTGGACCAGGAAGCCGCCGGCACCGAAGCCGGCGCCGACCAGCAGCACGTCGGGCTTGCCGAGGCTGGCCAGCGGCAGCACGACGTCTCGTCCGCTGTCGATGTAACCGCGTTTGTACGCGTACGCCGCCGCCGCGACACCGCCGGCGAAGCCGACGTGCGGGCCCGTGAACGGCCCGAAGGCGATGTAGTCGAAGCCGACGGTGTCACCAGTCGCGGCGAGGATTCCCCACGACACCATGACGGCGACACCGGCGATGCCGAAGGAGAAGTTGCCGCCGATCGCGGCACCGAACCAGCCACCTGCGGCGGCGGCCAGGATCCCGAACACAAGCAGTGGGACGGACGAAAAGAAGTCCATGATCGTCGTCGATCCTCTCGTGGGCCCCACCGCGGTGGGGTGTGAAGGTGCAAGGAGGGGTGAAAAGGGTTGGGGGGTGCAGCCGACCGGACGGTCGGCCGCGACATACAGGCAGATCAGGCCTGTTCGGGCTCACCAGTCTCGTAGGACTCGATCGCCTCGACCTTGGCAGCCGAATGCGACTGCGGGTCAAAGGTGTAGCTCACGAACTCCCGCGCCAGCCGCTTGGCCAGCTCGACGCCGATCACTCGCTGACCCAGGCAGAGCACCTGGGCGTTGTTGGACAGCACCAGTCGTTCCACTGAGAAGCTGTCGTGGGCGGTGCTGGCACGGATGCCGGGCACCTTGTTGGCGGAGATGGCAACGCCCATGCCAGTGCCACACAAGAACACGCCGCGGTCGGCTTCGCCGGCCTTGATCATGCGGGCGCCCTTGACGGCGAGGTGGGGGTAGTCGACGTCCTCGCCGGCGTGGAGCCCTAGATCAGTGACGCTGTCGACATACTCACTCTTCTCGAGTTCGGCCGCGACAGCGTCCTTGTACTCGATCGCAGCGGCATCAGCAGTGACCACAATTCGCAATCCCATGACAGGTCCCTTCGTCCTTGGGGCTCGATTGGCAGGAAAGCTACCACACGGAACTGCGACTTTGAACAGATTCAGAATGCCCTTTGGTCCACCCGAATCGGCCTTGCCGAGAATGGGTTTACTCGGTGCTTCGACTGCCAATATCGGCGGCCCTGCGGGCGATTTCTCAGTCGAGGGTGAGGGCTGGTTGTCATTCGTGCAGCCGAATTGCACCGGTGTGCAGGCGCCCGATCGGACCCACCACGGGGTCAGGCGCGCAGTGCTCGGCGGCCCTCGAAAGCACGACCCAGGGTGACCTCGTCGGCGTACTCCAGGTCACCGCCGACCGGCAGTCCGCTGGCCAGCCGGGACACCGCCACGCCGAGCGGGAGCAGCAGCCGGGAGAGGTAGGAGGCGGTCGCCTCGCCATCGAGGTTCGGGTCGGTGGCGAGGATCACCTCCGTGACGGTGCCGTCACCGAGCCGCTGGACGAGTTCGCGGATGTGCAGGTCGCCGGGGCCGATGCCGTCGATCGGGCTGATCGCCCCACCGAGCACGTGATAGAGGCCGCGGAACTCCCGCGTGCGTTCGATCGCCACGACGTCCTTGGGTTCCTCGACCACGCAGATCGCAGTCTGGTCGCGGCGGGCGTCCATGCAGACCCGACACCGCTCCCCCTCTGCCACGTTGAAGCAGATCTGGCAGAAGTGCACCTGATCCTTGACCCGGGTGAGGGCTGCGGTCAGCCGGTCGATGTCCTCGCGGTCAGCTGACAACACGTGGAAGGCGATCCGCTGGGCGCTCTTCGGCCCGACCCCGGGGAGCATGCCCAACTCGGTGATCAGGTCCTGGATCGGCCCTTCGTACAACGCGCGCCCTTCCGTGAAAGCTCGGTGGTCCGGGTCCGCCGCCGCGACGGCGCCCGGACCTGATGATGGTGGAGTGTCAGAGCCCCGGTACGCCGCCCGGCATGCCACCCATGCCCTCGAGCCCGCCGGTCAGCGGGCCCATCTTGGACTGCGCCAGCGCCGAGGCCTGGTTGTTGGCGTCCCGAACGGCTGCCACGATCAGGTCGGCGAGGGATTCGGTGTCCTCGGGGTCGCACGCTTCGGGCTTGATCTCGAGGCCGAGCAGTTCACCGGCGCCGCTGACGGTGGCCACGATCAGCCCGCCACCGGAGGTGCCGGTGACCTCAGTCTCGGCCAACTCCTGCTGGGCACTCATCAACTGCTCCTGCATGGCCTGGGCCTGCTGGAGCAGTGCGTTCATGTCGGTACCTTCACCGAACATCGGGTCCTCCTGGCGTCGCGCGCGGGCTGTGGGCCAACCCTGCCAGCCACTCTAGACGGTGGCAGCGACAGTTCGGGGGCATGTCGGCACCACCGCCGCCCTCATCGGCGGCCGTCGCGTCGAGGTGGCGGGGGAAGTAGCCGTCAGTCCCGGTGGTCACGCCGGGCAACACCAGCCAGTTCCAGCCGGCAGGCAGCGAGTCGCGGCCCGCCTCGGGATGCCCGGCAATCAACAGGCCGCGTACCGACCGACCGGTCAGCGCCGGCAACTGCTCGGCGAGCGCGTACGCCAGGGCCCGGTTGCGGCGGGCGTGACCCAGTCCAACTGAGTCGTGCGAGTAGAGCGCAATGGTGATGTCCACCCGGGGACCTCCTCTTCGGCGTTGAGAGGAGATTTCCGGATGAACGTGAGGTGAACGTGAGCGCTGCGTGAAGGCTTCTTCACATTGCTGCCAGCGCGTGGTTCTGAGCGTCACGCGGTCATGAATTCCGGCGTGTCCCGTTGGTGGTGAGGCACTACTCCTCGCCAATCAGTTCGGCTCCCAGGCTCTGCCGGAGCAGTTCTGCCGAATCCTCCGACTCCTGCAGGGTTGGGTCGCTGCGGTCGGGCAGATCCTCGTCCTCGGGCTCCCGTTCGGCAGGGCTGGAACCACTGCGGACCGGGCGGATCTCGGCGCGAGCGCGTTCCATCGCCGCGCGGGCGGCGCTGGGGCGAGGCGGGGTCGGACCACCCGGCCCTGCCTTTGGTGGTGCGGCGGCAGGTGGTGGTGCGGCGGGTGTCGGCGAGGTCGGTGTCGGGGCGGCGGCAGCCGGCGCAGACTGGTAGCGGTCAGTCGACGGGGCGTCCTCCTCCGGCGGATATTCCTCCGGCGGAGGCCCATCAAAAGGGGGCGGACCATCCTCTGGCGGCGGCCCGTCCTGCCGGGGGGCGTCCTGCGCAGGTGCTGCCAGCTCGGGCGCGTCCTGAGTGGGCGCCGCTTGAGCTGGCGTCGCTTGCTGGCGCTGCGGAGCGGCCGGTGCGGCGGCGGCCTGGCCACCACCCCACGGGTCGGGGTTGCTCTGCCGCGGTTCAGCCCTCGGACGACTGGCGCCGCCACCACTCTCGTCAACGACCACCTCGACCCGCAGGTCGGCACCGAGCAGGTCGAGGATGGCGCTGCGCAAGGCCTCGATGCTGCCGCCCTTGGAGAAGGATTCCCGGGCGCCCGGCGAGGACGCCCCCAACATCAGCGCACCGTCGTTGACGTCCATCACATGCAGGTGCTGCTGCAGCAGCACCCAGGCGAATCGCTTGCGCTGACGCACCAACTCCAACACCTGTGGCCACTGCTCCCGCAACTGCCCGGCGCTGATCCCAGCGGCCTGTGTCGTCGGGTGGGCAGCACCGTCGGGCGCCGGGGTCTGCTGGCGCTGCGGCTCAGGCTGGCGCTGCGGCTCAGGCTGGCGCTGCGGCTCAGGCTGGCGGCGGGCCTCAGGCTGACGCTGCGGCTCGCCCTGGCGCTGGCTTTCGGATCGCTCGGGCTGCTGTGTCGGCTCGGGCCACGAGGGCTCCGCTGCCGTCGGTGCCGCAGGCGTCGGGGACACCGGGGCCACAGCTGGGGCGGCACTCGGCGCGGCCTCGCCGCCGGCCATCCCGATCCGGCGTTCCAGCCGATCCAGCCGGGCGTGGGTGCCTCGGTCGTCGGTGTCGGCGCCGGGCAGCAGCACCCGGGAACACATGAGTTCCAGGTGCAGCCGGGGCGCAGTGGTGCCGCGCATGTTGGTCAGGCCCTCGGCGATCACCTCGGCGGCTCTGGTCAGTTCACCGGCCCCCATCACGGCGGCCTGATTCGCGAGCCGTTCCCCCTGTTCGGGGCTCACCTCGCCGATCAGCTCATTGCTGATCGCATCCGGCACGGCCGCGACGATGACCAGGTCCCGGAGCCGGTGCAGCAGGTCTTCGGCAAACCGCCGCGGATCCTGGCCGACTTCCATCACCTTGTCGATCGTCGAAAAGACCTGCTTGGCGTCGCCGGCAGCGAAACCGTCCACGACCGCATCCAGCAGCGCCTCGGGGGTGTGACCGAGCAGGGCCGCGGCTTCGGCGTACTCCACGCCATCACTTCCGGCGGCGCCGAGCAACTGGTCCAGCACCGACAACGAGTCACGCACCGAACCACCGCCGGCGCGCACCACCAGCGGCAGCACCGCCGGGTCGACGACGACATTCTCCGCATCGCAGATCTCGGCCAGATAGGTGGTCAGCAGCTTGGGCGGCACCAGCCGGAAGGGATAGTGGTGCGTACGCGAGCGGATGGTGCCGATGACCCGTTCCGGCTCGGTGGTGGCGAAGATGAACTTCACGTGCGGCGGCGGCTCCTCGACCAGCTTGAGCAGCGCGTTGAAGCCGCCCGAGGTCACCATGTGGGCCTCGTCGACGATGTAGACCTTGTAACGCGAACTCACCGGCGCATAGAACGCCTTCTCGCGCAGATCACGGGCGTCATCAACGCCGCCGTGGCTGGCCGCGTCAATCTCGATCACGTCGATGCTGCCAGGACCGCCGCGGGCCAGATCTCGGCAGGAGTCGCAACGACCGCACGGATCCGGGGTCGGCCCCTGCTCACAGTTGAGGCTGCGGGCCAGGATCCGCGCCGAGGTGGTCTTGCCACAGCCACGCGGGCCCGAGAAGAGGTACGCGTGGTTGACCCGGTTGTTGTTCAGGGCCCGCCGCAGCGGTTCGGTGACATGGTCCTGGCCGATCACCTCGGCGAAAGTGTCAGGGCGATAACGCCGATACAGGGCCAGCGGCGCCGCCGACTCCACCGCCGCGCCGGTCACGTCATCCTCGTCCACGGGCCCCACCCTATGCGAGCGGTCTGACACTCGTCACGGCCAGCGAACTATCATCCCGCCATGGATCAGCTTCGCTTCATCGACCGTCCCGAGGAGAACCGCTGGGTCGCCCTGTCAGGTGACACCGTGGTGGGTTGGCTGACGTACGAGAGGTCCGGGGACCACCTGGTGCTCCCGAGCACCGTCACCGACCCCGAGCATCGCGGGCAGGGCATCGCCTCGAAGCTGGTCAGCCACGCCGTCGAGGATCTCCGTGCCCGGCAGCGGGCCGGCGAGCAGGTCAGCGTCGTCCCCGAATGTCCCTTCGTCGCGCAATGGTTCGCCGACCATCCCGATCAGGCCGACCTGCTGGCCGCCGGTCAGCCGGAGACATGACCCGCATCGACGTGTGGCTGTGGTCGGTGCGGATCTTCAAGACCCGCTCGATCGCGACCAATGCGGTCAAGGGCGGCCACGTACGCCTCAATGATGACCCGGTCAAGCCTGCCCAGCGGGTCACGCCGGGCGATCGGATCAGTGTGAAGGAACCGGGCTGGGTGAGGGAGTTCGAGGTGACCCAGCTCATCAACAAGCGGGTCGGCGCGGCCATCGCGCAGGGTTGTTATCTCGATCATTCGCCGCCGCGGCCGGCGTACCTGTCGATGGCGTCGGGACGGCGAGAGGCGGGCGCTGGGCGACCCACCAAGAAGGATCGGCGGGCCATCGACCGGCTGCAGGGCCGCTGAGGCGATCGGCTCACCGGGCCCGGACACAGAAGGGTCCCCCGTGCACCCGATAGAGCTCACTTACCCTTGCTGCCTTCCGGCCCTGGGGGAGTTGGGCGAGATACCGCCGCACGAGGGACTCGGGACAGCATAGCTTACTGCTCGCCGCGACCCCAGCCATCACATATCGACTATTGCTGATATCACGGCAGCATGATACTAAGGGTCCATGGACGCTTTCACCCTGCTCGCCGAGCCGGTCCGCCGACGCATAGTCGAGCTGCTCGCGGACGAAGCGCGGGCGGCCGGAGAGGTGGGCGCCCTCGTCCAGGGTGAGTTCGGCATCAGCCAGCCAGCCGTGTCCAACCAGCTCCGGGTGCTGCGCGAGGCGGGCGCGGTCGAGGTCGAGGCTCGCGGCTCTCGGCGGATCTATCGACTCCGCGCCGGCGCGCTCGACGAACTCCACGAGTGGACGGAGCGGTACGCCCGCTTCTGGCCCCAGCGCCTCGACGCACTCGAGACCGAACTCGCCCGAGGTCGGCGGCGTCCCGCCCAGGCCCCGGGCACCCCCGAACCTCCCGACTCCGCTGATCACCATGACCGCCACCACCCCACCGTTGAGGAGAACGACCATGGACCAGAGCATCATCCGGGCGCTGACCGGATCGCGTGACCACCCCGTCCTCGGCCTCGTCCGCGTCTATCGGGCCGAGGCGGCCGACCTGCGCGACGCGTGCACGGACACCGCCCGGCTGGCGCGCTGGTTCGGCACCGTGACCGGAGACCCGGCCAAGGTCGGTGACACCTTCGAGGCCACCCTCT
Source organism: Parenemella sanctibonifatiensis (assembly GCF_002250565.1). Taxonomy (GTDB): domain Bacteria; phylum Actinomycetota; class Actinomycetes; order Propionibacteriales; family Propionibacteriaceae; genus Parenemella; species Parenemella sanctibonifatiensis. Next base: position 911,386 of record NZ_NMVJ01000001.1, read on the forward strand.
CGGACGACCCGAACGATCGCGCGACCGGACGCGTGCTGAGATGCGCCGACGACGAGGTCGCCGTCACCTGGTCGTGGCAGGGCGAGCCCACAAGCCAGATCTCAGCACGGTTCCGGCCGGTCGAGGACGGCCACACCGAGCTCACCCTGCGCCACGAGCTGGAGGAGCCAGCTCACGCCGCGGGCTACGGCGGCGGCTGGGAGCAGACCCTCCAAGCGCTGGCCCGGGCCCTCGGCGTCGCCGACCCGGATGCCCCGGCCGACGATGTCATCGAGTCCACCGCCGCCGCGACCTGGCGGACGATCACGCGCGCCCCACTCGAGCTCGAACACCCCCTCGACGCCGACGCTCAGCGGGTGTGGGCCGCGCTGGCCACCGAGGAGGGACTGCGGACCTGGTGGTGGGTGCACTGGGACGACGTGACGATCGACGCCGACGTACGCCCCGGAGGCAGCTACCGGATCGCGGCACCGGGGGTGGGCATCGTGCTCGACGGTCGATATCTCGGCGTCGTGCCCCCGGATGACCGCCAGGCCGGCCGGCTGTCGATGACGTGGCGCTGGAGCGACGCCGACGGGACCAGCGTGGACGAGGCCGTCGAAATTGGGGTCCTCCCCGAGTCGGCCGGCACCCTGCTGACGGTGCGCCACAGCGGCCCGTGGTCGGACGACGCCCCCGCCGAGGATTACCGCCAGGGCTGGAGCTTCGTGCTCCAAGGGCTCACCGCGGCAGTCTGAATCGGGCCCTCGGGTCGGCAGCGGCGATCGAATCTCCGTGCAACCGGGCTGGGTGCGGAGTACGGCAAGATTGGCGGCATGGAACCGTATCTGGCTGCCGATGACCGTTACGACTCGATGCCCTACCGCCGGGTGGGGCGGTCCGGGCTGAAGCTGCCGGCGGTCGCGCTGGGCCTGTGGCACAACTTCGGCGACGACAAGCCACTCGCCGGCCAGCGCGCCATTCTTCGGCGGGCCTTCGACCTAGGGGTCACGCACTTCGACCTGGCCAACAACTACGGCCCGCCCGCGGGCGCTGCCGAAACCAACTTCGGACGCGTGTACGCCGAGGACTTCCGGCCCTACCGCGACGAGCTGGTGATCTCGACCAAGGCCGGCTATCACATGTGGCCCGGGCCCTATGGCGACTGGGGTTCCCGCAAATATCTGGTGTCCTCACTCGACCAGTCGCTGCGCCGGACGGGCCTGGATTACGTCGACATCTTCTATCACCACCGCCCCGACCCCGAGACGCCGATCGAGGAGACCATCGGCGCCCTGGACCAGCTGGTCCGCAGCGGCAAGACCCTGTACGCCGGCATCTCCAGCTACAGCCCGGAGCAGACCCGACAGGCGTACGCGGCCGCCGAAGCGGTGGGGCTGCGGCTGCTGATCCATCAGCCCTCCTATTCGATGCTGAACCGGTGGGTCGAGGAGGGCGATCCGAACCTGTTGGACACCTGCGGCGACCTCGGGATGGGCGTCATCGCCTTCTCGCCGTTGGCTCAGGGCCTGCTCACCGACCGATATCTGGATGGAGTCCCCGAGGATTCCCGGGCGGCGGCGGGCAAGTCCCTCAACCCGGACCGGATCACCGAGGAGACCCTCGCCAAGGTCCGAGCGCTGCAGACGGTCGCGGATGCCCGCGACCAGTCGCTGGCCCAGCTGGCGCTGGCCTGGATCCTGCGCGACCGAGGGACCGCGACGGTCACCAGCGTCCTGATCGGCGCCTCGAGCGTGGCCCAGTTGGAGGCCAACGTCGGCGCGGTGGCCAACCTCGACTTCACCGCCGAGGAGCTGGACCGGATCGGGCAGATCCTGACCTGAGCGGCGTACGCAGGCGCCCGTCCACGCCGCCGCATTGGCCTCCGGCGCTCGCTGCGGCTATCCTGTGCGGCGGAGGATTCGCCTAGAGGCCTATGGCGCTCGCTTGGAAAGCGGGTTGGGTTCACGCCCTCACGAGTTCGAATCTCGTATCCTCCGCCGACAGCGGCCCCGCACCCGAACGGGTGCGGGGCCGCTTCTGTGTGTGGGCCACCGACTGGACTCGGGCGCCGAAAATACGTTGCGACCGGCTGATGACCTGACCTACCGTCCCTGGCATGTCAATTGACTCCGCGGCCAGCTTCAGCGGCCGCCGCGACCGCGCCGCCTGAGACGCGCTCTTTCCGGGTCCACGTCGACCCGTCGACCACCCGCGCGCCGCCGCCGTGCCCACGCACCTCGGCGGGACATCCGCGTACGCACGCGCCGCAAGGGGTGCTCCGGAACCACAGCCACGGAGCGCAGTCATGCCCCAGCAACCTTCCCGCACGTCCCGGAGAGTCTCGTCGCGTCGCGCGGCCCCTGGCGGACCCCACGAACCCGGCCAGAACTTCCTCCACCACCGCCGAAACCTGACGGCCGTGGAACTGGACGGCAACCGAGCGGCTCGCCTGCGCGAGCAGGTCCCGGGCGCCCGGATCGTCCACGGCGATGCGATGAGCCTGTGGGTTGCTCTTCCCCTGCGGTGATGCCATCAAGCCCCTCGGCAGCGGACAGCAGCCCCGCACCCGATGGAGGTGCGGGGCCGTTGCGCTCAGTCAGGCGCGTGCCGCCTCAGTGGCGGGGGTCGCCGGTCAGTCGAGGGCCTTGTCGACTTCCAAGCCCTGCTGGGCGGCCTGCTTCGCCGAGTCCGCGCCGGCACTGGCGAGGTTGCCGTCGTTGTCGATCAGGTGCGAGCGCACGAACCACTGCGACTTCTCGAGCTCCTTGATCTGGCCGATGAGGATGTCTTCGACCACCGCGTCAACCTTGCCTGCCTCATTCATCACGTCCCGGTGGTCGCTGATGACACCGTCGAAGACCAGGTCGAGCGCCGCGAGGTGTTCGGCGGCCTGGGCACGCCCGATCGGGTAGTCCTCCCAGGTGCGCGTGGCAACCAGGTCACCGGGCGTACCGATGGGCTCCACGCCCATGGTGGCCATCCGCTCGGCGATCTCATCGGCCATGGCGCGGGCCTGCTCGACCATCGGATCCAGCATCTCGTGGACGGAGATGAACTTGGGGCCCACCACATTCCAGTGAATGTGCTTGAGGGTCAGTTGCAGGTCATTGAGCGCATGCAGACGGCTCTGCAGCTTGCTGGCAAGGGCCTGCGCCTCCGCCACAGGGAGTCCGGGAACGCTGTATGAAGCATTGTTCTGGTCAGCCACGATGATCCTCACATTCTGCTCGATCGTCATCTTCCGCCCCTGCGTCGGGGTCTTACTTTGTCAACGCCGAATTCCGATGAAACATTCCGATTCGGCGGTGATCCGGGTCACATCTGTCAGCCGTCTTGCCAGTGCGCGATTCAGAAGGCCGCGCCAGGGTCAACCGGACAGGCAGACAAGCGGCCGGGGCCCGAACATCACCGTCCTGGCCCCGCAGTCCCACTCAGTCGATGGGCGACCCGCTCAGGCGATGCCGCCGTTCTCCTTGGCCTTCGCGTACTCCTCACGCGCCTTGTCGGCGAAGTCGCTGACGAACTTCTCGATGCCGCGATCCAGATCCTGATCGGAGACCTCATTCTGGATCCAGCGGCGGAAGACGTCCGACACGTCCTTGCCTGCGGCGCTCTCGTTGGTGGAGACCCACTCGGAGTAGAGCTCCCAGTGCGCCGCCTTCACGCCCTGCTCCTGATGGTCGAGCTGCCACTGGTGCAGCTCCTCGGCGACGGACTGGTCCTCGGGCACGTAGATCTGGCTGTTGACCTGCTGGCCGAGGTAGGCCCGCGCATTGAGAGCCTCCTGCTGGGTGGCGTCCTTGTTGGCGATCGGGGCGCCCGACTCCATCGAGTAGTGGGTGCCCTCCACGCCGTACTGGACGTCCAGATATTCCTGGGCGCCGAACGGGGCGGCGAAGTAGTCCATGAACTGGAGGATCTCTCGTACCCGATCATCAGAGGTCTGCTTCGAGACCGCCACGAAGTCGCCGTAGCCGGGGCGCTTGAGGTAGATCTGCGAGGCACCGCCGTCGAGGCCGGGCAACTCGGGAATCACCGCCTCCAGGCCATCGCGCTGGAGCTCGCCCGGCATGTACTCGAAGCTCTGGTGCTTGAAGACCGTGACGCCGGCGTTCCACCAGGTCGAGTAGCTGCCGGGCTCGGAGAAGGAGTTCGGGTGCAGCGCACCCTCGGCCCACAGCCGCTTCACTGCCTCCAGTGCCGGCCGGAAGGTCTCGTGCTCGCACTGGTGCACGAAGGCGCCGTTCTCCTCGCCCCAGACGTTGGGTGAGCCCGCCATCATCGCGGTGAGGTTGAGGATCGAGGTGATCGGATCGGCGCCGAGGGCGAAGATGTTCTTGCTGCGGTCGCTGCACTCGATGCACATCGACACCCACTCGTCCAGGCTGCTGGCCGAGAAGTCGCCCTCATAGCCGGCCGTACGCGCGGTCACGGGGCTGCCGACGATGATCCGGCCCACCGCGGGACGGGGCTGGGTCACGCCCCAGATCCGGCTGCCCAGGGTCGGAATGGTCCAGGTCTCGGTCGGGATGCTGGCCAGGCCCGGGTAGTCCTCGACGGCGCTGCCGGACAGGAAGGGGGTGAGGTCGGTGAAGGCACTCTCAAGCAACTGCGGCTTCCGCGGCGCCGTGCTCGGCAACATCATCAGCTCAGGCAGGTCACCCGAGGCGATGGTGACCTGGAACTTCTGCTCGTACTCGGTCCACGAGCCCCAGTTGAAGTTGAACTTGTTGGCCGTCGCACCCGACAGCAGGCCATACCAAGCGCTGCCCCCGAACGGGTTGGGCGGCGGCGCACCCTGGCAAAGGAATTCGATCGGGTCGGTCTCGGCGGGCGGCTGCTCGCGCATCCGAGGCGGGTCGGCCGGGTAGCTGAAGAAGGCCGGCTGGATGCCCAACGCGTTGTCGCCGGGCAGGTCCGGGGTCACCTCGGCGAAGGGCACGTAGTTGGGCGCCTGCGCCCGGGTGCTCGTCGCGCCGCCCTCCCCTTCGGCACCGGAACCGCCGGTGTCATCACTGGCGCACCCGGCCAGCGCTGCGGCGGCTGCAGCGGCACCGGCCCCGGCGAGAAGATGGCGACGAGAAATCGTGGTCATGCGCGAACCTCCATTGGCGACGGGCCCGGCGGTGGGCCATGCCCTGATCTTGGAGGACGCCCGCAGCCTCAGCAAGCGTTTTCAGATAACGATTCGGGCACCCGCCGACGGCTCACCAACCGATGGAACGCAGGTACTCGCGGGACTCGCGTACCGAGTCGAAGGGATCGCGCCCGTAGGTCTGGTCCTGCTCGACGAAGATGTACTCGGCACCTGCCTTGACCGCCGCCGGCAGCACCTCGGGCCAGTTGATGTTGCCGGCGCCGACCTCGGCGTACTGCACGATCTCGTGGAGGAAGTACTGGTGGGCGCTCATGCCGCGCTCCTCGTCGCTCATCTCGAGGTTCTCCAGCGTCGGCGCGGCGATCCGATAGTCCTTGGCGTGGATGGTCTTGCACACCCCGTCGTAGGCCCTGAGCATGTCCAGCGGAGCCATCCCGCCGCGCTGCACCCAGTGAATGTCCACCTCGAACTGCATGGCCGGGGCGACCCGGCGTACCAGGTCGAAGATCCGTTCCCCGTCCAGCTTGGCCAGGTCGGCGTGGTGGTTGTGGTAGAGCAAGGTGATCCCCTGCTCGGCCAGCCGCTCGGCGTAGGGCTGCGCCTCGGCGGCCCACGCCTCGCAGGCCTGCTTGGAGGTCATCGCCTGGCGCGGCATCCCGCCGATCCGGACGAAGCGGGTGTTGAGCCGCTGGCAGTCCGCGACGATCTTGTCGAAGTCGGCGTCCAGCGCGTCGGGGCTGTTCTCGTTGGCCTTGGTCAGGGCGGTCGACAACGCGCCGACCTCCATCCCGAGCTCGGAGATGCCGCGTTCGAGGTCGGCCGTGTTCGCCTCGTCCATCGGGACCTGGGAGATCTCGACCGAGTCGTAGCCGATCTCCTTGAGGCGCTCCAGCGTGGGCCACATGCCCTGCTCGCCGATCTCGCGCTTGAACATCATCACAATGCAACCCACAGAAGCCATGGCCGGAGCCTAGCGGCTCGCCAGCGGCGACCTACCTGATGTGGTCGCCATCGGTGCTGCGCCCCGGCTCCCCGAGCTGCTGGAGTCCGAGTTCGCGGACCTCACCGACCATCTTTCCGGCGACGCCATCGAGGCCTGCGCTACGGCGTCCAGGAACATGCGTGACGACCACCAGATCGGCTGGGTCAACGCGGTTCCGAACGCGGTCCATCACACCGCCCTACGGGCCGCCGCGGCGATGGCCCGAGCACTCGGCGACCGGAGCACCGCCGATCGCCACGACCGGCGCGCCGACGCACTACGCGAGGACTTCCAGCGGCTCCTGTTCGACCCTGAGGCCGGCCGTTACCGCGACGGCCTGGACCGGACCGGCTCCCCGATTGACCACCACTCCTTCCATTCCAGCGTCTTTGCGCTGCGGATGGGGTTGGCCAGCGAGCGTCTGCGCCCCGGCTTGGTGCGCGCGGTCGCCGACGGTGGCGTACGGGGAAACATCTTCGCGGGCATGTTCTTCTTCGAGACGCTCTTCAGCTACAGCCAAGGAGTGCGGGCGCTGGAGTTCATCACCGACGCGGCCGCGGTCGGTCCCGCACGCCAGCTGGCGCAGGGTGCCACCACCACTTGGGAGGCCTGGGACAAGGACCTGAAGTGGAACACCAGCCTGTGCCATCCAGCCGGGTCCATGGTCGGCTCGGTGATCGCCCAAGAGGTGACCTACCGCTGCTGGGGCGCGGTTTTCTGCGCGAAGCGTCAGCGACCGAGCAGCTTTTCGACCTCAGCGCCGATGGTTTCTGCCATCCGCAGGAAGCCGAGGTCAGTCGGGTGAGTGCCGTCGACAGTTCCCTCCCCGTCGGTGCCGAACAGCCGCTGGCTGAAATCGCCGCCGGGCAGAGTCACCTGTACGCCGGCTTGCTGCGCCCGCGTCACCGCCCGGACCAAGCTCTCGTTGGAGCTCTTGACCCGCTCCGCCCGGGAGGCCGAGATCCAGGAGTTGGCGTAGTCCGGGCTCGGGACAGCCAGGATCGGGATGTCTGGATGCGCCTTGCCGATCGCGACCAACGCGTCGTGGACGGCCGGTTCGAGCTCATCACCGGACAGGTTCGGCAGCGGATCCACCACCCACACGTCCGGGGTCAGTTCGGTCAGCAGGTCCACCACCGGCGGCTGGCACTTGCCGTTGCCGGAGAAACCCAGGTTGATGTGGTTGATGCCCAACTTGCGGGCGATCTGGGCCGGGTACGCCATGCCCGGCCGGTTGGCGCAGCCGCCGTGCACGATCGACGTGCCGTAGAAGGCGACCACCGGGGAGGTGTCGGCAGCTGCCGCGCTGATGGTGCCGTCGGTGCCGATCTGGATGTCGGTGGCGCCGCGGTAGAGCGGCAGATAGAGGCAGTACTCGCGCTCGGTGCCATCCATCCCCTCCAGGATCACCTGCTCCTGGGGCTGGTCGTGGTTGCGGGCCGGCCACGCCGCCCGAACATGACGCCACGCGGTGGCCGGGGCGCCGAGCTCACGGGCGTACAGGTCGAAGCCGCTGGAACCGCTGTCGGGCATGTGGGACAACGGCCCACCGGCGGTCAGCCGCCACCGCACCGCGGCCACCGTGATGGCACCGACGAAGCGGACCCGGAGGCCGGCCGAAGCGCGAGACAGGTCCCACACCCGATCGGGCACGGAGCCCTCCGCACGGTCCGGCAGCCGGGTCCACGGTTGCGATTCATCGGGCCAGGCCTGCCCCTCGATCCGCAACGTGGCGGCATCGGTCCAGGTCAGGTCGGGGGTCGTTTCTTCCATGACGCTCCTCGGCGACAGTGCTGGCCCAGGATTGGGCTGGCGGGGATCAGGTCCGGGTCAGCGGCGGCGCCGCCCGGTGCCGAACAGGCCACGGGTCACTTCACGCATGACCGTACGCCCCATCTGGCGCACGAAGGTGTTCTTGCTCAGCTGCTCGAACATGCTGGGCTCGTCCTTCTTCGGCTTCGGCTCTCGGCGCGGCGCCTCCTGCCGTGGCGCCGGCTGCTGCGGGAAGGGCTGTTGCGGTTGCTGGGCCTGGGGTTGGGTCTGCTGCTCCTGTTGGGCGGCCTCGGCACCTGCTTTCAGTTTGCGCGACAGCATCTCGTAGGCCGAATCACGATCGACCACCTGGCCATACTTGGCCTGCAACGGCGAGGCCTGCACCAACTGCTGCAGCTGCTCGTCCGGGGTCGGCGACATCAGCGATTGCGGTGCCCGGACCCGGGTCCAGGCCACTGGGGTGGGCGCCCCGTCGGGATCCATCACGGTGACGATCGCCTCACCGGTGCCCAGCGAGGGCAGCAGCTCGGTCAGCTCATAGCTGGAAGTGGGATAGGTCGCCACGGTCTGCTTGAGCGCCTTGGCGTCCTTGGGGGTGTGGGCCCGCAGCTGATGCTGCACCCGCGACCCGAGCTGGGCCAGCACCTCCTCGGGCACGTCGGTGGGCGACTGAGTGACGAAGAAGACACCGACACCCTTGGAACGGATCAGCCGCACCGTCTGGGTGATCTGGTCCATGAACGCCTTGGAGGCGTCCTTGAAGAGCAGGTGCGCCTCGTCGAAGAAGAAGACGAGCTTGGGCTTGTCGACATCGCCGACCTCGGGCAGGTCGGCGTACAGATCGGCCAGCAACCACATCAGGAAGGTGGAGAAAATCTGGGGCCGGTTGGCCAGATTGGGCAGCTCCAGCAATGAGATGATGCCGCGGCCGTCCTCGGCCACCCGCAACAGCTCGGCGGTGTCGAACTCCGGCTCACCGAAGAAGGCGTCGGCGCCCTGGTTGGACAGCGTGATGAGGTTGCGCAGAATGACCCCGACCGTCGCCGCGGACACTCCGCCGATGCCCTTGAGGTCGGCCTTGCCCTCGTCGCTGGTCAGATAGTTCAGCAGCGCGCGCAGATCCGCCAGGTCCAGCAACGGCAGCCCGGCTTGGTCGGCGAAGTGGAAGACCAACCCCAGCGTCGATTCCTGGGTGTCGTTGAGACCCAGCACCTTGGACAGCAGCACCGGCCCGAAGGCCGACATGGTGACCCGTAGCGGTACGCCGTGGCCCTCACCACCGAGGGCGTAGAACTCGGTCGGATAGCCGGTCGGCTGCCAGTCCTGACCGATCGACTCGGTGCGTTCCAGAAGCTTCGGCGAGGACTCACCCGGGCTCGCCAGACCCGACAGGTCACCCTTGATGTCAGCCGCGAAGACCGGCACACCGGCCGCGGACAACCCTTCGGCCAGGCCCTGCAGCGTCTTGGTCTTGCCGGTGCCGGTGGCACCGCAGATCAGGCCGTGCCGATTCAGCATCGCGAGCGGGATGCGTACGCCTGCCTCGGGCCGGGGCTCGTCCTCCACCAGCAGCGCGCCGATCTCGAGCGCTTCGCCCTCGAAGGTGTAGCCCTGCTGGATCGTCGCCACCTGATCATCTGTCGCGGTCATGGCCAGCAGCTTTCCAGTAACGGGGTCCGGGCACAACGGTGGGGCCCGGACCGGTCTGCAGGGTGAGCCGAAATTGCGGCAACCGGTCACGTTGCCGAATCGTTAGCCGCAGGATTGGGGGTTCCCCCCGTCGCCCGGCCTAGACTGCGGCGCGTGATCTTCAAGCGAGTTGGCGATGGGAAACCGTATCCTCCGCATGGCTACGCCCAGAAGCAGTGGGCGGCCATCGCCCCCCACCAGGTGCGGCTGGACCAGTTGGTGACCACCAAGCGGACGCTCGATCTGGAAGCGCTGCTGGAGGAGGACTCGACCTTCTACGGCGACCTGTTTGCCCACGTCGTCTCCTGGCACGGTGACCTCTATCTGGAGGACGGTCTGCACCGGGCGCTCCGGGCAGCCCTGCAGCAGCGCCAGACCTTGCACGCCCGGGTGCTCGAGCTCGACTGAACCAAACGTGTTCGCCGGCACAGGGCGGGTTGACCTCACGACCGCCGCGGAAGTCGCTAACCTGTCGCCGTTGGCTGTGTCGCGACCGCGGGTGTCCCCGCGGACCGCGGTTCGGCTCCAGAACACCAGTCGAATGCAGGACCCCAGTCGGAGGGAAGTGAAGTGACTGCAGGCCGCGTCTTCCAAGCGCTGCGTACGCCGCTCACCCTCGTAGTGCTGTTGGTGCTCCTCTACCTCGGCTTCAACTGGGGTTGGGAGCGTGCCAGCGCACCGATTCCGCCGCCACCCCCGCCCACCTGCATCAACCAGCCGGTCCCCGAAGGTCGCCTCACCACCGAACAGGTCACGCTGCGGGTGCTGAACGGTTCCGACCAGCAGGGCCTGGCGCGCCGGGTCGGCGACGAACTCACCAGCCGCGGCTTCCGGGTCACCACGACCGGCAACACCGATGAGGTCATCACCAGCACCATCATCGTCGGCGCCGCCGAGGAGAACCCTGAGGTCCAGCTGATCGCGGCCCACCTGCCCGAGGCCGCCATCCGTGCCGACGGACGCAGCGACCGCAGCGTCGACGTCTTGGTCGGGTCCACTTTCGAGGGTTTCGCGCCCGAGGCACCCGATTCGGTGGAGATTCAGGGCGAGTCGATCTGCCTGCCGTCGGCCCCGTGATGGGGCGTCGGCCCCAGCTCAACTGGACAGCCGGCGTACGGCGAGTATCATGGATCCCTGTGCCCGGCGCGTCGCCCCGCCGAAAGCCCGGGAAGCACTTCAGAACTCACGAGCGTCACCAGCGTTCGTCCGACCAGATTGGTTAGCCATGGCTGTTCCCAAGCGCAAGATGTCGCGCAGCAACACCCGGCACCGCCGCTCGCAGTGGAAGGCCACCGCGGCTGACCTGGTGCCGATCAACGTCCAGGGCCGTCAGGTGCGCGTACCGCGTCGCCTCGTCAAGGCCTACCAGCGCGGCCTGCTCGACCCGCAGGACGCCTGAGGCACTCGGAGCCCAGCTCCGTCGACACGACACCGCTCACCGGCACGCCGGGGGCGGTGTTTGTGGTTTGCTGAGGACCTCATGGCAGACACGATTCGGCATCACATCCTGCGCGGCCCTCGGCTCAGCGCGCAGCAGTTGCACGACCTGCTGCAGCTGCGGGCGCGGGTCTTCATCCTCGAGCAGGGCATCATCTGCGACGAGATCGACGGCCACGACCTCGACGCGACCACCACTCACCTGTGGCTGAGCCGGGACGGTGAGGTGGTCTCGACGCTGCGGATGATGGACGGGCCTGATGGCGTACGGGTGGGTCGGGTCTGCACCGCCGCCGCCGAACGTGGCCGCGGCCATGCCACCAAGCTGATGAGCCTGGCCCTGGACGTCATCGGCGATCGCCCCAGCGAGCTGCACGCCCAGGAACCGGTGATCGACTTCTATCGCCCCTTCGGATACGCCCCGGTCGGCGACATCTACCTGGAGGAGGGCGTACGCCACCAGACCATGGTGCGGCCCGGCGCCGGATCCGGTACGCCCCCAGCCCCGGCAGCCGAAGCCGTCGTGGAGCATCGGCCGAGTCGGCGGGTCGCCCCGGAGCCGGTCGGACCGATCGTTGCCGCTGCTGATGGCTCAGCACTGGGCAATCCCGGACCGGCCGGTTGGGCCTGGTACATCGACGACGACTGCTGGGCCAGCGGCGGCTGGAAGCATGCGACGAACAACCGCGGGGAGTTGCAGGCGGTGCTGGATCTGTTGTGGCAGACCGCCCACGTGGATCGGCCGCTGCAGGTGCTGTGCGACTCGCAGTACACGATCAACGCGTTGACCAAGTGGATGCCGGGCTGGAAGCGCAAGGGCTGGCGCAAGAAGGACGGCAAGGCGGTGCTCAACCGCGACATCCTGGAGCAGCTCGACCGCGCCCTGGCCGGCCGCGACGTGTCGTTCAGCTGGGTCAAGGGGCATGCCGGGCATGACCTGAACGAGGCCGCCGACGTCCGCGCCCGAGCCGCGGCGACGGCGTACCAGCAGGGCCGCGACCCCGATCCGGGGCCCGGATATCCCGACGCCCGGCCCGCGCCGCCCGCCGTTGCCGCGCCGGAAGCGGATCAGGCCGAGCTTTTCTGAACCGAAACCGTTACCAAGAAGCGTGCGCCACGCGCCCACTGACGGTTAGGCTGCCCTCGTGAGTAATCCTCCTTATGGTCAATCAGGCGGCAACGGCGACGGCGGCTGGGGCCAGCAGCCCAACAACGGGGCCAACAACAACTTCGGCCAGCAGCCCGGCGAGGGCTGGGGTCAGGGCGGCCAGCAGCAGGGCGGCTTCGGCCAGAGCCCGCAGTCGGCCAACCAGCCCGGCCCGGAATGGGGCCAGGGCGGCCAGCAGCAGGGCGGTCAGTCGCAGGGCGGCCAGAGCTTCGGCCAGGGCCAGCCTCAGAGCGGCCAGTACGGTCAGGGCCAGCCCCAGGGCGGACAGGGCCAGTACGGGCAGGGACAGCCCCAGGGGGGCCAGTACGGCCAGGGCCAGTACGGGCAGGGCCAGGGCCAGCCCCAGGGCGGCCAGCAGCAGGGCTTCGGCGGCCAGCAGGGCTTCGGGCAGCAGCCCGGCCAGCCTGCCTTTGGCCAGTCGGCCGGTTCCAAGCCGAACATTGTCGCGATCATCGCCGGTGTTGCCGTGGCGGCGCTGGTCGTGGTCGGCGCGATTTTCTTCCTGCCGAGCCTGCTCGGCGGCGGCAACCCCGAGGTCGGCGACTGCATCATCGTGGTGCAGAACGACGAGGGTGACTTCGAGCACGAGGATGCCAGCTGCGACGACCCCAGCGAGGAGATCGTCTATCACGTGGTCCAGGCCGAGAGCGGCCCGGCCAGCTGCGGCGAGAACTACTCCGAGTACTACGAGGAGGAGGAAGGCAGCGGCGATCGTCGCTTCACCGCCTGCCTCACCCCGATCTTCGAGTCGGGCGAGTGCCTCGCCAGCAGTGGCAGTGTCCTGGTCAAGGTGGACTGCAACGCGGTGAATGCCGAGATCAAGATCGAGCAGCGGGTCGACAGCGCCGACGAGAGCGCCTGCAGCGCCGATACGGTGCCGCTGGTGTACGAACTGCCCGCGCCGGGCATCACCTACTGCGCCACGCAGCCCTGATCCCCCAGCCCTGATCGGCTGAGACTGACGGCTCCGACTCCCGCGTCCGACCAGGGCGCGGGAGTCATGCGTCCCGGGGTCGTACGCAGGATGGCTGCGACGCCGGCAGGGACACGGGCCCGCTGGCTACAGTGCTGGCCATGACCTCCCTCGCCATCGTCAATGCCCATGTCGTGCCCGTCACCGGAGACCCGTTCGACGGCTCGCTGGTGATGGAGGGGACCACCATCACCGCGCTCGGCCCGGATGTCACCATCCCGGACGATGCGCAGATCGTCGACGCCGACGGCGCCTGGCTCACCCCGGGCCTGGTCGAGGCCCACGGTCACGTCGGCATCGCCGAGGAGTCCCACGGTTGGGCCGGCGACGACACCAACGAATCCTCCGAGGTCAACGGCGCCCGGTTTCGCGCCCTCGACGCGATCCATCCCACCGATGAGGGCTTCCGCGATGCGTTGTCGGGTGGGGTCACCACCATCGTGGTGAAGCCGGGATCGGCCAACCCGATCGGCGGCCAGACGGTCGCCCTGAAGACCTGGGGTCGGATCGTCGACGAGATGGTGATCCGGGCACCGGCCTCGATCAAGTCGGCCCTGGGCGAAAACCCGAAGCGGATCCACGGCTCGGACAACAACCGGCTGCCGAAGACCCGGCAAGGCGTGGCCGCGGTGTTGCGGGAGGCGTTCACCGCCACCCGGGACCACCTGGCCGCCAAGGAGCATGCCGAGGCTGAGGGCAAGCCGTACGCCACCGATCTCACCCATGAGGCGTTGGGTCTGGTGCTGTCGGGTGAGATTCCGTGGAGTCAGCACTGCCACCGGGTCGACGACATCGCCACTGCGATCCGGATCGCCGATGAGTTCGGCTACCGGTTGATCATCGACCACGGCACCGAGGCCCACCTGATCGCCGACCTGCTGGCCGAACGCGAGCTGCCGGTGGTGATCGGGCCGCTGTTCACCGATCGCGCCAAGCAGGAACTCCAGCACCGCTCCCTCACCAACCCGGGCCGCCTGGCACGCGCCGGCGTACGGCTCGCCCTCACCACCGACGCCCCGGTGGTGCCGATCGAGTTGCTCGTCGTGCAGGCGATCCTGGCCGTCAAGGAGGGCCTGGACCGGGACGCGGCGTTCCGCGCCATCACCCACGGCCCGGCCGAGATCATGGGCATCGGCGACCGGGTCGGCAGCCTGGCCGAGGGCAAGGACGCCGATGTCGTGCTGTGGAGCGGCGACCCGCTGGAGGTCGCCAGCCGCGCGCTGCGGGTCTGGGTCGATGGCCGCGAGGTCCACCACTACGACCCCGACACCCGCGAGGGCATCACCCTCGACCCGTACGCGACGCTCGGCACCACCGTCGCCGGCCCGCAGCGCGGCCGCCGCTGACGGCGTACCCGCCCGACCTCAGCCACCCGGCGTACGCCGGCGGCCGCACTGCGCCGCACAGGCGGCCTTGGGCTCGTCGCCGGATTGGGTCAGTTGGCGATCCAATTCCCATTGGCATCACGCATGTAGTCCTCGACCTCGCCCGCGACACCGATGGTGGCGTCAGTCATCACCGACAGCTGTACCGTCGCGGTGTTGTCAGTCTCCCCATCGGCCTCAACCGAGGGGAGCTCGATCTCGATTGCGTTGTCGGGATCGGTCCCGGAGGCAGCGCAATCGCCCACGACGGTGAGGGTCGAGAGGTCATCAGCAATGTAGGTGCCCGGCTCGGGCGCAGACTCGTCGAAGTCTGAGATCGGGTTGGGCGCCTTGCTGGAGGTGAGTCCCAGTGCGGTGGTGATGATCTCCGCGTCGGTGGTCTCGCCTTCACTGCCTCCGCTGAGGTGGGCATCCACCACTTCTTGACCGGTCGCGCCATCGGTGTGGAACGCCCGGCGAACATCTGGATGTTCTGTCCGATCTGCAGGGCCGTCAGACCGCGCTCCTTGCCGTTGGCGATGATCTCGTCAACCTCGGCGATCACCTCATCAATCGAGGATGCCTCGGTGCGTTCCAGAAGCGCCTCTTCAGCCCGCGCCCGTTGACCGGCGTCTGATCCTGCCGACAGGAGGCGGTCGGGTTGGCCGTCGAACTACGTGATCGCCACGTCAGCCGCGCAGACCTGCGCGTCACCGAGCGCCCTGCCGGTCACAACGATCTCGTCGATGACAAGGTTGTCGGCGTCGGCGCCCATGACCTCGCGAAGATCGTCAGGAAGTCGGATCGTCACGTCGGCCGAAGGCTCGATGCCATTCGTCTGAAACTCATAGACGTTGCCAGCGGAATCGCCCCCAGACTCGTCGGTCGGGGTCTCGGCCGGGCCGGAGGAGCATCCAGCAAGGGTGAGGCCAAGGATTGCGGCGGCGAGCACCGTTGCTGGTCGGTGCAATGCTTTCATCATCTGTCTCGCGCTGGGGTGCGCGCCCCTCTCGGAGTGGACTCCCCGGCTCGGTTTTGAGCCAATTCGTGGAAGCCTATCGGGTCCTGGTGGCAGCGACCCCCATCACGACTTCAGGCCACGAAAGGAATGACGAAGGCCCCGACTCCCCCATGCTTCCAGGGGATCGGGGCCTTGGTTCTGGCGGTGACGGTGGGATTTGAACCCACGGTAGGTTTCCCTACACTCGCTTTCGAGGCGAGCACTTTCGGCCGCTCAGTCACGTCACCGCCGAGAAGGTTAGCGCGGCTGACGCCACAGAAGCCAATCCGCGTTGATGCCGGTCGGGCTCAGCTCGGCGTACGCCGGTCCCCGAAGAAGTCCTGCAGCAGCTGTCGGCAGGCCGCCTCCTCGACTCCGGAGGTCACCTCCGGGCGATGGTTGAGGCGGGGATCGCGTACCACGTCCCACAGCGAGGCGACGGCACCCGCCTTCTCGTCCCAGGCGCCGAACACCACCCGCCCGATCCGGGCCTGGACGATTGCGCCGGCACACATCGTGCAGGGTTCCAGGGTGACCACCAAGGTGTGATCGGTGAGGCGCCACTCCCCCAGCGCGGCGGCGGCCTGGCGCATCGCCACGACCTCGGCGTGAGCGGTGGGGTCGGCGTCCCGTTCCCGCCGGTTGCCGGCTCCCGCAACAATCTGACCAGCGGGATCGAGGACCACGGCCCCGACCGGGATCTCCCCGGCCGTGACAGCGGCCCGGGCCTCAGCCAATGCCTGGCTCATCGCCGGTTGCCACCGGCTGGCCATGTCAGTCCCCGAAGCTGTCGACGATCCGCTCGACCTCGGTCGCCGCACCGAGTCGCTTGGCGACGGTGAGGATCTGGTCGATCGGGGACATGTCGTCGTCGGTGCACAGCGATTCGACGTCGAGCTCGCTCATGCCCAGGTCGGAGAACATCCCCAGGTCGCCGAACGGCGTCGGATCGTCGTCGTCATCGGGCAGGTCGTCCTCGTCGAGGTAGTCAGCGACGTCGCGGGCCAGCGGCCAGTCCTCGGCGGCGGCGCCGTCGGACAGCAGCACCTGCACGCTGCGGCCCCGCACGCGTACGGCCACGAAGATCCAGTCGTCCAGCGCCACGAAACCAACCGCGCCGGCATCACCGGGCAGCCGACTCAGCTGGGAGATCAGGACGTCCAGGTCGTTCGCGGCTTCCAGGTCCATGGCCTGGGCGACCACGCGCCCCTCTTCGCGATGGACCGACACCGCAACGTCGACGTCGTCCTCGGTGGCATCGTCGAGGTCGTAGTCGTCCTCGTCGTCCTCGTCGTCCTCGTCGTCATCATCGTCATCGTCGTCGTCGTCGTCGAGGTCATCGTCGTCGAGCAGATCGTCGTCGTCATCGACCTCGTCAACACCGGGCCGGTCGTCGCCACGGTCGACCAGTTCGAAGGAATCGTCGTCCTCATAGCCATCCATGGCGTCTCCTTCACCGATCCGACTCGCACACATCGTGTCAGATGGTACCCCGGTCGGCGACCCCGTGGACGCCGCCCTGACCCCGGTCCTCACCGCGGCCCTCGCGCCCACGGGTGCGTAGGTCGGCCCCACGCCTTAGGCTGCCCCCGTGGAACTGCGCATCATTGATCATCCGCTGGTGGACCACAAGCTGACGCTGCTCCGCAGCCGGGACACCGACCAGCCCACTTTTCGGCGGCTCACCGAGGAGCTCGTGACACTGCTGGCGTACGAGGCGACCCGCGAGGTCCGCACCGAGCAACACACCGTCACCACCCCGGTCAGCCCGACCGTCGGCTCGCGACTGACCGCGCCCCAGCCACTGGTGGTGCCGATCTTGCGCGCCGGTCTGGGGATGCTGGAGGGCATGACCCGGCTGATGCCGAGCGCCGATGTCGGCTTCGTCGGGATGGTGCGCAACGAGGAGACCCTGCAGCCGGTGACGTACGCCGAACGACTCCCCCACGATCTGTCGGGGCGGCAGTGTTACGTGCTGGATCCGATGCTGGCCACGGGTGGTTCGCTGGGCGGCACGGTCAACTTCCTGGTCGACCGGGGCGCGGACGACATCACCGCAATCTGCCTGCTGGCCGCTCCGGAGGGGGTCGAGAAGATGCGCGAACTCACCGCGCACCTGTCGGTCCCGTTGCGCCTGGTGGTGGCCGCCGTCGACGAACGCCTCGACGAGCACGGCTACATCGTGCCCGGGCTGGGCGATGCCGGCGACCGGCTCTACGGCGCCGCGGAATAACGCTTGACCGGGCTCACGCAATTTCGTTCCGGGGCGAGTGCGCGAGTAAGCTGACCCTAACTTTCAGCGCCAGGAGTCCCGATGACCGTTCGTACGCCCGAACCGACCGCCCGCCAGGCCGATCTGGGGCTGTCCGCCCGTCTTCGCAGCGCCACCTCCGAGGCCCACGAGGGCGCCGAGCAGAGCCCCTTCATGGCCAAGCTGGTCGAGGGCCGCTCCAGCGTGGATGCGGTGCTCGCCCTGATGGTGCAGCAGCACGTCCTCTACGAGGCGATGGAGAAGGTCCAGGGCAGCCTGGCGGCCGATCCGCTGCTGACCTTCGTGCACGACCATTCGCTGGACCGCAGCGAGGCGCTGGCCGCCGACCTGCTGCGCCTGATCGGGCCGGGCTGGCAGGGCATGATCGCCCGCGACGAGCTCCCTGTGATGGACGCCACCCGCGCGTACGTCGGCCGGGTGCTCGAGGCCGATCCGGAGTGGCTGGTCGCCAACCACTACGTGCGCTATCTGGGGGACCTGTCCGGAGGCCAGATTCTGGGCGTACTCTTCGGGCGCCATTACGGTCTGGCCGGGCTGGAGTTCTACCGCTTCCCCAACATCACCAAGGTCAAGCCCTACAAGGACCGCTACCGGGCCCAGCTCGACCTGCTGGGCAGCCAGCATCCGGAGGCCGCCGACCGCATCGTCATCCACGCCTCCGATGCCTTCCGCCGCAACGCTGCGTTGTTCGGTGAGTTGGAGCAGCACGTCGCCGCATGACTGAGTTCCTCGCCTGGCTCGACAGCCTGCCGCTCATCGTCGTGATGATCGCCTTCTGGTGCGGCGCCATGATCCGATCCAATTCGACCTATTGGATCGGCCGCTTGGCGCGCTTCGGGGTGGGCAAGGCCGTTGATCGCCACCGGGCCGCTCGAGAGCGTACGCCGGTGGGGTCCGGTGTCATTGACGCCCGCGACCCGGGCGTCGGGCTGCCGGAAGCGCCGGAGCATGCCCCTGTCGAGGAGGACGACCCCGCCCGTCTCACCCGCAAGGAACTTGCCCGCCGACTCGTCGACCGGCTCGGCCCGATCGCCGTCTCGGTCGGCTTCCTGACCGTCGGCCTGCAGACGGCCATCATGCTGACCTCGGGCGCCATCAGGATGCCGCTGTCGCGCTTCATCCCGGCGACCATGATCGGGGCCGTGGCCTGGTCGCTGGTCTATTCGACCGTCGGCATGGGCGTCATCGGCGCCTTCTGGGCTGCCATCCTGGGCAACCCACTCACCGCCGTTGCGCTGGTGCTCGTGGTGGCCCTCATCATCGTCGGGGCAGTGTTCCTGGATCGCCGGGTGTTGGCGTGGGCACATCGCAAGGTCGGCAGCACACCCGCCGACCCGGCCTGAGCCTCAGTCGCCGGCCTGATCAGTAGAAGTACGGGAACTGCGACCAGTCCGGTTCCCGCTTCTCCAGGAACGAGTCCCGGCCCTCAACGGCCTCATCGGTCATGTACGCCAGTCGGGTCGTTTCGCCGGCGAACACCTGCTGGCCGACCAGCCCGTCGTCGATGGCGTTGAAGGCAAACTTCAGCATCCGTTGGGCGGTCGGCGACTTGCGGCAGATCTCGGCGGCCCATTCCAGGCCGACCCGTTCCAGGTCGGCATGCGGCACCACCTCGTTGACCATGCCCATCCGGTGCGCCTGCTCGGCGTCATAGGGACGCCCCAGGAAGAAGATCTCGCGGGCAAACTTCTGGCCCACCTGACGCGCCAGGTACGCCGACCCGTAGCCGCCGTCGAAGGAACCGACATCAGCATCGGTCTGCTTGAAGCGGGCATGCTCGGCGCTGGCCAGAGTGAGGTCGCAGACGACGTGGAGCGAGTGGCCACCGCCAGCAGCCCAGCCGTTGACCAATGCGATGACCACCTTGGGCATGAAGCGGATCTGCCGCTGCACCTCGAGGATGTGGAGTCGTCCCAGCCGGGCAGCACGGTCGGCCTCATCCTCGCCGTCGGCGCGGCCGTACTCATAACCTGCCCGGCCCCGGATCCGCTGGTCGCCGCCGGAGCAGAACGCCCAGCCGCCGTCCTTGGGCGAGGGACCGTTGCCGGTCAACAGCACGCAGCCGATCTTGGGATTGGTGCGGGCATCCTCCAGCGCCGTCGCCAGTTCGTCCACCGTCTGAGGCCGGAAGGCGTTGCGCACCTCGGGCCGATTGAAGGCGATCCGCACCGCCGGCACCTGCTTGGCGCGGTGATAGGTGATGTCGGTGAACTCGAAGCCGGGCACCGGCTCCCACAACTCCGCATCCACGACGGCTCCCGGCTGATTCTGCTCTCCATGCATGTCCACGGCTCGAGACTACTGGGATTTCGCAGATGAACGTCGGGTGAACTGAACCCCCGGGGCGGTAGACAAGGGCTTGTCCGTCCCCGGATGGGCATCCGCGTACCCTGCCAAGCCCGACAACCCCCGGAAAGGGAGATGCCATGACTGACTCCTCAGCACGTGGCACGGGCTCGCTCAACCCTGATGCCGTCACGGTGACCTCGGCGGCCGCCGACCTGCACAACGGCGACCTGGAGACGATGGCCCGTGACCTGGGTCAGCGTCAGGAAACGCTGCGCAAGGAGTACGCCGCCTCCACCGACCAACTGCGCGAACTGCTCGCCGCCGTCGGGGAGATCGAGGGTCAGGGGTACGCCGAGGACGGCGCGGTCCGCGCCACCGTCGACGCCCAGAACCGCATCGTCGATCTGGAGCTCAGCCCCGAAGCACTGCGGCTGGGCTCGATCGAACGACTCCGGAACGCCATCGTCGACGCCTTGGACTTCGCGTACGCCCACGCCCAGCAGCAGATCCGCGAGGCGGGCGGCATGATCGGCGACGATGACCCCGTCCAAGCCTACCTTGATGTCATGCCGGAGGTGGCCACCGTGTTGCCCCGTGGATTCGGTGCAGCGCATCGACGTCCGGACGAGACCGATCCGACCGACCCCGACGCGGACACCGAACCCAACGAGGACTCGGGCCGGTCGTGGACCAACGACCAGTGGCAGAGGGAGCGCAACCCCTATGAGTGATCTGCTCGCCAATGTGACCGAAATCGGCCTCGTCGCGGAGGCCCTTGACCAGGTTGCCACCGCTGCCGCCGAAGCGTCGGCGACCTGCGCCCAGACCATCGAAGCTGCCGGCGCCGCCTGGGGGCAGGACATGCCCGGCCAGGCCTTCGCGACGGCGTACCTGCCCGGAGCGAAGCTCGGCATGATCGCCGTGGTCGGCAGCGGCCCGGTGCTCGAGGACATCGCCGAGAAGGTCCGGATGACCGCCAAGTCGATCCAGGACACCGAGGACCTCAACGAGTCCGAGACGACCAACATCCCCACCGACCCGAGCCCGAGCCCGACTGGGGGCCGCTGATGATTGAGGTGTATCGCGGCGCGCTGGTCCCCGAATGGGTCTGGACCGACCGCTTCCCCACCGCCGACGAGACCAAACTCGCCTCGATCTCGGGGGCGTGGAAGGCTGAGTCCACCGCGCTCGGCGACGCTGCCACCGGGGTCGCAGACGCCTTTTCCCGGCTGGAATCCGTCTATGAAGGTGATGGCGCCGACGCCGCCAACGCCAAGGGGAAGCTGCTTCACGACTGGCTGAGCTCAGCCAAGGACGGCACCGCGGAGTTGTCCCGGGTGACGCAGGAGGCCAGCGAGGCCGTCACGTACACCAAGCAGGCGATGAACCTGGTGCTGACCGAGCTGGACCAGCGCTCGGCCATGCTGTTGCTGGTCGGTGCCACCAATGTCATCGAAGGTGCGACCGCGCTGCAGCAGATCCGCGCCCTGCAGTTGGCTGCCCAGATTCAGTTGACGACGTTGGCGATGGCGCTGGCGATCAAGCTCGGCGGTGCGATCCCGGACGTGGTGATCGAGCCCGAGCTGGAGATCGGCGTCTCGGCTGCGGCACCCAGTACGCCGGGCAACTCGATGGCCGTCCAGGACCTGTTGGGCGGCGGCCTGCCCACGGTGATGCCCGACCTCGGCAAGATCGGTGTCGGTGGCGGGATGCCTGGTGGCGGGCCCGGCAGCGAGGGCGGCGCCGGTGGGGTCGAGAAGGGCATCAGCACGATCATCGGCGAGGACGAGCACGACGAGAACTCCGATGGCGAGGGTCTCCTCCCGCCGGAGGACCTGGGTGCTGGCGCGCTGACTCCTGAGGAGCAGGAGTCGATGGTGACTGAAGCTCTGGAGAACCTTGATGAGGGCGGCGCTCCCAAGGCTCCGGGAGTCGGTCCCAGCGAGGGTGAGGCACCCGCTGGGGAGGAGGGCGAAGGCGCCGGTGGCGCCGGCGCTGCCGACACCCCACCGCCGGCCGGCTCCGACCTGGATGGTGACGGCGAGCGCGACACCTCCTCGCTGCTGGACCTGGCCGATTTGATCGGTGGTGACGGTCCCAACGGTGGCGAAGGCGGTGGCGCCCCCGGCCCCGACGCCGGTGACGGCGTACCGCCCGAGGTGACCAACCCGGATCCGGGTGCCCGTCTGAGCGTTGACGACATTCTGGAACCGCCGCCCGGCGCGCCCGGCCCCAGTGAGGGCAACCACGGTGGTGGCGGTGGTGACAACGGTGGCGGCAATCACGGCCATTCCGGCAACGGCAACCCCCACAACAGCCACGGCGGCAGCTTGGTGGACGCAGTCCGTGACCTGCCCGAGCGCCGGATTCCCGATGGCGGTGACACCGGCGGTGGTGACTCCGGCGGTGGCAGCGACAACGGCGGCGGCAGCGGTGGCGGCCAGAACAACGGTGGCGGCCAGAACAACGGCGGTCGCCTGCCGGCCCCGGACATCAACTATCCGGGTCCCTCGGACCCGGGCCCCTCGCAGCCCGCGCCCCAGACCCCCGGACCCCAGGCGCCAGCGCCGAACCAGCCCGGCCCATATCTCCCGAACCCCGGCGATGGGGGCGGTTCCGATGGTGGCGGGTCCGGTGGCGCCGACGACGTTCCCTACACGCCGCCGCCGATGTCTGAGGGTACCGGCGCGGCCGGCCTGCAGCCGCCGCCGTTGGCTCCAGCGCCGATCCAACCATTGCCTGGTGGCGGCATGCCGATCATGGGTGGTGGCGCAGGGCCGGCTCCGACGCCGGGCTTCATCGGCGGCGGTGGCGCAATGCCGCCCGCTGGCGCTCCGCCGATGATGGGCGCCCCGGTCGGCGGTGGCCCCGTGGCCGGTCCTCCGATGGGCGGCGCGCCGATCGGCGGTGCCCCGGCCGTCCCGCCGACCAGCAGCTTCCAGCCGCCGGCCGCCGCAGCTCCGGCTCCTGGCGTTGCCGCCCCGGCACCGGGCGCAGCTGCGCCGGCTCCCGGTGCGGCTGCCCCGCCGCCGGTCGTCAACCAGGACCCGCGCCGCGATGCACCAGGGGCCGTTCCGGGCAGCCAACGCCCCGAAGGCGAAGGCTCTCGCCCGCAGGGTCGACTGTCCCGCGACGGCGGCGGCCTGATCGGAGTCGGTTCGCTCGGTGCAGGTGCCGCTATCGCCGGCGCCGGACTACTGTCCAAGGCTTGGTCCGATTTCGGTGGCGCCGTCCCCGGTGTCGGGTCCGGAGCCCAGCTACCGACCCAGTTCGGCCCCGCAGATGCACCGATCGTCCCCATGCCGCCCGGCATGGGAGTGGTGCACCAGCAGGTGCTGATGCCGGGTCAGACCGAGGACCTGCTCAGCGGTCGCCAGTCCACGCTGCGCGGCATCGTCCACCAAGCCAGCCAGGTGGCCCACCTGCGTACGCCGGCCGAACTGGTCCAGCAGTTGGGTCTCGAATTCGAACTGGCCGGTGGCCAGTCGCAGTACTCCACCCCGACCGTGAACGACGCCAGCATCGACGTGCTGCGCTGCAACGGTGTCCGCTTCGAGGACCTGATCGTGCCGATCGATGCCGGCGTACAGGTGCCTGCCGATGCGGTGCTGCCGCACCTGGTCCGTGACCACGCCCGGCCGTGGACCGGCACCGGTGAGGCGCCCGGTTCGACCAGCACCCATCCGATCGAGGAGTTCGAGATCCTCTCGATCGCCTCGGCCCCGCTGCCGCACCTGGCCGAGATCTGGCGGGTGCATGCCGATGGCCGCCAGGAACATGTCGCCACCTACAACGCCCGACTGGGCGGGTTCAGCGGCAGCACCCCAGAGGTCAAGCCCGGCCGCCCGATGGACAACGGTCTGATGGCGATCCTGGGCGACGGCAATGCGTACGGCACCGTGACGCTGTCCGACAGCCAGTCGGTGCTGGTCGCACCGACCAGTTCAGCGCCGGCGGACTTCGAACAGGCATTGGACGGCAGCATGCGCAAGGTCGTCCAGAACTCTGACATCGCCGCGCTGCTGGGCGTCACCACCACGGGTCTGTGGAACGGCGTGCCGGTGCAGTTGCTGCGTCGCGAGGGCGACCAGGTGATGATCGAGTACGCCGGCGACAGCCGCGCTGAGGCAGCTGCGGCTGGCTTCCGCCAGATCGGACAGGGCCAGTGGGAACCCGGCTGGGTGGCGTTCGGCCAGGTCAGCGACTGGGGCGAGCTGGACCGCGACTATCCCCTGCCGCGCCCCGACAACGAGGTGCTGAACCCGTCCGCGCGGCCCTGAGCCAGGCGGCCGGGGTGGCGAGTTGGAGGGGATGAGTGCACGTACCTGTGGCTCGGTTGAACCAATCGCCTCCTAGGCTGGCTGCATCATGAGCAGTCTGGATGAAGGGGTCGCGGACCGCGCACAGCCCACCCCGCCGGTGGTGGAGGTACGTCATCGTCGCGGCCAGGCGCCCCGACTGATGCTCGACCCGGTCTGGCGCGACCGGGTCAGCGCCGAAGACCTCCCGGAGCTGATCGAACAAGCCTTCGCGCAGCTGTACGCGTCGGAGGGCTGCGGCGTCGCCCTCACTGTCGAGGACGACTGGGCTTCCCAGCTGGCCGATCTGCTCACCGAACCACCCCGCCGGGGCCTGCCACACGCCCGATTCGGCTCGGACCTCAGTGGCTGGCTGCGGCTCGAGGTCTCCCCCTCGATGCGGGTGATCGGTGTCGATGCCGACCCGGCCTGGCTCAATCGCCGCGACCCGTTGGCGATCGCCACGGCCTTCGACGACGCCTACGAGCAGGCCTCCCAGTCGCCATGGTCGGAGGTCTGGTGACCGTTCCTCGACCTGCCGCGACCCGCGCCCTGCTCGCCGACGCCGCCCACTGGCGTACGCTCGCCGCCACCTTGGAAGTGATCGACGTGGCAGCGCCTGCCACCGATGACCTGCCGGCGATGCCGGGGGTCGCCGACTTCGTGACCGCGTCCGCGGCGGTCACCGCGGCCTTCCAGGAGCAGATCCACGCCGCCTGCCAGGAGTTCCACGCCACCGCCGAAGCACTCCGCAGGCTCGCCGAGACCGAGCCGACGGCGCCGTCCTCGGTCAATCATCATTCTCACGACCCCGATACCGACCGGGAAACCGCCGCCGACGAGCCGGTTGGCCTGCTGCGCCGGGCCGAACGCTGGCTTGCCACCGCCGGCGTCTTTCTGTCCGAGAGCGCCCAGGACACGCCTGCTGAGGCTCCGGCGACCGCGATGCTCGCCCAGATCGAGACCATTCGCCGCCATGCACTGCAGGCCAGCGACGCCATCGAATGGGTGGGCTGGTTGGGACAGACCGCAGCACCGTGGCGGCAGGCCGGCCGCCTCACCAGCAGCGTCGAGGCCGGCCTGGCGCTGGAACAACTGCTGAGCGAGCACCTGTGGCAGGGGCAGGGACCCTTGGCTTACCAGCGTGTCGCCCGCAGTCACCGCACGGCCGTCCACAGCCTGACCGCCGCCACCGAAGCGGTCGGGGTGACCAGTTCCTTGGTCGGGCTCGCGGTAGGCGATGTCGTCACCACCGTCGGCGCCGCCACTACCAGGGCAGTCCTGGCGATGCGGCAGGCTGCCCAGGCGCTCGGCGAACCGGGCCGCACCCTCGACGTCCTCACCACCGCACTGGCGACCGAGATCGAATCGTGCGACCGGTCCTGGGCTGACGCAGCCACCCAACTCCAGGAACAGCGCCACACCCTGACCCGGCTCGCGGACCGGCTGACCGGCGGCTGGCCCAGCCTCCCCGATGCGTTGCAACAGCCCGAGCTGTGGCACCCCAGCGAGACGGTTCACGAGTAGTAGGAAACACGGGCTGAGCGGGACGAGTCCTCACCCGGTCGCGCCCCGGAGCGGCAGCTGCCGTGGCGAACGAAACTCACATTCCCGGCCATCGACCGGATCGATGAAGCTGAGGCTCTCGGCGAGCAGTTGCAATGGGGTGGAGAAGTCATCGATGTCGACCTCCTGCTCCACCGGATACAGCGGATCTCCCTGGATCGGGATGCCCAGACCTGCCAGCTGCACCCGGAGTTGGTGAGTCCGCCCGGTGCGCGGCCGCAGCCGATACAGGCCCCGCTCCCCGACCCTCGTCACCAGCTCCAGCTGGGTCTCGGCGTTGGGCGACAGACCGGCGATCTCGTGGGCCTGCCGATCGCCTCGTTCCTTGATGATGTGGCTGCAGACGGTTCGCGGCCACTCCAGTTCGGGCCGAAAACCGGCCAACGCCAGATAGGTTTTGACGGGTTCGCGGCGCTCGAACATCGATTGGTAGGGCGCCCGCCACCGCCGTTCGGTGGTCAGCAGCAAGACCCCGGAGGTGAGCCGGTCCAGCCGGTGTGCGGGTCCCAGTTCGGGCAGGCCGAGCTGGTGGCGCAGGCGTACCACCACCGACTCGGTGACGTGGCGACCGCGCGGGATGCTCGACAGGAAGGGCGGCTTGTCGACCACCACAATCCTGTCGTCACGGTGCAGCACCACCACCTCGCCGGGCACCGTCGGCTCCTCGCGCAACTCCCGGTGGAACCAGACGAACTGGTGTGGCGGCACCGGCTCCGCGGCCCCAACAGAGCTGCCGTCCTGCCACACGAAGGCTTCGGCCGCCAGCATCCGGTCCACCTCAACGGGACCCGCCGGCCCCAGCCGTTCCACCAGATAGGCCCGCATGGTGGGCCAGGGGCGAGGTTGGCCGTGGTCCGGGGTCCGCAGCCAAGCGGCCTGCAGGCCGTGACGCGGAGGCAGTGGGGAACGTGGCGGCACGGGCCGACTGTACGCGGCGATCTGGTCACCGGCTGCCGCCCAACCGGCCACATGGCCTTCCTCGCGCACAAATCGGCGTTGAGCGGCAGCTCACGACCGGATTCGACAACGCCCTTGACTCTCACACCGTGTCAGGCTCCACGATGGATCCATGACCGACACCTCGGCCCTCATGACGATCGGACAGTTCTCCGCGGCGACGCGGATCAGCGTCCGGATGCTGCGGCATTACGACGACAACGGCGTCCTGGCACCGGCGTACGTGGACGATGCCACCGGTTATCGGTGGTACGCCCCGGCGCAGGTCGACGACGCGATCGTGGTCCGGCAGCTGCGTGATGTGGGGTTCGGCGTGCCCGCCATCGGTGCTCTCATGGCCGCTCGCGGCGACTCCACCTTCGGCCGTGCGCTCGACCAGCAGCGCGCCGCCCTCGTGGACAACGCCCGGGGTGTGTCGCACCAGATCGCCCTCATCGACCGGATGCGCCAGGCGCATCACCCCGATCCGTCGGGACAACCGAAGGAGACCACCATGTCCGTCCAGATCGACCAGACCAGCCTCGCGGCCCGCACCGTCGTCGCCGTCCGGGGCACCATCCCCACCTACACCGACGAAGGCATCCTGTGGGGCCAGCTGATGCCGGAGATGGCACGCCAGGGCATCACCCCGATCGGGCCGTGCGGCGCTATCGACCTCGCCGACGAGTATCAGGAGCGCGACGTCGACAAGGAGGTGTACGCCCCGGTCGCGCCGGGCACCACTGCCGAGGATCCGCTCACGGTGCGTGAGCTCGCCGAAACCCCGGCGGTACGCGCCACGCTGACCGGCCCCTTCGAGGGCATCTCGGAGGCCTGCGACCAGCTGGCCCGCTGGGTCGCCTCCCACGGTCACCAAGCGACCGGCGGCATGCACTACATCTATCTCAAGGACATGGAGACCACCCCGCCCGAGGAGCTCGTCACCGAGATCTACCTCCCGGTCGCGCAGTGATGCTGACCAGGTGACGCAGTGATCACGATCCGCTGAGCCACGGCCTGTCGCGGACAACCCCTGCCGCCGGCCGGTCGTGCCGGTCTACGCTTCGCCCATGGTGGCGGGGCGCAGCCGGTACGGCTGGTCGGTGGCGGTGGTGGTCCTCGCCGTGTGTTTCAGCGTGGTCGCGGCCTGGGCGGTCACTCCGCGCGCCCTGCCCGACGCCGACCTCGCCCCGACCGACGGCCTGCAGGGGCATGTGGCGTACGCCGGGGTCCCGCACCTGCAGCAGGACCACCTCTTCGTCGGAGTCAGCGGCTTCATGGAGGCCGGCCCGATGCTCATCAACGCCTGGAGCACCGTCGACGAGGCCGAACAGCAGTCCTGGTGGATCCGCCGTGACAGCGGTCCCGACTCCGCGGTGACCCGGGTGCGCGAATTCACCGAGGCCGGGATTGCCCTCCACGTCGAGGAGTCCTCGGACCTGGTACGCCTGTGGCAGCCCGCCCTCCTCGAGGTCGGTGACCTGGCTGCCGGATCCTGGAGCAGCAACGGCCAACTGGTCGAGGCGACCGCCGCTGAGGTGACCACCAAGCGCTACCGCTCCGAAGCGACCGCCGTCCGCGACGGCGAGTGTTGGCAGATCAGCCAGCGGATCTGGGTCGAAAATGACCAGCGCCACCAGTCCAGCCGCTGGTGTCCTGACCAGGGTGAGGTCTCCCGCGGCGGGGACGCCCCTTCCTTCGACTTCAGCCGGGCGCCGGTTCCCGAGGTCCCGATGCCGCCGCCCACCGGAGCACTCCCGGCGCCCACCCCGGGCGAACCGCAGTGTTCGCTGGCCCGCCATGCCGACAACCCGGCGTCCCTGCTGGTGTTTCCCGTCGGTGGCTTCGAACGCCTCGGCGACAATCTGGTGGCCGGCAACCGCAACAGCAACTCCCTGGTCAGCCTCGACCCGGATCTGACGCTGCGCTGGGTGCGGCATCCGGGCGGCCACCTGCTCCACTTGGCATCCGCCGGGCAGCTCGTCGTGGCCGGCACCACCACCCGGATGGTGACCGCATGGACCGAGACCGGTGAACTGGTGTGGCAGCAGCAGCTCGGTGAGGTGCTGGCGTACCGGCCGGTCTTCCTGGACAGCGGTCACGTGCTGGTGGTCACCGTGGATGGCCACCGCAGCATCCACCGACTCGACACCGGCGAGGTCGTCACCGAATTCGACGGGGACATCGGCGTCGCCGCCGCGGCCGGGCAGCACTGGGCGATCGCCACCGAAGACGAGCTCAGCTTCGGCGACGCATCCGGGACCAGCTGGACCGCAGCGCGCAGCCAGGCCGCCACCGGCGTGACGATCGTGCCGGGCAGTGACCCGCTGGTGCTGGTCGGTGACGACTCCGGCGGACTGACGGCGTACCGCTCCGGCGCCGAGCTGTGGTCGCGCTGGCTGCCCGGCAATGGTGAGGAGATCCTGCCGCTGGCTGGGGAGGGCGGGGGCCAAGAGATTGTCGTGCTGACCGATCAGGGGCTGAGCGTGATCGACAGCAGCGGCGAGGTGCGCTGGGAACGAGGCGGCGACTTCCATGCCGCCGTCGGGCACGGGGATCGGGTGTGGGCGGTCAGCGATGCCGACCTGCTGGAGCTGTCGGCTGGCACCGTGCCGATCGACCAGCGGGTACGCCGGGTCGCCGCCGGGCAACAGCAGGTGCCCGCGCTTCGGGTGGTACCCGGGCCCGACGGAGCCCAGCTCATCGGCCTGAACCGGACGCTGATGGTCTGCCGGTGGTTGCCATGACGGGACAACCGATCACCACGCGGTGGCTGCCCGGGTGGCGCCGGCTGCCGTTGGTCTCGACGGTGCTGGAGTCCGGACCGCGGCCCGCCGAGTGGTCTCGGCCGTTGCAGCTGGTCATGATCGTCGCCGGGCTGGCGGCCGTTGTCGCCATCGGACTGACTCTCACCGCCGGCTGGCTGCGAGCGACGGGCACCCTGGAACTCCTGGGCGAGGGAGCCACGATCCCGGCGGTCGCGATGAATCCGGTGCTGTGGCTGATGGTCGTGGTGATGTCGCTGGCACTGACGGCTGCTCTCCACGTCTCCGGGTGGGTACGCGCCGCCATCTGGTTGGTGTGCTTCAGCGCGGTGGCGCTGCTCACCTCGACCGCCCTGTCGCTGCCCGCGGCCATGGTGGCGGTGGCGTGCCTGGGCGTCTACATCGGTTTTGCGGTGGCGCGGGCGGGACAGGACTTCGCGGCGTACGAGTTTGCGGTCGTGCTGATCCTGGTCAGCGTCTCGGCCGTCGGCCCGAGCCTGCTGTCGGTGTCGACGGCGTACGGCATCGACCTGCGTCCCCAGGCGATCCTCCAGTTCGAGACCTCGGTGATGGTGTTGGCCATCCCGATCCTGATGGTCGCCGGCGTGGCGCTGGCGCAGATCACCGTCCAGTTGGTGCGGTGGGGGACGGCCCAGATCGGCCGGATCGGGGCCACCACCGACCCCGAGGCACCGGCGGGCGGTCCACTGATCGCGGTGGCCTCGGCCCTGACAGTTGCGGTGCTGGTGACAGCGGTCGCGCAGTTCTTTGCTCCGCGGGCGGTCTGGTGGCAGGGGCAGTGGGCGGAGGCGTGGAGTTGTGCAGTGGTGTTGGCTGCGGTCGCGGTGGTCCTGAGGGGGCTGGTCGGTCTCGGCAATCGCGGTCGGTCCTCCCGGCTGCCCCGCAACTGGGAGGACATGACGCTGGCAGTGTCGGCAGCCATCGTCGGGCTGATGGTGCCGATCTCGGTTGTCCTCAGCCTCAGCGCCGTGATCGGCGTCACGGCACCGCAGGTCACCGAGGTCGTCACCGAGATCTGGCGGGCGGTGCTGTCGCCGCCGGCGATCCAGGCCTGGCGCTGTCTGGTGGCGTTGGTGCTGCTGGTCTGGGCGCGGGCACAGCACCGGCGCGGCGGCAGTTGGACGGTGTGGGTGCTGTGCTCCTTCGCGGCGCTCGTCCTGCTGACCTCAGCGTCGGCATGGACGTCGGGCAGGGTCCAGCTCACCGTCGATGACTGGGCGGTGGGGCAGCTGGCGGTGCTGGCGGCGCTGGTCGGAGTGATCGTCGCGGCGGTACGCCGGCGGCTCACCCGGCCGCGGGTGCTGGGTCTGCTCGC
The DNA here is from genome assembly GCF_002250565.1 of Parenemella sanctibonifatiensis. Lineage (GTDB taxonomy): Bacteria > Actinomycetota > Actinomycetes > Propionibacteriales > Propionibacteriaceae > Parenemella > Parenemella sanctibonifatiensis. The sequence continues at coordinate 942,314 of NZ_NMVJ01000001.1, forward strand.
CACCGCGGGGTTGGCGCTGGCGATCCCGTTCCGGGAGTTCCTGGCGGCACCGTTGGAGGTGCTGATCGGGGTCGGCGCTGTCGCCGTTGCCCTGCTCGGTGTGGTGTGGGAGCTCGCCACCGGCGCTGACCTGACCCGGCAGGGCTCCCGGGCCTTTCCGCAGGCCACCCGGGTGCTGCTGTGGGCCGCCAATGGGCTGCTGGGTCTCAGCGTGGTGGCGCTGGCCGCGCTGACGCGGGCGCCGGACAGCACCGCCCAGGCCTTCGCCGAATTGGGTGACTACCTGCTCGGCTGGCCCTGGCTGATGGCGGCGCTGATCCTCGGTGTGGTGCAGGCGTGGACGACCGCGGGCCGCACCCGGCCACCTGAGCCCGCGCTGGTGCCCCCGTCCGCGGTGGGCCCACACCCCGCCTTTGCCCCACCGCACCCGGATCAGCGAGTCGGCTGAACGGGCGTACCCTCAAGCCCCGCGACCGAAGCCGAACTGCCGCCAGGCCTCGTAGACGGCGATCCCTGCGCTGGTGGCGAGGTTGAGGGAGCGGCGCCCGGGCAGCATCGGGATCCGAACCTGGGCGGTGATCCGCGGATCAGTCAGCACTTCGGTCGGCAGCCCGCTGGGCTCACAGCCGAAGATCAGCACGTCGCCCGGGCGATAGTCGATCGCTTCGTGACTGACGTCGCCGTGTGAGGTGAAGGCAAGGATCCTGGCGGGCAGCAGGGCGGCGTACGCCTGTTCCAGCCCGTCATGGACCGTGAACGAGGCGAGCTCGTGATAGTCGAGGCCGGCCCGCTTGAGCCGGGCATCGGTCAGCTCGAAGCCGAGCGGTCCGGCCAGGTGCAGCTCGCAGCCGGTGACCGCCGCCAGCCGGATCGTGGCACCGGTGTTCTGCGGGATCCGGGGCTCGTGGAAGAGCACCCGGACCGGGCACGGGGCGGGGTCGGTCTGCTCGGGCATGTCGCCCAGTGTGGCGTACGCCGACCTCACCGGCGTACTTGTCAGCAGAAATGCGACAACCCCATCAGGGTCGGCCCCGGGATGGGGCCGCCCCCGATGGGGTTGCGATGCGGACGGCTCAGGAGCGACGACGCAGCCAGGCGGCAGCGACGACGGCACCCACCGCGACAGCGGTCAGGAGCGGGGCGATGCCGGCGCCGGTGTCGGGCAGACCGGGGCGATCGTCACCGGAGGTGGGGCTGGCCGAGCCGGTCGGAGCCGGGCTGGTCGGAGCCGGGCTGGTCGGGGCCGGGCTGGTCGGAGCCGGGCTGGTCGGAGCCGGGCTGGTCGGAGCCGGGCTGGTCGGGGCCGGGCTGGTCGGGGTCACCGAACCGGTCGGAGCCGGGCTGGTCGGATCCGGGCTGGGAGCAGGCGTCGTGGGCGCCGGCACCAACTGCAGACCGACGAGGACCGGGTCGTGGTCGCTGGACCGAAACTCGGACTCGTCGAAGAGCGCGTCCTCAGCGTCCTGCTTGAACTCCATCGAGTAGTCGATCAGGCTCGCCTCGTCGGAGTTGATGTGCCAGTCGGCAGCACCGGTCACCTTGGGCTGCAGGGCCTCGTTCGCCAGCGCGTGGTCGAGATAGCCGAGCTGGCCGTCGAAGACGTAGGAGTAAGCCTGGTCGCCCTGGAACTGCTTGATCAGGTCGGTGTAGCCAGCGGCCTCAAGCGTCGTGATCGGTGACTCGTAGTCGTAGGAGTTGAGGTCGCCGATGATGAGAACGTTGTCGGAGGCTTCAACCTCGGCTCCATCGGCCAGCCAGTCCGCGAGCGCCTGGGCGCCTTCCGTGCGGGTCTGGTTGCAGTTGCCGACACCGTCAGCGCCCTCGTTGGGTTCGTTGCATTCCGAGCCCTTCGACTTGAGGTGGTTGACGGCCACGGTCACGGTCTCGCCACTGGAGAGTTCCTCGAAGGTCTGGGCCAGGGCGGGGCGGTGCCGGCTGATGTCGAAGTTCGGGTCGTCGTCGAGGACGTCGAAGTCACCGACCGGAGCCACCAGTGCGGGCTGGTAGATGAAGGCGGTGGTGATCTCATCGGTGCCCAGTGCACCGGTCTCGATCGCAGCCCACTTCTCCTCGCCGGCAGCCTCGTTGAGGGCGTCGACGAGAGTCAGCAGCGCCTCGCTGTTCTCGCTGTTCTCGATCTCGTTGAGACCCACGACGGCGGCATCGGCCTTGTTGATCGCGGTCACGATCTTGGCCTGCTGCCGAGCCAGTTCCTCCTCGGTGGTGGCACCGCGCGAGTTGAGGGTGGTGAAGTAGTTGAGGACGTTGAAGGAGCCGACCTGCAGCGAGCCGCCGACCTCGGGGGCGGACTCCGGGCGTACGTTGACGGACTGGATGTCGCCGGTCTTGCGACCCTCCACGGTGCCGCCCGCCGGGTCGACCGGGTGGATCCGGTAGAGGTCGAAGCCGAAGCTCAGTACGCCGGTCGGACTCTGCACCAGGTCGCCGCCGCGGAAGGCGTTGTCGAGGGTGAACTCCTCACCGGTGGGCAGGTATGCCGGACTCGGGTTCTGGGTGTTGCGACCGTCGTCGAGCGTGACCCGGCTGAGCAGGTTCTGCTCGGCCAACGCGACTGCCTCGGGACTGCCGGGCGCGTGCAGCGCGGTCGGCTGGAACTGCCGGTCGGTGCCGACGGCGATCTCGCCGTAGCGGCCGTAGTTGTAGTACTCGAGGATCGCCAGATCCTGCGGGACGGTGACGAGCATGCCCTCGTGGGCCTCGAACACGCCCAGGTCAGCAACCGGGAGCGTGATCTCGGCCGGGGTGATCTCGATCGCGGCCGGGCTGATCTCGGTGTCGGGGACGATCGTGAGCGAGGAGAGGCTGACCTGGGTCAGGCCGTAGTACTCGCTGACGCGGCCCTGGATGCGTACCTCATCACCGATCGCGAGGTCGTCGGTGTTGTTGGGCGCATAGACGAACAGGCCATCGGAGGTGGCGGGGTTGTCGTCGCCGCCGTCCTGGATGAAGAAGCCGTTGTAGCCCGTGGTGCGGTGGTCAGCGGTGACGACGCCCTGCACGGTGACGGTCTGGCCCTGCATTGGGGACGCATCGCCCTCGCCCTGCACGGCGCCGATGGCGGTGACGTCACCTGGTGCGGTCGGCGTGCTGGTGGGGGTGGCCGTCGGGCTCGGGGAGCTGGTGGGGGTCCCAGTCGGGCTGGCGGTGCCCGTCGGAGTCACAGTGGGGCCGTCGTAGGAGTGGCTGCCCAGACCATCGAAAGTGTCGGTCGGGAGACTCTCCCACTGGACGCTCGCGTCGAAGGCGTCGGTGGTGGTGGTGTCGGGTTGAGCGGTGCGCCGCAGCGTCACGTTGGTGCCGAAATCGTCGACGACACCGACCTGACCGAAGGAGTCGACCACGGTCTCGCCGCTGAAGAGCACGATGGCGTCGTCGCCGTTCCACAGGCCCGCGGAGGTGACCTGGTCGGCCAGACCAAGGATCTCAGCTCCGGCGTTGTTCTTGGCCAGCACGAAGGTCTCACCCGGGGCAAGTGTGCCCTCCAAGGTGATGTTGCCGCCGCTGGGGTTGGTGCCGCCGTTGGCGTAGACCGCGACCCGATACTGGGACAGGTCGATTGCGCTACCGGTCGGGTTGTAGATCTCCAGGGCCTTGTTGTTGCTGGTGCCCTCGATGTATTCGCTGATGAACAGGTCGGTGGCCTGGGCATTGGCCGGTGTCGAGGCGAGCGGCAACGCCCACGCTCCGACGACCAACGCCGCGGCAGCGATGCCCGCGCGCAGCTTGCTGGTGAACTTCATTCGGCTTCCTCACGTAGGGGGTCGCCTGCCAGCCAACGTGGCGCCAGCGACAGCCAACGGGAGATCAGGTGAACAGCGCATGAAAGGTGAGCGACCGGCTGCCCAACCTTCGCGGAGCGTGAATGAGAACAGCCCCTCCGCACGAAGCGAAGGGGCTGGATCGGCGCGCCCGGAGGGATTCGAACCCCCAACCTCCTGATCCGTAGTCAGGTGCTCTATCCGTTAAGCTACGGGCGCAGTTGGAACCGAGGACCAACTGTACGCGAGTGCGTGGCCGTGGTCCAATCGAGTTTCCGACGCCCACCGTAGGCCGCCTGACTGACCCCGGCACATCGGAGGAGTAACGTCCCAGCACGTGCCCATCACCCATGACGCGTTCCCCGGCCCGAGCCAGGGACACGGGCAGGGGCGTACCCTCACCATCTCCCAAGCCCGCCTCACCCCCGACGCCGAACCGGTCGACGTGACGGTTGCCGACGGCCGCATCGTCGCCATCGGCGAGGCCGCTCCAGCCGACTCCGCCAGATTGGAAGCCGACGGCCGCTGGCTGGTGCCGGGCTTCGTCGACACCCACTCCCACGCGGACACCATGGTGCGCGACCCGGACATCCAGGCCGCACTGCTGCGGCAGGGAATCACGACCGTCATCACCGGCCAGGACGGCGTCTCGCCCGTGCCCGGCGTACCCGACTGGGCCGATGCCTACTTCGGGGCCCTGTTGGGGCCCGTCGCCGAAGCCTCCAGCAGCATCGCCGACCACCTGGCCTCCTGCGACGGCAGCAGCGCGGTCAACGTCGCCACCTGCGTCCCCGCTGGCTCGGTCCGGTATGCCGTCTGTGGGCACGACCCGACGCCGGCCACCTCCGAGCAGCGCCAGGCAATGGTCGACCTGGTCCGGCAAGGGATGACCGAGGGCGCGGTCGGGCTGTCGAGCGGGCTGGAGTATGTCCCCGGCGCCTTCAGCGACACTGCCGAACTGATCGACCTGTGCGCTCCGGTTGCCGCCGCCGGCGGCGTGTACGTGTCCCACCTGCGTGGTTACGAGGCCGACCTGCCCATCGGGATGGGTGAGCTGGCCGCCATCGCCGTGGCCGCCGGCGTACGTGTCCACGCCTCGCACCTGCACGCCCCCAGCGAGTTGGTGATGGCCGGGTTGGCCCAGGCCGCCGATCGGGGTGCCGATGTCAGCTTTGACATGTATCCCTATCGCAGCGGGATGTCGCTGCTGGCGATGCCGATGTTGCCGCTGCAGGCCCAGACCAACGGTCCGGCCGCAACCCTGGCGGGGCTGCGGGTGACCGGCACCGAACGGGAGGAGCTGGAGGCCAGCGTCGCCGCGAGGGGCCGGGCCCGACCCGACTTGGGCGCCCAATGGGCCGAACTCACCACGATCGCCTCCGTCGCCGATCCCGCCGACCGCTGGGCCGAAGGACTCAGCCTGGCCGCCGCCGCCGGGCGTACCGGCCAGTCTCCCGAGGCGCTGGTGGTCGACCTGCTGATCCGCAGCGAGTTGAAGGTGTCGGTGGTGTTCCGCGCCACCGCGCTGCGGCCCCGCGACGACCTGACCCGGATCCTGTCCCACCCGGCGCATCTCTACGGCTCGGACGGGATCTACGTCGGCGGTTTCCCGCACCCGCGAGGATTCGGCGGGGTGGGCCGCTACCTCACGGGCTATGTGCGGGGCGACCTGCTGGATGCGACGTCGGAGCGCGAGCGTCCGGACTGGCCCGGCGCGGTGGCCCATCTGTCCACTGGCGCGGTCGACCGGTTCAGCCTGGGTCGCCGCGGCCGCATCGAGGTCGGAGCGATCGCCGACCTGGCGCTCATTGATCTTGACCAGCTGTCGGACCGGGCAACGTACGCCGACCCGCGTCAATCACCCGGCGGCATCGACGATGTTGTGGTGGCCGGCACTCCGGTGCTCCGCGACGGCCAGCTGACGGGCGCCACGCCCGGTGCTGGCGTACGGAGAGAGACCCGTGGCTGACCGACCGATCCTGAAGAAACTGCCCGGGCTGGGGCTCTGCGCCGTCGCGGTGGCGGTGTCGATGCTGCTCGCGCAGGTGATTCCGTACGCCAGCGCGCTGCTGGTCGCGATCGTCCTCGGCATCCTGGTCCGCAACCTGGTCCCGGCGTCGCGCTGGCCCGAGGCGGTGGACCCCGGCCTGGCATTCGCCGCGAAACCGCTGCTGCGCCTCGGCGTGGTGTGTCTCGGTGCCCAGCTGGCGGTCGGCGACATCCTCGGCCTGGGCGCCGGCACCATCGCGCTGGTCGTCGTCGCGGTGCTGGGGGGTTTCTTCGCGGCCGTCGGGCTGGGCCGACTGATGAAGCTGCCGACCGACCTGACCATTCTCATTGCATCGGGCTTCTCGATCTGTGGTGCGGCCGCCGTCGCCGGCGCCGATTCGGCGATTCCGGCGAAGAAGGAACACACCACCGCCGCGGTCGCGCTGGTCGTGGTGTTCGGCACCCTGATGATCGCGGTGGTGCCGCTGTCGGCGACCGGCTTCGGACTGAGTCCCGAATTCGTCGGGCTGTGGACCGGTGCGTCGGTGCACGAGGTTGCCCAGGTGGTCGCGATCGGCGGCATCGTCGGCGGCGGCGCGCTGGAGATTGCCGTCGTGGTGAAGCTGGCCCGGGTCCTGATGCTGGCCGTCGTGATCGCCGGCCTGAGCCTGTGGCAGCGGCGTCAGCCCACCGTCGAAGGCGCGCCCAGTGGCAAGCGGCCGCCCTTGGTGCCGCTGTTCGTGATCGGCTTCATCGCGCTGGTCACGTTGCGCAGCATCGGGCTGATCCCGGACGCGGCGTTGCCGTGGTTCTCGACGGCCCAGTCAATCCTGCTGGCGGCCGCGATGTTTGCGCTGGGTGCCGGCGTACGGGTGAAGCAACTCGCCGAACTCGGCCCCAAGCCCGCCGTCCACGCACTGCTCACTACGGTGGTGATGAGCGCCATCGGGATCGGCGGCGCGGCCATGATCGTGAGCTGACCCGTCGCTGGGTGGGCCCGATCGCGAGTTGACCTGCTTGCCAACTGAGACCTGGAGGCACCGTGACCGATCAGCTGCGATTCCTGCCCGAGCCGGGCATCGATCCTGCCGGGCTGCCGTTGAGTGAGCTGCGGCCGCCGTTCATGACGGTGAACCGCAGCGCGATCGAACACAATGCCGCCGAGATGGCGCGGTGGTGCCGGGCGCAGGACGTACTGCTCGCCCCACACGGCAAAACGACGATGTCACCGTGGCTGTGGCAGCTGCAGCTCGACCAGGGCGCCTGGGGCATCACCGTCGCGACCGAACAGCAGCTGGTGACCGCCTATCGGCTCGGGGTCCGCCGGGTGGCGCTGGCCAACAATCTGGTGCGCCCCGCGGCGCTGCGGTGGTTGGCCGGGGTGCTCGCCGATGATGCGGGCTTCGAGTTCGTGTGCTGGGTGGACTCAGTGGCGGTGGTGGAACAGATGGCGCGGGTGCTCGGCGAGGTGGTGCGGCCGGTGCCGGTGCTGGTGGAGCTCGGGATGGAGCAGGGCCGGACCGGCGCGCGCGGTCTGCCGGAAGCCTTGGCGGTCGCCGAGGCGGTCGGGCGTACGCCGAGTCTGAGTCTGGCCGGGGTTGCCGGCTACGAGGGCCTGGTGCACGGCGAGGAGGGACTGGAGCAGGCGCGTTCGTATCTGCGGGACGTCTCAACCCTGGCGAAGACCGTGCTGCCATTGGTCAGCGGCCCGGCGGTCATCTCGGCCGGCGGCAGTGCCTACTTCGACGTGGTCGCCGAGGAATTGGGTGAGCTGCGCGACGAACGTACTGAGTTGCTGCTGCGCAGCGGGGCCTACATCACCCACGACGACGGCGCGTACACCGGCTGGACGCCGCGACACCGCGGCGCCGCAGAGGATCCGAGCCAGCCCGACTTCCAACCGGCACTGCGGGTCTGGGCGACGGTGATCAGCCAGCCCGAACCGGGCCTGGTGCTGCTCGACGCGGGGCGGCGTGACCTGCCCGACGACTCCGGGATGCCGATGCCACGCGGCGTCGTGCAGGTCGGCGCCGACGGCAGCTGGGGCGAGCTGAAGCCGTACGCGGGCGAGGTCACCGAGCTGAACGACCACCACTGCTTCGTTCGCTGCGAACCCGGCACCGAGCCCGCCGTCGGCGACGTGGTGTCGCTCGGCATCTCCCACCCCTGCACGGCCCTGGACCGCTGGCGCGGCCTGGTCGTGATCCCCTCGGCCGAGGATCTGGTCGTCGACCGGGTGGAACTGACCTACTTCTGAGCTGCCGCCAGGCGCTGATGAATTGCGGCTGGCCGGCCGCGGCCGGGTCCCCTGAAATGTCCCTCCCAGCCCGTCACAGATGGCAATACGTCATCGGCTCCCCAGATCTGGTGACGTTTCAGGGGCGCCCCCACGGCCCCGTGCCGATCTGGCATGCGCGGGCAGCCCCCTGAAACATCCGCCCCAGTGCATGGCGGATGGCAATACGCCATCGGGACCCCGGAACCAGGGACGTTTCAGGGGCGCACCGCGGCCAGGTCACCGTGGCGCCGGGACCCCGGACCCTGGCGGGTGTGCTGCTCGACGACCTGGAAGCCGGCCTCCGCCACCCGCTGCGCGATCCACGGCAGCGGCCAGGCGTACGCCGTGACCACAGCATGATCAAAAGGCGCCAGCTCGTCGGCGGCGAAGTGTCCGAGCAGCAGGCTGCCGCCCGGGCGCAGCGCCCGAAAACAGTGGAGAAGCGCAGCATCCAGCTGATCGGGCGGCAGGTGGATCAGCGAGTACCAAGCCAGAATCCCGCCGAGGTTGCCGTCCGGGGCCAGGTCCACCACCCCACCGACCTGGAAGTCCACGCCGGGAAACCGGCGCCGGGCATCGGCGACGAACTCGGTCACCGGATCGACCCCGGCGATCTCGACTCCGAGACCGTGCAGGTGAGCGGTCCAGTGGCCAGGCCCGGCACCGAGATCCAGCACTGGACCGGTCACGCATGTCCCCCATCCAGCGATGAGGTCCCGATCCGTTGGCGCCGTGGCCTCCATCGAACCGAGCTTGTCGATGTACTCCTCGGCCCGCGCGGCGTACGCCTGCCTCACCTGCTCCATGCGGCCATGCTCGCAGCCCCTGATACGTCCGCGCTGATCGGTCACCGATGGCAATACGCAATCGGCACCCTCGATCCGCGGACGGTTCAGGGGCGCACTGGGCACACAAAAAGTCCTGAGCCGCGCACCCGATGGGTACGCGGCTCAGGACGGTGGCGGAGGTGGCGGGATTTGAACCCGCGATGGGGTTGAAGCCCCAAACCCGCTTAGCAGGCGGGCGCCATAGACCGGACTAGGCGACACCTCCCCGGGCCCACCATCCCCGACCGAAGCCGGAGCGAGGCACGCCCAAGCCAACACTTTAGCGGCTGGCGACACTCAGCCTCAAACTGTGCAAACGGCGTCCGAGGCCGAGAGGTGCGACCACGGGCCGGTGCGGGTCTGCCCCAGGGGGCATGGCCGGGCCTCAACCCCGGCATCAGCGTTGTATCGGCATCCTTGGGACTGGTCCTAGACTGACCCGCGGGTCCGCTGGGGGTGGACTCACCTGACAGCTCGACCAACCTGCAAGGATCGCGATGACGACAGCTGACACCGACCCGGCGTCACCGCCTGCCGCCGCGCCCGAGCATCAGTTCCGCAAGTCGCTGGGCTGGACCGCATTGTCGGCGGCCGCGCCGGGCAGTGGCCTCATCAAGTCGGGCCACCGCATCCTCGGCGGCGTCGTGCTCGGAGCCTTCGCGCTGGCCGTGGTCGGGCTGGTGGCGTACGGCGTCTGGGGCATCCAGGACATCGGTCGGCTCGCTGGCCATGCCACCAACGCTCCGGCGCTGCGGGTGCTCACCTTCGTGCTGATCCTGGTGGCGCTCGGCTGGGTGACCTCCCTGGTCGCCAGTCACCTCTTTCTCCGGCCGGGCAAGCTGAGCAACACCCAGCGGCTGGTCGGCTCGATCTTCGTCGCCGGGCTGTCGCTGGTGATCGCCACTCCGCTGGCGGTGGCCGCTCGTTATTCGTGGGACCAGGCCAACCTGCTGGATGCGATCTTCGGCTCCGAGGACGACACCAAGTCCGCCACCCGCACCCAGCTCGACCCCAACGATGAGGACCCCTGGGACGGCAAGGACCGCGTCAACCTGTTGCTGCTCGGTGCCGACTCCACCGACACCCGGGTCGGCGTCCGCACCGACACCGTGATGGTCGCCAGCGTCGACACCCGCACCGGCAACACCTCGCTGTTCGCACTGCCGCGCAACACCCAGCACATGCCCTTCCCGGAGGATTCCCCGCTCTCGCAGATCTATCCCGACGGCTTCGTCGACCCCGACGGCATTGATGGCGAGTCCTATCTGTACGCGATGTATGAGAACGTCGCGCAGAATCCGGAGGTGCCGCCGAACATCCTCGGCGAGACCGACTACTTCGGCGCCGACGTCCTCAAGCTGTCCACCGGCGAGGCACTCGGGCTCACCATCGACTACTTCGTGATGATCAACATCGAGGGCTTCACCGCCCTGGTCGAGGCGCTCGGCGGCATCACCGTCAACGTCAACGAGCGGGTGCCGATGGGCGGCAACACCGACCGCGACATCAAGCCCTTCGCCTACATCGAGCCCGGCCCCGACAAGCACCTCAACGGCCGCGAGGCGCTGTGGTTCGCGCGCGGCCGGTACGGCTCCAGCGACTATCAGCGGATGGATCGGCAGCGCTGCGTCATCGCCGCCATGATCAAGCAGGTCAACCCGGCCAACCTCATCACCAAGTACGAGGCCGTCGCGAGCGCCTCCCAGAACATCATCAGCACCGACATCCCTCGTCAGGTGCTGCCCCAGTTCGTCGATCTCGGGCTGAAGGTGCAGCAGGCCAACGTCCGCAGCCTCACCTTCAACCGCGACAACGGCTTCATCAGCGAGGATCCGGACTTCGACTTGGTACGCCGCCAGGTCGACGAGACGATCGGTCGGGCCCAGCAGCCCAGCCCGGAACCGAGCCCGGCACCTGCACCGCCGCAGACCAGCGAGCCGCAGCCGAGTGAGCCGGAGCCGAGCCCCTCACCCAGCCCGACACCGGAACTGCCGCCCTCCCCGGAGGCCTCCACTCCGGGCACCCCGCAGCCGCCGGAACCTCCGCCGGACACGGACATCCAGGACGCCTGCGCCTACAACCCGGCTCAGGCGACAGCGACCCCGACGCCCTGAGGTTTCGAGGTCCGTACGCCACTGGGTCGCCTCAGCCGTGCAGGCCCCGGCTGGCGTCCAGCCGGGTGACCATCTCGCGCGCGATCGCCATGATCGTGTCGGCCTGATGGGCCGGGTGCACCAGGTGCACCCTGGCGTCGGGGCCGTGATAGATCAGCAGCCGATCATCGGTGCCCGTCACCTTGGTGACTTCGGCCCAAGCCCCTTCCCGACGTTGCGCCGCCGGGCCAAGGATCTGATAGCCGTCGGCATCCAGCACCACCTCCACGGTGGCGAGCTGTCGCGACCGGAGGACCAGGACGGCGTACGCGATCAGGGCCACCACGATCACGCCCAGCAGGGCGTAGGGGATCACCGAGTCGAGCATCTGACCGGCGACGAAGGCGACCGCCATCAGCAGGACGCCGACCACAACCACCAGGATCGCTCCGAGCGGGACCCGCGGTCGCAGGCGAAACGTCGTCATCACATCTCCAGACAGGTTCGGGGCGGCGAGGGTGGGATTCGAACCCACGGAACGGTCACCCGCTCGGCCGCTTTCAAGGCGGCTGCACTAGTCCACTATGCGACCTCGCCGAGGCGCCCAGTCGTGGCGCCACGTGCCGGACTGCCGGCATCGGACCCATCCTAACCAGACCCACCGACGTCCGCCGACCGCACATTCTGGCACGTCAGCGTACGTCTCACACCCCCGGTGCTACCTGTCGGATACCGCGGTCCGATGCCTGACCCACCAACCCCGGGAAGGATCGGGTCGTGCCCTTCTTCGCCCTGACCGCCGCCCTCGCCGTCATCGCCGGTCTGCTGTGTCGGCTCGGCAGCGCCGTCATCCCCAGCCCGTGGCCCGCCCTATTGACCACCAGCGCAACCTGGGGACTGCTGGTCTGGGGCGTGCTCTCGGTGGCATTCCGGTACGCCGGCCGCTCCCGGCACGCGCAGAGCCGGCTCGGATTCGTGCTCGCCGGGGCCGGGGCGATGGTGGTGCTGCTGGTCACCTCCGGAGCCTGGACAGCACCACTGAGCATCGCGGCCGCCCTTGTCGCGGGCAGCCTGGTCGGCTTCTGCGCCGAGCGCACCAGCAGTGGCGAATCGGCCTGGCTGGGTGTCATCGGCGGCCTGTTGATGGGCGAAGGGGCGTACGGCGTGATCCTTGACGTCAGCCCGGACCACGCCAGCATCCAGTACTGGACAGAACTCATGGTTGGTGCCGCAGTCGCGTTGATCCCACGCCAGCGGGTCCGTTCCTTGGTGGTGGCGCTGGGGATCGCGGTGGTCATCGCGTTGGGGTGCCTGGCGTACGACTCGCTGCGGTAGCCCTTCTACAGTGGCTCCATGCGCGCCGTGATCCAGCCCGACCCGAGCAACACCGCCCCCGACAGCCTGCAGGTGGGCGACATACCACGCCCGACCCCGGGCCCGGGTGAGGTACTGATCCGGGTCACCGCGGCCGGCGTCAATCGCGCCGACACGCTGCAACGACAGGGCAATTATCCGCCCCCGAAGGGTGCCAGCGAGACCATTGGCCTCGAGGTCAGCGGCCACATCGCCACGATCGGACCCGGCGTACGGGACTGGAAGTTGGGACAGCCCTGTGTCGCGTTGCTCGCCGGCGGCGGGTACGCCGAGTACGTTGCGGTGCCCGCGGGACAGGTCGTTTCCCCACCCGAAGGCATCGATCTGGTGTCGGCGGCCGGATTGATCGAAGTGGCCGCGACGGTGGTCTCCAACCTGGAGCTGGCCGGACTGCAGCGCCGCGACACCATCCTGATCCACGGCGGCGCCGGCGGCATCGGCGGGTTTGCGATCCCCTACGCCAAGCATCTCGGCGCCCGCGTGATCTCCACTGCCGGCAGCGAGGAGAAGCGGCAGCACTGCCGCCGGCTCGGCGCCGACGTGGTGTTGGACCACCATGAGGACTGGGCCGCCGGCGTACGCGACGCCGCCGAGGGTGGGGTCGATGTGATCCTCGACATCATCGGCGCGAAGTATCTCCACGACCACCTGAAGCTGCTCGCGACCGGCGGCCGGATCATCACGATCGGGCTCCAGGGCGGCACGAAGGCCGAGCTGAATCTGGGGTTGCTGCTCGCCAAGCGGGCCTCGATCCACGCCACCGGGCTGCGCGCGCGGCCGGTCAGTGAGAAGACCGCCATCGTCAACCGGGTGGTCGAGAAGGTCTGGCCGCTGCTCGTCAATGGCACCATCCCGCTCGCGCAGGAACGCCGCTATCCCTTGGCTGCGGTGGCCGACGCGCACGCCCATCTGGACTCGGGTGAGGCCAGCGGCAAGCTCATCCTCACGCTCTGAGCCGGGCGTACGCCCCAGCGCAGCACCGACCGGCCAAGGCGGGGTCGCCCGCCCCTGAAACGTCCCCGCCAGCCGATCGTCGATCTCGATGTGCGCGCGGCTCGCGCCAACGGCGGACGATTCAGGGCCAGCTCGCCGGCCTCAAACCCGGGCCAGCACCTCGCCGTGCAGCAGGCTCATCCAGGCGTTCGGATCCTGCCCCCAACGACGCCAGGCCGCCGCGATTTCGTCCAGCTCATCGGCGGTGCTGTGGCCGCCTGCGATCAGTTGCTCATGGATGGCGGAGTGGAGAATCCGCTCGGCCCACATGTCGCCCCACCAAGCACACTTGTCCGGCGTCGACCAGCACCAAGTGCTGGAGCTGGCCTCGACCTCGGTGAAGCCGGCCTCGCGGGCCCACCGCTGCAGGTGTCGGCCAGCGTCCGGTTCGCCGCCGCGCTCCCTGGCGGCCACGTCGTACAGCTCCAACCACCGATCCAGCAACGGATCGGCCGGTGTCCACACGAAGCCGTGATAGTCCGAGTCGCGCACCGCGACCAGTCCCCCGGGGCGACAGACCCGACGTAGTTCGGCGAGGGCCTGCACCGGATCGGCCACGTGCTGCAGCACCTGGTGGGCGTGCACGACGTCGAAACTGTCGTCGGGCAGCGGCAGTGCGTGGATGTCACCGACATGCCCCTCGATGGCGAAGCCGCGCCGTTGCGCCTCGGCCAGCGTGAGCGCCAGCGCGTCCTGGTTCATCTCGAGGGCCGCCACCGACCCGACTAGTTCGGCGAGGTCACAGGTGATGGTGCCGGGCCCCGACCCGACGTCCAGGAGTCGTTGATCCGCGCTCAGGTGCGGCAGCAGGTACGCCGCCGAGTCCCGGGCCGTCCGGGTGCGGTGGGAAGAGAGCACCGAGGAATGGTGACCGTGCACATAGCCGACACGAGAGTTCATGACCCATGTCTATGCAAGGCTGGGGCCGCTCGGACACCTTGTCCACATGTCGCGCACCTGATCAGGGCGCCAGCGTCGCACCGTCGCGACCCGGGCCTCGCTCCGCACCGCAGGAATCTCGATTCCCGTCACGAGTACAGGCCTCTGATTATCGCCTGAGTACTCCCACTCAACAAACGAGTACTTGCACTCATTCTTGGCCTTCACGTCGGCGGTCGTCGCGGGCACCATGGAGTCATCGCCTCTTCGGGGCCTGACAAAGATTCACAACAGAAAACCGAGTCCGAGGACGGAACTCACTTCCCGATCGCCCCCGTCCGACCGACTCACCGCAACACCAATGACGAAACATCTCGTGCGACTGACCGCACACACAGAGGGAGACATCATGAGCGCGACACCGTGCAGCCAGCAGGCCGACCTCTTCCAGCACCCCCTGATGGAGGAGCCGCCCACCAGCTCCGCCCGTCCCGATGCCCGCCGTGAGCACACCATGCTCCAGCGTCGCGCCACCAATGTCTGCGCCAGCTGCCCGCTGCTGGTCGAGTGCCTCTACGAAGCCGTCGTCAAGCACGACGTCTCCGGCTTCGTCGCCGGCACCACGCAGCGTCAGCGCAACCAGATCCGCGCCCGGCTCGGTTGGAAGGTCGCGCCGGAGGACTTCGACACCTTGGCCGGCGTGACCACCCCGAACCGTCAGATTGACCATGCCGAGGTCGTCCGACTCCGCAACGCCAACCCGACCGAGAGCCTCGAGACCCTGGCCCACCGCCTCGGCTGCTCGCTCTCGACGGTCAAGCGCCACCTGCGCAAGGCTCGCGCCGAGGCCAAGAAGCCGACCCTCACCAAGGTCGCCCCGACCCGCGAAGACGTCATGAAGGCGTACGCCGAGATCTGCACCCCGACTCGGCCGGCCCGTCAGGTCTTCGCCGCCTGATCGGGAGTCCGCCACCGATTTCCACCCTCAGTTCCGAACGCCCGCCGGATCACCGGCGGGCGTTCGTGACGTCTGGGGCAGGCGAACGCCCAGGCGCTACCCTCGGGCGTACGCCTACGCCTCGAGGAGTCTCATGAGCACCATTCGCGCCGCCATCGTCGGCTACGGCAACCTCGGCCAGTCGGTCGAGAAGTTGATCGGCCGCCAGCCCGACATGACCTTGGTCGGGGTGTTTTCCCGCCGCGCCAGCCTCGACACCGAGGCACCGGTGTACCCCGTGGACAGCATCGCCGACCACGCCGACGAGGTCGACGTCCTCTTCCTGTGCCTGGGCAGCGCCAAGGACATCCCCGATCTGGCTCCGCAGTACGCCGCCTTCGCCAACACGGTCGACACCTACGACAACCACCGCGACATCCCGCGGCACCGCAGCGCCATGCATGAGGCCGCCAGCGCCGCCGGCACCACCGCGATCATCTCCACCGGCTGGGACCCGGGCATGTTCTCCCTCAACCGCACCATCGCCAGCGCTGTGCTGCCCGATGCCCAGCAACACACCTTTTGGGGGCCGGGGCTGTCGCAGGGCCATTCCGATGCCGTGCGCGGGGTGGCCGGCGTACGCAAGGGAGTCCAGTACACGCTGCCCTCGGAAGAGGCATTGCAGCAGGCCCGTGCCGGTGAGGCCGGTGGGCTGAGCGGCAAGGAGGCGCACGTACGCCAGTGCTGGATCGTCGCCGACGAGGCCGACCAGGAGCGCATCGCCGAGGAGATCCGCACCATGCCGGACTACTTCGCGGGCTATCGCACCGAGGTCCACTTCATCGACGAGGAGACCTTCGACCGGGACCACACCGGGATGCCACACGGCGGCCACGTGGTCACCACCGCCGACACTGGTGGCCACCACCACTCCATCGAGTACATCCTGAAGTTGGATCGCAATCCCGACTTCACCGCGGCGGTGCAGGTCGCGTACGGTCGCGCGGCACACCGGATGCGGCAGGCCGGCCAAGTCGGTGCCTACACCGTGTTGGAGGTGGCGCCCTATCTGCTGTCGCCGACTCCGCTGGAGGAGCTCATCGCCCGGGACGTGTGATCCCGCACTTCACCCCACGATTCGCGCGCACGGCGTGCAGTCGATCCCCCGCCACCCTCGATTCCCGGGGTCCGGGCGAATCGACTGCACGTCTTGCGCGCTCAGGCGAACCAGCGATCCAGTTCGGTGACGGTCCCGCCGTCGCCGAACCGGCCGGTGACCGCGTCGGCTGCTGCCTTGACGGTCTCGTCGGCGTCGCCGATCGCGACGCCACGGCCGACGAACTCGAGCATTTCGATGTCGTTGCGGCCATCCCCCAACGCCAGTACGTCGGTGGGTTCGATGTCGTAGAGCTCACAGACGTCTGCCAGCGCGGTCGCCTTGCTGACGCCCTCGGGGGCGATGTCGAGCCAGGCCGAATACCCGATGAAGTACTCCACCCCGTGCATGCCCAATGATTCGGCCAAGCTGATGAAGTCGGAGTCGGTCGCCTCCGGGTCGCGGATGATGACGCGACTGACCGGTTCGGCGCTCAGCTCGTCGATGCTCTGCAGCTTCATCTCACCGGTCAGCTCCCCGTCGGGGAAGTGACGATTCAGTCGATAGCCGACACCAACCTCCTCGACCGCGATCGCCGCCTGCGGCACCTCCCGGAGCACCGTGGTGATGACCTCACGCGGGTCGAAGGTGATGAGCTTGTCGATGCTGAACGGTGGATAGCTGGCGCGCACCGAGCCGTTGGAGCAGATCAGCTGCCCCGGTGGCAGGCCCAACGCGTCGTGGATCGGCGCGGTGCCATGCCAGCTGCGACCGGTCGCGAGCACCACGCGTACGTCCTGGTCGAGCGCCCGCTGGACTGCCTGCCGCACCGGGTCGGGCAGGAATCCGGCATGATCGACGACGGTCCCGTCGATGTCGAGGGCGACCATCTTGGGCCGCCAGTTCTTTCCGCGGGAACGCTTCCGATTGAACCACGCCACAGCCGGCTCACTTGACCGGCGTCAGCGCTTCGCGCCCGCCGAAGTAGGGCCGCAGTGCCTCCGGGAGCCGGACCGAGCCGTCCGCCTGCTGGTGGTTCTCCAGGATCATGATGATCGGTCGCGCCATCGAGCAGAGCGTGCCGTTCAACGTCGCGACCGGCGCGGTGCCGTCCTCCCACCGGGCCCGGATGCCAAGGCGGCGGGCCTGGAAGGTGGTGCAGTTCGAGGTCGAGGTGATCTCCCGGTATCGCTGCTGAGTCGGCAGCCAGCCGTAGCAGTCGTACTTGCGGGCGGCGCTCAGCCCCAGGTCGCCGGATGCCACGTCGAGCACCTGGTAGGGGATCTCGAGCAGCTCGATGAACTCCCGTTCGAAGGCGAGCAGCTTGCGGTGCCAGGCATCGGCCTCGTCCGGATGGCAGTGGACGAACATCTCGACCTTGTCGAACCAGTGCACCCGGAAGATACCGCGGGTGTCCTTGCCGTAGGAACCGGCCTCGCGGCGATAACAGGGGCTGAACGCGACGTACTGCAACGGCAGTTGCGCCGGATCGAGGATCTCGTCGCTGTGGTACGCCGCCAGCGCCACCTCCGAGGTCCCCACCAGATAGAGGTCGTCATCGGGCAGGTGATAAACATCGTCGGCGGCCTGGCCCAGGAAGCCGGTGCCCTCCATCGCCTCGGGCTTGACCAGTGCTGGCGGAATCATCGGGGTGAAACCCCATTCGGCAGCCTTGGCCATCGCCAGATTGAGCAGCGCCAACTCCAACTGGGCGCCCTGCCCGGTCAGGAAGTAGAACCGTGAACCGGACACCTTCGCGCCCCGTTCCATGTCGATCGCGGCCAGCATCTCGCCGATCTCCAGGTGGTCGCGCGGCTCGAACCCCTCCGCGGCGAAATCGCGCGGCGTACCGACGGTCTCCAGGACGACCCCATCGTCCTCGCCGCCGGTCGGGACGCCGTCCTCGACAATGTTGCCGAAGCTGCGAGCGAGCTCCTCGAAGCGGGCCTTGTTGTCATCCGCGTCGGCCTGCAACTGCTTCACCTGGGCGGCCAACTCCTTGGTCCGGACCAGCAACTGCTGCTTCTGCTCACCGGATGCCTGGGCGACCTGCTTGCCCATCGACTTCTGCTCGGCGCGAGCCTGCTCGAAGGCGGCGATGCTGGCCCGGTGCGCGGCGTCGGCAGCCACGGCCTCATCCACCAGCTCCTCGGACTCACCGCGGGCGCGCTGGCTGGCCTTGACGACCTCGGGTTCACGACGCAACAGCTTCAGATCAATCACATGCGCCAGCGTAGCGGGACCCGCCGACAACCCCGGGGCGGAGCGTGGCCGGCCGATTCCGTCCGCTCGAAAAGTGTCGGCGCCCCCGGCTAGGCTGCGGAGAAGTTGACCGAAGGAGAGCCGTGAGCGCCCGCCCCGTTCCCGACCCCGAGCCGCCCGCAGCTGTCGCGGCCGAGGCCGGCAGCCGCCTGCCGAGGTCTCCCCTTGCGCTGATGTGGGTGGCCGCGGTGGTGCTGGTCACCGCAGGCTGGTTCGTCGGGGTCGCGCTGGGCTGGATCCGGCCGGTGGACCGGGCGCTGCTCGCGCCGCCGCTGACGCCCGGGTCGGCCATGGTGCAGATCCTCGGCGCCATCGCGCTGCTGACCTGGCCCGGGGTGGCCTGCCTGGCGGCCCTGCTGGTGGCCTGGTGGTGCGCGCGCCGCCGGCTCCACAGCTTTGCGCTCGTGATCGCGCTGGCACCGCTGATCTCCTGGGGGTTGGCAGCCCTGTTCAAACGGCTGTACGCCCTGGATCGGCCGCCCGGCAGTGCCGATCTGGGCCTCATCACCCAGGGCGGTGCGAGTTTCCCGTCCAGTCATGCCGCGGTCGCCGGCGCGACCGCAGCGATGCTGATCGCTGGTTCGCTGGCAACCCGGCAGCGCTACGGCACCCGGGTCGGCTGGCGGATCACGGCGGCGGTCCTGGTCGTCGTGGTGGTGCTGAATCGTTGGCTGCTGCATGCCCACTGGCCCTCCGACATCGTCGGCGGCCTGCTCCTGGGTGCCAGCGTCACCGTGGTGAGCCTGGTGGTCGCCAACCTGCACGTGCTGCCGCCGCACCACCGGCCCGGGCCCGGCACAGCCACCGTTGCGGTGATCCACAACCCGGTCCGGCTGATCGACGTGAAGGTCTTCAAACGCACGGTCGAACACCAGGCCGCGCTGGCCGGCTATCGACCGCCGCTGTGGCTGGAGACCACACCGGACGACATCGGCCCGGGGCAGGTCCGAGCAGCGCTGGCTGCCGGCGCCGATCTCGTGCTGGTCGCCGGCGGTGACGGCACCGTTCGAGCCGTCTGCGATGCGATGGCCGGCAGTGGGGTCCCGATGGCGCTGATCCCGGCCGGCACCACCAATCTGCTCGCGAGGAATCTCGGCGTCCCCACCGACCATGTGGCAGCGCTCGAGAGCGCCTTCCAAGGACAGGTCGAGCCGATCGACCTGGTCCGGCTGAGCGTCAACGGCGGTCCTGCGGCCGGCGGCTCCGAGCACCGCTTCGGCGTGATCGCAGGGGTCGGCATCGATGCGGCGATCATGGGATCGACCAGTGACGAACTCAAACGGTCGTTGGGGACGGCGGCGTACGTGCTGTCCGGACCGCAGGCGCTGCGACACCGACCCTTCGACGTCGAGCTCACTGTCGACGACGACGAACCGATCCACAGTCGAGCCAGCGTGGTGCTGGTCGGCAATGTCGGGCTGATGCCGGGCGGCATCCAGCTGATCCCCGACGCCCGGCCCAATGACGGTCAGGTGGATGTCCTGCTCGCCTCACCCACCGATGTCATGGAGTGGTGGGGCGTGCTGCAACGGATCCTCAGCCAAGGTCGCCACACCACCGATGCGATAAGGCAATACAGGGCCCGCCGGGTCCGGGTGCGGCTGCGGGAGCCTCAGCAGTACCAACTCGACGGTGACGTGATGGGCCCGTGCACCGAGTTCATCGCCGAAGTGGACCCCGGGGCGATCCAGATGATCCACCCTGGGGTACGCCGGGGGCTCAGCCCAGCAGCGAGGTGATCCACTCCTTGGCGGCGCGGAAATCCTCCTCGGCAAACCCGCGGCCCACCTGCGGCGGCTGCTGGTCGGCACGCGGATAGGACCCCAGGAAGTCGACCCGCTGGCTGGACCGCTTCAGACCCATCAGCGCCTCCGCCATTCGCGCCTCGCCGATGTGGCCCTCGGCATCGATCGAGAAACAGTAGGAACCCAGCACCGTCTTGGTGGGCCGGGACTCGATCCGGCACAGGTTCACACCACGGCTCGCGAACTGTTCGAGCAACTCCAGCAGGCTGCCGGGGCGATCGGTGTGCATGTACACCACGACGGTCGTCTTGTCTGCGCCGGTCACCGCCGGCACCGGTCCGGGCCGGCGTACCACCACGAACCGCGTGACTGCGTCGGGATTGTCGGCAATGCCACTGACCAGCGCCTCCAAGCCGTAGAGGTTCGCGGCGACATCGGCGCAGATCGCCGCGTCGAACTCCGAGTCCGGCCGCGCCACCTCCTTGGCCGCGGCGGCGGTGGAGCCACCCGCGACCACGTCAGCCTGCGGCAGGTGCCGGTCGGTCCAGTCGCGGGTCTGCGCGGCGGCATGCGGATGGGTGAGCACTCGGCGTACCTGATTCAGCTCGGTGCCGGGACGTACCGCCAACACGAAGGCCACCGGCAACAGCACCTCCTGGGTGATCTGCAACGGCCGATCCCCGGACAGATTGTCCAAGGTCGCCGAGACGCCACCCTCGACGGAATTCTCGATCGGCACCAGCGCGGCTTCGGCGAGCCCCTCGCGCACCGCATTCAGCGCCTGCGGAACGCTGGCAAAGGGCAGCGCCGGCTGATCGGTGAGCGTCCCGAGGAGGGCCTGATGGGTGAAGGTGCCCTCGGGGCCGAAGTACGCATAGGTCATAGGGATTGCCTAGCCCACAGCGGACTACTGCGGCAACTTCAATTCCACGACTGGGCGCCAGCACCCACATCCAGGCACGACTGTTGAGGCATGGTTCAGGGTTGGCCGGCCACGGCTACGCTGACCGACCATGGATCCACGGATGAGGCTGGACTTCGACCGCGCCACCCGCACCGGTGACCCCGAGGTGGTCTTCGGGCAGGGCAAGACCCCCGACCAGGTGGTCGACGCGCTCACCGAACTGCACCGCGCCCACCCCGCCCGGGCGGTGCTGGCGACCCGGGTCAGCGACGAGGCCCGGCAGGCGGTGGAGGCCAGCCCGCTGCCCGCCTCCTGGTATGGCCCGGCCCGCTCCTTCGTCGTGGGTCCGATCCCGCAGCCGCGCGGCATCGTCGCGATCCTGTCCGCCGGCACCAGCGACCAGCATGTCGCCGCAGAGGTGGAAATCACCTGCGGTGTCTACGGCGCCGGCGTACGCCGGGTGGACGATGTTGGCGTCGCCGGCCTGCACCGACTGCTGTCGGCCCGCGACCAGTTCGTCAATGCGGACGTCATCGTGGTGGTCGCCGGGATGGAGGGCGCGCTGCCCTCGGTGGTGGGCGGCCTGGTCGGCCAACCGGTCATCGCGGTGCCGACCTCGGTCGGCTACGGCGCCAGCCTCGGCGGCCTGTCCGCGCTGCTGGGAATGCTGAACTCCTGTGCGCCGGGCGTCGTGGTCACCAACATCGACAACGGCTTCGGAGCCGGCGTGCACGCTGCCCGGATCGCCCGCACCGTTGGTGAGCTGCGGTCCCGGGCGGATGATCACGAGTCGGATTCCGAGCCTGATGAGGGGGCCGAGGACCCGGCCTGAGGCCTCACAGCAGTCGCATCCCGGCCAGCATGGTGTCGAGCTGAGTGGTTTCCTCGGGTCCGATCCCTTCGGGTCGGATGTCCAGGATCGTCACCGCGCGGCCCGGTTCGCCCGGCACGATGATGACCCGAGCAACGATCTCGTGCCCCAGGAAGTCGCCCGGCGCGGTGACCTCGACGGTCGTCTCCACCAGAATCGCGCCGGGGAGCCCCGGCACCACCGTGCTCGCGTCACCGGGCTGCGGCTCCGGCCAGGTCCCGATGTCGGCGTACAGCCGACCGACGGTACGCCGCAGCAGGTGGCCCGCAGTGGTGTGCAGATCTGCGCCGGTCAGCACCTCGGCCGGCGTGATCCCGATCGCGAGCAAGTTGGACCCCGCCAGCGCCGGCTGCCCGGTCACGACGTAGCCGCTGAATTGGATGCTGAGGTCGGCGACCGCGGTGAGTTTGCCCGCTTGGGCGCCCCGCTGCGGACCCGCGACGCTCGGCAGGAAGACCCGGTCAGCGAAGACATGACCGTTATCGACCTCAACGATGCCCGCCGTCCACGAGGACGGTTCGGCGGTGACAGCGACACGCCGTTCGGTCGCCGGCGCCGGCAACTGGCTGGCGCCGATCGCGGCCAGCACGACCACCACCACACCCGCCACCAGGGCGGCGATCAGCGCCGTCGTCAGCCACGCCGACTGCGGCGCAGCCGGGGTGACGGCGTACGGTCGGCCCTCCCGATCCCGGCCCGGCACCTCCCCGAGCGGCGGCGGTTCGCCGCCGTCATCGCTCAGCCACGCCGTCCAGTGCCGGCCGTCCCACCAACGAAACTCGGCCCGGACTCCGGGGTCCTCGTACCAGCCGGGCGGGGCAGAACTCATCGGCCCGAGCCCGCCTCAGCGGGTGTCGGGTCAGTGCGCTGGCCCTCGGAGGTCTCGGAGGGTGTGTCGGTTGGCTCCGCCTCCGCCCGTTCGCGGTCCAACCGCGCCTGCATCCGCAACGCCCGCCGCCTCAGCCACGCCAGCGGATAGGGGCGTTCCGCGGTCGGTTTCGCCAACCATTCCTGGTGCCACCACAGCACGATCGCGACCACCACGCCGATTTGCACCGCCGGCGAGGCCAGGTCTCGGATCCGTTGGGTCGCCCAGTCCACCTGCGACATCCACCCGAGGTCGCGAGAGGTCGCGTACGCCATCGACAGGAACACCACGCGTACGCTCACCAGCACGTCGAGCCGGGTGGCAGCCAACATCCCCATCGGCACCCAGATCAGCAGGTCGTACCACGGCAGCGAGTAGGGCGAGGTCAGCAGCCAGGCGGCGCACAGCACCAGTGCGGTCCGCAACGTGACCGCTATCGGGTCGGGCTTACCGGAGAGTTCCAGGGCCACCGCACGGGAGGGGCCACGCGGCGGGGCGGGCAGCTGCTGCCGCGGAATGATCTGGAAGAAAATCCAGGCCAGCACCACCATGGCGCTGTAGGAGATCACCGAGATGACGACCTTGGAGGCCGGATTGCCCATCATCACGGTGAGCCAGTGCAGGAAGTAACTGGCCCAAGAGCCGGATGAAACGTAGCCGGCGTTGCGCAGCGATGCGAACAACGAGCCCGGCGAGATGAGCAGATATCCCACGCCCATCGGAATCGCGGCACCCAGGATCACCAAGCCGGCCTTGACGGGTTCGCGCCGGTAGCCCCACAGCATCGCGATGCCGTAGAAGACCAACGACACCTTCACCAGGCCTGCCAAACCGATCCCGACCCCGGCCAGCAGCGCACCCCAGCGGCCCCGTCGCATGAACGCGATGCCGGCGACCGCAAACACCACCGACAACGCCTCGTTGTGGGCACCTGCGGTCAGCGCCCAGATCAGCAGCGGGTTGGCGATGGTCAGCAGGCTGGCGCGGGCGGCGCGCTGCGCGTCGTGGCGCACCAACCACACCACGATGAAGCAAGTCACCAGCAGCGGAATCAGACCGAACATCTGCAGCCAGAAGACGATGTTGTGCATCGACTCGCCGCCCAGGATGTTGGCCAGCCACTGGGTGAATGAGGCGATCGGGCCGTACACGCTGGGTGTGTCCTGCCAAGGCCGTTCGGTCCAGCGCAACACCGGGTCGTACTGCTGCCGGAAGATCTCGGCGGGCGTGATCTGGTACGGGTCGATGCCCAACACCTGCAGCCGTCCGTACGCCGCGTACATCAGCACATCCGCCGAGGTCAGCGGCAGCGTCAGCGAGGTGGCGATGTTGAGCAGGGCGCCGAGGCCGAAGATCCGCCAGGGGCGGGGCCGCCACCCCGCTTTCATCGCTCGAAGCGCCACCACCAGGGCGACGCCGGCGATCGCGATCATGCTCCAGAGCAGGATCGAGGCGGTCCATTGGTTGACGTCGACCCAACCCCCCGGCAGGTACCACGGCGGCAGCAGGTTGTGGCGTGGCCCCGGGTTGATTGCCGCGGCTGAGGGGCCGGAGAAGGCGATCGCGATCGTGATCACCGAGGCGAGCACAATGCCGCCCATCCCGACCCATGGGTTCCGGTGCCAGGGCTGGTCGCTGGCGCGGAAGGTCGTGGCGTCGCGGTCCGTCTCAGACATCCACTTCCCCTCACCTTGCGCGCCGATCGGGCCCCAGCGTAGCGATCGGTGGTTGGGCACGCGTAGCGATCGGTCGTGGCGCAGGTGTAGCGATCGGCCGTGGCGCCGGCAGCCACGCCGGCAGGGTTAGGGTGGGAATCTCGCCCACGGTAGAGAAGGGACCACCGATGCAGCTCAGCCACGACACCCCCGCCAGTTCGTCGGACGGGTTCGTCTCGGAGTTGGCAGCGCTGCTGCCCGCAGGCGTGGTCTCGGTCGAAGAGGCAGACCTGGAGGCGGCCCGAGCCGACAAATGTGGCCACCGCGCGCAGGGGCGCCCGATCTGCGTGGTCCATGCCGGTTCCGTGGAGGACGTCCAGGCCACGCTGCGATTCGCCAACGAACGCCGGATCCCGGTGGTGCCCCGGGGCGCCGGCAGCGGTCTGGCCGGTGGCGCGAACACTGGTACCGGTGAGATCAGTCTGTCGCTGGCCCGGATGACCCGGATCCTCGAGGTCAACGCCGCTGACCAGTTGGCCGTCGTGGAGCCAGGCATCCTCAACGCCGACCTCAACGCCCAGCTCCTCGAACACGGCATGTGGTGGGCGCCGGACCCGGCCAGCAAGGCGATCTCCAGCGTCGGCGGCAACATCGCCACCAACGCCGGCGGACTGTTGTGCACCAAGTACGGCGTCACCCGCGAAGCCGTGCTCGCGCTGGACGTGGTGCTCGCCAACGGCGAACTGATCAAGGTCGGCCACCGCACCGTCAAGGGCGTCACCGGACTGGATTTGGCCGCACTGATGATCGGCTCAGAGGGCACCCTCGGCGTGATCGTCGGCGCGACCGTGAAGCTGCGGCCGCTGGTGCCCGGAACGGTGTGGACCCTGGGCGCCTTCTTCCCGGACGAACGGTCCGCAGCCTCGGCCTGCGCAGCCGTGACCGCGGCCCACCAACGCCCCGCGATCATGGAGTTGGTGTCCCGGGTCGCCGTACGCATGCTCGCCCGCTACACCGGCGACCCGATGGAGGGCGCTTTCGTCCTGATCCAGACCGACGACAACGACGCTGCCGACGTCGCCGAGAAGATCGAGGCGATCCTGCTGGAGCACGGCGGCAAGGTGTCACGTACCGACGATCCCGCCCGCGCCGACCACTTGGTGCAGGTACGCCGACAGGTCCACTTCGCGTACGAGTCCTTCGGGAACGTGCTGGTCGAGGATGTCGCGGTGCCTCGGTCGCGACTGGCCGACATGTTCGATGCCTGCAATGCGATCGCCGAGAAGTACGACGTGGTGATCCCGATCAGCGCCCATGCCGGCGACGGCAACCTCCACCCGACCTTCGTCTTCGACGGTGCCGAACCCAGCGAGGCGGTGTGGGCTGCGGCCGACGAGATGTTCACGACGGCGATCGAGTTGGGCGGCACCCTGACCGGCGAGCACGGCATCGGCATCCTCAAGAGCCGCTGGCTGGGCCAGGAACTCGGCGGCACCCAACTCGAACTACAACGCCAGATCAAGGCGGTCTTCGACCCGAACGGCATCCTCAACCCCGGCAAGGTCTTCGGCTGAGCGCAGGCGGGGCGCCGCCCCGGCCTGGACTCTGTCCCACCCCACCCGTCAGCCGCCACCGTCGATCGACCTCGGCCTGAAACGTCCACCGTGGACGTGCGCCGATCGCATATCGTCATCCGCGACCGTCCCAGCCGGACGTTTCAGGGCGGGGTTCAGCCGGACAGCGCCGCCAGGATCTGCTCGTCGACGGCCCGTCGAGCCCGCAGGTGCTCGCCGACGTCGTAGGAGAACCTGTCGTACGCCAACGTCCCGCCCTCGTCGATCAGGGCAGTGGCGGTGGCGCGGTCGGTGAGTTCCTCCAGCCAGGTCAGTGCCCGGTGGTCGGCCATCGCCTGGGCCAGCACCCGATGCCGGATCGACAGCCACGGCGTACCGTCCGGCCCCGGATAGACCGCGAAAGCGTCGCCGCCCCAGAAGCCACCGCCGGCGCAGGTGTCTTGGAAGGGATCGATCGGACGCAGCGAATACTGCGCCCACCAGAAGTTGTAGCCCCAGTGCAGGAATCCCGGCGCCTCGAAGGCGTACAGCTGCCGGCCCAGCACCCGGTTGCGCACCGACGGCAGGGCGATGAAGCGGTTGGCGACATCCCTACCCTGCGAGACGCAGTAGTAGACCCACGGCTTGTGGCCGGCCTCGAGGAACGGCTCAACATGGTTGGTCGCGACGATTGGCGTGTCGACCAGACCCTGCTCGGCGAAGCTGAGCGAGCTCAGCGCATCGACCAGCTGCGCGCCCTCCAGTAGATCGACCACCTGACCCCGGGCGGCCTGATAGGCCTCGAGGTGTTCGGTGTGCGGCTCGTCGCTGACATGCCACAACACCTGTCCATCCCAGTGCTCATCGAGGTGAGCGCGCAACGCCGGGATCAGCCCCTCCAGCAGCCTCCGGTACGCCGGGTCGGTCGCCGCGACGTGCCAGCCGAACCGCTGCTCCAACCCGTGCTCAGTCTCGACCTGGATTGCCGGCGTGAAGCGCGCACCCCACTGGGTGAAGAGGTGGGCGATCTCCAGCGAATCGATGCCGACCCGGCGACAGATCTCCAGCCACCGGTCCAACCGACTGAAGTCGAAGGCGTACGCGCCGGCGGCCTCGCTGATCCCGACCAGCTGCACAAAGGGGCGGGTGTGACCCTCGGCGGTGTCGAGCGGCGGCGTCCAGGTCGGAGTGAGGACGGAGTTGACGTCCATGGCGCGGGCCGAGACCAGGAAGTCCTCGATCAGTTCCCAGTGGCGCTCGGAGAAGACCGGGACGTCGTAATGAGTGGAAAGGCTGTCGACGTGGAACCAATGGGTGTTGGTGATCGCCAGCGGCGGCAGCCGGTGCGCGTGGACCTCCAGCTGGACGTCGTGTTCGGCGATCACTGAGGTTTCGTCCCTGAGGGTGACCGTGAGCGTGTGCCGACCGGCATCGGCGGCATTCTCGGTGAGCACCTCGATCCACAGGGACTGCCAGCCGGACGGCAGGCGTACCTCGTCGGTGAACGGCTCCAGCAGGTCGGGGTAGTCGCCGGGCTCGGTCACCAGGTAGTGCTCATCCGGCTCCGGCGGGGCGGGGTTGGACACCGGGACCCGGCGTACCGCGGCGAGGCTGGCCCGATCAGCCAGACCGCCGGTGAGGTGCACCGTTGCGGCCAGCTCGTCGCCGGCCGGGACCTCGAGCGCGATCTGGACGGCGAGCGGTTCGCCCAAGAAACCGGAGGCATGGACACCCCCGATGAGCTGTGCGGGACGGGGGTCCTGATTTCCGAGAACCTTCTCGAGGGAATCGACGAGGACGGACTTCACGGTGACGCTCCTGCGGGTCGGGGTCTGGCCGCCGATCACGCCAACTGCGCCGCGGCCCGGGCCACCCGGCACCCTAGCTGACGGCGCGCGTTCCCCCTGAAACGTCCGCGCCAGCCGGTTCTCGACAGCAATGCGCAACCGAGAACGGCCGCAGCCGGACGTTGCAGAGTCAGTCGGCGAGCATGTCGCGGACCAGCGGGACCACCTTGGTGCCGTACAGCTCAATCGAGCGCATGATCTTCTCGTGGGCCAGCGGGCCGGCCGACACCTTCAGGTCAAACCGGGTCGCGCCCAAAGCCTTCATCCCGCCGGCGACCTTCTTGGCGACGGTTTCGGGGGACCCCACCGCCATCGCCCCGTGCTGCACTTCCTGCAGGTAGCTTTCCCGGGTGGCCAGCGGCCAGCCTCGCTCCCGACCGATCTGGTTGTGGTTGCGCATGTACGGCTCGAACAGTTCGGCGGCGGCCTGTTCGTCGGTGTCGGCGACATGGCCCCAGCTGTGATAGCCGATCACCGCCTGCTCGTGGCCGAACTCATCCTGGGCTCGGCGGTAGAGGTCCGCGAACGGAACGAACCGATCGGCAGAACCGCCAATGATCGCCAGCATCAGTGGGAAGTCGTAGTGCGCGGCGCGGACCACCGATTCGGGGCTGCCCCCGACCGCGACCCAGGTCGGCAGCGGCCGCTCCTCATAGGGCGGATAGATCACCGCGTCGCTGAGTTCCTGAGTGTGGCGAGCCCGCCAGCTGAGGGGCTCCCCGGTCACGGCACGGCTGCGCAACTCGGCGTACAGCTGCAGCTTCTCTTCGAACAGGCCCTCGTAGTCCTCGAGCTTGAAACCGAACAGCGGGAACGACTCGGTGAAGGACCCGCGCCCCAGAATGATCTCGGCTCGTCCCTTCGAGATCGCGTCCAGAGTCGAGAAGCGCTCGTGCACCCGCACCGGGTCGTCGGAGCTGAGGACGGTCACGGCGGTACCGAGCTGGAGCCGCTCGGTGCGCGAGGCGATGGCCGCGAGCACCATCTCCGGCGCCGAGATGGCGAAGTCGTCGCGGTGATGCTCGCCGATGCCGATCGCGTCGAGGCCGGCCTCCTCGGCGTACACCGCCTCCTCCACCACGTTGCGGATGGTCTGGGCAGGGCTGATCGGCTTGCCGTCGTGTTCGGTGATGTCACCGAAGGTGTCGATGCCGAAAATCTCGTCTGTGCTCACATCCACCCAACGGCGTGACGCATCATATATTCCCGACCCGCCTGAAACGTCCGCCCCAACGCTTCGGCGATCGCGTATCGCCACCGGCGTGGCCTCACCGCGGACATTCCAGAGAGCTGACGCCGGCCCGGCAGCGGCTAGGCTGTGCCGGGTGAGGAGACGACCGATCGGCGGGACGCACCCGCGCGCTGAACGCACCGGTTCGGGCCGCACCCCGTGGTTGCGGCGTACGCTGGCCGGCCTCCTCGCCGTCGCGTTCATGTTGCCGATCCCGGCCTGGGCACAGGTCGGCGGCGGTGAGCCGTACAACCCCGACATCTGCCGCCAGTACGAGGCCGCAACCGTTGACGTCCCGCCAGCCTGGCAGGTGGATCGGCTGGGTCTGGACCGAGTCCACCAGCTCGCCACCGGCCGTGGCGTCACGGTCGCCGTCATCGACACGGCCGCCCGGTACGTCGGCTCGGACTACCTCACCTCCCAGAACATCCAGGGCCTCAACTTCGCCGGCTGGGACCTGGTCGAGGAGAACGACGACGGTGCCGATGACTGCCAGCACGGCACGATCGTCGTCTCGCTGATCGCCGGCCACAATCCCGACGACGGCTCGAGCGACTTCACGGGCGTCGCCCCGGACGTCCGCGTGATCTCGATGCGGGCGTTGCAGTCGGGTGAAAGGACCCAGGGCGGGGAACCACTCGGGCCGTCGATCCGCGCCGTACGCAAGGCGATCGAGCTCGACGTCGACGTCATCAACATCTCCCAGCAGGGTTCGAACGACCCGCAATATCGCGCGGCCATCCAAGATGCGTTGGACGCCGGGATCGTCGTGGTCGCCGCCGCCGGCAACCGCGAAGCCGAGGACTCCGCCGACGTCCAGGCCTTCCCTGCCTCCTACCCCGGCGTGATCGCCGTGGGAATGGTCGGTCCGGGCGATGCCATCTCACCGCTGTCGAACAGCCACCCCGACATGGAGGTGACGATCGGGGCCCCCGGCGCCGACATCATCGCGCTCTCACCGACCGGGCCGCTTTCCAAGGGCCAGGCTTTCTTCCGCGGCAGCGGCACCTCCTTCGCCACCCCTGTCGTCACCGGTGTGGTCGCCCTGATGCTGGAGATGGAGCCCGACCTCACGCCGGCGGAGGTAAAGGAACGCCTCATCGCAACCGCTGACCGAGGCGCCGCGGTCCCGGATCCGGCCATCGGTTGGGGAGTCGTCAACCCATACCGCGCCCTCACCGAACCCGTGGCCAGCGAACGCGAGACCCCCATGACCCCGCGGGAACCGGTTCCACCGATGACCCGCTACGACATGCAACCGATCGGCGAGTTCGAACGCTGGCTGGCCATCGGGATCGGCGCCGGGGCGTTGCTGCTGGCCATCGGCGGCGTCGTCCTTCATCGGTCCTTCCCCTCTGGCCACCGGCGCCAGTGGAAGCCTGCCAAGGAACGGACCGACTCGGAGGACTGAGCCCGCCGACCGCGCGCCGAGCCTCGCGACCTGGCCCCCCACGCCGGCTTGCTCACTCGCCCTGAACTGTCCGTCTGAGGCGCCCGCCGATCGCGCATCGCGATCCGTGACCGGCTGCCGCGGACGTTTCAGAGCGAGGCGCCGGCGGAGGAAGGCCGCTGTCGGCTGGCGGGCATGACCGGGACACGCGCGGTAGGCAGCGAAAAGCGGGGCCGGCCACAGCCGACCCCGCCCGGTACGTCAGGCTCAGGACTCCTTCGGCGGCAGGTTTGCGGCCTGCACCAGCACCTTGCCTGCGCGGGTGACCAGGACGCCACGGCCGGTGGGCAGCGGCTGACCCTTCTCGTCACGCCACAACGGGCCCTCGTCCTTGTTGCCCGACATCAGCAGCGCCGGGTTGACCGCATCCTTCATCCGCGTCACCACCGGGTCGGAGAAGGTCGACCGGCCGGCACCACCAAAGGCGCGCGCGATGATGATGTGCAGCCCGATGTCGCGAGCCTGCGACACCAACTCACCGAACGGCTGCATCGCGTTCCCCGTGGTCGTCGCCACCAGTTCATAGTCATCGACCACGACGAAGAGCTCCGGCCCCTTCCACCAGCTCCGATCACGCAACTGCTGCTGGGTGACATCGGACCCGGGCAGCCGCTTCTTCATCGACGCCGCGGCGTCCTGCGCCAGCTTGGTACCGGCGGCCGACGAGGCCGCATAGCCGAGCATGTGGTCGGTCTCGACCGCCCCCAGCAACGCCCGCCGATAGTCGAGGAGCACGATCTTCGCCTCGTCGGGGGTGTACCGGGTGACGATGCCGTTCAGCAATGTACGCAGGATGGTCGACTTGCCCGATTCCGGACCGCCGAAGATGGCCAGGGTCGGATCGACCGTCGGGTCGAACTCGACCGGCGCCAGCTCCAGCTCGTCGATCGCCCAGGGGATCGAACGGTTCTGACCGTCGTGGCTGATCTTCGGCAGCGCACCGAAGGGCAGGTTGTCGGGCAACATCCGCACCTCGGCGGCCTTCTTCCCGGGCCACGCCTCCGTCATCCGCTTGCACATGTCCTTGACGCCGTCCGACAGCGTCTCGGCGTCCTCCACCCCGTCGATCCGAGGCAGCCCGGTGAGCATGTGGAGCTTGTCGTTGGACAACCCACGGCCAGGGCGCCCACCGGGCACCAGAGCGGCGACCTTGCGATCGATCTCGGATTCGAAGGGGTCACCGAGCTTCAGCTCGACCCGCGACTGCAGCAGGTCCCGGATCGCGACCCGGAATTCCGACCACTTGTTGGCGCTGCCCATCACGTGAATGCCGAATCCCAGGCCACGCGCGGCGAGGTTGGTGATCGGCGCCTCCTGGGACTCGAACTCCTGCCGCAGCGTCATCCAGTTGTCGACCACCAGGAAGACATCGGTGGGGAACCGGTCCTTCTCGATCGTGCCCTCGCGTCGTCCGCGCCGATAGGAGGCCATGCCGTCGATGCCGAGCTGGGCGAAGGCCATTTCTCGCTGCTGCAGCAGGCTGCTGAGCTCGGCGACCGTACGCCGGACCCGGTCAACTTCCAGACGGGAGGCGACCGAGCCCATGTGCGGCAGGTTCCGCATGCCCATCAGGGTGCCGCCGCCGAAGTCGAGGCAGTAGAAGCCGACCTCCTCGGGGGTGTGGAGCAGCGACAGCCCGGCGATCGCGGCCCGCAGACCGGTCGATTTGCCCGCCTGCGGGCCACCGACGATCGCCACGTTACCGCCGGAGCCGGCGTAGTCGAGCCACATCGGATCACGCCGCTGCTGCCGGGGCCGGTCGACCAGTGCAACCGGGCCGGTGAGGCGTCCGTGCAGCCGTTCATCGGCGGTGGTCAGACCTCGCTTGGGGTGGACGACCAGTTCGCTGCGGACCAGCTGATCCATCGTCGGCGGATCGTCCAGCGGCGGCAGCCACACTTGGTGCGCCGGCCATCCCTGACCGACCATCCGGCCCACCGCGATCGACAACAGGGTCTCTTCCTCGTCATCCTCCCCGCCGTCGTCTCGCTCGACCTCGACCTCGACCTCGGCGGGCTCCGGGCGTACGTCATCGGGGTCCTCGTCGCGAGGCGCTGCCAGCTCCGGCTCGGGTGGCAGCACCGCAGGCACGAACTCAGTCCCGAACTCCAGCACCGGCGGCACCCAGGTCTTCTTGCCCGGCTCCAGCGAGGTCGGGTCGGCGAAGTCGGGTTGGTCGCCCTCGGTCGGCGAACTCGTCGAGCCGTGCCACGGACCCGACACGTACGCGGCCTTGAACCGCACCATGGAGACGGTGTCGAACTTCAGATAGCCGTTGCCGGGCGGGGTGGGCAGCTCGTACGCGTCCGGCACGCCAATGACCACTCGGGACTCCGAGGGTGAGAAGGTACGCAGCGCGATCCGGTAGGACAAGAAGGTGTCCAGGCCGCGCAGCTTGCCCTCCTCGAGCCGCTGCGAGGCGAGCAGCAGGTGGACGCCGATGGATCGACCGATGCGACCGATCTGGATGAACAGCTCGATGAATTCGGGGCGGGCTGCCAGCAGCTCGGAGAACTCGTCGACGACGACGAACAACGACGGCATCGGCGGCAGGTCCTGGCCGTTGCGGCGGGCCTCGTCGTAGTCCTCACGGTTCTTGAAGTTGCCGGCCGCTCGCAGCACCTCCATCCGGCGTTCCATCTCGCCGGCGATCGCGTCCTGCATGCGGTCCACCAGGGTGAGTTCGCCCTCGAGGTTGGTGATGACGGCACTGGTGTGGGGCAGCGAGTCGAGACCGAGGAAGGTCGCACCACCCTTGAAGTCGACCAGCACATAGTTGAGCTGTTCGGAGGAATGGGTCATCGCCAGGCCGAGCACCAACGTACGCAGGAACTCCGACTTGCCCGAACCGGTGGCGCCGATGCACAGACCGTGCGGACCCATGCCGCCCAGCGCCGCCTCCTTGATGTCGAGTTCGACCGGCCGGCCGTCCTCGCCGGTGCCGAACGGGATCCGGAGCCGCTGGTGCAGCGGCCGGAGCCGCCAGGTCTGGCGTACGTCCAGGGTCAGCGGATCGCCGGTGCCGAGCATCGCCGGGTAGTCCTTGGGCGGCTCGAAGACGACCTCTTCCTCGCCTTCGGCGGCGTCGTCGTCGCCGGCCGAGACGACCGGCAGCTTGTACGGGGCCAGTCCACGGGACAGCATCTCGGCGTAGACCATCGGCACCGAGTCGGGCTTGCCCAGCGGCGTACGCGCGAGCTGTCCCGAGCTCTGCCGCCGGTGCAGCACGATCGATTCCTCGTCGACCTCGAGGACGGCCAAACCCGGGTCGAGACGCCGGGGCCGTTCCCGCAAATTGCTGACCTCGATGGTGGTGACGGTGGTGTTGGGGGTGCTCAGCGCGTCGGCGTTGATGCCATCGACACCGTCGACGAGCAAGATGATGTGGGAGGCGGTGGTGCCGTCCATCTCGGCAGCGGCACCGTCCATCAGCTGGGCCATGTCTTGGGGGTCGGTCGCAAACATCCGCACCGGCCCGGCGCCGTCGCGGCGGATCGGGTGCTGCAGGTGCGGGAGCCACTTGGCCCATTCCCACTTGTCGCGCTGCTGCGCCGACGCACACACCAGGATCCGCAGGTCATTGGGCGCGTGCCAGGCGGCGGCTTGGCAGGCCATCGCGTACGCCAGCCCGCGGCCGGCGTCGTTGTCGCCGATCAGCATGACATGGCGAAAACCCTTGAGGGACAACGCCAGCGGAACGCTCGGCACGGTGCGGTGGGTGCGGATGAAGCGGCGCAGCGCACCGGTGGTGAGCGGCTCCAAGTCCTCGACGGGCTTGGACTCCGGCGGGGTGATGCGTTGGGCGAACTGCTGGGGGCCGACCGAGATCCGGACCGAGGCGAAGTCATCGGCGTCGGCGCGACGTTCCCACATCCGACGGCCGCCCACGATCGACCAGAGGGTGTCGGGGGCCGGGTGGCGCCAAGCCACGGCCTTGCGCTGGGCGTCGGCGGCCTGACGCATCTTGCGGCGGGTCTGGCCGAGGTAACGAAAGTAGTCGCGGCGGTTGGCATCGAGTTCCTGAGCCTGGTCGTCGTTCTGACGTCCGGTCTGGGTCAGCATCATGCCGATCATCGAGATGCCCATCATGGCGCCCATCACGCCACGCAAGATGCCGGTGCCACCGGCGCCGCCCATCGCGCCGGACATCATCATCATCGACATCGCGCCAGCGCCGGCCACCATCGGCAGGAACTGCAGCACCGCCTTGAAACCACGACTGGGAGCCGGCGGCGGGATCTCGGGAGGCGACTCGAGCAGCAGGTCACCACGAGGCATCGGCGGAGGAGTCGACCGCTTGCTGCGGTTGAAGATCGCGACGCCCATCGTTCTCCTGTCGAAGGTCGGCCCGGACTCCCCCATCATGCCGTGGCCATGGTCCTGCTTCCAAGGTGGGAGGTTGGCCGGCCAGGACAGATTCGGTGGTGGTTCGGCACCCGATAACCGGTACGCTGCCGCCGTGACCACCAGTGCTGAAGAGGACCTCGCTCGCGTCACCATCATTTCGCCCACCCGGCGGGTTGACCTGGCGCTACCGGGTGCCGCCGTGCTCGGCGAGATCATGCCGAGCATCGTGCGTTTCTCCGGCTCCGAGAGCGGGAACGCGGCCGACACCGTGCATGCCTGGGTGCTGCAGCGGGTCGGGGACGACCCGCTGGACCCATACAAGAAGGTCTCCTCCTTGGAGATCCGCGACGGCGAGACGCTGCACCTGCGTCAGCGGGACGTCGCGATGCCCGACGTCGCCTTCGATGACGTGGTCGACGCGGTCGCGACCGCCACGAACACTCGGCCGTCCTGGTCCCAGCAGCACTCCCAGAAGTTCGGCCTGGTGATCCTGGCGATCCTCGGCGCCGGCCTGCCCGGCGTACTGCTGTGGACCTACCCCGACCTGGTCACCGTGACCGCCACGCTCGCGTTGAGCGTGGCGCTCGGCATCACCGCGATCCTGTTGTCGCGGGCGTTCGACAAGTACGTCACCTCTTCTGCGCTGGCCTGGATGTCGGTCGCACTGGCCGGGATGGGCGGATTCCACATCGTCCACACCACGTTGCCGACCCAGATCCTCATCGCGGCCTCCCTGGTGCTGCTGATGTCGGCGGCGATGGCGTTGGCTGCCGCGGTCCAGCCCTACGGGCTGCTGGCGGCTGCAGCGGGCTCCTTGATCGTGGTGATCATGACGATGGTGATGGTGCTGATGCCCAACCGCGTGGTGGAGGTGGCAGCCGTCACGACGGTGGTGCTGCTGGCCACGACGCCGTGGCTGACCGGGCTGTGTTATCAGCTGGCCCAGATCGCGATGCCCAATCTGCCCAGCACCGCCGAGGCCCTGATGGCTGACGACGAGCCGGTCCAGTCCGACATCGTGGTCCGCGCCATCACCGCCGACAAGCTCCTCGGTTCGCTGCTCACGGCTACCTCGGTCGCCACCGCGATCGCGGTGGTCCCGGTGATCCAGTTCGGCACCCTGCCGGCGCTGTTGATGAGCTTCTGCGTCGGTGTTGCGCTGGTGCTGCGCGGTCGTGCCTTCGTCGGTTACACCCAGCGACTGGTGCTGCTGGCGACGGGTTCCTTCGTCGGCATCTACACGATCATCGAGTACGGCCTGAGCATGGACAGCGTGATGACGCGGCTGGCGGCGGGTCTGATCATCGTCGTCATCGGTTGCGCGCTGCTGATCGCGTACGCCGCCAGTTGGCACGGCAAGATCCTGTCGCCGGTCTGGGGGCGATGGGGCGACGTGTTCGAGTGGCTATCGGTGATCGCGGTGATCCCGCTGCTGCTGTGGGTGCTGGACCTGTACAGCTGGGCGTACGGACTCGCCGGCTGACCCGGTCCGTCCCCCTGACGGCCGATCGGCCGCTGGCGGCTCAGCCGCCGAACAGCAGTCGATACTCGCTCTGGGTCGGCGGGATCTGCACCCGCACCACCCGCCGCGGCATCACCAGCACCGCCTCGTTGCCATCGAGGTTGGCGCACATCTTGGTCTGCCGCTGATTGAGGGCGTACGCCCGCCGCAGGTTCTCCACGGTCCGACTGTTGGCCGGCGACAGCAGCGCCATGTCAGCCGATCGGAGCCAGTGCACCGCGCCCGAGGCGGCCGCATCGACCTGCGCCAACATTGCCTGCCAGGGGCCCAGCGGGGCCTGCAGGCCGTCGTAGAAGGAGGCGTCGTCGACCACCAGGGAGGGCCGGTAGGGCCGGCCTTGGCTGGGCACCACACCACCCTTGCCGAGCAGGTCGACCGTGCCGCCGCAGCGTTCCACAGTGCCGGCCAACGCCTGCCAGCGGCGATGCTCGTCGGCCAGGATCGACAGGTGCGCGCCGAGGCTGACGCAACGGAACGCGAACAGCCACAGCATGTATTCGGGGACCGTGGTGAGGATCCGGGTCGGGCGATTACGGAACAGTCGCACCGTCACCGGGCCACCTGCGGCTTCGCCGACCAACAGCCCGCTCGGGCCGGTGTGGACGACCGCAGCCTGGCTGGGGCCGTGAGTCGCGTTGTAGGCCTCGCTGTGCTCGGCCGACTGTTCCTCGGGCATGATCCAGCCCGGCGCCGGCGCCACCTGCTTGGGCTTGCGGCGCTTCGCGGCCTCCATCTGTTGTGGGGGCAGACCGACGGACATCAGCTCTCCTCGGATCGATGGCGGATCGGAGCGGGCACCACACGCAAGGCGGACATCAGACCCCCCGACCCAGCGGAACAGTCGCCAGCATCATCGGCACCTGCTGGCCGCCTGCGGGAGCAAACCGGAGCCGGTTGTTGAGGTGGCTTTCGACATGGGCCACAGCCCGGTCCGCCTCGGCGGCCTCGGTGGTCACCAGGCGTACGCCGCCACTGGGCCGGCTGGTCGGCGAAAAGGTGTAGGAGGCGAGTGCGAAGAGCACCGGCGACCCGGCAATCGACTCCAGCAGCGCGCCGTAGCCGATGGAGGCGTTGCGGCCCCAGTTGCGTACCGCACGGCCCCGGTGCACCAGCCCGTCGCAGTGCCACTCCGACCAGGCTTCTCGGGTCCGCTGTTGCTCGTGCTCAGGGCCGGCACCGGCCGTCAGCGACAGCACCTCGTGGATCTCGATCGGGGACAGCGCGCGGGTCTCCACACCCTGCCGCTTCAGCACCGACTGGACCCGGTGCAGTCCGAATCGCAGCGTTGCCTGGATGCCGTCGTCGGTGGCGCCGCGGCGAGCGACCGCCTCCATGCACAGCCGGGGGTCGAGCCGCAGACACAGGAAGGAACGCTGCACCGACGGCGGCGGCTGCTGACGCAGGATCTCCCGGTAGGCCCCCAGCGCCGCGGAATCCTCCCCCAGCAGCAGCGAGGTCGGCGCCGGCACCAGATAGGTGACGATCTGTACGCCCGCGAAGACCACATCGTCCTGCACGGTCAGGTGGGCGAGCCGTTCCAGGTCCAGATCGGCGCCGCGGTCGGCGAGCAGCTGGTCATCGGCGGTCAACGACAACACCGCAGTCCAGGCCGTGCCGTCCGTGATGACGCCGACTTCCTCGCCATGGCCGGTATGGGTCTGGGCGACCGACAGACCCGGCACCCATTGGGCCAACGGGACCAAGTCACCGGGAACGTCGGCATCCACGTCATCGGGACGGCGCCGGGCGTACGCCAGTCGCAGCCGGATCCGTTCAATCAGGGACCGGCCGCGGATCGGGACGAACAGCAGCGCCGTCACCACCGCCACGGCGCCGGCGACGATGTAGCCGGTGGTGCCGCCGATCAGGAAGGCGACCACCGCAGCAGCCACGGCCAGTTCAATGGTGAGGACGGTGCCCCAGTGGGCCGTCAGCAGCGACCTGCGGGTCCGGCTGTGTCGTTCGCCGCCACGCGCGCCGTCGGACCGCGCCATTCCTGCCTCCTCACCGCGGTGATCGACCAGGTGGCTGTCCATCCGGCCGCATTCACCCAACGGCCCCCACTCTAGGGGCGAACCGGTCGTTCTCGCGCGCCCGCGCTGATATGTTGTCGCCGACCCAGGCATGAGCCAGACTTGGAGCGCCGGGGACGCGACCGGCACGCACACCGACGGGGAGGCAGGCGCAGATGGCAAGTCGCAAGGACCTGCTCAAGGCGCACAGCTTCATCACGCAACGACTGCACTCGGCTCTCATCAACCGCGACCCCGACGACGTCCAGAAGCCGCTGCGGCGGGTCGGCACCGGCACCTTCATCGGGATCATGATCGGCGTCCTGGTGATGGCCGGCTTCGGCATCGTCGGCCTGCTCACCAGCGGCGGCACCAGCAACTGGCAAGAGGACAACACCGTCATCATCGACGAGACCTCCGGCGGTGTGTACGCCTTCGTGGGCGGCAAGCTCTACCCGACCGCCAACATCGCCTCGGCCCGTCTGGTCACCGGCAATGCCGACAGCCCGAAGGGCGTCAAGGCCAAGTCGCTGCAAGGCTTCCCGCAGGAACACATGATCGGGATCCCCGATGCGCCGGCAGCACTGCCGGCCGCTGACTCCCTCAACGCCTACCCGCTGCGCGTCTGCGCCACCCGCCCCGATGGCGAGGACCGGCGCTTCACCACCTTGGAGATCGCCGGCGCTACGGTGCCGGACCATTCCAGCGCGTTCGCGGTCCGCGACTCCCGCGGCACCGAATATCTGGTCGTCGACGGCCGCGCCCACCGGGTCCCACTCACCGCCGGCCAGGGCCGCTCCGCGGTCCTGATCGAGCTGGGCTTCACCGAGATCATGACCCCCGGTGACGCTTTCATCCGTGCCCTGCCACAGGGAACCCCGCTCGGCATGGTCGAGATCCCCAACCTCAACGAACAGTCCAACCGACCCATCGAAGGGGTCGGCAACCTGGTCGGCACCGTCGTCCGCGTCGAGGCCGCCGCCGGCGATGCCTACTACGTGTTGCTCCGCGACGGTCTGGCCCGGATCAAGCCGCTGGATGCCCGGTTCATGGCTCTGGAGCAGGGCGTCGACGTCCAGACGATCGACTCCACCACGGCTTCCCAGAGCACCATCCTGTCCCAGACGCTGAGCGCCGAGGACATCCCGAACTATCTGCCGGCCCCCGACCAGCAGCAGCCCAACCTCTCCACGGCCACCGCCTGCGCGACCTGGACCTCGCCCACGGAACCGCCTCTGATGGCCCTGGGTGTGCTCACCCCCAATGTGAATGCCGAAGCCCCAGCTGGACAGGCCGACGCGGTCGTCATTCCGGCCATGAGCGGAGCCCTGGTACGCAACGAGGGCGCTGCCGCCGACGGCTCGCCGATGTTCCTGCTGACGGCGGGGCGGGCGTACGGCATCCCCGACAAGCAGTCCCGTGACGCCCTGGGCTACGGCGGCGCCGAGATCCAGGAGATCCCGCCGCAGCTGCTGTCGCTGGTGCCCAACGGACTACCCGCAGGGGTCACCCTCTCGGTCGAGTTCGCGAAGCAGCCGGTCACCTCCGGTGACGACGACGAGAATGGCTGATTCTTGCCGAAAGCCCGCCCAGGGCGTACTTCCGGCTGATTCCAGAGGTGTCCGCACGCAAGCCGACGCGCCGTGCCGGCACGGCGGATGTGAACTATTTGAAGATTTCCTCGCCGAAGCCTTTCGGGTGACCCCCTGCCTGCCTAGTGTTGTGACCAGTTCGACACCGAAGCCTCGGTCACCACGACGGGGTGGAGGATTCAGATTGCACACAAGCGGTCCCCTCGGGGACCGAGACACACTGGAGGAAAAATGGGACAGGCTAGCGTTGAGCGCGCCGAGATGCAGAAGGCTGCCGGCGAGATCCAGACCACCGCTGAGAACATCCACAAGATCCAGAACGATCTCAACGGCCAGATCAACGCCCTCATCGGCTCCGGCTGGGTTGGCAACGCCGCTACGAAGTTCTACCAGAAGTACAACGAGTTCGATCAGCAGTTCGTTGTTGTGAAGAAGGAGCTCGACGGCATCTACGAGAAGATGACCCAGTCGCAGCTCAACTACACCAACATCGAGGACGAGAACGACCAGCAGGCCAACTCGCTGGACGCCGCCCTCAACGGCTGATTCACCTCAACCAACTCACACACGAACTTTTCTGAACAGGAGCTATGACAATGGGTGACTACACTCGCGTTAACGATTCCGCCATGGCGCAGGGCATCAACGACCTGCAGCAGGCTCACACCCGCCTCACCAGCGAGCTGTCCGACCTCGAGGGCAAGCTGAACTCGTCCCTCGCACAGTGGGAGGGCAACGCCCGCGAGGCCTACCGCGAGGCCAAGGCCCGCTGGGACGCTGCCGCTGACAAGATGTCGCAGATCATCAACACCATGCGCACCGTCATGACCCAGATCTCCGAGAACTACACCCAGAACGAGCGGAACGTCCAGAACTCCTGGGGCTGAGCAATCAGCTTGATTCCGACATGACGTAGGCACGTGGGTGCGACTCTTCCCGAGTCGCGCCCACGTCCTCGTTACCCCGCCGGCGTACGCCCTCGGCGCAGGCGTTAGTTTTGGAGCAACCCCAAGCAGGAGATGACGGTGACCGAGAACACCCCGACCGGGCCCGTGACATCTGATGTCACAGTCGATCCCGGCGACATTCGAGATTTTGCGAAGTTCCTCGACGAGATGACGACCGAGCTGCAGGGTCTGAACCAGCGGGTCGACGCCTTCAAGGCGCCCGGATCGGTCGGCTTCGGCAAGTACAACGCCAGCGCGGGCGCCGAGCAGCGCTTCCGCGAGGCGATCAACACTCATTCCTCGAACCTGAACCGCATGGTCACCCGCAACCAGCAGCTGACCTCGGGCTCCAACGAACTCGCCAAGCAGTACACCGACCTGAACGCGCTCAATGCGTTGCATTCGGTCGAGGTGCACAACGCCATCCAGGAAGGACCGGCCCAGTGACTGTCGCCAGCACTCAGCGCGCCGCGCTCGCCTACATCGGCTCCGCGGTTGCCCCCACCATGCACGGTGGCGCCGACGAGTTCCAGGCGCTGTCGACCCGGGCCGCCGAACTGCGCGAGCTGATCCAAGAAAAGCTCGACCAGCTGACCGCCGAAGGCGGCTGGACCGGAGCCGGTGCCCGCGCCTTCCGGGAGATGGTCGTTCACGACCTGATCAAGCCGCTCGGTGAGTTCTCCGAGCAGTCCGCCGCGCTGGGGCAGGCGCTGCGCCCGCTGGCGCAGTCGGTCGACTCCAGCCAGCAGGTCGCCTCGAGCAACCCGATCCCGTGGGACATCGCAGCCCCGTGGACCGCCCGACCCTCACCGGCCGCGATGGCCAATCCGCTCACCGCGGCGATGGCACCGATCGAGGTCGTCAACATCGGCCAGATTCCGCAGCGGATCGTGCCTCAGCCCGTCTGGATGGGCATCGAGGGCGCCGCGGCAGCTTCGGTCCCGCCGCCGGTCTACACCCAGACCGGTCAGCCGACCGGCTTCGCCGCCCACAACTGGGACGTGAAGATGGAGACCCTCGGCGTCAACCCGACCCAGAAGGTCGCCTGCAACGGCGCCGTCGCCTCGGTCGACGCCTCGTTGAACGCCTTCCTACCCGAAGGTTCCTCGGGCAAGGGCAAGGACGTCGAGCTGAAGGGCGAGAGCGAGCAGGAGCAGAAGAACTGGCAGGAGGACCTGCGTACGCTCCAGGAGCGGGTCCGCCAGGTCAAGGACGTCGTCGACCAGGTGATGCCCCGCGGCAACCTCGGCCCCGAGACGAACACGCCGCTGGTTCAGCCCGACATGCCGCGTACCAGCGACATCCCGCAACCGAACCTCGCCCAGCCCGGCCTGGACCGGGTGACGCCGGGCGGTCACGACACGCCGCGCCTCGAATCCGGCACGGTGACCCAGGGCGTACATGCCTCCGGCATCGACCCGACCCTGCTCAACGGCAGCAGCAACTCGCTGAACCCGTCGCTGGCTTCCGGTATCAACGGCACCCAGTTGGGTGCGGCGATCAGCGATGGCACCCTCGCTGCTGGCGTTGACCCGATCGGTGCACCGATCGGCACCACCGGCGCCGCTGCCAGCCCGGCCGCAGGCACACCGCTGGCGGGCGCTGGCTCCGGCGGAATGATGGGCGCGGGCGGTCTGGGCGGTGGCGCGGCTGGCTCGAAGGGCAACCCGTCCTTCCAGCTCGACGGCCGCGGTCGGGGGATCATCAACCCCGGCTACGACGGTGGCGCCAATTCAGGCGCTGGCGCGGGCCCCGGCGGCATGATGCCGATGGGCATGGGCGCCGGTAACCGCCGCGGGGCCAAGGACGAGGACCGCAATCACGAGTTCGAGGAGACGTGGCTGGAGGAGGATCAGGACGTTTGGGGCGAGGAAGACGCACCGCCCGGACTGATCACCAAATGACCTGAGCCTGGTCAGCCTCTCGATCGCGTCGGAGCACTGCTCCGGCGCGATCGTTGTTTCTGCGTGGGCGCAGGACCGTGCTCGGTGCCCCGGCCCACACCCGGACAGTCTGGAACGCAGGCACCACCCCAGCCCACACCCCGCCCCGAAACGTCCACCCCAGCCGACCACCACCCTCACATCGCCAACGCCCCACCCCTCACCCGGACACTCCAGAGCGAGTCCGGGGTTACCCCAGCCCACACCCCGCCCCGAAACGTCCACCCCAGCCGACCACCACCCCCACATCGCCAACGCCCCACCCCTCACCCGGACACTCCAGAGCGAGTCCGGGGTTACCGACCGAACGGGTGATTCGGCGGAGTTCGGGGCCTTCCGCGCAGATATTGCGTTGCCGCTGGCCCTGGCCTGCCCCACAATGGTCGGGCGGCATGGCAGGTCTTCCTTGCCTGTTCCGTAGTCGTCTCCCACGACGACTCCCATGGCGGCAACATCTGATTGCTCAGGGTTCGAGTCCCTTCATTGAAAGCGCTGCCTCTGGGGAAACCACGTACAGCGTGCCTTGCGAGGTGCTGCCGGGCCACACGGGACTGCCCCCAGTTTGCTTGACAGATTTCTAGGGGTGGGTCAGGCGGCCTGGGTGGCCGTCTGATGGGTTGCTTCGAACTCTACTGGAGTGAGTTTGCCGAGGCGTCGTTGGCGACGTCGGCGGTGGTAGGACTTCTCGATCCAGGTGATGATGGCCAGGCGTAGCTCGGCTCGGCTGGCCCACGGGTGGCGGTTGAGG
>NZ_NMVJ01000002.1 GCF_002250565.1 Parenemella sanctibonifatiensis
CGAACCGGCCGGTGTATGTGGCGATGGGCGTCAATCTGGATGGCGTCCGGGACGTGTTGGGGATGTGGGTCGGGCCCAGTGGTGGGGAGGGTGCGAAGCAGTGGATCAACATGCTGACAGAACTGAAAACGGGACTGATGCACGGGGAGGTGTCACATGATCTGTGGCGCTGGAGAGCGTTGCAGGGAAGGATGTGCATCATGCCCGCTCCGTATCCCCAGGAGTTCCGTGACGACGTCGTGCGTGTCGCGAGGAACCGTGAACCTGGCCAGAAACTGGCGACGATCGCGAAGGACTTCGGGATCTCTGAGTCGTGTCTGACGAACTGGATGCGTCAGGCCGATGTTGAGGATGGTGCTCGGCCCGGCAAGACCCGTGAGGAGTCCGGTGAGCTGCGTGACCTGCGGCGCCGGAATCGGCTGCTGGAGCAGGAGAACGAAGTCCTGCGCCGTGCTGCGGCGTATTTGTCGCAGGCGAACCTGCCGGGAAAAGGCTCTACCCGCTCGTGAGCGAGCTCGCCGCCGACCAGATCCCTGTCGCGGTGTCGTTGCGGGTCCTCAAGCTCGCCCGCCAGCCGTACTACCGCTGGCGCAAACACCAGGTCACCGAGTCGGAACTGGTCCAGGCCTACCGTGCCAACGCTCTGTTCGATGCCCACCGTGACGATCCCGAGTTCGGTTACCGGTTCCTCGCCGGCGAAGCCGAGGCCGCTGGTGAGTCGATGTGTGAGCGGACCGCGTGGCGGATCTGCCGGGACAACCAGTGGTGGTCGGTGTTCGGGAAGAACCGCGGTAAGAACGGCAAGCGCCCGGGCCCGCCCGTGCATGACGACCTCGTTCAGCGGGACTTCACCGCCGCCCAGGTCAACCAGGTGTGGCTGACGGATATCACTGAACACTG
The DNA here is from genome assembly GCF_002250565.1 of Parenemella sanctibonifatiensis. Classification (GTDB taxonomy): domain Bacteria; phylum Actinomycetota; class Actinomycetes; order Propionibacteriales; family Propionibacteriaceae; genus Parenemella; species Parenemella sanctibonifatiensis. Next base: position 901 of record NZ_NMVJ01000002.1, read on the forward strand.
GACCGAGGAGGGCAAGCTCTACCTGTGTGCGATCAAGGATGTGTTCTCCGGTCGGATCGTGGGCTACTCGATCAGTGACCGGATGAAGGCCCGCCTCGCGGTGAAAGCCCTGGACAACGCCCTGACTCGTCGTCGCGACGCCGCCGGATGCATCGTGCACTCCGACCGCGGGAGCCAGTTCCGGTCACGGAGGTTCGTGCACGCCTTGAACCATCACCACCTCATCGGATCGATGGGGAAAGTCGGTGCCGCAGGCGACAACGCCGCGATGGAGTCCTTCTTCGCGTTGCTCCAGAAGAACGTCCTGGCCCGCAAGCGATGGCAGACCCGAGAAGAGTTGCGGATCGCGATCATCACCTGGATCGAACGGACCTACCACCGACGCCGACGACAGGCCCGCCTGGGCAAATTGACCCCCATCGAATACGAGACCATCATGAACCCGACCGCCAACCTGGCGGCCTAACCCCAACTGACACCTGATCTTGCATCAGTCCCAACCGTGGGATTCTCGATGCATGCATCGTGTGCTGCGACGGCCTGAAGGGGCTTCCGGAGGCGATCAACGCCGTCTGGCCGCAGGCCGTGGTGCAGACGTGTGTGGTGCATCTGGTCCGCAACAGTCTGCGCTACTCGTCTCGGGCGCATTGGCAGAAGATCACTGCGGAGCTGCGTCGGATCTACACCGCGCCCACGGTCGAGTCTGCGGAGTCGGAGTTCGAGGAGTTCGCGGAGGCTTGGCGGGAGAAGTATCCGGCGATGGTCAGGCTGTGGGAGAACGCTTGGGCGGAGTTCGTGCCGTTCCTGGACTTCCCGGTCGAGGTCCGCAAGGTCATCTACACGACCAACGCGATCGAGTCGCTGAACGCCCGGTTCCGGGCTGCCACGCGGCGTCGGGGTCACTTCCCCGACGAGCAGTCCGCGTTGAAGGTCCTCTACCTGGCCATCCGACGTCGCGAAGCGAACAGGACCAACCCAACCGGACAGATCGCCGGCTGGAAGAACATCCTCAATGTTTTGTCCCTGACCTACGGCGACCGCCTGGGTCTCAGCTGAGCCGATGCCCACTTACACAGAAATTCCGACACTCCCACGACCTCGCGGCTGCTGGTCAGCTGCCCGACAGAAATGGGCTAACTGCAGCTGGCCGATCATACCAGAAGCATGCCGGCCGGAACGAATTGCCACAGGTTCCAGGAAGCGCTTTGAATGATGCCGG
>NZ_NMVJ01000003.1 GCF_002250565.1 Parenemella sanctibonifatiensis
TGACCTGCCCCCACGGTTAGGTCCGGACGTTGTGCGAGTCGTCGGTTTCCATTTGATGGGTGCACTGCCGAGCGTAGTCGGCCGGTGCGAGATAGCCCAGCGATGAGTGCCTGCGGTCGTGGTTGTACTCGGTCTTCCAGTCGCTGATCACCACGCGGGCGTGGAGCAGCGAGTAGAAGGTGTTGATGTTGAGGCACTCGTCGCGGATCCTGCTGTTGAACGACTCGATGTAGCCGTTGCGCCACGGTGACCCGGGCGGGATGTAGCTCAGGCCGGTGCGGGTGCCGGCCCAGTGCGCCATGGCCTCGCTGATCAGTTCGGGCCCGTTGTCGCAGCGCAGCGTCGCTGGGGCGCCGCGGACAGCGACGAGCGCTTCGAGGTGGTCGGTGAGCTTCGTGGCGGTGATCGAACGGTCGACCAGGCCTCCGATGCATTCGCGAGTGTGCTCGTCCACGATGGAGCAGATCTTGATCGGCCGGCCGCGTTCGTCGCTGTCGAATTGGAAGTCGACCGCCCACACCAGGTTCGGCGCCGAGGCGGAGGGCGCGTCGGCGGTGGAGGCACCCACGCGTTTGCGGCGGCGACGTTGCGGCACGCGGAGGCCCTCCTCGCGCCACAGCCGCTGGATCTTCTTGTGGTTCACCGTCCAGCCCTCTGCGCGGGCGTCGTGATACGCCCTGCGGTATCCCCATCTTGGGTGCTGCTTCGCGTACGCCCGGAGCCAGTCGCGTAATGCCCGGTCCGGGTCCGCGGCCGTTTCCCGGTGCAGGGGGCGCCGGTAGGCGGAGCGCGACAGCCCGGCCAGACGGCACGCCATCCGCTCACTCACCCGCAGTGCCCGGATCAGGTGAGCGACGGCGGCGCGGCGTCTGCCCGGGCCTAGAAGTTTCCCTCCGCCAGCTCCTTCAGTGCGGCCTTCTCGAGCTCCGCCTCGGCCAGCAGCCGCTTCAGCGTGGCGTTCTGCTTCTCGAGTTCCTTGAGTCGTTTCGCGTCGTCGGCTTTCAGCCCGCCGTACTGGTTCCGCCACCGGTAGTACGTCTGCTCGGACACGCCGAGCTCGCGACATACCGCCGCGACGTCGGCGCCATCAGCGAGCAGCCTGTCAGCCTGCCCGAGCTTACGAACCACCTGCTCCGGCGTGTGACGCTTCCTTCTGTTTGTCATGATCTGACCAGTCTCCCTGCCCGAAGCCTCGAGCAACAGGACAACTCTCACAATGACTGGACCTACAAAAGGGGGTCAGGCCA
>NZ_NMVJ01000004.1 GCF_002250565.1 Parenemella sanctibonifatiensis
ACGACCTCGCGGCTGCTGGTCAGCTGCCCGACAGAAATGGGCTAACTGCAGCTGGCCGATCATACCAGAAGCATGCCGGCCGGAACGAATTGCCACAGGTTCCAGGAAGCGCTTTGAATGATGCCGGACAGGACCTGCTGATCGATATCTTGACTGCTCCTGGCACTACGCAGAAGGCTATTCTTTCCGGAAGGTACGCCGGTGGTCGACAATACATTCGCAGCGACGGTCATGGCGTGGTGTTCGACTCTAGCGGACGCTTCGCATACTTTGGGGTATATCCATGAATCCTAGTCTTAATCCTCCCCCTCAGTCCAAAGCAGACGTGCCGTGCCTGCGTCGGCTCTTCCGAGAACTCGATGGTAGCCCGCTGGTCCGGGTTTGGTACGCGAATCCCAGAGGGGCGCCATGGAGCGCGCGCCAGTACGCGCATGCAGGGTTCCATGAAGTAGACATGGCGATCCGGCTGGAGTTTGAGAGCTCGTCGATTCGGATCGACTGGTCTACGCGGGGGCTAATAGACGGTCTAGCTGTGAGACGGGACCAAATCCTACCTGACTCGTGGGAAGTGGCTGAGGTTAGCTCGGTTCCACCCTGGCCGCATCGCCTCGGGTTACCCCTAGCCGCGGTCGATGTCGCCCACCGCAGTGGAGCACGGGGCACGGGGGCGCTCATCGGACTCCGATTTGTGTTAGGTTCGGCCGATCCGATCGTAGTTTGTTTGGGAGTTATGGACGACCAGCAGCACCCAGTGCACATTCCGGATGGGCTGCTAGCCACCTTCACGAAGAGCGCAACTGAGAGCTATCTGGGATCGTTGAACACAGCAATCGAGTGGCAGCCACTCCTCTGAGCGCGGAAGGGGTATGTCGGAAACTCTGCGTGGGCGGACGGTCGCGCCGCCGCGCGGATGGGTGAAAGCTCCGCCGCCGGCGCTGCTGGCCCTGACGAGTTGATCCGAATGCGTCACTACACCTCCGTCTCGCGGGCGCCCCAGATTATGTCGGACCAGATTCTCCACGGCCGTGACCAAGGCAGGGTCT
>NZ_NMVJ01000005.1 GCF_002250565.1 Parenemella sanctibonifatiensis
TTCGAACTCTACTGGAGTGAGTTTGCCGAGGCGTCGTTGGCGACGTCGGCGGTGGTAGGACTTCTCGATCCAGGTGATGATGGCCAGGCGTAGCTCGGCTCGGCTGGCCCACGGGTGGCGGTTGAGGACGTTCTTCTGGAGCAGGGCGAAGAAGCTCTCCATGGCCGCGTTGTCGGGACTTGAAGCGACCCTGCCCATGGATCCGGTCAGGTCGTGGTCTTTCAGCTCTGCCACAAATGCGTGGGCCCGGAACTGGCTGCCTCGGTCGGAGTGGACGATGCAGCCGGCCACTGGTCCGCGGCGCTGGACCGCCATCCGCAGGGGGTTGATCGCGATCCGCTTCTTCATACGGGCATCAATTGAGTACCCTACGATCCGGTTGGACCACAGATCCTTGACCGCACACAGATACAGCTTGCCTTCGCGGGTGTGGTGCTCGGTGATGTCGGTCAACCACACCTTGTTCGGTCCCTCGGCGCTGAACCGGCGCTGCACCAGGTCGTCGTGGACCGCTGGTCCCGGCTTCTTCCATGATCCGTTCCTGACCGAGTGGAACGCTCGGATCTGCTGCAGCTTGCACAGCCGATGAACCCGGTTCTCGCCAGCACTGATTCCCAGCTGGGGCAGGTCATCGGCGATGAGTCGGTAGCCCAGCCCAGGATCCTCTGAATGCAGGTCAATCGCTGCATTGATCAGGTGCGCATCATCCCAGTCTCGTTGCGAGACCGGGCAGGCACGCCACTGATAGTAGGCCTGACGGGAAAAGCCCAGCACGCGACACGAGACCGCTACCGGGACCCGGATCCGTGTCCCCTTGGCCCGAGCCAGATCAGTGACCAAGGGGAACATCATTTTGGGTTGACGTCACGAGACAGGTAGGCGGCTGCCCGGCGCAGGACCTCGTTCTCCTGCTCCAACAACCGGATCCGCTTCTTCGCCTCGCGCAGCTCGGCCGCGGACCGATTGTCCCCGGCCGGAGCATCAGCACGGTCAGCTTTCGACAGCCAGTTACGCAGGCAGGACTCGCTGATCCCGAAGTCCTT
>NZ_NMVJ01000006.1 GCF_002250565.1 Parenemella sanctibonifatiensis
CGAACCACCTGCTCCGGCGTGTGACGCTTCCTTCTGTTTGTCATGATCTGACCAGTCTCCCTGCCCGAAGCCTCGAGCAACAGGACAACTCTCACAATGACTGGACCTACAAAAGGGGGTCAGGCCAAGTGGTTCACCGATCGTGGCGTCACTGTCGAACGAGTCTTATCAGACAATGGCGGTGCCTACCGCTCGCACCTGTGGCGCGACATCTGCGAGGCGCTGTCCATCAGCCCGAAGTGGACCCGCCCCTACCGGCCGCAAACCAACGGCAAGGTCGAACGCTTCCATCGCACCATGGCCGACGGATGGGCTTACGCTCGCTGCTACATCAGTGAGCAGGAGCGTCGCGACGCACTCACTGACTGGTTCCACCAGTACAACCACCACCGGCCGCACACGGCCTGCGACTACCAGCCGCCCATCTCCCGATTGACCAACGTCCCCGGTCAGTACACCTAGGCGGGGCAGGGCCGGCCGCCGACCGGCGAGGACCAAGGCTGGGGTCAGCAGCCCCACCAGCAGCCGCAGGGCCAGTACGAGCTGGCAGAGCAGCCGGTGCAGCCCTATCGAGCCGACCCCTATCCGGCCATCCCGGCGAGGGGTCCGCGCCCGCGCCGTCGCGGGTCGGCAGCGGCCTTGGTGATGGCAATCGGGATCGTCCTGACCTTCGTCGTCGCAGCGATTGCCATGTTCCTCATGTTCTCTGTCTGAGGTCGTTGAAGCTCTGCGAGGCAACGCAGGTGGCACCAGCGATCTGTAATGCTGGGCGCCATGTCACAGAACTCGGGGAACTGGCGACCGGCCAACGACGGCCAGGGGCACGCCAACCAGCAACCCCAGCAGCCGTACGGACAGCAGCCCCCGCAGCCGTACGGGCAACAGCCCCAGCAGCAGTACGGGCAGCAGCCCCAGCAGCAGGCGGCGACGCCGTACCGCGCCGATCCCTATTCGCCCACGCCGCAGCGCGGACCGCGCCCGTCCGGTCGTGGCCGCAGCGGCGGGGTGCGTGGGGCGATGATCGCCCTGATCGCCATCGTCCTGGTGATCGTGTTGCTGTTCATCGGGTTTGCCGTCTTCTTCGTGGTCGCCCGGGACTCCGTCACCCCGCCGCTGGACCCGGTCAGCCGGCCGGGTGGCACCAGCGCCGAGGATCCGTATTTCCCCCAACACGGGGCGACCGGTTACGACGCACTCGGCTACGAGGCGGACCTGACCTGGGATGAGGGCACCGACACACTCAGCGGCCACTCGACCATGACCGCGCGTCTCACCGGTGACCTCTCATCGTTGGCGCTGGACCTGCTGCTGGAGCCCAGCGCTGTCAGCGTCGACGGCGCCGAGGCTGACTTCACGGTCGAGCGGGACCAGAAGCTGGTGGTGCAGCTGCCGGACGGCTCCCGCAGCGGCGAGGAAGTGTCGGTCCGGGTCGAGTACTCCGGCCAGCCCGGCCAGGTGACGCCCGGGGCCAATGTCCAACCCGCCTGGCACACGCAGGGCGACGAGCACATCCTGGCCGGCGAACCGGGCAGCGCCCCCTTCTGGCTGCCGACCAATGACCATCCCAGCGACCCCGCCACGTTGGACGTGACGCTGCGGGTGCGGGCCGGCGACGCCGGGCTGAGCGTCGGAGCGCTCGAGGGCCACACCACCGAGGGGGACACCGAGGTCTGGCAGTGGAGCCTGGCCGAGCCGGCGCCGACCTATGCGTACACCATCGCGGTCGGGGACTTCGAGATCGAGGAGGGGGAGGAGGACGGCCGCCCCTACCTGTACGCCGTCAGCAACCAGCTGCCGGCCGCCACCAAGGCCGAGATGTTCGAGACGCTGCGCCTCACCCCCGGCGTCATCGACGAGCTGGAGGAGCTTTACGGGACGCCCTATCCGTACGGTCAGATGGGTGGCATCGTGCCGGCCCATCGATTCTGGTTCGGGGCGCTGGAGACCGCGACCCGACCGGTCTACTTCAGCGAGATGATGACCGACCCCGACGAAGCACGCAGGATCGTCATTCACGAGTACGCCCACATGTGGGTCGGCAACACCGTCACCCCGGCGCAGTGGAAGGAGATCTTCCTCAACGAGGGGCTGGCCTCCCACGCCGAGTGGGTCCTGGCGGAGCGCCAGGGCGGGCAACCGGCGGAGGCGATGTTGGCGACCTACTACCACCAATTGGGCAGCCGCGCAGGATTCTGGACGGTCGACCTGCGCGATCCCGGGGTGGACCACATGTTCGAGCAGGCCTACCTGCGGGGGCCGATGGCGGTCGAGGCGCTGCGCCGGGTGATCGGCGAGGATGCCTTCGCTGAGCTGATGACGGTGTGGACCGGACAGCAGGGCCCTGCCACCGTCCAGGACTTCGTGACGATGAGTCAGGATGTCTCGGGGAAGGACCTGAGCGACTTCTGGCGGGCGTGGCTGGAGGGAACCGAACCCCCGCCGAACACGGCTGAGTATGGCCTTGGGGTGTGAGACCGCACCCGCTGAGCGGATCAGTGGTTAGGCTCAGCAGTGATGTCACACCAGTCAGCTCCGGGCCGCAGCCGAGGATTCACCATCGCCGTCGTCGCGGTGGTCATCATCGTGCTGGGCGTCGGTGCCGGCATCGTGCTCACGTCGGTGACCAACCGCAACGAGGGCACGGATCCGCCTCCCAGCGCGTCGGCGCCACTCACCACGGGCACCGGGGGAGCGACTACCGCACCGAGCCCCGCCCCGACGACCGAGCCCAGTCCCACCAGCGGCGGCACCCAGACCGCCACGGTCCCGCCGCCCAGCACGCCGGCGCAGACCCAGGGCCCGGACGCCTCGGTACGCCTGCCGCCCAGCGGTGACCTGGAATGGCAGGCCCCCGGTGATTGGCTGGCGGCCGGTCAGGACGGCAACCCGGCGCTGCCGAGCCGCTGCGTCCAGCGCAGCCTCACCTCCCAGCCCGGCATCCTCGACCTGGCCAGGCAGAACTACACGCTGGCCGCCGACGAGCGTTCCACCGCGGTGGCGACCGTGATGATCTTCGAGACCGAGGAGCAGGCAGAACAGGCCGCCCAGCAACTGCGGGCCTGGTCGACCTCCTGCCTCAACCAGCTTGTCGCCAGCGGCAACACCAATGTCCGCCAGCACGGCAACCACCAGGTCAGCGTGGAGGGCGGCGAGGCCGGTTTCACCGAGTTCTCCTACCTGCCGCCTGGTGCTGGCCAGGGCGATGCGGTGTTCGCCAGCCACGGCGTGATCCAGGTCGGCATCTCGGTGGCCTATCTGGTGATGGAGGTCCGCACCCCCGAGGCGCACTGGCGCTACACCGAGCAGCCCGACGAAACTGGACTGGAGTCCCATCCGATGATTCGTACGCTGCCCAAGATCGCCGGCAGGATCCAGGCATGATCGCGGTGGTCCGGTTCCAGGTGCCCGAGGCGGGCGTGGCCGAGTTCCGCGCCCGGACTGAGGCCGCCATCGCCGTCCTGGAACAGAAGCCCGGGTTGCGCAGCATCGACTTCGGCCGCAATGTCGATGATCCGCAACTGTGGACGCTGACCAGCCGCTGGCAGGACGTCGGGAGCTACCGGCGCGCTCTTGGCGGCTACGAGTCCAAGATGGCCGTGGTTCCACTGCTGTCGCTGGCCATCGACGAACCGACAGCGTACGAGGACCCCGACGAGGTGGGACCGAATCTGCCGCGGGGGAGTCAGCTCGACTGATCCGCCCGGCGCCGTCAGCTACTGATCGGGCGCCGACCTCACCCGATACACTGGCCACCGCGCCCCCGCTGGATCACAGGCGGGTGTTCGGGCGCTTCGCACGCCCGCCAGTTCATCGTCTCCGAAGGAGTTCCATGACCAACTCTCCCTCCGTTGAATTCCACGACGGCCGCTCCATACCGCAGCTCGGCTATGGCGTGTGGCAGGTCGAGAACGACGTGGCCGCCGAGGTGGTTGTCGAGGCGCTCAAGGCCGGCTATCGCCATGTCGACACCGCGCGCGGATACAACAATGAGGCCGGGGTTGGTGCCGCTCTGAAGATCGCCGGCCTGCCCCGCGACGAGGTCTTCGTCACCTCCAAGCTGCCCAACCAGGATCAGGGCCATGACGCGGCGCTGCGCTCCTTCGACGCCACCATGGCCGACCTTGGCCTGGACGAGCTCGACCTCTACCTGATCCACTGGCCGGCCCCGGCCAAGGGTCTGGCGCTGGAGAGCTGGCAGGCCTTCATCGAGCTGCAGCAGCAGGGCCGGGTCCGGTCCATCGGCGTCTCCAACTTCCGGGTCGAGGACCTGGAGAAGCTCAAAGCTGAGACCGGTGTGGTGCCGGTGCTCAACCAGATCGAACTGCACCCCTACTTCAACCAGCCTGAGTTGCGGGAGTATCACGCCGCCAACGGCATTGTCACCGAGTCCTGGTCGCCGCTGGGGCAGGGTGGCGGTGAGCTCGAGGATCCGGTCATCACCGCGATCGCCGAGGCCCATCAGGCCACCCCGGCCCAGGTGCTGATCGCCTGGAACCTCGCGCTCGGCAACGTGGTCATTCCCAAGTCGGTCACCCCGGAGCGAATCGTCTCCAACTTCGCCTCGCTCGAGGTGAAGCTGACCGAGGAGGAGATCTCCCAGATCACTGCCCTGCACAAGGGCGAGTCCGGCCGACAGGGCAAGAACCCCAACGACTTCGACGGCCACCAGGGCGCCTGAGTCCCTCCGGCAGACCCCGGGCACCGCGCACGCGGGCCCGGGGTCTCGTCATGTCTGGGGCAGTGGAAGGTCTCTCTCGAGACGTGACCGCGCTCTATCTCGCTGCGGGAGGCGGCCGGCGTACGGATCCTGCACAGTTTGGGGCGGGGCGGGACCACTGGTCAGACGGCCTGGCTGGCCGAGGCGCTGGCGGCGCTGCCGGCCGGGTGAGGCTCCGGGAGCACGTGGTGAGCGGCTGGTTGGTTCGGACAAGCCTTTGGTGGCCATCTGGACTAGCCTTGGGGCCTGACGCGCGTGCCAGCCGGGCAGGCGTACGACCAGGAGGATCCCCATGGCTGAGGCCAGCCGTCTCGACACCGTCATCGCCCTGTGTAAGGACCGCGGATTTGTGTTCCCGTGCGGCGAGATCTACGGCGGTACGCGGTCGGCCTGGGACTACGGTCCCTACGGCGTCGAGCTCAAGGAGAACATCAAGCGCCAGTGGTGGAAGACGATGGTCCGTAGCCGCGAGGACGTGGTCGGGCTGGACTCCTCGGTGATCCTGCCGACCAAGGTCTGGGAGGCCTCGGGCCACCTCAAGGCGTTCGTCGACCCGCTGGTCGAGTGCAAGGCCTGCCACAAGCGTTTCCGTGCCGACCACCTGCAGGAGGAGTACGCCGAGGTCAACGGCCTCGACGACCCGGATGCGGTGGACCTGGCCGTGGTGGCCTGCCCCAACTGTGGCGCCAAGGAGAAGTGGAGCGAGCCGCGCAACTTCAACGGCCTGCTCAAGACCAACCTGGGCCCGGTCGAGGACGAGTCCGGGGTGCACTACCTGCGCCCCGAGACCGCCCAGGGCATCTTCGTGAACTTCGCCAACGTGATGACAGCGGCGCGGATGAAGCCGCCGTTCGGCATCGCCCAGACCGGCAAGTCCTTCCGCAACGAGATCACGCCTGGCAACTTCATCTTCCGCACCCGCGAGTTCGAGCAGATGGAGATGGAATTCTTCGTCAAGCCCGGCGAGGACGAGACCTGGCACGAATACTGGATGGAACAGCGCCACAACTGGTATACCGACCTTGGCATCGACCCCGAGAACCTGCGCTTCTATGAGCACCCGGCCGAGAAGCTGTCGCACTACTCCAAGCGCACCGTCGACATCGAATACCGCTTCGGCTTCCAGGGCAGCGAATGGGGCGAACTGGAAGGCATCGCCAACCGCACCGACTTCGACCTCACCACCCACGGTGAGCACTCCGGTCAGGTCAAGCAGCTGCAGTACTACGACCAGCAGGCCAACGAGCGCTGGACCCCCTACGTCATCGAGCCGGCGGCCGGTCTGACCCGCTCCCTGATGGCCTTCATGGTCGATGCGTACGCAGTCGAGGAAGCCCCCAACGCCAAGGGCGGCACCGACCAGCGCGCGGTGCTCAAGCTCGACAAGCGGCTGGCACCGGTGAAGGCCGCGGTGCTGCCGTTGTCGAAGAAGGAGGACCTCGCGCCGACCGCCCAGAAGCTGGCCGCGGACCTGCGTCAGCACTGGAACATCGACTACGACGACACCCAGTCGATCGGCCGCCGTTACCGCCGTCAGGACGAGATCGGTACGCCCTACTGCCTGACCGTGGACTTCGACAGCCTCGAGGACCAGGCCGTCACGATCCGCGACCGCGACACCATGACCCAGGAACGCGTCGCCCTGAGCCAGGTGGAGGGGTGGCTGGCGCAGCGATTGGTGGGCTGCTGATGGTCGCAACCCCGGTCGCCCCGGCACCGGCCCTGCCACAGCCGTGGCCCGAGTTGGTGCTGGCGGCGCCGTCACGTTCCGCGGCGGTGACCACCAGCGGAGTGGTGCTGGCGCCGATGGCCGGGGTGACCAATGCGGCGTACCGACAGTTGTGTCGGGAGCAGGCCGAGTCCGCGCTGCCCGAGCCACCGAAGGACGGCGACCGTACGCCGGCTCTGTTCGTCTGCGAGATGATCACCTCCCGCGGGTTGGTCGAGCGTGACGAGAAGTCGCTGTCGATGCTGGCCTTCGACCCCGGCGAGCGGACCCGGTCGGTACAGCTCTATGGCGTCGACCCCGCGGTGATGGCCAAGGCGACCCGGATGCTGTGCGAGGAATTCGGTGTCAACCACGTCGACCTCAACTTCGGCTGCCCGGTCCCCAAGGTCACCCGGAAGGGTGGCGGCGGGGTCCTGCCCTGGAAGCGCGACCTGCTGGAGGCGATCCTGACCTCGGTGGTCGGCGCTGCCGACGAGTTCGGCGTCCCGGTCACCATGAAGACCCGGATGGGCATCGACGGTGCTCACCTGACCTATCGCGACGCCGGCAGGATCGCCGAACAGAGTGGCTGTGCGGCGATCGCGCTGCACGGCCGTACCGTCGCCCAGTCCTACAGTGGCGTGGCCGACTGGGACGCCATCGCCGATTTGGTGCAGCACGTCGACCTGCCGGTGCTCGGCAACGGTGATGTCTGGGAGGCCGACGACGCCCGGCGGATGCTCGACCACACCGGCGCTGCCGGTGTGGTCGTCGGACGCGGTTGCCTGGGGCGGCCGTGGCTCTTCCACGACCTCGTCACGGCCTCACTGGGCCGGGACCAGGTGGCGTTGCCGACGCTGGGGGAGGTGGCCGCGATCCTGCGGCGTCACGCGGTGCTGCTGGCCGGAATCATGGGGGAGCAGCGTGGCCTGACGGATCTGCGCAAGCACATGGCCTGGTATTTCAAGGGTTTCCCCGTCGGGGCGCTGCGGCGTCGCTTCGCGATGGTGGCGAGTCTGGCCGAGCTGGACGACCTGTTGGCCGAGTTGGATCCCGCCGCTGAGTTTCCCGAGACCGAGCTCGGTCAGCCCCGCGGTCGGCAGGGCAGTCCCCGCGGCAAGGTGGTCATGCCGCAGGGCTGGTTGGACTCCGAGTGTGGTCTGGACCTGGACCTGGCCGACGCAGAACTGGATTCATCGGGCGGCTGAGGCCAGCTTCGGCGTCACTGCCCGATGACGTTGATCCACATGAACAGGGCCACCAGCGGGCCGATCACCCCGGCGATCAGGCCGGTGACGGCCAGCGGGCGCGCGCTGTCGCGGACGGTCGCGACGATGCAGGTGATCCAACCGCCCAGTCCGGTCAAAGCAGCGACGCCGGCCACCCCCATCATTTGAAAGACCTGCTTGATCTCTTCGTCGCCGGTGGCGGTCAGCATCAGATCAGCGGTGGGGCCCGCCGTGAGGATCAGCACCAGGGAGCTCAGCAGCACCAGGACGCCACCGACAATGCCGGCCGCAGGCGACGCCGGCTTCGGCGCGGGCGGGCGCTGCGCGGCGTACTGACCGTAGACCGGCGCGGGTGGCTGCTGCGGGGGCGGCGCCAGATAGGAGGCGCTGCCGTAGCTCTCGGGATAGTTCTGCTGAGGTGAGGCGTACCCATAGGGGTCGTCAGCTTCGGCGAAGCCGTACGGGTTGTCGTGCCCGGTGTACGGATTGTCCTGCTCGCTCACGGTGCCCTCCTCGTCTGGAGCCCCAGCCTTGTCTCGGAGCAGGGCCAAGTGTAGTGACACATGGGTTGCTAGCGTGGTGATGACGAACCAAGGAGGCAGGTTGACGACCCCACTCCCACGCGCGCAGCTGTGGGCCCAGACCATGGCTGGACACGCCGGTGACACCGAGGTGGTACGCGCGCACGCCGACTCGGCGGCACGCTTGGGACCGGCCCGCCGGATCACCCGGGAAGAGCGCGAGGAACGCGAGGCCGCAACCCTGACTCCGGGAGCCGCCCTGGCCGCCGGTGCCGGCGACCGCGTCCGACCGGAAGAACCCGACCCAGAACGTACCTGCTTCGAACGGGACCGGGACCGGATCGTGCACTCACCGGCCTTCCGCCGGCTCGCCGGCAAGACGCAGGTGGTCGTCTATCCCACCGACCACCAGCGCACCCGGCTCACCCACGCCCTCGAAGTGGCGCAGGTGGCAGTGGCCGTGGCCCGAGGGATCGGCGCCAACGTCGCCCTCACCGACGCGATCGCGATGGGTCACGACTGTGGCCACGGCCCCGGTGGCCACGCCAGCGAGGATGCCTTCGACCAGTTCATTCCGGACGGTTATGACCACGGCCCGTGGGGTGCTGACGTGGTGCTGACCTCGCTGAATCTGTGTTCAGAAACCCTGGATGGGGTACGCAACCACTCCTGGTCGCGGCCCTCACCCCGCACCATTGAGGGTGAGATTGTGTCCTGGGCGGACCGGATTGCCTACTGCGCCCACGACCTCGAGGACGCCATTCGCGCCCGGATCGTCACCCCCGACGAGCTGCCCCAGGTGGTGCTGGAACGCTGCGGCGCGACCCGCAGGGAGCAGATCTCCACCTTCATCCGAGCGATCATCACGGCAGCCTGCAACCACGGCCAGGTCGCCATGGATCCCGACACTGCCGAGGCGCTGGCGGCGCTGCGGGCCTTCAACTACGAGCGGATCTACACCCGCCCCGAGTCGGTGGCGCAGGCCCGCACCGTGGTCGAGGTGCTGACCGGACTGGTGGAGTACTACCTCGACCATCCCGATGCGTTGCCCAATCCGGATCCAGCGATGGACCTGGTGCACAACTGTGTTGCCCACGTCGGCGGCATGACCGACCGCTATGCCTTCGGTCAGGCCCAGCACCTGCTCGGCTGGGATCCCGCCAAGCTGCCGCGCGGCATCGGTCGGGGCGCGTGACCTTGATGCGCGCCTGAGTCGCGGACGGTCGCCTTCGTGTCGGTGACGGCTGCGAGGATGGCGGCATGTCCGGATCAATGACGCCTCGACCGACCTTCGTCTCCCTCCAGCATGCCGACTTGGCGGTGGTGCTCGCCGTGCTGCCCGACCAGTTGCCGATCGTGCTGCACTGGGGTGCCCCGCTGGCTGAGGTCGATGCCACGGAGCTGTGGGCGGCGACCGAACCGCCCGTGCTGGGCAACGAACCCGACCGGCAGCGCCGAGTGTCGGTGCTGCCGGAGTCGTGGACCGGGTGGATCGGTACGCCCGGACTGGCCGGCTCCCGCGCCGGCGCCGGCTGGTCACCGAAGTGGCAGCTGCGACAGATCACCGTCGACGGCACCGAAGTGAGCGCCGACCTGACCCGGCAGGGCCCGGCCCGCGTGGTCGTCGACGCGGTCGACCCGGACGCCGAGCTGGCGGTCGCGGTGCACGTCGAACTCCTCGAGGGCGGGCTGTTGCGACTGGCCGCCGAACTCACCAACACCGGCGCCGACGGTTACCAGTTGGACCGGATCGTGCTGGCGCTGCCGGTGCCGCGACGCGCCACCGAGATCGCCGACTTCGGCGGCCGTTGGTTGCAGGAACGCACCCCGCAACGGCTGCCCTTCGCCCAGGGCAGCCATTGGCGTGAGAACCGACGCGGCCGCACCGGCGGGGATGCGGCGTACCTGCTGCAGGCTGGCACCGCTGGCTTCGACTCCCGTGCCGGGGAGGTGTGGGCGATTCACACTGGCTGGAGCGGCGGCCACATCCACGCAGCCGAGCGGCAGTACACCGGCGAACGGTTGCTCTACGGCGGCGAGGGGCTGCTGCCGGGCGAGATCGTGCTCGCCGCAGGGCAACGGCACCGGTCGCCGTGGTTGTACGCGGCGTACGGACACGGCACCGACGAGGTCGCACACCACTTCCACAGCTGGCTGCGGTCCCGACCCGAACACCCGGTTCGGCCACGACCGGTCACCTTCAACAACTGGGAGGCGACCTATTTCGAGCACGACCTGGCGACGATGGTCGAGCTGATCGACCGTGGCAAACAAATCGGCGCGGAACGTTTCGTGCTCGACGATGGCTGGTTCGGCGGCCGGCGCAGTCCTCAGGCAGGGCTGGGGGACTGGACGGTCAGCCCCGAGGTCTGGCCCGAGGGCCTGACGCCGCTGATCGAGGCGGTGCATGCCGCCGGGATGGAATTCGGGCTGTGGGTGGAGCCGGAAATGGTCAACCCCGATTCGGATCTGGCCCGCGCCCATCCGGACTGGATCCTGCAGGTGCCAGGACGGCAGCCGATCCCCTCACGGCACCAGCAGGTGCTGAATCTGGCCGAGCCCGGGGCGTACGCCCATGTCCGCGACCAACTCGTGACGTTGCTGGAGCAGTATCCGATCGCCTACCTCAAGTGGGACCACAACCGCGACCTGGTCGATGCGGGCGCCGGGCCGGCGGGTCGCGGCGGCGTCCACGCGCAAACCAGGGCGGCGTACCACCTGATGGCGGAACTGAAACAACGCTTCCCGGGCCTGGAGATCGAGTCCTGCTCCTCTGGTGGCGGCAGGGTCGACCTGGGCGTGATGGAGCATGCCGATCGCGTCTGGGCCTCGGACAACATCGACCCGCTGGAGCGGCTCGAGATCATGTCCGGCAGCGTCGGGCTGCTGCCCTTCGAACTGCTCGGCAGTCATGTCGCCGCCGAGCGCAACCACTCCACCGACCGGCGCCACAGCGTGCGGTTCCGGGCCCAATCCGCGCTGTTCGGGCACGTCGGGGTGGAGTGGGACCTGCGCGAAGCCAGCGACGAAGACCTGACTGAACTCGCCGGTTGGATCCGGATCCACAAGGAGATCCGGGAGCTCTGCCACCACGGCCGGCTGGTGCGTGGCGCCGACCGAGGCGACTGCCTGGACGTGCAAGGGGTGGTCAGCCAGGACCAGTCGCAGGCGGTGTTCCGGGTGGCGCGGACAGATCTGACCGCCTATTCGCGGCCAGGTGCGGTGGAGTTGCCCGGCTTGGCATCGCAGCTGCGTTACCGGGTTGAGGTGTTGTCACCCGAGCCGGTGGCCGGCCGGTTCAGTCCGGTCTGGGCCCGCGACCGCGGCACCGTGACGTTGTCGGGTGCCGAGCTGGACCAGGTCGGCCTGGAGGTCGGGGCGCTGCTGCCGGAGTCGGCGATCGTGGTTCAGCTGACGGCGGTCTGAGCGTCGCCGATCCGGGAGCAGATCACTTCGTCGACGTGACGGCCGTCCCAGGCGTACGCGCCTCGCAGTCGGCCGTCCTCCTGGAAGCCGCACTTGTCGGCGACCCGCAGCATCCGTTCGTTGCCGGACCAGGTGCGCAAGTCGAGCCGGTGGGTGTCGGGCAGCGCCAGCAGCCAGTCCGACCAGGCTTGCAACACCGCGGTGCCCAGCCCGCGATTCCAGTCCCGCGGGTCATAGATGCTCAGCTCCACCCGGCGCCAGCCCGACGGGAAGTGCTCCCAGCCCCAGGCCGCCATTCCGACCGCGCGGCCGGACTCCAGGATTGCCAGCGTGGTGGGGATCTGGGTCTGGTGGTCCAGCTGCCAGGGGTCGCGTTCCATCCGCGCCAGCCAGCCGTTGACCAGATCACGCGCCAGGGGTTCGAAGTAGGGGGCATCCCACTTCTTCCACTCACCGCCGGGCAGGTGCGGCGCGATCAGGTCCCTGGCCGGCTTCAGCAGCGGCCCCAGTGTGAGCGGGGCCGGCAGCTGCGGTCCGAGCCGCTCCCAGTTGTCGGTGAGCATGGTCATGGCCGCAGCTTAGGCAAGGTCGTGGTCACCGTTCGGGTCGCTGATCGGGCAACCGGCAGGCTGGCATACCACCCGGCAGCCGGTGCCGATACTGCGCAACCAGCCGATACCCGGCATCGGCCAGCTGCCGCATCCCGGGCAGCGGATAGAGCCGGGCCAGCCGGGCACCCCAGCCGCCGCGATGGGTCAGCCAGCCGGCGACGGCCGCCGCACCGGCGTACGCACGACCTGGCTCGATCCCCGACTCGTCAATCCACTGCACTGCGGCCCGGCAGCGCTCGATGGTCAGCCCGAGCGCTGCAAGATCGGCCCACTGCCACGGCGTGACGGTGACATCGGGCGTACGCACCCTGGCCCACTCGGCGGCCCGGGTGCAGAAGCCGCAGTCGCCGTCGTAGATCAGCACTGGCATGCCGGCAGCGTAGTCGGGCCACTGTGCCAGCTGATCTCTGCGGGGTCCGAACTGGAGCGACCTGCGTACACTGCCTCTCGTGGCTGGCCGGATCAACGACGACGACATCGCCGAGGTCCGTGCCCGGACCCGGATCGATGAGATCGTGGGCGAACACGTGATGCTGCGACCAGCTGGCGGCGGCTCCTTCAAGGGCTTGTGTCCGTTTCATGACGAAAAGACCCCCAGCTTTCAGGTGACGCCCTCGCGCGGGCTGTACTACTGCTTCGGCTGTGGCGAGGGCGGCGACGTCATCACGTTCCTGCAGAAGGTCGAAAACCTCACCTTCGCCGAGGCGGTGCAGCGACTCGCCGACAAGGCACAGGTGCGGCTGCGGATCAGCGACGACGGCGGCCCGCGGATCGAACCGGGGCTGCGCAACCGGATCCTCGAGGCCAACTCTGCCGCCGCTGATTTCTTCGCTGAGCAACTCGGCTCCCCAGAGGCGCTGATCGCCCGGCAGTTCCTGGCTGGGCGCGGGTTCGACCAGGCCTCCGCCGAGCATTTCGGAGTCGGCTACGCCCCCAAGGGTGGTCGGCTGGTGCAGCACCTGCGGGGCCGCGGTTTCACGATGCCGGAGTTGGTCAAGGCAGGGTTGGCCCGGGAAGCCGGTTACGACTTCTTCCGGGGCCGGTTGCTGTGGCCGATCCGCGACTCCGGATCGCTGGTGCTGGGCTTTGGTGGTCGCCGCATCTGGGACGACGACCGGCTGCCCGCGAAGTACATCAACACCCCGGAAACCCCGGTCTACAAGAAGTCCCAGGTGCTCTACGGCCTGGACCTGGCCCGCTCGGCGATCGGCAAGCGCTCCCAGGCAGTCGTGGTCGAGGGCTACACCGACGTGATGGCCTGCCACATCGCCGGCGTGGACACCGCAGTGGCCAGCTGTGGCACCGCCTTCGGCAACGACCACGGCCGGCTGCTGCAGCGGTTGATGGGCACCCACGATGCGTTCAACGGTGAGGTGATCTTCACCTTCGACGGTGACGAGGCCGGTCAGAAGGCCGCGCTGAAGGTCTTCGACGGCGACCAGAACTTCATCTCGCAGACCTACGTCGCGGTGGAACCAACCGGGTTGGATCCCTGCGACCTGCGCATCCAGCACGGTGACGCAGCGGTCCGGGAGCTGGTCGGCCGCCGGGTGCCGTTGTATCGCTTCGTGATGGCCAACGTGATCCAGCGCTATGACCTGGACCGGGCCGAGGGCCGGGTCGACGCGGTGCGCGCGGCCGCCCCGCTGGTCTCCTCGGTCCGCGACTCATCTCTGGTCGGGCAGTACATCAGGGAGCTGGCCGGGATGGTCGGCATGGATCCCGATGACGTACGCCGTGAGGTCAGCCGGGCCCGAAACCGGCCGGCGGAACCGCGTCGGGAGGTGGTGCGGACCCGCGAGGAGGCCGTCCATCCGGCACCGCAGCCGCCACGGTTGCCGATGCCTGATCCTGCCGATCGGCAGCTGTCGGTGGAGCGGGATGTCGCCAAGCTAGTGGTGCAGCAGCCGCAGCTGTTCTCCTCGGACTGGCACGGATTGACCGTCGAGGACTTCATCCATCCGGCCTACCGGGAACTCTTCCACCATGCCCAGCAGCTCCGCGAGCAGGGCTCGGCTGACGCTGGCAATCCGTGGGTGGAGCGGCTCTTCGAGGCCAGCGAAGCGCCCGTGACGGATCTGGTGGTGCAGTTGGGCGTCGAGCCGCTGCTGCGCGCACCCGACGCCGAGTACGTCTCCGAGTACACCGCCCGACTGCGGATGATCAGCGTGACCCGGCAGATCGCAGACCTGAAGTCGAAGCTGCAGCGCACCAATCCGCTGGCGGACCAGCAGGCGTACAACGGCATGTTTGCCACCTTGCTGGGACTGGAGAACGAGCGTCGCCAACTGCACCGGCGCGCCGTCGGCGACGTGTGAGCCGCCCCCTGCTGTCCGGGCGGTTCCGCCAAGTGGGGTGAGTGTTGTCCGGTCCGACGACAGGGGCCGAAAGAGTTCACGCTGGTGGCCATGGAGATAGATGAACTGACACCGGTCCTGCGTGGCCATGGTGAACAGGTCGCCCTGGCCCGAGCGGTCGAGGCGGGGCTGTACGCCGCCGCAGTGCTCGCCGGCACCGAACGGCAACGAGTCCCAGCGACGACCGAGGAACTGGCAGCCGTGGCGGCCGAAGGGGATCGGGCGATGGCGGTGCTGGTCGCCGACCACATTGGCCTGGTCAAGGCGATGGCGCACCAGCGGGCACCCCGCAGTGACCTGGACTATGACGACCTGTTGCAGGACGGATTGGTCGCGATGATCGAGGCGTTGCGCCGCTGGGACCATCGCAGCGGATCCTATGCCGCAGCCTACGTGGAGGTGTGCGTCGACGGGGCGATGCGCTGCAACCGGGCCGGACACCTCAGCCTGGCTGGCCGCCGGCGTACCTCCCGTCTGGGCAAGGCCAGACGATTGCTCACCGACATGCTGGGCCGGGAGCCGTCGCTGGCGGAGCTGGCGCAGGCGGTTGGCCGCAGCGAGGCCTGGGTGACCGAGGTGTGGGCGGCGGGATTGCCACCCAGGGACATCGCTGACACCGACGAGCGGCCGACCTCTGCGTCTGATCCGACACCGGACCTCGAGGCATGGTTGGCGACCTTGCCCGAGCTGCAGCAACGGGTGCTGCGGGATCGGTTCGGGTTGGGCGGTGAGGAACCGATGCCGTTGCGTCAGGTCGCGGCCCGGCACGGGATGAGTCAATCCCGGATCCGCCGACTGGAGGCAGCGGCGCTGACCCGGTTGCGGTCCCGGCTGCACCACACTGCGGCCTGAGCAGCAGTTCGCGCCCGCACGGCGCGCTGGCAGACTGGTGTCGATGAGATTCTTGCTACGAGGCGGCCTGCCGCGCGACGACTACGACGAACTGGTGACCTTCCTGGGACGTCGGCCGAACGTGCTGGCTTGGGCTCATGGCGCCGAGGCGGTCCGCGGCCAGAGCGGTGACCCCGTGCTGGCGGTCGGCGGCAAGGGTGCGATGTGGCTGAAGCGAGGTGGGGAGTGGAGCGAACTGCCCTGGAGCGAGATCGAACGAGGATTCTGGGACGCCGAACGCAGCCGGCTGCGGTGGGAACTGCCCAGCGGTGAGAAGGACCGGATCGTGTTGACCGAGCCGGGGCGGATGCCGGTCCATTTTCGGGAGCGGGTCCAGTCCTCGGTGCGGGTGCGCCGGGAGCTCGACCTGCCGACGGGGGAGAAGATCCTCATCACCGCGCGCCAGGATCTGCGCCCCGGCGGCACGGTGGTGTGGCGCCGCAAGATGACCCGCGGGCCGGGCTGGACCGAGAAAGCACTGGCCTTGGTTGACGACGAGATCGCCCGCCTCAAGATCGAACACGACATCTCCTGAGGAATCTGCTAACTTTGGTGATCGCGCCCGGAACGCAAGCCAAGCCGGACGATCCCCTGTAGCTCAATTGGCAGAGCATCTGACTGTTAATCAGAGGGTTACTGGTTCGAGTCCAGTCGGGGGAGCCAGCACTTGCCGATCGCTGGAGATCGGCGTACGTTCTTGCGCTTGTGCGCACTTACTGGGAGTTGGCCAAGGCTGGCTTCCGTCGGTATGCCCGCTATCGCACCGCCGTGGCTGCCAGTGCCTTCACCAACACCGTCTTCGGACTGATTCGGGCATCGCTGTTGCTGGCAGCCATCGACATCGCCGGCGGTCCGGTGGGCGGGTACAACGCCGTCCAGGCCGCCACCTATGTGTGGCTCTCCCAGGCTCTGTTGGGGCCGTTGGACATCTGGGGCTCCACCATCACGGTCGGGGATCGGGTCAAGTCCGGTGACATCGCCGTTGACTTCCTGCGGCCGGTCTCGGTGCTGGGCGCCTCGCTGGCGACCAATGCCGGGCGGATGGCTTTCGAACTGCTGCCCCGCGGCATACCGCCATTGGTGGTCGGCGCGCTGGTCACCGGCCTCCACGTTCCCGACACGATCGGCCCCTACCTGTGGGGTGCATTCTCGGTGGCGGTCGCCTCGGTGCTGTGTCACTGCTACTACTTTGCGGTGCACCTGACGGCGCTGTGGACGATCGAGAACCGCGGCTTCCTGGTGCTGGCGATGACTCTGCAGCAGTCGCTGAGCGGTTTCGTGGTGCCGGTCAGCTGGTTCCCGGACTGGTTGCAGCAGATCGCTTGGTTGAGCCCATTCCCCTCGATGTTCCAGGTGCCGGTGGACCTGCTGACCGAACGGCTGAGCGGCGCCGACGCGATGCTCGCGCTCGCGTTGCAGGCGGGCTGGACCGTGGCCTTCGTGGGGTTGTGCCTGGCGTTGCTGGCCCGGGGACGACGCAAGGTGGTGATCCAAGGTGGCTGAGCGACCGGCGTACGACACGTTGTCGACCATCGCCCCCTCGACCATCAGGCTGGTGTGGCTGCTGCTGGTGTCGCGAATCCGCGCCCAGTGGCAGTATCGGGCGAGCTTCTGGGCCGATGTGCTGGGGCAGGCCACGCTGGTGCCGCTGGAGTTCCTGGAGGTGTACGTGCTGCTTCACGCGGCACCCATCTATGGCGGCATGAGCTTGGCTCAGGCGGCCGCGCTGTACGGCATGACCAGCGTCGCCTTCGGCATGGCCGACCTGTTCTTCGGGCAGCTCGACAGCGTCAATCGGCACATCAAACGCGGCACCCTCGAGGTGATCCTGACCCGGCCACTGTCGCCGCTGGTGCAGCTCATCACCCAGGACCTGCAGTTGCGTCGCCTGGGCAGGGTGGTGACAGGGCTGGTCCTCTATCTGGTGGCACTCGGGTACGCCGACGTGACCTGGTCGGTCCAGAACCTCGCCCTCGCGGGCCTCGCGCCGGTCGGCGGATTCATCATCTTCGGGGCGCTGTTCCTGTTTGCCTCCGGCACCTTGTTCTTCGTCCTGGACGGCAACCAGGCCGTCAACGCCTTCACCTACGGCGGCCGCTACGCCAGCAGCGTTCCCGGCTCGGTGCTGATGACGCCGGTGAAGGTGTTCTTCACCTTTGTGGTGCCGTCCACCCTGATCGCCTACGTGCCGACCGCGGTGCTGACCGGCGCCGAACTGCCCGCCTTCTGGTGGCCCGGTCTGGCCTGGCTGACGATCCCGATCGGCCTGGCGATGTGGCTGCTGCTGCTCGGCTACTGGAAGCTTGCCCTGCGTCACTACACCGGAGCTGGAGGCTGAGATGGCGATCATCGAACTGGACGGCGTGACCCGGGAGTTCGCCCTGCGCGACACGTTGCTGGGCAAGCGGCGGGTGGTCCGGGCCGTCGATGGCATGAGTTTCAGCCTTGAACCCGGCACCGCGGTCGGCTACATCGGTGCGAACGGCTCCGGCAAGTCGACCACCATCAAGATGATCACCGGCATCCTGACGCCCAGTGCGGGTCGGCTGCGCGTGTGCGGCTTGGACCCGGTGCCGCAGCGGCGCCGCCTGGCAGGCCATCTCGGGGTGCTCTTCGGGCAGCGGTCGCTGCTGTGGTGGGACCTGCCGCTGCGGGAGTCCTATCCGATTCTGGCGGCGATGCACCGCCAGGCGCCGGCCCGATGGAAGCCCCGCTTCGACGAACTGGTCGACGGGCTGGGGCTGGAGGAGTTCCTGACCACCCCGGTCCGCAACCTGTCGCTCGGCCAGCGGATGCGGGGCGAACTGGCTGCCGCGTTGCTGCATCGTCCCGAGTTGGTGGTGCTGGACGAACCGACCATCGGATTGGACATGCTCAGCAAGGAACGGCTCCGGACCTTTCTGGACCGGGAACGGGTCGAGCACGGCACCAGTCTGCTGCTCACCACCCACGACATGGGCGACGTGCAGCGGCTGTGTCAGCGGATGCTGGTGATCGACCGGGGCCGCTTGGTCTTCGACGGTTCCCAGCCCGAACTGGAACGCGAGACCGGCGCCGAGCGGGTCCTGGTGGTGGATGCCGCCGACGACATCCGCGCGGACCAGCTGAGCCTGCCGCCCGGCGTACGGGTTGCCGAGGACGACGAAGCGGTCGAGAGTCGGGTACGCCTGGCCTTTCCGGCCGAGCAGATTTCGGCTGCGGCGTTGATCACTGCGGTGTCGGCCCAGGTCGAGGTGGTCGACCTGGCCCTCACCGAGCCCGACGTCGAGGATCTGGTGCGGCGCATCTATCAGCGCGGCGACGAGGAGTAGACCACTCGGGAACACAGCACCGGGGCGGCCTTCGGGCCACCCCGGTGCTGTGTCCTGCGCTCAGTCGATGTCATGCGCTCAGTCGGGCCATCATCCCTCGGCCAGAGCGGCCTGCTCGGCCAGCTCACGGCCGATCTGCTCGCCCGCGTCGCTCTTCCATTCCTCGACCGCGGCCTCCCACTCGGTCATCTGGCGACGGCCCTGGATGATCTCACCCATGACGTCGTTGAGCCGCTTGTTGGCCGCGGCGCCGTCGCTGACGGCGGTCTCGGAGAACATGCCCTGTGAGGGGTCCTTGACGCCGTTCGGGATGTGCTCCTGGCAGTAGTTGAACAGGGTCTCGGTCGCGTCGGGCTTGCCGGGGACGTGCAGGGACACCGAGCCGGCGGCACCGAAGTAGGCCGGCCCCGAGATGAGCTCCTCGGCGGTGTCGGCGATCCGGTTCACCCGGCCGTCCTCCAGGGTGTAGTTGTGGCCGTCGACGCCGTAGTTGACGGTGAGGAACTCCCGGGTGCCGAAGGGGGAGGCCAAGTAGTCGGCGAACTTCAGGAGCTCGTCGATGCGGGCCTCGTCGTCGGTCTTGGCCAAGCCCACGGGTGCGCCGTAGCCGGGCACGCCCAGGTGCTTGGCCGCCTTGCCGCCGCCGTCCCACTGGGGCATCTGCACCGCGCCGACCGGGAACTTGGCGCTGCTGGACCGGCCGGCCCAGGTGGCGAAGTTCTGCGCGAAGAAGACGGTGACACCGGCATCGAACCAGACTCCGGTGGAGCTGAGGTCGCTGTAGGTGTTGGGGTGATAGAGGCCCTCGGCGTACATGCCGGTGAGGATCTCCAACGCCTGGGCATACTCCGGGGTCTCGTAGGCCGACGTCCACCGGTCGCCCTCGGCAACCCAACCGTTGGCCGCCCCCAGCGACTCCAGAATCATGGTCATCGTCCAGTTCTGCGGGATCTGGCCGATCGCGAAGACACCGGCATTGCGGTCGGTGACCTCCCGGCACAGGGACAGGAAGTCCTCGCCGTCGCTGATCTCCGGCATGATGTCGATGCCCTTGGACTCCAGGATGTCGCCGCGGGTCATCGCAACCGTGCCGGCGACAATCCGGGGGTTGGTGATGCCCCAGATCTTGCCGTTGATGATGCACATGTCCCAGGCGGCTGACGGATGGGCCGCCAGGCTCGGGTACTTGGCGATGTTGTCACCGGACAGGTAGGGCGTCAGGTCGGTGAAGCGGCTCTCCAGCAGCTGCGGCAGCTGCGGCACCGTGACGATCTGGGTGACCTCGGGGACCTGGCCGCCGGCGACGGTGGTCTGGAACTTGGCGGTGTACTGGGTGCTGTCGACGCCGTTCAGGTTGAACTTGGCGCCCAGGTCCTCCTCCATCTTCTGCCACCACGGGTTCTTGTCCCGGGGAATGTTGACGGCGGGCACCTGCAGCATCAGTTCGACGTCGCGGGTGATCCCCACCGGTACGCTGCCGGTGCTCGGCGGCGGATCGGGGTAAGTCAGGAAGGCGTTGGGGACGCCGGTCTCACCGTCGCCGACCAAGTCAGGCTCGGGACCGTCGAAGGGGATGTACGCCGGACGGATCGAGTCAGCCTCGGCCGGGCCGCCACCTCCGGATCCGCCCCCGGGTGAACCGCCGTCGTCGCTGCTGCACGCTGACAGGGCAGCACCGGCTCCCAGCGCGAGACCACCACCCAACAGGGACCGTCGACCGAAGGTGTATGTCATATTTGCTCCTTTGCCCATGAGAATGCGTCTTCTTTAGGCAGAGCTTAGGTCTCTGCCAGTTACAATGGTGTAACAACGGCCGTTGGCGCGATCACAAATCGGCATCACTGACGCGATCCGATCGACACTCCAGCCGGTGGGAGAGACGGACTAGGCTCCAAGCATGACCATCGATCCTGCTGACCCCCTTGCAACCCTGCCTGATGACCTGTTGGTGACCTTCCGCGAGCGAGCCGTACGCCATGACGCCGACAACACTTTCCCGGACCAGGATCTGGCCGACCTCCGCGAGCTCGGCTACCTCGGCCTGATGGTGCCCGTCGAGCTGGGCGGGGCCGGGGCGACGGTAAGCCAGGCAGCCGCGCTGCAGCGGCGGTTGGCGCAGGCCGCGCCGGCGACGGCGCTGTCGGTCAACATGCACCTGATCGTCACCGCGGCAGCCATGCTGGCGCACCGCAAGGGCATGGCGGCGGCCAAGCAGATTCTCACCGATGCGGTGGCGGGGGAGTTGCACGCCTTCGGGATTTCCGAGGCTGGCAACGACGCCATGCTGTTCGCCTCGCGTACGTCGGCCGACCTGGACGGCGATGGCTACCGTCTCACCGGCACCAAGATCTTCACCTCGGCAGGTCCGGCGTGGACCCGCCTGGTCACTCATGCGAGGATCGCCGATGAGGAACGGCTGGTCTTCGGCGTGATCGAACGCAGCGATGAGGTGGTCACCAGGAATGACTGGGACACCCACGGCATGCGTCCCACCCAGTCATGCACGACGGTGCTGACGAACGCTCCAATGGCGCCGGAGCGGGTCATCACGACCACCGAGATCGGCCCCAGCTTCGACCCCTTCGTATTCGGGATCTTCGGGTGCTTCGAGTTGCTCGTCACCTCGGTCTACGTCGGGATCGCCGAACGTGCCGTCCAGCTGGGGGTCGAGATGGCCGGCAAGCGACTCAACCAGCTCAGCGGGCAGCCTCATTCCGACGACCCTGACATTCGCTGGCGGCTGGCTGATGCCGCCATCAGCGTCGACGGTGCTCTGCTGCAGTTGGACAAGATCACCGCGGACCTGGACGGCTGGGCCGAGGGCAAGGTCGACCACGGGTCGCGTTGGTTCCTTCACTTCTCCGGGGTGAAGTCGCGTGCAGGCGAAGCCGCGATGGCAGCGGTGGACCAGGTGCTGCGTGCCAGCGGTGGGTCGCAGTACTTCCGGCGCAGCGAGTTGGAACGCCTCTCCCGTGATGTCCGCGCCGTGATGTATCACCCCTCCGACGAGGAATCAGTACACCGCTCGTACGCCAAGGCGCTGCTCGGCGACATCGGCAGCTGAGTCAGGCCGGATCCTCGGCGGCCGACTCCGATGCGGAGTCGGCCCGGGAGAGCTGGGAGGGCCACCAGATCCGGCGCCCCAGGTCCAGGCTCAGCGCTGGCACCAGCAGTGTCCGCACGATGAAGGTGTCCATCAGGACACCGAGCGCGACGATGATCGCCAGCTGGAGCAGGAACAGCACCGGGATGACGGCCAGTGCGGAGAAGGTGGCGGCCAGCACCAGTCCGGCCGAGGTGATGACACCACCCGTGATTGCGAGGCCGCGCAGGATCCCCGCGTGGCTGCCGTGATGCAGGGATTCCTCCCGCACCCGCGTCATCAGGAAGATGTTGTAGTCGACGCCCAGCGCCACCAGGAAGACGAAACCGTACAGGGGAACGGCCGGGTCGGCTCCCGGCAGCCCCAGGGCGTTGAAGATCAGTGCGGACACCCCCAGCGCGGTGGCGAATGAGAGCACCGTGGTGACCAGCAGGATCACCCCGACGACAATCGCGCGCAGCAGGATCATGAGGATGATCGCGATGACCGCCAACACCACCGGGATGATGACGTTGCGGTCGTGGATCGAGGCGTCGATGGTGTCGACATCGGTGGCGGTCTGGCCGCCGACCAGCGCCTGCCCGGCCAACTCCACCCGCAACTGCCGGACCACTTCCTCGGCGCGGGCGCCATCGGCCGGCACAGACAGCGTGGCCTGGAGCAGGACATCGCCGTCGGCGACCGTGGGGGCCGGAGCGGGGGCCCCGGGCGGGCCGAGCGGCTGGATGCCCTCGGCGGTGACCGGCGCAGTCCCGCTGGGGGAGTCTGCGGTGGCCACCGCCACCGATGCGATGCCGTCCTGGTCGAGGAGTCGATCCGCGACGACCTGCAGGTCGGCTTCGGCGGCGATGACCTGGACGGGCGTACCGGAACCGCCGGGGAAGTGTTCGCCGAGCGCGATCTGACCCTCGCGGGCATCGGATTCACCCAGCACCAACTCGCTCTGCGGCACACCGTCGGCGCGAAGTTGGGTCAGGCCGGCCGCTCCGGCCAACAGCAATGCGATCACCGCGACCGAGACCAACCGGCGGTGTCCGTCCACGAACCGGCCAACCCGCGCGTACCCGCCCTGCGGTGTCGCGTCCTCGGCACGGTTCGGGTCGTGGTGCGGCGTACGGGGCCAGAAGGCGACCCGGCCGCTCAGCAGCAACAGTGAGGGCAGCAGGGTCAACGCCGAGACGATCGCGGTGGCGATGCCGATGGCGGCCACCGGACCCAGCGAACGATTCGACCCCAGGTCGCTGAGCAGCAGACACAACAGACCGGCGATGACGGTGCCGCCCGAGGCGATGATCGGTTCGACCGACCCCCACCAGGCCCGCTTCGTCGCTGTCCACCGGTCCGGGTGCGCGATGAGCTCCTCGCGGAACCGCGCGGTGTAGAGCAGGGCATAGTCGGTGGCGGCGCCGATGACCAGGATGAAGAGGATGCCCTGGGTCTGGCCGGTCAGCACCAGGCTCTCCGCCTTGGCCAGCCACCAATTGATCAGCAGCGCGACGCACAGGGCGAAGGTGCTGGTCGCGAGCACGAAGATCGGCAGCAGGATCGACCGATAGACGACCACCAGGATGATCGCGACCGCGGCCAGCGCCACCCCCAACAGCAGCCCGTCGATACCGCTGAAGGCCTCGCCCAGGTCGGCGGCGAATCCGGCCGGCCCGGTGACGTGGACGGTGAGGCCGGTGGGCACATCGTCCTGCAGGCGCTCCCGCAGCACCTCGACGGTCTCCCCGATGTCGCTGTCGCTGTCCAGCGGAACGAACACTTGGGCGGCGCGGCCGTCCTCGGAAGGAACGACCGGTGAGGTGCCGGTGTCGACCCCGGGCACCTCGGCGACGTCCTCGACGGTCGCCTGCAGTTGTCCCAGTTGGTCCTCGGTGAGCGGGCTCTGGCTGACCACCACCACGATCGCCGGCACGGTGTCGTCGCCGAGGAAGTCAGTGAGGCGCTCCTGGACCCGGGTCGCGTCGGCACTGGCCGGCAGATAGGCGGTCTGGTCGTTGGTCGACACCTCCGACACCCGGCCGAAGTAAGGGCCTCCGACGGCTGCACCGGCCAACCAAGCGAGGACGACCAGAGCGGGCACAAGGACGCGGAGCAGTGGCACCCGCCGGAGTTTACCTCTGCCACCCGCCCGGCTGCCGCACCGGGCCGTTCGCACCACCGCAGCGGATTCTCGTTGCGGCCTGGCTCTGCCAGACTTGGGCCATGGTGGAACCGATCCGAGTGGGCAGCACTGACGACATCGACATCGGCGAGGCTTTCGTGGTCGCGGGTGAGGACAATGCGACCGGCGAGGACATCGCGATCGTGCACGCCGAGGATGACGGCTTCTATGCCATCAACGACATCTGCACCCACCAGTACGCCTCGCTGGCGCAGGGGTGGGTGGAAGGCGTGTGCATTGAATGCCCCGTCCATTCCTCCCAGTTCGACCTGCGCACCGGCAAGGTGAGCGGCCCCCCGGCAACCCAGGACACCGTGGTCCATCGCTTGGAGGTCGTCGACAACGACCTGATGCTGTACCCCGGCGAGCCACCGGCACCCGATGCACAAGCCAACTGAGTCACAGTCCTGAGCCAGGCCGTCCCCAGAAGACCCCATGATTCGCCGCTTGGATGGCTTGCCACGGCCGGGCCCTCGTCGCGGGCCCGGCCCAACCAAGCGTTCGCGCCGGCGGCCACGGCAATCGCAGGCCGAGGAGCGATCACCTCGACGACCAAGAAGGGGTATGCCGAGCAGGCCGCCGATGAGTTCCAGCGGCCTGCCTCAGTCCTCCTCGGGCGCCAAGTCGCTGAGGAAGCGATCGGCCCAGTGGTTGATGTCATGCTCGAAAACCTGCTTGCGCATCGCCTTCATCCGCCTGGCACGGTTCGCCGCATCATCGTCCATGGTGCGCAGGATGACGTTCTTGAGGCCGTTGATGTCGTGCGGATTGACCATGTACGCCTGCTTCAGCTCTGCGGCCGCGCCGGCAAACTCGCTCAACACCAGGGCACCGTTGTTGCCGTCTCGACAGGCGATGAACTCCTTGGCCACCAGGTTCATCCCGTCCCGTAGTGGCGTCACCACCATGATGTCGGCGGCCCGATAGAGGGCGGCCATCTCGGTGCGGGGATAGGAGGCGTGCAGGTAGCTGATCGGTGGCATACCGATGCGACCGATGTGGCCGTTGGTGCGCCCCACCAACAATTCGATGTCGTCGCGCAGCCGCATGTATTGCTCGACCCGTTCCCGCGAGGGTGTGGCCACCTGCAGGAAATGAGTGCTGTCCGGATCCAGTTGGCCGGAGCTGAACAGCTCACCGAAAGCCTGGAACCGTTGGCGCAGTCCCTTGGTGTAGTCGAGTCGGTCGATGCCGACGAACAACGTTTCGGGGGAGCCGAGGTCCTCGCGGATCTCGATGGCTCGGGCCGCGACCTCCTCGGTACCGGCCAGGTCGGCAAATCCCTGGGCGTCGATCGAAATCGGATAGGCGCGGGCCTCGACGATTCGGTCCTCGACATTGATCTGGTCGCGATGGGTCTTCAGCCCCAGGCGTACCCGACAGGTCCGGACGAAGTTGCGGGCACCGCCATTGAGTTGGAAGCCGACCAGATCGGCTCCCAACAGCCCCTCGCAGATCTGGCGTCGCCACGGCAACTGCTGAAAGAGCTCCACCGGCGGGAAGGGGATGTGGAGGAAGAAGCCAATTCGAAGGTCGGGGCGTTGCTCGCGCAGCATCGCCGGCACCAATTGCAACTGGTAGTCCTGCACCCACACGGTGGCGTGCTTGTCCGCCACCGCCGCGGCACGGTCGGCGAAGCGCTGGTTGACCTGGACATACGCATCCCACCATTCGCGGTGAAACTCGGGGGCCTCGACGGCATCGTGATAGAGCGGCCACAGCGTCGAGTTGGAGAAGCCTTCGTAGTACTCGTTGATCTCCTGCTGCGACAGCGGCACCGGGACCAAATGCATGTGGGCCTCGTCGAAGGGTTCCAGCTCCTCATCCGGTGCGCCCGTCCAGCCGATCCAGGCACCGTCGTGGCTGGCCATCACGGGCTCCATTGCGGTCACCAACCCGCCAGGCGAGGTACGCCACGTGACATTCCCATCGGCATCGCGATGACGGTCCACCGGTAGCCGGTTCGCGACGACGACGAAGTCGTACTTCTGGTCAGCCATGACGCCTCCTGGACTCGGATGGAACTCGGGCGTCTGTGAGCCTAGGCCACGGCTCTGCCCGGGGGAACACGGGGTTGTCGGCGAGTGGTGCAGTCCAGATGGCAAGCTGACGCCCATGAGTGAACAGCCCCCCGCGCAGCCGCAGGCCGACCGGGCCAGCTCGGATCCGGTCGCCCGAGTTGTCGCGGCCGCCCGCAACGACCCGGCGGCCGTCCTGGTGGCGACCGACTTCGACGGAGTGCTGTCGCCGATCGTCGACGACCCGGACCAGGCGTACGCCGACCCGGAGGCGGTGGCGGCACTGGGCGCGCTGGGTCAGCTCGTGGGGCAGGTGGCCATTGTCACCGGCCGTCCGGTGGCGGCGGCCCGTCGGCTCGGCGGGCTGGACCAGGCGCCGGGGCTGGGCAACCTGGTGGTCCTGGGCCAGTATGGGGTGGAGCGCTGGGACGCCGCCAGCGGTGAACTGGTGATGCCGCCCGAGCCTGTCGAGATCAGCCGGGCGCGGAACGAGATCGCCGACCTGTTGGCGCGGCTCGACCTGGCCGAGGTCTGGGTGGAGGACAAGGGTCGTGCGCTGGGACTGCACACCCGGCGTACGGCCGACCCCGACGGTGCCTTCGAACGGTTGCGCGGCCCCGTGACCGAGTTGGCCGAACGACTCGGCCTGCACCTGGAGCCGGGCCGGATGGTGTGGGAGCTGCGCGCCGCCGGGCAGGACAAGGGCCGGGCGATTGCGGAGCTGGTCGAGGCGACCGGGGCACGGGTGGTGGTGTACGCCGGTGACGACCTGGGCGACATCCCGGCCTTCCGCACGGTCGCCGAGTTGCGGGAGCAGGGCCGGATTGAGGCGCTGTTGCTGTGGTCGCGGTCGGAGGAACAGGCCGCGTTGGCCGACATCTGCGATGTCGCCTGCGACGGCGTGCCCGGGGTCGCGCAGGTCTGGCGCCACATCGCCGACGAACTTGAAACTCATTCTCATTAGCTTTAGGCTGCTGCTGTCGCGGGGCACCGGTCCCGCTGGGAACAGGAGCACGATGCGTAACCAGACCCTTGCGAAGGTGGTCACCACCGCGGCCGCCCTCGTCCTCGCCCTGACTGCCTGCAGTCAGCAGGCCGGCCCTGCCGACAGCGGCAAGCTGGCAGCGTTTGCCTCGACCAATGTCTGGGCGTCGATCATCCAGGCTGTCGGCGGCGATCACGTCGGGGTCTCCGCGGCAGTGACCAGCCCGGAACAGGACCCCCACGAATACGAGGCGACTGTGCGCGACAAGGCCTCGTTCAACAGCGCCGACCTGGTCGTCATCAACGGTGCCGGCTATGACAGCTGGGCCGAGACGGTGCTCGCATCGGTCGACAACACCCCGACCGTGATCAACGCGATGGAACTTGCCCAAGGTCCCGGCGGTCCCGCTGCACCTGGCGCCGAGGAGGACGGTCACGCCGAGGAAGACGGTCACTCCGAGGATGGACATGATCACTCCGAGGACGGCCACGAGGACGGCCATGACCACGGCGACGACGAAGGTCACGAGGGCCACAGCCACGAACATTCCGGTCCCAACGAACACGTCTTCTATTCCATGCCGGTTGCCCTCGCGGTGGCGGAACAGGTCCACGCCGACCTGGTGCAGCGGGACCCCGAGCATGCGGCCGACTACGACGCGAATTTCCAGGCCTTCAGCGACGGCATCCGTGGCCTGCAGGACCGCGCCGCCCAGGTCCGCACCAACACTCACCTGCACCTGATCTCCACCGAACCGGTGCTGGAATACCTGCTGGCTGACCTGGGTGCGCACGACGTGACCCCGCCGGAATTCGTCCGGCAGTCCGAGAGCGGCGGCGGCGCCTCGGTGGCGGTCGTCGACGAAGTGCTCACCATGATCAGCAGCGGTGACATCGACATCGTCGTCCTCAACGGGCAGACTCAGGACGCCACCTCGGACCGGTTGCAGAGTGCAGCGGAGACGGCTGGCGTACCGATCCTGGGGGCGTACGAAACCTTCCCCGAGGGGGTGGATGATTACCTCACCTGGATCGACCAGGCCATCGTGGAGTTCGAGAAAGTAGCGGCAACGGCGTGACAGAGGAACCAACGGGGACGCCTGCAGTTGAGTTCACCTCAGCGACCATGGGCTTCGGGTCCCGGGTGCTGTGGCGCGACCTGGATCTGACTATCGAGCCCGGCGAGTTCGTCGCGGTACTGGGGCCCAACGGTGCCGGCAAGTCCACCATGATCTCGGTCATCCTGGGCCAGCAGCGACTTCGCTCCGGCTCGGTCCGGGTGCTCGGGAAGCCGGTCCGCGAGGGGAGCTCGCGGATCGGCTTCATCCCGCAGCAGCGCGGCTTCGAATCCGCCGCCGGGATGCGCGGCCGAGACTTGGTCGCGCTCGGGCTGGACGGGCACCGGTGGGGGATCTCGCTGCGGCGTCGCAGCTTCACCAACCGCATTGACCGGGCGCTGCAGCAGGTCGGCGCCATCGAGTACGCCGATGTGCCCCTGTCGCAGCTGTCCGGTGGCGAACAGCAACGGCTCCGGGTCGCTCAGGCGATCGTGTCCGACCCCGGCGTCCTGCTGTGTGACGAACCGCTGCTGAGTCTGGACCTGCACCATCAGGACGTGGTGACTGACCTCATCAGTCAGCAGGCAGCGGCGGGCGCGGCAGTGCTCTTCGTCACTCACGAGATCAACCCGGTGCTGCCGCACGCCGATCGGGTGGTCTATCTGGTCGACGGTGAGGTGCGCATCGGAGCGCCTGACGAGGTGCTCACCTCGGCGGTGCTGAGCGAGCTCTACGGGGCGCCGATTGACGTGCTGCGCCACCGCGACAAGATCGTGGTGCTGGGCGTGGAGGAAGCGGTGCAGTGCCACCCGCATGACGCTGGTGAGGAATCGAAACAGCCCTACCAGCCGGCCGGTCAGGAGTCAGGCCAATGATGGACTTCCTCAACCGGGTGATCAGCTTCCAGGACATCGGGATGCTGTTGCCGCTGGTGACCCTGTCGATCTTGGCGGGCGTCGTGCTGGGAGTGATCTCGGGTCTCATCGGCCCGATGATCCACGCGCGTGACATGAGCTTCGGGGTCCACGGTTGCGCGGAACTGTCCTTCGCCGGTGCGGCGATTGCGCTCTACTTCGGGCAGCCGGTGGTGGTCGGCGGCATCCTCGGCTCGGTGGTCGCCGCCGCGATCCTGGCCTTCCTCGGCGCCAAGGCCCAGCAACGCAACTCCGCGATCGCGGTGATGCTGCCCTTCGGGCTGGGCGTCGGCGTCCTCTTCCTGTCTCTCTACCGGGGCCGTTCCAGCAACAGTTTCGGCCTGCTGACCGGTCAGATCGTCGCCGTCGACGACGCCCAGCTCGCCAGCCTGGTGATTCTTGCCGCGGTGGTCGCCCTGGTGCTGGTGCCGACCTGGCGGCCGATGTGGTTTGCCTCGGTGGATGCCTCGGTCGCCCGGGCCCGCGGCGTACCGGTGCGCAGCCTGAATCTGGTGTTCATGCTGTGCCTGGGGCTGGTAGTCGCCATGTGCGTCCAACTGATCGGCTCCCTGCTGGTGATGTCGCTACTCATCACCCCGACCGCCGCTGCGGTGCGGGTGGTGGTGCGGCCGCTGTACGTGACCCTGCTGTCGATGCTGTTCGCCGTCGCTGCGATGACGATCGGCATTGTGTTGTCGCTGTCGCCAGGACTGCCGATCAGCCCCTATGTCACCACCGTGTCGTTCGCGATCTACCTGGTCTGCCTGGTGATCGGCGCGGCCCGGGACCAGCTCGGTTGGGGACGTCAGCAGACCGCCGTGGCCAGGGCCTGATCGGATAGGATCGAGGCATGACCCAGCCTGTTGCGGACCAGATGAACATTCGTCGCGGTGATCGCCTGTGGATCCACGCGACCGAGGGCGTACGCGCCGACATCGCCGAGGACATCGCCGACGGTGTCGAGCTCGTCGACGGTGCCGAGGGCGCGACGGTCGTCTGCGTCGCGCTGCGCGCCAAGGCTGACTTCGACCAGCTGTTTGCCAATCACAGCGACAAGCTGCCCCACTTCCGGGCCGTCTGGCTTGCCTACCCGCGTGGTTCCCGCGCCGGACTGGACGAGGAGACGCTGGGCGACCTGCTGGAGACTCGCGGCTGGAAGCTCGGTGGCCATGTCGCCATCGACGACCTCTGGTCGGCCGTGGAAGCACTGCAGGCCTGAGGCTGCGGGGCGTACGCCCTCGCCCCCGTGTTCACTCGCCACACGGCGTCGGGCGAAACACTGGGTGGGGCGTGCGGGGCTCGAACCCGCGACCCAAGGATTATGAGTCCTCTGCTCTGACCGGCTGAGCTAACGCCCCCAGCGGCTGCCGGTGGTGTCGCGATGCACGTTGGCGGCCGTCGGAAAGCTTAGCCGCCCCGGTAGGCTCGGGCGAGCCCCGAACGGGAGGAGTGGACAGGTGGCGGATTCAGCTCAGTCGAGCGCGGCGCCCAAGGCCGGCGTACGCCGGACGCGGCAGCGTGCTGCGGTCGGCACGGTGATGGCCGATCTGGCCGACTTCAACTCGGCCCAGCAGATCCATGACCGGTTGCGCCAGGACGGCGTCTCGGTCGGGCTGGCAACCGTCTATCGCACCCTGCAAGCCATGGAGGCGGCAGGGGAGTTGGACATGATCCGCAATGACGAGGGCGAGGTCCTGTATCGCCAGTGTGAGTCGGTCCGGCACCACCACCATTTGGTGTGCCGTTCCTGCGGCCGCACCGTGGAGGTCGAGGGTGCAGCGGTCGAGTCCTGGGCCGAATCGGTCGCCCGCGCCAACGGATTCTCCGACGTACGCCACGACCTGGAGATCTTCGGCACCTGCCACGACTGCGCGGCGAAGGCCGACTGACCCCCACGGCTCAAGCCTCAGGTCAGCGGGAGTCCTCGTCGCCGACCAGCTTCGACGGCCACAGCGGTGCGCCTGTGGCACGGGTGTGCCACCACCAGGCAACCCCGGCTCCGGCCAACGTGATCGCTGCCAGCACCGGCTGGATGCCGGCCACCCACAGCTGCCACGGCTGCCACACCTGCAGCTCCTCCGAGAGCCGCATGTAGGGCGAGAAGCTGGAGTAGAGGACCAGCAACAGTCCCGGCAGCCGCAGCCAGGTGGACAGCTGCTTGTCCTGCAGCAACACGATGCCGAGCGGCAGCACCCACACCCAGTGGTGGTCCCAGGAGATCGGTGAGGCGATCAGCCCCGCGATCCCGGCCAGAGTGACGCCGAGCGTACGCCGGCCCGAGCGATACCAGATCGCGGCGACCACCAGTCCCGCCAGGGCGATGACGAAGCCGACCAGGACGCCCACGGTGTCGGACTCCGGCCCAAAGGCCCGGGTCCAAGTGCCGCTCATCGACTGGTTGCGCAGGAACGCGGGATTGAGACTCGAATCGAGCACCATTTCGGTCCAGAAGCGACGCGAATCCTCCGGCAGCACCAACCAGGTCACCACGGTGGCGACCAGGAAGCTGCAGAAGGCGATCACGGTCACCTTGATCCGGCCTGCGATCAGGGTCATCACGGCGGCGATCGCCGGCGTGAGCTTGATGGCGGCGGCGATGCCCACCAGCCAGCCCGGCAGCGGCAGCCGGCGCGGGAAGATCCGCTGGCCCGGGAAGAGATCGATGACCACCAGCACCATCAGCAGCGTGTTGATCTGGCCGAAGCTGAGGGTCGAAAAGATCGGATGACACAGGGCCGTCGCCGCCGCGGCGGCCAGCGACAGACGCCACCCCCGCAGACCCATCCGATAGATCAGCACCGTCACGGCGAACGCGTTGAGACCCAGCCAGACCACCCGTGACTCGATGTCGCCGCCCAGCCCGAAGGGGGTCAGCAGCAGGCCGGCGAAGGGCGGATAGATGAACGGCAGCCCTTCGACGCTGAAGAGGGACTCGCCGGTGAGCAGCTTGGCTACTGCCTGTCGGTAGACCTCGAAGTCGATCATCGGGAGCTCGAACTGCTCCAGACGCCACGGCAACTCGCTGGCCGCCATCCACACCGAGGTGAGCCACGGCAGCAGGGTCGCGAGCAGTACTCCGATCAGGCGTAACGGCCACGGCCGAGCCTTGGGCTCGGCCGGCGCGCTGTCCTCCAGGTCCGGGGTCGCCCCGGTGTCGTTCACCACCACGAGAGGATGGTACGGCCCACGCCGGAGTCGGCGTTGGAGCCGACACGCTCGGCTTTCAGCTCGGCCAATGATTCGTGTGACTCCTCCATGACGAAGGCGCGCCCGGACCACGCGAGCATCGCGGCGTCATTGGGCATGTCGCCGAAGCTGGCAACGTCCTCGGCAGCAACCTGCCACTCGGCACACAGCTCAGCCAACCGGACTTGTTTGGTGCAGTCGGGAGGCCCGACTTCCAGCAGGCCGACGGTGCCGGGCGTACCGGAGAAGGTCACCGTGGCGCGGTCGCCGACGATCGCCTGGACCAGGTCGTTGGCATCCTCCAACATCAGGTCCGGAATCCGGACCACCAACTTGGTGGTGCCGGAGTGCTCGGCCATCGGGCCGGCGAGGTCGTCGCACGCGTGTGCCGTGTCGGTCACCTGCGGGGCGGGGTAGCCGGGCTCGTAGGAGAGCAGGTTGGCCAGATCGGCGGCGAAGCTGGCATCGGGGTGGTCCTGCCGGATGGCGGCCATCAGTTCCAGCGCGACGGCTGAGGGGATCTCAATGCGCTGGGTCTCGGTCATGGTGGTGAGGTCGACCACGGCGGCGCCGTTGGACGCGATCACGGTCGGCACCACGTCTGCGAGGTGCTCGATCAGACCGAGGTTGCGCAGCGGCCGACCGGTGGCGAACAGCACCCGGATGCCACGCTCAACGGCCTCGCGTACGGCGCGGTGATTGGCCTCGGTGACCTCCTTGTCCGGGGTGAGAAACGTGCCGTCAAGATCGCTGCAGATCACGCGGGGCAGGTCGGTCATCATAGTTCCTGTCTGGGTCACAACAACGGGCTCGGGTCACAACCGGGGGTTGGGGCCTGTGGGCGGACCGCCGCCACTGGGGCTGCCGGTCTCGGGCGAGGGGCTGCCAGACTCGGGCGAGGGGCTGCCGGACTCGGGCGACGGGCTTCCCGACTGCGGCGACGAGGGACTGCCTGACTGCGGTGAGGAGGGGCTGCCCGACTCACCCGAAGGCGGCGGCGAGGTCGGCGAAGAGGTCGAGTCCGACGGTGGCGGGTCCGTCGGCGATGGCGGTGGGATGGTGGGCTGCTGCAACACCATCAGCACAATCATCAGGGCCAGCGCGGCGATGAAGATCACCACCAGCCAGGACGCCAGCACGCTGATGCCGCCCGCCCGGTCATGGCG
This sequence comes from Parenemella sanctibonifatiensis, assembly GCF_002250565.1. Taxonomy (GTDB): domain Bacteria; phylum Actinomycetota; class Actinomycetes; order Propionibacteriales; family Propionibacteriaceae; genus Parenemella; species Parenemella sanctibonifatiensis. Next base: position 33,368 of record NZ_NMVJ01000006.1, read on the forward strand.
GCCGGGCCACGGCAGCGGCCACACCCGCGCTCGCCCCGGGCCGGCGGAGGCGACCCAGGGCAGTTGGAAGTCGGGACCGGCCGGTGTACCGACTGGTCCCAAGGTCCCCAGATCGACGCGGTGCAGCAACCGATCGGCCTCATCGACTGCGGTCTGGCTGCCGTTCCATTCCAGCGCCACCCACGGCGCTTCGGGATCGTCGCCCGGTTCGACCGGGTTGTCCTCCTCGCCACGGAACTTGTGAGCGAGCCGCCCTTCGTCCTGGCCGTCGCCGCCCCGGGCGATGACAGTGTCGATGTGGAGCTCGTTGACGGCCCCGGCGAACCGGTCCCGGGCACTGGCACTGGCGGCGGCGCCCATGCTCAGCAGGATCACCATCGCAGGATGTTCGGACTCGTCCTCGTGTGCCAGGTACGCCACACCGGCCGGGGTGGCGGTCAACCGGGCGTCGACCCAGAAGTCCCCGACCCGGACCGGATCGTCCTGATCGAGCGGGTAGGGCTGCGCCAACGGAGCACCGTCGGGCGGCGGCAGCGGCCCCGGCATGTCGGGAGGGAGGTCGTCGGACATCGCCTCCATCTCACCACATCGGTGGTGAACATCGCGTATCACGAGCCTGTTGGATGGGACGAGCCGCTATCGTGGCGGCAGAGCCCGAAGCCCAGGAGTCATTGAGTGAGCAGTTCACAGCAGTCCGGTCCCGCACAGGAACCGCTGGAGCCGAAGGACGCGTCGCGGATCCTGGGGGAGGCCATCGGCCAGGTCCAGCGCGTCATCGTCGGCCAGGAACACATGGTCGAGCAGCTGATGGTTGGCCTGCTCGCCAAGGGGCACATCCTGTTGGAGGGTGTCCCCGGTGTCGCCAAGACGCTGGCCGTCCGGAGCTTCGCCACGGTCGTCGGCGGTGACTTCGCTCGAGTGCAGTTCACCCCGGACCTGGTGCCCTCCGACATCGTCGGCACGCGCATCTATTCGGCGCACGAGGAGAAGTTCGACATCGAGCTCGGGCCCATCTTCGTCAACTTCGTGCTCGCGGACGAGATCAACCGTGCGCCCGCCAAGGTGCAGTCGGCGATGCTGGAGGTGATGGCGGAGAAGCAGGTCTCCATCGGCGGCCAGACCTACCCGGCGCCCAAGCCCTTCATCGTCATCGCCACCCAGAACCCGGTCGAGTCCGAGGGCGTGTATCCGCTGCCGGAGGCGCAGCGGGACCGCTTCCTGCTGAAGGTCGACGTGCCCTATCCGCGCGGCGATGAGGAGTTCGAGATCCTGCGCCGGATGAGCGTCACCCCGCCGACTCCGGAGCCGGTGCTCAACCCGCAGCTGGTGCTGCAGATGCAGGACATGGCCAGTCAGGTGCACGTGCACAACATGGTCGCTGAGTATGTGGTCAACCTCGTGATGGCGACGCGTACGCCGGGGCAGTACAACATGCCTGACCTTGACTCGGTGATTCAGATCGGCTGCTCCCCGCGCGCCACACTGGGCCTGCTGGCCGCCGGTCGGGCACTGGCGCTGATCCACGGGCGTACCTATGTGCTGCCCACCGACATTCAGGCTGTCGCCAAGGACGTCATGGCGCACCGACTGGTGCTCGGCTTCGACGCGGTCGCCGACAACATCGAACCCACCGACGTCGTCGAGCGAATCCTGACCATGGTCGAGGCCCCGACGCCCCGGTGGAATTCCGACTCCGGTAGTGGCTCCAGTGATCGCCCCGCGAGCCGACCCGACTCGCAGGGCTCGCCGAATCCGGCGCCGCCGCAGGGCATGCAGCCGGGGCAGTACCCGCCGCGGCCGCAGGGTCCCGGTGGGCCGGGCAGCAATGGGCCGGGTAGCAAAGGGCCAGGCTCGTGGGCCCCGCCGCAGGGACCGCCGCACAATCCGCGGTCCTGAGGCGCTGAAAGGTCGCCGCTTATGACCTCCTTCCCGCCGCCGAGCGGAGCTCCCGCCTTCCCGCCGCCGCAGGGCCCCCCTGCCGGCGCGCCAGTCGCGCCTGCCCCGGCGGCCGCGGCGGCATCGATCGTCGGCGAGCCGACCGAGCCGACCATCCCGCTGAACGAGCTGGCCCCCGAAGCGGCGCTGCGCCGACTCGAGTTGACGGTGGTGCGCCGGCTGGAAGGCTTCCTGCACGGCGATCACCTTGGCCTGCTGCCCGGCCCCGGCGCCGACACCAACGACGCCCGCGAGTATCAGCCCGGCCAGGACGACGTACGCCGGATGGACTGGGCAGTGACGGCCCGGACCACGGTGCCTCACGTCCGCGACACGATGGCGGATCGGGAACTGGAGACCTGGGCCCTGCTCGATGTCACCCCGTCGATGAACTGGGGCACCGAAGGTGTCACCAAACGTGACCTTGGTATCGCGGCGATCGCCACGATCGGTTTCCTCAGCCAGCGGATGGGGGACCGGTTCGGTGGCTTCATCATGCGCTCGGACGGCGTCCGCCGGCTGCCTGGCAACTCCGGGCGTACGGCGCTGTATGGCTTGCTGCGGACCATGCTGACCGAGCCGATCGTGCCCGACCACGCCCCGGGAGGGGTGGAACTGGCGGCCGGCATCGAGACGGTGTCCCGCACCCAGCGTCGCCGCGGCATGCGCGTGGTCGTCTCTGACTTCCTGGAGCCCGGCTCGGCGGAACTCGACCCGAACGTACCGCCGAGCTGGGAGCGGCCCATGCGCCGGTTGGCGGTGCGCAACCAGGTGCTCGCCATCGAGGTGGTTGACCGGCGCGAACTCGAGTTTCCCGACGTTGGCGATTTGCTGATCCGTGACCCCGAAACGAGCTTCGAGCGATACGTCAACACCTCCGATGCGCACGCCCGAAGACAGATGAACGCGGCGAGTCAGGCGCAGCGGGAACGGATCAAGCTGTCGTTGCGCCGTGCCGGCGTGGGACACATCCAGTTGCGTACCGATAGAGACTGGGTGCAAGACATTGCGCGTTTCGTGCTTGGCTACCGGCGAGTGGCCAGCATGTTGCACGCGCCGCCCAAGGGCGTCAGCAGATAGATGTGGAACGGCGTCAGCTGATGAACGCGAAAGGAGTGAGGCGATGAGTTTCTGGGAGCAATGGGTCCCGCAGACCTTGGGGCGTCCTTGGGTGCTGTTGGCCATCGTCCTCATTCCGGTGCTGGTCGCGGCCTACCTCTTCCTGCTGAAGCGCAAGAAGCGCACCGGCATGAGGTACACCAACACCGGCGTCCTCGGGAAGGTGATGCACGGCCAGTCGCAGTGGCGCCGGCACCTCGCCGTGGCGTTTGCACTGGTCGCGTTGGTGGCGCTGTCGGTGGCCGCCGCACAGCCGATGGGCGTGAGCCTGATCCCGCGAGAACGGGCCACCGTCGTGCTGGTGCTGGACGTCTCGCAGTCCATGCAGGCCACCGACGTGCAGCCGACAAGGCTCCAGGCGGCCGAGGAGGCCGCCGCGGCGTTCGTGGACCAGGTGCCGGATCGGTTCAACATCTCCTTGGTGTTGCTGTCGGGCCAGCCCCAGATCGTCGTGCCGCCCACCCAGGACCATGCGTTGGTGAAGCGGGTCGCCAGTAACTTGGAGTTGCGTGACGGCACGGCGATGGGCAGCGGCATCGAGACCGCGCTCAGCGCGTTGCAGCAGGCGCCCCGCGACGCGGACGACACCGGGGAACTGCCGCCGGGCATGATCGTGCTGATGTCCGATGGCCAGAACACCGCCGGACAGTCGCCGCTGCAGGCGGCCGGGCGGGCCCGGGACCTGAAGGTGCCGGTGCACACGATCGCCTACGGCACTGACTACGGATATGTCGATCTCGATGGCGTACGCGAACCGGTTCCGGCCGACCGCGCGCTGCTGGAATCCATCGCGCAGACCGCGGGTGGGGAGTTCCACATCGCCAAGGACGGCACGGAACTGGCTGAGGCCTTCGAGGACATCGGCTCCTCGGTCGGTTATGTCCGCGGCGAGACCGACATCTCCGCCCAGTACGCCGGGGTCGGGGTGGCCTTCGGGGTGCTCGCGGCACTGGCCACGATCTCCCTGGCGACGAGGTGGCCATGATCGAGTTCCTCAATCCCGAACGGCTCTGGGCGCTGCTGCTGGTGCCGGTGTTGGCGCTGCTCTATTACCTGCTCTGGCGCCGGGACAAGGCTCGCTCCGGTGGCGGTCAGCGGGACCCGCTGATCTCGATGCTGCCCCAGGAACAGACCTGGAAGAAGCATGTGGCTGTCCTGCTCGCGCTGACCTCGTTGACCCTGCTGGTCACGGCCTGGGCCCGTCCCAAGGAGGGGGTCGAAGTGCCGCGGGACCGTGCCACCATCGTGGTGGCGATCGACGTGTCCCGCTCGATGTTGGCCGAGGACGTCGACCCGAACCGGCTGATCGCCGCCCAGAAGGCTGCCAAGGACTTCGTCTCCTCGATGCCACCCCGCTTCAACGTGGCGCTGGTGACCTTCGCTGCTCAGGCGAAGTTGATCGTCCCGCCCACCACCGACCATGCAGTCGTGAACTCCGCGATCGACGGGCTGCAACTGGAGCCGTCGACGGCGATCGGTGAGGGCGTGTACGCCTCCTTGGATGCGCTGAAACTGGTGCCACCAGATCCCGATGACCCCAATGCCTCGGCGCCGGCCCGAATTGTGCTGCTGTCGGACGGGTCCACCAATGTGGGCCGGTCCACCGATTCGGCTGCCGAACGCGCCAAGGAGCTGGAGGTGCAGGTCTACACCATCGCCTACGGCACCCCGGGTGGCTATGTGATCAGCAACGGTCAGCGTCAGCCGGTGCCGGTGGACCGCTACGAACTGTCCCAGTTGGCTCGCAACACTGACGGGAAGTTCTACTCGGCCGAGAATGCCACCCAGCTCGATGAGGCCTATGAGGACATCGCCAGATCGGTCGGCTACGAAACGGTCGACCAGGAGACCACGGTGAATTGGGCCGGGTGGGCGCTCGGCGCCGCGGCGCTGGCCGCCGCGGGAGCGGTCGCGCTCGCGGCGCGCTGGCCCTGATCCGCGCCCCCGGGCACACTCGGCGTACCGTCTCGGACTGTCGTAGGCTCGGGGATTCAGTTGGCAATGCATCCGAGGTCTAGGTGGACATGGAGAACACGTGGGACGTCGCTGCCGCGCTGGAGCGGGTACGCGGCACCGTCAACGACGCCTGTGAACAGGCCGACCGGGATCCGAGCGAGGTGCGGCTGCTGCCCGTATCCAAGACCAAGCCGCCGGAGGTCTGTCGGGAGGTGTACGCCGCCGGCGTACGCCAGCTCGGTGAGAACAAGGTCCAGGAAGCGGCCGCCAAGCATGAGGCGTTGGCGGATCTGACCGACCTGGAATGGGTGGTGATCGGTCACCTGCAGACCAACAAGGCCAAGGTGGTGGCACAGTTCGCAGCCGAGTTCCAGGCCCTTGACTCGTTGCGGTTGGCCGCAGAGCTCGACAAGCGGCTGCAGGCGGCCGGGCGCCAGCTCGACGTGTTGGTGCAGGTCAACAGCTCCGGGGAGGACACCAAGTTTGGGGTGCCACCCGAGGAGATGGCGGCCTTCACCGCCGAACTGGGTGCCTTTGATGCGCTGCGGGTGCGCGGCCTGATGACGCTGGCGGTCTTCAGTGACGACCACGAGCGGGTCTCCGAGTGCTTCGTCCGGATGCGGCAGGTGCAGGCGGAGTTGCAGGACCGCGACGGCGGCGGTTGGGAGGACCTGTCGATGGGCATGTCCGGTGACTACCAGCTCGCGATCGCCCACGGCGCCACGACGGTGAGGGTGGGCCAGGCCATCTTCGGCGACCGGCTGAACCCGAACGACTACTGGCACTGAGTGCGCCCGGCCCCCGTGACTCGAGGGGCCACTGGTGTGGATGGGACGCGTGGGGCAGAATGGTGCCCACAACCGGTCTTGAGGACGTCGGGGAAGGCAGCCCTCGAGCCCGGGAGGAATCATGGACGCGACCCAAGGGGTCTTGTTCATTCACAGCGCGCCGTCGGCCCTGTGCCGCCACGTTGAGTGGGCGGTCGGCGGCGCTCTTGGCGCGCCCGTACGCTTCGACTGGAGCGCACAGGGCGCCGAACGCGCGACCTATCGCACCGAGGTGACCTGGCGCGGTTCGGCCGGGACCGCCGAGACGATCGCGTCGGCGTTGACGGGCTGGCAGCGGCTCCGCTTCGAGGTGACCGAGGACGCGGGCCGCAACCATGAGGGACAGCGGATCTCGTACACCCCGAATCTGGGAGTCTTCCGGGCCAGCACCGGACCACACGGCGACATCATGGTGCCCGAGGACCGACTGCGCACCGCGATGACGGATCCGCGCGGCCTGCAGCAGGCCCTCGATGACCTGCTCGGCACCGCCTGGGATGCGGAGCTGGAGGTCTTCCGGTACGCCGGCGACGGGGCTCCGGTGCGCTGGCTGCACCAGGTCGTCTGACCACTCCGGGGCGGGACTCAGCCGCGTACGGCGCGCCAGAACTCGGTCAGGTAGGCCGGCTCGTCCGGCCCGCCCATGCCGGCGGTGGCCAGCAGCGCCGCGGCGACCCGGTCCTGTGGATCGACCCACAGGCTGGCCCCGGTGCCGCCGTCCCAGCCGTAGCGACCCGCGGCGTCGATGGCCACGCCCATGCCCCAGCCGTGGTCGGGCGGCAGCATGCCGTTGCCCATCGTCCTGGTTGCGGCGGTCGTGGTGTCTGTGGTGAGCAGGCGTACGGATTCGGCGGACAGCACCCGGACCGGACCAGATGCGGGGAGCACGCCATGGGCGACTCCCTCGTTCATCAGCATCCCCGCGAAGCGCAGCAGGTCGGCGACGGTCGACACCAGCCCGGTGCTGGCCGACACGAAGCTCGGCGGATGGAGCAGCGCCGGATCATGCTCAGGGCAAGCCTCGGTCACGGTGCCACGCTCGTCGGGGAAGCCGTGGGCCGGGACCCGGCAGAGATCGGCAGCCTTCACGGTCCAGCCGGTGTCATGCATGCCGAGCGGGGCCAGGATCCGCTCGGTGACGAGGACATCGAGATCACGTCCGGTGGCGGCTTCGATGACGACCGCCAGCGCATCGTAGGAGGACTGGTAGAGCCAGCCCTGACCGGGCTGGTGGGCCATCGGCAACGCCGCGGTTGCCTCGACCCACTGCTGCGGCGTCATGGCTGGGGGTTGCCAGTCCGACATCACGCCGGCCTCGTCGGCGGCTCGGGTCAGGGCATCGTCCTCGGGAGCGTTCATGTCGTAGCCGAGACCGAAGCCCATCGACAACAGGTCCCGGACGGTCACCTCGCGGCTGGCGGGCACGGTGTCGTCGAGTCTGCCGTGGCGTACCCGCAGCACCTGCCGGTCCGCCCAAGTCGGCACGTACCGGCTGATGGGGTCCTCAAGGCGCAGCTCACCGGACTCGACAAGGGAGAGGGTGGCGGCCGCGACGATCGGTTTGGTGACCGAGGCGATCCGAACGATCGCATCAGCGCTGAGGCCTCCGGCCGCGCCGAGCGTCGCTGCCGGCTCAGCATCCGGCGAGTCGGGCGACACGGAGAGGACGGCCCACGTCAGCCCGGCGCCGATCCTCTCGGCTGCCCGGTCCATGGTCGATGCCACGCGGTCGGTACGCAGCTGAGGTGGGGTGGGGGCAGCCATGACCTGAGGGTGTCACACCTGCCCCAGGAGTCTTGCCCCACCCGTTGAACGGAGGTCAGTGGACCGGGGAACTCGACTGACTCGAGTTTTTTGTCGGAGGGTGCCGCTTGACTCAGAGTCATGAAGATCTGGGCTCTGGAAGCGAAGAAGCCGGAAGCAAGCAGCGCCGACTCCGTGTCGGCGGACATGACGCGGATGCTGGAGTCGATCACCGACCTGGTGGGCCGACCGCCGCGGGGCATCCGGCGGGAATGGCTGGTGTACGCCTGGCAGGCGCTGGCCGATGACGGCGCGGTCTCGGCGCTGCCGCAGCCGGGTGCGGTCACCTACGTCGACGACATCCTCACGCTGGCCGCCCTGCTCCATCTGGGGGAGGCCTTCCATGACCACGACGCGGCACCTCCTCGCCCCAGCGGGGAGATCGAGGGGTTCACACCCGCTCGAGTGGCGCTGTGGCTGGGCGTGGCACCGCACGGTCCGCGGCTCGCACTGGAGGTCGCCGCGGTGGTCCGGCGTCGGATGCCGCGAGTGGCGGCCCGGCTGACGACACTGTGGGACGAGCCGATGCTGTTCGCGACGTTGTGGCACGGCGGGAGCGGCACGTCGGCCAGCTTCCCGCTGTCGCGCGACGCGTACGCCGATGCGGTCGGGATGAACATCACTGCCGCCAAGCTGGAGGCGTTCGGTTGGCTCGCCGGAGTGCTGCGGGCCGGAGCCACCAGCGGCACCGCACCGGACAGCCGCGCGGCGTGACATGTCAGTCGCCGGCCTGCCACAGCTCGGTGTAGTACCTGAGTTTGGCCAGATCCGGCTGCAACCCGTAGCCACGCCAGAAGTGGGCCGGATCGATGCCCGGGAAGTTCCAGCCCAAGCTCAGGATGGCCGGTGCCAGGTCCGCATATCGGTCGGCGACGCCCAGCGCGCCGAGATCGACAGTGCCGGTCCACGTGACGTGGTCGGCTTCTCCGGTCGGCTCCATCAGGAAGTTGGGGTTGCAGGCATCGCCGTGGCAGACCACCAGATCGAGCGGTGGCACCCGGTCGGCAAACAGCTGTCGCTGAGGCTGCGGAACGCCCAGCTCCGCCAGCAGTTCCAGCCGGTCGGCGACCGACCAGGTCCACGGACAACTGGCGACCTCGAGCTGGTCATGCCAGCACCGCAACGCCCGGCCAAGCTCGGTGACGGTCACCTGCGCGAGCGCGGTGGTCGACTGGAAGCGAGGATGGATGGCGGTGTCGCCAGGGATTGCTGCAGTGTGCAGCCAACGATGGTCGCCGGCGGAGGTGGTGACGGTGCCCTGAGCCAGCACTCGCGGCACCGTCAGCGATGGCGCCGCGAAGGCGAGCCACGAGAGGCGTTCTGCCTCCTCCTTTGGCTCGAACTCGAGGTGGGCAGGGCCGTACTTGAGGTAGCTCGGCGGATCGGTGGCGATTCGCCACGTCACCCCACCGAGTTCGTTGCGCCACACCGGCGCCACCGCAACGCCCGCGGCGAGCTGGGTCACCAGCGCCGGCGCGGACACCTGGCCTGGTGCCGGGATGCTCACCTCAGTTGCCGCGAAGCGCGGGGGTCACCGGTTGGCGTTGGCGTTGCTGACGGCGATGGCGACGTTGTGGCCGCCGAAACCGAAGGAGTTGTTGAGCGCCAGCAGGTCGCCCTGACCCAGGTCCCGGGGGGAGGTGGCGATGTCGATCCCCAGGCCCTCCTCCTGGTTGTCCAGGTTGATCGTGGGCGGGGCGGTGCGGTGATGGACCGCCAGCACGCAGGCCAGCGTCTCCAACGCGCCGGCGCCACCCAGCAGGTGGCCAGTCATCGACTTGGTGCCGCTCACGACGACGCCGTCGACGGCCGAACCGAGGGCGTGCCGGATCGACTTGGTCTCGGCGGTGTCGCCCAACGGGGTGGAAGTGGCGTGTGCATTGACGTGGGAAACGTCCGAGGGGCTCGCATCTGCGGCCTTCAGCGCCTTCACCATGGCCGCGCCCTGCTGGCCACCGGTCGGGTCGGGCTGCACGATGTCGTGGCCATCGGCCGTGATGCCGGCGCCGGCGAGAGTGCCATAGATCTTGGCGCCGCGGGCGGTGGCATGCTCCAAGGTTTCGACGACCAGGATCGCAGCGCCTTCGGCGAGCACGAAACCGTCGCGGTCGACGTCCCAGGGCCGCGAGGCACGTTCCGGCTCATCATTGCGCCGGGAGAGCGCCTGCATCTGCGCGAAGGCGGCCATGGGCAGCGCGTGCACGACACCCTCGGTGCCGCCGATGACGGCAACGTCGGCGCGGCCCAGCAGCAGCTGGTCCAGGCCCAACGAGATGGCTTCGTTGCCCGAGGCGCAGGCAGAAACCGGGGTGTGGATGCCAGCCTTGGCGCCGAATTCGAGGCCGATGTTGGCCGCGGGGGCATTAGCCATCAGCATCGGGACGGTGAGGGGGGACACCCGGCGTACGCCGCGGGTGCGCAACTGCTCCCAGCTGTTGACCAGCGAGATCAGGCCACCGATGCCGGTGCCCACGCTGACCAGCAGGCGGGTCGGGTCCACGTCATCCAGGCCCGCATCGGCCCAGGCCTCGCGCCCGGCGACCACAGCCAACTGCGCCGACCGGTCCAGCTTGCGCGCCTGCACCCGGTCCAGGATGGTGTCGGGGGAGACCGCAGCCTGGCCGGCGAAGCGGCTCGGCAACTCTGCGGCCCACTCCTCCTCGACGCTGCGAATGCCGCTGCGGCCGGCCATCATGGCCTCCCACGTGCCGGCGGTGTCGCCCGCGAGCGGGTTGGTGGTGCCAAGTCCGGTGATGACGACTGTTGTGCTCATGGTGTCCCTCTTGCTGATACAGGTGCGCGGGCAGGTGCTGGGCGCCGGTCACACCGGTCGGTGTGACCCGAAGGCGGTGGCGTGCTCAGCGCGAGCACGCCACCGAAGGCTCACTTGGCCTGTTCGATGAAGGCGACGGCGTCGCCAACGGTGTTGAGGTTCTTGGCCTGCTCGTCGGGGATCTCGACGCCGAACTTGTCCTCGGCGGCGTAGATGATCTCGACCATCGCCATCGAGTCGACGTCGAGATCGTCGGCGAAGGACTTGTCCAGCTGGACAGCGGTCGGGTCGGTGCCGGCGATCTCGTTGACGATCTCGGCGAGCTGGCTGCGGATCTCTTCGGTGGTGGCCATCTTCTTCTCCTGGTGGATGAACGGGTCGTACGGGTGGGGTCCTGCTGGCGGGCGAGGCCCGAGGGCCGCTCGGCGCCGCTTGCCCAACACGGCGCTGAAGTCTGTCAGGGCAGCGTCACGACCTGGCCGGCGTACACCAGACCAGCACCGAAGCCGATCACCAGCGCAGTCTGTCCGGACTGGGCCTGGCCGGAACTGAGCAGCCGGTCCATCGCCAACGGCACCGAGGCCGCCGAGGTGTTGCCGGTGTCCATGATGTCGCGGGCCACCACCACCTTCTCGGGGAGGTGCAGATGACGCAGCATCGAATCGGTGATCCGGTTGTTGGCCTGGTGCGGGATGAACACGTCCAGTTCCTCCGGGCTGACACCGGCCTTGTCCAGCGCCTCCAGTGCCTTGGCTGCGATCGCCGTGGTCGCCCACTTGAACACCGTCCGGCCATCCATCGTGATCGCCGGCGTGACGCCACCAGCCTGCGGCCAGGGAGCCGTCATGTTGATGGTGTCCCAGTTCTCACCCTCGCCACCCCACACTGCCGGGCCGATCGCAGGCTCGTCGCTGGGGCCGACCACGACTGCACCGGCACCGTCGCCGAAGAGGAAGGCGGTGCTGCGGTCGCTGGTGTCGGTGATCTCCGAGAGCACCTCGGCGCCGATGACCAGCACGTACTCAGCCGCACCGACCCGAATCAGTGCGTCGGCCTGGGTGAGGCCGTAACAGAAGCCGGCGCAGGCCGCGGAGATGTCGTATGCGGCTGCCTGCGGGGCACCCACAGCGGTCGCCAACCGGGGCGCCAGCCCCGGCGTGGGCAGATGGTGGGAGACGCTGGCGAGGATGACCGCGCCGATCCGATTCGGCTCGATGCCCGACCGCTCCACTGCGATCCGGGCGGCGTCGGTGGCGAGCACCTCCAGCGTTTCGCCCTCGGCGACCCAGCGACGCTCGGTGATTCCGGTGCGCTGCTGGATCCACTCATCAGAGGAGTCGATCATGGTGCACATCTCGGCGTTGGTGACGATGCGGCTGGCCTTGCGACTGCCGACCGACACGATCCGTGCGTACGGCGCCCCGATGCTTGCCTTCATCAGTTTCCTGCTCCGGTAGAGGTGTGCGCGTCAGTGGAGGTGTGCTCGGCAACGAAGTCGCGTGCCTCGGCCAACTCGTCGGGAGTGTTGAGTGCAAAGACTTCCACCCCGGCCAGGTTGCGCTTGGCGATCCCGGTGAGCGTGCCGGCCGGGGGCAGTTCCAGCAGTCCGGTGACGCCGAGGGTGGCAAAGGTGTCCATGCAACGGTCCCAACGCACCGGGCTGGCGACCTGGGCCACGATCCGATCCAGGTACGCCGCCCCGCTCGCGACGACGGACCCGTCGGCATTGGTCAGCAACGCGGTGGTGGGATCCTGCCCGGCGATGTCGGCCCGGGCTTCAGCCAGGGCATCAACGGCGGGCCGCATGTGTTCGGTGTGGAAGGCGCCAGCGACGCTGAGTGAGATCTTGCGGACCCGCGCCGGCGGCGTGAATGCGTCCAACTGCTCCACCGTGCCGGCCGCCACGATCTGGCCCTTGCCGTTGTGGTTCGCGGCGGTCAGGCCGGCCCGCTCGATCGCTGCCAGGACGACCTCGGGATCGCCACCGATCAGCGCCGCCATCGACGTGGGGGTGGTCGCCGCAGCCGCCGCCATGGCGCGGCCCCGGACGCTGACCAGAGCCATCGCCTCGGCGTCAGTGATGACACCAGCGATCGCAGCGGCCGCCAGTTCGCCGACGCTGTGGCCCGCGATGACAATGCCGGAAAGATCAGCCGGCAGGATCGCGGGGGCTGTGAGCATGGCGGCTGCCACCAGCAATGGCTGCGCCACCGCGGTGTCACGGATGGTGTCGTCGTCAGCGGTGGTGCCCAGTTCGGCGAGGTCCACCTGGGCTGCCTCGGCCAACTCCGCAGCGCGGTCGGCCAACGTGGGGTCTGCCAACCACGGCGCGAGGAATCCGGACTTCTGGGCGCCCTGACCGGGCGCGACAATCGCAAGCACGGATCAACTGTGCCGGTCCGGCCACCGGCTCCGGGCCGTAGACATGACCAAAGAGGGTGGGCACTTTTGTGAGTTCCCCACAACCGCAGGCCTCAGCTGCGCAGCGCTCCGAGCGTCAATGCCATCCGCAGCAGGTACGCATCCCTCGCATCGGTGGGGGAGTAGCCGGTGATCTCGTGGATCCTGCGGAGCCGGTAACGGACGGTGTTGGCATGCACGAAGAGACTGCGCGCGGTGGCCTCCACCGAGCCGCCGGCGTCGAGGAAGGCGACCAACGTCAGCTCCAGGTCACCGCCGGAATTGTGGAGGTCACCGAAGATCTCCACGCCGAGGCGACGGCGTGCATGCCCGTCACCGGCCAGGGCACGCTCGGGCAGCAGGGCGTCGGCCAACACGGGCCGCGGTGAATGGGTCCAGGCGTGAGCGGCACGCAGCCCTGACAGCGCCGAACGTGCCGAGCTGACTGCCTCCTCCAGGTTGGCCACGGTGGGGCCGACCACGACCGGACCGGGGCCGAAGGCCTGGATCAGATGGGTGCTGAGGGTCAATGCACCTTCGCTGTCGAGCACCGGCGGGCCGGCAAGCAACAGCACGACGCGCTCGCCCTGGACCGAGCCGAGCAGTTCGGCTTGCCGTTGATTGGTGATCCGGCGCAGTGCCTCGGTGTTGATGCCCTCCTCGGGGGCGTGACCGATCACCACACATACGGCTTCGGTGGAGGTCCAGCCCAGCGTCGAGGCCCGGGACATCACCTCCGGGCCAGCCTCCCCGCGCACCACGGCGTCGACGACCTGGGACTCCATCCGAGCATCCCAGGCGCCGCGGGTCTCGGCGGCCTGGGCGTACACCTCGGCAGCGGCGAAGGCGATCTCGCGGCTGTAGTGCACGATCGCCAACTGCATCACCGAGCGCTCGCTGCGCGGGAGACGCTGTTGCAGTTCGGACTCGATCACGTCGATCGTGGTCCGGACCAGCTCCACGGTCTGGTGCAGGCTCATCTCGCGCAGCAGCTCCCGCGGGGCCGAGTTGAAGACGGCAGCGGTGGAGCCGTCCTCGGCGCGGTCGGCGAACCAGTCGACGAACCCGTCGATTCCGGCGCGGGCGACCAGGGTGATCCAGGACCGGTGGCGGGCGTCGAGCTCACGAAACCAGTCGTGGCGGGCCTCCATCTCCGAGACCGCCGCGGTGGTGAGGCTGGCCGTCATCCCCGACAGTTTCTTCACCATCGCCGTACGGGCGCGCGCCGACGGCATCAGCGCCGCCGGGGTGGTGGAGTGTTGCGAGGAGATCATTGGCGCAACAGTAGTGCTCGCGCGACGCCGACAGCGAGACCGTGGAAGGCGAGACCATGGAAAGCTGGGGCCATGCGACCGGTGACCCCTGATCTGTGGCCCGCCGAGCCGGACCCGGCGGCGGCACTACGTGAGGTTGCGTTCTGGCTGGAGTTCGAAGGCGCTGATTCACGTCGCTGTGAAGCCTTCCGACGGGCAGCCGCGGTGTGGACCCGCCACGGTGGCCCCGAGGTCACAGACCCGCAGAAGCTCACCGGGCTGGGGCCCAGCACGGCCGCGGTGGTGAAAGAAGCGATGGCGGGGGAGGTCCCGCAGCGACTGCGGGAGCTCCGCGAACGAGCTGAGCCGGTGCCGGGCAGCGACACCGCGATGTACGCCGCCCTGCGGGGTGACCTGCACACCCATTCGACCTGGTCCGACGGTGGGGCGCCGATCGCCGACATGGTCGAGGTGGCGGGGCTGCTCAGCCACGAGTACTACCTGGTCACTGACCATTCGCCCAGACTGAAGGTTGCCAACGGCCTCGATGCGACCCGGCTGCAGGCCCAGGCCGACGAGATCGCTGCCCTCAACACGGACCTGCGTGCTCGTGGCCGGGGTCCGGTCGTCCTGCACGGCAGCGAGGTCGACATTCTTGCCGACGGCGGGCTGGATCACTCCCCAGCGTCGCTGGACGGCCTCGACGCGATCGTCGCCAGCGTCCACTCCGATCTACGCTCCGATGCCCAGACGATGACCCGTCGGATGGTGAGGGCAATCGCCCACCCGAGCACTACTGTGCTGGGGCACTGCACCGGTCGGAAGCTGGCGCGAGGCGAGGTGGTGCGGCCGCCCTCGGACTTCGACGCGGAGGTGGTTTTCGCTGCCTGTGCCGCCTACGGCGTGGCGGTCGAGATCAACGCCAGGCCCGAACGTCAGGATCCCCCGGAGCAGCTGCTGGAGCTGGCTGCCTCGGCGGGGTGCCTGTTCTCGATTGACTCCGACGCCCATGCCACTGGCCAGCTGACGAATCTGGCGCTGGGCTGCCAACGGGCCGAGGCGGTCGGGATTGACGCCGACCGGGTCATCACGACCTGGTCGCTGGAGCGACTGCGCGCCTGGCTCGATGACCGCGGCTGAGACATTGCCACGGGGGTGTCTGGCAGCAAGCAAAGCTTTGCCCTAGCGTAGTGCCACCCCCTCGACACAGGAGCCATCGATGCAGATCTCCCGCAGAACAGTTCTCGGCGCCACCGGTCTGGCCGCACTCGCGGTCGGTGTCGGGGTCTCACTGCCTGGCCGGGCCCAGGCCGCGCTGGCCCCTGAGGTGTTCGGCCCGGCCAGCCTCATCACCACCATGCGCGGCGCCACCGCCATCGGCAATCAGATCTTCATGACCACCCGATACTTGATGGACGGCAATGCCCTGCGCGTGGTGAGCGTTGACGTCAGCACCGGCGCGACGCTGTGGCAGGTCGACCTCGAATACCCCGGTTTCCCCGCCAACAGCAACGGCGGCGGCAATGTCATGGCCACCGATGGAGACTGGATCTACGTCGGTCCCGCCGGCAGCCCGGTGATCATGCGACTTGACCCGGCCACCGGCGCAGCCGAGGAGTTCGTCGAGATCGGCGTGGCGGACGCGTGGTTCTACCGCATGGTCATCGAGGACGGATCGATGTTTGTCGGCACCTTTCCCGACGGCGGCGTCCACGAGATCAATCTGGCCACCCGTGCGATCACCAGCTACGGGGCGATCTCCGCATCCAAGTACTGCAACTCTGTCGCGATCACCGCCACTCACGTCTACGGAGGTGCGAATGCACCCGGCGGCATGGCCGAATGGCCCCGCGGTGGTGGCGAGAAGCGCGACATCTCGGCGTACCTTGGCCCCGGTCTCACCTCGACCATCGACATGGTGGAGCTGGAGGGCATCATCACTGTGGCTTCGGGCGAGACCATCACCTCCTTCGACCCCGAAGCCGACCCCGCACCGGTGGTACGTCGGCTGGCTGAGGAGGACAACTACGTCGACGCCCTCACCGTCACCAGCGGTGGTGACATCTACGGCGCGGTCCGCAACACCGGCAATCTCTATCGGGTCGACGGTGCCGGCCTGGAACTGGTCGCCACCCCGCTGCCCGACGATGCCTCCAATCTCCTGGTCACCGAATCCGACCCCGGCACCCTGATCGGCGTCGGAGAGTCCGGTCGCAGCTGGATCATCGAGGACGGCGGTACGCCGAAGGTGCACGTCCTGGATCCGGCTGAGGTCGGCTATCCCGAGCAGGCGCAGTACGTGCTGGCGCATTCGGATGGCCGCCGCATCTACGTCGCCGGCCACGGTCAGGTCACCATCCACGACCGGGGGACCAAGGACATCGCGGTCCTGCCCCACGTCGGCGAGTGCAAGTCGTTGGTCGAGGCGGGTGACGGCACGGTGTACGCCGCGCAGTACCCGGGCGCCAACATCCTGCGCGTCGACGAGGACGAGCTGGTCCAGGTCAGCAAGGTGGCCGGGCAGTACCGGCCGGCGCTGATGGCGTACGACGAGCCCCGCAACCAGCTCATCGTCACCACCGGTCCGCACATGGGCGGCAACCAGGGAGCGGTGGCCTTCATTGATCTGGCCACCGGTGAGGCAGAGACCCGCACCGACATCCTGGTCGACCAGACCCATCGCGGCCTGTGGATCGAGGGCGACATCGCCTACCTCACTGGCGGCACCTATGGGGAGGGGACCGGCCCGATCCGGGAGTTGGCCGAGGTGGCGGCCCTCGACCTCACCACCGGCGAGGTCCTGTGGCGGGTCGAGCCTCGCTCCGGTGTCCAGGACATCGAGCGGGTGGTACGTCGTGGTGACGTGCTCTATGTCATGACGCGCCGTCCCAACGGTGACATCCTGACCCTCGATCCGGCGACCGGAGCCTTCGTCGAAACGCTCACCAACCTGGGTGGTTACGGCGGGATGGATCGCTACGGCGACCGTGTGCTGGCGTGGGTGCACTGGGCGCTCGACATCGTCGTGATCAACCCGGACAACAGCTTCACGCCGGTCTTCGAGGACGTGCCGCGTGGCTGGTACAACAACCCGAACTTCTCGTTCGTGGCCGGCGAACACGGCACGTGGGGCATGGACGCCCTCAACCTCGCGTTCTTCCCCTTCGGTGACGTGGTGCCCGATCCGGCTGCCAGTGCGAGCCCGAGCCCCTCGGAAACGCTTGCACCGACGACGCCGAGCCCGACCAGCCCGACGACAACAGCCACGCCGACCGGCGGCATTACTTCACCCAGCCGGCCGACCGGCCTGCCCGACACCGGGCGCTGGTGACGTCAGCCGTTCGGCGGCTTCCAGCCGTCGGCCGGTGACCACTGGCCTTGGGGCTGGTGAGGCTGGTTCGGCGTCCCAGGCTGGCCGGGGACGCCGGGTCGGGGCTGGCCTTGCGGCCGCTTCTTTGGCTTTCCGACTGCGATCGCCACGACCACGACCACGGCGATCGCCATGATGATCACGACCCCAATCAGGAACAAGATGATGAGCCATCCCGGAAGGAGCGCCATCGTCGACCCCCTGAATCGTCTGCGTTTCCGGAATCAGTGTAGGGGCAGCGGAGGTCTGTGATGAACATCATTTTGGCGGTTGCTCAACCCACTGTCGCTCGGGGCTAGACTGCGGTCGTACGCCAGCGCCGACCTCACCCACGGTCGGTCTGCCACACGAGGGTGGCGGAGAATCCCGCCACGGATGAAAGGACAGCGCGTGCCGCGTGACGAAGTAGGCCCGATCTACAACGGCCTCCCGACCCAGTTGCCCGATGCGGACTCCGAGGAGACGCAGGAATGGCTTGATTCGCTCGACGGGTTGATTGATGCTGCCGGGCAGCACCGGGCTCGGTACGTCATGCTCAAGCTGTTGGAACGCTCCCGTGAGCGCGCCATTGGCGTACCGTCGCTGACCGCGACCGACCATGTGAACACCGTGCCGCCGTCGCTGGAGCCGGAGTTTCCCGGCGACGAGCGTCTGGAGCGCGAGTTTCGCAAGCTGGTCCGCTGGAACGCGGCGATCATGGTGCACCGGGCGCAGAAGCCGGGCATCGGCGTTGGTGGCCACATTTCCACGTACGCCGGTGCGGCCACCCTGTACGAGGTCGGTCTGAATCACTTCTTCCGCGGCAAGGACCACCCCGGTGGCGGCGACCAGATTTACTTCCAGGGTCACGCATCGCCAGGCATGTACGCCCGCGCCTACCTCGAGGGCCGACTTGCCGAGGCGGATCTGGATGGCTTCCGGCAGGAACACAGCCATGTTGTCGACGGCAAGGTGCGCGCCCTGCCGTCCTATCCGCACCCGCACCAGATGCCTGACTTCTGGGAATTCCCGACCGTGTCGATGGGCATCGGCCCGATCAACGCGATCTATCAGGCCCAGTTCAACCGTTACCTGCACAACCGTGGCCTCAAGGACACCTCCCAGCAGCATGTGTGGGCCTTCCTCGGCGACGGCGAGATGGACGAGCCGGAGTCCCGCGGCGCCCTGCAGTTGGCGGCGACCGAGGAACTGGACAACCTCACCTTCGTGATCAACTGCAACCTGCAGCGCCTGGACGGCCCGGTGCGCGGCAACGGCAGCATCATGAGCGAGCTGGAGTCCTACTTCCGTGGCGCCGGCTGGAATGTCATCAAGGTGGTCTGGGGCCGCGAGTGGGACGACCTGCTCGCCCAGGACACCGAGGGTGCCCTGGTGAACCTGATGAACACCGTCCCCGACGGTGATTACCAGACCTTCAAGGCCAACAACGGCGCCTACGTCCGTGAGCACTTCTTCGGGCGCGATCCGCGCACCGCCAAGATGGTCGAGGACTGGAGCGACGAGCAGATCTGGGGCCTCAAGCGTGGCGGCCACGACTACCGCAAGGTGTACGCCGCCTATCAGCGCGCGATGCAGACCAGCGGTCAGCCGACCGTGATCCTGGCCCACACCATCAAGGGCTACTTCCTGGGCAAGCACTTCGAGGGCCGCAACGCGACCCACCAGATGAAGAAGTTCACCCTGGACGACCTCAAGCAGTTCCGTGACCGGCTGGATCTGCCGATCAGCGACTCCCAGCTCGAGGCAGATCCCTACCAGCCGCCGTACTTCAACCCGGGCGCCGAGGACGAGCGCGTCAAGTACGCCCTCGATCGTCGTCAGGAGCTTGGCGGCTTCCTGCCCGAACGTCGCGGCAACGTCAGCCCGTCGCTGCCGCTGCCCGGTGACAAGACCTACGCCTCGGTACGCAAGGGGTCGGGCAAGCAGGAGATCGCCACGACGATGGCGTGGGTCCGGTTGGTCAAGGACCTGTTGCGTGACAAGGAGATCGGCAAGCACTTGGTGCCGATCATCCCCGACGAGGCCCGAACCTTCGGCATGGACTCGTTCTTCCCGACGATCAAGATCTACAACCCGCACGGCCAGAACTACACCCCGGTCGACAACGACCTGATGCTGGCCTACCGCGAGTCCAAGGAAGGCCAGATCCTTCACCTGGGCATCAACGAGACCGGCTCGGTGGCGGCGTTCACCGCGGCCGGCACCTCGTACGCGACCCACGGGGTGCCGATGGTGCCGCTGTACATCTTCTATTCGATGTTCGGCTTCCAGCGCACCGGGGACTTCCTGTGGGCTGCGGGTGACCAGTTGACCCGCGGCTTCCTGCTCGGAGCGACCGCCGGGCGTACCACGTTGACCGGTGAGGGCACCCAGCACATGGACGGGCACAGCCCGTTGTTGGCCTCCACCAATGACGCCGTGGTGACCTACGACCCCGCGTACGCCTACGAGATCGCGCACATCATGCGCAAGGGTCTCGACCGAATGGTTGGCGAGAATCCCGAGAACGTCATCTACTACATGACGATGTACAACGAGCCCTACGTCCAGCCGGCCGAGCCGGAGGGGCTGAATGTCGACGACGTCCTCAAGGGCATGTACCTGCTCAAGGAGGGCAGCACGGACGGTCTCGGCGAGGACGCTCGTCGGGTCCAGTTGCTGGCCTCCGGCGTGGCGGTGCCGTGGGCCCTGGAGGCGCAGGAACTGTTGAAGAATGACTTCGGTGTGGTGGCCGACATCTTCAGCGTGACCTCCTGGAATGAACTGCGGCGTGACGGCCTGAAGGCCAACGAGGCCTGGCTGCGTCCCGACGAGGAGCCGGTCAAACCCTTCGTCACCCAGCAGTTGGAGGGACGTCCGGGCCCCGTCATCGCCGTCTCGGACTACATGCACGCTGTCCAGGACCAGATCCGCGAATGGGTGCCGGGTGACTTCCACACCCTTGGTGCAGACGGCTTCGGCTTCTCGGACACCCGGGCAGCGGCTCGTCGCTACTACCACATCGACGGCCCGTCGATCGCGGTTCGGGCACTGCACGCCTTGGCCGACCGGGGCGAGTTCGACCGGGATCGGGCGCGCGAGGCCGCCCAGCGTTACCGGCTCGATGACCCATCTGCCGGCACCTCCGGCAACGCAGGCGGCGACGCCTGATCGAGGCATCCCAGTGAAGCCCCGGGCACGGATTCTTCGTGTGCCCGGGGTTTCGCCTTGGGTGAACGTCTGGCAATCTGTTGTCCACGGAATTCCGCGCTGAAACGGAGGTTGTGTGGTGACGACGGCAGGTGCCGGGGAGAGTTCCTCGGGCGTCGCGAAGATGGGGCTCTCGGAGGGCCAGATCGTCCAGGAGATCGGCTGGTACAGCGATGTGGACGAGGACTTGCGGCACGACATCATGGATGAGGTCGATGCCGACCTGCTGGAGGACCCGCTCGAAGCCGTGGACGTCGTGCTGCTGTGGTGGCGGGAGGACGACGGTGACGTCGTCGACGGTCTGCTGGAGTCGCTGCGGTCGTTGTCCGACACCGGCGTGGTCTGGTTGCTGACACCCAAGATCGGCACCGAGGGCTATGTCGACCCGGCCGACATTGCGGAGGCCGCCTCGACCGCAGGTCTGTCCCTGACCTCCACCGAATCGGTCTCCTCGGGTTGGACAGCGACCAAGTTGGTACGCCCGAAGTCGGGCCGCAAGAACGGATGACCGCCAGCCGGTTGAGGCTGCGGGACCACCACGGCGTACCGGTCAGTTGGCCGCCGCCGGGGCCCACTGTGGTGGTGGCGGTGCCGTACGCCTTCACCGACGTTTGTGCCAGTGAGCTGGATGCCCTGGACGCGGCGCTGCCCGAGTTGGAGGCGGCTGGCGTGACGGCGTACGGCCTCAGTTGCGATGCGCCCTACAGCCAACGCGCCTGGGCCGAGCAACGTGGCTGGCGACTGGAACTCATCAGTGACCACTGGCCGCACGGGGCGCTGAGCCGCGAGCTCGGATGGTTCGACGAGGACCGTGGCTGTGCAGTGCGGGGGAGTGCGTACGCCGACCGAGGCACGGTGGTGTGGAACGAGACCTCAGCTGACCACCGGGACATCGGTGGCCTGGTCCGTCGGGTGCTGGCGGCTCGAGTCGGGTGAATCACCACCGTCGGCGGATGGGCTGACCGGCCTGCGTAGGCCGTCGGCAGCCAGCACCAACACGACCACCCCGAGTATCGCCGTGAGCCCGGACACAAGGAGCTGGAAGGCTGAATAGCCGACCTCGATGAAGGCACCGGGCGTTTGTGGCAGTGCCGACCAGGGGGTGAACGCAGCCCAGCCGCACCACGCCAGGCCGACCCAGCGCAGCACCGGCCAGGTGCCGGGTCGCAGCAGTGCCACGGCCAGCGGCACAAACCAGACCAGGTGGTGATTCCAGGCGATCGGGTTGACCAGCGTTGAGCCCAGGCCGAGCACCACGATTGCCATCAGTTGCTCCCCGCGCTGCCACAGCCCACGCCCCAACCAAGCCGTCCAGACGGCGACCAATAGGCAGACCAGTAGGCCGCCCGCCAGTGCGGCGGTGCCGAAGCCGAACATCCGGTGGACCAGGCTGAGGATGGACTGGTTGAACAGCCAGCCATTGGCATCAGGGTTGGAGCCGGAGTCGCCTCGGGTCAACTGGGACCAGTAGTGCCACGAACTCCGCGGGGCGGCGATGAAACCGATCACCATGGTGGCCAGCGTGGCGACCGCGCCGGTGATCGCGATTCGCCAGCGCCCCGCCCAGGCCAGGGCCACCAGGAAGAGTCCGGGGGTGAGTTTGATGCCGGTCATCACCCCGGTCCAGGCACCGGTCGGCAGCAGTCGAGGGAGCCGGATCTTGTCCAGCAGTCGCGGCCCGGGCACCAGCTCGACGACGATCGCGGCCATGATCACAACGCCGAGCTGGCCCAGCACCAGGACTTGCTGAAAAGGGGTGGTGAACAGGATGGTCAGCGTCCCCGCGAGGCTCAGTTTCCAGCCCGTCAGGCCGAGGCGGTGCAGCACCACCAGCAGGCTGACCACGGTGACGATGACCCACACGGCACTCGCTGCGACCGCAGGGATCGCCCCGAGCGGCACCGACAGCAAGGCTGCGAAGGGCGGATAGATGTAGGGGAACTCGACCCCGGTGACGTAGAGGAACTCCCCGGACAACAGCCGATGTGCGGCCTCTCGGTAGACCGCCAGGTCCTCCATGTTGGGACGCCAGGGCCACAGCGAGGTGCCGGTCATGTGAGCGATCGGGACATGGAAACCTACGATCAGCGGCGCCAGCGCGATCAGAAAGCCACGCGCCAGGTGTGACACCACCGACGCGGTGCGATCGGCGCGGTCAGTTTCAGGACTCACGTCGGTCGAGTTTAGGCCAGCCGCCCGGAGGCGTATGATGCTAGTTGTATCAACCAACCAATTGTTGGCCCGTGAACGGTGCGGGGCAGCGGATCACCGTTGCCGCACCGGATCCGGCCCGGTCAACAGTTCAGCAGGACAGATAGGTGGCCTCCGTCAATGACCTCATCCTCTCGGGGCGAAGCTGTGTCGCGATCGACGACTGATCCGGCACCCTCGGCCGACGGCGAGTTCACCGGACTTGGCCCCACCGGGATGCGGGTGTTCATCGGCCTGATGCTGGGTATGTTTGTCGCCTCGATCAGCCAGACCATCGTCGCTCCGGCAATGCCGCGCATCGTGGCTGAGCTGGGCGGCATGGAGCACTACTCTTGGCTCGCCACCGCAGCCATGATGATGTCGGCGGTCACCGTGCCGGTCGCAGGCAAGCTGTCCGACATCTACGGCCGACGCACGTTCTTCCTCGGGGGCGTGGCCATCTTCATGCTGGGCTCGGTGATCTGCGGCATCTCGCTGGACTTCTGGATGCTGGTCGCTGGCCGAGCCGTCCAGGGCTTGGGCATGGGTGTGGTGATGCCGCTGTCGCAGACGATCATCGGCGACATCATCCCGCCCCGGCAGCGCGGGAAGTACCAGGGCTGGATGGGAGCCGTCTTCGGTGTCAGCTCGGTTGCCGGTCCGCTGCTGGGCGGGTTCATCACCGACAACCTGCACTGGCGGGCGCTGTTCTTCGTGACCCTGCCGATCGGTCTGATCGCATTCCTTTTCATTGCCCGCTTCCTGAACCTGCCGCACACGCCGCGCAAGGCAAAGATCGATTGGCTCGGCATCGGGCTGCTCGCCGTGACCCTGGTGGTGCTGTTGCTGGCGACCTCCTGGGGTGGCACCACCTACCCGTGGAGTTCGCCGGCCATCATCACGATGTACGCCGTCGGCGCCATTGGGGTGACGGCCTTCATCCTCGTCGAGCGTCGGGCCGAGGAACCGGTGATCCCGCTGCGCCTGTTCAAGATCCGCACCATCGCGTTGGCGATCCCGGCCAGCTTCCTGATCGCGGTGGCAATGTTCGGGGCCATCTTCTACGTGCCGGTCTATGTCCAGGCCGTGATGCAGGTGAGCGCCACGGAGTCGGGCCTGATCACCATGCCAATGATGATCGCGATGGTCCTGACCGGCATCGTGATCGGCAACCTGATCAGTCGCACCGGTCAGTACAAGCCCTTCATGCTCGGCGGCATCGTCCTGATGCTGGGGGCGGTCACGATCCTGGGCACCTTGGCGTACGGGGACTCGCCGCTGAAGGTGGTAGCGGCGATGCTGGTCTTTGGCCTCGGGCTGGGGGGCTGCATGCAGCCTTTCCTGCTGGTGGTCCAGAACGTGGTTGCCCCCAGTGAACTGGGCGTCGGCACCGCGGCCGTCCAGTTCTTCCGCAATGTCGGCTCAACCGTCGGCGTCGCCGTGCTGGGCACCGTGATGACCACCTCGGTCGCACCGGCGGTGCTGCGGCACTTGCCACCGGGGGCGGACCCGAGCGCTGCCGAGGGCCTCGACGCCGGCGCCGTGCTGGATCCGAGCGTGCTCAGCGCGTTGCCGGGCCCGGTGGCCGAAGCGGTCCGGATGGGCGTGGCAGATGCGCTGCACACCGTCTTCCTGACGGTGGCGCCGGCGCTGGTGATCGCCCTGATCCTGACCGCCTTCATCCCGCACGTCACCCTGCGCGACAAGCTCTACCTGAAGGTCGAGTCCGAGAAGCCCGAGGGCGCATCGGCTGACGGCCATCCCACCCCGGCAGCCATTGCTGATGCCGCCGCGGCTGCCGCGCCGGTCGATGGCACCCTCAGGCCGAGTAGCGACCCCGGCGCCCCGGCTGGTCGCGGGCCTGCGACAGGCGCTTCTGGTGCAGAAGGATCCGCCTGACCACCACCGCGCCACCCGTCAGCGTGACGACGGCAATCAGGATCAGCCCCGTGTTCTCGCTGATGACTTGGGCGACGAAGGTCGCCATCACCAGCACGGCCAACAGGGCCCCCATGATCGTGGAGTAGGCGATGAAGAACCGGGTCATCTCCTGCTGGGCGTCCCTGTTGGCCGCCGCGGTCCGGGCTCGGGTCCGCTGCTCGTCGCTGCTCATGTCGGCAGGCTAGTGGGTCGAGTCAGTCGCTCAGCATCTCGGCCTTCAGCCACGCTTCGGGAATCCCGAAACCGTCGATCAGGACGCCCAACTGGGCGCTGGTCTGCTGCGAGAGCCGATTGACCTCGGCCACGACATGCTTGGCGCGTTCCCCGCTCATCCGCCCCCGCTCCAGATACCAGGCGCGATGCTCCTCGATGGTGGACAGCGCGTAGAGGTCACACAGCTGGCCGAGCAGGTCCCTGGCGGGACCCTCTGGAGTGGCGTCGACCCCGTCGGCGAAGGCCTCCAACACCAGCCGCTCGACATGCGCCTGGGCGGTGGCGAGCAGGTGGTCCTGACCGTCGTTGAAGACCTCGAAGGCGTCGACGTCGGGTCGCTGCGCCCGGCGCATCCGCATTCCCAAGGTCTCCAGCATCCGGGTCTCGCGCTCGGTGAACAGGCGCAACTGCTCGGCGCGAACGGTGATGGCGTGGGTGCCGGGCCACAGTTCGCGCGCCCGTTGGGTGGCGCCGCGAAGGCTGGTGGCATCCACCACGGTGTCGGCAACCAGGCCGGAGGCCCAGCGCACCGTCTCCCTGGTGTCCATGCCTTGGAAGCTCTGCCGGAAGGCGGTCAGCAAGGTCTTGCCGACCAGTTGCAGCAGGACGGTGTTGTCGCCCTCGAACGTGGTGAACACGTCGGTGTCGGCCTTGAGCTGGGTGAGGCGGTTGGCCCACATGTAGCCCGCGCCGCCGCAGGCCTCGCGGCACATCTGGATCGTCTGGGTGGCGTTGGTGGTCGTGTACGCCTTGACGGCCGCAGCCAGGGTCTCCAGTGAGCGCTGGCGATCCTCGTCGACCACGGTGGCGCTCTGCACCGCGTCGAGTTCTTCGGTGAGCTGATTCTGCATGAACATCAGCGCGTACGCCCGGGCCATCGCCGGCATCAGCTTGCGCTGGTGGGCGCGGTAGTTGATCAGCAGCATCTCGCCGTCGCCGTCGCTGCCGTCGCCGAACTGGCGCCGCTTGAGGGCGTACCGACCGGCGATCGCCAGGGCGCTGCGGGTGGCGGCACCGGCAGCGCCGGCGACTGAGACCCGACCGCGGACCAGGGTGCCCAGCATCGTGAAGAATCGACGGTTCCGGCTCTCGATGGGGCTGGTGTAGGTGCCGTTCTCGTCGATGTCGCCGAACCGACCCAGCAGGTTGGTGCGGGGCACGCGGACCTGGTCGAAGACGATGCGGCCGTTGTCGACGCCGAGCAGTCCACCCTTGGCGCCGCAGTCCGACAGGGTGATGCCGGGCAGTGCCTCGCCTGTCTCATCGCGCAGCGGCACCAGGACGCAGTGCACGCCATGGTCCTCGCCGGCCACCACAAGCTGGGCGAAGACCGCTGCCATCCGGGCCGACTCAGCGGCGCCGCCGATGAAGTCCTTGCGACTGGTCGGCGTGGGGGAGTGCACCACGATCTCATCGGTGTCGGGGTCGTAGGTGGCGGTGGTCTCGATGGACTGCACGTCGGACCCGTGCCCGGTCTCGGTCATCGCGAAGCAGCCCAGTAGCGGCTGCTCCGCCATGATCGCCGTCATGATGTCGTGGTGACGTTCGAGGCCGAGGTTGGACACCGCGCCACCGAACAGGCCCCATTGGACACCCGCCTTCACCATCAGGGACAGGTCGGCGTGGCCGTAGGTCTCAAAGGCGGTGACGCAACCACCGACATCGTCGGTGCCGCCCTGGTCGACCCGGTAACCAGCCTGGACGTGACCGAACTGCAGCAGCTTGGGCAACTGCTCGCTGACCAGGTCACGGTGGCCGCGGATGTCCAGGAGTTCTTCAGGCAGCGGCAGCAACTCAGCGCCCTCGCGGAGCTCCTCGCGGACATGGCGCCAGCGCCCGCCGACGGCCTCCTGCAGGGCTTCGGCGGTGACCGCTGACGGCGCTGCGCTGCTGGCAGCGGCACTGGTGTCAGACGTGGTCGGTGTGTCGGTGCGGCTGTGGTCGGCGGTCTGGGACCTGCGATCGGTCGGCGTTGACGTGGTCATCTTGGATTCTCCTTGCTGCTGGTGTGAGATCGGGGTTCGTGGTTGGGGACGGCTGCGGTCCAGGTCGCCCAGGCCGCCCCAGATCAGGTCGGTCAGTTCAGCGGTCATCTCGGCTCGTTCGGGGCGGTCGGGGGAGGTGAGCCAGGCATCGGCGGCGGCCTGGATCGCGCCGACCATCGCGGTGGCCCAGCCGGTGACGGCGGGCGAAGTGGTCCAGCGGCCGAGCTGCTGGGCAATGATCGCGGCCGCTCGCCCCGAGATGTCGCCGACCTCGCGGCCGGCCACCGCGCTGTCGATCTGGGGCGGGCTGACGACGAAGCGGAAGACTTCCGAGTCGCTCTCGGCCAGCGCCAGGTAGCCGTCGGTGACAGACGAGATCAGGTCATGGACCGTGCCCTGGTCATCCATGGCCGACCGCAGCCGCCGGTCGATGCTGGCGGCGACCCGTTCGGTGACGGCTGCGTAGAGCCCGACCCGGTCGCCGAAATGGCGATAGATGGTGGGTTTGCGGGTGCCGGCCTCACGCGCGATGACGTCGATGCCGACTCCGGAGCCGTGCTTGCGGATGGCCGCGATGGTCGCGTCGACCAACTCGGCGCGGCGTTGCTCGTTGTGCTGCACCCAGCGCAGCGAGCGACCGTCCGCCGGCGTGGCGGAGGCCGAATCGGTGCTGCTTCGTTGCCGTGCCATGAGGGGATAGTACCTGTTACCGCGAGTATCAGGTAGTCTTTCGGTCAGGTGGTCACCGAAATTCGCCGCCGGCTCGATCAAAGGAGACAGGGAAGCGCATGATCGACACACCTCGCAGGGTCGCCGTTCTCGGCGGCAATCGAACGCCGTTCGCCCGCGCCAACACCGCGTACCGCGCCGCCAGCAACCACGACCTGCTCACCGCAGCCCTGGACGGGCTGGTGGCCCGATTCGGGCTGGCCGGCGAACGCCTGGGCCAGGTCACCGCCGGCGCCGTCCTCAAGCACAGCCGAGACTTCAACCTCACCAGGGAAGCCGTGCTCAGCACCTCCTTGGATCCAAGTACGCCCGCCTCCGACGTCCAGATGGCCTGCGCCACCGGGCTCGAGGCAACCATCACCATCGCCAACAAGATCGCCCTGGGGCAGATCGACGTCGGCGTCTCGGGCGGTTCGGACACCACCTCCGATGCCCCGATCGCCGTCAGTGAAGGACTGCGACGGCTGCTGCTCAACCTCGGTGCAGCCAAGACCGTGCCCCAACAGCTCAAGGCGATCGCGGGTTTCCGGCCCCAGCATCTGGCGCCGCTGACCCCCTCGGTGGCAGAGCCCCGCACTGGCCTGTCGATGGGGCAGCACATGGCCCGCACAGCCGAGCACTGGAAGCTCACCCGGGAGGCACAGGACGAGGTTGCTGCAGCGTCCCACCGCAATCTCGCAGCGGCGTACGAGCGGGGATTCTTCGATGACCTGATCACCCCTTACCTGGGCCTCGCCAAGGACAACACGCTGCGTCCCGACTCCACTGTCGACAAGCTCGCCAAGCTCAAGACCGTCTTCGGGGATCCCGCCACCGCAACGATGACCGCTGGCAACTCCACCCCGCTCACCGACGGCGCCTCGGCGGTGCTGCTGGCTGAGGAGACTTGGGCCGCCTCCCACGGCATCGCTGCGCTGGCCTGGCTGATTGATGCCGAGACTGCCGCCGTTGACTTCGTGCACGGAGCTGAGGGACTGCTGATGGCTCCGGTGCATGCGGTGCCGCGACTGTTGGCGCGCAACGACCTGAGCTTGGCCGACTTCGACATCGTCGAAATCCATGAGGCTTTCGCCGCGACCGTGCTCGCCACGCTGAGTGCCTGGGAGTCCGAGGAGTACTGCCGCGAGGAGCTCGGGCTGTCCTCGGCGCTGGGATCGGTGGATCGCAGCAAGCTGAACGTCAATGGTTCCTCGCTGGCCACCGGCCATCCCTTCGCCGCCACCGGTGGCCGGATTGTCGCCAGCGCCGCGAAGCAGTTGGCCCAGCTGAAGGCCGCCGACGGTGGCCCCAAGCGCGCGTTGATCTCCGTGTGTGCAGCCGGTGGCCAGGGTGCCGCCATGATTCTGGAGGCATGATGAGTGACCGCTACACGACCTTTGTCAGCGGCGGCTTCGGCAAGAAGCTCGCCAAGCAGTTGGGCCTGCCGACGCCGGTGCGGCTGCGCCGCTACGCGCCGGGCGAGCCGCTGTGTGAGGGGCCGGTCGCCGTTGTCGGCGAGGGCCCGTACGCCGCAGCCGTCACCGCGATGCTCGCCGAGCGTGACATCAGCACTGAGCCTGGCGACGGCAGCATCGGAGGCCTGGTCATCGACCTGGCCCACCTGCGTACGCCCGAGGGCCTGGTCGACCTGCGAGGCCAGGCCTCGGCGTTGGTGAAGCGGTTGGCCCGCAACGCTCGGGTGGTGGTCATCGGCACTGCCCATGAACTCCTCACCGATCCCAGCGAGGTCGCCACCCAGCGTGCCCTCGACGGGTTCACCCGGTCGCTGGCCAAGGAACTGCGCGCCGGCGCCACCGCGAATCTGATCGCCGGTCCGCTGGAGCCGAACATTGCCGCCGTGCTCGGCGCGGTGGAGTTCTTCCTGTCCGGGCGGTCGGCCTTCGTCGATGGTCAGCGAGTCCGGGTCGGCGAGGCCGACGCTTCGCAGGAGCAGGACGCCGAGCGGCCGCTGGCGGGCAAGGTCGCGGTGGTCACCGGCGCCGCCCGTGGCATCGGCGCGGCCATCGTCGAGGTGCTGGCCCGCGACGGTGCGACGGTGGTTGGCGTGGATGTCCCGGCTGCCCAGGAGGCGCTGGCGACGGTGGTCAACCAGGCTCGCGGTTCGGCGCTCGCACTCGATGTCACCAGCCCCGATGCCGGCCAGCGGATCTTGGATCATTGTCGGCAGCGGCACGGCGGTCTCGACGTCGTGGTCCACAACGCCGGCATCACCCGCGACAAGCTCTTCGTCAACATGGATGACCAGAAGTGGGCATCCGTGCTGGCGGTCAACCTGCAGAGCATCCTCACCATGAACCAGACCTTCCTGGCGCCCGACGGGTTGCCCGAGGGCGGCCGGATCGTGTGCCTGTCGTCCCAGTCCGGCTTCGCTGGCAACCGCGGCCAGACCAACTACGCGGCCACCAAGGCCGCCATCATTGGTCTGGTCGATGCTTCGGCGGCCCAGGTCGCTGACCGCAGGGTCACCGTCAACGCAGTCGCGCCGGGCCTGATCGAGACCGACATGACCGCCAAGATGCCCTTTGCCACCCGCGAGGTCGCCCGTCGGCTCAGCTCGCTGCAGCAGGGCGGCCAGCCCCGCGACGTCGCCGAGACGATCGCCTGGCTGGCGCAGCCGGCCTCGGCGGCCATCAGCGGTCAGACCGTACGCGTCTGCGGCCAGAACATGGTGGGTGCCTGATGGCTGCCGAGGCGAGTGCGGCCATCGACGTCCAGCAGCGGCCGTCGCTGGGGCCGACCTTCCTGCGGGCGATGCTGGTGCCGGGCCGGGCGGGCCCGACGGGTCAGCTGCCGGACCGCACCCTCCGGTGGGTGAGTGGCGTCGATCGGGGTGACCTGACGGCGTACCAGCGACTGTGTGGTTTCAAGGTCAACGACCGGCTCCCGCACACCTATCCGCACCTGCTCAGCTTCCGGCTGCAGGCGCTGCTGTTCGCCGACAAGGCCTTCCCGCTGCCGATGGCCGGCGTGGTCCACATCAGCAACGAGATCACCGCGCGTCGGGAGCTCATGGTTGATGATGAGTTGACCGTGGAGGTCTCGATGCGGGGATTCGGCGAACATCGCAGGGGAGTGACCATCGACTTCCTCACCAAGGTGAGCGTGGCCGGGGACGTCGCCTGGGAGTCCTGCAGCACCTATCTGCACCGGACCAGCACGAAGCCGAGCGTCGTGCTCGAGAACCAGACCGAAGAGCCCCCGCCGCTGCCCCAGCGCGAGGCGGCGGTCTGGCGACTGCCGGCCGACCTGGGACGCCAGTACGCCAAGGTCAGCGGCGACGTGAACCCGATCCACATGTCCGGTCTCACCGCCAAGCTGTTCGGCTTTCCCCGGGCCATCGCGCACGGCATGTGCACCTACGCCCGCACGCTGGCGGCGTTGGGCGATGACGTCAACGGGCCCGGCCGCTCGCAGGTCTGGTTTCGCAAGCCGGTGCTGTTGCCGGCCAGCGTGGCGCTGCGCACGAGCGAGGACCTCCGGGTCGCGGCGCTGACCGGGGCCAAGGACCCCGAGCGGGTCCACCTCATCCTGCAGCGGTCGACGCTGGGCTGAGGTGCCGGTCCCGTAGGTCCTGTTGGAAGGCGGCGATCTGGTCGGGGTGGCCGTAGAGGCCGGCGTACTGCGGGACCGTCGACTGGGTGGTCGGGTCGAGCATGGACCCGGCCGCAGCGAGTTCGAACAACAACGGTGCCAGTCCGATGCCCTGGTCGGTGAGTGAATAGCGTCCCTGCTTGCCGCGCGGGGCTGCCTCCTTGCTGAGCAGGCCGGCGGCGACCAAGTCGGTCAGCCGTTTCGAGAGGGTGGGGGCGGTGATGCGCTCCTGGGACCGGGTGAGCAACTCGCGGAAGGTTCGATGGTCGCAGAACATGATGTCTCTGATGATGACCAGGCTCCACGGGTCACCGAGCAGCTCAACGCCGCGATTGATCGGACAGTTCGAACGGGGATTGGAGATCACGTCACCCTCCTGACTGGTTGCGTTTCGATACTACCTTGGCCTACGGTTCCAGGTAGTACGAATTCGTAACCACTTGGGAGTGGGCATGAGTCGCAAGGTCATCGCCAACGTCGTCGTCACGATCGACGGTCGCATCACCGGTCCGGGAGGGGCTGCTGACATGTCGGTCATCGCGCCGCACGGCGTCTCCGAGCAGGCCCGGGATCGGCTGCTCGAGATGACCCGGGCCACCACCGCCGTGGTGGGTCGGAAGAACCACGAGGGGTTCGCCGGCTGGTGGCCCCAGGTGGCATCGATGCCGCAGGCCGATCCGCGCGACCAGGTGTTCTCTCGCTGGCTCACCTCGGTGCCCACCGTGGTCTTCTCCACGACCACCACCGAGGCGTCGCTGCCCAACGCGACCGTCGTCGACGAGGATCCCGCGGCGGTGATCACCCGGCTGAAGGCGGAGGGCGACGGGGACATCCGGGTGCTCAGCAGCATCTCGATCATCCGCGCACTGCTGGCGGCCGACCTGGTTGACCGGTTGGAGTTGACCATTGCCCCCGAGATCATCGGTGCCGGCGGCGCCCCACTGTTTGATGAGTCGCCTCGCTCGTCGTGGCAGATCGTCGACCATGTGGCGAGCGACAGCGGCGCCATCATGCTCACTCTGGATCGGACGCCGGCTCCGGACCGGGCGGCCGCCGAGATGACCGAACTGCCGGTGCGTCGGGTGCTGCGGGTGAGGGAGGTGGTTGAGTCCGAGCGCCTCACCGACTTCCAGGGACGTGCCTTCGGAGCGATCTGGCAGACTTTGGCCGCAGCGGGGAGTGCATCCGCAGAGCACCCCTATCTGCGCTGTCACCAGGAGACCGCCACCACCATGGATGTCGAGGTCGGCGTGCCAGTTGATGATGTCGACTATCAGGGACCGGCTGAGGTCGGCTCGTTGCCTGGTGGGCCTGCGCTGGTTCACACCCATGTAGGCAGCCACGCGAGTCTGGGTGAGGCGTACGCCGTGCTCGCCGCGGCCGACACTGGCGAACTGGTGCCGGCGGGAGCGCCGTGGGAGGTCTACCAATGGTGCGACCTGAGCACCGAGCTGGATCCGACCAGTTGGCCGATGCCCGAGGAATGGCGCACCCTGCTGGTTCAGCCGCTCCAGCAGGACGGATCGGAGGGATGATGACTGATCCGGGCAGCCCCGCCGAGGTGATCGCGCAGCTCGAGGCGCTCGCGAACCCGGAGCACAAGGCGAGCACCGCCAAGCGGATCCCGGAGGAGTTGGTGATCGGCGTACGCATGCGTGAGGTGTTCGACCTGGCCAAGCGCGCGAGGGATCTGCCCCTGGCTGACGTGCGTACGCTGCTGCGTCACGAGCTCTATGAACCGCGGCTGGTGGCCGTGTGCATCCTTGACTTCCGCGCCCGGCTGAAACGCATCTCCGAGGACGAGCGCAGGGGGCTGTATGAGCTTTATCTCGCCGAGCACGACCACATCGACAGCTGGGATTTGGTCGACCGAGCCGCGCCGAGGGTGATCGGCGGCTACGTGGTCGGCAAGGATCCCGAGCCGCTGTACGCCCTGGCGCAACATCCCTCGACCTGGCGTCGGCGTACCGCCATCACCGCGGCCTTCACCCTGATCCGCGCAGGGGAACTGGATGCCCCGGTGCGCCTGATCGACCTGCTGCTCGACGACCCGGAGCACTTCGTGCAGACCTCGGTCGGCGTGGCACTGCGCGAACTCAACCGTGCCTCGCCGAAGAGATGCGAGGAGTTCCTGGCCGGCAACCGCGACCGCCTCAGCAGCACGACGAAACGGCTGATGCGAGACTCGCGCCGGTCCAGCTAGCTGCCGCGCCGCCGGTGGTGCCCGTACGGCGCGGCGCCGATCGTTCAGTTGACCGGAACGCTCAGCTGACCGGGTCGCCCTCCACGGCACCTTCGGTGTTGGGCTGCCAGCCCAGCGCCGGGGCGACGTGAGTCGCGAAGTTCTCCAGGATGCTGAGGTTGATGGCGACCCCGACCTGGGACGGGATCGTGAGCATCAGCGTGTCGGCCGACATCACGGCTGCGTCCTGCTTCAGATCGGCAACCAGCTGGTCGGGCTCGCCGACGTAGGTCTTGCCGAAGGTGGAGCGGAAGCCGTCGATCACGCCGACCTGGTCCTGCCCGGGGCGGGAGCCGAACAGCATCCGGTCCTCATCGCGGACGAGCGGGAAGATGCTGCGTGACACCGACACCGTGGTTTGCCGGTGTGGCCAGCCTCGGCGTACGCGGCGCGGAACCGGGCAATCTGCTCGGCCTGCAGGTCGCCGAAGCTGGCGCCGGTGGCCTCGGTGAGCAGGGTGCTGCTCATCATGTTGAGGCCCATCCGACCAGTCCATTCGGCGGTGTCACGGCTGCCGGCGCCCCACCAGATCCGCTCGACCAAGCCGTCGGAGAGGGCTCCAAGGCGAGTCGGGCGCCGGGCGGATACTGCTCGGGGTTGGCCGCGACCAGCTTCTCGCCGCGGATGGCGTCGAGGAACAGGCCAAACTTCTCCCGGGCCAGATCAGCGCCCCGCGGGTCGGTCGAGCCGTGGTAGCCGAACGCCTCCCAACCGCGGTCGGCCGGCTCGGGCGATCCGCGCGAGATGCCGAGTGCGATCCGGTTGTCGGCGATCAGGTCCAGCGCGGCGGCCTCCTCAGCCAGCTGCAGCGGGTTCTCGTACAAGTACCCTGCTGGCCCTGACCGTACGGCTCCCAACACCAATGATGGTCATGGAGTCGATGAGCCCCAGGCGAATCGCGACGTGAGCATCGACGTGCGGGTCACGAAGGCGGAGCGCGAAGCGGTTCGGCGACGTGCTCGCAGGCTCGGTGTGAAGCCGAGCAAATGGGTACGCACGGTCATTCTCGATGCCTTGGACTCCCGCCGGGACGGTCTCGGGCATCTAGAGGTCGGGTGGCCTCCACGCCGTCGCCGGAGCTGGGTCAGGTGGTCGAGCAGGTGCGCCGAATCGGGATCAACCTGAACCAAGCAGTGCGTCGCGGCGGTGCCCTCGACGACGATCTGCTGCGCGAGGTCATGGAATCGATGGATGCCGTGCGAGCACAGCTCGGAGATCGGACGGCGCTATGAGTACGGTCAACGTGAAGCCGTCGCGGTCCGCCAGCGACTCGGTCGGGTACGCCCTCTACGGCAACGACAAGGACAAGCGCACAGAGCACGTCCAGAATGACACCAATCGAGCCGCGGCGATGTCGTGCTCGGTGCAGTCGCCGTGGGCCTTCGTCGCCCGCGCAGAGGCTCTGGCGAGGGCCCACGGGCGGGAAGAACGAGCTGTATTCGTACACGCAGAACTTCTCGCCGGACGAGTTCGACAAGAACAACCGGGGGCACGTGCAGCGTGTCAATGAGCTGGGCGAGAAGCTCGCTGGCCGGATGCACTCGGCCGATCACCTCGTGGTCACCCACGCCGACTCGGCCGGCGGGCACCTGCACAACCACATCTACGTCATCAACCACGACAACCTCACCGGGAAGTCGCTGCAGCGGAACACGTCGTGGAAGAACGGCCTGCGTCAGGCCAACGACGAACTGATGCAAGACGAGGGGTGCCAGGTCCTCCCGTCGCCGGAGCAAGCAAAGCCGGACTGGTCGCAGCGCCGGGAGGACTTCGCGTCAGGCGGATTCGAGCGCATCCTCGGGGACAAGGTCGCCGCCTCGCTGCGGGACAAGCGGTCAGTGGACCGGGCGGGATTCACCGAGGTACTCGACGAGCATGGCGTCGCCCTCGCAGAGACCCAGCGTGACGGCTGGACGTACAAGATGCGCCGGGCCGACAACGGCAAGCTCGGCCGGAAGAAAGCATCCGGGCTGACGCCCGAGTTCACCGCCGAGGGCGCACAGCAAATCTTCGAGTTCCACGAGAACAACCGACCGAAGGAGCAGAGCAATGAGCATTCTCGACGAGATGAGGAACGAGCAGCAGGAGACCGAGCCGAGCTCGACGGCGTCGAATCTGTCGGAGCCTACGAACGCCGACGTCATCGCAGCGGTCAACAGGCAGACGAAGGCCGTGAACGGACTGAAGTCGTATCTGCGGATCGCGATCGAGGAAACCGTCAAGGAGGAGCTGAAGGGCCTGCCGTCGACCTTGCAGCCGTCCGTCAACAAGTCGCCGCAGATCGAGAGCGTCGAGAGCAGACTGAGCGAGATCGAGAGCACGCTCAGAGAGTTCGCGCAGAGTCTCGACGGGAAGCAGCTGCAGAGCGCCTCGCAGAGCTTGATGGCCGAAGCGCAAATGAATCGAGCAGCTACGGCCTCGGCGACTGAGAAGCTCCAGTCCCTGGCCGAGGACAACCAGAAGCTCGTGAGCCAGGTCGGCGGTGCCGTGCAGCGGATCGAGAAGCGCACCGAGGAGCGGGTCGAGAAGGCGGTCGAGCAGGTCGCCGGGGAGGCCTCGGCCACGATGACGGCGAACATCGACGCGTCGAACGAGCGCGCCGAGCGGATCATCGCCGCCACGGCGACGCTGGGGGCCCGTCAGCTCTGGTCGGTCGCCGCGGCGATGTGCCTCGTCCTCTTTCCGGTGGTCGTGGTCGTCGCCGGGCTCTGGATGGGCATCGCCGGGCTCATTACGGGCGCTCAGTGGGCGGTGGACGTGGACGGGAGCGTGTGGCTCGGGATCGGGCGCTGGCTCGTGGTCGGCGCTGGCATCGCCGGGGCCGGTTACGCCCTCTTCGCGTCCGTTCGTTGGGTCGCCGGCTTGGTGGAGACGTGGAAGGGCCGCGGGATGCCGAAGTGGCCGAGCTGGCGCAAGAGGTGACCGCGATTCCCGAGGGCAAGCGCGCGGAGCGCGTGCGGCAGCCCCTGCATCTGGACGATTGGTCAGCGTGCACTGTATAGTGCAGTGCATGCTGACTATTGCTTCGCGCCTCGACGTCATGAACCGGCTTGGCCGGGCCATGGCCGACCCGACGCGCTCCAAGATCCTGATGTCCCTGCTCGACGGCCCGAGCCACCCTGCCGTGCTGTCGCGCGAGCTGGGGCTGACGCGCTCGAACGTGTCCAACCACCTGACGTGCCTGCGCGACTGCGGGATCGTGGTCGCCGAGCCCGAGGGCCGCCAGACCCGCTACGAGATCGCCGACCCGCACCTGGCCGGGGCGCTGACGGCGCTGGTGGACGTCACGCTCGCGGTGGACGAGAGCGCGCCGTGCATCGACCCGCACTGCTCGGTGCCCGGCTGCTGCGCCGCGACCGGTTCAGGGGACGCCTCGTGAGCGCCGCCTGCGGCTGCGACGAGCCGACCACCAGTGCCGCCGAAGAGGCCGAGGAGGCCGAGCGCCCGTGGTGGCGCGATCCGGGACTGGTGGTGCCGATCCTCTCCGGCGTCGCGTTCGGCACCGGCCTGGTGCTGGAGTGGTCGGGGCTGCACGTCGCGGCGCTGGTCGCGTTCTGGGCGGGCCTGCTGCTGGGCGCGTACACGTTCGTGCCCGGCGCTCTGCGGAACCTGTTCGTCAAGCGGAAGCTGGGGATCGCGCTGCTGATGACGATCAGCGCCGTCGGCGCAGTGCTCCTCGGCTACGCCGAGGAGGCCGCCGCACTGGCGTTCCTCTACTCGATCGCCGAGGCCCTGGAGGACAAGGCGATGGACCGCGCCCGCGGGGGCCTGCGCGCGCTGCTGAAGCTTGTGCCGGAGACCGTGACCGTGCTGCGCGACGATGTCTCGGTCGAAGTCCCGGCCAAGGAGATCGCCGTCGGCGACGTGCTGCTGGTCCGCCCCGGCGAGCGGGTCGCGACCGACGGGACTGTCCGGTCCGGTCGCTCCAGCTTGGACACCTCGGCGATCACCGGCGAGTCGATCCCGGTCGAGGTCGCCCCCGATGACGCAGTGTCGGCGGGCGCGATCAACACCGCCGGGGTTCTGGAGGTCGAGGCGACCGCGGCGGGCACCGACAACTCGCTGACCACCATCGTGGAGCTGGTCGAGCAGGCCCAGACCGAGAAGGGCGAACGCGCGCGCATCGCCGACCGGATCGCCCGTCCGCTGGTGCCCGGCGTGATGGTCCTCGCCGTCCTGGTCGGCGTGCTCGGCTCGCTGCTCGGCGACCCGGAGACCTGGATCACCCGCGCCCTGGTCGTGCTCGTCGCGGCCAGCCCGTGCGCGCTGGCGATCGCGGTGCCCGTCACGGTGGTGTCCGCGATCGGGGCTGCGACGAAGTTCGGCGTCGTCATCAAGAGCGGTGCCGCCTTCGAGCGCCTCGGCGGCATCCGCCACCTCGCCGTGGACAAGACCGGCACCCTGACCCGCAACCGGCCCGAGGTCACCGCCGTCGTCGCCGCCGACTGCTTCGACGACGCGCAGGTGCTCGCCTGGGCCGCGGCGGTGGAGCAGCACTCGACGCACCCTCTCGCCGCCGCCATCGCCGCCGCGGGCCAGGGAGCCCCCGCCGCGCAAGAGGTGACGGAGGAGGCCGGCCACGGCATCGGCGGCACCGTCGACGGCCTCCGGGTGAGCGTGGGCAGCCCCCGCTGGATCGACGCCGGACCGCTCAAGGCCCGGGTCGAGGACCTGGAGGCCGAGGGCCAGACCTGCGTGCTCGTCACCGTCGACGGCCGCCTGGCCGGGGCGATCGGGGTCCGCGACGAGCTGCGCCCCGAGGTCCCCGACGTCGTGCGCACGCTGAAGAGCCAGGGCGTCGAGGTGAGCATGCTCACCGGAGACAACGCCCGCACCGCCCACGCCCTGGCGCAGATCGCCGGGATCGGCGACGTGCACGCCGAGCTGCGGCCGGAGGGCAAGGCCCGCATCGTGGCCCAGCTCTCCGAGCAGTCACCCACCGCGATGATCGGCGACGGCATCAACGACGCCCCCGCCCTGGCCGGGGCGACCGTGGGCATCGCGATGGGCGCGACCGGCTCCGACGCCGCGATAGAGTCCGCCGACGTCGCCTTCACCGGACACGACCTCGGCCTGATCCCGCAGGCGCTGCGGCACGCCCGCCGCGGCCGGGCGATCATGAACCAGAACATCGTGTTGTCCCTGGCGATCATCACCGTGCTGCTGCCGCTGGCCATCACCGGCGTGCTCGGCCTGGCCGCAGTCGTGCTCGTCCACGAGGTCGCCGAGGTCGTCGTCATCGCCAACGGGCTGCGCGCCGCGCGTGCCCGCAAGAGCCAAGCGGCGGCCGGGTCGCCTGAGACGGCGTCACCGGCCGCGGTCCGCGCGGACAGAGCCTGAGAGGAGTGGATCATGGAGATCACGTTGCAGTACTTCGACGGGTGCCCGAACTGGGAGGTGCTCGACCGGCGGCTCACCGAGGCCCTCGACGGCCGATCGGACGTCCGCGTCGTGCATCAGCGAGTCGAGACTGCCGAGGACGCCGCCCGCCTCGGGTTCCACGGGTCCCCGACCGTCCTCATTGACGGTTCCGACCCCTTCGCCGACGAGCACACGCCGGTGGGGCTCGCCTGTCGAGTGTTCCGCACTCCTGCCGGGCTGGCTGGTTCGCCCACCGTCGATCAGCTGCGCGAAGTACTTGATGCGCCTCTATGAGGGTGGAGCACCGCCGGGTTGCGCGATCATCGCACCGACGCTCAGCGCAGGAAGAGCCGCCTTCATCGAAAACCAGCCAGGAGTGCCGTCAGCGTTGTGCTGTAAAGCGCGCCGACGCTGACAACGGGTGCTACAACCCGGGCATGCGCTAGCGTATGTCGATGACGCCGGTGCCCACCTCGATGTGGCGGGTGCGACCGGCGATCGCGGCCAGCAGTGGCATCGGTGAGGCCGACTGCTTGGCGAAGTGATGCACCCGGAAGTAGGTGCCGTTGACGCCCAACTCGTCGGCCCCGACGGCGATGTCGATCGCGTCGTGGAGCATCTGGCGTGCGGTCAGACCGCGTACGCCCGACGTGGCGCCGTAGTGACCGAAACTGAGGAATCCGAAGGCTCGCATGACATGTCAACTTTCAACGGGGTTGCTTCATTCCTGCACCGGCGCGGGCCGAGTCAGTCACGTCCGAATCAGTCACGTCCGACGCGGTAATGCAGGTGCACCATCCCGTTGCCGAATCCCGCCGTCGTTGATGTAACCGTCCAAGGACGCGAGGAAGGTGTAGGTCAGCTTGGCCATGGCCCTCCGCCTCTCCTGCCGCAGGCTCTGCGGCCATTGCGTATGGGGATGGTCAGCGACTCTAGACCGGCAAGTGTTCGCTCCGACGCGGG
Organism: Parenemella sanctibonifatiensis; assembly: GCF_002250565.1. GTDB lineage: Bacteria > Actinomycetota > Actinomycetes > Propionibacteriales > Propionibacteriaceae > Parenemella > Parenemella sanctibonifatiensis. The sequence continues at coordinate 73,208 of NZ_NMVJ01000006.1, forward strand.
GGCTACGGTCAGGGGCGGTTCCGAGAGACATTGGAGACTTCGGCCAACGGTCCTCCATGACGCACCAGTGGAGCAACTCAAGGTTCTGGCGCTCCCCGCCCCCCGTGCTTCGCGCCCGGGACGGGGCTAGCCTGAGCCTCAAGTCATCGTCCGAGGCACCTCGGCCGCGACCCGGAAACTGATGGATGAAATCCTTGCTCTCTCGCCGACCCTTGACGTCCTTCTTCGTGCTGGCCTATCTCGGCTCCTGGCTGATGTGGAGCCCGTGGTGGCTGTCCCGCAACGGCATCGGGCTGCTGCCCTACGACTTGCCGTTCAGCGCGGTTGCCGGCATCAACCAACTCGGCCTCTTCGCCGGACCGTTCGCCGCCGCGCTGCTGATGACCCGGCTGACCGAGGGGCGTGAGGGCGTCGGCCGGTTCTGGCGTCGGATCATCCAGTGGCGGGTGCATGCCAGGTGGTACGCCGCGGCCTTGGTGGTGATCCCACTCGCCGCTGGCCTCGGCTATCTCCTGACAGGCTCTGTCGTCCCGGCGGTCGACAGGCGCATGCCGCCGGTGGCGATCACGCTGGCCATCACCTACGTCGTGTACCTGCTTGGCGGACCGTTCCAGGAGGAGCCTGGCTGGCGCGGGTTCGCGCTGCCCCGGCTGCAGGAACGACTCCACCCGGCGACCTCGGCCCTGCTCCTCGGCGTCATCCACTGCTGCTGGCACGCGCCGCTGTTCCTCACCGACGACTGGGACACCGCGCGAGACGAGCCCGGTCAGCTGCTGGCGTATCTGCTGCTCGTGGTCAGCCTGTCCTTCGTGATGTCCTGGCTGGCGAACGGGTCGAATCACTCAGTGTTGCTCGCGATCCTCGCGCACAATGGCGTCAACTGGGGCATCCACTCCGGTGGGGTGCTCGGTGGGAGCGGCACCGCCAGCAACTGGCCCGCAGCGATCGGAATGGCGGTGCTCGCGATCATCGCCGTTGTCGTGACGCGAGGTCGGTTGGCATACCGACCGGCCGCGGCCCAGAGTGCCTAGCGTGGCGTACGCCTCGACCTCAGGGGCGCCACCAGGTGTCGAGGATGGTGACCGGGGTGGTCCGCTTGTGGCGCGTACGCAGGTACTTCTGTTCGATCGACCCGGCGATGTCGTCGGGCACCTCGCGGCCCTCGAGGTAGTCATCGATCTGGTCATAGGACAGTCCCAGTTCGGACTCGTCGGTCTGCAGCGGCTTGCCGTCCAACAGGTCGGCGGTCGGGACCTTGGTCCACAGTCGCTCCTCGGCCCCCAGGTGCTGCAGCAGCTGCCTGTTCTGGCGCTTGTTCAGGCCAAACAGGGGCAGGATGTCGGCGCCGCCATCGCCGAACTTGGTGAAGAAGCCCACCACGGACTCAGCGCCGTGGTCGGTGCCGACCACCAAGAGGTTGCGTTCGCCAGCCAAGGCGTACTGCGCGAGCATCCGCATCCGCGCCTTCACGTTGCCTTGGTTGAAGTCGCTGATCGGGCGTCCGGTGGTCTTCTCGAACTCCTCGGCGACTCCGGCGACGCCGCCGGCGATGTTGAAGGTCCAGTCAGTCTTGGCGGCCACGAAGGCCATCGCGGCGGCTGCGTCGTCCTCGTCGGTCTGGACGCGGTGGGGCAGGCGTACGGCGACGAAGTCTGCCTCGACGCCCTGCCGGGTGAGGCGGTCCACGGCCAACTGGCACAGGCGCCCCGCCAAGGTCGAGTCGATGCCGCCGGAGATGCCCAACACGAAGCCGGCGGTGTGGCTGGCGGAGAGGTAGTCGCACAGGAACTGCACCCGCGCGTCGACCTCGGCGGCCGGATCGATGGTCGGCTTGACGCCCATCTCGGCGATGATCTGCTGCTGGAGCTCACGCATGTGAGAACCCTAATGGCTGCCTGCTGGGCGTGGACGCCAGACCGGTGATCTGTCACAAGGTCGTAGCCTGCAGGCAGGGAGGCGATTGAATGCCGTCGTTGTACGACAGCTTTGCCCGCTACGCCAGCGGGCTCACCGTGGTGAATGTGGCGGGCCCTGTCCCGGCATCATTCGTCGCGGGATCGGTGCTGACCGCATCGGTGGATCCCTTCACGATCGCGGTGTCGGTGGGGGAGCGGCGCGAGGGACTGGCCGCGATGCTTGCCGGGGAGCCATGGGCGGTCAGCGTCCTGGCCGGCCGGCACCTGCCGCTGGTGCGCGCCATGACCGCCAAGCTGCCGGCCGGCCTGACTGGCGCCGAGCGCAGGCAACGGCGTACCGAGGCGATGCTCGAGGCCGGTGCGGTCGCGTCGGAGGAGGGACCGCTGTGGTTGCCCGATGCGCTGGTGACCTTGTGGTGTCGCACCCATTCCTCGGTGCCGGTGCACGATCAGGTCATCGTTGTCGGCGACGTGATCCGAGGCGGCGAGCACGGCCAGGGGCAGCCGTTGGTGCGCTGGGACCACGGCTTCGGGGCGCTTGCCGACCGCTGACGGACGGATCCGAACTCGATCGGATCCTCGGCGAGTTGCCAACGGACTCACCAGGGTTCAGCCGGCTGAACACCCCCTTGACTCCGCTGGCGGAACGCGTTTACCGTCGTGCGCACCAGGTCGGACCGATGAGGGCCCGACCGAAACGAGAGGCACACCCCCATGACCGCTCGACACCCCATCAGCGACCCTTCGGGCGCCCCACCGAACCCGCCAGCCGCCCCCGATCGGAGGATCGGCCACGCACGCACGTCTCGGCGGACCGTCTTGTCCTTCACGGCCGCAGGCGTGGCCGCGGCTGCGTTCGGATCGCCGCTCAGGTCGGCGCGCGCGGACCCCGGCTTCGACGCCAGCGGCTGGATCGAGGAGCAGGAAGACTTCATCATCAGCAAGCAGGTGCCCTCCGGTGCTCTGCGGGGCCCGACGCAGTATGAGCTGCAGCCCTACTTCGGGAACTGGGCCGCGCAGGGACTCGCTGCCGCCAACAGTTCCCGCAGCCGGGAGGCGCTGGGCAACTACATCCAGTGGTTCCTGGACCACATGAACACCGCCGAGGAGGACCCCTACGGCATCCCCGGCACGGTGAGTGACTGGGTGTGGGACCCGGCAACCGGCGAGGAGACCGACACCGGCGAATACAGCTCGACTGACGCTGGCACCACCGTCGGCATGATCACGGCCCACGACGCCTTCCGGACCGGTGACCGGGACCTCCAGCACCTGGTGATGGAGAACATCGAGAAGTACGAGATCATGGCCTCGGCCACGACCGAGGTGAAGTGGGGCGTACGCAATCCGGATCACCTGTGCTGGGCACGCCCCAACTCCAAGATGAAGTACGTCCAGGACAACGCGGTCGTCTATCGGGGACTGAATTGTCTGGCGTGGCTGGAACGTCGCGCCCACCGCATGGAGCAGGCCCGGTACTACGACCGCAAGGCGCGTCAGACCCGCTCGGCCATGCTCTCGGTGCTGTGGAACGAGGAGTTGCAGAACTGGTCGTGGGGTCACGGCGAGAAGCTGCTGAAGGTCTCCGACCTGACCAAGGCCTTCATGCCCGACCAGTGGTGCCAGTACTGGCAGGTGCACCTGCAGGTGGTCAGCCCCGATGACCGCCGCTCGGTGGCCTCCTGGAAGGCGTACTCCGATGCCTGCCCCCGCTGGATGTACAACGAGATCGACAACAACTTCCCCCACACCGAGATGGCCCTGTCAGCCGTCCAGATGGGGGAGCCGGAGAACGCAGCGACGCTGCTGGAGACCTGCCGCGAGAAGTTCTCGGGCAACGGCTGGGCACTGCCCTGGTACCACGGGGAGGCCGGACACTCGATCCGTGCCGCCCGAGCCCTGATCGACACCGGATACGCCAAGTGAGGAAGATCATGACCACCAAGACCAACCCCCTGAACTCCGTACGCCGCATTGTCCTCGTCCTTGGCGCCGTGTTTGCGCTCGTCGCAGCCGGTGGTGTCGGTGCTGCCGCGGAGAACTTCATGCGCGACGCTGACGCCGACAATGCCGTGGCCATCCGCGGTTGCGTCATCCGCTTCGACGAGCGGGACGCCGAAGGCAACACCGTGCCCCGGATCCACGCCAACTCCTCCCACTACTGCGTTGGTGTCACCGAGGTGACGATCGAAAACGGCGACCTCGTTGTCTACTCCAACACGGTGGGCCCGATCGTGTCGCTGGCCGTGTCGCCGGATGAGTCACTGGCCAAGCTGGGGTTCACCTGTGGCGGCTCGGGTGGCGGACACCGGACCGCGGTGCGCTGCTATGACCGCGACGGCGTGAAGGTCGATGCCGACTCGCCGCGGATGTATGGCCAGTACAACAACCTGTGGCTGACCTGGTTCACCTGGCAGGACGACTGATCCGCCACGGTAGTGACCTGTGGTCGGGCTCTCGCCAGCTGCTGCTGGCGGGGGCCCGATTCCGTTGTCGGGTTGCGACACGGCGCTGGCTCGCTCGGCATCCGGTCCGGCAAGAGAGGTGGGCGCAGAGGGACTCGAACCCCCGACTCCCTGCTTGTAAGGCAGGTGCTCTAACCAACTGAGCTATGCGCCCTCGGCCCGTGAGGGCCCGCAACATCATACGGTCCCGCCCGATGCCAGACCAACCACAACCGTGGGTTCAGGTGTGATTGGATGCCAGCATGACCGCGAGCGTACGGCTGGACAATGGTGATCTGCTTTTGGAAAACGATGGTCTCAGCCATCGGGTGGGGTGGTCCGACGTCGGCCTGACCACGGTTGGGTTCACCGCCGACGACCACGCTTGGGTGCGCGACCCGGGGCGCCGGATCGAGGTCGAATGGCGGTTCGAGCAGGCCGAGGTCCGCTACGCGCCGGTCTCGGGCACAGCGCTACGCGTGGATGCATACGCCACGGTGAACGGCGCGAGCTGGCAGCACCGGTTCTGGCTCCCGCACGGCATTCCTGTCATCGGCTACCAGCTGGTGACGGCACCGAGCAGCTCGACCGAAACCGCTCACCACGCCAGCCGTGATTCCGCGCCGGACGGCGGCCCCGAAATCATTCGAGCTGGCACCGCTGACACCGCCGCCGGCCTTGCCGACCGGCTGGATGCCTGGCAGCTGACGTCGCAGCACCTCGAGCTCAGCCGGGTCCGGTTGCTCGCGGTCACGGACCGGACTGACAACCTCGTGCACGTCGACAGCTACCACGCCAGCCGCAAGGAGGACATCGAGCTGGCAGCCAACCTGGTCACACTGACCGACCCCGCCGACGGCGCCGCCCTGACGCTGGTCAAGGAAGCGCCCGCTCCCGAGCACCGACCGGTGGGCTGCGAGGCCGACGTCGGCCTCTACGGCGATCGGCTCGAGTTGGCCGGCAACGGCCGCCCAGACCGGCCAGTCGACGATCTTGCTGAAACCGCCGGCTACGTGACCTGGCTGATCCCGCATCGCGCTGGCGCCGAACAGACCACGGCACTGCACCGTTGGCAGCAGTGGCTGCGGCCCTACCAACCGGGGCGGGATGCGTTGGTGCTGTCGAACACCTGGGGTGACTTCAACCGGCACCTGCGGATGTCGCAGGACTTCATCGAACGCGAGATCGACGCGGCTGCGCGCATCGGCATCGAGGTGGTTCAACTCGACGACGGCTGGCAGCGCGGCGCCTCGCCCATGACGACCACCGGTGAGGACGAGGTCGGCATCTACCAAGGTTTCTGGGACAGCGACGACCAGTTCTGGGCCTTCCACGCCGAACGATTCCCGGACGGGTTGGCTCCGCTGGTGCAGCGGGCCAAGGCGGCCGGCGTACGCCTGGGCCTGTGGTACGCCCCGGACTCGGCCAGCGAATTCGCCAACTGGCAGCGTGACGTCGACACGATCGCCCGACTCTGGGCCGACCACGAGCTCGCCGACGTGAAGCTGGACGCCGTCAGTCTCACCAGCGCCGCCTCTGAACGCCGACTGGTGGCGTTCTATGAGGCCCTGCAGGAGCGGGTCGGCGACCAACTGCTGCTGGACACCGACGTGACTGCCGGCGTACGGCTGGGCTATTGGGGCACCCTGACGACCGGGCCACTGTTCGTCGAGAATCGCTATGTCGCCCGCGGGTCCTACTGGCCGCACCACACGCTGCGGAACCTGTGGCAGCTGGCGCACGTGGTGCATCCGCAGCGGCTGCGGATGGAGTTCGCCAACGTCAGCCTGCCGCGGCAGCACGAGTGGTATGCCGATGATCCGCTGGCACCAGGTCGATGGCGGCAGGTCGATGTTGCTGCCACCGTGCTGGCCGCCAGCCCGCTGGCGTGGCTCGAGGTGAGCGAACTGCCCATCGAGGACCAGCAGGCGCTCGCGGAGTTGCTCGAGGCCTGGCGGGAGCTGCGGGAGTGCTTCGCTGCTCCGGTGCATCCGGTGGGAGCTGCGCCCAACGGGTGGACCTGGGCCGGTTTCGTGACCGAACCGGTGTCGGGCAAATCGGCCCAGCTGGCGTACCGGCCCCTCGGTGATCAGGGCACCTGGCAGATTCCGCTGCCGGGCCACCTGCCGCCGGTCACCGGGGTCGAGGTGGCGCATGGCGACGCCACGGCGACGGTCGTCGACGGTGCGGTCGAGGTCAGCATCGGTCACCCGCTGGGTCACGCGCTGCTGCACGTCCGCCACGACTGACCCGCGCCGGTGGCGGCGGCTCGACTGGCGACCCCGCCGAGCGCGAGCGGGCCCGCACGATTGGGGCTTGCGCCCGTCAGACGGCCGCCGACGAGCCATTGAGCCGGCGCAGCAGCAGCGGTAGGGCGAACCAGGTCCCGCCGAAGACGACCAGCCCCAAGGCGCCCGCGACCCACCCGGCGCCGGCGCCGAGCACCACGCCGACCACCAGGCAGATCACCGCGGAGATGGCGAGGGCGAGGGTGAGCAGCCCCAGCCGGGCCATCACGTGCGCGGCCTGGACCGAGTCGGCCTTGCGGTGTCGACGGAACAGGCTGTGGTGGATGCTCACCGGGCCGACCAGCAGGGCCGTGGTGAGAAACGCCAGCGCGAAGGCGATGAGAAAGACCATGCGGTGCGCCTCGGACAGGTCCGCGAACCGGGACTGGAAGGGCACTGTGATGAGGAAGCCCGCGAGGATCTGGGTGCCGGTCTGCAGGACGCGCAGTTCCTGCAGGAGTTCCGCGAAGTTGCGGTCCATGCGCTGGTCGGGCGATTCGTCGCGCTCGTCGATCCACTCGGTGTTTGTCACACCCAACTGTGATCCGTCGCCTGCCGGATGTCCAGCCCTGGGGTGCTGTTTGGGGTCCTCAGCAGTGTCGGCCGCCCTGCCTCGATAAGGTACGCCCATGGTCGACGCCACTTACGTGAGTAGTTATCCCCACCCGGCCGAGCTAGCTGATGACGCCGTTGAGCTGGTACGTCGCTGGCTTGTCGAGAGCGAAGGCTCACAGGCCACCGGCCGGGCGGCGATGGCGGCTGATCTGCTCGCCGGAGTGCTCGCTCACCCCTCTGGGCTGCCCTTCACGATGGGCTTCGTCGATCGGGTGGTACGCCCGGAGGATCCGGTGACAGCGGCGGCCCAGTTTGCCGAGCTGGCCCGGATGGATCTCGACTTCCTGCCGGCGCCACTGGCAAAGCTGGTGCGCCTCGGCGGCGCCGTGGCATCCAGAGCACCGCACCAGGTCGTCCCGATCGCCCGCCGGGTGCTGCGTGAACTCGTCGGCCATCTGGTGCTGGACTCTCGTCCGCACGCGCTGAAGCGATCCTTGGCGCACCTGCGCCGCGACGGCGTACGGGTCAACCTCAACCTGCTGGGGGAGGCTGTCCTGGGTCAGGACGAGGCCGACCGCCGGCTCGCCGGGACGCTGGAGCTGCTGCGCCGCCCCGATGTCGACTATGTCTCCATCAAGGTGTCCTCGGTGGTGCCGCATCTGAATCTGTGGGCCTTCGAGCAGACCGTCGCAGCAGTGGTGGAACGTCTCACGCCGCTCTATCGGGAAGCAGCGCAGGCACGCGATTCCAGCGCTGCGGGCCCGACGTTCATCAATCTGGACATGGAGGAGTACCACGACCTCGACTTGACCCTGGCGGTCTTCATGACTCTGCTGGACCAGCCCGAGCTGCGTGGTCTGGAGGCCGGCATCGTTCTGCAGGCGTACCTGCCGGACAGTCTCGCGGCCCTGCAGCGGCTCACTGATTGGGCCCAGCGCCGCCTCGATGCCGGTGGCGCCGGAATCAAGGTGCGTCTGGTCAAGGGCGCCAACCTGCCGATGGAACGGGTCGACGCTGAACTGCACGGCTGGGAGTTGGCGACCTGGCCGAGCAAGGTCGAAACCGACCGGCAGTACAAGCGGGTGCTGGACTGGGCGCTGACGCCGGAACGGACCCGGGCGGTGCGCGTCGGCGTGGCCGGTCACAACCTGTTCGACCTGGCGTTGGCGCATCTGCTCAGTGAGGCGCGCGGTGTCGCGGACCGGGTCGAGTTCGAAATGTTGTTGGGGATGTCGCCGGACCAGGTGGAGGTGATCCGGCGCACCGTCGGAGGGCTGTTGCTCTACACCCCGGTGGTCCACCCCGCCCATTTCGACACTGCCATCAGCTATCTGGTGCGGCGCCTCGAAGAGAACTCCGCCAGCGACAACTTCATGTCCGCCGTCACGGAGATCGGCTCGGACCAGAGCCTGTTTGCCCGCGAGGAGGACCGTTTCCGCTCGGCGTTGCAGGGATTGGACCGGCGTACGCCCTCGCCTCGTCGCCGACAGGACAGCGCTAGGCACCCCGTGGTCGTGCCCGGCGGGGACCGCGGATTCAGCTCCGCGACCGACTCCGATCCCTCGCTGCGATCGACCCGGTCCTGGGCCCGGTCGCTGACCGACCAGATCCGTCGCGACGTCTCGGCTCCCACTGCCACCGGCCTGGGGCAGGACACTCTGGCCGGGTCCCAGTGCGCCAATCCGGCTGCGGTCATCGCCGTGCTGGCGCGGGCACGGGCCGCTCAACCGGGGTGGCACGACCTGGGAGCGAACGGTCGTGCCGAGGTCCTGCGCCGAGCCGCGGTCGAGCTCAGCGGGCGCCGCGGAGATCTGGTGGTTGTCGCCGCCGCAGAGACCGGAAAGGTGATCGCCGAGGGGGACGTCGAGGTCAGCGAGGCCGTCGACTTCGCCAATTGGTACGCCGACCAGGCCATCGCGCTGGAACAGGTCGCCGGCGCCGAACCGGTGCCACCGCAGGTCACCGTGGCGACGCCGCCGTGGAACTTTCCGCTCGCCATCACCGCTGGCTCGGTGCTGGCGCCGCTGGCGGTCGGATCCGCGACCGTGCTCAAGCCGGCACCGCAGGCCCGTCGCTGCGCCGCCGTCATCGCCGAATGTCTGTGGGCGGCCGGGGTGCCGACCGACGTCCTGCAGCTGGCCGATGCGGGCGAGGGGGAAGCCGGGCGCGCGCTGATCTGTCACCCCGACGTGGACCTGGTGCTGCTCACCGGCGCTCACGCCACCGCAGAACTGTTCCACGGCTGGCGTGCCGACCTGCGCCTGTATGCCGAGACCAGCGGCAAGAACGCCATCATCGTCACCCCGAGCGCTGACTATGACCTGGCGGCGGCCGACATCGTCCGCAGTGCTTTCGGACACGCCGGCCAGAAGTGTTCGGCTGCCTCGTTGGTGATCCTGGTCGGACAGGCAGCCCGCAGCACCCGGCTGCGCGACCAGATCCTCGACGGTGCCCGGTCGCTTCGGGTGGGCTGGCCGACCGATCCCAGGGCGGAGGTCGGCCCGGTGATCGAGCCGGTCGGCGGCAAGCTGCTGTCCGGGCTCACCGATCTGGCCGAGGGCGAGTCCTGGGCGCTGCGGCCACGCCAGCTCGACGGCACCGGACGACTGTGGAGCCCAGGCGTACGCGCAGGGGTCCAACCGGGTGCGGCATTCCACCGGACGGAGTGCTTCGGGCCGGTCACTGGGATCATGGAGGCCGCCTCGCTGGGGGAGGCGATCGCGTGGCAGAACAGCACCCCCTACGGTCTGACAGCCGGCCTGCACAGCCAGAATCCGACCGAGATCGAGGCTTGGCTGTCGGGGGTCGAGGCGGGCAACCTCTACGTCAACCGCGGCATCACCGGCGCGATCGTGGGTCGGCAGCCGTTCGGGGGTTGGAAGCAGTCGGTGGTGGGCCCGGGCGCCAAAGCCGGTGGCCCCAACCATCTCGCGTCGCTGGTGCGGTGGGCGCCGATGGGTCGGCCCCGGCGGGCGGCTGCCAGTTCGGCCGTCACCCTGACCGAGCCGGTGCAGAAACTGCTGGCTCGCTGGGCCGAGGACCCCGACCTGAGCGCCGATCTTGCCGCGCTGAGGTTGGCAGCCGAGAGTGACGACCTGGCCTGGCGAGACCATTTCTCGCCCCGAGATGTCACGGGTCTGGCGGCAGAGGCCAATGTGCTGCGGCACCTGCCGGCGGCCGTCACCGTCCGGGCCGCCGATGGCGCCGAACTTGGCGACCTCCTGCGGGTGGCGCTGGCAGCGGTCCGGGCCGGTGCGACCGTTGACTACTCGGTGGCCGACGAGAGTCTGGCGGCCGCGCTCCGGGCGGCCGGAACAGTCCGGGTCGAGTCGGACCAGGCAGCCACCCGGACCACCCGGTGCCGGCTGCGGTTGGTCGGTGCGACGCCACAGACGCCACGACCCAACAGCGTCGACGTGGCCGTCTGGGACGGCCCGGTGACACTGGCGGGCCGGGTGGAGCTGTTGCCCTTCCTGCAGGAGCAGGCCGTCAGTCTGACCGCCCATCGCTTCGGCAATCCGGATCCGGTGCTGCAGCAGGTACGCGAGCGGTTGGCGCAGGGCTGAGGTCGCCCGGCGTACTTGATCCAGCTCCGGCGCCGCCACCTGGCGGCAGCACCACGGTGAACTCGGTCAGGCCGGGGCGGCTGAGCAGCATCACCTTGCCGTCGTGGGCCGCGACGATCGCGGACACGATGGCCAGACCCAGGCCGGTGCTGGTGTTGCCGCCGGCTCGGCTGCGGCCGGCGTCGGCGCGCATGAACCGCTCGAAGACGCGCTCCTGCAGCTCAGCCGGTACGCCGGGACCGTCGTCGCGGACGGTCACCACCGCCTCACCGGCAGCAGACCGATCCAGGCCCACCTCGACCGTGGTGCCGGGCGGGGTGTGGACCCGGGCGTTGGCCAACAGGTTGACGAGCACCTGCTGCAGGCGTCGGGTGTCGGCGGGCACGACCACGGGGTCCGCCGAGGACAGCCGCAGCCGCCAGTGGTGGTCAGGGCCGGTGGCTCTCGCATCGCTCAGGGCATTGACCACGAGCTCGCTCAGGTCGGTGTCGGTGACCTCCAGGTCACGGCCGGCATCCAGGCGGGCCAACAGCAGCAGGTCATCGACCAGGGTGGACATCCGGGCCGCCTCGGACTCGATCCGGCCCAGGGCGTGGGCCGTGTCGGCGGGCAATTGGGTGCGATCGCGTTTGGTGAGTTCGGCGTAGCCGCGGATCGTGGCCAGCGGGTTGCGCAGCTCGTGGGAGGCGTCGGCGACGAAGGAACGCACTTGGGACTCGCTGGCCTCCCGCGCCGCGAAGGCCTGCTCGACATGGCTGAGCATCGCGTTGAGGGAGGCGCCGAGCTCGACGACCTCCGAACTCACCTCCGGACCCGGCTCGGGCACCCGCCCCAGTTCGACACTGCCGGTGTGCAGCGGGGTGGAGGCGACCTCGTGGGAGACGTGGGCGAGTCGGTTCAGGGGCCGCAATGACCGGACCACGACACTGCGGGTGATGAGGCCGGCCGCGAGCAGTGCGACCACGGTGATGCCGAGCTCGATCGAGATCAGGGTGCGGATGGTGCCGTCCACCCCGGACAGCGGGATCCCGATGATGAGCTGGCCGTCGGCCGAGGTGCTGACCCGGTAGCGGCCGAGCCCGTCGACGGTGACGGTGACGTGGCGCAGCGGGTCGCTCGCTGCCCGGACCTGTTCGGCCGCCTCGGCCGACATGGGGATCGCGGCGGGCCGGTGGTCGGTCGTCTCCGCCAGCACGGCGCCAGTGCTGGTGCCATTCGGATCGGTGCTCAACACCAGCGTGCCGATCGGCTGACCGGGCACGTCGATGCCCAGCGGCGGGCCGCCGCTCGGTCGGGGAGCGTGCTGCTGGCGTACGGACACGGCGTCCAGTTGCTCGTCGACCTGACTGAGCAGCAGCCGGTGGGTGACAAGGGTGGAAGCGGTGCCGAGCACGACGGCCAGCAGGGCGACGAGCAGGACGACCTGGCTCAGCAACCGGCGGCCCAGCGTGCCGGATGCCAGGGGCCCGCCCCGCGGCGGGGGAGTCGCGCCGTGCTCGCTCCGGTCGGAGAGGCTCATGCGTCAGCCGGGCGCAGCAGATAGCCGGCGCCACGCACCGTGTGGATCATCGGGGTCCGGCCGACGTCGATCTTCTTGCGCAGATAGGAGATGTAGAGCTCAACCACGTTGGCCTGGCCGCCGAAGTCGTACTGCCAGACCCGGTCCAGGATCTGTGCCTTGCTGAGCACCCGGCGGGGGTTGCGCATCAGATACCGCAGCAACTCGAATTCGGTGGCGGTCAAGGTGATCGGTTCGCCGCCGCGGGCCACGTCGTGGCTGTCCTCGTCCAGCACCAGGTCCCCGACGACCAGCTGCGCGGTGCTGCGGGCCGAGGTGGCGCCGGCGCGGCGCAGTAGTGCCCGAAGTCGAGCGATGAGTTCTTCGAGGCTGAAGGGTTTGGTGACGTAGTCATCGCCGCCGGCGGTCAATCCGCTGACCCGGTCGGCAACGGCGTCCCGGGCGGTGAGGAAGAGCACCGGCACCTCGGGGTCAGCGGCGCGGACCCGGCGCAGCACCTCCAACCCGTCGAGGTCGGGCAACATCATGTCCAGGACGATCGCGTCGGGCTGGAACTCCCGCGCCCTGCGAACCGCCAGTGTGCCGGTGTCAGCGGTGGTGACCTGCCAACCCTCGTAACGCATCGCCATCGCCAGCAGGTCGGTCAAGGACTCCTCGTCGTCGACGACCAGGATGCGCAGCGGTGACCCGTCGGCTCGGGCAAGCGGATCGGCGGCGGTGCGCAGCTGGTTCATGGGCACCATCTTTGCCTGCCCGGCTGGGTGCGCGCTGTGGCGTACCTGTGAATCAGCTGTGTCCGCCGCCGACCCGGGTCGGTCACAGTGCCGAGCACTGGCCTTCCTTGTCCCCGTCGACGGTGTTGTTGCCGCCGGTCGGGGCAGGGTCGTTGTCCTCGCACTGCAGGTTGCCGTCGACGCGGTTGTTGGTGATCGTCTGGGCTCCGCGGTTGCCTTCGGTTTGGATGTCGCCATCAACGGTGTTGTCGCTGATGGTCTGGTCACCCTGGTTGTCCTCGGCCTGGATGTTGCCATCCACCCGTACGCCGGTGATGGCGGCGTTGCCGCCATCCGCGAGCTGGATGTCGCCGCCGACGGTGCCACCGGTGACGCTGACGATGGCGTAGCCCTCGCCCTGGATCTTGCCGTCGACGGTGACATTGGTCAGTACGACCGAGCCATCGCGACCGACCTTGACGTCGCCGTCGATCGAGACGTCGCTGAGTTCGCAGGTCTCGCCGTCGCCGACCACCAGTTCGCCGTCGCGGACCTCGCAGTCCTCACCGCTGCCGGCGGGCGCACTGGAGGAGGGAGCGGCGCTGGGTTCGGTCGAGGTGCTGGGGGCACTGGTGGTGGCGGACGCACTGGTGGTGGCCGGAGCCTCGCTGGTCTGGCCCGGGTCGGCCGTCTGGTCGGAGCCGCCGCAGGCGGTGAGAGCGAGGACAGCGATGGAAGCGAGAGCAACAAGGTTCTTGGTCATGGCCACCATCGTGGCCGGTGCAGATGAAGCCATCATGAAAACCCCATGGAAGCCCTCTGAAGGTGGCGCACGCGCGGCGCCCAGCGGCGTACGGCGCGTTGTCGGTGAGGACAGGTACAGTGCTGCGGTGGCCATTGCTGATCTTTTGCACGAACATTCTGAACTCACGCACTCGATGGAGTCGATTGAGGCCGTCGTCGACCCGGCCGCGATGAAGGCCAAGATCACCGAGCTCGAGGAGCAGGTTGCCGCGCCAGACCTGTGGGACGACGCCGACCATGCCCGTGAAGTGACCTCCAAGTTGTCGCACCTGCAGGCAGATCTGGACCGGGTCGAGGGGCTGCGCAGCCGACTCGACGACGTTGAGGTGCTGTTGGAGCTGGCCGAGGAGGAGTCCGACGCGGAGTCCGAGGCCGAGGCAGCCCGCGAGATCGAGTCACTGCGCAAGGCACTGGATGCACTTGAGGTCCGCACCCTGCTGTCAGGCGAGTTCGACGAGCGGGATGCGCTGGTGACGATTCGCGCCGAGGCCGGTGGCGTCGACGCGGCTGACTTCGCGGCGATGCTGCAGCGGATGTATCTGCGCTGGTCCGAGCGGCACGGTTACGGCGCCGAGGTCTACGACACCTCCTATGCCGAAGAGGCCGGTATCAAGTCGGCGACCTTCACCATCAAGGCGCCATTCGCGTACGGCACCCTGTCGGTCGAGCAGGGCACCCATCGCCTGGTGCGGATCTCGCCCTTCGACAATCAGGGCCGCCGCCAGACCTCCTTCGCGGGCGTCGAGGTGCTGCCGGTGGTCGAGGCTGCCGACCACATCGACATCCCCGACAGCGACATCCGCGTCGACGTCTATCGCTCCTCGGGTCCCGGTGGTCAGTCGGTCAATACCACCGACTCCGCGGTCCGCATCACCCATGTGCCGACCGGGATCGTGGTGACCTGTCAGAACGAGAAGTCACAGATCCAGAACAAGGCTTCCGCGCTGCGCGTGCTGCAGGCCCGACTGCTGGAGCGGGAGCGGCAGGAACGCGAAGCCGCCATGAATGCGCTCAAGAGCGACGGCGGCAATTCCTGGGGCGCCCAGATGCGTTCCTACGTGCTGCATCCCTATCAGATGGTCAAGGACCTGCGGACCGACTTCGAGGTCGGCAACCCCGACGCCGTCTTTGACGGTGAGATCGATGGCTTCATTGATGCCGGCATCCGGTGGCGCAAGGCTTCGGAGACCGGCGAGGCCTGATCGGCGTACGCGAGCCCATTGATCGGCGTACGCGAGCCCATTGATCGGCGTACGCGAGCCCATTGATCGGCGTACGCGAGCCCATTGATCGGCGTACGCCGGCAGCTCACCCCAGCCGGAGCTGCCAGGCGACCTCGATGCCGGAGCGCTGGAAGCCCAGTGCCTCGTTGATGGCGACCATGTGGCCGTTCTCCTCGGCATTCCAGGTGTGGATCCGCGCCACGGTTGGGGCCACCCGGCGCAGCTGACGCAGGTTGTCGGCCTTCACTGACAGCCCCAGTCCGCGCCCCCGGTGGTCACTGCGAACGTAGGTGTCTTCCTGGTAGGCGATCGTCTCGTCGTGGCCCGGCGGCACGTCGAGCAGGGTGTACGCCACCAGTTCGCCGCTGGCCTCATGCACGGCAGCCGCGCAGAGACGTTGGTAGCCGCGGTCCAGGATGCGCTGATCCTGGGTGCGGATCCGGTCGGCGTCCCAGTCCTCTTCCTCGTTGTCCAGGTCGGCGTGGGGAAACTCGACGCTCATCCGGCGCCGCAGCGCCACCATCGCCTCGATGTGCTCCTCAGGTGTCAGTCCGATCCACCTGAGCAACCGGTAGCCCGCTGCAACGCCAGGCATCTGGGCTGTCAGCTCGGCTGCCCGGGAGCTGGTGACGGAGCGGACCACCTCGGTCTGCTCCGGAACGAAACCGTGGGCCAGATACCACCGCGCTGCCTCGTCGACGCCGAAGCTGCCGTGGCCATTGGCGGCGGCGTGCTGCGGCAGGTCCGGGTCGCTGGCGTGGGTCTCCCACGTCTGGACCACGGTGCGTCCGGCTTCGATCAGCCTCGGTTCGGCGGCCGCCCACAGAGCTTCGTAGACCTCGGTCAAGTCCGTGCCGGTGCCAGCCAACGGACCGAACTGAGCGACGTGACGGTTCTCCCGCAACGGCAGCGCCAGGTGCACGGCTCCGACGAGCTGGCCACGGTCATCGCTTGCCACCCAGTAGTGCTGCCGCGACGGGTCGCTGGTGCTCAGACTCTTGGCCAGGGTGAGGGCATCGTTGGCGAAGTCGTCGTGGCCATGCCACGCCAGATTCCACTGCCGGTTCAGCTCCGCGGCAGCCACGACGAGTGGGTCCGCGGTCGGGTTGGTGTCGGCGTCGTGCAGGGGAGTGGTGACCTCGGTAAGCGTCATGGGTCCATCATTGCGGACCAGCAGCGGCACCCGCCATGGATTTTCTGGCGGGACGATTCGTGACCCGTGGGCGAGTCGGAACCGGCAACGTTTGATGTGGCGACTTAGAGTGCTGATGGCCGTAGCCGCCCCGTTCCCGGGGCGGGAGCCGATCCCGGCCCATCAACATCGTGATTCGATTCGAGGACGTCACCAAGACGTACGCAGGGCAGCAGCGCGCTGCCCTGCGCAACGTGACCGTGGAGATCGACAAGGGCGAGTTCGTCTTCCTCGTCGGCTCGTCCGGGTCAGGCAAGTCAACTTTCCTGCGACTGGTGCTGCGCGAATACCGCGCCACCAGTGGCCAGGTGATGGTGGCAGGCTCGGACCTGGGCCGGTTGCCGGGGTGGAAGATCCCCAAGCTGCGCCGCCAGATCGGCACCGTCTTCCAGGACTTCCGGCTGTTGCCCGGCAAGACCGTGCACGAGAACGTCGCCTTTGCGCTGCAGGTGATCGGCAAGTCCAAGGCCCAGATCCGTGCGCTGGTGCCCGAAACCTTGGAGCTGGTCGGTTTGGCCGGCAAGGAGAACCGGCTCCCGGAGGAGCTGTCCGGCGGTGAGCAGCAGCGCGTCGCAATCGCGCGTGCCTTCGTGAACCGGCCCAAGATCCTCATCGCCGACGAGCCGACCGGCAACCTGGACCCCAACACCTCGGTGGGGATCATGAAGCTGTTGGACCGGATCAACCGTTCCGACACCACCGTGGTGATGGCCACCCACGACTCCGGCATCGTCAACCAGATGCGCAAGCGCGTCATCGAGCTCGACGACGGCCAGCTGGTGCGTGACCAGGCGCGAGGTGTCTATGGCCAGCACTGACCCCCGTCGACTTTCCGCCCACCCACGCTTCCTTGGGAGGACCCTCTGATGCGCCACACCTTCTCCGAGACCTGGTCGGGTCTGCGGCGCAATGTCAGCATGACCATCGCCGTCATCGTCACCATGTGGGTGTCGTTGGCCCTGTTCGGCGCCGGCCTGATGGCCAGCCAGCAGGTCGAGCTGATGAAGGGCAATTGGTATGACCGCATCGAGATCTCGGTCTTCCTGTGCTCGACCTACGCCGGCGGTCAGAACTGTGATCCGGGCGCCGATGGTCTGAGCCAGGACGTCACCGACGCCCAGAAGCAGGAGATCGAGGCCGCTCTGCGCGCCAACCCCGAAGTCGAAGAGGTCTTCTTCGAGTCCAAGGAGCAGGCGTACGCCGAGTTCCAGGAAGCCTTCGAGGGCAACCCGGTGGTCGATTCCGTGACCGTGGACCAGATGCAGGAATCCTACCGGATCAAGCTGAAGGACCCGCAGCAGTACGAGGGCGTCGTCTCGCAGATGCAGAGCACCCGCGGGGTCCAGGCCGTCCAGGACATGCGCGAATATCTGGACCCGTTCTTCAACGCCCTCAACGTCGTCCAGGTCGGCACTTGGGTGGCCAGCGGCCTGCTGTTGCTGGCCGCTGCCCTGCAGATCGCCAACACCATCCGGATTGCTGCGTTCTCGCGCCGACGCGAGCTCGGCATCATGCGACTGGTGGGCGCGAGCAACTTCTCCATCATGTTGCCGTTCCTGCTCGAATCGCTGGTCGCAGCGCTGATCGGAGCGGTGCTGGCCTGCGCCACGCTGGCCGGCATCCTGCACTTCGGCATCATCGAGCAGGCTCAAGTCTCACTTCAGGCTTTACCTTGGATTGGGTGGGCTGAGGCCGGTTTGGCCATGGTGGGGGTTGCGGTCGTCGGCATTGTTCTGGCGATAATCCCAACTGTGATTGCCACACGGCAATACCTCAGGGTCTGACCCTCGAGGGTGAACATCACCGAAACCCGAAGGGGGTAGCTGTGAACCGGGACCTTCCCTACGTCGCCTGTGACGTCCCGAGCAACAGTGAGCACGTCCAGCAGTTCGCGAACATCCGACGCATCAGCAAGAAGGTGGTCACGAGCATCGCTGGAGCCTTCCTGGCTTTCGCCGTGGTGGCACCGATCGCGTACGCCGACCCGCTGGATGACCAGCGCAACCGGGTCAACGAGCAGATCGAGCAGAACGAAGAGCACCTCCACGAGCACAACGCGGAGTTGGAGCACGCTACGCAGGTGCTCGACAGCAGCCGGCAGGAGCTGGCCGCCGCCCAGGAGAAGCTCGCGCAGACCCGCGCCGAGTTGGCTGCCGCCGAGGAAGCCGACCGGCAGGCCGCCGCCGACCTGCAGGCCGCCGAGATCGAACTGCGTCGTGCGATCTGGGTCGTGAACGTCAATCAGGTCAAGGTCGAGACCCAGCGTCGCATCGTCGGCGAGAACGTCCGCGCCAGCTACCAGCAGAATTCTGAACTGGTCGGCATGGCGCTGTGGGTCGACAACCTCAAGACCTCCGATCTGGCCAAGCGCAACCAGTGGACCAACCAGGCCCTGCGCGTGACTGACGCCGAATTCGAGCGTCTGGAGCGGTTGCAGGCCGAGCTGGACCAGGCCCGGGCTGCCCGAGCAACTGCTGAGCGGGAGGAAGCCGCCAAGCGTGCCGAGGCCGCGAAGGTGCTGACCGACAAGCAGCAGCTCGCCGAGCAGGCCGCCGCCGAGGAGACCGCCCTGTCGCAGGCTGTGGCCGCCAACGAGCAGGCCGAGGCCGATGCCCGTGCCGAGGTCGAGAAGGAACAGGCCCGCCGCGAGGAGCTGCTGCGTGAGCAGGCAGAGGTCGAGAAGCAGATCCAGGAGCGGATCGAGCGTGAGCGCGCCGAGGCCGCCCGCAAGGCGGAGGAGGAGCGTCTGGCTCGCGAGCGTGCCGCCCAGGAACGCGCCGAGCGTGAGGCTGCGGACCGTCGCGCTGCCGAGGATCGGGCCGCCGCTGACCGGCGCGCTTCGGCCAAGCCGAAGGAACAGCCCAGCGCTCCCCGTCAGTCGAACGCTGCCGCGCCGTCCTCCTCGATCGTGAACCCGGTCAGCAATGTCCGGATCACCTCGAAGTTCGGCTACCGCGTCCACCCGATCCTCAAGACCCGGCGGATGCATGACGGCACCGACTTCGGTGCCTCCTGTGGCACTCCGCTGATCGCCATCGCCGACGGCGTGGTGACCAGCAAGGTCTGGAACAACGCGTACGGCAACCGGATGATCGTGGACTTCGGGCGCATTGACGGCAAGAACGTCACCGCCGCTTACAACCACGCCACCCGCTACACCGTGGGCAAGGGCGACCGGGTCCGGAAGGGCCAGACCATCGGCTACGTCGGCACCACCGGCTGGTCGACCGGATGCCACCTCCACTTCACCACCTGGGTGAACGGCAACCTCACGGATCCGATGACGATCCTGTGACACCCGGCCTGCGTCCCATGAGTACGAGGGACGCCGGCCTGCCCGCCCGGGACCACCCGAGCTGAGAGAGGGCGACGAAGACCACGGGGAAGGGTCTTCGTCGCCCTCTTTCTTGTTCGGTGCTTGTCCGGCGACCAATGGGACTGGGCGGGGATGCTGACACCCGCCAGACAAATGACGAGACGCTGTCGCAGCGGTGTGAGAAACTGTCCCAATGGCCAAGGAGCAGGGGCGCAAGCTGGTTGCGCAGAACAAGAAGGCCCGCCACGACTACCACATCCACCAGACGGTGGAGGCGGGCATGGTGCTGACCGGCACCGAGGTGAAGTCGTTGCGGGAAGGACGCGCGTCCTTGGCCGATGCCTTCGCCACCGTCGACGACGGTGAGATCTGGCTGCGCAGCGCCCACATCCCTGAGTACAGCCACGGCACCTGGTCCAACCACACGGCCCGCCGCACCCGCAAGCTTCTGCTGCACCGTCGCGAGATCGACAAGTTGACCAAGGAACTCGACGCCAAGGGCCGCACGCTGATTCCGTTGGCGATCTATTTCAACAATGGGTACGCCAAGTGCGAGGTGGCCGTGGCCACCGGTAAGCGCGAGTGGGACAAGCGTCAGACTATCCGCGAGCGCGACGACAACCGGGAAGCTGCTCGGGCGTTGGCCGCCCGCAACAAGCGCGGCGGCTGAAACGCCGGCCGCTGCAGCGGCATACCCGCACTCAGGGCCTGACCGGGCTCATGCCGCGACCGAGCCGACCCTCCGCCGCAGGACGACCTTGCGGATCTCGTCGACCCACAGCACCAGCGAGGACATCCCCACGGCGATGGCCCAGTGCGCCAGGTCCAACGAGGTGGTGCCGAATGCGGTCTGGAGGAAGGGCACCTCGACCACGGCGACCTGCAACACCACCGCCAATGCCACGGAGCCCCACAGCCATCTGTTGGAGAAGAGCCGGTGGAAGGCGGAGGTGGTCTCCGATCGCGAGTTGAGCGCGTTGAAGAGCTGCGCGAAGACCAAGGTGGTGAAGGCGGCAGTCCGGGCCGTTTCCAGGTCGTCGGTGCCGCCGGGGATCAGCCCTCCGGGCAGGAAGATGTCCATGGTGGCCAACGTGATGGCACCCATTACCAGACCGATCAGCACGATGCCGCTCCACATCTGGCGATCGATGATCCGTTCGGACTGGTCGCGCGGCGGCAGCGCCATCGGGTCATCCACTTCCGGATCCACGCCCATCGCGAGCGCCGGCCCGGTGTCGGTGACCAGGTTGATCCACAGGATCTGGGTGGCGAGCAGCGGGATCACCATCTCGGCGCCGGGACTGGCCTGACTCAGTCCGATCACGCCGGCGAGCAGGACACCGAAGAAGACGGTGATGACCTCACCGACATTCGAGCTGAGCAGGTAGCGCAGAAACTTCTTGATGTTCGCGAAGATCGAGCGGCCCTGCCGGATCGCCGTCACGATGGTGGCGAAGTTGTCATCGCCCAGGATCATCCGGGCGGCCTGCTTGGTGACCTCGGTGCCGGTGATGCCCATCGCCACGCCGATGTCGGCGGTCTTCAGGGCGGGGGCGTCGTTGACGCCGTCGCCGGTCATCGCGACCACACTGCCGTCATGCTGCAAGGCGTTGACGATCCGCAGCTTGTGTTCCGGCGCCACGCGGGCATAGACCGAGTTGTCCTTCACGGTCTCGATCAGCGAGGCCTCGTCCATGGCCTGCAACGCGGCTCCGGTGACGGCTGGATGGACGCCGTCGGTGATGCCCAGGTCTGCGGCGATCCGGGACGCGGTGGTGGGATGGTCGCCGGTGATCATGATGGTGCGTACGCCCGCCCGGTGCGCCTCCGCAACGGCGGAGGCAGCTTCGTCCCGCGGCGGATCGATGATGCCGACGGTGCCGACGTAGACCAGATCGGACTCGTCCTCCTCGTCGAAGGGATCGGCATCCTGCGGGGTGATCTCGCGCCAGGCCACGCCCATCGTGCGGTACGCCTGGCCACTCAGATCCTCGACCGTCTGCAGCACCTCGGCGCGACGCCGGTCGTCCAGGTCCATGACCTTTTCGCCGACCTGGATCTTGACGCAGCGTCCCAGCAGCACGTCCGGCGCGCCCTTGGCCATCACCTTGAGGTTGCCGTCGGCGGCCCGGTCAGCCTGCAGCACCGACATCATCTTGCGGTCGGAGTTGAAAGGGACACTGTTGCGGCGTTCGAAGTCGGCTGCCCGGTCCGCGGCGCCCTCGAGTTTGCGCAGCGCGACCAGGAAGGAGGCCTCAGTCGGGTCGCCAATGATCTGCCAACTGCCGTCGTCGGCCTGCTGCAGGTCGGCGTCGTTGGCCAGCGAGGCCTCCACCAGCAACCGACGGGATTCGAAGTACAACGCGCCGGTGGGCGCCTGTCCGGTGGCTTCATCGAGGACCTCGCCCTCGGGGGCGTACCCGATGCCAGCCACGCTTACCGAGCCGCTGCTGGTGACGATCCTCTGGATGGTCATCTCGTTGCGAGTCAGGGTGCCGGTCTTGTCCGAGCAGATCACGGAGGCGGAGCCCAGCGTCTCGACCGAGTGGAGTTCGGTCACCACAGCCCGGTGTTCGGCGAGCTTCTGCACGCCGATCGCCAGCACCACGGTGAGAATCGCCGGCAACCCCTCCGGGACCGCGGCCACCGCCAGGGAGACGCCGAGCAGCAGCACCTCGACAGCTTCTGCCACGGTGCTGACGTTGTTGACGACGAAGAGCACCAGCATCGTCACCACAGCGATGCCGATGACCAGAATGCCGAGCATCTTGGAGACCGAGGAGATCTCCTTCTCCAGCGGGGACGGCTCAGAGACCGTGCTGTCGAGCATGGTCGCGATGGCGCCCATCTCGGTGTCCATTCCGGTCGCGACCACGATGGCGCGACCGGTGCCCTGAGAGACCGCAGTGCCCTTGAAGACCATGTTGGTGCGGTCGCCGATGCCGCTGAGCTCGGACAACGTCCGGTTGTCCTTGTCGACCGACTCAGCCTCGCCGGTGAGTGCGGACTCTTGTACGCGCAGCCCTTCCGCGTGGCCCAGTCGGGCGTCGGCGGCCACCGCATCGCCCTCACCGAGGATGAGGATGTCGCCGACGACGACGTCGGTAGCGGGAATCGTGGTCCGGCTGCCGTCGCGGAGCACCGTTGCGGTCGCGGCGGCCATGTTCTGCAGCGCGGCTACCGCGTCCGCGGCCCGGTTCTCCTGGATGTAGCCAACGATTGCGTTGAGGACGACGATGGCGCCAATGACGACGGCATCGATGGGTACGCCGTGGGCACCTTCGATGATCCAGGCGATCAGGGAGATCGCGATGGCGATGAGCAGCAGGAAGACCAGCGGGTCCTTGAACTGTGCCAAGAAGCGGAGCCAGGCCGGGGCCGCGGCAGTGCCGACCAGTTCGTTCGGGCCGTGGGCCGCCAGCCGACGCCGGGCTTCGTGCTGGGACAAGCCGGTGTCGGGGTTGACGCCCAGGTCGGCGGCCACCTCGGCAGCCGGCGTGAGGACGGCGTGCCGTTCGGTGTCGGAGCCATCGGCGGGAGTGATCTCAGAGGTCCGGGTTTGCTCTTCCACGCTTCCATTGTCGCTTGTCCGGTCGGAGAAACTGAGGGTCGGAGTAGTGAGATCGACCACTCGAATGTGGTCCGAATCGGGACCGGATCAGGGGCGTCCCTGATGAGGTGGGGACGAATGTGCAGCATCCTTGAGTCATGAGCGCCACCAGACCCGAAACCCGCCGGCCTTCTGCCACCTCCGGACTTTCCGTGGACTCCCTGCGCGGCCTGCAGGACCTCCGCAACCTTCACGACCTCGCCCGGCCTCGCCGGCTTCGCGCCGACCACGCCCAGCGGGAGCGCACCGTCGCCTTCCTCGGCGATGCGTACGCCGCCGGTCAACTCACCGAACCGGAACTGGACGAGCGCGTCACGGCGGCACTGGCGGCCACGTACGTCGACGACCTCACTCCGCTGACCGCGGATCTGATCGGTCCGCGCAGTGGGCTGGCGCGGATGACGGGTGCCCACCCGGTCCATCAGCCCTTCATCAGCCAGGAGCGGCAGTCCTCGCTGGGGAGCCTGGCGCTGGCCCTGACGCACTGGTCGGCGCTGTTCACCTGGCTGGCCGGTCCCGGCTTGGTCTATTTGCTCAGCCCGGTCGGGTCGCGAGTACGCCGGGGAGCACGGGAAGCGCTCAACTTCCAGATCACCGCGACCTTCATCATGATGGGCCTGACCATGATGGCTGCCGTCCTCGACCTGCCCTTCGTGCTGGGAGTGGCGGGCTTGGCGTGGGCGATCACCACGATCGTGGGCGGGGTACGGGCCGGACAGGGCGAGGAGTGGGTCAATCCCCTCAAGCGGCTGACCGGCTGGGAGCTCATCAAGGAGCCCAAGCCCGGCCGCCCGGGATATATCGCTCGATGACCGGCTGGGGTCTGCGCTACACTGGTCCCTTGCCGCGGCTCAGGTCTCGGTGACAACTCAACAGGGGGTGACTGGTTTCGACTTGGGGCGGTAGTTCCAGGGGAAGCGGGTCGAGGATCCAAGGTCAACTCGTGATGCTCCTTGGAAACCAATAAGTGCCGATGCAAAGCGCACTGACTTCGCTCTTGCTGCCTGAGCAGTAACCGAAGGGTCAGACCGGGCGAGCCTCCGTCCCGGACCCTGGCCTCATCAAGGAGGCTCGCTGCTGATTGCCTGTTCCCGGCGGTCAGTGGGACTTGAGGGGAACTGGGTCCGTCTGCAACCTGCCGATAGGAGTGCAGGGACCGAGTAAAACGACGTAATCGGCTGCACCCGGAGAAGTCCTGGTTCACCCTTCGAGGACGCGGGTTCGAATCCCGCCACCTCCACCCCTGTGTAGAGCAGCGGCCCGGATCATCGGATCCGGGCCGCTGTTGCGTTCGGAGCCGAGCACGGGGGCGGCGGACGACGCGCCGGGTGCTGCCGCCCGGGCCACCTTGGCCAGGTCTGAGCGAGGCCGTGACACGATGGGGGCGTGTTGAGCAGCACTCCTGTCCTGCCCGGTCGGCTGTTGGTGGCCACGACCGAGCTCAGCAGCGGGTACTTCAAGCGCAGCGTGGTGCTGATGCTCGACCACGATGACAGCGGCAGCCTGGGCGTGGTCATCAATCGGATCTCGGCGCTCCCGCTGCAGACGGTGCTGCCGGATTGGGCAGCGACGGTCGGCCCGCCGGGGTTCATGTTCGACGGCGGCCCGGTCTCCACCACCGGCGCGATCTGCTTGGCGCGCCTGACGGGTGAGGACGAACCGCCGGGGTGGCGGCGCGTCTACGGTGAGATGGGACTACTTCACCTCGACACGCCGGTCGAGTTGGTCGATGGTGCTTTCGGGCGGCTGCGGGTCTTCGCAGGGTACGCCGGTTGGGGTGCTGGCCAGTTGGAGGATGAGCTGGCCGCCGACAAGTGGGCGGTGGTGTCCGGAACCAGCCAGGACCCCTTCACCGACGACCCCGACGGCCTGTGGCGAGCAGTGTTGCGCCGACAGCGCAACGTGTTGGCGATGATGGCGACCTGGACCGAGGACCCCGACCAGAACTGACCCACGTGCGTGGCAAGATCGTGCGCGTGATCGCGAGTGGTGCACTGACCCCGACACAGCCACGGAGGTGTTCGGTTCGATGATGGGACGCGAGGAGCAGGTGTCTGACGATCTGGACCCGATGTCAACGGCCGGCTACGACGAACCCGCCGAGTCCACCGCTGAGGGGGACGATTCGGAGCCCGATGTCGACGACCCGACCGCGATCGTGGCCGACGAGGTCGGCGAGGTCGGCGAGGTCGATCCCGACCCTGATGAGGACGAGGATGATCCGTTTGCGCCGGTCTTCGGTGAGCCCGAGGAGGACGAGGCCGACGAGGGGCTGTGGGACGAGAGTGGAGCGATTCGGATCGTGCTGCAGGAGGGTCGCCTGACTGAGGTCTTCGTGCGGAATCGGTGGCGCAAGCGATTGGGCTCGGCGAGCAAGTTTCCCAAGACCTTCCTGCGGCTGATGCGCTTCCACCAGACCTCCGTCCCGGCTGGGCCCGCTACGGCGGAGGGACTGCCGGAGTTCGAGGATCTGGCGCCCGGGATCATGCTCAATCGAGAGAGTCTGGGACGACTTCAGGAGCGCTTGAACAAGAATCGGGACGAGATGGAGCGGCTGAACCAGCTCAATCCCTCCGAGATCGAGCCCGATCGGATCGTGGGTGAACCGGCCACCGGGCAGAATGCTGGTGGGCACGTGAAGGTGAGGCTCGATCCGCAGGGCAACACCGAGGAGATCGAGTGCAGCTCCACGTGGCTGGAAAAGGTTCGGACAGAGGAGTTGTGCGAAGCGATCATGGCAGCGCACCGACAGGCGTACGCGCGACACCAGCCGCCGACCGTTGAGCCAGGTGCCTACACGAAGCTGTCCTGGGAGGCAGCGGCGGTCCAGCATCAAATCCTGCAACTGATGAAGCGACTCTGAGCGAGGTAGTGGAGAACATGAACCAGGGACCGATTCGCGAGCCGAAGCGCGCAGCGCTGTCCGGCTACGAGGGCATCGACCACCGTGACGATGCTCTCGAAGACCTCGAGATGTATGAGGTGCTGGTGAACCCCCATGAGGGTGGTGGCAGCAGCTCGGGTGGTCGCGGTGGCGGCATGATGATGCCGCCCATGATGGGCATGGGCGGTGGCGGCATGGGCCGCGCCGGCGGCGCCGGAGCAGGTGCTGGTGGCATGGGCTCGGCCGGTTTGGGCGGCGGTGGCATGGGCGGCACCGGTGCGGCAGGTCTGGGCGGACGTCCGATCGGTGTTGGCGGCGGCGCTGGCATGGGCGGTCCCGGCGCGGGCGGCGGTATTGGTGCGGGCCCGGGCGCTGGCGGCATCGGCGGCGGTGCTGGTGGTATCGGTGGCGGTGCTGGTGGCCTCGGCGCCGGTGGCGTCGGCGGTCTCGGCGGTGGTCCGATTGGGGCCGGTGGCGGTGGTACGTTCGCCGCCGGTAGTGACCCGCGTAGCGACCCCAACCATCCGGACTACGACCCGAGGTATGACCCGAATCATCCCGATTACGAGGGCCCGGACTTCGGCGGCGGTGACCGGCCGAAGATCGAGGATCCGTTCCCCGGCGGTGGCGGTGACGGCCCCGGCATGGACGACTACCCCGAGTTCCCGGGCGGCGGCGGTGGCAGCAACCCCGGCGGTCCCGGCGGTAACCCCGGCGGCCCTGGGTACCCCGGCCCCGGCGGGCCTGGTGACGGACCCGGGATCGATCCCGGCGACTACCCCGAGTTCCCTGGTGGTGGCGGCGGCGGTGGCAGCAACCCCGGCGGTCCCGGCGGCAACCCCGGCGGCCCTGGGTACCCCGGCCCCGGCGGGCCTGGTGACGGACCCGGGATCGATCCCGGCGACTACCCCGAGTTCCCTGGTGGTGGTGGCGGCATCGGCGACCTGCCCGGTGGTGGTGGCATCGGCGGTGGTGGCGGTGTCGGCACCCCCGGTGGCGGTGGCGGCGGCATCGGTGGCGGTGGCGGCGGCATCGGTGGCGGTGGCGGCGGCATCGGTGGCGGTGGCGGCGGCACCGGCGGTGGTGGCGGTGTCGGCACCGGTGGCGGTGGCGGTGGCGGTGGCCACGACAACCTCAACCCCGACGACCTGATGGCCGACGCCGAGCACTGGAAGGATCTCCAGAAGATCCTCAAGAAGGTGCCCGACCACTCCCACTACATGACCGACACCGAAGGCGAGGTGTTCGGGCTGCTGGAGTTGGGTAGCTCCTACACCGGCCTGACCGACTTCCTCGACCAGCGCGGCGTGGAGGGCGTTGACCAGTTCAAGGAGATGGCGACCTCGTTGGAGAAGGCAGCGCAGGCGTACACCACTACCGAACAGAACAACACTGACCTCGCTGGCAGCCAGGACACCGGCGCCTGAGGCGCGACGACAAAGCAAAGGACTGTTTGATGAGCAGGAAGATTGCCGGAGAGATCGAGTCGCTGCTGTCGTCGTGGTCGGCGTACGAAGCCACGACGCAGGCCGAGATCACCGCGCTGGAGACCAACCGGGCGGCCATCGAGGCGGCGGGGTACGACGTCGACAGCGCGAAGACGACGCTGACGACCCGCCGCACCACCGCGCTGGCGAAGCTGGGCGACCCGGGCGGTCGCGGCTACGGCTCCACGGTGTTCGGACAGTGGCAGGCCTTCAACGATCACAAGTCACAGACCGAGGCCATGCAGTCACACAGCGACGGCTGGGACGACCTCCTCAAGGAGGTCGCCGATCTGGATGCCAAGGTCCAGCAGAGCAAGGCCAAGGACGGTGGCTGGTCCAGCGCCTCCGCCGAGGCCTTCTATGGCCAGTTGCCCGTCCAGGCTCAGGCCGTCATGGATGCCAAGACGATCATGACCGGCCTCAAGCAGGGCATGCAGAACGCTTCCACCTTGCACGAGTCGATCTTCAGCAACCTCCACGGCCTGGTGCAGCAGTACGTGAATCATTACAACCAGATGGGTTGTACCGCCTTCGTCGCGACCAATCCCTCCACCTGGGGCAAGGCCATTTCGTGGGGCGCCACCAACTTCGGGCCGTTGGTCTCGGCGATGGAGAAGCTCTATCAGGGTGACGGCTCCTGGCGACCGGGCAACAACCAGATCGCCACGGGCTTCGAGAACAACACCAGCTCCTTCTACACCGAGGGGAACTGGCCGATCTCGGCCAACCCCAATGTCAACCCGGAGCAGCAGGCCAGCAACCAGGCCTCGAGTGCCGCGAACATGGCCAACCCCAACGCCGGGGGCCCGGGTCCGCAGGACTCCGACGGCATGGCAGGTGACGCCAAGAAGAAGTGATCCACCACTGGCCGTGCCCGTACCCTCGTGGGTGCGGGCACGGAGTGTTTCTGGGCCTGCCTCAGAGCAGTCCTTGGCGCTTGAGTGCGAGGTAGTGGTCGGCCACGGCGGGCGCGAACTCCTCGGGGTCGGCTGACACCACGGTGATCCCCGCGCGCTGCAGCAGCACGGAGGTGTCGCGGGAGCGGGCCAGGTCGTATTCGGCGGCTGCTGCGGCGTACGCCTGGGAGCTGTCCTCGTCTCCCTTGCGCAGTTCGACAACTCGGGGATCGGTCACTGAGGCGATGACCACCCGGTGCCGTCGCAGCAGCGGTCCGACGACCGGCAGTAGGCCCTCCTCGATCACGGCCGGATCGAGGGCAGTGAAGAACACCACCAGCGACCGCGGCGACACCCTCGCCATGATCTCCGACACCAGCATCCGGTGGTCGGCCTCGGCCAGCACCGCATCAACTGGTGCCATGGCCTCCACGAACCGGTTCAGCACCACGCTGGCCGGATGTCGCAGTTCACTGGCGCGTACGTCGCGATCACCGATCAACAGATCCACCCGGTCGCCGGCGCGCGAGGCCAACGCCGTGAGCAACAGGGCAGCGTCCATGGCGTGATCCAGCCGCGGTTGGTCCCCGACCCGAGCTGCCCCCGTACGCCCGGAGTCCAGCACCACCAGAACGTGCCGGTCCCGCTCGGGACGCCAGGTCTTGACCACGACCGTGGTGGACCGGGCGGTGCCGCGCCAATCAATGGCGCGGACGTCGTCGCCGGGAACGTACTCCCGCAGACTGTCGAATTCAGTGCCCTCACCGCGGTGCAGCACGCGTGAGCGACCATCCAACTCGCGCAGCTGCTTGATCCGGCTCGGCAGGTGCTTGCGGGCTTCAAAAGGAGGCAGCGCGCGTACGGTCCACGGCGCATCGAGCTTGCGTTCCCGCCCGGCCAGGCGCAGCGGGCCCAGATGCCGCACCACGACGGGGCCGGCATGGCGGTCGCCTCGTCGGGTGGGGTGCACCGTGGTGGTGTGGCTGCGGCGTTGTCGACCAGGAATCGTGACGGTGAAGACGTTCTGGCTGGCGCCGGCCGAAGGCAGCCAGGCATCACGCACCCGCAACCGCGCGGTGCGGGAGCCGAAGTTGCTGAGTGTGAGGGTGGTCTGGGTTCGATCGCCGAGCCGCACCCGATCCTCGCCGCCGCGTTCCGCGACGATGCGCTTCGGGCTCGGGGCGAGGGCGACGTCGACCAGCACCGCCAGCAGCCACAACCCGGCCACCGCCCAGCCGACCACGGCCTGGCCCGAGACCACGGTCAGCAGGATGGGCACCAGCGTGAGGACGGCCCCCAACCGGGTCAACAGCATGCCGTCACCGCGGCACCGGGACAGTCGCGAGCACCGACTCCAGCACGGAGTCGGCCGTGGCACCGTCGAGCTCTGCCTCGGGACGCAACGCCACCCGGTGTCGCAGCACCGGGAAGGCGAGCGCTTTCACGTCGTCAGGACCGACATAGTCGCGGCCCTGCAACCAGGCCCACGCCCGGGTGGTCGCCAGCAGTGCAGTGGCACCACGCGGCGACACGCCCAACTGCAGCGAGGGGGACTCCCGGGTGGCGCGGACCACATCGACGATGTACCCCAACACCGCCGGAGTGACGCGTACCCGGGCCGCTTCGGTGCGCGCGGCGCTCAGGTCGGCCGGGGTCGCGACCTCGGTGACCCCCGCGGTGCTGAGGTCGCGCGGGTCGAAACCGTGGGCGTGCCGATTCAGCACCTCGATCTCGGCGTCACGGGCCGGCAGGTCGATGCGTACCTTCATCAGGAACCGGTCCAGCTGGGCCTCCGGCAGGGGATAGGTGCCCTCGAACTCGACAGGATTCTGGGTGGCGGCGACGATGAACGGGTCCGGCAACGGCAGCGATTCGCCCTCCACCGTGACGGTCCGTTCCTCCATGGATTCCAGCAGCGCGGCCTGGGTCTTGGGTGGGGTGCGGTTGATCTCGTCGGCCAGCAGCAGATTGGTGAAGACCGGACCCTCTCGGAAGGCGAAGTCACCAGTGCGGGAGTCATAGATCTGGGAGCCGGTGATGTCACCGGGCATCAGGTCAGGGGTGAACTGGACCCGCTTGGTCTCCACCGACAGCGCCCGGGCGAAGGCCCGCACCATCAGCGTCTTCGCCGTGCCCGGGACCCCCTCCAGCAGGATGTGGCCGCGCGCAATCAGACACAGCACGATCGCGGTGACGGCTGATTCCTGACCGACCACCACCTTGCCGACCTCGTGCCGCAAGGCGTTCAAGGAGGCCCGAGGGCCCCGGGCATCGCCGGGCGGGGCGGGGACGGCGGTGCCGAGCTCGGGGGACGGCTGGGGCGACCGGTCGTAGGCGGGCGGCCTGCCCTGGTCGAAAGTGCCCTTGCCGAAGCTGGGCTGGCCGACATTGGGCTGGCCGTAGTCGGGCTGGCCGGTTGCCGGCTGGTGCCCGGACGGGGGCTGTCCTGGTGCCGGGTGCTGCTCGTGCGGGTCGGTCACTGTCGTTCTGCTTCCTTCTCGAGGGTGGCCAGATCGTGGCGCAACTGCACCAGTTCGTCATCGGTCGTCGGTGGGCCGCCCAGCAGGGTCTGCTGGATCCAGCTCCGGTCGCGGCCGGTGCGCGACATCAGGCCCGCGACCAGGGCATCGGGGTCCTCGACGCCAAGTCGTTTGCCCAGGCGTTGCCGGGCGGCGCCGCGGAGCAACTGGGCAGCGCGGTCCCGGGCGCGGATCCGGTGATAGAGCCGGCCGTGGCCCTCGACGGTCTCCGAGGCCGGCACCACTGCGGGCAGCGGTTCGACCAGGATCGGGCCGAACCGGCCGGGGCGTGAGGCAGCAAAGGCGATCAGCGACACCAGGCCCAAGGCAAGGGCATGGGGCCACCAACCGGGCAGCAGGGTCGGTCCGTCCTCATCGCGGGAGGAGCCGCCGGGGCCGTCGGCGATGGCCAGATCGCGACCGTTGGTCATCACCCAGTGCAGGTCATCGGTGCCGCCCAGCGCCGTCATCCACAGCGCCGCATTGCCCTCCTCGGCAAGGCTGGCGTTGTCCAGACCGCCAGCCAGCATCACCACGTCGATGTCGCCGACCGGGACGCGCACCATGGCGTACGAGTCACCGTCCGGGTAGCACAGGACAGTGCCGGGCGGGGCGGCTCCGTTTGCGCGGAAGGTCTGGCCCTCGGCTTCACCGGTGCGCATGGAACCGGCGTTGGCGGCAAGCGGGTCGCTGCAGTCGGGGTACAGCACGTGTGGATCGGTGGGTGCGCTGAGACGGAAGGGAAGGCTCAGCGGTCCGTCCACGGGCGGACTCAGCATCACGATGCGCTCCGGTGTGGCGGCGACCAGGCGTTCCTGCAGCAGCGCGTTGGGTCGCTTGGTCAGCAGCACGGTGCTGCCGCGCAGGTCCGGCGCCAACGCTTCGGCGTCCTCGACGACGACAATCTGTTGCCCCTGCTCCCGCAGCAGGGCAGCGAGGGCGGCGGCACCGTCGGGTTCGGTGCTGTCAGGCCCCAGCGTGGCGCTCCGCTCGGCGCTGCTCGACAGCCACACCATGCCGAAGCCGATGATCAACAGCAGCACCAGTGCGCCGGCCAGCCGGCGTACCCAACGCCGCCGCCACCATGGCACGGTGACGGGCCGGTCCTCCTCGCGTACGGACTGGTCTGGGGTGACGGTCTCAGTCATGGGCGTACGCCCTCGGCTTCGGTGGGGACGCCGAGCAGGTCGGCGCCGCTGAGCCCGGTCTCGACCTGCTGACACAGGCCGTCGAACCACAACCAGGCGTCACGATCGGCGGGATGATCCCCGTAGAGGACGTCATTGAAGAAGGTTGCGGTGGCGCTGAGGTTGGCCGCCTGACTGGGGACTGCCCGACCGGCCAGGGTGGCCACCTCGGTCGCCGTGCGCCCGATCCGCCGCTGCAGCAGGGTCCGGTCCTCCAGGTCACGCACCATCGCCCGGAACCGTTCGGTGACCGCCCCGATCCAGTCGCCCTTGCTGGCGGCGTCCTCGGCCCGGCTCCGGTAGTCCACCGGCGAGAGATGCGCTTCGGTCTCGACGACCTTGTCGCGGGAGGCGGTGAGCCGCGGGATGCCCACGCGCCACACCAGAATGATCACGCCGACCAGCAGCACGCCGATGACGATCCACGCCACCACACTGCCGGAGGACTGCTCGAGCCGGGTCGGGTCGGTGAAGGACAACAGGTCGTTGAGCATCCGGTCCAGCCACCGGATCAGGTCGGTGAACCACGCCCACGGGTCGGTGTACTTGCCCTTCTGCAGCTCGGCCTGAGCCAACTGCTGGGCTTCCTCGCGGGACAGCTCGACCGGGATCTCGAGCGGAACCGGGGTCACAGGTCGTCCTCCTGATCGGGGCGTCGTCGGGTCAGGCCATCGGGCTGGGGCGGCGCCAGCAGCGGGAAGCGGATGGCCAGGTCGATGCCTTCCCGACGCATCCGCAGATCAAGGTAGGCGATGGTCTGGACGGCGGCGAGGTAGCCGGCGAACAGGGTCATCGACAGCACGAGCACGATGGCGTACGCCACCGCCACGCCGGTCCCGAAGAAGGGATTGAAGACCGCCCCGTAGCCCACGATGCTGATGATGTAGAGCTCGATCAGGGAACTGATGCCGACCTGGAGCAGCGAGGCGACCACGCTCAGCAGGATCGCTGCCGACAGGATCGCGGCCACCAGTCGCCACGAGTTGCGCCAGCCCACCAGCGCGATCGATCGGGTGGCGGCGGTGACGACCGTGGTGGGGTGGTGCGGCTTGCCGGGCCATTGGGGGGCGCGACGGTTCTCGGCGATGTAGGTGGGGACCATCAGCGAGATCATGGCGTACCCCCACAGCCCGACGAGCGAGGCCACCAGGGCCACGCCGATCAGCGCCAGGTCCAGCTGGGCGGTGGGCACCCAGCGGGCAGCCAGCAGCATGCCGCCGATCGAGATGCCGCCGGCGACCGAGGAGATGACCAGGCTGAACAGATAGGTGAACAGCCCCAGTCCCAGCATCGGCAGGATGCTGGCGAGCGCCGTACGCCAAGTCTGCGGCGCGGAGCGGACCAGGTCTTCGCCAAGCACGGTCACCAGGCTGGAACGGGTCAGCATCGCGGTGAGCCACATCAGCGCCCCGATCATGACGGCGATGCCGATGAGTACCAGGAGCACCGCGATGACCTGTTGCGCCTGCGGGTCGCTCCACTCGGCGACCGCGGCCATCACCAGGGCGCTGATGATGCTGTAGATGAGCAGGCACAGCGCGACCACCAGCGGCGCCAGCACCATCCGACCGGCGTTGCGGCGGACGATCAGGAAGGAGGCATCCATGACCTCGCCGATCGTCAGTGGTCGCAGCGGGATCAGTGCCGAACGGGCAGCGTCGAGGCGACGGGCTCGGCTGCGCTGATGCATTCGTTCAGTCTGCCATGGAGGCCGGTCCGGCGACCTGCTCACCAAGGCTCGTGGTGGTAATCGATCGTCACCAACACGTGCGCCATCAGTTCGCCCTGGTGCTGGCCCAGCGCCCGGGCGGCTTCCTCAGGCGTCGAGGTCTGGCATTCGATCTGCTGTTCGGACGTCGGGCGGTCCGGGTAGCCACCCTACGACCCAGCGCGTGCGCCCGTGCTCCGGCAGTTTGTCGGTCCGACGGACTAGGATGAGGGTCCGGTCGGCCGAGCGCGCCGCCGGGAGCTGATCGGAGGACCATGGCCGAGGTGAGCCCACCGCAGATTCTTGTTGTCGACGATGATCCCGGAGTCTCCGAGATGCTCCAGATCGTGTTGCGTCAGGAGGGTTACGAGACCCACTGGTGCGGCCGTGGTGACCAGGCGCTGTTGGCGTTCCGCCGCGTCAAGCCGGATCTGGTGCTGCTGGACCTGATGCTGCCGGGCCGCGACGGCGTCGACGTGTGTCGCGACATCCGCGCCGAATCCGGGGTGCCGATCGTGATGCTGACCGCCCGGTCCGAGACCAACGACATCGTCACCGGTCTGGAGGCCGGCGCCGATGACTACATCGCCAAGCCGCCGAAGGCCAAGGAGCTGCTGGCCCGGATCCGGACCCGGTTGCGGCGCAGTCAGCCCGACCAGGGCGAGGAGGACCTGCGCATCGGGGACGTGACGATCAATGTCGCAGCCCACACCGTCAAGCGGGGCGAGGAGCAGGTCAACCTGACCCCGCTGGAGTTCGAGCTGCTGTTGGCGTTGGCCCGCAAGCCCCACACCGTCTTCAGCCGAGAAGCGCTGTTGTCGCAGGTGTGGGGTTATCGCCATGCCGCCGACACCCGACTGGTGAATGTGCACGTGCAGCGGCTGCGGTCCAAGGTGGAACGCGACCCCGAGCATCCCAGCATCGTCGTCACGGTCCGAGGAGTCGGCTATCGCGCCGGCGACGTGCCGCAGGACTGAGGTCTGGTGAGTCGAGGCTGGCGGCGGTGGTGGCGCGCACCCATCACGGTGTGGCGCAGTTCGCTGCCGCTGCGGGTGGTGGGCGGCACCCTGGTGCTGTCCACCGTGATCTCGCTGCTGGGCGGCTGGTTCCTGGTGGGGCAGGCCCGACAGGGCGTACTGGAGGGCAAAGAGCGTACGGCCGTGGCCGAGGCGACCACAGCGCTGGACAATGCGCAGCGGCAGTTGCGCTCCAGCGAACTGCGTACCTCCAATGTCAACGAGCGGCTCACCCAGCTCGCATTCGACGTCGCCGCCCAGGGACACGCGTCCGGCCAGTACCAGGTGGTCCTGGAAGGGCCGGTCTCCGACATCTATTCGGGACGGATCTCGCCGACATCAGTGCCGGCCGGACTGCGTGAGGAAGTCGGGACGTCTGGCGGCATGGTGATGACCTACACCAGCATCGACTACACCGACCAGTCAGCCGCCGAGCCCGGACTCGTGGTGGGTGGGGTTCTGGTCGCGCCCGGCGTGGGCCGGTTCCCGGTCTATTTCATCTTCCCGCTCAGCCAGGAGGTCGACACGCTGCGGGTGATGCAGCAGGCCGTCATCACCACGGTGGCATTGCTGATCGTGGCGATGACCGGAGTCGCGTTTCTGATCTCCCAGCAGGTCGTCGCGCCGATCCGCCGGGCCCGCCGCGCCGCCGAATCCCTGGCGAGCGGGCACTGGGAGGACCGGATGGAGGTCAAGGGCACCGACGACCTGGCCAGCCTGGCCGACTCGATGAACAACATGGCCTCCGAGCTGCACAAACAGATCACCCAGCTGGAGGACCTGTCGCGGGTGCAGCAACGATTCGTCTCCGATGTCTCCCACGAGCTGCGTACGCCGCTGACGACGGTCCGGATGGCCGCCGAGATGATGTACGAGGGGCGTGACGAACTCGACCCGATGATGGCCCGGTGCGCCGAACTGCTCTATGACGAGTTGGACCGTTTCGAGGAACTGCTCTCGGACCTGTTGGAGATCTCCCGTTTCGACGCCGGCGCGGCGGTGCTGACGTTGGAGGAGACCGACCTGGTCACCGTGGTGTTGGCGGAGGTCGCTGCGCAGGAAGCCTTCGCCCAGCGGCAGGGCTGCGAGTTGCGGACCCACCTGCCAGCCAGTTGCACCGCCGAGGTGGACGAGCGGCGGGTACGCCGGATCCTGCGCAACCTCATCACCAACGCCATCGAGCACGGCGAACAGCGCCCGATCGACATCCGCCTGGTCGCGACCGAGGAAGCCGCAGCCATCGCGGTGCGCGACCACGGCATCGGCTTCCAGGCCTCCCAGGTGCGGCAGGTGTTCGTACGCTTCTGGCGCGCCGACCCGTCCCGCGCCCGGACCGTGGGCGGCAACGGGCTGGGACTGGCGATCTCGATGGAGGATGCGCTGCTGCACGGTGGCTGGCTGAACGCATGGGGCCGCCCGGGACAGGGCGCCCAGTTCCGGCTGACATTGCCGCGTCACGCCGGGGCGGACCTCACGGTGTCACCGATGCCCGTGATGCCGCAGGATCTCACCGAATCAGTGGAGGCCAAACGATGACGGGGGCGTGGAGCCGGCGCGGTTTCCTCGCCGGGTTGGGGGTTTTCGGGCTGGCGGCCGCCGGCTGCGTACGGGTGCCCACCGAGGGTCCGATCGAGCAGGTCAACCCGACCCCCCGCAATGAGGATGCGACCGTCCAGATCAATCCCGAGCCGCCCGCACCCGATGCCAGCCCGGCACTGATCATCGACGGTTTCCTGCATGCGATGGCGACCTTCGAGCCCGGTTATGTCACGGCCCGGGCCTACCTCACCGAGGGTGGTGGGGAGCGGTGGAAGCCGGAGATCGGGGTCCGGATCCCGCGCGACGGCTATCCGGCCAGCATCTCCCAGGGACGAGCGGTGCTGGACGCCCCGTTGGTGGCGACCGTGTCGAGCGCCGGCGTGTACCGACGCTCCAGCGAACGCGTCAGCCACGACTTCGGCCTGGTGCAGGACCCCGCCGGTCAGTGGCGCATCGATTCGCCGCCCGATGGTCTGTTGGTGCCGCAGTATCTCTTCGACCGCTCCTATGTGGCGATCCCGCTCTACTTCTTCGAACGGGGGCTGCGCAACCTGGTTGCGAGCCCGATCCATCTGCCGAGTCGGCTTGCTGAACCGTTCACGATCTTCGACCGGCTTCTCAAGGGCCCCAGTGGGGGACTTGCCGAAGCCCTGGTGTCGTTACTGCCTGCCGACGCCAGCCAGTCGACCCTTACCGTGGCCGAGGGCATCGCGCAGATCAACCTGCCGACGGCGGCGCAGGAGTTGCCCGATGATGTCCGGACGCGGTTGGCGGCGCAACTGGTGTGGAGCCTGCGGTCGTGGGGCGAACTGCGGGCGATCCGGCTGTTCGCCGGCACCGAACCACTGACGGTGCCCGAACAGGGTGCCCAAGGTCTGATCGGGCTGCAGTCGATGGAACGGTTCGCACCAGTGCAGGCGCGTTTGGCGACCCAGACCTTCGCGGTGATCGACGGCCGGGTGGTGCGCCAGGAGCAGGCCGACAGTGACCCGGTGCCGGTGGCCGGTGCGCTGGGCCGGGGCGAGATTCCGATCGGCACGCTGGGCGTGAGCTATGACGGATTCACCATGGCGGTGGTTGATCCGGATCGCCGCTCGCTGTCCAGGGTGACGGTGTCGGGCGAGGCCGCTCCCGAACCCATGCTGGTCGATCTGCATCGGGTGCTACGGCCCCAGTTCAGCCGGTTCGACGAGATCTGGACATTCGCCACCGACCCGGCGGGGCAGCAACGGCTCTGGTCGGTCTTCCCGGGCGCCAGCGAGGCGACCGAGGTGCCGGCTCCGGCCCTGACTGAACGGGACGTGATCGGTTTCTGCCTGTCTCCCGACGGCGTACGCCTGGCGGTTCTGGTGCGGGGTCCGGACGGGATGGTTCGGGTGGGCGTGGCGCCGGTGATCCGGGAGGGCGAGCTGCGCCTGGGGGAGTGGCAAGCATTGGAACTGGCCAATGCTGACGTGGACCCGGACCGGTTGGTGGATCTGGCCTGGGCCTCGGACACCGAGCTGTTGCTGGTCGGTCAGGACCGCGATGACCTGCGCTCCACGGTGCATCTGTTGGGGGTGGACAGCCAGGAGTTCCGCCAGATCTCCCAGTCTGAGGACTGGGGGGCGCCGCGATTGTCGGCGGCCCCGCGTACGGCGGGCATCCGGGCCGTGGTGGTGTCCCAGGACGGTCGGCTGTGGCGCTATGAGGACGACTACCGCTGGACACTGTCAGCCTCCTCGGTAGAGCTGGCCGTCTTCCCGGGCTGAGCCGTGCGACTCATCGATGCGGCCGCCGACCTGCTGCTGGGAGCCTCCTGTCCCGGCTGTGAGCACCCCGGCTGGGGCCTGTGCCAGGCCTGTCGCGCTCATCTTGAGCACCACCGGATCAACCGGCATCGACCCGATCCCTGTCCGGATCGTTTTCCGGACACGTGGGCCGCTGCCGAATATGACGTGGTGCTGCAGCGGCTGCTGCGTCAGTACAAAGAGCGGGGTGCGTGGCAGTTGCAACGCCGGCTGGGCGCATGTCTGGCGCGATCAGTGGGGGCGCTGCTGCTCGAGACGGCGGCCGGCGACGCTGCTGGTGCCCGGGTGGTGTTGGTGCCGGCGCCGTCGGCCGATGCCGCCGTACGCGAGCGGGGCCTGGATGCCACGGCGGTGTTGGCCCGGTCTGCGGCGGCTCAGCTGGGCCGGATCGGCGTACGCATGCAGGTCAGGCAACTGCTGCGGCAAGGGTCGCTGGTGGCGGATCAGTCCGGTCTCGATGCCCAGCAGCGGGCAGCGAACCTGGCTGGCGGTCTGCGCCTGCGCGGGTCGGTGCCGACGGGAGCGGGCGCCATCCTCGTTGACGATCTGGTCACCACAGGGGCCACCTTGGTGGAGATGCGGCGAGTGGTGGAGGCCGCAGGGATGCACGTGCTCGGGGCAGCGGTGGTGGCCGCCACCCAGCGTCGAAGCTGAAGCCGCGTTGCTGAAGCAGGTGTCGACTGTGAGATTGCTCACGACCCGGCGCGGCCCCCTGTTGCGGTCGGCGTCGGGAGCGGTAATGTTTCGTCATGGAGCGACACAGCGCCAGCCCTCATCACCTTTGATGGGGGCTTTTGCGGTTCCGCTCCTGTCCCTGATCACGTTGGCAGGGGCCCGCGGTTGCCGGGGACGGCGACCAGAGCAAGGAGGTACACCCATGGACGTTCAGGTCACCGGGCGGCATTGCAAGCTCAGTGCGGATTTCCAGGAACAGGTCATCGAGCGCATGCAGGCCGTCGAGCGACTGCGTGACCGCGTGATCCGCGCCGAGGTCATGGTGTCGCCGACGACACGGACCAAGGATCCCGACGACGCCGTCAAGGTGGAGATCACGCTCCACAGCAAGGGTCCCGTGGTGCGAGCCGAGGGCCGCAACCAGGACAAGCAGGTCGCCTTCGACCAAGCGATGGAGCGCCTCAAGACCCAGCTGCGCAAGGCCGCCGACCGCCGCAAGGTGAGTCGCGGCAACCATCGACCGATCTCGGTGGCCGAAGCCACCGCAGCGCTCAACCAGCTCGACCTGATCGAGGGGTTGCCCGACGAAGAGCAGGTGCCGACCCAGACCATTGCCGGGCTCGAGGTGCAAGGCGATGGCCCGCTGGTGGTCCGGGAGAAGGTCTTCCCTGCGACGCCGCTCACCCTGGCGCAGGCGCTGGATGAGATGGAGCTGGTCGGCCACGACTTCTTCCTCTACGTCGACGCCGAGACCCGCCGGCCGAGCGTGGTCTACAAGCGCAAGGCTTACAGCTACGGCGTCATCCACCTTGACGTCGAGGACTCCTTGGAGGCCAGCGCCTGAGTGACTCCCGGCGGCCCCCTCGCGCATGGCGTGAGGGGGCCGCCGGCTGTGTGGCTCCGGCCCACAGTGTTTGCCGGTATGTCACCCAGCAGCCCGACAGGAACGGTAAGAATGGGGCCATGCCACAACGCATGAGCCTTCGCGAGTACATCGACCACCTCAAGGAGAGGGGCTATCGGATCTCCGGGGCCGAGAGCGAGGACCCGGTCCTCATCGCTCCTGATGGCAAGGCGTCGGAGACCTGGCGCGATGACTACCCCTACGACGAGCTCATGACCCGCGAGGAGTACGAACGCGAGAAGTACGCCCTGCAGGTCGAACTGCTGAAGTTCCAGTACTGGAGCCAGGACGTCGGCGCCAAGCACGTGATCGTCTTCGAGGGCCGCGACGCAGCGGGCAAGGGGAGCACCATCAAGCGGTTCGCCGAACACCTCAACCCGCGCGCCGCGCGTACGGTGGCGCTCGCCAAGCCCTCAGACACCGAGCGGGGCCAGTGGTACTTCCAGCGCTACATCCGGCACCTGCCCACCGACGGCGAGATCGTGATGTTCGACCGGTCCTGGTACAACCGGGCCGGCGTGGAGCGGGTGATGGGGTTCAGCACCGACGAGGAGTACGAGCTCTTCATCAAGCAGGCCCCGCAGTTCGAGCGGATGATCGTCGACGCCGGCATCTCGCTGACGAAGTTCTGGTTCTCCGTCACCCAGGACGAGCAGCGGACCCGCTTTGCGTTGCGCCAGATCGACCCCGTACGCCGGTGGAAGCTGTCGCCGATGGACCTCGAGTCGCTGGACCGCTGGGAGGCGTACACCGCCGCCAAGGAAGCGATGTTCGACCGGACCGACAAGACGTACGCCCCGTGGACCACGGTGAAGTCGAACGACAAGCGCCGGGCCCGGATCAATGCCATGCGGGCCTTCCTCAACCAGTTCGACTACGAGGACAAGGACCACAAGATCGTCCACGCTCCCGACCGCAAGATCGTGCGCCGCGCGAAGCACAGCACCGGCGACTGAGTGGCATCACCGAGGTATCATCCAGTCAGCTGTTCCACGCTGAAGGAATGTGCCCATGTACATCACTGCTTGCCCGCCGTTCACCGGAGATCTCCCAGGCGATTCCGCCAGTGCCCTCTGAGGCAACGTGGTATTCGCCCGAGCACCACTGGGCCGCGTGGATCCAGGATGAGAGCGCGTGGCTGCGGGTCCTGACGGCGACCGGTCTCTCGATTCACGGATCGTCCGAACAGAACATGCGGGGCCACGCCATGGACGACGGCCTGTCAGCGCTCATGGATGTCAGGGGCGCCAAGCTCGCGAACGACGAGTTGCATGCCCGGATTGATGCGGCTCGGGCGGCTGCCTGGGAGACGGTGACGATTCCGATTGACGGCCACCCGCACGAGTTCCGGGCCCACCTCGTGGGGCCCGGCGCGGACCAGAGCGGTGGCTTCCCGGAGGGACCCGTGTCCTGCGCGTACGCCGAGCTGGACCAGCACTGGGTCTACCTGGGGCTGTGCGGTGCCGACCTCGCCAGCCTGGAACTCGTCACCGTCGAGGACTGACTCAGCCGAAGAGCAGCCGCTCGGCGGTGTTGAAGGCGTGGTCGGCGATGGAGGCGGGGGCGTCGGCGCCGAGCTGGCCGAAGACCTCGGCGCTCACGGCGCCCAGCACCAGCAGCCAGACGGTGATCCCCGCCGCGATCGCCCCGGACGGCAGGCCCAGGTCGGCGAGCAGCGGATCGTTCGCCATCTCACCCAGATCGGCATCGTCGGGGAAGGCCACGGTCTCGCCGGCGGCGTACGCGTCGGACAGGGCTCCGAGCATCAGGGCCGACACGGCGGTGCCCGGGCCGGTGGTGCGGTCGCTGGGGGCGTGGTAGTCGGGGACCGGCGAGCCATAGAGCAGCGCCC
This sequence comes from Parenemella sanctibonifatiensis, assembly GCF_002250565.1. Classification (GTDB taxonomy): domain Bacteria; phylum Actinomycetota; class Actinomycetes; order Propionibacteriales; family Propionibacteriaceae; genus Parenemella; species Parenemella sanctibonifatiensis. Next base: position 114,811 of record NZ_NMVJ01000006.1, read on the forward strand.
AGTCGTGCGGGTGGTCCAGGGCCCAGGCCCGGACCGCCTCGACGATGGCCCGCACCCGTGCTCGCGGCTGAGGTCCGGCGGCGTCATGGGCGGCCCGCGCGGCGTCGTTGAGCTGTCCGTAGGACTCGACGATGAGGCGGGTGAGCAACTCGTCGCGGTCGGCGACATAGCGATAGATCGCCGATGAGGTCATGCCCAGGTCGCGGGCAATCCGGCGTACCGACAGCGAGGCGGCGCCCACCTCGGCCAGTTGTCGACGAGCCAGTACCGGGATCGCCTGCTCGACTTCGGCGCGGCGCCGCGCGCGCTTGCCCTCGGGTTGGTTCACCACTCCAGCGTGGGGTGGCCCGGAGCGGGTGTCAAGGACGCCGGCGAGAAACAGTGAGCAGCGCTCTTGTATTACGCGAGAGATGGTGTCATTCTAAAACGAGAGCGGTGCTCACACATGGCACCGCGAGACCCAGGAGAACCCACCATGAACAAGCACATCGTCATCGGAGCCGGACCCATCGGGCGCAGTGTCGCCGCCGAACTCGCCGCCCGCGACCAAGAGGTCGTCATCCTCTCCCGCCGCGGCCGGGACCCGCAGATCCCCGGCGTACGCGCCGCGGCAGTGGACGTCCTCGACGCTGCGGCGCTGGGTCGGGCCTGCCGGGGTGCCGACGTCCTGGTCAACGCCATGAATCCCGCGAAGTACTGGCGATGGCAGCGGGACTGGCCGCCGATGCTGGAGGCGATCATCGCCGCGGCACGGCAGGAGTGCGCGGCCATCGTCCAGATCGGCAACCTCTACTCCTACGGTCCCGTGACCGAACCCATGACCGAACAGACGCCCGAGCGTCCGGCGGGTGCCAAGGGCCGGGTCCGCGCGGCAATGTGGGCCAGGCTGCGTGACCTCAGCGACCAAGGCGTCATCCGCGCCACCGAGGTGCGGGCCAGCGACTACATCGGCGGCACCACCCTGGACTCGAGCGTGGCGGCCCAGATGGTGGTCGCCCCTGTGCTGAAGGGCGCCACCCCACGCCCGCCGACCGGTCGGGCGGATGTCGCCCACTCCTGGACCAATGGCGCTGACGTGGCGCGGCTGGCGGCGGCCATCGCGGCCAGCGACGACGACCAGGACTGGGGTCGGCTCTGGCACGTCCCCACCGCGCCGGCCGCGAGCATGCAGGAGCTGGCCGACCAGGCTGCCGACCTCGCCGAGGTGGACCGGCGTCGGGTACGGCCCCTGCCCGGCGGGGTCCTCAGGGTGGGCGGACTGGTGATGCCGCTGCTGCATGCGCTGCAGGAGACGGCCCATCAGTTCCAGTCGCCGTTCATCCTCGACTCCTTGCAGGCCCAGCAGCGCTTCGGCCTGGCGCCGACGCCGTGGGTCGAGACCGTGCGCAGCACCATCGAGGCGATTCGGGCACAGCGGGCGTCCGGCGCCAAGGCCGAGGGGGCGGCGGCATCGAGGGGGCCAGTGGCGGCTCCCTGAGCCGCGCGTCAGCGAACAGCGCGAAAAACCACAGTGCGATAGGGGAGGTCGATGCGGTCGGGGTCGCCGAGGTTGGGATGGTCGTGCACCAGCTCGGCGATCCCGGCCAGGATCGCCTTCCGCCGCTCCTCGGTTGCGGTGATGATCGGGCTGCGGGACTTCGCGAGCTCCAGCAGCCCGGCCAGCGAGGTGGGCGAGGTCCATTCGGTCTCGAACTTCTCCAGCTCGCCGAAGGGCGCGGCGACCGGCGGATCACCGGCGTCGAGCACCTCCTCGGAGCGGCTGGCACCCATGATCTCGGTGAGCGACGCCACCCAGTCAATCCGCTGGTCGCGCATGTTCCAGACCAGACCCAGAATCCCTTCGGGGCGCAGCACACGGTCCATCTCAGCACAGGCGGCAACCGGATCGACCCAGTGCCAGGACTGCCCGAAGACGCAGGCGTCCACGCTCGCATCGGGCAATCCGGTCGATTCGCCGGTGCCCACCAGGGTGGCCACGCCGGGCAGGTCCTGCCGCAGCACCGCCAGCATCGCCTCGTCGGGCTCAACGGCCGTCACCTGGTGGCCGGCAGCGACCAGCGCGGCGGTCAGCTTGCCGGTGCCGGCGCCGACATCGGCGACGGTGCGGGGCTCGTCACCGAGCAGCCACTGCACGGCCGCCGCGGGATAGTCGGGGCGGGCGGTGCGATACACGTCGGCGGCCTGGCCGAAGGAGCGAGACAGATCCATGCCCCGACCCTAGTGCGTCCGCCGCGCCGTGCATCAGCTCACACTCGATCGCGACAACGCGGGCTCAAGGTCGCCCGGACGAGATCGAGTGTGAGTTGATGCATGACCGCGACCCGACCAACGACGACCACGGGCGGGCCTCCCCGGAGGGAGACCCGCCCGTGGCGGCCGAATCTGAGACGAACTCAGTCCTGCTGTGAGCTCAGGCCTGCTGGGTCTGCGAACCGTCGGCGGTCCACTCGATGTGGAAGGTGCCGGGGCCGTCGACGCGCTGGTAGGTGTGCGCGCCGAAGTAGTCGCGCTGCGCCTGGATCAGCGCGGCGGGCAGCCGCTCGGCACGCACCGAGTCGTAGTAGCCCAGCGCCGCGGAGAAACCCGGGGTCGGGATGCCGGCTTGGACGGCCTGGGCAACCGTACGACGCCAGCCGTCCTGAGCTGCGCCCATGCCCTCGACGATGCTGGGAGCTTCCAGCAGCGTGGTGAGGTTGTTCTCGGCGTACTCGGAGCGGATCCGCTCCAGCAGCCGGGCCCGGATGATGCAGCCGGCGCGCCAGATCTTGGCCACCTCGGCGATGTTGATCTCCCAGCCGTACTCCTTGGCGGCGGTTCGGATCTGGTCCAGGCCCTGGGCGTAGGCGACGACCTTGGAGGCCCACAGGGCCTGGCGTACGTCCTCGACCAGCGTCGACTGCTCGGCGGTCAGGTCCCGGCTCGGGCCCGGCAGGTTGCGGCAGGCCTCGCGCAGGTCGGGGTGCGAGGAGGTGGAGCGGGCGAAGACCGACTCACCGATGGTGTTGACCGGTACACCGAGCTCCAGGGCGATCTGCACGGTCCAGCGGCCGGTGCCCTTCTGGCCGGCCTGGTCGAGGATGACGTCGACCAGCGGCTTCCCGGTGACCGGGTCGGCCTTGCGCAGCACCTTGGCGGTGATCTCGATCAGGAAGGAGTCGAGGTCGCCGGTGTTCCACTCGGCGAAGACGTCGGCGATCTGGGTGGTGTCCAGGCCAGCGGCGCGGAGCACGTCGTATGCCTCGGCGATGAACTGCATGTCGGCGTACTCGATGCCGTTGTGCACCATCTTCACGAAGTGGCCCGCACCGTCGGTGCCGATGTAGGCGCAGCAGGGCTCGCCGTCGTACTTGGCGGAGATGTTCTCCAGCAGCGGGCCGAGCGCGGCGTAGGACTCCGGCGAGCCGCCGGGCATGATCGAGGGGCCGTTGAGGGCACCTTCCTCGCCACCGGAGATGCCGGCGCCGACGAAGTGCAAGCCCTTGCCGCGCAGGTATTCCTCGCGGCGGCGGGTGTCGGCGTAGTGGGCGTTGCCGCCGTCCACGACGATGTCGCCCTCTTCGAGGTGGGGCAGCAGCGACTCGATGGTCTTGTCGGTGGCGTCGCCGGCCTTGACCATGATGATGATCCGACGGGGGCGCTCCAGGCTCGCGACGAACTCCTCCACGGTGGTGGCAGGACGGAAATCGCCGTCCTGGCCGTGGTCAGCCATCAGCTCGTCGGTACGCGCCTGGGTGCGGTTGAACAGTGCAACGGAATGGCCCTTGCTCGCGAAGTTGCGGGCCAGGTTGCTGCCCATCACAGCAAGGCCGACAACACCGACTTGGGCGAGATCAGAATTCGACATGGCCGCATTCTTCCACCTCCCTCGCTTCCTGCGCAGCCTCATCCACACCGGAGTTTCGCGGGACAACCCACCATCGCGCTCGGGGCCCCGGACTGGCAGACTGACCGCTACACCGTTGCCGTGGTGGCAGCGCCGGTCATCCAGGAGGGATCACCCGTGAGGTTGAGTCGCAAGGTCGAGAACGCCGGTCGTCCGGCCGCTCCGATTCGCATCGTCCACATCGGGTTGGGAAACTTCCATCGGGCCCATCAGGCCTTCTACACCGAACACGCCAGCGACGCTGACGAGTGGGGCATTGCCGCCTTCACCGGGCGCAGCGCCGGCGCCGCCGAGGAACTGGCACCCCAGGACGGACTGTTCACCCTGATCGTGCGCGGCCCCGAGGGCGACGCGCCCGAGGTGATCTCCAGCCTGTCGGCGGTGCACGCCGCGGCCGACCACGAGGCCTACCTGACCTACCTGGCCGATCCGCAGGTGGTCATCCTCACCTCGACGGTGACCGAGCACGGCTACTGCCGGGGCGCCGACGGCAACCTCGATCAGGACGCCGTCGCCGACGACGTGGCTGCGCTGAAGGCGGACCCGCGGCAGCGGGTCGCGAGCCTTCCGGCCCGGCTGGTGGCCGGTTTCCTGGCACGGCGGGAGACGCTCGGCGAGGGTGACCAGGCCCGCTTCACCGTGTTGCCGTGCGACAACCTGCCCAGCAACGGTGCGGTCACCGCGGCACTGGTGCGTGAGCTCGCCGAGCTGGTCGATCCCAGCTTGGTGGGTTGGATTGACGCCCATGTGGAGTTTGCAACCTGCATGGTGGACCGGATCACCCCGGCGACCACCGACGAGGACCGCGCCTCGGTCGAAGAGCAGTGCGGCTGGCAGGACATCTCGCCGGTGCCGACCGAACCCTTCACCGAATGGGTCATCGAGGGCGACTTCGCCGCTGGCCGACCTGACTGGGAATCGGCCGGTGTCGAGATCGTCGAGGACGTTGAACCCTTCGAACAGCGCAAGCTGTGGCTGCTCAACGGCTCCCACACCCTGATGGCGTACGCCGGCTCGGTGCTGGGGCATCGCACCATCGACGAGGCGATCGCCGACGAGCGGGTACGCGGCTGGGTGCAGGACTACTGGGCCGAGGCGTCGGCCCATCTGAGCCTGCCTGCCGATTCGGTGACCGCCTATCAGCTGGCCCTGCTGGAACGCTACGAAAACCCGCGGATCCGACACCTGCTGGCCCAGATCGCCCACGACGGTTCGGCCAAGTTGCCGATCCGGATCATCCCGACCGCCCGTGCCGAACGCGCCGCCGGGAACAGCGCCCAGGGCTGCCAGCGGGCGATCGCGGCGTGGGTGCTGCATCTGCGCGGTGTCGGCGCGCCGGTCAAGGACCCCGGTGCGCCGTTGGGGGCCGCCAACGACAAGCCCTTGGCCGACGCCGTCGCCGCTGTGGTGGCGAGCCTGGACGCCGAGCTCGGCGCCGATGAGGAGTTCGTCTCCGCCGTGGTCGCCGCTGCGGAAGAGTTGGAGACGCTTGCCGGCTGAGCCGGTGGCAACAGAAGAATCAGGAGAGGAAACACATGAAGCTGCGTGAAGACGCCCAGTGGTCGCTCGTGGTGCCGACGTCGATGGGCATCCGGATCACCCCGGAGAACCGTCAGCCGGTCCACGTCGCCGACCGGTTCACGATGCAGGTCACCTCCGCGGAGACCAACGTCGCCTCGGTGCCCAGCTACCTCGGCCTGCCGGTCAAGGTGCTGACGAACTTCGTCGAGGGATCGCCGATCTCGGCCATGATCAAGGCCAACCTTCGGGCCCGCAACATGGCCTACGAGGGTCCGGACGTTCCCCAGGGTGACCCGTGGGGTTACCGCCACCAGATCAACATCGCCGACTCCGGCTTCGGTGGCCGCGGCCCCCGCGTCTGGAATGACCGCGCCGGTGAGGTCGGGCGTACGCTCAAGGTCGAGGACTTCGACCTGGACCGCATCTTCGGCGAGGAGGGTGTGAAGATCCTCCACATCTCCGGGCTGGTCGCCGCCCTGTCGCCCGACACCAGTAAGTTCTGCGTGGAGCTGGCCCAAGCCGCCAAGAAGCACGGCACCCTGGTCTCGATGGACCTCAACTATCGCGCCTCCTTCTGGGAGGGTCGCCAGGAGGAGTTGTCGGCCGCCTTCCATGCCATCGCCAACGAGTGCAACATCCTGATCGGCAACGAGGAGGACTTCCAGCTCGCGCTCGGCATCGAGGGCCCGCCTGCCGGTGGTGCCGGCATCGACGCCAAGATCGAGGGCTTCAAGGAGATGATCGGCCGGATCCGGCAGGCCTTCCCGAATGCCGAGTTCTTCGCCACCACGCTGCGTGAGGTCGTCTCGGCCAATGAGCACGAGTGGGGCATGATCGTCTACGGCGACGGGGGCTTCCACGTCGCCGACCTCCGCCCGATCCAGGTGCTGGACCGCATCGGCGGCGGCGACGGCTCAGTCGGCGGCATGCTCTACGGCATCCTGCAGGGCTGGCCGGCCGAGAAGTGCATGCAGTTCGGCTGGGCGACCGGCGCGCTGGCAGCCACCTCGGCCACCGACTACGGCGCACCCGCCGACGAGGACCAGGTCTGGTCGATCTGGTCGGGCAATGCCCGAGTGAAGCGCTGACCGCTTCGCTGCAGCTCAGTTCCTCCCGCGCCCGCCGCATCGCGCTCGACGCCCAGTTCGTCGCGCGCGGTCGGCGGGCGCGGTCGTCTGCGGGCCCCGGCAACCGGCAGCTGCAGCAGGTGATCGACCGGCTGGCCCAGTTTCAGATCGACTCGATCAATGTGGTGCAGCGAGCCCACTACCTGCCGTTGTTCACCCGGTTGGGGGCTTACGACACTGGCTTGCTGGACCGGGCCCGCGACCGGGCGCCCCGACGGCTGTTCGAGTACTGGGGCCACGCCGCCAGCCTGATTGATGTGAAGCTGGCCCCGGCCTTGCGGTTTCGGATGGACAATGCCGCGGCCGAGGCGTGGGGGAGCATGCGGCGGATCGCCGAGGACAAGCCCGACATGCTGGACCGGCTCGTCGCCGACGTCGGGACCAACGGCCCCGCCACGGCTCGCGAGCTTGAGGTACGCCTGGAGCATGCCGACGAGCGCCGCCGCGACCACTGGGGCTGGAACTGGTCGGAGATCAAGACCGCCTGCGAATGGCTGCTGACCGCGGGCCGGCTGGCGTCGGCGCGCCGCAACGCCCAGTTCGAGCGGGTCTTCGACCTGCCCGAGCGGGTGTTTCCGCCGGCCGTGCGGGACCTGCCGCCGCTGGACGTCGAGGCGGCCCACGTGGCCCTGGTACGCCGCGCCGCGGCCGCGCTGGGCGTCGCCTCCGCTGGCTGCCTGGCCGACTACTTCCGCACCCGCCGGGACCGGACCCAACCCGCCATCGACACGCTGGTCGCGAGCGGGGAGTTGATGGCGGCGACCGTGGCCGGCTGGAAGGCGCCGGCGTACGTGTGGCACGAGTGGACCGACGGCACCCGAGCGGTGCCGCGCCAATCGGTGGCGAGCTGCCTCGTCAACCCGTTTGATCCGCTGATCTTCCACCGGCCGCGGGCCGCAGCCCTGTTCGGCTTCGACTACACCATCGAGATCTACGTCCCGGAGGCGAAACGTCGCCACGGTTACTATGTGCTGCCCTTCCTGCTGGGGGAGCAGTTCGCGGCACGAGTGGACCTCAAAGCCGATCGGTCCCAGGACCGGTTGGTGGTCCGGTCGGCGTGGCGGGAGGATCATCCGGCGCCCGAACCCACCATCGCGCAGGCACTCGCACAGGAGCTCGAGCTGTTGGCTGGGTGGCTGGGACTTGGCGGGGTTGAGGTGATCGACAAGGGTGATCTGGCGCCGCCGCTGGCGCGCTGTTGGTGAGCCGACCGCGGTGCCGGGCTCACAGACGTGCTGCGAGGTGGGCGCGAATGGAACTGGCCACCAACTGTGCCTAGGATGGAATTCGGTGCCGTGTCGGTGCCGCAGCCCGCTGTTGGATCTGGTGGGTCGTACTTGGAACCGTTGACAAGGGAGCACACGAGCTCGTGGGCGTACTGAACAAGATGCTTCATGTGGGCGAGGGGCGTACCCTCCGACGCCTGGAAAGCCTTGCCGCACAGGTCAATTCCATCGAAGAAGACTTCGAGGAGATGGACGACGACGAGCTCCGCGGCCAGACGGCGGACTTCAAGCAGCGGCTCGAGAACGGCGAACCCCTGGACGACCTGTTGCCCGAGGCCTTCGCGACCGTGCGTGAGGCCTCCTGGCGCGTTATCGGCAAGCGCCACTTCGACGTCCAGATGGTCGGCGCTGCCGCCCTCCACTTCGGCAACATCGCCGAGATGAAGACCGGTGAGGGCAAGACCCTCGTCGCAACCCCGGCCTCCTACCTCAATGCGCTGACCGGCAAGGGCGTCCACGTCGTCACCGTCAACGACTACCTGGTCAAGCTGCAGGCCGAACAGATGGGCCGCATCCACCGCTTCCTCGGTCTGGATGTCGGCACCATCCTCACCAACATGACCCCGGCCGAGCGACGCGAGGCGTACGCCGCCGACATCACCTACGGCACCAACAACGAGTTCGGCTTCGACTACCTGCGCGACAACATGGCGCTGACGTTGGATGCCACGGTGCAGCGCGGCCATCACTTCGCGATCGTCGACGAGGTCGACTCGATCCTGGTGGACGAGGCACGTACGCCGCTGATCATCTCCGGTCCCAGCGAGGACAGCCCCGAGTGGTATCCGGTCTTCGCCCAGTTGGTGAACCGGATGACCGTTGATCGCGACTATGACGTGGACGAGAAGAAGCGCACCGTCTCGGTGAAGGAGTCCGGCATCGAACTGGTCGAGGACCGGCTCGGCATCGAGAACCTCTACGAAGCTGCGAACACGCCGCTGATCTCCTACCTCAACAACGCGATCAAGGCCAAGGAACTCTTCAAGCGCGACAAGCAGTACGTCGTCATCGACGGCGAGGTCCTCATCGTCGACGAGCACACCGGGCGTACGCTGGCCGGTCGTCGCTACAACGAGGGGCTGCACCAGGCGCTGGAGGCCAAGGAGAAGGTCAAGATCCAGCAGGAATACCAGACGCTGGCCACGATCACGCTGCAGAACTACTTCCGCATGTACGACAAGTTGTCGGGCATGACCGGCACCGCCAAGACCGAGGAGTCGGAGTTCCAGAAGATCTACGGTCTGTCGGTCGTGGTGATTCCGACCAACAAGCCGATGGTTCGCGAGGACAAGTCCGACCTGATCTATCGCACCGAGAAGGCCAAGATCGAGGCGATTGTCAAGGACGTCGTCAAGCGTCACAAGAAGGGCCAGCCGGTCCTGATCGGTACCGCTTCGGTGACCAAGTCCGAGGTGATCAGCAAGGCGCTGACCCGGGCCGGAGTCACGCACGAGGTCCTCAACGCCAAGAACCACGAGCGCGAAGCGGCGATCGTTGCCGAGGCTGGTCGTAAGGGCAAGGTCACCGTCGCCACCAACATGGCCGGTCGAGGCACCGACATCATGCTCGGCGGCAACCCCGAATTCCTCGCCGAGCAGGAGTTGGCCCGTCGTGGGCTGGACCCGGTCGAGGACGAGGAGGCCTACCAGGCCGCTTGGGAGGAGGCCATCGAGGCCTTCGAGGCGCAGGTCGAGGACGAGCACGAAGAGGTCGTCGAGCTCGGTGGCCTTTACGTCATCGGCTCCGAGCGGCACGAGTCGCGCCGGATCGACAACCAGTTGCGTGGTCGTTCCGGCCGTCAGGGCGACCCGGGCGAATCCCGCTTCTATCTGTCGCTGGGCGATGACCTGATGCGGCTGTTCAAGTCCGAAATGGTCGAGTGGGTGCTGACCGCCCTCAAGATCCCCGACGACGAGCCCATCGAGATGAAGCGGGTCACCAAGTCGATCGCTTCGGCGCAGGAACAGGTCGAGGCGCAGAACTTCGAGACCCGTAAGAACGTGCTCCGCTATGACGACGTGATGAACCGGCAGCGGTTCGCGATCTACGGTGACCGGCGTCGGGTGCTGGAAGGCGTCGACGTCAGCGAGCAGCTGCGGCGTACCACTGAACGCGTCGTGGCCCAGACCGTCCGCGCCCACACCGAGGGCTTCTCCGAGGACTGGGACTGGCAGAAGATCTGGGACGAGGTCGGCCGGCTCTATCCGGTGGGCCTGGAGCTGGACGACTACGAGGGCACGGACATCCCGGTCGAAGACCTGGTCGAGGACTTCGTCGAGGACGCGCTGGAGGCGTACGACAACCGCGAGGAAGACCTCGGCGCCGACGTCATGCGCGACCTGGAACGTCAGGTGCTGCTGACGGTGCTGGACCGCAAGTGGCGCGAGCACCTCTACGAGATGGACTACCTGCGCGAAGGCATCGGCCTGCGCGCGATGGCGCAGCGCGACCCGCTGGTGGAATACCAGCGTGAGGGCGGCGAGATGTTCAACTCGATGATGGAGGCCTTCATGGAGGAGGTCGTCGAGTACCTCTTCCACATGGAAGCCCCGGACAAGCCGAAGTTCCAGCTGCTCGGCAAGGGTGCGTCATTGAAGCTGACCTCCGATGTCGATCCCACCGGCGACGGCGCTGCTGCCAAGGACGTCCCCGCCCCGGCGGTCGACGACGAGGACACTGAGGACGAGGCTGAGGCGGAGTCCGAGGAGGACGAGCCGGCTGCGAAGTCGACCCGACGCTCCCGGCGCGCCGCTGCTCGGGGCGGCAACTCCCGTACCGCGTCCAGCAAGGCGTCGGCGACCCTGGTGGTCGATGAGGCCGAGGACGAGGAGCCGGAGCCGGAGGCCAAGGCTTCCCGCCGGCCGCGACGCCGTGGCGGCGCCTCGCGTGGGCAGGGCAACCAGCGCAGCTCGACGATCGAGGGCCGCCAGCTGAGCTACTCGGCCCCCAGCGAGGACGGCGAGGCGGAGGAGCGCAAGGTCACCCCGACCCAGACCAAGAAGCGCGACGATCCGTACGCCGGTGTCGGCCGCAACGCCCAGTGCCCGTGTGGCTCGGGCAAGAAGTTCAAGTTCTGCCACGGCAAGGCGTCAGCCTGAGCCAACGACAGCCGCCCCGCACCTGACCGGTGCGGGGCGGCTGCGTATCTGGGATGTCCTGCTGAGCGCCGTGGTCAGCGCTGGGTCGCGCCCTTGTCCTCGCCCTGGCGGTAGCGCTGCAGCTGCTGCTTGGCGAGTTCCCCCACGGTGAGACCGGTCCAGGACTCGATCCTGGCCCAGATCTGTTCGCTGGGGGCGGCCTCGGCGTCGAGCTGGAGTATGCCATCAGCCTGAGCCACCTTGCCCTCGGCCATGGCAGACAGGCCGGTGAGCTTGCCGTCGGTGGCGACCCCCACCGCGTACGTCTGCGCGACGTCCATGTGCATGACCAGCATGAACTGACCCGGGATCTGGGCGGCCTTGCCGGCGCTCATCGCCTGGGCCATGGCAGCGGCGAGCTCCATGTCGATGAAGGCGAACGCTGACGTGGGCAGGCTCAGCACGTCCAGGGTGGCGCGGGGCCGCTTCGGGGACAGCGCGTCGACGAAGCTCACCTGCTCGGTTGCGGTGACCGGGCCGCCGGTGACCTTGGTCAGGTCTGCCTCGGTGATCGGTCGATCGAGCAGGAAGCCGGTGAAGTCGAAGGCCATGTCATTCCTCAACAGTCGGTGGTCGGTTCGGTCAGTCTAGGGATGCTCGGGGTCCCGATGGCCGTCCGGTTCCCTGCGGTTGGGGGCGGATCGGTCCCAACTCCCAGGCCGTGCACCACCAGCGCTGCCGGCGTCTGGTCAACCGGAAGGCCATCGGCACGCTGCGCTGCCCGATGCGCAGGTGGGCGTGAGCCTCGATGATGTGCTGATCGACGCTCTGGCCGCCCACCGAGACCAGTCGGAGCGCCGCGCGGTCGCGTCGTTGCGCCAGCAGTGCCTGCTGGACCCGCAGGTCGGCCTGGACCGAACCGGTGACCCAGCCGCCGAACTGCTCCGGGGTGCGCTGCCCGTTGATCACTTCAAGCAGCCGGTGCACCAACGCCGTCAAGGTGGTCAGATGAGCCGGGGTGAGTGGCATCGGCGCCGGGCCGCTGGCCACCTGGAGCCTGGGCATACCGAACAGCGCCGGTTGGGCGGTGAGGATCGGATCGGGCGTGCGGCCGAAGGCCAGCGGGGGCAACGATCTGGACGAGGTGGAGGTCATGACCTGAGCCTGCGTCGGCGAACTGGCCGATCGCCATGGTTGCGGCCCAGGTCCTGTGGACAACTCGGCGTACGGACAACACTTCAGCCAAACGGACAACACCGCGGCAGCATCGTTGGTTTCCGGCGGGTCCAGGGGGCGGCGTCCCGCCCACCTGCGCGGGCCCCGGCTCCGCCGGGTACCGCTCCGGTACGCCCGACCACACCCCGACGCCGCCCCCAGCACCCACCTTTGAGGCGCGGCGTACGCGCTGGGTCGTCGGCTAGGGTCGAGCCGACCCCAGGAGGCGTACATGACTGGTCCTGACCTCAGCACCCGCGCGCTGCTCGCCATGCACCGCCTGAACCAGCGCCATCCGTGGAGCCACAACGACCACTTCCATCCGTGGATTCTGGGCCGGTTGCCCGAGTTTCGGGGCCGCGCCCTGGATGTCGGCTGTGGTCGCGGCGAGTTGGTGGCGGCATTGGCGCCGCACTTCGCCTCGGTTGAGGGCATTGACCGGGATCCGGGCATGCGTCGGGTGGCCAGCGCCCGCTGTGCCGGTGTGGCGGAGGTCAGCATTGGCGATACACCGCTGGGCGCGCTGACCGGACCGTACGACCTCATCACGATGGTCGCCGTGCTGCATCACCTGCCGCTGGGGGAGACCTTCGGCCAGGTACGCCGGCTGCTGGCGCCGGGCGGCCGCTTCCTCGTGGTGGGGCTCGCGCAGTCGCGGAGCCGGAGCGACCTGGCATGGGAGGGCGTGTGCGCGCTCACCAACCCCCTCATCGGGCTGGTGAAACATCCCTGGCCCGCACCACCGGCTCCGCCCGCGACGGATGCTCGGCCGGAGATGCCGACCGCCGATCCGGTCGAGACCCTCGCCGAGATCGACGCTGCCGCGCGGCGCGTGCTGCCCGGCGTACGCCTGCATCGCCGCCTCGGTTTTCGCTACACGCTGGAGTGGACAGCCTGAGCGTGCAAAAGCGACGTGGATTCAGCGCGATCGGCACCTGAGGCGCTGTTCGCGACGAATCACCGTCGGTTCTGCACGGATGTCGCTCGCCGCCCGAGCCCCTCGGGGTGGCTCCTCCGGTTCGGCGTACGAGGCGTTAGTCTGGCGCCGTGGCTGAACGGGTGACGAGTGTGGAGATGGACCTGCTGGCGAGGTCCGCGCACCGTCCCGCCTCGGTGCTGACCGCCATGCTGCTCGACGAGATTCCCACCGACCTGACGCCGCGGATCAGTCAGCGGCTGGACTACGTGCCGCGTTATCGCCAACTGCCGCGTTCAGCGGGTTTGGGCGTACACCGGTGGCGCGACGATCCGGATTTCACCGTCTCCCGACAACTGCACCGCGCCGAGATCGGGACAGCGGAGGACCTGCGTACCGAACTGCAGGAGATGCTGGGCCGACCCTGGCCCACCGACCGGCCGCTGTGGCGCGCCGAAGTGGTCAAGGGCGAGGGAACCGCCGCGCTGGTGTTGGACAGCCACCCGGCGCTGGTGGACGGGCACGACACCGTCGAACTGAGCCAGGTGTTGCTGGAGACCGAACCGGCCCCGGGCGTCGCGATCCCGTCGGCCTGGGAGCCGGAGCCGATGCCGGAGGGGGAGACCGAGTTCACTGCTTCGCTGATCGGTGGCTGGCGCGACCCGGAGACCTTGATGGCCACCGCCGCGTCGGGGCTGCGTGGGCTGGCGGGCAGGCTCCGCGGCACTCCGCCGCCCGTCGCTGAGGTACGCCCGCGACTCAGCCTGGCCGGGGTGCCGAAGGCCACCCTCGCCGCGGCCTGCAAGGCGACCGGCGCCACCGCCGAACAGGTGTTGCTGGCCTCGGTGACTGCTGCCGGAGGTCGTGGCCGCAGACTGAACTTCCCGCGCAGCCACGCCGATGATGGCTCCACGAGCGCGCTCGGGCTCGACCTGGCTCCCCAGGTGGTGGTGCTGCCGGACGAATCAATGCCTCATGCCGCGCTGCGTCAGGTACGCCCACTGCGCCCGACCGGGATCGACGTCGATGCGCTCCGCGCGCTGCCCGGTTGCGTTGCCGGCACGGTGCACGCGATGGCACTGCGCAGCGATGTGACCGGACCCCGATCCGACATCCTGCTCAGTTGGGCGCCGTCCGGGGACGCCGAACGGTGGTACCTGGGCCGACAGAAGGTCCGCGCCATGTACGCCGCTCCGGTGGTCGGCGGGCGTACCGGGATCGGGATCTGCGAGGATCACCGCCGGCTCACCGTCACGGTGGTCTCCTCGGATGACATCGACCTGGAAGCCGACGACGTGGTCGCCGCGGTACGGCGACTGGCCGAACCCGAGTGACGCGACAGCCGACAGAGGAGAGTGGCATGAAGCAGATGGCGTTCTTTCCGGTGCTGGCCGAGGAGATTCGACAGATCCTCACTGGCACTGCGTGGACCGGGGTTGGTCATGCCGCCACGCCCGAGATGCGGGCAGGTTTCGGGTACGCCGACAACGAGGACGAGGAGGCCGATTGGGCTGCCCTGACCATCGCGTCGGTGGCGGGCCTGGCGATTCCGACCCGGATCATCCTGGCCGCAGAGGTGAGCGTGGATGTCGGTGCAGACACCGAGTTCGGTGAGGTGACCGCCACCGTGACGGCTGCCGACCTGCGGGCTGCCTTCCGAGCCGAACCGGCGCAGGGGGAGGGCGTACGCGCCGCTGCCGAGGCGGTGACAGGCAAGCGTCTGGCGGGGGCATGGGACCATCCGGCGGTCACGGCGTTGGTCGCGGACCAGGACTTGTTGTGGCATCTGCCCGAGGAGATTGCCGGCTGAGGCTCTAGACTTCGCCCCATGCCACGTTCCATCTGGAAGGGCGCCATCTCGTTCGGCCTGATCAGTATCCCGGTCAAGGTCTATGGCGCAACCGAGACCAAGGACCTCAGTTTTCGGCAGATCCACGCCGAGGATGAGGGGCGCATCCGTTACAAGCGGGTCTGTGAGAAGTGTGACAAGGAGATTCCCTACGGCGACATCGCCAAGGGCTACGAGGCCGCCGACGGGCGCTTGGCGATCCTGGAGAAGGGCGACTTCGACGACCTTCCGTTGACGACCACCAAGACCGTCGACATCCATCGCTTCATTGATGCTGCTGAGGTCGACCCGACCTACTTCGAGAAGACCTACGTGCTGGAGGCCGACGGCCCCGGCGCCAAGCCTTATGTGTTGCTGCGCGACGCCCTCATCAAGGAGGACCAGGCCGCGTTGGTGAAGGTGGCGTTGCGCAACCGCGAATCGCTGGCGCTGATCCGGGTGCGCGATGACGTGCTGTTGATGCACACCATGCTGTGGCCCGATGAGCTGCGGGACACCGGTTTTGCCGCGCCGCCGGCGGAGGTGACGGTCTCGGAGGAGGAGGTCACGATGGCGACCAGCTTCATCGAGCAACTGCACGGCGAGTTCGAGCCGGACACCTTCACCGACGCCTATCGGGATGCGCTGGAGGAAGTGGTGATGGCCAAGCTGGACGGCGCTGATCTCCCCGAGACCAGCAAGGAGCAGCCCAGCAAGGCCGACGTGGTCGACCTGGTGGCCGCGTTGCGGGCTTCGGTCGATGCCGCCAAGGCCAAACGCGAAGCGAGCTGAGCCAGCCGGCTCAGCTCGTGCCGTCTCAGGCGCGCTGGGCCAGCCAGTCGCGGCCCACGGTCTCCTGGATCTTGATGCCATCGACGATCGCTGGGGCGGCTGCCTGCTCCAGCTTCTTGCCGACGAAGGGGACGTTGACCTTCAGGTCGCCGGTCACCTCGACCACCGATGCGGCGTCGGTCCCGGTCAGCTTGGCGATGCCCTTGAGGGTCACCGGCTGGCCCGGGACGACGAGATTGAGGTCAGCCGTACGCTCGCCGTTTTGCTGAGCCGACCCCCATGCCATCGTCTGGACCAGGGTCAGGGTCGATCCGGCAAACTTCGCCGCCGCGCTGGGCGTGGCGACGGTGCGCGACATGGTGCTGGTGTCACCCGAAACCGACACCTCATACTGCAGGGCATCACTCGCCTCACAGACCTGGGCCAGGTAACCCTCATCGTTCATCATGGCCGCCACAGTGGCCGGGTCGGCAGGGAATTCGAGTCGCGCGCTGATGTCCATGGGCACCATGATGCACGATGCCGGCGCACCCCATGTACGGGCTCGATCAGCCGGGTCGCCCTGTTAGGCTCCTGAGTGTTGTTCAACGGACCAGTTGTCACACGAGGACGTGAGAATCGCAATGACCGACCTTGGCGGATGGAACTCCCCCGAACGCTCCATTGACGCTGCTGAACTGGTGTCCCGACTGGTTGCCACCGTGACCGACCTGCCGCCGGGTTTCTCCGCCGACGAGGTCTCCGCATTCGTGGCGCACTACTTCCTCCACGCCGACACGGTCGGAATCGCGAAGCGCCCCCCGGACGTGGTCGCCGGGGCAGTCCGGAACCACTTCGGGTTGGCACAGCACCGCGCCGCCGGGGTGCCCGCGATGACGATCGAACAGCCAGCAGGTGCTTGGGCCCAGCCCGGCCTGGTCGTGGTCCAGATCGTCACCGACGACATGCCCTTCCTGGTCGATTCGTTGACGCTGGAGGCCAATCGCCAGGGCTGGATGATCCGCGAACTCTTCCACCCGCAGTACGTGGTGGACCGCGAGGACGGTGACTTCGTCACGATCCGCCACCGCCGCGACGCCCTGCCGACTTCGGTCCCCGAGTCGTGGATCCACCTGGAGTTGCTGCCGGCGCCGGGCACCAGCGACATCCAGTCGCGCATCGACAGCCTCAAGCAGGGGCTGTTGCACGCACTGGACGACGTCCGGATCGCGGTGACGGACTGGCAGCCGATGCGCAACAAGACGCTGCAGGTGGCCGAGTTGTTGGGGGAGGGGACCGAGGAGGCTGCGCTGATGCAGTGGCTGGCCGAGGACCACTTCACCTTCCTGGCCTACGAACATCACCGGGTCGAGGGTGACATCTGGCATGACGTCAACGAGGCCGCGTTGGGTCTGTCGCGGGACCCGCAGCGGCGCAGTGGATTCGACGCCAAGCCGACCCGGTCGCCGGTGGACCGGCTCGTCATCACCAAGGAACCCATCCGCAGCACCGTCCACCGTGCGGGCTGGCGGGACTACATCGGCGTACGCGAGCTGGACGAGCAGGGCAACCTGGTCGCGGAGCACGCATTCCTGGGGCTGCTGTCGGATGCGGCGTATCGGTTGCCGGTCGGTGAGATCCCGGTGGCCCGCGCCAAGGCTGAGGCGATCCTGACCTCCTCCGGGCTGGACCCCAAGACCCACGGCGCCAGCCGGCTGGTGGCCGCCTTGGAGCAGCATCCCCGCGATGACCTCCTCGAGGCACCGGTGGCTGAGCTCGGTGCGGTTGTCACGGCGATCTCACAGTTGCGGGAGCGGCGCCAGATCCGGCTGTTTGCCAACGTCAGCCGCTATGGCCGATTCGCCTCGCTGCTGGTCTTCATGCCGCGGGAGCGTTACAGCACCGAGGTGCGCATCAAGATCTGCGACATCATCGCCAAGAAGCTCGGCCCCGACTCGATCCACTACGAACCCCGGCTCGGAGATTCGGTGCTGGCCCGGCTGCACCTGACCGTGGTGCGGCCCGCCGACGGTTCGAACGAACCGCTCGACATTCCCGCGTTGGAGCGGCAGATGACCGACGCGGTGCAGGGCTGGGACGACCGCTTCCACGACGCCATCGAGAAGCTGCCGGCTGAGCTGCGGGCAGTCGAGCTGCCCGAGGGTTACAAGGAATCCTTCACCCCGGCTCAGGCGGTGCTGGACCTGGCCGCGCTGCAACAGCTCAGCGGTGACGAGATGGCGACCGCGTTGTACCGGCCCGACATTCCCGGTTCGGCCGCGTGGCGGCTGAAGGTGTTGTCCTTCGGCGAGCCGATGACGCTGACCGAGGTGATGCCGCACCTGTCCAACCTCGGCGTCACCGTCGTGGACGAACGGCCCTACGTCTTCCCGGTGGGAGGCCGACAGGCGCTGGTCTATGACTTCGGTCTGGCGCTCACGCAGCGGCCGTACGCCGCCGAGTCTGCTGACGCCGGCCCTACCGGCACCGACCCCGACTCCGATGCGGCCGACGATGCCGGCATCAGCTGGCCGTTGTCGGACCGGGAGCGCTTCATGCGCGCGTTCGAGGCGTCCTACCGGGGCCAGTCCGATTCGGACCAGTTGAACACCCTGGTGTTGATTGCTGGTTTGCGCTGGACCCAGGTCACCCACCTGCGCGCCATCTCGCGCTATCTGCAGCAGGCGAACACGCCCTACTCGCAGGCCTACATCGCCGAGGCGTTGTGCGCCCATCCCGATCTTGCCCGCGGGGTGGCCGAGCTGTTCAGCACCAAGTTCGACCCGGACTACGACCTCGCCGCTGAGCAGCGGCCGGCCCGGGTGGCCGAGCTGCGGGACGAGGTGCTGGCGGGCCTGGACGCGGTCGACAGCCTCGACCACGACACCATTGTGCGGCAGTTCGTGACCGTCATCGACGCGGTGGTGCGCACCAATGCGTACACCGAGGACTCCCGCACCATCGGGGCGGTAGCGCTGAAGCTGGTGCCCAGTCAGATCGGTTTCCTGCCCGAGCCGCGGCCGGCGCACGAGATCTTTGTGGCGTCGCCGCGCTTCGAGGGTGTCCATCTGCGCTTCGGTGCGATCGCTCGCGGCGGGCTGCGCTGGTCGGACCGCGCTGAGGACTTCCGCACCGAGGTGTTGGGTCTGGTGAAGGCGCAGATGGTCAAGAACACCGTCATCGTGCCGGTTGGCGCCAAGGGGGGCTTCTATGCCAAGCAGTTGCCTGATCCGGCGGTGGACCGGGCGGCCTGGCAGGCCGAAGGTGTGGCCTGTTATCGCGGCTTCATCACGAGCCTACTGTCACTGACCGACAACATCGTCGACCAGCAGGTCATCACCCCCGACCGGGTGATCCGCTACGACGGCGACGATCCCTATCTGGTGGTGGCCGCTGACAAGGGCACCGCGACCTTCTCCGACGAGGCCAACGCCATTTCCGAGCAGCGGGGTTTCTGGCTCGCTGACGCCTTCGCCTCGGGTGGCTCGGTGGGCTATGACCACAAGGGGATGGGCATCACCGCCCGCGGCGCCTGGGAGTCCGTCAAGCGGCACTTCCGCGAGATGGGCCGCGACTGCCAGAGCGAGGACTTCACGTGCATCGGCATCGGTGACATGGCCGGTGACGTCTTCGGCAACGGCATGCTGTTGAGCCGACACATCCGGCTGGTGGCTGCCTTCAACCACCGCCACATCTTCCTGGATCCCAACCCCGACGCCGAAGCCAGCTGGCAGGAACGCAAGCGGCTCTTTGATCTGCCCCGGTCCAACTGGAGCGACTACAACACCGACCTGATCTCGGCGGGCGGCGGCGTCCATGAGCGCAGCGCCAAGAGCATCCCGATCACCGCTGAGGTACGCCAGGTGCTCGGGCTGCCCGAGGATGCCACCGAGATGGCACCCAACCAGCTGATCCACCATGTGCTGCAGGCGCCGGTGGATCTGCTGTGGAACGGCGGCATCGGCACCTATGTCAAGGCAACTGATGAGTCCCATGCCGACGTACGCGACAAGACCAACGACGCGCTGCGCGTCAATGGCAACCAGCTGCGCGCCAAGGCGGTTGGCGAGGGCGGCAACCTGGGTGTGACCCAGCGCGGCCGGATTGAGTACGCCCGCAACGGCGGCCGGATCAACGCTGACTTCATCGACAACTCCGCCGGCGTGGACACTTCCGACCACGAGGTCAACATCAAGATCCTGCTGGCGGCCGAGGTCGAGGCGGGACGGCTGGAACGAGCTGAGCGCGACGAGCTGCTGGCCAGCATGACCGATGCGGTGGCGGGGCTGGTGTTGGCGCACAACATCGACCAGAACCTTGCTCTGGCCAATGCCGTGTCTCATTCCGTCCAGGTCGCTGGTGCCCATGAGGAGTGGATGCGGGAGCTGGAGGCGCAGGGCTACCTGAATCGGCGCCTGGAGGAGATGCCCTCCAGCAAGGAGATGGCCCGTCGGATTGAGGCCGGTGAAGGGTTGGCGAGCCCGGAGCTGGCGATCCTGCTGGCGTACACCAAGATCATGCTGGAACGCGAGGTGTTGGCCTCCGATCTGCCCGAGGATCCCTATGTTGCGGCGCGATTGCCGCAGTATTTTCCGCAGGTGTTGCAGCAGCGGTACGCCGAGCAGATCCCGCAGCACCGGTTGGCCCGGGAGATCATCACCACGGTTGCGGTGAACCGGTTCGTCAATTCGGCCGGCATCAGTGCCTACAACCGGCTGCACGGGGAGACCAATGCGTCTCCGGCGGAGATCATCCGGGCACAGTTGGCGACCCGAGCGATCTTCCGGGTGGGCCGCCACGAAGTGACCTCGCGCTCGGGCGGCGAGTTGAGCGCCGACGCGCAGACCCGGATCCGGATGGATCTGCGGTTGGCCGTGGAACGGGGCACCCGCTGGATGCTGCTGCATTGGCACGGTCCGGTGGACATCAGCGCGGTGATAGCCGAATACGAACAGGACACCCACCGGGTCATCGAGCAGTTGCCCGAGCTGATCGGGGGTGGGGCTGCCGAACAGGTGGCCAAGAGCCAGGCCGAGCTCGAGGAGCTCGGCGTGGAGCCTGGATTCGCCGCACTGGTGGCCGGTTTCGACCACAGCTATCAGGCGTTGAGCATCGTCCACAACGCCCACCGGTTGGGGCAGGACACCATCGAAGTCGCCAAGGTGCACTTCCGGCTCGGTGAGGCGCTCGGGCTGGATCTGCTGCGGGAACGGGTCCGGGAGTTGCCGCGCAACGACCGCTGGGAGCTGCTGGCCCGGGCCGCGCTGCGCGACGAGCTCGCCAACCTGCGTGATGCGCTGGTGCGACGCGCCTGCGAGGCGAAGGGGGAGCAGGACATCTCGGCCGACGCTGCGGTGGAGGCCTGGTGTGCCTCGGTGCCGGGCGCGACCAGGCTGCGGGACCAGTTGGTCAGCCTGTGTGAGCAGGATGCGGCCGAAGGTGTGGCCGACCTGGCACGACTGTCGGTGGCGGTGGGCATGGTGCGCAGCCTGCTGGCGGCGCGGTCGTGAGGGCGGGGCGATGACGTCACGGTCCGCTGTGTCAGCAGGCTCGGGTTGGGACCTGCACACCCATTCCTTCATCTCGGACGGCACGGACGCACCAGCCGACGTGGTGGCGGCCGCCCAGGGCGCCGGTCTGGCGGGGCTGGCGCTGACCGACCACGACACCTTCGAGGGGCTGCCCGAGGCCGCGGCCGCCGCGGAACGGCTCGGGGTGGGTTTCCTGCCCGGGCTGGAGATGTCCTGCCAGCACAACGGCGTTTCGGTGCACCTGCTCGGCTACGGCTGCGACCCCGAGGATGCAGTACTGGGGGAGGAGCTCGCTCGGATCCGCGACGGTCGCGACGGCCGGCTGCCGGCCGTGTTGGCTAAGCTTGCCGACCTTGGCATGGAGTTGACCGCCGAGGAGGTACGCCAGCACGCTGGCGTCGCGCCGTCGCTGGGGCGGCCCCACATCGCCGATGCGATGGTGGCGCGCGGGTATGTCGCGAACCGGACCGAGGCCTTCGACCGGTATCTGCGTGACCACGGGCCCGCCCACGTGCCGCGGTATGCGCCGCCGGTGGAGGACGGCATCGCACTGGTGCGGGGCGCCGGCGGCGTGGCGGTGATTGCCCATCCGTGGGGTCGGGGTCGCCGCTCGAATCTGCCGCCGGTGTACCTGTCAGAGTTGGCCCGCGACCACGGGCTGGCCGGGATCGAGGTCGACCACCAGGACCACGACCGCCACACCCGTGCCGAGTTGCGCGCACTGGCCCGCGACGTGGGTCTGCTTGCCACCGGCTCCAGCGACTTCCACGGCACCGGCAAGGTCGACCACGACGTGGGCGTCAACACGACCGACGCGAGCGTGGTCGAGGAGATCCGGCGCCGACTGGGGCGTGCGGACGCTGGCATCGGCTAGGGTGCTGACATGCAGCAGTGGTGGTGGCCGTCCGCGTGACGGTTCGCCCTGCCCCAATTCAGTGGAAGCAACCGTCGACGACGGTTGCTGTGCTGTGCGGTGACCCGTCGACGGACGACATCAGGAGTACGACATGACCAACCCCGACGTTCCCGCCGATCAGACCAAGACCCCCGGAGACGCGAGCGCCACTTTGGCCAGCAGCGTCCAGCGCAGTGAGCAGGTGGAGGCCGACCTGGCCCAGCATCCCGAGCGCTATCGGATCCTCACCGGTGACCGCCCGACCGGGCACCTGCACATCGGGCACTACTTCGGTTCGCTTGCCAACCGGGTGCGCCTGCAGCAGCTCGGCATCCAGACCAATGTGCTGGTGGCCGACTACCAGGTCATCTACGACCGAGATGGCGTCGGCGCGCTCAAGGACAACGTCCTCAATGCTCTGGCCGACTACTTGGCCTGCGGCATCGACCCCGACCGGGGCATGATCTTCGCGCACTCGGCCGTGCCGGCGCTGAACCAGCTGATGCTGCCCTTCCTCTCCTTGGTGTCGGCCGCAGAGTTGGAGCGCAACCCCACCGTCAAGGAGGAGATGGAGGCTTCTGGGCGTGGTCTGGGCGGGCTGATGCTCACCTTCCCGGTGCATCAGGCGGCCGACATCCTCTTCTGCAAGGCCAACCTGGTGCCGGTCGGCAAGGACCAGCTGCCCCACATCGAACTGACCCGACTGCTGGCCCGCCGCTTCGACGAGCGCTACGGCCGGGTCGGGGACGAGCCGGTGTTTCCGCAGGCCGACGCGCTGCTCGGCAAGGCCCAGAACCTGCTCGGCATGGATGGCAAGAAGATGTCCAAGTCGCGCGGCAACGCGATCGAGATCGGTGCCAGCGCTGACGAGACCGCCAAGCTCATCAAGAAGGCCGTCACCGACGCCGACCGCCACATCAGCTACGACCCGCAGGCTCGCCCCGAGGTCGCCAACCTGCTCACCCTGGCCGGGCTGTGCACCGGGCGTACCCCCGAGGGCATCGCCGCCGAGATCGGCGACGGTGGTGGCGGCACCCTGAAGAAGTTCCTGACCGAGGCGGTCAATGAATACTTCGCGCCGATGCGGGAGAAGCGAACCGAACTGTTGGCCGAGCCGGCCGAACTGATGGCCGTCCTGCATCGGGGCAACGACCAGGCCAACGAGGTCGCCGAGCAGACCCTGGCCGAGGTACGCCAGGCGATGCAGATGGACTACTGAGGGCGTAGCCGCTGGGCCTGCGCAAGCTCAGGATGCTGTAGTTGTGCAGGTCCTCTTGGCGAATTCGCCTGCGTCACGACGGGATGATGTAGACACGCAGGCCCACCCGGTCGCGCTCGGCAGGGTTGATGCTGAAGCAGCCGTTCCCGGGCATGCCGGTTGCCACCAGGTGGCCGGGGGGGGGGGGTATGTTCATCGCAACCAACTCCATGGCGGCGTTGGTCTTGACTGGACATGTGCAAGGGAGACATGAATGGCCAGGTGGAAGCGAGGTACGCCCCAGCGCATGGGAAAGATGGCCGCAGTCATCCTCCTGACGACGCTGGTCGCCGGATGTGGTGGCGGACGGGAAGTGGCGCCTGATGGCCCTCCTCGAGTGGCAGACCTCTGCCCCGGCGAGACATCGGCGTATCAGCAGGGCGGTGGCGTACGCACGGAGCTCCCCGCCGACTTCGAGATTGTTGCGGTGACGTGGTGCTCACGGCCGCTGCCGGAGGGAAACCTGGTGGAGCGATTCACCACCGAGCCGGCGCCGCTGACAGACCTCATCGAGTCCTTCCCGGACACGCCGCCGCCAACCGAGACGCGTGACGGAGCGCTGCTGGCCTGCGACTCGCAACCCGGCAACCGGGAGATCGTCTACCTCTATCCGGCGGAGGGCGATCCGATCCTGTGGGACGTCCCGGCGGACACCAGCTGTGGCTATTCGCGAGACCGTCACGACGTCTTCGAGGTGCTCGAGAACGACGTGACGTGGACCTGGCAGGGAGACCCGGTAACGCTGGAGTAGGCCCGGCGGTGGCGTCAGTTCGGCGTGGGCTGGGCCAGCCGTTGCGCCAGCACATCGGCCAACGCGTCGACATTTTCCAGCTGCGGGTTGTGCATCGCCTCGGGAATCACGTCGACCTCAGCGCCCAGCCGCTCGGCGGTCTGACGCTGGGTCACCTGGGCCCAGGTGCCGTCTCGTTCCCCGAAGATCACGTGCGCCGGTACGCCGGTCGCCGCCACCTGGTGGATGACATCGGGGGCATGCCACAGCGCCTCGGTCGTGGCGAGCAGCGCGTCATGTCGACCGGCGACGAACCGTTCGGTGAGGAACTTGCCCAGCCCGACGTCGGGGTCGATGCCCTCGACGGCGGAGCGTTCCCGCCAGATCGCTTCCATGTCCTCGGTGCGGTTCATCGCCTCGACGAACTGATTCAGGCGGTCGCGGGTGATCTCGTTGTCGGGATGGGGATCCACGCCCAGACCCGCCGGTCCCGAACACAACAGGGTCAGGCTGGCGTACGCCTGCGGCTGCGCGATGACGGCGCGCTGCGCGATCAAGCCACCAAAGGAATGGCCGACCAGATGCAGCGGCACGCCGTCGCCGACGCGCTCGGAGGCGTACGCCGTGACTGCGGCCAGGTCGTTGACCGAGGACGCCA
This sequence comes from Parenemella sanctibonifatiensis, assembly GCF_002250565.1. Taxonomy (GTDB): domain Bacteria; phylum Actinomycetota; class Actinomycetes; order Propionibacteriales; family Propionibacteriaceae; genus Parenemella; species Parenemella sanctibonifatiensis. Next base: position 139,507 of record NZ_NMVJ01000006.1, read on the forward strand.
GATCGAAGGGCCCATCGGAACGTGACTGGTACCAGCCTCGCTGGTCGTAGCTGAAGCCGCCGATGCCGCGGCCGACCAGCTCGGGGATGAGGAAGCTGAAGTCCTCCTTCGATCCGCAGTAGCCGTGCACCAGCAGCACCGCCGCCGTGGGGGCATCGGGGATTCCTTCCAGCACCGCGAGGTCAGCGCCGGGGGCGCTGACCTCGGCGTTGGCGAGGACTCCGAACAGGTCGAAGATCACCGGTCAACCCTGGCTGGCAGCACCCGAACCGCCGCCCGGGCCGCCGGAACGGCGACGACGGCGACGACGCTTGCGGGGCGCATCGCCATTCTCGGAGGACTTGGCCTTGCGCTCGTGCTCGATGCGATGCTTGCGCGGCACCGAGCCGCGGGTCCCGGTGGGGATGCCGAGGTCGGCGTAGAAGTGCTCCGAGGAGGAGTAGGTCTCCGGCGGCTCGGGAAGCTCCAGCCCCAGGGTCTTGTTGATGACCTTCCAGCGGGTCAGGTCCGACCAGTCCACCAGCGTCACGGCGACACCGGAGGCGCCGGCGCGGCCGGTACGCCCGATGCGGTGCACATAAGTGGCGTCGTCGTCGGGGCACTCGTAGTTGATGACGTGGGAGACGCCGGTGACGTCGATGCCACGGGAGGCGACGTCAGTGGCGACCAGAGCCGTCACCGAACCCTCGCGGAACTTCTTCAGGGCCTGCTCGCGGGCGCCCTGACCGAGGTCGCCGTGCAGCGGGGCGGCCGGGAAGCCCCGGTCGACCAGGTCGTCGGAGAGTCGCTGCGCGGAGCGCTTGGTCCGGCAGAAAATCATCACCTTGTCCACATCGGTGGCCTGGAGGATCCGGGCAACCATCTCGGGCTTGTCGAGATCGTGGGCCTGGTAGACGAACTGGGTGGTGGCCGGGACCGTGGTCTTCTCACTGTCGGACTCGGCGCGGATGTTGACCGGCTGGTTCAGGTGCTGCCGGGCCAGCGACACGATTGCCGAGGGCATGGTCGCCGAGAACAGGAGGGTCTGCCGCGAGGTCGGGGTCTGGGCCAGCAGCCGTTCGATGTCGGGCAGGAAGCCCAAGTCGAGCATCTCGTCGGCCTCATCGAGCACCGCCACGCGGACCCGGTTGAGACGCAGCACCTTGCGCTGCACCAGATCCAGCAGCCGGCCCGGCGTACCGACGACGACGTCGCGGCCGCGTTCGAGCGCCTCCAGCTGCGGCTCGTAGGAGACGCCGCCATAGACGGTCATGATCTTGGAGGGGAGTTTCGCCGCGGCGCGGGTGAGGTCCTTGGAGACCTGGCCGGCAAGCTCACGGGTCGGTGCCACCACCAGCGCGCGGGGGTGGTGCGGTTCGTTGGCGCCCTCGGGATCAGCCAGCAGGCGCTGCAGCAGCACGGACCCGAAGGCCAGCGTCTTGCCGGTGCCGGTGCGGGCCTGACCGATCATGTCGGTGCCCTTGAGGGCGATCGGGATGGCCATCGCCTGGATCGGGAAGGGATGGACGATGCCCACCTCGGCGAGGGCATCGGTGATGAGCGGGTCCACACCGAGGTCGGCGAACGTCTGCTGGGTGGCCTCCGGCGTACGCGCTTGGGCGGGGGACTTGGCGTCCGCTGGTCCGGCCTGCGTCGGCTCAACAGTTTCATCGCCGGCAACGCTGGTCGCGGGCATGGATTCAGGATTGTTGCTGTTCAGGGGTCCTACCTCAGATCGGGGGCGCGCACACGATGGCTGCCCAGTGGCTCACGATGAGCCGAGATTCGGGCCCAGCAAGGACCCTCGTACGAGGACCACCCTATACCCGTACGCCGTCAGCGCCACCGGCCCGGGGCCGGCCGGAGCCTCAGATCGCGCCGAAACCGACCTTGCGGGGGTTCTCCTTGCCGAGCTCGACGTAGCCGATCGCGCCGCCGGGCACCAGCACCTGACCGCCCTTGGAATCGGTCAACTCGAGCAGGGTGTCGTCGCGCACCGCTGCCTCCACGGCTGCCTTGACGTCGTTGCTGCTCAGGTCAGTCTCCACGCTGACTTCGCGGGAAACCTGACGGATGCCGATCTTGACCTCCACGGCCATGTCCTCTCTTCGTGCTTACTTCGTTCGGTTGCCGGATCAGGCGATCCGGGCACACACCACAGTCACGTTATCTCGGCCACCCTGAGCATTGGCCCAGTCCACGAGATGGCGGGCCAACTCCAACGCGTCGCCGCTGGCCTCCCACGCCGCCTCCAACACCAGCCGTCCCAACTCCTCGGCGGTGGGGCAGTAGTTCCACAGGCCATCCGAACACAGCACCACCCAGCCGGGGCCGGTGATGTCGAGTTGGCCGACCTGCGCGTCGTCGGCGGCATCCTCACGGCCGACCCAGTTGGTGATGGTGTGGGAGCCGAACATGGCCTCGGCCTCGGTCTGGCTCATCCCCATCCCGACGGCTTGCTGCGCCATCGTGTCGTCGATGGTCGGCAGCACTGTCTCGCCGGACTCGGGCACCCAATAAAGGCGGGTGTCGCCGACGCTGACGAAGTCGAGTCGGCTTCCGTCGGTGACGGCGGCGACGAGCGTACACACCGGCGGGGTGCCGGAGAAGTCCGGTGGTGCGAGCGCGACCACCTCGGCGTTGACCTTGGTCAGGATCTCCAGCAGTGCCGCACCGGAGCCCTGCCGCTGGGGCTGGTCGGCGTCGGAATACCAGCCATGGACCTTGGATGCCGTCTGATCGGCTGCCAGCCGGGAGGCCAGATGCGCGTCGGTGGAGGCGGAAACTCCGTCACAGACCACCAGCACGGCGTGATTCTCGCCGACTTGGGCGGCCATCGCGTCCTCATTGGGATGGTGGACCCGTCCGACGTCGGAGACCCCTGCGACCCAGGTGGCCGGGCACAGCTCGGCGTGGTCGGGGACGGCGGCCAAGCCACCGTCGGGAACGCCCGGAACAGGCGCGGTTTCCTCAGGCTCTGGCACGGTCCCCATTGTGCACGTTCGCGGTGGCGATGTCGCCTCGGTTCCGCACCGATCAGGGTGACGGGGGCGCCGGGAGCGGGACCGTACCGGGGCGGAGCAGGTCCGCGGCCAAGTCACCGAATTGCGCTACTCGCTCCAGGACCTGTGCGGGTGAGAATCTCAACTCGGTACGCCCTTGGGCAGCCTCGGCAACCTCGTCCCAGCTGACCGGGGTGGTGCATTGAGGACGGGCGCCGGCTCGCAGGCTGTAGGGGCAGGCCATCGAGCGGCCGGTGGCGTTCTGTTCCTGGTCGACCCGGATCATGCCGTGCCGGTTCTTGGCACCCTTGAGGCTGGCGAACTGCCCCGGATTCTGCTCCGCCATCACGGCGCCGACGCCGGCGGCGTACGCCATCAGCTCGGCCCCCGAGGCAGGTGCGACGGGGGCGTACACATGGAGTCCCTTGCGCCCGCTGACGACCGGGACCGGGACCAGTCCGTCGCCGGCGACCACGGTCGCGGCCTGCAGTGCTGCGGTGGCGATGGTGGCCATGTCGACGCCTTCTCCGGGATCCAGATCGATCACCAGCAGTCCCGGCAGCACCGCCTCGGGCCCATCAACCCAGACCGGGTCGCGGCCCTCGAACCAGAACTGCGGTACGTGCAACTCCAGCGCAGCCAGGTTGGCGGCGTGCACCAGGGCGGCGCGCTCGTCGACGTGCGGATAGCGGGTCTGGTGTTCGCCACTGTGGACCGTGGTGGTGGTGAACCAGGACGGCGCATTGGGTGGAGGATTCTTCTCGAAGAAGTTCGGCCCGTCCGCTCCGTCGGGATAGCGGATCCGCGACACCGCCCGATCCCGCAGGTGCGGCAAGAGTGTGTCGGACACGGCCAGGTAGTACTCGATCACCTCGGCCTTGGTGGTGCCGTCAGGAAACAGCGGTTTGGTGAGATTGGTCAACCGCAACGTACGCCCGTCGAGTTCGGTGCGGACCTCCTCTGCCATGCTTCCCTCCTCAGGGCCGTCGTCGACTCAGCCTAGGTGAACCTCACCTTGGTGAGGTTGTCGGGGCGGATCGGCGTACGCGGCGAGCCCAGGCCCTGCAGAACTACAGCATCGCGTACCTGCGCAGGTGATTCGGCCGGTTTTGCCTGCACAACTACAGCATCGCGTGGTTGCGCACCAGTGGAGCCGCGGCTGCCCGTCACCCAAGCTCACTGGAAGTCTCGGGAGCCGACCTTGACCTTCAACGGCAGGTCGATGAGCTGGTCGGCAACGAGGGTGGTGACACCCTCGCGACGTTCCAGCAGGCCGCGCACCACCAGCGCCGCCGCGGTCCGGGCCACCCGGCGGTACCGCTGCCACAGTCCCGGGCTGACGACAACATTGAGGATGCCGGTCTCGTCCTCGAGGTTGAGGAAGGTGATCCCGCCTGCGGTGGCCGGCCGCTGCCGATGGGTGACCACCCCGCCCACCCGGATCCGGGTGCCGTCCTCGATGCTGGCCAGATCGGTGATCGCGACCACCCCGTCGGCGGACAGATCGGCACGCAGATGCCGGATCGGATGATCCCCGGTGGCGATCTTGGTGGCCTGCAGGTCATGGACCAACTCCTCACCCTCATCCATGAAGGGCAACATCGGCGGCTCCGACTCCACCTCGATGTCGAGCTGACCGGCCCGCGCGATCGCCGCTGGCCCCGAGCGCCACAACGCCGCCCGGCGGGAACCCGCCAGTGAGTCCAATGCACCCGACAGTGACAACGCCTCCAACTGGGCGGTGTCGAGGTCGGCACGTATCGCCAGATCCTGGATGCTGGTGAACGCCGCCTGCTCGCGGGCCTCGATGATCCTGGAGGCGGCCGTCTCACCCAGGGCGGTCACCTGTGCGAGCCCGAGCCGGAGCGCAAAACTCGCGTCCCGACGATGCTCGGTACTGTCGTCGGGGGCATCCGGATCGAACCTGCCGATCGTGTCCTCGGGGTGGTCGACCAGACAGTCCGTACGCCCGGTCGGACCACGGTCGCCGTCCGGGAGCAGCAACTCCAGACCCGGGTGGATTCCCGAGCGCAGCAGGTCGGGGCGGCGTACCTCCACCCCGTGCCGCCGGGCATCACCGACCAAGGTCTGGGGTGAGTAGAAGCCCATGGGTTGGGAGCGCAGCAGCCCCGCCAACAGCGCTGCCGGATAGTGCAGTTTGAGCCAGGAACTGGCGTACACGAGGACGGCGAAGCTGAGCGCATGGGACTCGGCGAAACCGAAGTGGGCAAAGGCCTCAATCCGGTTGTAGATCTCTTGGGCGGTGTCGGGGTCCAGACCGTTGGCCGCCATCCCCTCGAAGAGTTTGCTGCGCAGCGTCTCCACCCGCTCGATGCCACGCTTGGATCCCATCGCCCGCCGCAGCAGGTCCGCATCGGCCGGGCTGCAATTGCCCACGGCAACCGCCATCTGCATCAACTGCTCCTGGAAGAGCGGTACGCCCAAGGTCCGCGCCAGCACCGGCTCCAGCAGGGGATGGGCATAGGTGACAGGTTCCTTGCCGCTGCGGCGCCGGATGTAGGGATGGACCGCGCCGCCCTGGATCGGACCGGGACGGATCAGTCCGATCTCGACGGCCAGGTCATAGAAGGAACGGGGCTGCAGACGCGGCAGTGTCCCCATCTGGGCCCGGCTCTCGACCTGGAAGACACCGATCGAGTCGGCGCGGCACAACATGTCATAGACCCCTCTCTCACCCTTGGGGATCGTCTCCAGCCGCCAGGTCTCGCCGAGTTCGTCACTGATCAGGTCGAAGCTGTACTGGATCGCCGCCAACATTCCCAGCCCCAACAGGTCGAACTTCACCAACCCCATCCAGGCGCAGTCGTCCTTGTCCCACTGCAGGACGGTGCGGTCGACCATCCGCGCCGGTTCGATCGGGCAGACCTCGCCGACCGGCTCTGCGGTCAGCACCATGCCGCCGGAATGGATGCCCAGGTGACGCGGGAATCCCAACACCTGCTCGGCCAGTTCCGTGATCTGGGGTGGAATGTCGTGCTGATCCGTGCTCACCTCGGCACCCCATCGTTCGACCTGTTTGGCCCAGGCATCCTGTTGCCCGGTGGTCGCGCCGAGCGCCTTGGCCATGTCACGGACTGCGTTGCGAGGGCGATAGGTGATGACATTGGCGACCTGCGCGGCGTTGCGGCGGCCGTAGCGGCGATAGACGTACTGGATCACCTCCTCGCGGCGGTCGGAGTCGAAATCGATGTCGATGTCGGGGGCCTCGTCACGCAGTTCGGACAGGAACCGCTCGAACGGCAGCTGGTAGAAGATCGGGTCGACCACGGTGATGCCCAGTACGTAACAGACCGCCGACGCGGCCGCGGACCCGCGGCCCTGGCACAGGATGTGGCGCGACTTCGCAAACTCCACGATGTCGTGGACGATGAGGAAATAACCCGGGAAGTCCTTCGCCTCGATGACATTGAGTTCGCGCTCCAGCCTGGCCCGTACCTCATCGTTGAGGTCTGGATAGCGCTGCCGGGCGTGCCGCCAGGTCAGCTCCCGCAGCCAACTCATCGTGGTGTGACCCGCCGGCACCTCCTGCTTGGGCAGGTGTGGCGTCGCGGCGCGCAACTCGAAGGACAGGTCGGCGGCAATCTCGACCGTACGCTCGACGGCGCCGGGGAATCGAGTGAACCGATGGGCCATCTCGGCTCCACTGCGCAGATGCGCCAGGTCACTGCTCGGCAGCCAACCGTCGAGCTCGGTCAGGCTGCTGCGGGCCCGTACCGCCGACAGTGCGGTCCGCAGCCGGTGTTGCTGTGGGGTGGAGTAGTGGGCGGCGTTGGTGGCCACCACCTCGGTCCCAGTGGCGGCGGCAACCTCGGCGAGTTGGTCGCAGCGGCGGGCATCGGCGGGATAGCCGTGGTCGGTCAGTTCGACCAGCACGTTGTCGGGGCCGAAGAGTTCCTTGAGGTGCTCCAGCTCGCCAATGGCTGCCGGTACGCCGCCGCTGTCCAGGGCCTGAGGCACGCTGCCCTTGCGGCAGCCAGTCAGGACCAGCCACTGCCCCTGGGCATGGTCGGCGAGCCGGGCCAGGTCATAGACCGGGCGGCCCTTCTCCGCGTCCGGGTCCAGGTGCGCGTCGGTGAGGGCGCCGGCGAGTCTGCGATAACCCTCCCGGCCCCGCGCCAACACCAACAGATGCTGTCCCACCGGGTCCGGGACGCCGTTCTGCGGGGTGGGTAGATCCAGCGACAGCTCGGCGCCGTAGACGGTGGCAAGGCGGTGTTGGGCCGAGCCAGCGGCGTACGCCTCGGCCGCCTCGGCGAACCGGACCACCCCGTACAGGCCGTCATGATCGGTCAGCGCGAGCCCGGTGAGCCGATGCCGGACTGCCTCGCTGACCAAGTCTTCGGGGGAACTGGCGCCGTCGAGGAAGCTGTAGTGGGAATGAGCGTGCAGTTCGGCATAGGGCACCACTGGGCCGGTGGTCGTGGCCAGGTCGGCCGAGGGCCGGAATGGCGCCCGTTTGCGGCTGTACGCCGGCCCGTCACCGCCGTTGGCGGGACGCTTCGGGCGCGGTGCCGGTCGGGTGCCGTCGGAGAGCAACTGTTCCAGCTCTGACCAGGGGATCGGGGGATTGCTGAAGCCCATGTGCTCCCTTTCTGGTCGGAGTGGTCAGTGGTGCTGGATCGCGGTGTTCTGACGGATTGCGGTCAGGGTGGGTGTCGCTGGGGAGGGGGCTGTCAGTCGTAGCTGGCTTCGGCCCACCAGTCGCCGGCGCGGGTGAGGACCAGCCAGACCTGCTCCCCGGTTGGGCCGACATCAGGGGTCGCGATCAGCAACTGGAAACGGTGCAGCTCGCCGGCCTGGTGCCACCAGCGTTGCTGCAGCGGCCACGGGCCGGCCCAGGCCAGGATCCGGCTGAGATGGCCAGCCGGATCCTCGGGGGAGATGAACCAGACCGGTTCGGCGGACAGGTGGCTGCGCTCATCGACCCGGATGGACTGGTGATCCTCACCCAGCACCCCGACGGGCAGGGCTCGGGTGAACACTCGTGCCGGCGCTGGGCCGGGCACACTGCCGGGCCAGGGCTGGTCGACGCGGGCCTCCTGACTGGTCGGCAGTGCTTCGCCCCAAGGCCGCAGGATCCGCCGTTCAGCCAGCAGGCGGCCGCCGCCGACCCGGCTGATCTGGACCCCGTTGGGGCCGAGCCGGTGCTGGATCCGGGCCATCACCGCCGAAACGTGCTCATCGGGACGTTCCCCCAGCAGATCCGGGGCGTGATGGCCGGCGGCACTCACCCGGGTTGGGGTGACCCGCAACGAGCTGACGGCCGTGGTCGGTTCGGCCCCCGCGATCTGGTCGAGTTCGTCGCTGGCACCTTGGTGGCCCAGCTCGGCGAGCTGCCAACTGATCCGGTCGCGGATCTCGTCCGCGGTGAACTCCCACGGGTGGCGCCAGGTGCGTTCATCCCAGCCGCCGTCGGTGGTCCCGACGGCGATCCGGATCTCGTCGCAGCTCAGCCCGGACTGGCCCAACTCCTTCATCAACGCCTCGAGCGGTTCGGCGCAGCTGGCCAGCACCTGGGCGGCCGAGGCCAGCGGCGGTTCGTAGTCCTGACGCCAGCCCAGTTCGGTTGCCACCGGATCCGGTGCCAGCATCGGCACATCCAGACCACAGGCGAGCCGATGTGCCCGCAGGCCGGTGCTCCCAAAACGGGCGTGGATCTTCTCCGGCGGCAGGGCAGCCAGATCACCCAGGGTGTGCAATCCCAGCTGTGGCAGCACCGTCGCCAGCGAAGGATCACCGACCGCGACAGCAGCATCGGCGATCGGGAGCTGAGCCACGAAGGCCGCTGACTCCTCGGGCGGCAACAGTCGTAGCGGCGACTCCGCGGTGGTCCGCAGCGCGGCCTGCTCGGCGGCGAACAGTCCGTCGGCGATCGCCAGCCGGGGGTCGTGGACCAGGTCGACCACTTCCGCGAAGATGCGCTCGGCCAGTTCCTCATCACCCCCGTGGAATCGGCTCGCGCCCGCTGCCGGTGCGGCCGCGAGCCCCGGGCGTACCACCTGAATCTGGGGGACCACCGTGGTGAGGGCCTCCTGGATCGGCATGAAGTGGCGGCGCTGCCGATCCGGGTCGTGGGGGATGACGATGAGGTTGGCGCAGCGTTGCTGGGCCTGCCGCAGTCGCAGCCCGACGGTGACTCCCTCGGCCTCGGCGGCGGGGGAGCAGGTGTGGACCACGCCTCGGTCGATGATGGCGACCGGCTGCTCGGGCAACAGGTCATGACTGAGCGCCGCGACCTGGAGCGGCCACTGGGGGCACAACAGCACCAGCACCCGGACCGGGTCGCGCAGCAGCGGCGGCTCGGTGGTCCGACCTGGAGCGGAGCGAGGGCGAGGACGAGATCGACTCATGCCACCAGCACCTCGGCGTCCTGGGGTTGGTCGCGGCGACCGCTGACCTCGATGTGCAAGCGGCGTTCCACCAGGCAGCCGTGCCCTCGCGACAGCCCCTCCCAGCTGTGACCCCAGGCCCGGATCCGCGACAGTGGTCGAGGCCAGTCACCGACCACGACCACGGTGCTGCGGCGGTGTCGCAGCCGTGATTCCAGCCGTGTCACCTGACCTGCCGGCAACCGGGGCGGAGCGGCGGCAATGACAAGGTCAGTGGCCTCGACCACATCGGCGACGACGGTCAGCCACTGCTGTTGGACATCGGGGATGAGGACCAGCCGGTCCAGGCGTACGCCCCACTCCTGGGTTGCTTCGAGGTTGAGGTCGGGCAGGCCGACGGCGGCACACCAGGATCCGCGGCTGGTGGGTTCGGCCAGCAGGGCGCCCACCAGTGCCAGCGATCCGTGCAGAGTGTGGACGCCGCCGGATTCCAGTCCCCGCGGGAAGGCTGCGCGCAGGTCGGGGTGGAGCGACAGGAAAGGTGCCTGCTCGACGGGCGCGGTCCCGCTGGCCCGCAGTCGCTGCTGCAGGTCCGCCAGGCTCGGAATGGTGGTGGTCGTCACATCGCCAGTATCGAACAAGTGTTCGATACTGGCAAGAGGGGGTTCCTCTGGAGGTGCGCGGAGTTGTGTCAGGGCAACAAAAAACCGACCCCGGCGGGGTCGGCTTTCTGAATTGAGTCTGTGTCAGCTGTCGCTCATCACAGAGGGTGGACAGCGTCCGCCTGGGGACCCTTGGGTCCCTGGGTGGTCTCGAACTCGACACGCTGGCCCTCATCGAGAGAGCGGAAGCCGGACGAATCGATCGCCGAGTAGTGGACGAACACATCGGGTCCGCCACCGTCGACCTCGATGAAGCCGTATCCCTTTTCAGCGTTGAACCACTTGACGGTTCCTTGAGCCATGAAGCCTTCTCCTTGCATCCTGATGTCTCCGGGGGTTTCCGGGGCTGTGCACAACGCACGGGCGAGGAGCGACAGCATGCTTAGCTTTCCACACGGATCCCAGATCTCCAAGTCGACATTTCATTTGAGGTCAGATTTTTTGTCAGTGGGGTCTGGTTGCATGGGCACATGGCTACCCCGTCCTCCGCTGTCGTGCCGGCTTCTCGGGTGACTGATGTCACCCCGGACGAGCACCAGCGTCGTGTCATCGACCACGCCGGTCCGGCGGCCCTGGTGCTGGCCGGGGCTGGCACCGGAAAGACCACGACCGTGGCGTACACCGTCGCCGAGCGGATGCGACGGGACCACCTTCGTTCCGACCAGGTGCTGACATTGACCTTCAGCCGTCGGGCCGCCACCGACCTGGCCGGACAGATCGGCGGCCTGTTGCAGCAATCGGTGACCAACCCGTTGGCGATGACCTTCCATTCGTTGGCGCTGGCATTGGTGCGGCGGTTCTGGGACCGGCTGGACGACACGCGCAGTGAGCCGATGCGGTTGTTGACCGCGCCCCAGCAGACCGTCGTGCTGCGTGACCTGTTGGCTGAGGGGCGCACCGATTTCGGTGCCCGGTTCGCCCAGGCTCGCACCACCCGTGCGTTCAGCCGTGATGTCGGGGCGCTGCTCACCCGGGCCCGTCAGTTGGGCCTGGACCCGGACCACCTGATCGAGATCGGGGAGCGGGCGGACCGTCCGGACTGGCGTGCGGTGGGGGAGTTCTTCGAGGAATACCTCGACGTGCTCGATGCGATGCATCATCTCGACTACGCCGAATTGGTCCACCGGGCCCGGCTGCTGCTGGCCGATCCGGAGGTCGCTGGCGAGATCCACGACGAGCTCCGACTGATCTGCATCGATGAGTTGCAGGACTGCGACCCTGCCCAGGTCGCTCTGGTGCGGGAGTTGGCCGGACCGCGCTGTCAGGTGGTGGCTTTCGCCGACCCGGACCAGTCGATCTATGGCTTCCGCGGCGCCGGCCCCGGGATCCTGCGGAGCTTCTGGCAGTCCTTCACCCATGCCGGCCAGGAGCCCGCACTGCTGAGCCTGCAGACCAGCCACCGGGCCGGCGCCAACCTGCTGAGCGCCCTGTCGGGGGTGGCACGACGGCTGCCAGTGCCACCGGGCATCCCGGCGCTGACTCCCGCCTCCGAAGGCGCCGCGTCGGTGGTGTCGTATCGCTCCGCGCAGCCGGCGCCCGGACTGCCGGAGGGTGAGGTCCAGGTCTGGGAATGTTCCAGCGAGATGTCCCAGGCCCACCACATCGCCCAATTGTTGCGGCGCGCGCATCTGGTGGAGGGCCGGCCGTGGACCGACATGGCCGTCCTGGTCCGGTCCGGGCGGGCCAGCATCCCGGTGCTGTCCCGGGCGCTGATTGCTGCCGGCGTACCGGTGCGGGTCGCTGGTGACGAGGTGCCGTTGGCCTCGGAGCTGGCGGTACGCCCGCTGCTGGCCGGGCTGGAAGCTGTCGCCGAGGCGTGGCCGGACCTGGATGCCGACACCGCCGCTCGGTTGCTGACCTCGCCGCTGGGCGGACTGGACAGCGTCGGCCTGCGTCGCCTGGGCCGACAACTGCGTGCCAGTTGGACTCCCGACGGGGTGGACGGGGCCGACCAGGCCCCGCCGATGTCGACCGAACTGATCGCCAGGGTGCTGACCCGGCCCGAGATCCTGGGGCCGCATGCTGACGAATCGGCCGAGTTGCGCGCTCTCGTCTCGCTGCACCAGGTGTTGGCAGCGGCCCGGGAGAAGTTCGAGCAGCGGCGTCCGATCGCCGAGGTGTTGTGGTCGCTGTGGAGTGGCACCGACTGGCCGCAGCGGTTGCGGCGCCGAGCCACCGTGGCAGGCGAGCAGGGATTGGCGGCGGATCGTGACCTCGATGCGGTGCTGGCGTTGTTTGATCTGGCCAGACGCCATGACGAAGGTTCCCGCGGCCACGGCGTCACCTACTTTCTCGACGACGTCGCCGGTCAGCAGATCCCTGCCTCGACCGTACGCCCGGGTGGTCGGGAACGACCCGGCGTGGCATTGATGACGGCGCACCGCGCCAAGGGCGAGCAGTGGCCGCTGGTGGTCGTGGCCGGTGCCCAGGAAGGCACTTGGCCCGATCTGCGCCGACGCAGCGCCCTGCTGGAGCCGGCGCGGCTGGGACGCAACGGCATGGACGAGCCGCCCAGCACCGCCAGTCTGGTTGCGGAAGAACGCCGACTGTTTCTGGTTGCGTGCGCTCGAGCGGCCGAGCAGTTGGTGGTGTCGACGGTGCTGGGGACCGAGGGCGAGGGAGACGCTCCGTCACGTTTTGCCGCCGAGTTGGGGGTGCGGCCACAGCGGCTGGAAGGCCGCCCGGAGCGGCCGCTGTCGTTGTCGGTGTTCGTCGGCGAACTGCGCCGCTGCGCCGCCGACCCGGAGGCCAGCCCGGCACTGCGAGAGGCTGCCACCAAGCGGCTCGGTGAGATCGCCGCGGCACGCGACAGCGACGGCAATCTGTTGGTGCCGCACGCCGACCCGAACACTTGGTGGGGGATGACCCAGCCGGCCCCGACCAACACCCTGGACCTGCAACGGCTGACGCTGTCAGCAGGGGATGTGGAATCCCTGCTGACCTGCCCTCGCAGTTGGTTCCTCACCAAGAAAGCTCGTGCCCAACGGCCGGGCACGAATGCCACCAGCATCGGCAATCTGATCCACGTGCTTGCAGAGCGGATGGTCTCCCGCGGCTGGGGCCAGCTCGAGCTCGCCGATGCGCTGGACCGGTCTTGGCAGGCGGTGCCCTCAGAAGCGCCATGGCTGTCAGCGAGCCAGCGCGCGGAGGTGGAGAACGCTCTGGAGCGCTTGCACCTGTGGCACCAGCGGCAGGTGCGGGAAGTCATCGGGGTCGAGGTCGAGTTTGAGGTCAACGCCACCATCGAGGACCGGGAGGTCACCTGTCGAGGTCGCGTCGACCGACTGGAGCGGGACGTCAACGGCCGGCTGTGGGTGGTTGACTTCAAGACCGGCAGGACAGTGGCCAAGGCGGAGGAGAACATCCAGTTGGCCTTCTACCAGTGGGTGGTGGCTCAGGGAGGTTTCGACCGGCTGGTGCCGGACGCGCAGCCCGGCGGTGCCGAACTGGTCTTTCTCCGCGGCGAATCCAAGTACGAGACAGGGATGCCGATCGTCACCAGCCAGTTGTCGCTGCTCGAGAGGCCCTACCTCAGCAGTGATCCGGACGATCCGGACCGGGCGTACTCGTCGTGGGCCGAGGCCAGGGTCGCGCGGGCGGTGCGCACCATGGTGGCCGCCGAGTTCCCGGCGATATCCAACCCGGGTTGCCGGTGGTGTCCGTTCACCGCCAGTTGCCCCGCGAAGAGTGAGCAGGTGGTCGCATGACGCCGGCGTTGACCCGGCCCGAGGACGTCAAGGATGTGCTGGGCATTCCGTTCTCCGATGAGCAGCTCGAAGCCATCACCGCGCCGCTGGAACCGACGGTGATCATCGCCGGCGCCGGCACCGGCAAGACCACCGTGATGGCCGCCCGAGTGGTGTGGCTGGTCGGTTCGGGTCAGGTACGCCCGGAGCAGGTGTTGGGGCTGACCTTCACGCGCAAGGCCGCCAGCGAACTCTCCGACCGGGTCCGGACTGCACTCAAACGTGCTGGTGTCGTCGACACCAGCACCGTCGACGAGTCCGGCGAGCAGGTCGTCATGACCTATGACGCCTTCGCGGCGCGGCTGGTCAGCGAGCACGGCGCCCGGATCGGGGTCGAATCAGACGCAGTGATGATCAGCGGCGCGGCTCGATTCCGGCTCGCCTCTCGGGCCGTGATCGCTGCGGTGGGGCCATTCATCCATCTGCCGCGGCTGCGACCCGACACCGTCACCGAGCGAGTGCTGGCGTTGGACGCGCAGTTGCAGAGCAACCTGGTCGACGCCGGGGACATCCACGCACTCACCGATGCGTTGGCCAGCCACATCGAGAACGCGCCGCGCAATCGCCAAGGCAACGTCTATGCCTCCATCAAGGACATGACCGCGGCCAGTCACGAACGCATTGAGCTGGTTGATCTGGTGCAGGACTACCAGGCACTCAAGCGTCGGCTGGGTGTGGTGGAGTTCGCGGACCAGATGGCCACCGCGGCACGGCTGGTTGATGAGGCGCCCGAGGTGGCGGCGCTGGTACGCGACCAGTTCGCCGTGGTGCTGTTGGACGAATACCAGGACACCTCTTCGGCCCAGGCGCAGTTGCTGCGCGGCCTGTTCAGCGGGCCGGACCTCGATCACGGTCGTGGCCACCCGGTGACCGCTGTCGGGGACCCGTTCCAGGCCATCTATGGCTGGCGCGGCGCCGCGGCCAGCAACATCACCGCCTTCGCCCAGGACTTCCCCAAGACCGACGGCAACGCTGCCACTCGACAGGCACTGACCATCAACCGCCGCAGCGGACCGGCCATCCTCGACGTCGCCAACGCACTGGCCGAACCGTTGCGGGCCGACCCCGCCATGAGCGGGGTGGGCCGGAAGCTGGTGGCGCCACCGGGCACCCCGCCCGGCACCATCCGCGCGGCGAGTTTCTCGACCTGGCCTGAGGAGGTGGCGTGGATCACCGATCAGGTCGCTGCCGCACACCATCGCGGACCGCGGCGGACCGACCAGGCCCGTGAGACCGTGACCCGGTGGAGCGACATCGCGGTGCTGTCGCGCCGCAATGCCGACATCGCCACCATCTATGCCGCGCTGTCGGCGCGGGACATTCCTGCCGAGATCGTCGGCCTGGGCGGTCTGCTCGACCTGCCCGAGGTGGCCGACGTGGTCGCCACGCTGCGGTTGATCGACGATGTCACAGCCAACCCTGCTGTGGTGCGGCTGCTGAGTGGCTCCCGGTGGAGCCTGGACCCGGCCGACCTGGAACTGCTGGGCCGGCGTGCCCGCCAGCTCGCCGGCACCGGCACGGGAGTGCCGTTGTCGGAAGCCGACGAGATGGCCGTCGCCGCGATGGGCACCGATCCCGCCGACCTGATCTGCCTGATGGATGCGATCGATGATCCGGGTGATCTGGACTACAGCCCACGGGGTCGAGCCGTGATCGACCAGTTCGGCGCCGAACTGCGCCACTTGCGCCGGCTGGGTGATCAGACGGTGGTGGACCTGACCAGGCGAGTGATTACCACGTTGGGCTTGGAGCAGGAGATCCATGCCTCCCCGACCCTGTCCCGGGGCACCCGGGCCGAACAGCTGGCTGCCTTCGTGGATGCCGTTGCCGACTATGTCGACGTCGACGGGGACGGGTCGTTGGGGGGACTGCTGGCATACCTGGATGACGAACGCGAGCGTGGGGTCGGCCTCGAGCAGGCGCTGCCCACCGGGGAGGACTCGGTCAAGCTGCTCACCATTCACCGGGCCAAGGGCTTGGAATGGGAGATGGTCTTCTTGCCCTCGTTGACCGCCAAGACTTTCCCCAGTGATCGTGGGGCCAGCGTGTGGCCAACGTCGGCCGACACTTTGCCCGCGGTGCTGCGAGGGGATGCCGACGCGATCCCGCAGTTGACCGAGGTGAGCGACGCGGGCATCAAGAAATACAAGCAGGCCCTGTCGAAGGAGGACCGCCGATCGGAGGACCGGCTGGCCTACGTCGCGGTCACCCGGGCGCGGCGAGTCCTGATCGGCACCACCCACACCTGGCGTCCCGACACCCAGCGGCCCCGAGAGAGCTCTGATTATCTCGTCCCCATCTGGGCGGCTGCCGAGGCCGCCGACCAGCTGGGCGCGGTCGCCGCTGACCGGGCCGAGACGAATCCGCTGGTGACCCAGGATCGCCCGGCGCCCTGGCCTGACCAGTTCGATCCCGACGCGTACGCGCGGCGGGCTGCGGCTGCGGATGCAGTGCGCCGCCACCGGGACCAGATCAGTCGGGGCCAACCGGAGCCTGGCTGGTCCGACCCCGAGCTCAACCTCGACGAGTACGCCCTGGTGCAGGCATGGGATGCCGACGTGGAACGGCTCCTCACCGAAGCACGCCAGCAACGGGAGGAACCGGAGTTGGCGCCGTTGCCCGGTGTCATCGCGGCGACCTCGGTGGAACGGATCCTGCGCGACGAGGACGGCTATCGACGGGAGCTGCAGCGCCCGATGCCGCGGCCGCCCTCGGCGACGGCGCGGCTCGGCAACCTGTTCCACGCATGGATCGAACAGCAACTGGGGCAGGACCAGCTCGTTGACCCCGATGACCTGCCCGATCGGGTCGATCTTGACATCACCGACGAGGCCGACCTGCGTCATCTGCAGCAGCAGTTCCTCACCAGCAGTTATGCGCAGCGCAAGCCGTTGGCGGTCGAAATGCCCTTCCAGCTCCACTTGCCCGCACACCAGCAGCCGGGCGGGGACCTCATCCCGGGGCGCGTGATTCGGGGTCGGATCGATGCCGTGTACGCCGGCACCGACGGTCACCGGTTCCAGGTCGTCGACTGGAAGACCGGTGGCGGCGACCGGGCCGACCCCTACCAGCTGGCCATCTATCGGCTGGCGCTGGCGGACATGCACGAGGTGGCGGTCGATGAGGTGGATGCGGTGTTCCATTTCGTGCGGAGCGGCCGCACGATTCGGCCCGAGTCGTACGCCTCCCGCGAGGAACTGATCCAGATCCTCAGCGACCCGATCCATGGGCAACAATGAGTCGGTGACTTCGCCGAACGTCCCCAGTCCTGACCGATCCGCCGAGCAACCCGTACGCGCCAGTGAGCTGGTCCGACTGCCGGACCACCGCTTCGACGGACCGGGCTGGGAGCGGGCGCAGCTGGTGCAGGTACGGATGGTTGACCAGGGCGGGCGAGAGGTGCCGGCGATGGCAGCCGAGGGTGATCCGGTGCGGTTGGTGACCAGCACGCCGGAGCAGCCGTTCGATCCGGTCCGACACGTCGTGCTCGGCACGGTCGGAGAGGGAACCATCGTGCTCGACCTGCGCGGCGACGCCGAGCCCGGGCTGCCGGTGCGGGACCTGTTGCCGCAGCTGTCCAACGTTGAGCGAGACATCGCCAATGCGGCGGTGGCCCTGCACGCCTGGCACCAGCAGCGTCACTGCCGCCAATGCGGTGGGCCGACGGTGCCGACGTCGGGTGGCGCCCCGCAGCTGTGTCAGGAGTGCGGCGCGCTGGACTTCCCGCGTACCGACCCGGCCATCATCGTCGCGATCACCGACGAGCAGGATCGGCTGCTGTTGGGGCACCAGGGCACCTGGGACAACAACCGCTACTCCCTGCTGGCGGGTTTCGTCGAAGCCGGCGAGTCACTGGAGCAGGCCGTCTTCCGCGAGGTCTTCGAGGAGGCGGGCGTACGTCTGGATCGCGTCAGCTACGTGACCTCGCAGCCTTGGCCGTTCCCGCGTTCGCTGATGCTCGGTTTCACCGCGACAGCCCGCAGCCAGGACGTCGAGGTCGACGGTGAGGAGATCACCCACGCCGCGTTCTACACGCGCGAGGAGGTCAACCGGGCCGTCGCCGACGGCCGGATGAGCCTGCCCGGAGCTCCCTCCTTGGGACACGAGCTGATCCACCGCTGGCTGGCCGGCCGATTGCCCGCCACCAGCTGAGGCTGGAGTCGGCTGTTAGAGCCGGTCAGCCAGGCCGCTGGTGCGGTCGGTGGGTCGGGTCACCGCCGTACGCACCGCATCGGCCGTGGCAGCCAAGATGACTCCCTCCTTGGCGCGGGTGATGGCGGTGTAGAAGAGTTCCCGCGTCAGCAGCGGCGAGGCCGGGGGCAGCACGACACTGATCCGGTCGAACTGGCTGCCCTGGGCCTTGTGAACCGTGGACGTCCAGACCGTCTCGGCGCCGTCGAGACGATGGGGGGAATAGAGCCGCACCCGGCCCTTGACCCAGAACGCCACCTGGAGTTGACCATCCTGCTCGAGTGTGACGCCGGTGTCGCCGTTGTAGAGATCGAGATCGGCGCGGTTCTCCGACATCATCACGGGGCGACCGGCGTACCACTGACGCCCGCCACGGTCGAGCAACGGCGCGATCCACGCCTCGATGTGCCGGGACCACTGCGCCACCCCGTAGGGGCCACGGCGGTGGGCACACAGCAAGCGGTGCGAGCCGAGCGCCGTCAGGGCCCGTTCGGCGTCGCCGAGCCGGGCGGCCGCCACCAATTCGGCAGCTTGGCCGCGGACCGCCGCGCGCAACGGCGCCAACTCTGCCGCGTCGGGATCATGGGGGTCGCCGAGAAGCCAGTGGACGCCCTGACCGGGGCTCGCCCCCAACTCGCTGGCCAGGGCGGTCGGCACCCCGGTCCCGCCGACGGCAGTTGCCGGGTCGGCGGACTCAGCTCCGGCCGGGGCTGCCTGTGGAGCTTCCGCGCCGTTCAGCACCGCCACAGCCGTGTCCGCATCGCCGCTCTGGACGGCCCGCGCCAGCGCAGCGATGGCGCCGTCGAAGCGCCAGGTCCGCTCCAGCGTGACCACTCGGCCGCTGACGGCACTCTCGGGTCGGGCCGACGCGGCAACGGTGTGTGCCAGCACCGCACCGACGCCGACCGGGGTGAGTTGGTCCGGGTCGCCGATGAGGATCAGGCGGGCACTGGGGCGTACGGATGTCAACAGCTGTGCCAGCAGCGGGATGCTGACCATCGAGGTCTCGTCGACGACGACGATGTCGTGGGGAATCGGATTGTCGGGCCCGTGCACGAAGCTGTCGAACCGGCTCCCCAACAGCCGGTGGATGGTCTTGGCCGGCAACAGCTCCGGCAGGCCGGTCTGGACTGAGGCGGGCAGCCGGTCGCGAGCCTCCTCGACCGACTCCTGGAGCCGCGAGGCCGCCTTCCCGGTTGGGGCCGCCAGCGCGATCCGCCAGCGTGGGCCGGGGGAGGGAAGTTGCGTCAGCAACGCCAGGATCCTAGCCACGGTCGTCGTCTTGCCGGTGCCGGGGCCACCTGCCAGCACAGTCAGGTGGGACCGGACTGCGCGTTCGGCCGCTTCGGCCTGACGGTCCGGTTCTCCCGGAGCCAAGCCCCGGCCGTCGAAGAGTTCGGCGATCCGGGCTGGTAGGTCGAGGTCGGGCGGCAGTGTCAGCGACGTCTCAGCGCGTCGGGCCAGCTCCAGTCGGATCGCCTCCTCATCCAGCCAGAACCGCTGCAGGTGCAGCAGCTGCCCGTCGAGTCGTAGTGGCTTGCTGGGGTCATCCTCCGTGGCCACGAGCGGGCTCGCGGCCACCGCGTCACGCCACCGATCCGGCTGCGGCCACGGCAGATCGGACAGGTCCAACAACTGCTCCTCGTCATCGGCGAGGTCCCAGCGCTCGTGGATTCGGCTCAGGTCGATGCACACCGAACCGGCACGCAAAGCGCGCGACGTCAGTCCGATCGCCAGCGCCACGTCAGGATCGGGATCGTTGCCGAGGACGCCCAGCCGGGTCGCCAGGTGGACGTCGGCCACGGACAGCACGCCGGCTCGGTTGAAGTCGGCCAGGGCGCCCGTCGCGCCGTGGGCGATCAGTTGCCGGGTCTGGTTCATGCGGCACCTCCGGGATGAGCGGCCAACAGGTCAGAGATGCCGACAGCGATGCTCACCGGCGGCTGCCAGGACATCACCCCGGCAGGGAGTCCGTCCGCGGTCGGCGTGTCGGGCCCGGCCATGCCGCGTACGAACAGATAGAGCACCCCGCCCAGGTGACGCTCCGGGTCATAGTCGGGCAGCCGCCAGCGCAGGAACCGGTGCAGGGCGGCCTGGTAGAGCAGGGCCTGCAACGGATAGTGGGAGGACCGCATGGCCGTGGCCATGGCCGACATCGTGTAGTGCGCGAACGTGAGGTCGGTCCCGGGTGGGGCCAGACGGTTGGTCTTGTAGTCGGCGACCACGAACCGCCCGGTCGGCGTCCGCAGCACGATGTCGATCGAGCCTGTCAGGTAGCCGCGCAGGGCATCATCCGCGCCCGGCAGAGTTGCCAGGTCGTCGGCGTAGTGAACCAACGGATCCTGGGCCGGGAGTTCGCTGCGGAGCAGGTCGGCGATGGCCGCCAACGTGGCCGCCGGTGCTGGGGTCGATCCGTCGGGCCCACCCAACGGCATCTCGAAGTCGAGCTCGGCCAACCGGTCACGGCTGGTCACCTCGGCCAGACTGACACCTTCGGCGACGGGGCCGAGCGGCGTCCGCATCACCTGCAACAGCGGTGGAGCCAGCTCGTCGGCGGTGAGGTCGGCGATCGGGTGCCGGTGCAGGTGCGCAGTCACGGCCGCAGTCATCAGATCGGCCTGCTCGGTCGGGGTGGCAGCGGCGGACAGGTCGAGATGTTCGCAGATCTCGTGGACGATGAGGCCGAACTCGGTGCCGCCCGGCAGCTCGGCCATCGGCGAAGCCTCGTACCACGGCGCCGGCAGGTCCGGCCCGGCGGCGACGGAGGTCTCCGGTTCGTCCATGCCGCCGGAGCCGGGCTCTGCGACCGGGGCATCAACCACCGTCGGGACGTCGTGGTGAGCATCGGCGGTCAGACCGCTGTAGCTGGTGCGGCGCCAGGTGTGGTCGATCCAGCGAGTGAACGGACGGGCGTGCACCTCATGGTGCTCGCCCGAGGGCTCGTGGGAGCCGCCCAGCGACGTCGGCGCCGGCGGCCCGAGCGGGACGGAGCTGACCTCGGCCCACGCTTGGGCCTGCTGCAGCCGAGCGGGTGGGATCCCGGCGGCGTCGGCCGGGACGGGAACGGGACCATCCGGCTCGCGGGTGAGCAGGCGGTGGAGGGGAGAGCTACCGAGGTTCCCCGTCTGTGCCCACCACAGCACGACCTGGCTGCGGGCACGGGTGAGGGCCACGTACGCCTTCCGCAGCCGCTCGCCGTGATCCTCCTGCTGCGCCTGGGCTTGGTACTGCGCCGAGCGCTGTCCGCCGCCCAGGTCCATGACGCGGGTTCCTTCGACATGAACCTTGACGACCTTGGTGTCCTTGGCCTTGTCCCAGCCCCACCCCTCACACAGGTCTGGCAACAGCACAACCGGAAACTCCAGTCCCTTGCTGCGATGAATGGTCATCACGTTCACGCCGGGTGTGTCGTCGGACAACTGCGCCTTGATGCCATCCTCCACCTGTTTGCCGCGGTCGAGTCGGTCTCGCAGTTCGGCGGCGGTGCTGGCATGGTGGGTTTCCCCGCCAATGAGCTCGCTCGCCAACTGTTGGGCATCGGTGAACCATCGGGTGTCAGGATCGACGCGTTGCTCCAGCACGAGCTCGGCGTAGGGCCCATGGTGGGGCTGGAAGCGCTGGATGGCGTGCCACAGCCCTCCGATACCGGAACCGTGCAGGGCGGCGGCCCACTCCTGGACGGTGCTGGACAGCTCCGCCAGCGCCGCCTCGTCGGCGGTGGCCAGGTCCTGCCAACGCCAGCCGAAGAACGGCGTCATCGCCAGCGTCCGAACCGCGTTCGCCTGAGGATTCTCCAGCGCATCGATCAGCGTCCGCCAGTCCTCGGCGGCCGGTGATGTGAACGGACTGTCGGCGCCGAATTGGACGGCCGCGATCCCTGCGGCGGTCAAGGACCGCGTGATCGCGGTGGCGCGCTTGTTGCTCCCCACCAACACAGCGATGTCTTGAGGCTCCAAGGGTCGCTCGCGAGCGGAGTCGTCGGAGCCGGAAGTGAGGGTGTGGCCGGACAGCAGGCCGAGGATCTGCTCGACCACGTCAGCGTCGACGGCTCTTCTTGATGAATTGCCCTCAAGCGGACGATGGACCCGCAGCCGGACCGGTGCGGCATCGGCTTCCCCACGCTGCAGCCGGGAGGACGGCTGGGCAGCCTGGACGTGGCGTACCCGGATGCGGGAGTCACCCAGGTCCGCCCCGTTGAGGAAGGTGCCCAGCGCCGACACCAGCGCGGCATCGCTGCGCCAATTGGTGTCCAGTGTCGCGTGGCGTACGCCAGGCAACTGGGTCGCTTCCAGATAGGAGTTCACCTCGGCGCCACGGAAGGCGTAGATGGCCTGTTTCGGGTCGCCGATCAGTACCAACGTGCTGCGGCCGTGGAAGGCAGTCCGAAGGATGTCCCACTGCACCGGATCGGTGTCCTGGAATTCGTCGACCAGGACGACGGGGAAACGATCGGCGATGCGTTGCGCTGCGGCCTCCCCGATGGTCGGTGCCGCCAGAGTGGTCTGCAGGTCAAGCAGCAGGTCGTCGTAGCTCTGCAGGCCGGCCCGGCGACGCCGCGACTCCACCCGGGACCGGACGGCATTGACGAACCCCTCCCGCACCGGGTGCTGGCCGGGGGCCAATGCCACAGATCGAGCCTTGATTGCCTCGGCTGCAAGATGCCGCGCTGTCGCCACCGTGAAAGCCGGCAGGTCCGAGGAGTTGCCCCATCTCTGGAGGAAGAGGTCGTCAGCCGTGACCCGGGCCAACTCCGTCAGCTCCGCCGCCAGCGTGGACTGGGGGTCGGCGTCGGCGTACACGCCGAGCCCGCGCAGCATCCCCGAGCAGAAGCCATGGGTGGTCTCGATCGTGGCCCGATCGAAGGACGCCAGCGCCGCTCGGAGCCGGTCCAGCCGGCGCTGGCGCTCACCTGGATCGACGTCACACAGCAGCCGCGGCAATGGAGCTTCCGGCAGGCCATCGGCGGCAAGGTGGTGCTCCATCTCGCGCATGAGGGCGCGCACCCGATCACGCAGTTCGGAGGTGGCGGCCGTGGAGAAGGTCGCGATCATGATCTGCGGCAGCGTCGCCCGGCCCTCGGCGACGATCCTGGTGGCCAGCGCGGCGATGGCATACGTCTTCCCGGTGCCGGCGCTCGCCTCCAGCACCGTGGTGCCGGTCGGCAACTCTCCTGCGAGATCGAAGCTCGTCGGGTGCAACACGGGTGCGCTGGTCATCGATCCTCCATGAGGGGGAGCAGGGGGTGCCACAGTTCCCTGGCCAGGGCGATGAATGGCGAGTCGGAGAAACTGGAGGGCTGGCCGACCCGCCACGGCTCCGTGGTGCCGTACAGCAGCGACCAACTCTGAAACCCGTCCTTCTCGTAGGTCCAGGCCGCTTCGGCCGCGTTGCGGTTCTCGTTCCTGGCGGTGCGAAGGCTCGTCCTGGGTGGCAGCGGTAGCGGTTCGATCCGTGCCCGGGAGGCCAGCCGGACCAAGCCGGCAAGAATCTGCCGGGCTCGGTCCGGGGCAGGGGCGGTGACGCGAATCCCGTACTTCTGCGCGATCAACCGGCCCCCCTTGATCTGGGCGTTGCCTGCTGTGGCCAGGGCCAGCACCCTGATGGCCAGATCGAGGTAGGCCTTGGCCTTGCCCTTGGAGTAGGTGACATCCACGATGGCGTCGCCGTGGCTGACAGCGGAGCCCGTCAGGATGAAACCGGTCGCTCCGCCGACCGGTTCGCCGAAGTCTCCCCAGACCTCGATCTCGTGCTGGTCGCTCGGCTCAGTGAGAGGTTTCGTTGCCCTCTCGTGAAGGTCTGACACCGTCGCGGTGATCTTGCTGAGAATTTCATTGCCCAATGCTCCCGGAGGCAGCGAGCCGTCCAGCCATGCGGCACGGCGCGCTTCCTCGAACGAACTGCCGGCCAACACCGCGGTGAGCATGGCATCACCGATCTTCCACATCTGGAGCCCATCCAGGTCCAAGGGGATCTCGTCGCTGGGCGGATCCTCCTGCCGGCGCGGTGTCACTGCAGCTTGATGACGAAGGTATTCCGCGGGCGGGTCGGCCAGCGCCTTGACGACGTCAGCGACCGACCAAGCCAGCCGCCCATCGATGAGGTCGTCGGAGAAGCCGCCGACGGCGGGAGCGATCGGCGCTGCTGCAGGCAGCCAGGAGCGCGAAGCAACGAGTGCCGCCCGTGGATCGAAGCTCGCCGGCCGGGCATCGGTGCTGAAGTTCTCCGGGTTGCTGGCCCGCAGGCGATGCCGAGTGATCGTGGCCGCCGCGGCAGAGCCGAGCAGGTCGGTGAGGGCATCGCGCAGGTCGATCACCGGCACCGCGAAGGGACGCGGCTCGTTGGTGCTGCTGGTCCGGGTGGCCGTCACCAGGAGGAGGCGGTCCTGGGCCGACATCAGCGCGTCGAGCAGCATCCCGCGGCCATCAGCTCCGGCGCTCGGATCATGGGGGTGGGGATCAAGCTGCAGCAAGTCGTCGCCGTCGGGGCGATCTCGCTTCGGGAAGCTGCCTTCATCCAGGCCGAGCAGGCACACCACCTTGTGCGGGATGCCGCGCAGCGCGGATGGGCCACAGACCACCAGGTGCCCCGCCCCGTACGCCGCTCGTGGTGCCCGGCGGGCCGGATCGTCGTCGAGCAGTCGGATCAGGTCAGGCAGGCTCAACTGAGGTCCGCTGTCGCCGACGGCGGGGCCGCCTTCGTCGCTCAGCTGCGAAAGCACGCCATGGGCGTGGGCGGTCTGCCACGCCAGATCCCCGGCGGTGACGGTGAGATCGGTGATGATCGAGCGGCACAGCTCGACCCAGGCCTGCAACGGCCGCGGTCCCTGCGCTGATTCGACAAACGTGGCCAGACGAGCCACGAATTCGGTGAGCTGTCCCCAGTCGTCGAGATCCTCGCTGCGCACCGTTTCCAGCGGGGAGGCCATGCCCAGGGTGAGCGATTGCGCGGTTTGAGGCAGCGCGAAGCCGACGGCCATCCGGTCCAGCCCGGTCTGCCACATGTTCGTGCGGACACTCAGGCCGTGTTCCTCGCGCTGGCGTTCGGTGATGCCCCATCGGATGCCGGCCTGGTCGACCAGCTCCACCAGTCGGTCCTGGTTGCTGATCCCGAACTTCGTCGCGACCGGAGTGCTGGCGAGGAGGCCGAGCACCTCGCTCAACTCGCCACGCTGGTGGACCATCCGCAACACTCGCATCAGGACGTCCAGGACCGGATTGACTGCGCCCCGGTCCTCGTCGGCGATCCGGAGTCGGATCCCACGAGCCGGGTGATCCAGCGGGAGCGGGATCGTGCCGGGATCGAACGCCGCACGCAGGTGCGGGGCGTAGGTGTCCAGGTCGGTGCAGATCACGACGATGTCGCGCGGCTGCAGATCGGGATTGCGCTCCAGCGCATCACACAGGACGTCGCGCAACACCTCGACCTGACGGTCCGGGTCATGACTGCCATGGATGACGACCGAGTCGTCGACGGCGACGTCCGGGCAGGTCCGGCCGGTGACGACGGCAGCCTGGAGCGCGCCGAGCAGGGTGCGCGGGAAGTCCCTGCTGGAAGCGGCGGTGGCAGGCCGGTCCGCGTCCGTCATCTCGTCCGGGCACCACTGCTGCCAGGCGATGCGGTGCTGATCCCCCCAACGGGTCAGCAGCGGATGCGGCTCCTCGGCGCCCGGCTGAAGAGCCGGATGCACCACGAAGACCGTGACCTCGTGGTGGCGTGCCGCGCGAATCAGCTCGATGTCGGAGTCGGCCAAGGCACGCGGCGCAACGATGATGACGCGGTTGGCCAGGTCGGGGGCAGGCCGCTCGGCCAGGTCAGCGATCGCTTGAGCATGGCGTTCCACCAGGTCAGGCCCGGGTACGTCGAGGCGGATCCGTTGCCACAGCTCCGCTTGCCAGCCCGCCGTCCCGGCCGGCTCGGTCACCGGCCTGACCTCCGGATCCCCGGACCAGCCACGCAGGATGTCAGGCCGCCAGCGGGCGTACCGGGCGAAGATGTGGGCGATGCGCTTGGCGACATGGACGCGGCGACCGGGACGGTCCTCGGCGCCGCCGCCACCGGCGGGCCCGTGGATGTGGTGCCACAGCACCGCGCTCCACCCGTCCTCCTCCCGCAACCTGTCCAGTACGCCCAGGATGCGCCAACTCATCGCCTCGACGCTCCACGGATCCGGATCCGGGACCTGCAACAGGCGGCGGCGCAGCCCCTCGAAGCCGAGACCGTCGACCCGCGAGAAGATGCCGTCGTGGTGGCCGGGTCCGCTGGTCCCCAGCCGCAGCGCCAACTGCTGGCTCAGCCACCGCTGCACACCCTTGCTCGGGGTGACCAGCACGTCGCTGCTGAACGGATCAGTGCGGGGCGCGGCGAGGCTGTCCGCAATCGGCTCCACCACATCGGCCAGGCTGCGGACATGGCGTACGGCGATGCCGGTCCGAGGGGGCTGCGCGGCGCTCGGCACGGGCGCCGGTGTGATGGAAGAAGCAGGCATGGTTGCACCCTAGGGGAGGGCTCCGACAGAAACACGGGACGGCGACGAATGTCCGCCCTGAGGGCGGGCCTTTCTGATGGTGTCGGTGGCAGCGCCTAGGGTGAAACCGTGCCTCACACCGACCCTGAGAAGATCCTCGCCGCCCTCGACCCCGAGCAGCGAGAGGTCGCGCGTACGGTGACCGGCCCGGTCGTCGTGTTGGCCGGTGCTGGCACCGGCAAGACCCGTGCCATCACCCACCGGATTGCCTACGGCACCGCGATCGGCGCCTATCCGCCCAACAGTGTCCTCGCGCTGACCTTCACCACCCGGGCCGCCGGCGAGATGCGGGGTCGGCTGCACCGCCTCGGCGTCGAACAGGTGCAGGCCCGCACCTTCCATTCTGCCGCTTTGCGCCAGGCGCAGTACTTCTGGCCGCGCAGTCGCGGCGTCCAGCTGCCGCCGGTCGCCGACAACCGGTTCGGGATGGTGGCCGAGGCGGCGAACCGACTCCGCGTCGGCAACGACACGGCCCGGATCCGCGACTTGGTCCAGGAGGTGGGGTGGGCGAAGGTCTCCAACGTGACGCCCGAGGCGTACGCGAAACGCGCCGCCGAAGCCGGACGGTCGGTCAATGAGCTGCGACCTGAGGTGGTTGGCCGGGTGTTGGAGGCCTACGAGGACGTCAAGATCGAGCGGGGCGTGATCGACTTCGATGACATCCTGCTGTGCACCGCGGCCCTGCTCGACGAGGACCCGGCGGTCGCCGAGGAAGTTCGTTCGACCTACCGCCATCTCACCGTCGACGAGTTCCAGGACGTCTCCCCGTTGCAGCAGACTCTGTTGAACCTGTGGCTGGGGGACAGCCAGGAGTTGTGTGTTGTCGGCGACCCCGGGCAGACCATCCATTCCTTTGCGGGCGCCCGGGCCGACCATCTGTTGGCCCTGGCCCGCCAGCACCCCGATCGGACCATTCGACTCCACCGCGACTACCGGTCCAGCCCGCAGGTGGTCCAAGCCGCCAACAAGGTGTTGCCGACCCGGTTGGGCGGCTTGGAATTGACAGCGCAACAGCCCTCTGGCCCGGATCCGGTTTTCGTCTCCTGCAGTCGGGAGGCCGAGGAAGCCACCCAGATCGCGACCTGGCTGGAACACCTGCACGAGCAGGGCACGCCGTATTCGGAGATGGCGGTGCTGTTTCGCATCAACGCCCAGTCGCCGGCAGTGGAGGAAGCGCTGGGGGAGCGAGGCATTCCCTATCAGGTGAAGGGCGCCGAACGGTTCTACGAACGGGGTGAGGTGCGGCGGGCACTGGGCGTACTGAACCAGGCCGTGCGGCAGGACGGCGCGGTGCTGGGTCTGGAGGGCACCCGGTCGGCGTTGGCCAGCATCGGCTGGACTCCCGAAGCGCCGAGCGGCCAAGGTGCGGTGCGGGAGCGCTGGGAATCGTGGAACGCGCTGCTGAGCGTGGCTGAGGACATGGAGGAACAGCAGCCAGGTGTCTTGCTGCCCCAGGTGGTCGCGGAGTTCCAGCGGCGGGCCGAGTTGATGGAGGTCCCCACCAGCGACGCCGTCACCGTCTCCACGTTGCACCAGGCCAAGGGCCTGGAATGGGAAGCGGTGGCGCTGCTGGGGATCCACGAGGGCGGCGTACCTTTCGTCATGGCCACTGGCGATGACGAGATCGCTGAGGAGCGGCGGTTGCTGTACGTCGGCATCACCCGAGCCAAGAAGCACCTGCGCATCAGCTGGTCGGCTGCCCGCGGCCGCGCCGTGCGTCCGTCACGCTTCCTGGCCCCGATCCTGCCGGAGCAGTTTCAGGGCGGCCAACCGAGCCGAACCGCCGCCAAACCGGCCCGACGCGGAAGCATCGCTGCTGCCAAGTGTGAGAGCTGTCAGGGGTCGCTGGACACCGGCGCCGAACGCAAGATCGGACGCCACTTCGGCTGCGTGGAGGATCTCGATGTGGCACTGCTGGAACGCCTGCGGGAATGGCGCAAGGAAACTGCCAAGGCCGCCAGCCTGCCGGCCTTCTGCATCTTCACCGACGCCACCTTGGTGGCGGTCGCGCAGGACCGGCCGCGGGATGCTGCGGGCCTGCTACGGCTGCCGGGACTGGGCCGGGCGAAGGTCGACAAGTATGGCGCGGACATGCTGCGGCTCATCGACAGCCACGGCACCATCTCGGCCGACTCCTGAGCCAATGCCGCCCCGCCCGAGAACGTCCATCAAGAACGGCGCCAATCTTTCTCATTAAATAGGTTGCAGCCCTCACCACCACCCGCTTAGTGTGGAACCCGTTGCTGCACGGCGACCGGACTCAGGTCCGCAGACATCTCGATTGGAAGGAGGTACGCATCATGATCAACAACATCACCTTCGCGGAGCCCATCGGCTTGGCCAATGCCGCCAACCCGATCCATCGCGTCGACGCGTGCCTCCAGGTCTCCACGCGAGACAAGAACGCCCAGTTCGACGCCACCACTGTCGATTTTTACGTCGCCCATCCCTTGGTGACACCGCCTCGGAGTAGTTCAGCCTGACAGGCTGAGACCTCATCCGGGGCCGTGGATCCAAATGGATCCACGGCCCTCATTGTTTTCCGGGCCCGGATCCTCCGAAACACCATCAGGCCAGGAGAAAAACCCATGACCGCGCCACTGTTCGACCTGCTCGTGACCACCGGGCCAGCCGAACTGCCCTGCCAGGTCGCCGACCCCGAGATCTTCTTTGCGGAATCACCCCAGGTGATCGAGCAAGCCAAGCTTGTCTGCGCTGACTGCCCGATCCGGGTGCAGTGCCTCGAGGCTGCGCTCGAGCGCAAGGAGCCCCACGGCGTCTGGGGCGGTGAGCTGTTCGTCAACGGCATCGTCGTGGCCCGCAAGCGCCCCCGTGGGCGCCCCCGGAAGCACCCGCTTCCCGATGAACGTCCGACCCAGGCCCCTGCGGCAACGCAGGCGCCTGCTGCCTGTCGAGAGGAGGCAGCATGATCAAGTGGCTGCAGCGACTCTTCCGGCTCGGGACTCGTCCCGCGCTGGAGCGATATCGCATGGTTGAGTTCCTGTATCAGCATCGAGGCTGGATGTGAGGCGTACGCCTCCGCCAGACCTCACGGGGCCCGCAACGACATCCGTCGTTGCGGGCCCCGCTGCCGTGTGGCTGCGATCAGTCCTCGCTCCACCCCGGCAGGTATTGGTCCAGCACACTGCTGAACGGCGCCCGCACGTCGAGCTGGCTCAGCACGGCCACCCCGCCGAGCCACACCCGGTGGATCAGTACGTAGGAGGGCGGCAGGTTCAGCTTGGTGGTGATGCCGTCGCCCTTGGTGGCCCGCTGGACCCGCAGGAACTGCTCGCGCATCCAGTCGCGGGTGAAGTGGAAGGTCGGCACCTGGGCAGGTTCGATGAAGGGGGAGAGGTAGTCCAGCAGTTCCTCGGCGCCGACCGGCTGGGCGATGAAGCCCTCCCGACGCAGGCCGGCCAACATCTCGGTGGCCTCGCCGCGACTGGCGTGACGCAGCAGCTCGCCCATCGGGTAGGGCAACCCTTGGGGCAGCCGGTTCACCAGCCCGAAGTCGATGATGCCGAGTCGCCCGTCGGGCAACACCAAGAAGTTGCCCGGATGCGGGTCGCCATGCAGCAACCCGGACCGCGCCGGCCCCGCAAACAGAAATCGAACATACTGCAGCGCAATCCGGTTGCGTTCCTCCTCGGGCAGGTTCGCGACGGTGGACAGCGGTTGTCCTTCGATCCATTCGCTGACCATCACTCGGCTGCTGTGCGCCAGCACCCGCGGCACCACGAAGTCGGGATCACCGTGGAAGGCATCGGCTGCCTGCTGCTGGCTCGCCGCCTCGAGATCGTAGTCGACCTCTTCACTGGTGCGGGCCGCGAACTCACGGACCACCGGCACGATGTCGATGCCGCCAGTGAGCGACCCCATCGCCTGCGCCATCCGCTCCAGCTGCCTGAGGTCGGTGGTGAGCGCCTGATCGGCGCCCGGATACTGCACCTTCACCGCCACCGGTTGGCCGGTGGCCCGCCAGGTTGCCCGATGAACCTGACCGATGGAGGCAGCTGCGGCCGGGGTGGGGGAGAAGTCCGTGAGCAGGTCACGCCAGTCGGCCCCGAGTTCGCGGTTGAGGACGGTCAGCACCCGAGTCAGCGGCATCGGGGGCGCGGAGGCCTGCAGCTTGGCCAGCTGGATCCGGTAGGGCTCAGCGATGTCGTCGGGCAGCACGGTTTCGAACATGCTGAACATCTGGCCAATCTTCATGGCGCCACCCTTGAGCTCGCCGAGCACCGCAAACAATTGCTCGGCGGCCCGGTCGTGCTGGCGTTGCTTGACCTCTTCGGCGGAACTGCCGGTGAGCCGTTCCCGCCAACCGGCCGTACGCCGGGCGGCTGCCCCGAGCGGAAGCTTCAGCAACCGCGAGTTGCGCTGCCAGGCGCCGGTCGACAAACCGCCGGTCCGGTCCTGGCCGTTGTCAGACTCGTCGGAACTCATGCGCTCCAGTCTGCCGCGCCGACCAACCCAACGCCGTCAGGCTGGCGTGTGGCACGGCGATTTCCCGTGGAGAATCTCAGGCCGTCACCGCCTCCCCGCAGCCGCAGCCGGCTTGACGTCGCCACACCTCGGACCGGAGCCGGAATTCATGGGCGTACAACTCGAGGCTGTGTCCAACGGTGTCTGCGGATCCGGACTGCCACCAGGCATGCACCTGGCAGACGACGGTGCTCACAGCCCAGTCGGCGACCACCGGATCGGTCACCTTGCCGGTGCTTCTGGTCAGGTTCATCAGGTTCATCGGCCAGTCCGGATCAACTCTGGTCCGCTGCAGGTCGACGCAGCGTACGCAGGCGGCGTTCGCGGTCACCAGCGGCCCGACCCGGACCCCTGGGCGCCCAGCAGCCGACAGAGGTGTGACCAGCAGCATCGGCGCACCGGGCTCGGCCAAGTCCGCCAGTAGGCCACGGTCGGGCTCCAAGGTGCCCGAAATGACGATGATGAGATCGCCGGTCGGGTACGCCCCGGTCACGGTTTCCAGTCGCCCCACGTGTCGGCGGATCCGCCGTGGCCGGGGCAGCATCGGGAGGTGATCGGCCCGCACCTCCACCGGCAGCCCTTCCACTCGCAGCCGCTGGATCAGCTCGCCGACGAAGCTGGTCGGCACCACCTCCACGCCACCGCCGCACCACACGGTCACCAGGGGCGGTGCCGTCGAAGCAGCCGGTCGCGCAGCATCATGGAGTGCCGCGGTGGCGGCCGGCCGCGGTGAGGCAGCTGCTCCGGGGACAAGAGTCGTCATGCCCTGAGTCTGGTGCGACCGCCACCACGGTTGCCAGCGGATCAGGGGAGCGGACAACACCCAGCCAGTTCGGACAACACCGGGCTGGTCGGGAACAGTGCGGGCTGGTCAGGGAACAGTGCGGGCTGGTCAGGGAAAGACCGGGCTGGTCAGAGCTAGATGGGGGAGGAGATGCAGCACGGTCCTCGAGCCCCTCAGGCCTTCCCCTGCCTGTGGGTCTCGAGGACCGTTGCGCCAACGCTATTGGGCTGCGTTTGCGGGCGTCAAGTCAAACTTTCCGCAATCCGTCCACGGCCTGTGGACAAGTGTGTGGATTGCCTGTGTACGCCGTGTGCATTCAGCCGCTCACTCAGATTGGTCGGACCCGTCCTGGTGGGGATCGTCGCCGGCACCTGACTCACCCAGCAGCCGAGCCAGTTCGGCATCCATGTCATCGGAGGCTGAGGGCTGGTCCGGGGCGTGGGGCGTGTAACCCATCGGATCGTCCAGATCGCTGGCGGTGGGCAGCATGTCGGGATGGCGCCAGATCCCGTCGCGTTCCTCGGC
Source organism: Parenemella sanctibonifatiensis (assembly GCF_002250565.1). Taxonomy (GTDB): domain Bacteria; phylum Actinomycetota; class Actinomycetes; order Propionibacteriales; family Propionibacteriaceae; genus Parenemella; species Parenemella sanctibonifatiensis. Next base: position 171,755 of record NZ_NMVJ01000006.1, read on the forward strand.
GCCGGACCGGGACCGCAGCGCTCCCCACAGGGCCGCGGCATCGCGCACCCGACGGGGCCGCAGCTCCAGGCCGACCACGACCTTGAAGGTCTCCTCTGTTGGGCCGCTGGTGGCGCGGCGTCGGCGAACCGCCTCGGCCAACGGTTGAGCGTGAGGCATCCATCGTTCGGTGATCTGCGCCACCACGTCGTCGACCCAGCCCTCGATCAGTGCCAGCAGCACCTCGAGTCGGGCCACGATCTCTTCCTGCTCGGGGGTGCGTTCGGGCTTGAACAGCCGGCCGGCCATGTTCTGGCCGAGGTCGTCGAGTTTGGCGGCATCCATGGACGTCGGGTCCATCTCCTCCATCGCGTCCTCGATGGCACGGGGATCGATGCGGATCTCGCGGGCAAAGTGCTCGATCATCGCGCTCAGCTGTCCGCTGAGCCACGGCACCGAAGCAAACAACCGGTGCCGGACCAGCTCACGCAGCACCAGATACAGGGTGACGTCGCGCTGCTCCAGGCTGAGTCCCTCGCCGAACTTCTCCACGTTGACCGGCAACAGCGCCACCTCGTCGGGCTTGGTCAACGGGATGCCGACGTCGGTGCCGCTGACCACGTGGGTCGACAGCGTGCCCAACGCCTGACCGAGCTGGGTGGCGTACATCGAAGCGCCGACAGCCCGCATCATCGGGGCGAGCATTGCGGCCATCGGGTCGTCCTCGGCCTCATTCATCAGACTGCCGAGTGCCTGCGACAGTGAGGTGGCGACCGGGGTGACGATCTCCTGCCAGCGCGGCATGGTCTTTTCGACCCATTCGGCGCGGCTCCACACCTGAGCCGTCAGCGAGGCCGGTGCCGGGAAGGTTGTCGCCTCATCGATCCAGGTTTGCACCAGGTCAACGGCGTCGAGCAGTTCGCGGCGTTGCTGATGGTCCACCGACGGGTCGGGACCCTGCTGGGCGGTGAATCGCCGTGCGGTTTCCTTCGCGAGTGGCCAGTTGGTGCCGGACTCGCCGGCGTCGCCGACGGCGCTGCGCATCTGGTTCGACATCTGGCCCATGACCTGCCCCAGCTGGGACATCATCTGGTTCATGTCGACCTGACCGTCGGGGCTGGTGAGGCCGAGCTGACGGAGGAGTTCAATCAGCTGGGGCGGCAGCTCCGGGTTCTCCTGAGGGCCGGAGCCGGGGTTGTCTTCAGCCATCTGTCTGCAACTCTCCGTCTTGGGTCGACGCGGCGGCAGTTCCGCCGCCCTTTGGGCTCCCCATTCAACCGCATTGGTCCAAGCCCACGGGCACAGCCCACCGGCGATCGGCCAGAAGCGTCGGCGACCTCAGGTAGCATGCCGCGCATGGCATCACAGGGACGACGGCCAGGCCGCGCGGGGTGGTCCCGGTGACCCGTCAGACCTGGACGGCGATCACGTCCGCAGCGATGTTCCTGGTGTTGGTGGCGACAGTGGCGTTTGCGCCGATTCCCTTCGTGACGTGGACGCCGGGCTCCACAGTTGACGTGTTCGGCGCGGATGACGGCACCGATCGGCTTGCCATTGAAGGCGTCGAGACCTACCCGACCACCGGCGAGTTGCGGATGACGACGGTGTCGCGGACCCGCGCCGATGCCTGGTTGGGGTTGCCCGAAGCCATGTTGGCCTTCTGGTTGCCCAGTCGCGACGTGCTGCCGCGCGAATACGTCTATCCGCCGGGACAGTCCGCCGAACAGGCAGAGCAGCAAGCCCAGTTGCAGATGGACACCTCCAAGGAGGATGCGACTGTGGCGGCCTTCCTGGCCGCCGGGATGGACCTGCAGCGTCTGCCGCGGGTGCGGTCGGTCACCGTCGCCGGTCCTGCGGACGGCCGGCTGCAGCCCGGTGACCTGATCGAGTCGGTGGACAACCAGCCGGTCAGTAGCGCCGAACAGGTCATCGAGTTGGTGCAGTCGCGTGCGGTGGGCGACACCGTGTTGTTCGCGGTACGCCGCCCCAGCCAGAACAATGAACTGATCGAGGTGCCGGTGCCCACCGGCGCCGCCAATGACGATCCTCGGCGTCCGGTGGTGGGCGTCAGCGTCGACATCGGCTACCTTCGGCCCGGGCGGGTCAATTTCGGCATTGATCCCCGTATCGGTGGTCCCAGTGCCGGCCTGATCTTCTCGCTCGGTATCTATGACCGGATCACGCCCGGCGAGCTGATCGACCGGAGGATCGTGGCGGGCACTGGCACCATCTCCGACGGCGGTCAGGTCGGCCCAATCGGCGGCATCCAGGAGAAGATTGCCGGTGCCGAGGAAGCCGGCGCCACCATATTCTTGGTCCCGGCCGCCAACTGTGCCGACGTCGCCGGCGTCGAGACCGACATGGAGTTGGTCCGCGTCGGTAGCCTGCTGGATGCCATCCGTGCCCTGGAGGCGTTGAAGGATCCGAACCGTATCTCCGAGGTACCACGCTGTGAATGAGGACACCCACACCAGCTCCGGGATGGATGACGCCCTGGTGGCGGCCCTGATGGAGGTAGAGCGCCATGTCGGATCGGCAGGTTGGGGCCAGCCGGCCCGGCTGTTTGCGCTGGTGCCGACGGCCGAGTTGATCGCCGCCGAGCCCCACCTTGCCGAGCATCTGGGCGTGTCCGCCGCGACCGAACCGCAGCCCGGCGCGCTGACCCCGGTCGAGCAGGACCCCTGGCCAGGAGCGCGCGACGACCGGCCTTGGGAGGCACTCTCGCGGATCAGCTTCCCCGCCACCGTGCACGGCTGTGTGTTGAGCCTGGAACGGGCCTTCCTCAGCTCGACCCACGCGGCAGAGCTGTCCGACGATCCCGCCACCGCCGCCGAGCAGGTGGCCAACGACCCGCGCGCCCAGGAGATCCGAGCCGTGGTCGGGGTCACCCGCACCGGCGGACGCCACGGGGTGGCGAGGCTGAAGTCCCATCCAGATGACCTGTTGGGGGCAGCTGAACTGGTCCCCGGCCTGCCAGACCTGCTGGCCGCGACCTTGGAGGACGACGCGTGAGTATGCAAGGCATCCGGGGCAGGCGCCCCTTGCTGGTTCCGATCCTGGCCGGGGTCGCCGTCCTGGTGGTGGCATTCCTGCTGTTCACCGGGGTGTGGACCAACAAGCTGTGGTTCGCTTCGGTCGGCTTCGGGCAGGTCTATTCGACCCAGCTGTGGACCCAGATCGGGTTGTTCGTGGTCTTTGCGCTGATCGGCATCGGGATGGTGGTCGGCAGCGCCGCACTGGCCTTCCGGCTGCGCCCCAAGATCCGGTCCAGCCTGACCCGCAGTGCGATCCTGGAACGCTACCGGCAGTTGCTGGAGCGTCGCTTCTGGGTGGCCATGATCGCGCCCAGCCTCATCACCGGACTGGTCGCCGGCACTTCAGGTGTGGCGCAGTGGATGACCTACCTGTCGTGGCGGCACTCCACCCCGTTCGGCGAGGTGGATCCCGAATTCGGCATCGACATCGGCTTCTTCGTCTTCGAACTGCAGTGGTGGCGGTTCCTTGCCGGTTTCCTCACCACCGCCATCGGTTTCGCGATTGTCTTCGCGGTTGTCGTGCACTACGCGGTCGGCGCGATCTCGTTCAAGGGCACCAGCACGACGGTACGCCGACCCGCCCAGATCCAGATCGCGGTGCTGGTCGGACTGGGGCTGCTGGCGTACGCCGCCAGCGGCTGGCTGGACCGTTATGGGATGGCGATCCAGGACAACCAGATGTTCACCGGCCTGGGGTACACCGACGTCAACGCGCGGCTCGTCGCCCGACTGGTGCTGTCGGTCATTGCGGTGCTCTGTGCGGTTCTGTTCTTCGTCTCACCGATCGTGCGGCGGTGGGGTGTTCCGCTCGCTGCGGTGGTGCTGATGCTGGTCTCCGGTGTCGTGATCGGCATGATCTATCCGGCGATCGTGCAGGGCTTCACCGTGGAGCCGAACCGAAACGATGTCGAGCGGCCCTATGTGCAACGCCACATTGAAGCAACCCGGGAGGCTTTCGACGTCAACGATGTCACGATGGTCGACTACGACGCGACCGTCACCGCCGAGCCCGGTCAGCTGAGCGGAGCCGACGAATCGCTGCGCGGGATCCGGCTGCTGGACCCGGCGCGGATCGGGGCGACCTTCGACCGGACCCAGCGGGTCCGTGACTACTACGGCTTCCCGAACCTGCTCGACGTGGGTCGCTACGACCTGGACGGCCAGGAGAATGACGTGGTGCTGGCAGCCCGGGAGATCAACCCCGCTGGCGTCGACCAGTCCAACTGGAACAGCCGTCACACCGTCTACACCCACGGCTTCGGCCTGGTGGCTGCCTACGGCAACCGGGTCCAGCCCTCGGGCCAGCCGGACTGGATCATGCGTGACATTCCGCCGGTGGGGGAGTTGAGCGAGCACGAGCCGCGGATCTACTTCGGTGAGTCGATGACCGACTACGCGGTCGTGGGCGCGCCGGAGGGCACCGAGCCCTGGGAGCTCGACACGCCCGGTTCCGGTGGTGGCGCTGACCGGACCTACACCTACCGTGGCGAGGGCGGCGTACCGATCGGCGATCCGATGAGCCAGCTGCTCTATGCGGTCCGTTTCGCCGACATCAACCTGTTGCTGTCGGAGCGGGTCACCGACGAATCCAAGATCCTCTACAACCGGACCCCGCAGCAGCGGATCCAGTCGGTGGCGCCGTGGCTGCGCTTGGACACCAACGCCTTCCCGGCGATCGTGGACGGCCGGATCAAGTGGATCGTGGACGGTTACACCACCTCCTCGTCCTACCCGAACTCCCAGCTCTATTCACTCCAGCAGGGCACCGCTGACTCGCAGCGTCCGGGCATCTCGACCGGTCAGTTGATCTCGGATCGGGTCAACTACATGCGTAACTCGGTCAAGGCTGTCGTCGACGCCTATGACGGCACGGTTTCGCTGTACGCCTGGGATGAGGAAGACCCGGTGCTGCAGACCTGGCGCAAGGCCTATCCCGAGGCGGTGCTGGATCGCAGCGAGATTCCCGAGGACCTGCTCAACCATGTCCGCTACCCCGAGGACATGTTCAAGATGCAGCGTGAGGTGCTCTCGCGCTATCACGTGACCGATCCGGGCCAGTGGATCGAGGGCTCCAACGTGTGGCAGGTCCCGATGGACCCGGTGTCGGGCAACAACAAGGAGCCTGCCTACTACATGCAGGTCCAGATGCCCGAAGAGTCCGATGTGCAGTATCGGTTGACCGCGACGTTGGTGCCGCGTGATCGGCCCAACATGGCTGCGTACATGACGGTGGTGGCTGATGCGACCTCGCCGGACTACGGCCAACTGGTGGTGCTGCGGATGCCACCGAACTCGCCGGTGCCGGGAGTGGGTCAGGTGCAGAACAACATCGAGACCAATGAAGGCGTCGCCAATGCGCTGCGACCATTCCGCAACAACGACTCTGCTGAGGTCGTGACCGGCAACCTGCTGACGCTGCCAGTGGGCGGTGGGCTCTTGCACGTCCAGCCGGTCTACACGAGGCAGGCCACCGAGGACGGCTATCCGGTCCTGCAGTTCGTGGTGGCCAGCTTCGGCGAACGCATCGGCATCGGCGAGGACCTCGAGACGGCGCTGGACCAGGTCTTCGCGGGCGACGCGGGGGTCAACACCGACCCGTCTCCGGGCGGCTCGACGCCGACCGGACCGGCAGACAACCCGGCAGCGGTGCAGGCTCTGGAAGAAGCTGAACGGGCCTTTGAGGAGGCCGACGAGTTGCTGCGTCAGGGCGATCTGGCCGGCTATCAGCAGAAGATGGCGGAGGCCCGCGAAGCCACCGAACGTGCCCTGGCGGCACTGGGTCGGGGCTGAGCCGAGTCGCCAGTGGGGCCCGGTGGCGCTCCCGCAGGAACGCCACCGCCGCAGCGACTGAGCGCGCTGAGTCGTCAGTCGGCCGAAACCACCTCGACCTGGAAGCCGTGTTCGGTCAGCTGCGGTGCCACCTGGTCGGCATTGGCGACCAGCACCAGCGTGCTCAGCGCGACATGGTCGGCGTACGCCTGGCTGGCCGCCTCGGCTGTGGTAGCGCGGATCTGGTCCAGCTCGGTGCTGGTGGCATCGGGTGCCAGACCGAGACTGAGGTTGTGCAGCACCTCACCGGCGATGCCTTCGGCGGTGGCGTACTGCAACGGCGGCACTCCGGTCAGATAGGTGACGGCCTCGCTGACCTCGGTCGCGGAGAAGCCATCGGGACCGACGTCGAGCAACTCTCGGGCGGTGGCCAATGCGTCGCCGATGACTTCGCTGCGGAATGATCCGCCCAGGCTGACCAAGCCGCCGTGACGCAGCGGCTGCAATCCCAGGTGGATGCCGTAGGTGTAGCCCTTGTCCTCTCGCAGCACCTTGTTGAGGCGCGACAGGAACGCACCGCCCATGGCGTGGCTGGCCACCGACAACGCACCCCAGTCCGGGTGCTGCGGGTTGATGGTGTGGCCCGCCCAGCGCAGGTTGGCCTGGACCGCCTCGGGGCGGTCCACGACCACGGCCGAGCCGGGCAGCGGGGTGGCCGCCAGATGGGTCAGCTCGGTGCCGCCAGCCTGCGGGGTCTCCCAGTCACCGAAGGCCGCCTGGGCCACCGCGAGCGCGTCGATGTCGCTGAAGTCGCCGGCCAGCACCAACGTGGCGCGCTGCGGCGACAGCCAGCGGGCGTGGAAGTCGCGCACCTCATTCCTGCCGAGGTTGGCCACGGTGGCTGGTTCGCCGCCGGCCATCCGGGCCTCGCGGCTGTCGTCGGCAAAGCTGCGGCGTCGCAGTTCGATGCCGCAGCGATAACCCGGGTTGGCGAGCTGCTGGTCGATCGAGGACAGCCGCAGCACCCGATGCCGCTCCACGGTCCGTTCGGCCAGCTCGGGCGTACGAATGGCCTGGGCAAACAGGTCCATCGCCTCGCCGAGCCGGGGCACCGGCACGTCGAGGTGGCAGGCGAGCGAGGTGTAGGTGACACCGGCGCCAAACGCCGCACCATGGGATTCCAGCGCCTCGGCGTACGCCTCACCGGGCAGCTGTTCGGTGCCCTCGTCGAGGCAGTGCACCAGGATCGCGGCGACGCCCTCAGCCTCGCGCGGCTCCACCGACAGCGGCAGGTCAAAGGTGAGGCTGGCGGCGGCCACGTACTGCCCGGGCACGTTCAGCACCAGCACCCGTACGCCATTGCTCAGGGCCTGGTCGATGTCGGGGCTCGGGAAGCGGTACGCCGTGGCGGCCGACACCGAGGGACGGGCGGGACGGGGGAGCTGGTTCATCGGGTCTGCTTCCGGTAGGTCAGGGTCGCGGCATTCTCGGGGCGCAGCCAGTCGTTGGCCGCGGTGGCGATCTCCGCAGGGGTGATGGCGGCGTACTCCTCCAGCAGGGTGTTGACCCGGCCGGGGCCGCCCAACAGGGTGGTGGCTTCGCCGAAGTTGTCCGCACGCTGGTCGACCGAGGCGAGTTCGCTGAGCCAGTCGCGTTCCAACTGGGCGGTGGCGCGGGCGTACTCGGATTCGGTGGGGCCGTCGGCCAGGGCGGCCACGTCGCGTTGGAGGGCCTCACGCAGGTCGTCGGTGCTGACGCCATCGCGGGCCTGGGCGTAAGCGAAGACCAAGGACGTGCCGCCGGTCAGGCCCCAGGCGCTGATGCCGGCGCTGTCGGCCAGGTCCTGTTCGCGGACCAGGCTGCGGGCCAGCCGCGCCGACTGGCCCGAGCCGAGGATGTCGGTGCCGAGCTCGAGGGCGCGGAATCGCGGGTCGTCCTGGTGGGGTGCCCGCCAGCACAGGTAAACGGCCTCCCTGGGTACGTCCTCGGTCACCTCGCGGTGCTCGGGATCGGTGAGCTGTGGCAACGGGGTGGCATCCGGGTCGGAGCTGCGGGGATGGTCGGGAATCGCCGCGAAGTGGCGGTTCGCCAGATCCAGGGCATGTTCGACGGTGAGGTCGCCGACCAAGCTGAGGACAGCGTTGCCGGGGTGGTAGTGCCGGGTGAAGAAGGCAGTGACGTCGTCCGGGGTGGCCGCGTCGAGGTCGGCCATCGAGCCGATGGTCGTGTGGCCGTAGGGATGATCGGCTGGGAAGGTCAGCTCCAGCAGGTGGCGCAGCGTGTGGCCGTAGGGGACGTTGTCGTAGCGCTGGCGCTTCTCCTCCTTGACGACCTCGCGTTGGGTGTCGAGGTTGGTCTGGTCCAGCGCCTCGGGCAGCGTGGCGAGGCGGTCGGCCTCCAGCCACAGCGCCAGCTCGGCTGCGCCCACCGGCACGGTCTCGAAGTAGTTGGTGCGGTCCATCGACGTGGTGGCATTGCAGGAGCCGCCGGCCGCCTGGATGGAGCCGAGGTGTTCACCGCTGGCGACCCCGGCTGACCCCTGGAACATCAGGTGTTCGAAGAGGTGCGCAAAGCCGGTGCGGCCGGCCTGTTCGTGCCGGGAGCCGACGCCGTACCAGAGGTTGACCGCCACAATCGGCGCGTTGTGGTCGGGGCTGACGACAACCCGCAGGCCGTTGTCGAGGGTGGCCTCGTGGAACGGATAGGTGACCAAAGACATGCCTGCCATTCGACCACATGAGCGGCCGGTCCACACGCAGGTACGCCCGCCGGGACCAGACCGGTCCGGGCGGGCGTACGAAACAGGGAGAGGGGTGAGGGCGAGGTGAGCGCTTCAGCCCTGGGGCTGGGAGATGTTGACCTGCCACACGATCCCGAAGCGGTCGGTGAAGGTGCCGTAGACATCGCCCCACATCTGCTTCTCCAGCGGCATCGTGACCTGGCCGCCCTCGGAGAGCTTCTCGTACGCGCTGCGCAGCACCTGCTCGTCGTCGCCCATCAGGGACAGGGTGACGTTGGTGCCGGGGGTGTAGTCCGACATCCCCGGGATGACGTCGGAGACGTAAAGGCGGATCAGATCGGTGACTTCGAGGGAGCCGTGCATGATCTTGTCGGCGTTGGGGTCGTCGGCCGGGACGGCCTGCGACTCACCGAAGGTGAAGAACTGCGGTGTGCCCCCCAGCGCCTGACCGTAGAACTCGAACGCCTCGCGGGCGTTGCCATCGAAGTTGAGGTAGGGGTGCAGAGCTGCGGGCATGTTCGGTGCCTCCTCGGCTTCGGCAGTCGCTGGTGTGACTGCTCGGTTCGAGCCTACGGCGGCAGCTGGGCCGTGGGAAGACCCCCTGAGCGGGGGACAACGGCCAAATCTGGGGTGCACCGCGATCCGCTGCTCCAAAGCAAAAGGCCCCCCGGTCGGTGTTTCCACTGACCAGGGGGCCTCCATCGAGTAGCGGGGGCAGGATTTGAACCTGCGGCCTCTGGGTTATGAGCCCAGCGAGCTACCGAGCTGCTCCACCCCGCGGCGACCAGAAGAACATTACAGGTCGTGCACGCAGAGTTCAAGTCGGGGACGGAGTGCTCCAGACCGGGGGCTGCTGAGCAGCTTCGGGGAACCAAGCCTGCCCCCAGCCGCTCGTAGACTGGACCTGACTATTTGAGGGGGAAGCGCATGTCGCAGTATCCGAATGGCAGCCCAGGGCCGAACGGCCCGCAGGGTGGTCAGTGGCAACAGCCACAGCCCAACGGGCCTGAGTTCAACCCGGGTCAGCAGGCGCCATGGCAGAACCAGCAGGGCGGTCAGCCCGGCGGCTGGGGCCAGAGCAGTGGCGGCCAGCAGTTCGGCGACCAGCAGCAGTTCGGCCAGCAGGGCCAACAGCAGTTCGGCGGTCAGCAGTTTGGCAGCCAGCAGCAGGGTCAGCCATCCGGCAGCCAGCAGCAGTACGCCCAGGGCGGCCCCGGCATGGGAGCCGCCGCCACCGCGACCAAGAAGGGCATCCAGGGCAAGATCGGCGCCATGGTCGCCGGCGTCGTCGCACTGGCCGTGTTGGTCACCGGGTCCGTCTTCGCCGTGAACGCGCTGACCGGTGCCAAGGATCAGGCCGCGGCCAAGGCGCTGCCGGCCCAGACCGTGCTCTATCTCAACATTGATCTCGATCCAGCGATGGACCAGCAGACCCAGCTGCGTGACTTCGTGGCGAAGTTCCCGCAGCTGCAGGAGTACGAGAGCGAAGCCGACAACTACAAGCAGGCAATTGTCGAGTCCTTGCTGCGCTCCTCGCAGCAGGCCCCCGAGCAGTGGTCCGACTTCGAGCCCTGGCTGGGCGACTCGATCAGCTTCGCGCTGATTGACAACGGCGGCGAGGAGCCGCTGATCGCCTTCGTGTTCGCCTCCAAGGACGACGACAAGGCAAAGGAGCTTGCGCCGACGGCGTTCAACCGGATCATCGGCGAGGGCGAATTCGGGCTGACCGTCAAGGATGGCTTCGTCATCCTCGCCGAGAACCAGGCGAACGCCGACGCCGTGGTGAGTGGTGCAGAGAACTCCACCCTCGACGACAACGATGCCTTCACCGGCGACCTCGACGCCGTCGGGGACACGGGCCTGGGCGTGGTCTGGGTCGACACGCCGAAGCTGCAGGGCATGCTGCCCGAGTACAGCGAGGTGTCGGTCGCCCCGCGGATGGCCGCGGCGGTCCGCTTCGATGACAGCGTCCTGGAGATCGCCGGCGTCTATCGCGACTTCCCCGACGAGGTCCCCGACATCGAGGGGCTCGACTCGCTGGTGACCTCACTTCCGGAAGGCACCGTGATGGCCGGAGCCGTCTCCAACCCCGACAAGCAGATCCAGCAGGCGTTGGAGAGCCTCGAAGCCACGCCCGAGGGGGCCGACATCCTTGAAGGGATCCAGGAAGCGGCCTCGCAGTACGGGCTGACCTTCCCCGACGACCTGTACGCCCTACTCGGCTCGGAGGTGGTGTTCGCCGCCGACGGCAGCGTCGACGACAACCAGATGCCGACCTTCGGCATGGTGTCGCGTACCGACCCGGCCGCGGCCCAAGAGGTCATCGGCAAGCTGCCGCCCGAACTCGAACTCGCCAGCGCCAGTGGTGATGAGACCTTCGCCGTGGCGAGCAACCAGGCGTACGCCGAACAGCTCGCCGCCGGTGACGGCAAGCTGGGTGACTCGGACCAGTTCAAGCAAGCGGTGCCGGACGCCAAGGGTGCCACCAGCGTCATCTACTTCGACGCTGATCGGGCAGTCGAGCTGCTCAATACGACCGGCACGTCGGACGAGGAGACCGAATCGGTGCTCGGGCCGCTCACCTCGGTGGGCGCTTCGACGAGCCAGGTGGACTCCAAGAACGGTGAGTTCAGTGTGCGCATCGTGACCGACTGACAGCTGCAACAGCAAGGAAGCGCCGACCGGATCATCCGGTCGGCGCTTCTTGCGTGTGGCCGGTTGCGCCCCGGGACCGGTTTCCTTGTCTAAACTCAGACCGGTTCCCAACCGAGAGGAGTCAGCGTGGCCGCCTGTGCGAACCGACGCTCGACGCTCCCGCGCCTCACCACCGCCGTCCTCGGCGTGCTGCTGGCCTTGGCCATGGTCGTCCTGACCGCCTGCAGCCCGAATTCTGGCGAGGACGATCTTTCGCGCCTGAACATCGGCGCCACCGCCGCGCCACCCACGCTGGATCCGACCGCCAGCGACGCCGCCGCGATCCCGCAGGTGCTGCTCTACAACGTCTACGAGACGTTGGTGAAGCTCGACAGCACCGGTGAACTGATCCCGTTGCTGGCGCAGCGCTGGCAGGTGTCGCCGGACCGGCTCACCTACACCTTCGACCTGGATCCGCAGGCAACCTTCGCTTCCGGAGCGCCGCTGACCGCTGAATCGGTGGTCTGGAACATCGAGCGGATGACCAACGAGGACACGACCGCCGTGCTGGCTCAACAGATGTCGGTGGTCGAGTCGGCCACCGCCGTGGACGAGGACACGCTCACCGTCACCCTGAAGCAGCCCAGCAACAACTGGCTGTTCAACATGGCCTCCAGTGCCGGTGTGGTGATGGAGCCCGATGCCGCCGGTGACCGCGCCCAGACCCCGGCGGGTTCCGGCCCCTACACGGTGTCGACATTTGCGCCGGGCCAGCGGGTGGTGCTGTCGAAGTCGGAGCAGTACTGGGGCACCCCGCCGCGCTTCGACGAGGTGACCTTCCGTTACTTCGCCGACCCGAACGCGATGAACTCAGCGATGCTGTCGGGCCAGCTCGACATCATCTCCAACCTGCAGGCGCCACAGTCCATCGACCAGTTTGAGGACCCGGCCCGCTTCAGCATCGTGCGCGGCACCACCAACGGTGAGGTGGTGCTGTCCTACAACAACGAATCGCCGGCCCTCAGCGATCCCCGGGTACGCCAGGCGATCACGTTGGCCATCGACCGGGCCTCGCTGCTGCGCACCGTCTGGAACAACGAAGGCACGCTGATCGGCTCGATGGTGCCGCCCACCGACCCCTGGTACGAGGACCTGTCCGAGCGCTGGCCCTATGACCCGGACCGTGCCCGCGAGTTGCTGGCCGAAGCCGGCGCCACCGACCTGGTGTTGCGCCTGCGGGTGCCGACGCTGCCGTACGCGACGGCATCGGCCCGCACCATCGCCGCCCAACTGGCAGAGGTCGGCATTCGGGTGGAGGTTGACGAGCTGGAGTTTCCGGCGCGGTGGCTGGACGTGGTCCTCAGCCAGGCCGACTACGACATGTCGATCGTCTCCCACGTCGAGCCCCGCGACATCGTCAAGTTTGCCGACCCGGACTACTACTTCCGCTACGACAACCCCGAGTTCCAGCGGCTGATCGCCGAGGCCGACACTGCGGATGAGGCCACCCAGATCGAGTTGATGCGTCAGGCCGCGAAGCTCCTGGCCGACGACGCTGCCGCGAACTGGCTCTTCCTGCTGCCCAACCTGGTCATTGCCCGCGCCGGCATCACCGGCATCTCGCCGAACGCCACGAGTCTCAGTTTCGACCTCACCACGCTGGCTTCGGCCAGGAACTGACGACGCCAGCGATGAGGCTCGCGCGCACCATCGTCGGCAAGGTGGCCATCCTGCTGGCCAGCCTGGCAGCCGCCTCGGTGCTGGTGTTCGCGCTGTGTTCGTTGCTGCCCGGTGACGTCGCGCTGGTCCTGCTGGGGCAGAACGCCTCAGCGGACGATGTCGCGCGACTGCGCCAACAGCTCGGCCTGGACCGACCGTTCTGGCAGCGGTACGCCGACTGGGCCGGTGGTCTGGCGACCGGTGATCTGGGCCGGTCCCAGGTCAGCGGGATCCCGGTCGCCGACACGTTGGCGTACGCCGGACCGGTCACCGTCAGCCTGGTGCTGGGCGGCATGATTCTGGCGCTGGTGGTGGCGGTCCCGGCCGGGATGCACGCTGCCGTGCGTCGGCGCCACCTCGACGGCCTGGCCACCTCGATGCTGAGCCAGATCGGGTTGGCGTTGCCGGCGTTCTGGCTGGGCCTGATCCTGTCCATCCTGTTCGGGCCGGTGCTGCGATGGCTGCCGGCCAACGGCTACGTCCCGCTCAACGAAGACCCGGTGGCGTGGGCGCGACACCTGGTTTTGCCGGTGATCGCGCTCGGTGTGGTGCAGGGTGCGATCCTCACGCGCTACGTCCGGTCGGCCTTCTTGGAAGTGCTCCACGAGGACTACCTGCGAACAGCGTTGGCCGGTGGCTGGCGACTGGTGCCGGCGCTGCTGAGGCACGGGATGCGTAATGCAGCGCTGTCAGTGATGACGATCCTGGGCCTGCAGCTGGCAACCCTGCTGGTCGGCGCCATCGTCGTCGAACAGGTCTTCGTGATGCCGGGCCTGGGCAGCCAATTGTTGTTGGCGGTGCAACAGCGTGACCTGATCTCGGTGCAGAGCCTGGTGATGGTGCTGGTTGCCTGCGTCCTGGTGCTGATGACGGTGGTGGATCTGGCGCAGTTGGTGCTGGATCCCCGGCAGCGGGATCGGAGGCCGGCATGAAGCAGCTGAGTTTCTGGCTCGGCGCCGCCCTGATCGGCCTGGTCACGCTGACCGCACTGGTGTCGCTGGTGTGGACGCCGTGGGGACTCAACGAGATCGACCCGGGCGCTGAAGGGCAGGGGCCGAGTGCAGTGCACTGGTTCGGCACCGACCGGCTCGGCTTCGACCTGGCCTCCGGTGTGATGGCCGGCGCCCAGACCGGGCTGCTGGTGGGGGTCGTGGCGGTCGGGATCGCCGCCCTGATCGGTGTGCCGCTGGGGCTGCTGGCAGGCATTCGGGGCGGCTGGCTGGACAGTGTCATCATGCGCCTCAACGACCTGCTGTTTGCCTTTCCTGCGGTCCTGCTCGCGATCCTGTTGGCCGCCGTCGCGGGGCACGGCTCCACCTGGACGGCGATGAGCGCCATCGGGCTGGCTGGCATCCCGGCGTTTGCGCGCACCACCCGAGCCGGCACTCGTCGATTCATGGCTGCCGACTTCGTGGCTGCTGCCCGGGTCAGCGGGGTGTCCGACACCGAGATCGCGTGGCGACACGTGCTGCCCAGTACCGCTCCGGTGATCGGCGTACAGGCGTCGGTGTCGTTTGCGATGGCGATCCTGGCCGAGGCCGCCCTGAGTTATCTGGGACTCGGCAGCCCACCCACCTCACCGAGCTGGGGCCGAATGCTGCGCGACGCACAGGCCGAAATCTTCACCCAGCCACTGCAGGGCCTGTGGCCTGGCCTGGCGATCGCGGTGACCGTGCTCGGCTTCAACATGCTGGGCGACGGGCTGCGGGACCGGCTCGATCCGCGACTGCGGGAGGTGCGACCGACCTCATGACTGAGACGCGAGAGACGGCCCCGCCACTGCTGATAGCACGCGATCTACAGGTGAACTTCGGCCCCACCGTGGCGGTGGAGCGGATCAGCTTCGAGGTACGCCCGGGCGAGCGGGTCGGCCTGATCGGTGAGTCCGGGTCGGGAAAGTCAGTGACGGCGTTGGCGGCGATCGGGCTGTTGCCGGCCACCGCGGCCGTCGCCGGCGACCTGCGCTGGAACGGTGTCGGCGACTCGTCCCGCAGCACCGACCTGGTGCGCGCACCCGAGAGTGACCGAGCCCCACTGCGGGGCGCCGAGCTGGCGATGGTGCACCAGGAACCGATGACGGCCCTCGATCCGACCATGCGGATCCGACGTCAGGTGGGGGAGTTGGTCCGGCTCCACGCCCAGCGGCGCCCCTCCCGGTCAGCCGTCACCGAGCGGGTGATCGCGGCGTTGGCGGAGGTCGGCTTCGACGACCCCGCGCGGATCGGGGCGGCGTACCCACATCAGCTCTCGGGTGGTCAACGGCAGCGGATCCTGCTGGCGATGGCGCTGATCAACGAGCCGGCGCTGCTGATCTGTGACGAGCCGACCACCGCGTTGGACGCGGTCACCCAACTGCGGGTGCTGGACCTGATCGATGCACGATTGGCGGCCTCCGGGGCGGCCTGCCTGTTCATCTCCCACGACCTCGCGGTGGTCGCTCGGATGGCGGAGCGGCTGCTGGTGATGCGTGACGGCGTGATTGTCGAGGACGGTCCCCGCGACCGACTGCTGGCCGAACCGCAGCACCCCTACACCGCGGATCTGGTGCGGATTGCCCGACACCGCGGCGGGTTCCCTTTGCCGACATTGGGGCAGGGCACTGATGGTCAGGGGAACTGATGTATGAACTCAGCGCGGTCACCCGCGATTTCGGCCCGCTGCGGGCACTGGACCAGATCGATCTCACCATCACCGAGGGCGTACACCTGGGCCTGGTTGGTGGCTCCGGGTCGGGCAAGACCACCTTGGTACGCCTGCTGGCCGGCCTGGACCGCCCCACCAGCGGCGAGTTGTGGTTCACCGATGCCGCCGGCGTACGCCATGACCTGACGCGGAGATCGAAGCCGCTGCGAGGCGAGGTGCAGTACGTCTTCCAGGATCCGCGCTCCAGCCTGGATCCGTTGATGACGATCGCCGACACGGTCGCCGAACCATTGCGCGTGCTGCGGATGCCGGCCCCCGAGCGGGCTTCGCGGGTGGCGGAGGTGCTGGACGCCGTCGGGCTGCCGTCGACCGCTGGTGCCCGCCATCCGCACGAGTTCTCCGGTGGCCAGCGGCAGCGGATCGCGATCGCGCGGGCGTTGGCGCCCAGGCCTCGGGTGCTGATCGCGGACGAGCCGGTGTCGGCGCTCGACGTGTCGGTCCGCAATCAGGTCCTCAACCTGCTGCACGAGTTGGTCGAGGCCACCGACCACCAGCTCACCCTCATCACCGTCAGTCATGACTTGGCGGTGGTCGAACTGTTGTCGCAGCAGGTGGCGGTCCTTCACGAGGGCGTTCTGGTCGACCATGGCAGCACGGCAGCGGTACTGGCCGATCCGAGCCCGACCACCCGGGCGTTGTTCGATGCCCGGCTGAGGTTGGACTGAACAGGGCTGGACTGACCTGCAGCGGGTGGGGAATCGGCGCATAGAATCAGGGCCGTGAAGGCACTGCTTCTGGAGAACATCCATTCCGACGCGTACGACGCTCTGGTCGCTGCCGGCCATCAGGTCGAGACCCGCTCCGGCGCGCTCGACGAGGCTGACCTGATCGAGGCCCTCGATGGCGTCGAGCTGCTCGGCATCCGGTCCAAGACCCAGGTCACCTCCGAGGTGCTTGCCGCGGCCCCGTCGCTGCTGGCGGTCGGAGCATTCTGCATCGGCACCAACCAGATCGATCTGGACGACGCCGCCGCCCGAGGCGTCGCCGCCTTCAACGCACCGTTCTCCAACACCCGAAGCGTGGTGGAGCTGGCGATGGGTGAGATCATCGCGATGGCGCGCCACCTGACCGACAAGAACGCCAAGATGCACGCCGGCGACTGGGACAAGTCCGCCGCCGGCGCCCATGAGGTACGCGGCCGCACCCTGGGCATTGTCGGCTACGGCAACATCGGTTCCCAGCTGTCGGTGCTCGCTGAGGCCTTTGGGATGCGCGTCAGCTACTACGACATCGCCGACCGGCTCGCGTTGGGCAATGCGCACCGCTGCGAGTCGCTGGAGGAGTTGCTGGAGACCTGCGAGACGGTCTCGCTGCACGTCGACGGTCGGGCCGGCAACGCTGGCTTCTTCGGCGCCGAGGAGTTCGCCCGGATGAAGCCGCGCAGCCTCTTCCTCAACCTGTGCCGCGGCTTCGTGCTCGACCAGGAAGCACTGCGTGAGGCGCTCGTGTCGGGCCACATCGCCGGTGCCGCGATCGACGTCTTCCCCGAGGAGCCGAAGTCGCAGGGAGACAAGTTCGTGTCCCCGCTGCAGGGCCTGCCGAACGTGATTCTCACTCCCCACGTGGGCGGGTCGACGCTGGAGGCACAGCAGGACATCGGTCGTTTCGTCTCCGCCAAGCTGATCGACTACGCCGAGCGCGGTGCTACCCAGATGAGCGTCAACCTGCCTCAGGTGGTCAGCCAGGCGGGCGGCGTACAGATCTCCCACCTGCACCGCAACGTGCCCGGTGTGCTGGGTCGGCTCAACAGCCTGTTGGCCGATCACGGCGTCAACATCGACGGGCAGACATTGGCCACCCGCGGCGAGTTCGGCTACGTGACGCTGTCGGTCACCGGCACCGTGTCGGATGCGGTGATCGAGGACCTGCGCGCCCTGCCCGAGACGGTCAAGGTACGCGTACTTCCGTCCTGATCGGACCCGACGATCAGGACTCCGTCGGGTCCCCGCCCTGCTCGGCGGCGGGCGAGCCGAGCCGCTTCAGCAGTTCGTCGTGCAGCTTGCCGTTGGTGGCCAGCGCCCCCGGCCCAACTGGGCCGTCCTCGCCGGCCAGGTTGGTGAAGCGGCCGCCGGCCTCGGTCACCACGATCGCGCAGGCAGCCATGTCGTGCAGCGCGAGGTCCGGTTCGGCTGCGATGTCCACGGTGCCCTCGGCCAGCAGGACGTAGGACCAGAAGTCCCCATAGGCACGGGTACGCCAGCAGTCCCGGAGCAGGTCAACGAACCCCTGCCCGGATCCGGAGTCGATCCATTCGCCGACTTCGGAGTAGGACAGCGAAGCGTCCGAGACCTCACCGACGTCGCTGACGTGGATCGGCTTGGCCTGGTGCAGCGACTTCCCGGCGTACGATCCGGACCCCTTGCTGGCCCACCAGCGGCGGCCCAGCGCCGGCGCTGACACGACCCCCGCGACCACCTCAGGGCCTTCCATCAGCGCGATCAGTGTCGCCCACACCGGCACCCCGCGGACGTAGTTGGCGGTGCCGTCGATCGGGTCGATCACCCAGCGGCGCGGACCCCAGCCGGTGTCGGCCATCTCCTCGCCGTGGACGGCGTCGCGGGGCCGAGCCCGGGAGAGGGTGGCGCGGATGGATTCCTCCGCGGCGGTGTCGGCCTCGGTGACATGGGTCATGTCCGGCTTGGAGCGGACCTGGAGGTCGGCGGCGCGGAACCGGCTCATGGTGATCGAGTCGGCGTTGTCGGCCAACGAATGGGCCAGTCGGAGGTCATCGGTGTAGCTGTCGGCCATGTCGCCAACCCTAGTGGTCCCGGCACCCCAGCGGGCGGACCGGCTCAACTCGCCGGTCCGGGCTCAGTGCGCTGACAACTCGATGCGACGGAAGGACACCAGCCGGGAGGCGGAGATCTCGCCGCGCTGGACGGCCCCGTCCAACGCGCATTCGGGGCTGTGGTCCTGATGTTCGCAGCCGCGCGGACAGTCGACGGTGACCGCAGCGAGGTCAGGGAACGCGGCGATCAGGTTGTCGGGGGTGACATGGCTGAGCCCGAAGGAACGTACGCCGGGCGTGTCGATCACCCAGCCGTCGCCGTCGGGCAGGGGCAGTGCGACCGCCGAGGTGGAGGTGTGCCGGCCCCGGCCGGTGGCGGCATTGACGTGGCCGACAGCCCGGTCGATCCCGGGCACCAGCCGGTTGACCAGGGTGGACTTGCCCACTCCGCTGTGGCCGACCAGCACGCTGACCCGATCCCGCAGCTGGGCTTGGAGGGCGTCGATGTCGCCATCGGGCCGGGTGGGGAAGACCGGGATGTCCAAGCCCTCGTACAGCGCCAACAGTTCGGCAGGGTCGGCCAGGTCGGCCTTGGTCAGGCAGAGCAGCGGCGTGACGCCGGCCTCGTAGGCGGCGACCAGGATCCGGTCGATCATGCCGGTCCGCGGTGGCGGGTCGGCCAACGCCGTGACGATCACCAACTGGTCGGCATTGGCGACGATCGGGCGTTCATAGGGGTCGGTGTCGTCGGCGGTGCGCCGCAACACCGTACGTCGTTCCGTCACCTCGACGATCCGCGCCAAGGTGCCCTCGTCACCGCTGACGTCCCCGTCCAGGCGTACCTCGTCACCGACGATCACGCCGGTACGCCCGAGACGGCGCGCCTTGGTGCAGGTGAGGTCGGTGCCGTCGGCCAGCGAGCGGACTTGGTAGCGGCCCCGGTCGATGCCGACCACCCGACCCAGCGGGGCATCGCTGTAGTCGGGCCGGTCCTTGGTGCGGGGGCGACTGCGTTTCCCCGGACGATCGAAGCCGGAGTGGTCGTCGCGCTCCCCGCGCCGTGAAGCCATCAGCAGCTGATCACGACTGGGCGGTCGCGATCAGATCGGTCCACAGCTGCGGGAAGGTCGGCATGGTCTTCGAGGTGCACGAGACGTCGTCCAGGCTCACCTGAGGCAACCGCAACCCCACGATCGCCCCGGCGTGAGCCATCCGGTGGTCGGCGTAGGTGGCGAAGGTGCCGCCGTCGCCAGGCGGATTCGATCCGACACCGGTGATGGTCAATGCATCGGACTCTTCCTCGACACCGATCCCGAGCCGTCCGAACTCAGTCGCGAGTGCGGCGAGTCGGTCGGTCTCGTGGCCGCGGATGTGGCCGATGTTGCGCAGTCGCGATTCACCCGAGGCCAGCGCAGCCAACGCGGCCACGACCGGGGTGAGTTCGCTGGCTGGATGAAGATCGACGTCGATGCCATGGAGCACGCCGGTGCCGCGGACTCGCAGGCCGGCATCGGTGAAGTCCACCTCAGCACCCATCTTGGCGAGGATGTCGCGGATCAGGTCACCGGGCTGGTCGGTCTCGGTGGGCCAGCCTGGAACGGTGACCTCGCCCCCGGTGACGGCGGCCGCAGCAAGGAAAACGGCAGCATTGGTCAGGTCCGGCTCGACTCGTGCCTCGCGGGCGGCGATCGGACCGGGCTGCACCCGCCAGCGCCGCGGCACCGCATCGTCGACGACGACACCGGCGTCGCGCAGCCAAGCCACCGTCATCCCGATGTGGGGGAGTGAGGGCAGCGTGTCGCCGACATGTTCCACAGTCAGGCCCTGCGGTAGCCGAGGGGCCACCAGGAGCAGACCGGAGATGTACTGGCTGGTCGCCGACGAGTCGACCTCGAGGATCCTCGTGGTGGCGCCCAGATCAGGGTTGCCGGTGAGCGTGAACGGCAATGAATCGCCGTCGACGCCGGCGCCGAGGTCACGCAGCGCCTGGAGCAGCCCGGCCATGGGGCGTTCCTTGGCGTGGGTGTCACCGGTGAAGTCGACAGTGCCCGGCGCGAGTGCCGCCACCGGCGGCACGAACCTCATCACCGTGCCGGCCAGACCGCAGTCGATGGTCGCGCCCGCAGTCACCTCGTCGATCGGGGTGATCCGCCACAGCAGCGGATCCGAGTCGTCGATCTTGGCTCCCAGTGCGGTCAATGCATCGCGCATCAACTGGGTGTCGCGTGCTTCCAGAGCGCCGGACAGCGTGCCCGGTCCGTCGGCGAGCGCAGCCAGCACCAACGCCCGGTTGGTCTCGGATTTCGAGCCGGGCACCTGCACCGTGCCACCGACAGCGCCGGTGGCCACGGGCGTACTCCATGCAGTCACGCGAGCTTCTTGGCCTGCTTCTCGGCCTTCTTGGCGGCCTTGGATGCCTTCTTCTCCAGATTCTTGCGGGCCTTCTCGGCCTTGCGGCTGATGTCCTTGCGGGACTGCTCGGCCTTCAGGCCCAACTGCTTGGTGGTGTGGTCGGCACGCCACGCCAGACCGGGCTTGCCCTGGGTGTCCTGGCTGGCGAGGACGGTGGCGCCGAGCAGGGAGAGGTTGCGCAGGAAGTGGCCGCGGTTGGCGGCCTTCTCCTCGGTGGTGGTGCCGGTGAGCGGGTTCACCGCGGCAACGTGGGCCAGCTGGACGACGCTGAGCACGGTGGCGCCGAAGCGGCGACCGATCCCGGTGGCCAGGGCCGCGCCACCGACGACCTGAGCGGCGCCGCTGATGCGCACCCAGGTGTCAGCCCGCTCCGGGATGTATCCGGTGAACTGGGCAGGCGCGACCCGCTTGGCCAGCGGAACGGCCATGTCGGTGAGGGGCTCTGCGTCCGGGGCCAGCGAGCTCGGGTCCTTGACGGCATTGATGCCCTGGTACACGAAGTGCGCGGCCAGCATCCAGCGGCCTGCGGTATGCAGAAGACTCATGGTCCTTTTCTACCGTGTCCGTTGCTGGGCGCCAACAGCGGGGGTGCGTGTCGCGGGCACGGGCAGTGCTGCCGGTAGGGATTGGGGGCGGCGTCCCGCCCACCTCCGCGCGCCCCGGCTGCCGCCGGGTCCCGCTCCGGTACGCCCGACCACACCCCGACACCGCCCGCAACCCTCACCTTTGGAGTGTCAGTCAGCCAGCGGCTCGATCAGTCCCGGCCCTTGGGCGGCAACGTTGCCCACGGCGGTGCCGACCTCGTACGCCTGGAGCCGTTCGGCCTGGGTGACCGCCAGCAGCGGCCAGATGTCCTCGGGCTCGGTCAGATCGGGGGAGAGCCAGTCCTGCCAGCCATCGGCCTCGATCACCATCGGCATCCGGTCGTGCAGGTGCCCGACCGAGTCGGCGGCGGCGGTGGTGATGATGGTGCAGCTGCCCAGCCACCCCGGTTCACCGTCCGGGGTGGCGATGCCGGCGTCGTCATGCCACCACTCGTACAGGCCGGCCATCGCCAGCAGCCGACCGTCGTCGCGGTGGATGAAGTGGGGCCGCTTGCGTACCTTTCCCTGCTCGTCGGTCTGGCGATACCACTCGTAGTAACCCGACGCCGGCAGCAGACACCGACGGGTGCGGAACGCCTTGCGGAAGGACGGCTTCTCCGCCACCGTTTCGGAGCGGGCGTTGATCATCCGGGAACCGATCGTTGGATCCCTGGCCCAACTTGGCACCAGCCCCCAGCGCAGTGCCGTCATCGTCCGCTGACCGGACAGATCGCCCCGCTGCGCCACCACGATCGCCGGCACCGGATCAGTCGGCGCGATGTTGTACCGCGGTGGTCGGTGGTCAGCGATCCAGTCGGGCAGGGCGGACTCCACGTCAAACTCGGTGGCCAACTCCCCGTCGTTGCTGCCGATCACATAGCGCCCACACATGGCAGCCACTGTGCCAGTCGGGTCTGTCCATGACACCCAAGACCCACGTGCCGCTGCCGCGCCAGCCCGGGAATGTCGCACCAGCCCGGGAATGTTCTGCCCGATTCCGCGTTGACACTGACATGGCAGTCATGGTCGAAGAACGAGTCGGGTACGCCCGCGGGGCGGCGGTGACCCACGGGCTAGACTGGCCGGTGATGAGTGAGACCGAGACAGGCCTCCCCGAAGATGCGGTCGACCGCACCGAGGCCGGTGAGCCCGAACGCGACGAAACGCCGGAGGAGCGCAGCGAACGCTTCGTCGCGGAGGCGATGGAATACGTCGACCAGCTGTACGGCGCCGCCATGCGGATGACCCGCAACCCCACCGACGCCGAAGACCTGGTCCAGGAGACCTACACCAAAGCGTTCGCGGCCTTCCACCAGTTCAAGCCGGGCACCAACCTCAAGGCTTGGCTCTATCGGATCCTCACCAACGCCTACATCAGCACTTACCGCAAGCAGCAGCGGCAACCACAGTTCTCCGACTCCTCCGATGTCGAGGACTGGCAGTTGCACAGTGCGGCCGGGCACACCTCGTCTGGGCTGCCCTCAGCCGAGACGGAAGCAATGCGGCTGATCCCCGACACCGTCATCACCGACGCCTTGGATTCGCTGCCGCCCGAAAGGCGACTGGCGGTGCTGTTGGCCGACGTGGAGGGTTTCTCGTACAAGCAGATCGCCGAGATCATGGGCACGCCGATCGGCACCGTGATGTCACGCCTCAACCGTGGCCGCCGCCAGCTGCGTGAACTGCTGGCCGGGCACCAGCCGGCAGGGGTGTGAGTGATGACGACACCTGATCCCCGCCGCCTCCAGGCCGACATCCCGGCCCATGTGGACGCCTGCGCCGACGCGCTGACCAACATGTTCACGTTCCTGGACGACGAACTCCAGGCGATGCACGCCGACGACATCCGGCTCCACTTGGCAGCGTGCGAACCGTGCATGGATGCCTTCGAGCTGGAGACGGCGATCCGGGAAGCCGTACGCCGCTCCTGCGCCGCGCAGGCGCCGAAGTCGCTGCGCGTCCGGATCACCCAGATCCGCATCCAGACCGACTGAGGCCCATCCGGGCCCGGAAACACGAAACCCCCGCACCGCATGCGGGGGTCGTGGTGTGTGGCAGGCGCTCAGGCGTTGGGGCGCTTGCCGTGGTTTGCGTTCTTCTTGCGCCGAGCGCGGCGCTTGCGACCGGTCTTGCCCATGGCAGCCTCCTGTTAGACGAAGCCCCCATTTTGCCACGGATGACAGCCGCGGCGCCAACCTGACCGAACCGCCTGACCACCGAAACGATCCGAACCCACTCGGATCGCCGGTCAGCCATTTGCATCTGACGCCCCGGTGCCCTAGCAATGAGCCATGGCGATCAACATGCCCGAAGGCTCTGGCTCCTGGGTTTCGAAGCAGCAGCTGGCGTGGTTGGAGCGGCTCACCGAGGAATGGCATCTGCTCGCCGACCTGTCCTTCTCCGACCTGGTGCTGTGGGTCCCCGAGGAGGACGACAACATCTTCCAAGCGATCGCCCAGGTCCGCCCCACCACCGGTCCGACCGCGCTCGAGGACGACGCGGTCGGCGAGGAGATCGGCTACGACCCCGAACACCTGGTCACCGTCGCCTATCAGACCGGGGTCATCTGCGACACCACCGACCACCAGTTGCAGGCCGGCATCCCCGTCGATGTCGCGGCCATCCCGATCGTGCGCGACAGCCGCGTCATCGCTGTCGTGGAGCGGCACACCAATCGCATGGGGATCCGGGCCACCGGCGCTCTGGAGGATGCCTACCTGGAGACCGCACAGCGGCTCGAGACGATGCTGTGGCACGGCTGGTTTCCGCCCGCCCAGCGCACCACCCGCCCCTCACCGCGGGTCGGCGACGGCGTCATCACGCTCGGGCCGACCGGCGACGTCAGCTATGCCAGTCCCAATGCGGTCAGCATCTTTCGGAGGATGGGCCTGGCCACCGATCTGATCGATGAGAACTTCTTCGAGATCGGCCTCAACGCCACCGTCCTCAAGGAACACACCGTCCAGGAACTGCAGGCGGCCGCCCTGGCCGATGCGGAACTGACCGTCGGCAACAGCGCCGCGCAGTTGCGGGTGCTCAAGCTGCGCGGTGACGACGGCCGCCCAGTTGGCTCGTTGGTGCTGTGCCGCGACACCACCGAGGTGCGCCGACACGAACGCCAGCTCGTCACCAAGGACGCCACCATCCGTGAGATTCATCACCGGGTGAAGAACAATCTGCAGACCGTGGCGGCGTTGCTGCGGCTGCAGTCTCGGCGGATCTCCTCGGAGGAGGGCCGCGTGGCGCTGCGCAGCGCCATGGGTCGGGTGGCGTCGATTGCCGTGGTCCACGAGATCCTGTCCCAGAACTACGACGAGATCGTCGCCTTCGACCAGGTCTGCGACCAGATCCTCAAGATGGTCGGCGATGTCGCTGCCACCGGTGGCACCGTCATCGGCACCCGCCACGCGAGCTTCGGGCTGGTGCCCGGCACCGTGGCGACCAGCCTGTCCCTGGTGCTGACCGAGCTGTGTCAGAACGCCGTTGAGCACGGACTGCGTCAGGGTGACGGTGTGGTGGACGTCCATCCGCACCGGGAGCCGAGCTGGCTGACCGTCGAGGTGTTGGACCGGGGGACCGGACTGCCCGACGACTTCGATCTCGGCTCGACCAGCAGCCTGGGGCTGTCCATCGTCAAGAGTCTGGTCTCCGACCTGAATGGTCGGTTCTCCTTGCAGAGCAACGACGACGGGCCCGGCAGCTGCGCCCGGATCGAGCTTCCGATTCCGGACCTGGGCGACCCGACGATCGGTCGGATCACTGCCAACGGAGCGCGTACGTTGACCTTCCAGGACTTGCTCGACGACACCCCTGACGAGGAACCCATGGACGATCTGGGGCCGGACTTCCCGGCCGAGTGAAGGGGACGAGGTCAGCTGCGAACGCGGGAACGGGCAGCGCGGCGCTTCATCGCCCGACGCTCATCCTCGGAGAGGCCGCCCCAGACACCGTGGTCCTGTCCGGCCTCGAGCGCCCAGGCCAGACAGCGCTCCGTCACCGGGCAGCGCTGGCAGACCTTCTTGGCCTCCTCGATCTGAAGCAGGGCCGGGCCGGTGTTCCCAATCGGGAAGAACAGCTCGGGGTCCTCTTCGAGACAGGCAGCCTCGTGGCGCCAATCCATGCGTACACATCTCCTTCTGCCGGGCAGCGACCGTGGCCGCTGGCCACAAGCGTGGCAAGTCTAGGACGGTCAGGCAAGACCCCGTTCAGTTTCCATGGTCAGACTCGTCACCCCGACTTGAGGGTTTGAAACCCGCAGGCCCGGCAACTGGCGGACCGGCTCAGGGCGCAGTCCGGCGCAGCAACACCGGCGATGGGAGGACGGAACGTGGGGAACTCGTTAGCATGACGTCCGTGAACGCCCAGCCTACGAGCAAGTCCCCCCACAGGGCAAGACCTTCCATTGTGATCTGGATCGCTTCGATCGCTCTTGCGCTGATCGGCGTCACGTTGGCGGTGGTGGGGGTGCTCGACGTGGTGTGGGGCGCCCGCGACGCGATGGGCTGGCTGATTGCGGCCGTCACCCTCGGGTACGCCGTGTTCCTGCTCATCACTGCCCGTGGGCTGCTGCGGCTGCGCGGCTGGGCCCGGGGGCCCGCAGTGGCCGCGAGCATCATCCATCTTGCGGTCGGTGCCAGTTTTCTGGGTGGCGCCACCGTGGCGGTGGGCATCGCCGTGATCGCCGTCAGCCTGCTGGTGATTGTCCTGCTGGTACTGCCGCAGACCACCGCCGAACTCGGCCTCAGTTCACCCTACGGGCCCCCGGGCCAGGGGTGACGCTGAACCAATCCGGTGCCGTCCACCCTTCCCGGGCGAACCGGTCGGCCACCGCTGCCCCGATCCGGTCGGACTCGCCGGCCCGGCACAGAGCAATGATGCAGCCGCCGAAACCACCCCCGGTCATCCGGGCGCCCAAGGCGCCGGCTTCGCGTGACGTCTCCACGGCCGCGTCGACGGTGGCAACGGTGATCCGGTAGTCCTGTCGCATCGACACGTGTGAGGCATCCAGCAGCGGGCCGAGCGCGGCGAAGTCGGCATCGCGGCCCGCCGTCACGGCCTGCAGCACCCGGTCGTTCTCGGTGAGGACATGGCGGGCATACCGGTGCAGTCGATCGTCGTCGGCGAGGTCCGCCAATGCCTGTTCCGGGTCGGTGACCTGCCGCAACGTCGGTACGCCGAGGCGGCGCGCGGCCTCCTCACAGCCGGCGCGGCGTTCGGCGTACTCGCCGTCGACGTGGCTGTGGGGAGTGTTGGTGTCGAGCACCAGGATCTCGTGGCCCCGCTGCGCCAATGGCAGCGGGATGTTCTCTCCGGTCAGCGAGTCGCAGTCGAAGAAAAGCATGTGCCCTTCGGTGCACAGCGTCGAGGCAGCCTGGTCCAACAGGCCGGTCGGAGCGCCGACGTAGGCGTTCTCGGCGCGCTGGGCGAGCTTGGCCCGGGTCAGCCCATCCAGCTCCAGACCGGACAGGTCTGCCAGCGCACCGAGCGCGGCGCACTCGATCGCAGCAGAGGACGAGAGACCCGCCCCCACCGGCACGTCCGAGCGCAGCGTCAGCGCAGCTGGGACCACGTCGTGGCCGGCCTCCCGCAGGGCCCACACCACACCGAACAGGTACGCCTGCCAGCCCCCGGTGCCGGGCTGCAGTTGGTCGGCCCCCAGATGGTGCCGTTCGCCGGTCAGCTCGGAGGCGACAGTCCACCCCGACGCCTGCGGACTGGCCACGACGACCGCGGACTGGCGCAACGCGAACGGCATCACGAAACCACCGTTGTAGTCGGTGTGTTCGCCGATCAAGTTGACCCGGCCGGGCGCCGCCCACACCACGACAGGGTCACGGCCGTGGTGGTGACGGTGCAGTTCGGCCAGAGCGTCGACCTTGTGCTCGGTCACGGGACTGTACTCGCTCACCCCTCCCGCCTCAGGCGAGATCGGAGTAGGCGCGCTCCATCAGCTCCTGCTGCTCGACCTGGTGCACCTTGATCGATCCCACCGACGGCGCGGCCGAAGCCGGCCGGGTCACGCCGCGGATCTCGAGTTCACGCTTGAGGCCCTGGTTGAGCAGCGGGAAGAGGTTCTGCCGCAGGAAGATGTACGGCCCCTGGTTCTCCGGCTCGTCCTGGACCCACCGCACGTCGGTGACGTGGTCGTAGTCGGACAGGATCGCCACGAGTTCCTGGTGAGCCAGCGGGTAGAGCCGCTCGACCGCCACGATGGCGACCTGCTCATCCAGACTCCGCTTCTCCCGCTCGGCGACCAAGTCCCAGCGGACCTTGCCCGAGCACAGCATCACGGTGCGGACCTTGCTGGGGTCGCTGATGGTGGGATCCGCCAGGGCCGGCTGCCACTTGCCGCTGGTGAACTCCTCGGGCTGCGAGGCAGCCCGCTTGTTACGCAGCATCGACTTCGGGGTCGCCACGACCAGCGGGCGGTGCCAGTTGACGTAGGCGTGCTGACGCAGCAGGTGGAAGTAGTTGGCCGGCGTCGAGGGCTGGCACACGGCCATGTTGTCCTCGGCGACCAGCTGCAGCCACCGCTCGATCCGGGCCGAGGAGTGGTCAGGTCCCTGACCCTCGTAACCGTGCGGCAACAGCAGCACGATGCCGGATTTCTGCTGCCATTTGGCCTGACCCGCGGCGAGGAACTCGTCGGCGATGATCTGGGCGCCGTTGACGAAGTCGCCGAACTGGGCTTCCCACAGCACCAGGGCGTCGGGGCGTGCCACGGAGTAGCCGTACTCGAAGCCGAGTGCAGCGTACTCACTGAGCAGCGAGTCGAAGACGAAGAACTTCTCCTGCTCCGGCCCCAGATGCTTCAGCGGCACCCAGGCATCGCCGGTCTCCCGGTCGGTGACGGCGGCGAACCGCTGTGAGAAGGTGCCGCGGCGGCTGTCCTGACCGGTCAACCGGACCGGACGACCCTCGAGCAGCAGAGTGCCGAAGGCGGTGATCTCGGCGGTGGCCCAGTCGATCGGGCCCTCCAGGATCGACTTCGCACGGCGCTCGAGCTGCGGGCGTACCTTCGGGTGCACCTCGAAATTCTCCGGCGGCGTCAGGTACGCATCCGAGACGGCCCGCAGCAGGGATTCCGGCACGGCCGTGGTGCGCTCGGCACTGTTGGGCTTGACCGGATAGATCGGCACCGTGTGGTAGTCGGTCGGCTGCGCCTTCTCGGCCCGAGTCTCCGCGAACAGCTGCTCCAGCCGCTCCCGGAAGTGGTTGAGCGCCTCCTCGGCGTCGCTGACGGAAATGTCACCGCGGCCGATCAGCGCCTCGGTGTAGAGCTTGCGAGTGCTGCGCTTCTGGTCGATCAGGTCATACATCAGCGGCTGGGTGAAGCTCGGGTCGTCGCCCTCGTTGTGACCGCGGCGGCGGTAGCACACCAGGTCGATGACGACGTCCTTGTTGAACTCCTGCCGGAAGGCGTACGCCAGCTTGGCGACCTCGACGCAGGCCTCCGGGTCGTCGCCGTTCACGTGGAAGATCGGGGCCTGGACAGCCTTGGCGACGTCGGTGGCGTACACGCCCGAACGGGACTCAGTCGGCGAGGTGGTGAAGCCGACCTGGTTGTTGACGACGATGTGGATGGTGCCGCCGGTGCGGTAACCCCGCAGCTGCGACATCTGCATCGTCTCGAACACCACGCCCTGGCCGGCGAAGGCCGCGTCACCGTGCAGCAGCACCGGCAGCACCGGGAACTCGTAGCCCCGGTCCAGGAAGTCCTGCTTGGCGCGGGTGATGCCCTCCAGCACCGGGTTGACCGCCTCCAGGTGTGACGGGTTCGCCGCCACCGAGGTGCGGATGTAGCGACCCGAGCTGGCCTGGAACTCGCCCTCGGCGCCCAGGTGGTACTTCACATCACCGGATCCCTGGACGGTCCGCGGGTCGATGTTGCCCTCGAACTCCTGGAAGATCTGGCTGTAAGACTTGCCGACGATGTTGGCCAGCACATTGAGGCGGCCACGGTGCGGCATACCGATCGCGACCTCTTCGAGCTCGTCGTCGGCAGCCAGCTCGCAGATCTCGTCCAGCAGCACGATGGTCGACTCGGCGCCCTCCAGGCTGAACCGCTTCTGACCCACGAACTTGGTCTGCAGGAAGGTCTCGAAGACCTCGGCTTCGCTGAGCTTGTCGAGGATCCGCAGGTGCTCCTCGCGAGGGAGGGCGACGTGCGGACGCTCCACCCGACGCTGGATCCAGCGGCGCTGCTCCGGATCGGACATGTGCATGTACTCGATGCCGACATTGCGGCAGTAGGAGTCACGCAGCAGCCCGAGGATGTCGCGCATCTTCATGGTGCGACGGTCGCCGCCGAAGTCGCCGACCGGGAACTCCCGATCCAGGTCCCACAGCGTCAGGCCGTGGGTGAGGACGTCGAGGTCGGGATGGGAACGCATCCGGTACTCGAGCGGATCGGTGTCGGCCATCAGGTGGCCCAAGGTCCGGTACGCCGCGATCAGGTCCCGGATCCGAGCCCCCTTGGAGACCTCGTCGTCGTGGCGCACCGCGACGTCGGTGGCCCACCGGATCGGCTCGTAGGGGATCCGCAACGAGCGGAAGATGTCGTCGTAGAAGTTGTCCGCGCCGAGCAACAGCTCGTGGATCTTCTTGAGAAACTCACCGCTCTGCGCGCCCTGGATGACCCGATGGTCATAGGTCGAGGTGAGGGTGAGCAGCTTCGAGACGCCCATCTCGTTGAGGCGGGCCTCGCTGGTGCCCTGGAACTCGGCCGGGTAGTCGATCGAGCCGACGCCCAGGATGGTGCCCTGACCGGGCATCAGCCGCGGCACCGAGTGGTTGGTGCCGATGCCGCCCGGGTTGGTCAAGGACGCGGTGGTCCCCGCAAAGTCGTCCAGAGTCAGCTTGTTGTTGCGAGCCTTGGCGACCAGATCCTCGTACGCCGCCCAGAACTGCGCGAAGTCGAGGTGCTCACAGCCCTTGATGCTGGGGACCAGCAACTGTCGGGTGCCGTCAGGCTTGGGCAGGTCGATGGCCAGGCCGAGGTTGATCGTGTTCGGCTCGACCAGGTGGGGCTTGCCGTCGATCTCTTCGTAGCTGTTGTTCATCGCCGGCACCGACTTCAGCGCCCGGATCATCGCATACCCGATGAGGTGGGTGAAGGAGACCTTGCCGCCGCGGGAACGACGCAGGTGGTTGTTCATCACGATCCGCTGGTCGATGACCAACTTCATCGGCACCGCACGCACGCTGGTCGCGGTCGGCAGTTCGAGCGACAACTCCATGTTCTGGGCGGTCCGCATCGGCGCGCCGCGCAGCTTGGTCTTGGTCGGTTCCGGGGCCTCGGGTGCCTGCACCACCGTCGGGTTGGGCGGATCAGCGGGCAGGCTGCCCACCCGACCGGGCTTGCTGGGCCGGGCGTCACGGACCTCATTGGGCTGTTCCACCCCGGACCGGGGGCTGGGAGCTTTCTTGGCCGGCTTGGCGGCAGGCTTCTTCTTGGCAGCCGGCTCCGGCTTCTTGGGCTCAGCCTGGGCTGCCGCGACGGGCTTGGCGGTCGGCTCGGCCTTCGTTGCCGCCGGCTGCTGCTGCCCGGCAGGCTTGGCAGCGGGCCGCTTCTGGTCGGGCTTGGGGGGTTCGGCCTCGGACGCGGGGGCCCCGGCGCCCTGCGTCTCCCCGCGCGATTCGAAGAACGCTCGCCACGTTCCATCGACCGACTGGGGGTCCTCCTTGTACTGGTCGTACATGTCCTCGATCAGCCAATCGTTGGCGCCGAAGTCGTTGGAGTTGTCTGGCACGGTGGCCACAATCGCCTTCTTCCCGTTCGCAGCTAAGCGGTTTCTGTTCCGATGGTATCTGGTCCCGACCCAGTGATCCCGGGTGTGTCGGCCGTGTCGGGCTGGCTGTTGGTGACCGGCCGGTCGCGGCCGCCGGTCGGGGCGCTGAGGGTACGCCACAGGGTGCGGCCCAGCGAGACCGCGAAGACCACCAGCAGCACGTTGCGGACAGCCAGGATCGCGGCAGCCACCCCAGTGAGTGGGTGGTCGTGGACCAGCCAGGAATAGGTCAGTGGATACACCAGCTGGGTGAGTGCGGTGATGAGGAGCACCTGCATCGCCAGACTGCGCAAGGCTGCGCCGTGCTCGGCGGCATCCTCCCCGTCGGCCCAGTAGTGAGGCTGGCCGCGCAGCGCCAACGCGGCTGCCAGTGGGGCACCGAGCCAGATCATGTACTGCGGGCTGAGCGCCTTGTTGCCGACCACCAACACTGTCACCACGGCCAGTAGTAGCAGTACGCCGGGGAGGCTGCCGCGGCCCCGGCGTACCCACACCACTGCACCCGCCACGATCAGCGCGAAGCCGACCACTGTAACGATGCTGCTGAGGGTGAGCATTGGCCCGGTGAGCGGGCCGAACACCTCGTACGCGTTGAAGGCCATGCCGATCTGGTGGTCCCCGAAGAAGATCCGCGACAGCATGGCCGGGGTCGCCGCGACCGACTCGACCTGCAGGCCGCGGTCGGACTGCCAGCCCAGCGGGGAGATCAGCCGGTCCCAACCGCCGAAGATGAGGCTCAGCGCCACCAACGCCGCGCCGGTGCCCAGCGCACCGGCCAGACTGCGCATGATCCGGTTGCCGTCGCCGGTCCACTGGGTGGGCAGCAGCGCGGCGGGCCACAGTTTGGTGGCTGCGCCCCAACCGAGCAGGGACCCGGCCAGTGCGGGCCGGGTCGCATTGACCAGGATCGCCGCGCCCACCAGCACCGAGGGCAACACGTCGAAGCGCATGTAGAGCAGCGGCCCCATCAACAGGACGAAGACCAGCCACATCCGCAGCGCTTCCACGCGGTGTTCGCCACCGGTGCGCCACAGCGCGATCGCGAAGGCCGCGTCCAACAGCCAGGTCATCAGGATGAAGCCGAACAGGTAGCTGTACTGGGCGCCCGGAATCATCAGCGGCAGCATCAGGATCCACACCACCGGGGTCGGATATTCGACCAGGGTCTCCGACAGGGGAGTGCCGGCCCAATGGGCCGAGGTGTGGTTGTAGTAGTACATGACATCGCCCTGGATGCCCAGGCCGGCGGCCGTCCACAGCGCCATGTGAATGGCCTTGACGGCCAACCACGATCCGAAGGCCCACTTCCATGAAGGCATCGACCACAGACGACGCACGATCGACACTCCGGAGACCTCCTGGTCGGGCCGCGCGTTTCAGCGCCCCAGTGGATTGTCAGGTCATGGCCCGAGCCAAGTCCGGCCTTGCTGCTTCGCGCTCGTGGGCCACATCTCACCATGGCCAGCGCCCCCGCGAGGATTCGAACCTCGGCTCCCGCCTCCGGAGGGCGGTGCTCTATCCCCTGAGCTACGGGGGCTGAACAGCGTCGAACAGCCTAGCAGGATTCTGGCAAGCTTGCGTCCATGACTCACAGCCATGTAGCCGGTGCAATCCATGCCGATGCCCAGTCGCTGCGACCATCGTGGCTGTCGGTCCCCGACGACGTGAACGTGCTGGTTGCGCCGCTGTGGAGTTCGTCGGTACACCGACTGCCCGACGGTGAAGTGGAGGTCGGCGGGATCCGCGTCAGCGAGCTGGCAGCGGAGGTGGACACTCCCGCGTACGTGCTGGACGAGGACGACCTGCGGCAGCGAGCTCGCGCCTTCCGTGATGCGTTCGCGGGCTGGTCGGTCTATTACGCCGGCAAGTCCTTCCTGTGCCGGGCGGTGGTGGAGTGGCTGGTCGCCGATGGTCTCAACATCGACGTCTGCACCGGCGGTGAGCTCGAGATCGCCCTGGCCGGAGGTGCCGACCCGGCCCGACTGGCGCTGCACGGCAACAACAAGTCGGTCGCCGAGCTGCGCCGGGCCCTCGAGGTCGGCGTCGGGCGGATTGTGGTCGACTCCTTCGACGAGATCGATCGGTTGGAGCAGCTGGCCGCCGAGCTGTCAGTACGCCCGCAGGTGATGCTGCGTGTCACCACCGGTATCGAGGCCCACACCCACAACTACATTGCGACTGCCCACGAGGACCAGAAGTTCGGCTTCTCGCTGGCCGTCAACAGCACGGGTCGGTCGCCGGCTGAGCGCGCCCTGGACCGCTGCGAGGAGTCCGCCGCGTTGGACCTGATCGGCATCCACTCCCACATCGGTTCCCAGATCTTCGAGGTGGCCGGCTTCGAGCAGGCTGCCCGGCGCACCTTGCGGGCGCTGGCCGACTTCCGGGACCGCCACGGCCGGGAACTGGCCGAGTTGGACCTCGGTGGCGGCTTCGGGATCGCGTACACCACCCAGGACAGCCCAGCCGACCCCGCCGATCTGGCAGCAGGCATCCGCAGGATCGTGGAGCTGGAATCTGCCGCGCTCGGGCTGGCGGTGCCGGCGATGTCGGTGGAGCCGGGTCGCGCCATCAGCGGCCCCTCGACCCTGCTGCTCTATCAGGTCGGCACCGTGAAGCCGGTCGAACTGGACGGCGGCAAGCTGCGCCACTACGTCTCGGTCGACGGCGGCATGAGCGACAACATCCGCCCCGCCCTGTACGCCGCTGCGTACTCCTGCACCCTGGCATCGCGTACCTCGGATGCCGAGCCGGTGCTGGCGCGGGTGGTCGGCAAGCACTGTGAGGGTGGCGACATCGTCGTCCATGACGAGTTTGTCCCGGCGGACATCGCTCCGGGGGACCTGCTGGCGGTGCCGGGCGCGGGAGCGTACAGCCGATCGATGGCCAGCAACTACAACCATGTCCCACGGCCGCCGGTGGTGGCGGTCAAGCACGGGCAGTGGCGCACGCTGGTGCGGCGTGAGACTGTTGCTGATCTACTCGCCCTCGAGGTGGACGAGCCCTACCGCCGCCAGACCGA
The DNA here is from genome assembly GCF_002250565.1 of Parenemella sanctibonifatiensis. Classification (GTDB taxonomy): domain Bacteria; phylum Actinomycetota; class Actinomycetes; order Propionibacteriales; family Propionibacteriaceae; genus Parenemella; species Parenemella sanctibonifatiensis. The sequence continues at coordinate 205,868 of NZ_NMVJ01000006.1, forward strand.
TGCCCAACCCAAGAACAACTGAGGTGACATGACCCCCCATCGCCGTATCGATGAGGCCTCGCCCGTCCGCATTGCCCTGCTGGGCTGTGGCACGGTCGGATCGGCCGTGGCGCGGCTGCTGACCGAGCAGGCCGAGGACCTGCGGGTCCGCGCCGGACGCCGCCTGGAACTGGTCGGCATCGCGGTCCGGGACACCACCCGGGAGCGCCCCGGCATCGACTCCAGCCTGCTCACCGACGACCCGCTGGCACTGGTGACGGCCGAGGAGGTCGACCTGGTGGTCGAGCTGATCGGCGGCATCGAACCGGCTCGTGAACTCGTGCTGGCAGCCCTGGACCGTGGCGCCTCGGTGGTGACCGCCAACAAGGCCCTGCTGGCCACTCACGGCGCGAAGATCTTCGAGACTGCCGAACGCAACGGCCGTGACGTCTACTTCGAGGCCGCTGTCGCCGGCGCCATCCCGATCATTCGGCCGCTGCGGGAGTCGCTGGTCGGTGACGAGATCACCAGCATCATCGGCATCGTCAACGGCACTACCAATTACATCCTCGACAAGATGCACAGCGACAAGCAGACCTTCGAGTCCGCACTCACCGAGGCGCAGGAGTTGGGGTACGCCGAGGCGGATCCGACGGCCGACGTCGCCGGGCACGATGCGGCCGCGAAGGCCGCGATCCTGGCCGGCTTGGCCTTCCACTGCCGGGTGCGCGCCGAGGAGGTCTTCTGCGAGGGCATCACCGAGGTGACGCCGGAGGACATTGCTGCCGCTGAGTCGATGGATTCGGTGATGAAGCTGCTGGCGATCTGTCAGGTCAACCCCGAGGACGAGACCGTCGCGGTGCGGGTGCACCCGACCATGGTGCCCCGCAAGCATCCGTTGGCTTCGGTGGACGGGGCGTACAACGCGATCTTCATCGAGTCCCAGTCCGCCGGGCGGCTGATGTTCTACGGCCCCGGTGCTGGTGGCAGCCCGACCGCCAGCGCGGTGATGGGTGACCTGGTCACGGTCGCCCGCAACCTGGTGCGTGGCGCGACCGGGCCGGGGGAGTCGAGCTATCGCGGTCTGGCCGTGGCCGATGCCGGGGCGATCCGCACGGCGTACCACATCCGACTGCAGGTGGCCGATGTGGCCGGCACGCTGGAGAGCGTGGCGGCCTGCTTCGCTCGCAACCACGTCTCGGTGCGTGCCGTACGTCAGGAGGCGCAGGGCGCGGTCGGCGAGGCCGTGGAGTTGGTCATCGTCACCCATGTCGCGCGCACCCAGGATCTCGATGCCGCTGTGGCCGAACTGCGGCTGCTGGACCAGGTCACCGGACCGGTCCGCCCGATGCGGGTCGAGGGATGAGCTCCGGCGTCAGCCCGCTGCCGGTCGGTCGGGTCGGTGCCGTGTCGGTGCCGGCAACCTCAGCCAATCTGGGGGCCGGCTTCGACTGCTTGGGGCTCGCCCTGGACTGGCGCGACCAGATGAGCGTGACGGTCGCACCGACCACGACGGTGACCGTCACGGGAGAGGGCGCCGAGGACATTCCTCGCGACGAGTCCCACCTGGTCCTGGCCTCCATCAAGCGGGGGCTGGCCGAGCTGGGCCACACCGCCCCGGGATTCGACTTCGTTGCCCACAACACCATCCCGCACGGCCGCGGCATCGGATCCTCGGCCGCCGCGATCATCGCCGGGTTGGCGCTGGCATGGCAGCTGGCCCGCCCCGACCTGGAGCTGGGACTCGACTTCGTCCTGGAGCTGGGGATCCGGATCGAGGGACACGCCGACAATGCCGCCCCGGCCGTGCTCGGCGGTGCGGTGCTGGGCGTCGGGGAACGGGCCGCCCCGCAGCTCGTGAGTCTGGACCTGGCTCCGCAGTGGCGTTGTGTGGTGGACGTGCCGACCGTGGTGGTGCCGACCAGCACCGCTCGGAAGGTGCTGCCGGACTCGCGGGCAGTGGGGGAGAGCATCGCCGAATCCTCCCGACTGGCGCTGACGACGCTGGCGCTGGCGGGTGCCGTCGGCCCGGAACAGCTGCTGGCCGCCACCGAGGACCCGTGGCACCAACGCCATCGCGGCGACCTGATGCCGCAGACCCGGGACTGGATCGCGGCCCTGCGGGCCGAGGGATTCCCGGCCGTGGTGTCGGGAGCGGGCCCGACGGTGCTGACGCTGATCGCCGACGACCAGGAACCGCCGACCCATGAGGGATTTGCCCGGCACGTGTTGGTGCCCGGCGCGGGGGTCAGGTCGGCGCTGTAGTTCCGGGCGGGTTCCGACGTACGCCGGCAGCGGAGTCGTGCGTGTCGCCGGCGGTGTGCTTTGGTCGGCGGTGCAGTGCTCTGGTACCGTGTGGGTGCAGCCCGCAGGATTCGGGCTTGCATCCCGATCCGATCGCCGGCTGGGCAGGTTTGTGAAGCTGCGCACGCTTCCGGTGTCGAGGATCACACACATCATTTGCCTCATTCGTGGTTGGTGCCCGCGCGGTCGTTGACCTGCATCAGGACAGGCTTCGAACACCGGCACCACTGGTCCGCAGCATCTCCGCGTGAGTACGCCGGGGAGCCGCCAGGAAGGACCGGTGGTCCCGAGTGCGGGACACCGTGACCGAGGATGAGGATTCCCGTTGGGAAGGACACACGTGACAGACACCACGAACGGTGGGACCGAGGGTCGGTCGGCACAGAAGAAGGGTCTGGAAGCAATGCTGCTTCCGGAGCTTCGACAGTTGGCGGGCTCGATCGGTCTGCGAGGACTCACGGGCATGCGCAAGGCCGATCTGATCTCGGCGATCCGCGCCCGACAGGCCGACCAGGCGAGCGCCAACAACGCGCCCGCGGCAAGCCCGAGCCACCAGCCGACCGCCGATGCGGGGGCCCAGACGGCACCGCGGACCCGGCGCGCCGAGCGGCCGGCCGGACCAGCCAGCACCAACGACCAGGCGGGCTCCGAGAGCCGCTCCGAAGGTCAGCGCTCCGAGAATCAGGGCGCTGGGAATCAGGGCAGTGGGAATCAGGGCACTGAGTCCCGGACCCGTCGCCCCCGCACCGATGAAGCGCGCACGGAGGACCGCTCCGGCGCCGAGCAGCCCAGCCTCGACCTGAACGGTGAGGACCAGGCGCGACGCTCGGGCGACCAGGACCAGCGTCGGCGCCGGCGGCGTACCGATGACCAGCCCAGCCGTCCCGACGGGGGCTCGCGTCAGGAGTCCTCCGGCGGCGACGAGGGCAGCGACTCGATCGCGGCCCGACTGGCCGAGCTGCGTGGCTCCCACCAGGGCGAGCAGTCCCGCAACGACCAGGACCATGCCGACAACGGAGGCACCACGAGCACCAACGACAACCGTTCGCATGACCGCGGCAACGACCGTGGGAATGACCGCAACAACGACCGGGACGACAGTCGTCGTGGCCGTCGCCGGCGGCAACGCGACCGCAACCGGCGCGGCGGCCGCAGCAACGAGCGGCTCGAGGCCGAGCCCACCGTGTCCGATGACGACGTCCTGGTGCCGGTGGCCGGCATCCTCGACGTGCTCGACAACTACGCCTGTGTGCGGACCTCGGGCTACCTGCCCGGACCCAACGACGCGTACCTGTCCTTGCAGATGGTCCGCAAGTACGGGCTGCGCAAGGGTGACGTCATCACCGGCCAGCTGCGTCAGGCTCGGGACGGGGAGCGGCGCGAGAAGCTGAGCCCGCTGGTCCGGGTCGACACCGTCAACAACGGCGCCCCCGAGGCGGCACTGGACCGCCCCGAATTCGGCAAGCTGACCCCGCTCTATCCGCAGGAGACGCTGCGGCTGGAGACCACGCCCAACCAGATGACCGGTCGCATCATCGACCTGGTCGCCCCGGTCGGCAAGGGGCAGCGTGGCCTGATCGTCTCGCCGCCCAAGGCGGGCAAGACCTTCGTGATGCAGGCGATCGCCAATGCGATCACCGTCAACAACCCCGAGGTGCACCTGATGGTGGTCCTGGTGGACGAGCGGCCCGAGGAGGTCACCGACTTCCAGCGCACCGTGCAGGGCGAGGTGATCGCCTCCACCTTCGACCGGCCGGCCTCGGACCACACCATCGTCGCTGAGCTCGCCATCGAGCGCGCCAAGCGTCTGGTCGAGATGGGTCACGACGTGGTGGTGCTGCTGGACGGCATCACCCGACTGGGGCGGGCCTACAACCTGGCCGCCCCTGCGTCTGGACGGATCCTGTCCGGCGGTGTCGACTCGGCGGCGTTGTATCCGCCGAAGAAGTTCTTCGGTGCGGCCCGCAACATCGAGAACGGCGGCTCGCTGACGATCCTGGCGACCGCGCTGATCGAGACCGGCTCCAAGATGGACGACGTCATCTTCGAGGAGTTCAAGGGCACCGGCAACATGGAGCTGCGGCTGCGCCGTGAGCTGGCCGACAAGCGGATCTTCCCCGCCATCGACGTCGACCAGTCCGGCACCCGGCGCGAGGAGTTGCTGCTGGGCCGCGACGAGTTGCACATCATCTGGAAGCTGCGGCGCGTGTTGTCGGGCCTGGAGAACCAGCAGGCGTTGGAGATGCTGCTGTCGCGGATGCGCAAGGCTCAGAACAACTCCGAATTCCTCATCCAGATCCAGAAGACCACGCCGAATCGTCCCGGCGACGGCGACTGATCCCGGCGTCGGCCCCGGATTTGGCATCCGGGTCCGGCGCGGGAATAATAGGGCGTCGGTGCCGGTTCACGTCTATGCAGCTCGCAGCAGTTCACGCTGCGATGTGGGTGCGGATCTCGCGATGAGGTCTCGTCACGGACGACCCGGCGTACCCCCGAACAAGGAGCATCATGAAGGCTGACATCCATCCCGAGTACGTGGAGACCCAGGTGACCTGCACCTGTGGCAACTCCTTCACGACCAAGAGCACTTCGAAGGACGGCGTCATTCGCGCCGAGGTGTGCTCGGCGTGCCACCCGTTCTACACCGGCAAGCAGAAGATTCTTGACACCGGTGGTCGCGTGGCCCGCTTCCAGCGTCGCTACCAGAAGAACTGAGCCTGACCCCAATCAGGTACGCCAAGCGCCGGGCCCGGTCAGGGCCCGGCGCTTGCGTGTCCGCAGCCCTCGGAGGTGTCCATGAGTGAGCACGACGGTGTCGAGGTCGACATCGCCGCCGCGGCGCCGCTGCGGGAGGAGTATGCCGCCCTCGAGGCTGAGCTCGCTGACCCGGCCACCCATGCCGATGCTCACAAGTCCCGACGGGTGGGGCGCCGTTACGCCGAGTTGACCCCGGTGGTGCGACAGCTGGATCGCCACGAACAACTCCTCGACGATCACCAGGCGGCCGCCGAACTGGCCGACGAGGATCCCGGCTTTGCTGCCGAGACGGCCGAACTGGAGGCCCAACTGCGGGTCTCGAGCGAGAAGCTGGCGGCCCTGTTGGCGCCACGCGACCCACACGACTCGGCCGACTGTCTGCTGGAGATCAAGTCCGGCGAGGGCGGCGAGGAGTCGGCCCTGTTCGCCGGCGACCTGCTACGGATGTACACCCGCTATGCCGAGACGGTCGGCTGGAGTGTCGAGATGCTCGACAGCCAGCAGACCGACCTGGGTGGGTACAAGTCGGTCACCCTGGCGGTCAAGGCCGGTAGCGGATCCCCGAGCCCGGACGCTGAACCGGCGCCGATGCCCTACGGCGTCCTGAAGTTTGAGGCGGGCGTACACCGGGTGCAGCGGGTGCCCGTCACCGAGTCGCAGGGCCGGGTCCACACGTCGGCCGCCGGCGTTCTGGCGATGCCCGACGTCGATGCCTCTGATGTGGAGATCGCCGACCACGACTTGCGCATCGATGTCTATCGCAGTTCCGGTCCGGGTGGACAGGGCGTCAACACCACCGACTCCGCGGTGCGCATCACCCATCTGCCGACGGGCATCGTCGTGTCCTGCCAGAACGAGCGCTCCCAGCTGCAGAACAAGGAGCAGGCCATGCGGATGCTGCGCGCCAAGCTGGTCGCCCGCGCGGAGGAGGAGGCAGCTTCGGCGGCCGCCGAGGCCCGCCGCTGCCAGGTGCGCACGGTGGACCGCAGTGAACGGATCCGCACCTACAACTTCCCCGAGAATCGGATCGCCGACCACCGGATCGGTTTCAAGGCCCACAATCTCGACCAGGTGCTGGGGGGCGACCTGGCCGACCTGGTCGCGGCGCTGCAGCAGGCCGACCTGGCCGCACGACTGGCGCGTCCGACCGGCTGAGGGCGAACGCACCGCTGGCCACTGTCGCGACCTTGGCGCGCGCCCTATCCTTCGAGTGTGGTGGCCATCGAGGTGAGCTTCGGCGCGGTGACGGGAGGGGCATGAGCGGACGACTGGCGGACGCCTTTGCCGCCTTCGACGACGGTGCGGAGCCGGCCGAGGATACGGGCCGGACCAGGGCGCAGCAGTCAGAGCCGATCTGCGTGCAGGTGAGCCAGGACGGTGTACGGATCTCACTCACGGACTCGGCCCTGCAGCTGGGTCCCCAGCAGCTGGGCGAGCAGCTCAGCGCGGCGGTCACGGCCGCCCTGGCCCAGCCCTCGGCTGCCCCGGCCGAACCGGCCGAACAGACCAGCCCGGCATCGCCGGCGACGCCTGCGAGCCCGATCTCACCCGAGCGTGACACGCCCCAGCAGTTCGACAGCTTGGCGGCCATGAATGCGTACTTCACCAAACTCATCGAGGACCGCCTGACATGACCACGATCGACGCCGCATTGGCCGCCGGCGCCAGCCGACTCACCGACGCGGCATCGCCCGAGGCCGACGCTCGGCTGCTGTTGTCCCACGCCTGGCAGCTCCCGTTGGGTCGGCTCGGCGTGGAACAGGCGCTCGGCACTGAACTGCCCGACGAGATCGCAAAGGCGTACGCCGACCTGCTCGACCGGCGAGCAGCGGGGCTGCCGGTGCAACGGATCATCGGTGCGACTGACTTCTGCGGGGTGTCGCTGGAGGTCGGCCCCGACGTCTTCGTGCCCCGCCCGGAGACCGAGTCGTTGGTGGCATGGGGAGTGCAACAGCTGTCCGGACTGCGCGCACCGGTGGTGGTTGACCTGTGCACCGGTTCGGGGGCGATCGCCGCTGCGGTCGCGCACCTGGTGCCCGACGCCCGGGTGTACGCCACCGAGCTCAGCCCGCAGGCCCACGACCTGGCCCGGCGCAACCTGTCCGAACGAGTCGAGCTGGAGCTGGCGGACCTGCGTGATGCCTGGCCGTCCCTGGACGGCCACGTGGATCTGGTGCTGTGCAATCCGCCCTACATCCCGCTGACGGCCTGGGAGGGCGTACCTGCGGAGGTGCGCGACCACGACCCGGAGCTGGCGCTGTTCTCCGGGGACGACGGGCTCGAGGCGATGCGGGCGCTGGCGCCGGTCGCGGCCCGACTGTTGAAACCGGGCGGCTGGCTGGGAGCCGAACATGCCGAGGTGCAGCATGAGTCCGCCCCGGCGATCTTTGTGGCATCGGAGGCCTTCGACCGGGTCCAGGATCGCTTCGACCTGACCGGTCGCCCGCGGTTCGTCACCGCCCGGCGGCGCCGCGCCAGCAGCTGAGCAGGGCCCACGACCGACCGCGTGAGCTCGGTGAAGGGCGGGCGCGCCGGTCACGGACCGATGGAGGCGGCTCGGTGCGCCTAGGATGGCCCGCGTGAGTGAACAGCACGACGCCGAGCCCCTCGACGCGACCAGCCCCACCGCGGGTGAGGTCACGACCGAGGTCGAGCAGGCCCAGCCAGAGTCGGCCACCGAGCCTGTCGTCGACGCCGAGGGAGAGCCGGGCGGCTCCGAGGAGACTGCGGAGGAGTCTGCCTCAGAGGTGACTGCTGACGTCGCCGACGCCGACGCCGAGCCGGAGCCGGACCCCGAACCGGTCGTCGAGATCATCGACGCCGTCACCGATCCCGAGGGCGGCATCGCCCGGGCAGCGGAACTGTTGGCCGAGGGGCACGTCGTGGTGATCCCCACCGACACCGTCTATGGCGTGGCCGCGGATGCCTTCAACCGCAAGGCGGTCAACGCGCTGCTGGAGGCCAAGGGGCGTGGCCGTGACAAGCCGCCGCCGGTCCTGATCTCGGATGCCCCGATGCTGCAGGCGTTGGGGGACAAGGTGCCCAGCTATGCCCGCAAGCTGGTCGACAAGTACTGGCCCGGCCCGATGACCGTGGTGGTCAAGGCCCAGGACGGACTGCGGATGGAGCTGGGGGAGACCAAGGGCACCATCGGGTTGCGGGTGCCCGACCACGATCTGACCCGGTCACTGCTGCGGCGGACCGGTGCTCTGGCCGTGTCGAGCGCGAACCGCACCGAGCAGCCGCCGGCCCATTCGGTCGCCGAAGCCGTCGAGCAGCTCGAGGGCCACGTCAGCTACTTCCTGGACGCCGGTCCGGTCGCCGACGGCCCCTCCTCGACCATGGTCAACTTCAGCTCCGGTCACTACGGCGAGTTGCTCCGGCTGGGCCCGCACAGCTTGGCCGAACTGCAGGAGACCTGCCCCTTCCTCAAGGATCCGATGGGACTCGCTCCAGAACCGGAGCCCGAGCCCGCGGACGAGACGGACGCGGATGACGCGACGACCGAGGCTGAGGCGACCGACGCCGAGGCCACGACTGACACCACGACCGACAGTGGGGCCGAGGCCGAGGCAGAACCCGTCGCTCCGCCGCCGGGGTACAGCCCCAACTGATCCATGCGCGCGTACCTGCTGGTGATGTTGGTGGCTGCGGCCACCACCTTTCTGCTGTGTTCGGTGTGTCGCCAGCTGGCGCTGCGCACCGGCGCGGTGGCCCAGGTGCGCGACCGGGACGTCCACACCATCGCGATGCCCTACTTGGGAGGACTGGCGATGCTGTTCGGCGTCGGCGCGGCCTTCCTGGTGGCGCTGCAGCAGCCCTTCCTTGGCTCACAGGAACTGGTGCGCCATGACGCCGTCGGCATCCTCATGGCAGCGGCGGTGATCTGTGGCGTCGGCGTCCTTGATGACATGTTCGACCTGAACGCGCTGGCGAAACTGGCCGGTCAGGTGTTGGCCGCCGGTGTCGCGGTGGTCAACGGCGTCAAGATGTTGTGGATCCCGCTGCCCAACTCGATCTATTCCTTGGATGATGCCGCCGCCATCGCCATCACGGTCTTCTTCATCGTGCTGTGCGTGAACGCGATCAACTTCGCCGACGGCCTGGATGGCCTGGCCGCTGGGGTGGTCGGGATCGGGGCCACCGCGTATTTCGGATACGCCTACATGCTCACCGTCGAGCAGGAACTGGTCCGTGCCACCACCTCCAGCCTCATCACCGTCACCATCGTGGGGGTCTGCCTGGGCTTCCTCCCGCACAACTTCTTCCCCGCCCGGATGTTCATGGGGGATTCCGGCGCGATGCTGCTGGGGCTGCTGATGGCCACCTCGACCATCTCGTTGACCGGCCAGATCGACCCGGGCCAACTCCAGGCCGACTCTGGTGGCCTGATCCCTGCATACCTGCCGTTGGTGTTACCGGTGGCGGTGTTGGCGTTGCCGTTTGCCGATCTGGTGCTGGCCTATGTCAGGCGGACCGTGTCGGGCGGGCTGTGGTTCATGCCCGACAAGCAGCACCTGCACCACCGACTCCTCGAGCGGGGGCACAGCCACCGGCGTGCCGTGATCCTCATGTACGTGTGGACCGCGGTGATCTCCTTCGGCGTGATCGCCATCGGCTTCACCCAGACCTGGATCACCGTCGGCGTCCTGCTGGTGGTGATCGCGGCGCTGACGATCATCACGGTGCGCCGGGCGGGCCGGCGTCGAGCCGCCGAGGAGCACCTGCAACCGTGATCGCGATGACAGCCCGCGGGACTTTGTGCTAGTTTTCACAAGCGTGCCGAGAGAAGTCGGCACGCACGCTTGGACACGCCACGGACTCCCGTCAGGAACCCCATGTCAATTGACCTGCCCGGCGCAGCCCACGACACCGACGCCGGTGTTCGGGCGGCTCTGCGACCGGTCCGGGGCATGCGGGAACGTCTCACCACCCTCTTCAAGGCCGGACTCATCGGTGGCCACGCGATGGGCATCATGGCCGTCGGGCTGAGCATGGTGATCTGGGGCGGCCACGGGCTGGCCAGCGCCGGCCTGGCCGCGGCGACGACCGTCCTGTTCTTCACCATCGGTCACCTGGTCCAACTCCTCTTCGTGAACGCCGACCCGCGCACCCAGATGGTGGCCGGATTGTCTGGCTACGGGATCCGGGTTGGTGGCCTCGCGATTGCCTTCATCGCCTACCAGAATCTCGGCTCGGAGATCCTCGCCCCGTACGCCGTCGCGCTCGGCGCGGTCGCGACTGCGATCGGCTGGGTGACCACCGAGGTGCTGGCCTTCCGGCAGCTCCGGATTCCGGCCTACGACGAGTACCTCGAGGATGGGGAGGTGGCCCGATGAGCAGCGATGTGACCAACACCGATCCGGTTGCTAAAGTCCCCGACAGCAAGCCGACGGATCTCCCGACAGTGCTGCGGAATGGCTATTCTGAGGGCTACACGGCCCTCGGCTATGTCATCGCCGGGCCGCTGTTCTATGGCGGTCTCGGCTGGCTGGCAGACCGGTACCTGTTCGACACCGGACTGTTGCTCCCCGCCGGCATCATCGTCGGCTTTGTCGCCTCGATCTACCTGATCGCCCGGCGTTACCGACACGATGACCACCCCTCGAGCGACCAGCGGTCGATCGACTCAAGCCCAAAGGAGTCATGAGTGGGCCCCCTTGTTCCCATGGCAGGCGAGACCTACGAGCCGCCGGGCGTGCACAGCTTCGAGCCGCGACTGCTGTTCCCTGATGTTCCGTGGTTGTTCTGGCTGAACAACTTCGTCGCCCAGGCGATCATCTCGGTCATCATCATCCTGGCCTTCTGGCTGTGGGTCTCGAACAAGGCCAAGATCGTCCCCAGCAAGCGGCAGTTCATCGGCGAGTTCGCCTATGACATGGTCCGCAACGGCATCGGCCGCGAAGCGCTGGGGCCCGAGTACCGGCGGTACACCCCTTACTTGGTGGCGCTGTTCTCGTTCCTGCTGGTCAACAACTTGTTCGGGCAGTTCTTCCTGTTCATGTTGCCGACCTTCTCCCAGATCGGCTTCGCCTACGGTTTGGCGTTGCTGTCCTATCTGCTGTTCATCGGCGCAGGCCTGGCCCGCCACGGCATCAAGTACTTCAAGATCGCCCTGATCCCCTCGGGGGTGCCGTGGTGGTTGATCCCACTGATCCTGCCGCTGGAGCTCATCTCGAACTTCATCGTCCGGCCGCTCACCCTGGCACTGCGTCTGTTCGCCAACCTGTTCGCCGGCCACCTGGTGATCCTGGTGTTCGTCGCCGGCGGTGGCTGGCTGATCCAGTACGCCGACACCACGTTCAACCGGTTCGCCGGTGGTATCTCGATCCTGTTCGGCTTCCCTGTGTTCGCCCTGGAGCTCCTCGTCGGAACCCTGCAGGCGTACATCTTCACCGTCTTGACCGCGCAGTACGTTGCCTCGGCAGTAGCTGAGGATCACTGACCCCCCAACCAGTCGTGTGAGGGCAACCCGGCCCGATCACCTCAAGCGTCCGACCGGACACTTCCCGAAAGGAAAACCATGACCCCCATGGAAATCAGTGGCTCGATCAACATGATCGGCTACGCCCTGGCGACTCTGGGCCCCGCGATCGGTGTGGCCTGGATCTTCTCCTCGGTCATCAACGGCACCGCCCGCAACCCTGAGGCCCGTGGCTCCATGATGGGCACCGCCTGGATCGGCTTCGCCGTGGTCGAGGCTCTCGCCATCATCGGTATCGCGCTGGCGTTCGTCCTGACCGGCGCGCTGACGGCCTGAGGCCCGGATCCATGATCCCTATGGAAGGCGGACCGCTCGGGCCGCTCCTCCCTCACGATCTGACGGAGTTCATCGTCGGCATCGTGCTGTTCATCATCATCTTCGTGGTCATCCTCAAGGTGGTTGCTCCCCGGTTCGAGGCGATGTACGCCGCGCGCACCGAGGCAATCGAGGGTGGCCTGGAGAAGGCTGAGACCGCCCAGAAGGAGGCTGAGGAGGCGCTCGCGAAGTACAACGAGCAGCTCTCCCACGCCCGTGAAGAGGCGGCTCGGATTCGCGAGGAAGCCAAGAACCAAGGCGCCCAGATCCTCAGCGAGATGCGTGAACAGGCCAATCAGGAGTACGCCCGAATCATCGCCAGCGGTCAGACTCAGATCGAAGCCGAGCGGCAGCAGGCTGCCGTCTCGTTGCGCAACGAGATCGGTGGCATGGCCACCACCCTGGCCGGCCGTATCGTCGGCGAGACGCTCGACGACGATGAGCGGGCACGACGCACGGTCGACCGGTTCCTGGCCGACCTGGAATCCCAAGGAGCCACGCAGGCATGAGTGCCATGACCACCACCGACGCTCAGCATCAGCAGCTCGACCAGGCAGTCGACCAGCTGCCGGTGACCGCCACGGTCGCCGGGGAACTGTTCGCGGTTGCCGACGCGCTGTTGGCGCAGCCCGCCTTGCGACGGTCGCTCTCCGACCCGAGCACGGTCGCCGAACGCCGTGCCGATCTGGCGCGGACGCTGTTCGGCGGCAAGGTGGACGACCTCACGCGTGAGGTGGTGGCAACGGCGGCCACCGGTCGCTGGAGCGACCGGGGGCTCACCCGGGCGATCGAACGCCAGGGTGTTCGTGCCTGGTTCCGTGTTTCCCAGGCCGAAGGGCAGCTCGCAACCGTCGAGGACGAACTGTTCCGATTTGGTCGCGTCGTTGCCGGTGACCCCGAACTGGAGCTGACGCTGGTCAACCCCGGCGCTGCACTGGATCGTCGGCGCGGCATCGTCGAACGGCTGCTCACCGGGCGTACGCATCCGGCAACCGTGGCCCTCGCGGTCCGCGCTGTCGGTGTGGAGCACGGCGGCTACCCGGACCAGATCGAGCGCTATCTCGAGCTCTCGGCAGCTGCCCAACAGCAGTCGATCGCCACCGTCACGGTGGCGCGACCGCTGGACCAGGACCAGGAGGCGCGGCTGCGCGCCGGCCTCATCAAGCAGACCGGACAGGCGATCGTGCTGCATGTCGTCGTCGACCCCAGCGTCGTCGGCGGCATCAAGGTCGAGCTCGGTGACGAGGTCATCGACGGCACCGTCGGTGGCCGGATCCACCAGCTGCGGCAGCGTTTCAGCTGACAGCCCTCCCAGAACTCAACCGTTGAACACACAGACAGGACCAACGATGGCGGAACTCACCATTCGCCCGGAAGAGATCCGGGCAGCGCTGGATCAATTCGTGAGCGACTACACCCCCGAGGCTGCCTCCCGCGAGGAGGTCGGCACCGTCGTCACCTCCGGCGACGGCATCGCCCAGGTGCAGGGCCTTCCCTCGGCCATGGCGAACGAACTGCTGCAGTTCGCCAACGGTGAGCTGGGCATCGCACTGAACCTCGACAGCCGCGAGATCGGCGTCGTCGTGCTGGGCGACTCCGAAGGCATCGAGGAGGGCTCCCAGGTGCGCGGCACCGGCGAGATCCTCTCGGTCCCGGTCGGCGACGGCTACCTGGGTCGCGTGGTCGACGCCATGGGCAACCCGATTGATGGTCTGGGCGAGCTGCAGAACATGGTTGGGCGCCGTGCGCTCGAGCTGCAGGCTGCCGGGGTGATGGACCGCCAGGAGGTCCGCGAGCCGATGCAGACCGGTCTCAAGGCGATCGACGCGATGACCCCGATCGGTCGTGGTCAGCGTCAGCTCATCATCGGCGACCGCAAGACCGGCAAGACCGCCATCGCGATCGACACGATCATCAACCAGAAGGCCAACTGGGAGTCGGGCGACCCGACCAAGCAGGTCCGCTGCATCTACGTCGCGATCGGCCAGAAGGGCTCCACGATCGCTGAGGTCAAGGGCTCGCTGGAGAAGGCCGGCGCGATGGAGTACACCACCATCGTGCATGCGCCCGCCTCCGACCCGGCTGGCTTCAAGTACATCGCTCCGTACGCCGGCTCGGCCATCGGTCAGCACTGGATGTACGAGGGCAAGCACGTCCTGATCGTCTTCGACGACCTCACCAAGCAGGCCGAGGCCTACCGCGCCATGTCGCTGCTGCTGCGTCGTCCGCCGGGCCGCGAGGCGTACCCCGGTGACGTCTTCTACCTCCACTCCCGGTTGCTGGAGCGTTGCGCCAAGCTCTCCGACGAGCTGGGCGGTGGCTCGATGACCGGTCTGCCGATCATCGAGACCAAGGCCAATGACGTGTCGGCCTACATCCCGACCAACGTGATCTCGATCACCGACGGCCAGATCTTCCTGCAGTCCGACCTCTTCAACGCCAACCAGCGGCCCGCCATCGATGTCGGTGTGTCGGTGTCGCGAGTCGGCGGCGCCGCTCAGGTGAAGTCGATGAAGAAGGTGTCCGGCACCCTCAAGATCTCGCTGGCGCAGTATCGCGACATGCAGGCCTTCGCGATGTTCGCCTCCGACCTCGACCCCACCTCACGTCGGCAGCTGGAGCGGGGCGCTCGCCTCACTGAGCTGCTGCGTCAGCCGGCGTTCAGCCCCTACCCGGTGGCCGAGCAGGTCATCTCGGTGTGGGCCGGCAGCGACGGCCTGATGGACAACGTCCCGGTCGCCGACATCCTCCGCTTCGAGCAGGAGCTGTTGGAGCAGCTGCGGCACTCCTCGGCCACCTACAAGGAGCTCGCCGAGACCAACCAGTGGTCCGATGACATCGCGAACGCCTTGCGGTCCGAGATTGAGGACTTCAAGTCCCACTTCAAGACCTCCGACGGCACCCTGCTGGGCAGCGCCGAGCAGGCCGACGCGTTGGAGGACGACGAGGTCGGCCAGGAGCAGATCAAGACGAAGAAGCGGGGCTGATCGTGGCAGCCAGTCTGCGAGAACTCCGCAGTCGACGCCGCTCCGTCGCCAGTACCCAGAAGATCACCCGGGCGATGGAGCTGATCGCGGCTTCGCGCATCATCAAGGCACAGGGCCAGGCCCGGGCGGCAGCGCCGTACGCCAACGAGCTCACCAAAGCGGTGAGCGAGGTGGCGTCCTCGACCGACATCGACCATCCTCTGACCACCGAGGTGGAGAACCCACGTCGCGCGGCGATGCTGGTGATCACCTCTGATCGTGGTCAGGCCGGTGCTTACACCGCCAACGCGGTCAAGACGGCCGAGGGCCTCCGCCAGCATCTGCTGGAGGAGGACAAGGAGATCGACCTCTATCTGACCGGACGCAAGGGCAAGGCGTACTACGACTTCCGCAATCGCGAGATCGCGCAGTCGTGGACCGGCTTCTCCGAGGCGCCGAGCTATGAGGAGGCGTACGCGATCGCGGTTCAGCTGCTCGACACCTTCAGCCGGGAGACTGAGGAGGGCGGCGTCGATGAGATCCATGTGGTCTTCACCCGCTTCGTCTCGATGATCAACCAGCGGCCCGAGGCCTTCCGGCTGCTTCCGTTGGAGGTCGTCGAGGACGATGCAGAGGGGACTGAGCAGGGCGGGGAGTACCGGCCGCTGTTCACCTTCGAGCCTGACGCCGAGACGGTGCTGGACGAGCTGCTGCCGCTGTACGTGGCCAGCCGCATCCACTACTGCCTGCTGCAGGCCGCCGCTTCCGAGCTGGCGAGCCGTCAGCGTGCCATGAAGGCCGCCACGGACAACGCCGAGGAAATCATCCAGCAGCTCACCCGTGAAGCGAACCAGGCCCGCCAGGCGGGCATCACCCAGGAAATTACTGAGATCGTTGGCGGCGCAAGCGCGCTCGCCGAGTCCGGAAGCGAGTGATCCATGAGTGCCACCATGACTGACCAGGCCGCCAGCGGCTCCCGTAACCCCGGGGTGGGGCGTATCACCCGAGTGATCGGCCCCGTCGTCGACGTGGAGTTCCCCGCCGACCAGATGCCCAACATCATGAACGCCCTGACCGTCGACGTGACGATCGGTGACGACACCCGCAGCATGACCCTCGAGGTCGAACTGCATGTGGGCGACAACCAGGTCCGCGCCATTGCGCTGAAGCCGACCGACGGCCTTCGTCGCGGCCAGGAGGTGCGCGACACTGGCGCTCCGATCAGCGTTCCGGTGGGCGACGTCACCAAGGGCCACGTCTGGAACGTGACCGGTGAGGTCCTCAACGTCGACCCGAGCACCATCGAGGTGACTGAGCGCTGGCCGATCCACCGCGATCCGCCCGCCTTCGACGCCCTCGAGTCCAAGACCGAGATGCTGGAGACCGGCATCAAGGTGCTGGACCTGCTGACCCCCTACGTCAAGGGCGGCAAGATCGGCCTGTTCGGTGGCGCCGGCGTCGGCAAGACGGTGCTCATCCAGGAGATGATCTTCCGTATCGCCCACAACCACTCCGGCACCTCGGTGTTCGCAGGTGTGGGTGAGCGCACCCGTGAGGGCAACGACCTGATCTTCGAGATGGACGAGGCCGGCGTGCTCAAGGACACCGCCTTGGTCTTCGGTCAGATGGACGAGCCCCCGGGCACCCGTCTGCGGGTGGCGCTGTCGGCGCTGACGATGGCGGAGTACTTCCGCGATGTCCAGAGCCAGGACGTGTTGCTCTTCATCGACAACATTTTCCGCTTCACCCAGGCCGGTTCCGAGGTCTCCACGCTGCTGGGCCGGATGCCCTCCGCCGTGGGTTACCAGCCCAACCTGGCCGACGAGATGGGCCAGCTGCAGGAGCGGATCACCTCCACCCGCGGCCACTCCATCACCTCGATGCAGGCCATCTACGTGCCCGCCGACGACTACACCGACCCGGCGCCGGCGACCACCTTCGCGCACTTGGACGCCACCACCGAGCTGAGCCGTGAGATTGCCTCGCGTGGCCTCTACCCGGCCGTGGATCCGCTCACCTCGACCTCGCGCATCCTGGACCCGCAGTACATCAGCCAGGAGCACTACGACACTGCGGTCGAGGTCAAGCAGATCCTGCAGCGCAACAAGGAACTGCAGGACATCATCGCGATCCTCGGCGTCGACGAGCTGTCCGAAGAGGACAAGATTGTCGTGTCGCGGGCACGTCGCATCCAGCAGTTCCTCAGCCAGAACACCTACACCGCCGAGAAGTTCACGGGTGTGGTGGGCTCGAACGTGCCGATCGCTGACACCGTTGAGGGCTTCCGGATGATCTGCGACGGTCAGGTCGACCACATCCCCGAGCAGGCGTTCTTCAATGTCGGTGGCATGGACATGGTGATGGAGAACTGGGACAAGATGCAGAAGGAAGGCTGAGATGGCTGATCTCCTGCATGTGGAGGTCGTCTCGGCCGACCGTACGGTGTGGAGCGGCGACGCGCAGATGGTCGTCGCCCGCACCGTCGAGGGTGACATCGGCATCCTGCCGCGGCACGAGCCGATCATGGCGGTGCTGGTGCCCGGCGCCGCGGTCATCACGGGCAGCGATGGCGCCCGACAGGTGATCGCAGTCGACGGCGGCTTCATCTCGGTGGCGCAGAACCAGGTCTCGATCCTGAGCCAGTTCGCGCAGCTGGGCGAGGAGGTCGACCTCGACAAGGCCAAGGCCGACTTCACCGAAGCCCAGGAACTCATTGCCGGCGGCGACGATTCGTTGGCCACCAAGGAGCGGTTGGACCGCGCCCGGGGGCAGCTGAAGATCGCTGACCGCAGCTGAGGTCACAACTGGCTTCCATTCTGCGCGAGCGACTGGCTGAGTCGCTCGCGCAGCTGTAGGTTTGCGCCATGCGTGACTGGGCGTTGGCGATCATGGTTGTCATCGTCGTTGCCGGCGCCTTGTTGCTGCTGGTTTGGTGGGTGCGGCTGCGGTGGCTCAATGGCCTCAGTGGCCGTTTTGAATGCGCCCTGAAGGTGGGCGGCGCCGAGGACGCATGGGCGCTGGGAGTGGGCCGCTACTACGGCGAGCAACTCCAGTGGTATCGCGCGTTCTCGCTGGCGTTTCGGCCCCGTCACGCCTGGCGGCGTACGGAGGTGATCCTCAGCGACAGCCGACGCCCCTCCGTCATGGAGGCGTCGGCCTTGTATGACGACCAGCAGATCATCACCCTGCAACTGCGTTCGGGAGCTGAAGCCCGCGGTCTGGGTCGGTCCTGGCAGGTGGCCGTCCCGATCGCCGCCGTGACCGGACTGCTGAGCTGGCTCGAGGCGGCTGCCCCCGGCGAGGGGGACTACCGGCTGTCGGCCGGCCCCGCCGAACCGGGCGCGGAGTGGCGCCGGCCTGAATCGTCCTGATCCGAGCGTTCCTGCGCGCCGCTCGCCGTGCTCGCGATGATGCGGTCCCGGTTGCGTCGGGCCCGGGCATCGGGCGGCGTACGGTCGGCGCCGGGCACCCACAGCCGCTCACCGTGACTCTGACCGACGCTGCGTGCCAGCACGAAGAGCAGGTCTGAAAGCCGATTCAGGTAGGTCACTGTCAGAGGGTTCATGCTGTCGCCGTGTGCGGCGACCGCGGCCCATGCGGTCCGCTCGGCGCGACGAGCCACCGTACGCGCGTGGTGCAGCGCAGCACTGGCCCGGTTGCCCCCGGGCAGGATGAAGGATCTCAGCGTCGGCAATTCCTCGCTGAACTCGTCACACCAGGCTTCCAAGCGGCTGATGGCGGCCTGGTCGATCCGCAGCGGCGGATGAGCCGGGTCAGGCACCACCGGGGTGGCGAGGTCCGCACCCAGGTCGAAGAGCTCGTTCTGGACCTGCGCCAGGATCTCGCCGACCACCTCAGGAAGGTCCTCGACCAGGGCGGTGCCGAGCACCGAATTGACCTCGTCGGCGTCGCCACAGGCCGCGATACGCGCATCCGTCTTGGGGATCCGGGACATGTCAGCGAGGTGGGTGTGGCCGGTGTCGCCGCCACCGGTCCAGACTCGGGAGATCACGATCATGTGTCGAGCATAGGAGGTCGCTGCTGACGGGCAGGACCAGGTGACAACCTGTGGCAGACTCGTCCTGTGGGCAGCTTC
This sequence comes from Parenemella sanctibonifatiensis, assembly GCF_002250565.1. Taxonomy (GTDB): domain Bacteria; phylum Actinomycetota; class Actinomycetes; order Propionibacteriales; family Propionibacteriaceae; genus Parenemella; species Parenemella sanctibonifatiensis. The sequence goes on from NZ_NMVJ01000006.1 coordinate 224,769, forward strand.
ATGCGATGGATGTTGGTGGCATTTGCCACGGTGGTCGTGGTTCCTCTGACGGCATGTGGGGTGGTCCCCAATGTCGAGGAGCCACAGGCTCAGATCGACTGTGAGTACCGCGCCGCCGGCGAGCCGGCTCGCCCGGTGGATCCGCCGCCCAGCAGCGGCGTACGCATGACCGGACAGTCGGTGGTGGCCCTCGAGATGAGCATGGGCACCCTCAGCATCATCATGGACCGGCAGCACGCGCCGTGCGCGGTCAATTCCTTCGACTCGTTGGCCCAGCAGGGCTTCTACGACAACACCGAATGCCACCGACTCGTCAACGAAGGCATCTTCATCCTGCAGTGCGGCGACCCGACCGGCACTGGCACCGGGGGACCGGGCTACGAGTTCGATGACGAGCTGACCGGTGACGAGACCTACCCCGCCGGCACTGTGGCGATGGCCAATGGTGGCCCCGACACCAATGGCTCCCAGTTCTTCCTGGTCTTCGAGGATTCTCCGCTGCCGCCCAACTACGTGGTGCTGGGCCAGATGGACCAGGGCTCGGTGGCGGCGCTGTACCGGATGATCTACGCCGGTCATGAGGGCGATGGTGGCGAGGGCCGACCGATCAACCCGGTGCAGATCCTTTCGGTGACCGCAGGTTGAGCGGAGCGAACGTCAGGTGTGTTGAGCGGAGCGAACGTCAGGTGAGCGGAGCGAACGTCAGGTGTGTTGAGCGGAGCGAACGTCGGGTGTGTTGAGCGGAGCGAACGTCGGGTGTTGTTGAGCGCAGTCCGGTTCAGACTTCACTGAGGAAGGCCCGCAACACCTGCACGAAGATCGCCGGCTGTTCCGAGTGCACCCAGTGGCCGGCCTGCTTGATGGTGGTCAATCGGACCGCTGGGAACAGTGCCTCCATCGGCTCCCGGTCCGCCTCGGTGATGTAGTCCGACTGATCGCCGGCCACCCACAGCACCGGACCCGGGTAGCTGCCGTCGGTGGCAGGCCAATCGCCGATCTGGTCCAGGGACCCGCCCAGCAGGTCGAGATTCTGCTGCCAGCGCCATCCCTGGCCCTCCCGGCGCAGGTTCTGCAGCAGGAAGCCACGGACGGTCGCCGACGGCACCAGCTCCGCCATCGCCTGATCGGCCTCGCCGCGGGAGGTGATCGCCGTCAGGTCGATGCTCCGCATGGCCTCAACGTAGACGTCGAAGCTGGACGTGGCGCAGCTGGGGGAGATGTCGACCACGACCAGCGCCCGGACCAGGTCGGGGTGGCGCAGCGCCAACTGCATGGCGACCTTGCCGCCCATCGAATGGCCCACCACCACGACCGGTCCGGTGGTCTTGGCCCGGATCGTCTCGGCGGTCTGGTCGGCCATCTGGAGATAGCTGAAGTCCTCGGTCCAGGGCGAAAGCCCATGGTTGGGCAGGTCGATCATCAGGCCGCGCCAGCCGCTCGGCAGCTGCTTGGCGATCTCGTTCCAGTTGCGTCCTTGGCCGAACAGGCCGTGCAGGAACACAACCGTGGCGGCGTCGTCGTCGCCGACCGTACGCGTGTGGAGCAGGTCGCTCATGGTGTCCTCCAACATCCTTCGTGCCAGTGTTTGCGGGACCGTACCCCGGCCGGTTCGCCCCATTGTGGCTGACGCGGCCAGACCACCAGGTGGGCCTCGCCGGGCTCGATCAGGCGGCGGCAGCCCGGGCAGGTGTAGCTCTTGTCATTGCCGGCGTTGGCTCGCACGATCCACTCCGATGTGCTGCGTCCTTCGGCCCAATGCGTTGACAGTGGTCGCGGCTGTTGGGCGTACTTGTTGCGTCGGCGAACCACCCGCCCTACTGTACGCGGGTGCGCTTGGTCATTGCTCGTTGTCAGGTTGACTACACCGGACGTCTGACGGCCCATCTACCGATGGCCACCCGGCTGATCCTGGTGAAGGCCGACGGCTCGGTCTCGGTGCATGCCGACGACCGGGCGTACAAGCCGCTGAACTGGATGAGTCCGCCATGCAGCCTCGAGGTCGTTGACGACCCCGAGCGAGTGGAGGCGGTGGTGGCCGGGGTGCCGATCGAGCAGCTGTGGCAGGTCACCGGTCGCGACGGTGACCAGTTGCAGATCGCCATCAGTGAGGTGCTGCATGACAGTAGCCACGACCTGGGTGTCGATCCGGGACTGCAGAAGGACGGCGTCGAGGCGCACCTGCAGGAGCTGCTGGCCGACCATCCGGAGGTGCTGGCCGAGGGGCTGACCCTGGTGCGCCGGGAATATCCGACTGCGATCGGACCAGTGGATCTGATGTGCCGGGATGCGGCTGGCCGGTATGTCGCGATCGAGGTGAAGCGGCGCGGCGAGATCGACGGGGTCGAGCAACTCACTCGCTATCTGGAGCTGCTCAACCGGGATCCGCTGTTGGGTGAGGTGCGTGGCGTGTTCGCGGCCCAGCAGATCAAGCCGCAGGCCAAGGTGCTGGCCGGGGATCGCGGCATCTCCTGTGTCACCCTGGACTATGACGGCATGCGGGGCATGGACGACAGCGAGGACCGACTCTTCTGAGCCCGACCTCGACGTCGGGGCTCAGCTGTGGTCCAGCCGGGGCAGCAGCACCTCGCGATAGAGCAGCAACAGCACCGCAGCAGAGGGAATCGCCAGTACCGCGCCGATGACGCCGAGCAGGCTGCCGCCCACCAGAGCGGCGATGACGACCACGGCACCCGGCACGTTGACCGAGCGCTGGAACACCCGGGGGATGATCCCGTACGCCTCGATCTGCTGGTAGATCAGGAAGTAGATCAGACAGAAGATGCCGGTGGTGATGCCTTGGGTGAGAGCAACCAGGGTCACGATGATCATGCTGACCGGGTTGCCGATCAGCGGGATGAAGGCGAGCGCCGCCACCACGCAGGCCAGCGCCAGGGCGTACTCGCCCATGCCCACGAAGTTGAGAAAGATGAACGAGCAGACCCCCGACAGGCTGGCCACGAAGAACATGCCGCTCAGGTAGCTGCCGATCCGTTCGAACATCTGATCGGCCAGGTAGCGACCCCGGGGCCGCTTGGAGGCGGGGGAGAGCCGGTACGCCTGCTGCTTGATGGCCGGCAATGAGGTGAGGAAGTACAGCGTCAGCACGATCGTGATGACCGTGCTGAAGACGGTGTCGAACAGGATCCGGCCGGCGCCGACGAGGCCACCGAACAGGACATCGGGTCGCAAACTCTGGGTTGCTGCGGTGGTGGCCATCGAGATGATCCCGTAGCGCGCCTCGAGCTCGGCGAAGGCCGGGTTGGACTGCAGGTTCTGGATGTAGCCGGGCACGTTGACGATCAGGGCGTCGACCTGGTCGGCGACGATCGGGATCAGCGACCAGATGATGGCGGCCACGATGGCGAGGAAGGCCACCGAGACCATCAGCACGCCGACCAGCCGGGGCAGACCCCGCCTGGTCACGAACTCCACCGCCGGGTTCATGCCCAGAGCCAGGAACAGCGACAGGATGATCGTCACCACGATTGAGCTGATCTGGAGCAACCCCTGGGCCAGCCCGATCGCCAGCAGGCCGCCCGCGCAGGCAAAGAAGCCGAATGCGAAGGGCGACATCTGCAGCAGCCGGTTGCTGGGCTCGCTCATCGACGGCGGTGGAGCCGCGGCCGAGACTGGCGCAGGCTGCGGTGGCTGGACGACATTGCGAGCCGTGCGGCGGAGCCGGGACAGCAGCCCACGGCCCGCCTTGCCCCCACTGGGTTCCGCTGCGTCCGGGGTCGCCGGATCGGTCACGCGAGTTCCTCGGTGCGCGGGCCAGTGTCGCTGCTCTGGTCCTCGAGCTCAGCTGCGCTCAGATCGGGTTCGATGCTGGTGACCGGGGCGACTGCCTCGTCCTCGACCGACTCGTCCTCGACCGACTCGTCCTCGACCGACTCGTCCTCGGTTGACTCATCTTCGACTGCTTGCTCGCCGGCCGGCTCGGGCTCGCTCGCATCCGCTCCGGCTGGCTCGGCGGTGGCGGACTCCTCGGTGGCGGCCCTGCCCGGCACCGACTCGGTGTCGCCTGCCCGGTCGTCGGTGTCCTCGGTCTCGACGACCACCGTATCGGTCAGTTCGTCGGGCGCGTCCTGCCCGGCCTGGTCGGTCTCAGTGAGGCGGGACAGCACCCTGGTGTCCTCCTCGGCGGGTTCGGCACTGGTCGACTGATCCGAGGCCGCGGCGACCGGCTGGTCGCGGAGATCCTCGAGCTGTTCCAGCAGCGTCTCGGGCAGCGGCTCGGCGTCGGTGACCCCGGCCGCGGTCTGCTGGGCCAGGCCGGCGAGCAGCTGCAGCTGGGCGGCGACCGAGTCGCGGCGCTGCTCCATCGCGATGCTCTCGCGCTGCAGTTCGGCGCGCCGGCTGGCGTACCGGCGTTCGGCGCGCTCGGTCAACGCCTTGGCCTGTTCGTGGGCCCGGGAGATGTGTTCCTCGGTCTCGCGGGCGGCGCGGACCTTGATGTCCTCGGCGTCCCGCAGTGCGTCGCGGCGGATCCGGGCGGCCTCGGCGGCCTCCTCGGCCAAGCGCTGCGCGGACTCGGCATGGTGACGGCGGGAGTCATTGGCCAGACTGATGGTGCGGGCGCTGGCCTCCTCGTGCTCGGTGCTGAGACGGCTCAGCAGTTCCTCGCGTTCCTGGGCCGAGGCCAACCTCATGGCCGCGACATCGCGCTCCGCGCTCTGGCGCATCTGGTCTGCTTCCAGGCGAGCGGCCTGGACGGCCTGGTTGGCTCGCAACTCACCTTCCCTGGCCACCGACTCGGCGTGCCGCTGGGCGGCGGTCAGCAGCGAGGTCGCTTCCTCCCGAGCCCGGGCGATCTGCTCGCTGGTCTGGCGCTCCAGCTCGGTGCGCTGGTCCCGCAGGCTGGCGAGGCCGGCCATCTTGATGTCCTCGGCCTCGCGCCGACCCGACTGCCGGATCTCGTCGGCAGCCCGACGGGCCGTTTCGGTGATGCCGGCGGCCTCCCGCTCGGCCACGGCGACGATGTCGGCGGCCTGCGCCTCCGCGTTGCGCAGCAGGCTGGTGGCGTACCCGCCGAGATCCTCGAAGGTGGGAGGCACCGGATCCGCCTCCAGCGAGGCAATCTGGTTTTCCAGGTGGTCGATGCGCTGGTGGGCGACTCGCAGCTCGTCGCTGACATTACCCAGGAAGTCGTCCACCGCCTGCCGTTCGTAGCCGAACATCGCGTGGGGGAAGTTGGCGGAACCCTGCTGGGGTCGGCCGGGCTGGGGCCGGGTGGTTCCGGGACGACCATCAGTTGGTCGGCCCTCGGTAGGGGTGGATCGGGACGTGCCGTCGCTGCTCACCGTCTGCTCCTCTCGGTACGGTGGCAGGCTACTTGCCCCGGGCCCGATCCGGGAACCCTGGGACAACCCGCAAGAAGGGGTTGACAGTGGCCGGTCTGCCGTCGCCTGCGTGTCGCAGCCGCGATGTGACCGAGGTACGGGCAAGAATGACAGCGGTCGAGTCAGAAAGGAGGGGCCGCATGGTCAGCTGGGTCAAGCGTGTGCTGTTGGTGTTGGTCGTTGCCTTCGCGTTGTTCTTCCTGTTCACCCGCCCCGAGGACGCGGCAAATGCCGTTCGTACGTTCTTCGGCGCCTTCGAATCGCTCGCAACCTTCTTCAACGAACTCATCTCCTGAGAGCCCGCCATGGCGCAGTCCTTCCTGGACCCGTGCGTCGACCGGCATCTGTTGGTCGATGAGGGCGAGGTCATCATCGACGAGGTACGCCGCCACTGGGTGAGCGCGCTGCCCGGGTTGGCGCTGGTGCTGCTCTCGTTGCCGATCTTCGCGGCCATGATCCCGGTGCCGCAAGCGTGGCTGATCTGCCTCATCCTTGGCGCGATCCCGCTGTTCTGGGGCCTGTGGAAGATCCAGGAACAGCACATGGACCGGTTCGTCATCACCAACATGCGAGTGTTCCGGGTGCACGGAATCCTCACCCAACACACCGCAACCATGCCGATGTCGCGGATCCTCGACATCTCGGTCACCAAGACCGTCACCGGGCGGATGTTCGGCTATGGCCACTTCGTCTTCGAGTCCGCCGCCCAAGCGCAGGGGTTGCGGCTGATTCGGTTCGTTGGTCGACCAGATGAGCGTGACCTGACCATCCAGCGGGTGATCCAGAAGGCCGGCCTGCGCGCCAGCGTGCCCGGGCCCGGTGGGGTGCCGCAGCCGGCGTACCCGGCCGGGCACCAGCTGCCGCACCATGACGATGACGAGACCGGGGCGATCACTGACCATCACGGCGCGGACGACTACGGACGTCGGGCCCTGAGCGCCCGCTCGGCCGACAGTGCGGTGGTCGGCAACCGGGTGCTGCGGTCGGCGGAGTCGGCCACCGAGAGGTCGGTCTGGCGGGCGCCGCGGTGGTCCCCCTCGGAGGTCCGACGCAGGAGGAAGTCATGACCCGGGTGGTGGCGGTCGCCGACAGCGATTCCTACCTGAAACTGGCCGATCACCTGCTCGCTCAGCTGCCGGCCGACTGGCAGACCGAGCTGGCGGTCGTGGCCAACCCGGTTCAGCCCAGTCCGGCCCAGACCACTGGCCTGACAACGCGGCCGGTCGCCACGGTGGGCGTACGCCGCTGGACCGAGCTGGTCGCCGAGGCCGACGTGGTGCTGCTCAGCTGCACGGGTCCGGCGATGATGCCGCTGCTGCGCCGGCTGCGGTCTCTGGCCAACCGTCCGGTGCTGGTGTCGGCGCTGCCGGGCATCAGCCTGCCGGCCAACGACCGCGCCGTCTGGGTGCGCAGCCAGACCGACCTGCTGGTGGTCAACAGCCATCGGGAACGCGAGGCGTTTCGCGGTCATCGGCTCGCCGAGGGGCTGCGGGTCGGCCTGGGCCACCTGCCGCAGGTGGGGAGCCCGGCGCCACGGGTCGAGGGCGATGAGGTGGTGTTCGCGGCCCAGTCGTTGGTGCCAGCGAAGGCGGAGCAACGCCGCGCAGTGCTGGCCACGTTGGGACACCTGTCCGACCCGTGGCGGGCCGTGCTCAAGGTGCGGGCGCTGGGCGGCGAGCGGCAGACCCACAATGAACGCTGGCCCTATCCCCAGCTGTTGGCAGCCCTGGAGCAGGAGGGCGCCGTGCCGCGCGGCAGCATCGAGGTCCGGGCGGGCAGCATGCAGCAGGCACTGGGGCGGGCCGGGGCGATGGTGACGGTGTCCTCAACGGCGGCGCTGGAGGCGATCACCGCCGGCGTACCGGTGGCGGTCATCAACGACTTCGGCGTCAGCGACGATCTGATCAACCCGGTCTTCGAGGGCTCCGGGCTCTTCACCAGCCTGGCCCAAATCCGCGCCGGTTGGTTCCCCGCACCTGATCCGGCCTGGCTGGAGGCCAACTACTTCCACGACGTCGCCGCTGACGATTGGACCGCCGAACTCGACGGACTGGTGGCGCAGCGCGGTGCCGGCGAACTGCCGCAGCGTCCGCTACGGCCGGAGGCGATGGCCGGTCGACTGCGACAGGAGCTGCGGTTGGCGCCGCCCGGCTGGCTCTGGCAGGCGGCGCGGCGCATCAGGCGCTAGGTGCCGGCGTACGCCTCCCAAGATGGGGTCGTGGAGTCAACAGCCGTGCGATAACGACGGTAACTTCCGCCGATTTGCTGCTGAGAAGCAAACCGCCCGAAGTTACCGTCGTTATCGCACGACCGGGGGCGTACGCGCGGCCGGTGCGTACGCCTCAGGGCCGGTCGGTCGTCGGGGCGTCAGGGGTGGACAGCGCCGACCAGGTCTCCTCGGGGCGTACCCGAGAGGCCAGGATCCGGTCACAGGCCTCCCGCACGGCCCCCTTGCCGCCGCTGGCGGTGAGCACCAGTCGGACTGCCTGGCGTACGGCCGGATGGGCGTCGGCGACCGCGATCGGCCACCCCACCACCTGCATCGGCGCGAGATCGTTGACGTCATTGCCCACGTACGCGACGCGCTGTGGATCCAGACTCTTGTCGGCCATCCAGTCCCGCAGGGCGCTCGCCTTGTCGTCGATGCCCTGCAGCACCTCGGCGCCGACCTTGCGGGCGCGGGCCGTCACGACCGGGTTGCGTTCCCGGGACAGGATCAGCAGCGGGACCCCGGCCTTGCGAAGCATCGAGATGCCCATTCCGTCGCCCCGATGCACCTGGACGTGTTCGTGGCCATCCTGGTCGATGAAGGCCGTGTCGGGGGTGTGGACGCCATCGAAGTCGGTCACCAGGGCATCCACGTCGAGCACGTCGCCGACATCGGAGGGCGCCCGATCCAGAACGCCGGCGAAGGCGTCGGCCAGGGCGAGTTCCTCTGCCGTGTCGATCTCCAGGGCGGACAGTTCTGAGACCGGGACCACTGCCGTACGCCCGAAGAACCGGTGGCCGTGCTCTCGGAAGCCGGCCACGCTCATGACATAGAAGGCGCCGGTCTCCCGATAGTCGGGTTCGCGGTCCTGCCGGCGGGGTCGGTGGCGGGCATCATGGTTCTGGCCCTGGACCAGACCACTGCCGGGCTCGGCCTCACGCCACAGGAACTCATACGTGGCGATCGCGGAGAAGGCCGAGTCGGCGGCACCGGAGCGGATCAGTTCGATGCCACGATCCAGGTCCTCACCGGAGACGAACGGGCTGGTGCACTGCACGAAAGCCAGCTCGGTGGCTGTGACCCCGCTGGCGGCGATCTGGTCCAGAGCATGGACCAGAGCACTCTCGGAGCTGGCGTGGCTGCCGGACAGGTTGTCGGGGCGCCGAATGATCTGGGCGCCGGCGTCCTCGGCGACCACGGCGATACGGTCGGAGTCGGTGCTGACATAGATCACGTCGATGCTGTGCGCGGCCCGGCAGGCCCGCACCGCGCGCGCCACCAGGGGGACGCCGCCGATGGGTCGCAGGTTCTTGTCAGGGATTCCGACAGAGCCGCCTCGGGCCGGGATGATCGCCACCGTTGTCATGGACGACCACGCTAGTCGAGAACGGCACTGGGCGGCCACAGACACCGTTTCCGGGCACCTGCCGGGCTTGTGAGGCAGATCACTGGCGGTGGTCTCGCCAGCGGCTGTTCCGCTGTCGTAGCATTAACTACGACAGCAAGTAGTACTAGAGGAAAGGTCCCCACCATGACCGCCGTCAAGCCCATCAAGATCACGGGTATCGCCAGCCTTGTCCTGGCCATCGTCTTTGTCCTCGCCGGTGCCGTGACCTGGGGCATGGTCACCAGCCAGTTGCGCGCGGAGAACATCAACGTTCCTGGCGACAGCTCGCTGCTGCCCGGGGCTCGCGTCCAGGGCCCGGTCTCGGCCTACGCCCAGGCGCAGATCATCAACGAACACGCACTCAAGGCGACCGGCGGCAAGACGTACGCCGAGCTGGGCAAGCTGGCCACCGAGGCTGAGAAGGCCGGTGACGCCGACGCGGCCGCCGAATACCAGAAGCAGCGCGCCACCATCATGAACGCGTCCTTCCTGCGTGCGTCCCTCTTCACCTCTGTGGTGGCCTACGGCGTCGCCCTGCTGGTGATCGGCCTCGGATTCTTCATTGGGCTGGTCGGCTGGTCGCAGCTGTCCATCGCCAAGGCGGTCGAGGCCCGCACCGAGCCCGCAGTCGAGTGAAACTCGGTTCCCAGACCAGCTGAACTCCTACCTCAGCTGAAGCTGCCACCGCCCCGGACGTCAGGTCCGGGGCGGTTGCCTGTGCTGCGTGTGCACAGATTCACACTCGATGGCCAGATCGGCACCTCAACCCCCTCGAATCGGGATCGAGTGTGACCTGGGCGCACGGCGCAGGGCTCAGGAGCCCAGCACCTCATCCACCAGTGCCGCCGCCTCCTGCTGCACCTGCGCCAGGTGGTCGGCGCTCAGCAAAGACTCGGCGTAGATCTTGTACTTGTCCTCCGTGCCCGAGGGCCGGGCGGCAAACCAGGCGTGCTCGGTGGTGACCTTGAGACCACCGATCGCCGCGTCGTTGCCGGGCGCGTGGCTCAGCACCGCGGTGATCGGTTCGCCGGCGAGTTCAGTGGCGGTGACGTCCTCAGGGGAAAGGTTGCTGAGGCGCTCCTTCTGCTCCCGGTTGGCGGCCGCATCCACCCGGGCGTAGTGGGACTCGCCGTGCCGGTCCTGGAGTTCGGCGTACAGCTGGGAGGGCGACTTGCCGGTGACGGCGATGATCTCGGCCGCCAGCAGGCACATGACGATGCCGTCCTTGTCGGTGGTCCAGGTCGAGCCGTCGCGCTGCAGCAGGCTGGCGCCGGCGGACTCCTCGCCACCGAAGCCCAGTGTGCCGGCCGAGAGACCGTCGACGAACCACTTGAAGCCGACCGGGACTTCCACCAGCGTCCGCTCCACCTCGGCGGCGACCTTGTCGATCAGGCTGGAGGACACCAGGGTCTTGCCGACCCCGGCGTTGCTCGGCCACTCGGGACGATTGCGGAAGAGGTAGCCGATGGCGACCGCCAAGTAGGCGTTCGGATTCATCAGCCCGCCATCGGGGGTGACGATGCCGTGCCGGTCGGAGTCCGCATCGTTGCCGGTGGCGAGGTCGTACTTGTCGCGGTTGGCGACCAGCGAGGCCATCGCATCGGGGGAGGAGCAGTCCATCCGGATCTTGCCGTCGGTGTCGAGGGTCATGAAGGACCAGCGCGGGTCGACCTCAGGATTGACCACGGTGATGCCCAGGTCGAACGTGTCGGCGAGCCGCTGCCAGTACTGCACCGCCGCGCCGCCCATCGGATCGGCGCCGATGGTCAGCTTGGCCTCGCGGATGGCGTCGAGGTCGATCACGCCGGCGAGTTCGTCGCAGTAGGGGGACAGGAAGTCGTACGTGGTGACCGCGCGGCTGGCTTCCTCGAAGCTGATGCGGCGGATCCCCGAGGGGTCGGCGAGCAACTCGTTGGCGCGTGCCGCGATCGCCTTGGTGGCCGTCGAATCCGCCGGGCCGCCGTTGGGCGGGTTGTACTTGAAGCCACCATCACGGGGCGGGTTGTGGGAGGGCGTCACCACGATGCCGTCGGAGATGGTGTCACCGCCGGTGTTCTGGCGGATGATCGCCCGTGACAGCGCCGGGGTGGGGGTGAAGTCGTCCTCGGCGTCGGCGCGTACCTCGACACCGTTGGCGACCAGCACCTCGATGGCGGTACGCCAGGCCGGCAGCGACAGCAGGTGGGTGTCCTTGGCCAGATACAGCGGCCCCGTCACCCCTTCCTGGTCCCGGTGCTCAGCGATCGCCTGACTGATCGCTGCGATGTGCGCGTCGTTGAAGCGGGTGTCCAAGCTGGAGCCGCGGTGACCGGACGTGCCGAACACCACCTGCTGATCGGGGTCGCTCGGATCCGGCGTCAGATCGGTGTACGCCGCGAGCACCGCATCGACGTCGATCAGGTCCTCTTCACGGGCCGGTTGCCCTGCGCGTTCATGTGCCATGCGCACATCATGCCAAGCCGGACGGCTCTGCAAGACTGGGGGCATGAGCGCAGCGAACTTCAGCCGTCCCGGAGCGATTGACCTGTCCAGCCTCAAGAAGAAACCGGAGGCGCCAGCCCCCGCCGGAGGCCGGCCGAAGACTTCCGGTGGTTATGTGGTCGACCTCACTGAGGCCAACTTCGACCAGATCATGCAGGGCTCCCTGCAGCACCTGATCGTGTTGGAGTTCTACTCGCCCCGGGCGCAGGGATCCGAACAGCAGAGCGCCGAACTGCAACGGCTCGCCAATGCGGCCGAGGGCCGCTACCTGCTGGGGCGGGTGAACGCCGACGAGCAGCCGCGGATCGTGCAGGCGCTGCAGGTGCAGGGTGTTCCCTTCGTCGCCGCCGTGCTGCAGGGGCAGTTGGCGCCGCTGTTCGAAGGGGTACAACCCACCGAACAGTTGGCAGCGGTGTTGGACCAGGTCGTCCAGGCTGCGGTCGCGAGCGGCATCACCGGCCGCGCTGAGCCGGTCGGCGGGGCGGTCACCGACGAGACCGATGATGACGAGCAGGCCGATCCGCGTTACGCAGCAGCGGACGAGGCGATGGGTGAGGGGGACTTCGCCCGCGCCGAGGCCGAATTCGACAAGCTGCTGGCGGCCGACATGAACGATGCCCACGCCAAGGCCGGGAAGGCCCAAGCCGGGCTGCTGGCGCGTACCACCGGGGTGGACGTGGCTGCGGTGGTCGCTGCCGCCCAGGCCAACCCTGCGGACGTGGACGCCCAGCTCGCCGCCGCCGACGCGCTGGTGGTCAGCGGCCGAGCCGAGGAAGGCTTCACGCTGCTGATCGAACGGATCAAGGTGACGGCTGGTGATGACCGCGGCAAGCTGCGGGCGCACTTGCTGGCGCTCTTCGAGACCAGTGAGGCCGCCGACCCGGTGGTGCTGCGGGCGCGTCGCTCCTTGATGAGCGCCCTGTATTGATGGCTCCTTGATGAGCGCTCTGTATTGATGGCTCCTTGATGAGCGCCCTGTATTGATGGCTCGTTGATGAGCGCCCTGTATTGATGGCTCGTTGATGAGCGCCCTGTACTGATGGCCAACGAGCATGAATGGGCCGGGCGGTGCCCGCGGCAAAAATGTCCAGCCGCGGGCCAGCCCGGTGCACGGTCGTCCCTCTCGTGCGCCCACTCTCGCCGCAACTGAGCCCACCTACTACCGTGGTCCCATACCGTTGTGAGACAAAGGAGTTGCAGTGAGCGACAAGTACGTCATTGCCATTGACCAGGGCACGACCAGCACCCGCGCGATCGTGTTCGACAAGGGCGGCAACATCATTTCGGTCGGTCAGCTCGAGCACGAGCAGATCATGCCGAAGCCGGGCTGGGTCGAACACGACGCCATGGAGATCTGGAACAACACCCGTGAGGTGGTCGGCCAGGCCCTGTCGAAGTCCAACCTGACCCGTCACGACATCGCCGCCGTGGGCATCACCAACCAGCGCGAGACCGCAGTGGTGTGGGACAAGAACACCGGCGAGCCGGTGTACAACGCCATCGTGTGGCAGGACACCCGCACCCAGAAGATCGTCGACGAGCTCGCCAAGGATGGCGGTGAGGAACGCTTCAAGGACAAGGTCGGTCTGCCGCTGGCGACCTACTTCTCCGGCACCAAGATCAAGTGGATCCTCGACAACGTCGAGGGGGCCCGCGAGAAGGCCGAGGCCGGTGACCTGCTCTTCGGCAACACCGACTGCTGGCTGCTGTGGAACCTCACCGGCGGCACCGACGGCGGCGTTCACAAGACCGATGTGACGAACGCGTCGCGCACCCTGTTCATGGACCTGCCCTCGCTGTCGTGGGATCAGGAGATCCTCGACGTCTTCGGCGTACCGGCCTCAATGCTGCCCGAGATCTGCTCCAGCTCCGAGGTGTATGGCACCGTGCACGGCTCGCAGCTGCTGCGCGAGACCCCGGTCGCCGGCATCCTCGGCGACCAGCAGGCCGCCACCTTCGGCCAGGCCGGTTTCGAGAAGGGCGCCGCCAAGAACACCTACGGCACCGGTAACTTCCTCATCGTCAACACCGGCGAGGAGATCGTCCGCTCCGAGAATGGCCTGCTGACCACGGTCTGCTACCAGCTCGGCGACGACAAGCCGATGTACGCCTTGGAGGGGTCGATCGCCGTCACCGGTTCGCTGATCCAGTGGCTGCGCGACCAGCTCGGCATCATCTCCTCGGCGCCGGAGTCGCAGACCTTGGCCGAGACCGTCGAGGACAACGGCGGGGTCTACTTCGTGCCGGCCTTCTCGGGCCTGTTCGCGCCGTACTGGCGTGGCGACGCCCGCGGTGCCATCGTCGGCATGACCCGCTACGTCACGAAGGCCCACCTGGCCCGCGCTGCTCTGGAGGCCACCGCCTTCCAGAGCCGCGAGGTCCTCGATGCGGCCAACGCTGATGCTGGCACCGACATGCCTGACCTGCGCGTCGACGGCGGCATGGTCGCCAACGACACCCTGATGCAGTTCCAGGCCGACATCCTCGGCATTCCGGTGATCCGCCCGAAGGTCATCGAGACCACCGCGCTGGGTGCCGCGTACGCCGCCGGTCTGGCCGTCGGCTACTGGGACTCCATCGAGGACTGCCGCAAGAACTGGCAGGAGGACAAGCGCTGGGAACCGCAGATGGACAGCGAGGAGCGCGACCGTCAGCTGCGCCTGTGGAAGAAGGCGGTCACCCGCACCTTCGACTGGGTCGACGACGACGTGCAGTGACATTCGTCGCCTGACAACACTCAACAAGCGGTTAGGACTGGGCGAACCGGTCCGGCGCGAGACGACGCCCGGGGCTTTGGCGCCCCGGGCGTCGTCCCGACTCCGAGGCATTGCTGATTGGGGGCGACGAGGGTTGAATGGTGGCACGGGGTTGTACATCGGGGAGGATGGAAGATGAAGAAGCTCATCAATGATCCGGACAATGTGGTCGCTGACGCCCTCAAGGGCATCGAGACAGCCCATGGTGACCGGATTCGGGTGGACCACGAGAATCGATTGATCGTCCGCAAGGACGCACCGCGCACCGGCAAGGTCGGCTTGGTGTCCGGCGGCGGTTCGGGACACGAACCGTTGCACGGCGGCTTCGTGGGACTGGGCATGTTGGATGCGGCCGCGTGCGGCGAGGTCTTCACCTCTCCGGTGCCCGACCAGGTGCTGGCTGCCACCGAGGCCGTCGACGCCGGTGCTGGCGTGCTGCACATCGTCAAGAACTACACCGGCGACGTGATGAACTTCGAGATGGCAGCCGAACTGGCGACCGCCGAGGTGCGTTCAGTGGTGGTCGCCGATGACGTGGCCGTTCAGGATTCGCTCTTCACCGCCGGCCGCCGAGGGGTCGGTCTGACGGTGTTGCTGGAGAAGATCCTCGGTGCTGCAGCCGAGGCAGGTGCGGGTCTGGACGACCTGGTCGCGCTCGCGGAACGGGTCAACGGGGCGGGGCGCTCGATGGGCATGGCGCTGACCCCCTGCACGGTCCCGGCCGCAGGTAAGCCGACATTTGAGTTGGGTCCCGATGAGATCGAGATCGGCATCGGCATTCACGGGGAACCCGGTCGGGAACGCCGGCCGCTGGCCACGGCCGACGAGGTCGCCGAGATGCTGGTGGAGCCGATCCTCGCTGACCTGGACTTCAGCGGGGCCCCGGTGATCGCGTTCGTGAACTCGATGGGCGCCACTCCGCTGCTGGAGCTCTACACCGTGTACGCCAAGGTCGCCGAGATTCTCGCTTCCAAGGGCGTCACCATTGCCCGAAACTTGGTGGGGCCCTACATCACGTCATTGGAGATGGCAGGCTGTTCGGTGACCTTGCTCAAGGCTGATGAGGAGATGCTGAAGATGTGGGACGCGCCCGTGAACACCCCCGGCCTGAGGTGGGGTGTCTGATGCTCAACCAGGACACCGCCAAGGCGTGGATCCGGCGCGCCGCAGAGATCATCACCGAGAATGCCGGCGTACTCACCGAGCTGGACTCGGCCGTCGGCGACGCCGACCACGGGTCCAACCTCAAGCGCGGCATGACTGCCGCGGTCGAGCAGCTCGACCAGGACTTCGCCTCCCTGGAGGCACTGCTGAAGAAGCTCGGCATGACGCTGGTGAGCACCGTCGGTGGCGCCTCCGGACCGCTGTACGGCACCTTGTTCATCCGAATGGCCAGCGCCGTGGTCGGCCATGATGAGGTCGGTGGCGAGCAACTCGCCGATTCCTTCGAGGCGGGCGTCGGTGGGCTGCGGCAGCGCGGGCACGCCGAGCCGGGCGAGAAGACCATGATCGATGTGTGGGTGCCGGCGCTCGCGGCGTACCGGGCATCCTGGCAGGCCGACGGTGACCAGGCTGCCGCACTCAAGGCGATGGCGGAGGCGGCCGATGCCGGCCGTGATTCGACCAAGGATCTGGTCGCCACCAAGGGCCGGGCCAGCTATCTGGGGGAACGCAGCCGCGGTCACGTCGACCCCGGCGCTGCCTCCAGCGCAATGCTGATCCGCGCCGCCGCTGAGATGCTGGGCTGAGCCCCGTGGTCGGCATCGTCGTCGTCTCCCACAGCCGCGCCCTCGCCGAGGCAGCGCTGCAGCTGGCGCTGCAAATGGCAGGGGATCAACCGCCCCCGGTCCGGCTGGCGGCAGGCGCTGCCGACGGCGAACTTGGGACCGACGCGACAGCGGTGTCGGCGGCACTGGAGGAGCTGGGCGACCAGGAAGGCGTCGTGGTGCTGGCCGATCTGGGCAGCGCGCTGCTGAGCGCTGAGATGGCGCTGGAGTTCATCGACGCTGAGCTCGCCCAGCGCACCACCATCTCGGGTGCGCCGCTGGTGGAGGGCCTGGTCACTGCGGTGGTCGCGGCGGGCTCCGGTGCGAGCGCTGCTGACGTCGTCGCCGAGCTCGATCAGGTCGCCGCAGGCAAGGCCGCTCAGGTGCAGCCGAGTGCTGCCGGTGCAGCCGACGGCGAACCGCTGCACTCCGCCGGCCAGCCAGCGGCTGATGCCGTGGTGGCCGAGTTGGAGGTCACCCCGGCGCACGGCCTGCACGCCCGACCCGCCGCGGCCTGGGTACGTCTGGTGCGGGAGCACGACGCCCAGGTGCAGGTCGAGAACCTCACCGCTGGCACCGGACCGGTACGCGGCGATTCCCTCACCTCGATCGCGATGCTGGGTGCCCGCCGCGGCCACCAGCTGCGGATCACCGCCACCGGACCGCAGGCCGAGGACCTGGTCGCCGCGCTGACGGCCTTCGCCCGCGCGGGCTTCGGTGACGAGCCCGAGGCGACGGCGACCGAGCCGGAGCCGACTGGGTGGATGCTGCAGGTGCCGGGGTCGGGACTGGACATTGCCATGGGCCCGGCCTTGGTGCGCGGTGGCGAGGTCGACCTGAGCGGATACGAGCCCAGCGCTGACGAACACCAGCGCCTCAGCGACGCGATCGCTGCGGTGACCGGAGAACTGCAGGAGTTGATCCTGGCCAGCCATGGCGAGACCGCGATGATCCTCACCGCGCAGCTCGAGTTGTTGGACGACCCGGCGCTGCGGGAGGGGGCCGACGAGGCGATCGCCGCAGGGGAGAACGCTGCCCAGGCCTGGGCCGACGGGTTGCTGCGGATCGCCGAACGTTATGCCGCGCTGCCCGACAGCTATCAGGCTGCGCGCGATCAGGACGTGCTGAGCGTCCGCGATCAGGTGCTGCAGGCACTGCTGGGCGCAGCCGAGGACACCGGCGCCCCCATGGAACACATCTTGGTCGTCGACCAGCTTGATGCGATCTCGGCTGCCGGTCTGGACGGATCGATCACGGCCGGCGTCATCACCCGCCGGGGCGGGGCGACGGGGCACGGCGTGATCGTGGCGAGGTCGCGTGGCATCCCGGTCTTCACCGACGCCGAGGCCGACCATGGGGCGACGCTGAGGGCGATGCGCTCGGGGATGAGGGTGGCCTTCGACCTGCGTGGTCGGCAGATGGTCGCCGATCTCGATGAAGGGCAGCGGCGGGCGTACACCCAGGAGATCGGTGCGCGGGCCAAGGCGCTGGCGGTCGCCGAGGCGGAGGCGGGGGAGCCCGCCCGCACCCAGGACGGCACAACGGTGCTCGTCATGGGCAATGTCGGCAGCCGCGGCGACGCCGAACAGGTCGGCAGCAGGGGAGCGGACGGTTCCGGCCTGGTCCGCACCGAGTTGGTTTTCGGCCATCGCCAAACCGCGCCCAGCGTGGCCGGACAGATCACCGAGCTGTCGGCGATCGCGGTAGCCGTCGGGGGTCCGGTGACGGTGCGGACCTGGGATGTCGGCGCCGACAAGCCGTTGGCCTATCACCACCAGGACCCGGAGCAGAATCCCTTCCTGGGTGTACGCGGGTTGCGGTCCTTCCGCAACAACCCCGGTTTGCTCGACGACCAGCTTGAGGCGATCTGCCGGGTGGCAGCAGACCACCCGATCGATGTCATGTTTCCGATGATCACCACCCGGGCCGAGGTCGACTGGGCGCTGGAGCGGCTCGCCGCCGCTGCGGAGCGCGCCGGACACCGGCCCCGCGGGGTCGGCATCATGATCGAGGTGCCGGCCGCGGCGCTGAAGATTGCCGACCTGAGCGCCGGGTTGGACTTCGTCTCCATCGGCACCAACGACCTGACCCAGTACGCCTGTGCTGCCGAACGTGGCAACGCCGGCGTCGCGGACCTCGGCGACGTCCGGGATCCCGGCGTGCTGCGACTCATTGAGATGGTGTGTGCCGAGGTCAGCGAGGGCTGCCTGGTCGCGGTCTGCGGCGATGCCGCCAGCCAACCGGACCTCGCCGAGCAACTGGTGAGGTTCGGCGTACGCGAACTGTCGGCGACGGCTCCGGCCGTGCCGCTGATCAAGCAGATCATCCGCGGGCTCGACCTGTCCTGAGCTGTCGGCGCAGGTGGCCTTCTCCGCGTACTAGGGTGAGCGCAGCCGCGGGCCTCCCGTGGCATGACACGAGAGGGGACCTGGTGACCGAGGAACTAGTGCGGATCGGTGATGTCGAGCGGGATCGCGCCGCCGGGAAGTTGCGGGACCATCTGGTCGCCGGTCGACTGACCGCCGAGGAGTTCAACAGCCGACTCGACCAGGCCATGCAGTCACGCACCAATGATGATCTGAGTGGGCTGTTCACCGACCTGCCGGGCGGCGCTGAAGTCGTGCTCGCCAGCGAGACCTCACCTGCCCCGGTCGAGCCGGTCGAACCGGAGCCCACCACGACCACCGCGGTCGCCGAACGGGATCCCGACGAGGATCCGCGGCTGTGGACCGGGGCACCGTTCGTGCTCGCGGGCGCCGGGGCGCTGCTGTTGGCGGTCCTGGTCGTGCTCGTGGTCCTCGACGGGCCGGGCGCTGGCGCGATCATCCTGCCCATCGCGGCCCTGATCTGTTTCGTGATGGCCGGTGTCACGCACCACGAGGTCGGCAAGAGGCGCCGCCAGCGCGGGGTCTGAGCGTCGATCCCGCCCCGCGCCTCAGGCCAGCGGCCGACCCGCCTCGGTCGGCACCGGATCGGAGCCGTCGATCGCCGCGACAGCGATGCGCAACCGTTCGGCGATGGCGGGCTGGAGATGCCCGCTGGCCTCCTCCACGTCGGTCCAGTGCAGGTCAGTGATCTCGCTCTGCTGCAACCGGATCGATTCGACCTGGGCCGGGGTCAGGACGCCCCCGTCGAAGATGAACTCGATGGCATCCGACCAGCCCTGGTAGGGCGGCAGCCAGTCCACGACCAGGACGCGGCTCAGCGGCACCTCGATGCCGAGCTCCTCGGCCACCTCGCGTTCGGCCGCCGTACGCGGTGACTCGCCCCGTTCGGCGACGCCGCCGGGCAGCTCCCAATCGTTCTTGTAGTTGGTGCTCAGATAGAGCAGCCGGCCGGACTCGTCGCGCAGCAGCGCGTGCGCGATCAACCGCTTGGTCGGCAGCACCGAATCCATCACCGAGGTGAAGCCCCGCTCGCCATAGACGATGTCCTCGGCCAGCCGGGCGTACAGGGCGACATCGACCTCCTCGCCGTCGATGCGCACGTAGCGCCGTTTGATGCCCTCGAGCCGGAAGCCGGCCGCGTGGACGGCGCGACGTCCGATCCGGTCATCGGTGCGCAGGTTGATCTCCAACCGGCGCAGTCCATGGGCCATCAACGCGTCATCAGCAGCCAGCGAGACCCCGCGGCGCAGCGTGTCGGCATCCGGTGGGTCGTCCCACTGCATCTCGCCGACGCCGTCGGCACCGACCTTGACGTTGACCTTGAATTCGGCCTGGGCCATCGAGGCTCAATCCTCCCGCAGCAGCCACACACAGCTCAGCGGCGGCAGGTCCACCGCAGCCGACTGGGCGGCGCCGTGCCAGGGCGTCTCCTCGGTGTGCGCGACATGGTTGAGGTGCTCGCCGGTGCCGGCGTAGCGGCGGTCGTCAGTGTTGATGATCTCGCGCCAGCGACCCGGCTCCGACAGTCCGAGTCGGTAACCCCGCCACGGCTCGGGGGAGAAATTGGTGATGCAGGCGACCCGCTGCCCGTCGGCCGAATGCCGCTCGTAGGCAAAGACGTTGTGGCCGGCGTCGTCCGCCTCGAGCCAACGGAAGCCGGCCGGTTCGTTGTCCAGCTGCCACATCGCCGGCAGACCCCGATAGGTGTCGTTGAGGTCCTTGGTGAGCAACTGCAGGCCGCGATGGTCGGGTTCGTTGCTGGTCCACCACTCCAGCCCGGAGATCTCGTTGAACTCGCTGGCCTGGCCGAACTCATTGCCCATGAAGGTGAGCTGCTTGCCCGGGTGGCTCCACATGTACGCCGAGAAGGCCCGCAGCGTCGCGAACTGACGCCACCGGTCCTCGGGCACCTTCGCCAGCATCGAGCCCTTGCCGTGGACGACCTCGTCGTGGGAGATCGGCAGGATGAAGTTCTCGCTGAAGGCGTACACCATCGCGAAGGTGAGCTCGTTGTGGTGGTACTGCCGATAGATCGGTGGCACCTGCAGATAGCTCAGCGAGTCGTTCATCCAGCCCATGTTCCACTTGAAGCCGAAGCCCAGACCGCCCTCGGAGACCGGTCGGGTGACCCCGGGCCAACTCGTCGACTCCTCGGCGATCATCATCACGCCGGGCACCCGCCGATACAGGTGCGAGTTGACGTAGCGCAGGAAGTCGATGGCTTCGAGGTTTTCGTTGCCGCCGTACTGGTTGGGCACCCATTGGCCGGGCTGACGGGAGTAGTCGAGGTAGAGCATCGAGGCGACGGCGTCGACGCGGAGCCCGTCGATGTGAAACTCGCTGACCCAGTAGAGCGCGTTGGAGACGAGGAAGGACTTCACCTCGTTGCGGCCGTAATTGAAGATGTAGGTGCCCCAGTCACGGTGCTCGCCCTGCCGCGGATCAGCGTGTTCATACAGCGCCGTGCCATCGAAGCGGCCCAGCGCCCACTCGTCCTTGGGGAAGTGGCCCGGCACCCAGTCCAGGATGACGCCGATGCCGGCGCGGTGCAGCCGGTCGACCAGATGACGGAACTCATCGGGCGTACCCAGGCGGGACTGGGGCGCGAAGTAGCCGGTGACCTGATAGCCCCACGAGGGAACGTAGGGGTGTTCGGCGACCGGCATGAACTCGACGTGGGTGTAGCCCTGCCAGGTGACGTACTCGGTGAGTTGGTCAGCCAGCTCCAGGTAGGTCAGACCAGGTCGCCAGGAGCCCAGGTGGACCTCGTAGATGCTCATCGGCTCGGCATGCGGTCGGGCTGCGGCCCGCTGCTCCAGCCACTCGTCGTCGCCCCAGTCGTAGGTCGACTCGTAGACGATTGATCCGGTGGCCGGCGCGGACTCGGCGAAGGCTGCCATCGGGTCGGCCTTGTCGCGCCATACGCCGTCGGTGCAGTGCACGGCGAACTTGTAGACCTCACCGCTGGCCACGCCGGGGGCGAACACGCCCCAGACGCCGGTGCCGGGGATCAGCTTCATGGGCGTACGCGAGCCGTCCCAGTCGTTGAAGTTGCCCTTCACGTGGACCTCGCGAGCATTGGGCGCCCAGACGGTGAAGCTGGTGCCCGCGACGCCGTCGACCGTCGTGACCCGGGCGCCGAGCCGACGCCACACCTCGGTGTCGCCACCGGTGTGGAAACCTTCCAGATCCCAGCCCGTGATCGGCGACGGCGTCCAGTGCTCGGAGGCGGCGGGCTGCGGATCGGCGCTGAGCTCCTCGACGACCAGGTCGCCCGAGTCGCTGCGCCCCTCGGCCGTGGCGGCCTCGTCGGTCGTGTGGGTGTCGGTCGCGATCAGCTCGGGTGCCGACTCGGCCTCGGCCGTCGCCGGCAGGTCAACTTGGCGGGCCACGCCGGCCAGCGGGATGTGCAGCCAGTCCGGGCGATGAGCGGCCTCGTAGCCGACCTCGTAGATCGCCTTGTCCATTTCGTACGCCTGCAGCACCACGGCCTCGTCGCCGTCCAGCGGCTTGCCCCAGTAGCCGTCCAGGAAGGCAGCCCGGCAGGCCTGCTCCCAGCGGTCACCAGCAGCCTCGTCGGAGGCGGCGGTGCGGGCGTACGCGAAGGAGCGCAACATGCCGGCGACGTCACGCCACGGGGTGTCCAGGCGGAGCCGTTCGGCACGTGCTTTCATCGGTTCACCCTCGAAGTCGATGATCCGCCAGCCGCCGGGAGTGGCGAGCGTCTGGCCCAGATGGAAGTCACCGTGCACCCGCTGGCTGGGCAGTTCCTCGGCCTGCAGTGCGGTGAACAGCTCCACCAGGGCCGGTGCGTGAGGGCGCAGCTCGGGCACCACTGCGACAGTGTCGGCGAGCCGTTGCAGCATGCCCTGACCGATCTCGGCGGCGAGCAGCGTACCGGTGGGAAAGGCGCGACGCAGCCGACTGTGGACGTCGGCCAGGGCCACACCCAGGTCGTGGGCCTGCTCGGTGAAGTCGGCGTCCTCGGCAGCCGCCTGCGCTGCCATCGCCCAGCCGTCGCTGGCCTCGGTCAGCAGCTCCAGCGCCACCGCGATGTCGGAGCGGCACAGCTCTTCGTGGCTGTTGTACCAAGCGGCCTCAGCGCTGGCGTAGAGCGTGGCGGTGGTGGGGCTGCGTCGACCCAGCGCGGCGTGCACCTCGACGTCGGGATTGCCGCCCAACTCGAGGCGGCGGAAGAACTTCACGATGGCTCCGCCGACCAGCACCGAAGAGTTGGACTGTTCGCCGGCGAAGAGCCGGATGGGGTCGGATTCAGTCACCGGCAGCGGCTCCACGGCGTGCCACTGCCAGCCCTCGGTGTCGGTGTCGCCGATGCCGCCGGCCACGATCGCGGCCCGGATCCGGTCCAATCCCGCGGGCAGGGCGAGCGCGTCGACGATCGCCTCCTCGTCGGCGACCATGATCGGGTCGAGATCCTCAGGTACGTCGCTGGCCGGCAGGGCAGCCAACAGCAGCTGGTAGTACTCCAGTTCGTCGGTGTCGTCGTAGCTGATCTCGCAGATCACCGGGCGCACCGTCACGGCGTCGTTGGTCCCGTCGCCGTGATGGTGGCCGTCCGCGCCCAAGGCAGGCAGCAGGCTGAGGTCGGTGATGCGGAAGGGGCGGCCCTTGCCGGCAAACCAGCGGGCGGACTCGAGGTGACGCTTGAGTTCCATGGTGACCTCCGGGTGTGGTGATGGGCTGGCGCTGTGGGTGATGGGGACTGTGGGGTGAGGCCCGTGCTCAGGCGTCGGGCTGGGTCTCGGGTTCGATCTCTGGGAAGTCGGGGGTGTCGTCCTCGGGCCAGCTGCGGGCCAGGACGGCTTCCTCGTGTTCGGCCGGTGCCGGCACCTCGGGCACCAGCTCGTCCTTCAACTGCAGCCAGAAGAAACCATGCGGGGCGACCTCCAACCGATAGGGCTCGCTGCCGACCAGTGGGTGGTCCAGGTCACGCAGCAGGTTGACCGGGCGTACGCCGTTGAACATCGCCAGGTCCAGGCTCACCTGTTGCGGCTCGCTGGAGAGGTTGTTGACGCACAGGATGGAGCTGTACTGGTCGTAGCGCAGGAAGGACAGCACCGCATCGTTGTCCCCGCCCAGGTCCAGGAATGCGCCGGTGCCGAAGACGGCGTGGTTGCGACGGATCACCAACATGGCGCGCAGCCACTGGAGCATCGAGCCCGGATCGACCATCTGGGCCTGCACATTGATGGTGGCCGGGTCATAGCCCGGGTCCTGGATCATCGGCAGGAAGAAGTGCTCGTCGGGGGCGGTGGAGAAACCGGCGCCGCGACCGTCGTGCCACTGCATCGGCGTACGCACGCCGTCGCGGTCGTTGAGCCAGATGTTGTCGCCCATCGCGATCTCGTCGCCGTAGTAGAGCACCGGCGAGCCGGGCAGCGCCAGCAACATCGCGTGCAGCAGGTGGATCCGAGCGTGGTCGCCGTCCACCAGCGGGGAGAGCCGACGCCGGATGCCGATGTTGGCTTTCATCCGCGGGTCCGGGGCGTACTCGGCCCACATGTAGTCGCGGTCCTCCTCGGTGACCATCTCAAGCGTGAGCTCGTCGTGGTTGCGCAGGAAGGTGCCCCACTGACAGCCCGGCGGGATCACCGGGGTGTCGGCGAGGATCTCGGAGATGCACGTACGCGACTCCTGCCGCAGCCCCATGTAGAGCCGGGGCATCACGGGGAAGTGGAAGGCCATGTGGCACTCGTCGTCGTTGCCGAAGTACTCGACGACGTCGATGGGCCACTGATTGGCCTCGCACAGCAGGATCCGCCCCGGATACTCCTCATCGACCATCGCGCGGATCTCTTTGAGGATCGCGTGGGTGCCGGGCAGGTTCTCGCAGTTGGTGCCGTCCTCCTCGATCAGGTAGGGGACTGCGTCCAGTCGGAAGCCGTCGATGCCCCGGTCCAGCCAGAACCGGATTGCGTCCTTCACCTCGGCCAGGACGCGGGGATTCTCGAAATTCAGGTCGGGCTGGTGGTCAAAGAAGCGGTGCCAGTAGTACTGGCCGCGGACCTCGTCCCAGCTCCAGTTGGACGGTTCGGTGTCCACGAAGATGATCCGAGCATCGGCGTACGCCTCGTCGCTGTCGGCCCACACGTAGAAGTCGCCGTAGGGACCCTCGGGGTCCAGTCGGGATTGGATGAACCAGGGGTGCTGGTCCGAGGTGTGATTCATGACGAAGTCGATGATGATCCGGATGCCGCGGTCGTGGGCCTTGGCAACGAACTCGGTGAACTCCTCGATGGTGCCCAGCTCGGGCATGACCCCGGTGTAGTCGGCGACGTCGTAGCCGCCGTCACCCAGTGGGGAAGGGAAGAAGGGCGGCAGCCACAGACAGTCGACGCCGAGCCACTGCAGATAGTCCAGTTTGCTGGCCAGTCCGGCGAAGTCGCCGATGCCGTCACCGTTGGAGTCGCAGAAGGAGCGGACCATCACCTCATAGAAAACGGCGCTCTTGAACCACTCGGGGTCACCCGACAGCCCACGGCTCGTGGCCGGGGTCACGGGTAGGGGTGTGGCCTGTTGTGCCGACCACCCGGTGACGGACTCCGCCTGTGTCATCTGACCCCTTCCGATGTGCAGGTGTGCCCAACGCTATCCAAGTCGTCGCCCAGTATTGCGGGGGGTCGGGGCGCACCGAAAGTTCAACTGACGATGCGCCGTTTTTTGGGAGCGGAGCCAGTACCCTTGGGCCGTGCGCGCGATTCGACGACTCAACGTCCACCCCGTCCTGCCGGCGGCTCTGGAACCCCTCAAGGAACTGGCTCTCAACCTGCGTTGGGCCTGGCACCGTGACACCCAGCTGCTCTTCCGGGCAGTCGACCCCGAGTTGTGGGACGAGATGGGCCCCGACCCGACCCGACTGCTGGGCCGGGTCAGCCCGTCCCGGCTCGCCGAGCTCGCTGAGGACACCACCTTTGTGCGGAATGTCGAGCGAGCTGCCCGCGATCTTGAGGACTACCTGTCGGCCGACCTGTGGTATCAGCGGCAGGCCCGCGAGGAGGCGCTGCACGGCATCGGCTACTTCTCGGCCGAGTTCGGCATCACCGAGGCGTTGCCGCAGTATTCCGGTGGCCTGGGCATCCTGGCCGGCGATCACCTCAAGGCGGCCTCGGACCTGGGCGTGCCGATCATCGGCGTCGGGCTGCTTTATCGGGAGGGCTACTTCCGGCAGTCGCTCAATGCCTCGGGCTGGCAGCAGGAGCGCTATCCGGTGCTGGACCCCCATGACATGCCGCTGCGGCTGCTGCTCGAGGACGGCGAACCGGTGCAGATCACCGTGCCGCTCGGCGACGGCGAGCTCACCGCCCAGGTCTGGATCGCCCAGGTCGGTCGGGTGCCGTTGCTGATGCTGGACTCCAATCTGGCCGCGAACACGCCCGAACAGCGCCACGTCACCGACCGGCTCTACGGTGGCGACGCCGACCACCGGCTCGCCCAGGAAGTGCTGCTGGGTGTCGGAGGCGTACGCGCGCTGCGGGCGTACTGCCGCATCACCGGCCGCCCCGCGCCCGCGGTCTATCACTGCAACGAGGGCCACGCCGGCTTCCTGGGCCTGGAGCGGATCCGCGAATACATGGCCGAGGGCCTGGACTGGCAGACCGCGGTGGAGCACACCCGCGCCGGCAATGTCTTCACCACCCACACCCCGGTGCCGGCCGGCATCGACCGGTTTGGCCGTGAGAAGGTGGCCGACCAGTTCGGCGGCTTCGGGGACCTGCCCGTTGACCGGGTGCTGGCGCTGGGCAGCGAGGACTACGAGGGCGGCGACCCCGGTGTCTTCAACATGGCCGTGATGGGCTTCCGTCTGGGGCAGCGCGCCAATGGTGTGTCGAAGCTCCATGGGGTCGTGTCGCGCGAGATGTTCCAGGGCCTGTGGCCGGCCTTCGACACCTCCGAGGTGCCGATCCGCTCGGTCACCAACGGCGTCCACCATCGGACCTGGATGCACCCCGAGCTGCTGGAGCTGGTCGAGGCTCGCACGGGCGATGCCGCCTCGGTCACCGACGGCAGTGACTGGTCGGCCATCGACCGGATCGACGACAACACGTTGTGGTCCCTCAAGCGACAGATGCGCGGTGAGCTGGTCACCGATGCCCGCGTCCGACTGGCGCGCTCCTGCCGCCAGCGCGGTATCGGCGGGGAGTGGGTCAGCAATGCGCTCAGCCCGCACACCCTGACGCTGGGCTTCGCGCGGCGGGGCGCCTCGTACAAGCGGCTCACGCTGATGCTCACCGATGCCGACCGACTGGCACGGCTGCTGAACGATCCGGACCGCCCGGTCCAGATCGTCATTGCCGGCAAGTCCCATCCGGCCGACGACATCGGCAAGTCGCTGATCCAGCAGATGGTGCAGTTTGCCGACCGGCCCGACGTACGCGGCAAGATCGTCTTCCTGCCCGACTACGACATTTCGCTGGCGCGGACCCTGTATCCGGGCTGTGACGTGTGGATGAACAACCCGCTGCGCCCCTACGAGGCCTGTGGCACCTCGGGCATGAAGGCGGCCATGAACGGCGCCATGAACCTGTCGGTCCGCGACGGCTGGTGGGACGAGCTCTACGACCGGCGCTGGGGTTGGGAGATTCCCTCGGCCGAGGCCACCATCGATCCGCAGTTGCGGGATCGACAGGAGGCGGAGTTCCTCTACGAGATCATCGAGAGTCAGATCGTGCCGCTCTTCTACGAGCGCGACAGCCAGGGCCTGCCGACCGGCTGGCTGCGGATGATGCGCGACTCGATCGGCCGACTCGCCCCGCAGATCACCGCGGGTCGGATGGTGCGCGATTACGTACAGGAGCTCTACCTGCCGGCCGCCGACGCGAGCGCCGATTTCGATCGGGACGGCTTGGCGGCCGACCTGGCGCAGTGGAAGCACCGCGTACGCGATGCCTGGTCCGGGGTCGAGGTGGTTTCGGTCGACCAGGACGACCGGGTCGCTGCGCTGGGGGACACCCTCGACTTTGCCGTCGAGGTCCGGCTCGGTTCGCTGTCGCCTGGTGACGTGGCCGTCCAGGTCGTCACGGGCGAGGTCGACGACCACGACGTGCTGCACGAGGTCAGCACCCACGTGTTGAGCCACGCCAACGGCGGGGACGGAACGTATCGGTACGAAGGCCAGGTCACCCCGGCAGTGGCCGGCACGCTGGGCTACACGGTGCGAGTGATTCCGCACCACCGCGGCCTGGTGTCGGGCGCCGAGATGGGCCTGGCGGCGGTCGCCGAGGGCTGAGCCGGGCACCGCGACAACGGTCACAAACAGCAGAGCCCCGCCTCGACCGAGGCGGGGCTTTGCTGTGTCAGCGGACTGGTCGGCTCATTCCTCTTCGTCGGAGCCGGCGGTCCCGACCTGCTCGATCTCGTCGTCCCGGAAGGTCGCCTGCAGCATCAGCAGGCTGTGGCCGTGCAGCTCGACCTGCGCGCCCGCGGCGTACTCGGCGGCGTGTTCGCCGGGCACCCCGGAGCTGGCGACCACCTTCCAGTGTTCGGCCCACGGCTCGCTGGGCAGCGTCAGCGTGGTGCCGTTGCCGCTGCTGTTGTGCCACACCAGGAAGGCGTCGTCCTCGTCGGAGACGTACATGCCCAGGCTGCGTCGACCGTCATCGTTCCAGTGGCCATCGGTCATCGGTCCGTCCTCGGCGAACCAGTAGACCTCCTTGCGTCCCAGGTCAGCGCCCTCGTCGTCGACGATCTCCTCGGCCTCCCGGAACACTTCGGGCCGCAGCACCGGGTGCTGGGCACGCAGCCGCAGCAAGTTGCGGGTGAATTCGTAGAGGTCGCCCCACTCCTCGCGGGTGTCCCAGTGCACCCAGGAGATCGGGCTGTCCTGGCAGTAGGCGTTGTTGTTCCCCTGCTGGGTGCGTCCCATCTCGTCGCCGGCGGTGAGCATCGGTACGCCGGCCGCCAACACCAGGGTGCCCATCAGGTTCTTGGCCTGCCGGTGCCGTAGCGCGGTGACGGCCTCGTCGTCGGTGTCACCCTCGGCGCCACAATTCCACGACCGGTTGTCGGAGTGGCCGTCGCGGTTGTCCTCGCCGTTGGCCTCGTTGTGCTTGTCGTTGTACGACACCACGTCGCGCAGCGTGAAGCCGTCGTGGGCGGTGATGAAGTTGACCGAGCTGGTCACCGGTCGGCCGCCGTGGTTGAAGACGTCCGAGGAGCCCGACAGCCGGGTGGCAAGCTCGCGTACGCCGGCGACCTGGGAGCGCCAGTAGTCGCGGGTGTAGTCGCGGAACCGGTCATTCCACTCCGACCAGTCCTGACCCCACTGACCCACCTGGTAGCCGTAGGGACCCATGTCCCAGGGCTCGGCGATCAGCTTGACCTGGCTCAGCACCGGATCGTTGCGGAAGGCCTGCTTGAAGGGATGGTTCTGGTCGACGTGGTGCTGTTCGTCGCGGATCAACTCGGTGGCCAGGTCGAAGCGGAAACCGTCCACACCCATGTCGGTCACCCAGTAGCGCAGCGAGTTCAGGATCAGATCCAGGACGCCGGGCTGGGAGGTGTCGACCGAGTTGCCGCACCCGGTCACGTCGTAGTCGTTGTGCAGGTCGTCGGTGAGCCGGTAGTAGCCGGCGTGGTCGATGCCACGGAAGGACAGCGTCGGGCCCTCGTGTCCGCCCTCGCCGGTGTGGTTGTAGACGACGTCGAGGATCACCTCGATGCCGGCCTCGTGGAAGGCGCTGACCATGTCCTTGAACTCGGTGACCTGGTGGCCCAGGGTGCCGACCGCGCTGTAGGCGGCGTGGGGCGCGAAGAAGCCCAGCGTGTTGTAGCCCCAGTAGTTCGACAGCCCGCGTCCCACGATGAAGGGCTCGGAGACGAAGTGCTGGACCGGCAGCAGTTGGATCGCGGTGACGCCCAGATCGAGCAGATGCTCGATGACGGCCGGGTACGCCAGCCCGGCGTACGTCCCGCGCAGGTGCTCCGGCACGGCCGGATGAAGCTGCGTCATGCCTTTGAGATGGGCCTCGTAGACGATCGTCTCGCTCATCGGGCGGCGGCGGTCCACTGGCTTGGGCGGCGGGCTGGGCGCGACGACAACGCTGAGCGGCACGGCCATCAGCGAGTCGGTCGGGTCCAGCTCATAGTCGTCATGGCTGGGGTGGTCCAGGATCGGACCGTTGTAGTCCACGCCACCGGTGATGGCGCGGGCGTACGGGTCCAGCAGCAGCCGGGCCGGGTTGAAGCGCTTGCCCTGCGGCGGCTCCCAGTCCCCGTGGACGCGATAGCCGTAGCACTGCTCGGCCTCGACGCCGGGCACGAAGACCGACCAGACGCCGTCGTCGCCGCGGGTCATGTCGTGGTTGCGTTGGCTGCGGTCCTCGGCGACCAGCGCCAGTTCGACGCGGGACGCACGCGGGGCCCAGACAGCGAAGTGAGCGCCACCGTCGCGGAGATGGGAGCCGAGCGCCGCCGAGTTTTCCGGTCGCGGCAGCGGGCCGAGCTCCTCGCGCGCCTCCTGGATGGGATCAACCGAGGGGGCATCGGTGGTGCTGTTGGCGTCCATGGACCTACTTTCTCGCTGCGGACATGACAAACCTCGCACGCGGCGAGGCAGGACCATTGTGCCTTGCCCGGCAAAGCAGTGGCACAGCGGCGCCGGGGCCGGGGTGTCGCAGCGGGCACAGCCGGGGCCCGCGATGGTGCGGATGTGGTTTGCTCGGGGCATGGACCAGCCGCGCGCCCGTGATGATCGCAGCTATCTCGACCACGCTGCGTCCTCTCCGCTGCGTCCCGAGGCCGCCCGGGCGATGACCGAGGTCTGGGCGATGGCCGGCAACCCGAGCTCCCGGCACGGCAGCGGCCGCGCGGCCAAGGGGCTGCTGGAGGATGCGCGGGAGTCGATCGCGGAGGATCTGGGGGCCGATCCGGCCGAGGTGATCTTCACCAGCGGCGGGACCGAGGCCGCCACGCTGGCCGTGTTGGGCAGCATCGGCGCCCGCCCGGAGCGACCCGCGTACGCCGTCAGCGCGGTGGAGCATCCCGCCATCGACGGCATTGCCGTCCCGTACCGGGAACGCATCGAGCTGCCGGTGGGGCAGGGCGGTGCCGGATTCGGCAGGGTCGATCCGATCGCGGTGGCTGATGTCGCGCCCCGGTGCAGCGTGGTGTCGGTGCAGTGGGTCAACAACGAGACCGGCATCGTGCAGCCGCTCACCGATGTGGTCGCCGCGGCCCACGAGGGCGGTGCCTGGATCCACACCGATGCGGTGCAGGCGCTCGACACCATGCCCGTCGACTTCGCCGCGCTGGGGCTGGATCTGCTGAGCGCCAGCGCCCACAAGTTCGGCGGGCCGGTCGGCGTCGGGATCCTGCTGGCCCGACGGGAGGCCGAGTTGGTACCGGTGGGGGCCGGCGGTGGCCAGGAACGTCGGGTGCGCAGCGGCACGGTGCCGATGGCACTGGCCGTGGGGATGGCGGCCGCGCTGCGGGCCGCCCGCGCCGAACGCGAGCAGCGCCACGAGCGCGACCGGCGCTGGCGCGCGCAGATCATCGAGGCTGCCCAGCGGCTGCCCGAGGTCGAGGTCCGCGGTCTCGATGGCGTCGATGGTGGGCAGCAGCCCAGCATCCTCAACCTGGGCATCCTGGGCGCGAAGTCGGAGGATCTGCTGGTGTTGCTGGACCGCGCCGGCATCGATTCCTCTGCCGGGGCCGCCTGCCAGGCCGGCGTCCAGCGCGACAGCCACGTGCTGGCGGCGCTCGGGATCGACCAGGCCCGCAGCGGCAGCGTACGGCTGTCATGGGGATGGAGCACTGGCCAGGCCGACATCGACCGGGTCTGCGCGGCGCTGCCCGACGTCGTGGCCAAGGCGAGGGCTGCCGGTGCAAAGAAGGTGGGTTTTTGACGGTTCGGCCTTAGGCTGGTGGGGCTTCCAGGGCGTGTGCCCTGATGTGACCGAGGAAGGACGTGACCGTGCAGGTACTCGCAGCCATGTCAGGCGGGGTGGACTCCGCCGTCGCCGCTGCCCGGATGGTGGCGCAGGGCCACGACGTCACCGGCGTACATCTGGCACTGTCGCGCAACCCGCAGTCCTACCGTTCCGGCGCGCGTGGCTGCTGCTCGCTGGAGGACAGCAACGACGCGGCCCGCGCGGCGACCAAGCTGGGCATCCCGTTCTACGTGTGGGACCTGTCGGAGGAGTTCCACGAGGAGGTCGTGGAGGACTTCCTCGCCGAGTACGACGCCGGGCGTACGCCGAACCCCTGCCTGCGCTGCAACGAGAAGATCAAGTTCGCCGCCGTCCTCGACCGGGGCATCGCCCTCGGCTACGACGCCGTCGCCACCGGCCACTACGCCCGCCTGACGACCGGGCCGGACGGGCTCGAGCTGCGCCGCGCGGTCGACCCGGGCAAGGACCAGTCCTACGTCCTCGGCGTGCTGGACGCCGACCAGTTGGCGCACTCGCTCTTCCCGCTGGGCGACTCGTTGAAGTCCGACGTGCGCGCCGAGGCGGCCGCGCTGGGCCTGTCGGTGGCGAAGAAGCCCGACAGCCACGACATCTGCTTCATCCCCGACGGTGACACCGTCGGCTTCCTCACCGACCGTCTCGGCGCGCGGCCCGGCAGCATCGTCGACGAGTCCGGGGCGACGCTGGGTGAGCACGACGGCACGTACGGCTTCACCGTCGGCCAGCGCAAGGGCCTGCGGCTGGGCCGGCCCGCCGACGACGGCAAGCCCCGCTACGTCCTGGACATCGAACCCGTCACCAACACCGTGACCGTCGGCCCGCGTGAGCACCTCGCCGTCGACCGCATCACCGGCATCCGGCCGATCTGGACCCAGCGGCCGCTGGTGGGGACCCACCGGCTGGAGCTGCAGTTCCGCGCCCACGGGGCTCCCGTACCGGTGACGGCGGAGTTGTCGGCCGACGGCTGCACGCTCACGCTCGACGAGCCGGTCCAGGGCGTGGCGCCGGGCCAGGCCGCCGTGCTGTACGACGGCGACCGGGTGGTCGTCGCGGCGACCATCGAGAGCGCCGCGCGGACCTCGGAACTGGCCGGCCGTGGCTGACCCGGCCCCCCGCGTCACCGGCCTGGGGTCCTGGCCCGGCACCGACCAGGCCGCCGCGACCCGCCTGACGCTCGGCGAACTGCCCGACCTGGCCTACCTGCCCGAGCTGCCCGACCGCGGCCCCGAGTCCGGGATGATCGGGCGTGGCTGCGCGCTGCTCGACGGCGTCGACACCGACCGCGTCCCCAGCGGCTGGCGGCTGTCGCCCGGGACCGGGCTGGAGCAGGTCCGGGCCGCCCGCCGGCTCCGCGAGAACGTCGACCTCCTCGAGGAGGAGGCCCAGGAGTATCCGGGCCGGGTCACGCTCGGCGTGGTCGGGCCGTGGACGCTGGCCGCCTGCCTCGAGCTGCAGCGCGGCGAGAAGGTGCTGAGCGACCTGGGCGCCGTCCGGGACATCGCGCAGGCGCTGGTCGGTGGTGTACGCCGCTGGCTCGCCGACGTGCAGCGCCGCCTGCCGGGGCCGGTGGACCTGAGGTGGGACGAGCCGTGCCTGTCAGGTGTCCTGCAGGGCCGGATCCGCACCGCCTCGGGCTACCGCCACTACGACCCGGTGCCGCTCGAGATCGTTGCCACGGTGCTGGGAGAGGCCGTGGGCGCGATGACCTCGACCGGGGCGCGGGTCGCGGTCCACAGCTGCGAGAACCTGCCGCCGCTGGAGGCACTCGCCGAGGCGGCCGTCCCGGCGTGGTCGGTGCCGGCGGCGTACGTGGACCCGGCGAAGATCGAGCGCTCCGATCGGCTGGACCGCGTCGGCGTGCACCTCGAGGCGTCGATGCGGAGGGACGAGGGGAGCGGGCTGTGGCTCGGGCTGGGCCCGGCCGACCCGCGTACGCCGCTGCCGAGCGTCGACGCCCTGGTCGACGAGGCGCTGGCGGTGCTGCGGCCACTGGAACTGGGGCCCGGTGTCGCGCAGCGCACCGTGCTGACGCCGACGTGCGGTCTGGTCGGCTTCCGCGAACGCGATGCCGTGGAGCTGCTGCGCCGCCTCGGCTCGGCCGCCGCGCTGCTGCCGGAACTGCTGTCGCGCTGACTCAGAGCATCCACTCGACGGTGCTGTCGGCGTGCTCGTCGACGATGGCTTGGGCTTGGCGGTCGGATTCGGCGACGGCGTCGCGGATGAGGGCAGTGTCGTCGAGGTAGGCCTTGATCAGTTCCTGACCCTCGGCAGTCCGGTTGCTCGCCTCTAGCTCTGCGGTGACCGGCATCCATCCCTGCATGAGTTCGACAAGGAAGAGCCATTGGTCGCGGCGAAGGACGAGCATGACGGTGGTGTCGTCGGTGTAGGAGGGCAGTTCTCCGTACGTGCGCGGGTCTTGCGCGTCGACGGCGTCGCGGATCTCGGCGACGCGGGCATGGAGACCGCGCCAAGGCGCGTCCCCTTCGCCGAGGTCTCTGCTATCCCCGATGACCTTGGCGAGGTGTCTCCAGACGAATCCTGGGGTAGCGGCGATGGGGATGACGCGGTAAGGGTCGATCATGCGGGCCACCACCATTCGGGGGCGCTGGTGAGCGGGAGCCACCGGCGCATGTTGGCGCGGTGGTCGTTCGCGGCGACGTCGCGGTCTATGCAGGCGAAAGCCTCGGGGAGGTCCACGCTGGATTCCACAAAGCTTCGGACGTAGGCCCATTGGTCACGGCGCAGACAGATGCGCTGGGTGTGGTTGGGATTGCCGGGGCTCGATGGTTGAGCGTCCCAGGCCACGAGGATCGCCTGCCAGAACGACATGTCGGCGGTCATCCCCTCCAACGGTGGATCTGGGACGTAGGGACCCTCCAATGCCTCGCGTACGGCCTTCGCCTCCGGAGTCGGCAACACGACCGGGACGATCTCGATAGTCGACACGGCGATCTGGGGAGAGTCGTGGGGGGGGTCAGCGGTACTCGCCATATGGAGGGCCTCCTGGTACCCACGTGATGAATCCGTTCTCGAAGAAGGAGATTCGCGCTCCTGCCGCTGCCGGGCTGGCTTCCTCCGTTCCTTGCGGGTAGCCGAACGGGCCGTTCTCGGCGCCGTTCTCCACCCAGTGGGCTTGGATCAGACCATGAACACTGCCGACGCCACTGGTGGGTGACCAGTAGATGGATCCGTGCTCGAAGTGGCTGACGCAGCCTCCATCGCGGAGGCCGCACGACTCGTTCGCCACTGGGTAGCCCAGTGGGCCTGTCTCCCACGAGAGGGTTGAGTAGTGGTTTAAGATCTCGCCGCGGACAAACCGGGGCGGGGTTGCTTGGGACGAGTAGATCATGCCCCCTTCGAAGCGCTGTGCGCATCCTCCGTTGCGGAGGCCGCAGAACTTGGATCCGGTCGGAACTCCGAGCGATCCACCCTCGTAGGACTGCTGTCCGTAGGGAGAAAGGAATGCGTTGTCGACCCGGAAGGCGTCTGTCTTGAGGGTCCAGTAGATGTTGCCCTTGGAGAACCGCTGGACGCGCACATGAGTGGCCGTGCCGGTGAATTCGTCGCCGAGAGGGTAGCCGAGGCCTGCGAGAGCGCCGTCCTGTCGGAAGCGGTCGAGGATCCTGCCCTTGACGAGGTCCACATGCGGCCGTGACGACCCTTGCGCGAGAACTCCCCGTTCGAAGGTCTGGTTGCAACCGCTCGTCGTGCACTCCGCGCCCGAGGTCGGCAATCCGAGCTCGTGGGCGCCGCCCTCGGCGTCGTAGCGATCAAGGAACTGGCCGTCGAAGACGGGATGGGCTCCGGACCTCAGCGACCAGTAGACTGTTCCTTCGTCGAACGTCTGGCTACAGCCGCCGCCGGGAACGTCGCAGTGCTCGTTCTCGAGGGGGAGGCCGAGGCCTCCGTAGGCCGAGTAGCCAGCGTAGATTGCGCCGTGGACGACCAGCGCCTCACCTCCCTTCAAGACTGCCATTCCGTGCGCGAACATCATGATGCAAGCGCCTCCGGCACAGACGGCAGGGCCGAGGGGGGCGCCAAGCTCGTGGGGCTCGACAGCGTCCTCCAATTGCTGCTGCTCCTCCTCCGTTGGCTGGTCTTCCTCTTCTGGACTGCCGTCGGTGAATGCAATCCTGAACTTGTCTCCGCTCAGAACTCTGTTCGCATCGTATCCTTCGAGCAGCTTTTGGCCGGCGACGGCATTATGTTGGGCATTAATGAAGCACTCGCTGATGCCGGTTCCATCGTTCTCGGGAAGGGTGGGCATACTGCACCAAGGGAAGGTGTGGCGGAC
The DNA here is from genome assembly GCF_002250565.1 of Parenemella sanctibonifatiensis. Classification (GTDB taxonomy): domain Bacteria; phylum Actinomycetota; class Actinomycetes; order Propionibacteriales; family Propionibacteriaceae; genus Parenemella; species Parenemella sanctibonifatiensis. The sequence goes on from NZ_NMVJ01000006.1 coordinate 260,314, forward strand.
TCCAGTGCCGGCAGGATTGGCTGCTCCCTCCACCGTGCTGGCGAAGGGGAACTCGTCGCACTGCGTTCCGTCGGGCCGGTCCGCTGGCGTCCAATGGCAAGAGCGATTTCGGTTCTTACCCTTCTCAGCAGTAGTGGCCCGGGTGAGTTCGGAATAGTTCGACATGGCGAGGAAGCCCTCAACGTGTCTGGCGAACTCCGGAGCACTGGATCGCGAGAAAACCACCGTTGGTATAAAGCCTGGAAAAATGCACCCCGCCCGCACTCTGACGCCCCGCTCGTGATCGCACCGGGCCTGGGCTGTGCCGTAGGGAACCTCCTCGTACGCGTCCCAGTCGTCGGGGAACGGCCCCTGCCAGTCCGTGATGCGCATGGTAATCGACCAATCAGCGCTGACGGCCCGTCGGGGTGCTCGATTGCCGATCGAGACGACTCCCGAAAACTCGGAGAACCAGTGATCCGCATCAATCTGCCGGGTCTCGCAGTTGGCGGGTGAGCCGGCGAGGGTGCACCCGAAGCTGGTCGGCCGGATCTGGTCGGCCTGGTATCCTTCTTGATTCACTCGGTAGACCTCGATCTTTGACGACCATGCGGGAGAATTACTGGTCGTCGTGACCTCGATCCGGATGAGGAAGGTCGCGGCGGCCTCCTCGAAGATGCCACCAAGCGCGGGTCGGGTGACGCGCTTCTTATGGTAAACGCAGGCGGTCGTGCGGCTGCCCAGCTCCCAGCCCTCGGGGCCAATTTGGGGGTCGGTGGCGCCGCACGGCTTGGTTGCATCCGGAGGGTCCCTCCGGGCCACCCTCGGACTCGAGTCCAGCTCGGCGAGATACTCCTCAAGGGTCAACTCCTCGACCTTCGGCGCGCAGAGAGCGTCGGCAGTCCAGGAGCAGGTCGCGGTTGGGAGTGAGGGCGTCGGCCCAGGAGAGGCCAACGACGGCCTGGGCGTCTGCCCGCTGGACGGGGTGACCGCAGGGGAGCCCGGGGATGGAGGCGGACTGGGGGAGGGAGTCCGATCGCTCGTGGGTTGATCGCCAGTTGGTGTCAGCTGCCCCGGAGACGGCTCGGTCGTGGTGGGTGAAGCTTCGGTAGGTTCCACCGGCGGGCTGGACGCACTGCCAGGGGTGATGGCCGGGGTTGCTGGCGGTACCGGGTGCGCTTGTGCGACCAGCAACACCGCGACCCCCAGGCTCAGGGCCAGGATCGATCCGGATCTGACCCAGCGTCGAGCCTTGCTCATCCTATGCCTCCAATGCTTTATGTCCTGCCAGAACGCTAATGCCGATCTCTCGGATGCGTCCCCAGCAGATGGTGGCCGCTTGGAGCCATGGCCCCAGACGGCCTCGACTCGGGCGTCCCGTCGGTGGTCCCGCCGACGTCTGCGCGACGGTGGCGTCACTCGCAACGAGATTGACCCCCATGGGTTCCGAGACCTCGATCCGTCATCGTGGGACCGGCACCATGAGCTGTGCCAGATCCTCGATGACCATCGGTGGCGCTATCACGTGCTCGATTCACCGACGGTGAGCGACGGCGAGTATGACGCGCTGATGCGCGAGCTGGAGGGGCTAGAGGAGAAGTTCCCCGACCTGCGTACGCCCGACTCACCCACCCCAGCAGGTCGGCGGGCCGCCGACCACCACCTTTGCCCCGGTGGAGCACCTGCGCCCGATGACCAGCCTGGACAATGCGTTCAGCCGCGAGGAACTCGACAAGTGGTTCGTCCGGGCCGAGACCGCGGATCCGGCGTACGACTGCGAGCTCGAGATCGACGGCCTGGCGGTCGACTCCGTGAAGAGGAGGAGGCCCAGGAATACCTGGGCCGGATCACGCCGGGACTGGCCGGCCCGTGGACCTTGGCGGCGCACCTGGATCCGGCGCGGGTGGGGCGGATGGATCGGATGGACCAGGTCGGCGAACACCTGAGCGCGGCGCTGCACAGCGACGGTGCCCGCGGCGAGGGGCTCTGGTTGGGCCTGGGGCCGGTGGACCGTGGTGAGGCGCTGCCGAGCGTTGACCGGCTGGTGGACCAGGCGCTGGCGGTGCTGCGTCCCCTCGAGCTCGGCCCCGAGGTGTGTGGCCGGCTGGTGCTGACTCCGACCTGCGGGCTGGTGGGCTTGCGCGAGCCCGAGGCACTCGAGCTGCTGCGCCGACTCGGGGCCGCGGCGGAGCTGCTGCCCGAGTTGCTGTCACGCTGACCTGGGCGGGCGTACGGCGCAGGCCGGTCTGCCCTGAGCGCCGGCTCAGAGCATCCACTCGATCGTGCTGTCGGCGTGCTCCTCGACGATGGCTTGGGCCTGTCGGTCGGAGGCGGTGACCGCGTCGCGGATGATGGCCATGTTGGCAAGGTCGGCCTGTACCGATTCCTCGAGTTCGTCCGGGGGGATCCGGCATTCTGGCCACCGCGAGACCTCCATCCAGCCGTGGATGAGTTCGACGAGGAAGAGCCATTGGTCGCGTCGGAGGACCAGCAAGACGATCGTGTCATCAGTCTCGGAGTGGAGTTCGCCAGCCGCTCGTGGGTCTTGCGCGGCGATCGCGTCCTGAATCTCGTGGACCCGTGCGGTGAGTCCGCGCAACGTCTCGCGGCCCTCCAGGAAGTGTTGCCAGCTGGCTTCGGTTGGAGCGGCGAGGCCTCCCCACGCGAACTGGGCGGTGACATGGATGGGGATCACTCGGTAGGGGTCGATCACGGCAAGGTCCACCACTGCATCGGTTTGTCGCCCACGAGGAAGTACCAGCGTCGATCGAACGAGCGGCGGTCATTGGCGGCCACGTCGTGTTCGATGCACTCGAAGGCGGCGTTCAAGTCTGTTTCGGTGCTCAGCAGGCTGCGGATGTACGCCCATTGGTCTCGGCGCAGACAGACGCGGCGGGTGGGGTGTGGGTTGTCAGGGTTACGTGGCTGGGCGTCCCACGCGGTGAGGATGGCGTGGTGGAACGGAAGGTCGGCAGCCATGCCATCCAGGGGCGCTTCCACTGGCCAGTCCAGAGCCTGGCGGATGGCGTCGGCTTCGGCCATCGGGAACACCACCGGCACCAGTTCGATGGTCGAGACGGCGATCTGTGGCAGCGGCCCGGGACGGTGCCGAGGCGGCAGAGCGGGAGGCTTGTGCTGTTCCTGCTGCTGGCGCTCGCGCTCGGAGTCCGAGTCCTCGCGGGGCTGGGGCAGGGGGCGGCCCGCCTTTCGCATTTCCTGGACGTACTCTTCGATGGTCAACTCAACGGCTGTCGGGGAGGCTTGGTCGGGGGTGGCGCGACGCCGAGGCGGATCTTCCCCACCTGTGTTCGTCATGGTCGTCCTCGTCGTGGGCGTTGGCTGTCTCCTGAATGACTGCGTGCGGCCGGTGAACCCAAACGCTATCTCTTGACGGGAGGACGTGTGCACGGGGCCTCGGCGCACCATTGACCGATAATCGACGATGTGCCAGCCTGTGACCAGGGGCAGTGTTGCCCGCGGAGGGAGATGCTTGCCCCAGCCTGCCCTGTTTCAGAATCCCTCATTTCAGGAATCACATGCGCATCGTCCTCAATGTCATGATCGGCGCCGTGGTCGCCCTTGTCCATGTTCTTTTCGGCGGGCTCATAGCTGTGCAGATCTCGGCCACTGAAGGTGGCGCCGTCGTCGACCTGAGCAACGCCGTCGCTTCCGTCCGCGACCCTGGGCCGGCGCCACTGGCGAACGTGGCCCTCGTGATCCTCGGATGCGTGGCGCTCGGCCTGATCGGGGCGCTCCCGGGACAACGGCGTGACCAGCGCCGGACGGCGCGACCCATCGCGTACGTGGTTATCTCGCTCGCCCTGATCGTGACGGCCCTCCGCGTAGAGGTCTTTCCGCCGGAGGGGTTCTTCCTCGGCCCGCTGGGTTGGCTGGTCGAAGGTGGCCAGGACTCCTCGGTGCAGCTCAGCTGCGCCCTCGCTGCGGTCGTGGTCGTGATGTCGTCGATCCGTGGCCGGGTCAGTGCCGACCGCGACGGATCGGAAACTGTCACCGACGACCACTAGATTGACCTGCATGACCGCAGAGTCCGAGCCCGACACCGCCGATCTGCCCGCGACCACCGCCGAGGCGGCGCCGGCCGCGGATCCGTCATCGCGGGACCGGCACCATGAGCTGTGCCAGATCCTCGATGACCATCGGTGGCGCTATCACGTGCTCGATTCGCCGACGGTGAGCGACGGTGAATATGACGCGCTGATGCGTGAGCTGGAGGGGCTGGAGGACCGATTCCCCGACCTGCGCACGCCGGACTCGCCGACCCAGCAGGTCGGCGGGCCGCCGAGCACGACCTTTGCTCCGGTGGAGCACCTGCGCCCGATGACCAGCCTGGACAATGCGTTCAGCCGCGAGGAACTCGACAAGTGGTTCGTCCGGGCCGAGACCGCCGACCCGGCGTACGACTGCGAGCTCAAGATCGACGGCCTGGCGGTCGACCTGGTGTATCGCAACGGCCGGCTGACCGGCGCCGCCACCCGTGGCGATGGCCGCACCGGCGAGGACGTCACCGCGAACGTTCGGACCATCTCCTCGATCCCGCAGCACCTGACCGGCGAGGACGTGCCCGACCTGCTCGAGGTGCGCGGCGAGGTCTTCCTCGGGGTCGCCGAGTTCGCCGACCTCAACGCCAGCCTGGTCGAGGCGGGCAAGACGCCGTTCGCCAATCCCCGCAACTCGGCTGCCGGATCGCTGCGCCAGAAGGATCCACGGGTCACGGCCACCCGGCCGCTCGACTTCATCAGCCACGGCCTCGGCGTCGTCGAGGGAGTCGAATTCACCTCGCTGTCGGAGGCCTTTGCCAAGCTGGAGGAGTGGGGGATCCCCACCAGCAGCGACCGCCGGCTGTGCCGTACCCCCGATGAGGTGTGGGCCTTCATCGAAGAGGTCCAGGACCGCCGCCACGCCTACCGACACGAGATCGACGGGGTGGTCGTCAAGGTCAACGCCTTCACCGACCAGGAGCGGCTCGGCTACACCACCCGGGCGCCACGCTGGGCCATCGCCTACAAGTACCCGCCCGAAGAGGTCACCACCAAGCTGCTCGACATCCGGGTCAACGTGGGCCGCACCGGCCGGGTCACCCCCTACGCCGTCATGGAGCCGGTCAAGGTGGCCGGCTCGACGGTGGAGATGGCAACCCTGCACAACAGCAACGAGGTACGCCGCAAGGGCGTCCTGATCGGCGACACCGTGGTGCTGCGCAAGGCCGGCGACGTCATCCCCGAGGTGCTCGGCCCGGTCGCCGACCTTCGTGACGGCAGCGAGCGAGAATTCGTGATGCCGACCGAGTGCCCGGCCTGCGGCACCACCCTGGCGCCGGCCAAGGAGGGCGACGTCGACATCCGCTGCCCCAACCAGCAAAGCTGCCCCGCCCAGCTGAGGGAACGCCTCTTCCACCTCGCCTCCCGGGCCGCACTCGACATCGAGGTGCTCGGCGAACAGGCCGCAGATGCGCTGGTGTCGGCCGGACTCATCACCGACGAGGGTGACCTGTTTGCGCTGACGGCCGAGGACCTGGGCCGCTCACCCTTCTTCACCCGCGACGACGGCGAACTGACCAGCAACGCCCACCGGTTGATCGCCAACCTGGATCAGGCCAAGACGCGGCCGTTCGCCAAGTTTCTGACAGCGCTGTCGATCCGGCACGTCGGCAAGGGCGTCGCCCCCGATGTGGCGGCCGCCTTCGGCTCCATCGACAAGTTGCAGGCCGCCAGCGAGGAGGACCTGCTGGCCGTCGACGGCATCGGACCCACGATGGCCAAGGCCATCCGCGAATGGTTCGAGGTCGACTGGCATCGCGAGATCGTCCGCAAATGGCAGGAGGCTGGCTGCGTCATGGCCGACCCCGAACCGGAAGCCGGTGCGGAGACAGTCGAGCAGAATCTGGCCGGAGTGACCGTCGTGGTCACCGGCAGCATCCCCGGCCACACCCGCGACTCCGCCGCCGAGGCGGTCACCAGCCGCGGCGGCAAGGTGTCCGGATCCGTGTCCAAGAAGACCGCGATCGTGGTGGCAGGCGACAGCGCCGGCTCCAAGCTGGAGAAGGCGTACGCGCTGGGCCGCCCGGTGCTGGCGGCCGAACACTTCGAGGTGTTGCTGGAGCAGGGACTGGAGGCGGCGCTCGAGTTGGTCGAGGCTCCCGCTGAGGAGTGAGGTGCGCCGGCCGGATCAGCCCTGGCCGGTGGCCTGCTCAAACATGGTGATGATCTGGTCGATGATGTACCAGCCCCAGGCGAACACGGCGACCGCGCCGATGACCAGGGCCACCACCACCAGCCAGCGCTGAATCTTCTTCCAGCGGGTGGTCGGCACCTTGCGGGGTCCCCACGCACCCAGTTTGGGCTGCACGCGGACCGGAGTCCGGCCGTTGAGGTTCAGCTGCGAGGTGAGGCGAGGCACGGTGACACTGTAACGCGGCAACACTCGAGCGCGGGCACACTCCAGCGCGGGCACACTCCAACGCGGGCACGCGCCGGGCTCAGGCCAGCCGGGCCAGGTAGCGCAACCGCACCAACTCGCTGTCGACGAACGGCGGGCCGCCCTGGCGACCGACCACGATGCTGAGGTTGCGGTCCGGCACATTCACCGGGGCGCGGGCGACCAGGGTCTCGCCCCAGTCCGGCAGCCAGCCCTCGGGCAGCACCAGCGCGTCGGCGGTGCCGCGAGCGCTGCCGTCGGTGGCGGGCCAGGGGCCCAGCCGGTCCCAGGCGTCACCGGCCAGATCGGGGGCCATCGGAGAGGCGTGCAGCACCTCACGGCTGTCGACATCGGCCAGCAGTGCCCAATGGCAGTGGAACACCGCCGGGGCATGCTCGGTGAGCAGCCACGGCGCCCGCTCCGGGTCCGAGGCCATCTGCTCCAGCAGCGACAGATCCGAGAGCAACCCGGCCGTGGTGGGGTATCGGCTCAGCCACAGCACCTCGACATCGGGCAGCGCATTGCACGCCGACACCAACGCATCGGGCAGCACCTGGGTCGGCAGACTCACCATGAAGTCATCCAGAGCTGTCTCCTCGTCGCGCTCGACGATCTCCACGGCCAGGATGTCGGCACCGACCGAGCCCATTGCGGTCGCCACCGCACCCAGGGATCCGGGACGGTTGGGGACGACGACACGTACGAGCAGCACGCCTGTCAGTCTCCGCGAATCGCGGCCGGGAATCAATCCCGATCCCGGTCGTCGGGGCAGCCGGACGGCGTTGCCGGCACTGCTTGGTCGCCGCCTCATCAGGAATCTCCGAACCCACTACACTGCCCAATGACCTTGCGGCGTGGCCCGCCGCAGGGGTGGGCCATCGCCCACAGCACTGTGTTTTTTGAACGGCATGTTTGAACGGCATGACATTTCTGACGAGGAGAGCGGCGTGGCGCTGAGCGCACAGGACGTGGCTCGACTGGGCGATCTGGCCCGGATCGAGCTGACAGCCGAGGAACAGGAACGACTCGCCCCCCAGCTGGACCAGATCCTGGAATCGGTGTCGCGGGTGCAGGAGGTGGCTGGTGAGGACGTGCCGCCGACCTCCCATCCGATGCCGCTGACCAACGTCTTCCGGGACGACGAGGTGCAGCCCTCCCTCACCGCCGAGCAGGCCCTGGATCAGGCGCCGTCGGCCGAGATGGACCGCTTCCGAGTGCCGCGGATCCTCGGGGAGGAAGCATGAGCAGCGAGATCCTGCGCAGCACCGCCGCCGGACTGGCCGAGGCGATGGCTGCTGGCGACCTGACCAGCGTCGAGATCACCCAGGCCCACCTGGACCAGATCGCGGCCGTGGACGAGCAGGTGCATGCCTTCCTGCACGTCGACGGCGAACGCGCGCTGGCCGCCGCGAAGTCCGTCGACGACCGCCGCGCCGCAGGGGAGAGCTTGGGCGCCCTGGCCGGCGTACCGCTGGCCCTCAAGGACGTGCTCACCCAGCAGGGCGCGCCGACCACCTGTGGCTCGAAGATGCTGGAGGGGTGGCACCCGCCCTTCGACGCGACCGTCACCCGTCGGCTCATCGATGCCGGCGTGATCATCCTCGGCAAGACCAACATGGACGAGTTCGCGATGGGCTCCTCCACCGAGAACTCCGCCTACGGCCCCACCCACAATCCGTGGGACCTGGACCGGATCCCCGGCGGCTCCGGCGGCGGCTCGGCCGCAGCCCTGGCCGCCTTCGAGGCGCCGCTGGCGATCGGCACCGACACCGGCGGTTCGATCCGCCAGCCCGCAGCCGTCACCGCCACCGTCGGCGTGAAGCCGACCTACGGCGGCGTCTCCCGCTACGGCCTGGTGGCGCTGGCCTCCAGCCTGGACCAGGCGGGGCCGTGCGCGCGTACGGTGCTCGATGCCGCCCTGCTGCATGAGGTCATTGCCGGCCACGACCCGCGCGACTCGACCTCCATCGATGCGCCGGTGCCCGACGTGGTCGCCGCAGCCCGCGAGGGTGACGTGTCCGGCATGAAGGTCGGCGTGGTGCGCGAGCTCGGCGGTGAGGGGTACGCCCCCGGCGTCGAGGAGAACTTCCAGCGCAACGTGGCCCTGCTGGAGAAGCTCGGGGCCGAGATCGTCGAGGTCTCCTGCCCGACGTTCGACTACGGCCTGGCCGCCTACTATCTGATCCTGCCTTCGGAGGCCTCCTCCAACCTGGCGAAGTTCGATGCGATGCGATTCGGCCTGCGGGTCGGCGACGACGGCCTCAACTCCACCGAGGACGTGATGCGACTCACCCGCGGCGCCGGCTTCGGCGACGAGGTCAAGCGCCGCATCATCATCGGCACCCACGCCCTGTCCGCGGGCTACTACGACGCCTACTACGGCTCGGCCCAGAAGGTGCGTACGCTCATCAGCCGCGACTTCGAGCAGGCCTTCAGCCAGGCCGACGTGCTGGTCTCGCCGACCACGCCCACCACCGCCTTCAAGCTGGGGGAGCGGGTCAACGATCCGCTCGCGATGTACAAGAACGACCTGTGCACCATCCCCTCCAACCTTGCCGGGAACGCCTCGGCGTCCTTCCCCGGCGGCCTGTCCAGTGACGACGGTATGCCCGTGGGCTTCCACGTCATGGCGCCGCCGATGGCCGACGACCGGCTCTACCGGGTCGGCGCAGCGTTGGAGCGGGAACTCACCCAGGAGTGGGGCGGCGCCCTGCTCGACCAGGCACCGGCGCTGGCCGGCAGCCTCGCCGCGAAGGGAGCGTCCAAGTGAGCATCGATGTGATGGAGTACGACGAGGCGCTGGCCAACTTCGACCCCGTGATGGGACTTGAGGTGCACGTGGAGCTCGGCACCCGCTCCAAGATGTTCTGCGGCTGCTCCACCACCTTCGGCGCCGAACCCAACACCCAGGTCTGCCCGGTCTGCCTCGGCCTGCCCGGCTCGATGCCGGCGGTCAACGGCAAGGCCATCGAGTCGGCCATCCGGATCGGCCTCGCGCTCAACTGTGAGATCGCCGAGTGGTGCCGGTTTGCCCGGAAGAACTACTTCTATCCGGACATGCCCAAGGACTACCAGATCTCCCAGTACGACGAGCCGATCGCCTTCGACGGCTGGATGGACGTCGAGGTCGACGGCGAGACCTACCGGATCGAGATCGAGCGCGCCCACATGGAGGAGGACACCGGCAAGTCCCTCCACGTTGGTGGCGCCACCGGACGCATCCACGGCGCGGCCTATTCGCTGCTGGACTACAACCGCTCCGGCGTCCCCTTGGTGGAGATCGTCACCAAGCCCATCGAGGCGACCCGGGAGAAGGCACCGGCCGTGGCACGGGCGTACGTGCAGCAGCTGCGTGACCTGATGCGTGCCCTGGACGTGTCCGAGGCCAAGATGGAGCAGGGCAACCTGCGCTGCGACGCCAACCTGTCGCTGCGACGTACGCCGTCCGACCCGCTGGGCACCCGCACCGAGACCAAGAACGTCAACTCGCTGCGCAGCATCGAGCGGGCGGTCCGCTTCGAGATCTGTCGGCAGGCAGCGGTGCTGACCGCCGGTGGCAGCATCCGCCAGGAGACGCGCCACTGGCAGGAGGACTCGGGCACCACCAGCCCCGGTCGTTCCAAGGAGACCGCCGAGGACTACCGCTATTTCCCCGAACCCGATCTGGTGCCGGTGGCGCCGTCGCGGGAATGGGTCGAGGAGCTTCGCGGCACGCTGCCCGAGCCGCCGGCCGAGCGCATGAAGCGGCTGGTGGAGCAGTGGCAGTTCTCCGACCTCGAGATGCGCGACGTGATCGCGTCGGGGGCGACCAATGTCATCGAGGCGACCGTCGAGCAGGGCGCCAGCCCGCAGTCGGCCCGCAAGTGGTGGATGAGTGAGCTGGCGCGCCGGGCCAACGAGGCCGGCGTGGAACTGGAGGCCGTCGGGATGACCCCGGCCCAGGTCGCCCAGCTGCAGCGGCTGGTCGACGCCGGCACCCTCAACGACAAGATCGCCCGTCAGGTCATCGACGGCGTGTTGGCCGGCGAGGGTGACCCCGAGGCCGTCGTCGCGGCCCGCGGGCTCGCGGTGGTGTCCGACGACGGTGCGCTGTCGGCCGCCGTCGACGAGGCGATCGCCGCCAACCCTGATGTCGCCGACAAGATCCGCGGCGGCAAGGTCCAGGCCGCGGGTGCCCTCATCGGTGCGGTGATGAAGCAGATGAAGGGTCAGGCCGACGCCGGACGGGTACGCGAACTGATCCTCGAGAAGCTGTCGTGACCGAGTCGGAGCAGGCCCCCATCGTGCGCAAGAGCTTCGACGTGTCGGGGCTGCCCTGGCCCGACAACGGCCTGCTCCCGGTCATCGCCCAGGAGGCCGACACCGGCACCGTGCTGATGTTGGCCTGGATGGATGCCGAGGCGCTGCGGCGTACGCTCGCCACCGGCCGGGCCACCTATTGGTCGCGCAGCCGGCAGGAGTACTGGGTGAAGGGCGCCACCTCCGGGCATCACCAGCGAGTCCGTTTGATCCAGCTCGACTGCGACGGCGACGCGATCCTGCTGAGCGTCGACCAGACCGGGCCCGCCTGCCACACCGGGGCGCACTCCTGCTTCGAGGTCGGCGTACGCCTGACCCCGGATACGCCCTGAGGTCAGCGCGAACCACCACGACGTCACCACCCGACATCAGCCCCACCCGAGAGGAATGCCACCGATGGACCTCCAGCCGAGCCTGGCCGACTTCGTGTCCCAGGCCGACCACCAACGTGTGATTCCGGTGTGGACCACGGTGATGGCGGACGACTGGACCCCGGTCGGGCTCTACGACCACCTCACCGGTGCCGCGGCGGACAGCTTCCTGCTGGAATCGGTGGAGGCCGGCGTGTGGTCGCGCTATTCCTTCATCGGCATCTCCAACGTCGCCACCCTGACCGCCCGAGATGGGGCCGCAGTCTGGCGGGGGCAGCGCCCCGAGGGGTTGCCCGAGACTGGTGACCCGCTGCAGGTGCTGGAGGAGACCCTGGCCGCCCTGCACACCGAACGCGCCGACGAACTGCCGCCCCTGGTGAGCGGACTGGTCGGCTACCTCAGCTATGACGTGGTCCGCCGCTGGGAGAACATCGGCGACAGCAACCCCGACGAGCTCGGCATCCCGGAGCTGAACTTTGCCTTGGTCGGCGACATCGCGGTGTATGACCACCACACCGGCCGCCTGCACCTGGTTGCCAACGCGATCAACCTCGACGGTTCCGCCGACCGGGTCGAGGAGGCGTACGCCGATGCGGTCGCCCGGGTCGAGAAGCTGCGCGCCCGGCTGGATGAGCCGCGCCGACCGTGGGGCGAACACCACGACCCGAGCCGGACCCCCGGTGAGGTGGTGCGTCGCACCTCGAGCGAGGACTATCAGCAGATCGTGCGTGACGCCGTCGAGGAGATCAGGGCCGGCGAGATCTTCCAGGTGGTCCCGAGCCAACGCTTCGAAATCGAGACCGCCGCCAGCCCGCTGGCGATCTATCGGCAACTACGCCACGCCAACCCCAGCCCGTACATGTACCTCTACCAGTACGAGGACTTCGCGGTGGTCGGCTCCAGCCCGGAGGCCTTGGTGACGGTGTCCGGTGGCAGGGTCACCACCCACCCGATCGCGGGCACCCGGCCCCGGTCGGAGGACCCCACTCAGGACGCCGCCCATGAGGCCGACCTGCTCGCCGACCCGAAGGAACGCGCCGAGCACCTGATGCTGGTGGACCTGGGCCGCAACGATGTCGGCCGGGTCAGCAAACCCGGCACCGTTGCGGTCACAGAATTCATGCAGGTACGCCGCTACAGCCACGTGATGCACCTGGAGTCCACGGTGACCGGCGAACTCGCCGACGGGCAGACCCCGCTCGGCGCGGTTCGTGCCTGCTTCCCGGCCGGAACGCTGTCGGGCGCACCGAAGGTGCGGGCGATGGAGATCATCGAACGGGTGGAGTCGACCCGGCGCGGCCTCTACGGCGGCGTGGTGGGCTACTTCGACCTCGCTGGCAACGCCGACATGGCCATCGCCATCCGCACCGCCGTGATCAAGGACGGCAGGGCCATCATCCAGGCCGGCGGCGGAGTGGTGGCCGACTCGGATCCGGTCGCCGAAGACACCGAGACGGTCAACAAGGCCAAGGCGGTGGTCCGGGCGATCGGGCTGGCCGAGCAGTGGTCCTCGTGAGCGGATCCGACCATCCCACGAGCGCGACGCATCCCACGAGCGCGACGCCATCGGTGTCGCGCTCGCTGGTCGGGCTGGTGCTGATGGCGGCGGCAATCGGAGGTCTCGCCGCCGCCGCGCCGGACTGGTGGTCGGTGCAGGCCGAGCAGTCACCGGAGGTGACGGTCGCCGGGGCCGCGGTGCTGGGCCGCGGGTTGGCCCTCGCAGTGCTCGCCGGCAGCGTGCTCGGCTGGCTGCTGCACGGGATGGGGCGCCGCATCCTCGGCGTCGTGATGGTGTTGCTCGGCATCGGCATGGTGGCCGCCGTGCTGGCCGAGCCACTGCCGTCCGAACTCGAAGTGCTCACCGAACTGCGGCAGGTGTCGCTGGCGACTGAGTACACGCTGGTACGCGCGCCGTGGCCGTGGCTGCATCTGGCCTGCGGCGGTGTGGTGTCGCTGGCTGGCGCTGCGCTGGCGTATTGGTCGTTGCGCTGGCCCTCGGCCAGCCGCCGCTTCGAGACCGGCGATTCCGACAGCTCGGCCGATTCCACCGGAGGAGCGCGTGCTGCCGAGGAGCCCTCGCTGGACCTTTGGCGCAGTCTCGACGAGGGCCAGGACCCGACCGTCGACGACGACCAGCCGGAGGAATCGGAGCCGGGCGCTGAGCCAGCGACCCCGGATCATGGGGCCGACGCCGAGGACCGTCGCGCCGAGTAGCCCATTCCCGGGGCACAAGCACTAGTCTGGGGCCATCGACCCCGTGACGGGCGGTCTGTCATGCCGTCAGTTGGATGAAACGGAGCAGAAGTGAGTGAAGACGTGAGCAAGTCGGGCGACCAGCGCACCCCGCGTGACTACCACCATGGGCGCAGCCCCGCGGCCTGGGCCGGGACCATCCCGGTGACCATCGCCTTCCTCATCGGATCCATCGCCTTCCTCCTCCCCGGCGGCGTCAACTGGCTGCTGGTGGGCATCTCCGCGGTCATCGTGGTGCTGTCCCTGATCGCAGCGATCGTGCTGCGTGAGCTCGGCTACGGCCAGAAGTGAGCGCCGGCATGAGCGACATCCGTGACACCGGCACCGCCCCGGTCGCCGAGCCGATCCCCGACGTGCTGGCCGACCTGGTGGCCTCCTCGCTGGCCGACATGGTCCAGCGGCAGGACCAGATCCCGCAGGCCCGGGTCGAGGAACTCGCGGCGTCCGCGCCGCGCCCGATTGACGTGCTGCCCGCCTTCCAGTCCCAGGGGCTGTCGGTCATTGCCGAGGTGAAGCGGGCCAGCCCCAGCCACGGCGACCTGGCGGCAATCCCGGATCCGGCGTCGCTGGCACGCACCTATGCCGAGGGTGGCGCGACCGCGATTTCGGTGCTGACTGAGCACTCCCGTTTCCGCGGCTCCCTCAACGACCTGGTCGCAGTCCGCGCCGCCGTGGACATCCCGGTGCTGCGCAAGGACTTCATCTGCGACCCCTACCAGGTCTGGGAGGCCCGCGCCGCCGGTGCCGACCTGGTCCTGCTGATCGTGGCCGCCCTGGAGCAGCAGCAGCTCGTCGACCTGCAGACGCTGGCCGGCGAGCTCGGCATGCGAGCCCTGGTCGAGGTGCACACCGAGGACGAGGTCGCCCGGGCCAACGATGCCGGGGCCGCGATCATCGGCGTCAACAACCGCAATCTCAAGACTCTTGACGTGGACCGCGACACCTTCGCCCGCCTCGCGCCGCTGGTGCGCAACGACGCGGTGAAGGTCGCCGAATCCGGGCTGCTGTCCGCAGCCGATGTCCACAACGCTCACCACCACGGCGCCGATGTGGTCCTGGTGGGGCAGGCGCTGGTGACCGGGGACGACCCGGCCCAGGTACTGCGTACCTTCCTGGAGGACTGAATGACCTCATCCCAGCTGCCCGACGCGGCGGGTCACTACGACCGATTCGGTGGGCGCTACGTCCCGGAGGCGCTGTACGCCGCGCTGGACGAGCTGACCGAAGCCTTCGAGGCCTCGCGCACCGATGAGTCCTTCGCTGCTGAGTTGGCCGACTTGCACCGCAACTACGTCGGTCGACCCTCGCCGATCACGGAGGCGAAGCGGCTGTCCGAACACGCCGGCAACGCGCGGATCCTGCTCAAGCGCGAGGACCTCAACCACACCGGGTCGCACAAGATCAACAACGTGCTCGGTCAGGCGCTGCTGACCCGTCGGATGGGCAAGACCCGCGTCATCGCCGAGACCGGAGCGGGCCAGCACGGCGTCGCAACCGCGACAGCGGCGGCGCTGTTCGGGCTGGAGTGCCGGGTCTACATGGGCCGCGTCGACACCGACCGGCAGGCTCTCAACGTGGCCCGGATGCAGCTGTTGGGCGCCGAGGTGATCGCGGTCGACGCGGGCAGCCGCACCCTCAAGGACGCAATGAACGAGGCCATGCGCGACTGGGTCAGCACCGTCGACACCACCCACTACCTGATCGGCACGGTGTCGGGCCCGCATCCCTTCCCGGCGCTGGTGCGGCACTTCCAGTCGATCATCTCCGAGGAAGCTCGCCAGCAGCTGCTCGACGAACACGGCGGGCTGCCGGATGCGGTCGCGGCCTGTGTCGGCGGCGGCTCCAACGCCATGGGCGCCTTTGCCCATTTCATCGATGACGCCTCGGTGCAGCTCTACGGCTTCGAGGCCGGCGGTGACGGGGTCGAGACGGGCAAGCATGCCGCCTCCATCACCGGCGGTGAGGTCGGCGTGCTGCACGGCACCCGCACTTACATCCTGATGGATGAGGACGGCCAGACCATCGAGTCGCATTCGATCTCGGCCGGCCTGGACTATCCCGGTGTCGGTCCCGAACATGCCTGGCTGGCGGACCGCCGGCGGGCGGTCTACGAGCCGGTCACCGATGCCGAGGCGATGGAAGCACTGCGGCTGTGCGCGCGGACCGAAGGCATCATGCCGGCCATCGAGTCGGCCCATGCCGTCGCCGGCGCCCTGCGGCTGGGCCGGCGCTGGGCGACCGAACGGCCCGACGAACAGCCCACCATCCTGGTGTGCCTGTCCGGGCGCGGCGACAAGGACGTGTCGACGGCCATGTCGTGGTTTGGGCTGTCGGGCGAGGTTGACGGAAGCAGGGGCGGGCTGTGAGTGAGACGACACCGGCCGGTGACGGCCGCAGCGGAGCCACCATCAGGGCCGCCCGCGAGGAGGGCCGGGCCGCACTGGTCGGCTACCTGACGCTGGGCTATCCCACGGTGCCGGGCTCCATCGAGGCGATGCGAGCGTTGGTGGACCCGGGGGAGGGGCCGGGCGTCGACCTGGTCGAGATCGGCCTGCCCTACTCGGATCCGATGATGGACGGCCTACGCATCCAGCGCGCCGCCACCACCGCCCTGGAGCGGGGCGCCCGGGTGCGGGACGTGTTTGCTGCGGCCAGCGCTGTCGCCGAGGCAGGCGCCACCCCCACCGTGATGACGTACTGGAATCTGGTCGATCGCTACGGTGTGGACGCCTTCGCCCGTGACTTCGCCAACGCCGGCGGCGCCGGGGTGATCACACCGGACCTGACCCCCGATGAGGCCGAGGAATGGATCGAGGCCTCCGAACGCCACGGCCTGGACCGGATCTTCCTCGTGGCACCGTCCTCGACAGATGCCCGCATCAGCGCGACCGGCCTGGCCGGCTCAGGGTGGCTGTACGCCACCGCCGTCATGGGTGTCACCGGCGCCCGCGACGCCAACTCCGACGCGGCCCCGGAATTGGTGGGTCGGATCCGCGGGCTGGCACCCAACCGCCTGGTCGGTGTCGGGTTGGGCGTGTCCAACGGCAACCAGGCTGCCCACGTGGCCGGCTTCGCCGACGCGGTGATTGTCGGGTCGGCGCTCATCGCAGCCCAACAAGCGGCCGAGGATGCCGGCCGCCCGGAGGACTTGACCGGTTTGCGTACGGTTGTCAGCGATCTCGCCGCGGGAGTACGCCGCGGCTGACGGCGACCCCGGTCCGACCGGCGGAGGCCCGGGACACGGACGAGGGACGGTGATGGTGGTGCGCACGCTGGCGGTGATGGTCGTGGTGCTCGCCTGTCTGATGGGCTGTTCGGCCCACCGCCCGAGCGCGGAAAGCTCCGCGCAGCCGCGGCCGAGCTGGGTCGGCATGGAGGCGCCGGCCGGCTATCGGCTGCCGGACATGGCACTCAAGGACACCCGTGGCCACTCGTTCAACCTGCGCTCCACCGCCACTGCGCCGATCGTGGTGGTGACCTTCGGCTACTGCGACTCACCCGGACTGACCCCGACCAGCCTGAAGCGGCTTGCTGACGCCCTGGCCGAGCTCGACGCGGGGCAGAGGGCCAAGGTCGAGGTCGTGTTCATCAGCATCGATGACGACGACTCCGGACCCGAACTGCGCGAATGCCTGGGCCATTACGACTCCGATTGGATCGGCTTGCACGGCTCGGGCAGCAAGGTCAAGGAGGTCGCCCGCGCGATGGGCGTCGACATCCGCAAGAACGAGTCCGACAGCCGCGAGAAGTACGCCTATTCACCCCAGATCGTCGGCTTCGGCCCCGACCGATCGGCGCGCGTGGTGTGGCTGCCCGACCACGACGCCACCGCCATTGCCGCGGACCTGACGGTGCTGACCAGCCAGCCCTGACGGCCAGCAGGCCCTCGGCGGCGCAGTACGGCCCCGCTAGGATCTAGCGAGCCCCATCCACCCTGCCCGACTGACCCGACAGGTGACCATGCCCCCAGCATCACCGGACCAGCCCAGCCGCGCCGACCTGGCGACGAGCGTGGCCGCGTTCGCGTTGGTCACGGTCGCGGCTGCCTGGGGTCTCAACCTGGTCCAGCAGACCTGGGCCGAACCGCTGACCGCCGCCGGCATCCGGCTCAGCTGGTTGGCACCCACCCTCGGCGCAGTGGCGGCGCTGCCACTGCGAGGCACCCGGCTGCGGATCGGCCGCCGGTTCTCCTGGGTCGTGGTGGGCCGAGCACTGGTCGCCATCGGCTCGATTGCGCTGTGCTGGATGGTGCTGGTGCAGCTCTACCGGGCCGACGCCCGACCGATGCCGGTGGTCAACTTCGGCCAACTGCCGTGGCCCCTGACGATCCTCGGGGTGGCGTTCGGGACCTTGTTCACAGAGTTGGGACTACGCAGCGTGCTGCACCCGACGTTGCGGACCCGACTGCCGCTGCTGGCCGCCGCAGGCATCACCGGGCTGGTCACAGCAGCTGCCAATCCCAAAATTTGGACGTTCGCACCGGTGGTGTTGACTCTCGCGATCGTCCACCATCTGGCGTACGCGGCCCTGGCGGCCGTCTGGATCGACCGTTTGAAGGGGGGACAGCTCGTCGTGGCGACCTCGGCGGGATTCGTGATGAATCTGCAACTTGTCCTGATCCTCAACGAGGAGGCAGGTGTGCTTTATGCTTGGGCCTGCTTGGCGGCGGTGTGGCTGCTGTCCGCCGCAGGAGCTTGGTGGCTCAACCGCTCCCACTTGTGGTCCAGGCAGCAGGCCGGCACTGACCGCGTCGCCTCCGACGTGCGCTGATTGCGTACGAACTGCACCTCCGCCCTCGGAGCTGTGAGTCGGTGGCGTACCCCGGCCGCACGGAAGTCCCGTCGGCCTCCTGCAGAGCGGAGATCGCGATGGTTGAGTGGACCCCTCAAGGTGGTGGCCCAGCTGCCCAAGGCTTGTATGACCCTGCATTCGAACATGACGCCTGCGGTGTCGCGTTCGTGGCCCAACTGAGTGGGGAGCCCTCACACGAGATCGTCGCGAAGGGCCTGCAGGCGCTGCGCAATCTCGATCACCGTGGTGCCACCGGTGCCGATGCGGCTGCCGGCGACGGCGCCGGCATTCTGATTCAACTGCCCGACGCCTTCCTGCGTGCCGTCAGCGACGTCGAGCTGCCCGCTCCGGGCGGCTACGGCGTCGGTCTTGCCTTCCTGCCCGTCGACGAGACGCTGGCCGCTGATGCTCGCGCCCAGCTGGCGTGGTTGGCGCGTCGCGAAGGGCTGGAGGTCCTTGGTTGGCGAGTCCTGGAGACCAACTCGGCGTCGCTGAGTCCGGTTTCCCTGCGAAGTATGCCGCGATTCGAACAGTTGATCGTCCAGGCCTCCGACGGCGCCACCGACATGGTGCTCGAGCGGAGGCTTTTCTGTTTGCGGCGGCTGGCCCAGCGCGAAGCAGGCGTCTACTTCGCCTCGCTGTCCAGCCGCACCCTGGTCTACAAGGGCATGCTCACCACCGATCAACTCGGCGAACTCTTCCCGGAGTTGGCCGACGAACGGATGGCCAGCGCGTTGGCGTTGGTGCATTCCCGCTTTTCCACCAACACCTTCCCGAGCTGGGAGCTGGCACAGCCGCTGCGGCTGATGGCGCACAACGGCGAGATCAACACGGTGCGAGGCAACCGGAACTGGATGCGCGCCCGCGAGATCCTGCTGGCCAGCGACCTGATCCCCGGTGACCTGGAGCGACTGTTTCCGATCTGTACGCCCGGCGCCTCCGACTCCTCCTCCTTCGACGAGGTGCTGGAGTTGCTGCACCTGGGTGGGCGCAGCCTGCCCCACGCGGTGCTGATGATGATTCCGGAGGCGTGGCAGAACCACGCCACCATGGACCAGAAGCGGCGCGACTTCTACGCCTACCACGCCGCCCTGATGGAGGCTTGGGACGGGCCTGCGGCGGTCACCTTCACCGACGGCAGCCTGATCGGCGCCACCCTGGACCGCAACGGCTTGCGGCCGGGCCGCTACTGGGTGTGTGAGGACGGGCTGGTCGTCTTTGCGTCCGAGGCCGGCGTCCTCGACCTGGATCCGGCCACCATCACCCGCAAGGGCCGGCTGCAGCCGGGTCGGATGTTCCTGGTGGACCTGGAGCAGCACCGGCTGGTCAATGACGAGGAGATCAAGGACGAACTGGCCGCCGAGCATCCCTACGGGGAGTGGCTCGCGGAGGGCAGCGTCAGCATCAACGACCTGCCGACCCGGCAGCACACCATCCACTCCCATGCCTCGGTGACGCGCCGCCAGCAGGTCTTCGGCTACACCGAGGAGGAGCTGCGGCTGCTGATCGCGCCGATGGCCAACACCGGAGCCGAAGCGATCGGATCGATGGGCTCGGACACCCCGATCGCGGCGATCAGCGACCGGCCACGGCTGCTGTTCGACTACTTCACCCAGCTGTTTGCCCAGGTCACCAACCCGCCGCTGGACGCCATCCGGGAGGATCTGGTCACATCGCTGACCAACCGGCTCGGCCCCGAGTCCAACCTGCTGGCGCCGACGGCTGAGTCCTGTCGTCAGATCCTCATCGAGCATCCGATCCTGGACTCCGATCAGCTGGCCAAGTTGGTGCACCTGCACCAGGACGGCGTACCGGCCAGCCACGTGCTGCGCGGCCGCTATCGGGTCAGTGAGGGAGCCGACGGGCTTCGCAGCGCGCTGGCCGAGCTTGCTGCCGAGGCCGACGACGCCATCGACCGCGGTGTGTCGGTGTTGGTGTTGTCGGATCGGCATTCCAATGCTGACGAGGCGCCGGTGCCCTCGTTGCTGCTGACGGCCGCGCTGCATCAGCACCTGGTGCAGCGCAAGACCCGCACCAAGGTCGGACTGATCGTCGAGGCCGGTGACGTACGCGAGGTGCACCACGTCGCGCTGCTGCTCGGCTACGGCGCGGCCGCGGTGAACCCCTACCTGATGTTCGAGTCCGCCGAGGACATGTCGCTGCGCGAGCAGTACGTCACCGTCGGCCGGGAGCGGGCGGTGCAGAACCTCCGGTACGGCTTGGGCAAGGGCGTACTGAAGGTGATGAGCAAGATGGGCGTCTCGACCCTGCAGTCCTACACCGGTGCCCAGATCTTCGAGGCCGTCGGCCTGTCCAGTGAGCTCGTCGAGGCCTATTTCGCCGGCACCGCCTCGCGGATCGAGGGGATTGGGCTGGCGGAGATCGCCGCCGACGTCGCGGCCCGGCACGCCGAGGCGTACCCCAGCGACGGCGTGCCGGTGAAGCGAGAGTTGCAGGTCGGCGGTGAATACCAGTGGCGTCGGGAGGGACCCACCCACCTGTTCGACCCGGAGACCGTCTTCCGGCTGCAGCACGCCACCCGGACCGGGCGTTACGACATCTTCAAGAAATACACCGAACGGGTCAACGCGCACGCCAAGCAGCTCAGTACGCTGCGTGGCCTGTTCGCCTTCGCCAGCGACCGACCCAGCGTCCCGCTGGCGGAGGTGGAGCCCGTCAGGGAGATCGTCAAGCGATTCTCCACCGGCGCCATGAGCTATGGCTCCATCTCGGCCGAGGCGCACCAGACCCTGGCGATCGCCATGAACCGGCTGGGCGGCAAGTCCAACACCGGTGAGGGCGGTGAGGACCCGGAGCGTCTCCACGACCCCGAGCTGCGCAGCTCCATCAAGCAGGTCGCCAGCGGCCGCTTCGGCGTCACCTCGGAATACCTCAGCAATGCCGATGACCTGCAGATCAAGATGGCTCAGGGCGCCAAGCCCGGTGAGGGCGGTCAGCTGCCCGGCCCGAAGGTCTATCCGTGGGTGGCCAGGACCCGGCATTCCACGCCCGGGGTGGGATTGATCTCGCCACCACCACACCACGACATCTACTCCATCGAGGACCTCAAGCAGCTGATCCACGACCTGAAGAACGCCAATCCAACGGCTCGGGTCCACGTCAAGCTGGTGTCGGAGGCCGGGGTCGGCACTGTGGCGGCCGGGGTGAGTAAGGCCAAGGCAGATGTGGTGCTGATCTCCGGCCACGACGGTGGCACCGGCGCGGCGCCGCTGACCTCGCTGAAGCATGCCGGCGGTCCCTGGGAGGTCGGGCTGGCCGAGGCGCAGCAGACGCTGCGGCTGAACGGTCTGCGGGACCGAATCGTGGTGCAGGTCGACGGCCAGCTCAAGACCGGTCGCGATGTCATCATCGGTGCCCTGCTCGGGGCAGAGGAGTACGGCTTCGCCACTGCGCCGCTGATCGTGTCGGGCTGCGTGATGATGAGGGTGTGTCACTTGGACACGTGCCCGGTCGGCGTCGCCACCCAGAATCCGGAGCTACGGGAACGCTTCAGCGGCAAGGCCGAGTTTGTCGTGAACTTCTTCGAGTTCATCGCCGAGGAGGTACGCGAGCTGCTCGCCGAGCTGGGCTTCCGCAGTCTGCAGGAGGCGATCGGTCACGCAGAGGTGTTGCAGATCAACGAGGCAGTGGAGCACTGGAAGGCTCAGGGGCTGGACCTGGCACCGCTGCTGCACGTCCCCGAGGTGGCCGCGCCGCTGGTGCGCACCACCGAACAGGATCACGGCCTGGACCAGGCCCTGGACCAAGAACTCATTCGCGCCTGCGAACCCGCGCTCACGGACGGCCTGGCGGTGACCTACCAGAGCAGCGTGCGCAACATCCATCGCAGCGTCGGCACCCTGCTGGGACACCACGTCACCATGGCCAGCGGCGGCCCCGGGCTGCCGGACGGCACCATCGACCTGACCCTGACCGGCACCGGCGGGCAGAGCTTCGGTGCCTTCCTGCCCCGCGGCATCACGCTGCGGCTCGTCGGTGACTCCAACGACTACGTCGGCAAGGGGCTGTCGGGCGGTCGGATCGTGGTCCGGCCAGCGCCGGAGTCCCGATTCGAGGCCGAGCAGCAGATCATCGCGGGCAACGTGATCGGCTACGGCGCCACCGCCGGCCAGCTCTTCCTTCGCGGTCAGGTCGGCGAACGGTTCTGCGTACGCAACTCCGGCGCGCAGGCGGTCGTGGAGGGCGTCGGGGATCACGGCTGCGAGTACATGACCGGCGGAGAGGTGTTGATCCTGGGCCCGACCGGACGCAACTTCGGTGCCGGCATGTCCGGTGGCATCGCGTACCTGCTTGATGCCGACCCGGCCCAGATCGTGACCGACCTGGCCGATCTGCGACCGGTCGACGAAGCCGAACTGGAGCGGATTCGTACGCTGCTGGAGCAGCACCTCAGCCACACCGACTCCAGCGTTGCGGCAGCACTGCTGGCCCAGTTCGACCGCGCCGCCGAGGTGGCTGCCCGGTTCTCCGCCTTGGTCCCCAGGGACTGGGCCCGAGTGATGAATGCCCGCCGCCAGGCCGAAACCAACGGTCTGGACACCGATGCGACCACCCGACTCATGATGGAGGCAGCACATGGCTGATCCGCGCGGATTTCTCAAGCACGACCGCCAGGAGGCAACCCGCCGTCCCGTCGAGGAACGGTTGCAGGACTGGAAAGAGGTCTATCCAGGCGGTCCGGGCAAGGCGCTGTTGCCGATCATCCAGACCCAAGCATCACGCTGCATGGACTGCGGCATTCCGTTCTGTCACAACGGCTGCCCGCTGGGCAACCTGATCCCGGAATGGAACGACCTGGTCTCCAAGGACCAGTGGGACGTTGCTCTGGACCGGCTGCACGCCACCAACAACTTTCCCGAGTTCACCGGCCGGCTGTGCCCGGCGCCCTGTGAGACGGCCTGTGTGGTCGGCATCTCGATTCCGCCGGTCACCATCAAGAGCGTGGAGGTGTCGATCGCCGATCGGGGCTGGGCGGACCGCCGCATCACTCCCGTATCGCCGGAATGGCACACCGGTCACACCGTGGCGGTGATCGGATCCGGTCCGGCGGGACTGGCGGCCGCTCAGCAGCTCACTCGCGCCGGCCACACCGTGGTCGTCTACGAACGGGCCGACAAGCCCGGCGGACTGCTGCGCTACGGCATCCCGGAGTTCAAGATGGAAAAGGCGGTCCTGGACCGACGGATCCGCCAGATGACCCAGGAAGGCACCGTCTTCCGCTGCGGCGTCGAAGTCGGCCGCGACATCAGCATGGCTGAGCTGCGGGAGCAGTTCGACGCGATCGTGGTGGCCATCGGGGCGACCCAGGCCCGGGACCTGCCGGTCAGTGGCCGGGAACATGGCGGCATCCACCAGGCGATGGACTACCTGCCGCAGGCCAACCGGGTCGCGCTGGGGGAGCAGGTGCCCGATCAGATCACCGCTGCCGGCAAGGACGTGGTCATCATCGGTGGCGGCGACACCGGCGCCGACTGCCTGGGCACCGCGCTGCGTCAGGGTGCCCGGTCGGTCACCCAGCTGGAGATCATGCCGCAGCCTCCGGCTGATCGGCCCGAGCACCAGCCGTGGCCGACCTATCCGATGATCCTGCGGGTGGCTTCGGCGCACGAGGAGGGCGGGGAACGGGTGTACGCCTCCTCGACCTCGGAGTTTGTCGCCGATGAGCAGGGGCAGGTGTCCGTGCTCCGGCTCAGCGAGGTGGCCTTCAGCGAGGGCCGGTTCCAACCGGTGCCCGGCACGGAACGGGAGATCCCGGCCCAGTTGGTGCTGCTCGCGATGGGCTTCACGGGACCCCAGACGCACGGCCCGATCGACGAGCTCGAGCTGGAGACCGACGAGCGAGGCAATGTGGTCCGGGACCAGGCGTACGCCACCAACGTGCCCGGCGTGTTCGCCTGCGGTGACGCCGGTCGGGGTCAGTCCCTGATCGTGTGGGCGATCGCGGAAGGCCGCTCGGCCGCCAACGGCGTGGACGCCTTCCTGCGTGAGGAGCGCAGCCGGTTGCCGCGGCCGATCTCGCCGCAGGATCGGCAGTTGTTGGCCTGAGGCCGCATCGATGTCGGACGGGGCAGGGCGCGCACCAGCGCGTCCTGCCCCCATCCCGTTGCCGGCGTGTGGTTGGCTTCGACGGGCAGAACTGTCGGGGGCCTCGGCTAGTCTGTGACGACGCTGCCGGGTGAGGTCGGTGGGTCTGTTGGCCAGTGCTTGAACCTGTGAGGAATGACGCGACGTGAGTGACCAGTTCGTCCATCTGCACGTACACACCGACTTCTCCATGTTGGACGGCGCGGCGCGGATCAAGGACCTGTTCGCCGCGGCCGAGCAACAGCAGATGCCGGCGATTGCCATGACCGACCACGGCTTCCTGTTCGGCGCCTACGAGTTCTATCGCGCTGCGAAGGCCACCTCGGTGAAGCCGATCATCGGGCTGGAGGCCTACCTCACGCCCAAGACGCATCGCAGCGAGCGCAAGCGGGTCCGTTTCGGTGACGGCTCCGGCGACGACGTCTCGGCCAGCGGGGCGTACACCCACATGACAATGTGGGCCGAGAGCACCGCCGGCATGCACAACCTCTTCCGGCTCGGGTCGCGGGCGTCGATGGAGGGCTTCTTCTACAAGCCGCGCGCCGACCGGGAGCTGCTCAACGAGTACGCCGGCGGCCTGATCGCCACCACTGGTTGCCCCTCGGGTGAGGTGCAGACCTACCTGCGGCTGGGGCAGTACGAGAACGCACGGGCGTCGGCGGCGGAGTTTCGCGACATCTTCGGCGCCGGCAACTTCTACGTGGAACTGATGGACCACGGCCTCAGCATCGAGAATCGGGTCCGGCAGGACCTGCTGCGGCTGGCCAAGGACCTCAACCTGCCGCTGGTGGCCACCAACGACCTCCACTACGTGCACGAGCACGACGCTGAGGCCCAGGACACCCTGCTGTGCGTCTCCTCGGGCTCCAACAAGGACACCCCGGGCCGGTTCAAGTTCGACGGATCGGGCTACTACCTGAAGTCCGCCGAGGAGATGCGACACCTCTTCAAGGACCTGCCCGAGGCCTGCGACAACACCCTGGCCATCGCCGAGCGCTGCCAGGTCGAGTTCACCGAGGGCGAGGGTCGGTACATGCCGAACTTCCCGGTGCCGGCAGGCGAGGACGAGACCTCCTGGTTCGTCAAGGAGGTTGAGCGCGGCCTGCACGAGCGCTACCCGGGTGGCATCCCCGACTACGCCCGCAAGCAGGCCGACTACGAGATCGACGTGATCGTCGGAAAGGGCTACCCGGGCTACTTCCTGGTGGTGTCCGACTTCATCAAGTGGGCCAAGGGCAATGGCATCAAGGTGGGCCCGGGACGTGGCTCAGGTGCCGGTTCGATGTGCGCGTACGCGATGCGCATCACCGACCTCGACCCCCACGTGCACGGGCTGATCTTTGAGCGCTTCCTCAACCCGGAGCGGCAGTCGATGCCCGACTTCGACGTCGACTTCGATGACCGGCGCCGCGGTGAGGTGATCAAGTACGTCACCGAGAAGTACGGCGACGACCGGGTCTGCCAGATCGTGACCTACGGCACGATCAAGGCCAAGGCCGCCGTCAAGGACTCCTCCCGGGTGCTCGGCAAGCCCTATGCGCTGGGCGAGCAGATCACCAAGGCGATGCCGCCGGACGTGCAGGGCAAGGGCGTCAGCCTCAGTGACCTGTTCCACGAGAAGCACGAGCGCTACCACGAAGGCGTCGAGGTGCGCGGCATGTACGCCGAACAGCCCGAGGTCGCCCAGGTCATCGACACGGCCCGCGGCATCGAAGGGCTGCGGCGCAACTGGGGCGTCCACGCGGCCGGCGTGATCATGTCCTCCGATCCGCTCCTGGACATCATCCCGGTGATGAAGCGCGAGAGCGACGGCGCCATCATCACCCAGTTCGACTACCCGACCTGCGAAAACCTGGGTCTGGTCAAGATGGACTTCCTGGGGCTGCGCAACCTCACGATCCTCTCGGACGCCATCGCCAATGTGAAGCTCAACCGCGACATCGAGCTGGACCTTGACGAGCTCAGCAAGGACCCCACCGACACGAAGACCTATGACCTGCTGGCCCGCGGCGAGACGCTGGGCGTGTTCCAGTTCGACTCCACCGGCTATCGGCAATTGCTGAAGCTGATGAAGCCGGACAACTTCGAGGACATCTCCGCCCTCGGCGCGCTCTACCGACCCGGTCCGATGGGTGCGGACTCGCACACCAAATACGCCCTGCGCAAGAACGGACAGCAAGCCGTCGAATATCCGCACCCGGAGCTGGCCGAAGCGCTGGAACCGATCTTGGGCGACACCTATGGCCTGATCATCTATCAGGAGCAGGTGATGCAGATCGCGCGCCAGCTGGCCGGATACAGCCTGGGCGCGGCCGACCAGCTGCGGCGCGCGATGGGCAAGAAGAAGAAGGAAGTGCTGGAGGCCGAGTTCGTCACCTTCGAAGCAGGCATGAAGGCCTCGGGCTATTCCTCGGCGTCGATCAGCACGCTGTGGGAGATCCTGATTCCCTTCTCCAGCTACGCCTTCAACAAGGCCCACTCAGCGGCGTACGGCCTGGTGTCCTACTGGACCGCCTATCTCAAGGCGAACTATCCGGCCGAGTACATGGCTGCGGCGCTGCAGTCGGTCAAGGACGAGAAGGACAAGATGGCGGTCTACCTGTCCGAGTGCCGCCGGATGCGCATCAAGGTGTTGCCGCCGGACGTGAACGAGTCGGTCGGCTTGTTCACCCCGGTCGGCGACGAGATCCGATTCGGGCTCGGCGCCATCCGCAATGTCGGCGCCGCGGTGGTGGAGGGCATCGTGGCAGCGCGGGAGGAGTCTGGCCCCGCCGCCGACTTCAATGCCTTCCTCGACCAGGTGCCGTTGCAGGTGTGCAACAAGCGGATGATCGAATCGCTCATCAAGGCCGGTGGTTTCGACTCGATGGGCCACACCCGGCACGGCCTGATGGAGGTCTTCGAGGAAAAGGTCGATGCCGTCATCGACCTCAAGCGCAACGCCGCCAACGGCCAGGACGACCTCTTCGGCGCCGACTTCGGCGAAGGCCCGGGCGGGCTGGAACCCACCCCGGTGCCGGACACCCCGGAGTGGGACAAGCGCACCAAGCTTGCCTTCGAACGCGAGATGCTCGGCCTCTATGTCTCCGACCATCCACTGTTTGGGTTGGAGCACGTGCTCGAGTCGGCACGGGACGTCTCCATCGCGGCGTTGGTGGGGGAGGACGGTCCCCGTGACGGCTCGACCGTGACCATCGCCGGGATGATCACCCAGGTGCAGCGCAAGCAGACCAAGAACGGCGACTTCTGGGCCATCATCACTGTCGAGGACCTGGATGCCTCGGTGGAGGTCATGCTCTTTCCGAAGGTCTACCAGTTGGCCTCCACGGCACTCGCCAACGACATCATCGTGCGCATCAAGGGCCGGGTCCGGGAGCGGGACGACTCCCGTGAACTGCAGGCCAACGAACTGACACTGCCCGACGTCAACGAGGGCCCGACCGGCCCCGTGGTGATCTCGCTGCCGGCCAGTCGCTGTACGCCGCCGGTGGTCCAGGAGTTGCGGCAGGTGTTGACCAACCATCCCGGGGCCACCGAGGTGCGGTTGCGGCTGATCAGCTCCAGCCAGACCACGCTGTGGCGGTTGGACCAGGGGTTGCGGGTGACCCCGTCGATGCCGCTGATGGCGGACCTGAAGGCACTGTTGGGACCCTCATGCCTGAGCAGCTGACCCGGGGGCGGCGGTCCCGACTGCAGTGGGGTGGGGTGTTTGCCTCCCTGGTCCTCTTCGTCGGTGCACTCGGCGGGCTGACGTGGCGACTGGTCTCGCCGTTGCCCAGCTACACCGTTTCCACCGACTATTCGGCCTGGACGACCGAACGTGGTCTGGCTGCGCAGTTCGGCGCCGATGCCTGGTTTGCCGCGATTGGTCTGCTGACCGGGATCGGCCTGGGGCTGGTGGCGTGGCGCTGGTTCCACCGGCTCGGCTGGCCGGTGGCACTGATCGGTTTCGCCAGCGCGACCGCGGCGGCCCTGATCTGCTGGGCCATGGGCACGTTGTTGGATCCGCCCGACTTCGCCACCCGGCTCGCGGAGGCCGCCCCGGGTGACCAGGTCCCGATCGACCTGGAGCTGTCGGCGTACTCGGCCCTGGCGGTGTGGCCCACCGGCGCGATGCTGGTGATCCTGCTCGCCTCGGCCCTGATGCCCGATCCGGAGGATCCGGGGTCCCGGCGCCTCAGCACGGGGGACACGGACGAGCAGGCCGACCAGGACGGCAGGGTGTTGCGGGCCAGCAACGCGACCTCACCCCGATCGCCGACCCGCCCCGAGTCAGCTTCGCCGGCGAGCGCCCCGGAGTCGCCGCTGCCCAGCGGTCAAGAATCGCCAGCAGCCCCCCATGTGCCGCCGATAGACTCGCGGCATGATCAGAACCCTTGACCTGCGTGCGGAAGAACTGGCCGACTACGGCCAGGTCGTGCCCCGCGCCGATGTCGACGTCGATGCGGCGCTCGATGTGGTGCGGCCGGTGTGCGAGCAGGTCGCCCATCATGGCGAGGCGGCGCTGCGAGAGTTCAGCGAGCGCTTCGACGGGGTCGTTCCGCCCAGCTTCCGGGTGCCGGCCGAGGTCATCGACGAAGCTCTCGACAGCCTTGAGCCCGAGCTCGCCTCGGCGCTGACCGAGGCGATCCGGCGACGCCGAGCGGTGGCTCGCGCCGAAGCCGACCTCTCCCCGGTCCAGGTTGGACTGGCCGACGGGGCACTGGTCGAGCACCGAATCGTGCCGGTGGAGCGAGTCGGTCTGTACGTGCCCGGCGGACTGGCTCCGCTGGCCTCCTCCGTGCTGATGAACGTGGTGCCGGCCCAGGCCGCCGGCGTCGAGGAGATTGCCGTGGCCTCCCCGCCGCAGAAGGAGTTCGGCGGCTGGCCGCACCCGACGGTGTTGGCCGTCTGCGGCCTGCTCGGGGTTGATGAGGTGTACGCCGTCGGCGGCGCCCAGGCGGTGGCGATGTACGCGTACGGGGTGCCGGACGTCTGCCCCAAGGTCGATCTGGTCACCGGACCCGGCAACATCTACGTCGTGGCGGCCAAGCGGCTGCTGCGCGGCCGGATCGGCATCGATTCCGAGGCCGGCCCGACCGAGATCGGCATCCTCGCCGACGACAGCGCCAATCCGGCCTGGGTCGCGGCCGACCTGATCTCGCAGGCCGAGCACGACCCGCTGGCCGGATCCGTGCTCGTCACCGATTCCGAGGAACTCGCCCGCGGTGTCGAGGCCGAGCTGGAACGGCAGGTGGCCGACGCCCCGCACCGGGAGCGGATCCTGACCGCCCTGGGCGGAAAACAGTCAGCCATCGTGCTGGTGCGTGACCTGCTCCAGGGTCTGGATGTCGTCGACGCGTACGCCGCCGAACACCTCGAGATCCACACCCGGGACGCCGACGTGGTCGCCCAAGAGGTACGCAATGCCGGTGCGATCTTCGTCGGTCCGCACTCGCCAGTGTCACTGGGCGACTACGCCGCCGGCTCCACCCACGTGTTGCCCACGGGCGGTGCTGCCCGGCACTCATCGGGACTGGACGTCACCAGCTTCTGCCGACGGGTCCACGTCGTGCGCTACGACCGGGCAGCCCTGGCCGAACTGTTGGATGCCATCCAGACCATGGCTGCGGCGGAGAACCTGCCCGGCCACGGTGCCGCGGTCAGGATCCGGTTTGCCGGGGACGGCGCCGATGCGACTGACCAACCGGAGGGCCAGGCGTGAGCGAGATCAGCCTGGCGGACCTGCCGTTGCGGCCAGAACTGGTGGGGGAGGAGCCCTACGGTGCGCCCCAGCTGGACGTCCCGGTGGCGCTCAACGTCAACGAGAACCCTTATCCGCCGAGCGCCGCCGTCGCCGAAGCGATGGGGCGGGCCGTGACCGAACTCGCCACCACCATCAACCGCTATCCCGACCGTGAGGCCCAGGCCCTGCGGGAGGACTTGGCGGCCTACCTCAACAACCGGCACGGCACCGCGCTGACCGGTGCCCAGGTGTGGCCGGCGAACGGCTCCAACGAGGTGATGACGCAGCTGCTGCAGACCTTCGGTGGCCCCGGGCGTACCCTGCTGACCTTCACCCCGACCTACTCGATGTATCCCGAGTACGCGCGCAACACCCACACCACATTGGTGACCGCGCCGCGGGCCGACGACTTCACGTTGTCGGTCGAGGCTGCGGTGGCGGCGGTCGAGGAGCACCAGCCCGATGTGGTGCTCATCACCTCGCCCAACAACCCGACCGGGACGTCGACGCCGGCTGAGGTGGTGGCCGCGGTCTGTGCGGCGGCACCCGGCATCGTGGTCGTGGACGAGGCCTACCAGGAGTTCGCGGGGCAGCCGCGGGAGTCCTGCGTACGCCTGCTGTCCGAGCAACCGAAGCTGGTCGTGACCCGGACCCTGTCGAAGGCGTTCGCGCTGGCCGGTGGCCGTCTCGGTTATCTCGCCGCGGCGGCGGCGGTCGTGGATGCCTGCCGGATCATCCGGCTGCCCTACCACCTGTCCGCGACCAGCCAGGCGGTGGCGCGAGTGGCGCTGATCCACGCCGAGGAGATGTTGGCGCGCGTCGACGACCTGCGACACGAGCGTGACGCGCTGGTGGCCTGGTTGTCCCAGCAGGGGCTGCAGGTGGCCGACAGCGACGCCAATTTCGTGCTCTTCGGTCGCTTCTCGGACCGGCACCAGGTGTGGCAGGGACTGCTGGACCGCGGGGTGCTGATCCGCGAGACCGGACCGGCCGGCTGGTTGCGGGTCAGCGCTGGTACGCCCGAGGAGATGGCCGCGTTCCGCGACGCCATGCTTGAGACCCAACCTGTTTGGCAACCCCTCCTGGAGGACTCATGAGCACCCACCGCACCGCCAGTCTGGAGCGCCGCACTTCCGAGTCGGAGGTCCACGTCAGCCTCGACCTGGACGGCACCGGCGAGAGCACGATTGACACCGGGGTCGGTTTCTTCGACCACATGCTCACGGCGCTGTCGCGGCATTCGCTGATCGATCTCGACGTGCGCACCGAGGGTGATGTCCACATCGACGGCCACCACAGCGTCGAGGACACTGCCATCACGCTGGGTCAGGCCCTGCGGACCGCGCTGGGCGACAAGCGTGGCATCCGCCGCTTCGGTGACGCGTTGGTGCCGCTCGACGAGGCGCTGGCCCGCGCCGTGGTGGATGTGTCCGGCCGGCCCTACAGCGTGATCTCCGGTGAGCCCGAGGGATACGCCCACGTGCTGATCGGCGGCTCCGGGGTGCCCTACGCCGGGTCGATGACCACACACGTGATGGAGTCGATCGCCTTCCACGCCGGCATCTGCCTGCACCTTGAGCTGATCGCGGGCCGGGATCCGCACCACATCGCCGAGGCCCAGTACAAGGCCGTGGCCCGCGCCCTGCGGACCGCAGTGGAGCCCGACCCGCGGGTGGTGGGGATCCCCTCCACCAAGGGCGCCCTGTGACCGAGGCGAGTGGATCCGAAGTGCTGAACCGCAGGCCGCAGGTGGTGCTGTTCGACTACGGCTCGGGCAACGTCCACTCCGCCGCCAAGGCGCTGGCATTGGCCGGAGCCGAGGTCGTGCAGACCAGCGACGCCCGGGTGGCGGCCGAGGCACGGGCGGTCGTGGTGCCGGGCGTCGGCGCCTACGCGGCCTGCATGGAACAGCTGGAGGCAGTCGGGGGTGCGGAGATGATCCGGCTCCGGTACGCCCTCGGCGGCGCGACGCTGGGGATCTGTGTCGGCCACCAGGTGATGTTCGGGGCCGGACTGGAACACGGCCTTCGTGCACCCGGCGTCGGTGTCTGGGGCGGTGAGGTGGCGCAGTTGGAGTCGCCGCGACTGCCGCACATGGGTTGGAACACGCTGCTGAGCGAGCCGGATTCCTGGTGGGCCGAGGCGGTCGGGGACGCGCGGGTCTACTTCGTGCACTCCTATGCGGCGCTGACCGCCGAGGGTGTGCCGGCGGGCGCTGACGTCGCCTGGACCGGGCATCAGGGCCACCGGTTCGTCTCGGCGGTCCGCGACGGCAGCTTCACCACGACCCAGTTCCACCCCGAGAAGTCGGGGCCGGTCGGGATCGAAGTGCTGCGGCGCTGGGTCGCCGAGACGGCCTGAGCTGCTTCAGTCCTGGACCGCGCCGCGCAGCCGTTCCTCGACGCGGCGTTCCAGGGCGTACAGGTCTCGCGCGGTGCGCCGCAGCAGCGGCTTGGCTCGGGCGGCGAGGCTACGGCGGCCGCCGGGCAGCCCCAACTCGCCGAGCCGGCCGACCGGAAACCACGCCCGGTCCCGGTCGCCGAACTGCGCCAGATAGGCCGCGGCATGGTCGTGGAACTCGGGCCGCAGCCCCGGCTGCATCGTGTACGCCAACACTTCCAGCACCGCCTGCGGGTCGCGGTCGACACCGTGCTCGGCGCCCAACAGCAGGTCGGTGAGCACCACCGGCACCCGGTTGGAGTTGGCGTACGGCTTCAAGCCGGCAGCCAACTGGGCGGCACCGACGCTGCGCGCCGGTAGCCCGAAACAGGCCCGGGCGGTGAACAGTCCGGTGGAGAAACAGCCGAACACCTCGGTGATCGGCCACGCCCCGTAGAGCCGTTCCGCCAGCACCTGTGCCGGCGCCACGTGGGCCGTGACGCCGAGCCGCTGTGCCCGATCCAGCACCGCATCGGTGAAGCCGGCGGGTGCGGCGGGATGCGGCTTGAGGATGACCACGTCGTGGCCCGCCGCCCGGGCGGATTCCACCATCGCCACGTGCAACTCGGTCTCGTCGGCGACCGAAAGGATGCCGAGCTGGGACAAGAATTGGCCCAGCAACAGCGCGGCTGGTCGGTCGGTGGGCGCCGGGGGAGCGGCCGGTAGCAGATCCAGGGTGGGCAGCAGCTCGGCTGCCGGGATGATTTCGGCGGGCACGTCGAACTCCCGCAGCAACTGCGGGGTGACCTCGGGCACCAGGTCCAGATGCAGCAGCCGATCGATCCGCAGCCCCACCTCGCCGGGCAGTCGCACCCGGGTCGGACCGTAGCTCATCAGGCCCTCGCCGAGCACCGTGATGGAGGCCTGCGCCACGATCGCAGCCACCGAGCGCGCCGGCGGCACCTGGATCGATTCCAGCACCAGCTCCACCGGACCCGACAGGCCCAGCTCCCGGCTGAGGTGCCGCTCCCACAGCGGTAGGTCCTCCGGGCGTGGCTCCCAGTCCGAGGGGTGCAGCGGCCAGATCAGCTCGTTCCAGCTCAGCACCTCATCACCGGCGGTGAGCTCGGCGACACCGGGTGCCTGCGCCAGCGGGGCGGCAGCCTCCGGGGCTTCGGTGGTGTCGGCGAGCAGCCAGATCCGCCGCTCGGGATCTCCCAATTGCCCGGTCCGGATCGCCGTCGCGGCGATGGCGACTTGGAAGGCCCGGCTGAGGCAGATGATCTGCGTGGTCATGCGGCACTCCTGTGCTGGTCGCGGATCCGGCGTACGGTGGCGGCGCGTTCGGCGGTCATGGTGGCGAGGCCTTCCTCGAGACCGGCCAGGTCTGTCAGCCAGTCGCTGGCCGCGGCTTCAAACCGGGCTCGGAGTTCGGCGGTGAACCGGTGCCGCAGCGACCACTGCCGCAACAACAACTCCAGGCTACGGCGTCGGGCCTTGGGCCAGAACCGGTCGCCATCGGGATCAGTCCTCAACAGCTCCGCGATCGCTCGTTGCGCAGCGAAGAAGTCGAGTTGTCGTTCGTCGGCGACCCGCGACAGCGACTGCGGCAGGTCGCGGCGATAGAGATAGCCGACCTGCTGGGCCACCGCGTACCGCTCGGTCGCCAGCAGCAGCCGCCAGATCCAGGGCCGGTCTTCGGCGGTTCGTAACGCTGGATCAAACCGCAGCAGCCCGGCCTCGGCGAGCCTGCGGTGATAGATCCCGGCCCACGCATACGGGTGGTCGACGATCGTGGGCTGGTCGGCGGGCAGGATCGCATCGCGGGGGGAGCCGACCCGGCCGCCGCGGTGACGGCTCGGCACCCGCCGCAGTGTGCGGCGGCGGCCCTCGGCCACGACATGGTCGGTGCGCAGCAGATCCACCTCGAGCCGGCCGGCTTCGCTGACGAGCGCCGGCAAGTAGCCGGGCCGCAGCCAGTCATCGGCGTCCAGGTAGGTGACCCAGTCGGTGCGCAGGTCCTCGCTGGCCAGATTGCGCGCCGCGCCGGCACTGGCGTGTGGACCGGACAACTGTTGCAGCGACCAGTGTGGGTGCCGGTCCAGTGCCGGGGCCAGCGCCGCAGCCGGGTCGTCGGTGCTGCGGTCGTCGACGAACCGCACGTGGAGCCGGGCCGGATCATTGCGCTCCAGACAGCCCAGCAGACCGGGCAGGTGGACGCTGGAATTGTGCAACGGCACAATCACCGTGACCTGCGGGTCGGGATGGGCCTGCGGGGTGGGATGGGCACGCGTCATGGCTGTCCTCCCAACAGGCCACGGACCTGGTGGCGCCGGTGGTCTGCCAATCCGGCGTACGCCTGCCGCACCAGCCCCTGGTCCAGTTCACCGACCAGGTGGCGGGCGTCGTGACGCAGCCGGGTGGCCAGTCCCGGCGCCAGTCGACCGCGGTGCTGCCAGTGATGGCCGAGCTGGGAGAGCACCGTGCGGGTGGCCTTCAGCCCCCAGCGATCGGCCTGCCGGTCCGCGGCGGCGACCTGGACCAGCGTGCGCAACGCCGGGACAGTGTCGAGTTGCCGCTCGTCGCCCGTGCGCGACAGCGACCCGCTCAGGTCCCGGCGATAGAAATGACCCAGCTGGGGCGGCACCGAATAGCTGTCGGCACCCAGGTAGAGCCGCCAGATCCACGGCCGGTCCTCGGCCGTTCGCAGTCCCTCGTCGAAGTGCAACAGCCCGGCTTCCAGGAGCCGGCGGTGATACAGGCCGGCCCAGGCCCAGGGCAGGTCGACACCGGTGGCGCGGGCCGCCGGCAGGATGTCCTCGCGCGGGCAGCCAACCCGGCCCCGGGCGGTGCCGGTCATCCGCACGATGCTGCGGTCCCGGCCCGACACCTGGACGTGGTCGGAGCGCAGCATGGCCACGTCCAGTCGCTGCGCGTAGTCGACCAGGCTCGTCCAATGGTCGCGTGCCACCCAGTCGTCTGCGTCGACGAAGGAGAGCCAGGTGCCGGTGGCGTGGTCCAGTCCGGCATTGCGGGCGCCGGCCAGACCGCGGTTGTGGGGCAGCGGCAGCACCTCGACGTCCAGCCCGGGCAGCTTGACCTCGGCCAGCAGCGCATCCGTGCCGTCACCGGAACCGTCGTCGACCAAGATGATCTGGCTGCCGGCCGGGCAGGCCCGACCCAACGAACCGATCATGGTCCAGAACATGCCACGAGCGGGCTCCCCGGCGAGCCGGTGACAGGGCACGATCACCGACAGCTGCGGACGGGTGGAGGTCACCGGATCACTGTAACGGGACCATCACGACCACAGCCGGGAGCACGCCGACGAACCAAGGGCTGGACATACTGGAGCAGGTCGACCCTGAGGAGAAGCATGCTGACCCGTACCGCCCGGATGTTTCGTGTCGTCGCTCTGGCCGTGATGGTGGGGGTGCTGGCCGTCCCGGTGCTGCGGGCCAGCCCTGCGTACGCCTGCAGCTGCATGCCGATGACCCTGGACGAGAGCATCGAGAATGCTGACCTGATCGCCGAGGTGACGGTGCACCAGCAGATCGGCATGGATGACTACAAGGAGGTCTACGAGGTCGAGGTGCGGGAGATCTGGAAGGGCGAACAGACCGGCCGGATCCAGCTCGCGACCTCCTCCCAGACCACGGCCTGCGGGCTCGGCGCCATCCCGCGTGGCACCGAGATGCGGCTGTGGGCGTCCGGCGAGAACGGCCGCTATTCGGCGACTTGGTGCGCTCTGCCGCCCGGAAGCGGCGGACCGGGGAGTGTCACCGCCGCGCTGGAACACTGGTTCGGGCAGCCCACCCCGGCACCGGCGTACGAGCCGCCACTGAGCGTGCGCGCCCTGGGCTTCATTCTTTCGCCCGGGGGTGTGGTGACCGGTGTGGCCGTCGTGTCGGGTCTGGTGCTCGGCGCCACCTGGTTGCTGTGGCGTCGTGCCAACCGACCGCGCCCCACGGCCTGATCGGCGACACGGCACGTTGCCGGGCGGATCTGTGAATCCCGGTGCTAGCCTCAACAACGCCGGTGGCTGCCGGCATTCCGAGTGCTGAAGGAAGTGTCATGTCTGATTCCCCCGTGAATGACCTGCCGGGTGCAGGCGCCGGCGAGCGCAGGATCGGGAGCCGCATCGTCGGCCCGGGCCACCCCGCTTTCATCACCGCCGAGATCGGCATCAACCACAACGGAGAGCTCGACTATGCGCTGCGACTGATCGATGTCGCCGCCGAAGCCGGCTGTGACGCGGTCAAGTTCCAGAAGCGCACCAACGAGATCTGTGTGCCTCGCGACCAGTGGGATGTCATGCGTGAGACCCCGTGGGGCAGCATGAAGTACATCGACTACCGCCACCGCGTCGAGTTCGGCCAGGAGGAGTACGCGGCGATCACCGAGCGTTGCCAGAAGCTGGGCATCGAATGGTTCGCCTCCCCGTGGGACGTACCCTCGGTCGACTTCCTGGAGGAATTCGACGTCCCGGCCCACAAGGTCGCCTCCGCCTCGCTGACCGACGACGAACTGCTGACCAAGCTGCGCAGCACCGGGCGTACGGTCATCCTCTCCACCGGAATGTCGACCCCCGAGCAGATCGCTCACGCCGTCGAGGTGGTGGGCACCGACAACCTGGTGATGTGCCACGCCACGTCCACCTACCCGGCGCCGGCGGAGCAGCTCAACCTGCGCATGATCCACACCCTGCAGCGCGAGTTCCCCGAGGTTCCGATTGGCTACTCCGGCCACGAGACCGGCCTGCAGACCACCGTCGCAGCCGTGGCGCTGGGCGCCCGCTTCATCGAGCGTCACATCACCCTGGACCGGGCGATGTGGGGTTCGGACCAGGCCGCCTCGGTCGAGCCCGGTGGACTGGAGCGACTGGTGCGCGACATCCGTACCGTCGAGGCCGCGCTGGGTGACGGCGTCAAGAAGGTCTACGACGAGGAGAAGAAGGCCATGAAGAAGCTGCGCCGCGTCGGCGGTGACGCTGGGTGACCAGAGGCCAGGCACTCGCCCTGACCGAAAGCCCCACCCAACTCCTGAACGCCACCGAATGGTGGTGGCGGCACCAGGACGAGGCCGATCTGCATGCGGTCATCCTCGCTCCGCGGGCCGAACGCACGCGACTCCAGTTGCGCAGCGTGATCGAGGAACTGCCGGACCAGATCCGGGTCACCTGGGCGGAGGTCCGTGGCCCGAACCGTGCGATCATCCTGCCCCGGGTGCTGCGGCACCTGCGGCGCAGCGACACCTTGGTGATCGGTGACCCGTTCTCGGGCATCATCCAGTTCCTGGTCGGCCAGTTCCCGGTCCATCACGACTTGGTCGTGGTGGATGACGGCACGGCCACGCTGCGCTACATGGAGGTCGTCGCCAGCGGTGGCGAGCTGGTGCGGTGGCACCAACGCAACAAGCCCGGGGCGGTGCGGCGTACGCTCGCCGCCCGCGCGCTGTCCCGGCTCCGAGAGGCCGATGTGACGCTGTTCACCGCCCTGCAACTGGACGGCAGCGGCATCGAGCCCAACGACTACGCCTGGGTGCGGGAGACCTACCCGGAGCCCACGATTCTGCCCGGTGTTGACCTGCTGGGCACCTCGCTGGTGGAGACCGGCGTGATCGATGAGGACAAGTTCCTGATCGGGTTGGCCAAGCTGGTGCGGGAGCGTGACGTACGCCGCTACTTCCCCCATCGCAAGGAGAGCACCGCGAAGCTCGCCCGCATCGCACGCCTGGGCGTGGAGGTGGTCCACAAAGCGTTGCCGATCGAGATCTGGGCCCGCCGTGACCCGGTCGCCGGCACGCTGCTGACGTTTCCCTCGACCGTGGTCCACACGCTGCCGCTGGTGCTGACCGGATCCGGGGTGGACATCGAGATCCAACAGGTCCCCGATGCCTGGTACGTCGCCGGCACCGACGAGTCGGCCAAGGACTTCGTTCGGCGCAGCGCCGAGCCCGGCTCCGCCTGAGCGCCCGACCGGTGGTGGGGACCGCTGTCAAGCGTCCCGGTCCGGTAGGGTCGCGCGGGTGGAAAACTTGACTCTGCTGCCCGCCGTCGACATCAAGGACGGCCAGGCTGTCCAGCTGGTCCAGGGCGTGGCCGGGACCGAGAAGACCTTCGGTGATCCGCTCCAGGCCGCCCAGCGCTGGATCGATGCAGGCGCTGAGTGGATTCACATGGTTGATCTCAATGCGGCCTTCGGTGACGGGGACAATGCTGACCTGATCGCCGCGTTGGCCGAGCAGTTGCGTGGCCGGGTGAAGCTGGAACTGTCCGGCGGCATCCGTGACGACGCCACCCTGGATCGGGCGCTGGCCACCGGCTGCGCCCGGGTCAACATCGGCACCGCGGCTCTGGAGTCGCCGCAGTGGTGTGCCGAGATCATCGGCTCCCACGGCGAGCAGATCGCGATCGGGCTGGACGTCCGCGGTGACCGACTTGCCGCCCGCGGCTGGACGCGTGAGGGTGGCGACCTGCTGGAGACTCTGGCTGCGTTGAACGAGGCCGGCTGCCAGCGGTACGTGGTGACCGACGTTGCCTCCGACGGCATGTTGACCGGACCGAACTTGGAGCTGTTGGGGCGGGTCTGTGCCCGGACCGATGCCAAGGTGATCGCCAGTGGCGGCATCTCCTCGCTGGAGGACATTCGGCGGCTGGCCGGCCTGGTGCCGATCGGGGTTGAAGGTGCGATCATCGGTACGGCGCTGTACGTGGGGAACTTCACCCTCCCCGAAGCACTCGCTGTCGCCAACCGCGACGACGTGGACTCCGACCAGTCAGGACTTCCGCTGTGACCGCTGAGACTTCCCGTCCGCTGACCCCCGACGCCAGCGAAGCCCCCTCGACGCTGCCCCCGCCGCCCCCGTTGCAGGGCCGGCTCAAGGACCTGCTGGCAGACAAGCACCTGGTGCTGACCGGTGTGACCGGCTTCATCGGCGAGCAGCTGCTGTGGAAGATCCTCACCGAGCTGCCCACCACGACGACCCACGTGTTGGTGCGACCGAAGGCGGAGCAGACGGCCGAGGACCGGGTCGCGGAGCTGCTGGCCAAGCCGATCTTCGCCGACGTGGTGCAGGCGGCTGGATCCATCGAGGCGTTGCTGGGGGACCGGGTCCGGGTGCTCAGCGGTGACCTGCCCGACGTGCCGGCGCTGCCCCCCGAGCTTGACGTGGTGATCCACTGCGCCGGCGACGTCTCCTTCGACCCGCCGGTCGACCATGCCTTCCGCACCAATGTGCTCGGCACCAAGGCCCTGATGCGAGCGATGCGCGATGCCGTCAGCGACGACTCGGGGAACCTGGTGAAGGTGCCGCACTACCTGCATGTCTCGACCGCCTTCACGGCGGGGCGGCGCCGGGGTCCGATCCCGGAGTCCAGCCATCCGCACGAGGTCGACTACCAGCACGAGACCGAGGCTGCGCTGCAGCTGGCCGAGGCGACCGAGGACCGGTCCCGCTCGAGCGAGGTGCTGGTGGAGCTGCGGCGTCGCGCCCAGCGCGACTACCGCCGCGCCGGCTTCCTCACCACCGCCGCGGAGACCGAGCGGCTGCGTCAGGAGTGGGTCAACGACGAGCTCGTCACCGCCGGCACCGAGCGCGCCCGGTCGCTGGGCTGGACCGATGCGTACACCTTTGCCAAGGCGATGGCGGAACGCGCCGTCGAGGAACTCGGCGCCGACATCCGGGTCTCGGTGGTCCGCCCCGCGATCGTGGAGTCCTCCCTGAAGCATCCCTTCCCGGGCTGGATCGAAGGCTTCAAGATGGCCGAGCCGATCATCCTGGCGTACGGCAAGGGGCAGCTCCCGGAGTTTCCGGCTTCCCCGGATGCCGCGATCGACATCGTGCCCTGTGACCACGTGGTCAACGCGATCATCGCGGTCGCCGCCACCACGCCGGAGATCGGCGAGCCGGAGTACTACCACGTCGCCTCGGGGGCCCGGAATCGGCTGACCTATCGCGGCGTGTACGGCCACGTCCAGGCGTACTACCGGGAGCACCCGCTGCGCCCGAACGTGAAGCTGCCGACCTGGAAGTTCCCCGGTGCGACGCCGGTGGAGCGAGCCCTGAACGTGGGCGAGCGGCTCCAGAAGATTGGCCTGACCGCGCTGCGGGTGGCGCCACGCACCCGCCAGTCGCTGGGGCTGGGCCTCAAGCTGACCAAGCAGGGGCGCCAGCTCGGCTTCCTGCGCCGCTACCTCGACCTGTACGGGGAATACCTGCGCGCCGAGCTGCACTTCCTCGACGACCGGATGCTGGCCCTGCACCGCAACCTGCATCCCGAGGATGTGGAGTCCTTCGGTTTCGACACCGCGAGTTTCGACTGGGCCCATTACATGCAGGAGGTGCACATTCCCGCGATCAGTGCACCCGTCCAGGAACGCGACGCGGCGCGTCGTCACGCCGGCAAGCCCTCCACCTGGGTGGAGCTGGCAGACGCGCCGGCGGCGGGCCAGGCGCCGGTCCTGGCGATCTTCGATCTCGACGGCACCGTGCTGCGCACCAATGTCATCGAGACCTATCTGTGGTCCAAGCTGCCGGATCTGTCGCTGCTGGGCAAGATGCGCGAGCTGGCCGACCTGACCGTGCGATTGCCGCTGCTGCTGGACACCGAACGCCGCGACCGGGGTGACTTCCTACGGGCGGTCTATCGCCGGTATGCCGGCACCGACATGGCCGAGTTGGAGGCCTACGTCGATGAGCAGATGGCCCCGCACATCTTGGGCCGGTTGGCCCCGGAGGCGGAGCAGCGGATCAAGGAACACCGCGACGCCGGGCACGTCACCGTGCTGCTGACCGGAGCGATCTCGGTCCTCACCCGGCCGCTGGCGCCACTGTTCGACGTGATCTCGGCTGCCGAGCTCGAGGTCGACGAGGACGGCATCGCCACCGGCTTCCTGAGCCAGCCGGCGCTGGTGGGGGAGTCGCGGGTCGCGTGGCTGCAGCAGCTCGCCCAGCAGCGCGGCGCGGACCTGGCCGAGTCCAGCGCGTACGCCGACGCGATGGTTGATCTACCGCTGCTGGAGGCGGTGGGTCATCCGGTCGCGGTCAACCCGGACCTGGACCTCTTCCTGGCTGCCCAGGATCGCGGCTGGACCACCCAGGAGTGGCATGCGGGATCGCGGATCCCTGCGTGGCGGATGCCGGCCAAGCCGCGGGCCTCGCTGCTGCGGCGCAAGCCGGCTTATCGCTAGGATCGGTCAACATGGCTGGTCACTCCAAATGGGCAACGACAAAACACAAGAAGGCTGTCATCGACGCCAAGCGCGGCAAGCTGTTTGCCAAGCTGGTCAAGAACGTCGAGGTCGCAGCCAGGCTCGGAGGCGGTGACCCCGCCGGCAACCCGACGCTCTACGACGCGATCCAGAAGGCCAAGAAGTCGTCGGTGCCGAATGACAACATCGACCGCGCTGTCAAGCGTGGCTCCGGTGCCGAGGGCGGCGGCGCTGCGTACGAGACGCTGATGTACGAGGCGATGGCTCCCGGCGGCGTACCGATCCTGATCGAGTGCCTGACCGACAACCGCAACCGTTCCGCCTCCGACGTGCGGGTGGCTGTCACCCGCAACGGCGGCACCATGGCCGATGTCGGCTCGGTGTCGCGGATCTTCCAGCGCAAGGGCGTCGTCGTGGTGCCCAAGGAGCAGGAGGGGCGCGCGGTCAGCGAGGACGACCTGTTGGAGGCGACCTTGGATGCCGGTCCCGAGGACGTCGCCGACAACGGTGAGACCTTCGAGGTGATCAGCGACCCGAATGACGTCGTCGAGGTCCGTAAGGCCGTGCAGGCTGCATCCCTTGACTACGACTCCGCCGAGGTCCAGTTCGTCCCGGACTATGACCAGGAAGTGGATGCCGACATCTTCCAGAAGACCATGCGGATCATCGACGCGTTGGAGGACCTGGATGACGTCCAGAGCGTCTTCAGCAACGTGGCGCCCAACGAAGAGGCCCAGGCCGCGCTCGCCGAGGAGGACTGAACGAAAAGTTTTCGTCCCAGATCGGGATTCCGATGTCGATCTGGGGTGAACTCGTTCGTGTAGGGGGTGAAACCTTGGCAACCGGCCGGGGCCACACCGAAGGAGTACCTCATGACCCAGTACCTGCTCAAGATGATCCAGCCCGTCGGCGGCACCCCTGATCCGGAGGTCCTGCAGCCGATCATGGCGAAGATGGCCGACCTGCAGCAGCGCCTGACCGATCAGGGCAGTTGGGTCTTCGCCGGCGGTCTGCACCAGCCGGAGGCCGCCAGCGTCGTCTCGCCTGATGCCGTGGTCACCGACGGCCCGTACGCCGAGGGCCGCGAATTCGTCGGTGGCATCACCATCATCGACGTGCCTGATCTGGATGAGGCGCTCGGCTGGGCCAAGGAGTACGCCGCCGCCTCGGGGATGGCGATCGAGGTGGCGCCCTTCATCGGAGGTCGGGCCTGACCGCGGTCACCCCGGAGCGCATCGCCGCCGTCTTCCGGGAGGAGTACGGCAGATCGGTGGCGGTGCTGACCCGCGTCCTCGGTGACCTTGATCGGGCCGAGGACGCGGTCCAGGCCGCTGTCGAGATCGCCCTGCAGCGCTGGCCCACCGATGGCCTGCCGGCCAGCCCAGCCGGCTGGCTCATCACCACCGCCCGCCGCCGCGGCATCGACGACCTGCGCCGCGAGGGCCGTCGACCCGAGAAGGAAGCCGAGGCCGTTCGGCTCGACGACCAGGAACGCCCCGAGGCCGCGCTCGGGGACGCGGCCGATGAATCGGGTCTGTTGGCTCAGGCGGCGGACGATCAGCTACGGATGATCTTCACCTGCACCCACCCGGCCCTCTCGCCCGCGTCCCAGACCGCGTTGACGCTACGCATGGTGGCAGGGCTCACGACCGCGGAAGTGGCCCGAGCCCTGCTGTCCAGCGAGACGGCGACCGCACAGCGGCTGGTCCGGGCCAAGGCCAAGATCCGCAACGCCCGGATCCCGTTCCGAGTGCCGCCCGATGCGGCACTGGCGGAACGGCTGGACGGGGTGCTGCGGGTGATCGAACTGATCTTCACCGAAGGGTACGCCGCCACCAGCGGCACCGATCCGATCCGGGAGGACCTGTGTCGGGAGGCGATCCGGCTGGCCCGCACCGTGGTGGCGCTGCTGCCGGAGCAACCCGAAGCAGTCGGCACCCTGGCACTGCTGTTGCTGACGCAGGCTCGACAGCCGCAGCGGCTGGACGCCGACGGCGAGCTGGTCCCATTGGATCGCCAGGACCGGGGCCGATGGGACCACGAGCTGATCGCCGAGGGCCAAGCCTTGGTCCGCGCCTGCCTGCGTCGCAACCGGCCCGGCCGACACCAGATCGAGGCGGCGATCGCGGCTGTGCATGCCGACGCGGCCAGCTTTGCCGCCACCGACTGGGACCAGATCGTACGGCTCTATGACCAGCTGAGCGTCCATGATCGGTCCCCGGTGGTGGCGGTGCATCGAGGCGTGGCGATTGGCCAGCGGGACGGGGCAGCAGCCGGACTGGCAGCCCTGGACGAGATCGCCGACCAGGGCCGGATCGCGAGCTATCCGGTGCATGCCGCGGCCCGCGCGGATCTGTTGCGCCGCTGTGGGCGTACGGAGCAGGCGCGCGCCGAGTATGACCGGGCGATCATGTTGACGACCAACGAGGCCGAACGCCGCGACCTGCGACGCCGACGGGATGACGTGGTTGACTGACACGACACGCGACACGCGTCGCAGAGCGCGCCGGTACGCCTGCCGGCCGCTAGTATTCGAACGTACTTTCCACTGAGGTGGCGGATGTACACCTGAGCTTCAGTGGCCATAGTCGAGCAGGGGACCGGAGGTGGGGGCGATGCGTGTCCTCGGCATCGACCCCGGACTGACCAGATGCGGGGTCGGTGTCGTCGAGGGAGCGTTGGGGCGCCCGCCACAGTTGGTCGGCGTGGGCGTGGTGCGGACTGATGCCAGCGAGGACACCTCCATCCGGCTGGTGCGTCTGGAGGCCGCGTTGGAGGAATGGCTCACCGAGCACCGCCCCGATGTGGTCGCGGTGGAACGAGTCTTTGCCCAGCACAACGTCCAGACCGTGGTCCCGACCGCGCAAGCCGCTGGCGTGGCGATGTTGGTGGCGGCCCGGGCCGGGATCCCCGTCCATCTGCACACCCCGAGCGAGGCCAAGGCGGCGCTGACCGGCAGCGGTCGGGCCGACAAGAAGCAGGTGACCGCGATGGTGACCCGCATCCTGCGCCTCGACGCTCCACCCAGGCCGGCCGACGCCGCCGACGCCTTGGCGCTGGCCGTCACCCATCTGTGGCGCGGCGGTGCCAACAATCGATATGCCGCTGCCGTCCAGACGGCTCGCACCCAGCAGCGCGGTATTTCCAAGCAGAACCATCTTCGGGGGAGCGCATGATCAGTCATCTCACCGGCACCGTCACCCACGTTGGTGCCACCCAGGTCGTGATCGACCTCGGCGGGTTCGGGCTCAGTGTGCAGTGCCCGCCGAACACGACCAGTGAGTTGCGGAGCGGCTCGCGCGCGACGTTGGAGACGTCGCTGGTGGTCCGGGAGGACTCGCTGACCCTGTTCGGTTTCGCGACCGCGG
The DNA here is from genome assembly GCF_002250565.1 of Parenemella sanctibonifatiensis. Classification (GTDB taxonomy): domain Bacteria; phylum Actinomycetota; class Actinomycetes; order Propionibacteriales; family Propionibacteriaceae; genus Parenemella; species Parenemella sanctibonifatiensis. The sequence continues at coordinate 305,231 of NZ_NMVJ01000006.1, forward strand.
CCCAACGGGACTGCTTCGAACTGGTCCAGTCCGCCTCCGGCGTGGGGCCGCGGCTCGCCCAGGCGATCGTCGCCGTTTTCGAACCGGACGACCTCTACCGCGCGCTGAGCGATGAGGACGACGCCGCACTGGCGCGGGTGCCCGGTATCGGCCGGAAGACCGCACAGCGACTGATCCTCGAACTCCGCGACAAGGTCACCGTGACCGGCGCCGCGGGGGCCGTCACCCCGGCTGACGACGGTGCCGGTTGGCGTCGCCAGGTCAGCGCCGGCCTGGAGGGCCTGGGCTGGTCGACCAAGGATGCCGAGACCGCCACCGAGAAGGTCGCCGAGTTGCAGCAGCAGGGTGCCGGCGTACCGGAACTGATGCGGGCAGCACTGCGCAGCCTCGCGAAGTAGGCTGCGCCCGATGGAGCCTTCACCGGTCGACCCCCACCTCGCACCCGAGGAAGCTGCCGCCGACTCCGCACTGCGCCCCACGGCACTCGCGGAGTTCGGCGGTCAACCACGCGTACGCGACCAGCTCGGGTTGGTGCTGGCGGCCGCTCGGCAACGTGGCGTCGCCGCCGACCACGTGCTGCTGTCGGGCCCGCCCGGACTTGGCAAGACGACCCTGGCCGGCATCATCGCCGCCGAATTGGGCGCCCCACTGCGGGTGTCCTCGGGGCCGGCGATCCAGCATGCCGGCGACCTCGCCGCGATCCTGTCCGGACTCACCGAAGGGGAAGTGTTCTTCCTGGACGAGATCCACCGGATGGCTCGCCCCGCCGAGGAACTGCTCTACATGGCGATGGAGGACTTCCGGGTCGACGTGGTGGTCGGCAAGGGCCCGGGCGCCACCGCCATCCCACTCGACATCCCGCGTTTCACCCTGGTCGGCGCCACCACCCGGTCGGGTCTGCTGCCCGGGCCGCTGCGGGACCGGTTCGGATTCACCGCCCAGCTGGAGTTCTACGAACCGGCCGACCTCGCCCGGATCCTGCACCGGTCCGCCTCGCTGCTGGGGATCACGTTGCACGAGGACGCCGCGGTGGAGGTGGCCGGGCGGTCCCGGGGCACACCGCGGATCGCGAACCGGCTGCTGCGTCGGGTGCGGGACTTCGCCGAGGTGCATGGCGCGGGCAGCGAGGTGATCGACCGGCGTACTGCCTCAGCTGCCCTGGAGCTGTACGAGGTGGATGAGTTGGGGCTGGACCGACTGGACCGCGCAGTGTTGGAAGCCATCTGTGTTCGTTTCGACGGTGGACCGGTGGGGCTGTCCACCGTCGCGATCGTGGTGGGCGAGGAGCCCGACACCGTCGAAGAGGTCGCCGAGCCCTTCCTGGTCCGGCAGGGGTTCCTGATGCGCACCAATCGGGGACGGGTCGCGACCCCGCGAGCCTTCGCCCACCTGGGACTGGCCCACCCGGGCGGCGACACTGCCCTGTTCTGAATCGGGCTGTTCTGAATCGGGCGGTTTGAATCGGGGCTGGGGTGAACCGGGCGCTGTCCTGGCATGACGGAGTGGACACTGCCGCGAGGGGAGTGCTGGTCACAGGTGCGCGAATTTTCCAATTCTCGCTAGTGTGGCGCGAGTGCGTCCGCTGGTGTTTCGGCACCCTTTGCTTCGACACCCTTTGCTTCGACACCTTCGCGCACGGTTCGGCGGGGTACACTCGCGCGGGCGGTTGTTGGTCAAGCGAAACGGATGTCTGTTGTGAATGCTGTGCTCTTCGAAACTTCGGGGCTCCTCCTGAATGGCGTGCTCCTCGGCAATACCGGGTTGGTGCAGGTGCCGATGCAGGGTGACACCTCGATGCTGATGAGTCTCGGCATGCTGGTGCTCTTCTGTCTGGTGTTCTACTTCCTGCTGATCCGCCCGCAGCAGAAGCGCCAGAAGGAACAGGTCGCCAAGATCGCCGCCCTCGAGGTCGGCTCACGGGTGATGCTGGGCGGTGGCCTGATCGGCACCCTGGTTCACCGCGGTGACACCGAGGACACCATTGAGTTGGCCCCCGGCGTACAGATCCAGGTCGCCAAGGCGGGCGTGGTGGCCGAAGCCCCGGCCAGCGCCGACGACGACGCACCCCGCTACGACCCCGCCGAGGACGAGGCGTACGCCGATGACGCCGACCTCGAGGCTCAGGACACCGACTCCGAGGAGTTGGCCTCCGAGGAGACCTACCGCGAGATTCCGGTGCAGCGGACCGACGACGACCGTGACCTCGATCTGGCCGACGATCCTGACGTGGCTCCCGGCCGCGACGAATCCCAGCGCTGACCCCACCCTCGAAGGAAGTACATCGACGTGTCGGAGACACCCACTCCCAAGACCGCGCCGCCGGTGGCCAAGCGCCCGGGTCTCACGCTGGTCGGGTTTCTGCTCGCCATCGCCGTGATGTTCGGCATCATGGCCGTCAACGGGACCTGGCTGCCTCGGCTCGGTCTTGACCTGCGTGGTGGCACCACCATCACCCTGACCGCCTCTGCCGGTCCGGACGGTGCTGTGAGCCAGGAGGCACTGGAGCAGGCCCAGGACATCATCCGGCAGCGCGTCGACTCGCTCGGCGTCGGCGAGGTCGAGGTGACCACGCTGGGCAGCAACCAGATCCAGGTCAGCATGCCCGGTGGCGACACCGACGAGATGTTGCGTCTGGTCGGCCAGACCGCGCAGCTGGGCTTCCGGCCGGTGTATTCGATGGACTACGCCGCCCAGCCCACCGAGCCGGTTCCCTCCAGCGACCCGTCGCCCGCGCCGACGGGCGAGCCGAGTCCGGGTGCGTCGGTCTCGCCGGCTCCCGAGTCGCCTCAGGCCAGTGCGCCACAGACCTCGGCGCCCGGCACGGAGGGCAACGGACGCCCGGCCCTCCCCGCTGCGTTGCCGACCAATCCGGCCCCTGAGCCGACCCCGACCACGCCGCCGGAGGACTACACCCCGGCGCCGCGGCCCACCGAGGTCGGTCAGGGCACTCCGGCCGAGCAGGCCATGGACTGGCAGCCCTCCCAGGAGGATCTGCTGGACTTCCAGATGTACACCTGCGACCAGGACTTTCCCGACGTCGTCGACCAGCCGCTGATCTCCTGCGATCCGACCGGACAGATCAAGTATCTGCTCGGCCCGACGGTGATCCCCGGCACCATGGTCACCGACGCCAGCTCCGGCATCCCGCAGGGTCAGCTGAACTATGTGGTCAATCTCGAGTTCAACGCCGAGGGCGCCGACCGCTTCGCCGAGGTCACCGGGCGTCTGGCCCAGAACCCGCAGCCGCAGAACCAGTTCGCGATCGTGCTGGACGGCGTCACCATCTCCGCTCCGTCGGTGAGCCAGTCGATCGTCGGCGGTCGCGCCACCATCGACGGGTCCGGCATCAACCAGCAGACCTCGGAGGAACTCGCCCGGGTGCTGCGTTACGGTGCCCTGCCGCTGGAGTTCGAGCAGTCCGGCGTCGACACAGTGTCACCGACGTTGGGTGGCGAGCAGCTGCGTGCCGGCCTGATCGCCGGAGCGATCGGCATGATCCTGGTGGCCGCGTACTGCCTGCTCTACTACCGCCTGCTCGCCTTTGTGGTGGTCGCCACCTTGGTCGTTGCCGCAGCGATGACGTACGCCGTGATGGTCCTGTTGGGCGCCTCGGCCGGTTTTGCGTTGAGCCTGCCCGGCATCGCCGGTGCGATCATCGCCATCGGCACCACGGCGGACTCCTTCATCATCTACTTCGAACGCATCCGTGATGAGGCCCGCGAGGGCAGAACCTTGCGCTCGGCGGTGGAGCTCGGCTGGCGCAACGCCCGGCGCACCGTCGTGATCGCTGACGTGGTGTCGTTGCTGTCTGCGGTGGTGTTGTTCTTCCTGGCAATCGCCTCGGTGCGTGGCTTTGCCTTCACCCTGGGCTTGACGACGCTGATCGACCTCGCGGTGGTGTTCTTCTTCACCAAGCCGTTGATGAGTGTGTTGGCCCGTACCGAGTACTTCGGCCGGGGCCACAAGTGGTCTGGTCTGGACCGGGAGCGGCTCGGTGCCGCGGCTGTCGGCGCACGTGACCCGGAGAAGGTCAAGGCCCGCAAGAAGGCTCGTGCCGAACGCCTCAAGGCCGAGAAGTTGGCCCGCAAGGAGGAGCGGGCAGCAGCCCGCAGGGAGGCCAAGGAGCAACGCGCCCGCGACAAGGCGATTGCCCGCGGCGAGGACCCCGACGATCTGGATCTCGACGAGATCGAGGACGAGGACCTGGACGAGGCGGACGTCGAGGATGACGAGCTGGACGACGACCTCGAGGGCGACAACCTCGACGAGGATGAGCTCGACGACGATGAGGATGACCTCGACGAGGACGAGGACCTCGAGGCGGACGAGTTCGATGAATCCGAGGATGACGAACTCGAGGATGACGAACTGGACGACGCCGACGAACTGGACGAGGACGACGATCGTGACGAGCCGAAAGGGGGCCGGGCATGAGCCCCGCCAAGGCTGACACCAGCAAGGACGTCGAGACTCGCAAGGACGCCCGCGACGCCGACAAGCGCGCCGCGGCCAAGCGTGCGGGCTCGAGTTCGGCCAAGAAGTCCAGCGAGAAGAAGTCGCTGCCCGAGCGCCTCTACACCGGCGACCTGGCGTACAACTTCATCAAGGGCCGCAAGACCTGGTACATCGTCTCCGCGATCGTGGTGCTGCTGTGCATCGGTGCCATCGCCCTGCGCGGGCTCAATCTCGGCATCGAGTTCCGTGGCGGCGCCGACTTCCAGGTGACTGTCGAGGCCGCCAGCGAGGAGGTCCAGAGCGACCTGCGCGAGGCGCTGCAGGACTCCGAGGTGCCCGATCTGGGTGGCACCACGATCCAGGTGCTCGGTGAGAACCGGATCCGGGTGCAGACCCGCTCCCTGGATGTGGACGAGTTGTCGATCATCCGGGGCACCATCGCCGAAACCTTGGGAGTGTCGGAGGACGCCATCGACTACGGCTTCGTCGGCGCGTCTTGGGGTGGTGCGTTGACGCAACGAGCCCTGGTGGCGGTCGGCATCTTCCTGGTGTTGGTGGCGGTCGTGATCGGGATCTACTTCCGCAACTGGTCGATGGCCGGCGCCGCGATCCTGGCGCTGTTCCACGACATCATCGTCACCGTCGGTGTGTACGCCGCGGTGGGCTTCACCGTGTCGCCGTCCACGGTGATCGCGTTGCTGACGATCCTGGGCTATTCGCTCTACGACACCGTGGTGGTCTTCGACCGAGTCAAGGAGAACGCCGCCAAGATGCCGAGAGCACAGTTCCCGGAGGCGGCCAACCAGGCGGTCAACCAGGTGATCGTGCGAAGCATCAACACGACCATCGTGGGCGTGATCCCGGTCGCCGCGGTGCTGTTTGCCGGCTGGTTCTACCTCGGCATCGGCCCGTTGAAGGACCTCGGCCTGGCGATGCTGGTCGGCATGCTCGCCGGCGCGTACTCATCGTTGTTCATTGCCACCCCGTTGCTGGTCGACATGGCCGGTGGCACCGGCAGCAAGGCGGCTGGCAAGCGGCGCCGCGCCGAGGCCAGGGCGGACGCCAAGGCCAAGGCGAAGGCGGCTCCCAAGCCCACTGTGGTGGTCACTGCCGATGAGGAGGACGCGGAGGCGCTGGCGGCCACGAGCACAGGCGGCTCGGCCACGGCAGAGGATGCGAAGAAGTCCGGCGCCAGCAAGACGACCGCGGAGAAGGACGCAGCCGCGGACCGCCGGGCCAAGGCCGCCGATGCCCGTGCCAAGCGGCGCCAGCAGCGAGCCGATGCCCGTGATGAGGCTGGCGACACCTCCGATGCTGCGAACGCCGGCGAGTCGGCCGATGAGGTGAAGGCCAGCAGCTCCGACAGCACAGCCAAGCCTGCTCCCGGCACCCGCAGCCAGCCGCGTCGTCGCCCCCGGAAGCGGCGTTCGTGAGCGAGCTGGCCGGCCTGATCCGGCGCGTCCCTGACTACCCGACCCCGGGCGTCCTGTTTCGGGACCTGACTCCGTTGTGGGCCGACTCGCAGGTCTTTCACCGGACCGTGGTGGAGCTGTCCAAGGTGAACCAGGTTCCCGACGTGGTGATGGGCATCGAGGCGCGGGGCTTCATCTTCGCGGCACCGATGGCGTTGCACCTGGGTGCGGCCTTCGTGCCACTGCGCAAGCCCGGCAAGTTGCCCGGCCCCAGCCATCGGGTCGAGTTCGATCTGGAGTACGGCTCGGCTGTCCTGGAGGTCCAGGAGGGCGCCTGTGGTCCCGGCAGCCGGGTGCTGGTGGTGGACGACGTGCTGGCCACTGGCGGCACCACCCGGGCCGCCGCCGAACTGGTCGACCGGCTCGACTGTCAGCTGGTCGGCATCTCGGTGTTGCTGGAACTGGCCGACCTGGGCGGGCGTGCTCTGCTGGAGGATGCTGGCATCGGCCCGGTCCACAGTCTGGTCCGGGAGTAGCCGATGGCCGGGCAGTCGCGTCTGGGCCGGGAGTCCGCCTTCCGTACGCTGGTGAGCCTGCCGTACCGACCCACCACGCCGTTGGCCGAACTGACCCGGCGCGGACTGATGGCCTTCGGGCTGCTGCTTGCCTCGACCCTGCTGGTGTGGTTCGACCGCGCGGCGTACATCGACAACACCAACGGTGACGGCGTCGGGCTGGTCGACGCGCTCTACTACTCGACGGTCACGATGACCACCACGGGCTACGGCGACATCACCCCGGTGGCACCGCACGCTCGACTGCTCAACGCGGTCCTCATCACCCCGATGCGGGTGGGCTTCCTGGTCCTGTTGGTCGGCACCACCATTGAGGTGCTCGCCAACCAGGGTCGCCGCATCCTGCTCGACAACCGCTGGAGGAAACGGATGCGCAACCATGTCGTTGTGATCGGCTACGGCACCAAGGGCCGCAGCGCGATCGCCACCCTCGTGATGAACGACACCGACCTGTCCAAGGTGGTCGTCATCGACAACCGCAGCTCCGCGGTGGCCGAGGCCAACCGTGCCGGATTGGCTGCGATTCACGGCGAGGCCAATGACCGCCAGACGTTGCGGGCCGCGGAGATCAGCAAGGCCCGGCAGGTCGTCATCACCCTGGACCGCGATGACACCGCCATCCTCAGCACCCTGACAGTGCGCCAGCTCAACCCCTCGGCCCACATCGCCGTCGCGGTGCGTGAGCACGTCAACGTCGCGCTGGTACGCCAGTCCGGTGCCAACGCTGTGGTCACCTCCTCCGACGCCGTCGGCCGGATGCTGGGTCTGGCGACGGTGTCGCCGACGGTGGGGGCGGTCATCGATGACATGCTGTCCTCGGGCGCTGGACTCGAGGTGCACCAGCGCCAGGTGGCCCCCGACGAGGTCGGTCTGGAGCCCAGTGAGGTGCGCGGGGAACGGGTGCTGGCCGTGGTCCGCCACGACAGCGTGCGCAGGTTCTACGACCCCACCGTCGGCGCTTTGCGCACCGGTGACGAGGTGGTGGTGATCCGACGGGCGGTGGCACCGGTCGGCAAGCAGCGTCGGGCCAGTGACCCCCTGCGGGTGGAAGGATCGGCGTACACCGAGGGCCCTGCCAGCGACGACGACTGAGGACCCTCGCGCTAGGCTGACATGTCAGGCAGCTGACAGCACAACAACAGCCGCAGCATCGGTTGAGCACTCCAACCGGGCGGCGGTGACCAGGCCGGAAGGTGGTGGACACGGTGGCGGATCGCACTCGGACGCCCGACCCTGCTGAGACGGCGACGCCCACATCACCCCAGAGCCCGGACCGACGCCCCGGACCTCAGGAAGCGGGGCGGGCCTGGCGGGAACCGTCCAAACTTCGGGTACGCCAGCGGCTCGCCCGACTGGGCGGCGCCCGGACCTCGACCAATGCGGTGCTTGACCCGCTGTTCACGGTGGTCCGGCAGAACCATCCCAAGGCCGATCTGGCGCTGCTGCAGCGGGCCTATCGCACCGCCGAGCACTATCACACCGGGCAGAGCCGCAAGTCGGGCGATCCCTACATCACCCATCCACTGGCAGTCACCACCATCCTGGCCGAGCTGGGCATGACCGAACCGACCCTGTGCGCGGCGCTGCTCCACGACACCGTGGAGGACACCTCCTACACGCTGGCGCAGCTCACGGCTGACTTCGGCGGCGAGGTCGCCGCGATGGTCGACGGGGTCACCAAGCTGGACAAGGTCCGCTACGGCGATTCGGCCAAGGCGGAGACGATCCGCAAGATGATCGTGGCGATGAGCCGCGACATCCGGGTCCTGGTCATCAAGCTCGCCGACCGGCTGCACAACATGCGTACGCTGCAGTCGCTGCGCCCCGACAAGCAGCACCGGATCGCCACCGAGACCTTGGAGATCTTCGCCCCGCTGGCCCACCGGCTCGGCATGAACACGATCAAGTGGGAGCTGGAGGACCTGTCCTTCGCTGCGATGCACCCCAAGGTCTACGACGAGATCGTGCATCTGGTGGCCGAACGGGCGCCCGCCCGGGACCAGTACCTGCGGGAGGTGATCGCCCAGGTCGAACAGGACCTCAAGGCGGCCCGGATCCGCGCCACCGTCACAGGCCGACCCAAGCACTACTACTCGATCTACCAGAAGATGGTGGTGCGGGGCCGCGACTTCCGCGACATCTACGATCTCGTGGGTCTGCGCATCCTGGTCGATGAGGTCCGCGACTGCTATGCGGCGATGGGCGTCATGCACGTGCGATGGAACCCGCTGCCGGGTCGGTTCAAGGACTACATCGCGATGCCGAAGTACAACATGTACGAGTCGCTGCACACCACGGTGCTGGGGCCCGGCGGCAAGCCGGTTGAGCTCCAGTTCCGCACCCACGAGATGCACCGCCGTGCCGAGTACGGTGTCGCGGCGCACTGGAAGTACAAGTCCGGTGCCCGAGGCGAGGACGTCGAGGACACCGCGGATCTGTCTTGGGTACGCCAGCTGACCGAATGGCAGAAGGAGACCGACGACCCGGGTGAGTTCCTCGATTCGTTGCGCTATCAGATCAACTCCAACGAGGTCTACGTCTTCACGCCCAAGGGTGACGTGCTGGCGTTGCCGCAAGGCGCGACTCCGGTGGACTTCGCCTACCAGGTGCACACCGAGGTCGGTGCCCGGTGCATCGGCGCCCGGGTCAACGGCCGTCTGGTCAGCTTGGAGTCTGCGCTGAACAACGGCGACGTGGTCGAGGTGCTGACCTCCAAGGCCCCGGACGCCGGCCCGAGCCGGGACTGGCTGGAGTTCGTGCGTACGCCTCGGGCCCGATCCAAGATTCGGCAGTACTTCAGCCGGGAACGGCGCGAGGAGTCCATCGAGAGCGGCCGGGAGGAACTGGCCCGCGAGATGCGGCGCCATGGCCTGCCGCTCCAGCGCCTGTTGCGATTGGAACACCTGGCCGAGGCTGCCGAGCACTTCCGGGTCGGGGATGTGCCTGGCTTGTACGCGGCGGTGGGGGAGCGCCACGTCTCCGCGAGCGCGGTGCTGGACCACCTGGTGACGATCGCCGGCGGCGAAGAGGACGCCGCCGAGGAGTCGCTGGAGGAGGCACCTGCGATCGCGTCCCGTCGCGAACCCACCTCCGAGAGCGGCGTCCTGGTGCACGGCGACACCGGCATGGCGGTGAAGTTGGCCAAGTGTTGTACGCCGGTGCCCGGCGACGCGATTCTCGGTTTCGTCACCCGCGGCCAGGGCGTCTCGGTGCACCGCCGGGACTGCACCAACGCCCAGGACCTGCTGCGCAGCCCGGAACGGGTCATCGACGTCAGCTGGGACACCGGCGCCGGCAAGACCTTTCTGGTTGGCGTCCAGGTCGACGCGCTGGACCGGCCCGGGCTGTTGTCCGACATCTCCCGGAGTCTGTCCGACCACCACGTCAGTATCGTGTCGGCCAACCTGCAGACCACCCGGGACCGGCTGTGCAAGGTGCGCTTCACCTTCGAGGTCGCTGATCCCCTGCACTTGGACGACATCCTGCGGGCCGTCAGCTCGGTGCACGGCGTCTACGACGTCTACCGGCTGCGCCACTGAGCGGGGCCCTCGGCGCCCTCGCACTGAGGACACCGGGGCACTGAGGACATACTGGAGCCGGCCCGGGCGCCCAGCCAGGGACGGCCGGCCAGCTCAGCCGCTGAACTCGGCGGCCGCCTTCTCAGCCTGGTCCACCCAGCTGCGGTAGGTCTCGATCGACGCGCGCGCCTCCTTGGCTCGCTTGTCGTCACCGCGGCTCTCGTAGCTCGCCAGGTCCTTCTCCAGCTTGGCGATCTGTGCGTTCAGCATCGAAGCGGTGCCCTCGGCGCGCTCACGAGCCTCCGGGTCGGTACGCCGCCACTGCTCGTCCTCGGCTTCCTTGATGCCCTTCTCCAGCGCCCGGACCCGGTTGTCCAACGGCTTGATGGCGTCACGCGGCACCTTGCCCAACTCGGCCCAGGCGTCCAGGAAGCGACGGTAGGCCGCCTTGGAACGCTCCAGATCCTTGACCGGCAGCACCTCGGCCTCAGCCTTGTCGAGCAATTCCTCCTTGGCGGCCTGGTTGCCACGGAACTGTTCGTCCTGTTCGGCCATCGAGGCGTTGCGCGCATCGAAGAACTGGTCCTGCAGCCCCCGGAACTTCGCCCACAACTTGTCGTCAACCTCGCGCGGCGCCGGGCCGGCAGCCTTCCAGCGCTGCATCAGGTCACGGAAGGACCGGGCAGTGTCGCCCCACTCGGTTGAGTCAGCCAGCGTCTCGGCCTCGGCGATGATCGCTTCCTTGGTCTTGCGGGCACCTTCGCGGTCCTCGGCCTGCTGGGCGAACTGTGCCTTACGGCGGCGGGTGTAGGTGGTGCGGGCACTGGAGAATCGGTGCCACAACTCATCGTCGGTGGCCTTGTCGATCCGGGGCAGCGCCTTCCACTTCTCCAGCAGGTCGCGGAACTTGTTCACGCCACCGCGCCAGTCGTTGCCGGCAGCGATCTTCTCCGCCTGGCCGACCATCTCTTCCTTGGCCTGCTTGGTCTGCTCGTTCTGCTCGGCCTTGGCCTGCTTGCGGGCCTGGGCCTGTTCCTCCAGCAGCGGCGTGAGGGCATCCAGCCGGGCGGCGAGCCCTTCCAGGTCACCGACCGCGTTCGCGGTCAGGATGGCTTCACGTTCGGTCTTGATCGACTTGCGGGCCTCGTCGGGGCTGATCCGGCCAGATCGGATCCGGTCGGCCAACAGTTGCACCTGCGTCTCCAACGCGGCGTACCGGCGGGTGTAGAAGGCCATCGCCTCCTCGGGTGTGGCGTCGGGCACCTGGCCCACGGTCCGCTCACCATCGGAGGTGCGTACATGGACCGTGCCGTCCGCGTCGGCACGGCCGAAGGACTGGGGCTCCTGCGAAGTCATGCGGCCCATCTTGCCCGATCCGGGCCTGCGGCGCATTGCGGGTGGCCGCGTGAGCACAGGCGCGGGCCGGCTGACCGGTATAGCCTTGCGGAGTCCGCTCGGCGGACGATCTGATGCCGGGCCAACCGGCATTGCCCACACGACTCCAGATAATCGCGACAGAAGGTGAGTGCAGCATGGCGGCACGGGTCCGGCCGATCTCAGGCTTCCCCGAGTTCCTGCCCAACGGACGGATCGTGGAGCAGCGGGCGCTCGCGGCGCTGCACCACACCTTCGAACTCCACGGCTTCGGCGAGATCGAGACCCGTGCCGTGGAGCCGCTGTCGGTGCTGCTGCGCAAGGGTGAGATCGACAAGGAGGTGTACGCCGTCCGCCGACTCCACGCCGAACCCGGCCGGGAGAGTTCCGAGGAGGATCTCGCCCTCCACTTCGACCTCACGGTGCCCTTCGCGCGCTACATCCTTGAGAACGCCGGGCACCTGGCCTTCCCGTTCCGCCGCTGGCAGGCGCAGAAGGTGTGGCGTGGCGAACGCCCCCAGGACGGGCGATACCGCGAGTTCCGCCAGGCTGACATCGACATCGTTGGTCAGGACTCGCTGGCCGCCCACCACGAGGCTGAGATCGCGCTGGTCGCGCTGGAGGCGTACGCCCGGCTGGAGGCCGAGTTGGGGCTGCCTGCCGTGGTCCTGCACGTCAACAACCGCAAGCTCTCCCAGGGCTTCTACGAGGGTTTGGGCATCGAGGACACCGCCGCGGTCCTGCAGCGGGTCGACAAGTACGACAAGATCGGCCCGACCAAGGTCGCCGAGCTGTTGGTGACCGAGCTGGGGCTGAGCCAGTCCGTCGCCGACCAGTGTGTGGCGCTGGCTGGCATCCAGGCCAGCGACAGCGGCTTCATCGACGCGGTGCGGGCGTTGGGCGTCACCAGCGAACTGTTGGACGCCGGCCTGGCGGAGTTGTCGACGCTGGTGGACACCGTGACCACGCAGGGCCTGTCCGGTCGGATCCTGGCCGACCTCAAGATCGCCCGCGGACTGGACTACTACACCGGCACCGTCTACGAGACCGAGCTGCTGGGCCACAGCAAGCTCGGCTCGGTCGGTTCCGGCGGTCGCTATGACCAGCTGGCCAGCGACGGCAAGCGGACCTTCCCCGGGGTCGGCTTTTCCTTCGGGATCTCCCGGCTGTTGGTGCCGCTGATCAATCGGGACGAGATCCGGGCCAGCCGCGACGTTCCCACCTGTGTGCTGGTCGCGGTGACCAGCGACGAGGCGCGCGCGGACTCGTTGGCCACCGCTCGCGAACTGCGGGCGCGCGGCATCAGCGCCGAGGTGGCGCCGAGCGCCGACAAGTTCGGCAAGCAGATCAAGTACGCCGATCGGCGCGGCATCCCCTTCGTGTGGTTTCCCCAGGGAGCAGACAGTGGCGAGGTGAAGGACCTGCGCAGCGGCGACCAAGTCCAGGCCAGCGCGACCACCTGGACCCCGCCCGCCGAGGATCTGCGCCCCAGCATCATCGGCCCCGGGCAGACATCCTGACCCCGCAAATGCGATGCCTGGCCAGCCCGGGCAGCACTAGGATGACCTACAGCACGGGGTCTCCGCTTTGAGGCCGCCACATCAACGACAGCACATCAACCATCCGGAAGGACCGCTGTGATTCGCAGCCATGAGGCCGGCACCTTGCGTGCCGAGCACGTCGGACAGACCATCACCCTGGCAGGTTGGGTCGGCCGTCGCCGTGACCACGGCGGCGTCGCCTTCCTGGATCTGCGCGACGCCAGTGGCGTCGTCCAGGTGGTGGTGCGCGACGAGATCCTCGAGGCCTCCGGCGCGCACAATCTGCGCAACGAGTACTGCATTGCCGTCACCGGCGCGGTCGAGCTGCGCCCCGACGGCAACGCCAACCCAGACCTGCCCACCGGTGAGGTCGAGGTCGCGATCAGCGAGCTGACGGTTCTCAACCCGTCCGCGCCGCTGCCCTTCCAGATCGACGAGCGGGTCAATGTCGGTGAGGAGGCCCGCCTGCGTCACCGTTACCTGGACCTGCGCCGACCGGCGCCGGCCGCCGCGCTGCGACTGCGGTCCAAGGCCAACGCTGCCGCTCGCGCGGTGCTGGCCGACCGCGACTTCATCGAGATCGAGACGCCGACGCTGACGCGCTCCACGCCCGAGGGTGCCCGCGACTTCCTGGTCCCGGCCCGACTGGCGCCCGGATCCTGGTATGCGCTGCCGCAGAGCCCGCAGCTGTTCAAGCAGCTGTTGATGGTGGCCGGCATGGAGCGCTACTACCAGATCGCGCGTTGCTATCGCGACGAGGACTTCCGCGCCGACCGGCAGCCCGAATTCACCCAGCTCGACATCGAGATGAGCTTCGTCGACCAGGACGACGTGATCGCGCTCGGCGAGGACATCGCGGTGGCGCTGTGGAAGCTGATCGACGTCGAGCTGCCGACCCCGTTCCCGCGGATCACCTACCGCGAGGCGATGGACCGCTACGGCTCCGACAAGCCTGACCTGCGCTTCGACCTGGAGATCCACGAGGTCACCGACCACTTCGCCAACACCAACTTCCGGGTCTTCCAGGCGCCCTACGTCGGTGCCGTCGTGATGCCCGGTGGCGGCTCCCAGCCGCGGCGTACCTTCGATGCTTGGCAGGAATGGGCCAAACAGCGTGGCGCGAAGGGGCTGGCCTATATCACCATCGGTGAGGACGGCACGCTGGCCGGTCCGGTCGCCAAGAACCTCTCCGAGGAGGAGAAGGCTGGCCTGCCCGAGCTGGTCGGCGCCAAGCCCGGCGACTGCATCTTCTTCGGCGCTGGCAAGCGCAAGTCCTCCCAGGAACTGCTCGGCGCGGCCCGGCTGGAGATTGGCCGCCGTTGTGACCTGATCGACGAGGACGCCTGGTCGCTGCTGTGGGTCGTTGATGCGCCGCTGTTCGAGCCGGCCAGTGACGCTGTCGCTGCCGGTGACGTCGCCGTGGGAGAGGGCGCCTGGACCGCGGTGCACCACGCTTTCACCTCACCGCAGGATGTCGACGGTTTCGACGCCGACCCCGGCAACGCGTTGGCGTGGGCGTACGACATGGTCTGCAACGGCAACGAGATCGGCGGCGGGTCGATCCGTATTCACCAGCGCGATGTCCAGGAACGGGTCTTTGCGATCATGGGCCTGGACCAGGCCACGGCACAGGAGAAGTTCGGCTTCCTGCTGGATGCCTTCGCCTACGGCGCCCCGCCCCACGGTGGCATCGCGTTCGGGTGGGACCGGATCGTGGCACTGCTGGCGAAGGAGGATTCGATCCGTGAGGTGATCGCCTTCCCCAAGTCCGGCGGCGGCTACGACCCGCTGACTCAGGCACCGGCCCCGATCACCGCGCAGCAGCGCAAGGAAGCTGGCGTGGACGCGGTACCTGAGAAGAAGGACGGGTCCGAGAAGAAGGACGCGCCGACCCAGGCCTGACCTCAACTCGGCGACAGCAGCAACGCCCGGTCCCTCAGAGGGCCGGGCGTTGTCGCGTCCGCGGTGGGGGAGGGTCAGTCCTCGTAGGGCGTGCCGCCCTTGCTGCGCAGGTAGTCGTTGTAGGGCTGCTCCCAGGTCTTGGTCGCGTCCCGAGCCGGCACCTTGGGCTGATAGCCGAAGTCGGCCTCGAACTTCTGGGTGGGCACGTGGTACGCCAGGAACATCTCGCAGGGCAGCTCGCGTGCCTCCTGCTCGAACGCCGCAGCAATCTTGGAAGCCTCGTCGGCGACCAGGCTGCCCAGCGATTCCTGCCGGTCGCTGTCGTCGTCGACCGGTTCCTTGAGTGCAGTGTTGACGGCGTACTGCTCCACCACCTGGCCGTTGATCTTGTAGAAGATGCCGGTCGCCTGGCTGCGGTTCTCGAAGTTCGTGTACGCCCAGATGTCCTCGACCTCGGCGTCGTTGTTGCCGACATATTCGAAGGCCAGGGACAGGATCTCCTGGCTGGCGGATTCGAAGACTTCTTCGAAGGACATGAGGCTCCTCGCGGTGTGGGTGTCGGTAGGGGGAGATTACTGCTTGATGACCTCGGTCTTGACCTTGCCCGGGGGCGTGACGGTGTAGTTCACCTTGAATTCGGTTGGTCGCATGCCGTCGCCGTCATATTTGGGTTCGACCTTGACTTTGACGTCCTTGCCCGCTTCGAGCGCGTCAGCCCATTCGTTCTCGAGCTTCTTGTACGAACCGAGGTTGACGTCGGCTGCCTGCGACAGCAGGTTGTCGACCTCGGGCGAGCCGCCGAACCGGTCGCCGAAGACGTGCCCGGCGTGGTCGCCGTCCCGCTTGCCCGGGGTCTTGTCCTGGTGGGAGAGCCGGTCGTCCCGCTTGGTGAGTTGGAGCTTGTCGGCCTCGGCCTTCTTGATCCGGCCCAGATCGTCGGTTTCGTACTTGTAGTTGAACTCGCCCGCGGTGTACTTCTGGTTCGGCTTCAGCTGCTGGGGCCGATAACCACGGGTGGGCGGCACGAAGTGGTCCAGGTATTCGTCAGCCTTCTTGAAGATGCCCTTGAGCAGCGCCTTCGGCGGCTTCTTGGCCATGGTCAGCCTCCCATCAGGACGATGCCGACGATCTCGCCGATGACACCGTCGATGATTCGCTTGGCGGCCTCGCGGGCCGCGAACGCAGCCGCGGTGCCGATACCGGCGGAGGCGACCGCCGCAGCGATCGCGGCGGCCAGGATGGCCAGCTGAGCGATCACGACACCCTTCAGCCCGAGCACCAGCTGGGCGCAGACCTGGCAGACCTGGCCAACGACATCGGCACCGTGACCGAACTTCTCCAGCGAGTGCAGCGCGGCGTCGCCGCCGGTCATGTAGGACTGGAAGGCCTCGACGCCGGGACCACTGTTGTTGCTGGCGATGTGCTGCAGGCCGTTGTTGAACTGGCCGTGTGCGCCGCTGACCGTGCCCTGCACGCCGCTGTACGCCGTCGCCCACGCGTTGAGAGTGTCCTCGTTGGAGGCGGGCCACTCGTAGCCCAGGAAGTTCAGCGCCTCACGCAACCATCCGGGAAGTTCCAGTGCCATGGTCAGCTCTCCCCCGCGTTCGCGATGTCGGTGTTGGTTGCGTTCGCGGTGTCGGTGTTCGTCTGCTCGGTCTGTTCATAGACCGCTGCGGTGTCGATCATCGAGGTGCCGTCGGCCGCCAACCCGTCTGCGATCGAGTTGATCGACTCGGTCAGCCGCTCGAAGACCATCGGAAACACGGTCGCCAGCGCCGCATCGGCCAAGGTGCCGCCGTTGCCGGCGCCCATCGCGCCCATGTCGCTGTTGGCTGAGATCACCGACTGGACGGCCTGCGCCACCGACGCGGCCTCTGACTCGAAGGCGTCGCCGCTGCTGCGCCAGGTTTCGGGACGGAACTCGACCTCACTCATCGGATCTCCTCACTGCGGGCCCGGACGTTGGAGAAGTGCTGGTTGAAGGCGTGCTCGAGGTCACGCTGGGTCTCGGTGAGGAGCTTGTTGAGGTTGGCAAACCCGACGTCATGCTTCGACAGCTCCTCCAGCTGGCGTTCGTTGTGCTCGGTGAGCGCCTGGTTGAGGGCCGACTTCAGCTCCGTGACGAAGCGGTGGTGCGGGTTCTGGGTGAGCCAGTACTGGTCGATGTCGAGACTGGTGACCAAGCCGTTGATCACCTCAACAGTGACCGCCTGCTCCGGGCCGGTGCCGCTGCCGCGCACCTGCACGTCATCGGCCGGCTTCGCGGGCGGATTGCCGCCCAGCTCACGGATCTGTTGGGCCATCCGGTCGTACGCGTCGGGAATGCTGGACATGGCTCCTCGAGGGGGTGGCTGGGGGACACTGCCATCAAAGTAAGCGTGTGGTGGGGTCACGCCGAGGAGTCCGCAGGTGAACTTTCGGTGACCTCGCCGGTCGAGGGAGCGACCTGGTCAGAGGCTGATCACGAGGAGAACGAAGCCGCCGATCACGGCGAGGCCGCACGCCAAGCCGATCACGTGGGCGAGCTTGTGCTCCCGCAGCATCGCCACGTACTCGCGCAGGATCGCCGAGGGCAGGTAGTACGCCGCTGTGGGCGCGCCGACCGCCTGGGCCGGCAGCCCGAGCCGGGACGCCAGCGCAGCCGCGCGAGGCGCGTGGAAATTGTTGGTGACCAGCACCATTTGCGGCTGCTCGACGGCGGGCGTGGGTGCGGAGCGTTCCGGCTCCTGGGTCAGCGCGCGGGCCGTGATCAGTTCGTCGGTGAAGCGCAGGTTCTGTTCGGTGTTGCTGGAGCGGTCCTCGGTCAACACGTGCACCGGCTCCAGGCCGCGGGAGACGGCGTACCGCTTCATCGCCTCGGCCTCGCTGATCTGCTCGTCGCTGCCCTTGCCGCCCGACATCACCAGCAGCGGCTGCTGGCCACGGTCCCAGGCTTCCTTGTGGATCTCCAGTCCCCGGTCGATGCGGCGGGCCAGCAGCGGGGTGACCTTCTCACCGCGAATGCCGGAGCCGAGCACCACCACGGCGCTGGTGGGCATCTGCCTTACCTTGCGGCGGGCCCACAGCAGATAGAAGCCGCCATACAGCAGGTAGCCGACCAGCGCCGCACCGAAGTAGGCCGCGACCAACCAGATCGCGCCCACGACAGTCAGCGCGATCGGGTGCAGGATCCCGATCGGGACGATCACGAGCATCGCGGCCAACCCCAGTCCCAGCAGCAGCGAGAGGAGGTTGCCCAGCCGGGTGCCCTCGTTCTGCAGCATCACCAATCCGTTGGCGAGCAGCAGGATCATCAGCGCCACGATCAGCACCGGCGTGATCACCGCGACCGCGAACAGAAAGCCGGTCACCCCGATCAGCGGGTCGCCGCCCAGGCTGGCGATCCAGAGCATGCCCGCCACGATCGAGGCGCCGAACCAGCCGGCGTTGTTGAGGCGGCGGATGTCGCGGACCATGCGGCGGGCCGTGTACGCCGCCATGACGGCAAAGACGACGAACAAGATCCAGCTCATGGTGCCTCCTGTCCTGGCGGGGCCGGACGGAACGGTGCAATTGGTCGCTCCCATCTTGCCGTCCCGGCTTATCGCCACTGAGGCACCTGCGTCCTGTCCGGCCCCGGCCGCAGTGCCAGGCGTCGGTTGCGGTGCTGGCACTAGAGTCGGGCAGATGAGCGAGGACCTGTTCGGCGAGGTGACACCGCCGCGGACCAGTGGCTCCGACTCCGGGGGCACGTTGGGGTCCCTCAGCGCTGCATCGATCGGCGGCCAGCTGCACCCGGACACTCCGCTTGCGGTACGCCTGCGGCCCCGCACCATCGACGAGATCGTCGGCCAGACCCACCTGCTGGCGCCCGGTTCGCCACTGCGCCGACTCGCCCAGGGGCAGCCGATGTCGGTCTTCCTGTGGGGACCTCCCGGCGTGGGCAAGACGACCATCGCCTCGGTGGTTTCGCTGACCTCGGGGCGTCGCTTCGTCGAGGTCTCCGCCGTCACCGCCGGCGTCAAGGAGGTGCGCGAGCAGCTCGCGTTGGCCAAGAAGGAGCTGGCTCGCGGCCGCGGCACGGTGCTCTTCGTCGACGAGGTGCACCGATTCTCCAAGGCCCAGCAGGACGTGCTGCTGCCGGCCGTCGAGAACCGGCTGGTGACCCTGATCGCCGCGACCACCGAAAATCCGAGCTTCTCCGTGATCTCGCCGCTGCTGTCCCGCTCCCTGCTGCTGACCCTGAAACCGCTCACCGAAGCCGACCTGTCCACGTTGGTGGATCGGGCGCTGCAGGATCCGCGGGGGTTGCCGGTCAGCGGGCAGGCGTACGCGCTGACCGACGACGCCCGCAGTGACCTGCTGCGGCTGTCCGGCGGCGACGCACGCCGGGTGCTGACCCACCTGGAGGAGGCCGCGGCCGGCGCTGCCGCCGACGTTGCTGGGGACAAGGAGGGAGCTGAGCACGCCGCCGAGATCACCATCACCGCCGAGCACGTCAGCCGCGCTGCCGACCGCGCCGCGATCCGTTACGACCGCGACGGCGACCAGCACTACGACGTCATCTCTGCCTTCATCAAGTCGGTCCGCGGCTCCGACGTGCAGGCATCGCTGCACTACCTGGCACGGATGTTGGAGGCGGGGGAGGACCCTCGCTTCATCGCCCGGCGCCTCATCATCTCGGCCAGTGAGGACATTGGCATGGCGGCGCCCGGGGTGCTCCAGACCTGTGTTGCTGCGGCCCAGGCGGTGCAGCTGATCGGCATGCCGGAGGCCCGGCTCACCTTGGCCCACGCCACCGTCGCGGCCGCCACCGCACCCAAGTCGAATGCGGTGACCCTGGCCATCGGTGCCGCCACCGAGGACGTGCGCGCCGGCCGGATCGGTCAGGTGCCGCCACACCTGCGCGACGCGCACTACCGCGGCGCCGAGGCGTTGGGGCACGGCAAGGGATATCTCTACGCCCACGACCATCCCCACGGGGTGGCGCGGCAGCAGTACCTGCCCGACGAACTGGCCGACGCCCGCTACTACCAACCCACCGACCACGGCCACGAGGCCGTCATCGGGGAGAGCCTGGCCAGCCTGGAGCGGCTGCTCGGGCGTACGCCGTCGGCAGACTGACCGGGCACGAGAGGCACGCGGGCCGTACGGTTCGCGGTGGCCGTGTGGCGCCGGCCGATGTGCACTAGGCTGGCCGATGTTTCGTTCCGCGCCGTGAGGATGAGTTATGACCATTGGTGACATCGCCGCTCTGATCGCTGCCATCGCTGCGGTCGCCTTCGTCGCCTTCATCGCCGTGCCCCTGATCAAGTTGGGCGGCGTGTTGAGCGAGCTGAGGTTGTCCGTGCGGGAGGTGAGCCACCACACCCTGCCGATCCTGACCGAGCTGCGCAGCACGGTGGCCAACACCAACACCGAGCTCGAGAAGGTCGCCGTGCTCACCCAGGACGCGGCCACTGTCACCACCCACGCCACCGTGGTCTCCGAGAACGCCGCGCAGCTGGCGACGCTGTTCAGCGCAACGCTCGGCGGCCCGCTGGTCAAGGTCGCGGCCTTCTCCTACGGGATGCGCCGCACCCTGACCGGCCGTCGCGCGGCGGCTCCGCGCCGCAAGGGGGCCTGATGCGTACCTTCCTGACCTTCGCGCTGGGCGCCGGCGTCAGTCTCTTCATCGCCTTCAAGGCGAAGGAGTACCTGCGCAAGATGACCCCTGATGCTGTTCGTGAACAGGCCGCACAGAAGCGTGACGACCTCCTCGGCGAGGCGCGCGAGATGTGGCGCGACCTGCGCTCAGCCATGGACGAACGCGAAGCCGAACTGCGTGAGGTGCTGGGCCTGGATGAGGAGTCCGACAGCGCCGAGACCCAGGCGTACGCTCGACGCGTCCAGTCCGACGCCTGAGCGACCCGCCTGACCACGGCTCGGCGACCGGGCCCTCCCGCACTCCAACCGGGACCAGGGCGGTCGTCGGGCATCACACCGACCCGAGAGTTTCCCTGCCATGAAGACCGCGGAGATCCGCCAGCGCTACCTCGACTTCTTCGCCCGCCACGGCCACGCTGTCGTGCCGAGCGCGCCCCTGATCCACTCCGACCCCAACCTGCTCTTCGTGGTGGCCGGCATGGTGCCGATGGTGCCCTACTTCACCGGGGCGGAGCCGGCACCGTGGAAGCGCGCGGTGAGCGTGCAGAAGTGCATCCGTACGCTCGACATCGAAGAGGTCGGCAAGACCACTCGGCATGGCACCTTCTTCCAGATGCTCGGCAACTTCTCCTTCGGTGACTACTTCAAGGCTGAGGTGATCCCGTGGACCTGGGAGTTCCTGACCGGCTCGGTCGAGGACGGCAACCTCGGCTTTGACGGTGACCGGCTCTATGTCAGCGTGCTCGGCCCGGGCCATCACCCCTCCTATCCCGACGGTGATGTCGAGGCCCGCGAGATCTGGCGTTCCATCGGGCTGCCCGATGAGCGGATCGTCTCCCGGAATCTGACCGAGAACTACTGGCACATGGGTGTCCCCGGGCCGGGCGGCCCGGACTCGGAGATCTTCTATGACCGCGGCCCCGAGTACGGGCCGGCGGACCTGGATGCCGGCGAGGACCGCTATCTGGAGATCTGGAACAACGTCTTCCAGCAGGAAGAGCTGTCGGCAGTACGCGGCAAGGACGACTTCGACGTTGCTCGGCCGCTGCCCAGCAAGAACATCGACACCGGCGCCGGCCTGGAGCGGATGGCGTACCTGCTGCAGGGCAAGAACAACCTCTACGAGATCGACGAGGTGTTCCCGGTCGTCCAGCGGTCCGCGGAGTTGGCGGGCATCAGCTATGGCGACCGCGAGGAGGCCGACGTCCAGCTCCGCGTGGTCGGTGACCACGTCCGGTCTGCCCTCATGTTGATGACCGACGGCGTCACCCCCGGCAACGAGGCCCGCAGCTACGTGCTGCGCCGGCTGCTGCGCCGCACCGTACGCTCGCTGCGCCTGCTGGGCGTCACGGATGCGGTGCTGCCCGAACTGCTGCAGGTGAGCCGCGATGTCATGAGCGCCTCTTATCCCGACGTGCTGACCCAGTGGGAGCGGGTCAGCAGCGCCGCCGCGGCCGAGGAGCAGGCCTTCACCCGCACCCTGGATGCCGGCACCCAGATCTTCGACACTGCGGTGCGGCAGACCCTGCAGGAGAGCGGGTCCACGCTGACCGGCGAGCGCGCCTTCGCGCTGCACGACACCTACGGATTCCCGATCGAGCTGACCGTGGAGATGGCCCAGGAGCAGGGCCTCGAGGTCGACACCGAGGCCTTCCGGTCCCTGATGACCGAGCAGCGGGAGCGCGCCAAGGCCGATGCCCGCGCCAAGAAGGGCGGCGCTGCCAGCGTGGAGGCGTACCGGGAACTGCGCGGCCAGGGTGAAACCACCTTCGTGGGCTACACCGATCTGGTTGCCGACACCACCGTCGCCGGTCTGATCGTCGACGGTCAGGTCGTGGACCGGGTGCCGGCCGGTCAGGTCGCCGAGCTGGTGCTGCCGGTGACCCCGCTCTATGCCGAGGCCGGCGGCCAGGACGCTGATGCCGGCCAGATCACCGGCGACGGGCTGGCGCTGGAGGTGCTCGACGTGCAGCGCCCGGTGCCGGGGCTGGTGGTGCACCAGGTCCGGGTCGATGCCGGCGAACTGCATCTGGGCCAGCAGGTCCACGCCGCAGTCGATCCGCAGGCACGGCTGGCGGCCTCCCGAGCCCACACCGCCACCCACATCATCCATGCGGCGCTGCGGCAGGTGGTCGGCCCGAATGCGCTGCAGGCCGGCTCCTACAACAAGCCCGGCTATCTGCGTTTCGACTTCAACGCCAGCGAGGGTCTCAGCGCCGACATGCGCGCCGAAATCGAGGGCATCAGCAACGAGGCGATCGGTGCGGACTATGCCGTCACCGACCAGCAACTGCCGTTGTCCGAGGCCAAGGAGCGCGGCGCGATGGCAATGTTCGGCGAGAAGTATCCGCCGATCGTGCGGATGGTCGAACTGAACGGGCCGTGGTCGCGGGAGCTGTGTGGCGGCACCCATGTGGAGCGGACCGCACAGATCGGGCTGTTGTCCTTGCTGGGTGAGTCCTCGGTCGGCGCTGGCGTACGCCGCGTGGAGGCTCTGGTCAGCAAGGAGGCGTTCCAGCAGTTGGCCGCCGAGCGGGCCCTGGTCGCGAACCTGTCCGGCATGCTCAAGGTGCAACCCGACCAGTTGGCCGAGCGCATCGAGAAGCTGGTGACTGACCTCAAGAGCGCTGAACGCACCATCGCCCAGGCCCAGAAGGACCAGGCGCTGGCGGCCGTGCCGACGCTGGTCGCTGCCGCCGAGGAGATCAATGGGGTACGCCTGGTGGCGAGCCACCAGCCCCAGGTCACCGGCAATGACCTGCGCGGGATGGCGACCGCGGTTCGCGACCAGCTGGGGCAGGGCCCCGGCGTCGTCGCGCTCATCGGCGGTCAGGACAAGCCGCAGCTGGTGGTGGCCACGACCGCCGCCGCGCGCGAGCAGGGCTGGAAGGCCGGTGATCTGGTGCGCGACGTCGCCGCGGTGCTGGGCGGACGGGGCGGCGGCAAGCCGGACCTGGCCCAGGGCGGTGGCACCGACGGCACGAAGATCCCCGACGCACTGGCGGCCGTGCGAACCGCGCTCGCGGGTTGAGCGTGGCCGACCACAACGATGACCAGCAGCCCCCGGGGCCGCAGTTGCGGCCCGGGGTGCGGTTGGCGCTGGACTGGGGCCAGGCCAGGATCGGGGTCGCGGCCTGCGAC
Organism: Parenemella sanctibonifatiensis; assembly: GCF_002250565.1. GTDB lineage: Bacteria > Actinomycetota > Actinomycetes > Propionibacteriales > Propionibacteriaceae > Parenemella > Parenemella sanctibonifatiensis. Next base: position 328,774 of record NZ_NMVJ01000006.1, read on the forward strand.
GCCCGCGCCACGTTGGCCTTTCCGGTGGAAACCGTCGATGCCCGGCAGCGTCCCACGGCCCGGATCAAGGAACTCATCAGCGAGTACGAGCCGATTGAGGTGCTGTTGGGTCTGCCCCGCAACCTCGCCGGCGCCGAGGCCCTGGCAGCAAGCCAGATGCGCGAGCGTGCCGCCGGGATTGCGAAGGCCATCGGCGTACCGTTGCGGTTGGTCGATGAGCGGATGACGACCGCCACGGCACACCGGCAACTGGCAGATGCGGGCAAGTCGTCGCGGCAGCGACGTAAGATCGTGGACCAGGCGGCAGCGGTCGCCATCCTGGAATTCGCGCTGGCCGCTGAGGCGGCCACCGGTGAGCCTCCGGGTGAAGTGGTCGAACAGAAGGAGCCGGGAGCATCATGAGCCGCAACATGCTCGACCCCGAAGAGGATTCCCGCGCCGAGTTGGTGCGCCGACTCAAGAGCGCCTTCGCGGTGCTGTTGTCGCTGGCGATCATCGCTGGCGGTGGCTATTTCGTCTACACCAAGGCATCCGACCTGTGGTATTCGCTGCAGACCCGCGAGGACTACATCGGTGAGGGCACCGAACCGGTGGAGGTGCAGATCCCCCGCGGCGCGACGCTGAGCCAGATGGGACGGCTGCTCACCCAGGCCGACGTGGTCCGCAGCACCGACGCCTTCCTGGAAGCGGCGCGCGCCAACGAGGAGGCTTCGTCGATCCAGCCCGGCACCTACACACTGAAGAAGCAGTTGCCTGCCGCGAAGGCGGTGGAGATGCTGCTCGACCCGGACAATCGGGTGGTGCCGACCTTCCGGATCCGGGAGGGGCTGTGGCTGGAGGAACAGATCCGCCAGCTCTCCGAACAGACGGGCGTCCCCGAGGACGCCTTCCGGCAGGCCATGGAGGACCCGGGCAGCTTCGGCCTGTCGGCGTGGGCCGAGGGCAACCCGGAGGGTTTCCTCTTCCCCGACAGCTACCAGTACGAAGGTGACACGCCCCAGGACGTGCTGCGCCCGATGACGGCCCAGTTCGACGCGGTCGCCGCCGACCTGAGGTTCCTGGAGAAGGCCGACGAGCTCGGCGTCTCGCCCCGGGACGCCATGATCGTCGCCTCTCTGATCGAGGCCGAGGTACGCCGCCCCGAGGACCGCCCGATGGTGGCCCGGGTGATCTACAACCGGTTGGCACAGGGACAGAGGCTCGAGTTCGACACCACCGTGAAGTACATCTTCCGGGAGCGTCAGGGCGCCGACACCACCGCCAACCAGCGCGAGAGCGACGACCCCTACAACACTTACCGGTACGAGGGATTGCCGCCCGGGCCGATCAACTCACCCGGTCGCACCGCGATGGAGGCGGCCGTCAACCCCGCTGACGGTGCCTGGCTGTACTTCGTCGCGGTCAACCTGGACACCGGCGAGACCCGCTTCGCCGAAACCTATGAAGAACATCTGGCCAACGTGGAGGTGTATCGGCAGTGGTGTCGGGACAATCCGGGCAAGTGCAGCTGAACCAGTCCGAGGAGCCGTCGGGCCCGGTGGCCTGCGGCGTGATCGGATCGCCGATCGCGCATTCGCTGTCGCCGGCGCTGCACCGGGCAGCGTACGCCGCGTTGGGGCTGGACTGGACCTATGACGCCCATGAGGTCACCGAGGAAGGCCTGTCCGGCTTCCTGGCCGGGCTGGGGGAGCAGGTCCGCGGTCTCAGTGTCACCGCCCCGCTCAAGGTGGGTCTGATGCAGCACGGTACGCCGGATGCCGGCGCGGTTGCGGTCGGCGTGGCGAACACCTGGGTCCGCGCCGCGGACGGCAGCACCACGGTCCACAACACCGATGTCGCCGGTCTGGTGGGCGCCATCCGCGCGGCTCACCTGACGGTCGATGACTATGCCGTCATCATCGGCAGTGGTGCCACGGCCCGTTCGGCGGTGGTGGCCCTGCAGCGGATCGGCTGCCCCCGGGTCGGGGTGATGGCCCGCAGCGAGGAGAAGGCCGCCGGCGTGGTCGACTTCGCGACCGGACTGGGTCTGCAGGCCAAACTGGCGCCCTTCCTGATGCCGTCGGCCAACGACCTGATCATCTCCACGGTGCCGCTGGAAGCGGTCGCCGACCGGGCGCTGGGACTGGTGTCCTCGACCAAGGCCGTTTTCGATGTCGTCTACGACCCGTGGCCCTCGCCGCTGGCCGATCAGGCGCTCCGGGACGGCAAGCCTGCCCTGTCCGGACTGGACCTGTTGGCGCACCAGGCGGTCGGCCAGATCGAGCTGATGACCGGGCGCAAGGTGGACGTCGAGGTGCTGCTGTCTGCCGGTCGGCAGGAGCTCAATCGACGCGCCGAAGCGTGACAGACTGACCCTCATGTTGCGTTACCTGACGGCCGGGGAGTCCCACGGCCAAGGCCTCGTTGCCACCATCGAAGGAATCCCGGCCCATGTCCGGGTGACCAGCGAGGACATCCGTGCCGAGCTCGCCAGGCGGCGGCTGGGACATGGCCGCGGGGCCCGGATGAAGTTCGAGGCGGACCAGGTGACGATGCTGGCCGGCGTACGCCATGGTGAGACGCTCGGATCGCCGATTGCCATCACGGTGGGCAACACCGAATGGCCAAAGTGGGAGGACATCATGTCTCCCGACCCGGTCGATCCGTCGGTGCTGGCGGGCAAGGCGCGCAATGCGCCGCTGACCCGTCCCCGCCCCGGGCATGCCGACCTGGCCGGGATGCAGAAGTACGACTGGGCCGAGGCTCGGCCGATCCTGGAGCGTGCCTCGGCACGGGAGACTGCTGCCCGGGTCGCCATGGCCACCGTCGCCAAGAACTTCCTGCGTCAGGTGTTCGGGATCGAGGTGCTGTCCCACGTCGTCGAGCTCGGCCCGATCAAGGCACCGACCGGCGTGGTGCCGGGGCCTGATGACCTGGCCCGGATCGATGAGGATCCGCTGCGCTGTGCCGACCCGCAGACCAGCAAGCTGATGTACGACGAGGTCGAGAAGTGCCGCAAGGAGGGCGACACCATGGGTGGTGTCGTCGAGGTGCTGGCGTACGGACTGCCGCCCGGCCTGGGCTCCCACAGCCAGGGCGATCGCCGTCTCGATGCCCGGCTGGCCGGCGCCCTGATGGGGATCCAGGCGATCAAGGGTGTCGAGCTCGGCGACGGTTTCGAACTGGCGCGCACCCGCGGTTCGCTGGCCCATGACGAAATGGAGCCGGTCGCCGGTGGCGTACGCCGGCTGACTGGCCGGTCCGGAGGCACCGAGGGCGGGATGAGCACCGGTGAGGTGCTGCGGGTGAAGGCTGCCATGAAGCCGATCGCCACGGTGCCGCGGGCGCTGCGCACCCTCGACGTCGACACCCACGAACCGGCCACCGCCCACCACCAGCGTTCCGACGTCTGTGCCGTGCCGGCCGCTGGTGTGGTCGCCGAGGCGATGGTCGCGCTGGTGCTGGCCGAGTGTGCGCTGGAGAAGTTCGGTGGCGACTCGGTCGCCGAGACCCGTCGCAACCTCGAGGCCTACCTCGCTGCGGTCGCCGAACGGGACCTGCGCGTCGGTGGAGCCGCCGAATGATCGTCCTGGTGGGTCTGCCGGGAGCCGGCAAGTCGAATGTCGCCGGCCGGTTGGCGCAGGTGCTGCGCGGGTCGGTGACCGACGTCGATGCCCGGATCGAGGCCAGCGAGGAACGCTCCATCACCGACATCTTCGCCACCGATGGCGAGGAACGCTTCCGCGCACTCGAGCTGGAGCACACCCTGGCGGCGTTGCAGTCTGACGCGGCGGTGGTCTCGTTGGGCGGCGGGGCCGTGCTCACCAAGGAGATCCGAGACGCACTGAAGGGGCACCAGGTGGTCTGGTTGCAGGTCTCCGCCCCGCAGGCAGCCCGCCGGATCGGCCTGGCGGCGGATCGACCGCTACTGGTCGGCAACATGCGGAGCCGACTGGTCCAGCTCGCCCGGGAGCGGCACCACCTCTACGACGAGGTCGCGACGCTGGCGATCGACACCGACAAGCGCGACGTGGAGCGGGTCGTCAACGCGATCCTGGCCCGGATCACCCCGCACGTCATCACGGTGCGGACCGCGAATCCGTATCCGGTGGAAGTGGTCGCCGGTGCCCGGCAGCGGCTCGCTGGAGCGGTGAGCGGTGCGGACCGGGTGGCGCTGCTGCACCCACCCGCCCTGGCGCAGGCGGCCGCCGAGCTGACCGACACCATCGAGGCGCGCACCACGTTGATCGAGTTGCCTGATGGTGAGGGGGCCAAGACGCCGGCCGTCATTGCGCAGTGCTGGGATCGGCTCGCAGCCGAGGGCTTCACCCGCTCGGACATGGTCGTCGGCTTCGGCGGCGGGGCAACCACCGACTTGGCGGGCTTCCTCGCCGCGAGCTGGTTGCGTGGCGTCAGCTGGGTCGCGGTGCCGACCACCGTGCTCGCGATGGTGGATGCTGCCGTCGGCGGCAAGACCGGCATCAATCTCGGCGCAGGCAAGAACTTGGTCGGCGCCTTCCACGAGCCCGCCGCGGTCCTGTGTGACCTGGACTTGCTGGCAACCGTGCCCGAAGCAGACCTTCGGTCCGGCCTGGCCGAGGTCGCGAAGGCCGGTTTCATCGCCGATCCCAGGATCCTGGAGATGATCGAGGAAGACCCCGCCGATGCCGTGACACCGGGCAGCGAGCGGCTGGCGGAACTGATCAGGCGCGGCATCAAGGTCAAGGCCGAGGTGGTGGCAGGCGATCTGCGGGAGCGGACCTCCAGCGGCGCGGCGCGGGGCAGGGAGATCCTCAACTACGGCCACACGCTGGCTCATGCCATCGAACGCCACAGCGGCTTCAGCTGGCGCCACGGCGACGCCGTCGCCGTCGGGATGCGCTACGCGGCCCGGCTGGCTGGTCGGCTCGGCCTGCTCAGCAAGGCCCTGGTGACGCGCCACGACGCCGTGCTTGATGCGCTGGGGCTGCCCGCGGCTTACCAGTCGCAGGCGTGGCCCGAGCTCCGTGAGGCGATGAACCTGGACAAGAAGACCCGCGGCAGCCAGCTGCGCTTCGTGCTGCTGGAGGACCTGACCCGGACCGTCATCGTGCCCGGCCCACCCGAGGAAGCCCTCGCGGCGGCGTACGCCGACCTGGGATGAGCCGGGCCGAGTCCTCAGTAGTAGTTGCCGGCCGTCGTGAGCCGTGACCGATCGCTGGGCAGGTCAGGGCAGTGGTCTGACCCCTTCCAACGGGCATCGCCCGTCATCATCCAGGCAGGCAGATTTGCGCTGCTGTTGATGAGATAGGTGCCCAGGTCGTTGTACGCGAACCGGTTGCCGTAGGAGGAACACTCGCCGGCCGAGGTCGCGACCTGTTCGTCGTAGTGCGCCGTGGTGATGGTCCTGCTGTGGAAGTGGTTGGCGCCGAAGGTGTTGTATTCGATCGAGTTGAAGTTGCTCGCGTCACGCACCTTGACCGGCCCCGCACTGACGCCGGTGACGTTGTTGTTGTGGAACGTGTTGTGGGAGCTCTTGTGCGTGATGTAGAGCGCGTGAATGTAGCTGTTCTCGGAGTTGCGCAGGTCGATGAAGTGGTTGTTTCGGATCGAGTTGTGTGATGACTCAGTCAGGACGATGCCTCCGTAGCCACAGCGAAGGAAGTCGGGGGTGTCGCAGCGACCGCCGGTGTAGAGGTTGCCGATGTCGGTGAACACCATGCCGAAGACGGTGGTGCCGTCCAGACCCCGTGCCGATGGCTGGCCGGGGCCGGAGCTCGGCGCGTACGAGCCGCTGCACCGCCCGGTGCCGGTGATGGACAACCCGGCATTGGCGTACTTCTGGACCTGGAGGTAGTAGAACCGCAACCCACCGTCGCCACCCTCGCTGAGGGGGCCGTCGCTCGGCAGGCAGGCTGTCAGCCAGGCTCCGGTCAGATAACGTCCGGAGCCGTCGGCGCGCTTGTTTTCGAAGATCGGCATGGTGTCGAAGCCGTCGCGGCCCTCACCGGGGGTGTAGTCGGCGGGCATGAAGCTGATGGTGTGACCGGGACGGTAGGTGGTCCAGGTGACCGGCGACTGGACGTAAGTGCCGCCGGCGATGCGTACCTCGACATCGGCCGAAAGGTTGGTCTGCGCAACGATGGCCTGGACGCGTTGCAGGGTGCGCACCGGACTGGCCTGGCTGCCGTCGTTGGCATCGTTGCCGGTGGGGGACATGTGGATGCGTTGCACCGTTGCCGCTGTCGCGGGCGGTGCGGGGATCGTCAGGGCGACCATGGCGAGCAGCAGGGCTGGGAACATCAGCGCGCTGCGGAGGCGGGGGAGAGTGATCATGGTGATCATCCAACACAGCGGGCGCGGCGAGCGCGGCACCGGGTCCTGACGAAGGGACCTGTGTGACCTCGCCGCAGCCGCAACGCGGCGTACGCAACCACTGTGAGCTGTAGATATGCAGGCAAAGCAGGCCAGATCACCTGCGTGGCGACTGCATGCTGTAGTTGTGCAAGTCCGGAGCTCCTGGCGTACGCCGATGTCCGACTGGTCGGGAGGTCAGCCTTGGTGAGGCGCCGGTTCGGATCAAAGACGCAGCAACGAGGGCAGGCGGCCGGGCCGCCTGGCAGCTAGGGCCCCTGCGGGGCGCAACTACAGGATCCTGTAGTTGTGCAGGTCAAACGGCCCGAATCGCCTGCGCAGGTACGCGATGCTGTAGTTGTGCAGGGCCCGGCTCCCGGCGTACGCCTTGGCTGCACGCAGGTTGGAATCAACACCACACCCCCAAATTGCTCAACCCTCGTTCGATTGATCGCCCCGTTTCCAGTACCTCCTCCGACTCGGCCCCGGAGACGCGTACGTCGATGTGGCGAGAGGCGGCTACCGGCGCATCATGGCTCGCGCACCATCGCATTGTCGGGGGATTGGCACTGATCGGTGCAATGGCAAGCGTCGGCTACATGCTGCCGTTCTCGATCCTGGTCCTCTTCGCCCAACAGCAACTCTCACACGACAGTGGGGGATACGGCCTGATCCTCGCCATCTCGGCACTCGGTGGCTTGGTCGGTTCCTTCGCGACGGCCCGGATCCGCCCGCAGATCGGCTATCGCTGGACGATTGTCGCCAGCCTGGTCACAGGAGCCGCCGCCCTGCTGGCCCTCGCGGTCACGGACAACGCGATCGTCGCGGCCGTCCTCCTTGCGGTCTACATCCTCCACGCGGTCGTGTGGGGAATCTGCTCCACGTCGCTGCGGCAGCGCCTGGTGCCAGATGAGCTCCGGGGCCGCGTCAATGCGGCGGCGCGGGTGCTGGGTCTGCTCGGGCTCGCTCTCGGGGCGCTCCTCGGCGGCGTGCTCGCTGCGGTGCACATCGCGCTGCCCGTGGCAGTCGGCGGCGCGGTCTTCGTGGTCTGTGCATGCGCTGCTCTCGTCCTCGTGCGGACCAGCGAGATTGACTGACCGCCGCGCGTCCAAACTGTCGGGCGAGGCGGTCGTTTCACGCCGACTGCCGCCACAGGGTGGCGCCGTCGGCGCCGGTGATCGTCACGGGCGGAGTGCCCCCGAGGTCGATGACGACGTCGAGATGGTCCGAGCCGTCGGCTGCGCTGGACCGATAGGCGTACCGCGTGTTGCTGAGCTCGGTCGCTTCGGTGGTGGCGGTCACCAGCCAGGCGTGCCGACGACGCAGGGCGATCAGCGCCCGGTGGGCATCCACGACGGTCGGACCGTGGTCCGGCATACCCTGCTCGGCCGGGCTGACGGCCAGCTCGGGGCGTACGGCGTCATCACCGCCGACGCGTTCCTCCTTGGTGCCGGTGAAGCCGTACTCGTCGCCGTAGTAGATCGAGGGGATCCCACCCAAGGTCAGCAGGACCGCGAGTGCGCTGACGGCACCGCTCGGACCCAGCGTGGTGGCGATCCGGGTGACGTCGTGGTTGCCGACGAAGGTGTTCGGGGTGAAGTGGTTCAGGAAGCCTTGGTGGCGCTGCACAGCATGGTCGAGTTCGTAGAGGTTGCCGTCGTTGATGCTGGACCAGATCGCCTTCCACAGCTCGTACTGGGTGAGGCTGTCGACACCAGCTTCGGCAACGAACTTCGGATAGTCGCCGTGGATCACTTCGCCGAGGAACCAAGCGTCGGGAAACTCCTCGCGTACGCCGGGCAGCACCGCCGACCAGAACTCGACCGGCACCGAATAGGCCGCATCCAGCCGCCAGCCGTCGACGCCGCGCGCCAGCCAGTGCCGCATCACCGATGCGACCAGCTCGCGGGCCGGTTGGCCGGCATGGTCGAGGCGAGCCAGCTGTCCGTGGCCCTCCCAGACCCGCGGTGCCCGCGTTTCCCAATCGATGTCGAAGAGCCCAGCGGCCTCGCTTTCCGGTCCCTCTGCAAGAGCATCCAGCAGGGCGGGGTGTTGGTCGGCGACGTGACTGAACACACCGTCCAACAGGATCCGTAACCCGCGGCGACGACACTGCTCGACGAGTTCGTCGAAGTCTGCGTCATCGCCGAGCCGCGGGTCGATGGTGAAGTGATCGAGCGTGTCGTAGCCGTGGCTGGCCGAGGCGAAGATCGGGCCGAGCAACAGGCCGGAGGCGCCGAGCTCGATGACATGGTCGAGCCAGGGGAGCAGCCGCTGCAGGCCGTGCGCGGGAGCCGGCTGGGCGTCCCTGATGGGAGCGCCAGCCAGCCCCAATGGGTAGGTGTGCCACCAGATGGCGTGATCAACCCAGTTCATGGCGTCAATCTACTGCGAGATGAGCCGCCACCTGGTGGCCGACCCAGCGGGTCAGTTGCAATGCGTCAGCGCTGCACGCGCGCGGAACCGCCACCAGCGAGCTTGAGCACCTCGGCCTTGGTGACCATGGTGGTGTCGCCGGGGGTGGTCATCGCCAGCGCGCCATGGGCGGCGCCGTACTCGACCGCGGTCTGGATCGGCTCGCCTGTCATCAGGCCGTAGATCAGGCCCGAGGCAAACGAGTCGCCGCCGCCGACGCGGTCCAGGATCTCCAGGTGCTTGCGGTGGGTCGCCTCGGCGAAGCCCTCCTCACGCGACCACGCAATCGCGCCCCAGTCGTTGTCGGAGGCGCTGTGCACCGTACGCAGGGTGTTGCCGATGGCCTGGAAGTTCGGGTAGCTCTCGGCAACCTGGGCGATCATCGCGCGGAAGCTGGCGGTGTCCAGATCGGAGAGGTTCTCGTCGACACCTTCCACCTCGAAGCCGAGGCTGGCCGTGAAGTCCTCCTCGTTACCGATCATGACGTCGACGTGCTTGGCGATCTCCCGGTTCACCTCCTGCGCCCGGGCCTCGCCACCGATGGACTGCCACAGGCTGGGGCGGTAGTTCAGGTCGTAGGACACGATCGTGCCGTGCTTGCGCGCAGCGGTGACGGCCGCCAGCGCGAGATCCGCGCTGGACTCGCTCAGGGCGGCGAAGATGCCACCGGTGTGCAACCAGCGCACACCCAACTCACCGAACAGGTGGTCGAAGTCCCAGTCCTCGGCGGTGGCCTGGGAGATGGCGGTGTTGCCGCGGTCGGAGATGCCGACGGCGCCGCGGACGCCGAAACCACGCTCGGTGAAGTTCAGGCCGTTGCGCACGGTGCGGCCGATGCCGTCGCTGGCCACCCACTTGATGAAGCCGGTGTCGACGCCGCCCTGGAGGATGAAGTCCTCCACCAAGCGGCCCACCTCGTTGTCCACCAGAGCAGTGACCACACCGGTACGCAGACCGAAGCAGCGACGCAGACCGCGAGCCACGTTGTACTCGCCGCCACCCTCCCAAGCCGTGAACTGACGGGCGGTGCGGATTCGGCCCTCGCCGGGATCCAGACGCAGCATCACCTCGCCGAGCGAGATGGCGTCGTAGCGGCACTGGTCAGCGGACTTGACGTTCAAGGACATGTGATTTCCCCTCTGGCTGTTGGGATCGGGCTGTTGCGTGTGGTTGCGGTCAGTTCGAACGAGCCTGCGACACGGCGGCGACCGCGTCGGAGGCGAGGGCAGTGATCTGTTCCCAGGCGCCGGCGGCGACCAAGTCGCCGGGCACCATCCAGGAGCCGCCCACGGCAGGCACCTGCGGCAGCGCCAGGTAGTCGGCGAGGTTGTTCAGGCCCACGCCACCGGTGGGGACGAACCCCAGGCCGGGGAACGGGGCGGCGAGAGCCTTGATGGCCTTGGCGCCGCCGTTGACCTCCGCAGGGAAGAACTTCACCGCCGACAGCCCCAGCTCCAGCGCCTCCATGATGTTGGAGGCATTGGCCACGCCAGGCAGTGCCAGCAGCTCGCCCTCGACGCTGCGGCGCACCACCGCTGCCGAAAGGCCGGGCGAGACGATGTAGCGGGCGCCAGCCTCGGCGGCCTGGTCGACCTGCTCGGCGGAGATCACGGTGCCGGCACCGACGAGCATGCCCTCGACCGAGCTCATCGCGCGGATCGACTCCACGGCGGCATCGGTGCGGAAGGTCACCTCGGCGGTGGTGATACCACCGGCCAACAGGGCCTCGGCCAGCGGCTGCGCATGGGCCGCATCCTTGAGGACCACGACCGGAATGACGCCGCAGGCGGCGACGTCGGCGAGGGTGACGCTGGACTGGTGGGACATGGGACCTCCGTACTCAGTGGTGTGGTGTGGGCATTGTCGCGCATCCACGGCGGATTGCGCTTACCGACCCTCAAGGACGAGACCGAGCGCACGGGCCAACTCCCGTGCGATGAGATCAACGTCGTCGGCGCGGATGTGGGCACCCTTCAGCGACGCCAGCGAGCCGACCTCCAGCAGGCTGCAGCCGGCCAGCCGCACCCGGGTGCACCGAACCTCGTGGAACTGGGCCTGGTCCAGTACGCAGTCGGTGAAGCTGACGTCAGTCAACGTGCTTCCGGTGAGGTCAAGCCCCGTCAGGTCGCAGTCGGTGAAAGCGACCCGGTTGAGCCGGCAGAAGCGCAGCGAGGCGGTGGCCATCTTGGCCCGACTCACCGCGACATCGGTCAGGCCAGACTCCCGCATTGAGACGCCTGTCATCCGGGCGTCACTGACCGTCACCCACGACCAGCTCGCGTGCTCGGCGGTGAGGTTGTTGAGGTCAGTGCCCTCGAAGCTGGTGTGGCGGATGTCGGCGCGACGCCAATGCGTGCCGGCCATCGAGGCCGCTGCGATCCGGCAGCCCTGCAGCTCGGCCAGGTCCGGGTCCTCGCTCAGGACGCCGCCGGTGACGAGGCGGCCCTCCAGGAACGCGTCGGGGCCCAGCTCGTCCACCTCCGCCGGGCGTAGCTGCTCGTCGATGATCGGGTCATGCGGAGTGCGGACTTTCATGCCGTCGCCCCCGCTGATCGGTGGTGCGCTGAGCTGGGATTCACACGCGCCAGTCAACAGGACCGGACCGACAGAAACCATCCGTGGGGGAGATTCGGTCAGGCGTGAACCTGGCATAAAGCTAGTAGGCTAGCATTCAGTCATGCCGGAATCAGACCGACCTTCGAAGACCGCCCGGGTGACCAAGGCGCAGTTCAATGTCTATCTGCCCCAGGACCTGATCATCGCGGTGAAGCACCGCGCCATCGACGAGGGCGCCAGCCTGTCGAGCCTGGTCGAACGCGCCCTGCGAGCCCACCTGGCCACCACCGACACCCATGCCTCTGACACCAACACCACCGAGAAGACGACCACTGAGGAGAACTGATGCTCACCGTTCAAGCGATCCGCTTCACCGACAACGTCCCTGCGATGCGTGACTTCCTCAGCGAGCTCGGGTTGGGCACGGCCGTCACCTCCGGCGACGGCTGGGCAGTGATGTCCTGCGGCGCAGGAGGTGACGTGCTGCTCCATTCCGCGGCGACGTCCTCCACCGGGGGTCGAGCCGGACAGACCGACCTCACCTTCACCACCGATGACCTGGGTGCGATCGGGGCGGAGTTCGGCGCGAGTGCGTACGACGAGGCGTACGGTCGTGCGGTCGATCTCACCGATCCGCTCGGCGCCACCGTCACCATCAACGGCGAACAAGGAGACCTGTACGGCTATCAGGCGCACGACGGCACGACCGCGGATCCGGCCCTCAGCCTGACGCCGGTGCGATTCACCGATCCAGCCGGGCCCTACGGCGATTTCCTGGCCCGGCTCGGGCTGGTCGCGCAGTCCGGCGCCGATGAGTTCTATGCCGGTTGGGTCGCGGACCGCGGCGTGGTGGGCCTGCACGTGGACCGCCCCGAGGACACCGCCCGCCTGCTGCTCGGCACCGACAGCGCCGAGGTGCACCTGACCTTCGGGTACGCCGGCGACGTCACCGAGCTGGAGCGGCGGCTGACCGAGGCCGGCCACCGGGTCACTCGGGACACCAGCTTTGGCGTCATGCTCGAGGTGGCCGACCCGGACGGACGATCGGTTCAGATCCATCAGCAGTGAGGCGTGCAGCTGGTGTCGACGTGCTTCAGAATGAAGGGGGGGCCCGGTTCGGCTAGACTCGGGCGGGCTCCGCGCGCCGTCGCTCATGACCGGCGCAGTGAACGACGAAAGGTACGTACGTGGCTTCGACCAATGACCTGAAGAACGGCATGGTTCTCGACCTGGATGGCCAGCTCTGGCAGGTGATCTGGTTCCAGCACCACAAGCCGGGCAAGGGCAACACCGTCGTGCGGTCCAAGCTCAAGAACGTCCTGTCGGGCAAGATCGTCGACAAGACCTTCAACTCCGACACCAAGGTCGACACCGCGACCGTGGATCGGCGCGAGATGCAGTACCTCTACCTCGATGTCGACGGTTACGTGTTCATGGACACCGGCAACTACGAGCAGCTGACCATTCCCGCCGAGACCGTCGGCGACGCCAAGGATTACCTGCTGGAGCAGCAGATGGCCACCGTCGCCTCCCATGAGGGCAACCCGCTCTACATCGAGCTGCCTGCCTCGGTCGAGCTGGAGATCACCTACACCGAGCCTGGTCTGCAGGGTGACCGCAGCACCGGCGGCACCAAGCCGGCCGAGCTCGAGACCGGTGCCAAGGTCCAGGTCCCGCTCTTCCTCACCACCGGTGAGAAGATCAAGGTCGACACCCGCACCGGCGACTACCTCGGTCGCGTTGGCTGAGCAGGCACCGGAGCCGACCCAGGCCCCCCGGCCGCACACGACGACGCGCCAGAAGGCGCGCAAGCGTGCGGTCGACATCATCTTCGAAGCAGATCTGCGGGAGCGGGACCTGCGCGCCACGCTGCTGGAACGCGCCGAACAGGCGGAGCCGGCGGTACGCGAGTTCACCGCCGCCCTCGTGGGTGGCGTGGCAGATCATTTGGCTGAGGTGGACGATCAGATCCGGCAGGTGCTGCCGGCTGGTTGGACTCTGGAGCGGATGCCGCGGGTGGATCGCTCGATCGCCCGACTGGCCACCTATGAGCTCAGCCACACCGACACCGACACCAACATCGTGCTCGCTGAGGCGACCCGGCTCACCGGTGAACTGAGCGGGGATGAATCGGTCCGATTCGTCAACGGTGTGACCGCGGCAGTGGCGAAACACCGAGGCTGATGGCGTACGCCAGCCATGGTCGAGGTCACGGCTTCCAGCCAATTCGTTCGGCGTGGTCGGATGTCGCCTGGGTGGTGGTGATCGCCGCCGCCACGACCCTGATCGGTCTGGCCGCGTTCGTGATCCTGGCGCGCTGGCAGTGGATCTGGCGGGACAGCCCTGACCCGGTGGCGACCGCCGCCGTTCTCACCGCGGTGATTGTCGCGATCGCCGCGGCGGGACTGTGGTTCGCGCGTGGGCGGTGGCTGCGGCGGCAGGACTGGTACCTCGACCGCCACGATCGGCGCTCGATGTCGCTGCTCACCGCCGCCTCCTTCGACCTGCTGCAGAGCGTGGCGGTCGGCGCCGTCGCCATGGTGCTGGGCATGCTTGCCCAAGCAAGTGCAGACGGCCGCATCCAGCGGGCCGGGATCATTGCACCGATCGCTGTCGTTGGCGGCTACTTCCTGCTCAGTTGGTTGCGAGTCGGCTTGGGCTGGCTCACGCCGGGCCGCAGTCAGCCGCGCGGCTGGTGGGCGCGAGCTGCCCGGGTCATGGTGCACTGGACCGCTGTGGTGCTGGGTGTGCTACCGCTGGCGTTGAGCTCCGATCCACAGGCCCTGGTGTTGGCCATCGTCGTCTGCGGGTGCGTCACCTTCCTGGCCGGGATCGTGGCGCTGGCGAGCTGGATCCGCGGGTTCGGTGGACCGATGTATCCCGAGGTCCAGGACACCCTGGCGGAGCGCTGGCTCAGCGAGCAGACCAGGCGCCGACGGTAGGCCGGCTGCCGGCATCGCCCTGATCGGCACACCAAGGATCCAGTCCGCGGGACATTTCGTCCCGACCGCCAAGCAGGAGCAGATCTGGGGACCGCTGGACCTGCAGTACGCCGGGATGGCCGGCAACCACGAGAGCTACGGCAACAAGGAACTCAACGACCTGCTGTCGACCGAGCGCAACGTCATCTTCAACTCCCACGTGAACCAGCCCAAGAATGGCGTGGTGGGGGAGTCGAACTACTCCTATGACCGCGGCGACATTCACGTCTCGGTGCTGAACTCCAACTACAGCCTGGCCGAGCAGATCGCATGGTTGGTGCAAGACGTCCGCGCCACCGACAAGCCATGGAAGGTCGTGACGGGGCACTTCTCCTACTACGGCGGCAGCCACGCCGACGACGCCGGCATGCTGGCGGCTCGCAACGTGGTGAGCCAGACCCTGGAACAGCTGGGCGTCCAGCTCTACCTGGGTGGTCACGACCACGTCTACAAGCGCAGCACCATCGCCGGTGGCGAACTGGTGCCGGCCGAGGGTGCGACCGTGACCGGTGGCACCACCTACGTGACGCTGGGCTCTGCGGGGCCGAAGTTCTACGAGAACCAGGCCTTCTGGTGGGATGACGTGGTCGATGACCGCGACATCCAGATGGGCTCGGTCCTGGAGGTCACCGAGCAGGGCCTGCAACTGAGCACCTACACCATCGACGGTGACGTGGTGGACGAGTTCACCATCGCTCCGGTCGAGGGGGACTGGCGGGTCAGCTCGCTGGACATGACCGCCACCGAGATCAAGGGCTTTGGCGTGCTGTCCCACCCGGGCGCCCGCGACAGCATCACCGTGACGGTGGCGACCTATGATCACGACCAGACCACGCTGCTGGGCTCGCGGACCGTTGAGGTCGACCTGGATCACCGGGGCACCGAGCAGTACGTCGCCCTCGACCAGGCACTGCCGGCCTCACCGCAGAATGCGGTGAAGGTGTTCGTCTGGGATTCCCCGGCCACCGCTGTGCCGCTCACCCCGGCCTGGCTGGTGCGGGCCGGTTTCACGGGCGGCGGCACCGCCGAGGACCCGTTCCAGATCCGGACCTGGCAGGACATCGAGGCGATCTCCGACGCGCCCGGCGCCCACTACCAGCTGATGAACGATCTGGAGCTGGATGACACCCCGCGTACGCCGATCGGCGCACAGGTGCCCTTCACCGGTGTGTTCGACGGTGCCGGCCACATCATCAAGGGATTCGTCCCCAACCCCGACCAGGGCGTGGGCCTGTTCTCCTCCAACGGCGGCACCATCCGCAACCTGGCGGTTGTCGATGCCGACATCGAGTCCTCCCGCGGCACAGCCGGCATCCTGGTGGACCACAACACCGGCACCGTGGAGCGCAGCTGGACCTCGGGTCGGATCGTGGGCCAGAGCCGGGTCGGTGGTCTGGTCGGCGACAACGAGGGCGTCGTGCGCGACTCCTACTCCACGGCCGATGTTCGCTCGCTCAACACCGAGGCCGGCGGCGTGGTCGCGGTCGCGCTGGGCGGCTCGCTCACCGAACGCGTGTATGCCACCGGCAATGTCACCAGCGACGTCCGCAACGTCGGCGGTGTGGTCGGCTATGGCTACAACGAGACCGAGATCAACGACTCGCTGTCCCTCAACAAGTCCGTGACGGCCCCGCAGTGGGCGCATCCGGTGCTGGGCCGGGTGCTGTCGGGCAATGTCGCGACCCTGACCGGTCTGTACGCCTGGCAGGACGGCTTCGTGGCGACCAGCGCCCTCAACGAGGAGCCTTCCACCAGCAACCTCTACGGCGCGCCGGTTGCGGCAGCCGATCTCGAGGGCGCCGGGTTCTATGCCGACACCCTCGGCTGGGACATGGAGCAGGTCTGGCAGTACGACGAGGAGCTGGGTCGCCCGGTCCTGCGCGTGGTGTCGGAGAACGCGGCCACCGGCGGTCCGGAACTGCCGGTGAACGAGGACGGCAAGATCGAGATCGCCACCCCGGCCGACCTGGCCCTGGTGACCCGTCATCCTGAGGCCGACTTCGTGCTGACTGCCGACCTGGACCTCTCCGGGGTGGACGACTTCCAGTCGCTGGGCGGCAGCGTGCCGTTCCGGGGCGAGTTCGACGGTGCGGGTCACACCATCAGCAACCTGACCTCGACCACCGGTGGCCTGATCAACCTCAATCTGGGCTACGTGCACGACCTCGGCATCGTCGATGCCACGGTGTCGCGGGACGGCTCGAACGCCGGTCTCGTGGTCAATCACAACCACGGCGTCATCGAGCGGGTCTATGGCACCGGTACGGTCACCGCGGCATCCCGGGTCGGCGGCCTGGTCGGTGAGTCCACCGGCGAGTTGCGCGATGCGTACGCCGTCGTGGACGTGTCCACTCCGGGCACCGAGGCCGGCGGCGTGCTCGGACTGGGCATGCCCGGCTCGACCACCGAACGGATCTACGGAGCGGGCACGGTGCGCTCCGAGACCCGCAACGTGGGTGGCGTGGTGGGTTACGGCTACACCGGCACCACCATCAGCGACTCGATGGCGCTGACCTCTTCGGTCACCGCCCCGGACTGGGCACACCGGTTCCTGGGTCGGGTGCTGTCGGGCAACACCGCCACCCTGGCCAACAACTGGGGCATCGAGACCGCCGTGGTCGAGGTTCCGACCCAGACCACGGACCCGAGCCCGACCAACCTGATGGGTGGCACGGCGACCGTACGCCAGGCCCGCGATCCGCAGTTCTGGACCGAGACCCTGGGGTGGGATCTGGAGCAGGTCTGGCAGTGGCACGACGATGCCGGCCGTCCGATCCTGCGCAGCGTGCCCGAGGAGTACACGGGTGAGCCGGTGCCGCCGGTCGAGCGGCCCGACCTGCCGCGCGACACCGACGGTGCGTACCTGATCGGATCGCCCGCGGACCTGGCTGTGATCAACGAGTTCCCCGACGAGGACTACCGGCTGAGCGCCGACCTCGACCTCAGCGGGGAGTCGGTCCGGATCGCTCCGGCGGCTGGTTTCAGCGGTGACTTCGACGGTGCCGGACACCAGATCACCGGGTACAGCTCGACTGCCGGTGGCCTGTTCTCCCTCAACACCGGCACCGTCCACGACGTGGCGCTGGTCGATGCGAGCGTGACCAACACCAAGGCGAATGTCGGCCTGTTGGTCGATACCAACCGCGGCACCGTCGAGCGCAGTTGGAGCTCCGGATCGATCTCCGGCGGTTCCACCGTTGGTGGTCTGGTGGGCTACTCCTACGGCATCGTCCGGGATTCCTACTCGACCGCGTCGGTGAAGGCGACCGCTGGTCGTCAGGCCGGTGGCCTGATCGGCATCACTGGGCGGGGCAGCGCCACCGAGCGGGTGTACGCGGCCGGTGAGGTCGAGGTGGTCGGCAACATGAATGCCGGCGGCGTGAGCGGCTATTCGTACGCCACCACCACAATCGATGCCGCGGTTGCCCTCAACCCGAGCGTCAAGGCCAGCAGCTACGGCAACCGGGTGGTCGCCCGGGTGCTCGCCGGGGAAGAGGCGACTCTTAGCAACCTGTACGCCCTCGACTCCGTGGCGGCGGACGCCACCACGGTCGAGCCGGACGCTTCCGACATCGGCGGCGCCACCGTCACCCGCGAGGAGCTCGGTGAGCTCCTGCCCGGCCTCGGCTGGGACTTCTCCGAGGTCTGGCAGTGGGATGCCGACCTGCAGCGTCCGACTCTGAGCGACACCCCTGAGGAGCAAGCATGAGCAGCATCCACTCCAGTCACGTCAGCGCAGCCAGGGGAGCCCGACGGCTGCTGTTGGGGCTGACCGTGGCGATCGCCACGGTGCTGGCCGGGCTGGCCGGCGGCACCGCTTGGGCCCAGACCACCTTCAGCCACGAGGTCGAGGTGATCGACGGTGCCCGGATCGAGCTGCGGCTCAGCTCGGGGGCCGACCGCGCCGGAGACCAGGCCAGCGTGGTGATCCTCACCGCCGACGCCGATCCGGCCGCGCCCACCGACGGCCAGATCGCCTTCCTGGACCAGGTTGAGCTGGACGATCAGGGCGGCGCCACGGTGACCCTGGTGCTCCCGCAAGCCGACCTCACCCGGTACCAGCTGGCGGTGGCGTCCAGCGCCGGCGGCGAGCGCTACATCGCGCCACTGGTCGACGGTGGCCCGAGCTCGCCCGCGCCGAGCACACCCGCGCCCGGCTCTCCGGATCCCAGCGAACCCGGCACGCCCAGTTCTCCGGACCCGAGCCAGCCGGGCACGCCTGACCCGAGCTCCCCGGATGACTCGGCCGCGCCGACGCAGGATCCGAGCGTGGCGCCCACCGGCACCCCGTCCGATCCGGGCGATGACACCGATGGCACCGATGGCGCCGGCTACGACGGCGATCAGGGTCACCAGCCCGGTCTGCCCGACACCGGTGGCGGCGCGGTGGCGCTGCTCGGCCTGCTGGCGGTGGCCGGCGGTGTGGCGGTGGCGGTCCGCCGTCGATCCAACTGACTCCGGGCCCACCGCTGATTCCGGATCACGCCGGCACTCGGGCGTACGTCGCATCGTCGACGTACGCCCGTTGTGGTGCTGTGGTCGAGCGTCCGGCACCCCCGCCCACCGCTGGTACTGTGGCGCCGACACACCTACCTTTAAGCCCTGTCCTGTGAGGCAGGAAAGGACGGTCATGACCACACCCGCCACTGATCCGACCCCCGCGGTCCTGGTCCTCGAGGACGGCCGGACGTTCACCGGCCGCGCCTACGGGGCCCTCGGCGTCACCTTCGGGGAGTGCGTCTTCGCCACTGCGATGACGGGCTACCAGGAGACGCTGACCGACCCCAGCTATCACCGCCAGGTGCTGGTGGCGACGGCTCCGCACATCGGCAACACCGGCTGGAATGACGACGACGACGAGTCGCTGCGCATCTGGGTCGCCGGATATGTCGTCCGCGACCCCTCGCCCCGGCCTTCCAACTGGCGTGCCCGCCGCAGCCTTGATGACGAGTTGCGACGACAGCACATTGTCGGGATCAGTCACGTGGACACTCGGGCACTGACCCGCCACATCCGCGACCAGGGTGCGATGCGGGTTGGGATCGCCAGCGACGGCACCAGCGCCGAGGCGCTGCTGGAGCAGGTACGCGCACAGCCCGAAATGGCCGGCGCCAACTTGGTCGCCGACGTCACCACCCCCGAGCCCTATGTGGTGCCGGCAGTGGGGGAGAAGAAGTTCACTGTCGCCGCCGTCGACCTCGGCATCAAGGCGATGACCCCGCAGCGGATGGGGGAGCGTGGCATCGAGGTGCACGTGCTGCCCGCGAGCGCCAGCCTGGCCGACATCACTGCGATCGACCCCGATGGTGTGTTCTTCTCCAACGGCCCCGGTGACCCCGCTGCCAGCGAGGAAGCCGTGGCCCTGCTGACCCAGGTGTTGGATGCCGAACTGCCGTACTTCGGGATCTGCTTCGGCAACCAGATCTTCGGCCGCGCGCTCGGCCTGGAGACCTACAAGCTGCCGTTCGGTCACCGGGGTGTGAACCAGCCGGTTCAGGACCTGCGTACCGGCAAGGTCGAGATCACCTCCCAGAATCACGGCTTTGCGGTGCGCGCCCCCGAGGGCAACCGCGCCACCACCCCGTGGGGTGAGGTGTCTGTCTCGCACATCAGCCTCAACGACAACGTGGTGGAGGGCCTGGAACTGACCGACGAGAACGGCGACGTGATCGCGTACTCGGTGCAGTACCACCCCGAGGCCGCCGCCGGCCCACACGATGCGGCCTATCTGTTCGACCGATTCCTGGACCTGCTTGCCAGACGAGAACGCAGCACCGACAACCTGCAGAACAACAGCCAGCCGACCGCGGGGGAGGAGGCCTGATGCCACGCCGCACCGACATTGAGTCCATCCTGGTCATCGGCTCCGGGCCGATCGTCATCGGACAGGCCTGCGAGTTCGACTACTCCGGCACCCAGGCCTGCCGGGTGCTGAAGGAGCAGGGCTTCCGGGTCATCCTGGTCAACTCCAACCCGGCCACGATCATGACCGACCCGGAGTTCGCCGACGCCACCTACGTCGAGCCGATCACGCCTGAGTTCGTCGAGCACGTCATCGCCAAGGAACGCCCCGATGCGCTGCTGGCCACCCTCGGTGGCCAGACCGCCCTGAATGCGGCGGTCGCACTGCACGACAACGGGGTGCTGGCCAAGTACGGCGTCGAGTTGATCGGCGCTTCGGTACCCGCCATTCAGCGCGGTGAGAACCGCGAGGAGTTCAAGGAGATCGTCCAGCAGCTCACGGTCCCCGGTGCCTACGGGGTCGCCGAGAGCCGGATCTGCAACACCATCGACGAGGTGGTTGCTGCGGCCGAGGAACTGTCCTACCCGGTCGTGGTACGCCCGTCCTTCACCATGGGTGGCGTCGGTTCCGGCTTCGCCCACAACGAGGCCGAGCTGCGTCGCATCGCCGGCGTCGGTCTGTCCGCCAGCCCGGTCACCGAGGTCCTCATCGAGGAGTCGATCCTGGGCTGGAAGGAGTATGAGCTGGAGGTGATGCGCGACAAGGCCGACAACGTCGTCATCATCTGCTCCATCGAGAACTTCGACCCGATGGGTGTCCACACCGGCGACTCGATCACCGTCGCTCCGGCCATGACCCTCACCGACCGCGAGTTCCAGCTGATGCGGGACGTCGCCATCGGCGTCATCCGGGAGGTCGGAGTCGAGACCGGCGGCTGCAACATCCAGTTCGCGATCAACCCCGACGACGGTCGGATGGTCGTCATCGAGATGAACCCGCGGGTGTCGCGATCCTCGGCGCTGGCGTCCAAGGCCACCGGCTTCCCGATCGCCAAGATCGCCGCCATGGTGGCCATCGGCTACACCCTGGACGAGATCCCCAACGACATCACAGAGAAGACCCCGGCGGCATTCGAGCCGACGCTGGACTACGTCGTGGTGAAGGTGCCCCGGTTCGCGTTCGAGAAGTTTCCCTCCGCCGACACCACCCTCACCACCCACATGAAGTCGGTGGGCGAGGCGATGGCGATCGGCCGGAACTTTCCTGAGGCACTCGGCAAGGCGCTGCGGTCGATGGAGAACACCCACGCGGCATTCGACTTCGCCCCCGGCGATGAGGACCTCGCCGCGCTGCTCAGCGAGATCGAACGTCCCACCGATGGTCGACTGCAGAAGGTGATGCGGGCGATCGTGGCCGGCGCCACCGCCGAGCAGATCCACGAGGCGACCTCGATCGACCCGTGGTTCATCGACCAGCTGGTACTGATCCACGCCACCGCCCGCGCGGTCGCCGACGCGCCGCAGTTGACCGCTGACCTGCTGGTGGAGGCCAAGCGGATCGGCCTGTCCGACGAGCAGATCGGTACGCTGCGCCAGCTCGGTCCCAACGTGGTCCGCGAGGTGCGCGCCGCGCTGGGTGTACGCCCGGTTTACAAGACGGTTGACACCTGCGCCGCCGAGTTCGAGGCGCGTACGCCCTATCACTATTCGACCTACGACCAGGAGACGGAGGTGACGCCGCGTGAGAAGCCGGCGGTGCTGATCCTGGGCAGCGGTCCGAACCGGATCGGGCAGGGCATCGAGTTTGACTACTCCTGTGTGCACGCGGCGATGACGTTGTCCGAGGCGGGCTACGAAACCGTCATGGTCAACTGCAACCCTGAGACGGTCTCCACCGACTACGACACCTCCGACCGGCTCTACTTCGAGCCGCTCACCCTGGAGGACGTGCTGGAGGTCTACCACGCCGAGCTCGCGGCCGGTCCGGTTGCCGGTGTGATCGTTCAGCTCGGGGGGCAGACGCCACTGAAGCTGGCGCAGGCCCTCAAGGATGCCGGTGTCCCAATCGTGGGCACCAGCCCTGAGGCGATCGATCTGGCCGAGGAGCGAGGGGCCTTCGGGCGGGTGCTGCAGGAAGCCGGCCTGCCGGCCCCCAAGCACGGCACCGCGGTGTCCTATCCCGAGGCGAGCGCGATCGCGAACGAGATCGGCTTCCCGGTGCTGGTGCGGCCCTCCTACGTGTTGGGCGGCCGCGGCATGGAGATCGTCTACGACGACGCGTCGCTGGCCGACTACATCGCCAACGCCACCGAGATCAGTGCCGACCATCCAGTGCTGGTGGACCGCTTCCTCGACGACGCCGTGGAGATCGACGTCGATGCCCTCTATGACGGCAACGAGCTCTATCTCGGCGCGGTCATGGAGCACATCGAGGAGGCCGGCATCCACTCGGGTGACTCGGCCTGCACGCTGCCGCCGATCACGCTGGGTGATGCCGACATCGAGCGGATCCGTACCTCGACCGAGGCGATCGCTGCCGGCGTCGGCGTCCAGGGGCTGATCAACATCCAGTACGCCCTGGCAAGCGATGTGCTGTACGTGCTGGAGGCCAATCCGCGCGCCTCACGTACGGTGCCGTTCGTCTCGAAGGCCACCGCTACGCCGCTGGCCAAGGCGGCTGCCCGGATCATGCTGGGCGCCAGCATCGCCGAGCTGCGTGGCGAGGGTGTCCTCAAGGCCACCGGTGACGGGGCTGACGTGGGATCGCAGGCGCCGATCGCGGTCAAGGAGGCCGTGATGCCGTTCAACCGGTTCCGCACCCCCGAGGGTGACTCGGTGGACACCGTGCTGGGCCCGGAGATGCGCTCCACCGGCGAGGTGATGGGCATCAGCCCGAGCTTCGGGATGGCGTTCGCGAAGAGTCAGGCCGCCGCCGGCACGAAGTTGCCGACCGAGGGCAAGGTCTTCGTCTCGGCCGCCAACCGGGACAAGCGTCACGTTGTCTTCCCGGTCAAGCGGCTGGCCGATCTCGGCTACCAGATCCTCGCGACGGAAGGCACCGCGTCGGTATTGGGCCGCTACGGCGTGGACGTCGAGGTGGTGCGCAAGCACAGCCAGGGCGAAGGCCCCGACGGTGAGCCGACCATCGTGCAGATGATCCACGACGACCAGGTCGCGTTGATCTTCAACACGCCGCACGGCACGTCTCGCCACGGCCGGCCCCGCTTCGATGGCTGGGAGATCCGAACCGCCGCGACCCTGCGCGAGGTGCCACTGTGCACCACGGTGCCCGGTCTGGTGGCTGCGGTGCAGGCGATCGAGGCGCGGGCACTCCAGGGGCGGGCCGAACAGACCCTGGGAGAGCCCGAGGAACATCCGGTGCGCTCACTGCAGGACTGGGCGCCGCTGTTGCGGGGCGAGCAGGCATGAGCGCGTGGCAGCGGGCGGGGGTTGGCCTGGAGAGGCTCGGCTATCACCATGCGGTGCGGCCGTGGTTGTTCGAGGGACATGACGATCCCGAGGACGCTCACCTGGCCACCCTCGACCTGCTGCGCCACACCGCGCTGACCTCCTGGGGTCGGCTCGCATTGCGAACCGGTGCCGGCCGACGTACGCCGATCACCGTGGGTGGGGTGGAATTCCCCGGCCGGATCGGGCTGGCGGCCGGAGCCGACAAGAACGGTGTCGCCGCGCCTGCTTGGGGGCTGTTGGGGTTGGGTTTTGCCGAGTTCGGCACCGTCACCCCGAGGCCCCAGCCCGGCAACCCGAAGCCACGATCGCATCGGCTGCTGGACAGTGCCGCGTTGGTGAACTCAATGGGCTTCAACAATGCCGGCGCGACGGCTCTGGCGGAACGCCTCAGCCTGCTGGGAGCGCAACGCGGCAACGGGGCACTCGGTCTGGCGGTCGGCATCTCGCTCGGGAAGAACAAGGACACCGACCTGGCCGACGCGCCCCAGGACTACGTCGCAGGCCTGCAGGCGGTGCACCAGGTCGCTGACTATGTCGCCATCAACGTCTCCAGCCCCAACACGCCGGGGTTGCTGGGCCTGCTGGAGCCGCGCGATCTGACCAGGCTGTTGGTGCGGCTTCGGGAGGCTGCCGAGGAGTTGGCCGCTGGTTCGCCCGGCGGGCATCCCCCGATGCCAATCTGGCTGAAGCTCTCCCCGGACCTGAGCGACCGGGGCGTACGCGAGGCCGTGGCGCTCGCCGAGGAGCACGGCGTCAGCGGCATCATTGCCACCAACACCACGATTGCGCGGGAGTCGCTGGCCCCGGCCGACCAGGACCGCGGCGCTGCCCTCCCGGGCGGGGTGTCCGGCAGCCCGTTGACCCGACGCGCCCGCGAGGTCGTCGGGCTGGTTGCGGTCTCCAGCCACCTGCCAGTGATGGCGTCCGGAGGAGTGATGACACCTGGTGACGTGGCCGCGATGTTCGACAACGGCGCGGCACTCGTGCAGCTCTACACCGGACTCGTGTACAACGGACCTGCACTGATCGGCGCTGCCAACGAGATGGCACGCGTTCATGGCTGAAGTAGGGAGGCGACGATGACGGCGCCGGAGAATTGGCAGCAGCGACTGGCCGCTGCCACCGAGAGCCGCGGCCGGCTGTGTGTCGGTCTCGATCCACATCCGGGGATCCTGCAGGCGTGGGGACTACCCGATGACCTGTCCGGGCTGGCCGGATTCGCCGGCACCGTGGTCTCCGCCTTCGCCGGCCGGGTGGCGGTGGTCAAGCCCCAGCTGGCCTTCTTCGAGGCGCATGGACACCGCGGGCTGGCGATCCTGGAACAGCTCACCAGCGCCTTCCGCCAGGCCGGCACCCTGGTCCTGCTGGACGCCAAGCGCGGTGACATCGGGTCGACCATGGCGGCGTACGCCCGCACCTTCCTGGCACCCGATGGCCCCTACGCCGCTGACGCTTTGACGGTCAGCCCCTATCTCGGCGTACGCGCATTGGCACCGGCCTATGAGCTCGCCGCCGAGACCGGTGCCGGACTGTATGTGCTGTGCCGCACCTCCAACCCGGAGGCCGGCTGGCAGCTCAGCGGCGAGCCGACGCTGGCCCAACAGGTGGTCACCGACTGCCGCGCCGTCAATGCCGAGCTCGGTTCCGCGGTGCTGGGTCTGGTGGTGGGTGCGACCCGGCAACTTGACGTCGAGCTGCCCGGCACCGAGCTGTCGGTGCTGGCTCCTGGCTTCGGCGCCCAGGGCGCTCAGTTGGGCGAACTCGACCAGCTCTACGGCACCGTCGCTCCAGCGGTGTTGCCGACCGCGAGCCGGTCGGTGCTGGCAGCCGGCCCGGGCGTCGACGCGCTGCGGGCCGCGCTGGCCGATCACCTGGCACAACTGCCGGCGCGCGCCGATGGACAGGAGCGGGAGCAGGCATGAGTCAGGCCGCCAACCATGCCCCCGGCCGCATCGTCGTGATCTCCGGGCCCGCCGGGGTCGGCAAGGGCACCGTCTGCAAGCGTCTGCAGCAGCGTTGGCCCGAGCTGGCGCTGTCGGTCTCGGCGACCACCCGGCCGGCGCGGCCCGGCGAACGGGAGGGCCGGGAGTACTTCTTCGTCAGCGACGAGCAGTTCGACGAGCTGATCGCGACCGGCGGGTTGCTTGAGTGGGCCGAGGTGCACGGCAGTGCCCGCTACGGCACGCCGCGGGCCGCCGTGAACGAGCTGGTGGCGCAGGGCCGCACCGTCATCCTCGAGATTGAGCCCCAAGGAGCCCGCCAAGTCCGCGCGGCTCTTCCCGATCCGATCACGATCTTTCTGGCGCCGCCGTCCTGGGAAGAACTGGTCAACCGACTCGCGGGCCGCGGCACCGAGACCACCGCCCAGCAGCAGCGCCGGCTGGAGACCGCGCGCGTTGAGTTGGCGGCCGTGCAGGAGTTCGACCACATCGTCGAGAACCGCACCGTCGACCAGGCGGCCGACGACATCGCTGCCCTGCTCGGCCTGGCCTGACAGCTGCGCCCGCGTCGTCTGACCAGCAAGCACAAAGGAGTACTCATGGCCAAGGACGGCCTGCTGACCGAGGTCACCGATCTGGGGGTGGTCCGCTGGGAACCCAAGATGAACACCTCCTGCGTCGGCATCTGGCGTGACGGCCGACCCGTGCTGTTCGTTCAGGGCGGCTCTCCCGGCGACGGGGTCAGATTCGGCGTCCTTGACGCCCGCACGGGTGAGTCCTTGGCCCAGCACCACCTCACCCAGATCCGGGACTCGTTGTCGATGGTGACCGGCCCCGACGGCCGCGTCCACATCCCCGGGTGGGGTCCGGAGGCCCGAGTCCTCGTTTACGACCCACAGACCGACGGGTTCGAGGACCTCGGCGTCGCGGTCGAGGGCGAAACCCACATCTGCCGGATGCAGGTGCTGCCGACCGGGGAGCTGTGGGGCGGGACCTACCCCAACGGCCACATCTTCAGCTGGGACCCGACCACCCGGGCGTACACCAATCACGGCCAGCTCGGGGAGGGCGAATGGTACGCGCGCTCGGTCGCCCATGACGGCGACCACACCCTCTATGTCGGCACGGAGGGCTCGGCGCGGCTGTTCCAGTACGACCTGCGGACCTGGCGGCGCAGCGAGATCCCGCAGCCGGCCGACATGGATCCCGCCGACTACCGGATCGCCCTGATGGCCTGGCGCGGCGGCTTGTTGTTCGCGCAGTATTCGGTCTCGGGGCACTGGCACGTCTGGGATCCGGCAGCGCAGGAATGGATCTTCCGTACGCCCGCCGGCGCCACCTCGATGCCGACCGAGCTGTATCCCGGCACCAGCAAGGTCTATCTGGCCGAGCGGGAGGGCGAACGGCTGGCGTGGTTCGACGTGGCGACCCGCAGCTATGGATCTGCGGGCTGGGGCCAGCGGCTCACCTCCAAGCGCGGCGGCGGCAACCTGAATCTGGTCGACCTGGGGGACCCGCTCGGCCCCCACGTCATCGGCATGGGCCGGGAACGCGCCATCTGGCACTTCCACCCGCCGACCGGCACCGGGCACATGCTCGAGGATGCCGAGCTGCCCGCGGCCCGCCTCACGGTCCGGTCGCTCGGCGTGGGACCTGATGACAAGGTGTACGTCGGCTACGGCTTCAACTCCGGTCTGTTGACCCGGTGGAACCCGGTCACCGAGGAGTTCGAACACCTCACCCCGGCGCCCGGCAACCAGCTCCATTCCCAGCTCGTCGCCTCGGACGGGACGATGTGGCTGGGTACCTATTCCAATGCGGTGCTGCTGCGCTATCGCCCGGACCAGCCCTACGCCTGGGGTCACAACGCCCGGATCGCCGACGAGTTCGGCGATGACATGCAGGACCGGTTGTTCGGGTTGGCGGAGTTGTCCGATGGCCGGATCGCGATCGGCGGACTCGGCAAGCGGGGCTGGCCGCACGGCATCCTCGCCCTGCACGATCCCGCAACCGGCGAAACGGTACGACATCGGGAACTGTTGCCCGGCCACGAGATCATGGCGCTGACCACCGTCGGCAGCACGCTCTACGGCGCCACCTCGATCGAAACGCCCGGGCTGGACCCCAGGGTGCCCGATGCGGTGATCTTCGCCTTCGACACCGAGACGGACACGCTCAGCTGGACCGCAGAGCTGCCCGGCGTAGCGACGGTGTCGAAACTGCTGGCCCGCCGCGACGGACAGCTGTGGGCGATGACCACGCTGGGGGACCTCCGCCTCTTCGACCCGGCCAGCCGCACCGTCCAGCAGGTCGTGCCCGTGGGCGAACCGGGTGGCAACTACGCCTTCGCGACGCTGAATCCCTCCGCCGCGTCGACCTCGGAGGGGGACGGCCACTGGTATGGCTCGACCGCGTCGGGCAGCATGTTCCGCTTCGATCCCGAGACCGGTGCCGCGCAACGGCTGGGGGAGGGGGAGTATCTGGTCCGGACCTCCGACGGCACGCTCTACTGGGTCGAGGGCTGGACCAACCTGGTCCGCGGCCGCTTGAAGCTGTGGCACGAGAGATGCAGTGACACAAGAGGATGCAGTGACACGAGAGAAGCAGTGACACAAGAGAAGCAGGCGGCGTACGCCCCGTCATGCTTGGCGCTGTCGTCCCTGTCGGTTAGAGTAAGGGGTCGCACACCATCGCCTGCGCTTTGCGCGGCTGTACTGGTCGTGCCAGAAGTCCAGATCCAGATGAAGGTAGGACCTTGAGCACCACTCCGCACGGCATCACCAACCCGCCCATCGACGACCTCCTGACCAAGGTCGACTCCAAGTACGGCCTGGTCCTGTTCGCTGCCAAGCGGGCCCGTCAGATCAACGCCTACTACTCGCAGCTGGGCGAGGGCCTGTTGGAGAACGTCGGCCCGCTGGTCGACTCCGCCATCCAGGAGAAGGCGCTGTCGATCGCGCTGCGCGAGATTGACGGCGACCTGCTCGAGCTCACCCCGATCGATCCGGACGCCGAGCCCGAGGTCGACGAGGTCGGTGGCGAGGCCCTGATGCCGGCCGTCACCCCCGACTTCTCCGACACCGATCCGGCCTGACGTTCGGCCCGAGAACCCTGCCTGAGCGCACCCACCGCGCCGCAGCGCAACGCACCGCCCCTGAGCCACCGTGCTCAGGGGCGGTTCAGTTCTGAGAGGATGCCGGTATGGCTTCCATCGTCCTCGGCGTCAGTGGCGGCATCGCCGCCTACAAGGCATGTGAGTTGTTGCGCAGACTCAAGGATGACGGTCATGACGTGACCCCCATCCCGACCCCGGCCACGCTGGGGTTCGTGGGGGAGACCACCTGGGCGGCACTGTCGGGCAAGCCGATCCGCACCCGCGTCGACGAGGACGCGCACCTGGTGCCCCATGTCACCATGGGGCGCGCCGCCGACCTGGTGTTCGTTGCTCCCGCCACCGCCGACCTGATGGCACGGGTCGCCGCAGGACGGTGCGATGACCTGCTGACCGCCACCATCCTCACCGCCACCTGCCCGATCGTGATGGCACCGGCGATGCACACCGAGATGTGGCTCAACGCGGCGACCCAGGCCAACGTCGCGACCCTGCGGGAACGAGGCATCACCGTCATCGACCCCGCCGAGGGCCGACTCACCGGCGCCGACACCGGCCCGGGCCGACTCGTCGAACCCGCCGAACTACTGCTCCACGCCCGCAGCGTGCTGGCCGACCCCGAGGTCGCCCGCTCCGCCGCACGCCAGGACCTGGCCGGCGTACGTCTCGTGGTCAGCGCCGGCGGCACCCGGGAACAGCTCGATCCGGTGCGTTACCTCGGCAACCATTCTTCCGGGCTGATGGGCTTTGCGATCGCTCGCGCAGCCCGGCTGCGGGGCGCCACCGTGACCGTCGTAGCCGGTGCCGTGGACCATGAACCACCTGCCGGCTGCACCGTGGAAGAGGTGGTGTCCACCGCTGATCTCGATGCCGCGATGCGTCGCCACGAGGCCGACGCAGATGCGATCGTGATGGCCGCTGCGCCCGCTGACTTCACCCCGGCCAGCCGCGCCGATGGGAAGATCAAGAAGGACGACGAGTCGTCCAGGCTGCAGCTCGACCTGGTGCAGACCCCGGACGTGCTCCACGGGCTGGCTCAGCGACGCGACGCGAGTTCGACATCGGCCACCGGCACCCGGCGTACGCCGCTGTTGGTCGGCTTTGCGGCCGAGACGGCTGGTTCGGTCGAGGCGCTCACCGACCTGGCCCGTGCCAAGCGGCGACGCAAGGGTTGCGACCTGATCGTGGCCAATGACGTCAGCGGCGGCGCGATCTTCGGAGCCGCCGACACCTCGACGCTGTTGGTCGACGAGGAACGGGCCATACCAGTTGCGGGCGACAAGAATGTCGTCGGCCACCGGATCGTGGATTGGGTCAGCAGCCAGCAGTCGGCGGACTAACATCGCAGCCATGCGGCTATTCACCTCCGAGTCCGTCACCGAGGGGCATCCCGACAAGATTGCGGACGCCATCAGCGACGCGGTCCTCGACGAACTCCTGTCCCAGGACGACCAGTCCCGGGTCGCCGTCGAGACCCTCCTCACCACCGGCCTGGTCGTCGTCGGCGGTGAGGTCAGCACCGAGGGGTACGCCGACATCACCGGGCTGGCACGCAAGACCATCCTCGACATCGGCTACGACGCCTCCCAGAAGAGCTTCGACGGCCGGTCCTGCGGTGTCATGGTCAGCGTCGGCGGCCAGTCCGCCGACATCGCCCAGGGCGTCGACCAGGCCTTCGAGGTCCGCGACGGTGCCTCCACCGACGCCCTGGACCGGCAGGGTGCCGGCGACCAGGGCATGATGTTCGGCTACGCCTGTGACGAGACCCCGACGCTGATGCCGCTCCCGATCGACCTGGCGCACCGGCTCGCCGAGCAGCTGACCAAGGTCCGCAAGGAACTCACCGTTCCCTACCTGCTGCCCGACGGCAAGACCCAGGTCACCATCGGCTACGAGGGCGACCGCGCCGTCAAGGTCGACACCGTCGTGGTGTCCTCCCAGCACGGACAGCACGTCGATCTCGACAACCTGATGCGTCCCGACATCATCAACCAGGTCATCACCCCGGTGCTGGAGCGTTACCAGCTGGACCACAGCGACACCAAGATGTTCGTCAATCCGACCGGCAAGTTCGAGGTCGGTGGCCCGATGGGTGATGCCGGCCTGACCGGCCGCAAGATCATTGTCGACACCTATGGCGGCATGGCCCGGCACGGCGGCGGCGCATTCTCCGGCAAGGACCCCTCCAAGGTGGACCGCACCGGGGCGTACGCGATGCGCTGGATCGCCAAGAACGTGGTGGCAGCCGGCCTGGCGACTCGCTGCGAGTGCCAGGTCGCGTACGCGATCGGCAAGGCTCAGCCAGTCGGCTTCTACGTTGACTGCTTCGGGACCGAGACCGTACCGGTTCAGCGCATTCAGGACGCCGTACGCGAGGTCTTCGACCTGCGCCCGGCCGCTCTGATCCGCGACCTCGAACTGCGCCGACCGATCTACGGCAAGCTGACCTGCTACGGACACTTCGGCCGGGAACTTCCCGAGATGACTTGGGAGCGCACCGACCGGACCGACGATCTCATCAGCGCCGCCCGCGTCTGACAGGCGGTCGCTGGGCTTCGGCAGCTGAGTTGCCGTCCGGTTCGGCGAGGGCTCCAGCCGTACGCCTGTGCCCTCACCCTGATGCGTCACCGACGCGGCGGGCCAACCGCACTGTCGGACCCAGCCTCTAGCATTCGGTTCATGACACCCGCGCCGACCCCAGCCGCCGACAGCGCGCTGCCCGGTCTGGCGGTCACCGACGTCGATGGCAGCGCCGGTGGCGTCAGCGCCGGTGGTGTCAGCGCCGTCGTCCCGTCCGGGTCGTCAGCGCTGGGCGGCCAAGCGGCACCGGGCCTGCCGGTGGCCGCCTCGGTCCCGGTTGCCAAGGTGATGGTCGACGTCTCGTTGGCCCACCTGGACCGACCCTTCGACTATCGGATCCCCGACTCCATGTCGGAGGTGGCGCCGGGCTGTCGGGTGCGGGTGCGGTTCGCCGGCCGGCTGCGGGATGGCTGGGTGCTGGAGGTCGGCACCGCCCCCGACACTGACCGACTGCAGCCCTTGGAACGCCTGATCTCCACTCTGCCGGTGCTGACGCCGGGGACCCAGCGACTGATCCGCACCGTCGCCGACCACCAGGCCGGGATGTTTGCCGACGTGGTCCGCCTGGCGCTGCCGCCGCGTCACGCCACCACCGAGACGGCGATGCTGAATCGCTGGGATGCCGAGCCGGACCCCATCGCAGCCCCGACGCCACGGGTCTGGGCGCACTATCCCAACGGTGCCGGCCTGCTGACGGCGCTGGCTGGCGGTGGTTCACCGCGCGCGGCGTGGCTGGTCAACCCTGGCGCCGCAGAGTCCGGTGACTGGACCGGCGGTCTCATCGAGGCTGCCGCAGCGACCGCGAGTTCGGGGCGTACGGCACTGATCTTGGTCCCCAGCGTCACCGAAGTGGAGCAGGTGATGGCTGCCTGTGAAACCGCGCTGGGTGCCAAGGTCGCGGTCGACCTGCACGCCGATCTGGGACCGTCGGCGCGCTATCGGCGGTTTCTGGCGATTCTCGCCGGCCACCACCGGATCGTCGTCGGCACCCGCGCGGCCGCCTTCGCACCGCTGCCTGATCTCGGCCTGGTGGCGATGTGGGACGATGGCAACGACCTGTACGCCGAGCCGCGCGCCCCCTATCCCCACGCCAGGGAGGTGGCCGGGATCGCCGCGGCCCACGCCGGCGCCGGGATCATCTACGCCAGCCGGCACCGCAGCACCGAGGTGCAACGCCTCGTCGAGACAGGATGGTTGGAGCCGGTCAGCCTGCCCCGCGAGGGCCGTCGCCGTGACTCGCCGGTGGTCCGGGCCGCGATCGACACCGAGCAAGCGCTGGTCCGAGATCTCGCGGGCCGAACGGCCCGGCTGCCACACCGGGTGTTCACGGTGGTGCGGGCGTCGCTGGCCCAGGGACCGGTGTTGTTCCAGGTGCCCCGGGGCGGCTATCGGCTCGGGCTGACCTGCCAGGACTGCCGCGCCCGGGCCACCTGTCTGACCTGTCATGGCCCGCTGCAGCAGGTTTCGGCGAACGCACCGCTGAGTTGCACCTGGTGCGGCCGGCTCCACCCCAACTGGCACTGCACCGTCTGCGGCAGCGGCCGGTTGCGAGCACCGGTGGCCGGGGCCGGCCGCAGCGTGGAGGAGTTGGGGCGCGCCTTCCCCGGCGTACGGGTCCGTCAGTCCAGTGGCGACTCGATCCTCACCGAGGTCGGCGAGGAGCCATGCATCGTGGTGGCGACCCCCGGCGCCGAACCGCGTGCGGCCGGTGGCTATGCCGCGGCGATCCTGACCGATGTCGGACTGATGCTGGCCCGCGAGGACCTGCGCAGTGCAGAGGAGGCACTGCGGCGCTGGTGGAATGCCATCGGATTGGTCCGTCCTGCTACCGAGGACGGCACCGTGGTGGTGTTGGGCGAACCGGACTGGCCGATCGTGCAGTCCCTGATCCGCAACGACTCCGAAGGCTTCGCCGCCACCGAGTTGGCCGAACGTCGCGAGGCAGGCTTTCCGCCCGCAGTACGCCTCTGCACCATCACCGGCGAAGCTGGCCCGGTCGCCGACTTCGCACGGCTGCTGACCGAGGAGCTTGCCGGCCGGGAGCAGCAGCTCGCCGAACTGCCGCCGGCGGGGAAAGCGGCCGGCGGGGACGTGGCCGACGCGCGAGAACCCGACCCTGGAGTGGCCGGGCCGCCAACACCGGCCGGTGCGCGCACCGACGCCCCGGGCGGCGTCGACATCATGGGTCCCGCTGCGTTGCCGCCCTCCAATGATCCTCGTCAGCAGTCCGCGGAGCACCAACTCACCCTGCGTTCTGCGCTGCCCGGCGCCGAGCTTCGCGCCGCCGTCAAACGTGTCGCCGGCGTCCGAGCAGCCCGCAAGCAACCCGCCGTACGCATTCGGATGGACCCCGCCGAACTGTGACCCGCGCTCTGGCCGGCCGCAGCCACGTTCCCGCTGGAACGTCGCGCCGCCCGGCCGGCGCCGCGACGGCGGCCCGTCCCACTGGCAACAATGCTGCGGCACCCGTGTCGCGGAGCGCCCGGGATCCCGGCGTACACCGGTTTGCGTGGTGCGGCCCGGGCCATGCCGCAGCGCCGGCAGTGTCGACTCCATCGATGTCCGCCTCGCGGGCCCAAATTTTGTCAGTGCAAGGTGATGGACTGAGGAACATCAGCCCTCAGCACCGGAGCCGACATGAGTCTCGACAGCGACGTCCCCAGCACCACGCCAGCGACCGACGCCCATACCCCCACGCCGAATGACCCACCGACGGCACCCGACCAACCTTCTGCGACTTCGGTCGCGGAGCTCGCCGACCGCATCACCGCGCTCGCCACCTCCCTGGCCAGCCGGGAGGCAGACCTGATGGACCTGGTCCAAAAGTTCGATGCGGCTGAGGGATTCGCCCACTACGAGGGCATTGTGTCCACCGCACATTGGTTGGCGTGGCAATGTGCTTTGTCCGATGGCACCGCTCGGGAACATGTCCGGGTTGCCCGAGCCCTGCCCGCCATGCCCCACACGCGCGACCTGTTTCGGCAGGGCTCGCTGTCCTATTCGAAGGTGCGCGAGCTGACCCGACTGGTGGGTGAGGTCGACGAGGCGGAGTTGGCCGACTTCGCCCTGCTGACGACGGCATCCCAGTTGGCCAGAACGATCCGGGCCTTCCGGCTCCCACCCGGCAGCCGACTGCCACAGGAGGTCGACCGCGAGCTCCGCTGGCACACCACCCCCAACGACATGGAGCGCCTGACGGTCACGCTGCCCCGAGAAGAAGCCGCCGTCATCAAGACTGCGCTGGAATCCGCACTCCAACAGCTGCTGCATGACCGCAGCCCGGAGGCCCAGCCGGACGACACACACGGCACACTGGATGACGGCTCGGACGGTCTGACGCCTGACCCGGACGACACGACCAGACCGAACGAGCCGTCTGAGCCGGTTGCCAGGGTGACCGACGCGGAACGGGTTCAGGCCCTGGTCGACCTCGCCAACTGCTACCTCGCCGATCGCGACCATCGACCTGCCGACGACCACACCTTGGTGATGGTGCATGTCGCCGCCGAACAGCTGGATCCAGCCCTGGCGGTGTCATCGCCACCGACGGCGGAGGCCAAGGTCGCAGCACCGTCGGGCGCTGACATTCCCGCAGGAACGCCAGCCCGCGCCGCTGACCAGGTCGGAGAGCGGGCCACATCGGTCGCCGAAGTGCCTGCCGAACCGTCGAGCCACGGCACTGATCAGCCCGGCGAGCAGAAAGCCGTGCTGAATCCTGACGTTCCCGCAGGAACGCCAGCCGTCTCAGCGCAGCTTGTCGAGGAACTCCGGCGTCGGGTCTGTCACATTCCTTCGGTCGGCGCCATCAGCGCGGCGACGGCCCAACGATTGGCGTGCAGCGATCGAGTCCAGGGAGTCATCCACGACGCTGCCGGCCACATCCTTGACCTGGGACGCACCCGCAGGCTGGTGTCGCCGGCTCAGCGGCGCGCCTTGGCGGCACGGGACCACCAGACCTGTCAGTTTCCTGGCTGTCGGCAACACCATCGCCTCGATGCCCACCACATCATCCCGTGGGCGGCCGGTGGTCCCACCGATCTCGACAACCTGATCCTGGTCTGCCGCCGACACCACACCCTCATCCACGAGGGCGGCCTGCGCATCGTCCGCAGCACCATCCCGATCCCGGGCCACCGCTTCCGCTTCCACCGCGCCG
Source organism: Parenemella sanctibonifatiensis (assembly GCF_002250565.1). Taxonomy (GTDB): domain Bacteria; phylum Actinomycetota; class Actinomycetes; order Propionibacteriales; family Propionibacteriaceae; genus Parenemella; species Parenemella sanctibonifatiensis. The sequence continues at coordinate 364,039 of NZ_NMVJ01000006.1, forward strand.
ATGGTTCACCGATCCAGCCGGCGCCCGCCTCAACCGACCCCAATTGGGAATGGCACCACGACCTCATGAGCGAGATCGGTGTCGGTTTCCGCCGGCAGCTGTTCTCCCCGGTGCCCGCCCATGGCGGCCGCCACGATGGTCAGGCGCCCGGTCGCCAGTCGGCGGCAGCAGCAACCGGGACGCGCCCGTTGCGGCTTCCCAAGGACCTCACCAGGCCGGTCGGCGACATCCGCACCAGGGGCGGAGGGGAGGGATTCAGCCTGCACGAATGTGTCCGCGTGCTCCACGAACTACGCCTGCCGGTGGATCCCGAAGGTGACGGCACCGTTGTTGCTGCGGCGTGATAGCAACGGGGGACCGGCCCGGGCGACAGCGCACCCCGCGGCATCCAATCCCACGCAGCCAGGCCCCAATCCCATGCGCCGGGCACCACCCACGAGCCGGGCGCCACCCAAGCGCGCCGCGATGCCCATTTCGTCCGCCTCGGCACTCGATCCGCGCGCCGCGCCACGCGCGCCGCCGGGGACCCACCGCGGTCGGGTCGGTCAGGCCACTTGCCCCCGCACCACGGGAACTCCACCAGCGGATGGGCGAAACGCCAGGTCGGCCCTATGCTGGCGGGCATGCGTGTGGTCTTTGCCGGTACCCCCGACGTCGCCATTCCCAGCCTCGAGGCGTTGGCCGCCAGCCAGCACGACGTTGTTGGGGTGGTCACCCGACCGGACGCACGTTCTGGCCGCGGCAAGCGGCTGAAGCCTTCCCCGGTTGCCCAGTGGGCGCTCGACCACGGCTTGCCGGTGTTGCGACCCGGACACCCGCGCGACGCCGGCTTCCAGGCCGAGCTGACGGAGCTGGCCCCGGACTGTTGCCCCGTGGTGGCGTACGGTGCGCTGCTGCCCGAGACCGCACTGACGATCCCCGAACACGGCTGGGTCAACCTGCACTTCTCGCTGCTGCCGCGCTGGCGCGGCGCGGCGCCGGTGCAGTACGCGATCTGGCGGGGCGATCAGGAAACCGGCGCCACCACCTTCCGAATCGTCAAGGAGCTCGACGCCGGCCCGATCTATCTGCAGCGGCGCACCCCGATCGGCGAGGACGAGTCCTCCGGTGAACTGCTCACCCGGTTGGCCACCGACAGCGCAGACCTGCTGGTGGAGACCATGGATCTGGTGGCGGCGGGGAAGCAGCCCACTCCGCAGGGGGATTCTGACCACACCCTGGCCGGCAAGATCACTCCCGAGAACGCCCACCTGGATTGGGCCGAGCCCGCGCGCCGTCTGGCACGCCAGATCCGGGCGTGTGATCCGGCGCCCGGCGCCTGGACCACGGTTCGTGGGGAACGCCTCAAGGTGCTCGGCGCCGTGGCCGACCCGAGCGGCGAGGAGCGCCTGAAGCCCGGCGAGCTGTCGGTCGGCAAGCGCAGTGTCCGCGTGGGAACGGCTCAGGGGAGCCTTGAGCTGACCCGCGTGCAGCCGGCCGGCAAGAAGCTGATGGCGGCCGCGGACTGGGCCCGGGGCACCGACCTCACCGACGTCTGGCTGGGCGTGTGAGCAGGCCCCGACGCCGCCGCAAGGTCGATGCGGCACGACTGGCGGCGTACACCGCCCTGCACCGCATCAGCGTCGAGGACGCGTACGCCAACCTGGTGCTGCGCGACGCTACCCGTGGCCTGGCGGCCCGCGATGCCAGCTGGGTCACTGAGGTGGTGTCGGGCACCAGCCGGCTTCGCGGCACGTATGACCGCATCATCACCGAGGCCGGCGGTCGGCCGGTCGAGAAGTTGCAGTCGTCGGTGCTGGACGTGTTGCGGATGGCGAGCCACCAGGCACTGTCGATGCGTACGCCGGCTCACGCCGTGGTCTCCGAGTCAGTCGACCTGGCCGCCCAGGTGGTCGGCGAACGCGTCACCGGTCTGGTCAATGCAGTGACCCGCAAGATCCTGGCGAAGGATCTGGCTGGCTGGACCGAACAGCTCACCGGCGGTGCGGATCCCGAGCTGGCACGAAGCATCCGGCACCACCACCCGGCCTGGATCGTGCATGCCTATCAGGATTCACTGCCCGCCGACGAAGTCGAGTTGGCCTTGGCGGCCAACAACATCGCACCGGCTACGCAACTGGTCGCGCGCCCAGGGCTGGTGACCCGCGACGAACTGCTGGCCGAAGCGGTTGAGGTGGGGCTGTCCGGCGACCCGATCGACCTGGTGTCGACGGCCATCACCGTGGCAGGCGACCCGGGCAAGCTGCCGTCGGTCATCACCGGTCGAGCCGCCGTCCAGGACGCCGGATCGCAGTTGGTGACCCTGGCGCTGACCCGTGCGTTGGCGGCCGAGGCGGGGCAGCGGGGCAGTGCCCCCCGGGTGCTGGACCTGTGTGCGGGCCCAGGTGGAAAGTCCGCATTGCTGGCGACGGCGGTGCCCACGGCGCGGTTGCTGGCGGCGGAACTTCATCCCCACCGCGCGGAGTTGGTGCGGTCCTCGTTGCGGACGGTGCCTCATGACCGGTGGGCCGTGATCTGTGCCGACGGGACCCAGCCGGCATGGGCGCCGAACATTTTCGACGCGGTCCTGGCTGATGTCCCTTGCACCGGCCTGGGGGCGTTGCGGCGCCGCCCGGAGTCGCGCTGGCGGCGTACGGATGCCGACCTGACCGAGTTGGTCGCCCTGCAACGCAGCTTGCTGGACGTGGCGCTCGACGCCGTACGCCCGGGCGGGATCGTCGGGTACGTCACCTGTTCACCGCACCCGGCCGAGACCGTTGAGCTGGTCGACGAGATCCGGGCGACACGCGGAGACGTCGAGGTGGTGGCCCCGACCGGGATGCCCGATGACGCCCGGCGCGGCGACTACGTGCAGCTGTGGCCGCACCGGCACGGCACCGACGCGATGTTTCTGGCGCTGTTGCGCCGCCGCTGAGCGCCAGCACCGCCTGGACCCACGTCGGCTAGCATCGCGGACGTGGGAATTCGAATCACGCCGAGCATCCTCAACGCCGACCTCGCCAACCTGCGCGGGGAGATCGAGCGCATCCCGAGCGCCGACGGGGTCCATCTGGATGTCATGGACAACCATTTCGTCCCCAACCTGACCTTCGGACTGCCGACGGTGGAGTCGATCCGCCGGCACACCGATCAGTTTCTCGACATTCACCTGATGATTGCCGAGGCGGACCGGTGGGCGCCGGCGTACGCGGAGGCCGGCGCCGAGTCGGTCACCTTCCACGCAGAAGCTGCTGCCGCGCCGGTCCGGCTGGCACGTGAGATCCGCGCCCAAGGCGCCCGCGCCTCGATGGCGCTGCGACCCGCCACCCCGATCGAGCCGTACGCGGACCTGCTGCCCGAGCTGGACATGGTCCTCATCATGACCGTGGAGCCGGGCTTCGGCGGACAGAAGTTCCTGGACGTGATGCTGCCGAAGATCCAGCGCACCCGCGACCTGGTCAACCGGACCGGCCTGGACATCTGGATCCAGGTCGACGGCGGCATCTCGGAACAGACCATCGACCGATGCATCGAGGCCGGCGCGGACACCTTCGTTGCCGGATCGGCCGTCTTCGGGGCCGACGAGCCCGACCACATGGTCACCGCATTGCAGGCGTACGGGACGAGCCACGGATGAATCTGGCGGCCCTGAAGGAGGAGGCCAAACAACGCTTCCCGTGGTGGTCACCGGTTCGCGAGTCGTTCCGCAACGTAGTCGCGCTTGTCCTCTTCGTCGGCGTGTTCATGCCGATCTACAACTTCGTTGACGTTGACGGACAGGGCTTCATCGAGGCATTCCGCCGGGCGATGCTGACCTATCTGTACGCGTTTCCTGTCTACTACGCCGCGTACGGCCTGATGGTGTTCCTGCCGCTGCGACGCCTGGACGCGGACGATCTGACACTGGTGGCGGCGCTGGACTCCGGGGAGGTGCCGAGTTGGCGGCGCTGGTCCAGCTCCGGCGGACAGTGGGGCGGCACGGTCGCGACTCTGGCGATCGTGTTGGTGCTCTACGTTGCGGCAACACCCAACCTGCGCACTGACCCACTCGTGCTCGGGGTGACCGCGATCCACTTGGCCAGCGGCTGGTTCTGCATGCTGATGTCGTACGCCCTCACCTACACCCGCCAGCACCTCATCGAGGGCGGGGTGCGATTCCCGGAGGAGGAGGGCGCCTCACCGACAGCGCGGGTCTTCTCAGACTACATCTACCTCTCGCAGCAGATCCAGACCACCTTCGGTGCCTCGGATGTCGCCATCACCTCGACGGCGTTCCGGCGTACCGTCAACCTTCACAACCTGCTGTCGTTCGCGTTCAACACCATCATCGTCAGTTTGATGGTGTCCTTGCTGCTGATCAACGCGAGCGCCTGAACCGCCTCAGCTGGGCCGCTGCCGCCGAAGGTAGCGCATGAACTCCGCCGCGATGACATCTCCGCTGGCCTCCGGCAGGTCGGCCTCGTCCTGGGCCTCCTCGAGTTTGGCGATGTATTCACCGATCTCGGGTTCCTCGGCGGCCAACTCATCGACACCGCGCTGCCAGGCCTGGGACAACTCAGGCAGCTCGCCCGGATCGAAGCTGAGATCCAAGATGTCTTCGAGCTTGGTCAGCAACGCCAGCGTCGCCTTCGGGTTGGGCGGGCTGGACACATAGTGGGGGACGGATGCCCACAGTGACACCACCGGCAGCCCGACGCGGCGGCACGCATCGCCGAGGACACCGGTGATCCCCGTCGGACCCTCGTAGTCGGGATGCGGCAGACCGATCTGTTCGGCCAGCTTCGGATCGGAGCTGGTCGCGCTGACCGGCACCGGCCGGGAGTGCGGCGAGTCGGTCAGCATCGCACCCAGGATCACGATCAACGTCGGGTCAATGCTGCGGAACGCCGACACCAACTCGGCACAGAACGCCCGCCACCGCAGGTTGGGCTCCGGGCCACTGACCAACACCAGGTCCCGGTCAGGCAGGTGCACCACGCTCAGCTCTGTGGACGGCCAGCTGATCTCACTCTCGTCCGGCGTCGGGCGCGTCACCTGCGGCCGGGTGGCCTGGAAGTCGTAGAAGTCATCGGGCTCCAACTCGTACAACGGCTCGGAGTCGTAGGCCTCCTGCAGGTGCACCAGGACCTGGGATGCGGCCTCGCCGGCATCATTCCAGCCGGAGAAGGCGACCACCACGAGCGGATCTCGCAAGGCACTGACGCTGGCTGTGCTCACTGCCGTGCCCCCGTTTCACGCCCCATGAACCTGACCATGTCGTCACACTAGTACGCCGCACTGACAGCGCCGCTGCGTTCCGAACCGCGGCGACCGACGATGCTAATGGCTCAGTCCTCGGGCTGATAGCCAAGATTGGGGGAGAGCCACTTCTCAGCCTCAGCCATCGTCCAGCCCTTGCGTTCGGCATACGACTCGACCTGGTCCCGGTCCACCCGGCCGACCACGAAGTAGCTGGAGTCGGGATGGGAGAAGTACCACCCCGACACCGCAGCTCCCGGCCACATCGCCATCGAGTCGGTCAACTCGATACCGGCGCGGCGGTCGGGCTCCAACAGACTCCACAGTGTCTGCTTCTCGGTGTGGTCGGGGCAGGCCGGATAGCCGGGGGCCGGGCGGATGCCGGCGTACTTCTCGGCGATCAGGTCATCGTTGCTGAAGGATTCATCGGCCGCGTACCCCCAGAATTCCCGGCGTACGCGCTCGTGAAGACGCTCCGCGAACGCCTCGGCGAGCCGATCGGCCAGCGACTCCAACAGGATTGCGCTGTAGTCGTCGAGGTCCTGACGGAATCGCTCCTTGTGCTTGTCGATCCCCAACCCGGTGGTGACCGCGAAGCCACCGACCCAGTCCGGCGTACCAGCGGACTTGGGGGCCACGAAATCGGCCAGCGACTTGTGCGGCAGTCCGGGCCGGTGTTCGCCCTGCTGGCGCAGATGCTCCAGTCGGGTCCGGACGTGGTCACGGGACTCGTCGGCGTACACCTCGAGGGTGTCGCCGACCGCATTGGCGGGAAAGAAGCCATAGACGCCGGCGGCTTCGACCCACTGCTCGGCGGTCATCTGGTCCAGCATTGTCTGGGCGTCCTGCCACAGCTTGCGTGCCGCCTCACCTGTGGCGGGGTTGTTGAGGATGTCGGGGAACCGGCCCCGCAACTCCCACGCCGCGAAGAACGGCCCCCAGTCGATGTACTGGCGCAACTCCTCCAGTGGGTAGTCCCGCAGCACGGTGACGGGGTCGCCGCCGGCGGCCAACTGGGCGGGCTGCGGCGGCTGGTAACCCTGCCATTCGATCGGCGAGCTGTCGGCCAGCGCGTCGGCGTAGGGGATCAGCGGGCGTTCGGTGCGCTTGGCGGCGAATCGGGTGCGGATCGTCTCGTACTCGCCGTTGACCCCGGCCATGAACTCGTCACGGCGGGCCTCCGACAGCAGCGAGGCGGCGGTTGGCACCGAACGAGAGGCGTCCTTCACCCACACGACGGGACCGGAGTACTGCCCGGTCACCTTGACCGCAGTGTGCGCCTTGGACGTGGTCGCACCACCGATCAGCAGCGGGATCGTGAATCCCTGCCGTTCCATCTCGCCGGCCACCGACACCATCTCGTCGAGTGAGGGGGTGATCAGGCCCGACAGGCCGATGATGTCGGCGTTGATCTCCTTGGCCTTGTCGAGGATCTGCTGCCCGGGCACCATCACGCCGAGGTCGACGACGTCGTAGTTGTTGCACTGCAGCACCACACCGACGATGTTCTTGCCGATGTCGTGCACATCGCCCTTGACCGTTGCCAACACGATGGTGCCGTTGCTGTGGTCAGCGTCGCCGGGCTGCTTCTCAGCCTCGATGAAGGGGATCAGGTGCGCCACGGACTTCTTCATCACTCGGGCCGACTTCACCACCTGCGGCAGGAACATCTTGCCCGATCCGAAGAGGTCGCCAACGACCCCCATGCCGTCCATCAACGGGCCCTCAATCACGGCCAGCGGACGTTCCCCGGCAGCTGCCAACTCCAGCCGCAACTCCTCGGTGTCCTCGACGATGAACTCGTCGATGCCCTTCACCAGGGCGTGGGTGATCCGTTCCCGGGTGGGCAGCTCGCGCCAGGCCTGGGCCTGCTCGGCCTGCTCGCCCTCGCCGTCACGGAACTTCTCGGCGATCTCCAACAGCCGCTCGGTGGCGTCGGGGCGCCGATTCAGGATCACGTCGGTGACCCGTTCCCGCAGCTCCGGGTCGACCTCGTCATAGACGGCCAGCGAACCAGCGTTGACGATGCCCATGTCCAGCCCGGCCTCGATGGCGTGGTAGAGGAAGACCGCGTGGATCGCTTCGCGGACCGGGTTGTTGCCGCGGAAGCTGAACGAGACGTTCGAAATGCCACCAGACGTCTTCGCGCCAGGCAGGTTCTGCTTGATCCAGCGAACCGCCTCGATGAAGTCGACACCATAGTTGGCGTGCTCCTCGATGCCGGTGGCCACCGCAAACACGTTCGGGTCGAAGATGATGTCCTCGGCCGGGAAGCCGACCTGTTCGGTCAGGATGGTGTACGCCCGGGTGCAGATCTCCTGACGCCGCTGCAGGTTGTCGGCCTGACCGTCCTCGTCAAAGGCCATCACGACTGCGGCGGCACCGTACTCACGGCACAGCCGGGCCTGCCGCAGGAAGGATTCCTCGCCCTCCTTGAGGGAGATCGAGTTGACGATCGACTTGCCCTGGATGCAGCGCAGCCCGGTCTCGATGACCTCCCACTTGGAGGAGTCGACCATCACAGGCACCTGACAGATGTCGGGTTCGGAGGCGATCAGTTTGCAGAAGCGGTCCATCGCCTCCACACCATCGATCATGCCCTCGTCCATGTTGATGTCGATGACTTGGGCGCCGGCCTCGACCTGCTGCCTGGCCACCGACAGCGCAGTCGCGTAGTCACCCTCCTTGATGAGCTTGCGGAAGCGAGCCGATCCAGTGATGTTGGTGCGTTCGCCGATGTTGACGAACAGCGACTCCTCCGTCACCGTCAACGGCTCCAGACCCGACAGCCGCAGCGCCGGCTGGGGGGTGACCGGCTGGCGTGGTGCCACGCTCTCGGTGCGGCGTACCAGCTCGGCGATGTGCTCCGGGGTGGTGCCACAGCACCCACCGACGATGTTGAGCAGCCCGTCGTGGGCGTACCCCTCAAGGATCTCGCCCATCTCGGCGGCGCCCTGGTCGTACTCTCCGAACGCGTTGGGCAGGCCTGCATTGGGATAGATCGACAAGGGCACCTCGGCGACCCTGGAGAGTTCGCTGGCCCACTGCCGCATCTCGGCAGCGCCGAGCGAACAGTTGAAACCAACCGCCAACGGCTCCGCGTGCCGGACGCTGTTCCAGAAGGCCTCCGAAACCTGGCCGGTCAACGTACGCCCGGACTGGTCGGTGATGGTGCCGGAGATGATGATCGGCCAGCGACGCCCGGACTCCTCGAAGAGCTGGTCCAGCGCAAAGATCGCGGCCTTGGCGTTGAGGGTGTCGAAGATCGTCTCCAGCAACAGGATGTCAGCGCCGCCGTCGACCAGGCCCTGGGCCTGCTCCAGGTAGGCGTCGCGAAGCTCGACGAAGGAGATGTTGCGCGCAGCGGGGTCGTTGACGTCGGGGGAGATGGAGGCCGTCCGGTTCGTCGGGCCGAGCGCGCCGGCGACAAAGCGGGGTCGCTGCGGGGTGCTGTACGCATCGGCGGCCCGCCGGGCCAGACTCGCCGCGGCAACGTTCAGCTCGTAGCTGAGATCCTCCATGCCGTAATCGGCCATCGAGATCCGCTGCGAGGAGAAGCTGTTGGTCTCAATGATGTCAGCGCCGGCGTCCAGATAGGCCCGGTGGATGTCGCTGATGATCTGGGGTTGGGTGAGCACGAGCAGGTCGTTGTTGCCCTGCAGGTCCTTGTGCCAGTCCGCGAACCGGTCGCCGCGGAACTGTTCCTCGGAGAGCTTCTGGCGCTGGATGAAGACCCCCATGGCCCCGTCGAGGACCAGGATTCGCCGCGCCATCATCTCCCGGAGCTCTGCGGTTCGGTCTCCGACCTGACCCGAGATGTCCCGGTGATTCACAGCGATGGTCCCTTCTGGTGGTGTGGGCACCTACTTCATGCCAAGGAACGATTCTAGGCAATCCCACAGCCGCGACAATTGGTCATGCCACAATGGGACGCGCGGTGACCAGCCCCGCGGCTGTGCTCCAGCACCCCAGACGACCCACATCCCGTGATTGAGAGGCGTATGCCCGCGCAGACCCCGACCCCGTCAGCCACCACCGGTTGGCAGGCAGTCCTGTGGGACTTCGACGGCACCTTGGCCGACACGGAGCCGGCCTGGTGGGCAGCCGAGATCGACATGATGCACGGCTGGGGAGCTGAATGGACCCTGGCCGATGCCGAGTCCTTGGTGGGGCAGAGCATCCGCTACACCGCCGGTCAGATGATCGAACGGGCCGGCCGCGACGACGATCCCGACGTGGTCGCCGACCAACTGGTCGACCACATGGTCGATCGGATCCGCAACGGTCAGATCACCTGGATCCCCGGTGCTCGCGAGCTGGTCGCCGAGTTGGCCGCTGCCGGCGTACGCCAGGCCTTGGTGTCCTCCAGCTATCGGCGGATGCTGGATGCGGCGTTGGTCCATTTCGAGGGCGACCCGTTCGGGGCGATCGTCGCCGGTGACGAGGTCGAGCGGGTCAAGCCGGATCCGCTGCCGTACACCCAGGCGGCAGCAGCACTGGGCGTGGACCCCACCGCCGCGCTGGTCTTCGAGGATTCGCCGACCGGGGTTGCCGCGGCAACCGCCTCGGGAGCTGTGGTCTACGTGGTGGGCCACCATCCGATGCCGGAGAAGTTCCGTCGGCTCAGCTCCTTCGAGGGACTCGGCGTGGCCGACCTGGAGGAGTTGCACCGGGCGGGGAGCCAGTGATGGTGCGGGGCTGGCGTCAGGTCGCCGCAGCCCTGACCGCAGGTCTGCTGCTGGCGGGCTGCACCGAGCCGCCGGTCGAGGAACCGCTGCCACCGGAACCACCGACCACGCAGACCAGTACGCCGCCCCCGACCGAGCTGACCCCGACTCCGACACCCTCACCGTCGCCGAGTCCCACGCCGACCCGGATCAGCCGGGACCCCGTGATGGGCATGGTCGGGCTGCCCACCAGCATCGATCCGGCCACTGCGGACGACGACCCGTCACAGATGGTCGTGCTGAACATCTATCAGCGGCTGATGAGCGCCGAGCCCGGCGGCGAGCTCAAGCCGGACGCCGCCACCGACTGCTTGTTCACCCAACCGGATGAGATGACCTGCACCCTGCAGGAGGGGCTGCAGTTCGGCAACGGCATGCCGATCACGCTCGAGGACGTCAAGCGCAGCATCGAACGAGCCAAGCGGCTGGGCGCCTCGCAAGCCAGCCGGGCGGTCTTCGCGAGCCTGGACGAGGTCGTCATCGATGGGGAGGAACTTCGCTTCCGACTCGACCGGGCGGATCGCGACTTCGGTTTCGCACTCGCCTCGCCGGCGGCCTCGATCGTGCCGGCCAGCTATCCCGATGACGAGCCGCTGGCGCCCGGAGGACTGCCGACCGGATCGGGACCCTTCGAGCTGGTGAGCCAGCGGGAAGGGTTGTGGACCCTGACCCGCAATCCCCATTACCGCGGTTTCACGCCGGCGGCCTCGCCGGTGGTCAACCTGCAGTTCTTCAGCTCTTCGATCGAGTTGGAGCAGGCCGTCGGCACCGGCGAGGTCGACGCCGCCTGGCACGGCATCGATGCCCGCGGTCGACACCGGCTGGGGCGGCTGGCGTACGAGCAGTCCGGGGTGAGTGTCGTCGAGGGCGGGACCATGATGCAGTTGCTGCGCTGGGACCCGGACCAGCCCGGCTATGCCGATGCCGACCTGCGTCAGGCCGTCGACGGGGCGCTGACAGAGGTCCGCACCCAGGACTCGTTGCTGCCGTGGGGCGACCCCAACGGCACCCCCAGCTTTTCGATGGGGGAAGCGCCGGCCCGATGGGAGGGAGAGCCGCGCACCGTACGCCTGTCCTGGACCGATTCGCCTGACCTGGCGGACCTGGGCCACGACGTCGTGACCGCGTTGGAAGCGGCCGGCATCACCGTGACCCTGGTGGCGCCGGGCGAACCGGCCGACCTCACGCTGCTGGAGTATCGGTCCTGGACGGGTGAATCCGTGGACTGGCTGCACCCCTATTTGCAGGCCGCCCCCGAGGAGTCGAGGGCGAAGCTCACCGAGTGGGAGGCGATCGCGCGGGGCAGCAGTGACGCCGATCAGCGGCGGGCCGCAATCCAGGCGATCCAGCAGCAGTCGGCAGTCGACCTGATGGTGATCCCGCTGCAGCAACTGCCCGACCAGGTCCAGCTCGGACCAGGCGCAGCACTGGCTGAGACCAGCTTCGGTCCGAACTGGTTGCCCGGCCTGTGGGGACTCACCCGAAGCTGACCGGACAGGCCATCAGCACTCAGCCCAGCACGATTCACAACAGCAAGGGAGACCTCGTGGAGGACCCGACAGACACCTACCTTGATCGTTTCAGCGGCATCCGTTCCGGCCCGCTGGCGGCAGGGGAGTGGGTGACCTTCACCGACCCCAAGGGGCGGGTGAAGTCGATTCTGCTGCGCGAGGGCGGGGCATACCACACCACCAAGGGCGGTATCAGCCACGATGACGTCATCGGCCAGCCGGACGGCACGGTCGCAACGTCGGTGGAGGGGCAGCAATTCCTGGTGCTGCGGCCGCTGCTGGCCGAGTACACCGTGATGATGCGTCGGGGCGCGGCGATCATCTATCCCAAGGAAGCCGCGCGCATCATTGCCGGCGCCGACATCTTCCCCGGCGCCCGGGTGCTGGAGGCCGGTGTCGGTTCAGGTGCGTTGACGTTGTGGGTGCTGCGCGCGATCGGCCCGACCGGCACGTTGCACTCCTACGAACGCCGCGCGGAGTTTGCCGAGATTGCCCGTGGCAATGTCGAAACCTTCCTGGGCGGCCCGCACCCGGCCTGGCAGCTGCGCCAGCAGGCACTGCCGGATGGCATCGGCCCCGAACCGATCGACCGGGCCATCTTGGACATGCTGGCACCGTGGGACTGCATCGATGCGGTCGCCGACCGTCTGGTGCCCGGCGGCATCCTGTGCGTCTATCTGGCCACGACCACCCAGCTCGGTCGGGTGGTGGAGACGATCCGCGCCCACACGGGCTTCACCGAGCCCGAGGCCACCGAGACGATGAATCGGGACTGGCACGTGCAGGGGTTGGCGATCCGGCCCTCGCACGGCACCAGCCCGCACACCGGGTTTCTGGTGATGGCGCGCAAGTTGGCCCCCGGGGTCCAGTCACCATTGCGCAAGCGCCGGCCGGCGCCGGGGGCGTACGGTCCGGACTACACCGGGCCTCGACCGCCCGGCGTACCGTCCGCTGAAGCCGCACAGGCGCTCGGGGACGACTGAGCCGGCGGCACCTCACTCACAGACAACTGCCTGACTCACAGATAGCTGAACTGCGCGGTCACCGTCGCGTCGCGGTCGGTGCGCAGCCGCACCCAATGCGCGCTCAGGGCGTCGGGGAACTCGATGAAGCGATAGCCGTCGACGTCGAACCGGTCGTAGGTCACCCAGCTGCCGTCGCCGCGAAAGTCCAGTTCCACGCTGAGCGCGAGCGGCTGGTCGGTGGTGACCTGCAACGACTTGTGGACGAATCCGGTCATCAGGTACGCCGAACTGGGCTGGTCGGCCGTCACGCTCGAGTCCCACCACGGTCCGCCCCAGCCCGCCCGCGGCCCCCATTGCCACAGGTCGTCGGTCTTGCCGAACCACAGGTTTGCCTGCGGTTGACCAGCGAAGATGTTCTCCCGCGCGATCGGGGTGCCCTGGTCCCCGGCCAGCACCAGCAGCCCGTTCCAGGTGCAGAAGTCGCCGATGATGCGCAGGTGGCTGGCGATCGGGCGTACGCCCCACATCGCGTTGTTGTAGTGCATGGCCGGCACCTCATAGAACATGCCACTGGCGTCCAGCAGCCAGCGTTCGGACTCGACTTCGCGCAGCCTGGGCCATTCGGTGGTGTAAGCGTGGTCCTGGGTGTGGGTGGCCTTCGGCAGCCGCCGCTCCACCCAGCCGGTGGCCGGCAGGTAGCTCCACAGCACCGCCGAGGCGCGGTCCTGACCGACCGCGTGGATCGCGTCGCCGAGTCGGCCGTAGCGGCCCGACACGGTGTTCATCTGGGTGCGTGCAATCACTATCCAGGTGGTGCCGTCCCATTCGGCCAGCCGGCCGTCGCTCTCGCCGGTCGGGAAGTCTTCGTGGTAGTAGCTGTTGTTCACCACCACCAGCCGGCCGTGATTGCAGAAGGCATCCTTGAAGTGAGGTACGCCGGGGACGTCCAGTTCTTCGCAGAGGTCGCCGAGCCGGGTCGCCTGTGCAGTGGTGACGTCAACCTCGTAGAAGTCGCCCTCCATGCCGATCATGTAGACGTGGGTCTCAGGCCGGTGCAGGTGACGGGTGGTGGCCGCCAGGCGTACGTCGACCAGGGCGTCGATGACGCGGATCTCACCCTCGGTGGAGATCAGGTGCGGTCCCATCACCAACGTGTCGGTGTCGTCGTGGATCATCCGGTTGGCATAGGTGCCGGTGCCGACGCCCTCGTGAACGGTGACCTGGAAGTCGTCGTCAATGCTGAACAGCCCGGTCCGGGTGCCGGTCTTCGGGCCGTGCGCGGGATAGGTGGTGAACCAAAGCCGTTCAGCCCACGGCATGAGGGCGCCGATGCCGGCCTCGGTACGCGGCACGTGGCCGCCCTTCTGGCTGAGGTGGGGGATGACGCCGCTGATGGTGATGCCGGGGTTGTTGATGCCGGGGTTGGTGATGCCAGGGTTGGTGATGCCAGGGCTGTTGATGAAGGCAGACTGTCCGTCGTTGGACTGCATGGTTACTCCAAAGGTGGGCTGCGCTCAGCTTGCCGAGTCACGGCAGGGATGTCCACCACCAGACCGCACCCCGAACCGCGCCCCGGCCTGCGGGCTAGGCTCGTGAGTGGCCTGCGGTGGGTCCCCTCACTCCACCGCACCTGCACCCGATCTCGATGGCGGTCCGACCGCCGAACAGGAGCCCCGATGACTGACCTGGCCCAGCGGCTGCGGGATGAGAACGCGCGACTGCAGCGCCGGATCACCGAGGTCCGGGCCGAGCAGCGGACACTCGCGGACTCCAACGACAAGCTTTCGGCGACCCTGCGGGACGCCCGTGACAAACTCGCCGGGCTGCGTCAGCAGATCGAAGAGTTGCGGCAGCCGCCGTTACAGATCGGGATGGTCACCGACCGCACCGCCGAGGACGACTTGGTCGACGTGATCGTCAACGGCCGCCGACTGCGAGTGCGGATCGACGACGAGCTGCCCGGAGGTGAGCTCACGGTGGGGCGTCAGGTGCTGCTGGACGAGACCGCGGTCGCGGTGGGCGTCCTGGATCTGCCTGACACCGGCGAACTGGCCACCATCCGTGAGCTGATGCCCGCCGACGACGCCACCGGCGTCAATCGGGTCCGGATCCAGACCCGCAGTGACGAGGAACGGGTGATGCGGCTGGCAGCGGACGTCGCCCTCGATGACCTGACGGTCGGTGACACCCTCTTGATCGACCGTTCGTTGGGGCTGGCGTGGTCCCGGGTGGAGCGCCAGGAGGTCGAAAACCTGGTGTTGGAGGAGATCCCCGACGTCACCTGGCACGACATCGGTGGCCTGGAGGACCAGATCGAGCAGGTACGCGATTCGGTCGAGTTGCCCTTCCAGCACCGCGACGTCTTCCAGCGTTACGGCTTGGCCGCTCCCAAGGGCGTCTTGCTGTACGGGCCGCCCGGCTGCGGCAAGACCATGATCGCCAAGGCGGTGGCCAGGTCGCTGTCGGGGGAGGCGGGTCGTTCGTACTTCCTCAACATCAAGGGTCCCGAGCTGCTCAACAAGTACGTCGGAGAGACCGAGCGGCAGATCCGGTTGATCTTCGGTCGTGCCAAGGAGCGGGCCCAGGACGGCGTACCGGTGATCGTCTTCTTCGACGAGATGGATTCGCTGTTCCGCACCCGCGGCACCGGTGTCTCCAGCGATGTCGAGTCGACCGTGGTGCCGCAGTTGCTCAGCGAACTCGACGGCGTGGAGCAGTTGTCGAATGTCATCGTCATTGGCGCCTCCAATCGGGAGGACCTGATCGACCCCGCGATCCTGCGACCTGGCCGGCTCGACGTCAAGATCCGGCTGGATCGGCCCGACGCCGATGCTGCCCGAGACATCTTCTCGAAGTACCTCACCAGTTCGGTGCCGTTGCACCCCAGCCTGGGGGAGGGCCCCGACGCGATCGCGGCGGCCATCGATGCCGTGGTGAGTGAGATGTACGCCACGGACGACGCCCACGCCTTCGTCCGCGCCACCTACAGCGACGGCCGCACCGAGACCTGGTACAACAAGGACTTCGTGTCGGGAGCGATGATCAACAACATCGTGCGCCGGGCCAAGAAGATGGCCATCAAGGAGGTGCTCACCGGCGGCGAGGACGGCGTACGCCTGGCCCACCTGATGGCGGCCTGTCGGGATGAGTTCGCCGAGAACGAGGACCTGCCCGACACCAGTTCACCGGCTGCCTGGGCGCGGATCAGTGGCCGTCGGGAGGGGCAGGTCGTCGCCCTGGAAGTCCTGCGTCACTGAGCCGTCGTCTGCTCCGACCCGCAACGCGTCACTGGAACCAGGACAGGTAGAGCACGCCCAGCCCCGCGGCGACACCGACCCCGGCGACGATCCAGAATCGGGTCACCACCGTCACCTCGGCCCAGCCGAGATGTTCGAAGTGGTGATGGATCGGGGTGATCCGAAAGATCCGTTTGCCGGTGCCGGTGAGTTTGCGGGTGATCTTGAACCAGCTGACTTGGAGCATCACCGACAGGGTTTCGAGCACAAAGATGGCGCCGATCAGGCCCAGCAGCAGTTCGGTTCGTGTCATGATCGCCACGGCGGCCAGCGCGGCACCCAGTGCCAGCGATCCGACATCGCCCATGATGATCTTGGCGGGTTTGGCATTCCACCACAGGAAGCCGGCGCAGGCACCGGCGATGGCGGCGCAGATGATCGCGAGATCCATCGGATCGCGGACCTCGTAACACTGCTCGGGCACCAGGCTGGTGCGTCCGGAACCGCACTGCTGATTGTGCTGCCAGACGTTGATCAAAGAGTAGGCGCCGAAGACCATGATGCTGGCGCCGGCCAGCAGCCCGTCCGCGCCGTCGGTCAGGTTGGTGGCATTGGAGGTGCCGGTCATCAGGAACCAGATGATCAACAGCACCACCACCAACGGCAGCTTGATGCCGAGGTCCTCGACGAAGGAGACTCGCATCGAGGCGGGGTGGATGCCCCGTTCGTCGGCAAACAGCTGGGTGGCGGCCAGACCGAAGGCCAGCGCAGTGACGGCCTGACCGACCATCTTCCAGCGGCCTGGCAGGCCGCGGTTGTCCTGTTGGTAGACCTTGATGAAGTCGTCCAGGAAGCCGATCGCGGCACACGCCCAGAAGGCGAACAGCAGGAGTAGTCCGCTGGCGCTGGGGCCGACGCCGGTGGCGATCGTGACACCGAGATAGGACACCGTCGAGAAGACCACGATGCCGACCCCGCCCATGGTCGGGATGCCGCGCTTGACGTGGTGAGTGGTCGGTCCGTCGACCCGAATCGGCTGTCCGAATCCGTGCCGGCCCAGCCAGCTGATCGCCACCCGGGTCCCCAGCAGGGTGAGCGCCATCGCCACCACGGCACTCCACACCACGACTGCCACGGTGAGCCCCTCTCGGCCGTGGCCGGGCGCTCCGACCACGACCGACACGATGCCGTACGCCGCGGCCAGACACCTACTCGACGCGCAAGCCCATCGTGGGAATAGCCGACGTGAACCGGTCGTTGACTCGGTGTCGTCACGCACTTGGAGGTAACGGTGAATCTCATCTACGCCGATCACGTCGATCCGCGCACGGTCACGGCCAAGCACCTGGTCATTGCCATCGGCGGCGCCGGGGATGCCGGCGGTGCCGTAGACGGGCTCAGCCGTGAACTGGCCGGCGAGGCCGGCCGTCCGATCGGCAGCTTCCCCACCGATGAGGTCGCCAACTACCTGCGCAACCGGCCCCGGATCACGATGACCGACGGCTGGCTGGCCGATTACCGGCCACCGACGCTAACCCTGCACGAGGGCCGCGACGCCGAGGGCGACCGGTTCTTGGTGCTGAGCGGCCCTGAGCCGGGCCTGAACTGGGAGAAGCTGGCCGACTCCGTCGTCTCCCTGGTGGACCGCTTCATGGTCGAGCAGGTGACGGTCGTGATGGCGGTCCCGATGGGTGTACCGCACACCCGGGCGATCACCGCGACCCTGTTTGCCAGCGACCAAACGATGCTGCCGGACCACCCTGAGTTGCCCTGGGATGTGTCGATGCCGGCGAGCTTCCCGGTGATGCTGGGGCTGCGACTGGAGGAGGCACAGGTGCCAGTCGCCGGGGTCGCGCTCCATGTGCCGCACTACTTGGCCGAACAGGACTACCCGGCAGCTGCCATGGCCGGCGTCGACTGGGTGGCCCGGCTCACGAACCTCAAGGTCAGCCCGACGGCGGAGTTGACCGAGAAGGACGCCGCCTTCGCGATGATGATCAACCAGGCGCTGCAACAGAATCCGCCGTTCGCGGCGATGGTCGGCAAGTTGGAGGCCGCCTACGACGAGCCAGGTCAGCCTCAGCTCGGCGTGGCTGCCGGGCAGGCCGGCGTCCCCAGTGCCGAGGAGATCGGCGCCGAGGCCGAACAGTTCCTGCGGGATCTGAACCAGGGCGAGGGCACCGACTGACCTCGGTCGCTGCGGGCGTTCAGAACGTCTCGCGGCGGATGGTGCTGCGCGGTGTCAGGATCAGCCCGACCGCCAGCCGCCATCCGCACAGCAACATCACCAGCGCAACCGCGCCGATGCCGAGGAAACTGAGCGACCAGCCGTACACCAGCGCCCAGACCGTCATCCCGATCACGTGGACGCCGACGGTCAACAGGGCGCCGTAGGGGAGTCCGGACGGAATCAGCCAGGTCCGGTCGGCCTGGTCACGGTCCAGCCGGGTCTGCCACCATGCCAACCCGGCTGCGGTCACCGCCAGTGCGAGCCAGAACGGAGCGGCCGTGGCCGCCAGGGCGCCCAGATCGCGCGCCTGCCCGGCCGGCAGCGTCAGCGAGGCGACGATGGTGACGGCGATCAGGTCGGCGACGCTGACGGCGATCCGACTGCCGATGCCGCGGATGCGGAACGCCATCCTCTGCTCACCTTCGGTCCGGGTCCGCTCGGGGTTCCCGAGCACCGATCACTGTAGTCGCCACGTGCTTCGATGGTCAGGGGCTGCCAGACTGGCACCATGACTGCTGGGTCGCCGGTCTTCGGCATCGAGAACGAGTACGGCATCAGCGCCACCGTGGATGGCAGACAGCTGTCCGCACCGGCGCTGTCGGACCTGATCGTGCGCAGCCACCCGATCCGCGCGGCCGCCGGCTGGGACTTCGCGGCCGAATCGCCACTGCGAGACGCGCGCGGCTTCAGCCTCGCGCGGGACGAGGCGATCGCCGACCTGCAGACCGACCTGATCGGCGTGGGAGCCAACCGGACGCTGCGCAACGGGGCACGCTGGTACGTCGACCACGCCCATCCCGAGTATTCCGGGCCGGAGGTCACTGATCCGGCCGATGCGGTCCGTTGGGACGAGGCCGGGGACCGGATTGCGCTCGCTGCGGCCCAGACAGCGGGGGAGCGGCTCGGCGTGCCGGTGCGGATCTACAAGAACAACACCGACTCCAAGGGCGCCTCCTACGGCACCCACGAGAACTACCTGCTGCCCCGGGCGGTCGAGTTCGAGCAGGTGGTCGCTGAATTCACCGGCTTCTTGGTGTCCCGCTCGGTGCTGGCCGGTGCGGGTCGGGTGGGCATCGGTGTACGCGGCGAACGTCCCGGCTTCCAGCTCACCCAGCGCGCCGACTTCTTTGAGCGGGTGGTCGGGTTGGAGACCACCACCAGACGGCCACTGGTCAACACCCGCGACGAACCTCATGCCGACTTCCGGCAGTGGCGCCGACTCCACGTCATCACTGGCGACGGCAACCGTACTCAGTACGCCACTTGGCTCAAGCTCGGCAGCGCAGCCCTGGTGTTGCAGGCGCTGGGCCAGGGGCGGCTGCACCAGCTGCCGCAACTCGGCGATCCGGTCCGCGACCATCTGGCGGTCAGCCACGACCTGGACCTCAGCCACCGGATTCAGCTCGACGGCAGCTCGGCCACGGCCATCGAGCTCCAACGCCGCTATCTCGACCTGGCATCCGGGATCGCCGACCCGCCCGCGTGGGCCGACGACATCCTCACCAGCTGGGAACAGCTGCTGAGTGAGCTGGTGACCGATCCGGCGTCGGCCTCCGATCGAGTGGACTGGATCGCCAAGCACCAACTTCTGGACGGTTACCGGCGGCGCCACCAGCTCGGCTGGGACGCCCCTCAGCTGGCGGCTCTGGACATCCAATGGGCCGATTTGGATCCCGCCAAGAGCCCATTCTCGGCCTGGCAGCGGCGGGGCAGTGCCCGGACCATCGTCACCGACGAGGAAGTCGCGCAGGCAGTCGAGCAGCCGCCCGCCGACACCCGGGCGCTGCTCCGTGGAGCCCTGGTGCGGGCGTACGAGGAGCGGCTGGCCGCCGTCACCTGGGACGGTGTCAGTCTGGACACCGGCGAACGGATCCTGCGACTCGGGATGTCCGATCCGACGCCGGGCTGGACACCTGTCGAGATCGCCGAGGCCGTGACCGGCGACATCCTCGCCGACGTGCCACGCTTGGAGCGGTTGACCCGAATCGACCGAGATGACTGACGATCTGTGATGGGATGACGAGATGACCAGCAAGTTCGATGACATGGACTGGCACCTGGGCGGCGACGACTTTCCCGACGACCTGCCCGAGGAGGCCGCCGCCACGCACATCGGCATGTACTTCACCTGGCTGGTTGAGCGTGGCCTGGTGGGGGAGGACTTGGTGCGCGAGCATGGCGCGGCGCTGGACCAGGTCCGGTCCGGGCAACTGCGCGGCTCCGGATTCATCGTCGACCAGTGCGACGGGCAGTTGCTGGCCCAGTACCTCACCGAGGTCGGGGCGGCGTTCACCGAGCATGTCTACGACAGCTATCTGGAGGAGTACGGCAACTGGGGTGATCCCAACGTCAACATCTATGCGCTGCCCGACAACGACGAGACCTACTCCGAGGTGCAGGACCTGCTCGACAGTCGATTTGCGGAGTGGGACCCGAGCTGAGTGGCTAGGCTGGCGGACATGTCCGAGCAGCAGTATCGCCGTCCCCAGCAGCACACCGAGGCCGCCGAACTCCAGCCGGTCGAACAGACCCAGGAGCAGACCCAGGATCACGCGCTCGATGATCTGCTTGACGAGATCGACACGGTGCTGGAGTCCAATGCCGAGGAGTTCGTCAAGAGCTTCGTCCAGAAGGGCGGCCAGTGAACCTCCCCGGCCTCGAGGCCTACCTGCGCGCCGACACCGCCAGCTTCACAGAATTCCTGACCCAGTTGGCGCCCCACCAGCTGCCGAGCAGCCAGGGCGAGCACCTCGCCCCCCACGGCACCACCGTCGTCGCCGCGATCTACGAGGGCGGCGTCCTGATGGCCGGCGACCGCCGCGCCACCATGGGGCATGCCATCGCCTACCGCGAGGTCAAGAAGGTCCATGAGGCCGATGACCAGACCGTCATTGGTATCGCCGGCACCGCCGGAGTGGCCATCGAACTGGTGAAGCTCTACCAGGTCGAACTCGAGCACTACGAAAAGATGGAGGGCACCCAGCTCTCCTTCGCGGGCAAGGGCAGCCGACTGTCCGGCATGTTGCGCGCCACCATGGGCCGCGCGATGCAGGGGCTGGCAGCGATTCCGTTGCTGGCCGGCTGGGACGGCGACCGCGGTGCGATCTTCGCCTTCGACATCGCCGGCGGCCGCTACCCGGAACGTCACCGAGCGGCGATCGGCAGCGGTGCCGTCCATGCGCTCGGGGCGCTGCGCAAGCTGCACGATCCTGCCGGTTCCCGCGACCAGGCGATCCGGGCCACCCTGCATGCGCTGTGGGATGCCGCCGACCAGGACGCCGGCACCGGTGGCATCGACCTGGGCCGCCAGATCTATCCGCAGCTGGCCATCGTGGAGGCCACCGGCGTACGGGAACTGTCCGACGCCGAGCTGCAGCCCATGATCGAGGCCGTGGTGGCCGACCGGCAGCAGCATCCCGATGGACCGAGGGCAGACCTGTGACGAGCATGCCGTTCTACGTTGCGCCCGAGCAGCAGATCCAGGACCGGGCCGACTTCGCACGCAAGGGCATCGCCCGCGGTCGGTCGGTGGTCGTGCAGCAGTACGCCGACGGGATTTGCTGCGTCGCCGAGAACCGTTCCAGTCTGCTCTACAAGATCAGCGAGATCTACGACCGGATCTGCTTCGCCGGCGTGGGCCGCTACAACGAGTTCGCTCAGCTGCGCACCGCCGGCATCCGGCATGCCGACATGCGGGGCTATGCGTACGCCCGTGAAGACGTCACCGCACGAGGGCTGGCGAACGCGTACGCCCAGTTGCTCGGCGGGATCTTCTCCGGCGCCGAGAAGCCCTACGAGGTGGAACTGATCGTCGCCGAGCTGGGCATGGAGCCCGAACACGACGAGATCTTCCAGATCGGCTTCGACGGTTCGCTCACCGACCAGGAGTGTTTCGCGGTGATGGGTGGCGAGGCCCAGCGGATCCTCGGCGAGATCAGTGACCGCCACGACCCGTCGGCGAGCCTGTCCGAGGCGGTGCAGAGTGCCACCTTGGCGCTGTTCGGCGGTGAGCCGGTGGACCCGGTGCTGCTGGAGATCGGCGTCCTGGACCGCACCGGGGATCAGCGACGCAAGTTTCGGCGGCTGGCGACCGAGCAGATCCCGGCGCTGCTCGCATGAACGCGGTGCCTGTCGCATGAACACGCTGCCCGCGAGCGGTGGTGCAGTTCCGCCGCTCGGCCCGACCGTTGTCATCGGCGCCGGTCTGGTTGGAGCCTCCATCGGGATGGCGCTGACAGCCGCCGGAGTGGCGGTGCAGCTGGTCGATCTGTTGCCTGCCCACGCCCGCGTCGCGGCAACTCTCGGCGCCGGCCAGACCGCGCCGCACCCACCCGAGGACGTTGAAGTGGTGGTGGTCGCAGTGCCGCCGGACCACATCGCCACGACCGTCATCGACGCGCTCAAGCGGTGGCCGAAGGCGACCGTCACCGATGTCGGTTCGGTGAAGGAGGGGCCGGCCGCAGAGATCAGCGCCGCCGCTGGGGCGGAGCGTTATGTCGGCTCACATCCGATGGCGGGCTCCCAGCAAGCCGGACCGTTGACCGCCAGTGCCGACCTGTTCCGGGACCGGACCTGGGTGATCGCGCTGCCTGATGCACAGCAGGCCGAGCACGGGGAGCACGCCAATCGGGTGGCCCGGCTGGCCCGCAGCTGCGGCGCCACCGTCGTGGTGATGTCTCCCGGCGACCACGATCGAGCCGTCGCCCGGGTCTCGCACCTGCCACACCTGGCGTCGATCCTGGTTGCCCAGGGAATGTTGGAGGGGCCGGCGGGCTATCTCCAGCTCGCCGGCCAGGGGTTGCGCGACGTCACCCGAATCGCTGGTTCGGATCCGCATCTGTGGCGCCAGATCATCGGCGGCAACCGCAGCGCGATCCGTGCCGAGCTGGAGGGGCTGCGGGGCCGGCTGGATCGGATCATTGACGACCTCGATGATGACGAACGCCTCACCCAGGATCTCGAGGAGGGGCGGGCCGGGACCCGTCGGATCCCCGGCAAGCACGGCGCCGCGCCGCAGTCCTTCGCCAAGGTCACCGTCGAGATTCCCGACCAACCGGGCGCCCTGGCAGCGTTGTTCCAGCAGATCGGCGAGACCAACGTCGAGGACCTGCAGATCGAGCACGACCAGGCGCGCAACTTGGGTTATCTGGCGATCTTCGTCAGCCCCGAGGATGCCGATGCGGTCGCCGAACGGATGCGTGGGCTGGGCTGGCGGGTCTCCTGACCGAGCCGGTGTGCCGGCCCGCGGGGCCGACGGTGCTCTAGGGTGTGGCTGTGATCTCGTCTCCCACGCCGGCCAGCGAGCCAACCGTCGTCGCGATCGACGGTCCCAGCGGGTCGGGCAAATCCAGCACCGCGCGCGGAGTCGCGCGTCGACTTGGCCTCGCCTACCTGGACACCGGCGCCATGTATCGAGCGCTGGCCTGGTTGGTCCTGCAGGCCGACGTCGAACCAACCGACACGGTGGCGATCGCCAACCTCGCCCGCCACATGGAGCTGGAGGTGTCCACCGACCCGCAGCGACCTGGCGTACAGGTCAACGGTCATGATGTGACCGAGGCGATCCGATCCCCCCAGATTTCCGCCTTCGTCTCGACCGTTTCGACGGTCCCGGCGGTCCGTGAACACCTGGTGCGGGTGCAGCAGGAGATTGTCGCCGCCGCCGAACCTGGGATCGTCCTGGAGGGCCGCGACACCACTACGGTGGTGGCTCCGCAGGCCGAGGTGCGGGTGTTGCTGGTGGCTGATCCGAGCGCCCGGATGGCGCGTCGGTTGACGGAGCTCGGCGACGCTGTCACCGATGAGCAGTTGCATGACCAGGTCGTACGCCGCGACGCCGACGACTCGACGGTGGCTCGCTTCACCACGGCTGCTGACGGCGTGGTGGTGATCGACTCCACCCAGTTGAGTCTGGCCGAGGTCGTCGACGAGATCTGCGCGCTGGCCTGAGCGGGCGAGCGCACGACTGCGGGATTTGTGGGTCCGGCCGTTAGCATGGACGCTTGACCGGATTTCGGTCGTTGATCGAGGAGTGCACACATCATGGGTCAGGACGCTCGTCCCGTCGTCGCCGTCGTGGGGCGACCCAACGTTGGCAAGTCGACGTTGGTGAACCGCATCATCGGGCGTCGCGAGGCTGTTGTGCAGGATGTGCCCGGGGTGACTCGGGACCGGATCTCCTATGACGCGAGCTGGTCCGGACGTGACTTTGTCCTGGTCGACACGGGCGGCTGGGCTCCGGATGCGCAGGGATTGGCCGCCCGGATCTCCGAACAGGCCGAGTTGGCCATCGGGACCGCCGACGTGGTGCTCTTCGTGACGGACGCCGTGGTCGGCACCACCGACGAGGACCAGGCCGTCGTGCGGGTGCTCCGCAAGTCCGGCAAGCCCGTGGTGCTGGCCGCCAACAAGGTTGACGACGTCCGCGGTGAGGCTGAGGCAGCGACCATGTGGAACCTGGGGCTGGGGGAGCCCTACCCGGTGTCCAGCCTGCACGGCCGCGGTTCCGGCGACCTGCTCGACGCCGTGGTCGCCGCGCTGCCGCCGCGTGAGGACGAGCAGGACATTCCGGGCGGGCCGCTTCGCGTGGCGCTGGTCGGACGTCCCAATGTCGGCAAGTCCAGCCTGCTCAACAAGGTGTCCGGTGAACACCGATCGGTGGTCGACAACGTCGCCGGCACCACCGTCGACCCGGTCGACGAGATGGTCGAGATCGCCGGTACGCCGTATCACTTCATCGACACCGCAGGCATTCGGCGCCGGGTCAAGGAAGCCAGCGGCCACGAGTACTACGCGAGCCTGCGCACCCAGGGCGCCATCGAGAGGGCCGATGTGTGCGTCGCCTTGATCGATGCGTCCGAGCCGGTCAGTGAGCAGGACATCCGGATTCTGCAGAATGTCGTCGACTCCGGGCGGGCCCTGGTGATCGCGTTCAACAAGTGGGACCTCACCGACGAGGAACGACGTCACTACCTGCAGCGGGAGATCGAAGGCACCCTGCATCCCTTCGACTGGGCGGTCATGGTCAATCTGTCCGCGCGTACAGGTCGGGCGATCGACAAGCTTGCCCCTGCGATCAACCAGGCCGCCGAGAACTGGCGGGCCCGGGTCTCGACCGGAAAGCTCAATGCCTTCCTGGGGCGTGTGGTCGCGGCCCATCCGCACCCGGTGCGGGGCGGCAAGCAGCCCCGCATTCTGTTCGCCACCCAACCCCACGCCGAGCCGCCGACCTTCGTGCTGTTCACCAGTGGCCAGCTTGATCCGGGCTACCTGCGATTCGTGCAGCGCCGGCTCCGGGAGGACTTTGAGTTCACCGGTACGCCGGTGCACGTCGAGGTGAGGGCGCGCGAGCGCCGCTCGCGCTCCTGACCCCGACCGCAGTCTGATGCCGGGGACCTCGGAGATCCACCTGAGGGTTGACCTGAAGACGCCCTGAGAACACTTGCTGAAAGCAGTGGAAAATGGGTTGAGGGGTTGATTCGCCTCGCCGGGAGCAGCAGTCTGGTGACCATGTCGGTCTCTCGTCGCGCCATGCTGTCCGCAAGCGGCCTCGCCGTCGCCGCGGCCGGAGCGGCAGCGCTACCCGCGACCGCTCAGGCCCGGGCCCCGCAGCAGAGCGCCAGCAGCGGCGTACGGACCGGGGCTGACACCAGCGCGGCGACCCATTGGCGGTTTCTGGCCGGTCGCCGCGTCGGCGTCATCACCAACCAGACCGGCGTGCTCGAAGATTTCACTCCCATCGTCAATTCGATGGTCGCTGACGGCGTCGACGTACGCGTGATCCTGGCCCCGGAGTTCGGCTACACCGGTGGCGGCGCGGACTTGGACGACGCCACCGATCCGAGCACCGGCATCACCATCGAGAACGTCTTCCAGGTCGGCGCAGCCGAATGGGATGCGCTGCTGTCTCGCTTCGACCTGGACACCATCGTCTTCGACGTGGCTCAGCTGGGAGCACGCTACGAAAGCCAGATTTGGACGTTGTGGGCGGCAATGCGCGCGCTGGCAAAGCGCAACCAGACCATGGTCGTGCTGGACCGACCCAACCCGGCCGGCGGCCAGGCGTACGGGCCGGTGCTGGAGTCGACGCACTTCTCCGACGTCGGTCTGGTGCCGTTGGCACTGCAACACGGTCTGACCGTGGGGGAGCTGGCGGGATACTTCCGCAGCCAGCTCTCCTCAGGATCGGTGCAGCTGCAGGTGGCCCAGGCGGATGGTTGGACCCGACAGCGCGCCAACTCCAGCGAGGACGGGCTGCTGGTGCCGGTGCGGCCCAAGGTCACCAGCATCTCCACCTGCCTGCTCTATCCCGGTATGGAATTACTCAGCGCCGCACACGTGGCCTGTGGCACTGGCACAGACCGGCCATACGAGGTGGTCGGGGCGCCGTACTTCGACGACGAATTTGTCAGGGACCTGCAGGGGCAGGACCTACCCGGTGTCCGCTTCCGGCCAATCAAGTTCCGGCCAACCGCGGGGCCGTTCCGGGACGAGTCGTGCCACGGCGTACAGATCCACGTCACCTCGACCACTGCGCTTGACCCGATCCGGATCGGCGTCAGCATCCTGTCGACGATGCGCCGGCGCTACCTCGAGTTTTCCTGGCGCATTCTCGACAACGGCGCCAATGACCGCGGCCGCCGGATGGAGTTGCTCACCGGCGAGCCCCGCACCCGGGTGCTGATCGGGGCAAGCGCGCACGGGGCAGCCATCACCGACAGCTGGCAGGCGAAGCTGCATGAGTTCCGGCTCGCCACCCAGAGTTCGCTGCTGTACGCCGGTGGCCGCTGACCACGCCTCGCCGCCGAGGTGCGCCCCCGCGCGCAGGTGGCTATAGTTGGTCCTCGGTGCTCGACAGTCTCATGACTTCCGGGGCCGACAATGAAACAACGGGCTGTGGCGCAGCTTGGTAGCGCACTTGACTGGGGGTCAAGGGGTCGCAGGTTCAAATCCTGTCAGCCCGACGTAGGCGATACGCCTGACAGGGGGTCGGTTTCCGTGAATTGCGGACCGGCCTCCTCTGTCGTTTGACACCGGTTGTCCACGGGCCGGTGATGGACATGGATGACGGACTCGATAGCGTAATCGTGTGAACCAGAACTCCAGCGGTGACAAAATCCGCGACGGCGCGAAGCAGGCCTCTCAGAAGGCCGAAGACCACGGCCGCGACGCGGGTCAGAAGGTCCAGCAGTCCACCGCCTACAAGGTGATGGTGAGTGGCGGGTTGGTCGCGTACGGGCTGGTCCACCTGCTGATCGGCTGGCTCGGCCTGCAGATGGCCTGGTCGGGTGACAGCGACCAGGAAGCCTCGCAGCAGGGCGCCTTGCAGCAGTTGGCCGCGCAACCCTTCGGAGTGGTCCTGCTGTGGGTGACCGCGATCGGACTGTTCACCCTGGTCGTGTGGCAGTTGCTCGCTGCCGCCTTCGGACACCAGCAATACGACGGCAGCAAGCGTTGGCGCAAGCGCGGCGGTTCGGTCGCCAAGGCTGTCGTTTACGGCGCGCTGGGCGCCGGCGCGGTCCGTGCCGCGATGGGCGGTGGCGGATCCCAGGAGCAGAGCAACGAGGGCCTGACCGCGCAGCTGCTGGCCATGCCGTTCGGCCAGGTGCTGGTCGTGGTGGTCGGCCTCGTCGTGGTCGGCGTCGGCGGCTATCAGATCTTCTCCGGCATCACCCAACGCTTCGCCGAGGAACTCGACCAAGCCGTCAGCTCGGCCGTGCTCACGCTCGGCACGATTGGAAGTGTGGCCAAGGGCCTCGCGATGGTGATCGTCGGCGGGCTGTTCGTGTGGGCGGCCGTCAACTACGACCCGGAACAGGCCGGCGGCATGGACCAAGCGCTGCAGACGGTCCGCGGCGCCCCGTTCGGTCAGATGCTGCTGACGCTGATGGCGGTCGGCATCGCCTGCTACGGACTGTTCTGCTTCGTCTGGGCACGGCACCCGCGCAACGAACAGGCCTGAGCGTCAGCGCAGCTCAGCCAACACCTCGTTGAGCGCCGCGGTGCTGGACGGATGCGTCCATATGCCGTCGCGCAACTGGGAGGCGGGGACGCCGGCCCGCATCGCCAACGCGATGAGGTTGATGTACGCAGGTCGATGTCACTCAGGGCCTGCTCACGGACCGCAGCAGCCACATCGTCGTCGAGATCGCGGAGAATCGCTTCGCCGCGTTGGAGCACTGTGACCTGGCTGCCGAAGTCGCGGAACATCGCTGCGAACTCCAAGCCAACCACGCCACCACCGACCACGGCCAGCCTGGGAGCGAAGGGGTCGATGTGCTGCAGCGAGACCGAATCGTGGATGCGAGGGCCGTCGGCGCCCGGCATCGGCAGTGCGGCCGGGCGGGTGCCGGTGTTGATGACGACGGTCTCGGCTCGGATGCTCAGCCGGGGCTGCCGGTGTGGGTCAGGTCGATGCCGTTGTTGGCCTGGCGGCGTCCCGCTCAGGCGGCGACGGGCGTCGAGATGGATTCGGTGGGGGTCGTGGATCAGCCAGGTGTGACTCGGCGTGACGAGGTAGTTCAGACCGAGTGGCGAGGTCCGGATGAACACTCCTGGCGCCGGCTGACACACCCGCCACCCGGCATGAGTCTTCGCCCGATGCCCACGCCGGTGGAGCGGACCGAGGTTGCTCGGATTCGTGAGCGGCAGTTCCGTGTCGGCGGGTGGCGCGGCGGGTCGGGCCGGCGCCCACGGCGTCGTGTGGTCGAGGTCCAGGCCGCGGCTGTTGCGCGTCGAGAAGGGGAAGATCGACCGCGGATTGCGCAGCGTCACCCATTCCCGCATCAGCTCCGGCACCTCATACGCCTCCGTGGCCTTCCTCAGCCATCCCGAGCGCCGCACTCAACTCGAGCACGCAGAACTCCGCCACCAGCGGCGTACCGTCACCAGCCAGATGCGCCAGCCGCTCACCCAACGTCCCCGAGCCGCCCGGATAGCGCGTCGCGTACCAGTCCGCGTCATACAGATCAGCAAACTCAGCCACCCGCATGAACTCACGAGCCTCCGCCTGCAACCGCTCCAACCGCGCCGCACGGATCGAGGAGATCACCTCGAGCGCCGCTGTCATGTGTGGATCATCCACGGGAATCACCTCCTTGTGTAGACCAGATTGTGTAGACCCAAACCCGTCATCGAACAGTTGTTCGATTGCCTGCTGTCAGGCTACGCCGAAGGTCCGACAAAAAGTTGGCGGGCGATGCCGCGTCAGCGCACACCACCCCGATGGTGTCGTGCCTCAATGGCGTGGGCGAGGCAGAACAGGGCCGACCCGAAGCCACCGAGACCAGTGCCGCCGTTGACGATCGCGGTGACGTGGTCGAGCACCTGGCTGTTCCACGGCGTCAGGCTGGCCCACGCCACCGACTGGCGTACGTAGGCCACCAGGCCGGGATCACCGGTGCCGTCAACGAAGCGGTACGCCCCGGCGCGCCCGTCGGGGAGGGTGGTCGCGACCAGGTCGGTGTAGGTCGCTGCCAGCCGAGTCAGGTCGTTGGAGCCCAGCGGTGGCCTCGCACCCGGCGCGAAGAACCGCAGGCCCCGGACGTACTCGATCGCGAAGTTCACGTCGATCTGGGCGTGGCTGGTGTCCTCAGGCACCTGGTTCGGTGGGTACCACGGCCGGTACTGCGAGCGGGGCCCGTCGATGTCCCAGCCGTTGTATGCATCACCGCGCTGCCACCAGTACGGCCACACGTACGCATCGCCCACCGTCGTCATGCTGTCGCGCAGGGTGCGGGCAAGTGCGGTGGCTCGGTCCGCGTAGTTGGCATCCCCGGTGAGGACCGCGAGCTGCACGATCGGGCGGCCGAGCGCGAGGAAGTGGTTGATCGGATTGTCCATCCCCGCATGCCACACCGGCGCATCGACCTGAGTCATGTAGTAGCCGCGACCCTCCTGATCCATCCGAAACTCGGGGTCGTGCACGGCGACCGCATTGGCCGCTGCCTCCAGGTAGAGCTCGGCGCGGCTGGCGTAGGTCGGGTTGGCCTGCAGCCGATCCTCCGCCCGGACCAGTCGGGCGAACAGGAGCATCGGTTGGACGATCTGTCCGGTGTGGACCTCGAAGACGTACGGTCGCGACACCAGTGGCTCGGCAGTTTCGGCGACCTCCACGCGGCCCGGATCCTGCCGTAGCTCCCGCAGGGTCAGCAGCAACCGGCCCGGCGTCTCGGTCTTGAAGCCCGCGGTGACGGTGTCGACTGCGTACCGGTCCGAGCTCGGATCCGTGCTGAGCAGGGCGTGGACGGTCGACCGGTCGTACTGGGAGTTGTAGCCCTCGAGCCGGAATTCGCCCGGGTTGCTGCCGCGCGTGATCGTGATGGTGGTGAGGTCGGAGTACGCCAGCGCGGAGCGCACCTCGAAGACCGGGGTGCCGTCGGTGTCACGGATCGTTCCGTAGCCCACCGTCTGATGATGGTCGGCCCGCCAAGCCGGGTGGGACGCGCCGGCGTAGTCGGTGACGCCACGCTCGCTGTCACGGTTGGCCAGCACATGGTCGATGTGGTCGACCATCTTGTCGAGGTAGTAGGTGTCCCTGGTGGCCTGGTACATCAGGGCGTAGCCCTCGAGCACGTAGGACTCTCCCCACGCCAGCTTGCCGCTGAGCCCGGAGGAGTCCTTGTCGTTGGTGTCGAACTTCTGCCCGTTGCCGCCATTGAGGGCGGTATCAATCTGGTCGAAGTACTCCCGGGTCACCAAGTCGTCGGCGGCGTACGCCGGACCGTCCAGCGAGCCCACGCCTGCGGAGATACCGATCAGGCTGAGCCCGCCGAGCAGCCGGCGGCGGCTGAAAGCCGAGAGTGAACGAGGGGAGTGGGGGCGAGGGTGAGACATGTCTCTCCTGAGTCGGCCTTCCTTGGCCGGTCGGTTGGCAACGCGCCTCTGTGCGCATCATCCACGATGCGCACCACGCTACCTCAGGCCCCTCGGGCTGAGACCGCCCCCTCGCCAGGCGATCCGGGGTGACTCGGCCACCAGATCCGATCACCGACCAGGCTGAAGATCGCCGGCATCACCACGGTCCGCACCACCAGAGTGTCGACCAAGACGCCCAGCCCGACGATGATGCCGAGCTGACCAAGGGTGACCAGCGGGAGTACGCCCAGCGCGGCGAAGACACCGGCCAGGACGATGCCGGCACTGGTGATGACGGCACCAGTGTGGGCGACGGACTCGACGATGCCATCCCTGGTGCCGAGCCGTCCTGCCTCGTGGCGGGCGCGGTGCACCAGGAAGATCGTGTAGTCGATGCCGAGCGCCACCAGGAAGAGGAAGGCGAGCAGCGGCACCTGCAGGTCGAGCGCAGGTTGGTCGAACACCACCCGACTCAGCCACGCACCGGCACCGATCGCCCCCAACGCACTGGCGAGGTTGACCAGCGTCAACAGGACCGGTGCCACCAGCGAGCGCAGCAGCACCACCAGCACCACGAAACACACCGCGACCACCAGTGGCGCAATCAGCCACAGATCCCGCTCATTGCCGGACCGGGCATCGACATCGGTCGCGACGGCACCGCCGACCAGCGCATCGGCACCGGGTACGCCATGGACGACGTCACGCAGTTCCTCAATCTGCGCCAAGCTCTCGGGAGTGCTCGGCGCGTACTCGCTGGTGACCATGATCTTGGTCAGCTGCCCATCGTCCGTCACGCCGGCAGGGTGCACCCGGACGACGCCGGTACGCCCGTCGATGGCGGCCACGACATCCCGGGCCGCGTCGGAGTCGGCGATGACCCAGATCGGCTGGGCCTCGCCGGGCGGGAAGTGGTCGGCCATCGTCTCGAAACCGGCGGCTGACTCTGACTGCACCCGAAACTTCTCGATCTGGTCCAGCCCGACACTGGTGCCGATCAGGCCGCTGGCCATCACCGCGACCAGCGCCGCGCCTGCCCCCAGCGCAACCACCGGCCGCGCCACCACAGCGCTGGCGGTGCGCCGCCACAGGTCGCCGCGCTTCACCTCCTGACCGGGCCGCGGCACGAACGGCCAGAAGATCCGCCGGCCGCACACCGCCAGGAACGGCGGCAGCACAAACAGCACCGCGGCCAACGCGATCAGCAAGCCGATCGCCGACGAGATGCCCAACCCGTGGGTCCCCGGGATGACCGCGAGCACCAACGTGAGCAGGGCCAACACCACAGTCACGTTCGAGGCAACGATCGCCGGCATCGTGGTCGTCCAGGCCGTCTGCAGCGCCACCCGATGATCGTCGTGGGCCTGCAACTCCTCGCGATACCGCGAGATCAGCAACAGGGCATAGTTCGTGCCTGCGCCGAAGACCAGCACGCTGATGATGCCGGCATCGAAATGCAGCTCGAAGGCCGACCCGGCCGCGGCCGTCAGCCGTCCCGCCAGCCCGTCGGCGACACCCACCACCGACAGCGGGATCAGCCACAGCACCGGCGAGCGATAGGTCACGATCAGCAACACCGCGACGATCACGATGGTGACGGCCAACAGCGTGAAGTCCGCACCGCTGAACGCACCGGCGATGTCAGCGCCGAATGCGGGTCCACCGGTCACCTGCAGGGTCACGCCGACCGGCGTCACGGCGGCCAGATCGGTACGCAATGCTTCGATCACCGCCGAGGTGTCGGTGTTGGTGTCGCCGGTCGTGATCGGGACCACCAGCAACCCGACCTGGCCGTCCTCGCTGATGATCGGCCCATTCGCATCCCCAGCGGCATGCTTGGCCAACGTCGGCTGTACGCCCTCCAGTGCGGTCAGATCGTCCTCGGACAGCGCGCTGCCACCGGTCCGGGAGGCGACCACCAGCACCGATGCCTGATCGGCGTCGGGGAAGCGCTGGAGCAGTTCGTCGACCTGGGACGACTCGGAGTCAGCCGGCGCCGGAACCGAGCCGGCCGCCGCCTTGGCACCGCTGAACGCGCCGAACAGGACGATGATGACGGCGACGGACACGCCGAGGGCGACCCAGGCCCCGCGGCGTGAGGTCAGTGCCCGGGCGATTCGCGTGGCGAGCGGTGAAGTGATGCTGGAACTCATGACAGCAATTCCACGCCAGTCACGGTCGTGAGACATCGCGCACCGGACGGACTTTCACCTCATCCAAAAGGATGAGGCACGTGTCAGGACATGACTGAGCCCCACATCCACTCAGGATGTGGGGCTCAATCACCAAGGAAGCTGAGGGTGACGAGTCCTCAGATCATCCTCACAAGTTGGCGGGGCCCACTTCGCTGGCCTCGCCGGTTGCGGAGGCGCGACGGTCGTCGCGCTTGGTCTGGAGGTCGGCGGCCCGCTGCTCGACGCTGGAGCTGCGCAGCTGGGCAGCGGGGGAGAGCTCGGCGAACTGGCCGCCGGACTCGCCGCGGACGCGGTTGTCGGCACCGGTGGGGGCCGGATCGTTGCCGTCGCCGTTCAGATCACCACGGATGATGTTGCCCGAGACGTCTACGCCACCGGTGGAGTCACTGATGGTGACGTTGCCTCCGAAGTAGTTGGCGTCGTCGCAGGGGCTGATGGTGCCTCCGGTGCCGAGCTGGACGCCGGCGTTGCCGGTCCAGGTGGCGTCACCGTCGACCTCGCTGCCGCACACGACCGAGCCGTTGGCGTTGCCTTCGACGGTCAGCGTCCGGGCCAAGGTCGAGTCGAGGACGTCGGTGTAGCCGCTGCCCTGGCTGGTGAACGCACCTCCGACGGTCGTCGACTGCACGAAGACCTCGCCCTGCTCGGCCAACAGTCGGCCGCCGACATTGGCCTCGTCGGCGTACACGAAGGTCAGCGCATTGTCGCCACGGGCGACGTACGCACCCTCGACGGAGGTGGACTCGAGATAGACGCCATAGCCACCGTTGTTGGTGACGCCGGCACCGAGCTCACTGCCGACGGCCTCGAAGTAGCCGTCAGCGGCGACGACGACGGCAGCGTCGACGGTGGAGTCGGTCAGGATCAGGTCGGCGCCGGCCTGAACCCGCGCGGTGCCCTGGATGGTGACGTCGGTGAGGACGCAGGCGTCTCCGGCGCGGACCACCAGGTCGCCGGGAACAGTGACTCCGGAGGCCTCGCCGCTGCAGTAGGTCGTCAGCGCAGCGTCCGCGCTGCTGGTGGCCACAGCCAGTCCGGATGCGGCAAGGGTGATCGACGCGGCTACGGCGGCGACACGGTGGCGATTACGCATTTCTTGGAGCTCCTTCGCTCGTGGGGCGGTTGCCCTGACGCTATCCCGACTCACCACGAGGCGCAACACCTTGCCCAGATTCTTCCACCACATTCACTCATAGAACTCGCGCCACGGGGCGCCCGGCGCCACCCCGCAATCGATGATCAGTTGAGCGACTCCACCATCCGAATCAATGCCCCAGTAGACGGGAAACTGGGGGCGTGCGGGACCGGGTGCGATGAGGACACCGGACAGCTCCTCGTCACCCAGCATCACGATGGTCTCGCCCTCCTCCCGCACCAGTTGCCTCAACTGCTGGCGGTCGGCATGGGTCGCGCGGGTGGTGCGGCCCCAGTCGAAGACAGCGATCGCCTCGGAGCAGTCGAGGTCGGTGTTCGCTTCGACTCGCTCGGCCTTGGCCCAGCCAGCCACCTCGGCCGTGCTGAAACGCACCCGTAACCCAGCCGGTCGTTGATCGTGCACGGCAATGTCCACGGGGTGCCGTCCCGCGGGCACGAGGGTGCGCAGCGGCGAGAGCTCCTCGACGAAACCCAGCGGATTGCCGACACACAGGTGGCCCTCGGTGGCCAACATCAGCTCGCCGTGCCGCACCGAGGCTCCGGCACCGAACAGCGATCCGGGGTCGGGCCGATCCAGTTCACTCAGGTCGGCCAAGTCATCGACGCCATGGTGGACATCGGCTGCCAGCCGAGCAGCGGTGTCCTCATCCAGCAGCACCTCTTCGGCGTTCCGTTCGCCGTCCTCGCCATCCTCGTCTGCCTCATCAGCCCATGGCGCTCCGGGCAGGATGCCGAAGTCAGCGACCAACTGGGCCGGCGTACCGTCGTCGTCCAATCCCCAGTAGAGCGGGTATTCACCGGGCCCCCAACCGGCGCCGCAGATGACGCCGAAGGCACGGTCACCGCTGGTCAGGATGGCCACCGGAGCGGGGGGTCGCTCCAAGAAGCTGCGCCACAGGCGTACCCGGTCGCGCTGGGTCAGGCCGGCCGCCAGCTCCCAGTCCACGATCGCCAACGCCCCGGAATCCAGCCCGACCAGGTCACCAGCATCACCGTCGGCGCCACGCCACTGGGCCACCGGCTGCTCGGTCAGCCGCAGCCGAAGCGCCGCGACCAACGGTTCGCCATCGACATTGGTCCGGCTCACCTCGACGGTGACCTCCCCACCGGAGACCAGTCGCGACAACACCGAGAACGATCCCCAGCCGTTCTCCGGATTGCCCGCCGCCAGTACGCCACCCTTCGAACCCACCTTGAAGCCACCGACCTTGCTGACCCGGATCGCCTCACCCCGGTCAGCTTCGGCAGCGGAGTCGAAGAGGACGCCAGGATCGGGGCGATCGACATCGGTCAGCGCCGCTAGCTCGACCTCCGGGCTCGGGAACCCCGCGCGCTCCTGAGCCTCGTCCGGCGTCACTTCCAGCGCATCGGGGTCGCCGAAGTAGCGCTCCACCCGACTCAGCCGCCAATCACCGTCGATCGCTTCACCGTGAAACTCGAGCAAGGTGTGCCCGTCGTGCACCACCACCACGTCGGGTCCCGCGCCGAGCAGTTCAGGTTGGCCGGAGGCGAGCTGCTGGGATTCGAACGGATCGACGGCAAAGACATCGGATTCCAACCGAAACCCGGCGCTGCCGTGCCGCAGCCGCAACTGCGCCAATTCCTCGTCCCAGGTCTGCCACGGATCGGCTGGCACCCCGTTGGGGGTCTCATGCTCACCGACCATCATCGGGCGAACGCGCCGGTGCGCCGCCAGATAGTCCCGGACGAACTGCTGAACACGCTCCTTGGGTTCCATGACCCAACGTTAGCCCTGCCCCCATTGGAGCGGCGCGGCGGCCGCCCAAGCTCTACCCTTGGGAGGTCAGTTGTTGAAAGGAACTCCCGCCATGGCCGACGACGAGCTTCGTGAGCTGGTCCGTTTCAAGACGTTCTCGACCGCCGACACCGGCTATGCCGCCATGGAGGTACGCCGGCTGCTGGACGAGCTGCGGCGAGCGGCCAA
Organism: Parenemella sanctibonifatiensis; assembly: GCF_002250565.1. Classification (GTDB taxonomy): domain Bacteria; phylum Actinomycetota; class Actinomycetes; order Propionibacteriales; family Propionibacteriaceae; genus Parenemella; species Parenemella sanctibonifatiensis. Next base: position 400,075 of record NZ_NMVJ01000006.1, read on the forward strand.
CAATGGCGACGACCTGGCGCCGATCCTGGCGAAAGCCGAGCTGAGTGAGGCCCGCTTCGGCTACAGCAAGGCCGAGGTGGACTCCTTCCTGGCGCGGGTCAGGGCCATTGCCACTGGTGAACCCGTCGAGGACGTCGCCACCGAGCCACCCCCGACCACGACGCCGACCGCAGCGACCAGCGTACGGATCACGGGCACCTCGTTGCTGAGTGATCAGGATCGCGCCTCCGGCATCACCGAGGGCACCGGCACCAAGCCGATTGCCGAATCGGTCAAAGAGTTCACCCCCGACCTGACTGCGGCAGGCTCGGCGCTGGACACGCCTACGGAACCTGAGGTCGACGACGAGGGGGAGTGGGCTGAGGACTCCGATGACGACGAGCCCGAGGACGACGACGCGCCCGACGCCGAGCCGGCGCCCGCCAAGCGAGTGCCCACCACCCGCACGCCCACCACACGCACGCCAACCACACGGTCGACGACCGCGTGGTCAGCGCCGGCAGGGCACCCGGTGCGGACGCACGATCCCCAACAGGAGGCCCTGCGCACCACCCTGCGGATGACGCTGCATCGGTCCTCATTCGCACCGGCCGCCAAGGGAAGCCCGGGCTATGACAAGGCCGAGGTCGACACCTTCCTCCGGAAGCTGCGCAGCAGGCTCGACGAGACCGTCGACCTGGCCAGCACGATCGCCTCAGCGCAATTCACCATGCGCCGACAGGACGCCTACAGCGTCGACGAGATCGACGATTTCCTCGACCATGTCAGCCTGGTCTCGCAAGGCCGTCCCTCGGCGCCACCGAGGCCTCGACCCGACAGCCAGGGGCAGTCCACTCGAAAGCTGGGTCAGCTCCTGGCCATCGTGGTCGTCATCGCGATCGTGGTGGTGGCGTGGCTCGCCAGCCTCTGACCGGGATCAGGCCTCGTTGCGCTGGCCGAGCTCCGCGTCGAGACGGAGCAGACCGGGACCGTCGTCACCGATCAGCTTGATCCGGCCGACGATCTCGCCGACGGTGGCTTCCTCCTCGATCTGCTCCTCCAGGAACCAATGGAGCAGGGGGCGGGAGTCCAGATCACCGGCGGCATCGCAGGCGCGATAGAGGGTACGGATCGCCTCGGAGACCTTCTCCTCGTGGGCCAGGGCGGCCTCGAAGATGTCCTGGATACTCATCGACGAGGTGTCGACCGGCGCACTGATGGCACCGATCGCCGGAGCATCACCACGGTCCACGACGTGGTCGATGAACTTGTGGGCGTGGATGAGTTCCTCGTCGGCTTGCAGACGCAGCCACGACGCCAAACCTGGCAGGTCCTGCGAATCAGCCGCAATCGACAGCTGGCGGTAGACGATCGATGCCTCGAATTCGAGGGTGATCTGGGTGTTGAAGGCTGCGACAAGGTCAGATGAGAGCTTCATGGAGTCGAATCTAGACCCCTCGGAAACAGCGCCGCCCGGGGGTCGGTCACCCCCGGGCGTACGCGCGCAGTTCCGTTGTCGGTCAGCCGAGCGGCGGTGCGTCCTCGAAGGTCACCGGCAGCGGGTTCTGGCGGTGGCATTCCTCGATGACGGCGACCTGCTGGGCCACCTGCTCCGGCGGGACGGTCAGCGCAACACCATTGCGGACCGCCTCGAAGAGGTTGGTGTAGAACCGGGTGGCCATCGAGCGGAACAGGTCCTTGTCCTCGTCGGCGACGTCCCAGGACTCCTCGATGAAGTTCAGGTCCTCCTTGCAGTAGGAGGGGCCGGGCAGCGGCTCGGGGGCGAGCTTCTGCTCAGGTGCCTCGGCCGGATCGTAGTACTTCCAGTCGAGGTGAGTCATCGAGCCGGCGAGCGAACCGTAGGTGCCGTAGACCTGATAGGTGTACGGGTTGAAGTGGTTGTTCGAGCAGACCTCGAGGTCCACCACCGGGCGGCCCGGAGCGGTCAGCAGGATCTTGACGAAGTCCTCGGCGTCACCGGCGGCGTTGACGTTGGCCATCTTGGCCCACACCTGCGGCTGCACGTCGCGGCCGATGAAGCCGAGTGCCTGGTCCAGCGGGTGGGGACCGGTGTTGAGGAGGTTGCCGGCGTTGAAACCCTGGATGACCTGCCAGTCGTAGCGGCGGGCGAAGCCGTTGAAGAAGATCTTGACCATCTGGATCTCGCCCAACTTGCCCGACCGCAGCACGTCCATCACGGCCCGGTAGTAGGGGGCGTGACGGGACTGCTGGAAGACCGCAAAGAGCTTGCCGGTGCGGGTGGAGGTGGCGATGTTCTCGTGCACATCAGCGGCGCGACGGGCGGCCGGCTTCTCGCTGAGGACGTGATAACCGGCCTCCATCACCTCGTTGTTGATCTGCGGGTGGTGGTGGCTGAAGGAAGCGTTGATGACCAGTTCGATGTTGGTCGACTTGTCGGCCAACATGTCGCGGTAATCAGCGTACGTCTTCACACCGGGGTAGTCGCCCTCGGCGCGGGTGCGGCGATCCTCGATCAGATCGGAGATCGCGACGATCTCGTACTTCTCCGGGAGGGTCTTGAGAAACTCGGTGTGGATGTTCCGGCCGCTGCGGCCCTGACCGATGACCCCTAGACGGATGGGTTCCATGCTCTTCAACACTCCTGCGTGATGTGTACTTCAACGGAAGCAATGCTTTGTTGGACACTCTCTCACACGCCGCCGACGCTCGCGACCCGGCGCCCGGGTGCCGATCCAGAAAATCCCTTGAGGCCATCGCCGGAGCGGCCTAGTCTGTGGGCACACGGAAAGGAGGTGATCCGAGAAATGAACTCTTCTTGGACCTGTGAGGTGGTCGGCCGCTGAGGCCGGATCCCCAACGGACCGGTGAGGCAATACCAGCCGAACCACCCGAAACCGCGGGCGCTGCCCTGGTCCTGCAGCACGTCGGAACCCCGACCGCCCGCGGTTTCGCCACACCCCCAGCTGTCCGTGCCCGCCTTCAGGACATGAAGTGGCGGTGGTACCCCGCAACGAACTGATCGAGGAAGATCGCGTTCGGCGTCCACATCGACATCGCTCCGGCATGACGTTCCTTGCCGACCGGGTCGCGATAACGGAGTTGGATCATGCCCTGATTCATCGCTGAGCCGGCCAGCTGCCCCCACGGCACGGTGACGGTCTGGAATGCCTCCTTGGCGACGATGCCCTCCGGCCAGAACCTCCAGGGCCCGAAGGCCGCGTCGGGCTGCGGGTTGGCCGCAATGAATCGCTGCACGATCTGCGGGCCCGCTTCGCGCTGCAGCTGGTCGTAGAGGCGGTTGAAGACGTCGGTGACGTACGCCTTGACATCCTTCTTCTGCATCGAGGTGAAGCCAAAGCTCCAAGTCGTGCGCTGTCGGTTCTCGTCCGTGATCTGGAGCCGATAGTTGGTCGACGTGGGGATGCCTTGGACATAGTTCTTCGTCACTCGGAGGCGGACCTCGGCGATCGTGTGGGTCGCCACCACGTGCTTGCCGAAGACGATCTGGCCGGGGGAGAGCACCACCTCCCGCTTGCCCATCACTCCCAGGGAGACGGTTGCCGAGAAGGTCGGCGCCTGTGGCGTCTGGTTCATCGCACCATCATGCCGTCGCAGACTCGAAGTTGCGCAGTCTCAGGCTGTTGGTGACCACCAACACCGATGACAGCGACATCGCCAAGCCGGCGATCAGCGGGTTCAACAGACCGGCCGCCGCCAACGGGATCGCGGCGACGTTGTAGCCAAATGCCCACAGCAGGTTGCCACGGATCACGCGCAAGGTCTTGCGCGACAGCCGCAACGCATCCACCACCACCCACAGATTGCGGCGCACCAGCACCACGTCGGCCGAACGCAGGGCGATGTCAGTTCCGCTCACCACCGCCATGCCGAGCTCGGCGGCCGCCAGCGCCGCGGCGTCGTTGATACCGTCACCGACCATGGCGACCTGGTGACCGTCCGCCTGTAGTCCTTCGATCACTGTCGCCTTGTCGGTCGGCAGCACCTCGGCGATGACCTGGTCAACACCCAGCTGCGCACCGACCGCCTCCGCCGTCACCTGGCCGTCACCGGTGAGCAGGATGGTGCGCAGCCCGCGGCGACGCAGTTCGCTGACCACCGCGACGGCCTCGTCGCGCAGCCGGTCTGCGATGGCGTACGCCGCTGCCACCTGACCCTCGACGACCGCGACCGCAACGGTGTGGCCCTGGCTGGCGAACCGGTCGATGATCTCGCCGGCAGCACCGAGCTCGAACTGTTCGGACACCAGGGTGGGGCTGCAGACCACCACGGCCAGGCTGCGCTCAGCGGTGGTGACCCGACCGCGTACGCCCAGCCCCGGCAAGGCCTCGACCTCACCGGTGGGATCGGGCCGGTCGACGGCCAGAGCACGGGCGATGGGGTGTTCGCTGCCCTCCTCCACCGAGCCGACCAGTTGGTCGATGGTCTCGGCGCGGTCCGGATCGGCATGCCAAGCGTCGACGACACTCAACGAGCCGTGGGTCAGAGTGCCGGTCTTGTCCAGCACCACGGTGTCGACCCGACCGGAGGCCTCCAGCGCATCCGGTCCCTTGATCAGGATGCCGAGCTGGGAACCACGGCCCACGCCGACCATCAACGCCGTCGGGGTCGCGAGGCCCAGCGCGCACGGACAGGCGATGATCAACACCGACATGGCGGCACTGGCGGCATGTCGCACACCGGCATCGGCCAGCAGCCAGCCGACCAGCGTGCCGAGGGCGATGACCAGCACCACCGGGACGAAGACCGACACCACCTTGTCCACCAGCAACTGGACCCGGGCCTTGCGTGCCTGGGCCTGTTCGGCCATCGCGGCCATCTGGGCGAGCTGGGTGTGGGCGCCGACCCGGTCGGTCCGCACCTCCAACAACGCAGTCAGGTTCACCGTGCCGCCGATCACCGCATCACCGGGGGAGACCTCACGAGGCAACGGTTCACCCGACATCATCGAGGTGTCGATCGGCCCGGACCCGGCGACCACGGTGCCGTCGACCGGGACTCGTTCTCCCGCGCGGACCACGGCGACGTCGCCGATCCGCACTTCGGCCAGCGGCACTGTCACGACGGTCTCGTCGCGGCGGATCCGGACCCGGTCCACTCCCAACAGATTCAGGGCGTTGAGCACGTCCTGGGCACTACGGCGGGATCGCGCCTCGAAATAGCGACCGGCCAGCAAGAAGGTGGTGACGGCGGCCGCGACCTCCAGATAGATCGCATCCGCTCCCGCCGGGGTGATGCCGTAGCCGAGCCAATACCCCTCGGTGTCGTCACCGCCCCACAGCAGGGAGATCAACGACCAGGAGAAGGCAGCCAACACGCCGAGGGACACCAACGTGTCCATGCTGAAGCTGCGTTGCTGCAGGTTGCGGAAGGTGGCCTTGTGGAAGGGCCACGCGCACCAGAACACCACCGGCACTGCCAGCAACAGACACAGCAGCTGCCAGCCGGTGAACCGCAGCTCCGGTACCAGCGCCAGCACGATCGCCAGGTTGCCCAGTGGCACAGAGAGCACCGCGGCCACGATCAGGCGCAGCTTGAGGCTGCGCACCCGGCGCTCGCTGAACTCCTCCTGGTCATCCGAGCCGACCGGCGCTGCGTGATAGCCCGCCTTGCTGACCACCGCCTCGGCTTCGGCGATCCGGTCGGCCGGCAGCCCGCGTACGATCGCACGCTCGGTGGCGTAGTTGACCGTCGCGCGGACCCCGGGCATCTTGTTGAGCTTCTTCTCGACCCGGTTGGCGCAGGCCGCGCAGGTCATCCCGCCGATCGCGAGCTGAAGCGGTTCGTCGAACGCCTCGGGCGCCTCGTCGGTGACCTCGGTGCTGGCATCCGTACGCTGGCTGGTCATCGGCCCTCCCGCTGCCGATTGGCCTCGTCACGCTTGGCCAACTCGGCCAGCATCTCGTTGTAGGCGTCGGCAGAATTGTCCAGCCCGGCGTCCGCGGCGCGATCCTTGCGACGGGCCTCGCGGGTGTCATCGGTGAACCACTGCGCCAGCAATGCGATCACCACGATCAGCATCGGCACCTCGCCGGTCGCCCAGGTGATCTGGCCGCCCAGGTCCTGGTCGATTTGCAGCGCATCGGGGGCAGCCATCCACGGCACGGCGATCGACTGATAGAACTCCAGTCCGATCGGCGGGGAGGACAGCAGCGCCACCGCAAAGAACGCGTGGAAGGGCATCGCGGCCATCATCAGACCGAGTTTGGCCAAGTGCGGCAGCGGCTTGGCCGGCTTGTCGACGCCGATCACCTGGCCGTAGAACAGCGATCCGACGATCAGGAAGTGCAGCGTCATGAACTGGTGACCCCAGTGATAACGCATCAGCTCGCCGAACAGATCAGTCAGATAGAGGCCGTAGAAGGAGCCGACGAATATCACCCAGATGAGCAGCGGATGCATCAGCCTGGCCAGCACCGGGTGCTGCATCAGTTCGGTCACCAGATCCCGCAGCGATGGCAGCGCGCCCGGTCGGGAGGCCTTGCTGGCCCGCAGGATCAACGTGATCGGGCCGGCCAGCACCAAGAAGATCGGCGCGATCATGTTGATCGTCATGTGCACGATCATGTGATAGCTGAACATCACTGAGCTGTACGCCCACAGCCCGGTGCCGGTCATCCCGAGCACCAGCAGCCAGCCCACCGCCCAGCACAGGGTCCGGTGCCACGGCCACGCGATCCCGGCGCGGCGCAGCCGCAGCAGACCCCAGCCGTACGCCGCCAGCGCCGCCACTGCGATCAGTACGAACAGCACATTGGGGCGGCCCGGCAACAGCAGGGTGGCGAGGTCGGGGGCCTGGTCCAGGTGAAACCCGAGGTAGTTCACCTGGGCGCTCTGCGGCACCGCATAGCGCGGCGGGACGATGGTCTCCGCGGCCGCAGCTGTCCCGGTCACCAGGACACCGATGGCCGCGGCGGGCCAGGCGGACCGCAGTCGCGCCGACACCAGGGCCGCAGCCAACAGCACGCAGGCGGTCAGGACGACCCACCCGTACGGATCCTGCCAGGGCAGGAATCCCGCCAGCTCGAAGATCCCCACCACCGGGCGCAACACCAGTGCCACCGCGGCGGCCACGGTGAGCCAGCTGCGAGCGCGGCGCTGGACACCGGGCAGCAGGTCGTCAGCTCCGATCAGCACCGCGACGGCGATCGCGCCGAACGCCACTGCGGCGACGCTGCCCAGCATCGCCAGGTCGGTACCCCAGTCATGTCCGGCGCCGACCGAGACGTGGCCGGTGACGATCGGGGGCACCACCGCGAAGCCGGCCAGGTACAACGCGATCAGGCCGGTGCCCATCCGGCGGCCGACCGCCATCGCCACTGATGCCACCGCCACCAGGACCGCCGCGAGCAGCCAGGATCCGGACACCTGGGTGCCGGCCAGGTAGTCCTGCATCCGAGGCAGCACGAAGCTCACGTCGATCGCGAGCGCGTCCGCTGCGCTCAGCGGCACCATCACCAGCGCCACGACGATCCAGATCCGGGCGGCGAACTGGGCCATCCGCACGCCGGGACGTAGCCGTAGCGGGGTGGCGTCGCCCTTGGGGGTGAGCAGGGTCGCGCGTACCAGGCCGCCCAGCGTCACCAACGAGGCCAGCCCGCCCAGTACCCGGCCGGCTGCAGCCAACGTCGCGGTCGGCAGTGACCAGCCGCCACGGCCCGGCAGCGGCGGCATCCCTGCCTGCACGAGCACCGCCACCAGGGCGATGGCGACCGCCACGCCGGCAGCGATCCACACCGTGAGCGGACCGCTCAAACCGCGGCTGGGGGAGTGGTCGGGGAGATCAGGGGAGGCAGCCACGTCAGGCCAGCGCGGACTTCACGGCAGCGGCCACCCGGGCGCCCTCGGCCCGCCCGGCGACCTGGGCGTTGGCGGCCTTCATGACCTGACCCATCTGGCGCATGCCCGGCTTCTCGCCGGTCTGATCCGCGACCCCAGCGACGGCGAGGGCCACGATCTGCTCGATCTCGTCGTCGGACAGCTGAGCAGGCAGGTAGGCCGAGAGCACCTTGGCCTCGGTCAGCTCCGCAGCAGCACTCTGGTCCCGACCGCCGGAGGCGAAAGCCTCGGCGGCCTCCCTGCGCTTCTTCACCTCGCGGCTGACCAGTTCCAGCACCTCGTCGTCGGACAGTTCATGGGCGCTGCCCTCGGTCTCGGCGGTGCCGATCGCGGCCATCAGCATCCGCACTGCGGCGAGCTTCTCCTTGTCCCGCTCCTTCATCGCCTTGGTCATGTCGGTGCGGATCTGGTCCTTGAGTGCCACGGCTTGTCCCTTCGTCTGCCCGGCTCGAATGCTCGACGCCCTCCGCCGCGGACCGGTGGCCGCGGGGCGCGTCACGTCCCCATTATGGCCCCTGTCACGCATCGGGCGTCGCCATCGCAAACCGATCGCGTCAGCGGGTGGGTTCAACCAGCGTCTCGCCGTCGGCGATCTCGCAGGACAGCCGCGCCCGCCGCGGTGCGCGGGCGGGATTGTCGGTCAGCTCCATCAGCAGTCGTACGCCCTCGCGCCCCATCTCGAGACGGGGGATGGACAGGTGGGTGACCATCCGATCGGCCAGCCGATCGGGGTAACCGCCCAGGCTCACGACCGACAGATCCGCGGGCACCCTGATGCCCGCCTCCGCCAGCACCGGTTCCACCAGCCCCAGCGAGGTGCGGCCCTGCATGAAGATGCAGGTGAGATCGTGTTGCCGCACCCAGGCCGGGACCTGCTCGATTCGTTCGCTGCGCAGTTCGAAGACGTGGAGCGGCAGGTCTCGCTCCTGGACTCCGGCCACGAAGCCGGCGTACCGGCCCGTCACCACGTCCTCGCCCTGACGGACGAATCCGATCCGCTCGTGCCCCAGATCCGCGGAGCGCCGGACCAGTGCCGAGGTCGCGCCCACGTAGTCGGCGGCGACGAAGGACAATTCCACATCGGGCAGTCGGCGTTCGCCGATGAACACGAACGGATACCCCTCCGAGGCCAGTCGTCGGACGTCGGCCTCGACGATGGAGCTACCGAAGAGCAGACCGCCATCGGCCAGCCGCAGCCCGTTCACCCCGGTGGCGTACAACGAGCGTTGACTGGCCGCCCGGCGCGAGCTGGTCACCAGCAGCAGATCCTGGTCGGCCTCCTCGGCCGCCTGCTCGATGCCGATCAGGAAGTCGTGGTAGAAGGACCGCGCCGCCAGCGGGAACACTGCTTCATAGGTGAAGACGCCGATCACCTGGCTGCGGGCGCCGACCAGGCGGCGCGCGGCCGGGTCGGGCACGTACCCCAGTTCCTCGACCGCAGCGAGCACCCGTTCCCGGGTGGCCTCGCTCACCCGGATCGGTCCGTCGGTGCGGCCGTTGACGACGGTCGAGACCACTGCGGTCGAGACCCCGGCAGCGCGCGCCACATCGACTTGGGAGATACGTCGTCCGACTCTGATCATGCGCAGACCCTCCGTCGTGCAGCAGCCCCGGGGAAGCGACCACTGTTCGTCACCCAACATTCACCTGCGACCCTTGACCGGCCGACGGACCTCATCGTAGCGTCTTGGTTAAGCGCTTAATCTTCGCGAGTTCCATCCGCGTCCGTCTTCGTATCATGAGGTTCTGCCATGTCTTTCACGCTCAACCGCCGCTCACTCCTCGCTGCCGGCCTCTCGGCCGGTGCGCTGTTGGCAGCGGGCTGCTCCACCAACTCCGGTCCCGGCGGCGAGTCCGACGGCTCAGCCCCGGACCAGTCCAAGGCGCCGACCTACCGGCCGGTGACGCTCGCCGAGCCAGATCTGCCCGGTTCGGACCTGGTCAACCCTGGCTACTTCACCTACCCAAGTGATCCGACCCCGGCGTACGACAGCCCTCCGGCGGCCGACCTGGACAGCGTCTCGATCCTGTACAACACCTTCGTACCGGTGCCCAACGGTCCTGATGGGAGCTCGTTCTGGCGGCTGGCCCAGGACGGTCTGGGCACCGAGCTGAAGCTGCAGCCGACCCCGAACTCGGAGTACGGCAAGGTCTTCCCGGTCATCGTCGCCAGCGGCGACATGCCCGACGTGATGATGTTCAAGCCAAACCAGGCCCGCGCGACCGAGATGATCGACTCGCTGTTCGCCGACCTCGGCCCCTACCTCACCGGCGACGCCGCCCTGGACTATCCGCACTTGGCCAACATCCCCACCCCGTCGTGGCGTGCGGCGATCAGCGGACAGAAGCTGTTTGCCGTCCCCCAGCCCCGTGACGTCGCCGGCGGCATGACCTACATCCGGGAGGACCTCTTCGAGAAGGCCGGCCTCAACCCCGAGCCTGCCAACGGCGAGGAGCTGATCCAGCTGCTGCGCGACATCAAGGCGACGGGCAACGACGCCTGGGGCTGGAGCAATGTCCCGCTGCTTCACACCGTCCTGCTGGGCATGATGGGCGCCCCCAACGTATGGCGCGCCGAGGAAGACGGCTCGTTCACCAGTCATTATCCCAGCGCCGAATACCGCGAGGCGCTGCTGATCATCCGCGACGCCTTCAAGGCCGGGCTCTTCCACCCGAACGCTGCCAGCGCCACGTACTCGCAGTTCCGCGACCACTTCTTCGCCGGTCAGACCTGGATGCACAATGACGGTCCGGCCGGATGGGACCTGTTCGTCCGTTCGGTGGGTGACCGAGGGACCGTGGGCACCATGATTCCGCCCGCGTGGGAAGGTGGCGGTCAGACACCGCAGTGGGCCGGCAAGGGTTACCTGAACCTGACGGTGATCAGCAACCAGGTGCCGGAGGAGAAGCTTCCGCAGATCCTCAAGGTGCTGGACTACTTCGCCGCGCCGATCGGGTCGATGGAGCACCTGCAGCGCAAGTTCGGCGAGGAGGGCACCGACCACACCTGGGAGGCCGGGGGACCCGAACTGACCGAAGAGGGCCAGCGCAACTTGATGGACTTCCAGTACATCGTCGACTCGCCGCTGATCCTCGGCCCCGGCGATGAGGAGTCGGTGCGGATGCGCCACCAGTGGTACACCGACATCACCAAAAATCTCATCTACGACGATTCGATCGGCCTGGTCTCCGAGACCGCCAACAACGACGGTGGTCCGCTCACCACGGCCATCAGCGATGCCGCCAAGGCGGTCATGTTCGACCGCGGACCGGTCGAGGACTACGACAAGGCCATCGACGACTGGAACAACCGCGGCGGCGCCCAGATCGCCGAGGAGTACGCCGAGGCGTACGCCGCCCGCCAGGCCGGCAACTGACCAGACCGCAAGACAGACTGACCAACGGGGGTTACCCGGGCGCCCGCGTCCGAGTAACCTTCGATTACACGCATAATCAGGAGGCACAGGTGCCGGAACTTCAGACAGACGTACTCATCGTCGGAGGCGGCGTGGGGGGTGTTGCAGGAGCGCTCGGCGCGCTCTCGCAGGGCGTCCGCGTCATCCTCACCGAGGAGTCGCCGTGGCTGGGTGGGCAGCTGACCAACCAGGCGGTGCCACCGGACGAGCATCCCTGGATCGAGACCCAGACGCCGACGCGCAGCTATGGCTGGTTCCGGACCCTGGTCCGGCAGCGCTACCAGCGCCGGCCCGGGATCACGGATGCGGCCCGCCAGAATCCGGTGCTCAATCCGGGCAGCGGTGGCGTGTCGAAGTTGTGTGCCGAGCCACGGGAGTACCTGGCGGCATTGGAGGAGATGTTGGCGCCCTACCAAGCCGGCGGCCAGTTGGTGGTGCTGACTGAGGTCGATCCGACCTCAGCGGAGACCGAGGGGGATCGCATCACCTCGGTCACCTTCACCGATCGCAGCGGCGGGGACCGGACCACCATCACGGCACCGTACGTGTTGGACGCGACCGAAGAGGGTCAGCTTCTCGAGCTGGCCGGGGTCGAACATGTGATGGGCGCTGAGAGCCGCGAGGACACCGGCGAGCTCCACGCGATCGATGGTCCGGCCCAGCCGCTCAACCAGCAGTCATTCACCTGGTGCTTCGCGGTGGACTACTTCCCCGAGGAGGACCACACGATCGAGCGTCCCGCCGACTATGACCGTTGGCGCGACTATGTGCCGGGGGACTTCTGGCCGGGCAAGCTGCTGGCCTTCCGCGATGTCCATCCGATCAGCCGCGAGGCCCGGGACCGGGCCATCTTCCACCACGACGACTCCTGGCTCGGCGGGGGAGGCGGAGACTTCTGGCACTACCGCCGCATCATGACCGTCAAGCACTACCAGCCCGGCACGTACGCCAGCGACGTCACCTTGGTGAACTGGCCCCAGATCGACTACATGGCCGGTCCGCTGCAGGGAGTCTCCGATGCCGAGCGTCAAGCCAACCTCGACGCCTCGCGCCAGCTCAGCCTGAGCTTCCTGTACTGGATGCAGACCGAGGCACCCCGCCGCGACGGCGGCACCGGCTATGCCGGGCTGCGCCCGCGCGGTGACCTGCTCGGCAGCACCGATGATCTGGCCCTGCGCCCCTACATCCGCGAATCGCGCCGCATCAAGGCCGAGTTCACGGTGCTCGAGCAGCATGTCGGCGTCGAGGCGCGGAAGGCCGCAGGCCTGGATGAGGGCTCGGCGCTCTTCGACGACACCGTCGGTGTCGGCAGTTACCGGATCGATCTGCATCCGCGCACCGGCGGCGGCGACGGGCCCGAGAACTACATCGACATCGCCAACTATCCCTTCCAGCTCCCACTGGGAAGCCTGATCCCCGAGCGGGTCGAGAACCTGCTGCCGGCCGGCAAGAACATCGGCAGCACCCACATCACCAACGGCTGCTACCGGCTTCATCCGGTGGAGTGGGTCATTGGCGAGGTGGCAGGCGCACTGGCCGGCCGGTCCGTGAAGACGGGCACCACACCGCGCGCCGTCCGCAACACACCGGGACTGCTGGAGGATTTCCAGCAGCTCCTCACCACCCAGCTCGGGTTCCAGCTGGCCTGGCCCGAGGCAACACGGAGGACACCCCGCTGAGACCATGACCCCGGCCGGGTGTCGCCACGAAGAAGTGGAGACCCTATGTCCCTGTCCCTCAACCGACGCACGCTGCTGGCAGGCGGACTCGCCAGCGGTGCGCTGTTGGCCGCCGGCTGCAGCAGCAGCGGCCCTGACCTGAGCGGCGCCCAAGCTGTCGATGAGTCGAAGTTTCCGACCTACCGTCAGGTGACCCTGGCCGAACCGGACCTGCCGGGTTCGGACTTGGTGATGCCGGCGTACTTCACCTATCCGACGGATCCGGCGCCTGCCTATGACAGCCCGCCGGCGGCCGAGTTCGATCACGTGTCGATCCTGTACAACACGTTCGTCCCGGTGCCACTGGGGCCCGACCGCAATTCGTTCTGGCAACTGGCTCAGGAAGGCACCGGCACGGAGTTTGCGGCTGCAGGCCACCCCGAACGGCGAGTACGAGGACAAGTTCGCGGTGATCATGGCCAGCGGGGACATTCCCGATGTCATGTCGTTCAATCCGGCCCAGGCGCGCAGCTCCGACATGATCGAGTCGTTGTTCGCCGACCTCGGCCCGCACCTGTCCGGTGACGCGGCACTGGATTATCCGCACCTGGCCAACATCCCGACGCCGTCGTGGCGGGCGGGTGTCCGCGGCGAGAAGGTGTTCGGGATCCCACAGCCCCGCGCGCTGACCGGCGAGATGACCTACATCCGCGAGGATCTGTTCGAGGCGGCAGGGCTCAACCCGGAGCCGACCAACGGGGAGGAGTTCCTGCAGCTCCTTCGCGACATCAAGGCGGCCGGCAACAACCAGTGGGGCTGGAGCAACGTCGGGCGCTTCAACACCACGCTCCTGCAGATGATGAACTGCCCCAGAGCTGGGGCGTCAACGACGACGGCACCTTCACCAGTGTCTACACGCTGCCGGAGTATCGGGAGGCACTGGCGATCACGCGACAGGCATTTGTCGACGGCCTCTTCCATCCGAACGCGGCCAGTGCGACGTACTCGCAGTTCCGCGATCACTTCTATGCGGGCCAGACCTGGATGCTCAGCGACGGCTCGGCGGGCTGGGATCTCTTCGAACGCACCATCGGTGACCGCGGCACGCTCGGGGCTATCGCCCTACCGGCGTGGGATGGCGACGGCGACGCGGGTCAGTATGCCGGCAAGGGCTACCAACTCGTCACGACCATTTCCAACAGGGCTTCTGAGGATCGGTTGCCGCTGATCCTCAAGGTGTTGGATTACTTCGCCGCGCCCATTGGCTCGCTCGAACACCTGCAGCGCAAGTTCGGGCAGGAGGGCACCGACTTCACGTGGGAGGCGAACGGGCCCCGGCTCACCGAGGTGGGACAGGGGAACTTCATGGATTTCCAATACTTCATCGACTCGCCAACGATTCTGGGTCCGGGCGACGAGGAAGCCGTACGCCGGCAGCATGAGTGGCACAGCCGCGTCTCCGAGAATCTGGTCCATGACCCATCGATCGGCCTGGTCTCCGAGACCCAGATCAACAAGGGCGGGCCGTTGGCCACGATGATCACCGACGCCGTGAACGCCGTCGTGTACGACCGCGGCCCGATCGAGGATTTCGACTCGGCGCTCACCAAGTGGCGCAACGACGGCGGCGACCAGATCGCCGAGGAGTTCGCCACCGCGTACGCCGAACGGGACGACGCCTGAGGGCTGCGTACGCTGGCCCCCATGACGAGGCGAATGTTTGTGGCGGCGGTGCCGTCGGTGGAGTGGCAGGAGGAGTGGGAAGAGTTCTGGTCGGTGCGCCGGGAGACGGCCGTGGCCCAGGGGCTGCGGCCGGTCCCCGACGGCAGCTGGCACATCACCTTGGCGTTCATGGAGCAGGTGGCTGACCCGGAGCTCATCGAGCTGACCGAACGGTTGACCGAGGCCGCCGCCACCAGCGGTCCGGCCACCATCCGGGTCGCCGGTGGGGGAGCGTTCCCCAATCCGGCCGAGGGCAAACTGCTGCATCTGCGCATCGCCCACGGTGAAGAGGCGCTGCAGCAGTGGTCGCGGCGCTGCCGCAACGCTGCCAACAACGCCGGCATCGTGGTGGAGGGCTCCCGCTTCGTGCCGCACGTGTCGGTGGCCCGCAGCAACCGCCGCGTCGAGATGACCCGTTGGGTGCAGCTGTTGGACGCCCCACTCCTGCCCAGCTTCGAGGTGGATCGCTGGGATTTGATCGAGTCCGACCTGAAGGCGCCGCGGGGTCAGGCGTACAGCGTTGTGGAGACCTTCCCACTGGGCGCCTGATCCCTCACGCGTCCAGGAGTTCCGCGTAGCCGGCCGGATCGGCGCGGTGGAAGACCGCCTCGTACGCCGCCAACTTCGGCTCGGGCATCAGTCCGAGCATTCCGAGCGTGGCGCGGGCGAACTGCACCGGTGACTGCGGCCCGGCCGTCACCAGCCCGTCGGCTGCGACGGCTCGTTCGTCCACGTAATGCTCACCGCCGGCGTACCCCGTCGCCTCGAGCGCCTCCCGGGCAGCTGAGGTGTGCGGACGAGCGTCCAACAACCCGGCCCGGGCGAGTGCCTCCGTGGCACCACAGATCGCAGCCACGGGCACGCCAGCCGCCAGGAAGTCCGCCGCCACGCGCATCACGGCCCCTTCCCGGTCGGGCTGCCAGCCCTCGCCGCCCGGCAGGATCAGCAGGTCGCTGTCGGCTGGCCGCAGCGTGTCCAGCGTCGCGGCCGGCAGCCAGTGCATCCCGCCGATGGTGGGGACCGGGGCGAGCGACTCGGCCACCGGCACCACCGTGATGGGTTGGCCGGTGAAACGACCGGTCGCGAGTTCGGCCAACAGGTGGCCGACCTCCCAGTCAGCGAGTTGATCGATGAGGAAGACGTGCGCTGTCAGGTCCATGGCCCCAGCTTCTCACCCGCGTCCCGGAGACGTTCACGCTGGGGCGAAGATGAAGTTGGCGGTGTCCACCACCGGCCGGTAGCCGATGGCGGCGTAGATGGAGTTCGAGACCGTGGTGTCCTCGGTGATCGCCACAGCGCGCCGTTGACGCCGCCGGGACGCAGGACGAGTTGCTCACGAACGGCGGTCGCCAGGGCCAGAGCGACGTCGGCCGCCATCGGCAACACGTAGGGCGGATGGGGCCAATGCGGCGCGGCCCCCAGGTCGCGCAGTTCCCATTGCTCGCCGTCCCCCTCGACGTCCTCGAGGGTGATGGCGTCAGGATTCACGTTGAGATTCCAGGCGTCGGAGTCGGTCATGAACACGTCGCGCCAGTCCTGGTCGGCGCCCACCTCGGCGACTGGTCGTCAAGCTCCAGAAACCCCTCCGGACTGGGCTCGGCGTCGACTTCATGTCCGTACCGGTCGAACATCTCCACGGTCCGCGTCATGGTCCCTACTCCTGTCTCGAATGTCTGGTGTCAGCCGAGGTAGTCACGCAGGTGCTGACCGGTCAGGGTCGAGGCGTCGGCCACCAGGTCGGCCGGTGTGCCCTCGAAAACCACCGTGCCACCGTCGTGGCCGGCGCCCGGCCCCATGTCGATGATCCAGTCGGCGTGCGCCATGACGGCCTGGTGGTGCTCGATGACGATCACCGAGATGCCCTGGTCGACCAGCCGGTCCAGCAGCGCCAGCAGATTCTCCACATCGGCCAGGTGCAATCCGGTGGTGGGCTCGTCGAGGATGTAGGTGGTCGCCTTCTCGCCCATCTGGACGGCGAGCTTGAGTCGCTGTCGTTCGCCGCCGGACAGGGTGGTCAGCGGCTGGCCCAGCGTGAGGTAGCCCAGTCCGACGTCGTCCAGCCGGGTCAGCAGCTTGTGGGCCGCGGGCGTACGCGCCTCGCCGTCCCCGAAGAAGGCGGCGGCCTCGGCCACCGGCATGGCCAGCACCTCGGCAATGTTCTTGCCGGCCAGGGTGTACTCGAGCACCGAGGCCTGGAATCGCTTGCCGCCGCACTCCTCGCACGGGGTTTCGACGGTCGCCATGACGCCCAGCTCGGTGTAGATCACGCCGGCGCCCTTGCAGGCGGGGCAGGCGCCCTCGGAGTTGGAGCTGAACAGGGCCGGCTTCACGCCATTGGCCTTCGCGAAAGCCTTGCGGATCGGCTCCAGCACACCCGAATAGGTCGCCGGATTGCTGCGGCGAGAGCCCTTGATGGCACCCTGGTCGACCACCGCGATGCCGTCGCGACCCGCCAACGACCCGTGGATCAGCGAGCTCTTGCCCGACCCGGCCACGCCGGTCACCACGCACAGCACGCCGGTGGGAACGTCGACATCAACCTCGCGCAGGTTGTGGTCGCTGGCGCCGCGGATCTCCAGCTGTCCGGTCGGCTGGCGCAGCTGCTGCTTCAGCTCAACCTTGTCGTCCAGGTGTCGGCCGGTGATGGTGTCGCTGCGGCGCAGGCCCGCGACGTCGCCCTCGTAACAGATCTCACCGCCGTGGGAGCCGGCACCGGGGCCGAGGTCGACGACGTGGTCGGCGATGGCAATCATCTCCGGCTTGTGTTCGACCACCAGCACTGTGTTGCCTTTGTCGCGCAGTTGCTGCAGC
Organism: Parenemella sanctibonifatiensis; assembly: GCF_002250565.1. Classification (GTDB taxonomy): domain Bacteria; phylum Actinomycetota; class Actinomycetes; order Propionibacteriales; family Propionibacteriaceae; genus Parenemella; species Parenemella sanctibonifatiensis. The sequence continues at coordinate 417,500 of NZ_NMVJ01000006.1, forward strand.
AGTTCATTCATTCGGTGGATGTCGTGGGGGTGCAGCCCGATCGAGGGCTCGTCGAAGACATAGGTGACGTCGGTCAGCGAGGAGCCGAGATGCCGGATCATCTTGGTGCGCTGTGCCTCACCGCCGGACAGGGTGCCGCTGGGTCGATCCAGGGACAGATAGCCCAACCCGATGTGGACGAAGGAGTCCAGCAGGTGCTGCAGCCCGCCCAGCAGGGGAGCGACGCTCGGTTCGTCCAGGTCCTTGAGCCAGGCGGCCAGATCGGTGATCTGCCACTGCGACACCTCGGCGATGGAGCGCCCGTTGACTTTGACCGAGCGAGCCTCGGGCCCCAGCCGGGAGCCCTCGCAGTCGGGGCAGGTCTGGAACGTCACCGCACGCTGCACGAAGGCCCGGATGTGCGGCTGCAAGGCCTCGATGTCCTTGGACAGCATGGACTTGTTGATCTTGACCAGGACGCCCTCGTAGGTGACGTTGATGCCCTCGGCCTTGACCTTGGTCGGTTCCTTCCACAGCAGGTCGTGGAGTTCGCGCTTGTTGTACTTCTTGATGGGCTTGTCGAAGTCGAAGAAGCCGCTGTCGCGGTAGATCCGCCCGTACCAGCCCTCCATCGAGTAGCCCGGCACCAGCAGTGCCCCCTGCGCCAACGACTTGTCCTCGTCGTAGATGGCGGTCATGTCGAAGTCGTTGACCTTGCCCATGCCCTCGCACCGGGGGCACATGCCGCCGAGCCGCTCATAGGAAGCCTTCTCGGCGATCTGGCTGGCGCCCTTCTGGACTGTGATGGCGCCCTGACCCGACACCGTCGGGACGTTGAAGGAGAAGGCCCCGGGTCCGCCGATGTAGGGCTCGCCGACGCGGCTGTAGAGGATCCGGAGCATGGCGTACGCGTCGGTGACCGTGCCGACCGTGGAGCGCGGGTTGGAGCCGATGCCCTCCTGGTCAACAATGATCGCGGTGGTCAGGCCCTCGAGCCGGTCCACATCGGGACGAGGCACATTGGGCATGAAGCCCTGCAGGAAACTGGAGTAGGTCTCGTCGATGAGTCGGCGTGACTCGGCCGCGATGGTGGCAAACACCAACGAGCTCTTGCCCGATCCGGAGACGCCGGTGAAGACCGTCAGTCGCCGCTTGGGCAACTCGACGCTGACGTCACGCAGGTTGTTCTCGCGTGCGCCCTGGACGCGAATTACGTCATGGCCATCGGCAATGTGCGGTGACATCGGCTCCCCTTGGGTCGTTCGCGCATGTACCTTGCACGCGCGCGAGCCATCCAACCACGGTCCATGCCAGGCACGCCTCTGGTGTGGGGCCTTGCAGGCCGATAGCGTGTCGTTATGACTTTTCAGCCTGAAACCCTTGCCGTCCACGCCGGACAGGAAGAGCCAGACCCCACCACGCACGCCCGGGCCGTCCCGATCTATCAGACCAGCTCGTATGTCTTCGAGGACACCCAGGACGCCGCCGACCTGTTTGCGCTGGCCAAGCCCGGCAACATCTACAGCCGGATCATGAACCCCACCCAGGACGTCTTCGAGCAGCGCATCACGGCCCTCGAGGGCGGGGCGGGCTCGCTGGCCACCTCCTCGGGCTCGGCAGCCACCACGTACGCGATCCTGAACCTCACCTATGCCGGCGACAACATCGTCGCCGTCTCCACCCTCTACGGGGGCACCTACGCACTCTTCGCCCACACCCTGCCCCAGTACGGCATCGAGGTCCGCTTCGTCGACCCGAGCAAGCCCGAGGAGGTGGCCCAGCACATCGACGACAAGACCAAGGCGGTCTTCGCCGAGACGGTCGGCAACCCGAACCTCAATGTGGTGGACCTGGCGGCCTGGGCCGAGGTCGCCCACGCCAACGGCCTGCCACTGATCGTCGACAACACCGCCCCGACGCCCTACCTCTGCCGCCCCTTCGACAGCGGCGCCGACATCGTTGTGCACTCGGCCACCAAGTACATCGGGGGCCACGGCACCTCGATCGGCGGTGTTCTGGTCGACTCCGGCCGCTTCGACTGGTCTGCCCACGCCGACCGCTTCCCGGGCCTCACCAAGCCGGACCCCGCCTACCACGGCGTGGTCTGGACCGAGGCTGCCGCGGAGGCCGCCTTCATCATCCGCGCCCGCACCGTGCTGATGCGCAACACCGGCGCCACCGCGGCGCCGTTCAACAACTGGCTCTTCCTGCAGGGCCTCGAATCACTGCACGTACGCATGGATCGCCACTGCGAGAATGCCCTCAAGGTGGCCGAGTTCCTCCAGGGGCAGGACCAGGTCGCCTGGGTCAACTACCCGGGTCTGCCCGACAGTCCACACAAGGCCACCGCGGACCGCATCTTCACCGGCCGCGGCTATGGTGGTCTCGTGTCGTTCGGATTGAAGGCGGGCCGTGAAGCGGGCCGTACGTTCGTGGAGTCGGTGAACCTGTTCTCCCACCTCGCCAACATCGGCGACACCAAGTCCCTGGTCATCCACAACGCCAGCACGACTCACTCCCAGCTGAACGAGGAGGAGCTCGCTGCTGCTGGCGTCCCGGCCGAGATGGTGCGCCTCTCGGTGGGCATCGAGCACGTCGACGACATCGTGGCTGACATCGAGCAGGCGCTGACAAAGGTCAACGGCTGACGGTGCCCCCCAACCCTGCGGCGAAGCGTCCCGACCCCTCGGTCGGGACGCTTCGTTCACCCACCCGGACGGTCCGGCTCTTCACGCCGGACCGTCCTTTCGTCCCCGACATCGGCGCGGAACTGCCCGAGGTCGACGTCGCCTACGAGACCTACGGCGAGCTCAGCGAGGACCGCGACAATGCGATTTTCATCTGCCACGCGCTGACCGGTGACGCCCATGCAGCCGGCTGGCACGAGGGGGACCGGCGGCCGGGCTGGTGGGACACCATGATCGGGCCGGGCAAGCCGGTCGACACCGACCGTTTCTTCGTCATCAGCGCCAATCTGCTCGGCGGTTGCAGCGGCACCACCGGCCCCGCCTCGATCAACCCGGCCACCGGTCAGGCCTGGGGGCTGGACTTCCCGCTGGTGCAGATGAAGGACCTGGTCACGGTCCACCGCGCCCTGATGCATCACTTGGGCATCGAGCGGCTGCGTGCCGTGGTCGGCGGTTCGCTGGGCGGCATGCAGGCGCTGGAGTGGTCCCTGAGCCACCCCGAGGAGATCGCCAACGCGATCGTCATCGCCTCCTCCTCGCGCCTGACCGCGCAGAACATCGCCTTCTCCGCCGTCGCCCGGTCGGCGATCATGCGCGACAGCCACTTCCACGACGGTCAGTACGCCGCTGCGGGCACAGCGCCCCGGCTGGGCCTGTCGATCGCACGGATGATGGCCCACATCACCTACCTGTCGGTGCAGGCGATGGATGAGAAATTCGGCCGCCGCTGGCAGTCGCAGCCGACCTACGGCTTCGGTGCCGACTTCCAGGTGGAGAGCTACCTCAACCACCAGGGCAGTGTCTTCCTGGACCGCTTCGATGCGCTGTCCTACCTCTACCTCACCCGCTCGATGGACTACTTCGATCCGTTTGCCGAGCCCGAATGGCAGCAGCGAGTGGATCGGATCACCCGCTTCCTGGTGCTCAGCTTCGATTCCGACTGGCGCTTCGACACGACCCATTCCGAGCGGATCGTGCGCAAGCTCGAACACGCCCAGGCCCCGGTGACATTCCGGGAGATCTCCTCCCCGGCCGGGCACGACGCCTTCCTGCTGGAGGTGCCGGAGTATCACCGCACCGTACGCGCCTTCCTGGGCCGGGCGATGGAGCTGGACCTGCACACCGGACAAACCAGCGGCAAGACCGGGAGCGCCCGATGATCTCGCTGCGACCCGACCAGCAGGCGATCGTGGACCTGGTGCCGCCCGGATCCCGGGTGCTGGACCTGGGCTGTGGTGCCGGTGAGATGTTGGCCTGGCTCGCCGAGGAACGTGACTGCCGCGGCACCGGCGTCGAGATCGACCCCGATGCTGTCCTGCAGGCGATCACGCGCGGCGTCGCCGTGATTGAACTCGACATGGACGAGCAGTTGGTCGAGTTCGCCGACCGCTCCTACGACGTGGTCGTGATGTCGCGGACGCTTCAGGCCGTTCGGCGCCCCGACCTGGTGTTGGAGCAGATCCACCGGATCGGCCGCAGCGCCGTGGTGTCGATGCCCAACTTCGGCTACTGGCCCCACCGGGTACGCCTGCTGCGCGGCCGGATGCCGATCTCCAAGGACCTGCCGCACGCTTGGCACAACACCCCCAACCTGCACCACTCGACCCTCGTGGAGTTGGAAGACCTCTTCCAGGAGAAGGGGTTTTCGGTACGCCAGCAGATCCCGCTGACCTCGACCGGGGCCCCCTCACGGATACCGTCACGGCTGTCGAACGTGCTGGCCGGTGCCGCGATCTACGCGCTCGACGCCGTCTGAGGACGGATCCGCCGCAGGCCGGAATGTCTTTGTGTTATTGATCCATCACGGTATCTTTCCAGCGTGTCCTCTGTCGTTCAGCTTCCCCCGCACCTCGACCACATCATCGTTGCCGCTCCGGACCTCGACGCCGCGGTGGCCGCGTTGGCGAAGGCCACCGGCGTGACCGCACGTCCGGGTGGAGTCCATCCGACCTTCGGCACCCGCAACGCGCTGGTCGGCCTGGGAGAGGGCCACTATCTGGAGCTGATCGGGCCCGAGCCGAGCATCGAGGTCGAGCGCATGCCGTTCGACCTCAACCGCACCCGGACCATTCGAGTGGCGACCTGGGCGGTGCGGCCGGATGACGCCGACGCGGCCGTGGTCGCTGCGACCCAGGCGGGGCTCGCGGTGGGGGAGTTGGCGCCGGGCAGCCGGCGCACGGCTGAGGGTGACCTGCTGACCTGGCGGCTCACCGAACCTCTGGCGGCCGATGTCAGCGGGATCGTGCCCTTCGTCATCGACTGGGGCACCACCACCCCGCCCGGCTTCAGCCTGCCGGCCGAGCTCACCGTGACGGGCTTCGGGGCCACCGGTCCGGCTCCGGTCCCTCTCGACCCGCTCGACACCACCATTGCCGTGGACCAGAGCGAAGCGGCCGGGCTCTGGCTCGACCTGACCGGCCCCCAGGGCACCTGGCAACTGCCGGTCACCCCGATCCGCGACTGACCACCCCCCACCTCTCGGCACCGACGCCGGGCCCGATCGCTCCTTCGGGAATGCGACGGGCCCGCATCGTGTTGCCCCCGTAGCGACCCAGCACCGTCCCCATTCAGGAGAAGCATGTCCCAGGTTTCCGACCTTCCCACCACCCAGCGGGCCATTGTCCTCACCGAACACGGCGAGATCGACGGCCTGTCCGTCGTCTCGGATCATCCGGTCGCCGAGCTCGGACCGACCGAGGTGTTGCTGCGGGTGCGGGCCAGCAGCCTGAACTATCACGACATCTTCACCGTTCGCGGCATGCCGGGCATCACAATCCCGATGCCGGTGGTGCCCGGCCTCGACGTGGCCGGCGAGATCGCCGCCGTCGGCGCCGAGGTGGCCGACTGGCAGGTCGGTCAGGTCGTGGTGATCAACCCGCTGCGCGAAGATTTCAGCCTCATCGGCGAGGTCGTCGATGGCGGCCTGGCCGAGTACTGCCTCGTCGACGCCAACCAGCTCATCGCGATCCCGGCCGGTGTCAGCCCGGCCCAGGCCGCGGCGCTCCCGGTGGCGTACGGCACCGCCCACCGGATGGTCATCACCCAGGACGCCATCCATGCCGGCGACACGGTGCTGGTCCTGGGCGCCTCCGGCGGCGTCGGCACCGCCGGTGTCCAGCTCGCCAAGCACCTTGGCGCCCGTGTGGTGGCCGCGGTCGGCAGCGACGAGAAGGCTCAGCGAATGCTTGAGCTCGGCGCCGACGAGGTGATCAACTACCGCGAGCAGGACTTCTACCAGTGGACCAAGGAGCACCTCGGCAAGCCGTCGCGGTCCGGCTACGAGGGCGGCTTCGACGTCATCATCAACAACACCGGTGGCGACACCTGGCACCCGACTCTGCGCAGCACCAAGCGCGGCGGCCGGATCCTGGTGTGCGGCGCCACCGCGGGCTTCGATCCGACCGAGGATCTGCGTTACATCTGGAGCTTCGAGCTGCGCGTGATCGGCTCCAACGGCTTCACCACCGAGGACATCTCGGCGCTGCTGCAGCTGGTCGCCGACGGCAAGATCGACCCCGTGCTGGACTCGGTGGTGCCGCTCGAGGAGGGCATCACCTCGCTGCAGCGGCTCGCCGACCGTGACGTCATCGGCAAGGCCGTCATCGCGCCGGCCGGCGTCGAGGCCGCGAACGCCGCCGTCACCGAGGCGGCTGCCCGATGAGCGAACTGCCCTCCCTAACCACCGTCCAGGATCACCTGGACGCGGCCCCCTTCATGAAGCAGCTGGCCATGCAGGTGACCGACCTGACTCAGACCACCATCACCTGCACCATCGCCGTCGACGAGACACATCTGGGCGGCGCGAACGGCGCCGTGCACGGCGGCATCATCACGGCCTGGCTCGACACGGCCGCCGACTTCGCGCTGATCGGCACCATCGGCCAGCCGGTGCCGACGATCGACTTCACGGTCAACTTCCTCCGCCCGGCCGTGCTCGGCGATGAGCTGACCCTGATCGGCAAGGTCGTACGCCCGGGGCGCACCGCCAGCATCGCCGAGGCCGAGCTGATGGGCAGCAACGGCAAGCTGCTGGCGCTCGGCCGGGGCAGCTACGCCTCCTCGGTCGCAGCCGGGGCTGGGTCATGACCAAGCTGCCGTCCAATCAGGGCGACGCCATCGACCGCAGTCACCCGGACCGGGTGGCCGTGGTGGAGTCGCGCGGCGACGGCAGCCGGACCGAGGTCAGCTTCGCCGAGTTGGACGCCCGGGCCGACGCCATGGCCGACCGGCTGCTGCGAGCCGGCCATCCGCGCGGCGCCACCGTGGTGCTGTTGGGGGAGAACTCGGCGGACTGGTTGGCGAGTTTCCTCGGCATCCAGCGGGCCGGGCTGGTGCCGGCCCCGATCAGCTACAAGTTCCCGCCCGAGACCCGCGCTGCGGTGCTGGACAACGCCGACCCGGTCTTGGTGCTGGTCGACACCGCTGAACGCGCCGCCGGGATCGCCGCCCCGGTGCTGAGCTTCAGCGAGGCCGTGGCGCCGGTGACCGGAGACCAGCTGCCGCACCCCGAAACCACCGGCTCCGATCCGGCGATGATTCTCTACACCTCCGGTTCCACCGGCGTACCCAAGGGCGTCGTCCTGAGCCAGGCCAGCCACCTGTGGGTGCTCGGGGTCGGCTTCGATCCCTCGCCCACACCCCAGATCACTCTGGTGGCAGCACCGCTGTATCACATGAACGCGCTGGCGAACTGCCAGGCGTCCCTGCTGCGTGGCGACACGGTGGTGCTGATGGATCGCTTCGATGCAGGTCGGTTCGCCGACCTGATCGCTTCGGAACAGGTCACCAATGTCACCGGCGTACCGCCGATGCTCGCGCTGGTGCTGCAGGAGCAGCAGCGGCGAACGCCCGACCAGCGCGCCGACTTCAGCAGCGTGACCGCGACCTACATCGGGTCGGCGCCGGCGTCGGACGATCTGCTGGACCAGATCGAGGCGGCCTTTCCCCGCAGCCGGATGAAGCTGTCCTACGGCACCACCGAGTCGGGCCCGGTGGCCTTCAGCCATGATCCCCAACGTCGGTCCCCACGCGGCTCGGTCGGGCTGGCGCATCCCGCCGTCGACATCCGACTGGTCGGACCCGATGGTGAGCCGGCCAACCCGGGCGTGATGGAGATCCGCACCGGCGCACTGTTGACGGGGTACCACCGCCGCGACGACGTGCCGATGCCGCTGACCGGTGATGGTTTCTACCACACCAAGGACGTGTTCCGGCGCGACGAGGATGGCTACTACTTCTTCGAAGGTCGGGTCGACGACATGTTCACCAGCGGCGGCGAGAACGTCTATCCCCGACTGGTCGAGCAGGTCATCGAGGACCATCCCGATGTCAACGAGGCGGCCGTGGTGCCGGTCGAGGATCCGGTCAAGGGCAATCGTCCGGTGGCCTTCGTGGTGCCCGCTCCCGGCCGGAGGGTGGACGAGGCCGCAGTCAAGGCGTACACCTTGGAGCACCTGGAGCCCTACGCACACCCCCGTCGGATCTTCGTGGTCGAGTCGCTGCCACTGTCCAGTTCCAACAAGGTGGATCGACATGCGCTGACGGCGCGCGCGAAGGGACTCCTGTGAACCGTCGGCTGTTGCGGGTGCTGTTGCCGACCGCCACCATCCTCCTCGTCGTAGCCGGGGTGGAGGTGGCCACGCGCCTCGGCGCCATCAACGCCCGGCACGCCCCGCCCCCGAGTGAGGTCCTCGCCACACTGGTCTCCGAACTCGGCAGTGGCGACATCTGGGCGGCGACCGGCAACACCCTGATCGGGTGGGCGATGGCGCTGCTCGTCGCCGTGCTGCTGGGCACCGTGGTCGGCGTGATCCTGGGCAGCTCGGTGCGGATCTCGGCCTTCTTCCGGCCGGCCGTGGAGTTTCTCCGACCGATCCCGTCGATCGCGATGATTCCACTGGCAGTGGCCCTGATCGGCACCCAGCGGCCCACCGAGTTGTTCCTTGCCGGCTACGCCGCTTTCTGGCAGATGCTGATTGCGACCTTGGCCGCCGTCGGCAGCCTCGACCCGGTGGGTCGGCAGACGGCTGTGGCCTACAACATGCCTCGGTTGGCGCAACTGCGCCATGTGGTGCTGCCCTCCCTGTTGCCAGGGCTGGCGACCGGGGTGCGGATCAGTTCGGCGACTGCGCTCATCATCGTCATCACCACCGAGATCCTCATCGGTACGCCCGGGCTCGGCGCTGACCTGAGTGCTGCCCGAGCCGTCGGCAACCTGCACCTGATGTACGCCCACGTCTTGGTGATCGGCCTGCTGGGGCTGGCGCTGACCAGCGGTATTTCCGCGGTCGAGGACCGGCTGCTCTTCTGGCACGAGTCGCGGAGGGGGAAGCGATGAACACACTGTTCAAGCGTCCGGTCGTGTGGTCGATCATCGGCACCGCCGTGCTCGTTGCGGTCTGGGCCATCAGCTCGGTCGCCGCCGACGACATCTACTACCCGCCGCTGCCCGAGGTGATCGCCGGTGTCGTGGAGTTCTGGTTCACCGGGCCCGGCGCCGAGGACCTCGCCTCGAGCATGCGCAACGTCGGCCTCGGCTTCATCATCGGCGCCGCGGCCGCGGTGCTGCTCGGCCTGGTGATCGGACAGCTGTGGTGGGTGCGTACGGCGCTCACCCCGGGCCTGGAGTTCATCCGGGCCATCCCCGCCACCGCGCTGATCCCCTTCGCCATGGTCATCTTCGGACTCGGCGACACCATGAAGGTCATCATCATCGCCCTGGGCGCCTTCTTCCCGATCCTGCTGACCGTCATCGACGGAGCTCGATCGGTCTCCCAGGAGGCCATTGACACCGCCAAGGCGTACCAGATCAACGGCCTCAGCCGGCAGCTGCGGGTCATCATCCCCTCGGTGTTGCCCCGGGCCGTGGCCGGCATCCGGATCGCGATCCCGCTGGCGCTCATCGTCATGGTCACCAGCGAGATGACTGGCTCCAGCGTCGGCATCGGCACGGTCCTGATCGAGGCCCAGGACTCCTTCAACCAGGTGTCCGTCTGGGCGGTCATCGTTCTGCTCGGCCTGCTCGGCATGGTCCTCAACGGACTGTTCTGGCTGGTGGAGCGCCGCATTCTTGGCTGGCACCGCCGGCTCCATCATCAGGAGGGTTCATGACCTCGTCAGACACGTCCGAAGCGACCGCCGGCCAGACCCCTCGACTGATCGTCTCCGAGATCAGCAAAACCTTCGGGGCCGGGGATAAGGCCACCCATGTGCTGGACCGCATGAGCTTTTCGGTCAACGATAGTGAGTTCTTCAGCATTGTCGGACCGTCTGGCGCAGGCAAGACCACCCTGCTGCGATGCCTGTCGGGTCTGATGCAGCCAGATTCCGGTGAGGTGTACTTCGACGGCCGGTTGGTGACCGCGCCGCCGCGGGAGTTCGCCCTGGTCTTCCAGGACTACTCGCGCTCCCTGTACCCCTGGCTGACCGTCGCCAAGAACGTCGAGTTGCCACTCAAGGCCCACGGCATCGACAAGGCCGAACGAGCGCAGCGCGTCGCCAAGGCGCTGGCCTCGGTCGGGTTGGACCACGCCGCGCAGCGGTTTCCCTGGCAGGTGTCGGGTGGCATGCAGCAGCGCGCCGCGATTGCCCGGGCGCTGGCGTACAACGCGCAGGTGCTGGTGCTCGACGAGCCTTTCGCCTCGGTGGATGCGCAGACCCGCAGCGACCTGGAGGACCTGCTGCTGAAGCTGCGCACCGAGACGGGCGCGACGTTCGTCTTCGTCACCCACGACATCGATGAGGCGGTCTATCTCTCCGACCGGGTCACCGTCGTGTCGGCGTCGCCCAGCCGCGTGGACCGCATCATCGACATCGACCTGCCCGTCGACCGCGACCAACTCACCACCAAGGCGTTGCCCCGGTTTGCCGAACTCCGCGGTGAGGTCTTCACGACCGTACGCCACATGGTCCGGCCCACCGCCACCACCGAAGAAGTCGACTCCGACTTCCAGATCTGACCTGCTCAACCCGAGGAGAATCCACATGTCCCTGTCCCTGTCCCGCCTGTCCAAGGCGGCGCTGGCTTCACTGGCCACGCTGGTGATCCTGGTGGTGTCCGCCTGCAGCGGCGGCTCCTCCGTGGACCGCACCGATGACGGCCTGGCCAAGCTGACCGTCTTTCAGATCACCACCGTCGACTCGACCCCGCTCTATCTCGGTATCGAGCAGGGCTTCTTCGAAGAGGAGGGCCTGGACGTCGAGGTACGAATCGCCGAGGCCGGGTCCGCCATCATCCCGTCGGTGATGAATGGTGAGAGCCAGATCGGCTATGCCAATGCCGTCTCGGACCTGTCTGCCATCGACCAGGGTCTGGACCTGCGCTTCGTGTCGAACTGCTGTGGCATCGGCAACGATCCGGCACTGGATGCGTCGGACATCTTCGTCCTTCCCGATTCGCCCATCCAGGATCTGACCGGCCTGAGCAACGCGAAGATCGCGGTGAACTCCACCAAGAACCTGGGCGACCTGACCATCAACCAGGCCGTCACGAACGCTGGTGGCGACCCCTCCACCATCGAGTACGTCCCGATGAACTACTCCGACATGGCCGGCGCCCTGGAGCGCGGCGACGTCGATGCCATCTGGTCAGTCGAGCCCTTCCGGACCGCCAGCGCCAATGCCGGCTTCCGCCAGATCAGTTCGAACTTCGTGGAGTCCTTCCCCGACACCGTGATCGGCTACTACGTCACCAGCGCCGACTTCGCCGAGGCCAACCCGGAGGTCGTGGCACAGTTCCAGCGCGCCATGGACAAGACCAACCAGTACGCCTCCGAGCACCCCGAGGACCTGCGTCGGCTGGCCGTGGAGAAGGTCGGCCTGAGCCCGGAGGTCGCCGAAGAGTTGAACTTCAACACCTTCACCCCGGGCCTCGATGTCGAGTCGTTGCGTCGGGTCGGTGCCGCGAGCCTGGAGCAGGGCCTCATCTCCGAGGAACCCAACTACGAGGAACTGGTGATCCAGCCGCAGGGCTGAGTCCCTCAGTTTCGCTGACAGGGTGCGCTGAACTGCCCCGGACCCGGCCGGGTCCGGGGCAGTGTCAGGTCCGGGCCAGTTCAGCCCGGGTCGGCGTACGCGGCTTGCGCCGCAGCGGCATGTTGGCCTCGGTGGGAGTCCGATCGGCCTTGCGGGCATTGCAGGGTCCACAGGCAGCCACGGTGTTCTGCCAGCTGTTGCGGCCGCCACGCGACGCCGGCATCACGTGGTCGACGGTGGTCGCGTGACCATCGCAGTAAGCACACCGGTGGCGGTCGCGGCGCAGGACACCGCGCTTGGTCCAGCCCGGCGTACGCCCGTAGAGGAAGGTCGTCTTGACGTAGCGGACCAACCGCAGCACCAGCGGCCACGGGTAGTCCCCGAAGGCCCGGTCCTCCAGCTGTTCCTCGACCACCGCGACCTGCCGCACCAGCATCCCGATGGCGTGTTGCAGGGACACTGTGTGCAGGGCGGTGTTGTCGGTGTTGAGCACCAGGACGCCGCTCATGCCAGGCTCCGATCCGAGCTCGGAGCACAAAAAAGGCCGCCCCGAAGGACGACCGCGACAGCGTGAGAGGACAGCAGGCGGCTGTCCGGCATCCGAGGGGCTATCCGATCATCGGCGGGGAAGGCATGGCGCTCAGGGGCAATGACGCGGCAGGTGGCAGCGGTACGGCCGTTCGACATGTCTCCTCCTTTCTCTCCCATGGCCGCATCGGCTGACGCGGCTGAGCCGAGACCAAGGATACGACGTGACCCGCACGTTTGTCGGGGAGATTTTCGTCCCGGTCGACGAATGTTCACCCAGACGTCGCCCAGCAGACCCCGTGAGCGGAAGTCAGCGGCGTACGGGCTCGATCCGCAGTTCGCTGACCAAGCCGGTCGGCGGCAGCTCGAAGGCAAACCGGATGGCACTGGCGACCGACTCGGCCGGCAGGATCAGGTCGGGGCGATAGTCACGGCCCTCGGCGGCGGCGATGCCCTCCTGCATGTCTGAGGCGGTGCGACCGGGCAGGACCGTGGACACGCGTACGCCGCGTGGGCCCTCCTCCTCGCGCAGCACGTCGGCGAACGACCTCAGGGCCGCCTTGCTGGAGGCGTACGCCGACCAGCCCTCCCGGGAGCGGATCGCGGCGGTGGAGTTGACGAAGATCACGATGCCGCGGGTCTCGCGCAGCCCCGGCAGCAGCGCCTGGGTCAGCAGCACGGGGGAGTGGAGGTTGACGTCGAACATCTTCTGCTGGACCTCGGCCGTCAGGGCGGAGACCTCGGCCAGTCCGCCCAGCCCGGCGACGTGCACGGCCGCGTCCATCGGCGGCAGCTCCGCCACGGCAGCGGCCGCGGCCTCCGGGTCGGCGAGGTCGCCGATCACGGCGTGGGCGCGGGGGAGCGAATCGGCGAGCACCGTCATGGCGGCCTCATCGCGCCCCAGCAGCCACAGCTCGTGTTCGGCGGCCAGTTGATCGACGAGGGCCCGGCCGATCCCACGGCTGCCTCCGGTCAAGAAGATGCGCATGGCAGGAGCCTAGTCGGCGGCCTCCTGTGGACCGCCTCGGTCGCGTCGGTCGGCAATCGCCACGGCAGCGGCGGCGAGGGCGCGGGCCAGGTCGTCAAGGGTGAGCTCGACCGCCTCGGCTTCCGCATCAGGGTCGGCGACCCGGCGTGCTGGATCATCGGTCTCGGCGCCGACGCCCGCGCGGCCTTGGCTTCGGAGCGCCGGTACGTGGATGAAGACGCCCGGCACGGCCAAGGCATTCACGGCGTACGCCACCTCGTTGCACACGAATCTGCCGGCGTCGTCGCTGACCCGGGCCGGGACGCCGACGCCGACGATCGCCTCGAGGACAGCGCCCAGATCCACGCCCGCCCACCGGGTCTCCGGGCCGCCGGGCAGGATCGGTTCGCCACCCGGCTGGTGCCCGGCATTGTCCGCGATCCGCCCTCGGCGCTCGTTGCGCGCGCATCGCTCGGGCGTGACCACCGACCGGCCGCCCGCCTCACCAACCGCCACCACCGCATCGGGTGAGTGGCGTTCGATGAGCCCGTGCAACACCTCGACGGCCCGGCCGAACTCGACGGGCAACTCTGCAACCACGACCTCGACTGTCTCGGGAAGGAGATCAGCCGACTGGGCGAGCCGGCGTACCGCGGCGGCGCTGGCGTTCTCGGAATCGTCGCCGAACGGTTCAAACCCGGTGACAAGGACCCGTACGCCGGTGGCGGAGTCGGGTGCCGTGGCCGCCTCAGTCACCGAGGATCGCACCGCGTGAAGCGGACTTGACGAGCTTGACGTACTTGCCGAGCACACCCTTGGTGAACTTCGGCGGCAGTGGTTCCCAACCCTCGGCGCGGGCGGCCAACTCAGCCTCGTCGACCAGCAGGTCCAAGGTGCCGGCAGCGACATCCAGGCGGATCCTGTCGCCGTCACGGACGAAGGCGATCGGGCCACGATCCACGGCTTCGGGGGCAATGTGGCCCACGCACAGGCCAGTGGTGCCGCCGGAGAATCGACCGTCGGTCATCAGCAACACGTCCTTGCCGAGCCCGGCTCCCTTGATGGCGCCGGTGATCGCCAACATCTCGCGCATCCCGGGGCCACCCTTGGGGCCTTCGTAGCGGATCACGACGACATCGCCGTGGTCGATCGTGCCGTCGTTGAGGGCGTCCAGGGCGTGCTGCTCCCGCTCGAACACGCGTGCGGTGCCTTCGAAGACATCGGCCTCGAAACCGGCCGACTTCACCACCGCACCCTCGGGCGCCAGCGACCCCTGCAGGATGGTGATGCCGCCGGTCGGGGCGATCGGGGCGGAGGCCGGCCGCAGCACGGTGCCGTCGGCCGGGCGAGGCGCCAACACCTCGAGGTTCTCGGCGATGGTCTTGCCGGTGACCGTCAGGCAGTCGCCGTCGATGAGTCCCTCGTCCAGCAGCGTCTTCATGACGACCTGGATGCCCCCGACGTGGTCGACATCGGTCATCACATAGCGGCCGTAGGGCTTGAGGTCGGCCAGGTGGGGCACCTTGGCGCCGATCCGGCGGAAATCATCCATCGTCAGGTCGACCTCGGCCTCATGCGCGATCGCCAACAGGTGCAGGACGGCATTGGTCGAACCGCCGAAGGCCTGAACCACCGCAATGGCGTTCTCGAAGGCCGCCTTGGTCATGATCTGTCGGGCGGTGATGCCCTGCCGCAGCATCTCCACGACGGCCTCACCCGCCCGGCGGGCGTCCGCATCGCGGCGTCGGTCGGCCGACGGCGGCGTCGCGGAGCCGGGAATCGACATGCCGATCGCTTCCGCGACCGTCGACATGGTGTTGGCGGTGTAGTAGCCGCCGCAAGCGCCCTCGCCGGGGCAGATCGCCCGCTCGATCCGGCCGACATCCTCTTGGCTCATCAGGCCGCGGGCGCAGGCGCCGATCGCCTCGAAGCCATCAATGATGGTGACATCGCGTTCTTCACCGTCGGACAGCGAGACCCGCCCGGGCATGATGGTGCCGGCGTACACGAACACACTGGCCAGATCGAGCCGGGCTGCTGCCATCAGCATGCCGGGCAGCGACTTGTCACAGCCGGCCAGCAGCACCGAGCCGTCGAGTCGCTCGGCGGACATCACCGTCTCGACCGAGTCCGCGATGATGTCGCGCGACACCAGCGAGTAGTGCATGCCGTCGTGGCCCATGGAGATGCCGTCGGAGACGGAAATGGTCCCGAACTGCAGCGGATAGCCGCCGCCGGCGTGGACGCCTTCCTTGGCGGCCTGTGCCAGCCGGTCCAGCGACAGGTTGCACGGCGTGATCTCGTTCCACGAGCTTGCGATGCCGATCTGGGGCTTGTCCCAGTCCTCGTCGCCCATGCCGACCGCGCGCAACATGCCGCGCGACACGGTGGCTCCCAGTCCGTCGGTGACCTGTCGGCTACGGGGCTTGATGTCAGTCATGCAGGCGAGCTTAGGTGCTCGGCGCTGGTGTCCGCGCGTGAGGGTCGGCTCGGTTCTGTGACGGTCAGATTTGTTCCATCTCGAAGAAGAGCGCCGAACCATGACACAGTCCAAGCCGGCCACGAAACGCCGATGACCTTTGGCGGTGCTGGCCGTTACCGGCGTCGTGCTGGTCGCCGGCGCGCTGGTCTGGTGGTTTCTGGGCAGGTTGCCGGACCCTGAGGTCCGCACGCCGACTGCCAGCAACCCAGCCGTCTGCGACCAGCTTGGGACGACGCCCGAGACGCTGTCCCAGGGGGCGCCTGGATCTGCATCCCTGACGGCCCGGAGCAATCGATGCTGCCATCCAGCCATCCACTGGAGGCCGAGATTGACGCCGCCGTCACGGCGTACGGCGCACTCCCCACGGAGAACCGCTACGGCTGCCTCGCCATGGCGGGGCCGAGCTACGTTATCCTCCACGAGTACGCCGACGGAGCCCTGGTGCCGGTGACGGTGGATTTGGGCGGCTGCCCGACCGCGCAGCTCGGCACCGACCCGGATCGGGCGCCCCGCTATGAGGTCACACCGTGGATGGCGACGCTCACCGAGCTGTGGCAGTCGGGCCAGCATGCCCCGGACGATCCCGCCACGGTTGCCCCGTGCGGGGAGACTTGGGCCACCCTCATCGCCCCGCGACCGGCTGATCTCCGCGTCGCCAGCATCTGCTTGGCGCCTGGTGCTCCCGAGAGTCTCGAGCTCCGTGCCAGCGAGGTCGCAGCGGTCGCGGACGTGCTTGGCGGCGAGCCGCTCGAGTCGTCGCAAGAGGCTGATCGACCGCACCTGGAGGAGTTCCGGCCGGTCCGCATCACCCTGGCGGATCCGTGGGGAAACACGATGACCGTGCGCTTCCTGGGGGATGTGCTCTACATCGACGGTGCGTTCGGCCCGCAGGTCTACTACGCAGTCCCGGCAGAGCTCGCCCAACGGCTCCAGCCGAAGATCGATCGGCTGCCCTGACGCGGCCCTGGACGGTTGACCCTCACGTCAACGAGGCCGCCTGCTCCGCCAGATAAGGGCCATAGCCCGTCAGCACGGTGACAAGCTCGCTCGGACGCAGGGTGGCGAGAGCTTCTGCGTCGTCGCTGTCCACGCGCACTGTTTCATAGCTGCCGCGCCAGGGCTCGCTGAACTCGTGGCCCGTCCGGGTGGTCGGATCGATGCTGTCGAGCCGAGCGAGGTAGAAGCGCTGCACGCTGGGGTGGTCGCCAGCTGTGTAGGACACGTACACCACCTCGCCAACAGTGATCGACGCGCCGAGCTCCTCGGCACACTCACGCGCAACCGCCTGTTGCGGTGTCTCGCCAGCCTCCTGGCCGCCGCCCGGTGTGGTGAGGTAGCTCGGCGATCCCGGGCGCCGCCGCCTGATCAACACGAGCCGACCGTCGGCATCAAACAGCAGTGCCCTGCTGGACAGGCGCGGGCCAATCGCGGGTGGCATCGCTCTCAGCCCTGCGCCGCCAGCGCGGCGGCCAATCGCTGCGCCGATCCACCCAGACCGAGGCGTTCCACCAGCGCGTCCCACTCGGCACCCTCGGGTGCGGCCGGCAGGGCCAGCTCGTCCCAGTCCGGGTCGACGGGCAGGTCCCGGCGTACGCGCACCACCTCGGGCGCGACGTCCAGATAGGACTGGGCGGCCGCCAGATGCGCGGCCTTGGCGCCACGGATCCGGCCGTCGGCGGCCGCGGCGATGATCTCGTCGAGGGTGCCGTACTGCGCCAGCAGCCCGGCCGCACCCTTCTCGCCGATGCCACTGACACCCGGGATGCCGTCACTGGGATCGCCACGCATCACGGCCAGGTCGACATACTGGGCGCCGATGACGCCGTACTTGGCGGCCAGCCACTCGTCGTCGACCCGTTCGTGCTTGGCGACGCCACGAGCCACGTAGAGGACCCGGATCTGGTCGGCGACGAGCTGGAAGAGGTCGCGGTCACCTGTCACCACGTCGACGCTGCCGCCGGCAGCAGCCCCACGGGTGGCCAGCGTGCCGATGACGTCATCGGCCTCGTGGTCGGGGGTGCCCAGCACCGGAATGCCGACCGCCGCCAACACCTCACGGATCCACGGCACCTGGTGCTCGAGACCGTTCGGGGTCGCCTCGGCGACGATCTCGCCGGGCACCTCGGTCACCTCGGCGACTCGGTGGGTCTTGTACGAGGGCAGCAGCGCCACCCGCCAGCTCGGGCGCCAGTTGTCGTCCCAGCAGCAGACCAGGTGGGTCGGGGCGTACTCGTCGACAAACCGGGCAATGAAGTCCAGCAGCCCGCGTACCGCGTTGACCTGCTGCCCGTCCGGGGTCCGCAACGAATCCGGCAGGCCGTAGAAGGCGCGGAAGTACAGTGACGCGGTGTCGAGCAGCATGAGACGCACGGCAGGAGCGTACGACATGGCTCCGGTCCCGGACCGGACGCGGGTGGCTGCCTCGGTCGGGCAGGATTGCCGGATGCACACCGATCCGACACCCCAGATCCTCCACGGCGGCCAGGTCAGGTCCCAGCAGTATTCGGGCGCCACCGCGGTGGCGGTGCAGCACGGTCGGATCGTTGCCATCGGCACCGACGACGACGCCGCCAGCTGGTCCGGGAAGCGGATTGACCTCCGCGGCGCCTGGCTGACGCCGGCCTTCGTTGACGCCCACGTGCATGCCTGCACCGCCGGTGAGGCGATGACCAGTCTCGACCTGGCTGCGATGCCGTCGGCCGCGGTGCTGTTGGACATCATCGCGCGTACCGCTCAGCGTCACCCGGGTGTGCTGCTGACCGGGCAGGGGTGGGACGACAGCGCCTGGCCCGACGGTCGTCCCACCCGGGCTGCATTGGACCGGGCCGCGCCCGCAACAATGGTCCTGCTGGAACGCACCGACTGCCATTCGGCCGTGGTCTCGACCGCGCTGGCCAAGCGGGTGCCGGGCCTGCGCGAGCTGGACGGCTGGCACGAGGACGGTTTCGTGTTGCGCGACGCCCACGATGCCTGCCGGCAGGTGCTGTCCTCGCTGTATTCGGCCTCTGAACGGTTGGGGCACGCGCGGACCGCACTGCGCACCGCACTGCAGTACGGCATCGGCACCGTGCACGAGTGCGGCACCCCACAGCTGGGACCGCTGGGAGACCTGGCGCTGGTCGGTCAGGCCGGCGAGGAGCTCGGTGTGGACGTCATCCGCTACTGGGGCGCCGACGCTGATGCCGACAGCTTGTCCCTGGTGCATCAGCTGGGCCTGGCCGGACTCGCCGGTGACCTCGACATCGACGGCACCATGGGTTCGCGGACCGCATGGTTGCGGGAGCCGTACGCCGATGCCTCCCACCGTGGAACCCGCTACCGTGACCTGCCCGAGGCCGCCGCACACGTCATCGCCTGCACCCGGGCCGGCGTCCAGGCCGGCTTCCACTGCATCGGTGATGCCGGCATCGACATCGCGGTCGGTGCGATTCGAGCCGCCGTCGAAGCGTGCGGGATCGCGGCAGTGCGTGCCTGCCGGCACCGGTTGGAACATGTCGAGATGATCGACCTCGAGCTGGCCGCCGAACTTGCCGACTGGGGTGTGTATGCGGTGGTGCAGCCGCTGTTCGACCACGCCTGGGGGGCACCGGGACGACTGTACGAACAGCGACTGGGGGAGCGCTACACCCAGATGAATCCATTCAGCGGGCTGGCCGATGCCGGGGTACGTTTGGCGCTCAGCTCCGATGCGCCGGTGACTCCGTTCTCGTCCTGGTCGATGGTGGCTGCCGCCGTCCACACTGCTGTGCCGGGACACGGGTTGAGTGTCGCGACGGCAGTCGATGCTGCGACCCGGCAGGGGTATCGTGCCGGCGGCGACGACGCCTCCGGTGTGATCGAGGTCGGTGCCCCGGCGACCCTGGCGGCCTGGGACCTGCCGGTACCAACCCCGTTGGACGCCGAGGGGTTGCCCCGGCTCGATCCGGATGATCCGCTGCCTGCCTGTGTCGCGACGATGGTCCGGGGGCGGCTGGCGTACACCCTTGATCCGTGGCTGGCAGGCGATGTCGGGCCGGGTGAGTTCGCCGCGCCGTGACGACCTTCTGGTGTCGTCGGCTAGCCTTGTCCAGACCCCCGCCGTACTGTCGGCGACCATCGATCAGGAGGCCCCTCCATGGCAGACCCCACGGGTACTGCGGACACCGAGAAAGTCTTGGTGATCATCCCCACGTACAACGAGTTGGAGAACATCGAGCCGATTGTCTCCCGCGTCCGCGCCGCAGTGCCCCAAGCCCATGTCCTCGTGGCCGATGACAACTCTCCCGACGGCACCGGTGAGCTGGCCGACAAGATGGCAGCCGAGGACGACCACGTCCACGTCAAGCACCGGCCCGGCAAGCAGGGCCTCGGCGCTGCTTATGTTGACGGATTCCACTGGGGTCTGGACAACGGCTTCACCGTGTTGGTCGAGTGCGACGCCGACGGTTCGCACCAGCCCGAGCAGCTCCCGTTGCTGCTCGCCGCGCTGCGTCGGGCCGACATGGTCAAGGGTTCCCGCTGGGTCAAGGGCGGTTCGGTGGTCAACTGGCCCAAGTATCGCGAGTTCATCTCCCGCGGCGGCAGCCTGTGGACCCGGGTCTGGCTCGGCATCGACATCAAGGACCCAACCGGCGGCTACAACGCATTCAAGGCCGGCACCCTCGAAGCCATCGACATCGACGCGATCGCGTCGGCCGGTTACTGCTTCCAGGTCGACCTGACCTGGCGCACCATCCAGGCCGGCCTCAAGGTCGTGGAGGTGCCGATCGAGTTCATCGAGCGTGAGCGCGGCAACTCCAAGATGTCGAACAAGATCGTCGTGGAGGCCGCCTTCCGGGTGGCCGGCTGGGGCGCCAAGCACCGCTTCAACCAGGGCAAGGAGTTGGCCGGCAAGGCCGTCTCCGCGATCGCCAACCGCCTCGGCGGGGGCCAGACCGCCCACGCCTGAGTCGCTCATGAGTTCATCGCTGCCCGGTCCCGAGGCTGCTCCGTCCGGGGCAGCCTCGGGTCGTCCGCGGACGGCAAGCTCGCGCCCCTCCGGTTTTGGCCTGGTGCCGATCCTGGTGTTCTTCCTGCCGGTGATCGAGCTGATCCTGCTGGTCTGGGGGACGGTCGAATTCGGCCTCTGGGTCGGGTTGTACGTGCTGGTTGCGGTCGTGCTCGGCATCACGATCGCGCGACTGGCCGGACATGGCGCCTTCGAGGAACTACGGACCGCGATGGCCGAACGCCGCGAACCCCAGGGCGCCACGCTGTCGCGCAAGTCCTTGGCGGTGGTGGCCGGCATCCTGATCGCGATCCCGGGACCGGTCACCGACGTGGCTGGACTGGTGATGCTGCTGCCCGGCGTACGCCCGTGGATCGGCCGGCAGTTCAGCCGATGGGCGCAGAAGAAGGCCGACGCCTCCGGCATGACGGGCGTGCGGATGCGTACGACTCAACGTCACACGGTAGTCGAGGGCAGCGTCGAGCCCGATGCCGAGACCGACCAGGGCACGCAGGAGGACCGGGGCAGCGAAGACGGCGACCCGACGATCATCCGCGGCGAGGTCGAGGACTGAGTCGCAGGCGGACACGCAACTGGCCGGGCCCCGTGGGGGACCCGGCCAGTTGCCATGTCGAGCGAGATCAGTTGCTCGCGTGAATCAGTTGCTGAGTCGCGCGGTCTCGTCGTGAACGTCGATGGCGACCTGCTTGAGCTTGTCGCTGTGGGCGCGGGCGTGGTGGGCACAGAACATGAGTTCGCCGCCGGATTCGAGGCGTACGCGCATGTAGGCCTGTGCACCACAGCGATCGCAGCGGTCTGCGGCAGTGAGTTCTTCGACAACCTGAGTGGTCACGAGGCCTTCCCTTCTTTAGAGGCCCTGACGGGCCGCCCTTCCTTGATGGCCCATGGCGGGCTGACTTCCTTCATGCCCTGAGGTGGGCCGCCTGGTGCGGACCGGGAGGTCACACCGGGCTTCTGTCTGGTCAACGAACCCCCACCGGAGTTTGTTCCCGCGGCCTGAGCTCCCTGACCTGGTCCCCACCGTACTAGGGGAGTGGGGAAGTTCGGACTGATTTCACGGTGTGCCTCATTCCAATTCGATCACTGCCCTCGGGGCGGCATCGTCTTCCCGGAATCTGTCGGTGGGGTGGGCTAATCTCGCCGGGTGGCCAGCAAACAGAACCCTGAGGGACGTGACTACGAGGCTCGGCACCTGCTCGTGCTCGAGGGCCTGGAGGCGGTGCGGAAGCGACCCGCGATGTACATCGGGTCCACCGACACCAAGGGGCTGATGCACTGCCTGTGGGAGATCATCGACAACTCTGTCGACGAGGCGCTCGCCGGCAGCGGCGACCAGATCTCGGTGACGCTGGGATCGGACGGCTCGATTGCGGTGGCCGACCATGGCGCTGGCATCCCGGTCGACACCGAACCGCGGACCGGTCTGACCGGTGTCGAGGTGGTCTTCACCAAGCTTCACGCCGGCGGCAAGTTCGGGGCCGGCTCCTACAACGCCACTGGCGGACTGCACGGCGTCGGAGCATCGGTGGTCAACGCGCTGGCCTCCCGGCTCGATGTCGAGGTGGACCGCGGCGGCAAGACCTGGGCGATGTCGTTCCGACGCGGCGTGCCGGGCACCTTTGACGGTGACGGACCAGATGCGGAGTTCACTCCCGGCAGCGGCCTGCGGACCGTCGGCAAGGTCAAACGGGGTGTCACCGGCACCCGAGTCTGCTACTGGCCTGACCGCTCGATCTTCCTCAAGGACGCCGAGTTGGCGATCGAACCGCTGCTGGGCCGGCTGCGGCAGACCTCGTTCCTGGTGCCCGGGCTGACGCTGCGCATCGAGGACAACCGCACCGAGGAACGACTGGTCGAGGACTTCCGCCATGACGGGGGCATCTCGGAGTTCTGCGAGTTTCTCTCCGCCGGTGAACCGATCTGTGATGTCGTACGCCTGCAGGGCAGCGAGACCTTCACCGAGACGGTGCCGATGCTGGACGAGGCCGGGGCGATGACCCCGACCGACGTCGAACGGACTCTGGAGGTCGACATCGCGGTGCGGTGGAACAACTCCTACGACACCGTCGAGCGGTCCTTCGTCAACATCATCGCCACTCCCAAGGGCGGCACCCACCTGCAGGGCTTCCAGCGGGGTCTCACCCGGGCGTTGACGAAGTCGATGGAAGGCACCCGGCTGATGAAGTCCGGTGAGGAGATCCTCAAGGAGGATGCCCTGGAAGGCATCGCCGCGGTGGTGACCGTACGCCTGCCCGAACCGCAGTTCGAGGGTCAGACCAAGGAGGTGCTCGGCACGCCACCGGCCACCCGGATCGTGGCCCGGATTGTCGAGCGGGAGCTGGGGGAGTTCCTGACCTCCACCAAGCCCGCGGTCCGCAGCCAGGCCCGGCTGGTGATGGAGAAGGTCATCGGCGCTTCCCGTGCCCGCGTCCATGCTCGGGCCCAGCGCGATGCGCAGCGCCGCAAGAATGCCCTGGAATCCTCCTCGTTGCCGCCGAAGCTGGCGGACTGTCGGGCCGCGGACGCGGAGCGTACCGAACTGTTCATCGTGGAGGGCGATTCGGCTCTCGGCACCGCCAAGCTGGCCCGGAGCTCGGAGTTTCAGGCCCTCTTCCCGATCCGGGGCAAGATCCTCAACGTGCAGAAGGCTTCCGCGGGCGACATGCTCAAGAACGTCGAGTGCGCCGCCATCATCCAGGTGGTCGGTGCGGGCGTGGGGAAGTCCTTCGACCTGGATGCGGCCCGTTACGGCCGGGTCATCTTCATGGCCGACGCCGACTCCGACGGTGCCCACATCCGCTGCCTGTTGGCGACGCTGTTCTTCCGATACATGCGGCCGATGGTGGAAGCCGGCCGGGTGTTCACCGCGGTGCCGCCACTGCACCGCTTCGAACTGACCAACCCCCGCAAGGGCCAGGACAAATACCTCTACACCTACTCGGAGTCCGAATATCAGCGCACGCTGGCACAGCTGACCAAGCGCGGCCAGAAGTTCAAGGAGCCGCAGCGCTACAAGGGTCTGGGCGAGATGGATGCGGACCAGCTGAAGGAGACCACGATGGATCCGCGGCACCGCCAGCTGCGGCGGATCACCGTGGACGACGCGGCCGCGGCGGAACAGACCTTCGAGATGCTGATGGGCAACGAGGTCGGCGCCCGCAAGGACTTCATCGTCGCCGGCGCGTACGCACTGGACAGCGAGCGCATCGACGCCTGAGAGCGTAAGGGGCTACGGTTTCGGGCCGTGGAAGAGGCTGGCAACACGTCCCGGATTCGGGTGCTACTGGTGAGGTGATCCTGGTTGTGGCAGACTCCCGGTCAGGACCGCAATCGTTTTCTGCGCCATTGATGGCGTGATGATCGTGGTCCTGGCCCGACTGCGCTGTCGGGTGCACCCCACCCCGAAGGAACACCCATGCGATGGAGAACACCCCTGGCGGCGGCTGCGGCCGCAGCTTTGGTGCTGACCGGAGTGTCGGCGGCGCCGGCACCTGCTCAGCAGACCGAACCGACAGTGGAGATCACCGATCTTGGTACCGCTGCGCTCGGCGCCAACGTCCGCAGCGCCAATGCCGCAGTGCTGCCTGACGGCACACCCATCATGTATCTGCTCAACAATGCCGAGCCCGCGGTCTTGTTCGTGCTCAATGCCGACACCGGTGAGTTGCTCGACTCGGTTGTCGACGAGGAAGAGCGCTTCCTCGCCGCCAGCACGACGGTGGCCTCGGACGGTTCGCTGTGGTGGGTCACCCGCGACGGCAAGGGATCGACGATCCACCATTACGACCCCGCCACCAGCACCGATCGGATCGTGGCCACCAGCCCGGCGGGCGAGTCAGTGATCCGGCGGGTGAAGCTGAGCGACGACGAGTCGGTCCTCTACGGCAGCACCTACCCGAACGCCAAAATGTGGGCGATCGACACCGAGACCGGCGAGCTGCTCGAGGACTACGGCACCGTCGTTCCCGACGGCTCCAACGACTCCTACATCTGGGGCTTCGAGCGGATCGATGACACCCTCTACGGCGGCTCCGCCCTGGGCGAGGGCCACCTGATGCAGGTCGACGCCAACTCCGGGGAGGTCACCCCGATCGAGATCCCGGAGAAGTACGAGTCATTGCAGTACTTCTACGACTTCCGCAAGCTCACCGACGACCTGATCGCCATGTCCTTCTCCAAGGCGAATTCCTCGGTCACCACCAACACCTTGCTGTGGCAGCACTCCACCCAGTCGTTCATCTGTGAGGACGCGCTGCCGATCACGGCAGGCAACTACCCCTTCACCGACCCCGACGAGAACGGGGTGGCGTACTTCCGGACCAGCGAGGGGATCTTCAGCTTCGACCCGTCGGATTGTTCGATCGAGCCGACCGACTTCGGCTCGACCGACCTGGCCGATCTGCCCAACCCGAGCCGGATCCGGCAGTTGCAGGTCCCCAACGACGACGGAGTTGAGGAATCGGTGCTGCTGGGCGCACTCAACGACGGCACGTTCTGGACCTACAACCTCGACACCGGCGCCACCGCGCATCACACCACTGAGCACGAGGGGCTGGTGCTGACCGCTCACTCGCTGCATGAGGGCCCGGACAACCAGCTCTACATCGGCACCTACCTCGGCCCGGGCGCCATCGGGACCTACGATCCGGCCAGCGGCGAGAAGGGACTGCTGGAGGGCCCCAAGCAGGCCGATGACTTCGTCAACATCGGCGACAACCAGATGCTCATCACCAGCTATCCCGGCGGCGTCATCGACAAGGTCGACGTGAGCCAGGAGTGGTCCTACGGAGACAATCCGAGTCAGTACGCCCGCCTGCGTGACACCACCAACCAGACCGATCGGCTGTTGACGATTGATGCCCAGGACGGTCTGGTTGCCATCGGCGCGGTCGCCGACTACGGCTACAAGGGCGGTTCGCTGGTCATCACCGATGCAGCAGGCGACGACCGGTTCTACGACAACATCCTGGGTGAGCAGTCGATCACCTCAGTGAAGTTCGGCTCGGACGGGCTGCTCTACATCGGCTCGAATGTCCGCGGCGGCCTCAGCAGTCCGACCGATCCCGGCCCCGTCAGCGTGGCTGTCGTGGATCCGGCCGACGGCTCGGTGCTGCACCAGCACGAGATCGACACCGCGCTGATCGGAACGATGGCCGAGGTGGACAAGAAGATGTACTTCACCGACGCCAAGGGGACCGTGATGGTGATGGACATGGAGTCCCGTGAGGTCAGCACCGTGGTCGAGCAGGACCTCGGCGCAATCTCACCTTGGGGCAAGGTCTCCGCGTTGGAGTACAACCCCGCCGACGGGCTGCTCTATGGCACCCACGGGTCCAAGCTCTACGTCCTGGATCCGGCCACCGGTGAGATCGTGACCACCGACGACAGCATCGAGTACAAGCGACTCGAGGTCACCGAGGCGGGCGAGGTTTTCGTGATCTCCTCCACCCACCTCTACCAGATTGCACTGGCGGGGGAAGAGACGCCGGCTCCGACCACAGCGGCCCCATCGAGCCCTGACCCGACCAGCCCTGACCCGACCAGCCCTGACCCGACCAGTCCTGATCCGACTGGGGGGCCGAGCACTGGGGCATCCTCGGTTTCCCCGAGCACGCCGGCACCGTCTGGCCCGACCCGTCCGGGGCTGCCGGACACCGGTTCCTGGGTGGGCATCCCTGTGTTCGGCATGGCGCTGGCCGCTGGAATCACGGCAGCCTGGTTGGGCCGCCGCTGAGGCTCCGACTGCAGTTGACGCTCGAGCCGCGGCCGATCTGGCCGCGGCTCGAGCCGCCTCTGAGAGATCAGCCGGCGGACTGGGTCGACCGGTGTAGCGTCATGGACGACCAAGCTCGAGGAGTTGCCATGCCCATCACCGTGAAGGCCCTGCAGAAGACCGGCCCGGACGCGCCGTTCCGCGTCGTCGAGATCGAGCGACGCGATCCGCGTCCCGACGATGTCGTGATCGACATCCACGCCGCCGGCATCTGCCACAGCGACATCCACACCATCCGCAACGAGTGGGGCGAGGCTCATTTCCCGCTCACCGTCGGCCACGAGATCGCCGGTGTGGTCTCGGCGGTTGGCTCCGCGGTGACCCAATGGAAGGTCGGCGATCGGGTTGGCGTCGGCTGCATGGTCAACTCCTGTGGTGAGTGCGAGCAATGCCTGGCGGGGGAGGAACAGTCCTGCCTGCAGGGCAATGTCGGCACCTACAACTCCACCGACGTCGATGGCAGCATCACCCAGGGTGGGTACGCCGAAAAGGTGACGATCAACGAACGCTTCGTCTGCCGGATCCCCGATGCCCTGTCCTTCGCGGAGGCCGCGCCGCTGCTGTGTGCCGGGATCACGACCTACTCACCGTTGGCCCGGTGGGGCGCCGGCGAGCAGGTCAACGGCCGCCCCAAGAAGGTCGCCGTTCTGGGCATGGGCGGACTGGGCCACATGGGCGTGCGCATCGCCGCCGCGATGGGAGCCGAGGTCACCGTCCTCAGCCGGACCCTGAAGAAGGAACAACAAGCCATCGACCTCGGCGCCACCCGGACCCTGGCGACCACCGAAGAAGGGTTCTTCCACCACCATCGCGGAGAGTTCGACCTGATCCTCAACACCGTCAGCGCCGACATCGACCTACGCCGCTTCCTGCGGCTGTTGGCGCCGCGCGGCGTGATGGCGGTCGTGGGGCTGCCGCCCGCGCCGCAGTCGCTGCCGTTCGGTTCGATCATCGGCGGCGGCAAGGTGATCGCCGGCTCCAACATCGGCGGTATCGCCGAGACCCAGGAGATGCTCGACTTCTGCGCCGAGCACGGGTTCGGCGCCAAGGTCGAGACCATCGGCGTCGCCGAGGTCGAAGCGGCCTACGACCGGGTCGTCAACGGTGAGGTCTTCTTCCGGGCCGTCATCGACACCTCGACCTTCACGGAAGCGGCAGTCGAGCGCTGATCACCGGATTCGCGCGCAACACGTGCAGTCGATTCGCTAAGACCCCGGATTTCGAGGCCTGCTGGCAATCGACTGCACGCAGTGCGCGCACCGGATGTCCGAATCGAGGACCAGCGTGGTTCAGGCCCGAAACTCGCCCACCGGCGAGGAGTTCCAGGCCGCATCGATCGCGCGGTAGCGGACCGTGGCACCCGGCTCGACCAGCAGCGGCCGGGTGCTGCGCTGTTCGGTCCACGCGCCGCCCGCCACGCTGGCATCGATCCGGCCTGTGTCGGCG
The DNA here is from genome assembly GCF_002250565.1 of Parenemella sanctibonifatiensis. GTDB lineage: Bacteria > Actinomycetota > Actinomycetes > Propionibacteriales > Propionibacteriaceae > Parenemella > Parenemella sanctibonifatiensis. The sequence continues at coordinate 445,322 of NZ_NMVJ01000006.1, forward strand.
CTGAAGTGGAGCCTGACACGGCGACCGGCCGGCTCGGTGCGGACGGCGGGCACCGCCACGTCCGCCGCCGGCGGCAGGGCGTAGCGGACCAACCGGGTGCTGGACCCGATCACGTACAGGTCGCCGTGACCGTCCTGAGTCAGCTCGCTGACCGTGTCGACACCGTCACCGCGACCGCTGTCCAACCCGTACAGACTGGTCACGGCCCCGGTCACCCGGTCGATGATGACCAGCCGGTTGGCCAGAGATCCGAAGAGCCGCCCGTGGTCGAACAGCAGTCGGTTGTCGTCACCGTAGCGGGGCACGACCGCCGCCTCGTCGACCACGACGGTTCGCAGGATCATGCGCCCGGTCAGATCAAACTCGATCACGCGGCGCCCATCGACGACTGCCCACAGCCGCTGGTCGTCCAGGGCCACGGCCAGACCGGAGATTGCCCGGGCGCCCTCGATGGTCTCGGACCAGGCCAGCGCCTCCGCGACCGGATCCCAGGCAAAGATCGTCGCTGCCTCGGTGACCGGGTCAATCCCGTAGCCGCCTTCGATCGAGGTACTGCCGATCAGCAGACCGTCGTGCTCCACCAGGCCGACCGGGGTCTGCTGGTCGATGATGTTGCGGTGCACCGTGTGGGTGTTCGCGTCGGGCTGCCACAGCGAGACCGCGCCACCGTGCGCGCCGGGCACCGGCACTGACGCGACCGCCACGGTGCCGGGCAGACTGGCCAGCTCCACGAAGGTCTGTGGCCGGCTCTGGCCATCGCCGAGCTCCCGCGGTGCCGGGTTGGTGCCGTACTGCCATGGTTCACTGACGTCGTAGTGGTGCAGCGACCCCTGCGGGTAGCGGCCGAAGACCAGGTCATCACCGAACCGGCCGAAGCCCTCGACCTGGCTGGTGCCGGTCAGCAGCTCGATGGTGCCGTCACCATCCGGGTCGAAGCGACCCATCCCGGGCGGACTGAGGAAGGCGCCGGCGTACACCCGTCCGGCCACGTCGGAGCCCAGCGCGGTCAGTGGCGCTCCGGAACCGTCCAGATCAGGAACCAGATAGAAGGAATCGTCGCCGTCGTGGATCTTCAGGCCATACGTACGCCCGCCGTTCCAGTAGGTCATCGCCAACACCGGGTGCTCACCGGTCCCGTCCCGGTCGGCCCAACCCCAGGCCTCGGGGGCCGCATTGGGACGGTTGCCGGTGCCGGTGACCTCACCGGTCGACAACGAGTACCGCTTGATCTCGCCGTCGAGGCGCAGATAGACCGCGTCCGGGTCGCGCGGGTCGATGGGGGAGACGTTCGGTGCACCGCCCTCGACCACCCCGTCCCAGGTCCCGCTGGCCAGGTCGCGGACCCACAGGTGGGTGGAGCCGACGAAGAGTTTGCCGCCGCGGACCGCCAGCGAACTGATCGCAGTGCTGGAATGCTCGGCCGGCATCTCGACCTCGGTGAAGACGCCGGTGGTGCGGTCAAAGGTGATCAGTCGAGCCGTCGACTGGGTGCCGATCCAGATGGTGTCGCCATCGGCGGCGAGACCGTCGATGTACTGCTCACCGGCCATCGCCTGGCCATGGTCGGTCACCTCGAGGCTGACCGGGTCGAGCGAATAGAGCTTGCCGCTGGGGTACGCCCCGATCCAGACGGTGCCGTCTTCACCCACCGTCAGTCCCCACGCCCGGTCTGCTCCGGGCAGCACACCCAGGTGCTCAACCGTGGCGCTACCGGGCTGGTGCCGATAGAGGTGGCCCTCCTCGGACGTGGCGAAGTAGACGGCATGGTCGTGCGGAGACACGTCCATCGCCCGCTGGCTGCTGGGATCGGCGGTGATCCGCACGTTGAGGACGGTTTCGCCGGTGCGCAGGTTGAGCGCGGCAAACTCGCCGGGCAGGTTCGGGTTGCCGGAGGCGAGGAAGTACGCCATCGGCACGCCCTCCGGGGTGGGGGCGATCGCGCTGGCGAGGGTCTGACGCTTGGTGACCGGCTCGCCGAGATCAGTGACCGGGGCAACGTAGGCGCCATCGCCGGTCTGCGCGACGGCTGATCGGAGGCCGGCACCGCCGACCGAGGGGGCCACGACGGTGGCACCGAGACTGAACAGGAAGGGGCGTCGACGCATGATGGGGGCTCCTTGGGTGTGCGTTCAGCCTTTGAACGTTGGCCTCACCCTAGCGTCACGACCTGGCGGCCGATCGGCGACTCATGCCTCGGTCGCCTCGGTGTCAGTTGACCTCGCGAAGTCGACCACAGCCGCCAGGCACTCGCTCGGCGGCTCCCACAGATTGTCGTGTTTGCGGTCCGGCACGACGATCCGGGTCGCCCGCGGCAGTTCGGCGGCCAGCCGTCGGCTCATCGCGGGCGGCACCAGGGTGTCCTTGGCGCCGTGGATCACCAGGGTCGGTTCGGTGATGGAGCGGACCGTCACATCGGTGGCCCACGGTTCCGACACCAGCCCACGCGGATCCAGCCGGGTGTAGCGGCGCACCATCGCAGCCATGTTGGTGAAAGGCGAGATCAGGACCAAGCGGCCGGTCTCGTCCTCGGAGCGCAACTGGCCTTCGGCGGCGAGATGCGCGGCCACCGAGGAGCCGAGCGATTCCCCGACCAAGACGGTACGCCGCAAACTCACGCCAGCGCCGCGCAGGTGCGCCAACCCGTCCCGGGCCGCCGCCAGGATGGCTGCCTGGCGCGGCTCGCCGGCATGGGGGCCATAGCCCGGGTACTCGAACGCCGCGAAGCCGAGTCCGCTGTCGCGCAGCAACTGGGCGATGGTCCCGATGGTGCTGAGGTCAGAGCCGTTGCCGTGCAGGTAGGTCACTGTCGCGGCACCCTCCGGAGCCCGGTGGTGCAACACCACGGTGCCGTTGTCGGTGGTGGTGCTGGCTGCCAGCGCCGCGATCGATTCCTCACGACGGGGCAACCAGACCGGCACCGGATAGATCAACCTGCGGACCAGGTCCGACGGCCTCACGCCCGCCCGGCGCAGTCGCGGACGGGGGCTCACTCGATCGGGTTGAGCTTGCCGGAGTCGACGTCATACATGAAGCCACCCACGACGGCACGCTTGCCGATCAGCGGGTGGGAGCGCAGCAGTTCGACGTCGTAGTGGAGGGCGTCGCGCTGCCGGGTGCTGGCGCCGAGCAGGGCGCCATGGATGTTGACGCCGGTCTCGGCCTCGACCTTGCTGGCGATCGCCTCGTCGTCACCGCTGGCCATGGCGCAGCGGGTGTGCGGCACCACCAGGATCCGGTCCACGCCGAGCACATGGGTGCCCAAAATGCAGCCGGTCAGGGCATCCGGGGTGATCCGGCCGCCGGGCGTACGCAGGATCTTTGCGTCGCCCAGGTTGAGTCCCAGCATTCGCAGCGGCTCGATCCGCGAGTCCATGCAGGTGATCACGGCGACGCCGGCGCGCGCGATGCCGTCGAACCCACCTTCCTCGAAGGTGGCGGCGTACTTCTCGTTCGCCTCGAGCAGGTCTGCGAATGCATTGTCCATCAGGACTCCTTCGGAAGGGGAGAAAGCAGGTCGGGGGTGCCCGACCCGAGACCGGTCACCGGCTGGGGCAGCGGCGTACCGGATCCGTCGCGGCGGCCGAACTCCTCGGGCAGCGCCACCGGGGCGCCGCTGGTGGCCGCTGCCAACGCCGGGCCGGGTCCGGCCCAGGCGCGCTGCAGTTCGTCCTCACCGCGCAGGAAACGATGACAGCGTACGCCTCCAGTGGCACGTCCCTTGGCGGGGAAGTCAGCGAAGTCGCTCACCTTGACGCTGCCGGACTCGGTGCCGGGCAGCGCATCACCGCTGCCGGCGATCGTCACCACGAGGTTGTCGCCCGGCGGCACTGCACCGAACCACACCACCCGGTCACCGGCGCCCAACTTGATCCCGGCAACGCCGCCGGCGGCGCGGCCCTGCGGGCGTACGCTCGCGGCTGCGAAATGCAGCAGGTTGCCACCGGCGGTCACGAAGCACAGCTCGGCGGAGTCGTCGACCAGTTCGCAGCCGCCGACCACCCGGTCCCCGTCGGCGAGTCGAATCACATCCCATTCGTTGTTGCCCAGCATCTCGGGATTGACCCGCTTGACCACGCCCTGCGCGGTGCCCACCGCCAGCCCGGCGGAATCCTCGTCGAGCCGGCACAGGAAGAGCACCTGCTCGTCTGGGTCGAGGGTGACCAGGTCCGAGATCCGGACGCCACCGGACAGGTGCGGCGCCTGCGCGGTCGCGGGCACGGTGGGCAGGTCGATCGCCTGGCAACGGATCAGTCGACCGGCGCTGGTGACCGCGGCGTACTCCCCGCGTGCGGTGGTCCGCACCGCCGAGACCAACACGTCATGGTCACTGCGGCTTCCGGCCTCCCCCAGCGGGTCTGCGGAGTCACAACGCGCCACCAGTCCGGTGCTCGACAGCAACACCCAGGTCGGCCCGTCGGGCACCTCCAGGGGCTCCGAGGTCGCCGAGACGCCGGCGCTGGAGAGCAGCACCGTACGCCGCGGGTCGCCGTAGCGCTTGGCCACGTCGGAGAGGTCATCGCCGACTGCGGCCCGCAGCAGGTCGTCATCATCGATGATCGCCTGCAGGGCCCTGATCTGCTGCTGCAGCTCGTCGCGTTCGGTCTCCAACTCGATGGTGGAGTATTTGGTGAGCCGGCGCAGCTGCATGTCGAGGATGTAGTTGGCCTGGATCTCGGTCAGCTCGAAGGCTTCGATCAACCGGGCGCGAGCGGCGGCGGCGTCGTCGGCGCGCCGGATGATCGTGATGACGTCGTCGATGTCGAGGATCGCGATCAGCAGTCCATCGACCAAGTGCAGTCGATCGGTCGCCTTGGCGAGCCGGAACTTGGTCTGTCGCAACGTCACCGACAACCGGTGGTCCAGGTAGACCTGCAACAGTTCCAGCAGTCCGAGCGTGCGGGGCTGGCCATCGACCAGCGCGACCGCGTTGATCGAGAAGCCGTCCTCCAGGCTGGTGCGCTTGTAGAGCTCCTGCAGCAGCGCCTCGGGGTTGATGCCGTTCTTGACCTCGATCACCAGCCGGGTGCCGTTGGTGAGGTCGGTCAGGTCCTTCACGTCGGCGATGCCGGTGAGTCGCTTGGCCTGGACCTGCCCCTTGATCTGTTCGATCAGTTTTTCGGGGCCAACGCCGTAGGGCAGTTCGGTGACCACGATGCCCTGACGGCGCGGGGTGACCTTCTCAATCCGGGTCACCGCGCGGATCACGAAGCGACCGCGACCGGTTTCGTACGCCTGCCGAATCCCGTCCAGACCGACGATCGTGCCGCCGGTGGGCAGGTCCGGCCCAGGCATGTAGCGCATGATCGTGTCGAGGCTGGCGCCGGGATGCTTGAGCAGATGCTTCAGCGCGGCGACCACCTCCACCAAGTTGTGCGGCGGCAGGTTGGTCGCCATTCCGACCGCGATACCGGTGGAACCGTTGACCAGCAGGTTGGGGAAGGCCGACGGCAGCACGACCGGTTCGGTCTCCTTGCCGTCGTAGTTGGGACGGAAGTCGACCGCGTCCTCGTCCAGCCCCTGGGTCATGGCCGAGGCGGCCGGTGCCATCCGACATTCGGTGTAACGCATGGCGGCGGGCACCGAGTCCGGGGATCCGAAGTTGCCGTGTCCATCGACCAGCGGCAACCGCATCGCCCAGGGTTGGGCCTGGCGCACCAAGGCGTCGTAGATCGCACTGTCGCCATGGGGATGGAGCTGACCCATCACCTGGCCAACCACACGCGCACACTTCACGTGGGCACGGTCCGGTCGGATCCCCATCTCGTCCATCGTGTAGAGAATCCGGCGCTGCACCGGCTTGAGGCCGTCGCGGGCGTCGGGCAGCGCTCGGGAGTAGATGACCGAATAGGCGTACTCGAGGAAGCTGGTCTCCATCTCCGACGACACGTCGACGTCGACGATCCGTTCCTCGAAGTCCTCCTCGGCGGGAGTGCCGCGTCGCGCCACCTGCTGCTCCTGACGTCGGGTGTATCGATAGTGCCTTGAGGAAAAATCCTGCGCTGATCTGGCGATCAAGCCACGTCAGGCTATCCCAGCCAGCGCGGTCCGCCGGCCTCCCACGCCGAGGGTTTCCGTTGCCGCAGCGGGATTTTCAGCGCTGGCGCTGGTCCAGCACCCGGCTCAGCGTTGCCCAGATTCGGAAGCCGTCGGGACCTTTGACCACCGGGACCGGGCTGTGATCGGCACGGGCCGCATCAACGTACGCAGTCGGGGACCCGTGTGCCAGCACCTGCTCGGTCGGGGTCAGTTCCCGCAGCGCGATGGCACGGACCTTGTCGGGATGCTGGCTGGCGAAATCCCCGTACAGGGCAGGGTCGTGCTGCCCGTCGTCGCCGACCAGCACCCACCGGATGCCGGGGAAGTCCTCCGCCAGCCGCTGCAGGCAGGCCCGCTTGTGAGCGGGTCCGCTGCGCCACCAGCCGGCCTGGGTGGGGCCCCAGTCGGTGAGCAGCAGCGGTCCGGACGGAAAGCCGTAGTGCTGCAGGAACCGGGTCAGAAAGCCAGCGGTGTTCCAGGCGCCGGTGGAGACGTAAACCGTCGGCGCGCCGTCATGGTCGTGGAGCATCTCGGCGTACATCTCCGCCATCCCTGGCACTGCCTGGCGGGCGTTCTCGTGGACCACGAAGGAGTTCCAGGCCGCGATCAGGGGGCGCGGCAGCGATGTCGAGATGACGGTGTCGTCGATGTCGGAGACCAGTCCCATCGTCACCTCGGGGGCGACCACCGTGATGGGGGCGCGGACCGGCTTGGACCCTGCGGTGACGAACTCGGCCTCGGCCTCGCCTGCCGGCAGGTCGATGTCGGCCAGCGCCACGTCGACGTAGCCGCCTCGGTCAGCTCGCACCGAACGGATGATGCCGCCGACGGTCACGCGGACCTCCCCGTGCCCGATCGGGGCGGAGAGGAAGTTACGGAAACCACGCCGGGCCAGCAGTCGTTCGGTGACCAGGCCGACAGCGGTCGTCATGTCGGCTGGTTGGAGCACCACCCGGCACAGGATGCGGACGCGGCCCCGGTGTGCGTACCCGCGATAGCCGATGACGGTGTCGACCCATCCCATTCGCCGCAGCACGCGCTCCACGAATCGGTTGAATCGTTCTTCGATGCGGGCTGCGATGAACGGTTTGCTCACGAGGACGAACACTAGCAAGAGCCCCGGATTGCACTCGCCTAAGGTTGGGTCATGGCAGCCAGCGCCCCCTATCCGCCCGAGTGGGAGACCGACGTCGTCCTCAGCGATGGCGGCACCGCACATCTGCGTCCGATCCTGCCCGACGACCGACAGCGACTGGTCGACTTCTATGCCCGGGTGTCCGACGAATCGAAGTACCTACGGTTCTTTGCGCCCCGGCCAGTGCTGAGTGAGGCTGACCTGGACCGCTTCACCATCGTCGACCACGACGAACGGGTGGCGTTGATTCTCACCGTCGGTACGGAGATGATCGCGGTCGGCCGATATGACCGGATCCCGGGCAGCGCGGAAGCTGAGGTCGCCTTCCTGGTCCAGGACGACCAACAGGGCAGGGGAGTGGGCCAGCTGCTGCTGGAGCACCTCGCCCAGGTCGCCCGGGAGCGCGGCGTGGGACGGTTCGTCGCCGACGTGTTGCCGCAGAACAGCCGCATGGTCGCGGTCTTCGCCGACGCCGGCTATCACGTCAAGCGCTCCTACGAGGAGGGCATGGTGGTGGTGGAGTTTCCCATCGAACCCTCCGAAACCTCCACGAACGTGATGCTGCGACGGGAGCACCGCGCCGAAGCCGCCTCCGTACGCCGGGTGCTCACCCCGCACCAGATCGCGGTGCTGGCCCCCGACCAGGTCCGCTCCGCCGTCACCGGCAGCATGCCCGGTTTCGCCGGTTCGATCATCACGTTGGACCAGGCGACCGGCAAGATCGACCAGGTCGTCATCTCCTCGGCAATCGACAGCATCGAGGAGGTGGTGCGGCGCAGTGCCGAGGTCGGTGCCCACAGCATCGTCGTGCTCGGCGACGCCGGCCAGCTCGCCGCCACCCAACTGATCGAACTCGCCCGCTCCCACGGGCTGCGGGCGGTCGGCCCCAACTCGCTGGGGCTCATCAACACCAGCACCGGACTCAACCTGACGCCGCTGCAGTCGCCCCGACCGGGGACCCTGGGCGTGTTCTGCCAGTCCACCGCCATCGGGGTGATGCTGCTGAGCAAGCTGGAGGCCCAATCCTTGGGGATCTCCAGTTTCGTCTCCACCGGCCCGCTGTCCGACGTCTCGGTCAATGACGTGATGCAGTACTGGTCCGACGACCCCGCCACCACGGTCTGCCTGCTGTCGCTGGACTCGATCGGTAACCCGCGCAAGTTCACCCGGATCGCGCGCCGGCTGGCACGCACGAAACCCCTGGTGGTGCTGGCTCCGAGCCGGTCCCGACACCACAGCATCGGGGAACCGGAAGGCCCCCAGGCCGCACCCCCGGATGCCATCGACGCCATCTATCGCCAGCTCGGCGTGATCGTGTGCCGCAGACGTGACGAGATGTTGGATGTCGCCGAGGTGTTGACCCGGCAACCGCTGCCGCAGGGACGGCGCGTGGCGGCGTACGCCAACTCCTCCAGCCTGCTGCGACAGATGGCGAGCTTTGCCACCCATCGGGCCGGCCTGGACTGCGTCGAGGCGCAGTCGGTGCCGACCGCCGACGACTTGGTCGCCGCCGTCCGAGCCGGTCTGGAACGCGAGGACACCGACGCGGTGATCGCGGCCCACGTGGATGTCTATTCCGATTCCGCGCAAGGCTTCCATGACGCGCTGAGCGAGCTGGCGCGCACCTCTGAGAAGCCGGTCCTGGGCGTCTTCGTCGACTTCACCACCGTGGCGGGACCGACCTCCTCACCCGATGGCAGCGGCACCTTGCCGGTGTTCGAGGGCTACGGCGACGCGTTGCAGGCGTTGGCCCGTGCCGCGGACTACCAAGAATGGCTGACGGCCGACCATGGCGTGGTGCCCGAGCTCGGCCGTCGTGCCGCAGCCGCCCGCGGCATCGTGGAGGAGGCGTTGGCCGAGGCCAACGACCCACTGGCCCGGGTCGTGCTGGACCCCGACCGGACGGCGGCACTACTGGCGGCGTACGGAATCACGCTGGTGCCCCGCACCCCCGTCGCCACCTTGCAGGAGGCGTTGGATGCGACCGCGGCGCTGCCCAGCGCCGTGATCAAGGCGACCGAGCCGGCGTTGCGCGCCAGCCCGGACCTGACCGCGGTGTTTCGCCACATCAGCGGTGCCGAGCAGGTGCGCCAGGCATGGACCGAGTTGGGCCGCAGCGTTGCCGGCGCCGGTCTGGGCGGACCCGAGGACCAAGTGGCGGCCGGCCCGGTGGTTCAGAAGCAGGGTGAGCCCGGGGTGTCGGTGCGGATCACCAGTGTGGAGGACCCCGCGTACGGACCGGTCCTGGGCATCGGGCTGTCCGGCATCGCCTCGGAGCTGTTGGGGGACCTGGCCTATCGGGTGCCTCCGCTGACCACCGCCGATGCCGAGTCGATGCTGCGGGACCTCAAGGGTGCACCGGCCCTGTTCGGTCGGTTCGGGGCCCCTCCGGTCGACACCGATGGCGTCGCCGACCTCATCACCCGGGTCGCGCAGCTGGCCGATGACCTGCCCCAGGCCGCCGAGATCCTGCTGACGCCCTGCATCGCCTCCCACGACGGAGTCGAGGTGATGGGCGCCCGGATCGTGCTCACCGCTCGGCCCGGCAGCCGCGATCCGCTGTCCCGGTCGCTGCAGTAGCTAGGCTGCGGCCTGTGACTCCTTTTCAGCGCGCCACCGACCCGTCCTCGGACCCGATGCGAGAGCAGTTGGTCGCCGACATCGCCGCCAGCGGGTACTTCCCCGAACTAGTCGCCGACACGTTGCTGCAGACCGTCGGGGATGAGGAGCTCCTCGCTCACGCGCTGCAACAGGAACCCACTTTCGACAACGACGGTCTGCACCGCCACATCACCGTGCTGGCGCTCACCGCGACCCGGCTCCTGATCAGTCACACCGACGAGACCCGCGCCGCCGACCCGCCGTCGCCGCACCCGCAGGCTGCCACCACCACCGAGTCGGTGCCGCTGCACCAGATCCGCAACGTCGCGTTGAGTCGGATGCTGGCCAGCCCCGAGAAGTACGACCCGCGCAAGCCGCTGGTCTCCGAAGCCTGGCTGACGGTGGGCTGGGGCGGAATGCGCCGGATCGACCTGGAGCCGGCCGCCTGTGCCGACCCGGACTGCACCGCCGACCACGGCTACACCGGTTCCGCCGCCGGTGATGACCTGACCGTGCGGGTCAGCGCCACCGCCGAAGGCAGCTCGATGGTTGACAAGCTGCTGGCGCTGGGACTGCAACTGCAGCACGTCACCCGCGCATGACTGGGCTGCCCCCGATGGTGCTCCCACTGTGGGAGCGCTCCACGTTGGCCAACCTGATGAGCACCGTGGCGGAACGGCTCGGCGGCACCGCGAGCATGACGGACGTTCCCGGCGTCTGCGCCGTGCCCGAAGCTGACCGTTACGTGGTGCTGCTGGTCGACGGGCTGGGTGGTCGGCTGTTGGAGGCCCACACCGATCTTGCGCCGCACCTGGCCCGGCATCGCGTCAGTACCTTGACCAGCGGTGTCCCCAGCACCACTGCCACGTCGGTGACCTCGTTGGGCACCGGCCTGCCGCCGGGCCAGCACGGGATCGTCGGCTACACCTTCCGCCACCACGGCAGCATCCTCAACGCACTGACCTGGCGTCCCGGCCTGCGCGCGGTTGACCTGCAGGCTCGCCCGACGGTCTTCGAGCGGCTCGCCGAGCAAGGGGTACGCAGTCAGGTGGTCAATCCCGCCCATTTCCAGGGCAGCGGATTGACCGGTTGCGCACTGCGAGGTGGCCGGCTCAACGGGGTCGTGGACGAGTCCGACAGCGCTGAGTTTGCCGAACGGGTCTCGATCGCCAGCCGTAGCAGTAGCCGGAGTCTGACGTACGCCTACCTACGGATGTTGGACCACACCGGGCACGGCAGCGGCGTGGACTCCGATGCTTGGCGCTCAACGCTGCGTCGCATCGACGGCTTCGTCGCCGAGGTTGCCGCACAGTTGCCGAACGGCACCGCGCTGGTCGTCACCGGCGACCACGGCATGATCGACGCAGGTGAGCTGACCGTGCTCGAGGAGCAGGCCGACCTGGCCGCCGGGGTCGACCTGGTGGGCGGGGAGTTGCGGCTACGGCAGCTGTACAGCCAGGAACCGGGCGCTGTGGCGCAGCGGTGGCGGGACCACTGGGGCGACCGCGCGTGGATCCGTACCCGCGAGGAGGCCATCGCCGAGAACTGGTTCGGCCCGGTGGATCGGTCACTGGCGGACCGCATCGGTGACGTGCTGGTCGCGATGCGTTCCGCCGAGGTGGTCGGCACCGTGACGATGCCGGGGGAGTGGGAGCTGGTCGGCGTCCACGGATCGTTGACGCCGGACGAGATGGAGGTCCCGCTCGTGGTGATCCAGCGCTGAGCCGACCGTCAGGTAGCTCAGTTCTTGCGCTTCGGTGAGCCGAACATGATCTCGTCCCAACTCGGCACCGAGGCGCGACGGCCCCGCTTGCGGGAGCTCTTGGGCTCCGGGGCCGGGGCGGGCGTCTCCTCTTCGCCCTCCCACAGGTCGGGCTGCTCGGGTTCGAGCGGACCTCGCTGGTCCTGGGCCTCAGGCTCGGCCGGTTCCGGGTCGGGCTCGCGTACCACCGGCTCCGTGCGGGGCTCACCCTCAGGCGGTTCGCTCAGGCCGGCGTAGATGCGTACCGAATCCTCGTTGAAGCCACCCAGCATGTCGTAGAGCACGTCCAGATCGCTGGTGCTGGGCGGGATGATCTCGTAGGTGCCGTCCTCGTTCTCCTCGAAGTCAGCGGTGCCGACCGAGTCCTCGAAATCGTCATCCACATCGCCCTCGATGACCGGCCGCTCGATCTGGCCGGTGCCCAGCATCGGTTCGGGCAACGCCTGATCCGGGTCAATCTCGGACTCGTCCTCGTCGTTGACGACCCGCACGATCGCAAGCTCGTCATCGGTCTCCCGAGCCAGGTCAACCGTCGGTTCGTCGGCAGCCGACCCCACCTCGCCGATGATCCAGCGGGCAGCGTCGTTGGCCGGGACGTTGAAGCGGCGCTGGTGGTCGAAGTCGAACACCGCTCGGGCCTCGTCGCCGTCCCGGGTGTAGGTCGCGGTCACATGCCAAGCACGGTTGTGGTCGCGCCAGGAGTCCCATTCGACTGAGTCGGGATCGAGTCCAGCTCCGCGCAGCACGTCCTCACTGGCGGCAGCCAAGGTGCGGTGGCCAGAGGACTCGCCCTTGCGTCGTACGGTCGAGGACAGCGCGTTTGATGCCATGTGGGCCCGTTCGGCCAACACCGGGCCGGCGAAACCGGCAAGCGACTCCACGCTGACACCGGCGGCCTCGGCGACCTCGGCCACCGGCTCTCCCGCCCGGATCCGAGCCTGGATCTCACGGGGCGTCAGTGCACTGTCCATGAAACCTTCCCTGTCTGCGCCGGTTGCGAAGTTCGAACAGTAACCTACCGCGCCATGTCGCTCGCACCCCGGAGGCTCGCGCGACCGACGCCGTCCGAGCCGACTCCCCGCCGATTTCTTCCGAATTGACCGCCAGATATTGGCATCTGTCCGTTTCTGTGGTAGAAGAAAGCCGTCGTATCGCAGCTCCGCGCGTAGAGGGAGGCGCTCGCGGAGCGACAGCCGGCCGTGATGGGCCCCGACCACTCAGTTGGTCACCGGCACGACCCCACCCGAACGAGATCCACGCTTGCACCACCCAGCCAGACAACACCAGCCAGCCAGACAAGGAGAACCATGGCGACTGACTATGACGCCCCACGCAAGACCGACGAGGAGATGCGCGAGGACTCGATCGAGGAGATCAAGTCGCGCCGCAACGACCAGAACTCGGGCAAGATCGACGAGGACGAGGCCGAGGCCGCCGAATCCTTCGAGCTGCCGGGCGCAGACCTGTCCAATGAAGAACTGACCGTACGCGTGCTGCCCCGTCAGGAGGACGAGTTCACCTGCTTCGGCTGTTTCCTGGTCCGCAACCGCAGCCAGCTCGCTGAGACCAAGAACGGTCAGAGCTACTGCGTCGACTGCGCCGCCTGACCCGGGCCTGCGCTGCTACCGCAGCCGCACCGATACCGAAGCTGAACGTGGGCGAGCCCCGGCCTGATGCCGGGGCTCGCCCACGTTTGGTGTTCCGGGTGCCGCAGCTGGTGCGGCTCAGCGCCTCAGATCCACAGCTTGGTCTTCTGGATGCCCGGCGCCTTGGTGCCGATGTTGCGCTGCCAGCGGCGGCCCGTGAAGCGGTGCACCAGCAGCTGTGCCACGCCCATGCCGACGCCGCTGGCTGCTGCCCAGGTGAAGGCCTGCCAGGCCGGGGTCTCAGGGTCGTTGGGCTCGGGCGGCTCCTCGCCGGTGACGGCCTTCCAGCCTGCCTCGAGGCCCTTCTTGACCGCGACCGTCGTCAACGCACCCAGCACGCCGGCGTAGATCTTCCAGAGAATCTGTTGCGAGGGTCCCATCGGTACTCCTTCTGTTGACCTGTTGGTCGGTTGGCGTTGACCTGTTGGTTTCGTGTTGAGCGTCGTGATGTCGTCTCCGCCATCGTAGAGCCACCCTCACGCGGCGACCGCGCAGGTCGCCTAGGCTGGCGTGGTGAGCACGGACAGCCCGACCCAGCCTTCGTCGTCAACCAGCCCCAGTCGCCCGGCCCCGGCGTACCGGGAGGTCGTCGTGCCTCCGGTGTCGTGGTGGGTGATCGCCATGATCCTGTGCGGGATGCTCGCCTTGGCCATCATCATGTACGTGCCCGGCCCGGTCGGGATCGTCGCCGGCATCGCGGTTGTGACCCTCACCATCGCCGGGCTGCTGGCTTGGGCGCCCCGGATTCGCGTCGACACTGACGGATTCCGAGTCAACCGCAACCTCCTGGAGCCGGCGTGGCTGGGCCAGGCCACAGCCCTCGACGAGGCACAGGGCAAGGACCTGCTCGGCCCCGGCGGCGACGTACGCGCCTTTCTGGCAACCTGCCCGTGGGCGTCCCGGGCCGTCAAGGTGATGGTGGCCGACCCGGCCGATGTCCATCCCTACTGGGTGGTCAGCACCCGGCATCCGCAGCAGCTGGCCTCGGCGTTGACCCGCATCGCGGCCGCCGGGCCCGACCAGCCCAGCGCGGGCTGAGCCGGCGTTGCAGGATCGGCACCGTGGGGGACTACATTGGGCCGCGCGTGTGCTCGTGACGCCCCTGACCGCAATCCAACAGGAGTTCGCAACGTGATCTTCGGCCGTAAGCGTGGCAAGAAGAAGTCCGACGAGGACCCGATCGAGGACGAGGTGCTTGACACCGAGGCCGATGAGGACGACGCCGAGGACGAGGAGGACGATGACCTCGACCAGGCCGACGCGGACGACGCCGATGAGGACGACACCGACGACGACTCCGATGCGGACGACGACTCCGATGACCCCGACTTCGACGAGCTGGACAAGCAGGACTGGCGCGCGGACGGCCCCTTCGACTTCGCCGAGGTCGACCTGGAGAATGATCCGGTCGAGCGGATGGACTTCGGCGGCATGATCATCACCCCCTTCGAGGGGATGAAGCTGCAGTTGCACGCCGACCCGCAGACCCAGCAGATCCAGCGCGCGATGGTGATGCACGACGACTCAGTGCTGGAGCTGTCGGCGTACGCGGCACCACGCGCCCGGGGCTACATCACCGAGATTCGCGACGAACTCATCAACAACGCCAAGAATCAGGGCGGGTCGGCCAATCTGGTCGAGGGGCCGTTCGGCACCGAGCTGAAGCGCCTGCTGCCGGTGCGGACGCCCGAGGGCAAGAACGTCATCGTGCCGACCCGGACCTGGCTGGTGCACGGCCCCCGGTGGGTGCTGCGCGGCATCATCATGGGCAAGGCGGCGATGGAGGAAGGTACGCCTGAGGAGCTCCTCGAGTGCTTCCACAACGTCATCGTGCGACGCGGGGATGACCCGAAGGCGCCCGGTGAACTGCTGGAGTTCGTGCTGCCCGACGACGTGACAGTCGAGCGGAACTGACCCACAGCCATGCCCGGTAATCCCCTCACTCGTTGGCTGGGGCGGCGCGGCGCAGACGAGCCCGCCGCTCCGGCCCCTGCCGAGTGTGTCCGCGCGCCGCGTACGTCGCGGCGACACGACACCGTCGGCGCCAGCAAGGACCGCTCCCGGGTGGACCTGTCGGGTCAGATCGTCGGCACCAGCATCGAACCGGGCCAGTTCGAGGCAGCCTTCGATGACGGCACCGGCCAGCTCACCCTGGTGTGGCTGGCCCCCGATGCCATCCCTGGCATCGAGGTCGGTGCCAAGGTGCGGGTGCGTGGCTTCCGCTGCGAACTGGATGGCCGCCCGGTCATTCACAACCCGCGCTACGACCTGCTCTGACCCCGACCGCCGGTCAGTCCTCGTTGCCCGGCGCCAGCATCGCCCGCAGGTCTTCGTGTTGCTGCTCCGACAGCAGGAACACGAGCTCGTCGGCGGGGCCGAATCGGTGCTCGGGATCCGGGGCGGCGGCGACGCCGTTGCGGATCACCGCCACCAGGACTGCCCCGCGCGGCAACACCAGGTCACCGACCGAGCTGCCGACGATGGGAGAGTCGCCGGGCAGCGTGAATTCCATCAGGCTGGTCTCGCTGCGCTGGAACGTGAACAGTCGGACCAGGTCGCCAACGGTGACGGCTTCCTCGACCAAGGCACACATCAGCCGTGGCGTGGAGACCGCCATGTCCACTCCCCAGGCTTCGGTGAACATCCATTCGTTGCGCGGATGGTTGACCCGCGCGATCGTGCGGGGCACGCCGAACTCCGACCGCGCCAGCAGGGAATGCACCAGGTTGGCCTTGTCATCGCCGGTGGCCGCCACCGCCACGTCGGCTGATTCCAAGTCGGCCTCCTCCAAGCTGGACAGCTCACAGGCATCGGCCAGCAACCACGTCGCCCCGGGCACGTCCTCAGGTCGAATCGCCTCGGGCTCCTTGTCCACCAACAGCACGTCGTGCCCGCTGATGAGCAGTTCCTGGGCGATCGACCGACCGGCTTTGCCCGCTCCGGCAATGACGACCCTCATGCGCGTCCCTCACTCTGACGTCCCTCGGGACGGTGGCTGGGCGGATTGCCGAGGATCGTTTCGACCTCGCCGACCCGATCATTTTCGACTGCTGCATACAGCAGGTCGCCGGCCTGGAAGACGGTGCCGGCGTGCGGCACCATGCCGGTGCCGGCACGCAGGATGAAGGGCAGTGGCGCCCCGCAGCGTTCCTGCAGTTTGCTGATCCGGGCCCCGATCCAGTCCGGATGGGCGTGCACCTGGAGCAGCCGGACCTGGCCCGACGGATCCCGCCAGACCGGTTCGGACCCCTCGGGCAACAGGCGCCGCAGCACCTGCCGGGCCGCCCACCGGATGGTCGCAACGGTGGGGATGCCGAGCCGCTCGTAGACCTCGGCGCGACCTTGGTCATAGATCCGCGCCACCACGTTCTCGACCTGGAACTCCTCGCGCACCACCCGGGCGGCAAGGATGTTGGAGTTGTCGCCGCTGGAGACCGCTGCGAAGCCATCCGCGTGCTCGATGCCGGCCCGACGCAGCACGTCACGGTCGAAGCCGATGCCCTCCACCGTCCCGCCCTGGAAGTGGTCCGGCAGCCGGCGGAAGGCGGCCGGGTCCTGGTCGATGACGGCGACGGAATGGCCACGCTTCTCCAGGCCGATGGCCAGCATCGATCCGAGCCGGCCACAGCCCATGATGACGATGTGCACGACCCCTCCGGTCCTGTCGATTCCCATGCGTCCAGCCGACGCAGCGGTCCGGATCGCCCTTGGTGGCAAGTGCCGTGCGGTCACGCTACTCCGGGGCGTGCCACTGAGTACAGTGCGCCCCATGTCCACCAGCAGCCCCAGCGACTCGACCGCGCCCGCCGACACCGCCAGCCCGGCGGCTGCCGTCGGCGATCTGGTCGGTCCGGTTCAAGTCGAGTCGGTCGCCCACGGCGGCCATGCGGTGGCCCGGCTACCGCAGGGGGAGACGCGCCGGGTGATCTTCGTACGCCACGCGCTACCCGGGGAACTGGTGCGCGTCCGCCTCACCGATGTGTCTCAGGCGAGGTTCTGGCGTGGCGACGCGGTTGAGGTGCTGGAGCCCTCCGATGACCGCGTGACGCCTCGGTGTCCCATCGCTGGGCCGGGCGGCTGCGGTGGTTGTGACCTGCAGCATGTCTCCGCCGCTGGCCAGGGGCGTTGGAAGCAGGCAGTGGTGGCAGAGCAGTTGGAGCGACTCGCCGGCATCACGTGGCATGGCCACATGGAGTCGCCTGAACCGCGATGGGGCTGGCGGCGCCGGATGCGATACTGGGCCACTGAGCCGGCCCAGCCCGGTGGCCCGGGGTTGGGGATGCGCCGGCACCGCTCCCACGACGTGGTGCCGCTGCCCACCAGCGGCTGCGCGACTGCTGCTCCCGAGATCGCCGGCACCGACATCGACCTGCCCGGCTGGCCCGACGGGTCCCCGCGCAGCATCGATCTGGTTCGGGCCGCTTCCGGCACCGAGGTGATGGTCGACGAATCGGATGTCGTGGTCACCGAGGAGGCGCTCGGGCGGCGCTTCGAGGTGGATGCCCAAGGTTTCTGGCAGGCCCATCCGGCAGCGGTCGAGGTGCTCAGCGCCGCCGTGCTGGCCGGATTGGAGCCCAACCCGGGGGAGCGGGGCTTCGATCTCTACTGCGGGGTCGGTGTCTTTGCCGCAGCCTTGGCCGATGCCGGCGTACAGATGTGGGGTGTCGAGGGCAATCGTGCCGCCGTCGAACACGCCAAGCGCAATGTCGCCGGCGTACGCTTCACCGCCGGCTCCATGGAGAAGATGCTGGCCCGACTGCCCAAGTCGACTGATCTGGTCGTGCTCGACCCGCCGCGTACGGGCGCCGGCAAGAACGTCATCAGCCAGATCGCGTCGCGGCGGCCGCGCCGGATCGCGTATGTCGCCTGCGACCCGGCGGCGCTGGCCCGCGACCTGCGCCACGCCGAGGCGATGGGCTACGCCCCGACCTCGATCCGCGCCTTCGATCTGTTTCCCCAGACCCACCACATCGAGTGCGTCGCCATTCTGGCGCGGTGAATATTGGCCATTCTGGCGCGGTGAATATTGGCCATTCTGGCGCGGTGAATATTGGCCATTCTGGCGCCGTAGTGTGCTCGGCTCGACGGCCAAGGAAGGGGACCCTCACCTGCCGGTGATGTCAGGGCGGTGAGAGACTGCGACCGTCACCGCAGCATCACAACGCTGTGGTATCTTGATGTCAAGATAAAAGCAGAGTCGGGAGTGTCCATGAGTCTCAACAGCTTTGACGCCAAGGCCACATTGGATGTGGCAGGCGCGTCGTACGAAATCTTCAAGCTTGATGCGGTGGAGGGTGCCGAGGACCTTCCCTTCAGCCTCAAGGTGCTGCTGGAGAACCTGCTCCGCACCGAGGACGGCGCCAACATCACCGCCGACCACATCCGCGCGCTGGGCAACTGGGATGCCAAGGCTGAGCCCTCCCACGAGATCCAGTTCACGCCGGCCCGCGTGATCATGCAGGACTTCACCGGTGTGCCCTGTGTCGTCGACCTGGCCACCATGCGTGAGGCCGTCGCCGAGCTCGGTGGCGATGCCGCCAAGATCAATCCGCTCTCGCCGGCCGAGCTGGTCATCGACCACTCCGTCATCGCTGACGTCTTCGGTACGCCGGATGCGTTCGAGCGCAACGTCGAGATCGAGTACCACCGCAACGAGGAGCGCTACCAGTTCCTGCGGTGGGGCCAGACCGCCTTCGACGACTTCAAGGTCGTCCCGCCGGGCACCGGCATCGTGCACCAGGTCAACATCGAGCACCTGGCGCGCGTGATCTTCCCGCGCGAGGTCAACGGTGTGCTGCAGGCGTACCCCGACACCTGTGTGGGCACCGACTCGCACACGACCATGGTCAACGGCCTGGGTGTGGTCGGCTGGGGCGTGGGCGGCATCGAGGCCGAGGCGGCCATGCTCGGCCAGCCCGTGTCGATGCTGGTGCCGCGCGTGGTCGGCTTCAAGCTGTCCGGCAAGCTGCCGGAGGGCACCACCGCCACCGACCTGGTGCTCACCATCACCGAGATGCTGCGCGAGCACGGTGTGGTCGGCAAGTTCGTCGAGTTCTACGGTCCGGGCGTGTCCGAGGTGCCGCTGGCCAACCGCGCCACCATCGGCAACATGAGCCCGGAGTACGGCTCGACCATCGCCGTCTTCCCGATCGACGACAAGACCACCGACTATCTGCGCCTCACCGGCCGCAGCGAGGAGCAGATCGCGCTCATCGAGGCGTACGCCAAGACGCAGGGCCTGTGGCACTGCGACGACCACGAGCCTCGCTACTCGGAATACCTCGAGCTGGACCTGGGCGACGTCGTCCCCAGCATCGCTGGCCCGAAGCGTCCCCAGGACCGCATCCTGCTGTCGCAGGCCAAGCGTCAGTTCAACTCCGACCTGCGCAACTACGTCAGCGCCGAGGAGCTCAAGGGCTACGACAAGACGGTGGAGGAGTCGATGGCTGCCTCTGATCCGGCCAGCGGCGCGCCCGGTGAGGAAGAGGGCGCCGAGCCCGGCTACCCGGCGTTCATCGGCAAGGCGGCGGATGCGATCAGCGAGGCGGGCACCAAGGCCGTCGACGCGCTGCAAGATGCCGCCGACAAGGTGATCAACAGCCCGCAGGTCCAGGGCGCCATCGACGAGGTCCGCTCCAACGAGACCGTCAAGAACGTCGCCGGCCGGATCTCCGAGGCCGCGACCAAGCTGACCGGTCGCGCTGCTCGTCCCGAGCACAAGACCACCATCACGATCGACGGCAAGCAGGCCGAGATCGACCACGGCGCGGTTGCGCTGGCGGCGATCACGTCGTGCACCAACACCTCCAACCCGAGCGTGATGATCGGTGCTGCGCTGCTGGCCCGCAACGCCGTCGAGAAGGGCCTGGAGCGCAAGCCGTGGGTGAAGACCACCCTGGCACCGGGGTCGAAGGTCGTGACCGAGTACTTCGAGAAGTCCGGGCTGATGCCCTACCTGCAGCAGCTGGACTTCGACCTGGTCGGCTACGGCTGCACCACCTGCATCGGCAACTCCGGCCCGCTGATCCCCGAGGTCTCCGAGGCCGTCAACAACAACGACCTCGCGGTCGTGTCGGTGCTGTCGGGCAACCGTAACTTCGAGGGTCGGATCAACCCCGACGTGAAGATGAACTACCTCGCAAGCCCGCCGCTGGTGGTGGCGTACGCCCTTGCCGGCCGGATGGACCTGGACTTCGAGTCCGATCCGATCGGGCAGGACAAGGACGGCAAGGACGTCTTCCTGGCCGACATCTGGCCCAGCGAGAACGAGATCGCCGAAGTCATCGGCCAGGCGATCAACTCTGAGATGTTTACCCGTGGCTACGAGGACGTCTTCGCCGGCGACGAACGGTGGACCTCGCTGGACACCCCAGAAGGTGACACCTTCACCTGGGGTGAGGACTCCACCTACGTGCGCAAGCCTCCGTACTTCGAGGGCATGGAGCGCGAGCCGAAGCCGGTCACCGACATCGACGGCGCCCGGGTCCTGCTCAAGCTCGGCGACTCGGTCACCACCGACCACATCAGCCCGGCTGGTGCGATCAAGCTGGACAGCCCGGCCGGCAAGTACCTGACCGAGCACGGGGTGAAGCCGCTGGACTTCAACTCCTACGGGTCGCGGCGCGGCAACCACGAGGTCATGATTCGTGGCACCTTCGCCAACATCCGGCTGCGCAACCAGCTGGCGCCGGGCACCGAGGGTGGCTTCACCCGCGACTTCACCCAGGCCGACGCTCCGGTGTCGACGGTCTATGACGCCAGCCGCAACTACATCGAGGCCGGTACGCCGCTGGTGGTCCTGGCAGGCAAGGAGTACGGCTCCGGCTCCTCGCGTGACTGGGCGGCCAAGGGCACCGCGCTGCTGGGCGTACGCGCCGTCATCGCCGAGTCCTACGAGCGGATCCACCGCTCCAACCTGATCGGCATGGGCGTCCTCCCGCTGCAGTTCCCCGAGGGCGAGAGTGCTGAATCGCTGGGCCTGACCGGTGAGGAGACCTTCTCCTTCAGCGGTGTCACGGGCCTCAACGACGGCATGATCAGCTCCGTCAAGGTCACCGCGACCAAGGACGGCAGCGAGCCGATCACCTTCGACGCCGTGGTCCGCATCGACACCCCAGGCGAGCGGTCCTACTACACCAACGGCGGCATCCTGCAGTACGTGCTGCGCTCGCTGCTGACGAAGTGACCGCCTGACGTACGCCCGACGGGCCGGCAGCTGTGGCTGCCGGCCCGTCGGCGTTGTCGCGGCAATGCCTGGGGGTTCAACAGCCTCTACTTGAAGGTTGGCCGGCTTGCACCGGTGGCGTCTGACGGTGACCTGGGAGTCAGCGACCGCCGAATCTGCGCGACCACGCGATGCTGTAGTGATGCAGGTCGAATCGGCGAAATCACCTGCACAACCACAGCATCCTGAGGTTGCGCAACGCCTGGGGCGCCGCCCGAGCGACCCCCAGGCTGCTCTGTCAATCTGTGGGAAACTAGGTCCATGCGCCACAGTGCCCACTGGACGTCGTCGGAAACCGGATCGCCCCGATGAAGTACCTCACCCTTTCGGCTGACGACCTTGCTCCGTCCATCATGGACGCCGATGAAGGGCTCGAACTGGAGGAGCTCGAGATACCGGATCGGCTGCGTGCTCGGATCCTCGAGTGGAACGCCGCGTACCAGCCGATCATCCCGCTCACCGAGGTTGAACGGCAACAGGTTGCTGACAGGATCGACGCACTCGATGCCATCGGACTGACGTTGCGAGCGGAGCTTGAGGAAAGCCTCGCCCCTGCGAAGGTGGCCTACTACAGCGAGGGCAGACTTCGTCACATTTACGGCGCAGGAGGCCAGGGCGGATGGGTGGCTTACTAGGTGCAGGTTCGGCTCGAGCCGACTCGACGACGTTCCCTCGGGAGCGTTTCGGGGTGCTGGCCACCTCTGCCGCGCGGCCCGACTGCCGGGGTGGAGGAACTCAGACGCGTTTCGCACCGGCTCTGGCATGCTGCATCCATGAAGTATCGAGGGCTGCTGTTGGACTTCTACGGGACCCTGGTGGAAGAGGATGGTCCGGCGATTCGCAGCATCGTCAGCCGGATCGAACGGCACCGGCCCGAGTGTTCGGGGGCTTCGCTGGCACAGGCTTGGGGGCAGGAGTTCGCCAGGCTTCTCGCGACCTCACACGGTGGCGCGTTTCGCACCCAGCGGGAACTCGAGATCGAGTCACTGACCATCGTCCTCACCCGCGTCGGCGCCAGCCTCGATCCGGTCGAACTGTCCGCCGATCAGTTCGCATACTGGCAGTCGCCCGCGCTACGCCCGGGAGCCGCCGAGTTCCTCGCCTCATGTCCGGTCCCGGTGTGCGTCGTCTCCAACATCGACCGGGCCGACCTGGAGACAGCGATCCGCAACACCGGATTGCGCTTGCCCCTGAGCGTGACCAGCGAAGATGCCCGCTCCTACAAACCTCGCCCCGAGCTTTTCGAGGCTGGCCTCCGGGCGCTCGAACTTGACCCACACGAGGTGCTCCATGTGGGGGACTCCCTGGGTTCTGACGTTGCCGGCGCGAACGCCCTCGAGATCGACGTCGCCTGGGTCAACGAACATGGTCGGCCGGCGCCGGATGGCGCAAAAATCGTCCGTGAGTGCAGCGACCTTCGCGATCTGCTCCCACTCTTGGACGGTGACGCCTCGGGCTCTTGACCGCCACGACGCAACCTGTGGTGGGCGGAGATCTGGTTCACTGGCGGGATGGGTTCGAACGCCGTCACATACGTCGCACGACACGGGCAGACCGAGTGGAACCTCGAGAAGCGGTGGCAAGGCCAGCTTGACTCAGCCCTCACCCCTGCGGGCTGGCGAGCGGCCGAGGATCTTGCCCGGTTCGCCGTCGAACTCCGCATTGATGCGATCTTTGCCAGCCCGCTTGGCCGGGCCCAGGACACAGCGGCGGTCGTCGCTGACACGCTCGGCATCGAGGTGGCGACGCTGGCCGATCTCGCCGAGATGCACCATGGCGCGATGGCCGGCATGACCGCGGGTGAGGCCGACGCTACGTTTCCGGGCCTGCGTGCAAGCAGAGAGCAGGACAAGTACCGCTGGCGGTTCCCCGATGGCGAGAGCTACGCCGACCTCGACGAACGTGCAGCCCGCGCAGTCGAGGAGATTCGCCACTCAGGCCGGTTGCGTCCATTGGTTGTCTCGCACGAGATGATCGGCCGCATGCTGGTCCGGCAGCTGGCCGGCCTACCACCCGAACAGATGCTTGGTCGCCGGCAACCCCACGATCTCGTGTACGCCGTCACCCCGTCGACGGGCGAGGTCACTGAGCTCTCGATCGGGTGACCGCTGGCGGTTGCCGCCCGCCGGCGTTCCGCAGGAGCGCTTCGGGGCGCGACAGGGGCCTGAGGTGGGCGGGCAGCCAGCGGGGTGACCGATCGTGAGCTGCCGCCCCGGCCGCCGCATCTGCACAACGACGCGATGCTGTAGATATGCAGGTCGACAGGCCGAAATCACCTGCACAACTACAGCATCCTGAGGTTGCGCGGGTCCTGCGGCGCCGCACCGCGCATCGACCACTTGGCCCCGTTGCCCCGATCCCTGTGCAGATCCGTCCACTCGATGCCGCCCCATGCCCCACTCCGGGCCCTGAGTCCAATGGAGTCGACGAGAATGCACGCCCCCGGCCCCAGGCTCAGCCGGCGGCGGCCTCCGCTTCCCGGTCCCCCCGGGCGGCTTCGGCGTACTCGGCAGAGAGTCGGCGATAGATCGGGCTGATGAAGGCCAGTGCCGCAGCCAGGATCAGGATCGCCGAGGCGACCAGAAAGATCAGGGCGATACCGCGGGAGCTGCCGGTGCCGAGCAGCGGCTCCAAGGCAGCGGCGCCGTTGGGCGTACGCGCCCACGGGATGATGAACCACTCCGCGATCGGAGCAACCAGGAAGGATGTGATCGGCGCCGCACCCGCCTCGAAGGCGGTGGCGAAGCCAAAGACCCGGCCCTGGCGTTCCAGGGGCACCACGCGCTGGATGACACTCTGCTCGCCGGCCTCAATCACGGGGATGATGACCATGTACGCCCACATGCCCGCGATGAAGAGCCACGCCCACTCCCGCAGCACGAAGACGCCTCCGATGACTGCCATCGCGAGCACCGCCATCAACATGGTGCGTAGCGGATTCTTGCCGAGACCGAACTTGCCGATCAGCGCGCCTCCGACGACGAAGCCGGTGCCGGCCACCGCGAACACGATGCCCCAGACCTCGACGCTGAACATCTCCAGTCCATAGGGATCCAGCAGCGCCATGTAGGCGCCGCCAATGAAGTTGTTGAAGGTGGAGAAGATGATCAGGCTGAACAGTCCGGAGATCGCCGCAACCGCGCGCCAGGACCCCATCAGGTCGAACGCGCCGTGGGCATCGCTGGCCGCGGGTTGCAGTTCCTCGGGCATCCGCAGGGTCACCATGTGGCAGAAGATCACGGCGCTCACGGCGATCGCGATGGCCAAGGTCCAACCGATGCCGAGCTGGCCCACCGCAAGCCCTGACACGGCCGAGGTCGCGATGAACGCCATCCCTTGCACCATGCCAACGAGGCCGTTGGCATTGGGGCGCTTGTCCGGATCGATGAGGATCGTGACGGTCGTCGACAGCGCGATGTTGCGCATGTTCTCCACGATCGCGCCGATGAGGATGCAGCCGGCAAACAACCACATCCACGGGCCGGTCAGCACGCCGAGCTGGCCCGGCGGCGTGATGGCGTACACCACTGCGGCCAGCGCGAACATCACGAGTGTGAAACCGCCGGCGAAGCGCATCACGGTCAGCTTGCGATAGCGGTCCACGAAGGTGCCGAAGCTGATCGAGGTGAGGGCCAGCAGCAGCATGTAGCCACCGCCCAGCCAGCCGGTTGCGATGACATTTCGGGTCTCGAGATAGACCCAGAACGTCACCGCAAACCACAGGAAGCTGGTGGTGATGTTGGCGGCAGCCGTGTTGGCCAGAATCTGCCCAAACGTACGCCAGCGATCCTGCGGTGACCGGACACTGCGGTCGACCGACTCAGGGTTGGTGATCTCCTCGCTTGAGGCGTCGCCCGCCAGGTCGAGGCCAGCTTCGGGCTCATTCACGCCGGAGAGACTACGCCCCGGCCTCCCGGCTGCGCGACAGCTTTTCCTCGATCGCCCCGATGATCGCCGGCCGCAACTGGGCGGCACTGATGACCCGGTCCACCGATCCGACCTGCACAGCCCGCTCGATGCTGTGGATGGCATCGAACTCGGTGGCCACCTCGCTGATCTTCTCCGCGCGCAGCCCGGCCCGCAGCTCGGCCAGTTCGAGAGTGAGCGCGGGACGCTCCTCCTCGGGGGTGGCCTGAATCCGCTGCTCCAACTCCGAGACGCGCGGGTCCCGGGCGGCCCGCTTGGCGACCTCGGCAGCGAACACCACCGCCGCTGCCGGTGCGCCACCGAGCACAGAGGCGTACGAGCCCTCGACTGCCAACACGGCCAGATTCGGATTCAGACGCTTGGAGAACACCACGAAGGCGCCGCCGTGATAGCGCGAGATCACGCAGAACACGACCGGACCGTCGAAGTTGACGATGGCGCGCCCGATCTCGGCACCGTACTCGAGCTGCAGGTTGCGCATCGATTCCGGGGAGCCGTCGAAACCGGACAGATTCGCCAGCACCACGACCGGCCTGTTGCCCGAGGCCGCATTGATGGCGCGCGCGACCTTCTTGGATGACTGCGGGAAAAGGGTGCCCGCTGTGAAGGTGTCCGGGCCGTCGGTCGGCGGATAGCCACGACGGCTGACGGGCTTGGACTCGATGCCGATCAGCGTCACCGCGTGTCCGCCGAGCCGGGTGTCGGCCACCACGGCCGTGTCGGCCTCGGCCTGACCTGCCCACCGCTCCAGCAACTCGTGGTCGGCGTCGGCCACCGCCCGCATCACCGAACGAATGTCGAAGGGGCGCTTGCGGTCCGGGTTGTGCTCCGCAGAAAAGATCTGTCCCACGGTCGCGAACTCGTCCCCCTGGTGCGGGAAGTCACTGACATCGCGATCGCACGGATCTGCGGTCACGGCTCGACGTGGACCGGTCTCACCCGGAGCGATCCAGGAATGGTCGTAATGGCTCAGCACCACGTCGATCGCGCCGGACAGGTCTGCCGCCCAGTACTGCGCCTGGCCGTTGGGCCCCATCACTCGGTCGTAGCCACCGATGCCGTGATTGTCCTCGGCCGACACCCCACCGGAGAAGTCCAGGGACTGCTTACCGGTCAGCACCATGGCGCTCTCCGGGGTCATCACCAGGATGCCCTTGGTGTGCATCAGCATGGTCGCTTCGGCATTCCAGTAGGGCTGCGCACCCACGGTGATGCCCGCGACGACGATGTTGATCTCGTGGCCAGCCTGGGTGAATTCGACGATCCGCTTGAGCGCTGCGGCGACCCAGTCCATGTTCTCGGTGCCGCTGTCCATGGACACCCGGGCACCGCTGGAGACTGCGTACCACTCCAGTGGTACGCCAAGCTCCTCGGCCAGATCCAGGGCGGCGATGACCCGGCGTGATTCCGGCTCCGCCAACGCTCCCAGCGCCATCGTCGGGTCACCGCTGATGACGACCCGTCGGATCCCCTCGGGATACAACTCAGTGGGCGTCGTGACGACCGCGGCGATGATGCCGGCGGTGTTCTCGCCGTAGGGCCGCTCGACCGGTTCGAGTCGACCGGTCGTCTCGTCCAGGTCGTACTCGGTGAACTCGCCGCCACGCGTGAGCGCACCGACCAACTCGTACGGATAGGCCAGTCCTCGCCGCTGGGCCCGCGCCACCTTCGAGGCGTACCCGTCGACCGGCTGCAGGGCCTCGGTCGGGCGAGCGATGAGGTCGGCTCGAGTGCCGCCGCCGGGCCGGGCACGGAATCGGATCGCGGCCGGATGAATCTGGCCGGCGCCGTCGCGCACCCGCCCCTGGGCGAGCACTTCCTCGATGCCGGTGCCGTCGGTGAGCGGCCGGATCTTGTCCTGCAGCGAGGTCAGCTGGGCCACTTCGGCGTCCAACACGGGCACCACGGTGATCCACACGTGGTTGCGGACGATCTGGGATGCGGCCCGACCCCGCGCGATGCGGGTGCGGCGGATCGCCTCCAGACAGTGCAGCACGGCACGCTCGGCATGCGGCAGGGAGGTGACGGTGCCCTCGGCATCGCGTACCACCGACATCTGCTGCACCTGCGCCATCGCCACCAGACGACGGTCGTCGGGGTTGGAGCGGGCCACCGCCTCGTACAGCAGGACATCACCGGGTGCCGACAACCGGGTCAGCTCGAACTCCGTAAGCCGCCACAGGTTCAGCCCGCGCGCCACCATCGGGTGTACGCCGCGTACCAGCTCGTCCTCCACCAACCCGGCGTTCAGCTCGCCGCCAGCGTGGCGGAACGTAAACACCAGGGGGCGACGGCCATCGGCGGTGCCGACACACACGGTGATGCGGCGGACGAAACCGGTCAGTTCCATCGGCGTCAGCGCTGCCAGCAACTCGTCGGCCACGGCGCCCGGCTCGGCGGGGGGCTCCGGCCAGTCCAGGTGCAGGTCGAGCACGTTGCCGTGGTCGTTGGACAGTTCGCTGGTCACCGACAGGTCCAGCACGCTGCCCACCAGCAGGTCATCGCGCCTCCCGATGGTGGACACCACGCGCGACTGGCCGTGGGGTTCGGTGCGATATTCGGCGCGGACCTGGGGCCACAGGCCCGCGGCGGGATCGCCGGAAATGTGGACCACGTCGGTCAGGTCATGATCGCCGTAGTGTCGGCGTACCAGCACATCGGTCAGGGGTTCGTACGCCGTGATCCCGGCATCGATGCGCGGCCGGAGGAACCCGACCAACTCCTCCGGGATCGCAACCAGCGCCGCCAGGCGCGCATTGCCGGCCGAACTGTTCTCGGGGTCGGCGCCGGCGAGCGCGGCCAGTTCATCGGCCACGCCTGCCAGCACCTGCTCGCGTTCCCGGTCGACCGCGGCCTGGTCGAACCAGACGAACCGGACCGACCGCGCCAGATCTCCGATCACCGGGAAGCGGCGTTCGGTGATGCTCACCAGTCGCTCCAGCAGGTCCCGGGCGCGATCCTCATCGGCCACCGGAGCGGACAGCGAGGCCCATTCCTGCAGCAGCCCGATGACGATCTCCAGGTCGGTGCCGGTGGTCTGGGCGAAGAAGATCCGGAACACGGCCTGTTCCAGTTCCGGGGTCCGCTCGAGGTCATCGATGCCGAAGTGAGCCAACACGCGCATCAGCTTGGTCCGGAAGTGGTCGGGCAGGTTGCCCCGATCCGGATCCAAGGTCTGAAGGTAGGTGTGGAAGTACTCCCGAGCACTGTGCACCCGCAGTTCCGTGCGCAGCTCCTCGCCGGCGGGACGATTGCGAGTCAGTTCGGCCAGATCGGCGAAAGTCTCGATCAGATCGGTTTCGAGGGCGAAGGTGTCCACGCCCTCGGCGGCGAGCTCCGCGCGGCCGGCAGCCCAATCGGCCAGCAGCCGACGGACCTCTCCTGCGGGGGCATCAAAGCCGACCACGAGGTCCCGCAGGACGCCGATCGCATGGCGGGCACGGTCGGCCGGCGTACGCTCGGCGACCTCGTCGTGGGGGAGCGTGACCTGGGCACTCTCGGCAATGGCGGCCGGCTCGTCCTCGTCCGGCTCGATGCGGACCAGCGGCTCACCGGGGCCAACCTGGGTGCCGGTGCGTACCAACAGTTCCTTCACCCGACCGGACACCGGCGAGCTGATGACCATTTCCATCTTCATCGACTCGAGCACCACCACCGGCGAACCGGCGGCGACACTGTCACCCACCTTGGCTGGCGTACCGACCACCAACGCAGGGGCGCTGGAACGGATCACGCCACCCTCGTCCCGGCCCACCCGGTGGCTGACCTCGTCGACCTCGACCAGCAGCACCGGACCGTGGTTGGCGATGACAATCCGATGGGTCGTGCCGGCCACTCGAAGCCGGGCGTGAAGCTCGTCGATGCGGTGCAGGTGCGCCTCCACCGGGGCACCGTCCTCGGGAGTGACCCGATACCGCTGCGGCCCGATCCGGCTCACCAGCAAGGTGTAGGCGGCGCCTCGCAGCTTGAGCTCGACCTTGCGGGCAGCCTCGTGCTGGAGTTGCGGACGACCACCCCGGGCCGTCGCCAGGAACTGTGCCCGATCGGCGGCCTCGTGCTCCTGGTAGATCTCGATGGCAGCGCTGACGAGCGCCACGCCGGCGCCACCGTCGACGACCAGATCGCCCTCGGCGATCTGGCGGTCGATCCAGTTGGTGTCGGCCCAAGCCGGTTCACCGCGCAGCACCTCGGGGCGGTCCAGCAGCGCCAGGGCGAAGCTCTTGTTGGTCGCGCCACCCTCGATCACTGCGGTCGTCTCGACCAGCGCCCGACGCAGCCGGGCCATCGCCTCATCGCGGGTGGCGCCGTGCGCGATGATCTTGGCGATCATCGAGTCGAAGTCGGCCGGGATGGTGTCGCCCTCGGCAACTCCGGTGTCGACCCGGATGCCCGGACCGGCCGGGAGCTCCAGCCGCTCGATACGACCCGGCGCCGGCGCAAAGCCGTGGTCGGGGTCCTCGGCGTTGAGGCGTACCTCCACTGCATGCCCGCGCTCAACAGGCCGCTCACCGACGAGCCTCTCGCCGGCACCGATCCGCAGCTGCAGCCCGACCAGGTCCAGCCCGGTGACCAGTTCGGTCACCGGGTGCTCGACCTGCAACCGAGTGTTGACCTCGAGGAAGGCGAAGGTGTCGGTCTCGGGCTGATAGAGAAACTCGACCGTGCCGGCGCCGCGATAGTCGACCAGCAGCGCGAGCCTCTCCGCGGCTGCCTTCAACTCATCGGTCTGGGTGCTCGACAACAGCGGAGAGGCCGATTCTTCGACCACTTTCTGGTTGCGACGCTGCACCGAGCAGTCGCGTACGCCGACCGCCCACGCGGTGCCCTGACCATCGGCGATCAACTGCACCTCGACGTGCCGGGCGCCACTGACCAGCTTCTCCAGGAAGACGGTGCCGCTGCCGAATGCGCGTTCCGCCTCGTCACAGGTGCGCTGGTAGACCTCGCGCAGCTCATCGGAGTTCTCGATCCGTCGGATGCCACGCCCGCCGCCACCGGCGCTGGCCTTGAGCATCAACGGATAGCCGATTCGATCGGCCTGCTCGACGGCTTCCTCGACGGTGTCCACCGGGCCGCGACTCCACGGCGCCACCGGAACGCCGGCCTCTTCCGCCAGCAGTTTGGAGCCGATCTTGTCGCCGAGTCGACGCATCGCCTCCGCACTGGGGCCCAGGAAGGTCACCCCGAGTCGGTCACACAGCTCCGCGAAGGCCGGGTCCTCGGCCACGAAACCCCAGCCCACCCAGGCGGCATCGGCGCCGGTGGCGACCAGCGCCTCCTCCAGCCGGGCCAGATTGAGATAGGGCCGCTCGACGGCCGGTCCGAGCAGGAAGGTCTCGTCGGCTTCCCGCACGAAGGCCGCCCCAGCATCCACGTCGGTGTAGAGCGCCACGGTCCGGATCGGGTCCTGCCCCTCCCACACCAATGAGGCGTTGCGGTCCCTCACCGCATGGATGAGGCGCATGGCGGGTTCGCCGCGGTTCACGATCGCAATGGTGGTCATGGTCACAACATCTGACTCTCTCACTCCCAGCCGCCTCCGTGTTGTCCGAGCGACACAAGGTCACCGCCGCGAGTTTGTGCGATTCCGCAGCACGCCCCACGCACTAGGCTCAGCCGGGTGATCGTCGGTACACGCTCGTCGCGATGGGGGACAGTGCTGGCCTGCCTCGCCTGGCTGGCACTGGTGCTGGCAGCGTACGCACTCCTGTGGGGAAGTTACGACAGTTTCCTGGCGGCGATCGACCACACCCCGGTGGCCTGGACCGATTTCCGGGACTACTACTACCCGATGGGTCAGGAACTGCTGACCACAAGGCAGCCGGCGTACGGCTACATCTACCCGGCCGCGATGGCGGTGTGGCTCGTGCCCTTTGCGCAGC
Organism: Parenemella sanctibonifatiensis; assembly: GCF_002250565.1. Classification (GTDB taxonomy): domain Bacteria; phylum Actinomycetota; class Actinomycetes; order Propionibacteriales; family Propionibacteriaceae; genus Parenemella; species Parenemella sanctibonifatiensis. The sequence continues at coordinate 476,535 of NZ_NMVJ01000006.1, forward strand.
TCCCCGAGACGGTGGCGGCGTGGCTGTGGGGAGCCGGCGTCCTCGGCAGCCTGGCCGCGTTGGTCGTGGTCGCCGCGCGCTGGTGGCTGCCACGCGGATACGCGGTCGCCGCCACGGTGGTCACCGCCACCAGTTTTCCCGTGCTGCACGCCGTGAAGTGGGGACAGGTCGGCCCGTTGATCTGTCTGGGCGTGCTGGTCAGCTGGCTGCTGTGGCGCGCCAGTACCTCGTCCGCGGCGGCCCCCAGCCGCGGCTGGTCCTGGCACCGGTTCTGGGCCGGCGCGGTGCTCGCCGTACCGGCGGTGATCAAGATCTATCCGGCCCTGTTCGCCTGGCCCTATCTCCTCAGGCGGAGCTGGTCGACCTTGGCCGGTTGCGTCGCCGGCGCCGCGGTGCTGGGCGTGGTGATCCCCTCGGTTGTGCTCACCCCGGCCGGCTGGGTCGGTTTCGACCTGGCGGTGCTGCGGCGACTGCGCAACCAGAGCTGGGATCCCGACACCATCGCCCCGGAAGCTGTCGCCAATGCCCAGTCGACGGCTTCGATGCTGACCAGGTGGGCGCCCGGACTGCCGGAGATTCTCGTCCAGCTGATCTGCTGGGGAGGTGCAGCGGTGTTGTTGGCGACGGTCTGGCGGGCGTTGCGGCGACCGGTCGCGGTCCGGTTGGCGATGCCAGTGGTGCTGCTCACCGTGGCGGTCAGCTGGCTCGTGAAGACGTCCTGGCACCACTACTTCCCGGTCCTGGGGCTGGGCGCGATGGCAGTGTGGGCGTACGCCGGTGAGGTCGGCCGACGCCATGACCTGCCTCGGGCGTGGTGGTTGGTCCGGGTGCTGCCACTGGTGGCGATCGGGATCGGCAGTGTTGCGGCGATGCTGCTGGTGGGCGGTTGGCACCGGTACGCCGAACTCGGCCTGACCTGGTGGGCGCTGACGCTGACCGGGGTGGCCGCGGTCCTCACCGTGGCCGTGGATCGACCCACATCGGTCGCCGGCCAGGCCGACGCCGAGGCCAACGAATCGACCACGGTCTGAGCGACCCGCGACCGGGGCATCATTGCGATGGGTCCGGCTGGCAATACAATCGCCGGCATGTCACTTCTCGAGTCCACCAACCGACCGCAGGACCTGCGACGGTTGAGCCGTACCGAGTTGGAGACCTTGGCTCGTCAGATCAGAACCTTCCTCGTCACCAACGTCAGCCGCACCGGCGGCCATCTGGGCCCCAACCTGGGCGTGGTCGAGTTGACCATCGCCCTGCACCGGGTGTTCGACTCACCGACCGATCCGATCGTCTTCGACACCGGTCACCAGAGCTACGTACACAAGCTGCTGACGGGCCGCCGCGACCAGTTCTCGGGCCTGCGCCAGGCCGATGGGCTGTCGGGCTACCCGGCACGGGACGAGTCCGAACATGACTGGGTGGAGAACTCCCATGCCTCCGCCGCGTTGTCGTGGGCGTACGGAATGGCCCGCGCCAAGCAGCTGCGCCACGAGGACGGCATCGTGGTCGCGGTGGTGGGGGACGGGTCGCTGACCGGCGGCATGGCCTGGGAAGCGATGAACAACATTGCGGTCGCCGACGACCTGCGACTGGTGGTCGTCGTCAATGACAACGGCCGTTCCTACACACCCACAGTCGGTGGCATTGCCGACCAACTCAGCTCGCTGCGCACCGATCGGCGCTACGAACAGGTGCTGGACGTCGTCAAGCGCAGCCTGTCTGCCACCCCGATCGTCGGCGGCCCTCTCTACGACGTGTTGCACGGCGTCAAGAGTGGACTGAAGGACGTGCTCTCGCCGCAGGGCCTGTTCGGCGATCTGGGTGTGAAGTACCTCGGCCCGGTGGATGGCCATGACGTGCTCGCCGTCGAGCGGGCGATGCTGCAGGCGAAGAGCTTTGACGGACCGGTCATCGTTCACTGCATCACCCGCAAGGGGATGGGCTTCCCCGCTGCCGAGGAGCATGAAGAGGACAACTTCCACGCCGTCGGCAAGATCGACGCCATCACCGGCGAGCCATTGAGCCCCAGCAGCGACCGCAGTTGGACCGGGATCTTCGGCAACCAGCTGGTACGCCTGGCGTCGGATCGGCCCGAGTTGGTCGCGATCAGCGCCGCGATGATCCACCCGACCGGGCTGGCCCCCTTCCAAGCGGCTTTCCCGTCGCGGACCTTCGATGTCGGCATTGCCGAGCAGCACGCCATCACGATGGCTGCCGGGATGGCCGCCCAAGGCCTGCACCCGGTGGTGGCCCTGTACTCGACCTTCCTCAACCGCGGCTTCGACCAGCTACTGATGGATGTCGGCCTGCACCACGCCGGCGTCACGTTTGCCTTTGACCGGGCTGGTGTCACCGGACCCGACGGTCCCAGCCACCACGGCATGTGGGACTGCTCGCTGTTGGCGATGGTGCCGGGTCTGGAGCTTGCCGCCCCGCGCGACGAGCGGCGGCTTGAGGAGGCCCTCGCCCGCGCGGTCGACGTCCAGGATCGACCAACCGCGCTCCGCTACGGGAAGTACTCCGTCCCAGAGGATCTGCCCGCGGTCAGCTCCGTCGACGGCGTTGACGTGATGCGGCGCGACAGCACCACCGACCCGGTGCTGATCGTGGCGTACGGACCCGGCGTACAGATTGGCCTGGCCGTCGCCGAGCAGCTCAGCCACCAGGGGATCGCGGCAACCGTGGTCGACCCGGTGTGGGCCTTGCCGCACAACCCGGCGCTGGTGGAACTGGCCCGCGGCCGTCAGTTGGTCGCCACCATCGAGGATGGCCTGATCGAGGGTGGCCTCGGCAGCGGAGTGGCGCAACTGTGTGCCGATGCCGGGGTTTCGGCTCCGGTCCGCAACTTCGGCGTACCGAAGGATTTCTGGGCACACGGATCCCGCGACGAGGTCCTGGCGGCCTGCGGGCTGACCCCCGAAGCGGTCGCCCGGTCGATCACGGAGGCGCTGCTGGCATTGGACCCCGCCGCCGTGCCCGCGGCTGAGGTGCCCAGCCAAACCCGCTAGGGTTGCCCCTAAAGTAATCGCTTGCTGCCCGACGGCAGCAGACTGTGGGGAGGCTTGGTCCCATGACCGAGGGCAACACGAACGTCATCATCAACGCTGATGCGGCGCAGACCGGTGCCGCTGCCGGCGAACGGGCCGCGGAGGTGATCCGGGCCGCGATCGCCGAACGCGGTCGAGCCCGGGTGATCTTTGCCTCGGCGCCCTCCCAGCAGGAGATGCTGGACACCCTGATCGCCGCCGAGGGCATCGACTGGAGCAAGGTCGACGCCTTTCACATGGATGAGTACATCGGGCTGCCAGCCGAGCATCCGCAGGCCTTCGGCCAGTGGCTGGTGGACCGGATCGGTCACCTCGGGCTGGGAAGCTTTGAGCGCCTCCAGGCCGCCGATCCGGCCCGCGCGCAGGCCGAGATCGCCCGCTACTCCGAGCTGCTGGGCCAAGCACCGATCGATCTGTGCTGCATGGGCATCGGCATGAACGGTCACATCGCCTTCAACGAGCCCGGCGACGCCGACTTCGAGACCACCGAACTGGTCCGCCGCATCACCATGGATGAGGCATCCCGGATCCAGCAGGTCGAGGACGAATGCTTCGCCAACCTCTCCGAGGTGCCGACCGAGGCGCTCAGCCTGACCGTCCCGGCGCTGGTCGGCGCCGGCTCGGTGGTGTGCACGGTGAAGGGCACCTTCAAGGCCGAGGCCGTCAAGGCTGCCGTGACCGGTCCGGTCACCACCGACCTGCCCGCCAGCGTGCTGCAGCGTCACCCCGACGCCCGGATCTACCTCGACGCGGACGCCGCCTCGCTGCTGGAGCAGGCATGAGTCAGCTGACCGGCCGCTTGGCCGACGGCAGCACCGCGACCGTCAGCTGGGACGGGGACCGGATCACCTCGATCGAGGCCAGCTCCGATGCCGCCGAAGGACTGCTGCTGCCCGGACTGGTCGACATCCAGGTCAACGGGTACGCCGGTTTCGATGTCAACGCCGTCGACCTGGACACCGCGACCATGCGGTCCTACGTCGATGCGCTGGCGGCCCGGGGCACCACCTCGAGTTGTCCGACCGTGATCACCGCGACCCACGAGTCGATCGTGGCCTCGCTGACGGGCGTGGCCCGGGCGGTCCGGGAGGATCCGGTGGTGGCAGCGTCGGTGCTCGGCATCCACGTCGAGGGGCCCTACCTGTCGACCGTGCCCGGCGCGGTCGGTGCCCACAACGGCACCGTGATGCACGACCCGGATCCGGCCGAACTGGCCGAGTGGATCGAGGCCGCCGAGGGGCTGCTGCGCTGGGTGACGTTGGCACCGGAGCGCCCCGGCACCGGGGCGTACATCGAGGCGGCGACCAAGGCCGGCGTACGGATCTCGGTCGGGCACTGCGATGCCTCGCCCGAGGACATCCACGCCGCTGCCGATGCCGGCGCCACCATGTGCACCCATCTGGGCAACGGCATCCAGCCTGAACTGCCACGCCATCCGAACCAGATCTGGTCCCAGCTTGCCGAGGACCGGCTGCACGCCGGCTTCATCGGCGACGGGCACCACCTGCCGGCGGATGCCTTTGTCGCGATGCTGCGCGCCAAGGGTCTGGAGCGCAGCTATCTGGTCAGTGACGCGGCCACACTGGCGGGAGTTGAGCCGGGGATCTACCAGACTCCGGTGGGCGGCGAGGTCGAGGTGACCGCCGACGGCGCCATCAAACTGGTCGGTCGTCCCGGGCTCGCCGGGTCGGGTGCTTGCCTGGCCCAGTGTCTGGAATGGATCACCACCAGCACGCCCTACTCACTGACCGAGATCCTGCCGCTGGCGACCTCCCAGCCCGCTGACCTGGTCGGTGCCCACGACCGGGGCCGGCTCGAGGTCGGGGCCGTGGCAGACCTGGTGCTCTTCTCCGAGGACTGGCAGGTCCAGCAGGTGGTCCGAGCGGGTCAGCCGCTCACCTGAGGGCGGCGGCCCAGCCGTCCGGCCGGAGCCACCCGTTCCGGCCAAAGCGTGCGATAACGACGGTAACTTCGACCGGTTTGCGTCTGACGTGCACAACAGTCGGAGTTACCGTCGTTTCTGCACGGGTACGCGTCCTACTCACGTTGGCCGAGTGCAGCTCGCACCTGTGCCACCGTGCGCTTCGGGGTGGCGACAATGTCATGCCAGGTGAAGTGCAGGACGGTGTAACCCGCCAAGGTCAGCTCCCGGCTGCGCCGCAGCATGTCGCCGAACTCCATGGGTGCGCCGTGGTACGCCAGTCCCTCCACTTCGACAGCGACCCGCCGCCGTCGGAAGAGGAGATCGGGGAAGTAGCGCCGACCGCTCACCCAGATCTCGGGGTTGGCTTTCCACCCCTTCACGCCCGCCTCGCGCAGGAGAACGTGGGCGCGAGCCTCGGCCTCGGACCAGGCGTTCGCCTTCACCACCGCCCGCATTGCCGGGGACCCCGTACGCCCATGGTGCGCGGCCAGCGCCCGATCCACCGCGGCGGGCTCCACCCATCCGCTTCGACGAAGCGCGTAGTACGCCTCCGCGCCGTGGCGAGGAATCAGGTCCAGCGCGGCCCAGATCGGGTTGGCGACTCGGCCCTGGCCGACCCACAGCCTCGGGACGCTCGCTCGTTGGATCGAGTAGCCCGGCCACGACTGGCGCCACGCCCGCGGGCAGGCAACCTCCACCGACGTCACGGGAAGGTCGGGCCAAAAGGTGAGCTGGGCGGCCGCATCACCGACGATGACGGCATCGGGACGCCACGCCAGCGCGGCTGCTCGGCGTACATCGAGAAGGTCCTCAGAGCCCGCCGCGGCGTACACGGACGGCAGCAACCGGACCAGCCCACCGGCCGCCACGGCGCGGGCGACCCGCCCGCGCATCGGTGAGTCGGCTGGGCAGCTGATCACCTGGTTGCGCTCGAGCAAGCGGTGCAGTTCGGCGTCCATCCAGCAAGGCTCGCCGAATCGCCGCCGCCTGCACCAGAGCGAAGTGTTGTCCATCCGGTCGGAAGTGTTGTCCGTACCGACGCAGTGTTGTCAGTACCGACGCGGTGTTGTCCGGCATGGTCGGTGAGCGCACCCGGGTGGTCTCCGTCAGGCAGAACGCCGGGGTGAGGCGTGCAGAAACGACGGTGATTCGGCCCGTTTTGCCAGTCAGGAGCAACCCAGGCGAAGTTACCGCTGTTATCGCACGGTCCCGGACCTCGGTGCAGGTTCGGGTGAGCGCTGTGCGCCGCAAGCGCCGGCCGAACCGGGGCCGACGCTGATGTCCGCGTACGCCGCGAGCGCCGGCAGGTGAGGGGAGTCGCGGCACCACACGTACGCACACGGCCCGGCCCCCGAGGGGACCGGGCCGTGGCGTACGCCGTCAGCTCAGAGCTGGTCGGTGATCGCCTGCAGGAGGCGCACCGCGCGCAGCATCTTCTCCTCGGAGAACACCGAAGAGCCCTGCTCGATGCTCTTCACGAAGAGGTCCAGCAGCGGGAAGTTGTAGTCCTTGGTCAGGTTGAGCTGGCTGTGGACCAGTCCGTGGCTGCCCACGACCGAGGCGAAGAAGCCGATCTGGCCCTGCTCGTCCTTGGTGATGAAGTGAATCGTGGTGAGGATGTCGCCGAGCTTGGTGGCAGCCTGGACGCCATTGGCGCTGCGGCGGACGTCAACCGACTCGAAGTCGCCCTCGTTGGTCAGTTCCAGCGCAGCCTCGATCTCGTGGATGCCATAGAAGCTGAGGCCGGCGTACTCGGAGTTGGGGTCGGCCGGGCCGGCGACGTGGACGGCCTGGATCTCGCCGACGGTCTCCTTGGCCTTCTTCAGCTCGGCCACCTCGTCGACGGCGCGCAGCGCCGAAGCCGACAGGATGATGGTGTTGCCCTTCTTGGCGGCGGCGACCATTGCCTCCGCATCGGCAACGCTGGCGGCCAGCGGCTTGTCGACCAGGACCGGGATGCCAGCCTCGAGCAGCGGGATCGCCTGCTCGGCGTGCTTGCTGCCGTCACGGGTGGAGATGATCGCGGCGTCAACCTTGCCGATCAGGTCGGCAGGGTTCTCGACGAACTGGTCAATGTTGCCGTCCGCGGCGAGCTTGTCGCGGCGCTCCGGTTCTCCGCCGACCAGCGTGGTGGCGCGATACCCCGGGAAACGCTCCTCGGTGTTGAGGAAGCGAATGAAGTGGTCGACGTGGCTGTTCTCGATGCCGATCAGTCCGATGGAGGTCACGGTAGAAATCCCTTGCTGTAGTGTGACTGACGTATGGCCCATCACCGTGGTGGTGGGGGCGACAGCGCAACTTCGGCGTTGCCGGCCCGCGGGCCATGGCCTCACCCTAGCAGTACAGCAAGCGATTGCTACCGGGTGTTGGACCGATTGACAGCAACCAGTGGAGGAGAACGGATGGTGGCCAGCCAGCCCCACCGAGTCGGGCTCATCGGCGTCGGCCCGGGAGGTGATCTGCACGCAGGGGCTTTGCGTCTGATCGCGGACCAGTCCGGGCCTGACGCCGCACCCGCCGAGGTCGTGGCGACCGCCAGCAGCCGGGGCGCGGGGAGCCCGCACTGGCCCGACGCCCGCAAGCTCAGCACCGAGGAGATCGTGGTCGACCCCGACGTGTCGGTCGTGGCGATCTGTACGCCCAGTGACTCCCACGGCGCGCTGACCCTGGCCGCGCTACGGGCCGGCAAGCACGTCGTCGTCGAGAAGCCGATGGCTCTGGACGCTGGCGAAGCCGAGGAGATCGTCGCCGAGGCCGCAGCGCGCAACCTGGTGGTGAGCCCGGTCTCGCAGCGCCGCTTCGAACCGGTCCACCAGAAGATCAAGTCGATGCTCGACAACGGCGACCTGGGCCGCCTCATCCTCGCGGAGAGCTTCCTGCACTGGTGGCGGGACGACGCCTACTACGCCAGCGCCCCGTGGCGCGTCCACCAGGAGCTCGGCGGCGGCTCCCTGATGAATCAGGGCGTCCACAACATCGACCTGCTCGAATGGCTGGTCGGCCCGAGCCGGTCGGTCCAGGCGATGTACGCCACGCTGGGCCACGACATGCCCACCGAGGACACCACGGTGGCCAATGTCGAGCTCGCCGGCCCCGACGGCTCCGGCGCCCTGGGCGTGATCATCACCTCCACCGCCACCTATCCCGGTGAGCCAGCCGAACTGATCCTGCGCACCAGCAAGGGCACGGTCAGGATCGACCAGGAGGGCATCGCCGACTGGAGCATCGACGGTGTCGACCGCCCCGAGGTCGCCAAGGGCCCGCCCTCGGGTGCCAGCGACCCGAGTGCCATCGGTTACACCAGCCACGCCGCCCAGTGGCGTGACGTTCTGGCGGCGATCGACGGCGGCACGGCGCCGCTGCTGGACGCCGAATCCGGCTGGCGCACCGTTCAACTCATGACAGCCATGTACGACTCGGCCGAGACCGGCCACCGCATCACCCTGAAGGAGCACCCATGACCATCCGTACCGTCATCGCCGGCACCGCGCACGGCCACGTCACCTACGCCCTGGACGAGCTCGACGCTCGTGACGACGCCGAGCTGGTGGGCGTCGCCGAAGCCGATCCTGAGCTGCTGGCGCCCTACCGGGACCGGATCGGCGACGTCCCGGTCGCCGATGATCTCGGGGCGCTGCTGGAGCAGGTCGGTGGCGCCGATGTGGTGGTGATCGCCGGCGTGTACACCCGGCGTACCGATGAGGCGATCCGAGCGCTGGAGGCGGGCGCCCATGTGCTGGCCGACAAGCCGATCAGCACCAACCTCGCGGAGTTCACGCGGCTCAAGGAAGCCGCCGAGAAGTCCGGCAAGCACGTCTCGCTGATGTTCGAGAAGCGGGCGTACGCCACCACCCGCGCGCTCAAGGAGATCGTCGACTCCGGCGAGTTGGGCGAGTTGGTCCAGTTCGACACCTCCGGCCCGCACAAGCTGCGCCGGGAGAACCGACCCGACTGGTTCATGTCGCCCGAGGGCTACGGCTCCATCACCGCCGACCTGCCGATCCACGACGTCGACATGGTGCTGTGGCTGACCGGTGCGACTGAGGGCGTCGTGTCCGCGGTCGCCGGACAGGTACGCCAGGCCGACCCGGGCTTCCAGGACCACACCAATGTCCTGCTCCGCGCCGGTGCCGCCACCGCGAGCCTGGAAGCCAACTGGCTCTCACCGGAGGCCGCCCAGATCCATGGCCACTACCGGATGCGGGTCGTCGGTGAGCTCGGCTCGGCCGATGTCGACTGGGCCTACAGCACCCTCCATGTCGCCACCCATGACTCCGACTGGCGCGAGGTCGAACTGCCCGGTGACCCGCCGCGGCAGGCGAAGTACTTCTTCGACGCGCTTGCCGCGGGCACCGAGCCCGAGATCGGGACCGCCGCCAGCCTGCTCGCCACCGAGGTGACCCTGCTGGCGGCCGATTCCGCCGAGCACGACGGCGAGACCCGTCGCTGGCAGGCGAACTGAGCATGACCATCGAGCAAGCCCGTCAGCAGTGGCGCGACGCGCTGGGCATCATCGCCGACCCCGACGCCAGCTGGAGCTGGTCCCGGACCGGCGATGACCGAGCCACCCTCACGATCAACTCGTGGGGGCTGGAGTCGGTGTGTGAGTGGCGTGCCCCGGCCGGTCCGGCGCGAGGCCGCATCGTCATCCCGTTCTACGCCGTCGCCTCGGTCTACGGCGACCCGTCGCCGCGCACCACCCGCCTCGACGAGGTCGGTCGACAACGGCGCCAGTGGGGCACCCACCTGACCGAACGCGGTTTCGAGGTGCTGGTGGTGCCGTGGTGGGCCTGCACCATTGCCACTGCGCAGGGCCGCACCGGCGGTCTGTCCGACCAGTACGGCGAGATCGCCACCGACTGGATCGGCACCGGCAACGGCACCGCCTTGGGCCGGGCGCTGGCGGATCTGGAGCTGGCCATGGACGCCTGCGGTGAACTGACAGAGCTCCCCACGGCAAGTTTCGGGCATTCCTTGGGCGGCAAGTTGTCGCTGTTCTGGGGTGCCCTCGATCCCCGCGTGGACGCGGTGGTCAGCCATGAGCCGGGCCTGGGTTTGGCCCACTCCAACTGGCGCGACCCCTGGTACGTCGGTGACACCGAACTGCCCGCCGACCTGGATGCGCTGGCGGCCCTGGTGGCCCCCAGGCCACTGCTGGTCGTCGGCGGTGGCGACTCGGACGGCGTACAGAATGCCGCACTGGTCGACAGCACCGCCGAGTTGGGACGGACTCACACCGGGTCGGACTGGCTGCCTGGCCACCTGATCCACAACAACGGCCACACCCCGCATGAGCCCGCTCTGGCGGCGATGTACCAGTGGCTGACCGACACTCTCACCGTCAGGAGCACGTCATGACGAGCGTTCTCGTCGCCATCCCCGATGCCACCCTCGAGGTGCTGCTGACCCCGCAAGCGCGGCAGCGTCTCGAAGCCGCCACCGAGGTCTGGTACGCCGGCCCCGGGCCGATCCGCGAACTTCCCGAGGGGACCGCGGACCGGTTCGACGTCGCGATCACCGGCTGGGGTACGCCCGCCAACCAGGACCTGATCGGCTCCAAGTTGCGGCTGCTGGTCCACACGGCCGGGTCCTTTCGCACCATCATTCCGGCCGAGGTGCTGACCAGCGGCGTACGCCTGAGCCAAGCCGGCAGTGACCCGATGGCCAAGGCGGTCGCCGAGGTGGCGCTGTCCCTGGAGTTGATGCTGTTGCGTCACCTGCACTCCTATGACCGGCAGATGCAGACCAGCCGCGACTACAAGGCCTCACGTACGCCCGAGTACGGCGACGACATCGCCACGGTCCGTCACGGCCTGGTGGGGCTGTCGCGGGTCGGGGTCTGGCACGCAAAGATGCTGCACGGTCTGGGTGCCGAGCAGATCGTCGCCTACGACCCCTACTGGGAGGCCGACCAGGCAGCCGAACTCGGCGTACGCCTGGTGGGTTTCGATGAGCTGTTCGCCAACAGCGACGTGGTCGCGATCCACGCCCCGGTCACCGATGACACCCGCGGCATGGTCGGCGCCCGCCAGTTCGCGGCGCTGCCCGATCGCGGCATCGTTGTCAACACCGCCCGGGCGGCGGTCATCGACAACGAGGCGCTGGAAGCGGAGTTGGTGTCAGGTCGGCTCCGCGCCGGGCTGGACGTGTTCGCGGAGGAGCCGCTGCCGTCGTCCTCGAAGCTCTACGGGCTGCCGAACGTCATCCTCACGCCGCACATCGCGGGCGCCACCCGCCAGGCCCGGTTTGCCCAGGGGGAAGCGATGGTCGACGAGGTGCTGCGGTGGGCCGCCGGCGAACCGCTGCAGTTCGAGGTGGATCCCGAGGCGTACGCCCGGCTCTCCTGAGTCCTCCGGATCAGGTCTGATCAGCTGGCCGAGCCGCGCAGTTCGGCCAGCTGCATCAGGTTGCGGCTGATGTGGAAGGGGTCCTTGACTGGCAGGGCGACCACGGTGTCCAACGGTTCGCCGTCGCGTTCGCGGATCTGGATCCACTCCGCGCCTTGGTCGCGACCGGGGAAGGTCTCCATCGTGTAGTCCCAGATGCGCTGGTGCCAGCGCGCCGACAGTTCGTGGCCGTGCCGCTGCGCCGCGAGGGCGGTGACATAGCTGGCCTCGGTGTGAATCCACCACAGCTTGGTGTCCCAGGTCCGCTGCACCAGCGACTCGTACTCGGTGCCGACGGTCGTTCCCTGCGGCTCGCCGCCGTCGCGGTCGACGTAGTGGAGCAGGCCGCCGACCTCGTGGTCCCAGCCCTGCTCGCACAGCACCCCGATGGAGTCCAGGATCTCCTCGGTGCTGGGGCCGCTGCTGCGTTCGGCCCCGTGGCTGGCCAGCAGCTCATCGGACAGCAGCGCCACCCACAACCCTTCCAGCGCGTGCCCGGGCACCCGATGCCGCGCCACCAAGCTTTCCAGCGGATCGGCCGGATCGGTGGGCATCAGTTCGGCGAAGTCACCGCTGGGCTGGCGGTGGGCGAGCATGGTGGTCACGCAGCGCCGCAGCCCCTGCAACACGTCGCCCTGCTGCCGGCCCTGGCGTTCCAGGCTGGAGGCGATCTCCCAGACCGTGTTGGCCAGGATCATCTGCGGGCCGAAGGCGCGATGACCGGCGGGCACGGCGTACGGGGGAGTCGGCGCCGTGCCCTCGGAGATCTCCTGGGAGGCACGTCGCGCCAACCCGACGATGCTGCGGGTCCAATGATCGTCATGGGTGGCGGCGCCGAGTTCAGCCATGCCCATCACCACAAAGAGGTCGGCATACACACTGCGCGGCTGATCCAGCGGCGTACCGTCGCCGGCGACGGCGAAGTGGCAGGTGTCGTCGTCGAGGAGTGCATGCTTGAGGACGAATTCAGCACCGCGCTGGGCGGCCTCGATGAGGTCGTCGGCAGGCACGTCGAGGTCAAGGACGCCCTCGCGAGCCAGGTTGGCGGCCCGGGACAGCAGCCACACGAAGCGGCCCTGCGACCAGGTGTACTTGTCCTCGCTGGCCAGGCGCTGGCCGCGGTTGTCCCAACAGGTGAAGAAGCCGCCACGTTCCCGGTCAATGCCGTTCTCCCACCACCACGGCAGGATCACGGTGCTGAACTCGTTCGCGGCCTGCTGGAGGCTCTGGTCCGACAGTGGACTGGGGTGAGTCATGAGCGACACCGTACCGCGTCGACATCTCAGGAGCTGCGACCCCGACGACTACGGACCACCTCCGGCAGCCCGGAGCGTTCCCCCGCCAGCACTGCGGAAGCCAGCAGCTCGGTGGTCAACTCGATCTGCCAAGGTCGGGCGTTGAGCTGAGCCAAACCAACTGCGAGATCCTCCGGCGGCTTCCACATCAACTGCCGCAACAGATCGGGGGCAAGGATGTTCTCCTGCGGCACCTCGATCTGCTCGGACAGCTCAGTCAAGGCTGCCTTGGCGACGTCGAGGCGATGCGCGGCTCGGGGTGCGCGCCGTTCCCAGTTGCGGTGGTGGGGCGGCCCCGGATTGGGGACGTGGACAGGTGGCAGCTGGGAGGTGCCCAGGTCGCGCGCCTTCGCCAGGGCCGCCTCCCAGTTGGCCCGCCACCGCTTGGCGCCACGATTCTCGTACGCCGCGAGGCCGGTCAGGCTGAGGTGTTCGGCCGCCGCAGAGATCGCCCGATCGGGCAGGATCTTGCTGGGGGAGCGGTCCAGCTTTCGGGCGATCGCATCGCGGGCCAGCCACAACTCCCGGACCGCCGCCAGCTGACGGGGCTTGCGGAGTTGATGCATCCCCGAGGTGCGGCGCCAGTCATCAGGACCGGGCAACTGTCGAGGCGGGACGGCGACGTCGAGTTCGTACTGACATTCCTGGGCCCACCACTCAGCCTTGCCCGCACCGGTCAGTGCATCCGCTTCCTGCGCCAGGAAGGTGTGCAGCAGTTCGACGTCAAGGGCGGCGTACGCCAGCCAGCTGTCGGGCAGTGGCCGTCTGGACCAATCGGCCGCCGAGTGTTCCTTCTTCAGCCGTACGCCGCCGTACACCTCCGCGAGCGACGCCATTCCGACTCGCGGCAGACCCAGGAGCCGGCCGCCCATTTCGGTGTCCCACACCCGGGTCGGGCGCAGGTCCCGCTCCAGCAGGCAGGGCAGGTCCTGGGAGGCCGCGTGCAGAATCCATTCGCGTTGGTTGAGGACCTCGCGCAGCGGCTCCAGCTCGGTGTCGTTGAAGGCGATCGGATCGACCAGCCGGGCCGGGCCGTTGGCGGTGCGCAGTTGGATCAGATAGGCACGGGAGAAGTAGCGATAGCCGTGGGCACGTTCGGTGTCGATCCCGATGGGCAGGGCAGCGTCAGCTCTGAGCAGCTCCGCGGTCTCGGCCAACTGTTCGGCGGTGGTGACGACCGGACCGACCGGCCGAGCAGGCTCGGTCAGCAGTGGCAGTTCGGGATCCGTCACCGTCGCGCTCGACGTGCCTGAAGCGGCACGACTCCGGACGGCAGCGGCGGCAGGCCGGCGACGTGGCAGGCCAGGTCACCCCAGGCCTGCAGATGGTTGTCCAGCCCTTCTCCGTCGACCAGCAGCGGGGTCCAGGAGGCCCGGATCTCGACCTCGGCGGTGGGCGGTTCCTCCGCCAGCCCCCCGAAGGATTCGCTGGCGACCGAGGTGACGGTCCCGCTGGGGGCTTCGTACTCAGCGCCGTGGGAGGCCAACGCGTCCTCGAACCAAGACCAGCCGACCTGGGTCAGCAGTGGGTCGGCGGCGAGTTCGGATTCGATGTCGGCGCGGACGTAGGTGACGCACCGAAAGGTGCCGCCCCAAGCAGGGTTGCCCTGCGGGTCGTGGAGCAGCACGAACCGGCCTGATCCGAGTTCCTCGTCGGCGACCACGATGTCGCAGCTGATCGCCGAGGCATAGGGTGCAATCCGTTGCGGTGGCGGGGTCGCGTCGACCTCGAGTTCAGGTCGCCAAGTGGCGTACCGCATCGCATCGAGGGCACGATCGAACTCTCGAGGCAGGGCGCCAGTAGGCTTCGCGGTCACCCGAAGATCGTAAGCAACCAGCCACCGAAAAACCGGCAGCGACTCACCCGAGCGGCCGGGCCGTCACTTCTGGTGGAGGTCCAAGCTCACCGAGTTGATGCAATAGCGCAGGTCAGTCGGCGTGGGGTAGCCCTCACCCTCGAAGACATGTCCGAGATGGGAGTCGCAGTTGCTGCAGCGGACCTCGATGCGGGGCCGACCCGGCAGCGAATTGTCCTCCACGTAACGGATCTTGTCCTCGGCTGCGGGGGAGTGGAAGCTCGGCCAGCCGCAGTGGGAGGCGAACTTCTCCTCACTGGTGAACAGCACCTCGCCACAGCCGCGGCACTTGTAGTCGCCGGCAGTGGTGGTGTCGTTGTACTCCCCGGTGAAGGGCCGTTCGGTCGCGCCGTGGCGCAGCACCTGATACGACAGGTCGTCGCCGAGCATGGCGCGCCACTGCTCGTCGGTACGGACCACCTTCGGTGCCGCAGGCGTCGGATTCATGCTGGGACGAGTTTGCATGCCCCAACCCTAGTCCGACCCCCAAGCTGGCGGGTAGGTTGAACCGCATGGCGAAGACCCCAGCGGCGATGGTCGAGGTCGGCGAGCGGGAGGTTCGCGTCTCCAGTCCGGATCGGGTCGTCTACGAGGCCACCGGGCGTACGCCCGAGGTCACCAAACTTGAGGTGTGTCAGTTCTTCGCGGACGTCGGCGAGGCCTTCATGAAGGCCAACGGGAATCGACCAGTCGCTCTGGAGCGATGGCCGGGCGGCTGGCGGGAGGGCATGAAGCTCACCGTCGGTCCCGGCGGCCAGCAGCAGGGCGACGGGTTCTATTCCAAGCGCCTGCCCAAGGGAGCGCCGGACTGGGTGGAGACGACCCGGGTCACCACGCCGAACGGGCGACCGATTGACGAGTTGCTCATCACCGAACCGGCCGCGGCAGTCTGGGCGGCCCACATGGGGACGCTGACCTTCCACCCGTGGGCGGTCAGGTCGGGGGACGTCGAGCACCCAGATGAGTTGCGCATCGATCTGGACCCACAGCCCCAGGCCAGTTTCACCGATGTACGCCGGGTGGCGCTGCTGACCCGGGACCTGCTCGCCGAGCTCGGGCTGAAAGCCTTCGCCAAGACCTCGGGCAACCGCGGCATCCACGTCTATCTACGACTGGCGCCCAAGTGGAGTTTCGAGGAGGTTCGCCACGCCGCGATCGGGCTGGGCCGAGCACTGGAGCAGCGCGACGATGCGGTCACCACGAACTGGTGGAAGGAGGAACGCCCCGACACCGCCGTCTTCGTGGACTTCAACCAGAACCTCCGGGACCGGACCGTTGCCGGCGCCTGGAGTCTGCGACCCCGGCCCGGCGCCCCGGTCAGTACGCCGTTGCGGTGGGAGCAGCTCGGCGAGCTCACCGACCCGCGCGAGTTCCACCTGCGTACGGTGCCAGATTTTCTCACCGACGGTGACCCGTGGGCCGACATCGATGATCAGCAACATTCCTTGGAGGCGCTACTGAAGCTGTGGCAGGAACTGCCTGGCGGCGAGTTGAACTTCCCGCCCGACCATCCCAAGATGCCCGGCGAACCGCCCCGGGTGCAGCCCAGCAAGAAGGTCGCCGGGCACTGGGACGAGGACGGCAACCGGGCCGAGAGCTGACCCGGCCCCGCCTCAGGTGGCGTCCGGGTCCCCGGCCCCGGCTGGCTCGGGCTCGCTGTCGCCGACCAGTTTGAGGCCGACCACTGCGCCGATGATGCCGACCAGGAAGATCGCCTTGCCCCAGGTCAGCGACTCGGTTCCGGTGATCACGGCGTACGCCACCGTGAGCGCGGCGCCCGCGCCGGACCAGACGGCGTACGCGGTGCCAATCGGGATCGTTCTGGCGGCATGGGCCAGGCCCCACATGCTGCCAGCAAGGGCGACAAAGAAGACGATGCTGGGGACCAGTTCGGTGAATCCGTTCGACGCTCCCATGGCAGTGGCCCAGACCGCCTCGAGGACGGCGCTGGCCAGCAGAATCACCCATGCCATCTCAGCTCACCACCTTGAGACCGCCCACGGAACCGATCAGCAGCACCAGCAAGCCGATGCGGATCAGGGTGGGGCGTTCCTGCTTGGTCACGAAGGCCCACAGCACGGTGAGGCTCGCGCCGATGCCGACCCAGACGGCGTACGCGGTACCGGTCGGGATGGTCTGCATCGCCCACGCCAAGCCGCCCATGCTGATGATCTGGGCGACGGCAAAAAGGACGCTGGGACGCCATTTGGTGAAGCCGTGGGAGGCGCCCAGCGCCGCTGCCCACACCGCCTCGAATGCTCCGGAAACGACGAGAATGACCCAGTCCATGCGACAACAACTCCTGCGAGTCAGTCTTGTCGCGTTGCGGGTACTGCTCCCTCGTCCGCGGGCCGATCGGGCCCTGCAGGGAATTCTATCCGATCAGCCGGCGCGGGCCAGTTCACCTGTCACTCAGTCGGCGAGCAGCTCGGCCAGGTCGAAACGCACCGGCACCTCGAGCTGGTCAAAGGTGCAGTCTTGGGCCGGCTTGTCCTGACGCCAGCGACGGAACTGCCCGTTGTGCCGAAAGCGGGTGCCCTCCATCTGGTCGTAGCCGACCTCCACCACCAACTCCGGCGGCACCAGGTGCAGTTCCTTCACCTCGGTGGTCCAGCGGCTCACCGAGCCGGGACGACGGGCCCCGCCGGGCTGTTGCGGCTGCGCCCACGGATGCTGCTGCCATTCCTCGCTGTCCGGGGTGAGAGTGATCTCGGCGAGGCTGGCGGCGAACTCGGCACGGACCTTCTCGGGGAAGGCGGATGCCGCGCCCACCCAAGCCAGGTCACCATCGGCGTCGTAGAGGCCCAGCTGCAGGGAGCCCAACAGCGGCCGTTGCGGGGTGGAGTTCTTGTGGAGTTTGTACGCCCCCACAACGCAGTCAGCCTCCCGGCCATGCTTGACCTTGACCATGGCACGGACGTTGGGCTGATAGGTGCCGTCCAGTGGCTTGGCGATGACGCCGTCCAGGCCGGCGCCCTCGAACTCGTTGAACCACTGCTGGGCCAGTTCGAGATCGGTGGTCATCGGAGTGAGGTGAATGGGCGCGTCAGCAGTGCTGAGGGCGCGTTCCAGCAGCGTGCGACGTTCGGTGTGAGGGAGCTCCATGACCGACCGGTCGTCCAGTGCCAACACGTCCCAGACCACCATCGAGGCGGGGATCTCAGCGGACAGCTTGGCGATCCGGGAGGCCGCGGGATGGATCCGCTCGGTCAGCGCGACGAAGTTGAGCCGGTCGCCGTCGACGATGATGATCTCGCCGTCGAGCACGCAGCGGTGCGGGGTGTTGTCCAGCAGCGATTCGATCAGCTCAGGAAAGTACTGGGTCAGCTGCTTGCCCGACCGACTCCACAACTCGACGTCATCACGGTCCCGGAAGACCAGGCAACGAAAGCCGTCCCACTTCGGCTCGTAGGCCATGTCGGCCGGAATCCGGGCCGCAGGCTTGGCGAGCATCGGCTTGATCGGGGGCTGCAACGGGAACGGCATTGGTTCAGTTTGCCCCACTCGCGCCGCCCGCGCTGGCGGTCACACCGCTCACCAAGGCGAGAAGGAGCAGGTCAATCGCCACCAGTGGGATCGGCAGGTCGCCGACGTGGCCCCATACCCACCTTGCGCCAGCGAGGTACGGCTGTTTGCGAAGAAATCGACGCGGAGCCGGAGACCCACAGCTGATCGGGGGTAGCGGCTGTGGGTCCGGGGCGGTGGAGAGCCAGCTGACCGATCGGTGCGGTGACGCAGCGACCCCAACAACCTGGGTCACAGGGTGGTGCGCGAGCGACATCGCAGGTGCGGCAGACTGGGCCGATGGGATCTGATCGTGATGAAGCGCAGCCGACCGAGCCTCTCAGGGAACTCCTGCGCGCCCCGCAGGGCAAGGTCGATCTGTCAACCATCGACCCCCGTGGCACAGCCGGCTATCCGGGCAAGGGCAAGAAGGACGTCGACGACATCGTCGCCGAGCTGGCACCGCGCTTGTCCGACCTGCAGGAGCAGCTCTACGCCGCGGGCCGCGCCGACGAACCGGACGCGCGCTCGGTGCTGGTGATCCTGCAGGGTCTGGACACCTCCGGCAAGGGTGGCGTCATCCGTCACGCCATGGGCCTGGTGGATCCCCAGGGGATCGCGCTGCGGGCCTTCAAGCAGCCCACCAAGGAGGAGCTGTCGCACCACTTCCTGTGGCGGATCCGCAAGGCACTGCCCGAGCCCGGCATGATCGGTGTGTTCGACCGTTCCCAGTACGAGGACGTGCTGGCTGTACGCGTCCTGGAGCTCGTCCCGGAGTCCGAATGGCGGCCCCGCTTCGAGGAGATCAACGCCTTCGAGGCGAAGCTGATCGAATCAGGCACCACGGTGATCAAGTGCTTCCTGCACATTTCTTCGGACGAACAGAAGGAGCGACTGGCGGAGCGGCTTGACCGGCCCGACAAGTACTGGAAGTACAGCCCCGGCGACATCGACACCCGCGCCCAGTGGCCGGCCTACGTCGAGGCGTACGAGGAGGCCATCGAGCAGTGCAACACCGAAGCGGCGCCCTGGTTCATCGTGCCCTCGGACCGCAAGTGGTACCGGAACTGGGCCGTCGCGCAGCTCCTGCGCGAGCACTTGGAAGCGATGGACCTGAGCTGGCCAGAGGCCGACTTCGACGTCGAAACCGAGAAGAAGCGGCTGGCTGCGACCTGAGTCGGCAGGGTCGGGATCACCCGCACGCTCAGTGTGGACCATCGGCCCCTCACCGTGAGAGGCCGATGGCTCGGGACGACTGGATCAGCTGACGACGCGCAGGTCCGGCTTGCTCACTTTGGGTTGCGGCCGCTCCGGGGCGATCTCGACAAGATCCATCGCGGCATACGCGTAGCGGGCCAGGATCAGGTCGACCAATTCGGGCTCGTCACCGAGCGGCTCGGCCATGACAGCGCCCATCCGGTTGGCCTGTTCCTTCTGCAACTGGAAGTTGCTGTCAGCTCCCAAGAAGAGCGATCCGACGGCGAGGTGACGTCGACCTTGGGCGCGCAGTGAAGCGAGCGCGTTGGCGGTGGACACCTCGGTGGTGTTCGCCGTGACGCAGGGGAGGTGGTGCTGGTGCGACCATTGCCGCGCGCGGCGGGCCAGCAGGCCGGAACCGCGGACATCGGCGCCGGGCTCGGCTGCCAGGACCAGACCATCCAGTTCCCGTGCGCGGGCGTCGCGCAGCGCAGCGCGCAACCGCCGGTTGATGGCGCCCAAGAGCATCGCGGAGGGGCCAATCGGCCGAGCGGTCGCGATCCGGACGTTGGTGGACACTGCGGTGACCGCGGCCACGGCGGCGTTGATCCGGTCGCTGGTCTGAGTCGCGGCGGCCAGCTGCATCGGGACGATGACGACCTCGCCGCTGTCACTACCGAGGTTGACCACGGCCTGCTGCAGGGACTTCTCATTGACCGAGGCGGCGCCCACCCGATGCTGGGACCGCATCTTCTGAATTCGGTCGCGGAGCTCATACATGACGCGCGACACCCGCAGGTCGTCAGTTCGGTCCGTCAACAAGACGATGGCCGGCGCAGTCATGGCTGCCTCCCCGTCACTCGTGGTGGTTGCGCCCACTCAATCCCCGACCGGGGTGGCAGCGCAAGTTCATTCTCAGAATATAAGACGCTGTCTCATTTGTCGAACATCCTGGGTGGATGGCGCGGCGAAGCGACTGCAGGCCGCCTGCACACCTCCAGCCTCACGTAGTTGGGCAGCAGAAACCGGCGAGAGGACCTGCACAGCCACTGCCTGCAGCGATTGCGCCGTCGACCGGCGTACGCCACCAGGCCGGCCAGCCCACGGCCTGCCGACCTTGGCGGCAGGCGGGCCAATCCACCCATGCACGGGCCTGAACCAGGGGGCAGTACGACACTCGGGACAATCGATTTGTGCACCGCGCTCAGGATGGGCTATGTTTCTGGTCGCGCCTGATCCGGGAAACGGAGCAGATCGCATGCGGACGTGGCTCAGCTGGTAGAGCATCACCTTGCCAAGGTGAGGGTCGCGGGTTCGAATCCCGTCGTCCGCTCGGAGGGTCTCGCACATCCACGCGTGACGGGGGTAACCCCCTCCAGGGTGGGTTGGCCGAGAGGCGAGGCAACGGACTGCAAATCCGTTTACACCGGTTCGAATCCGGTACCCACCTCGGGCGGTTGGCGCAGCGGTAGCGCACTTCCCTGACACGGAAGGGGTCGCCAGTTCGATCCTGGCATCGCCCACACAGAAAATCCCCTCCGGGGGATTTTTTGCTTTTCCGGGGGACCGGTGACGTTCCCGCGGGAACGTCACACGCCGGAACAGGATCGGCGACGGGAACCCTCGCAGCAGCCCACGCCCAGGGTGACGCAGGATGGTGACATGACTGATCTTGCCGCCCGGCTCCGCCGCTTGCCCGCCTTTCCCGCGGACATGCCCGACCTCGATCCGAGCGCGGCCCCCGATGAGCCGGCCGACCTGTTCCTGTCGTGGCTGGAGGACGCGATCGCCAGCGGTGCACGCCAACCCCATGCGATGACGTTTCAGACCAACGCTGAGGGGCCCGTCGGGCGTACGTTGATCCTCAAGGACCTCGACGACCGCGGCCTGCACGTCTCGACCCACCGCACCTCCCGGAAGGGCCAGCAGCTCGCCGTCGACCCGCGGGCTGCGATGACCTTCTTCTGGCGCGAGAGCGGCCGGCAGGTGCAGGTCGGCGGCCATGTCATTGGCCTCGATGAGGAGACCTCCCAGGCCGACTGGCGAGCCCGCCCCAGCTACACCGGTGAGCCCAATCCGGACTGGCAGGTGTACGCCTTGCAGCCCCATTGGTGGGAGTTCACCCAATCCCGCCATGACCGGCGCCACGTCCGGATCGGCTACCTGCGGGAGGGGACTGGCTGGGTCCACGGGCCCGTGACCACCGCTGCCGGCTGACGGGCCAGCCGCCGCGGCGCCAGCACCGACGTTCCCGCGGGAACGTCGGCGCCCGTCAGTCCAACAGTCCCGTCACTCGAGCACTGCGTCAGGCCAACAACTGCGCGGCGGCGGTCAGCACCTGCGGCACCGTCGGCACGCCGATGGCACGGAAGCGCACCTGGCCCTGGTGGTCCCGCAAGATCACGGTGGGGGTGGAGCGAATGTCGGCGGCCTCGGCACGGTCCGGTTCCGATTCGATCGGCAGCTCGGTGACCGTAGCGCCGGGCACCAGGCGTACGGCATCGTCCAGCACCCGCCGAGTCGTCCGGCAGGCGCCGCAGAAGGACGATGTGTACAGCTCGAATTCCACGGCTCCACGATACGCAGCAAGGAAAGACCGTGTGGTTTGGCGCCACCGCTTCCGGTGCACTACAGTGGGCCGTCGCGGGCGATTGGCGCAGCGGTAGCGCACTTCGTTCACACCGAAGGGGTCACTGGTTCGAACCCAGTATCGCCCACCGCGAGGATTTGGCTCCTGACTCGATCAACGGGGCAGGAGTTTCTTTGTTTCAACCCTCGGCGGCCAACTGCCACAGATGGGTCGCGGCGTACGAGCGCCAGGGCCGGGCCGCAGACACCAACTCGGCCAGGTCGCCCTCGAGCCCGATCCGGCGGGCGGCACGGATCAGCGCGACATCCCTGGGCGGCACCACATCGGTGTGGCCGCACCGCAACGCGACATAGTCGGCGGTCCACGGTCCGATCCCGCGGACGGTCAGGAGCCGTTCCCGCAGATCGCCCTGGTCGCGCGGCTGGCCCGCTTTCATGGGCAGCTCGGCCACCATCGCCAGGCCCGCGGCGATGCTGGCGCGACGGGCAGCAGGGCCCCGGTACCAGTCCTGATTCGCGGCCGGCACAGCCGGATCGAACACCCGGGTCAGCCCTCGACCCAGCGCCAGCTCGCCATCGGCCAGCTCTTCGGGCAGGGGAGGGCACAGCTGCGCCATCCGCCCCAACTGCTGCACGGCCGACGCCACGCTCACCTGCTGCCCCACAATCGCGCGCAGCACCATCTCGGGCAGTGACGCCGTCCCGGGCACCCGTACGCCGGGACGCGCCAGGACCGCCGGCACCAGTTCGGGAACCTGCATCAGGGCCGGCTCGATCACCGCCGGATCCGCCGCGGCATCGACCAGCCGCTCCGCCACCGCCACGGCCTCGGCACCGTCCTGCGGATCGGTTGACTGGGCGCGCACCTGTACTGCCGCGTCGGCCTCGCCACAACTGAGTTCGATCACGCCGGGGCCACCGGACAGTGCCAGCGTGCGGGCGTACGCGGGCGCGGCGCCCAGGTGTCCACTCCATTCGATTCCAGGGATCAATCGGGGCCGGAACCACGCGATCACCCCGGCCCAATCGAAGGGTTGCCGCACCGGGATGCGGACGATCAGATCACCCATCTGACCAGCTTCTCAGACGCTTCGGCATTGCCACGGGGGCGGGTCGACTCCGAGCCGGTGCCGCCCCAACCGACCCCGCGAACCGGAGTTGCTGCCACTCGCGTCAGCCGCTTGAGCGGGGCGCTGCGACACGCCCGAGAACGCGGCCGGCGTTGCCGGCTGCCGCGGCGAGCCGCTCGGCAGCGCTGATCCGCGCCGTGGCGAGCTGATACGCGCTGGCGACGGCGTCCTGGCCTGGCTGGCAGGTCCCGTACGCCAGCAGGTCGCCCCACTGCTCAGTCATCATTCGCAGCGCAGCGACCGGCCCGTTCATCCGCCAGGTGTCGACGAGAATGCCGCTCAGGTCGTGCCCGTGGTCCAGACAGGAGTGCACCTCGGGCCAGTCGTACGTCCGCAACCCACTGATGACCACCGGTGCGGCCCCAGCAAGCCGAAGAAAGTTGGCCACCTCGGCTGCCGACCAGTCCGTGAAGGCATAGCGCGGATGCCGTTCCCGGGGATCATCCATCGTGGTGAGCAGGTGCAGCGCCAGCTCCGCCTCCTGCGCCGCCGTCGCGAGCTCTGCGAGGGCCGGGTGATCGGCGTCATAGCCATGACAGCCGGGCGTCAGGCGTATGCCGGTCGCACCCTCCTCGAGAGCCCACTCAAGCTCGGCCTCCCAGCCAGGCTCGCTGGGATTGAGGACTGGCGTGAACCACAGCCTGGCGTCCCCGGCGATCGCTTCGGCAAGAGCCTCGTTGCCGGTCCGGGTGTCGAAACCGAAGACGGAGGCCAGATGGCTCACACAGACACCGGCCAAGCCCAGCCGGTCGGCCTGTCGTCCCAGCCCGGCGACGTCGATGGTCGCCGCCAGCCGCCAGGGCGATGTGCCCACGAACGCCGTGACGTCGATCCCGCCGAGCTCAGCAAAACGCTCCAGCGGTGCATCACTCATCGATGTACGTGAACTCATCGGCGTACCTCGGCGAGCAGGCGCTGCATGGTGCCTCCCATGACGAGCGCGGCATCCTCGGCCGGAAGATCGGCCGAGACCACCTTGCCGATGTTGTGAGCCAGGCAGTTGCCGTGCATGTCGGAACCGAACACCACCCGTTCGGGGCCGAGCCGTTCCACCGCCATCCGCACCGCGCCGCTGCTGTTGAGCGTGCCAGAGGTGTCGGTGAGGACATTGGCGTACGGAGCGATCGTCGTCATGGCGCTCTCCACCTGCCCGCCCAGATGCGCCATGATGATTCGCGCGTCCGGGTGACGTGCCGCGATCGACGCGATGTGGGCTGCCGTCGTCTCATACGGCCCCTGACCCACCGTCTTTCGCCAGGCATGCATGAGTATCGGCATCCGGTGTTCGACCGCCAACTCGACGAAGGGATCAACTCGCGGGTCATCAGCGGTGGTCGCAATCCACAGCTTGATGCCGACCATGCCCTCGGCGATGTTGCGGCGCAGATCTGCCAACCCCTCGGCGCCGTGGCGTGGGTTGACGTAGCAGTAGCACTCCACGAGATCGGGGCGGCGCTGCCGAACCGCGAGCAGGTCCGCATTGGCCTGCCGGACCTGCTCGAAGCTGGGGAAGGCGCGGAAGTTCGCGATCGACGAGACCACGATCCGGTCGACCCCATGGGCCTCACACTCCTCCTCGACGCCAGGGTCCAACTCGGCGCCGTGCAGGTGGGCATGGGCGTCGATCACCACCGGCGGGCCTTCGACGTCGAGGCTCACAAGCCCGCCGCCACGGCGTCGCACGCTTGGCCCAAGCGCTCCAGCGTGTCGGTGATGTCGGCGTCGGTGTGGGAGAAGTTGACGTAGGAGACCGGGCTGAGCGACACGCCGTGGCGGAAGGCGGCCCGGTTGAAGGCATCAAGTACGCCGGGAGTGTCGTCGGTCGCCCGCAGGGTGGGGCAGGGTGGCAGTCCGAGGGACACCAGCGGCAGACCGCGCTCGGTGAACATCGCGTTGACTCCCTCCCACAACGTTGTGCCCTGGCGCCACAGGTGACCCACGACATCGTGGCTGGTGTAGGTCTCCATGGCTGCGGCCGCCGCGGCCAGCGTCAACAGCTCGCCGCCGAAGGTCGAGGAGATCGTGACCTGACCCGGACCGCAGGACTTCATCACTTCGCCTCGGCCGGCGTACACCCCGATCGGCATGCCGTTGGCCATGCCCTTGCCGAAGACAACCAGGTCGGCGTTGGCGGCGAAGCGTTCGTTCACGCCCCCGACAGCGATCCGGAATCCGGTGACGATCTCATCGAGCACCAGCAAGGTGCCGTGCCGGTTGAGCAGTTCACGCAGCTGCGGATAGTAGCTGTCGCCCTCACCCATCCGGGCGTAGTCGGCGGCCACCACCACCGCAGCGACCTGACCCTCGTGCGCGGTCAACACCTGCTCCACCGCAGCCAGGTCGCCCCAGGGAGTCGGGTGGTGCAGGTCGGCCAGCGCCTTCGGCACCCCGGCGGGCGCCGAGGCGATCTGACCGGGCAGGGCCGCCGCACCGGCGCCGAGGCTGTTGAGCCACCCGTTGTAGCCGATCTGGATGATGTGGTCGCGGCCGGTGTGGTGGCGCGCGATCCGGATCGCAGCTGAGATGGCCTCACCGCCGGTCTTGACGAACCGGGCCTGGTCCATGCCAGGCACGAGCTCACAGAAGCGTTCGGCGACCTCGGCCTCGAGCGGGGACGGGTGGCCGAAGATGATGCCGCGGTCGAGTTGAGCACGGATCGCATCGTCAACCGCCGGGAAGCGGTAGCCCAGCGTGATCGGCCCCAGCGAGTTGCGGTAGTCGATGAACTCTCGACCCTGGTCGTCCCACACGCGGCAACCGTCGCCCCGGACGATGACCTCGGGTTCTTCTGGCAGGTACTTCGGTGACTTCGAGGCGGTGCTGGAGCCGAAGGGCATGATCGCGTGAAGGCGCTCATCCCAGCCGGCGTGAGTGGTCACGGTGGTCATCTGAGGCAGTGCTCCTGTCGAATCGGTGGTCAGGTCCAGGCCCACGTGGGGCCCACGTCGCTCTTGTCGAGCGGGCGCGTGGTGAGGTTGTATCGAAGCGGGCTGGCCTCGGAGTAGCGGTAGGTGCCGTCTGGCTGCTGCACCAAGCCTGGGTCGGCGATCTCGATGCCCTCGACATCCTCGAGTCCGGCAAGGTTGCCACCCAGGAATGCACCGACCAGGCCGAGGAACCCGCGACGGGAGGGAGTCGGAGAGGATGTGCAAGGGTCATGTCGCTCCATGGGGACCACCTCATTGCGGTTGCTGGTAGCGGACGCCCGCAGCCTATGTCTCTCCCAACACTCGGTCAAGGCCGGGTCGACTCCGGGAAACCCTTCTCCAGCCGCCCACCGGGGCCTGGAGCGCCGGCGCTCAGCGTTCGTCGTTGCCCAGGTGGGTCACGTACGTGTCGAGGTGGTCCAGCGTCTGGTTGCCGCCCTCAACTGCGCCGCTGACAGCGACGGCCCGGTCCCGCAGCGCGGCCGTGGGAAACGCCGTGCGCAGCTCCTTCAGGCGCTGAACGTAGGCATCCAGCCGATCGAAGCTTTCCTGCCAGAACGACTCGAACCCGCCGGCCCACGCGTGGACGGACTGCAGCCCGCGAGCATCCAGCCCATAGATCCGCTGTTTTCCCTCCCTGCGGTCATGCACCAGTCCGACCTCGCGCAACACCCGCAGGTGCTCGGAAGCTCCGGGCTGACTGAGACCGAGGTAGTCGGCCAGGTCGGCGACCGAGCGCTCACCGGCGCGCAACAGCGTGAGGATCTCCCGTCGCCGCGGTTCGGCGATCGCATTGAAGACATCGGAGGTGGTTGCTGCGCGCGCCATGGATCCCACATATACTGATATAGGAATGTGTCAACAGTTCGCCCCGAAAGCCGGTCACACCGGCTGGCCACATGGGGCAGAATGGGCCGGGTCGAGCGCCGCGAACCGCGCGGCCCGCCAGGAAGGGAAACCCCGTGTCCGTGCATGTCTCCGTCGTCCGAGCCGCATCAGCCGAGCCGGAGCAGGTGGAGACCACCACTGGACTCGAGCTGTTCGGGGGTGATCCCACCATCGTCGCGCAGCGGGTCGACGGTGAGCTGCGAGACCTTGCCCACGCTTTCGCCGGCGGCGAGACCGTCGAGCCGGTCACGGTCGACTCTCCCGATGGCCTCAACATCCTGCGGCACTCCGCCGCCCACGTCGCCGCGCAGGCAGTCCAGGCCACCCACGCCGGCGCCAAGCTGGGCATCGGCCCGTTCATCACCGACGGCTTCTACTACGACTTCGACCTGGATGGCGAAACCTTCTCGCCGGAGGACCTCAAGGCCCTGGAGAAGGAGATGGGCCGCATCATCAAGGAGAAGCAGAAGTTCGTACGCCGGGTGGTCACCGACGAGGAAGCAACCGCCGAGCTGGCCAACGAGCCCAACAAGATCGAACTGATCGGCCTCAAGGGCGGCTCCTCGGACGACGACGGCTCCAGCGTCGAGGTCGGCGCGGGGGAGCTGACGATCTACGACAACGTCCGGCGTACCGGCGAGGTCGCCTGGAAGGACCTGTGCCGCGGCCCGCACGTACCGCACACGGGCTACATCAAGGCGTACGCCCTGCTGCGTACCTCTGCTGCCTACTGGCGCGGTGACCAGAACAATCGCCAGTTGCAGCGGCTCTATGGCACGGCCTGGCCGACCAAGGACGACCTGAAGGCGTACCTGACTCGACTGGAGGAGGCGGCCAAGCGCGACCACCGCAAGCTGGGCGCGGAGCTGGATCTGTTCAGCTTCCCCGAGCAGATCGGATCCGGCCTGCCGGTCTTCCACCCCAAGGGCGCCACGGTCAAGATGGAGATGGAGAACTACTCACGGCAGCGTCACATTGAGGCCGGCTACTCCTTCGTCTCGACCCCTCACATCACCAAGGCGGGCCTGTTCGAGACCTCCAAGCACCTGGAGTGGTATCAGGACGGCATGTATCCGGCGATGCATCTGGACGAGGAGCGCGACGCTCAGGGCAACGTTCGCCGACAGGGGCAGGACTACTACCTCAAGCCGATGAACTGCCCGATGCACAACCTCATCTATCAGTCCCGGGGTCGGTCCTACCGGGAGTTGCCGCTGCGTCTGTTCGAGTTCGGGGCGGTCTATCGCTATGAGAAGTCCGGCGTGGTGCACGGGCTGACCCGCGCCCGCGGCTTCACCCAGGACGACGCGCACATCTACACCACCGTGGAGCAGATGCGCGACGAGCTGGCCAGCCTGCTCACCTTCGTGCTGGACCTGCTGCGTGACTACGGCCTGGACGACTTCTATCTGGAACTGTCCACCCGCGACGAGAACAAGTCAGTTGGTGACATCGAGACCTGGGACCAGGCGACCGCGACGCTGGCCGAGGTCGCTGCCGAGTCAGGTCTGGAGCTGGTGCCGGATCCGGGTGGCGCTGCCTTCTACGGCCCGAAGATCTCGGTCCAGGCCAAGGACGCCATCGGGCGCACCTGGCAGCTGTCGACGATCCAGCTGGACTTCTTCGAGCCAGAGCTCTTCGAACTGGAGTACACCGCTCCCGACGGTTCTCGGCAGCGGCCGGTGATGATCCACCGCGCTCTGTTCGGCTCCATCGAGCGCTTCCTGGGCGTCCTCACCGAGCACTACGCCGGCGCCTTCCCGGCCTGGTTGGCCCCGGTGCAGGTCACCGCGATTCCGGTTGCCGGCGAGCACGTCGACTATCTGGAGGACATCTGCTCCCAGCTGCGCGCCAAGGGCGTACGCGTGGAGTTGGACGCCTCCGATGACCGGTTCGGCAAGAAGATCCGCAATGCGCAGAAGGAGAAGGTGCCCTTCATGCTCATCGCCGGTGACCAGGACCGTGCCGACGGCACGGTCTCCTTCCGCTACCGCGACGGCAGCCAGAACAACGGTGTCAGCATCCCGGCAGCGATCGAGGAGATCCTCACCACCATCATCGAGAAGCGCTGACGATGGGCGCCGAGCCGGACCCCACCGCCCCGGACGCCAGCACCGAGGCACCCGTGCAGGTCAGCGCCGAGTTCGCGACTGACCTGCCGGGGGTCCCGGACTCCTTGCAGCGGTTGTGGACGCCGCACCGGATGGCGTACGTCAGTGGTGAGGCCAAGTCCCGCGACAGCGAACGGGGCTGCCCGTTCTGCGCCAGCCCGGGCAAGGACGACGCGGCCGGTCTGATCGTCCACCGCGGCGAGGCCGCCTTCGTCACGATGAATCTCTATCCCTATTCGCCGGGGCACCTGCTGATCTGCCCCTACCGCCACGTTGCCGACTACACCGACCTCACCGCGGCCGAGACCGTCGAGATCGCCGAGCTGACTCAGAAGGCGATGCGAGTGGTACGCGCGGTGAGCAAGGCGGCTGGCTTCAACCTGGGCATGAACCAGGGGGAGGTGGCCGGCGCCGGCATCGCCGCACACCTGCACCAGCACGTCGTGCCGCGCTGGCTGGGCGATGCCAACTTCATGCCCATCATCGGGCGCACCAAGCCGGTGCCGCAGCTGCTGGAGGACACCCGCCGGCTCTTCGCTCAGGCCTGGTCGACCGCGTGAGCACGACGACCGGGGCCGCCGCCGACGAACCGACCGATCAGAACGAGGCCGGTCAGACCGAGTCGGGTCAAAACAGGGTGGGGGACCAGCACGAGGTCGTCCGTCCAACCGCGATCATGCCGCTCTTCCAGGCGGTCGTGGCCGGTTCCATCGGTGCGGGTCTGCTGATCCTCAGCTTCCCCGAGCCCGGTTGGTGGTGGGCGGCATTTCCCGCCGTGGCGCTGCTGTGGGCGGCGTTGCGGGGACGCAGCATCGGTGGCGCCGTGCTGGTCGGAATCCTGGCCGGGCTGACCTTCCACCTCGGCCTGCTGCGTTGGGCGACACTCTTCCTGGGCCCACTGCCGTGGGCGGCGCTCGGCGTCGAACAGGCCCTGTGGTGGATCCCGATGGCCATCGCCTGGACGCTGACCTCACGTTGGCTGCCGCACCTGGGGCGCTGGGGCACTCGGCTGGTCCCGGTGGTTGCCGGTGGCCTGTGGCTGGGGCGGGAAACGTTGGCGGGTGCGGTGCCCTACGAAGGTTTTGCCTGGGGCCGGATCGGTCAGGCGCAGGGGAGTGGACCGCTGGTGGAACTGGCGAGTTGGATCGGCGTCACCGGACTCACCCTGCTGGTGGCGACCGTCTCGGTGGCCGCGGTCGAACTGGCATTGGCCGCTGCCAACCGACCGGCCGGCGAGCGGGGTCCGGTCGCCATCACCGCGGCCGCCATCCTGGTCACCCTGATCGCCCTGGCCCTCGTGCCGATCCACCGGCTGCCGGTCACCGACTCCATCACCGTTGCGGCGATCCAGGGTGGCAGCGACAAGGCTGGCTACTTCAACGGTGGGGAGCCGGGCGAGGTACGGCAGGCGCATGCGCTGGCCACCGATCTGCTGGAGCCGGGCTCCACCGACCTGATCGTGTGGCCCGAGGCGGCGGCTGAATGGGACAGCGCCAACGACCGCACCACCGGACCGGTGCTGGATGCGGTGTACGCGCGTCACCAGACCCCCATGCTGGTGGGGTGGATCCGCAGGGAGGGCGACCTCTACCACACCTCCTATGCACCGTGGCCGCGCACCGATCAGGTCTATGACAAGCACCGCCCGGTCCCGTTCGGGGAGTACGTTCCCGACCGCGAACTGTGGCGGCGATTCGCCCCCGAACTGATCGACCTCATCGGTCGTGACTTCACCCCCGGCACCGGCGCCCCGGTGTTGGAGGCCGCCGGCACCACGGTGGGGGTGGCCATCTGTTACGACATCATTGACGACGACCTCATGCGCGAGATGGTCGCCAACGATGCCGGCTGGATCGTCTCGCCCACCAACAACGCTGACTTCGGGCGTACCGACGAACTGTGGCAGCAGACCCAGATCGCCCAGCTGCGAGCGGTCGAGTCCGGGCGTACCGTCGTCCAGGCCTCCACGGTCGGACCCACCATTGCCTTCGGCCCCGACGGTCGGGTCCTGGCCCAGGCGGACGACATCTACACCCCAGCCGCGGTCGTGGTCGAGGTCGAGGTCCGCACCGGCGCCACTGCGGCGATGACGATCGGCCCGGGCCTCGCCTGGACCTGGCAGGTGACATCCGTCCTGCTGCTGGTCGTCGCCGGTGTCGTGAAGCGTGTCACCAGCAACCGGATCGCCTAGGCTGAGGCACATGAGCGGCGGCGACGACATGGATCGGGTGTGGACCATCCCGAACGTGCTCAGCTTTCTGCGGCTGTTGGGCATCCCGCTCTACTTGTGGCTCATTCTGGGACCCGGCGAGGACGGATGGGCCGTGGTGGTCCTGGTGGTCGCCGGTCTGACCGACTGGCTGGACGGCCAGATCGCCCGGCGCACGAACACCATCACCCGACTCGGGCAGATGCTGGACCCGATCGCTGATCGCCTCTACATCCTTGCGATCATCGTGTCGCTGGCGATCCGCGACCTGATCCCGTGGTGGCTGGTGGTGCTGCTGGCGCTGCGGGACGTGATGTTGGCTTTCCTGCTGCCCTCCCTCCGCCGCCGCGGCTACACGAGCCTGCCGGTCCACCTGCTTGGCAAGATCGCCACCTTCTGCCTGATGTACGCCTTCCCACTGGTGCTGCTCGGCGGCGCCCAGGCTGCCGGAGTCTGGGGCACCGTCCTGTACGCCTGCCATCTGGTCGGTTGGGCATTTGCCCTGTGGGGCACCGCGCTCTACTGGTGGGCAGGTCTGCTCTATGTGTGGCAGTTGCGGTCGCTGGTCACGAGCCCGACAACCTCGGCCCTGACGGGCTCATGAGCGACCGGGACCGCACCCCGGGTCGTTGGGACCGGCTCAGGGAACGGCTGGTGCGAGTGCAGGATCCTCGCGATCCCGACGCCAGCATGGGGCTGTTGCGCCAGGTTACCGACCAGGCGCTGGAGCCCGGCTACACCCGGGCAGCGGCTCGGTCCCAGCCCCGCCGGCGATGGCTGTCGGCGATCGCCCTGGTGCTGGTGGGCGTGCTGTTGGCCATCACGGTGCAGCAGACCACGGCCAGCGCTCCCGAGGCCGAAGCCGAACGCGACCAGGTCCTGGAGCGGGTCACCGAGGCCGAGGCCCAAGTCGCCCAACTGCGCGCCGACATTGCCACGGAACAGGACGCCATCGAGGCCATCCGGGCCGAGGCGCTGGGCAGCGAGGCCGATCTGACCGCAACCGTGGCCGAGTTGGAGGCCGGCACCGGGCGTACGGCGGTGGTCGGCCCGGGCGTCGTGGTGGTTGCCACCGATGGCCAGGGCGGCCAGGGCCGAGTGGTCGACCTGGACCTGCAGCAACTGGTCAACGGCCTGTGGAGTTGTCAGGCCGAGGCCGTCGCGGTCAATGGCCAACGGATCACGTCCCGCAGTTCGATTCGGATCGCCGGTGAGGCGATCACGGTCAACTACGTCTCGATCACCCCGCCCTACCGGGTCGAGGCGATCGGTGATCCGTCGATGCTGCCGGGCTGTCTGCGGGGCTCCTCCGCCGGGGCGTGGTGGAGCTTCCTGGAGCAGTCCTACGGCGTAGGCTTCGACGTGACGCGGGCGAACAACCTGGAGCTGCCCGCCGACGACGGTCTGGCGGTACGCGAGGGGAGGCGTCTGCGGTGATAGCGATACTTGGGCTCCTGGTCGGGGTGGTGCTCGGCGTCATCTTCGAACCCTCACTGCCGGCGGCCCTGACGCCCTATCTGCCGATCGCGATCGTGGCCGCGATCGATGCCATGCTCGGCGGATTCCGGGCCTTCCTGGCCGGCTCCTTCACCGACCGGGTGTTCGTGGTGTCCTTCCTGTCCAATATCGTCATCGCCTGCCTGATCGTGCTGCTGGGGGACCGGATCGGCGTAGGGGCACAGCTGTCGACCGGCATCATCGTGGTGCTCGGCATCCGCATCTTCACCAACGCCGCCGACATTCGGCGGATGCTGTTGGGGGCCTGATGACCCACGAGGATCCGGATCAGGACAACGACCGCGCCGACGGTACGGCGGGTGACGAGGAGACCGACAGCGACGCCGCTGACGCGACCGGCACCGGCCACGAAACCGCCACCGACAACGACACCACCGAGCACAGCGAACCAACCCCTCGGGACCGACTCAAGCAGGCACTCCTCAAGCCTCGGGCCACACAGTTGCTG
Source organism: Parenemella sanctibonifatiensis (assembly GCF_002250565.1). Classification (GTDB taxonomy): domain Bacteria; phylum Actinomycetota; class Actinomycetes; order Propionibacteriales; family Propionibacteriaceae; genus Parenemella; species Parenemella sanctibonifatiensis. The sequence goes on from NZ_NMVJ01000006.1 coordinate 509,563, forward strand.
ATCGCCGTTCTGCTGGGGGCGCTGGCGTTCAGCCTGGTGGCCCAGATCCGCGGCCAGGACGACACCTACGAGGGCACCCGACGCAGCGACCTGATCCAGATCCTCGATGGCCTGACCCAGGAGTCACGCCGGTTGGAGTCTGAACTGAACGACCTGCGTCGGACCCGTGAGTCCCTGGAGAACAGCCAGGACCGGGCCCGGGCGGCCCGCGATGAGGCCCAACGGCGTACCGACGACCTGTCGATCCTGGCCGGGACCGCACCGGCGCAGGGGAGGGGGATCCGGATCGTGATCCATGACCCGCAGGCCAAGATCTCGCCGGCCCTGATCCTCAACGGCATCCAGGAGTTGCGCGACGCCGGCGCTGAGGTGATCGAGATCAATGACTCCATCCGGCTGGTCGCCAGCTCCTCGATCACCGGCAGCACCGGCGCGGTCCAGGTCGACGGTCACGACATCGGCCCCGACATCGTCATCGAGATCATCGGCGACCCGGCCACCCTGGAACAGGGAGCGCGGTTCCGTGGCGGCCTGGTGTCCGAGATCGAATCCGAGGCCGTTGGGGGCCGGGTCACGATCGACCAGGTCCAGCTGCTCGAGATCCGTTCGGTGGTCGAGCCTCGCCCCCAGGTGTACGCCAGCCCCGGCCCCTGACCGGACAGCCAGCCGACCGCCCGGTACTGAATCACTGGCAACCCCGGCGCTTTTTCGGGCGGGCATTGCCCACCAGATGGGTGAGGGGCACTAGGGTGGGACGGGAGCAGTGCTGCGGCTGTCAGCGCTGGCGGATCGAGGCCGATGGGCCCCGCAAGAGGAGACGACAATGGCTGATTACCCCACGGACCGGAGCTACAGCACCGAGCACGAGTGGCTCCTGACCGGCCCGACGACCGCTCGCGTCGGCATCACGGCGTACGCTGCCGACACCATCGGCGACGTGGTCCATGTCACCCTCCCCGAGGTCGGCAGTGAGGTCGCCGCCGGCGAAGCCTGTGGTGAGTTCGAGTCCACCAAGGCCGTCAATGAGCTCTACAGCCCCGCCGCCGGTGTGGTCACCGCGGTCAACGAGGCGCTCGCCGACAATCCCGACCTGATCGGCGCCGATCCCTACGGCCAGGGCTGGCTCTATGACATGGAGCTCTTCGGCGCCCCGGAGGGGCTGCTGGACGCCGAGGCGTACGCCGCGACGATCGAAGGCTGAAGGAATCCCCACCGGTCTGGTGAGGATCACTTAGACTGACTGTTCACGGCCGAACAGGCCATCAAGTTGAGGGAGGCACAGGTGTCCGACAACCGGAACTGCCCCAGTTGCGGCAGCCCCGTCGAGGCCACAAGCAATTTCTGCTCTGCCTGCGGTGCAGCGCTCCCGCGGACCGACAGCGGTCCGGCACCGGCGAGCGTCACCGACACCACCAGAGTGATCCCGGCGATCACCGAGGAGGACCTCAGCGACCTGGACCATGACGAACAGGCCGCGGTCGAGTCGCTGCCGCCCGGGCACGCCCTGCTCATCGTCAAGCGGGGGCCCGGCGACGGCCGCTACCTGCTGGCCAAGGACCACGTCACGGCCGGCCGCAGCCCGGACTCCGACATCTTCCTTGACGACATCACCGTGTCGCGGCACCACGTCACCTTCCTGCGTACGCCGGAGGGCACCGTCGTGCAGGACCAGGGCAGCCTGAACGGGACCTACGTCAACCGCACCCTGTGCGACGGTGACGTACGCCTGCGGCAGGGCGACGAGGTCCAGATCGGCAAGTTCCGCATGGTCTTCTACGCGAGTTCCCACGGGGCCTGATGCCGCCGCTCACCAGGAGCATCGGGCAGGTCCTTCCGCTGCTCAAGGATGACTTTCCCGACGTCTCGATCTCCAAGATCCGGTTCCTCGAAAGTGAGGGGCTGGTCTCTCCGGAGCGTTCGCCGTCGTCGGGATATCGGCGTTATCGCGAATCCGACATCACCCGGTTGCGCTACATCCTGCAGATGCAGCGCGACCATTACCTGCCGTTGAAGGTGATCCGGGAACACCTCGACATGATCGACCGCGGCATGGAGCCGCCGAAGATGGACACCCCGGCGCCCCAGGCCGCGCCGGCCGAACGGAGTCCCGCGCCCCGGCAGCCGGTCGCCGCCAAGCCGCCGCTGCGGTTGTCCCGGGAGGAGCTCCTGGAAGCCAGCGGTCTCAGCGAGGCGGCGCTGATCGAGCTCGAGAAGTTGATGATCCTGATGCCGCGGCGGGGTACCAACCATTACGGCCGCGATGCGGTCACTATCGCAGTGGTGGCCCGCCGGTTGGCCCAGTACGGGATGGACGCTCGCCACATGCGGGTCTTCAAGCAGGCCGCCGAGCGTGAGGTCGGACTGATCCAGCAGGCGATGACGCCGGTGCTGCGCCGCAACGGTGGCAACCGCGAGGTCGAGGCAGAGGTCATCCAGTTGGTGGCCCATGCCCACGCCGCACTGATGCGGACCGCGCGGCGGCACTGACTGACGCTCCCTGACCGCACGCACCACTGGCCGCTCGCGGGCTGGCGGATGCGCGTAGGCTGGCCGCCATGGTCGAGCTTGAGGTCATGGGTGTTCGCATCGAGATGCCGGCAAATGCCCCGATGGTGTTGCTCCGCGACCAGCTCAGCAAGCGACACTTGGTCATCTGGGTCGGTTCGGGGGAGGCCGCCGCCATCGCGCAGGCGTTGGACGGTCTCACACCACCACGTCCCCTGACCCACGACCTGATCGTCGACCTTCTCGAGGAGCTCGACCACAACCTCACCGAAGTCCGCATCACCGACCTCGACGAGGGCACCTTCTTCGCCGAACTTGTCGTCGACGACGGGCGCATCATCAGCTGTCGCCCCTCCGATGCGATCGCGATTGCGCTGCGGGCCGGCGTACCGGTCAATTGTGCCGAGGAAGTGCTCGCCGAGGCGGGCATCGAGCTGGCCGATGACGCCGACGACGAGGGCGATGATCCCATCGGCGATGAGGAGGTCGAAGCCTTCCGGGAATTCCTTGACCACGTCAACCCGGACGACTTCGTCACCGGTGAGGAACCAGACGACTGAGCTTCAACCGTGACTTGAAGGTGGCCGCTCTGTAGGGCGTGTCGTTGACCAGTCTTCTCGAACCCGATTAGCGTTCAGGTCGTCGGAGTTTCCCCACCCCGTCGATGATCTCCAAGGAGCCAGGCAGTGAGCACCAGCAACGCACGGTCGCGCAGGCAGATGCCGCAGACCCCGCCGAACCAGGATCTGCTGTTCGACGGCGACTTCTCGCCGATGCCTGAGGACACCGGCTTCCGGGGTCCGGTCGCCAGCTCGGCCGCCGGCATCACCTACCGCCAGCTCGACTACTGGGCACGGACCGGGCTGGTCGAGCCCAGCGTCCGCGGCGCGGGCGGATCGGGCACCCAGCGTCTTTACAGCTTCCGCGACATCTTGCTGCTCAAGATCATCAAGCGGCTCACCGACCTGGGCGTATCGCTGCAGCAGGTCCGCAAGGCCATCGCGCACCTGCGGGAGCGTGGCGTGCAGGACCTGACCGAGATCACCCTGATGTCAGACGGCGTCACGATCTTCGAGGCGACCACCAACGACGAGATCATCGACCTGGTCAGCAACGGCCAGGGCATGATCAGCATCGCGCTGGGCAGTGTCTGGCACGACGTCCAGGGCGTTCTGGTGGATCTGCCCTCGGAGCGTCCCAACGACGATGCGCTGATCGACGGCGAGGACGAACTGTCACGACGCCGCCGCGCCAAGCGGGCGGTCTGACCGTCCAGCCCGGACGGGCCCACCGGGGTTAGACCCAGCCCGGACGGGCCCACCGGGGTTAGACTCAGCAAGGACCATGACGGCTCAACAGCCCTTGTCATGGTCCTTGTCCCGTCCCAGGAGGAATGCTCATGCCGGTCAGCTCCGACCTCGCGAACGTCGACCCCACCAGTTTTGAGAGCCGTCACATCGGCCCCTCGGCCGAGGAACAGGCCGCGATGCTGACTGCCTTGGGGTACGCCGACCTGGACCAGCTGACCGAAGCCGCGATTCCGCCCTCGATCCGTGCCGATGCCACGCCGACCCTGCCGCCGGCCCGCAGCGAAGCGGCCGTCGCGGCCCGGCTGCGGGAGCTCGCTGATCGCAACCGGCCGCTACTGTCGATGATCGGGCTCGGCTATGCAGGCACCATCACGCCCCCGGTGATCCGGCGCAACGTGCTGGAGGATCCGGCCTGGTACACCGCGTACACGCCTTATCAGCCCGAGATCAGCCAGGGCCGACTCGAGGCGTTGGTGAACTTCCAGACCATGATCGCGGACCTCACCGGACTGTCGACCGCCGGCTCCAGCCTGCTGGACGAGGCCACCGCCGTCGCCGAGGCCATCGCGATCGCCCACCGGGCCCGCCCGAAGAAGGTGGCGGCCACCAGCACCGTGCTGCTCGACGGCGGTCTGCTGCCACAGTCGATCGCCGTGGTCCGGACCCGAGCCCGTGCGATGGGCTGGCAGGTTGAGGTCGCCGACACCGACCTGGCCCAGGGCATCCAGACCCATGACCCGTTCGTGGTGGTGGTGCAGGTGCCCGGCACCAATGGCCGGATGCCGAGCGAGGCTGAACTGCGCCAGCTGGCCGACAAGGCTCACGAGAACGACGCGATGGTGATCGCGGCTGCCGACCCGATGGCGCTGGTGCTGAGCGCGACGCCCGGGCAGTGGGGCGCCGACATCGCCGTCGGCTCCACCCAACGCTTCGGCATCCCGCTCTTCCACGGCGGCCCGCATGCCGGCTACATCTGCGTCCGGGCCGGGCTGGAACGACAGTTGCCGGGCCGCTTGGTCGGCGTGTCCAAGGACGCCCACGGCAACCCTGCTTACCGGTTGGCGCTGCAGACCCGGGAGCAGCACATCCGCCGCGAGAAGGCCACGTCCAACATCTGCACCGCCCAGGTGCTGCTCGCCGTCGTCGCCTCCATGTACGCCGTCTTCCATGGCCCCGCAGGCCTGACCGCAATCGCCACCGCCATCCACCAGCGCACCAGGCGCCTCGCGGCGGGGCTGGTCGAGGCAGGGCTGGCCCCGGTCCACGACGACTTCTTCGACACCCTGCTCATCACGGCGGCCGGTCGGGGTGCCGAGTTGGTCGCGACCGCCGAGGAGGTCGGCATCCACGTCCGCGCCGTGGACGCGGATCATGTCGGAGTCTCGGTGGGGGAGGACACCACCGACGCCGATCTGGCCCGCCTGCTGGACGTCTGGGGCGCCAGCCTGCCGAGCGATGGCCACGGCGGCATGGCCGGCCACGTCCGCAGCGCCGACTTCCTCACCCACCCGGTGTTTCGCAGTCATCACAGCGAGACCGAGATGCTGCGCTACCTGCGTACGCTGTCGGAGCGCGACTTTGCGTTGGACCGCGGCATGATCCCGCTCGGATCGTGCACCATGAAGCTGAACGCCACCACCGAGATGGAACCGATCTCGCTGCCGGGCTTCGCCAACGTGCATCCCTTCGTGCCGGCTGCCCATGCCCAGGGATACCGCGAACTGATCGCCGAGCTGGAGATGTGGCTGGCGGAGATCACCGGCTATGACCGGGTCTCCCTGCAGCCCAATGCCGGCAGCCAGGGGGAACTCGCCGGACTGCTGGCGATCCGGGCCTATCACGTGGACCGCGGTGAACCGGGCCGCACCATCTGCCTGATCCCCGCGTCGGCGCACGGCACCAACGCTGCCTCGGCAGCCATGGCGGGCCTGTCGGTGGTGGTGGTCAGGACCGCCGCGGACGGCTCGGTCGACCTGGTCGACCTGCGGACGAAGATCGACCAGCACCGCAACGAGCTCGCCGGGATCATGGTCACCTATCCGTCCACGCACGGCGTCTACGAGGAAACCATCACCGAGTTGTGTGCGCTGGTCCACGACGCCGGCGGTCAGGTCTATGTCGATGGCGCCAACCTCAACGCGCTGATGGGCTTGGCCCGACCCGGCAAGTTCGGCGCCGATGTGTCCCACCTGAACCTGCACAAGACCTTCTGCATCCCTCACGGCGGGGGTGGTCCCGGCGTGGGGCCGGTCGCCGTGCGGGAACACCTGGCCGGCTATCTGCCCAACCACCCGATCGTGACCGACGCCGGCCCCGACTCAAGCTACGGTCCGGTCTCGGCGGCACCGTGGGGTTCGGCCGGCATTCTGCCCATCTCGTATGCCTTCATCGCGCTGATGGGGGCCGACGGGCTGACCCACGCCAGTCAGGTTGCGCTGCTGAACGCCAATTACATCGCGCAGCGGCTGGGCGATCACTTCCCGATCCTCTACACCGGCCGCAACGGCCTGGTGGCACACGAGTGCATCCTGGATCTGCGCGGCCTGACCAAGGCCAGCGGCGTGAGCGTCGATGATGTCGCCAAGCGACTCATCGATCATGGTTTTCATGCGCCGACGATGAGCTTCCCGGTCGCGGGGACGCTGATGGTGGAGCCGACCGAATCCGAATCGCTGGCCGAGCTGGACCGGTTCTGTGAGGCGATGATCGCGATCCGGCACGAGATCGACAAGGTGAGTTCGGGGGAGTGGGGCGAGGACAATCCGTTGGCGAACGCACCCCACACCGTGCACGAGGTGACCGCCGACAGCTGGCACCACCCCTACAGTCGCACCGAGGCGGGCTGGCCGTCCGGACGTCAGGTGGCGATCACGGCCGGGCCTGCGGCGGCAAAGTACTGGCCTCCGGTGGGGCGGGTCGATGGCGCGTACGGTGACCGCAACCTGCAGTGCTCCTGCCCGCCGGTCAGCGACTGGCAGGACTGAGTCGGACCGGTTCCCGGGTTCGGCGAGGCATGCCAAGGAAACCGGCGGCCGTGGCCCGCTAGGGTGTTGCCCGTTCGTTCCGCCTCGGGGGGAACAGAGGCGACCAGCAGGAGGTACGGTGTGAAGAAGCGCGTGGACAGGCTGATGGCCAAGCCGTGGGTTGCCCACATCTTGCGGATGCAGGCTCGCTACACCAATCGACTCGGCAACCAGTTCGCCGGCGCGATCACGTACTTCTCGGTGCTGGCTCTGGTGCCGATCATCCTGTTTGCCTTCGGCATCACCGGCATGGTGCTGACGGTTCTACGGCCCGACCTGATGGCGATGGTGATTCAGTCGGCCGGCGACGCGCTGGCTGGCTTCGGCGAATCCCTGCAACAGACGATCCTGGGCCAGATCGAGGAGGCGCTCACCAGCTGGGGCGTCACCGGCGGTATCGGCCTGGCGGCCGCCCTCTACGCCGGCGCCGGCTGGGTGGCCAACATCAAGTCCGCCGTCCGGGCACAATGGCGCCCCGAGTTCGACACCCACGAGAGCAAGCGCTTCATCGTCTGGGAGACCTTGGCGAACATGGGCCTGCTGGTCGGGCTGCTCATCATTGTCGCGATCACCGTCGGCGTGTCCCAGGTCGCCACCAGCCTCAAGGGCGTCGTGCTGGGGCTGTTGAACCTGGACGGCGAGACCTGGGCTCGCTGGGCATTCAGCGTCGTGCCGATGGTGGTGTCGCTGGCGGCCGGCTGGTTGCTCTTCCTCTACATCTTCCGGTTCTTCCCTGAGCGGGAGAACCGGCCCAGCCGCAGTTCACTGGCCTGGGGTGGCCTGATCGGTGCCGTCGGTCTGATGGCGCTGCAGTATTTGTCCGGCATCATCATGGGCGCCTTCTCCGGCAACGCGGCGGCGGCGGTCTTCGGGCCCATCATCGTGTTGATGCTCTTCTTCAACCTCTTCGCACGCCTGATTCTCTACGTCTGCGCCTGGGTTGCGACCCGCAACCAGCCGGCCGTGGCCCGGGAGTACAACAAGGCTGACGAGCCGTTGCGTGCTGTACGCCACGACGTCGAGGTGATGGCAGTGCCGGGGCACTGGAGTGCGGCCCGGGAGGACCGGCGCCGCAAGGAGCAGGCCTCCGGCGACAGCACCGACGACAGCGGCATCCGCGAGGACAGCGCCCGGCAGGCCTGGAACCGGCAGCGGAGCGTGCGCGGACCGCAGCCCCGCGGCGGCGACCCGCGCACCATGCCGCATCTGGAGCCCGATGCGCGCCAGAGCGTGCCACAGGACGTGGCGGCCCGCGGCGTACGGATCGGGATGGGCGCCGGCTGGGTCGCTGGTACGGCCGCCGGTGTCGGCCTGGGCGCCATCATCGCCGGTCTGGTCGGCAAACTCTTCCGCCGCTGAGCCGGGCCTGCCCCATAACACCTGACCTGTCCCGCAACGACAACAGCCGCCGCCCGACGGGCGGCGGCTGTGCCGTCGGCTCAGCTGTCGGTCGACTCAGGCAGGCTGACCCAAGTCGGCCAGCATGGCCGTGTACCAGTCGGTCCGGGTGTCGAAGGGCTTGCCGCCGGCGATGCGTTCGAACTCGATGGCGCGCAGTTCATCGTCGCGTTCGATGTCGTGCCCGATGACGCCCGACACACCGGAAAGCGCGCTGTCGACCGCCAGCTCGGTCATCGACGCGATCAGCGCCAGGTCGGTGTCGTTGGCGGCGGCGGAGCGAGAGTAGTAACCCGACTTCTGGACCATGACCTTCTCGGCCTCCAGCAGTCCGGCGAACTGCTCGGCGAACCACTGGCCGGGGTTGATCTTGTCGAGCTTGACGTGACCGAACGGGTCCCGCGGCACTTCCTTGCCCTCGGCCTCCAGTTCAGCCACGATCGACTCCACACCAGCACCTTCGGACAGGAAGATGGTGACGTTGCCGACCTCGTCCATGATTCCCTTGAGGCGCATGGCCTCGGCCTTGAGGTCGATGCTGGCCTCGGGCACGTAGACGGCGTGAACGTCCCAGGCCTCCCGACTCAGACCGATCTCGGGCAGCCACTCGCGGCTGTCGAGCCAGGCCCGGTAACGCTGCGCGGTGGCGGCGGTCAGCCAGCCACAGTTGCGGCCCATCACCTCGTGGATGATGAGCATGCGGGAACCGGAGTTGTGCTCGGAGCAGATGTTCTGCGCATAGCGGGCACCCATGTCCGCGGCGGTGTCGGCGCCCAGGGTCTGCTTGATCGGCACCACGTCGTTGTCGATGGTCTTGGGCAGCCCGACGACGGTGAGGCCGTAGTCGTGGTCAGCCAGATATTTGGCCAGATCCGCGGCAGTGGTGTTGGTGTCGTCACCGCCGATGGTGTGCAGGATCGTGACGCCGTCGGCCTGCAGCCGTTCCGCGGCAACCTGCAGCGGATCCTGTCCCTCCTGGACCAGCCCACGCTTGACCAGGTCAGCAGCGTTGGTGAGCTTCACCCGCGAGTTGCCGATCGGAGAGCCGCCGAACTCGTGCAGCAGCGCGGCCTTCGCCCGCACCTGCGGGGTCACGGTCAGGTAGTCACCGCTGAGCAGGCCCTGATAACCGTGACGGTAGGCGATGATCTCCGCCTCCGGCGCCACACTGGAGTATCGCTCGATGAGTCCACCGACCGCCGAGGACAGGCAGGGGGCGAATCCGCCGGCGGTGAGCAGGGCAACCTTCGGGGCCATGTCAGACCTTCCTTGTTGGGGGAGTTGTCCACAGATTTCGACGACCTCAGCCTAACGGCCTTCCCTTTCGTGACCGGATCAGCCCAGACTGGGAACATGACTGTGGCGACCCTCCCCGCGGCGCACAACTCCCCGGCGCTCGCAGCGAAGCCGCGCCACCAGCGGCGTACGCCCGCAGCCAGCCGCGACCAACGGGGCAACTCTGCCTCGGTGTTGGTGTTGCTGTGTGTCCTGGCACTGATCGTGATGGCGGGTCTGGTCACCGACGGCGCACGCCTCAGCTCCGCCCGACAACAGGCCCAGACCGCCGCCCAACAGGCGGCCCGCAGCGCTGCCGACGCCGGTGCCACCGGACGGATCGGTGGCCAGCCCGATGCCTACCGGGCCCGCGCCGCCGCCCAGGACCACCTGCGGCAGGCGGGCGTCGCCGGCGAGGTGACAATCCGTCCCGACGGCACCGTGTTGGTCCGCACCACGGTGACCACCCCCACCCAACTGCTCGGCATCATCGGCATCAACGAGCTGACCGGACACGGCGAGGCCGTGGCCGACCTGCGCGTCCGACCGGGCTGATCCAGCCTCGGTAGGCTGTGCCAATGGACAAGGCCGAGTCAGGGGCACCAGGCAGCACAGACCCGCACGACCACTGCGACCCGAGGCAGTCGAACGACCAGGTCTTCCGGGTCCGCCCATTGGCCATCCAGGTCGTCCTGACGATGCTGGTGCTCGGAGTCGTCGGCATCGCCTTCCTGATCGTGATCGCCGTCAATGCCGGACAGATGCGCTGGAGCGGCTGGCTGCTGATGATCGTGCCGGCCTTCCTGGTGTTGATCGGTGTGGTGGGACTGATCCGGCTGCCCCGCACCCTGACCGTCAACGCCAACCAGGTCCAGTGGCGTTTCGTCATTGGCGGCAGCGACACCTTGAAGTACGCCGACCTGAGCGCAATCGGCGTCGCCGAGGCCGACGGTCGCCGCAGCCTGATCGCGGAGTCCCGGACCGGGAAGCGGTTGGTGACCTGGCGGGCCGCGACCTGGCTGCCACGGTTTCGCGCCCATCGCATCATCGAGGTGGAGACCGGCCGCAGCGGCCTCCTCGACGTCGACAACGACACCATCGCCGCGGCCATCAAGCGGCACACCCGCGCAATCTGGAAGGGACAATGACATGCCCTACTACGAAGTCCACCCCGAACACCCCCAACCCCGCTCCATCGGCAAGGTCGCCGACATCGTCCGTGACGGTGGCCTGATCGGCTATCCGACCGACTCGGCGTACGCGCTGGGCTGCCGGCTCGGCAACAAGGAGGGGCTGGATCGCATCAAGCGGATCCGAAAGCTCAACGACAAGCACCACTTCACCCTGGTCTGCAGCGAGTTTGCCCAGCTCGGCACCTATGTCCACATGGACAATGCGACCTTTCGCCTGGTCAAGTCCCTGACACCGGGGGCGTACACCTTCATCCTGGCGGCCACCCGCGAGGTGCCGCGCGCGATGCAGCACCCGAAGAAGAAGACCGTCGGTGTCCGGATCCCGCCACACGTGACGACGCTGGCGCTGCTGGATGCGATCGGTGAACCGCTGGTCTCCAGCACCTTGATCCTGCCCGATGCCGACGCGCCGTTGACCGATGGTTGGCAGGTCAACGAGGAGATCGGCCACGAACTGGATGCGGTGATCGACTCCGGCGATGCCGGCAATGACTCGACCACCGTGGTCGACCTGACCGGTGACGCGCCGGAGGTGGTGCGGGTCGGCGCCGGGGACATCGAACCGTTCTCCTGACACCCAAGGCGTCGGCGCGTCGGCGTTCGTTGGCCACTCAGCGTTCGTTCGGCGCGCACCGCATCGGTTCGCCGGGAGCCGGACCGAACTCACGGCCCCCGAAGACCTCGTCGCGGATGAAGTCGTAGTACGCCTGAGCACCGCGGTCACGATAGGGGCTGTCCTCGGCGCAGCGGGAGACGTAATAGCCGACGGCATCGGCGAAGGATTCGCTGGCGGTGCTGCCGTACGCCGTGATCGGGCCCTGGTTGCGGAAGATCCGCTGGAAGTCGTCCCAGTAGTCCGGGGACCCATGCCGGTCGCTGCTCCAGGCATGCGCCATCTCGTGAATGATCAGCCGGACCAGTCGGCCCTGCTGACCCTCGTCGAATGCCTGTTGAAACTTGCGCAGGTCCAGCGTGATCTTGCCCGCATGCGACAAGCCGTAGTCACCCATCGCCCAGGAATCGGTGCTGCCGGAGTGGAAGGCCAGACCATCGGGCATCCCGGCGCGGCTCCGCTCGATGTAGTCGGTGCAGTCGACCGCATCCAAGGTCTGCGCCAGCATTCGGGTGATGTCGACGTAGGCGTCCTCACGCCATCGGGACCCGTCGAGGGTGACATTCCAGGTGGTCTCGATGAGGTCGGCGATCTCATCGGCATCCGCGTCGGCGTCGACCGGATGGTCGATGCTGCACGGTGCCGGGATGGCGGCCACCCGCAGCCGCGGCGCAGCGACCGCGGCCTCATCGGTGTCGGTCGGAGCTGGTGCCGGAGCCGGCGTCGCCGGGGTCGGTGGCGCCGGCGTGGTCGGAGCGGGTTCTGGCATGACCGGCACCGCTGTCTGCTCCGGTTCGGCATACCAAGTGTTGCCGACCGAGGCTGTCATCCCGGCCAGGCCGATGGTGCCGGCCAGGGTGACGGCTGCCACGCGGCGAATGGTGGACCGGCGGCGCTTGCGGCGCGTCCGGGCGGTTGCCGCGATCGGGTGGGCCGGCTCGGTGTCGGACTCGGCGCTCGGTGCGGCATCGGCGCCCAGTTCGGGATCACCCGCGTCGGGATCACCCGGTTCGGGATCAGGAGCGTCGACGGCTGCGTTCGCGGCGGATGGATCGGTCGGGTCAGGCTCGGCGATCTCCGCGGTGGCGTCCTGACGCTCTGCCCCGTCGGTGGTGGCAGCCTCGACGTCGCGTGCGGCCAGCCAACTTCCCTCGATGTCGGACTCGTCCACCAGCCAGACGTGGTCCCAGCCCGCTGCCGGGTCGACCACTGAACCGACGGCCCGGGCCTCGGCCACCAGCGCCACCCCCGCAGAAACCGCAGCAGCGTCAGCCACCAGCGGCAGGGCGGGCCGGGCCGTGCTGGCTGTCGTGGGTGTGGTGCTGTCGTCGGATGCGCTGCGCTCGGGGGCAGGGTCCTCGGGTGCGGTGCTGACCGATGCGGGGGAGCGCGGTGGCCGCACAGCCGACGGATCGTCAACCAGCGCCCGGGCGCCGGCGAATGCCCGGCGTGGGGTCGGGATGTCGCCGCGGCTGTTCTCATCGGCAGCGGTGAGGGAACGGCGTGCCCGGACCGCGCGACGTCCGATCTCCGGTTCGTTGACCTCGGCCGCCGGGACCGTCCGTGCCCGGCGGGGTTGGACCCGACTGCCACCGTTGTCGGGCTTGGCTTGGCCGCTGACCACCCGGGAGCGACGCGGCTGTTGCTGCTGCGGTTCGTCGCGCGCGTCGGTAGGCACCCCTGGGGCCAGCCTGGCGGGCTCGGCCAGCACTCTGCGCGGGGTCGTTGCGGCGGGCTCCGTTGCCCTGATCCGCCGCCCCTGCGTCATGGAGTCCTCCTCATGTCCGGTGAGCACGATACGCGACCAAGGTGTACCTAACCCAAGTCGATCTTGAATCCCATTCAGCCGAGCCACGCGGCCGGTGCCAGCCCGTCTCAGATGCGCGGATCGATCGCCATCTTGACGCCGAGTTGGTCTGCAACAGCCTGGTAGGCCTCCTCGATCCGATCCAGGCTGAAGGTGTGGGTGACGATGGCATCGTGGTCGATTGCGCCACCGGCCAGCAGGTCCACGGCTCGGCGTACGTCACGGCGGCGTGCGTTGGAACCGCCGGTCACCTCGAGCTCGTTGTAATGGATCAGATTGGGATCCATCTGGGCCGTCGACCCCTTCGGGAAACCGGCGAAGTAGTTCACCCGGCCTCCGGCAGCGGCGCACGCCAGCGCAGTGTTGGCAAGGTCGGGCACCCCGATGCAGACCACCACGGCGTCAGCGCCGCGGCCGTTGGTGGCATCACGCACCGTCTCGACCAGGTCAACCGCGGACGGATCCAGGGTCAGGTCGGCGCCGAGTTGCTCGGCGATGCGGCGCCGTTCCTCACCACGGTTGGCGACGATGACCTGGCCGACACCGGCGTAGCGGGCCAGCTGAGTGTGGAGCAACCCGATCGGGCCGGCGCCGATGACCACCACGGTGTCGCCCGGGTTGACCCGGTACTGGTCCAGTCCGTTCAAACAGCACGAGACCGGCTCGGCGAGCGCCAACAGGGCCGGTGGCAGGTCCTGGGGCGTGAGGATCAGGTTGCCCCGGGCGACCGCCTCGGCGGGCACCAGCATCTTCTCGGCCAACCCGCCGTCCAGGGCGTACCCAAACAGCCGCAGTCGCTCACACAGGTGCTCGCGGTCCCGCAGGCAGTGGTCACAGGCGCCGCAGGACAGCACGATCGACACCGTGGCCTGGCGGCCAACCCATTCCTGGGGCAGGCCATCGCCGACGGCGGACACCCGGCCGGCAATCTCGTGCCCGACCACAACGTCGGGCACCACGCCGCTGGTCTTGGCGCCGGTGAACAGCCGGACGTCGGTGCCGCACAGCGTGGTCGTCTCGATGTCGAGCACCACTGCGCCGGGTCCCGGGACGGGATCCGGACGGTCCTCGAGGCTCAAATTGTGGGGAGAATGGAGGACTGCAGCGCGCATGGGAGAGGCTCCTCGTCGACCGGTCGGGGGTGGCTAGACTCTAGCCCACATCTCGGCTGCTCCCCCTGGCTGAGGGGGCTCGGCAGACTCACCCGGAGGTACACCATGACGCGATTGACCAACGACCCGGCGGACTTTGCCAGCGAAGCGCTGGCCGGCTTCATCGACGCGAATCCTCGCCACGTCCGCGCTGTCCACGGCGGCGCCGTACGTTCCACCAAGACTCCCCAGGGCAAGGTCGCCATCATCGTCGGCGGCGGGTCGGGTCACTATCCGGCGTTTGCCGGCTGGGTGGGTCCCGGCTTCGCCGATGGCGCGGTGGCTGGCAACATCTTCTCCTCGCCGTCGGCAGCCCAGGCGTACAGCGTCTGCAAGGCAGCCGAGCGCGGCGCGGGCGTCTTCATCGGGTTCGGCAACTACGCAGGTGACATCCTCCACTTCGGTCAGGCCGTCGAGCGGTTGCGATCCGAGGGCATCGACGCCCGCACCCTGGTGGTGACCGATGACATCGCCTCCAGCCAGGAGCACAGCCAGCGCCGCGGCATCGCCGGCGACCTGCCGACCTTCAAGGTGGTGGGAGCGGCGGCGGAGGCCGGCGCCGACATGGACACCGTCGAGGCGCTGTTCGACAAGGTCAACCACCGCACCCGCAGCTTTGGTGTCGCGTTTGACGGCTGCACGTTGCCCGGCCATGACGAGCCGCTGTTCACCGTGCCCGACGGCAAGGTCGGCATCGGGCTGGGCATCCACGGCGAGCCGGGCATCGACGAGGCCGACCTGGGCACCGCCCACGAGTTGGCGCAGCTGTTGGTCGACGGACTGTTGAAGGACAAGCCGGCCGACGTCGAGGATCGCGCCATCGTCATCGTCAACGGCCTGGGCGACACCAAGTACGAGGAGCTCTTCGTCGTCTATCGCAGCGTCAAGCAGCTGTTGGACCAGGCCGGCATCGAGATCGTCGACGGCGAGGCCGGCGAGTTCGTCACCAGCCTCGACATGGCTGGTCTGTCGCTGACCTTGGTGTGGGCCGACCAGGAGATTGAGAAGTACTGGTTCGCCGCCTGTGACACTCCTGCCTACCGCCGCGGCGCGGTCGGCGACGTCGAGGTGGACGACACCGAACTTCCCACCGAGGCCACCGCCGTTGCGGTCGCCGAACAGGGCAGCGAGGCCTCCCAGCAGGCCGCCGGCCAGGTCGTCAGCCAACTCGAGGCAATCCTCAACGCGCTCAAGTCGGCCGAGAAGACGCTCGGCGACGCCGATGCGGTGGCCGGTGACGGTGACCACGGCGAGGGCATGGTCCGCGGTGCGCTCCATGCGCATCGTGAAGCGGCCCGGTTGGCCGGTGAGGGTGCCGGCGCCGGCACCACCCTGCGTGGTGCCGGTGACAAGTGGAGCGAGCACGCAGGTGGCACCTCGGGTGCGCTGTGGGGTGCGATCCTGACCGCCTTCGGCTCCACCATCGGCGACCAGGACGCGCCCGATGCGGCCGCCGTGGCCGCCGGGCTGGCTGCTGGTCTGGAGGCCGTGCAGCGGCTCGGCCAGGCGCAGGTCGGCGACAAGACCCTGGTCGACGCCTACGACCCGGCAGTCACCGCCGCCCAGGGCGCGACCGGTGGCGACATCGCCGCCGTCTGGGCAGCTGCCGCGGAAGCCGCCGAGGGCGGCGCGCGCAGCACCGCCGACATGGTCGCGAAGCTGGGCCGGGCGCGGCCGTTGGGCGAGAAGAGCCGCGGCACCGAGGATCCGGGGGCGACCTCGCTGGCGCTGGTGCTGCGTACCCTCGCTGGCTGACGCAAGGTGGGGGAGTAGCGTCCGTGGCATGGACGCCGCACTGAGCACATTGCACCCCGACCTGTGGATCAACGGGTCCTGGACCGCGACCGAGGAAACCTTCGCGGTCCAGGACCCGGCCACCGGCGAGACCCTCGCCGAGGTTGCCGACGCCTCCCCGGAGCAGGCGTTGGCGGCCCTCGCGGCCGCGACCGAGGCCGCTCCCGGCTGGGCCGCGGCCCCACCGAGGGAACGAGCCGAAGTGCTGCGCCGGGCGTACGAACTGATCGTCGCCGACGAGGATCGGTTGGCGCGCTGCATGACTCTGGAGATGGGCAAACCGCTGACCGAGTCCCGCGGCGAAGTCAGTTATGGCGCCGAGTTCTTCCGTTGGTACGCCGAGGAGGCCGTCCGCAGCACCGGCCAGTACGGCCGCTCTCCGGACGGCAAGCGCACCCTGGTGACGGTCAAGAAACCGGTCGGTCCGGCGTACGCCATCACTCCTTGGAATTTCCCGCTGGCGATGGCGACCCGCAAGATCGCCCCGGCATTGGCAGCCGGTTGCCCGATCATCCTCAAGCCAGCGGCCGAGACGCCGCTGACCTCACTGCTGTTGATGGACATCCTGGCGGAGGCCGGCGTGCCGGCCGGGGTCGTCAACTGTGTGACCACCAGCGACGCAGCCGCCCAGAGCGCCGCCCTGATGGCCGATCCACGACTGCGGAAGGTGACTTTCACCGGCTCCACCGAGGTCGGGCGTACCTTGCTGCACCAGGCCGCTGACCAGGTCCTCAACGTCTCGATGGAGCTCGGCGGGAACGCTCCCTTCATCGTCTTGGCCGACGCGGATCTGCCCGCGTCGATCGAGGGCGCCATGACGGCCAAGATGCGCAACATCGGCGAGGCCTGCATCAGCGCCAACCGGTTCCTGGTGCATGAATCGGTCGCCGAGGAGTTCACCGCCGGGATGACCGAGGCGATGGGCAACCTCAAGCCGGGCCACGGCCTCGAGGAGGGCTCGACACTGGGTCCGCTGATCGATGACGAGGCTCGGGACCGGATCCACGGCTGGGTCCACGAGGCGGTCCGGGCCGGCGGACAACTCCACTGTGGCGGCGAGATTCCCTCCGGTCCCGGCCACTTCTATCCGGCGACGGTGCTGTCGGGCATCTCGGCGGAGATGACCCTGGCCAAGCGCGAGATCTTCGGGCCGGTGGTTGCGATCCAGACCTTCGATGACGCCGACGAGGCGGTCGCGCTGGCCAATGACAGCGAACACGGCCTGAGCGCATACATCTATGGCCGAGACGGATCAGTGCTGCAGGTGGCCGAGCGTCTGGAGTCCGGCATGGTTGGCGTCAACACCGGCCTGATCTCCGATCCGGCCGCGCCGTTTGGTGGGGTGAAGCAGTCCGGTCTGGGTCGTGAAGGCGCCCGCGACGGGATCGAGGCCTTCCTGGAGACGACCTATCTGGCCCTGACCTGGTGACCCCTCAGTTGGTGGTCGCCGCCGTGTCGCAGCCAAGCCTGTCGCCGGGGGCCGCGGCGAATTCGTGGCCGCCGAAGACCTCGTCGCGGATGAGTTCGTAGCTGGCATCGTCCTGACCATCGGCGTAGGGCCGATGATCGGTGTCAGGTTCGACCGCGCAGCGGGCAACGTAGTAGCCAACCGCGTCGGCGAAGCTCTCCGACAGGGAGGACCCGTAGCCCGTGAAGCCACCTTGGCTGCGATAGATCTTCTCGTAGGCCTGTTGGTAGGCCGGCTCGGCGTACCGATCGACGTTGAAGGCGTGGGCCAGTTCGTGGACGATCACCCGGACCACCCGGGCCTGGTCGCCCTCATCGATGGACTGCTGCATCTTGGCGAAGTCCAGGGTGACCGCGTTGGCCGAGGTCAGGCTCCAGTCGCCCCACGCCCAGCCGGGCTTGGTGGTGGCGTTGACTCGCAGCTCTGGGTTCTTCTCCTTGATCGCCGTCAGGAATGGGGTGCAGTCGACCGCATCCATGATCTCCCAGTAGGTGTGGGTGACGTCTTCGGCGCGACCCCACTGGTTGCCGACCAGCTCGATGCCCCAGATCTGCTCCAGCTGCTCCACGACGGTGTCGCTGTCGGCGCCGGTGGGGTAGGGGTGATCGGCCTCGCACGGACGCGGGATCGTCACGACGGGCGCGGGCTCGACCGATACCGGTTGCGCGGGAGGTCCGGGCTGCGGGGCGGGCTCGAGTGCCGGCTCAGGCGTCGGATCGCTCGCCCCGCCGAGCGGCGGCAGCGGCTCGGGGGCTGCGTGCGCGACGGGTGTCGTCGGCAGCGCCATCACCAAGACCAGGCCGGCCGCGGCGAGAACTCGGGACACCACCCGCATGGGCGCACCTCACATCTGGGAATCGGGACATCCGACAGCGTCGGGACGTCGGGAACAGGAACGCAGGAACACTACCTGAGAGATTCCTTAGAACCAAGAATGGATTCTTCAAGGTTCGCTCGAGTTCGTCACGGTTCTCGCGCGCTACCGTCGAGGCGTACCAACAGCCGGGGAACCGACCCGGCGGGCAGGGGAGACATGCGTGGTGAGTTCAAGGTCCGCGGCGGCAAGCTCGTGGCGGTGCAGTGTGAGGTCGAGGACGGCCGGCTGACCGACGTCCAGCTCTCCGGCGACTTCTTCATCGAACCAGACGACGCACTGCTGGACATCAACGCTGCCCTCACCGGGATGTCCGCGACCGCCACCGCCGAGCAGTACGCCGCCGCCATCGAGCAGGCGCTGGCACCGCAGGTGCAGCTGATTGGTTTCACGCCCCAGGCAGTCGGCACCGCCGTACGCCGCGCTCTCGGCAATGCAACCAGCTGGGACGACCACGATTTCGAGGTGATCGGCCCCGAGGTGATGCCTCCGATCATGCACGTCGCGCTCGACGAGGTCCTGCTGGCTGAGGTTGGTGCGGGACGGCGCGGCCCGCTGCTGCGCTTCTGGGACTGGGATTCCCCCTTGGTGGTGATCGGGTCTTTTCAGTCCTACCGGAACGAGATCGACGACGACGCCGCCAAACGGATCGGCTTCGACGTGGTACGCCGGATCTCCGGTGGCGGAGCGATGTTCATGGAAGCCGGCAACTGCATCACCTATTCAATGGTGGTGCCCGGGTCGCTGGTGGAGGGCCTCAGCTTCGAGCAGTCCTACGCCTTCCTCGACGACTGGGTGATGCAGGCACTGGCCAGTGTCGGGGTGAAGGCGCACTACGTGCCACTCAACGACATCGCCTCCGAGCAGGGCAAGATCGGTGGAGCAGCCCAGAAGCGCCTGGCCAGCGGCGCCGTGCTGCACCACGTGACGATGGCCTATGACATCGACGCCGACAAGATGGCCGAGGTGCTACGGATCGGCCGGGAGAAGTTGGTCGACAAGGGCACCCGAAGCGCCAACAAGCGGGTGGATCCGATGCGTTCCCAGACCGGCATGGCACGCGACGACATCCTGACTGCCTTCCAGGAGTCGTTCCTGAGCCACTACCGCTCCCATGTGGGCGGTTATCGGGAGGCCGAGCTGGCACGGGCCCGGGAACTGGTGGAGACCAAGTTCGGCACCGAGGAGTGGACCCGCCGGGTGCCGTGAGTCAACTTTCGGACTCGGTCAGACCTGACCGCCGGAGTTCTTCGCGAGCGCGTGGATCTCGTCGTTGCTGAGGCGTTCGACCACGATTGAGGCGCCGTCGAGGAAGCGGTAGCGGTCGGTCGGCAGTGCCCGCATCGCCGCGCTGTAGTCGGCCTCGCCGACGGTCCGGATGCCGTCGACGCCGTCCTCCATGATCACCAGCAGCCACCGGTTGATGTCGTCAGGGCGGAGCTGGCGGCGGTAGCCGATGTCGAGCACGGGCTCCCACGGCAGCACTGTAGTGACCCCTTGCCCGAGCACGTACAGACCCTGGATCTCTCCCTCAGGGGTCCGTACGACCTTCTGGCTGGCGTCGAAGGCCTGCTCGTTCTGCACCGCCGTGAACCACTGGCCGAAGGCCTCGACCGGGGACGGAGCGGCCAGGATCTCGTCGAAGGTCGAGGCGGAGAAGGTCACCGGGCGTACGATTCCGGGCATGATCGCGCCGTTCGTCTCGCCCTGGCACGGCCGCATGCCCTGAATGCCGAAGAGCGCATCCGCCGCGGCATCATCTCGTCCGGGTCGACGTTGTAGGGCCGCAGCCCCGGCTCGCCGACGGCCAGCGCCTGCTCGACGGTCAGCGGAATGTGCTGCCGCAGCAGCCGCTTCTTGGGCGTGATCGCGAAGGTGTGGCTGATCGGACGGGTCCTTCCGGGTCGGCGGTCAGAGGTCCTTCACCAGGACCGCAAAGGCGAGGTGGTCGACCAGCGGGATACCGAAACGGGGATCATCCATGGGGAAGGGAAGCCGCTCGTCGGTCAGCCGATAGCCGTGGCGAATGTACCAATCGATCAGATCAGCGCGAGCATCGATCACCGTCATGACAGCCTGGTCGTGTCCCGCCTCGGCCAGGATCCGTTCGGCCTCGCCCAACAGGTACGCCCCGTAGCCCGCTCCCTGGTGGAAGGGGCGCACCGTCACCATCCCGATGTAGCCGGCACCAGTGGTGGCGGTCTCGTCCGCTTCGCCACCTTCGCCCCACACATGGGTACGAAAACAGCCGACCAGGTCACTGGGATCCTCGGTCAGCACCGCCACCCACAAGGTTCCGGGCTCGGCGGCGAGGCTGTCGACGTCGGTGCGTTGACCGGCCAGCAGGTCCGCCTCGGTGGTCCAACCGACCCGGCTGGAGTCCCCCCGATACGACAGGTTCACCAGCTGGGAGATCACCGGCAGGTCGGCCTCGGCCGCGGGACGGATGGTCAGATCGGCGGCTGCGTCAGTCACCGGAATCCTCAGTCGAAGATCGGGCCGACGGTACGCGAGCGCTTCAGCTCGAAGAAGCCGTCGTACTCGGTCATCAGCGCGAAGCCGTCGAAGAGCCGACCAGCGGCCTCACCCGTGGGCGCCGGCGAGATGACCGGGCCGAAGAGGGCCTTGCCGTTGACATGGATGACCGGCGTGCCGACCTCATCGCCAACCGGGTCCATACCTTCGTGGTGGGAGCGGCGCAGCGCGTCGTCGTTGGCGTCGGTGTCGGCAGCCTGTGCCAACTCCACCGGCAGACCGACATCAGTCAGTGCGGCCTCCACGGTGGCCCGGCTGCGCTCCTCGGCGCCGGGATGGATGCGGGTGCCCAGCGCGGTGTAGAACTCGGCGAGCTTCTCCGAACCGTGCTGCTCCTCGACGGCCAGGCACACCCGCACCGGGCCCCAAGCGGTCTGGAGGAAGTCGCGATAGCCCTGCGGAACATCCTTGTCCTCGTTGAGCACGGCCAAGCTCATGACGTGAAACGTGACCGAGATCGGGCGTACCTTCTGGGCCTCCAAGATCCAACGCGACGTCATCCAGGCCCACGGGCATGCGGGGTCGAACCAGAAATCAACAGCGGTCTGCTCAGCAGTGTCAGTCATGTCCATCAGCCTACTCGGCCGGTTGCCTACGGCTCTGGCCCATACTCAGGCGATCGCCAGGAGTCCCCGGTCGGCCGCTTCCAAGCGGCAGCGGCCGGCCGGGGCAGGCAGGCGTACGCGGTCGCCGTGGATCACCCGGCGGCGGCCCTCCTGGTCCACGAGGACGCAGCCGTCGGCGTCGACGGCCCACAGCTGATCGGCCAGCCGCAGCAACACCGGGCAGTCCGGGGTGGAGGAGCGGCTGATCGCGGTCCGACCCAGGCGTACGCCTTCCAGCAACGCCTCGGTGGTGCATTCCGAGGCCAGCACCCACGTGGTCGGGGTGCCCGGCGGATAGCCCTGGCTCGGGGTGTGGAAGTCCGAGCCGCCGATCAGCGCAGTGCCGGCCGGCCAGCGCCACAGCAACGTCCACGGCGCGGTGTGGTGCAGACCGAGGAACCATTCGATGTGCCACAGCTCCAGCACCGGGCAGTTCCTCGGGCAGCCAGGCACAGTCCTGGGACAGCGGATGGTTGGCGCTCAGTACGCCGCCGGCCTTCTCGACCTGCTCGATCCAGGTGGCGACGGGTTCCCGGAAGTCGACGAAGCCGATCTCACCAAAGGCGTTGGCGTGGCCGCGGTGCGTGGTGACCTCCTGGCCGGGCAGCAGCGAGATGCCGTAGCGCTGCCCGGCGGCGCCCATTTCGGACCAGTGGGAGGTGGTGTTGTGATCGGTGACCGCCAGGAAGTCCAGCCCCCGGCCGGCGGCCGCGGCGGCCAGCTGGTCGACGCTCTGGTCACCGTCCGAGTGCAGCGTGTGGGCGTGAAAATCACCGGCCCACCACCGCAGTCCCGGCGGGGGGGTAGGTCCCTGGCCGAGCCGCGGGTGGCGTCGGGCGCCGGCGGACGGGCCGCCCGCCGCGATCACCAGCCCGGCCATCACCGCGGCCCACAGCGGTGTGACGAAGATCAGGGGCAGGAAGCCGACCGCCAGGATCCCGAACGAGATCCGCCAGACCAGCGGCGCCCCGATCCTGCGCACCACCCGATTCCAGCTCACCAGCCCGAGCGCGGCCGCCAGGATCACCGCGCCCTGGAGATAGAGGGCGTCGCCGACCGGCCGCCCCAGGGCGTGCAAGACGTAGAGCTGCACCCCGGCCAGCACCATCGCCAGCGAGGCGAGATAGCAGGCCGAGGCAATGCCGATCAGCCAGAAGGTCCGAACCGGGTCCGGGTGCGGTCCGAGAGCCAGCCCAGCACGGGGTTGTCGACGGCGTCGATGACGGCGAACACGATCATGACGGCGGCGTACGCGCGGGCGTCCAGTCCGAGCAGCTGGACGTAGAAGAACAGCATCGAGCCGCGGACGAGGTTCATCGGCAGCGACAGGCCGAACATGCCCAGGGAGTAGCGCAGCACCGAGGTCTCGGGGCCGCGCGGCGGTGCGCTCACGGCTGCACCCTAACCGAGCCGGGCGGCCATCACGTGATCCCCCGATGATCGATGAGGAACACTGGCCAGATGCCCACTCCGCTGACGTCAGGCCTGACCCCGCTGCCGAGGGAGTTCTTCGATCGCCCTTCGGTCGAGCTCGCACCCCGGCTGTTGGGATGTCTCATCGTCACCGATCCGGTCGTGCTGCGGATCACCGAAGTGGAGGCGTACGCCGGCAGCCAGGACCCCGGATCGCATGCCTACCGAGGCAAGAGCGCCCGCAATGCCACCATGTTCGGACCTGCCGGACACCTGTACGTCTATCGCCACATGGGGTTGCACAGCTGCATGAACCTGGTCGCGGCGGATCCCGGTGAGGGCACCGGGTGCCTGATTCGTGCCGGTGAGGTGGTGGCAGGTCGGGAGACCGCGCGGCATCGGCGAACCACTTCCGGGGTGACCCGCAAGGACACCGACCTCGCCCAGGGACCGGGCCGCCTCACCGTCGCGCTGGGCATCACCTGGCACGACGACGGCCTCGACGTCTGCGCGCCGGACGCGCCGGTGTGGGTGGCCGACCGGGCAAGGGAGCCGGCCATCGGGGCCGGTGTCAGGATCGGCTTGAACGAAGCAGCCTCCGACCCGGTGCGTCATCCCTGGCGGTTCCGGATCGTCGGCGACCCGACGGTGTCGGGACCACCGGCGTACAACCGGTGAACGCGGACCTGCACAACTACAGCATCACGTAGCTGTGCAGGCGGAATGGCCCAGATGATCTGCACAACTACAGCATCCTGTGCTTGTTCACGCCTGGAGGTGGCGGAACGCCTGGCACCCGGATCCGATAGTTATTCGCCCTTCAGCATACTTATGCGTTAGGCTGGTGGGCGTGTCAAAGGTACTCAGCTCACTTCCGGTCGGCCAGCGGGTCGGCATCGCTTTCTCCGGTGGCCTCGACACCTCCGTGGCCGTCGCCTGGATGCGCGAGAAGGGGGCGATTCCCTGCACCTACACCGCCGATCTCGGCCAGTACGACGAGTCCGACATTGCCTCGATTCCGGGCCGCGCCGGTCAGTACGGCGCCGAGATCTCCCGACTGGTCGACTGCCGCTCAGCGCTCGTCGAGGAAGGCCTGGTCGCGCTCCAGTGCGGCGCCTTCCACATCCGCAGCGGCGGCCGCACCTACTTCAACACCACCCCGCTCGGTCGCGCCGTGACCGGCACCATGCTGGTGTCGGCGATGAAGGAGGACGGCGTCAACATCTGGGGCGACGGCTCCACCTACAAGGGCAACGACATCGAGCGGTTCTATCGCTATGGCCTGCTCGCCAACCCGGCGCTGCGGATCTACAAGCCCTGGCTGGACGCCGACTTCGTCGAGGAGCTCGGCGGCCGCTCGGAGATGTCGGAGTGGCTCACCCAGCGCGACCTGCCCTACCGCGACAGCAAGGAGAAGGCGTACAGCACCGACGCCAACATCTGGGGCGCCACCCACGAAGCGAAGCAGCTCGAACACCTCGACCAGGGCATCGAGATCGTCGAGCCGATCATGGGTGTCGCCGCCTGGCGCGATGATGTCGAGGTCGCGACCGAGGTCGTCACCCTCACCTTCGAGGAGGGGCGCCCGGTGAAGATCAACGGCGCCAGCTTCGAGTCCCCGGTCGATCTGGTGCTGGAGGCCAACGCGATTGGCGGCCGGCACGGCCTGGGCATGAGCGACCAGATCGAGAATCGCATCATCGAGGCGAAGTCGCGCGGCATCTACGAGGCGCCCGGCATGGCGCTGCTGCACATCGGCTACGAGCGGCTGCTCAACGCGATTCACAACGAAGACACCATCGCCAACTACCACAGCGAGGGTCGTCGCCTGGGTCGCCTGATGTACGAGGGTCGCTGGCTTGATCCGCAGTCGCTGATGCTGCGCGAGTCCCTGGTCCGCTGGGTCGGCTCGGCGGTCACCGGCGAGGTCACCATCAAGCTGCGTCGCGGCGAGGACTACACGATCATGGACACCACCGGTCCGCATCTGAGCTACCACCCGGACCGGCTGTCGATGGAGCGGGTCGGCGACGCCGCTTTCGGCCCGACCGAACGAATCGGCCAGCTGACCATGCGCAACCTGGACATCGCCGATTCCCGCGCCCGACTGGAGCTGTACGCCAGCCAGGGCATCGTCGGCGGACCGACCGCCGAGTTGGTCTCCTCGCTGGAGCCGGGTGGCCACGAGGCGATCGCCGGTGGCGCCGGACCCGACGACGACCAGGCCGCGCTGGATCGGGCCGCGATGGAGTTCGGCACCGACTGAGTCAGGTGGCTGGCCGAGTGGGGCAGTTCACTCGGCCAGTGGCGGGGTCGGCGGGTCCTCCGCCGGCCCCGGTTCTGTTGCCGGTGGCGAGCTCTCGTCCTTAGGCGCGGGGTCTGGGCTCGTGTTCCCGGGCCGCCAGCCACACCGCCAGCAGTCCTGGCGCGACGCCTCGGCGCCGTCGTTGAGCGCACCGCACTCGGGACAGACCCGGTCCAGCCAGCAAGCAGCCTCGCCACCCTCGTCGCTCATGGCGACAGCCTACGACCCCGGATGCCCCAACAGACCCTGACCGCGTACGCCGGCCTGGAACCGGCTGGTCGCGGCCAGGTCATCCATCAATCCGGCCACGTGACGCCGGAACTGCCGGTCCGTGATGCCCAGGCGTCGGGCGGCAGCGGCATCGGTGAGGCCCTCGGCCAAGAGCGCGGCGACTGTTTCCGGGGTGACGGTGGCTGGATCGGCGCCAGCCTCATACAGCACCTCGGCGAGCGCCTCGAGATCGGTCAGCTCTCCGGGCACCAACGCCTCCTGACCGCCCACGCGAGCGTGGACCACGCCGTCGCCCCAGACCAGCGCACCGATATCCTGGAAGATCGCAACTCCGATGGCGAGTTGGCCCGCGGCTCGCACTGCGGGCCGACTGTCTGCCAGGCTCGCCAGCCGCTCCGCCTGCGCAAGCAGTTCGGTGCGGGGGGCGAGCAGCCGGAGTTCAGCAGCATCGCGAAACCGGTGCTGTTCCGGTTCCAGGGCTCGCAGCACCGCCATGGCCAGGGGTTCTGGTCCGCCCAGCACCAGCGTCACCCGGCGTACGCCTCGGCACAGTCCCTTGGTCAACGGCGCCAGGTCGGCAGGGCCGACCGGACGCCAGCGTTCGGGGTCAGGTGCCTTGGCCTGCAGCCAGGCGTCGATCAGTCCCCGATGCTCGGCTGCCACCGCGTCGCGGACTGCCGGCAGCTCAGGCTCGACCAAGAAGCGGCCGTCGTCGGCGACGACCCTCAGGATCCCCTGAGCCACCAGCTGGTCGACCTGGTCGGCGACCTCGGCCTCGGACACGCCGAGGGCACGGCTCAACAGAGTGGGGGAGCGGCGTTGGAAAATCACCGTCTCCAGCAACAGGGGTGAACTCAGGTCCAGCGACATCCTCACCATCCGGTCATGGGTCCCGTGGCAGTCGACTCATCCTGCCGGATGTCACCGTACTGATCCGCCGCGCCACTCCGGGCCGGAATCAGGATGACAACCAGGTGGCCGCTGCATGACCGGACGGCGATGCGACCGGGCGGAGATGAGAGGCGGCAGATCTGCCCGGCGAAGCGACAGCGAGGCCCGGCCAATCGTGGCCGGGCCTCGCTGGAGGGGGTGGGAGAAAGGTCAGCAGGTGGGGACGTTGACGCCGTAGTCGACGCGGATCCAGGCGCGGGTGGCGTAGCCGGTGGTGCCGTTGACCGACACCTTGGCCCACCAGTCCGAGGTGTACTGGCCCTGGATGGAGTCGCCGCGAGTCTGGCACTGGATGGTGACCGGACCAGCCGGCAGCGAACCGATGATGCTGCCGCTCAGCGAGGGGCTGGTGCGGACGTTGACGCCATCACCCATGACCTGAGCGGTAGCGCCGCTCGGGTCGGGATCGCCGGGATCCCCGCCGGACCCGGTGTAGGTGTTGTGGACGCGCTGGGCGGCCGCGATCCGCAGGTCATCCGCGTGCACCGAGGGGCGCTCGTAGTAGATCCGGACCGAGACCGCGGCGTCCGCCGGGGTGCTGGTGGTCAGCAGCTGGTTGTACGCGTTCCGCTCAGTTCCCTGCAGTTCAAGCCAGACGAAGTCGAGCTGGAGTTGCAGATTGCTCCAGGCAACGCCGCGCTGCGCAGCGAAGTTTTCCAGGTCGGTACGCCGGCTGCCTTCCCACTGCGCCAGGCCGCGACCGGGGCCGCCGCCGTACTGGACTGCGGCCGGGTTGATCGGGTCGCTGCCCGACTCGTGGATGAAGTTGCCGATCAGGCCGGCGGTCTGGGCCTCGCTGAGGCCCTTGCTGCGGAAGAAGTTCCACGCGATCTCGTTGTTGTTCGCAGCCGAAGCGGTGGTCGCGCCGCTGACGGCGACGCCAGTCGCCAGCAGCAGCGCGGCACACAGTCCGGCGAGGGTCCGCCACAGGTGGCGGGGGGCAGTGATGGTCATCTCTGATCTCCTGGTTCGTGTGGTTGCCGTGAACCGCCGCGTCAGTCGCTGACGTTGTTGTAGCGGAAGGCCTTCTGGTTCCAGTAGGACGTGCCCCAATCGCGTACCCAGGTGCCGGCGCCGCCGTCACCCCGCTGCTCGATGGAGTAGAAGCTGGTCTGGCTCGCGTCGGTCCAGCCGTTGAAGACCACGACATGGCCCGCTGCGCCACCGGTACCGGGCCCAAGGTTGCCGATGATGTCGCCGGGGCGCAGTTCACTCTTGCTGATCGGGTGGACGTAGTTGATCAGCGTCTCGGTGTTGGGCGACCAGTCCAGGTGAAATGCGTTCGCGACCATGCCGGAGCAGTCGAGGCGGTAGTGACGGCCCTGGGCATCGGGCGCGCTGGCGTCCCAGTTGTAGGGCAGCCGCTGGTTGGCCCAGAACATCGCACGATCGATGATCTCGGCGCGCGAAATCGGACCGTTGACGACCGAGCCGCCGCCACCGTCGTTGGAGCAGGTGGGGACGTCCTCGCCGACTGGCACCCGGATGTAGGCACGGGAGGCATACCCGGTGGTGCCGTTGACCGAGACCTTGGCCCACCAGTCGGAGTTGTAGACGCCGGCGACGTTCTCACCGCGGGTCTGGCACTCGATGGTGATGGCGCCGGGAGCGAGGCTGCCGACGATGGCGTGACCGGTGCCAGCTCCGGCGCGAACGTTCACGCCGGCGCCGACGACCTCGGCCGAGGCAGCGGCGGCAGTGCTGACGGCTGTGGCGGACATGCCCAGCGCCAACGCCGAGGCCGCGGCCACCGCGCCGACGCGGCGCAGGAGCGAGCCACGCCGCGACGACGCACGCGTGGAGGACGAGAGTGGTGCATTCATGTCAAACCTCTGGGGGTAGGGAGGTTCCGACCTTCTTGCCGGATGTCTGGGAGTCTAAGAAATTCTCATTCGCGCCACTCCCGGGTCGCCAATCGTGTCCGAAGGTGGACATCTGGCCCGAAACAGTTGGACGTGACCCTCGACGGTGATTTAATACGCACCGGCCAACAGCGCTCGCAGCGAGGACACCGTTCGCGTCCCGGTGGCTCTGACCGATTGCGTCGGCGAGGTGTCCAGCAGTACTCCAGCCACTCCTGCTGCCCCGGCGGCCTCCACATCGATCATCCGGTCGCCCACTGCCAGCGCCTCATGGGACTGAATCCGGTTGCGCTCCAGAATCGCCACATACATGTCCGGTGCGGGCTTGCGGGGATGTCCGTCGGGGGCACAGATCATGTCGTCGACGTGCAGTCCGTTGGCGCTCAGCAGCCCTTCGGCGCTGGCCCGCTCCCGGTGTGTCACGACCAGGTTGAGGTGACCGGACCGGCGTACCTGCTCCATCACTTCCACGGCACCGTCCATGACCGGAGCCGGGTGGGTGCGCCAATGGCGCTTCAGTTGCTCATTCGCCCGGTTCAGGTCGTCCTCGGGTACGCCGTGCCGCTGCGCCAGCACCTCGATGGCGTGGCCGGTGGAGACCCGGGTCAGCTCGGCGACCTCGTCCAAACCGGCCTCGGTCACCTCGCCCAAGGCCGCCCGGCACAGGGCCGCGTCCAACTCGGGGTAGGTGTCGATGAGCGTGCCACCCATGTCCCAGATGATGTGACCGTCCCAGCCGATCGGAGCGTCCCAGCTGGTCTGACCGGTGTCATCGCGCATGCCGTCATTGTCGCGCGCCCAAGCCGCTCCTGCACGGACCTGCGTGTCGCGGGAGCGCCGCCCGGACGCCGGACGGGCGAGCCGCCCGTGGACTGGCTTCAGCTCCCGATGCCTCCGATGCTGGGCGGCGCCGCACCGGGGGTGTCGTCGGTGTGGTCGCCGTTGTCCGCAGGGTCCAGGTCGGGGACGAGTTGGGTCACCTGAGACTCCTAGGTAGTTGTCGTGTCACTTACTTTAGCGCGGATGGCCCCCGCCGCCAACTCGCATGCCCTCTAAAGTTGGGGCGTGTCAGCCCAAGCCCAGTCCCCAGCCGACGAACCCGCTCCGCACTGGAGCCCGCAGACCCTCAGCGTCACCGCTGGCCGGCCGCAAGATCCGGGAGCCCCGCTCAACCAGCCACCGGTGCTGGCCTCCAACTTCCGCGACGGCGGGGACACGCTGTACGCCCGCTTCGGCACTCCCAGCCATGACGCCTTCGAGGAGGCGATCGGCGCCTTGGAGGGCGGCTTGGCCGTGGCTTTCTCCAGTGGCATGGCTGCTGCCGCGGCAATCCTCGGCACGCTGCCGGCCGGCGCCCGGGTGGTGACCAGCGACAACATCTACCACGGCGTACGCGGCCTGCTCGCCGACCTGGAACGCCTCGGCTCCGCGGTCGACGTGCGGGTGGATGCCCTGGATCTGATCGCGGTGGAGCAGGCGCTCACCGATGCCGCGTTGCTGTGGATCGAGACTCCCAGCAATCCGTTGATCCAGGTGCTGGATGTCGAGCGGTTGTGTCGGCTCGCGGAGGAACACGGCGTACCGGTGGTGGTCGACTCCACCTTCGCGACGCCGATGCGGCTGAATCCGTTGGCCCTGGGGGCGACCTACGTGGTCCATTCAGCCACGAAGTACATCGGTGGCCACTCCGACCTTTTGATGGGCGTGGTGGTGGCCCGCGACGAGGAGAGGCTGGCTCCAATCTCGGAGCAGCGGACGCTGCGGGGCGCTGCCCCGGGAGCACTGGAGACGTTCCTGGCGCTGCGCGGGCTGCGCACCCTCGGCCTGCGGTTGGACCGAGCCGAGACCAACGCCCAGGTGTTGGCACAGCGGCTGCTGGAGCACCCGCACGTGACCGAGGTGTTCTATCCGGGCCTGCCCAGCGATCCCGGCCACCTGACCGCCAGCCGCCAGATGCGCGGCTTCGGCGCGATGCTGTCCTTCTGTGTCGCCAGTGAGGACGAAGCGGATCGGGTGTTGGCACGGTGCCGGCTGATCGTCGGTGCCACCAGCCTGGGCGGGGTGGAGTCCACCGCCGAGCGTCGCAATCGGTGGCACGAGGGCACCCGCACCGGACTGATCCGGCTCAGTGTCGGCATCGAGGATCTCGATGACATCTGGGCGGACCTGAGTCCGGCACTGGGTCAGCTCTCGCCCCAGACCCAGCGTTAGGATCGGCCCCATGATTGCGATCACCGTGAAGTGGGACGTCAAGCCCGAGTACACCGACACCTTTCTGGAACTGACACGAGAGTTCACCGAGGCCTGCCGTGCCGAACCCGGCTGCCTGTGGTTCGAGTGGTCCAAGTCGGTCGAGCGGGAGAACGAGTTCATCCTCATCGAGGCCTACCGCGACGCGGCGGCCGGGAAGGCGCATGTCGAGTCGGAGCACTTCAAGAAGGCGATGAAGACCCATGGCCAGTACGCCGCCAGCCGCCCCAAGGTGGTCTCGGTGGAGAAGGAAGGCGAGGGCTGGGACGAGCTCGGCGAGATCGAGATGCCGGATCAAGCCTGAGCGTCCGCGTACGGATCGGCCATGCGTGTGAAACATCCTGAAACCCGGTAGCATCGTTTTCTGCAACCGAATCAAGGATGAATCTCATGCGCATGGTCCGTGTCGCCTCCCTGTCCTTCACCCATCGAGCCAGCAAGACGGTTGATGGTCACAGCGATGAGGAGATGTACCGCCACTTCATCGACTACTGGGACGCCCGGTTCGAGACGGTCGGCCACGAGCAGTGCGACCTCATCGTGCTGCCGGAGAACTGCGCCTCGCCGCCCAAGCGCGGCATCGGGGTGGAGCGGTGGCGCTCGTGGGTGGAGCAGTGCGGGCCCAAGCTTCGGGACTACTTCGCTGGGAAGGCCCGCCAGTTCAACACCAATCTGGTGCACGCCAACCATGCGATTGATGATCAGGGCCAGATGCGCAATCGCTCCCACGTCCTCAACCGGGACGGCAGCCTGGCCGGCACCTATGACAAGTGCTTCATCACCCACACCGAGGCCGAGGACGGCATCGTGGCAGGGGCGCACTCCGAGGTCATCAGCATCGACATCGGCACCGTGGCCCCGCTGATCTGCTTCGACCTCAACTTCTTCGAGCTGCTGGAGGACCTGGCGCCCAAGCGGCCCGACATCATTGCCTTCTCCTCGGCGTACCACGGCGGTCACGTCCAGGAGCACTGGGCGTACCAGACCAAGGCGGCCTTCATCGGCTGCATCGCCCCGCCCAACAAGTCCCAGATCCGCAACAGCTTCGGCAAGGTCGTGGCCAGCTCGGTCAACTACCGCCATGAGTGCGTCGCCGACATCAACCTCGACGTACGCCAGATCCACATCGACCACAACGGCACCAAGTTCGACGAAATGCGCCGGACCTACGGGTCTGGCCTGGAGATCTACGATCCGGGCGAGATCGGCGTGGTGGAGCTGCGCTCCCGCAGCGACCAGGTCGACCTGGACGAGGTGCTGGCGCGCTTCGACCTGGATCCGGTCGAGGAATACTTCCGTCAGGTCCGGGCCCGTACGCCGCTGGCCCAACAGGACTGACGACACCTGGGCAGGGACCCCCCGCGGGAACGCCGGTCCGGGTTGCCGACCCGCGTCACGATGCTGTAGTTGGGCAGGTGCGAACGCCGATCTGGCCCGCTGTTCCACGCCAGACTGTTGTTGTGCAGCCTCAGCGCAGGTCGGTGTCCACCACCACCGGCAGGTGGTCCGAAGCCCGCGCCATCTGCTCCGGCGGCACCGAAGGCGTACGGGTGACCACCTCAGCGGACCGCACTGACATCCCGTCACTGACGTGGATGCCGTCGATCCGGCGTACCGGCCCGCTCGCGGGGAAGGTCGGGTCGGCAGGGTCACCCGGATCACCCGCGACCCGTGCCACCACTGCGCGCGCCGTTCCGTCGATGGTCTCGTTGAAGTCGCCGCCAATCACCACCGGTGCCTGCGCTGAGCCGATCAGCCCGACCAGTTGCCGGGCGTGCCGCAGCCGATCAGCAGGATCGAGTCCGAAGTGGACGCTGGCGGCCACGAACGCGCCACCGCGGGTGGGGGAGAGACTAGCGGAACTTCCGGGTGGAAGAAACCGTTTGCGGCACGGCGATTCGCAGGTCGGGCTAGGGTGTGGCCGTCGTGCGCGCCGCCGGCAAACCGTCCCGAAGGAGCCCATGTCCGCCCTGCCGACCGAATCGGTTCTGGTCCGTCACGCCGGTAGCCGAGACCTGACGGCGCGGCTGGTGCTGGGAGAGCCCGGCGTACCGATGCTCATCGAGCCGGGGGAGCGATTGGGGTTCAGCGTGGATCCGGTTCGGTGGTGTCTGGGCCATCGCGATCTGTCCGGCCTGCCCGTGCCCTGTCCCAAGGCGGCAAGGATCGAGACCGGGCGGATGTGTCGGGAATGTGCCGCGCACGATCCGTGGCGCTGGATGCATGTCGCCCATCGGGTCCAGTCATTGAATCCGGGGCTCGCCGAGAAGCTGCGGCACCCGCACTGGCTGTATGTGGCGACCTTCGCCGGCGGCTCGCACAAGGTCGGCACCGCCCATGACGAGCGCAAGCGCGTCCGCCTCGACGAGCAGGGGCCACTCTTCGCACACTGGGTCGCGCTGGCCGAGGATGGCTTGGTCGTACGCGAGTTGGAGGACCTGGTCAGCCAACAGCTGGGGCTGGGTCAGGTGGTGCGCTCGTCGGCGAAGGCGACTGGACTGTCGGGGGCTGTGGATCTGGACCGGCTGCGTACCGACCACGACCAGCTGGTGGCAGACGTACGCGACATCCTCGCGCTGGCCCCGGATGTCGCGCCGCTGGCCGAACCATGGCCCAACCCACGCGACCTGTCCTCACTGACCGGACTGACCCTGCGGGCGTACCCGGGCAGCCTGGATGCTGGAAGCCACGGATTCACCGTGCAGCAGTGCTGGGGGCCGGTCGCGTTGGTCGGACTCGACGACGATCCCGACTCGACCTATGCGGTCGACCTGAGCCGACTCATCGGCCACCGGCTCAGTTTCGGCGACCACGCCACCGAGAGCCCGCAGTGGCAGGACTCACTCTTCTGAGCGCTGCCGCGTGGTGCCTGCGGGCACCTTCCACCAGCGCCAGGCGAAAGCCTCCTCCTCGCCGGTGTCGCGGCCGAGCAAGTGTTGGGCCAACCGATAGATCCCGTACGCCAGCAGCAGACTTCCCGCCAGCAGCGCCGCGGCGGTGAGCATCCACTCCCCATCCCAGGGTGGGAGCAGGCTGGTGAGAAACGCGATCGCACTCACTGGCACCATGAAAGCAGCCACGATCGCCCCAAGGATGCCGACGGCCCACAGAATCCGTCGCCCCATCTCACCTTCGGAGCCCGATCCACGCAGCCCCGGCAGCCCACGCCCGAGCTGGCCGGGTCGCTCAACCGCCCAGTCCAGCAACGCCGGCCGGAGCCGACGGGCCCGGGCAGCATCGGTGAAACCGATGATCATGGCCATCACCATCGCACCGACCAAGCCCAGCGCGCTGAGCGCGATCAGAATCCCCGTCACTGCACCGACCCCATCGAAGCGCCAGACCCAACCCCGCACCATGGAGAAGCCGTAGCTGAGCGAGCCGCTCACGAGGCCGACGAGCAGCGCCAGCACGCCGCCGCCCAGGAAGACGGCGCCGGCGACGACCAAGGTGGTGCCGCTGACGTCGCGCCAGATCGCCCAGCCGCGTCCCAGCGTCTGCGCCGCCACCTGCTCGGCTTCGTCACACTCGGCCAGCAATGGTGGTGTCAGCCTCACGTCGGCGGGGCGTACCGACCCGGCCTCGGCCCGTTCCCGGGCCACCTTGGCCTCGGCCGCCGGGCGATCGAGGCTGCCGACATACCGGCGCACCTGGTCGTCGGACAAGGCAGCCACGATCAGCTCAGCTTCGCGCGTCGCGTCCTCACCTGAGTCGTTCTCGGTCACCAGGTGATCGTAGTCGGGCCCGCCACGGCGTCATGGCGTTCAGCCGTTGGCAGCGGCCCATGCCTCCTGGTATTCCTCGCGGATCTCATCGCCGGCGTCCTTCTTCCAACTCTCCACGGCCGCAGCGAGGTCACTGACGGGGCGCTGGCTCTGGATGATCTCACGCATGACACCCAACAGCTCACGGTTGGCGGCCGCGCCGGCCTCCTGCTCCGCCGTCGAGTAGAGGCCCTTCGCATCGCTGTAGACAGCGACGGGCAGCTTCTCGCTCAGGTAGGCGTGCTGGGTGCGGACGAGTTCCTCATCACCGGGGGTGTAGAGCTGGGCGGCGTCAGTGGATCCTGCGTACTTGTAACCGCCAACCCGTTCGGCCTCGTAGGCATCCGACAGTCGGGTCGGGTGGCCATCGACCCACTCCCAGTGGGTGCCTTCGACGCCATAGTTGACCGTCAGGTACTCCTTGGTGCCGAAGGGCGCGGCGATGTAGTTCCACAGCGACAAGATCTCGTGGACCCGCTCGTCGCTGGCCTTGGCCGAGATCGCCATGTACGCGGCGTACCCCGCGTTGCCACCCCAGGTAGCGGCGGCGCCGCCGCCGCCCCACTGCGGGAGGTCGATGTAGCCGGCAGGCACCCCGCGCTGAACGTAGGTCGACCAGCCCGAAAAGCCCTGGATCAGGCAGGATGTCGTCCCGGACACCCACCAGGATCCGTTGTTGGAGGGGTCGATGATCGAGTTGGGATGGATGACCCGCTCATCGAAGAGGGTCTTCACATCGGCCACGACCTGCTCGAGCGCTTCGTCCTCGTACTGATGGTGGAAGGTGCCGTCGTCGGCTCGGCTCCACCCCGGCTTCACCCCGTGCATCATCAAGAAGTTCGGGACCATCCAGCTCACCGGATCACCGCCGATGGCGAAGCGGTTCTGGTCCGGGGCGCTGAGTGCGCGCAGCATGTCCATCAGCTCGGCACCGTCGGCGGGGGCCGGGGTGGCACCGAGGCCTGCCTCCTCGGCATGGTCGGTACGCACGTTCCAGACGTGCCCAGCGGGCGGGTTGCCCTTGGAGATGCCCCACAGCTTGCCGTTGAGGATCGCCACCTCCCAGGTCTCTGGCGGGATCGCGGCCAGTGCCGGATACTGCTCGACGGCATCACCGGCAAGGAAGGGGGTGAGGTCCTTGCAGGAGGACTCCAACACCTGGTCGGTACGCGGCGGGCTGCCGATCATCATCATGTCGGGCAGGTCACCCGAGGCGATGGTGACGGCAAACTTCTGTTCGTACTCGGTGTAACCGCCGGCAATCAGGTTGAACTGGTTACCCATGTCCGCGGTCAGCGCCTGATACCAGGAGTTGGTCGCCTGCGGGACGTGCTGGGGGAGTGACTGAGCCAACATCTGCGCAGGGTCGGTCTGCGGCAGCGGCAGCTGTCCGAACTCGACCGGTTCCTGGGGATAGCTGAAGTAGCCCGCAGGAACGCCGGCGTCACCAGCCGGCAGGTCCGGCTGAAGCTCGGTGTAGGGGACGTGATTGGGCAACGCGCCAGCGGTTTCGACCTCACCGCTGCGGTCGTCATTGCCACCGGTGGATCCGTCGTTGTTGCTGCAGCCGGCCAGTAGGGCCAGACCGGCAACGCTGCCACCGAGCAGGGTGCGGCGGCCCAACGTGGACAGCCCGTGCGTACGGGGGAGGGTCATGTTGACTCCGATGTCAGAGATGAAACACAGGTTTTCTTCGCAAACTTTGGCATCGTGGCAGGTCACTTGCAAGACCATCGGTCGGCGGGCCGGGTGTCAGCCACCTGTGCCAGCCCGGCAACGGCACCGGATCATGTCGCATGGGTAGGCCGATCGGTGTCCTCGCATGGCATCATTTTCGGCACGGGAGGAATGACGTGCGCAGACCACGATGGATCGTGCCGATGGCGCTGGCCGCCGCGCTTGTGTTGGGCGGATGCCGGATGCCGTCCGCGTTGCAACCCAACGAGCCGGAGCCTGAGTTCGACACCTTGGCGGTGCCGGCGGTGGAGGAGTGCGGCCAGCGGGTACGCGAGCCGCTGACGTATTTCGTCATGAGTTGGGAGTGCGACATCCATGACCCCGGCCGCAGGGCTGGCCAGGGCGAGCCACCGATTCCACTCGAGGACTTCACGGAGACCGGGCGGACGGCGCAGGGGTTTGCGATCTGGCACAGCGTCCAGGATGTCTATCAGGCCACGAACGTCACCCATGAGTGGGAGGCCGACGTGTACGTCATCGACGTGCCCGCCGGCGCCCTGGGTGACAACGAACGGATGGCGGTGGCCTTCTTCGCCGAGGTGCAGACTGCACCCTGGCTGGAGGAGTGGGTCCTCAACCTCACGCTGACGGCCTGAGTGGCGTTCCCGCGGGAACGCCACGGCGATGGCGCCGGTTGGGTCCTTACGGAGCCTGGACGAGTTTGCCGCTGCGGAACAGCTCCGGGTCGGTGCACGACGCCAGGTCGAAGCAACACGGCCGACGCTTGCCGTCACGCAGCTTGGAAATGGTGACCTCTACCCGTCGCGCGCGAGTGTCGGCATTCTTGGTGGCCGTCGAGGAGGGGTTTCCATTGAGGTCGGCCTCGACGGCGACCTGACCGCGGGAGGGGAGTGCGGCGTTGGCATCCTCGGGCAGCGGCACGATGAGCCTGTCCCCGATCTGGCGGACGTGGGACTCCGAGGTGGATCAGGAGCGCATCAGGATGACGCGCGCCGGCGAGATCGCGACGGTCTTCGCCCGCTGAGCTGACGCGTCAGGCCAGCTTCGCCGTCGTGATGCAGGTGGCGTCGTCGGCGCCGGTGGAGATCTGACTGGTGTGGACTCGTCCTTCGTGCGAGATGGTCAGCTCGGCCTGGATCCCGGCCGGCAGCCACATCCCGGCGAAGCCGTTGTCGAAGGTCCGCATCGCTTGATCGATGATGACCTCACCGGTGTCGGTGTTGGTCACGGTGACGTGGATGTCGGCGTTCCTCAGTTCGCCACGGCAGGTGGTGAGGCTGTGGAAGAAGCAGTCATGGGTCGAGCCCTGATACGGCGCGACCGACAGGTAGAACTGGTCAGCCGGCAGCGGCAGGGCCGCCTGAGTGCCTTCCGCGTCGCGGATCACGAGCTGATCCGGGCGCACCGAGGCCATCAAGCCGTCGGGGCGATCGGCGACCGGTGTCGCATCCAATCGATCAATCAGTTCAGCGGGCTCGAGTCCGGCGAGGCCGTACTCGGCAAGGATCGAGTCAGCATCCTCGGGATTGTCGCTGACCGGAGTCGAACCACTCGGGCTGCCGCTGCAGGCAGCAACCAGCAGCACGCCACAGATGAGCGCAAGGACGGCATGGAGGCGGCGCACGCCAAGGGGAGCTGACATGCATTCATCCTAATCGGCCTGATCGCCCGAAAATGCCTCTGGACAGGGTTGTGAGCAAGGTCACCGCTGCGCGTACTGACCTGACGCGCTGAGAGCCCAACCACTCGAGTTGTGACGTTCCCGCGGGAACGCCAGAGACGACCGCCCAGCGCGCCTGGATTCACTCGAAGACCAGCAGGGCGATAAGACCACCGACGATGCGGTGACGGACCCTGTGAGTTACTACCCTGCACCACTTCCACGCTTGTCCGATAAGCTACATTATGACATTTCGTGGCCAACGCACCGCCAGGAGTGTCGTTGGCCAGCTCGACCCCTCAGGCCCTCGCCACAGCGAGGCTCTTACTTCCCCCGCGGATTGGTCACCGCTCGCAGATCCAGCGCCGGGATGCCGGTGAAGTCATCAGGGTTGCAGGTGTACAGCGGTAACCCCTTGGCGACCGCCGTCGCCGCAATCAACGCGTCACAAGCACGCGCACGGACCTTGCGTCCAGAGGTGCGCAGCGCTCCAGCGACAGCACCAAAGGCTCGAGCGCACTCCGCATCGAATGCCACGACGTCAAAGTCCGCCTCGGCCTGTTGCAGGTGCAGTTGCCGCGCCGCCTGCTCGTCAGGCGATGTGGCGACCACCGGGCCCACCGACAGCTCCGCCAGGGTCACGGCGCTGATCACGGCTTCATCAGGGAGTTCCGCTGGATCATCCAGTTCCCCGAGCAGAATCACCGTCGAGGTGTCCAGGAGACCGCGCCCCGTCTCTTCGTCTGTCACAGTGAGGAATCCAGCAGCTCGTCCACATCGGCACGCCACGCCCCAGGGTCCACGCGAGGCAAGTGTCGGCGACGCCGTATCAACTCAGCCGGGGCGACCCTTCCCTGCGCCACCGGGCCAAGCTCCGCGACAGGCTCACCGTCGCGGGTCACCACGAGTCGCTCACCGCGCTCGACCCGCCGAAGGACGTCGGCACCGCGGTTGCGCAGATCCCGCACGCTGACCGTGTTCGCCATGGGCACACTGTATCACGCGTGAAACACATTCCTACTGCCCTCGGTCCGCGGCCGGCGCACGTCGGCCGGCCAGTCATGACACAGTGTTCGTCGCCGATCGCTCGAAGTCTGCCAGGGAAACGATGCCCACGGGTCATGCCCCGCCGGTAACCGCCACATCTTCCCGATCGTTGACCACAGAGTCGAGCACCTCCGAGTTAAGGGCACGGGCCAGAAGCAGGTAGCTTGCCGTCGCATGAGGATTCTCATCGTCGGTGGGAGCGGATATCTGGGCAGCCAACTCGTCCATTGCGCCACGATGGGCGGCCACCAGGTCGCGTGCACCTATCTTTCGCGACCGCCGCGAGCCCCCGAGGCCGAGGCGCTCCATCTCGACATTCGCAATCAACGGCGGACGAAGGACGTTGTGGATCGACTCCAGCCCGAACTGGTCATCAATGCAGCCTTCCAGCAGGGGGATTGGGTCAGCACTGCCGTGGGACCAGCGAACCTCGCCGAAGTCCTTGCTGATCACCGAATCAGACTCGTTCACGTCTCCAGCGACGCCGTCTTCTCCGGGAGCGCGATCCGCTACGACGAGACCGCGCAACCCGATCCGATCACCCCTTACGGTGCCGCCAAAGCAGCAGCCGAGACCGCTGTCGCCGAGATCCATCCGTCCGCCCTGGTCGTCCGAACGTCCCTGATCATTGGGCACGGAGGATCGTCGCATGAGCGCATGGTCCACGACCTCGCCACTGGACAGCAGTCGGGAACACTGTTCACCGACGACGTCCGGTGCCCCGTTCACGTCGACGACCTGGCTGCCGCGCTACTCGAGCTGGGCACCAGTCACCGATCCGGGATCCATCATGCTGCCGGAGCCCAGGCGATCAGCCGCCACGAGCTCGGAACGCTGATCGCCCGACGCGACGGCCTCTCCCCCGCTGCCCTACCCGCTGGGCGGCGAGCCGAGGCCAACATCCCAGGTCCGCTCGACGTCCGGCTGGATTCAACACATACTCAGCAGTTCCTGCGGACCCGGCTGCGCGGCGCCACCGAGTTCCTCGACCCACAGGACTGACGACCAGCGCAGCGGCCCGGAGCCCCATGCTCAAGCCGAACCACGGCCTGAACCAGGTCCGGGCCGACGAGCCGCACGCGTGGGCCGAGGCAAAGATCTGGTTGACAATCCCGGAGTGATACCAAGCTGGTATCATCGGTGTATGGCCATGACTCTTCGCCTCTCTCCCGACGACGAGCGCACACTCGCCGATCTCGCAGCAGTACAAGGTATTTCGCGTCAGGAAGCGACCATCCGGGCGATCCACGATGCTGCCCGCCGTCACGGGCACGAACGTGCCGTCTCGGCAGCCTCGCAGGCCGGCCGCGCTCGCTATGCCGATCTGCTGAGGCGTCTCGGCGAATGACAGAGTTCCTGAGCCTGGAGGACCTGCTGGCTTTGGTCGGCGATCTCCAGGTTGGGCCCATCCGCGATCTCGGACTCCTGGAGGCTGCCGCCCACCGTCCCCCGACTCAGCTGTGGGGCGACGAGGCGTATCCCTCCATCCATCTCAAGGCCGCCGCATTGTTGGAATCCTTGGTTCGCAATCACCCTCTTGTGGACGGCAACAAGCGCTTGGGCTGGCTGGCGACCTTTGTGTTCTACTCGATCAACGGCTTCGCACTCGAGGCGCCGGACGACGACGCGTACGCTCTTGTACTCGCCCTCGCCAGCGGGCAGGCTGAGCTCATGCACATCGCTCAATCCGTCGAGCGGTGGCACCTCTCAGCCCAGCCATGACCACGCTGCAATCTGGCGCCTCGATCACCATGCCTCGCTCATGGACTGAACTCTATTGGACCTGGCAGCAGCAGCCGGAGTGACGCACTCGCTCACTCGTGCGAGTCGCCTCCCCTACTTCTTGCCCTGTTTCGGCGGCAAGTCGATGCCGCGCGCCGTCAGGTACGCCTCGATCCGCTCGACCAGCGCGGCGCGATGACGAAGCTTGCGGGCATGGTCCAAAACCGACTCGTCCCACTCATTCGCCGGCTCGGTCAGGTTGAGCCCGTCCAGGCCGAAGACCACGTCGTAGAGCGGACCCAGGTCAGCGTCCTGGACCCGGAGCTTGACCATGACGGCGAGGGGTCGCCAGCCGCGGCCGTCGCGGAGGTTGATGTCCGCGCCCGCGTCGATGAGCCGGGGCAACAGCTCCGCCTTCTCCGTGGCGTCCGCCTGGCGACTGCCGAGCAGCCCGTGAAGAACGTTGCCGCCCTCGGGCGTGGTCGTAGCTGAGGCGTCCGCACCGGCTGCCAGCAACTCGTCGATGATCGCGACTCGCAACTCGGTGTCGGTGTTGCTGAGCACGGCAACGATCGGCGGGAGCCCTGTGTCGGAGGGGTCATTGACGCCGTCGACGGCGAGCCGCTCGCGTACTTCCTCGACCGTGCCGTATCGCGCGGCGGACGCCAGCGGCCGTACCTTCTCACTCATCGCCGAGCCCTCTCCCCCATTGCGGTCCTGATCCACACCGTACCGCCGGGGTCGACAGGCGGCGGACCGTACGGGCGTCGCCGTTGTCCGACAGAACCCGCTCAACGGTGACGCCTCGGGCATTGAACCACTCGACCGCCCGTGCCAGGACCGCCGTGGCCGTTGGGGCGGTTTCATCGTCGTGGATCTCGGCGTAGGCGACGCGGGAGTGGTCGTCGATGACGGTGTGGACGTAGGCCCTGCCCATCAACGGGTTGCTGTACATGTTCCGGGGTTTGTCTGGGGTGGCAGCTCGGTTCTTCCCACCCTGACGTCGGCCGACGTAGCGCCAGCCTCCTCCGTCGGGGATGTTGCCGAGCTTCTTCACATCAACGTGGAGCATGGCGCCGGGATGCTCGTGCTCGTATCGGCGGATGGGTTCGCCTGTGGCGCGGTCGGCATTGGACAGCCGGTTCAGGTGCGCGGCGACCAGGATCCGGTGGAGACCGTGGACGGGGCGATGCCCAGCCGACAGGCCAACTGGACCGGCCCCTCGCGAAGGCGCAGTCGCAGGCTGATGCAGCGCCGGGCAGTCTTCCTGCCCGTCTTGTTCGGCGAGTGGTGGGGTCTGGATGATCTGTCCTGCATGGGCTCGCCTGCCCGGTAGCGATCGGCCCAGCGCTTCACAGTCGGCCACGAGACCTGGAAGCGGGCGGCGACCTCGCTGATCGGCCAGCCCTCGTCGATGACCAGTCGGGCGACGATCAGACGATGGCGCGGGGTCAGGGCTGCATTGGGGTGTGACATGGGTTCCTCGACAAAGAGTCGTGGCGGCGAGCTGCTACTCGCCGCCACGTAGGGCATGGGGTGAGATGTCAGTCAACGGGACTGACGCGGATGAGGTTGCCGTCGGGGTCGGCGACCACGAAGGTTCGCCCGAACACGTCGTCATGGGGCTCCTCGACTACCTGAACGCCCTTTGCCAGCCACTGCTGGTAGACCTCGTCGATGGCGTCG
The DNA here is from genome assembly GCF_002250565.1 of Parenemella sanctibonifatiensis. Taxonomy (GTDB): domain Bacteria; phylum Actinomycetota; class Actinomycetes; order Propionibacteriales; family Propionibacteriaceae; genus Parenemella; species Parenemella sanctibonifatiensis. Next base: position 551,703 of record NZ_NMVJ01000006.1, read on the forward strand.
CCTCCGCCGGGCAGCATGAGACCGATCTCGCTGGTGCGCGGCGTCTCGGGCGTGGACTGGTTACTGTGGCCAGTCCAGATCGCGAACAGGACACCGGGCGCGACCTCGAAAGCGACGTAGCGGGGGCTGGTGAAGGTGGGCTCGATGTCGAACAGGTCGCTGTAGAACGCGGTAGAACGCTGGGCGTCGGTCACGTAGGTCAGGAACAGGTTGGGTGCCGTCATGGCGGGTCTCCAAGGGTTGAGCTGGCGTGTGAACTTCCGCCAGCAAATCGCCAATACACGACAGTTGCTGTCATGTTTCTTGAGAGAATGAGTCCATGAAGGCTTCTCGTCTGCTGTCGATCGTCCTGCTACTCCAAGTGCACGGACGCATGACCACCCAGCAGCTCGCTGACCGCTTTGAGGTTTCAAGCCGGACGATCTTGCGCGACGTTGAAGCCCTGTCCGCTGCCGGCGTCCCAGTCCATGCCGAACGCGGCCGCCATGGCGCGATCGTGCTGGACGCCCGATCCCGTCTGGACCTGTCACGGCTCGAACCGTCCGAGCTGCAGCTCCTCACGGCCGTCGGTCTCAGCCCGGACCAGCTGGCACAGATTGGCCTCGGAGAGGTAGGTGAACACGCCCACGCCAAGCTCACAGCAGCCGCCCGTCGCTCGGGCCCAGGCGAACCGGCACTGTCCGAAGTCCTGATGATCGACCCTGCCGGATGGTTCACGCCTGCCACGACCCGTGACCTGTCGAGCTTGCTGAGTGCGGCCCGGCAAGGCCGCCGGCTAGTCGTCACCTACCGCCACAGCGGACACGCCACCGCCGACACCTACCAGGTCGACCCCTACGGGCTGGTCAGCAAGCAGGCCGCCTGGTATCTGGTCGGTGACGTGAACGGCACGCCGCGCATGTTCAACACCAATCGCCTGGTGACACACAAGGCTATGGACGAACCAGCCGAGTTGCGGCACGGCCAGTCCTTGCAGAAGGTCTGGGATCAGCTGGTCGGCGCGTTCACCACCGATGCAAGCGTGGAGATCCACGCGCACCTGCGCGCCAACCGGCTGGACCTCGCCGCCAGAATCCTCGGGAGCCGCCTGATTGACGTGTCCATCCCCGTCGACGGGTGGCTCACCATCACCGTGGCCTACCCCGACATCGAGTCCATTCGCCAACTTCTCCAATTCGGAGACCACATCGAAGTCCTCGACCCACCCGAAGCCGTGCAGCGTGTCCATGACCTCGCCCACCAACTGATGGAAGCTCACGACCCCGCAGGCTCAATCAACGTCTCCGGTCAGTACAACTAGCGGCCTAGCGCCACTTGAGTGTTGAGACATCACCGAACCTGAGCATTCGCGTGTCGGAGGTCACGAGCCGAAGCCCTTCCATCTGAGCCTGCGCGACAAGCATGCGGTCGAATGGGTCACGATGCGCCCACTCAAGACCGCCGGCTCGGGCCATGTGCGCGGCGCTCAGCGAGAGCTCCTCGGCCCGGAAAGCCCCGAGGATACGGCTCCATGCAGCGATGACGCTCTGTCCGTGCGGGAGCTTGCCCAGCCGCGCCTTTGTTGCGACCTCCATGGCCGATGCACTCGAGACCCAGCGCTCCTCCGCACCGGCGACCGCGGCTTGAACCCCAGCAGGCACCTTGCCCGAATCTCCCGCCAGCCAGAGCACGACATGCGTATCAAGCAGCACTCTCACTCTGACTCCCACGCGTCAAGCTCGACGGCAGGCAACTCATCGAAAAACGTATCCGGAACCGTCAGATCGGGGACGATGCCACCGAAGCGCGGGCCTCGCGGTTCAACCGGCCCGAGTTGAGCGATCGGCCGACCAGCGCGCGCGATGATCACAGCACCCCCGGACTCCACCTCCCGCAGCAACTCCGAGAGCCGAGTCTTTGCTTCCTGCACGTTCACCGTTGTTGCCATGCAGACATCCTACCCTGGTCTGGTCAGGTTGACCAGACCAGTCGGTCGCGCCCCATGACGCCCAGTCAGCTCGAGTCGGGTTCACTCGTCGCGGGGTCAAGCACCAGTTGCCTTCGGAAGAGTCGCATGAATGCGCCATCGGGATCCGTCACGAGCTCATCAAACGTGCCGGACTGGACGATCTCACCGTCCCCAACCACGTAGATTGCGTCCATGCTGGCCAGGGTCGCCGCCCGGTGGGAGACAACCAACGTGATCCGCTCTCCCTTGTCCGCCTGAAGTGTGTCAAAGATCTTCTCCTCAACTTCAGCATCCAGCGACGAGGTGGGCTCATCGAGAACCTGTGCGTGACGCCAGCGTGTTGGCGTAAAGCAGGTTGTCAGCCGCGGGGCCCGCGGCTGCATCTGGCGTACGCCGCACCCTTCCGATCCCTCCGTCATGCGGTAGAGTACCGCCAGGCGTACGCCCGACGATGACGTCAGCCACCAGCGCCGGTGGCACCGAGGAGATCCCATGCCCGACGACCACGACTCCCCCACCTTCACCGAGCCGGAACGCACCGGCACCACATCACTCGCCGCCTGGCTGGCCCCCGGTCTCGCCGCCGCCCTGGTCGCCCTGCTCTTCGTGGCGCTGTTTCCGCAGCCGACCGCCTACCCCGGTCCGGCCGAACCGCCCCCGCCGCCTGCGGAGGGCGGCCCACTCCGGATCCAAGGACGGGCTGAGTTCCTCCAAATCAAGGGCGAACCGTGCAGCTGTGCTTTGGCCCCTCCCCCCTGATCCAGGGCGAATGCGGTCAGACCGTGCCGGTGGACAACTTCGACTGGGCTGTCCCCGAAGAAGTCATCGCCGCCGACGGATGGCGCTCGGGCCTCGCGCAGTTCGTCGGGGTCTGGGACGGCACCACGGTGACCATCGAGACTCTCGAGCCGGCCGGGCCCCCGCGGGACGACGGTTCCGGCCTCGCCGAGCAACTGTGTGCGGCCCCGTCCGGATCCGCCGCCGACATCCGGTCACTGCCGCCGGAGGACGAGTTCGCCAAACGAGAGGGATTCCAGGCGCTCTGGCTGACCGGCGCCCCACCGGCGTACGTGGTGAACGTCGCGGTCATCGGCGACCCCGCCGAATGGGAGGACTGGATGCGCCAGTTCTACCCCGGACTGTTGTGCGTGGGCGAGCTCCCCGGGCCCAGCAAGACTGACATCAGGGCAGCCATGGACCGGCTGTTGCCCCTGATGGAGCAGGACATCGTCCTGTCCATGGGCGGCTCGACCACCGACGGCGGCCCCGGCATCGAGGTCGACGTCTTCCTCGCGACCAGCGATGTCGTGGACGCGATCCACGAGGCCGTCGGCCCCGACATGATGCCCTGGGTGAGGATCAACCCTGCCTTCACGGTGATCCGATAGCGCAGGGCCGCCACGCCGGCCGGCTTCGACATCGATACCCGCTCAGCCTGATCCCGCTACCCTTCCGGGAGCACAGGCGCTGCGGCAAGGCGGCGCCACGACGAAGGACCACCGATGGCCGCCAACTCGGCAACCGATCCCACCTCCCTGACAAATCTGGGCGTGACAGATCTGGGCATCGCCGTCCACGCCGACGAGCTGCGTACCGGAGCGATCTGCACGAACCCCGCCGGCGAGGCACGGCTGGTGTTGTGTGCCCGCAGCAGCGTCGTCATCGTTGACCCGATGACCGGCGCCGTCGACCAGGTCCGTTGGCAACGACACGGCGCCGACGATCCTTTCATCTCGGTCGGCGGCACCGATGGTCGCTTCTGGGCGGCGGCGGGCCACCTGCTGGTGGAGGTGGATCCGTTCGCCCTGACCGTTCGTACCCACTCCCCCTGCGATGACGAGGCGATCCTGGCGATGGGCATGACGGTGGATCCACAGGGCCGGATCTGGTTTGCGACCTACCCGAGCACCCGGCTGTTCTGCCACGACCCCGCCACCGACACCACGACCGAGCACCCCCGGATCAGCACCACCGAGCACTACGTCTCGCACCTCGCCTTCGGCACCGACGGTTGGCTGTACGCCGGGCTCGGCACCCACCGCAAGGACCTGATCGCCTATCACCCCGCTACCGGCGAGCGGCGGTCGTTGCTGGCCGACGCCGACCGGGTCAAGGGAAGCGGCTACGTCCACCTCGGTCGGGACGGCCAGGTGTATGGACACAGCGATTCGGTGACCCTGCACCCCACCGGCGAGCACGAGTGGTTCCGCTTACGGCACGGCGCCATGACCCCGATCGGCGCCGATCAGGTCGCCGAGTCCATCGTCGCCGGCGCCGGCTTTCGCCGGATCCATGCCCGGGTCAAGCCGCGGTGGGAGATTGTCGACATCCAGCTGCCCGACCATCGCCTGGTGGTCACCATCGAGGGCGAGCAGCGCACCCTCGACCTCCCCTACACCAGTGCCGGCGCCAACCTCTCGCCCTTCACCGCCACGCCCGACGGCGGGGTGGTCGGCACCACCAATCATCCCAGCCGGCTATGGACCTGGCGGGACGGCCGGCCGGTCATCGACCACGGCTCCGATGCGATCCGGGGCGTCGGCAACATCTGCGCCTGGGCCCAGGCCGGCGAGCTGCTGGCCGGGGCGGCGTACGCCGGCGGCATGTTCTATCTGTACGACCCGCGCCGCCCGATCGTGGCCGGGGAGAATCCGATCGAGTTGGCGCGCTTCGAGGAGGTCCACCGCCCCCGGGCGATCCTCGCCCACCCCGATGGCGACCATGTCGTGTGGTCCGGATACGGCGGCTACGGCGACACCGGCGGTGGCATCGCCATCACCGCCGTGCCAGCCGACCAGCTGCCCCCGCCGGGCAGCAGCCTGCAGGATCACACCGTCCTCCTCCCCCACACCGACGTCGCGCCGGACGAATCACCGGTCGCGCTGGGCGTGCTCGGCGACGGCACGGTGGTCGGCGCCACCAGCATCGAAACTCCCGGCGGAGCGGACCCGGTCGGCGACACCGGCTCGGTGTTCTTGCTGGACTGGACCTCCCGCACGGTGACCCATCACTGGCGGCCGGTCCCCGGCGTACGGTCCTGGAACGAACTCGTCGTCGCACCCGACGACACCGTGCACCTGGTCAGCTCCGACGGACACCATGCCCACGTCGACCCACGCGCCCAGCGTGTGCTGACCACGAGCGACTGGACTGCTCACGGCAACCTGGGGGTCAACGCGCTGATCCGCCACGGCGCCCACGCCTTCGTCATCCAGAGCAACGCTGTGATCCGGCTCGACCTGACCACCGACACCGCCACCCTGATTGCCGTCCCCAGCGAGCCGCTGCGGGCCGGCGGCGCCGTCGTGGGGGCCGACCTGATCGTCGGTTCCGGCTCGAGACTGCTACGCCTGCGCGACGTCGCCTGACCGGCGGGCCACCGTACGCCGAACGGCCCCACCCCTCAGTGCGGCGCCGGCGATCAAGCCATCGATCGTGACGGCGTCGGGAGGACGCCGTCAGGTGACGACGCGCAGCCCCGTCCGCATCCAGATCTCCTGCAGCTGCCCGCCGACGTGGCGTACCAACAGCCCACTGGGCGGTTCGGTGAGGTTCTTCTCGACGGTGAGCTGGGTCCGATACGCCGCCAGGGCAGCCGTGACGGCATCCAGCGATCCCGGATGGTCGCGCCATTCAAAGCGCGGATCATGGTCCTTGCTGGCAACTTCGACGAAGGGCAACGCGGCCGCTTGGGCCGCGGCCAGCGCCACCGTCCGCGTGTGCACGTGGTCGGGGTGGCCGTAGGATCCGGCGTCGTCGTAGCTGATGATCGCATCCGGTTCGACCGCTGCAATCACCGCCGCGAGGTCGGCCAGCGCCTCGGAGGGACTGCGCTTGGTGAAGGCATCAGCCCCGGCATCGGGATCCGGACCAGCCAGGCCCTCCCGGACCCACGTCATGCCGGAGTCACGATAGATCGACGGTTCGGCACCCTCAGCAACGGCCACCCCGTCACCCAGGACATGCCGGTCCGCCAGCCCCAACGCGGCCGCTGCTTGATCGATCTCTGCGGCACGGACCTCATCCAAGGACCGCTGGTCATGGTCCTCGATCACCCCGGGTACCACTTCCCCGGCCTCACCGTGCGTCGCCGTCAGCAACTCCACGCGTACGCCGTGGGTGGCGAGTTCTGCCAACAATGCACCGGTGGCAAGAGTCTCGTCGTCAGGGTGGGCGTGGACCGCCAGCACCGTGTCGCAGTCGGCCAACAGCTGCCAAGGGTCCGTCATGGTCCGCTCCTTCTCGGGCAAGGTCCGATGGTTGAAATCTCAACAGACTTGACCCTACCCGCGGCCGGACTCCCGGGGCGAATACTCCTCGTTCTGGTACGCCGGCATCCCGGGTGCGGCGGCTCGATTCCGCGACCACTGATCCCTGACTCCCAGCACCAGCAAGGTCTGCGCCCCGATGTAACAGGCCATCGCCACGAATCCGTGCCCGGGTAGCGCCAACACATCAAACACCTCGAGTGCGATGAGCGCATCCGCCACCACGAACAGCCCGCCGCCCAGCGCAGCCCGGTGGCCCAACCCAGTCGCCAGGTCCGCCATCGCCATGATGGCAGCGGCGTATCCGATCAACGCCGGCAACAATGGCCCGGTCGCCGATGCGCACAACAAGATCATCACAACGGCGCCGCCGACGTAGGGCAACATCCAGGCCGGCCTGGTGAGGGCGGATCGAGCTCGATAGGGCGCGAACGCCACCGCATAGACCAGCTGAGCCACGAAGAAGAAGCTCAGCATCGCCAAGAAGGCCGCCTCGCCTGACAACAATCGCGGCACCGCATCGCCCAACCACGACAGCCCCAAACCGGCAAACATCAGCCACACCAGTACGCCGCGTGGCGCGGCGGTCCCGGTCCACAGCAGCCAGCCGGTCGCGGGCACCAGCATCACGTGGCTGAGATCGATCAGGGGCTGGTAGCCGGTGATCTGGGCGACCAGATGTACGCCGGCGACCACTGCGAGCACCGCGGCTGCGGCGCGCATCACCGCTCCAGTCCTCGGCTGTGCCAGGCCCGATTCGAGGCGTACCCCAGCCGTTGGTAGAGCTGCCGTGCCGCAGCATTGTCCGAGTACATTCCCAGCGTGCTGACCCCGGCCCCGGCAATCGCCGCCCGGGTGAGGTGGGCGGTGATGGCCGCCCCGAGACCGCGGCCGCGCAGGTCGGCGGCCACCACGATCCCGGCCAGATGCGGCGCTCCGGAGTTCTCGTGTTCGGCTCCCCCAACCGCTTGCAGTTCACCGCGTGGGCCGCGCATGCCAACCCAGTGGTCCATCACCCCGGTGCCAGCTTGAGCCCAGGCGCGTGGATTGTGGGTGCGGCTGAAGGCGTCGATCTCCTCGGCGTCACGGATGTCGTCGAGCTCGACGATGCGTTCCTCTCCCGGCTGTGCGGGCGGAACGGACTGGGTCGACATCCACTCCCAGCCAGCGCCCTGGTCGCTGATCGGCAGGGTCTCGTGCGCCAACTGGGCATGTTCCTGCGGCGCCGAGATCGACTCCGAGGCGTACTCCTCCAGCAGGCCGGAGCCAGCCAATTCGGTCATTGCATCGCGCACCCGGGGTGCCTCCTCGGCGAAGTCGACCGGCCCTGGCCGCAACGGCGCGATCCAGAAGCCTCGGCGGCGTCCGGTGCGCAGGATCATCGCGACTCCGGCATGGACATAGGCCACCAGCGGATCGGTGGGCACCCAGCGCATCCACGGGTCGTCGCCTGCCAATGCCTGAAGGGCCTCCAGCGGCTCGACTCGTTCCACGCCGCCCAGCTTGCCATGAGAAAGGCGAACGCCGCCCCGGTGGGCCCGGGACGGCGCTCGAATGAAGCTGATTCTCAGTCTTCGTCCAGACTTGCCAGGAAGTCCTGGGCTCGCTGGGTCTGCGGATTGTCGAGGAAATCGTTGGGATCACCCTGTTCGGCGATGCCCTTGTCCGCGATCAGCACGATCCGGTCGGCGACCCGCCGAGCGAAGCGCATCTCGTGGGTGACGCAGATCATCGTCATGCCGGCATCGGCCAGGTCCCGCATCACGCCGAGCACCTCACCGACCAACTCCGGGTCCAGCGCCGAGGTGGGCTCGTCGAAGAGCATCATCGCCGGGTCCATCGCCAGCGCCCGTGCAATCGCGACGCGCTGGGACTGGCCGCCGGACAGGCTGCCGGGGTAGTCGTCACGCTTGTGACTCATCCCGACCTGCTCCAGCATTTCCTCAGCCTTGGCCACCGCTTCGTCCTCACTGCGGCCCAGCACCTCCTGCTGCGCGATGGTGACATTGCGCAGCACGCTCATGTGCGGGAACAGGTTGAACTGCTGGAAGACCATCCCGACCCGCGACCGGATCTTGTTGAGATGCGTCTCGTCATAGGCCAACTCGTGGCCGGCCACGTTGATGGTGCCCGAGGTGATCTGCTCCAGGCCGTTGACGCAACGCAGCAGGGTCGACTTGCCGGCACCCGAGGGTCCAACCAGCACGACCACTTCACCGCGGGCCACGTCCAGGTCGACGTTCTCGAAGACCAGGGTGTCACCGAAGTACTTGGTCACCCCTCGCATCTCCACGATCGGACCATCGGCATTGGTGTCGTCCAGAATCTCCATGGTCTGGCTGTCGCTCATGCCTTGGCTCCCTTCTTGTTCAGGTTGAGTCGCCGCTCCAGCAGGGTCACCGCACCGGTCAGCAGCAAGACGATGATGAGGTAGTAGACCGACACCGTCAGGTACGCCGACAGCGGCGAGTACTCAGCTGCCGCCATGTTCTGGGCGGTCCGGAAGAGCTCACCCATACCGATGAAGGCCACCAACGAGGAGTCCTTCACCGCGATGATGAACTGGCTGCCGAGCACAGGCAGGATGGCCCGGGTCGCGAGCGGGACCTGCACCTTGGTCAGGGCCTGGCCACGAGACATACCCAACGAACGGGACGCCTCGACCAACCCCTTGGGCACCGATCCGAAGCCGGACCGGATGATCTCGGCGATGTAGGCGGAGTTGTGGACCGCCAACGCGATCACACCGGCCCAGAAGCCCGACAGCAACACCAACGAGGTGAGACCGAAATAGAGCACGAAGAGCTGGGCGATCAGTGGCGTACCACGGATCAGACCGATGTACGCCGTCGCAATCCAGCGCAGCGGCGCAATCCCGCTCATGTTCATCGCGGCGATGACACCACCGATCACGACCGCAATCACGAGCGCGACCGCGGTGATCGCCAGCGTGAGGCCGGCGGCCTTGACGAAGGTGGGGATGTACTTGACGAACAGCTCACCGAAGCCGGGCCCCTCCTGGCCCTCAGCGGCATTCATGACCTCTTCGACCGGCGCATTGTCGATCTGCGGGGAGATGTCCTCACCGAAGTACTTGGTGGAGATCTCGGCATAGGTGCCGTTGTCGATGATCGCCTGCAGCGCGACGTTGACCTCGCCCAGCAGTGGGTTGCCCTTGGCAACGGCAGGCGACTGGGTCTCGGTCGTGAGCCGGTCACCACAGGGCACCAGGCTGAGCCCGGCTTCCTCGATCTGGTGGGCACCGACCAACTGGTCGGTCAGCGCGCCGTCCAGGCGACCGGTGGCCGCGTCCTGCAGGGCGGTGATGTCCGACTCATAGGTGCGGACGTTGTCGGTGATGCCGTTGTCGCGCAGGTAGGTCTCATAGGTGGTGCCGGAGGCAACACCGATGGAGCCACCTCGAACGCTTTCGATGGACTCACACTGCTGGCCATCAGCCACATAGAGCTGAGCACCCGAGGAGTAATAGCCGTTGGCGAAGTCGACCTGACGGGCGCGTTCCTCAGTGGGCGTGGTCGAGGCGACCAGCATGTCGTAGCGGCCGGACGCAGTGCCCTCGACCAGGGTCGAGAAGCCGGCGGTCTCCGCGACCAACTCCAGGCCCATCTCATCGGCGAGCGCCTGAGCGATCTCGTAGTCGAAGCCGGTGAGCTGGCCGCCGTCCCAGTAGCTGAAGGGGCGATACTCGCCGCTCATCGCCACGACCAGTTTGCCGTCCTCGATCAGTCTTGGTTCGTCTCCCCCCTCGCCAGGTTGGGCTGTGGAGCAGGCTGACAACATCATCATCAGCGCAGCCAACAGGGCGGAAAATTTGATGATCCGCGAACGAGACGGCATGTGCAAACGACTCCTTGGGGAGGTCGATCCGATCGGGCGGGGGTCATCATGACTTGTCCGCCAGGCACCCTGATCCGCCTGAGATGTCAAGACCCCAGGCTCGCCACCATGGCGGCAGCGGGGCCAGAATACGTTTTTCGAGCCTACGAAATCGCTCGAGGAGAGTCAAAGTCCGGCGTGTCGACAATGCCCGGCAGGGGCGTACGCCGGGTCAGTCCCGACCGGATTCGGGCAGCCCGGTGCGCTGGATCTGCTCGATGATGACGTGGTCGGCGGGCAACCATTCCACCTCGTGCAGTTCGTCGACCGCCAGCCATCGGATCTCGTCGTGGGAGCCGGTCGGATCGGGTTCACCGGAGGTGGTGGCCCAGTAGAGCCGAAGCCGCAGGCCCGGGTTGATCTGCCACCAGGTCCCCACTTCCGGGCGCAACTCAGCGTGCACCTCGACCTGGAGCCGCAGCTCTTCCTGGAGTTCGCGCTGGGCGGCAGCGCGAGCGGTCTCCCCCAACTCGACCTTGCCGCCGGGGAACTCCCACAGCCCGGCCACGGCCGGTGGGCCGACGCGCCGGGCGGCCAGCACCCGACCGTCGCGCACCACTGCCGCTGCCGCTACCTGTCGCATCTGCAGCCCCCGGGGCCGGGAGCACCTCCCGGCTGAGTGGGCGTACGCATCACAGATTGATCATGTGGCCCGCGATCCCCTCGACGGCCTCCTTCAGGGCCTCGGACAGGGTCGGGTGGGCATGAATGTTGCGGGCCACCTCGTCGGCGGTGAGGTCCCACATCTGCGCCAGCGTCAGCTCGGGCAGCAGTTCGGTGACCTCGGGACCGATCATGTGGGCGCCGAGCAGTTCGTTGTGCTCGGCATCGGCGACGACCTTCACGAAGCCGGTCGCGTCTCCCAGGCCGTGGGCCTTGCCGTTCGCACTGAAGGGGAACTTGGCGACCTTGACGTCGTAGCCCTTGTCCTTGGCCTGCTGCTCGCTGTAGCCGAACGAGGCAACCTGGGGCTGGCAGTAGGTCGCCCGTGGGATCATGTCGTAGTTGATCGACTGGGTGTCGGCGCCGGCGATGGTCTCGGCGGCAACCACGCCCTGGGCCTCGGCGGTGTGGGCCAGCATCAGCTTGCCGGTGACGTCACCGATGGCGTACACACCCTCGACATTGGTGCGCATCCGCTCGTCGATGGCGATGGCCTTGCGCTCGGTGGTCTCGACGCCGGTGTTCTCCAAGCCGTAACCCTCCAGACGCGGCGCGAAGCCGACCGCGGAAAGGAACTTGTCGGCGGTCAGGACCTGCTCCTCGCCGCCGGCTGCGGGCTTCACGGTCACCTCGACCGAGCTGCCGGTGTCCTTGACACCCTGCACGGCGGTCGAGGTCATCAGCTTCACGCCGAGCTTCTTGTACGCCTTGGCGAGCTCGGCGGAGATCTCGGCGTCCTCGGTCGGGACGATCCGGTCCAGGAACTCCACCACGGTGACGTCGACGCCGTAGTTGGCGAGCACGTAGGCGAACTCGATGCCGATCGCACCGGAGCCGGCGATGATGATCGACTCGGGCAGGTTGTCGGTCATGATCTGCTCTTCATAGGTGACCACGCGGTCGCTCAGTTCGACACCGGGGAGCATCTTGGTGGTGGCGCCGGCGGCAATGATGACGTTGTCGGCGGTCAGGGTCTCGCTGCCCTTGTCGGTCTCCACCTGCAACGTCTTCGCGTCGGTGAAGGTGGCCCAGCCGTTGTACTCGGTGACCTTGTTCTTCTTCATCAGGTAGTGCACGCCCTTGACCATGCGCTCGGACACGCCACGGCTGCGCTTGAACGCTGCACCGAAGTCGAAGCTGACATCGCCCTCGATGCCGTAGGTCTTCGCCTCCTTGGTGAAGATGTGCGACAACTCAGCGTTGCGCAGCAGCGCCTTCGACGGGATGCAGCCGACGTTGAGGCACACGCCGCCCCAATACTGCTTCTCCACGATGGCAACCTTCAGCCCGAGCTGAGCAGCGCGGATGGCGGCTACGTATCCACCCGGGCCGGCGCCCAGGACAACGACGTCAAAGTGTGCGGTCATGGCCCTCACTCTAGTGGCTTCCGACGACCCCTCGGGCACGGCATCGTCAGCCCCGACACACCCCGATGCCAGTTGAGTACATCTCATGTGTGAGTTAATGTCGAGGGGTGACGACGACTGAAACTTCTCCCGCCGCCATCGGCACCCTGATCCGGGAGGCCCGCAAACAGCGCGGCCTCACGCAGCAGGAGTTGGCCGATCAACTCTCGACCTCCCAGAGCGCGATCGGGCGGATCGAGGCCGGCAAGCAGAATGTGAGCCTCGACATGATCAACCGGATCGCCACTGCACTGCAGGCGCCGCTGATCACGCCGGGTCCCGGCGGCCCGATGAATCTGCGCATCACCGGAGGTCACCAGCTGTCGGGCAGCATCGAAGTCCGGTCATCCAAGAACGCCGCGGTTGCGCTGCTGTGCGCCTCCCTGCTCAACAAGGGCCGCACCGTACTGCGTGGCGTCGCCAAGATCGAAGAGGTCAACCGGATCCTCGAGGTGCTGTCCAGCATCGGCGTCAGCTACGAGTGGAGCGGTGACCAGCTCACCATTCAGCGCCCCGCTCAGCTCAATCTGGCGGCGATGGATGTCGACGCCGCCCGGCGCACCCGCAGCATCATCATGTTCATGGGCCCGCTGCTGCACTCCTACGAGGAGTTCTCGCTGCCGTACGCCGGTGGCTGCGACCTGGGCGCCCGGACCATCGAGCCCCACCTGCAGTCGCTGCGCCGCTTCGGCCTGGAGGTGTTGGCGACCGAAGGTTTTTACCGCGCCAGCGTGGACACCAGCCGCGCCGGCGAAACCCGTCAGGTCGTGCTGACCGAACGCGGCGACACCGTCACCGAAAACACCCTGATGGCAGCGGCGATGTCGCCGGGCACGACGATCATCCGCAACGCCTCGCCCAACTACATGGTGCAGGACCTGTGCGCCTTCCTGATCGAGCTCGGCGTCCAGATCAAGGGGCTGGGAACCACCACCCTGGAGGTCACCGGCGTCGAGTCGGTCGACACCGATGTCGAATACTGGCCCAGCGAGGATCCCATCGAGGCGATGAGCCTCATCACCGCCGCAGTGGTGACCGAGTCCGAGCTGACCATCACCCGGGTGCCGATCGAGTTCCTCGAGATCGAGCTGGCGGTGCTGGCCGAGATGGGGCTGCGCTATCACATGACCCCGGAGTACACCGGCCACAACGGCCTGTGCCGACTCGTGGACCTGACGATCCATCCCAGTGATCTGACCGCGGCGATCGACAAGATCCACCCGATGCCCTTCCCCGGCCTCAACATCGACAACCTGCCCTTCTTCGCGGTCATTGCGGCGTCGGCCAACGGCCGCACCATGATCCATGACTGGGTGTACGAGAACCGGGCGATCCATCTGGTCGAGCTGAACCGGCTCGGCGCCCGGGTGGAGTTGCTGGACCCGCACCGGATCGTGGTGACCGGCCCGACCCGCTGGCGGGGCCAGGAGATCATGTGCCCGCCGGCGCTGCGCCCCGCGGTGTGCCTCTTCCTGGCGGCGCTCGCAGCACGCGGCACCTCGGTGCTGCGTGATGTGTACGTCATCAACCGCGGCTACGAGGACCTGCCCAACCGCCTCAACGCTCTCGGCGCCCAGGTCGAGGTCTTCTACGACTGAGAGGGCCATCGGGTGACACCGGGGCCCGCCTCTAGGCTGGCCCCGTGAAGCCCTACTTCGACGCGCCCTTCGTCGCGCTCGCCCATCAGGGCGGGCCGGCGTACGGTCCCAATCGCGGCCGCCCCAACACGCTGGCGGCGTTCCGGACCGCCGTCGATCTCGGCTACACACATCTCGAGACCGACGTCCACGCCAGCGCCGAGGGGACCGTGTGGATCCACCACGACCCCACGCTGGCCGATGGCCGCGCGATCGCTGACCTGAGCGATGCCGAGCTGACGGGAGCGAGGGTGGGTTCCGAACCGGTGCCGACCCTGGCCCAGGCGCTGGAGGAGTGTGCCCAGGCCCGGTTCAACATTGACCTGAAAGCCGCCGGTGCGGTCGCGCCGGTTGCTGAGGTCATCCGCCGGTTCGGCGCCGAGCACCGGGTCTGTGTTGGCGCCTTCTCCAATGCCCGACTGCGACAGTTCCGCCGGCTGCTGCCCCAGGTGGCGACATCGGTCGGGCCGATCGGGGTCGCGTACGCCGCATGGCTCCCGGTGGCGCCTCGGCTGGCGCCACCCGCTGGCGACGCCTTCCAGATCCCCCAGAGCCACCGGATCGGACCGGTACGGGTGCCCACCCTCACCGAGCAGTTGGTCGCCAATGCGCATGCCCGCGGCCAGCAGGTCCACGTGTGGACCATCAACGACGAGGCCACCATGGAGCACCTCATCGATGCCGGGGTCGACGGCATCGTCACCGACGCGATCGAGGTGTTGGCAACGGTGCTCCGCCGCCGCAGGCTGTGGCCCTGACCGCTCGGTGGCGCGGCACGCCACCCCTCCACCGGCTCGCTGCGGGCCCTCGCTAGGCTGGCGGCACCGGGAGGCAGGGGTCCGGGAATGATCAGCGCCCGTCAATCGTTGACGGGTTGAGGAGGGTGACATGGCAGACCGTGCACTTCGAGGTTCAGGCTTGGGCAGCAGAAGCTTCGAGGACGAGACCGGGATCGAGTTCGCCTCGCGCCAGGAGATCGGCTTCGACTGTCCCCGTGGCCACCATTTCGAGCTTGCCTTCGCCGAGGAGGCTGAGCTCCCGACCCAGTGGGAATGCCCGCGCTGTGGACAGCCGGCATCCCGTTCCGATGGCTCCGAGCATCAGGCGAAGGAAACCAAGCCGGTTCGGACCCACTACGACATGCTGCGTGAGCGGCGTTCCATCCCCGAGTTGGAGGAGTTGCTCTCCGAGCGGCTCGACCTGCTGCGTGACAAGAAGGACTGACGCCGACACCAACCAGCACCACTGAACGACACAGCAACGCAGAACGCGGGCCCCTCGGGGTCCGCGTTCTGCGTTGAGGCAACCCGCCCGTCAGCGCGCCAAGAACTCCTCGAACGCGTGCGCGACCTCGGCCAAGTGCGCCTGACTCTCGGGCCAGTCGCAGTGGCCACCGGGGACCACCAAGTGCTCAGCGTTGGGAAAGGAGTTCGCAACTGCGAACTGGCCCGCCGGCGGCACCGCCGGATCCCACTGCGCCGTGCTGCACAGCACAGGCTGGGTCGCCCGCTTCGCGGCGGTGGCGGCATCGAAGTACGCCAGCACCTCCAACACCTCGGGATGGTCGGCGTGATGGCGGGTGACCGAACTGCCGCTGCCGCGGCAGGGCAACGTGACCCGCAACGGCTGGTTGCCGAAGGTGGGCACGCTGAAGGCCGCTCGCTCGAATCGCCGGTCGATCATCGCCAAGGATCCGATGCCACCACCAAAGCTGCCGCCCTGCAGTGCCACGATCTCCGGCTTGGCCCCCAGTGCCCCCAGCAGTCCCAACAACGCGGTGTTCGCCACCCAGACATCGGCCACACAACCGCCGATGACATAGCTGTCCCGTGACTCGATGCCGTGCAGGACGTGTTCAGTGCCCATCGCCTTGATTTCAGGGTCCAACGACAGGGTCGGCTGGCCGCGCAGCACCGGGAAGATGACGGCCTCCCCCGGGCGTACATCTGCGACCGGCGCGTCGGTTCGTCCGCCGTACCCGTGCAACACAGTCTTGGCGATGCGGACCTCACCGTCGCGTGGCAGCACCACCCAGCAGCCGATTCGTCGACCGCCGACCGAGGCGAAGGTGCCCTGGTAGCGGATGAACTCGGGAGAGCCGTTGACCTCCTGGATCTGCAGGTCGGGATCAACGCCAAGCGCCTCGGCCAGCCGCCCCGCCCAGAAGTCATCGAAGTCGGCAGGTTCGGTCTCCGGCGCGCCGACCTGCAGCAGATCCTCCAGCGAGTAGCCGTGGCTGGCGTCGGGATAGTCGGCCCAAGTGCCGCTGTCGATCACACCGTCGCGGTACCACTGCTCATAGGGCGGTTCGGCCGGACCAATGATCCGGACTCGGGTGTGCAACTCCATCGTCATCCTCGTTCAGGCGTACGCCGCCGGTCAGGTTGACCGGCGGCACGCAACCAGCACATCAGTCCAGATAGTCGCGAAGGACCTGCGAGCGCGACGGGTGCCGCAGCTTGGACATGGTTTTGGACTCTATCTGGCGGATCCGCTCTCGGGTGACGCCGTACACCTTGCCGATCTCGTCCAGCGTCTTGGGCTGACCGTCGGTGAGCCCGAAGCGCATCGACACCACGCCGGCTTCACGCTCGGACAGCGTGTCGAGGACGTCGTGCAGCTGCTCCTGGAGCAGCGTGAAGTTGACGGCCTCAGCGGGCACCACTGCCTCGGAGTCCTCGATCAGGTCACCGAACTCGGAGTCGCCGTCCTCACCCAGCGGGGTGTGCAGCGAGATCGGTTCGCGGCCGTACTTCTGGACCTCGACGACCTTCTCCGGGGTCATGTCGAGCTCCTTGGCGAGCTCCTCCGGGGTGGGTTCGCGGCCCAGATCCTGCAGCATCTGCCGCTGGACCCGCGCCAGCTTGTTGATGACCTCGACCATGTGGACCGGGATCCGGATGGTGCGGGCCTGATCGGCCATGGCACGGGTGATGGCCTGCTTGATCCACCAGGTCGCGTAAGTGGAGAACTTGTAGCCCTTGGTGTAGTCGAACTTCTCGACCGCACGGATCAGGCCGAGGTTGCCTTCCTGGATCAGGTCCAGGAAGAGCATGCCGCGGCCGGTGTAGCGCTTGGCCAGTGACACCACCAGGCGCAGGTTGGCCTCAAGCAGGTGGTTCTTGGCCTTGCGACCATCATCGGTGATCCACTCGAAGTCCTCGACGTCGGCGGTCTTGACCTTGGCCGAGGGATCGTTGAGGCGCTCGTCAGCGAACAGACCGGCCTCAATGCGCTTGGCGAGCTCGACCTCCTGCTCAGCGTTGAGGAGGGCGACCTTGCCGATCTGCTTGAGGTAGTCCTTGACCGGGTCGGCGGTGGCGCCAGCAGCCATCACCTGCTGCTCGGGTTCGTCGGCGTCGTCGGCGTCACTGAGCGAGAAGCCTTCCTTCTCAGTGATCTCCTTCTCGTCCTTGGCGGCCTCGGCAGGGCTGAACTTGGACTCGTCGACATCGTCCAGGGTCCGCTTCTTGCCGACCGTCAGGACCAGCTCGTCGCCCTCGAGCTTGGCTTCGACCTCTTCACCAGCAGCGGCCTTGTTGAGCAGGTCCTGCTTGGTAGTGGCGCGGGCAGGCTTGCGGGTGCTCGTCGACTTGCCAGCGGCCGACGTGGCAGCAGTCGTTGACTTGGCCGCAGTGGTCTTTGTCGCGGCGCTCTTCGTCGCAGTGGTCGACTTCGCCTTGGCAGCAGTGGACCGGGTGCTCGTCGTCTTGGCTGCGGTGGTCTTTGTCGCGGCCGCCTTGCTCGCCGTGGTCTTGGCAGCTGTCGACTTGGCTGCGGTCGACTTCGCGGGAGTGCTCTTCGAGGCGCTGCTCTTGGCCGCGGTGCTCTTCGATGCGGTGCTCTTCGATGCAGTGCTCTTCGATGCAGTGCTCTTCGATGCAGTGCTCTTCGATGCAGTGCTCTTGGCAGCCGTGCTCTTCGTGGCAGTCGTACGCGTGGCAGGCTTCTTCGCCGCCGTTGCACCGTTGGCAGCTGACCGCGAGGTCGTCGAGCTCGCTCGCCGCGTCGCCGGCTTGGCTGCCGACTCGCTGGTTGCGGCCTGCGCGGCGCTCTTGCTGGTTCCTCCTGCGGAAGCGGGTGTCACAAGCGACCTCTCCGTGAAGCGATGGCGGACACCTGGAATCGGTGCCCAATTCTGGGCAGGATCTGGCCAAACGAAGTCAAGACCCCGACTCGCTCATCCTGCCACGGGTACCCAAACGGTGCGAATCGAAACGTCGCGGCGTACGACGGTAGTCGTAGTCGGGGTCACTTCGACCGGCACCGTGGGCACAATCTGCGCAGCCGGGAACCTTTTGGCCGACGTTGGCGTTGTACCGGGTGAAGCGTCAACGAAAGGGATACTGATGGCCGTCACCACTACGCGTCGGATCCGAGCAAACGATGGAATTGAAGGCAAGGACGCGGTCGGGCTCTACCTCGAGGAGATCGCCAAGACTCCCCTGCTGACAGCAGCCGAGGAGGTCGACCTGGCCCAGAGGATCGAAGCAGGGCTGTACGCCCGCGCCATCCTTGACGGTACCCTCACCACCAAAGAACGCGGTGGCCGCAAGGCAGTCAAGGCCACGGTGGAGGAACTCTCCCAGCTCGCGGAGGACGGCGAGCAGGCGGTACAGCAGTTCATCCGCGCCAACCTGCGACTGGTCGTCTCGGTGGCCCGCAAGTACGGCCGCGCCCAGATGCCGTTGCTGGACCTGGTCCAGGAAGGCAACACCGGCCTGATCCGGGCGGTCGAGAAGTTCGACTACGCCAAGGGCTTCAAGTTCTCCACCTACGCCACCTGGTGGGTACGCCAGTCGATCAGCCGCGGCATCGCCCAACAGGGCCGCATCGTCCGACTTCCGGTGCACGTCGCCGAGCAGGTCAACCAGGTCACCGCGGTACGCCGCACCCTGGAGCGTCGATTCAACCGCGAGCCCGAGGTCGAGGAGATCGCAGCCGAGCTGGATCTCGAACCCGAGCGCGTGCTCGACCTGATCCGGTACGCCCGTGACCACGTCAGCCTGGATGCGCCGGTCGACGAGAACGGTGAGACCGCCCTGGGTGACCTGATTGCCCGCGAGCCGTTGCCCGGCCCGGACGAGATGGTGCTGGACGCCGAGGATCGGGCCCGCCTGGACGGCATGCTGTCCAATCTGGATGAGCGTTCCGCCGACGTGGTACGCCGGCGCTACGGCCTGATGGACGGCCGGCAGGCCAAGCTCGCCGACATCGGCACTGTCTGGGGGATCACCGCCGAGCGGGTTCGCCAGATCGAGCGCCAGGCGATCGCAACGCTGCGCAACAGCAGCGCCTTCGAAGCCGCCTGAGCCACTCCCTTTCGCACACATACGCCGCGAGGTCGTGCCGACCTCGCGGCGTACCTGTGTCCGGACCCGTGACTCCGGACCGCCGGCGTCAAGGTCCCCGGGCCGGCTGGGGTCACCCATTAGGCTGGCCGACATGCTGGATCCGCGTTCGCTCTATCAATTCCTCCCCGCAGCCCAGGAGTTCATGGGCGACGGAGAGCCGCATGCGCTGGTCCACCTGCTCACCGGTTATGTCGACGCCGGGCACGTGCCGCAGGTGTTGACCGAATATCTGCTGCAGCACTGTGAGTCTGAGGTGTTGGTCCGCTTCGACCACGACCAGCTCCACGACTACCGCTCCCGCCGCCCCGCGGTCACCCTCCACGGCAATCGCTTCACCGCGCTCGATCCGGGCCGTGAGCTGACCCTGTGGCGGCTCCGGGACCTGTCCGGCGCCAGCTTCCTGCTGCTCGCCGGCCCCGAACCCGACACCCAGTGGCAACGGACCGATGCGGCGCTGCACCAGATCATCGAACGCCTCAACATCACCACGGTGGTGTCAGCCATCGGCGCACCGATGCCCGTGCCACATTCGCGCCCGACCACTGTCAGCGTGGTCTCGGAAGATCCGGGCCGGCAGACCTCGGCGGCGCTGACCGATGACCCGCTGGAGTTCCCGGCCTCCTTCGACGTCGCCTTCCAGCACGGACTGGCCGAGCAGGGCGTGGCGGCATGGATGTACGTCGCTCATGTACCTCATTACCTCACCCAGGCGCCGTTCATGCAGGCGACCTTGGCCGTCGCCGAGCAGCTCAACACCGATCTTGACCTGCAACTCCCACTCGGGCACCTGCGCGACGACGTCACCGACAACCTCATTGCGGTCAACGCCGAGCTCAACGTCACCCCCGAGGCCCAGGAAGTCGTGCAGCGCCTCGAGGATCGCCATGACCGGCTCCACGACGAGGGGATCGAGGACGAGGCCGACCTGCCCTCGGCCGACGACATCGCCCAGGAGTTCGAACAGTTCCTGCGCGAGCGCGACGGCGACTGAGCCAGGCGCCGCAGTCGCCCAACCTCACAGCTGCGCCGTGAGTTCCTCGATGCGCTTCAGCAGTCGTTTCCGCGACACCGTTTCACGCGTGCCAAGTTGCTGGGCGAAGGTGCCGACCCGCAGTTCCTCGATCAGCCAGCCCAGCTCGACGACGTCGGCCGGCAGCGGGCCGGGTGGGCAGGCAACGCACAGGTCGGCGTACGCATCCTCGACCGCCATCACGTTGTCGTAGCTCTGACTCTCCCGCGCCGGGCTTGCCTTGGCCTGCTCGATCCGATGCCGTGCCGCCTTCAAATAGCGTGGAATCTCCGCACGCCACGGCAGCGGGATCGAGCCGAGGAAACCGTCGAACACCAGGTTGGGCAGTTGCTGGCCCAGGTCGTCGGCCAGCAGGGACAGCGAGGCGGGCAACGTCGTCGCTGCCTCGCTGACCTCGCGGTGCAACTCGATGGCCTCGCCGGCACCGTTGACGATCGCCTGCATCCGGTCCGCGTTGGACGCCCGGACCCGATCGGCGAGCTCGGTGAAGCTGGCTTGGTCGCGTACGCCGGCGATGTCGGCTGCAGTGATCCCGTCACCGACCGCTGCCAACCTCGCGTCAGCCAACAGGTCAGGCACTGAGGCGTACGGGCCGGTGCCGAGGGCCAGCTTGGTGCGGGCGCTCAGGTTGGCCACCACCCATCGGGTCGGGTCGGGGGTGTTGAGCTGGACCAGTCGCCGGATTCCGTCGGCGTGGAGTCGACGCTGTTCGGCTTGGGTGGCGCAGACCCTGACCTCAACGGCGTCACCGACATCCACCAGTGCGGGATGACCGACGGTGCCGCCCTTGCCGCGCACCTCGGTACGCCAGCTGCCGAAATCCCAGGAGGTGGCGCGCTGGGTGCGGACCGGGGCGCTGCGGGTGAGCCGGTCCCCCAGCTTGGCGGACAGTCGACGCTGCAGTTCGGGCAGATCCTTGCCGCGGGCGATCTCCCCGCCTTCATCGGTGATGACGAAACCGATCCGGAGGTGGTCATCCACCTCACCCCAGCCACTCACCCGCTCGCCGCCGGCGCGGACCAGGGCATCGGACAGTTCGGCAGTCAGCGGCCGATCCGTCGGCTCAGCGGGCAGTTCTGCCAGCGCCTTCGCGGTCCAGGCCGGCGCCGGAACGAACTGGGTCCGCTCTCGTTTCGGCAGCGAGCGCAACAGCGCCAGCACGAGTTCGCGGCGCAGGCCCGGCACCTGCCAGGTGAACGGAGCCGCCGGAATCTGCGGCAGGACGCCGAGCGGGATGTGCACCCAGGCACCGTCACGGTCGCGGCCCGGCGCGAAGGTGTAGTCGACCGCCAGATCGTGTCCGGCCGCGGTCCAGCGGTCCGGGAATCCGCGGGTGTCCACCCCGTCCTGTGCGAGCAGGTCCTCCATCGTCAGGTCCAGCAGGTGGGGATCCTGATCCTTCCACCACTTGTCGAAGCTCGCGCTGGAGCTCACCTCGACCGGGATGCGGGCCCGGTAGAACTCCAGCAGCTGCTCGTCGCCGACCAGCAGGTCGCGGCGCCGAGTCCGTTCCTCGAGCCGGGCGGCTTCCTCACGGAGCTCCCGGTTGCGGGCGAAGAACGCGTGTCGGGTGTGCCACGCCTGCTCGACCAGCGCGGACTGCAGGAAGATCTCGTGAGCGGCTGCCGGGTCGATCCGGGCGTAGTTGACGCCGCGACCACTCACCAGCGGCACCCCGAACAGCGTCACCGTCTCCGACGCCCGCACCATCCCCTGCCGTTGGGCCCAGTGCGGTTCGCTGTGCTGGCGTTTCACCAGGTCACCGGCAGCGGACTCCACCCAGGTGGCTTCCACCGGCGCCACCGTCTGGGCCCACAACCGCGTGGTTTCGACCAGCTCGACCGCCATCACCAGTTCCGGGGTGGCCTTGGCCAGGCTCGATCCCGGGTTGATCGCGAACCGCACGCCGCGAGCCCCGAGATACTCTGCCGGGCCGCGACGCCGGTCGCGGCGACCGCGGGGTTTGGCGGAGTTGTGGGAGTGATCGCGTTCCTCTGGCAACCGGTGCCCGATGTGGGACAGCAGCCCCGGCAGCACTGCTCGGTGCACCTGGTCGATGCTGGCGGGCTGTTCGTTGCTGGGCAGGTCCAGGTCGCGGCTGATCTCCTGGAGCTGGTTGCGCAGGTCCTGCCATTCCCGGATCCGCAGGAAGTTGAGGAACTCATCGCGGCACATCCGCCGGAAGGCGTTACCCGACAAGGTGTGGCGCTGTTCGCGCAGATAACTCCACAGCCGCAGCAGTGCCGCCAGGTCGCCGGAGGCCGGCTCGGCCACCTGCTCGGTGGTCCGGTCCTGACGAGGTCGACCCCTGCCGCGCCGGTTGCCGCCGGTGGTGCGGCGTTGTCGCGCCGACGCGGTCGCCTCGTCGATGCCGGCAACGCCGAGGTCGCTGAGCAGGGTTGGTTCGAGGAAGCGGCGGTGCGCCGTGTCGGCTTCCTCACGGCGTTCGGTGGGACGCTCGCGTACGTCGGGGATCGCCAGGGCGGCGACCAGCACCTGTACCTCGTGGAGGCAGCCCTCGCGGGCGCCGCCGACCAGCATCCGGGCCAATCGCGGATCCAGCGGGATCCGGGCCAGCTGCCGTCCGATCCGGGTCAGGCGTACGCCCTCACCGGCGGCTTCCTTGGCTGAGGCAAGTGCGCCGAGTTCCTCCAGCAATCGCAGACCGTCGGTGATCTGGCGGCTGTCGGGCGGTTCGACGAAGGGGAAGGTGGCGATGTCGCCGAGCTCAGCCTGGGCCATCTGGAGGATCACCGAGGCCAGGTTGGTCCGAAGGATCTCCGGTTCGGTGAATTGCGGTCGGGACTCGAAGTCCTCCTGGTCGTAGAGCCGGATGCAGATGCCATCAGCGACGCGGCCGCAGCGGCCGGCGCGCTGGTTGGCCGAGGCCTGGGAGACGGGTTCGATCGGCAGCCGCTGCACCTTGGTCCGGGTGGAGTAGCGCGAGATCCGCGCGGTGCCCGGATCGATGACGTAGCGGATGCCCGGCACCGTCAGGGAGGTCTCGGCGACGTTGGTGGCCAGCACGATCCGGCGAGCATGGTGGCGAGTGAAGACCCGGTGCTGTTCGGCAGCCGAGAGTCGGGCATAGAGCGGGATGATCTGCAGACCCGGTTCCACCCGTTCCAGGTGAAGCGATTCCAAGGTGTCGGCGGCATCGCGGATCTCCCGTTCGCCGGACAGGAAGACCAGAATGTCGCCGGGGCCCTCACGGCGCAGCTCCTGGACTGCCTGGGCGATGCCGTCGGTCTGGTCCAGGGTCTCTTGGGCGACCAGAGTGCCGTCATCGTCGCGCAGCTCGGTGGTGAGCGGGCGATAACGCATCTCGACCGGATAGGTACGCCCCGACACCTCAACGATCGGAGCGTCGCCGAAGTGCTGAGCGAATCGTTCGGTGTCGATGGTGGCCGAAGTGATGACGATGCGCAGGTCTGGTCGGCGCTGGCTCAGCAGCTTCAGGTAACCGAGCAGGAAGTCGATGTTGAGGCTGCGTTCGTGGGCCTCGTCGATGATGATGGTGTCGTAGCGGCGCAGGTCCCGATCGTGGGCAATCTCGGCCAGCAACACACCGTCGGTCATCAGTTTCACCGCGGTGTGCCGGCCCGCCTGTCGAGTGAAGCGGACCTGGTAGCCGACTTCCTCGCCGAGCGAGACCTCCATCTCCTCGGCGATCCGTTCGGCGACGCTGCGCGCGGCCAGCCGACGCGGCTGGGTGTGGCCGATCGCGCGGCGGCCAGCCTGCAGGCAGATCTTGGGGAGCTGGGTGGTCTTGCCCGAACCGGTCTCCCCCGCCACCACGACCACCGGATGTTCGGCGATCAGGTCGGCGATCTCCTGGGCGCGGGCGGCGATCGGAAGGTCGGGGTTGACCTCGAGCCGGCCCTTCACCGGCCGGCTGCGGGGCGACTGGTCCGGCCGGCGTTCTCGGCGGGACGCTGAGGTGTGGGCTGGAGTGCGAGGGTGCCGGGTCATCCCTGCGGCAGCACGGCGACCGGGCACCGGGCGTGGGTGAGGACGCCGCGGATCACACCGCCCACCAGGTTCGGGTTGCCACGGTGGGCACCGAGCACCAGCAGGCCGTAGTCGGCGCTGCGGCCGATCAGTTCATCGGCCGGGTCACCCTGGACGACCTCGATCTTGGCCTGCTGGGCGCCGACCCGTTCGGCCAACGCGGCAACACCGCCACGGGAGGCATCGGACTGGGCAGCGGACTGTTCCTTGGAAGGCATCGACCCCAGCAGCCAGCTCGGCTGGCTGCGGTTGACGTGCAGCAACGTGAGACCCCACTCGGCACGCGTGGCCCAGTCGTGACCGAAAGCGATGGCCTGTTCGGACAGGCCCGACGGGTCGACCCCGACCAGAACGCCCGCCCCGGGCGGGGTCGGGCTGGGCTGATCCTGACCCAGGACGATCACCGGGCAGTGGCTGGAAGCGGCCAGCGCCACCGACGTGGAACCGACGAAGAGGCGTTCGATGCTGGAGCGGGCGCGACGGCCGGTGACGGCCAGGTCAGCGTCACCAGACGCCTCGACCAATACCTGGGCCGGGCGCCCCAACCGCACCTCAGCGTCGATCCGGTCGGCCGGGACTCCGGCTTCCTGCACGATCTTCATGGCCGCGTGGAGAATCTCGTTGCCAGCCTCCTCCAGGCCGCTGAGGTCATACATGACGCCCCAGGTGCCTGCCAGCACAGCCTCGTCGACGGCGTGCACGATCCGGACCCGTGCGTTCTCGTGCCCCGACTGGAGCGCGACCCGGCCGGCGTACAACAACGCACGCTGGGCGTCGGGGGATCCATCGGTACCCACCAGGATCTGCTTGGGCTTGTTCTCGGTCACATCAACCTCCATCGGTCACGACTGCTGTGGGGCACTGACTATTCTGCCGCTGATGCTGGTGACCTGGAGGCCGATGCAGACATCTCGTTGGCCAGGCGCCCACGGTTGCGGCAACTCTACGCCGTCGGGTGCCGGGCCGGTCCGGACCCGCGCCACCACACTCCACCCGGTGGCGGTGTCGGGATCCAACTCGTCGAGTTCGACCACGGCATCGGTCGGTTCGACCAGTCCGGCGAGTCGGGTGCTGGCAGCGGTCCGGAACACCAGCCCGCGTACGCCGTCACCCTCGTAGGTCCGGAAGGTCACCGGCAAGAGTTCCAGTCGACCGGCAAGGACGTACGCCAGCCGCGCCACCGCACTCTGTTCCAGCAACAGCCAGCACTCATCTGCGGGGAGCTGTTCGAAGCGGCCGGACTCCTCGGCCCGGGTATGGGTCTGGCTCATTCGCCGTGCTCCACGTCGAAGGTGGTGCGGCCGCGCAGCTTGGCCGCCAGTTCCTCATCGATCCCATCGGCGACCTCCGAGATCACCCGGACCGCCTGGTGCAGGTGGGCCGGAACGAAGGGATGAGCCAGCACGCTGAGCGTCACAAAGACCCGGTCCCGCAGCATCTGGAACTTCACGAACCGGGCCTCGGCGTTGAGATCGTTGAGGACCTCGACAGCTCGGGACCGGCCCTCGACCTCGTGGACCACCGGCGCGAAGACGAGCACCTCGCGGTGATCGGCGACCGGGCGAAGGAAGACGATCGTCGAGCCGACCCGGATCGCGTAGTCACCCTCGGCGTCGGCCAGCGGCACGTGGCCGAACATCTCGGTCAGTTCCTCGGCGATCATCTCCGAGAGATGATGCTTTGAGGTCGGCATGATCGCGACCATGTCGGTGGCGTCGAAATCGGCGACCGCAAGTGCGCTGCCGGGCTCTGGTTCATCGGTGTTGGAGGGCGTGAGCACCTCCGCCAACTGGTCCGGCGCCAGGAAGACCGGATGCTGGATGCCATAGATGTCACGCAGGGTGGCCACCGCCAAGCCAGCGAGCCTCTCGGAGTCAAGCTGCGGTTCGACGACCCAGAAGTCGGGTGTCGGACGATCGCCCACGGAGGTCGGCGAGTGCCAGCCGAGCTGCTCCATCCCGACCAGGTCGGCCGCGTCGAGCTGGTAGGCCTCCCCCAGCGCCGCATTGCTGGCGGCCTCGGCCATCAGGTCACCCTGCCCGATGTCAGTGAAACGCACATACGGGGCGGGGTCGGCGTCCAGCGCCATGCTGCCGATGGTCAGGCTGCCGTCGTCGATGACAGACACGACCTCGGCGAGGCGCTCGGCAAAACCGTCCCACGCCTGGGCGGTGCTTCGGTCCAGGTCGAAGTCGTCGTAATCAGCCACGAGTCGAACCTAACGCAGGCACCGCCGGGATGCACCACCCGCCACGATGCAAACCCATCCCGCCGGTGGGTCTGGCGGCTGACTGGCGAAGCAAACCGCTTCCCGGGTCGAACACGCCGTGAGAGATTCTCGAGAAAGGCTTGCACCATCCTGAGAAAATCTGAATACTGACGCTCGGTGGCCCGACCGCGGGACACCCATACGTACGTTTAGGTGGGAGACCAAACACATGCTTCGTAAGCTTCTGGCCGGCACCGCGGCCCTTGCCATCGCCGGGTTCGGCGTCGTTTCGATGGCCAACTCGGCCGCCGCTGAGGACACCCCGGATCCGAGCGGCTCCAGCTCGCCGAGCGAGTCCGCTCCGGCGCTGCCGCAGCTCGCGCCGTCGACCGACTCCAGCTACACGCTGGACGGCACCACGATGAACACCACCGGCAGCATCCTCTTCTACGAGGACAACAGCCCCGCTCCGGCTGGCATCACCGTGCAGATCGTTGACGCTGACGGCGAGGTCCTCGGCGAGGGCACCACCAACGACCAGGGCGCGTTCGACTTCACCGCCAACGTGGCCGGCACCATCGACGACGAGGGCTGCCCCGACGTCTACCTGCACGTCGACAGCACCGATGAGTACGAGGGCTTCACCGTGCAGCCGGCTTGCCAGCCGCAGGAGGATCCCTCCGGCTCGGCCAGCCCGTCCAGCACCCCCAGCGATGACGATGACGACAACGACGGCCCCGGCCTGCCCGACACCGGTGCTCCGGCCGTCGCTGGTCTCGCCGCTCTCGGCCTGACCGCCACCGCTGCCGGCGCCACCCTGGTGATCCGTCGCAAGAAGTGAATCAGTGATGATCCACTGCTGAGGCAGTGAATCTCGCCCACGTGGGCCCGACCGGTTCCGGTCGGGCCCACGTGGCTTTTCGGGCAGAAACGGGGTGTGCCTGCCGCCACAGGAGTCTCAACTGACCCTTGAGGCACTGTTTGCCCTCCAGCCACGCAGCTACCAGACTCACCAACGCCAGCGTCACTTCCCCGGCAAGAAGGTGTTTGTCTGATGTCCCGAGCCATGTTCGCCACCGGCGCCATTGCCCTGTCCGTGCTGACCCTGAATGTGGGTGTCTTCGTCGCGCCGGGCGTCAGCTCCGCGGTTGCCCCGCTGCTCGGCGCCCAGGCCGCCACCCCGACCGAGATGACCGGCCCGGACGGCTCGGGTACGCCGACGTACCGGATCTCCGCCAGCCAGGCCCTCATCGAAGGCAAGCTGCAGACCGCCGCCGATGACCAGCCGCTGGCGGAGCGCACCATCGAGCTCAAGGACTCCGACGGCGAAGGGCTCGGCAGCGCCACCACCGCCACCGACGGCTCCTACACCGTCACCGCCGAGTTGCCCACCGGCACCACCGCGCTGCAGATCAGCTACGCCGGCGATGAGAATGCCAGCCCGATCAGCTATCAGATCGCTCTGCCCGCCGAACTGCCCGAGGCCACGACGCCGGCCCCCAGCAGCCCTGCTCCGAGCACCCGGGCCCCCAGCACTCCCGCTCCGAGCACCCCCGCCCCCAGCACGCCGACGGCCCCGGATGCCGAGGAGTCCAGCCCGGCTCCCGAGTCGACGGACGCGCCCACCACTCCCTCGACTGCGCCCACCTCGCCCAGCGAGGCTGAGCAGAACGTCGACGCGGAGACCCCGCCGAAGGTCCCCACGCAGTTGGTCAGCAGCGACGGTGAGGGTGCTGCGCACTACGGCTTCGTCGACGGCGACCGGCTGCGCTCCTACGGTCGTCTGGTCGACCTCAACGGCGACGCGATCATCGGCCGCGAGGTGACCATCGAACAGCGCGACGCCGACGGCAACCTGATCGCGACCCTGGGCACCTCGACCACCGACAACGAGGGCAACTTCGACTTCACCGTTGACCTGCCGCAGGGTTGGGACGACGAGGAGAGCCGGATCGTGATGGCCTTCGAGGGCGACAACGTCTACGAGCAGGCCGAGGCGGTCCTCCAGGCTGACGGCGAGGATGCCACTCCGGCGCCCGAGACCCCCGAGACCAGCGCTCCCGAGTCCAGTGCGCCCGAGTCGACCGGGCCCCGCGGCGACGCCCCCGAGGCGCCCCAGCATGCCCAGCCGGAAGCCACCCACACCGGCCGTGCCACCGAGGGAGGCCTGCCCAGCACGGGTGCCGGCGACATGCTGCCCGGCCTCATCGCTTTGGGCATCACCGGTGCCGCTGCCGGCGTACTGCTGGTGCACCGTCGCGACTGATCCCGACTCCCACCCGAACCCCCGCGTCCCGGCGCGGGGGTTCGTTGTTCCCGAATGCACCGCTGCGGATCTGCGACCCAACTGAGTCAACCCCGCCGCCATCGCCGACATCAACGGTCAGGTCGACTACCTGCGCCAGCTCACTCGCTGGGCCTGCCCGCCGTCATCCCAACAACAGGGTGACCAGCAGGATCGAACCGATCGATCCCAAGGTGCCCCACAGCCCGGCATCCCGAGCGATCACCGTGGCAGTGTCGTAACGCTGGGCAATGATGAAGACGTTCTGGGCCGACGGCAACGCCGCGATCACACACACCGCCAGGGTCAGCTCCGGGCTGGCTCCGATCAGGACCGCCAACCCGTACGCCGCCAACGGCTGCCCGATCAGCTTCAGCGCGACCAGCGTCATCACGATCGGGGTCTGCGGACCCAGGCCCGGTTTCGGACCGAGCCGCAGCGCAATGCCAAAGGCCAACAGCGCACACGGCACGGACAGGTTTCCCATCAACTCCAACGGCGCCAGGATCGGCATCGGCAAGGTGATGCCGGTGAGGTTCACGATCAACCCGAGCAGGGTGCCCACCGTCATCGGGTTGCGGACCGGGCGGCTGATGGTGCTCCACCAACCCAGGCGACGGCCGGCGCGCCGGGCCCGGGACAGGTCCAGCAGGGTGAGTCCCAGTGGTTGCAGGAAGACCACCTGCATCAGCAGCACCGGCGCCATCAGGGCGGCATCACCCAGCACGTACAGCGCGATCGGCAGGCCCAGGTTGCCGCCGTTGACATAACTGGACAGCATCGCGGCAATCACCCGGTCGCGTCGGGGCATCTGCCAGACCAGCCCGCACAGCAGCCAGGCCACCACGACCATGATGACCACTGACCCGAACGCGACGAACAAGTTGGGGCCGAAAACAGTCTTGAGGTCCGCATCGGCCAGCATCACCAGCAGCAACGCCGGCGAACCGATCGTGAAGGAGACGTTGGCGATGGTGCGCTGGCCGCGATCGTCGATGACTCCGAACTGCGCGGCGATCACGCCGGCCAGGATGACGACACCGATCGTCACGAATCCCTGGAGCGCATCGGTCACGGCTGCGACTCTACGTCCCCCGCACAGGATCCGGAGCGAATCCCACTGCGTCACCGACGACACCGCACGATTGCGGAACCGATCTGGCTCCACGACCGTGAGAGACTGAGCAGTGAGAATGTGCGAGGAGTGAGATGAGCAATCAACAAGGCGGCATTCCCGGCGGCCAGCCCTACGGCGGCCCGGGTGGACCTCAGGGGCCCCATCGCCCCCAGCAGCAGTTCGGTCAGACCGGGGGTCAGCCCTATGGCCCGCAGAGCCAGGGCAGCCCGTATGGACCCAACAGCCCGGGCAGCGCCAGCATGCCGCCGGGCGGGGCGTACGCCGGTGCCGGCGGTTGGCAGGGTCAGGGACCCGGCCCGCAAGGACCCAGTGGCCCGCAGGGCCCCGGCCCACACGGACCCAGTGGCCCGCAAGGACCGGGCGGTCAGCCCAAGAAGAAGAATCTGAAGTGGCTGCTGATCGCCGGCGGCGCTGTCATCGTCGTCCTCGCCATCATCTTCGGTGTGGTCGGCTACCAGAACTATCAGCGTGAGCAGGAAGCGCAGCGGGCCGAGGAAGCCCGCATCGCCGCTGAACAGCAGCAGACCGAGGACGCCACGGCAACTGCGGACAAGCTCGGCGAGGCGCTGGCTGGTGGCGACATCGGCGCGTTGCTGGAGATCGTTGCCAATCCCCCGGAGGAAGGTGAGGCCGTCACCAACCCCGAGGTGGTCCGGGCTGCCCTGGACCGGGCTCCGCTCGAGGGCCTCGAGGTGGGCGAGCCGCAGCTGACCGGTGGTGGCACCGGCCGGCTCGACGGCGGCACGGTCGACATCACCTGGAATCAGGGCGGCAATCCCGTCACCGTCACCTACGACCTGGTCCGCGAGGGCGAGGCATGGAAGGTCGATGGCGTCTTCGTGGAGCTGACCATCGACAGTGACTTCCCGGTGCTGTTGGAGGGCCAGGAGATCGAACCTGGCCGCACCTACTACGTGCTGCCGCTCACCTACGGTGTCACCTCCGGCAACGCCCGGGTCCAGTTCACCGAAGGGCAGCTCACCATCGACCCGACCCAGAGCAGCGCCTCGTGGACCGGCGAAGCCGAGCTCAGCGAGGAGGGCCGCAACCTGGTCGTGGAGCGCGCCAAGGCCGAGTTGGACCGCTGTCTGGCCAGCAAGGAGCTCGCCCCCTCGGCGTGCCCGATGATCCGCTGGCGTACCGAGTCCGGGGTCTCCCCCAACCTCAGCACGCTGCGCTACACCCTCGAGAACGACCCGTTTGCTGGCGCTGAGCCGGTCCTGTCGGGCACCGACGGTGAGCTGGACATCAGCACCACCATCTCCGTGTACGCCGACGCCACCGTCGACGGCCAGCCCGGCTACATCGATGGTGAGCAGACCCGCCAGGTCACCGCGTACGTCGACCTGACCAACCCCGACGCCCCGCTCATCTGGGGCTGACCTCTCTCCTGCACGAACGATCGGGCGGCCATCCATCGGGATGGCCGCCCGATCTGTTTCTCACGCTCGTGCCACCGCCCCCAGCACACAGGAACCGTCAGGACGCTCCCCCGGACATGCCACTGGCGGGCCCCCGGAGGGACCCGCCAGCGAAGCGATGCTGATCTTCAGATCAGCGGTGTGGATCAGCTGCAGCCGCTGGTCGAGCCGCAGCCCTCGCAGATGTAGCAGGATCCGCTGGGCCGCATCTTGGTGCCACAGGTGAAGCACAGCGGGGCATCAATGGTGCTGCCCGACAGCGACTCCAGCAGCTCCGCAGTGGTGTGGGCCTGGGCAGGCGCGTCCTTGGCCACAGCCACCTCGGCGGCGTCGGGCTCCTTGACGGTCTCCACCTCGGGCTCCGGCTGCTGCTTGGCCACCGGTGCGGCGGGCTCCTCGTACTCCTGCTCGTCCTCGGCCGGCACGTACTGGCCGGTCTCGACGTAACGGGCCCGCTCGTCGGCGGTGTAGATGCCGAGCTCGGAACGCTGCTCGAAGGTCATGTAATCCAGCGCCAAGCGCCGCACCACGTAGTCGATCAGCGAGGAGGCGATCCGAATGTCGGGGTCGTCGGTCATGCCGGCCGGCTCGAACTTCATGTTCATGAACTTGGAGACGTAGGTCTCCAGCGGCACGCCGTACTGCAGCGCCACCGACATCGCGATCGAGAAGGCGTCCATCACGCCGGCCAGGGTCGAGCCCTGCTTGCCGAGCTTGAGGAAGACCTCACCCAGACCGTCATCGGGGTAGGAACCCGAGGTCAGGTAACCCTCAGCGCCGCCCACCGAGAAGGAGGTGGTCACGCTGGGGCGGGACTTCGGGAGCCGCTTGCGACGAGGGGCGTACTCGACGATGGTCTCGACCGCCTTCTCCTCCGCCACCGGTGCGGCCTTCTTCTTGCCGTCCGACAGCGGCTGGCCGACCTTGCAGTTGTCGCGGTAGACCGCGAGCGCCTTGAGGCCGAGCTTCCAGCCCTGCAGGTAGACATCGGCGATCTCCTCGACCGTGGCGGTCTCGGGCAGGTTGACCGTCTTGGAGATGGCACCGGACAGGAAGGGCTGCACCGCAGCCATCATCCGCACGTGACCCATCGGCTTGATGGCGCGCTGACCCATCGCGGTGTCGAAGACCTCGTAGTGCTCCGGCTTCAGCCCCGGCGCATCAACGACGTGGCCGTTCTCGGCGATGTACTCCACGATCGCCTCAATGGTCTCATCGTTGTAGCCGAGCTTGGTCAGAGCAGCCGGGATGGTGTTGTTGACGATCTGCATCGAGCCGCCACCGACGAGCTTCTTGAACTTCACCAGCGAGAAGTCCGGCTCCACACCGGTGGTGTCACAGTCCATCATGAAGCCGATGGTGCCGGTCGGGGCCAGCACGGAGGCCTGGGCGTTGCGGAAGCCATTCTTGGCACCCAACTCGACGACCTGAGCCCATTCCTTGGCCGCAGCCTGATGGATCGGGGCATCCATGTCCGACATCGGACGGACCGTGTCGTTGGCAGCCTGGTGCTTGCGCATCACCCGCTGGTGCGCCTCGCTGTTGCGGGCGTAACCGTTGTAGGCACCGACCACACCGGCCAGCTCAGCCGAGCGACGGTACGCCGTACCGGTCATCAGCGACGTGATCGTGGCGGCCAGGGTGCGGCCCCCCTCGGAGTCGTAGCCGTGGCCGGTGGCCATCAGCAGGGCGCCGAGGTTGGCGTACCCGATGCCGAGCTGACGGAAGTTGCGGGTGGTCTCACCGATCGCCTCGGTCGGGAAGTCGGCGAAGCAGATCGAGATGTCCATCGCAGTGATGATGACCTCGACGGCCTTGACGAACAGGTCGGCGTCGAACTGGCCGTCCTCGCCGAGGAACTTCAGCAGGTTGAGGCTGGCCAGGTTGCACGAGGAGTTGTCCAGGCTCATGTACTCCGAACACGGGTTGGATGCGGTGATCCGCCCGCTCTCGGGGTTGGTGTGCCAGGCGTTGATGGTGTCGTCGTACTGGATGCCCGGGTCGGCGCACTCCCAGGCGGCCTTGGCGATCTTGTCCCACAGCTCGCGGGCGTCGACGGTCTCGATGACCGAGCCGTCCATCCGGGCACGCAGGCCGAAGTCCTTGCCGTCCTCGACCGCGGTCATGAACTCATCGGTGACCCGCACCGAGTTGTTGGCGTTCTGGTACTGCACCGAGGTGATGTCGGTGCCACCGAGGTCCATGTCGAAGCCGGCGTCGCGCAGGGCACGGATCTTGTCCTCCTCGCGCGCCTTGGTCTCGACGAACTCGACGATGTCGGGGTGGTCGACGTCCAGAACGACCATCTTGGCGGCGCGGCGGGTGGCGCCACCGGACTTGATGGTGCCGGCCGAGGCATCGGCACCACGCATGAAGGAGACCGGGCCCGACGCGGTGCCGCCCGAGCTCAGCAGTTCCTTGGAGGAGCGGATCCGGGACAGGTTCAGGCCGGCGCCGGAGCCGCCCTTGAAGATGAAGCCCTCTTCCTTGTACCAGTTGAGGATCGAGTCCATCGAGTCGTCGACCGACAGGATGAAGCAGGCGCTCACCTGCTGGGGCGACTTGGTGCCGACGTTGAACCACACCGGGGAGTTGAAGCTGAAGTACTGGTGCAGCAGCAGCCAGGTCAGCTCGTGCTCGAAGATCTCGGCATCCTCGCTGGTGGCGAAGTAGGAGTGCTCCTCGCCGGCAGCGCGGTAGGTCTTCACGACGCGGTCGATCAGCTGCTTGAGGCTGCTCTCCCGGGCCTCGGTGTTGAGGGCACCGCGGAAGTACTTGGTGGTGACGATCGTCGTGGCATTCAGCGACCAGAAGTCGGGGAACTCCACACCGGACTGCTCGAAGACGACATCGCCCGACTTCCAGTTGGTCTGGACGACCTCCCGGCGCTCCCAGGTGACCTCGTCATAGGGGTGGACGCCCTCGGTGCTGAAGATCCGCTCGACGGTGATGCCCGCGGGCTTCTTGGTGCGACGCGTGGCGCGGCTGGTGTCGGTCATGTCTTGCCTTCCCTGGTTGGCTCTGGTGTCTTGCTGTGTTCTGAGGGGATGTGAATGTCTGCGGGTGGTGGATGTCTGTGAGTGTGAAGTTTGATCGGGCGGCCGTGACGAGTCACGGTCAGGAGGTCGGTTGGAGGCTCTGTCGCATCCGGTCGATCTCAGCAGCGAAGTCATCGACACTCTCGTAGTGGCGATAGACACTGGCGAATCGCAGGTACGCCACCGGGTCGAGTTCGCTCAACGGGCCCAGAATCGCGACCCCCACCTCTTCTGCGGGGATCTCGGACTGCCCGCTGGCGCGCAACGACTCCTCGACCTGCTGCGCGAGTCGGGCCAACTGGTCGTCGTCGACCGGCCGACCCTTGCAGGCCTTGCGGACGCCCGAGATGACCTTGTCCCGATTGAACGATTCGACCACGCCCGAGCGCTTCACCACGACCATCTGCATCTGCTCGATGGTGGTGAACCGACGCTCACAGGCCGGGCACTGGCGGCGCCGACGGATGCTGCAGCCGTCGTCGAGGACCCGCGAGTCGAGGACCCGAGAATCGGTGTTGTGGCAGAACGGGCAATGCATGATGATCCCTCCTTCGCGGGCGTCCGTGGTCGGATGGCGGTCCGAACCGGATGAACTTCTGTGGGTGGAGTTGTGGAGAACCTGTGGGTAAGCGGCCCCCGCCTGTTGAGAACCAACCACAACCTGTGGAGGAATCACATGCGTGTAACCACTAGATGTAGGGAGACTACGCCTGTCCGACACAAGACACAAGAGGGGCTTCGACACCCGCGTGTCCATATTGAAACCGCCGTGGTGATCGCATCTGAGCACCCTGTCCCCCTAGAATCTGGAGCTGACGACTGTTGAGAAAGGCAATCGCGTGAGCAACTACAACCAGGGCGGTTACGACCCGAACGCCTCGCAAGACCCGTACGGCCAGCAGGATCCCTACGGCCAGCAGGACCCCTACGCCGGCCAGCAGGACCCGTACAGCCAGCAGGATCCCTACGCTGGGCAGTCGGACCCCTACGCCGGCCAGCAGCAGTACCCGCAGTCCGCCGGCTCCCCCGCGCCCTACGGCGGCCAGGATTCCTACGCCAGCCCCGCCCCGTACGCCGGCGGAGCGATGACCCCGGCCGGCCCGGCCCGTTACGCCAGCTGGGGCAAGCGCGTCCTCGGCTACCTCGTCGACGCCATCCTGCCCGGCGTCGTCGCCGGCATCCTCGTCAGCATCGGCACCGCCGTCGGTGACACCGCCGGCAGCCTGATCAACATCGTTACCTACCTCGCCCTGCTCGGCTGGGGCATCTACAACCGTTGGTACCTCGGCGGCACCACCGGCCAGACCATCGGCCGCAAGGTCGCCAACATCAAGCTCGTCAGCGCCAACGACGGCCAGCCCATCGGCCCCCTGATGGCCTTCGTGCGCGACATCTGCCACTACCTGGACTCCCTTGCCCTCTACATCGGCTGGCTCTTCCCGCTGTGGGACCAGGAGCGCCAGACCTTCGCCGACAAGATCATGAAGACCCACGTCATCGAGACCAACTGACCCCTGAGTCGTCAGCCTCGGCCCCGCAGGTTCGCCTGCGGGGCCGTTCGCTTTCTGCGACGACCCCACCACGCCCCACGTCGACGCGCACGCACCCGGAGAACGGTCACATCGGGTTGGACGCCTGCCACAGAGTCGCCACCACGACACCGAGGCCGCTGAGAACCAAGGCGGTCAACAGACCCATCACCAGGGCCATACCGCGCTCATTCAAGCGCCAGCGCACCGGGCGCACCGGAACCGCCACCGAACAGGCCCGGGCCTGGACCGCGACCTGACCCACACCGGCCGGCCGCCGCGAAGGCGCGACCGACACCGGGCGCACGCCGGCACCGGAGCGGACCCGACGACCACGCGTGTCGGTCCGACCGACACCAGCCCGACGCTCGACCTCGGCCCGAAACTCCACCGTCATTGCAGCCATGTCCTGCTTCCTCTCTCCTGCCGTCAGGCACCGACCCGGCGACGTGAACTTCGACTGGGACTGATCCTGCAGAGGGGGTCTGACACTTTTCCTCAGACCGACTCCCTGCGGTGGCCACCCCACCCGAACCAGATCCCTCTCACAGGCGTGCATGCTCAAAGACGCGCACACTCAAGGACGAGCATGCTCGAACACCTGTTCGATACTGGCTATCGTACAAACGTTCGAATCCAACGCAAGTCCTGCGCGTACATTTCTCGCCGCGTGTCGCACCCCCTGGCACCAACAGCCACGACCGCGTGCCCGGAGCGGCCTTTTTGCGACACACTCGAACAGATGTTTGATTCCGTCAGGAGGTGGCCTTACGGTGCTGTCATGGTTGATCCGAAGACGCCCGCGCACGACCCGGCAAGCGACAGCGCGCAACCGTCCGCGCCGAAGCGGAGCCGGAAGAAGAAGGTCGCCGCGCCCCACCGCGGACCCGGCCGGCCCTCCAACGACAGCATCCGCTCCGAACTCGGCGGCACCGTCGTGTCGCTGCCCAACTCGGGCCGTCGCGGCCTGACTCCGCGGCAGCTGCGGATGCTCCAGGTGATCCGCGACACCGTTGACGAGCGTGGCTTTCCGCCGTCCATCCGCGAGATCGGCGACGCGGTCGGCCTGGCGAGTTCGTCGAGCGTCTCCCACCAGCTCAAGGCGCTGGAGACCAAGGGCTACCTGCGCCGCGACCCGCGCCGGCCGCGCGCCCTGGAGGTGCTGCTGCCCGAAACCGTCGAGAAGACGCCACGGCTGCCGGCCCACCACGACCCGGTCGAGGACAACTATGACCCGACCGACAGTGGCGACGCCGCCCCGACGCCGGTCAACGTGCCCGTGGTCGGTCGGATTGCCGCCGGTGGCCCGATCCTGGCCGAGGAACGCATCGAGGACGTCTTCCCGCTCCCCCAGCAGCTCGTCGGCGACGGCACGGTCTTCCTGCTGGAGGTCAAGGGCGATTCGATGGTCGACGCGGCCATCTGTGACGGCGACTGGGTGGCCGTGCGACAGCAGCCCACCGCGGTGAATGGCGACATCGTGGCGGCCTTGCTCGACGATGAGGCCACAGTCAAGACCTTCAAGAAGGACGGCAACCAGATCTGGCTGCTCCCCCACAACCCTGCGTACGACCCCATCGACGGCAACCATGCCTCGATCATGGGCAAGGTGGTGGCGGTGCTGCGGCGAGTCTGAGACTCGCCGTCAGGCCCACGGCTTGGTCAACTGCCCGGGCCGTTCTTGCGGCGGTGGTCCTCGGTGAGGCGGCGTAGCGCACCGATGGCCACCTCGCGGTCCTGGGTCGCCCAGAAGTCGGGCATTGACTTGCGCAAGAAGCCGGCATAGCGCGCCGTCGCCAGCCGCGGATCCAGCACGGCCACGACGCCCCGGTCGGAGTGCCGCCGGATCAATCGGCCCGCACCCTGCGCCAACAGCAGCGCTGCATGGGTGGCTGCGACCGCCATGAAGCCGTTGCCGCCAGCCTGCTCGACCGCCTCCTGACGGGCCTGCATCAGCGGGTCATCAGGGCGGGGGAACGGAATCTTGTCGATAATGACCAGTTCGCAGGTGTCGCCCGGCACGTCCACGCCCTGCCACAACGACACGGTGCCAAACAGTGAGGTCTCGGGCTCCTGGGCGAATCGACGGGTGAGCTCCGGCAAGTGCGCTTCGCCCTGGCACAACACCGTCAGCGCCGGGAGCTCCTGGCGTACGTGACGGGCGGCAGCCTCGGCGGCGCGCTGGGAGGCGAACAACCCCAACGTACGCCCGCCGGCCGCCCACACCAGTTCTGCCACCTCGGCAAGGGTCTCCGGGCTGGTGCCGTCTCGACCGGGCCGGGGCAACCCGGACGCGAGATAGAGGATGCCCTGGGAGCGGTAGTCAAAGGGCGTACCGACGTCGAGACTGCGCCAGCGCAGGTCGTCGTCGCCCCCGGTTGGTTCCGCAGGAGCGCCGCGCACCTCCTCGTCGGGGCGCAGCCCGATCGACTTGGCAACGGCCTCGAACCGACCGCCCAGCTGCAGCGTCGCCGATGTGAGCACCGTGGTCGCCTCCGACAACACACCGGTACGCATCAATCCGGCCACCGACAGCGGCGCCACGTTGAGCTGTCGGCCGAACCGTTCCCGCTCACTCACCCACACGACATCGGCATCGGCCAGCCCTGCCAACCGCTCGGCGACGTCGAAGATCTCCTTGACCGCGGCGGCGGCCTGCCGCTGTTCCGGCGGACTGGCGGGCTTGGAACCCATCGCACTCAGCATCGCGCGGGCCGCGTCACGTACGGCCGCCGCGGCGGTGACGATCCCCTCGCTGTCATCCCGG
This sequence comes from Parenemella sanctibonifatiensis, assembly GCF_002250565.1. Classification (GTDB taxonomy): domain Bacteria; phylum Actinomycetota; class Actinomycetes; order Propionibacteriales; family Propionibacteriaceae; genus Parenemella; species Parenemella sanctibonifatiensis. Next base: position 590,303 of record NZ_NMVJ01000006.1, read on the forward strand.
ACCCGCTCCAGGCTCGCCCCCTCCAGCGCCTGCCGGAGGGTGTCGGCCGACTCCAGATAGTTGAGGCTGGCTTCATCGTCTTCGCTGAAGTTGACGCTGCGCCGTCCGGTGCGTTCGATCATCTGCGGACTGAGCTCGGCCGAGGCCGCGCCGCTCACCCGCGACACCAACTCGTGGGCCTCATCGATCACGACGGCGGTGTGCTCGGGCAGCGCGGTGTGGCCATGCAACGCATCGATCGCCAGCAGAGCGTGGTTGGTGATCACCACATCGGACTGCCGGGCCCGGTCGCGGGACTTCTCCACGAAGCACTGTTCGCCGTAGGGGCAATTGGTGGCGCCAAGGCACTCCCGCACCGGCACCGACACCTGTGCCCAGGATCTGGGGCCGTGGGCCGGTGCGTCGTCTCGGTCGGCCAGCCCGTCGGCCTCAAGTTCTTCCTCGGCCCAGGCGCGCAACGCCAACACCTCCGAGGCCAGCCCGGATTCTGGCGAGGACGTCTCGGACGGCCGCAATGTCTCGGCCACCTCGTCGGCTCCGATCAGGGTTGCCTGTTCCTCGGCGACGCCGTCGCGGACCCGCAGCAGGCAGGCGTAATTGCTGCGTCCCTTGACCACTGCGGTACGTGGTTCGCGCCCGGTGGTCGCCGCCAACGCGGCCGAGGCGGCCGGGATGTCCTTGGCTGCCAGCTGCGCCTGCAGCGCCAGCGTCGCGGTGGCGATGACGACCCGCTCGTCAGGATGGTCCTGCAGGTGGGCCATCACCGGAATCAGATACCCCAGCGACTTGCCGGTGCCGGTGCCGGCCTGGACCAGCAGGTGTTCACCGCTGGTCAGGCTGTGGCTGACCGCATCGGCCATCGCTTGCTGTCCGGGTCGGGGCTGGCCACCGATCGCGTCGACGGCCGCCGCCAGGGCCTGTCGGTGCGTCGGCGTACCCTGCTCAGCCGCCACGTCGTCGTCCCGGCCGTCTGCACCCATGACAGCGCAGCCTAGCTGGTCTGCTCGGGCCGGTCCGGCAGTTCAGTCCTGCTGTCGAAAAGGTGCCAACTCATCGGCGAGGTCCTCGTGCACCCGTGCCCGTAGCAAGGTGCCAGTCTCGGTGTACTCCGAGGTGAGCAGTTGGCCGTGTCGGTGCACGCGGTCCACCAGATCACCGCGCTCGTAGGGCACCAATGCGGTGAGCTCCACCTGCGGGGTGGGCAGCGCGGCCTCGACCCGTTGACGCAACTCGTTGATGCCGGCGCCGGTCCGCGCCGACACGAAGACCGCGTCGGGATACTGGGTCCGCAGCGTGGTGAGCGCGGCGGGATCGGCCAGATCGGTCTTGTTGAAGACGATCAGCTCAGGGATCTGGGCGGCGTCGATCTGCTCCAGCACCGTGCGTACGGCCTGCAGCTGACCCAGCGGATCCGGATCGGACCCGTCGATGACATGGAGCAGCAGGTCCGCCTGGGCCGATTCCTCCAAGGTGGAGCGGAAGGCCTCGACCAGGTCGTGGGGCAGGTGGCGAACGAAACCAACGGTGTCGGTCAGGGTGTAGTCGCGGCTGTCGGCGGTCTGGGTCCGGCGAGTGGTCGGATCCAGGGTTGCGAACAGCGCATTCTCCACCAGCACCCCGGCACCGGTGAGCCGGTTCAGGATGGAGGACTTTCCGGCATTGGTGTAACCCACAATCGCGACCGAGGGCACTTGGTTGCGATGCCTGTTGGCGCGCTTGGTCTCGCGGGTCGCATCCAGGGTGCGCAGCTTGGCGCGCAACTGGGAGATCCGGGTGTTGATCCGGCGCCGGTCAGTCTCGAGCTTGGTCTCACCGGGGCCACGGCCACCGATACCAGCGCCGCCGGCAGCTCGACCACCGGCCTGCCGGGACAGGTTGCCGCCCCAGCCGCGCAGCCGTTGCTTGAGGTACTGCAGCTGGGCCAGTTCGACCTGTGCCTTGCCCTCGGCACTGCGGGCGTGCTGAGCGAAGATGTCGAGGATCAGGGAGGTCCGGTCGATCACCTTCACATTGGTGCGGTCCTCGAGGTTGCGCAGCTGCGCCGGGCTCAGCTCGCCGTCGCAGATGATCGTGTCCGCGCCGAGCTCGGCGACCAGACCGGCCAACTCGGCCACCTTGCCACGGCCGATGTACGTGGCTGGGTCGGCATGCTGACGACGCTGGACAACCGCTTCGAGGACCTCGGATCCAGCCGTCTCGGCGAGCAGGCGCAGCTCGGCCATGGCATTGTCGGCGTCGGCCTGGGTGCCCGTGGTCCAGACGCTGGCCAACACGACACGCTCCAACCGGAGCTGGCGGTATTCAACCTCAGTGACGTCCTCGAGTTCGGTACGCAGGCCGATGACGCGGCGCAACGAGTGGCGGTCGGCGAGGTCCTGTTGGTCACCGTCGTAGTCGACGTCGGCCTCGGATGCATCCGAGGCCTCGATGGTCCACGAGCGGACCTCCAAGTCGTCGTCCTCGGCGAGAGTGGTTGAGGTGGGCGCGGCCGACTGGTCGTCGTCAGCTTCCCACTGCGGCACAGAGTTCATCATTGCCGTCCATCATCCCACCAGCGAGGCCGCTCTCCAAGAGCTTTATTCGTGCCGTCGGCGTACGCCGCCCCCGAACACGAGCGGATGCCCTCAGTCCAGCTGGTAGGAGGCCTTGCCGGGCACCTGCACGGTACCGGTCGCGACGATGGTGGCGCCTCCAGTGAGGAAGGCCTCACCGTCATTCACCTCCACCTGCAGGTCCCCGCCGGGTACGTGGACCGTGACCGATCCCGCACCGTCGTGCGCAGCTGCAGCGGCAGCCACCGCAACAGTGCCGGTGCCACAGGACAGCGTCTCTCCCGAGCCGCGCTCGTGGACCCGCATGGTCAAGGCCTCGCCTGGACCCCGGTGGAAGAATTCCACATTGGCCGAGGCCGGGAAGTCCTCGGCCGGACCCAGGGTCGGCGGCTGGGTCAGATCCAGCGTGGGCAACACCGCTGGATCCACCTCACAGACCAGGTGTTGGTTGCCAACGTCGACGCGGGTGCCGGCATACGTCACGCCTGCCACCGTCGCGGTGGCCGGCGCCCCCACCGTTGCCGGGCCCATCGAGACCCGGATCAGGCCGCCACTGACGCGTTCGGCGCGGCGCAGCCCGGCGCGCGTGCCGAATTCGAACGGTGTGGAAGCCAGGCCGCCCTCCCACAGGTAGCGGGCAAACACCCGGGCGCCGTTGCCGCACATCTCGGCCACCGAGCCGTCAGCGTTGCGGTAGTCCATGAACCACACATCCGGATCGCCGTCCCATTCGGGGACGTGCTCGGCCTTGATGGCGCGCAGCAGTCCGTCGCCGCCCACCCCGGCCCGGCGGTCACACAGGAAGCGCACCGTGCCGGCATCGAGGTCCATCATCCCGTGCCGGTCGCGCAGCAGCACGAAGTCATTCAACGTGCCGTGCCCCTTGGCGAACTCCCAGCTACGCATACGGTCTCCGTTCGTGGTTCCGGTGCTCAAAGGAAAGTAGGAAAGGCTGGTCAGTGTGGCGAGCCCGAGACTTCGGGGCGCCAGTCCCGCAGCGCCTCCAGCGCCTGGGTCAACAGCTCCGCGCCGGCCACACCCTCTGCCTGCTCACCTGCACCATCCAACCAAATGATGCGGTCATCCCGCCGGAACCACGACAACTGGCGCCGGGCGAACTGCCTGGTCCGGATGATCGTACGCTCCTGGGCCATGTCCTCGTCATACTCGCCGGCGAGGTGGTCCAACACCTGGCGGTAGCCGATGGCCCGGCTTGCCGTGACTCCGTCCCGCAGGCCATCGGCCTCCAGCCGGCGTACCTCCTCGACGAATCCGTCGCGCCACATCTGGCCGACCCGCGCCTCGATTCGGGCATCCATCACCTCCCGCGGCATCCGGACACCCAGCTGCACGACGTCGGGCAGCGCATAGGCGGGCTCGGGGAGCTGTCCGCTCATCGCGCCGCGCAGGTCCAACACCTCCAATGCTCGGACCGTACGCCGGCCGTTGCTCGGCTCCATTCGCCCCGCAGCCTCCGGGTCACGACGCGCCAGCTCGGCGTACAGATCGGCGGCGCCGCGGCGTTCCAGCTCGGCCTCCCAATGGGCCCGCACGTGGGGATCGGTGCCGGGGAAGTCGAAGTGGTCGACGATGGCGCGGACGTAGAGGGCGGATCCTCCGACCAGGATCGGGATCACCCCGCGTGACCGACAGTCGGCCACCGCGGTGCGGGCGAGCTCCTGGAAGTCGGCGACCGTGCCGGTCCGCGTGATCGGCCAGATGTCGATGAGGTGGTGCGGGATCCCCCGCCGCTCGGCCGCCGAGGGTTTGGCGGTGCCGATGTCCATGCCCCGATAGACCAGCATCGAGTCGGTGTTCACGACCTCGGCCCGATGCCCGGATTGGGCCAACGACACCGCCAACGACACCGCCAGACTGGACTTGCCCGTCGCGGTCGCACCGTTCAGTACGACCGTGGGACTGCCACACAGAAAGGCTTTGTCTACAGGGTCGGGCACCTGAGGGCTGTCCTCCACATTCCCTCCTTGTCTCGGTCGGCGGTGGTCAGGCGAAAGGGGGCCATCACCCCCCCGCTGCAGAACGATCTCACCACACTGGAATAGTGGGACCCAATCCCATCCGGGAACACCACATCGGAAGGTTCATCATGGGCATTTTTGACAAGATGAAGGACGCGGCCTCGGGTCACAGCGAGCAGGTCAACCAGGCTGCTGACAAGCTCGGCGAGACGATCAACGAGCGCACTGACAACAAGTATGCGGACCAGGTTGGGCAGGGACAGGACTTCGTGCGCGACCAGCTCGGCACCGAGCAGCCGGGCCAGCCTCAGGACCAGGGCCAGCCCCAGGAACAGGGCGCACCTCAGCAGCAGGCCGCCCCGGAGCAGGGTGGCTTCGACCAGCAGCAGGAGCAGGCTCAGCAGCAGGCCGATCCGGCCCAGCAGCAGGGTGGCTTCGACCAGGACCAAGGCCAGCAGGAGCAGGGCTTCGGCCAGCAGCAGGAGCAGCAGCCCGGTTTCGGGCAGGAGCAGCAGGGCGGCTTCGGCGGCCAGCAGGAGCAGCAGGGCGGCTTCGGCGGCCAGCAGGAGCAGCAGCCTGGCTTCGGCCAGCAGCAGGAGCAGCAGCCTGGCTTCGGCCAGCAGCAGGAGCAGCAGCCTGGCTTCGGCCAGGAGCAGCAGGGCGGCTTCGGCGGCCAGGAGCAGCAGGGCGGCTTCGGCCAGCAGTGAGTTTGTCGGCGGCTCTTGGCCGTCGCTACTGAAAGGGATCCGTGCCTGGCACGGATCCCTTTCTTGTTCTCCGGGTTGAGCCTCAGCCGCAGGCTGGTGCGGGCGGCGCTGCGGGAGGCTGCCCGATGGTGGGCATGCCGAGTCCGACCGAAGGTGCAGCGGGCGCTTCCCGCCGCGCCTGCCAAGCGTCGCCGCCGCGGGTGCGCCGCACCGATGTCAGTCCGCCGTCGGCCATCAGGTGGTGGGGAGCCGCTGAGGTGATGACAGCGGTCCCGATGTCGCCCGGACGCGGCGGCTGCTCCCCCTCGGCGAGGCTGAGGTGGACCAGACGGTTGTCGCGTGCCCGACCGCTGATGCGGTTCCGTTCGGCGTCCTTGCGGCCTTCACCGTCGGCGATCAGCACCTCGACTTCCTGACCGATCAGCTGCCGGTTCTCCTGCCAGGCGATCTCGTTGACCAGCGCGACCAGCCGCTGGTAACGCTCGGTGACGACCTCCTTGGGGATCTGGTCCTCCATGGTGGCCGCCGGCGTACCGGGGCGGATCGAATACTGGAAGGTGAAGGCCGCGCTGAACCGTGCCTGCTCCACCACGTCCAGGGTCGCCTGGAAGTCTTCCTCGGTCTCACCGGGAAATCCGACGATGATGTCGGTGGTGATGGCGGCATGCGGCATCGCTTGGCGTACCCGATCCAGGATGCCCAGATAGCGCTCGCTGCGATAGGAACGCCGCATGGCGCGCAGCACCTGATCGGAACCGGACTGCAGCGGCATGTGCAGTTGTGGCATCACATTGGGGGTCTGCGCCATCGCCTCGATGACGTCGTCGGTGAAGTCCTTGGGGTGCGGAGAGGTGAAGCGAACACGCTCCAACCCCTCGATCTCGCCGCAGGAGCGCAGCAGCTTGGCGAACGCACCGCGGTCGCGGGCCCGATCAGGATTCCAGCCGGTCCCATAGGCGTTGACGTTCTGGCCCAGCAGTGTGATCTCCTGGACGCCCTCAGCCACCAGTGCACGGATCTCGGCGAGGATGTCATCGGGACTGCGGTCGGCCGCCTTGCCGCGCAGCGCCGGCACGATGCAGAAGGTGCATGTGTTGTTGCAGCCCACGCTGATCGAGACCCAGGCCGCGTACGCCGAATCGCGCCGGGTCGGCAGATCGGAAGGGAATGCCTCCAGTGCTTCCTTGATCTCGACCTGAGCAGCCTGCTCGATCCTGGCGCGCTCCAGGAGCACCGGCAGTGAGCCGACATTGTGGGTGCCGAAGACGACGTCGACCCACGGCGCCCGATCGACGATGACGTCACGGTCCTTCTGCGCCATGCACCCGCCGACGGCGATCTGCATGCCGGGCCGGGCATCCTTCACCGGACGAATGTGGCCCAGGTTGCCGTAGAGCCGATTGTCGGCGTTCTCACGCACCGCGCAGGTGTTGAAGACGACCAGATCCGCGTCGTCATCGGGGCTGGGGACGTAGCCCGCCTCCTCCAGCAGTCCACTGATCCGTTCGGAGTCGTGGACGTTCATCTGGCAGCCGTACGTCACCACGCGGTAACTGCGGGGCACGTCGCTGGACCCGGCGGCCGGGCCGGGTTGTGGGGAAATGACCGTGGAAGACATCGCCGACACGATACGCCTGATGGCCTCCGAACGCCGAAACCGCGCACCTGCCAGCGACCCCGCCTCGGCGGCCCCTAGGCTGACAGCCATGGCTTCCACCCCATCCGGATCTCCCGCCGTCGCGAGCCCCGACCCCCGCCCCACCGGCGCCCAGTACGCCATCAGTCACGGCGACCACGCAGCCGTGGTGACCGAACAGGGCGCGACACTGCGGGCGTACGCCGTCGCCGGGCGACCGATCATCAACGGGTTCGGCGAGGACCAGGTGCCGCAGGCCTACCAAGGCATGCAGTTGATGCCGTGGCCGAACCGAATCCGCGACGGCCGGTGGCAGCACGACGGCGCCACCCAACAGCTCGCCATCAGCGAGCCGGATCGGGCCACGGCGCTCCATGGGCTGGTGAACTGGCCGGACTGGACTCTGCTGGAGCACACCGCCGAAACGGTCAGCCAGCGACACGTCCTGCGGCCGCAGCAGGGCTGGCCAGGCACGTTGGTGTTGAGCGTGCGACACCGCGTCAACGATGAGGGCCTCCGCATCGAGGTCAGCGCCGAGAACATCGGCTCGGTCACCGTGCCGTTCGGGTACGCCGCACACCCCTACTTCGCCGTCGGTGACACCTCACTGGACCACTCCAGCCTCTCGCTGCCCGCGGATCAGTACCTGGTTGTCGACGCCGAACGACTGCTGCCGATCGAACTGGCACCCGTCACGGGCGATGTCGACCTGCGGGCCGGTGAGCCGCTCGGTGCACGCACCCTCGACACGGCCTACACCGGGCTCGCCACCCACGACGGGGTGTGGACCGCGAGGCTCGACACCCCGCAGGGTCGCACCGAGATCTGGGCCGGCGCGGGCTTCGACTGGAGTCAGGTCTACACCTCCGAGGATAGGCAGTGGTTGGCGATCGAACCGATGACCTGCGGACCCGACGGATTCAACGGTGGGCAGGTCGCTGCCGGTCTCATCACTCTGGAACCGGGGGCCCATTGGCAGGGAAGCTGGGGCATTCGGGGCTACTGAGTCGCGGCGGGGCTCACCTCGAATCTGACGCCTAATTGTTACGTTTTTGTGGCCACGCTGCGCCGCGCAACCCCTAGAGTCGCCGACATGAGCTCGGACCCCCTTCAGCCGGCACCGGTCGACAACGCGGATGCAGGCAGTCAGCAGCCGCTTGTCCACATGGAAGGCGTCAACAAGCATTTCGGTGACCTCCACGTGCTGCAGGACATCAACCTGAGCATCAGCCGCGGCGAAGTCGTCGTGGTGGTGGGCCCCTCCGGTTCGGGCAAGTCGACGCTGTGTCGCACCATCAACCGGCTCGAGACGATCGACAACGGCACCATCACCATCGACGGCAAGACACTGCCCGAAGAGGGCAAGGCACTGGCCAAGCTGCGCGCCGACGTCGGCATGGTCTTCCAGTCCTTCAACCTCTTCGCCCACAAGACGATCCTCGAGAACGTGACGGTGGGCCCGATCAAGGCCCGCGGCAAGTCCAAGAAGGATGCCGAGGCGCGCGCGATGGAGTTGCTGGAGCGGGTCGGGGTCGCGAACCAGGCCCAGAAGTATCCGGCCCAGTTGTCGGGTGGTCAGCAGCAGCGTGTCGCCATCGCCCGCGCGTTGGCGATGGATCCCAAGGTGATGCTCTTCGACGAGCCCACCTCGGCTCTCGACCCGGAGATGGTCAACGAGGTGCTCGACGTGATGGTCGACCTCGCGAAGCGTGGCATGACGATGATTGTGGTCACCCACGAGATGGGCTTTGCCCGGAAGGCCGCCAACCGGGTGGTCTTCATGGCTGATGGCCAGATCGTCGAGGAATCCGAGCCGGAAGCATTCTTCGACAACCCCCAAAGTGCTCGCGCCAAGGACTTCCTCGGCAAGATCCTCACCCACTGACCTCCCATTACCACCATCCAAGGAGAGATCATGAAGTTCGTACGCAAGATCATGGCTGCGGTAGCCGTCGCCGCGCTGGCCGTGTCACTGGCAGCCTGCAGTTCTGAGGACACCTTCAACATCGGCATCAAGTATGACCAGCCCGGTCTGGGCATGAAGGAAGGCGCCGACTACACCGGATTCGACGTCGCCGTCGCACGGTACGTCGCTCAGGGCCTGGGCTACAGCGAGGACCAGATCCGGTTCATTGAGTCCCCCTCGGCCAACCGCGAAAACATGATCGAAGCCGGTCAGGTCGACCTGATCTTCGCCACCTACTCGATCACCGACTCCCGCAAGGAGCGTGTCTCCTTCGCCGGTCCTTACCTGATCGCAGGTCAGGACCTGCTGGTCCGCACCGAGGACACCGACATCGTCGGACCGGAGTCGCTGAGCGCGGGCCGCAAGCTCTGCTCAGTCACCGGCTCCACCCCGGCCCAGCGCGTCAAGGACGAGTACGCCCAGGACGTCGAGCTTCAGGAGTACACCAGCTACTCCCAGTGCGTTGAGGCGCTGCTGTCGGGCAACGTTGACGCCGTGACCACCGATGACATCATCCTCGCTGGTTACGCCGCGCTGCCGCAGCACGAGGGCAAGCTCAAGGTCGTCGGCCAGCCGTTCTCCGAGGAGCGCTACGGCGTCGGCCTCAAGAAGGGTGACGTCGAGCTCTGCACCAAGGTCAACGAGCTGCTCCAGGCCATGATCGATGACGGCTCCTGGGAGAAGGCACTCCAGGACAACGTCGGCGCCTCGGGCTACCGCCCCAGCGAGGGCAATCCGCCCGAGCTGGACGCCTGCGCCTGAGTTTGTCGAAGCTGGCCGCCGGGCAGTGTCGCCCGGCGGTCCCGACCCCGCCCTTCGGGGCAGATCGTGAAGGAGACACCGCGTGCTGGACTATGTCATCGAGCAGCTGCCGCGCATCGGTAGCGCGCTGCTGGTGACGGTTGAGCTGACCGTGATCGGTTCTGTCGGAGCACTACTCCTGGGACTGATTCTGGCGATCATGCGGCTGTCACCCGTGGCCGTGTTGCGCCTGGCCTCAACTGCGTACACCGAACTCGTCCGCAACACGCCGCTCACCTTGGTGGTGTTCTTCTGCGCCTTCGGTTTGCTGGTCGGCGCCCAGTGGCGACTGTTGCCCAGCGACGCCCCGCTGACCTGGCACAACTTCTCCTGGGCCGTGGTCGCGATCATCCTTTACCACGCCACCTTCGTGGCCGAGGCGCTGCGCAGCGGCGTCAACACCGTCCCGGTCGGGCAGGCAGAAGCCGCCCGCGCGATCGGGCTGGACTTCTCCACCTCGTTGCGCGAGGTGATCCTGCCGCAGGCATTGCGGGGCGCCATCGCCCCGCTGGGCAACACCTTCATCGCGCTCACCAAGAACACCACCATCGCCGCCACCGTCGGTGTGGCGGAGCTCTCGCTGTGGATGCGTGAGGAGATCGAGAACGAGGCAGCGATGATCTTCATCATCTTCGCGATCGTCGCGGCAGCCTTCGTGCTGCTCACCTTACCCGCCGGTGCAGCCTTCACCCGGCTGTCGGAGAAGCTGGCGGTGAAGCGATGAGCGCCAGTGTTCTGTTTGACGCACCGGGACCCAAAGGGCGCCGCAACAACACCATCTACAGCGTTGTCGCCGTCGTGGTCCTGCTCGGTCTGGCCGCCCTGCTCGTGTGGAAGCTCGAGGACCAGTTCACTCCCGAGAAATGGACCTTCCTGCTGGATCCGATGAGCTGGGAGTTCTACTTCCTTCCCGGCATCATCGGCACCCTGCAGGCAGCTGGCATCGCCGTGATCTGCGCCGGCGTCCTGGGCATCGTGTTGGGTTTGGGACGACTCGCCGACAACGTCGTGCTGCGCAAGGTCTCCGGTGTCGTCGTGGAGTTCTTCCGGGCCGTACCGGTGCTGGTCATGATGTTCTTCGCGTACGCCGTGCTGGCCCGGTTCTCCCCGCTCAGCGGCACCGCGCTGACGCTGACAGCGGTGGTGGTCGGCCTGACCCTGTACAACTCCGCAGTGATCGCCGAGTTGATCCGTTCCGGTGTCGGCAGCCTGCCGAAGGGACAGCACGAGGCAGGTCTGGCGATCGGCCTGACCCCCAGCCAGACCCGCAACATCGTGTTGGTGCCGCAGGCCATCACGGCGATGCTGCCCTCCTTGGTGGCGCAGTTGGTGGTGGTCCTGAAGGACACCGCGCTGGGCCAGTGGATCGCCTATCCCGAGTTGCTGCGCGCCGCCAACCAGCTCGGTTCCGGCGGCAACAGCATCCCGGTGCTGTTCGTGGCGGCGGTGCTGTTCATCGTCATCAACGTGGCGATCTCGGCGCTGGCTCGCAAGTTGGAACAGCGGATGCGTCGTCAGATGAACGTGAAGGCGGTCGAGACCGCCGACGTAGAGGCCTGAGCCGCCATCCCAGCGCCATGGCCCAACCCCGACGCCCCGAGGGCATCGCTCCTCGGGGCGTTGCTCTTGGGACGGCTCGCTCTGGGGACGGCTCGCTCTGGGGGGCTCCAGAGGCTGGTCTCTTGCGGTTCCCCGATGCCTCGGCGCGCTGTGGGTGACGAGGGAGCGGCGGGATCACCGGTTGAGCGGACCGCTCAGCGGGCCAGCTCGGTGGCGCGCGACTCCCGCACCACCGTGATCTTGATCTGCCCGGGGTAGGTCAGTTCCTCCTGGACCTGGCGGGCGATCTCGCGCGCCAGCACCTGTGCCTGGGCGTCGTCGACCTGGTCGGGATGCACCATCACGCGCAGCTCTCGGCCGGCCTGCATCGCGAAGACCCGGTCGACGCCCTCGCGGGATCCGGCGATCTGTTCCAACTGCTCCAGCCGCTTCACGTACGCCTCCAGCGACTCGCGCCGGGCGCCCGGGCGGGCACCGCTGATGGCATCGGCAGCCTGCACCAGCACCGCCTCGACGGTCTGCGGCTCGACCTCGTTGTGGTGGGCCTCAATGGCGTGAACGATGTCCTCGTGCTCGCCATAGCGGCGGGCCAGATCAGCACCGACGATGGCGTGCGGCCCCTCCACCTCGTGGGTGAGCGCCTTGCCGATGTCGTGCAGAAATGCCGCGCGCGTACAGCTGACCGGATCCAGGTGGAGTTCGGCTGCCATCAGGCCGGCGAGGTGAGCAGACTCGACGAGGTGCTTGAGAACGTTCTGCCCATAGGAGGTGCGATAGCGCAGCGAGCCCAGGATCGGCATCAGGTCCGGGTGCAGGTCGGTGATGCCGACCTCGTGGCAGGCGTCCTCAGCCGCCCGCAGGATCCGCTCGTTGATCTGCTCCGTGGCCCGCTCGTACGCCTCTTCAATCCGGGAGGGGTGGATACGGCCATCGGCGACCAGGTCAGCCATCGCAATCCGGGCAGTCTCGCGGCGTACCGGGTCGAAACAGGACAACTGGACGCTCTCGGGAGTGTCGTCGATGAGGACGTTGACGCCGGTGACCTGCTCGAAGGTGCGGATGTTGCGCCCTTCACGGCCGATGATGCGACCCTTCATGTCATCACTGGGAAGGTCAACGGTCGCGACGACCGACTCCGAGGTCTGGTCGGCGGCCATCCGCTGGATCGCGCCGACGATGATCTCCTGGGCGCGCCGCTGAGCGTTGCGCTCAGCTTCCTTCTCAATGGTGCGTTGGATCGTGGTGGCATCCAGCCGTGCCTCGTGTTCGGCGGCGGCGAGCACTTCGGCCCGGGCTTCCTCGGCAGTCAGGCCTGCGATCCGCTCTGCCTCGGCGGCCAGGTCGGCCTCGGCCCGGTTGAGCTCTGCGGCACGGTTGATGAGGTCATAGCGGATCTGTTCGACCACTGCGGATCGGGTCTCGACACCCTTGGTCTCACCGTCGAGCTTGAGCTCACGTTCGTTGAGGCGTGACTCACGCCGCTCCTGAGAGGACCGTTGCTCACGCAGTTCGGCGCGTTCCTCCTGGAGTTCACGTCGCATCTGTGCGACATCAGCTTCGGCTGCCTCCAACACGGCTGCGGCCCGCTCCTGAGCCGCCACCGACGCGGCGGCCTCCGCCGGATCAACCTGGGCAGAGGCAGTGCTCCGGTCGTCGGTCGTCGCTGCTGCGGCTTCCTCCGTCGTTGCCGGAGCGCCCTCAGCACCGAGAGCGGGCGTGGCCCGACCGGCGGGGACCGGCCCGGACTGGGCTGAGGTCGGTGCGTGGTGCGCCGCGCCGGCGGGAGCAGAGCGGTCGGCTCGAACCCGATCGCCCTGATCCTGACTGGGCCGATCCTGACTGGGCCGATCCTGACTGGGCCGATCCTGACTGGGCTGGTCCGGGCCGGGCTGGTCTGGGCCGGGCTCGTCCTGGCCAGGACGGTGCTCGCTCCCCTTGGCCTGCAGCGCCTGCTGGGCGGCCAGTTCGGCACTGGCGGCGTTCTTGTCAACACTCTTGGCGGCCCAACTGCGCACCAAGCCAGCCACCAAGATGAAGCCGATCGCGATGATGGTGGGCACCACGAGGACGCCGAGGAGGCCGAGCAGCCAGCCCCACCACGGAATGTCCCACACGTCGCCTCCTCGATTGCCTGCGGTCCCACCTTAGTGGGGCGCGGCGACCACCGCTGGCCGACGCCACTGACGACTCGGCCGAAACCGCGGCCACTCCTCTGACACGGGTCACCGTTGTCATCCCGGGCACCAGCCCGCACCAATCAGCCGCGTTCACCAAGAGCAGGTGAGTTCGCCACCAGCGGCGACTTCACCAATCAGGACCGGTCCCATCGAGCTCGTCATCCGATTCCATGACCTCGGCCACGGCCCGCCACACGATCGAGCTTGAGTAGCCGCGTCGGGCCAACAAGCCGGCCACCCGGGTCCGAAGCTTCTCGGCTGGGACATCGCCGGCCCGCTGGACCCGGCTGCGAGCCAGGTCCAGCGCCGCGGCGTACTCGGCATCGTCGTCGACCTCGTCAACCGCCTCCTTGGCGACCTCCGGATCGACGCCCTTGTTGCGCAACTCCTGCATCAGCATCCGCCTGGAGCGATGCTTGCGGCGCTGCCGGGACGCCACCCACGCCTGCGAAAAGGCCTCGTCATCGACCAGCGACACCTCTTCGAAGCGGTCCAGCAACTCGGCCGCGACGTCCTCGGGAATGTCCTTCTTCCGAAGCGCCTTCGCAAGTTCGGCGCGGCTGCGAGACTGGGCGGTGAGCTGCACCAACAGGATGTTTCGTCCCCGTTCGAGTGCCTCGTCGCGGGACTCAGGCTGCTCGTGGTCCGATTTCCCCGTCCGCCTTGCCTTGCCCTGGGTCACGCCCTCACCTGCCTGCCTCAGAAGGACACCTCACCGGTGACCGGATCGACCTCTTCCTCAGCGACGGCGTGTTCCCCGACGCCGAGTGCGGAGAGGATCTTGGCTTCGATCTCTGCTGCCAGCTCCGGGTTGGTCTTGAGCGTGTTGCGGGCGTTCTCCTTGCCCTGGCCCAGCTGCTCGGCCTCGTAGGTGAACCAGGCACCGGCCTTGCGGATGATGCCAGACTCCACACCCATGTCGATCAGGCTGCCCTCGCGGCTGATGCCCTGTCCGTACAAGATGTCGAACTCGGCCTGCTTGAACGGCGGCGCAACCTTGTTCTTCACAACCTTGATCCGGGTCCGGTTGCCGACCATCTCGTATGCCGTCTTCAGCGTCTCAATGCGGCGTACGTCGAGCCGGACCGAGGAGTAGAACTTCAGAGCACGGCCACCGGTGGTGGTCTCCGGCGAACCGAACATCACGCCAATCTTTTCGCGTAGCTGGTTGATGAAGATCGCGGTGGTGTTGGAGGTCTTCAGGGCGCCGGTCATCTTGCGCAACGCCTGGCTCATCAGTCGGGCCTGGAGACCGACGTGACTGTCGCCCATCTCGCCCTCGATCTCAGCGCGCGGGGTCAGTGCGGCCACCGAGTCGATGACGACCATGGTCAGCGCACCGGAACGGACGAGCATGTCGGCGATCTCGAGTGCCTGCTCACCGTTGTCGGGCTGGCTGACCAGCAAGTCATCGGTGTTGACGCCCAGCTTCTGGGCATAGTCGGGATCGAGCGCATGCTCGGCATCGATGAAGGCGCAGATGCCACCCTCGCGCTGCGCATTGGCGATGGCATGCAGCGCAACGGTGGTCTTACCGCTGGACTCCGGTCCGTAGACCTCCACAACCCGGCCCCGCGGCAGCCCGCCGATGCCCAGCGCGATGTCCAACGCGATCGACCCGGTCGGGATCACCGCGATCGGCTGGCGTGTGTCCTCGCCGAGCCGCATGATCGATCCCTTGCCGTGAGCCTTCTCGATCTGCGCCAGCGCTGCGTCGAGCGCCTTCTCGCGGTCCGACTTGCCCTTGCTCTCTGCTCGGTCAACCTTGGCCTGTGCCATCGCGTCCTCCTTGTTGTGTCGTGCCCGGACGCCGTTGCGCCAGCGGATGGTGGTCACCCTAGGAAAGGGGTCCGACAAAATGTCGGGACAGCCCTTGGCCTGTGGATGGTGCTTCGACTCAGTTCGTGACAGTGGACAACTTACCGAACATGTGTTCGAACGCCAACGCTTTCCTGGCGTGTCTCGGATCTGTTCGTCAGCTTGTCGGCGGTGCTGGTCAGCGCTCGCTGGGAGCAAGTTCCAGGGCCGCCCACACAGCGCGCCAGACGATCTTGCACGGCACGCCTGCAGCAATCGCCTCGTCGACAGTCCGGCCGCCCAGGTCGGCGAGCACGTACTGGCCAGACCACACGGTTGCGTAGGCACCGCCCAGGTGCCGCGCCAGCCGCGCTCGCAGCTCCGTCTCGCGCATCTCGCTCCCCCTCGATCGGCCCCGGTCGCACCGCCAGCGCCCACGAGACGTCGGGTCCGGTCGAAAACTGTCTGACAGTGCGGGCACCATGGTCGCATGCCGCGCAAGGACTCCCCCACCCGTGACCAACGGACCGACGACCCGTTGACCGGTTTCAGTGCGCCGGTGCAGTCCTGGTTCCGTTCCTCCTTCCCGGCACCGACTGCGGTCCAGAGTGAGGCGTGGCGCCAGATCCAGGCTGGCGCCCACAGTCTGGTCATCGCACCGACAGGTTCGGGCAAGACCCTCGCGGCATTCCTGGTCGCCATCGACCGACTGCTCCGCCGCGACCTCGAGCCGAGGCAGCGCCCCGGCGTACGGGTCCTCTACATCTCCCCGTTGAAGGCGCTCGGGGTGGACGTGGAACGCAACCTGCGAGCGCCACTGCGCGGCATCGAGATCGCCGCTGCCCAGCAGGATCCCCACACCACGCTGCCACCGGTGCGGATCGGAGTCCGCAGTGGCGACACCCCGGCCAATGAACGGCGGCGGCTGCTCACCCATCCGCCCGACATCCTCATCACCACCCCGGAGTCGCTGCTGCTGATGTTGTGTTCCCAGGTCGGCGACACCCTGCAGGAGGTGGACACCGTCATCATCGATGAGGTGCACGCCGTGGCCGGCACCAAACGGGGTGCACACCTGGCTGCCAGCCTGGAACTGTTGGCGGCACGCTGCACCACCGATCCGCAGCGGATCGGCCTCTCGGCCACGGTGCAGCCGCCCGAACGGGTCGCGGCCCACCTGGCCGGTGATCGTGACGTCAGCATCGTCGCGCCGGCCAGCCCCAAGCAGTGGCAACTGAGCTGTCAGGCTGTGGTCGCCGACTTCGATGATCCCGGCGCGACACCACTGGCCGATGCCGGCCCGGACGAGGTGCCCGACTCCGCGTGGCCGCACCTGGAACGCCGGGTCCGAGAGCTGGTCCAAGGGCATCGCTCGACGCTGGTCTTCGTCAACTCCCGTCGAATCGCCGAGCGCGTCACCCAACACCTCAACGATTTGGCCGCCCCTGACCCGGACGACACATCAGGAAGCCCACAGGACTCCAGTCACGAGACGGCCTTTGCCCGTGCCCACCACGGGTCGATGTCCAAACAGGTGAGACTGGAGGTGGAGTCAGCCCTGAAGGCAGGGACGCTGCGTTGTGTCGTGGCCACCTCCTCGCTCGAGTTGGGCATCGACATGGGCGCAGTGGACCAGGTGATCCAGATCGGCTCGCCGCCCTCGGTCGCCAGCGGGCTGCAGCGGGTCGGTCGGGCCGGCCACCATGTCGGTGCGGTCTCGCGGGGCGTCCTGCTCCCCTTGCACGCCGGCGACGTGTTGGAAAGCCTGGTCGTCACCCAACGGATGCGGACGGGCCAGATCGAGACGATGCCAGCCCTGCGCAACCCGCTGGACGTGCTGGCCCAGCTGGTGGTGGCTGCTTGCGTACGCCAGCCGCAGGACCCCTCGACACTGCTGGCACTGCTGCGACGCAGTGATCCTTTTCGGGAGTTGTCCGAGGCGGTGTTCGGCTCGGTTGTCGACATGCTGTGTGGCCGTTACCCCAGCGAGGATTTCGCCGAGTTGCGGCCCCGACTGCTGCGCGATCCACTGACCAGGACGCTGCGAGCAGCACCAGGAGCCCAGCGGCTGGTGACCACCTCCGGCGGCACCATTCCTGACCGAGGCCTGTTCGGGGTCTTCCTGGTGGCAGGCGACGATGGGCCGCGCCGGGTTGGCGAACTCGACGAGGAGATGATTTACGAGTCCCGGGTGGGTGACGTCATCACCTTGGGCACCAGCAGTTGGCGGATCGAGGAGATCACCGCCCAGCAGGTGCTGGTGTCGCCCGCCCCCGGCGCCATCGGTCGACTCCCCTTCTGGAAGGGCGACGCGGTGTCCCGACCAGTGGAGTTGGGGCAGGCGTTGGGCGCCGCCGTACGCCGCTGGGCCACCGTGGACGATGCCGCTCTCGCGGACGAGCTGCCCCAGGCCGATGCCTGGGCACGCGAGAACCTCAGCCACCACCTTGCCCGGCAACGAGAAGCCACCGGTGTTCTGCCCCATGACCGTCAGATCGTGGTGGAACGCTTCCGCGACGAGCTCGGTGACTGGCGACTGTGTGTCCACAGCCAGCTCGGCAATGCTGTGCTGGCGCCCTGGGCCCTGCTCATCGAAGCCAACGCAGCCCAGCGCTGGGGCTTCGACGTGAAGGCCACCGCCAGCAATGACGGAATCGTGCTGCGGGTGCCCGACAGCACCGACGCACCACCCGGGGCGGAACTGCTCTGGTACGACCAGGATCGGATCGCCGATGACGTCGCCCATGCGGTGGCCGGATCCGCCCTGTTCGCCGCGCGATTCCGGGAATGTGCCCAACGTGCGCTGTTGTTGCCGCGCCGGGACCCCGGCCGTCGTTCGCCGCTGTGGCAGCAGCGGATGCGGGCTGCGCAGCTGTTGGAAGTCGCAGCCGACCATCCCGACTTCCCGATCGTGTTGGAGACAGTGCGGGAATGCCTCCACGACGTCTTCGACCTACCGGCCCTGCAGCAACTGCACCGCGACATGGCGGCTCGCCGGATCCAGATCCATGAGGTCCTCACCGAGCAGCCCTCACCGATGGCGCGCAGCCTGCTCTTCGGTTATGTCGCCGAGTTCCTCTACGACGGTGACCAGCCGTTGGCTGAGCGGCGCACCGCGGCGCTCAGTCTGGATCCGGGGCTGCTGGCCGACCTGTTGGGCACCGGTCAGGCCGGTGACCTGCTCGACCCGGATGCGATCGCCGAGATCGAAGCCGAGCTGCAGTGCCTGAGCCCGCAGCGTCGGGCCACCTCGCCGGCGAGCCTCGCCGATCTGGTCCGACGGTTGGGCCCGCTGGCCCGTGCAGACGTACTGGCTCGGACCGACACCTCCGGGGCAGACACTGACGGGGCCGACCCCGATCTGGCCCTCCAGTGGCTCGAGGAACTGCTGACCGAGCGACGGCTGGTGCAACTGGGCGACCAGTTCGTCGTCGCCGAGGACCTCGGGCTGGTCCGCGACGCCCTCGGGCTGCCGGTGCCGCCGGGCTATGGCAGCCCGGCACCCGTCGCGGACGCGGCGATCCGGCTGGTGCAGCGGTACGCCCGCCACCACGGACCTTTCACCTTCGAAGCGTTGGCACAGCACCTGCCACTGCCACCGGCCGAACTGCGCCAGATCGTCGACCGGCTCGCCGGCCGGGGCAGCGACAGTGAATGGGTGATGGGGCAGTTCACCGTCGACGGGCCACCGGCGTACTGCGACCGCAAGGTGCTGGCGATGATCCAGCGCCGGGCGCTGGCCCGGTTGCGCCAGCAGGTCGAACCGGTCGAGGGATCCCATCTGGCGCGCTTCCTGACCGAGTGGCAGGAGATCACACCGCGCGGACCCGCCACCGAGCCGGCTGAGGAGTTCGGACCGGACCGGTTGTACGCCGTCATCAGCCAGCTGGCCGGTGCCCCACTGGCCCTGAGCGACCTCGAGAGCGAAATCCTGCCGGCCCGGTTGCCCGACTATCAGCCCGGCTGGCTGGACCAATTGCTGGCCGAAGGGGCGGTGGTCTGGAACGGGGTGCAGGGGGTTGGCAGCTCCGATGGCGTCGTGCA
Organism: Parenemella sanctibonifatiensis; assembly: GCF_002250565.1. Taxonomy (GTDB): domain Bacteria; phylum Actinomycetota; class Actinomycetes; order Propionibacteriales; family Propionibacteriaceae; genus Parenemella; species Parenemella sanctibonifatiensis. The sequence goes on from NZ_NMVJ01000006.1 coordinate 609,522, forward strand.
ACTGTGGCCCGCTGACAGTGCTCATCCACCCACCCCGCAGGAGGTCACCGATCCGGTCGCGGCCGAGTTGGTGGACCGGCTGGGTGGTGGCGGCTCGTGGCTGTTGACCGAGCTGGGGCTGGAGGGCGGCGGCGACCAGCTCCGCACCGGGCTGTGGCAGGCGGTGTGGGCAGGCCAGGTGCGCAGCGACACCTTCGCACCGCTGCGGGAACTGTTGGGGCAACGCCCCAGCACCCGCCGTCCCAGCGCCACCCGCACCCGCCGGGCCCGCCGGCCCTCAATGCGGGTCCCGATCCGACCCGTCGGCCCCGCCGTGCCCGGCGGGAGGTGGTCCCGGGTCCCGCCCACCGATGAATCCACCAGTCCGGCAGCCCGATTGGCCTACCAGCTGGAACGCCACGGCATCCTCACCCGGGGCTCCACCGAGGCCGAGATCGGGCCCAACTTCGGCGAGGTCTATCGGGCGTTGAGCGACTTGGAGCTGGCCGGAGTGTGCCGCCGCGGCTACTTCGTGACCGGGCTGGGGGCGGCCCAGTTCGCGTTGCCGGAGGTCGTGGACCGGCTCCGATCCGCCGCCCCGACCGGGACCGTGATCCTGGCCGCCAGCGACCCGGCCAACCCGTGGGGTGCGGCGCTGGCGTGGCCCGAGGCACAAGGCGGACATCGCCCCTCGCGCCGGGCCGGCTCACTTGTGGTGCAGGTCGAGGGACGGTGCGTGGCGTACATGGAATCAGGACGTCGCAGTCTGGTGACGTTCGACGCTGAACTGCCGCCCAGTGAGGCGTTGACCGCTCTCGGAGCACACCTACGGAGCCATCGTGGGCCCCGCCGCCCCACCTTGGAACGGGTCGACGGCCTCGGCGTCCTGACCGAACCGGCCTGGTCCAAGGCCCTGACCGATGCCGGCTGGGCGATGACGCCGAGTGGGTTCCGGCCACCTCTGTGACGGAACCGCTGTGCCAGACCTGCGGCCTCTCAGCGCCGGTGACAACAAAAAACTGCTGACACCAAACGCTCCCCAGTGACGGCCCGGCACATGGCTGGGCCGCCACCGGGGCGGTGGGCCTGAGTCAGCGACCGGCGGATCGACAGGCCGCCGAGTAGAGCCGCAGCACGTCGCGGACCCGGTCCATCGCAATGGCTCGGGCGTCGTTGGGAACCTCCCCCAGCTGGACGCGGGTGAACTGCGCCGGCAGAAACTGGCTCAGCAGCGGCAGCGGGATCTCGCGACCAGCCAAGTTGGCGAACAGCTTCTCCTCGGCGGCATGGACCTGCTCGTCAGGCCAGTAGTACCGCAGCCGGTCGGAGAACGAGTAGCGCCGTTTGATGCGCTGCTCCTCGGCATCTCCCTCGTAGTAGGACTGCCACTGCTCCGGCTTGGCCACCATGACCTCCTCGACCACCTCCGGCAGTCGGGACAGGTCGGCATCCGCACCGAGCAGCTCAGCCTCGATGCTGGCCAGCGCAAACAGCGCCTCGCGCAGCGCGAACGTCAGCCACGGACCGACCTTGAGGACCGCCCAGTGGTCGGTGACCAATTGCGCCAACAGGTCCGCGGTCTGGTAGTCGGTCGAATGGCACTCGAAGACCAGGTTGGGTTCATCGTCGAGGACCTCACGCAGTTCCTTGGTGCGCGACGGGTCATAGAGAAACACGTTCTCGTGGTCGAACTCGACACCGGGCTGCACCACCACAGCGGTGATCCTGGGCCACACATCGGACAGGCCGACCTTCTCGAACGCATCCTTGTGGGCCTGCAGGGTGTGCCGACAGGCATCGGCGCTGGTCGGCTCCAGCGTGTCAATCGTTTCGTGGGCGCCGCCGGGCACGGGCACCTCGGTGCCGATGACATAGCGCTGTCGCCCTTCCAGACCGGCCTCGCGAGCGGTTCGTTCAGCCACAGCGAGCAGTCGGGCCGCCCGTTCGGCGACGATCTCGTCGGTGAGCGGGGTGGGGTCGCCGGCGCAGGGGTAGGAGCAATCCAGGTGGATCTTCTCAAAGCCGGCCGCAACGTAGGACTCGATCAGCACCTCAGCCTTGGCCATCGCTTCCTCGGCCGGAGAGTTCTTCCAGCGGTTGGTGCCCAGGTGATCACCACCCAACAGCACCCGTTCAGCGGGCAGCCCGCACCGTTCGGCGATCGCGAGGACACGGTCGCGGAAATCGGCCGGCTTCATGCCCGTGTAGCCGCCGTATTGGTCGACCTGATTGGAGGTCGCCTCGATGAGCACGGTGGAGCCGTCGGCCACCGCGTGCAGGATCGATGCTTCGATCACGAGATCGTGCGCCGAGCACACCGAAGTGATGCCGGCAGAATTGCGTTGCTTCTGGAGCTGAACGACGTCGTCAAGGACCTTGGTGCCTACCATGGCCGCACCCTAGCCGAGACTGGCCCGATGTCGGGCTCAGGCAGCCTGTGCGGGACGCCGCAACTCGACCACGTTGTCGGCGGCACGACTCTCGGCCTCGGCCAATCGAAGGCTCACCAGACCGAAGACTTCTGACAGCGGAAGGTCCAGTGCGGTCGCGATCGCCGCCAACAGTTCACTGGAGGCTTCCTTGTGGCCACGCTCGACCTCGGACAGGTAGCCCAAGCTGATCCGGGCGGCGGCGGAGACCTCGCGCAGGGTCCGCCCCTGGCTCTGGCGCTCGTGCCGCAGCGCATCACCGATGATTTCACGCGTGAGCATGGTCCACCTCCGTCATGTCTCCTCCAGCCTATCGCCTACTTCAGCGCAGCCGCGTGACCAATTATTCCCGGCCAGTCCGACAACCCGGCTGGGCAACGTCTCGACCAAGAGGCTCAGGGCAGCGTCGACGCTCTGCTGGCGGATCGACGCCCGGTCACCCGCGAACTGATGGCAGCGGCTGCGCAATCGGTCGGGTCCGGCAACCGCCACCCAGACCGTTCCGACCGCCGCCTCCGGGACCGCGTCGGGCCCCGCGACGCCGGTGGTCGAGACCCCCCAGTCAGCGCCGCACACCTGGCGTACGCCGACAGCCATCGCCTCGGCGGTGGATTGCGAGACAGGGCCTGGCGTCAGTTGTTCATCACTGAGGCCCAGCAGGCTCTGCTTGAGGTCGGTCGCGTACGCCACTACCCCACCGCGCATCACCTTCGAGGCGCCCGGAACTGCGGTCAGGGCGGCCGCGACCAGCCCACCGGTGAGGGATTCCGCCGTTGCCAGGGTTGCGGCTGCCGCACCCAGCGCAGCAATCGCGGTGGCGGCGCGATCGGTTCTCACGCGAAGCCGCCGGCCTGACGTTCGTGATAGGACCGCCGCAGCTTGGCTGCTTCGCGGACGTAGTCCAGACCGGTCAGGACGGTCAGCAGGAGCGCGATCGCCATGACCACCCAGGCCACCGGGCGCAGCAGGTCCGGGAGTGGCATCAGCGCCAGGATGATGGCTGCGGTCTGGAAGACCGTCTTGAGTTTGCCGCCCCGGTTGGCGGCCATCACGCCCCACTTGATGATGGCGAACCGCATCACGGTGATGCCCCATTCGCGCACCAGGATGACGATCGTCACCCACCACCACAGTTCACCGATGATGGACAGACCGACGAAGGCCATGCCGGTCATCGCCTTGTCAGCGATCGGATCCGCGAGCTTGCCGAAGTCGGTGACGATGTTGTAGCGGCGAGCGATCTTGCCGTCCGCCAGATCGGTCAACATGGCGAGCACGAAGACGCCGGTGGTGGCCCAGCGCCACACCGGATCATCGGGATGGGACAGCAGCATCCAAGCGAACAGCGGCACCATCAGCAGCCGCAGCACGGTCAAGGCATTGGGGACATTCCACGGCGACACCTGCGATGTCCCACTGCTGGCGTCATTGCTCACGGCCCACCCCTGTTGTTACTGATGCTGGTCTGGTGCTGGTGTCTTGCTGAACTGCTGATCGTGCCGGTTCGGGTACGCAGACCGGCCACCGCCGGCCCGCTCCCAGCAGCAACCTACGCGGGCGGCCGGGTGCCGACAAGATCGACACCCTCGCTGTCGATGCATTCGACCTGGACCAGGTCACCGACTGCCACTGCGGTCAGCGGTTCGCCCTCGCTGTCGACCAGTCGTACCTGGCCGTCGACCTCCGGGCCCTGGTGCGGGGCACGCCCCCACACCTCGCCGGTGTCGAGGTCGATCTCCTCGACCAACACCGGCCACCGCTCCCCCACCCGTTCCTCGGCCCGCTGGTCGGTGAGTTCGCTGACCAGCTGGGTGATCCGGTCCACCCGTTCGGCGATCACGTCGGCGGACACCTTGTCGGTCATGGTCGCGGCTTCGGTGCCGTCCTCGTCGGAGTAGCCGAAGACGCCCACCACATCCAGGCTGACGTCGGCCAGAAAATCGGCCAGCACGTCGACGTCGTCCTCGGTCTCGCCGGGAAATCCGACGATGACATTGCTGCGGATGCCGGCCTGGGGCGCATGGGCGCGGACCGCGCCGACCAGCTCGGCGAAGGAGGCCGGGTCGCCGTAGCGGCGCATCCGCTTGAGGACGCCCGGCGCGGCGTGCTGGAAGGACAGGTCGAAGTAGGGCACCACCTTGGGGACGCTGGTCATCGCGTTGATCAGCGAGGGCCGAATCTCGGCAGGCTGGAGGTAGGAGACCCGGATCCACTCCAGTCCCTCGACCTCGGACAGATCCTCCAGCACCTGCTCCATCAGCCGCAGATCGCCGAGGTCCTTGCCATAGGAGGTGGAGTTCTCCGACACCAGGAACACTTCGCGTACACCCTGACTCACGAGCCATTGGGCCTCGGACACGATCTCGGCCGGCGGCCGGGACAGATACGCGCCGCGGAAGGCCGGGATCGCACAGAAGGTGCAGCGGCGGTCACAGCCAGAGGCCATCTTCAGCGGTGCCATCGGGCCGGTGCCGAGCCGCTGACGTACCGGACGAGGGCCGGAGGCGGGCGCCAGGCCGTTGGGCAGGTCAGGTCCGGCATCGGCGTGATGGGCGTGCCCCGGGATGGTCACCGCGCCGGCCGCGGCCGGACGTGCCTTGGGGGCAATCGGCAGCAGCTTGCGGCGGTCCTGGGGTTGGTGGGAAGGCAGTGACTCGCCGGACAGGATCCGTTGCAGGTCCTCAGCGATGGTGGCGTACCGGTCGAATCCGAGCACCGCATCGGCCTCGGGCAGCGCACCGGCCAACTCGCTGCCGTAGCGCTCGGCCATGCAGCCCACCGCCACCACGGCTTGGGCCTTGCCGCTCTGTTTCAGGTCCGCAGCCGCCAGCAAGGTATCGACCGAATCCTGCTTGGCGCTCTCAACGAAACCACAGGTGTTGACCATGACCGCGTCCGCTTCCTCGGGCTCGGCGACCAGTTGGTAGCCGCCCGCCGCCAGCCGCCCGGCTAGTTCCTCACTGTCCACGTCATTGCGGGAACAGCCGAGGCTGATGAGGTGGACGCGGGTCTGCTGGCTCATGGTGCGCCATTCTCCCACGGCGCCCCGATGAGTTCGAGTTGTACGCAATCGCTCGTTAGACTGCCCACGTGGCTGAGGCGGTTTTCACATCGGCGTACGCGCGGGTTCCGTTTCTGTTCGGTTGCGCCACCGCGACCGCCTTGCCGGGTCCGCTGTTGCTCGGCTGGATGGACCAACTCGGCGTCAACCGGCAGAGTGCCAAGTCACAGCTGCATCGCATGGTCGAGCAGGGACATCTCACGGTGGAGCGTCATGGGCGGGTCGGCCAGTATCGGCTGCACGGCGCCATGGAGACCAGCTTCCGACAGATCCGCGACGGCGAGCAAGCCGAGGACGCCTGGGACGGCCTGCTGCACCAGATCACCTATGACGTCGCCGAGGTCCACCGTCCGGTCCGGGAGCGGTTGCGCCACCGCGCTTTCGCTCACCTCTACGGCATGGTCCGCCCGGGCGTTCTGGTCAGCCCGGTGGACAAGTCCGCAGCGCTGACCGATCTGATGGACGAGGTCGCCGAGGTCGGCCTGATCGTGACCGGCTGGGTGAGGTATTCGCTCGAGGACGCCCGTCAGGTGGCGGCCGCGGCCTGGGACCTGGCGTCCTTCGCGAAGGATTACCTGTCACTCGCTGCCGCCGCCGAGGCGATCATCCAGTCCTCGACGACCGGCGTCGCCATCCTCAACGAGATCTACGACCTGACCCTGCGTCGAGTCCGACTGCATCGCTTCGATCCCCAACTGCCCACCGAGCTGCTGCCGACCGACTGGCCGGCAGCCGCGGCACTCGCGGCGTACGAGCGCGCTGCTGTGGCCACCGGACCGCGACTGGGTGAACACATCGCCATCGGACTGAGCGGCACCCGTTATCGCAGCCTGGTGGAGCTGGAGCCGGACAGTCCGTACGCCGTCCTGATCGGCTGAGCGAGACGCCTCAGCCCTGAGAGATGTTCGCCAGCACCTCATCGAGGTCGTCCGGCTTGACCAGCACCTCACGGGCCTTGGAACCCTCCGAGGGCCCCACGATGCCGCGGGTCTCCAGGATGTCCATCAGTCGTCCCGCCTTGGCGAAACCGACCCGCAGCTTGCGCTGCAGCATGGACGTCGACCCAAGCTGCATGTTGACGACCAACTGCACGGCTTCCAGCACCAGCTCCAGATCATCGCCAATGTCCTCGGCGACGGCCTTGGTGGCGGCGGCCGTGGTCAGAACCTCCTCGTTGTACTGCGGCTGCAACTGCTCGGTGACGTGGGAGACGACGCTGCGGATCTCGTTCTCGGTGACCCAGGAGCCCTGGAAACGAATCGGCTTGGACTCCCCCATCGGCAGGAACAAACCATCACCCTGACCCACCAGCTTCTCGGCGCCGCCCTGGTCGAGAATGACCCGGGAGTCGGTCAGCGACGAGGTCGCAAAGGCCAGTCGGCTGGGCACGTTGGCCTTGATGAGACCGGTCACCACATCGGCGGAGGGCCGCTGGGTCGCGAGCACCAGGTGAATGCCCGCGGCACGAGCCAGCTGAGTGATCCGCACCACCGAATCCTCGACATCCCGCGGGGCGACCATCATCAGGTCGGCGAGCTCGTCGATGATCACCAGCAGGTACGGGTAGGGCTTGAGTTCCCGTTCGGAGCCCTCCAACGGCTGCACCTGGCCGCCGCGCACTGCCTTGTTGAAGTCGTTGACGTGCTTGAAGCCGTACGCCGCGAGGTCGTCGTAGCGCAGGTCCATCTCCTTGACGACCCATTCCAGTGCCTCGGCGGCCTTCTTCGGGCTGGTGATGATCGGCGTCACCAGGTGCGGGATGCCCTCGTAGGCGTTCAGCTCGACCCGCTTCGGGTCGACCATCATCATGCGTACCTCATCGGGCGTGGCCCGCATCAGCACCGAGGTGATGAGGGAGTTGATGAAGCTGGACTTGCCCGAACCGGTGGCGCCGGCCACCAGCAGGTGCGGCATCTTCGCCATGTTCGCAACGACGAATCCACCCTCGACGTCCTTGCCCAGACCAACGGTCAGCGGGTGCTGGTCGTTGCGGGCGCGCGCGGAGCGCAGCACGTCACCGAGTGAGACCACTTCCTTGTCGCGGTTGGGGATCTCGATACCGATCGCGGACTTGCCCGGGATCGGCGACAGGATCCGTACATCGGCCGAGGCGACCGCATAGGCAATGTTCTTGCTGAGTGCGGTGATCTTCTCAACCTTGACGGCCGGGCCGAGTTCCACCTCGTAGCGGGTGACCGTCGGACCCCGGGTGTAGCCGGTGACCCGGGCGTCGATCCCGAACTGGTCGAGCACGCCGCTGAGCGCCTCCACCACCTTGTCGGATGCCTCGGTGCGCTGCTGGGGGACGCTGCCGGGCTTGAGCTCGGCGGCATCGGGGAGCATGTAGGAGACGTCACCGGACAGTTGCAGTTGCTCGACGCGCTGCGGCATCGGCGTGTGCAGCGGAGCCTCCGGCGTACTGGACGGGCCGGCCTTGGTCGACTGGTCGGCAGCCTTGTCCCAAGGCTTGGCGGCCGGCTGGTCGGCCGTCTCCGGCGGCAGACCGGCGGTGACCGGCTCGTCGGCCGTGCTGGAGGTGCCGAATGTTGCCTGGTCGCGTTCCAGTTGCTCGATGTCGAAGAGCTCCGAGGTCGCCGCGCCTGCGTCGACAGGGCTGTCCATCGGGTCCGGGCGTCGCTGCCCTCGGGTACGTCCCGGCTTGGGTCGGGGGGCCGCGATGGTGGCTTCGTCGTCCTCGCCCACCAAGGCAGAGTCGTACGCCGGGTCATCGGCGTAGTCGAGCTCGTCGTCAGGATGGTGGCGCAGGCTGTGGCCGAAGTCGCGCAGTCGCTGCGGCATCTGGTTCAGCGGAATCCCCACCACCACGACCAGACCGAAGAACGCCAACAGCACCAGCAGCGGCACGGCCACCCAGGTCGTCATCAGATCGGCCAGCAGGCTGGATGAGACATATCCCAGCGCGCCGCCCGCGGCCCGCATCAGTTCGGGGTCCTCCGGACGGGGCAGCCCCTTGGCGATGCTCACCAGGCCGAGCACACCGAACAACAGCGTGATCCAGCCGATGAACTGTCGACCGGCCGGTCCGTTGTGTTCGGGATGGCAGATGAGGCGCCAGCCTGCAGCCAGGAAGACCACCGGGGCGGCGTACGCGAAGGTCTGGCCCACCACGCTGGTGACACCGACGGTGATCCAGCCACCCACCGGCTCGGGCAGCCCGAACCAGAACTCGGCGGCGAGCACGATGGCGCAGCCGATCAGGAACAGGCCCAGACCGTCGCGGCGCAGCTCGGGCTCGAGGTCGGTGCCGCGGCCGACGCTGCGGATGGCGCCACCGCAGGCGTGCGCGGTCCCGCGGCCCATCGCGGCCAAGCCGCGACCGATCGAGCTGCCGATCGAGGGGCTGGTTGCGGCCGGCTTTCGGGTGCCACCGCTGCCCCGTCCGCTGCGGGCCGATGCCGGCCGGCTCGAAGTGCCCTTGCTGGGCGCCTTCGATCGGGACTGGGGTGAACGAGTGGTTTTCTTGCTTCCGGACGACCGCGAACCAGAGGTGGACCGCGGTGGGGAAGACGCGCGGGTCGCCATGATGGTCACCCTACGCCCGACCGCCCCAGCACCGGCGTTCACACGCCGGACGAACCTCAGCGGTTCGCCTGAAAATGCTCAGCTGCGCTGGTGGAAGTGATCGTGCCCGGCCGGTTCGTCCCAGTCGGCGCCATCGACACTGACGCCTGCCTCGCCTTCTGTGACCGAGCCGATGACCGTCCAGTCATTGGGCACCAGGTCGGCTGCGAACGTGGCCGCCAGCGCATGGTCCTCTCCCCCGGTCAGCACCAGCCGATAGGGGTCACTTCCGGTGGCCGCCGCTACCGCCTGCAACGGATCCGGGACCTGCAACTGTTCGGTACGAACATCGATTCGTACGCCCGACGCGCGCGCGATGTGTCCCAGGTCAGCAATCAGACCATCAGAGATGTCGACCATCGCGGTCGCACCGGCCATCGCAGCCTGGCGGCCGGCACCGTAGGGCACTTGGGGCACGCGCTGGGCCTCGACGACGGCGCGCGGGGACCGGAACCCACGCCCCAGCACCACCAGCCCTGCCGCGGCCCAGCCGAGCCGACCGCGAATCGCCACCACGTCACCGGCGTGGGCGCCGGACCGGGTGAGGGGCAGCCGGCCCTCCAGGTCGCCCAGCGCGGTCACGGCGACGACGATCTGCTCACCGGAGCTGAGGTCGCCGCCGACCACCGACACGCCCGCTTCGGCGGCCTCCCGTTGGATGCCGGCCATCAGTTCCAGCACCCAGGACACCTTCAGCGTCGTGGGGAGCGTCAGCGCGACGACCAGCGCGCGTGGGGTGGCACCCATGGCTTCCAGATCGGCGATGTTGACCGCTGCGGCCTTGCGGCCGACGTCGTCGGCGGTGGACCAGGTGCGCCGGAAGTGCACGTTCTCAACCACGATGTCGGTGCTCACCACTGCCTGCTGCAGATCCACCACGGCGGCGTCGTCGCCGGGGCCCAGGCGTACCGGCTCGGCCTGCGGCAGGCCCGCCGTGATCGCCTCGATCAACTCGAACTCGCTGATCTGGTCCAAGGTCTGGTCCGCCGCCATCTTGCCCAACCGCCTCACGTCATCAGGCCCGTCTCCGGGACTGGCTGATTGGCCGGGTGGCCCCGGCCCGCCGCTCACACGGTAGCGTGCTCCGCAGTCGTCGCTGAGGAGCGTGTCATGTCCGTGCACTCGTACGTCCTCGTCCAGTGCGCCGTCGGCCAAGCCGCCGCGGTCGCCGAGACGGTCCGCGCCCTGCCGGGCGTCATCAAGGCTGAGACTGTCACCGGCCCTTATGACGTGATCGTCGAGGTGGAGGCCGGCACCATCGATGAGCTCGGTCGTCTCATCATCGGCCAGTTGCAGCAGGTGCCGGGCATCACCAACAACGTGACCTGTCCGGTCGTTCGGCTGTGATCGGCAGGCCCCGGCTCGCCGTGGTGGCGGCAGGGGTGATGCTCCTCGCGACCGGGTGCACGGTGACGGCGCCGGCGCCAGATCCGGGCAGCGTCCAGACCTGTGCAGACCTGATCGCCGCCGCGCCCGCGGTCGTCGCCGGCCAGCCACAGCGTGCCACCGACCAGCCCGAGTCTGCGGTGGCTTGGGGCGATCCGGCAGTGCTGCTGGCCTGCGGCGTGGCGGATCCGCCCGGTTTCGGCCCGACCAGCGAGTGCTACGAGGTCGATGGGATCGGCTGGTACGCCGAACCGGTCGATGGTGCCTACCGCTTCACGACCTTGGACCGTACGCCGCGCATCCAGGTCACGGTGCCGTCGGCATATGAGCCCCAAGCGGCTGTGCTGACCGACCTGTCCGAGGCGATCAGTACGACGATCCCCCAGCAGCGGCCCTGCGTGTGATGGGCCCTCCTGGTCTTGGGCCCTGCGGGTGATGCCGCTCAGCGAGGTCCGGCCTCGCGCTGCAGCGCCTGTTCGATGAGCAGGTCGATCAGGTCGGCGTACGCCAGTCCCGACTGCCCCCATGCGTAGGGATACATCGAGAACTCGGTGAAGCCGGGCATCGTGTTGACCTCGTTGAGCAACAGCCGGCCCTTCTCGGTGAGGAAGAAGTCGACCCGCGCCAGACCCTCACAGCCCAACGCCACGAAGGCGCGGCGAGCCAACCGGTCGATCTCGGCGGCCTGGTCCGAGGTGAGATCTGCTGGCACCTGCATCCGTGCCTTGCCGTTGCCGAGGTACTTGGTGGTGAAGTCGTAGAACTCCGTCCCCTCCATGACGATCTCGCCGACCGATGCGGTGCGAAGCCCCTGTCGTGGGTCCTGGAGCACGGCGCACTCGACCTCGCGCGCATTCTCCAGCCCCTGCTCGACGATGACCTTGGCACCCCAGGTGAATGCTTCGTCCAGCGCCGCGGGCAGATCCTCGGCGACACTCACCTTGGAGATGCCAACACTGGAGCCGCCGCGGGCCGGCTTGACGAACACGGGCAGCCCCAGCGCGGCGATCGCGTCCAAGCTGCTGCGCCGGCTCACGGTCCAGTCCGCCTGGCTCAGCGCGGTGTAGGGCACCATCGGCAGCCCGGCGCCGAGCAACATCCGGTGGGTCGCGTCCTTGTCGAGCGCCACCGCCGAGGCCATCACGCCACACCCGACGTACCGCAGCCGCATCAGTTCGAACAGGCCTTGGATCGTGCCGTCCTCCCCCATCGGCCCGTGCAGCAGGGCAAAAGCGACATCGATGCGCACCGGATCCGCCAACGTCGAGCCCTGCCGGGTCGCGAGCAGCACGTCCTCGCCGTCACGATGCAGCAAGGCTTCGTCGTGGCCCTGAGCGATCGCATCCACGCTGGGCAGCTCATCGCCGGAGGCGCGGAAGGCCGTCACCTCCTCGATCGACAGCCGCAGCCAGCTGCCGCCGGTGGTGATGCCGACCGGGATCACGTGGTAGCGCTCGTGGTCCATCGCGCCGAGCACGCCGGCTGCCGTCAAGCACGAAACGGAGTGCTCACCAGCCGCTCCGCCGCACACGAGCAGCACCGTCGTGGGACGGGAAGCAGAGGTGGTGTCAGCCGACATGGGGCTCCTTTCGACGCCCTAACACTAAGGGCAGTCAACGACATCTCGTGCCGCAGCACAGCCCCGATCCGACACGACACGCCGGAAAAACCGTCCAAAATCCCCTGCTGGAGCCAATTTCGCCCTAGCGTGGAGGCAGTACCAACCGGTACTCCCTCCCTGATGGGCCCCATCGGACCCCCCAGGAGGAACACCAACGAAAGGCAAGTTGTGAACAAGGCAGAGCTGATCACCGCACTGGCCGAGCACTACGACGGCAACAAGGCCGAGGCTGGCCGCGCGCTCGACGCCGTGGTCCAGACCATCACGGCCGCCGTGGTCGACGGCGAGAAGGTCACGATCACCGGCTTTGGCTCGTTCAGCAAGGGCCACCGCGGCCCGCGCACCGTGCGCAACCCGCGCACCGGCGAGCAGAGCCAGTCCAAGGCAGTCGACTACCCGAAGTTCAGCGCAGGTTCGCTGCTCAAGGCGTACGTCTCCGGCGAGAAGAAGCTGCCCACCAAGTGAATCCCGCTTGAGCGGAGAGCACCCTCACACTTCCCCAGCGCAAAACGCGGGCCCCGGTCGGGGCCCGCGTTTTCGCGTTGCTGCGGCGTGTGGTGCCGAACTGCGGCTGTCAGTCAGGGAGCCGTGGTGACCGGCTTGAAGCCCGGTCGGGTCGCCTCGAAGTCGGTGATTGACTGCTCATTGCGCAGTGTCAGGCCGATGTCGTCGAGTCCTTCCAGCAGCCGCCAGCGGGTGTAGTCGTCGATCTCGAAGGGGGTGACCAGGTCACCGCAGGTGATCTGCCGCTCCACCAGGTCGACGCTGATCGCCGTGCCGGGTTCGGCCTCGAGGCGCTTCCACAGCTGCTCCACCACTTCCTGGGGGACCACGGCCACCAACAGCCCGGCCTTGCCGGCGTTGCCGCGGAAGATGTCACCGAAGCGGGAGCCGATGACGACCTTGAAGCCGTAGTTCTGCAACGCCCAGACCGCGTGTTCGCGGGAGGAACCGGTGCCGAAGTCGGGTCCGGGGACCAGCACCGAGCCCTGGGCGTACGCCTCCTGATTCAGCACGAAGGTCGGGTCATTGCGCCAGGCCGCGAACAGGCCGTCCTCGAAACCGGTCCGGGTGACCCGCTTGAGGTAGACGGCGGGGATGATCTGGTCGGTGTCGACGTTGCTGCGACGCAGCGGCACACCGGTGCCGGTGTGGGTCTCGAACTTCTCCATCAGGAGGCCTCCTTGGCGGGCGCGGTCGGGAAGAGCGTGGGCGATCCGGGCTGGCGCGGCGTGGCAGGGCCGGCCGGGCCCAGATCGGACGGCGCGGACAGCGTGCCGCGGACGGCTGTCGCAGCCGCCACCGACGGGGAAACCAGGTGGGTACGCCCACCCTTGCCCTGCCGGCCTTCGAAGTTACGGTTGGAGGTCGAGGCGGCCCGCTCGCCGGGGCTGAGCTGGTCGGGGTTCATGCCCAGACACATGGAGCAGCCGGCGCCACGCCATTCGGCGCCGGCATTGAGGAAGACCGTGTGCAGGCCCTCGGCCTCGGCCTCGATGCGGACTCGTGCCGAACCGGGCACCACCAGCATCCGTACGCCGTCGGCGACGGTGCGACCCTCGAGCACGCTGGCGGCCAACCGCAGGTCCTCGATGCGGCCGTTGGTGCAGGAGCCGAGGAAGACGGTGTCCACAGCGATCTCGCGCATCGGCGTACCGGCCTCGAGATCCATGTAGGTCAGCGCCCGCTCGGCAGCTGACTTCTCCGAGTCGTCACCGAAGTCCTCGGGGTGCGGCACCGAACCGGCCAGCGGCACACCCTGGCCGGGGTTGGTGCCCCAGGTCACGAACGGGCTCAGCTCGGACGCATCCAGATCGACCTCGAGGTCGAAGCGTGCGCCCTCATCGGTGCGCAGGGTCTTCCAGTAGGCCACCGCCTCGTCCCAGTCGGCGCCGCGGGGCGCATGGGGACGGCCCTCGATGTAGGCGAACGTCTTCTCGTCGGGAGCAACCATGCCGGCCTTGGCGCCCCACTCGATCGACATGTTGCAGATCGTCATCCGGCCCTCCATCGACATGTTCTCGATGGTGCTGCCGCGATACTCGACGATGTGCCCGGCGCCGCCGCCGGTGCCGACCTTGCTGATCAGGGCGAGCACAACGTCCTTGGGGGTGACCCCCTCGGGCAGGTCGCCGTTGATGTTGACGGCCATGGTCTTGGGGCGGCTCTGCGGCAGCGTCTGGGTCGCCAGAACGTGCTCCACCTCGGAGGTGCCGATACCGAAGGCCAGCGCACCGAACGCGCCATGGGTGGAGGTGTGGGAGTCGCCGCACACGATGGTGGCGCCGGGCTGGGTGAGGCCCAGCTGCGGGCCGATGATGTGCACCACGCCTTGGTCCGGGTCGCCCAGCGAGTGGATCGGGACACCGAACTCCTTGGCGTTCTTGCGCAAGGTGTCGACCTGCAACCGCGACACCGGATCGGCGATCGGCTGGTCGATGTTCAGGGTCGGGATGTTGTGATCCTCTGTCGCCAGAGTCCGGTCCGGACGACGTACCGGACGACCGGCCTGCCGCAGCCCGTCGAAGGCCTGCGGGCTGGTGACCTCGTGCACGAGGTGCAGGTCGATGTAGAGGAGATCCGGCTCCCCCTGTGCCTGGCGTACGACGTGGTCGTCCCAGATCTTGTCGCTGAGCGTCCGCGGCGACTGCGCGGTGTCGTTCGGACCTGCTGGAGCGGTCACAATTCCCTCCCAAATTCGCTGAACAGAGCGATCATGCACTTGCATATCAAAGCCTGAGACGGCAATCTTACAGTATGGACGAATCTTCGAGCGGCGTGGGTGTCCTCGACAAGGCTGCGCTGGTGCTGTCAGCCCTCGAGACCGGCCCGACGACCTTGGCCGGACTGGTCACCTCGACGGGTCTGGCCCGACCCACCGCGCACCGGCTGGCCGTCGCGCTGGAACACCACCGCCTGGTTGGCCGTGACATCCAGGGCCGCTTCGTGCTCGGCCCCCGACTGGCCGAGCTGGCCAGCGCCGCCGGCGAGGACCGCCTGCTCGCCACCGCCGGGCCCGTCCTGGCGCGACTGCGCGACATCACCGGCGAATCCGCCCAACTCTTCCGCCGTCAGGGCGATCATCGCATCTGCATCGCCGCGGCCGAGCGCGCCTCGGGGCTGCGCGACACCGTGCCGGTCGGCAGCCAGCTGACGATGACCGCCGGCTCGGCCGCTCAGGTGCTGCTGGCCTGGGAGGACCCCGAGCGGATGCAACGCGGCTTGGACGGTTCCACCTTCTCAGCGGTCGCCTTGGCCAATGTACGCCGACGCGGCTGGGCCCAGTCGGTCGGCGAACGCGAGGCGGGCGTCGCGTCGGTGTCCTCGCCGGTGCGCTCACCCTCGGGCAAAGTCCTGGCCGCCGTCAGTGTCTCCGGCCCGATCGAACGTCTCACCCGCCAGCCCGGCCGGGCCCACGCCCCCGCCGTGATGGCCGCGGCCGACCGCCTGTCAGAGGTGCTGCGCCGCTCGGGCGGCGACAGCTGAGGCGTACGCCCGTTCCCCACGTGCACAACACCTGGATGCTGTAGTTGTGCAGGCAGGATCCCCGATCTGACCTGCACAACTACAGCATCCTGAGGTTCTGCCGCAGGTCGGTCCAACGCGGGCTTCACGTGTACCCGCTTGCGATCTGCTGCGTACGCCACGCTGCTCGACGTCGAGCCCACTCCCCCAGAAATGCCGAAAACCCCCACGGAATGGGGGTTTTCGGAGTTGTAGCCCCGACGGGATTCGAACCCGCGCTACCGCCTTGAGAGGGCGGCGTGCTAGGCCGCTACACAACGGGGCCAGGTGGGATCCTCAGCGACCTGAGGACAACCGTTACAGTTTACCAACTTGGTTGACGCTGCTGCAACATTTCCCGCTGGGGTACTAGGACTCGAACCTAGAACAACTGAACCAGAATCAGCCGTGTTGCCAATTACACCATACCCCACAGAGCCCGCCTCGAACCGAAATTCACGGCGGGGCAACGGCACGTAACATTAGTGGGTCAGCGGCGCTCAACACAAATTGAGCTCAGCCAGCCCGCCGCTTCGACAGCCCCGGCGTCGCTGCGGTGGCGCGGAGCGCATGAGCATCCACTCTCGCGGTGAGTTTGTACGCCCGCGCCACCAGCAACACCGCAAGCCCGACCGCACCGAACATCGCGATGTCGGCCATGGCGTCCTGGGCGCTGAGTTCGGACAGGCCCCGCAGGTCGGACATGGTGCCGCCAGCGATCGCCCAGCCGAAGGCCGACCAGTTGTTGGCGACGTGGGCAGCGATGGCAGCCTCGAGCCCGCCGGTGATGATCACCAGAGTGGCCGCCAGCATGCCGAAGGCGAACCGGTCCAGCAGCAGCCAGACGTTCTGGCTGCCGTGCAGCAGCGCGAAGATCAGTGAGGACAGCACCGCCGCGATCCACTTGTCCCCCACGCCGCCGGCCATCGACTGGAGCAGGAAGCCACGGAAGACGAACTCCTCGCCGGCCGCCTGGAACGGCGTGACGAGGATGAGCACGATCACGAAAGCCCACCAGCCCGGCGCGGGGGCGATCTGGATCTGTTGGCCGTCGGCGTACATCACCGCGAAGTTGACCAGGTTCATCACGACCAGCGCGACCACGGTCGCGACGATCAGGTAACGCCACCGCACACCCGGATGTACCGAGACCGCCCAGCGCGGGTCACGGCGGTACCAGTACCGCACGAAGAGCAGACACAGCGGCACCAGCAGCGCCAACGCCAAGTGGCTGGCGAGCATGCCGGTGACGATCTCGTAATTGGCTGCGCGCTCGGACCAGGCGGCGTAGTCCTCACCGCCGCCGGTGAGGGCATACCCGAGTCCCAGCACGACACTCGGGACCACGGTCAGGACAACGAAATAGCCGGCCAGTCCGAGGATGCCGCCCACCAACAGCCGCACCCGGTCGGCAGCGGTGTCGCCCAACAGGTCCGTGAAGCCGCCCCCCAGATTGGGGGACGCGACGTCTGGAATGCGATCAGCCATCGACTGGGCTGTCCCCCACGAACGGATTGGTGAGGGTGCCCAGACCGGTCACGGTGATGCTGCACTCGTCGCCAGGTCCGATCGGGCCGACGCCGGCCGGAGTGCCGGTGAGGATGACATCACCGGGCAGCAGGGTGGTCCATTGGCTGATCCACACGATCTGGTCGACGATCGAACGGACCATGTCACGGGTGTTGCCCTGCTGCCGCACCTCGCCGTTCACCGTCGTCGTGATGTCGAGGTTGCTGGCCTCCTCGACGCTGAGATGGGTGATGAGGTAGGGCCCAAGCGGGCAGAACGTGTCCGCACCCTTGGCGCGGCTCCACTGGCTGTCGGATGCCTGCCAGTCGCGGGCAGTGATGTCGTTGGCGATCGTGTAGCCCAGGATCACCTCGGGCACCCGTTCGGCCGGGACCTGTTTGCAGACCCGACCGATCACCACGGCCAACTCGCCCTCGAAGCTGAGTTCGGTGCTGCCGGCGGGTCGGACCACGGCCTCACCAGGACCGATCACCGAGGTGTTGGGCTTGAAGAAGACCAACGGCTCGGCCGGCACTTCGTTGCCCATCTCAGTGGCGTGGGCGGCGTAGTTGCGGCCCACCCCGAGCACCTTGGAGCGTGGGATCACCGGTGCGAGCAGTCGCACCTCAGTCAGCGGCACCCGTTCCCCGGTGTACTGCACCTGGCCGGCGGCCGGGTCCCCGGTCAGGAAGCTGGCGGTCTCGGGATGGTCCCCGTTGTCCTCCGCCAACTCGATGACGGCGTATCGGGGCTGGTCCCCGCTGGCGACTCGAGCGATGCGCATGTGGCGATCCTAGCGGCGGTCGACCGGCGGACCGATCCCTGCTGAGGGCTGGTCGCTGCCACGATGGTGGAATCCAGGAGGGAGGCCATCCATGCATTCCGACCAGTCGCAACCCGACCCGAGCCGCAGCTACCGCACCCTCGCCCTCGGCACCCGGTCCGTCGCGGAGACCGAGGTACGCCGATCCCGCTTCCTGGCCGTCGTACGCCGGGTGCCGGACGAACCGGCCGCCCGCGCCATGATCGAGCAACTGCGGGTTACCCACCGGGATGCCCGGCACCACTGCAGCGCCTTCATCCTGGGGCCGGAGCCGAGCACGGAGCGGTCCAACGACGACGGCGAACCAAGCGGCACCGCAGGCAAGCCGATGCTGGAGGTGTTGCGGGGGCAGGGGCTCAGCGATGTCGCGGCGGTCGTGGTGCGGTGGTTCGGCGGCACCAAGCTGGGCACCGGCGGGCTGGTGCGGGCGTACGCTGAGGCCGTCCAGCAGGCGCTGGCCAGCGCGTCGTTGGTGACCAGACATGAGGTCGGTCATTACGAACTCCAGCTCTCCCACGCAGACGCGGGCCGGGTGGAGTCGGCCCTGCGCGCGGGCGAGGTCGAGGTGCTCGGCGTACGCCACGGTGAGCAGGCAGTGTTGGAACTGGCCACCAACCAAGAGGCGGCATTGGTGAGTCAGGTACGCGAACTCACCGCTGGGGCCGCGTCACCAACCAAGCTGGGCACGATCTGGGTGGACGGCTGAGCGCCGAGGACACTCAGGCTTCGAGCTGGTGAGGCGCGTCGCCTGATTCCTTGAGTGCCTTGGCGAGGGCGTTGCGCTCGAACCAGCCGGCGCCGCGGATCGTGAAGCTACCCATCCCCATCTTGCCGTGGGCCACCAGGATCGGGCAGCCCGGTTGCGGGGTGTGGGCGGCCTTGTTGGTGACCGATCCCCATGACTTGTTGAGGCGGTCGAGGTTGGCGGCCCACCCCTCAGGGACGACGATGGTGATACTGCCCATCACGCCCTCCACCTCCAGATCGATGACGTCAGCCGACGCTTGGGCACGCAGGCAGTTGAGTTTGATCTCGCCCATCCCGCCGTCCAGGCGCAGAAAGGGCGGCAGGGTCCAGACACCGTCACGCTTCTCGCTGTCCCAGCCGGCGCGGATGACCAGTGGATCATCAAGGGAATAACCAGGCTCGGTCAGCGGGGAGAGCTGTGCCGTCCGGGTACGCGGTTCCTGCATCGCCGAGGGAGGTGGCACGGGCAGGTCGGCCACCAGCGGGTCCAGGTCAGCGTAGACCTTGGCCGCCAACGCCTTCTCGACGCGTTCCGCCTGTTCCTCCATCGTGATCCGCCCCTCGGCGGCCGCCTTCTGCAGGACCTCGACCACGCGGTCCCGCTCGGCATGTCCAATTCTCATCTGCGCCGCGTCAGCCATGGCTGCATGGTAGCCAAGGCCCGGACGAGCCTCAGGCGCGGCAACGCCAGTCCGCTGATCAGGCGTGGCGGATCAGGCCGAAGGCGTACGCATCGGCCAACGCTTCCCAGCTCGCCTCAATGACGTTCTCCCCCACCCCGACGGTGGTCCACGCGTGCGGCCCGTCGGTGGTGTCGATCAGCACCCGCACGGTGGCATCGGTGCCGTGGCCCTGTTCGAGGATCCGCACCCGATAGTCGGTGAGTTCGAAGTCGCCCACCCGCGGCAGCATCGGCTCCAGCACCGTCCGCAGCGCATGGTCCAACGCGTTGACCGGCCCATTGCCGCTGGCATCGGCACTGGCTTCCTGGCCGGCCACCGACACCGTGACCGACGCCGAAGTGCTGTCCTTTCCGTCCCGTCCGGCGCGGACCGCGACATCCCAGTCGAGGATGTGGAAGGGCAGTTCGAGCACCCCGAGCTCGTCACGCAGCAACAACTCGAAGCTGGCATCAGAAGCCTCATAGGAGTAGCCGACCGATTCGCGTTGCTTCACCGTGGTGGTGATCCGCGCGGCGACTTCTCGGTCGGACAGGTCGAAACCGAGCTCGGCGCCCTTGAGCTGGATGTTGGCCCGACCGGCCATGTCACTGATGAGCATGCGCATCGAGTTGCCGACCAGCTCGGGCTCGATGTGCTGATACATGTTCGCGTCCACCTTGATGGCCGAGGCGTGCAGCCCGGCTTTGTGGGCAAAGGCGGAACTACCCACGTAGGGCTGTCGGCCCGGCAACTGGACGTTGGTGATCTCAGCGATCTCGTGGCACACGGCCGTGGCATCCGCCAAGCAGGAATCGGGCACCAGGTCCCAGCCGTACTTGAGCTGCATGTTGGCCAGCACCGAGACCAGGTCAGCGTTTCCGGTCCGCTCGCCGTAGCCGTTGACGGTGCCCTGCACGTGCATCACGCCGGCCGACACCGCGGCCAGCGAGTTCGCGACTGCACAGCCGGAGTCGTTGTGGCAGTGGATCCCCAGCCCCACACCGACCTCACCGACGGCGCTGACGATCTCGCCCATGTCCTCCGGCAGCATGCCGCCGTTGGTGTCGCACAGCACCACGACCTCGGCTCCGGCCTCGGCGGCCGCACGAACCACCTCCAGGGCGTACGCCGGGTTGGCCCGGTAGCCGTCAAAGAAGTGTTCGCAGTCGACGAAGACTCGCCTGCCCTGCTCGACCAGATGGCTGACGGTGTCGGTCACCATCGCCAGGTTTTCCTCCAGCGTCGTCTTCAACGCGTCGGTGACGTGGCGGTCGTGGCTCTTGGCCACCAGGCAGACCACCGGGGCCTCGGAGTCGACCAGAGCCTGCACCTGCGGGTCGGTCGCCGCGGTCGCACCGGCGCGGCGGGTCGAGCCGAAGGCAGCCAAGGTGGCGTGCTGGAGGTCCAGTTCGGTGCGGGCCCGCTGGAAGAACTCAGTGTCAGACGGGTTGGCGCCGGGCCAACCACCCTCGATGAACGTCACCCCGAGCCGGTCCAGACAGCCAGCCATGCGCAGCTTGTCCGCCACACTCAGCCGCAGGCCTTCCTGCTGTGCACCATCACGCAGGGTGGTGTCATAGATGTGGAAAACCTCCGGCGCGTGCGGGGTGGTCACCATCGAGTTCCTCCGGTCAACGAGAGAATCGGCCTGTCGCACCAGTCTGCTGCGCCCGGACCGGGGCAGAGTCCAGGTTCAGGGTCTGAGACTCACAGGATGCGATGCATCCAGCCGTGGTTGTCCTCCGCGCGGCCGTACTGGATGTCCATCAGTCGGCGCCGGATCTCCATCGTGACCTCTCCGGATGCGCCGCCGTTGACCTGCCAGTGCCCCTCGGGTGACTTGAAACTGCCGATCGGGTTGACCACTGCCGCGGTGCCGCAGGCGAACATCTCGGCGATACCACCGCTCGCGACACCGTCGAGCATCTGCCTGACGTCGATCGGCTGTTCCTTGACCGACAATCCCATCTCGTCGGCCAGCGTCAGGATCGACTTGCGGGTGACGCCTTCCAGGATGGTGCCCAGCGGCGGGGTGATGAGTTCATTGGAGTTGGTGACGGCGTACACATTCATGCCCCCCAGTTCGTCGACCCAGCGTCGCTCGACGGTGTCGAGGAAGAGCACCTGGCTGCAGTCGTTCTCGGCGGCTTCCTGCTGCGGAAGCAACGAGGCGGCGTAGTTGCCGCCGCACTTGGCCTCACCGGTGCCACCGGGAGCAGCGCGGGTGTAATCGGTCGAGATCCAGATGTCGACCGGCTCGACACCGCGCGGGAAGTACGCCCCGGCCGGTGACGCGATGCAGCAGTACTGGACCTGGCGGGCAGCCCGCACCCCGAGGAAGACCTCGGTCGCGAACATGAAGGGCCGCAGGTACAGCGAGGACTCACCACCGGCCGGCACCCATTCCTGGTCAACCCGGACCAACTCCTCGATGCTGGCCAGAAAGTCCTCCTCGGGCAGTTCCGGCAGCGCCAGCCGATGCGCGGATGCCGCCATCCGGCGGGCGTTCTGCTCGGGACGGAACAGCCAGATCGAGCCATCCTCCCAGCGGTACGCCTTGAGACCCTCGAAGACCTCCTGGGCGTAGTGCAGCACCGCGGCGGCGGGGTCCAGGCTGAACGGGGCGCGCGCCACGATGCCGGAGTCGTGCCAGCCGTCCGACGCAATCCAGGTCGCTACCGCCATGTGGTCGGTGAAGTACTGACCGAAGCCGGGCTTGGCGAGCACCTGCTCACGCTGCTGGGGGCTGACCGGGTTGTCGTTGCGGCGCAACTCGAACATCAAGGACATGAACGCAAATCTAACAGCGCGGCGCAGTGCCGCGCGGAGGATTCCGCCCCACTCATCAGGGTGAGTTGGCATCGTGAGACATTCCGGCGTGGCCCCGATGCGCCACTACGCTCACCCGCGTGACTACCAACGAGCAGAACACTGCTGCCCCCGGCAAGCCCACCATCGCCGTCATCGGCGGCGACGGCATCGGCCCCGAGGTGGTGACCGAAGCCCTCAAGGTGCTCGACGCCGCGTGGGGTGCCGACGCGTACGAACGAGTCGACTACGACCTCGGGGCCGAGCGCTGGCAGCGTACCGGCGAGGTGCTGCCCGATTCGGTGATGGCGGAGCTCGACACCGCCGACGCGATCCTGTTCGGCGCCATCGGTGCCGCTCCCGGAGCCACCGACATCCCCTCGGGCCTGCTCGAGCGGGGCCTGTTGCTGAAGCTTCGCTTCGCCTTCGACCACTACGTCAATCTGCGGCCGAGCATCCTCTACCCCGGCGTCCCGACACCGCTGTCCGAGGCGGTCGTGGGCGGTCGTGAGATCGACTTCGTGGTGGTACGCGAGGGCACCGAGGGGCTCTACTGCGGCAACGGCGGCGTGGTCCGTGCCGGTACGCCGCAGGAGATCGCCACCGAGGTCAGCGTCAACACTGCCTTCGGTGTCGAACGCGTGATCCGGGATGCCTTCGAGCGGGCCACCCAGCGCCGCAACAAGTTGACCCTGGTCCACAAGCACAATGTGCTGGTCAACGCCGGCGGCCTGTGGCGCAACCGCTTCGAAGCGGTCGCTGCGGAATACCCGCAGGTCACCACCGACTATCTGCACGTCGACGCTGCCACCATCTTCATGGCCACCGACCCCGCCCGGTTTGACGTCATCGTCACCGACAACCTGTTCGGCGACATCATCACCGACCTGGCAGCTGCGGTGACCGGCGGTATTGGTCTGGCTGCCAGCGGCAACATCAACCCGGACCGCACCCATCCCTCGATGTTCGAGCCGGTGCACGGCTCGGCCCCCGACATCGCCGGGCAGCAGCTGGCGGATCCGACCGCAGCGATCCTGTCGGCCTCCTTGCTGCTGCAGCATCTGGGAGAGGATGCGCGGGCAGCCCGCATTTCTGAGGCGGTCGCCGCCGACATCGCCGGGCGTGGCCACACCAAGCGCTCCACTGCCCAGGTCGGCGACGCGCTCGCCGCAGCCGTCAGCTGAGCGATGGACCTCCCACCCCTGGTCAGCAAGGCGCTCAGTGCGGCGCTGTCGTCCGGTTACATCGAAACCACACGGTCGGAAACCGGTCGATTCCTCGCGGTACTGGCAGCTGCCTGCACCGCACCCATTGCCGAGATCGGCACCGGGTCAGGGGTGGGAGCAGCCTGGCTGCGACACGGCGCGACCGATGCGGTCACGGTGCTGACGGTCGAGGCCGACGATGCCTTGGCGGAGGTCGCCAGTGCGGTCTTCGCCGATGACCGCATCGAGGTGATGCACGGCGACTGGGAGGACGTACGCCCGCGTGGCCCGTTCGGGCTGTTGGCCATGGATGCCGCGATCGCGGCCCAGCTGCCGCAGCCTGAACTCATCGAATCCCTGGTGCCAGGCGGGATGCTGGCCATCGACGACTTCGGACAGTTCGACGGCCGGCACGGGCTGCGCTCGGGGCTGCTGGAAAATCCTGGCTGTGTTGCCGCCGAGGTCCGCATCGCCGAGGACTGCCTGATCGTGTTGGCAACCCGGCTGCCCTGAGCTGACGCAACTGGCGGGAACCAGGCATGGCGATGCTGTCGTCCATTCCCGCGGGTCATCCGCCGAACAGCTACGATCTGTTCTGGCTCGGCCTCCGGTCGTTCGGCCCTCCTGATCCATGGGCCTTCGACCGCATCACTCGCCGGCCCATACTTTGACACCGAAGGAATCCCATGAATCGCTCCATCCTGTCCCGCTCCGCCCGCCGTGCCCTTGCGGGTGCCGCGGTGCTCGCCCTCACCCTGACCGGTTGCTCTGCCATCGAGGACCTCGTCGGTGGCGGCGCCGAAGGAGGGACCACCACTGAGGCCCCGCCCGCCACGCAGGCCCCCGAAACCAGCGATGCCCCCGAAACCAGCGATGCTCCGGAGACGACTGACGCCCCGGAGACCAGTGGCGCCCCCAGCGGCGGCGGCGAGTCGGGCGCACCGCAGATCACCATCGACGGTGAGTCGATCGACTTCAGCGGCGTGAAGGGCAGTTGCCTGCCCAGCGGTGAGGAGGTCACGCTGGCGTACTCCACCCAGGACGCCAATGACACCCGCGCGCTGTTGGCCACCATCAACGGCACGACCGTCGAGAGCCTCGCCCTGGTGCCGTCTGAGGCTGAGGTCATCAGCTACTCCACCGAGTCCGGTGGCGGCGACCTGAAGGTCAGCGAGTCCAACGGCACCTACACCATCACCGGTACCGCCAGCCGCCTCAGCGCCGCTGGCGCCGGTGAGGTCGAGATTGAGCTCGTCCTCACCTGCAGCTGAGTGTTCTCACCCACGGGTGCGCCCGCCAACCGGGCGTACCCGTGGGTTTTTTGTTGCCCGGACCCGTCCTCAGTTGTCCCGGACCCGCACCGCCGGAGCCGGCCGGGCCACCACGACGGTGGCGATGACGACCAGCACGGCGCCGACCACCGACAGCCATGACAGGGCGCGGTCGGCCGGCAGGAAAACGTCGAGCAGCAGGGAGACCACCACCTGCCCGGCAATGCTGGAGACCATCAGGATGAGGATGCCCAGCCGTGGCGCCAGCGCCGCGGACCCGGCGATGTAGACGATGCCGATCACACCGCCCAGGAACAGCCACGGGTTGACATCGAGGTTCAGGTTGTCGCCGGTGAGCAGGCCGATCGCGGTGATCCCGCCGACCAGCACTCCTCCGAGGCTCGAGTTCAGTGAGGTCGCCGCCAGCGGGTGCCCTGACAGTTTCGCAACCCTCCCGTTGAGCGCCTGCTGCACCGTCGAGGACAGACCGCCGGCCAGGGGGATGATGAGCAAGATCCACAAGGTCAGGCTGGGTTTCAGCGCCAACGTCGGCAACACCACTGCCACCAACGCCAATCCGGCGCCCAGCAGCCGGGTCCGTGACGGTGGCGTGGGAGACAGTGCCAGCCGGGAGCGGTCCACGGCATACCCGCCGACGAGTTGGCCGGCGACCAGTCCGACCGTGTAGAGCGTCAGTCCCAGGGGCAAGGCCGACAGCGACTGGGAGGACACCGCGACACAGCCGAACAGACCTCCGAGGAAGTACCACCGCGGCGAAGTGCCGTGCCGGATCGCGGTGGCAATGGTGCTCATCGCATGCCGACCGCGGCTGGTGGCCAGTGCCACCAGACCGGCCAGGATGCCGCCGATCAGCAGCGAGCACGCCGCAGCCGCCATCGGGTTGTCGAACTCGCGGCCGAGCTGGCCGTTCACGCGCGCCTGAACCGCGATGAGACCACCCAGAAACGCGCCGAAGAGCACCGCCAGCGGGGTCAGTCCCCCCGCCGGCGGTGCCACCGAGACAGCAGTAGGCCCGGAGGAAGGGGGAACCATGATGGCGTCCCTCCTCTCCGGGCCTGAATGCTGATGTGCTGTTACTCCTGTGATCCGGGACCGGATCAGCGGGCAGCGGTGCCCTCCACGTAGTCGTCGTCATGCGACTTGACCCACGCCATCAGACCGCGCAGCTTCTTGCCGGTCGCCTCGATCGGGTGCTTCTCGGCCTCCGCACGGAAGTTCTTGAACTCCGGTGCGCCGGCGTCCTGGTCGTCGATGAAACGCTTGGCGAAGGTGCCGTCCTGGATGTCGGACAGGACACCCTTCATGGTCTCCCGCACGGCCGAGTCGATGACGCGGGGGCCCGACACGTAGTCGCCGTACTCGGCGGTGTCCGAGATGGACCAGCGCTGCTTGGCGATGCCGCCCTCGTACATCAGGTCGACGATCAGCTTGAGCTCGTGCAGGCACTCGAAGTAGGCGATCTCGGGCTGGTAGCCGGCATCGACCAGGGTCTCGAAACCGGCCTGCACCAGCGCGGACATGCCGCCACAGAGCACGGCCTGCTCGCCGAACAGGTCGGTCTCGGTCTCTTCGGTGAAGGTGGTCTTGATGCCGCCGGCACGCAGACCGCCGATGCCCTTGGCGTACGCCAGGCCCAGATCCCAGGCCTTGCCGGTCGCGTCCTGCTCCACCGCGATGATCACCGGGACGCCGCGGCCCTCGCTGTACTCACGACGCACCAGGTGGCCGGGGCCCTTGGGGGCGACCATGACCACGTCGACATTGGCCGGGGGCTTGATGAAGTCGTAGCGGATGTTGAACCCGTGGGCGAAGAAGAGCGCGTCGCCCTCCTCCAGGTGCGGCTCGATCGACTCGGTGTACACGTGGCGGGCGACCTGGTCGGGCACCAGCAGCATGATGACGTCGGCCTCCTGGGCCGCCTCGGCCGGGGTGAGCACCCGCAGGCCTTCGTCGATGGCACGCTGACGGCTCTTGCTGCCCTCGGCGAGTCCGACGCGAACGTCGACACCCGAGTCACGCAGCGACAGCGCGTGCGCGTGGCCCTGGCTGCCGAAGCCGATGACGGCGACGCTGCGCCCCTGGATCACGCTCAGGTCGGCGTCGTCGTCGTAGAACATCTGTGCGGGCACAATTTCTCCTTCGTCTGTTGATGCGTCCGGGCTGGACGCGGGGTGATGACTCAGCGGCCGCCGGTGCGGTCGGCATGCCGGGGTCGCTCGTTCAGAGACTTGTGGCCACGCGCCAGCGCGACCATGCCCGACTGAACGAGTTCGCGGATCCCATAGGGCTCCAGCATCGAAATCAACGCGTCCAGCTTCTCACGGCTGCCGGTGGTTTCGACGGTGATCGCCTCGGGCGAGACATCCACGGTTTTGCCGCGGAACATCTCGACGATCTGCAGCACCTGGCCCCGGGTCTCGGGGTCGGCACGAACCTTGATCAGCACCAACTCTCGCCGCACCGACTGCGGGTCGAGTTCGACGATCTTGAAGACCTCGATCAGCTTGTTGAGCTGCTTGGTGATCTGTTCCAGGGCAAGGGGGTCATCGACGGAGGCGACGACCGTCATACGCGAGATGCCCGCGGACTCGGTCGGACCGACCGCAAGCGACTCGATGTTGAAACCGCGGCGCGAGAACAGCGCCGCCACGCGGGTGAGGACACCGGGGCTGTCACTCACCAGAACGCTGAGGGTGTGGGTGCTCACAGCTGCTCATCCTCCCAGTCGGGCGCCATGTCTCGCGCCACCTGAATCTCGTCATTGCTGGTGCCGGCGGCGACCATCGGCCAGACCATCGCATCCTTGTTGACCACGAAGTCGATCACGACCGGACGGTCGTTGATCTCCATCGCCTGCTTGATCACCTCGTCGACCTCGTCGCGGCTGGTCGCCCGCAGGCCGGCGCACCCCATCGCCTCGGCCAGCTTGGCGAAGTCGGGCACCGTCAACGAGTTGAGGTCGGTGTTGGAATAGCGCGAGTCATAGAACAGCGTCTGCCACTGCCGCACCATGCCCAGGGTCTGGTTGTTGATGATGGCGATCTTGATCGGGATCCCCTCGACGGCGCAGGTCACCAGCTCCTGGTTGGTCATCTGGAAGCAGCCGTCGCCGTCGATGCCCCACACGGTCGCCTCAGGGCGGCCGGTCTTGGCACCCATCGCGGCCGGCACGCAGTAGCCCATCGTGCCCGCGCCGCCAGACGTCAGCCAGTGACCGGGCGAATCGAAGGGCAGCAACTGAGCGGCCCACATCTGGTGCTGGCCCACGCCGGTGGCCCAGTAGGTGCCGGGTCCGGACAGTTGCCCGAGCCGCTTGACGACGTACTGCGGCAGCAGTGCGTCCTCGGGCTGGTCATAGCCGATTGGGTACCGCTCAACCAGACCGTCAAGATAGGAGACCCATGCCTCGTAGCCGGGGGTTTCCTCGCGTTCGAGTCGATCCAGCAGCGCCGCCAGCACCTCCTTGCAGTCCCCCACGATCGGCAGGTCCGCACGTCGGTTCTTGGAGATCTCGGCCGGGTCGACGTCGGCGTGGATGACCTTGGCGTCCGGGGCGAAGCTCGACAGTCGGCCGGTGACCCGGTCGTCGAAGCGGGCTCCCAGGGAAAAGACCAGGTCGGCTCGCTGCAGCGCACCCACGGCAGCAACGGTGCCGTGCATGCCGGGCATGCCGTAGTTGAGGTCATGGCTGTCGGGCAGCGCGCCGCGAGCCATCAGCGTGGTGACAATCGGGACCCCAAGCCGGTCCACGACCGCAGCCAACTCGTCGTACGCCTGTGCCTTGACCACGCCGCCACCGACGTAGAGCACCGGACGCTTGGCCTCCGTCAGCATCCGGGCAGCTTCCTTGATCTGCTTGCTGTGGGGGCGCGTCACCGGGCGGTAGCCGGGCAGGTCCACGTCTGCGGGCATGTGATACGGCGACAGTGCCTGCAGGGCGTCCTTGGCGATGTCGACGAGAACCGGGCCCGGCCGGCCACTGCTGGCGATGTGGAAGGCCTTCTTGAGGACACCGGGAATCTCGGCCGGATCCGTGACCAGGAAGTTGTGCTTGGTGATCGGCATCGTGATGCCGCGGATGTCGGCCTCCTGGAAGGCATCGGTGCCGATCATCGGCGCAGCGACCTGACCGGTGATGGCCACGATCGGGACCGAGTCCATCATCGCGTCCATGATCGGGGTGACCAGGTTGGTCGCACCTGGACCCGAGGTCGCCATGCACACCCCGACCCGACCGGTCGCCACGGCGTACCCCTCGGCCGCGTGGCCGGCGCCCTGCTCGTGACGGACCAGGACGTGACGGACCTTCTTGGAATCGAAGAGCGGATCGTACGCCGGCAGGATCGCGCCGCCGGGGATGCCGAAGACGACCTCTACGTCGAGATCCTCGAGGGCGCGAACGAGGGACTGTGAACCCGTGATCTCGTCAGTGTCTGCGGTGACCTCGCTGGTCATCTCGGCTCCCTTTCGGTTGGTGGATCAGGTACTGCGGGTGGTGCTGTGTGCGTGCTCGGGAAACAAAAAACCCCCGTTGCCGCGAAGGCAGACGAGGGAGCGCGCCGGTGGTCGAGGTGACTCAGCCGACACGCTTGGTTACTACGAGAACGAAGAACTGCACGGCCTCAGCTTCCTCCCTGCAGGACGCCGTGTCAACTCCTGTCCAGCAGTTGAACTCCCCCGGCTGGCCGGCGACTGGGGGCCCCGGCCGGGTGCTGCCGTGGCCCGGCTGTGGCGCAGCCGCTGCAGACTCCGCCAGCTGTCGGTCAGCACCGGCCCAGTCCACGGCACCGCCACCCCCAGCAGCAGCGCAGCGCCCAGCAGGGGCTGCGCCGCGCCGAGGGTGTCCTGCCACCAGTTGTAGGTCAGTTCGGCACCTTGGGCGTAGGGCAACAACGCCAACGGAAGGCCCGCGGCGATCAACAGGACCAGCGCGCGACAACCGATCAGCCAGAGCTTGGGCACGGACTCCAGCCGCGGCCCGAACGCCACGATCGCCAGTGGCATCGCCCAGACGTAGTGGTGGGTCCACGACACCGGCGAGACCAGGCAGGTGGTCAGCCCGGCCAGCGCCACGGCGAGCGCCCGGTCCTGACGGATCGGACCGGAGCCGCGCCACAGCCCGACAAAGACCAGCAGCCCCGCCAGCGCCACCAGCACCGAGACCGCCAGCCCGACTCCCATCCCCAGCGGGCGGGGTTCCAGTAGCCGCAGCCCGGCGCCGACCAAGGACTGGTTGCCGACGTAGAGCGAGTCCGGCGTGGTCTCCCCGGTCACTCCGGTGAAGAACCTCACCGTGTCACGCGGCAGCAGGACCAGGCCGAACAGGTTGAGGCCACCGAAGCTGAGCAGCGCATTGCGGACCGTACGCCAGCGGCCCGCCAGCAGCAGCGCGCCGATGAAGAACAATGGGGTCAGTTTGATCGCTGCGGCCAGCCCCACCAGCAGGCCGCGCGGCAACCGGCGACGGCCCTGATCGGATGGAGGAAGCAGATCAGCGGCCACCAACGTCATCAGGATGATGTTGACCTGGCCGTAGCCGATGGTGGTGCGGATGGGCTCCAACCCCACCACCATCGCCGCAACCAGGGCGCCGGTACGCCAGTTCGCCGGCAGGCCGAGACGCCGAGCCACCACGACCAGACAGACGACCTGCAGCACGCCCCAGACGATCTGCCAGAACAGCCGTTCGCCGAAGGCCATCGGCACCGCCAGCAACGCCGCGATCGGCGGATAGATGAAGGGCAGGTCCCAGCCGGGCGTACGGGTGTCGTAGATGCTGCGGCCGGCCAACAGGTCCCGTGCGGTCAGTTGGTAGACGTCGAGGTCGATGGTGTTCGGAGCCCACGGCCACGCCGACCCACCGGCGATCACCCACGGCAGCACCAGGGCGGCCGCGATGATGCCGGGCACGTGGGTCGCCAGCACCGAACGGATTCTCATCGGGCCGGCTTCACCACATTCTCCAGCGGCTCACCGGCAATGAAACGCTGCACCTGGTCGCGGATCAGCGCATCCCGGCGGGCCGGAAAGGCAGTGCTCAGACCGCCGACGTGCGGCACCAGCAGCACCCGCTCCAGGTCCCACAGCGGATGGTCCTGAGGCAGCGGTTCGGGGTCCACCACGTCGAGGGCGAACCGGAGCCGTTCCTTGGCCTGCTCGACCATGGCGTCGGTGTCGATGACGGCGCCGCGGCCAACGTTCACCACGAGCGCATCGTCGGGCAGCAGACTCAACAGTTCCGTACCGAGCAGCCCGCGGGTGTGCTGGTTGGCGGGCAGGACGCAGATCAGCACGTCAGTCTGGGGCAACAGCTGCGGCAGTTCCTCGACGCCGTGGATGTCGTCGCGTGCCCGGCTGGCGACCTTGGTGATGCTGGCGCACTCGAAGCCGGCCAGCCGCTGCTCGATGGCCTTGCCGATCCTGCCGTAGCCCAGGATCGTGACCCGCTGGTCGGCGATGGAGTGGCCCACCGACTTGGACCAGTCGCGCTGCCGGGCATACCGGTCGATGTGGCGGCCCTGGGCCAGGGCGAGCGTCACGGCGAGTTCGGCGGTGCTGGTGTCATGCACGCCGGCGGCGTTGCACAACGCGACCTGGTCCGGCACTCGGTCGATGAGATTCTCATATCCGGCCGACAGGCCCTGCAGGAACCGCAGCTTCGGCATCTGGGCGACCAGTTCCATGCCGGCTCCGGTGACGTTGTAGGGCAGCACATAGAACTCGGTCCGCTCCACCCCCTCCGGCGCCGGTCCCTGGCGATACAGCAGCACCTCGACGTCGTCGGGCAGCGGACCGACCACCTCATGGGCGGTCGCCAGGTCGTGGTAGGGCAACATGATCGTGGTCATCGAGAGCTCCGTGTCAGTTGGCAAATGGTCGGTTGGCGAGGGTGTCAGCCAGCAGAGGTGTCAGTCGCGGGCATGGTCCGCACCGGGAAACCGGCCTGGGCCAGGCCGGCCTTGACCTGGCCGACGGTCAGTGTCCCGAAGTGGAAGACGCTGGCCGCCAGGAGCGCATCGGCACCGGCCCGGGCCGCTGCCACGAAGTGCTCAACTGTGCCGGCTCCACCGGAGGCGATCAGCGGAACGTCGGTGGCCTCGCGTACCGCTGCCAGCATGTCCAAGTCGAAGCCGTCGGTGGTGCCGTCGGCATCCATCGAATTCAACAAGATCTCTCCGACGCCACGCTCGGCGGCCTCCACCGCCCACGCCACCGCGTCCCGGCCGGCGTCACGACGACCACCGTGGGTGGTGACACCGAAACCGGACGGCTGGGCCGGGTCGCGGCGGGCGTCCACCGACAACACCAACACCTGGTTGCCGAACCGGGCCGCGATCTCGTCGATGACCTCGGGGCGGTCGATGGCGCCGGTGTTGATGCCAGCCTTGTCGGCGCCGCTGCGCAGCAGGGTGTCAACGTCGGCGACGCTGCGTACGCCGCCGCCCACCGTGAGCGGGATGAAGACCGTCTCCGCGCAGCGCTGCACCATCGCATGGGTGGTGGCCCGCCCCTGGTGGGAGGCGGAGATGTCCAGGAAGACCAGTTCGTCGGCGCCGGCCTGTCCGTAGGCAGCCGCCAAGGCAACCGGGTCTCCGGCATCGCGCAGGTTGACGAAATTCACGCCCTTGACGACGCGTCCCCCGTCGACGTCAAGGCAGGGGATGACGCGAATCGCCACACCCTCCCCCGGGTCGGCCTGTTGAGTCTGGGATGAAGTCACAGGTCTCAGGCTATCCGGTCGGTCGGGGCTTAGGGTGGCATCCATGTCCGCACGGAATCCCGGCGCCCACGATGCTGGCGGCCCACACCGGGACCGCAAGCGCCCCGGCCAGCTCGATCGCTGGGACGTGGCCCGGATGGCTGTTGCCGCCATCCCGTCGGGTCGGGTCGTCAGCTACGGCGACCTCGGCGCGCTGCTCGGCACCGGTCCGCGCCAGGCCGGCCAGTTCATGGGGCAGCACGGCACGGGGTTGCCGTGGTGGCGGGTGGTGTCCCACAGCGGGGACCTGCGCAAGGATCTGTTGGAACGGGCGTTGCCGCACTGGCGCTCCGAAGGGATCGACCTCAAGCCCAACGGCCGAGGCTGCCGGATCCAGCACTACCGGGCAGACTTGCCGTCCTGGGCCGACGAGGTCGAAGCCGTTTCCGGCTGGCCGCCGGGTGGTCCCGATACCGTCGAGGTCGTCGACATCCCGGCGCCCTGATCCGGTTCGGGCAGCGGAGTGCCGCGACGCAGGTCATCCCAGCCCAGCAACGCCGCCCACGCCAGGATCGCAATCCCGAGCAACGCGGATACCGCACTCACCCACCATTGGTCGACGGTCCAGGTCAGCTCGACGTCACCGCCACCGGGCAGCCGGTTGTAGAAACCCAGGCACAGCCACAGCACCCAGCCACCGCACAGGGCCCGCAACGAGTCGGGGATGCCGGGCCGAGCCAGTGCCACCGCCATCGGCACCACCCAGACGAAGTGATGCGCCCATGACACCGGGGAGGCGATCAAGGTGGCGACGCCACCCAGACAGACCGCAAACCCGACCGCGCCGCGACGCCACCAGGCCACCACCGCCAGCGCGCCAACGGCGACGACCAATGCCGACGCCAGCACCGCGGCGCCGCTCGCATCCGGTCCGAGTCGACGCAACACCGCGACATGGATCGACTGGTTGGTGACATACAACACGGAATTGCCCAGGCCGGTGTCACCACCGAGCAGGCCCCACCAGTAGTCCCGCGACGCCGCCGGGGCGGCAACGGCGCCGACCACCCCGAACAGCAGGAAGCTGCCCACCGCACCCAGCGCCGTACGCCACTGGCGACAGCAGACCAGCACCACCGGGAAGAACAGTGGGGTCAGTTTGATGGCGGCCGCGAGCCCCACCAGTGCCCCCGCGGGCAGCAGGCGTACCGGGAACAACCGCGGCCCCGGCACCAGATCCAAGACCACCAGGGCCACCAACAGGATGCCGACCTGGCCGTACCACAGGGTCAGGCTGACCGGATGCACCAGCTGGACCACCAGCGCGGACAGCAGGCTCAGCAGCCAGGGGCGTTCCACCCCGATCCGATGCAGCACCGCCACCACCAGCACGGCGTTGAGCGCGGTCCAGACCATCTGCGCCGTGGACCATTCGACCAGCCGCAGGGGCACAGCCAGCAGCGCCGCGACCGGCGGATAGAGGAAGGGCAAGCCGCCGGCAGAGTCGTAGATGTCCTGTCCGGCCAGCAGCTGTTCCGCCGCCCTGACGTAGACCGCCAGGTCGGCTGTCAGCGCCTGCCACGGCCAGCTGACCAGCCCGGTGTCGCCCGTGTCGGCCACCACCCCGAAGGCAACAAAGATCGGCAACACGCAGACCGCGACCACCGCAGCGATCCGTTGCAGGACCGCGACCGTACCTCCGGTGGCCGGCAGCGCAAAGACCGCACGCCCGGCGTCGGCATCGGCGGCCTCGGTGGCACGCAACGTGACCGGGCCGAAGAAGTCGGTCAGCCGGCGTACCGTCGTGGTCACTCGGTCGATCCCTCGGCTGCGACCACGCCACGGCGGATCGCATCGACCAGCTCATGGCAGCGGCGCCGCAGCGCCGGATCCGGGGTGGCGTTGGCGACCTGACCGGTGAAGTCGATCAGCTGCCGGATCCAGCGTACGAAGTCACCGGCGGTCAGCCCGGACATCCCCAGCACCGTGCTGAGCGGGCGGCCGGCCGCCCACGCGAAGGCGACCTCGGCAAACCCCAGATCGAGCTCCTTGCCAGACTCGAGCTTGTGGTCCCGCTCCAGCAACCGGACCTGTCGCAGCAGCTGCTGTTGCAACCGGACCACCTCGTCGGTGCGGGCGTCGGGCATCTGCGGGCGGGTGTGGTCGTCAGCGCGACGGGACTCATAGAGCAGCGTCGACAGGCAGGCCGCCAGCTGCGGGGCGCTGAGCCCGTCCCAGATCCCCATCCGCAGACACTCGGCGGTGAGCAGGTCGAGCTCACTGTAGATCCGCGCCAGATGCTGGCCTTCGTCGGTCACGACGAGTTCGGCGCTGTCATCGGCGAGATAGCCCAACGCCAACAGCACCCCACAGATCCGGTCGAACCGTTGCGCGATGGTGTTGCTGCGTCGGCCCACCCGGGCCTCGGTGCGACGGACGTCCCGCTCCAGGCGAAGCGCCGGCTCCGCCAGCCGGGCATGGTCCTCCCGGTCGGGGCAGTCATGACATGGATGCTCACGCAACTCCCGACGCAACGCCTCGATGTCGGTCGGTACGCCGCCGGCCTCGTTGGAGCCAATGTCCGGCAGCGCGATCTCGTCGCTGGCGAGCTTGGCGTCGAAGGCGGCCATCAGGCTGCGCCGGTCCCGCGCCTCGCGGTGGTCGAACTGCTTGGGCACCCGGAGCTTGCCAACCACGTGCGGGGGCTGCGGGAAATCATGCATGCCAAGCCGCTTGATCTGCCGATGTTCCGTCAGCACCCAGGGCCGAGGACCTTCGCGGTCCTTGCCGGAGCCGGGCCGCACCACGACACCGAGGCCGGACCACTTGCCGGCTGGGATCGTGATGATGTCACCGGCGGTCAGCGCCACCACCGCCTCGACGCTGCGGTCGCGCCGCTTGGCCTTGCGCTCCTGAGCCGCGGCTGATTCGCGTTCGGAGATCTCGGCGCGCAGCCTGGCATACGACTGGAAGTCGCCGCGATCACAGCTGATGCCCTGCCAGGCCCGGGCGGCAGCTTCCTGCTGCCGGCGTACCCGGCGGGCGCCCCCGACCACCGACCGGTCGGCCTGGAACTGGGCAAAGGACTGTTCCAACAGGGTCCGGGCCCGGTCCCGGCCGAGCCGGCCGATCAGGTTGACGGCCATGTTGTACGTCGGCGCGAACGACGAATTCAACGGATAGGTACGCCGGGCCGCCAGACCTGCCACCGCACGCGGGTCCATTCCGGGCTGCCACAGCACCACCGCGTGGCCCTCGACGTCGATGCCACGTCGGCCGGCGCGACCGGTGAGCTGGGTGTACTCCCCCGGCGTGATGTCGGCATGGGTCTCACCGTTGTACTTGACCAGCCGTTCGATGACCACGCTGCGGGCCGGCATGTTGATGCCGAGCGCCAGGGTCTCGGTGGCGAAGACCACCTTGCACAGACCCCGGACGAAACACTCCTCCACGCAGGCCTTGAACGCCG
Source organism: Parenemella sanctibonifatiensis (assembly GCF_002250565.1). Lineage (GTDB taxonomy): Bacteria > Actinomycetota > Actinomycetes > Propionibacteriales > Propionibacteriaceae > Parenemella > Parenemella sanctibonifatiensis. Next base: position 645,298 of record NZ_NMVJ01000006.1, read on the forward strand.
GCAACAGCCCGGCATGGTGGGCCGCGATGCCGCGCCGCAGCGCCTCGGCGAAGTGACCCCACCCCAAGGCCGTCCGGTCGGCCTGCGCCAGGGCGCCGGTGTGGCGGTCGATCACCTCGTCGATCTCGGCCCGTTCGGCGGCATTGGTCAGCTCGATGCCGCTGGCGACCACCTGCCCGACGGCCTGGTCGCAGCCGGCCCGGGAGAAGATGAACACGATGCCGGGCAACAGGTGGGCGCGCTGCAAGGTCTCGACCATCTGATCACGACGGATCTGCGGTCGACCCTTGCCGCGGTGACGCGGGTGGGCCGCACCGCCGAAGGCGCCGCGCCCGTCCGGCTTGCCCTTGCCGCTGCGGCCGCGGGGGCGCCGGGCATCGTCACGCTGTCCGCGCGCCTCCTGCTTGGCGATATTGACCAGGTCTGGGTTGACCCGGGGCGGGTCCTTGTCCGGCAACACCCGGGCGGTCGGCGCCTCGCCGTCAAAGAGATCGTGCAGTTTGGAGCCCACCATGACGTGCTGGAAGAGCGGCACGGGTCGGCGTTCGGAGACCACGGTGACCACGGCTGCCTCAGGCTCGGCCAACTCGCCCTCGTCGCCGGGCTCGGCGGGGCCGGACTGCGGGTCACCGCCCTCGTCGTCCTGGTCGTCCTCGTCGTCCTGGTCTGGATCCGGCACGGCGAAGGCCGCGCCGCCGCGTACCTCGTTGAGCCATTCGCCGAACTCCTCGGCATTGGAGACCGTGGCCGACAGACCGACCAATTGCACCGCATCGGACAGGCCGATGATGACTTCCTCCCAGACCGCGCCGCGGTTGCGGTCGGCCAGGTAGTGCACCTCGTCCAGCACCACGTAACCGAGATTGTCCAGCGTCGCGGACTCGGCGTAGATCATGTTGCGAAGCACCTCGGTGGTCATCACGACCACCGGCGCCTCACCGTTGTGGGAGGTGTCGCCGGTCAGCAGCCCGACGTTCTCGGCGCCGTGGCGGCGGACCAGGTCGTTGTACTTCTGGTTCGACAGCGCCTTGATCGGCGTGGTGTAGAAGCATTTGCGGCCCGCATCCAGCGCCAACTCGACCGCAAACTCCCCCACCACGGTCTTGCCGGCACCAGTCGGGGCCGCGACCAGGACGCCCTTGCCGTCTGCGAGATGTTGGCAGGCCTCGGCCTGGTAGTCATCCAGCGGGAAGCCGAAACTTGCCGCGAATCGGGCGTACGCCTGCTTCGGATCCGGTCGACGGGGATCAGCGGCGGGCTGGTCGGTGTGCTCAGACATCCCGGCCAGCCTACTGCCGCGGTGCTCAGGGAACGTAGACCTCGAGCGCCCCGGGCCGGATCTGGATGTCAACCGGGGTCGGCCCCAGGTCCTCACCGTCGGCCATGCAGTAGAGATCCGATCCGGCCAGGCGCACCCGACTGGCCCGCAGCAGCTCCACTGCAGGATGGGCGACGTAATGGCCGCTGTACATCCGCGGCAACAGCCGCACCAGGGTGGCCTTGTCTGTGGGATGCACGATCGTCACGTCGGCCAACCCGTCGTCAGGTTCGGCGTAGGGGCAGGCATGCATCCCGGAGCCGAAGTACTTGGTGTTGCCGACCACGACGAACATGGCCTCGAACGAACGCTGTTCGCCGTCGATCTCGAGGTGGTACCGCATGGGCTCGAAGGTCCTCAGTTCGGCCATCGCCGCCACGAAGTAGCGGGCCCCGCCGCGGGGCCAGCTGAGCGCATTGGCGCGGCGATTGACCTTGGCCGGGTAGCCGGTGGCCACGGCCGAACCCACCCAGCGAGTCGGTCCGCCGACCAGGCTCCCGGAGGTCGACAACAGGTCAACTTCCCGGGTCCGGCCGGCGATGATGGCGCGGACCGCAGCCTGGGTGTCATGGGCGTCGATGCCCAAGCCGCGACACAGGTCGTTGCCGGTGCCGCCCGGGATCATTCCCAGCGGTACACCGGTGCCGGCGCAGGCGTTCAGCCCCAGATGCATCATCCCGTCCCCGCCGAGTACTGCCAGCGCATCGGCCGGGCGCTGGTCGGTGGCGGGACGGGAGCCCGCCACCGCATCGGCCAACGCCCGCTCCGCCTCCGGGTAGGAGACGGTCTCCATCAGATGGATCCGCCAGTCCGGCAGCCCCCGGACCAGATGGGCGACAACCTCGGGCAGGATCTTCGCACCGCGACCGACCCCGGCTCGAGGGTTGGTCACCAGTGTCAGGACAGGCGTGTCCTGCGGAGCGGCGACTGGGTTCATCTGAGGTGTCAGACCTCTGGGTCGAAGCGGGGCTTGACGGCCTTGCGACGGTCGTGGACCCGACAGATGATCTCGGCGATCACATAGAGCAGTGACATCGGCACCGCCAACGCCAGCATCGACAACGGATCACCCGAAGGCGTGGCGACCGCGCCGAAAACGAAGGTGCCAAAGACCACACCGTTGCGGGCATTGGCCAACTGGGCCGCCGACACGACACCCATGAAGTTGATCGCGCACACCACCACGGGCATCAAGAACGCCAGTCCGAAGACCAGCATCAGCCGGATGACCAGGTCGAGGAACTGGTTGATCTCGAGCATGTTGGTGATGCCCTGGCTGTCGGGCGTGAAGCCCAACATGAAGGAGATGCCCTTGGGCAACACCAGGTAGCCAATCGCCACGCCCATCAGGAAGAGCGGGATCGAGGAGAGCATGAACGCTGCGCTCCACTTGCGCTCATTGGCGAGCAGCCCGGGCGCGATGAACTTCCACAGCTGGTAGAGCCAGATCGGCGAGGCCGCGATGAGACCGGCCAGCGCCGTGGCCTTGACCGCCAGCATGAACGGGGCTGCCACGCCCTGATTCACCAGTGCGGTCTCGACGTCCGGATTCTGGGCCGCCAGATCAGCGATCGCGACGTCCCAGGGATACAGGATGATGGCCACCAGCTGCCGATAGAAGAACGCCGCAATCACGGTCGTGACGATGAATCCCAACACCGACATGACGAGGCGATAGCGAAGCTCAGCGATGTGCTCCCACAGCGACATGTTGCCGTCCGGTGGGACCACCGGCGGCTTCAGCCACCCGAGAGACAGCCGCGGCTTGGCGACCTTGAGGGCCACGAGTCAGGCCCTCACTTGGTGTCAGGCGTACGCGACTCGACAACCTCGGCATCCGCGATGTCGGACTTGGTCTGCTCGGCGGTGGCCTCGTCGTGAGCGGTGCCGTCCTCGAGCTCCTTGTCCTTGTCCTTCTCTCGCAGTCCGGCGGTCTCTTCCTTGAACTCGCGGATGGCGCGGCCGGTACCGCGACCCAGACCCGCCAGTCGGGAGCCACCGAACAGGAGCAGCGCGACGACGAGGAGGATGACCCACTCCATGCCGTTCGGGAGTCCCATCACCATTGGTGTGAACATCTGTCTCCTCTTTCCTGGTCTTGCTGTTGTTCTGCAGCGCCCCGGGGCGGGGCACTTCCGACAGAGGTCGTACCTGAAATCGCAGTCTATGTCCGGTCTGCCGTACGAGCCATGTCCGACTCGTCAGCCGTTACCAAGGTGAGACGTGACACGTCGATCTCACCGAGCAGTGTCGCCATCTCGTCAGTTCGCTTGCCGAGCACCTTGAGCTCGAAGAAGAGGTCGCTGGCCCGTCGCCACAGCCACAGCGCGTAGCAGACGAGCACGATCAGGCCCAGGACTGCGATCCCGGCGAACACCCACGGCCACATCATGGCCCCACCCTACACAAGGAAAACTGCTCCTCCAGTCAAGCGTCGGTTCGGACCGGTCCGGGCCCACCGGATCGGCTCGCGGCAACGGCCGCATAGTGATCCAATGCCGCGTTGGCCTCCTCGGCCAGGCCCCGAGCCAGATCAGCCGTCGGCAGGTCAGCGGTGGACAGCAGCTGGACCCGCGGCCCCAGTTCCAGCAAGAGTCGTCGCAACCACACGGGGTCGACCACCGGGATCCGGACCCGACGGCGGCCATCCCCCTCCTCTGGCGCGGTCAGTTCCTGGACTGGGAAGTACTCCACCACCCAGCTCGCCTGCGGGCTCAACTCGAGTTCGACCATTGGCGCCTCGGCGAGTCGCTGCTGCCAGTCCTGCCGGACATCGGGAGCCGCGCCGTGGTCGTGCACGGCTTCGGCGGTCAACTCGGCCGCGCTGATCCGGTCCAGCCGATAGACCCGCCAATCTCCGCGCAGCCGGCTCCACGCCTGCAGATAGCCCACCCCGTCGATCTCGAGCACGGCGTGCGGCTCGACCTCAAGGCGTCGGTCCGTGTCGTGGCGGCGATGGGTGATGACCACCATCTGCCCCGCTGTCACCGCCTCCTGCAGCACCTGGCGTACTTGTGGGTCACCGGTGGCAAGCTCGACCCGGACCCGCTCCAACCCTTCTTGTTCGCCGCCCAGAGCCTGGGTCAGCTTCGCCAGCACGCTGTCGGCCGCCGACTGCAGATCTTCGCCGACCAGCTCACGCAGCGCCCGGACGCCCAGCACGATGGGGATGGCGTCGTTGACGCTGAGCCGGATCGGACGGTTGAGGGTGTCGGCATTGGTGACGATGACGACGCCTTGGGATTCGGCCGCCTCGATGTCGACCTCGATCATGCCGCCAGGCGTACGCGAGGGCCCACACATGAACAGCACGTTGAGCAGTTGGAAGAGCCGCTGTTTGGGGATCCCGAAGGTCGCGGTGACCTCCTCGACAGGGATCCGCGGGTGCTGCAGCAGATAGGGCACCAAGGTGAGGGCCTGCTCCACCTCACCGCCGCTCCAGTCAGTCCTGACCTTTGCCATCACGGCCCTCCTGACCTACATCGGTCCCAGCCGCTGCGGCCCACCAGCCCAGCCATTGTTGTACTGCGGCCACCAGTTCGGGCGGCTCCAGCACCACGACCGCGCTGCCGTGACCTGCCAGGTCCGCGGCGGCCTCCTCGACGTCACCGAAGGTGTACGCGGCACGTTGCCAACCGGGCAATGCGGCTGCCACCTCGGGGGACAACTGTCCCTCGGCGCCGCCACGCAACTCCAGCGCACGGCCCGGCGCCAATGCCAGCACCGCCTGCCGATCCCGTTGTTCTGGGCGAATCGCCTGAGCGCGCGCGGCCGCCTCGTCCTCATCAATCTGGTAACTGCCCGGCTCGCCGATCAACTCCACGGCTTGGTCGACCCGTGCCAACTTGAAGGTACGCGGTTCGGAGCGGTCCAGGTCGTGCCCCACCACATACCAGTGGCCGCGCCGCTGTGCCAGCGTCCAGGGTTGCAGGTGGCGAGTGCTGCCGCGATAGCCGAACGTCACCGGCGTACGTGTGGTCACCGCCGTGAGCCACAGCGGCAGGTCGGCCGCCTGTGGGACCGAGGGATGCACCATCGGCAACGCCCCCACATCGGGTTGCAGGCCCGCTGCCCGAAGCTTGCCCAGCGCGGCAATCGAGGACCGGCCCATCGCCTGCTCCTGCCAGGTCCGGGTGGCGGCCCCGAGGATCATCGATTCTGCTGGGGAGAACTCCAACGGCGGCAGTTCGTAGTCTCCGGCCCGGATCAGATATCCCTCGGCCTCGGCGAACGGGTCGTGGCTGCCCGAGCTGATCGGGATGCCCATCTCGCGCAGTTCCTTCTTGTCCCGCTCGAACATCCGCTGGAACGCGTTGTCGCTGAGGCCCTCGTAGCCCGCCACCTGATCACGGATCTCCTCGCGCCCCAAGAATCGGCGGGTCGCCCGCAGCACCATCACCAAGCTGACCAACCGCTCGGTCTTCCGGTCCGCCATTCACCGCCCCTTGTCAGCCGTGACTTCGGCGCAACTTCTGGGATCTGTGCGCCCAGCAGCAACGTAGCAGCCACTACGGTGACTGATCATGAGCGCCACACAGCCAGCTCCAGGGCCAGCCGGATCACCGACGGCAGGCTATGGCCGGTTTGCGCCGAGTCCGAGTGGTCGGCTCCACGTCGGCAACCTCCGGACCGCGTTGGCGGCCCGCCAGCTGGCCGAGGCGACCGGCCGCGGCTTCCTGGTGCGGATGGAGGACTTGGATCAGTTGCGCAGCGCCGACGCCGAGACCATCGGCGCTGGCCAGCTCGCCGACCTGGCCGCGATCGACGTCATCAGCGACGTCGCCGTGGTGTGGCAGCGAGACCGGCTGTCGGCGTACGCGGCCGCTGTGGCCGAGCTGGCTCCGCTCACCTACGAGTGTTTCTGCACCCGCGCCGAGATCCGGGCCGCCAGCCGCGCCCCGCATGGCGCGCAACGCCCCTACCCCGGCACCTGCCGCGACCTCACCGACGCCGAGCGGGACCGGCGACGCCGGGACCGTCCGGCCGCGCTGCGGGTCCGCTCCGGGGACCAGTGGATCAGCTTTGACGACCGGTGGCAGGGCGAGCAGCGGGCCTTCGTCGACGACTTCGTGGTGCGACGCAACGACGGAGGATTCGCGTACAACCTGGCGGTGGTGCTCGACGACGCGTGGCAGCAGGTGAGCCAGGTCGTGCGGGGCGCCGACCTGATGGAGTCGACCGGCCGGCAGATCTGGCTGCAACGCCAGTTGGGCCTGCCCGAGCCCGAGTGGGCCCACGTCGGGCTGGTGCTCAACAGCGACGGCGTACGCCTGGCCAAACGCGACGGTGCGGTGGATCTGGGCGAACTGGCCGAGCTCGGGATCAGCGCCGAGCAGGTCCGCGCCGGCCTGGTCCGCAGCCTTGGCGGGCCGGGCGAGCCGATCGGCCCCGCCTCGGGCGCGAACCCAGCCGGGCCCGGCCAGACCTGGGTCTGGCACGGGCCCGGATCGCTCAGCTGAAGCGGTTGCCGCCGGTGTGGTGGCTCATCCGACCGGAGTGACGAAGCTCAAGTCGACGACGTAGATCATCGTCTCCCCCGGCGCCAGGTTCAGCTCAGGATTGCCTTCGGGGTATCCGGCCGAGGGCGGGATCGCGATGACGATCCGGCTGCCGCTCTTCTTGCCGATCATGGCTTCCTGAAAGCCTGGCACCAGGTCGGTCAGCAGGGCAGCATCGGGCTCTGGCGCGTCGAAGTTCTGTTCCATGACGGTGCCGCTCTCCCAGGCGATCGCGGTGTAGCGCAGGATGATGGCATCGCCCTCCTGGACCACCTCGCCGTCACCCTCGATCAGATAGCCGGACATGGTCTCGGTCGGGGCCGGCCCCTCCGGCTTGGTGATGACCGGTACGCCGTTGTCCCCAACGGTGACCGCGGGCATCCACGGCGCCGGCGCATGCTCGGTGCCGGTCGGTTCAGGAATCTCGGCCCCGAGGATGTCGATGACGAAAATCAGGGTGTCCCCGGGCAGGATGTCCGGCGGCTGCCCCTGGGGGTCGTAGCCATCGGCGCCGGTCATGGCGACCACGACCCGGCTGCCGACCTGCTGGCCCTCGAGCGCCTTCTTGAAGCCGGTGACGACCTGATCGGTGCTCATCGGCGCGGGGGCGCCCCGCTCCCAACTGGAGTCGAAGACCTCACCGGTACGCCCGTTGACACCGTGGTAGTTGACCCGGACCCAGGAGTTCTCGGCCACCACTGGGCCGCTGCCCGGTTTGAGGACCTCGACGGTCGTCTCGCTGATCCCCCACGGCGCGGGCACCGTGACCGTGGGCGCGTCATCGCCGGTGATCTCGATCCGGTCCAAATTGTCGTCGGTGGTGATCTCCCCGGCCGGGGTCGCAGCCGCCGACGGGTCGCTGCTCTGGCCGGCGGCGCTGGGATCGGTGGTCGGGTCTGCGGCAGGGTCGCCGCCGCAGGCGGCCAGGACGAGGCTCAGCCCCAGGGCCAGGGCGACGCCGGCGCTGCGGAGCGGACGACGGGACAGGCGTTCGGGCGTGGAATCAGGCACCCCGGGAGGATACCCGACCGAACCGGCCATCACGACCGATCGATTCCAGCGCTCAGACGAGCAGTTCGCCCTGACCGGCTGATCCACCGTGGGCCTGCACCGCTGCAATCAGGTCATCCACCCGTTCATCCTGGGCGGCCAATGGATCCTCCAACAGCACGGTCCGCTTGGTCTGCGAGGCGGCAGCACTGGTCCGGCCCGGCTCATCGGTCCACCGCAGCGTCGTCCAGTCGACCGTGTGGCCCACTCCGGCTGCGCGAGCGGCCTTGACGAACCGCCCCCGGAGCGCTGCCCGGGTGGTGGCCGGCGGCTCGGTCCGGGCTACGGTGACCGCCCTGGGATCGGTCAGTCGTGGCACCAGGCCGGACTCCTCCATCCGGCGTACGATCCCGCCGGGCTGGTGATAGGCCAGTGCCAGCTGAGCGGCTCGCGCGGACCCACCGTCGGGATGTCGTTGGCTGTCGCGTTCGATCAGCTGGCGCTTGATCGCCCAGTCGATCCGGTCGGCCAGATCGATCCACCGGTCCGCCGCCAGGCTGTCGAGCACCCGGCCCCATTCGGCACGGACGGTGGCCAACTCGTCGTTGTCCACCACTGCTTCGGACCACTGCCACAGCCGCTGTTGCATCTCCAGGGCGGACAGTTCACCACCGTCGGCCAGCGGCACCGGGGTGGTCAGGTCCCGGGAACTGGCACGAATGGCGGTCGAAGGGTTCTCCGGGGTGAGGCTGAGTGGCCCGGGGTGGCCGCTCTCGATCAGCCGTAGCACCAGTTCAGTGGTGCCCACCTTCAGCAGGCTCGTGGTTTCGCTCATCGTCGAGTCGCCGCTGATGACATGCAGTCGGCGAAATCGACGCGGGTCAGCATGTGGCTCGTCACGGGTGTTGACCAGGGGTCGGCTCCGGGTCGTGCTCGACGACATCGCATCGGCGAGGAAGTCGGCGCGGGCGCTGACCTGGTAGTGGGCGGCCTCACCGTTGCGTTCGGGTTGCCAGCGGCCGGCCCCGCACACCGCGATCCGGCTCACCAGATGCCCGACGAGGGCCGTCACAAAGCTGTGGAAGTGCGGATGCCGCTCCACCATGAAGTTCTCGTGGCAACCGTAGGAGTTGTGGTGGGAGTCGGCGTTGTTCTTGTAAACCCGCAGCCCGGCACTGGCGGGCAGGTCCGGATGGGCCGGGTCGCTGTGCAGCGATTCGGTGGCTCGCACCGCCAGGTCGCCGACCAGTTCCTCGCCAGCCCGGTCGTGGGTCAGCAGGTCCAGCAAGCCATCAGTCTCCGGGGTGGCGTACTCGGGGTGCGCGCCGACGTCCAGATAGAGCCGACCACCGTTGGAGAGATAGACATTGCTGGATCGCCCCCAGCCCACGACGGGATGGAAGAGCCGCCGCGCCGCATCCTCGATGTTGAGACGTACGCCCACCGCGTGCAGCCCGAACTCCGTCTCCAACCCATAGATCCGCCGGCCCATCCAAGCGCCTTGTGGACCGCTCACATCTGGACCAGGTCGAGCAGGGCGCCAAGTTCCTCCCGGCGCAGTTCCCGCAGTTCACCGACCGGGAGCCGTGCCAGCCGCACCGGGCCGACGGCGGTGCGGACCAACCGCCGTACCGGATGACCGACGCTGTCCATCATGCGCCGCACGATCCGGTTGCGGCCCTCGTGCAGGGTGATCTCGATCATGGTGCGTTCAGGCATCCGCTGCACCGCGGTGACCTGGTCCGGCTTCACCGGGCCATCCTCCAAGCGCAGGCCGGTTCGCAGTCGGGTCAGTTCCTTGTCCGTCATCGCACCCTCGACCTCGGCCAGGTAGGTCTTGGGGACCTCGTAGGAAGGATGCGCCAGCCGATGGGCGAACTCGCCGTCGTTGGTGACCAACAGCAGCCCCTCGGTGTCGGTGTCGAGTCGCCCCACGTGGAAGAGCCGCTCCGAGCGGCCCACCAACAGGTCCGCGACCGTCGGGCGGCCCTCGGGGTCCTCCAGGGTCGTCACCACACCGCGAGGCTTGTTGAGGGCCAGATAGACATGGCGGCGAGCTGTCGGAATGCGTGACCCGTCGACCCGGATCTCGTCCTGGTCGGGGTTGACCCGCAGACCCTGTTCGAGGATCAACTGACCGTTCACCTCGACCCGGCCATGGGCGATCATGTCCTCGGCGGCCCGGCGCGAGGCCACCCCGGCCGCAGCCAACACCTTCTGAAGCCGGACTCCGTCGGGCTGGTGCGGATCCTGGTCGGCTCCGCCGTCACGGCGGTCATCTCGCCTGGGGTTCATCATCTTCCTCCGTGGTGTTCGTGGACGGTGCTGCCTCGGCCAACCCGGTCTGGGTCAACTCGGCCTCCAGAACGCTGGCGTCCGGCAGATAGGGGGCGAGATCGGGCAGGTCGTCGAGAGAGGTGATGCCCATCCGCTCGGTGAAGTAGTCCGTGGTGACGAAGCGGGCTGCCTGGCCGGCGTCCGAGTCAGGTTGCGCCTCGGCGATCAGGCCGCGCGCCACCAGCGTACGCACCACCGCATCCACGCTGACGCCACGGATCGCCGAGATCCGGCCTCGAGTCACTGGCTGCAGGTACGCCACCACTGCCAGCGTCTCCAACGCCGCCTGGGACAGCTTGGCGGGTTGGCCCAACACCACTGCCTCGGCGATCGCGTCGGCCAGGTCCGCGCACGTGGCGAACCGCCAGCCGGCACCGGCCCGCCGCAGCTCGAAGCCGCGCTGCTGCACTCGGTAGAACTCGGCAATGGCGACGAGTTCGGCCTCGGTCTGTTCCTCGGTCAGGTCGACCTGGGCAGCCAGGGTCGCCGTGGCAACCGGTTCGGTCGCCATCAGCAACAGGGCCTCCAGCAGTCGGCTGTGCTCCGACTCAGCCATTCTCACCGCTCCCCTCCGCCGGGTCCTGCCCCGTCGTGCGCTGAGTCAGATCGTCCTGACTCACGTCATTGTGGCCCGCGTCCTCATGCTGATCGGGGACACCGTCAAATTCGTCGATGCCTGCGGTCAGGTCATCGGATTCGTCTGCCGCACTCCACACCACCGTCAGCGCCCCCAGCGGCGATTCCTGTTCGAAGGTGACCGCCCGATTCCGGAACAGCTCCAACAGCGCCAAGAATCTGGCCACGGTGGTCAACCGGTCCGCGCCGGCCACCAGATCCGCAAATCCCATCCGACCGGCGGCCCGGATCGAACTGGCCACGATCTGGGCCTGTTCCCGGACACTGACCTGAGCGCCGTGCAGGTGACTCAGCGACACTTCTGCAATCTCCTCGGGTGCCATCAACGCGGCCACCAACCGGGCCAGTTGCTCCGGCGTACGCCCGATCACTGGCGGCGGCAGCAGCGAACTGAAGGCATCCTCCAGACCGCCGGGGCGGGGATGGATCCGGTCGCTGACACCGATCCGGTCGGCCAGGAACCCCGACACCAGTTTGAACGCGCGGTACTGCAGCAGCCGCGCAAACAGCAGGTCGCGGGCCTCCAGCAGTTCCAGGTCCTCAGAGTCCTCCACCTCGCCGCTGGGCAGCAGCCGGGCGGCCTTGAGGTCCAACAGGGTGGCCGCCACCAGCAGGAAGGAACTGGCCTGTTCCAGGTCCCAGGGTTCGCCGGCTGAGCCGCTGGCACCGACTCTGATGTGAGCCAGGAAGTCGTCGGTGACTTGGGACAGCGCTACCTCGGTCACGTCGAGTTTGTGACGTGAGATCAGCTGCAGCAACAGGTCGAAGGGGCCCTCGAAGTTGGTGAGGCGCACCGTGAAGCCCCGCTCGGCGCCGGCGCGGGGCTCGGCCTCGATCGGGGTCGGGGTGGTCACCGCTTCAACCGCCGCCACAGGTCCGATTCGGTGCCGTTCGCCCGGTAGTCGGCGACCGCCTGGGCGACCGCGATCCGGACCAACCGGCCTCGGTCGACCCGGACCCCGTGACGGTCACACAGGTCAGCGCGAGTCTTCTCGATCACGTGCAGGTCCTCGGCGGACAGATAGACGGTGATCTTGGAGTCGTGTCGGATCCGTCCGGCGTCGACCCCGAACTCCTCGACGAATGCAACCGGTTCCCGATCCGGCATCACTTCCCTGGGCATCGGAGCAGCACCTCCCGCGCCAGATCGCGGTAGGCCTGAGCCCCAGCCGAGGAACTGGCGTAACTGGTGATCGGCTCCCCTGCGACGGTGGTCTCGGGGAATTTGATGGTGCGACGGATGACCGTGTGGAAGACCTTGTCACCGAACGCCTGAACCACCCGTTCCAGCACCTCGCGACTGTGCAGGGTGCGGGCGTCATACATGGTGCCGAGGATGCCCAGCACTTCCAGCTCAGGGTTGAGGCGATCGGTGACCTTCTCGATGGTGTCGGTCAACAGCGCAACTCCGCGCAGTGCGAAGAACTCCAACTCCAGCGGCATGATGACCTGGTCGGATGCCGTGAGGGCGTTCACCGTCAACAGTCCCAGCGAGGGTGCGCAATCGACCAGGATGACGTCGTACTGGCTGCGCAGCGGGTCCAACACCCGCTTCAGCGTCTGTTCCCGCGCCACCTCTGACACCAGTTGCACCTCGGCCGCCGACAGGTCGATGTTGGCGGGCAGCAGGTCCATGTTGGGAGTGTCGGTCGTGTGCAGGACCTCCGACACCGGCGTACGCCTGGACAGCAGCAGGTTGTAGATGGACTGGTCCATCGTGTGCGGATTCAGGCCCATCCCGACCGACAGCGAGCCCTGCGGGTCAAAGTCGACCAGCAATACCTTGCGCCCGGTCTCGGCCAAGGCTGCGCCGAGATTGATGGTGGTGGTGGTCTTGCCGACGCCGCCCTTCTGGTTGCACATCGCGATCACCAGCGCGTTGGTCTGCTCCGGCGGTGGCGTCGGCTCCGGCAACTGCGGCAGTGGACGCCCGGTGGGACCGATGTTGGGATCTGCCGCCGCGACCGACCGCGGCGGTGCCACGGTGGTGGCGGAATCGTCCGGGGTGAACAACACCGACTGACCTTGGTCAGGTGAGGTGGGGTCCTCGATGCGGGCATTCACGACCGGTCAAACCTCCAAGGGGCACGTCGGATGATCTTGGCCATGCTAGTACGCCCGCGGGTGCGCCGAAAGGTACACCTCACGCAGGTGGTCAATTCCGACATAGGTGTAGATCTGGGTCGTGGTCACCGACGCATGCCCGAGCAACTCCTGCACCACGCGTACGTCAGCGCCACCTTCGAGCAGGTGGGTCGCATAGGAATGCCGCAGCGTGTGCGGTGAAATTTCCACCTCCAGGTCGGCACGTTGGGCCTGCCGGGTCACCGCCTGCCAGGCTGATTGGCGCGACAGCCGCTGCCCGCGGGCATTCAGCAACAGGGCTGGCGTCGCGGTACGCGCCCGAGCAGCCAGCTCAGGTCGGCCCCGGACCAACCATGCCTCGACCGCTGATCGGGCAAAGCTGCCCAGCGGCACGATGCGTTCCTTGTCCCCTTTGCCGATCAGCCGCAGCCCGGCATCCTCACCAGCGGCGAGCAGGTCGGTCAGGTCATCGACGTCGAGGGCCAGCACCTCGCTGATGCGGGCGCCGGTGCCGTACAGGAGTTCCAGCAGACAGCGGTCCCGCAGCCCGGCCGGGGTGGCCGGGTCGGGTGCTTCGAGCAGGTGCTGCACCTGCCCGATCGTCAACGCCTTGGGCAGGTGCTGAGTCTGGCTCGGTGGCCGAACTCGGGCCGCCGGGTCGGAAGTGGTGATGCCCTCCACCAGTGCGAACTTGTGCAGGCCACGGACCGCAACCACGGCTCGGGCGGCGCTGGCGGGGGCGAGCCGGTGCTGTTCGCGCAATGCCACGACGAAATCTGCGACGTGCTCGGGAGTCACCACGCCTGGGTCGGACACGCCCTGGTTGATCAGGTGGTCGCGGTACCGGGTCAGGTCGCGACGGTAGCCAGCGATGGTGTGGGGCGACATGCCGCGCTCCACCCGCAGGTGGTCCAGATAGCCGGTGACGAGAGCGTCCACGGCCCCCATCCCGGCTTCACTGGTCGCGATTGCGATGCCTTTCCCGCGCCGGCCATGGGGTCTGCGGGGAGCGCAGCGAGGCGTACCCGTCGCGTTGCGCCACCGCGGTGGCAAGGACGCCGATGCACAGCGCCGGATTCTGCAACCGGCCCTGCAGGACGGCGGTGACCAACTCGTCGAGCGGCATCACGCCGACCGGCATGCCAACCTCTTCCCCCTCGGCTTCGAAGCCGTCGGGAGGCGCGGCGGCGCTCAGGCCGCGGGCCAGGAAGATCCGCTGGTGCTCCTGCATGCCTCCAGGCGACAGGAAGGCATCCACCAGCAGGTGCCACTGCGCGGCCTGGATCTGCGCCTCCTCGGCCAGTTCCCGCTGCGCCGCGACCAGGGTGTCCTCACCGACCACGTCGAGCAGTCCGGCGGGCGGCTCGACCAGCCGCCAACCGACCGGATGCCGGTACTGGTGCACCACCACGACCCGGTCCTGGTCATCCACCGCAATCACGGCCACCGAACCGGGGTGGGTGGTGTAATCGCGCACCACCGGCCCCGACTCCAACTCGACCGTGTCGCGCACCATGTCCATCAGGTAGCCGTGAGCCAGCAGTTCGTGCTGACTGACCGGCTGGGGATCGGCAACGTCGTGGTGGTCCGCCAGCGACCACTGCGGCAGGTCGAGACTCATCTGGTCGTCCTCACGCTGGTTGTCACTGGAGGTTGCCCGTCACTGGTCCGCAGCGACGGTGTCAGACTCGGTCGCCTCGTCTTCCACCGGCAGCATGGCGCTGGACTGACGCTCCAGGGCCGCAGCCACCAGACCGACGAAGAGCGGATGCGGCCGGGTAGGCCGCGACTTCAGCTCGGGGTGGGCCTGGGTCGCAACAAAGAACGGGTGCGTCTCGCGAGGCAGCTCGATGAACTCGGCCAGCTGACCGTCCGGAGACGTGCCGCTGATGACCAGTCCGGCCTCGGCGAGCTGGTCGCGGTAGGCGTTGTTGACCTCGTAGCGGTGTCGGTGCCGTTCGCTGACCCGAGTCTCGCCGTACAGCTCGGCCACCAGCGAGCCGGACTCCAGATCGGCCGGGTACGCCCCGAGCCGCATGGTGCCGCCTAGGTCACCTTCGCCGCCGATGATCGCCACCTGCTCAGCCATCGTCGCGATCACCGGGTGCTGAGTGTCGGGGTCGAACTCGGAGGACTGCGCGTCGGCGAGGCCCGCCAAGTTGCGGGCCACTTCGATGACCATGCACTGCATGCCCAGGCACAGGCCCAGGATCGGGATCTGGTTCTCCCGGGCATACCGGATCGCGCCGAGCTTGCCCTCGACGCCACGGATCCCGAAGCCGCCGGGCACCACGATGCCGTCGACATCAGCCAGCGCGGCGTGGGCACCCTCACGGGTGGCGCAGTCGTCGCTGGGAACCCAGACCACCTTCACCTTGGCGGAGTTCGCGAAGCCACCGGCTCGCAGCGCCTCCCCCACCGACAGGTAGGCATCGGGCAGGTCGATGTACTTGCCGACCAGCGCGATCGTGACCTCGTGGTCGGGATGGTGGACCGCCTCCAGCAGAGCGTTCCACGCCGTCCAGTCGACGTCACGGAAGGGCAGGCTGAGCCGGCGCACGATGTAGGCGTCCAAGCCCTCAGCGTGCAGCACCTTGGGGATGTCGTAGATGCTGGGCGCGTCCTCGCAGGCGATGACGGCCTCCTCCTCCTCGACGTCACAGGCCAGCGCGATCTTGCGCTTGACCGAGTCGGGGATCTCGCGGTCGCAGCGGCACACGATGGCGTCAGGCTGGATGCCGTCCTGGCGCAGCGCGGCCACCGAGTGCTGGGTCGGCTTGGTCTTCAACTCGCCGCTGGGACCGATGTAGGGCACCAGGGAGACGTGCAGGAAGAAGACATTGTCTCGGCCGACGTCGCGCCGGACCTGCCGCGCCGCCTCCAGGAAGGGCAGCGACTCGATGTCACCGACGGTGCCACCGATTTCGTGGATCACCAGGTCGACATCCGGCCCGCCCATGGCGAGCATCTCGTCCTTGATCTCGTTGGTGATGTGCGGAATGACCTGGACGGTGTCGCCGAGGTAGTCACCGCGGCGCTCCTTGGCGATCACCGAGGAGTAGACCTTGCCGGTGGTGACATTCGCCTCACCGGAGAGGTTCTCGTCAAGGAAACGCTCGTAGTGACCGACATCCAAATCGGTCTCCGCACCATCCTCGGTCACGAACACCTCACCGTGCTGGAACGGGTTCATGGTGCCGGGATCGACATTGAGGTAGGGGTCGAGCTTCTGCATGGTGACCCGCAGGCCGCGGGCCTTGAGGAGGCTGCCCAAGCTGGAGGCCGTCAGGCCCTTGCCCAGCGAGGAGGCAACGCCTCCGGTCACGAACACGTGCTTTGTCATCGAAGCTCCCACGGGTTTTCAGCCTAGCTGGTGAAACCCGGTCCGGGCCAGCACAGCGGTGGGGCGAGCCTACGCTGTCGGCTGATTCGGTCGGGTTGAGACCGAGGGGTTGCGGTTTCCCCGGTTTCTGGGATTCACTTCCAACTGTGAACCCCGCCGCTGACCAGCCAACCACCGGTGCCGGAGCGAGCCCGACGTCGAGCCCGCCCGGGGCCCGCCGAACCCGAGCGACCATCCACGCCGACGAGCTGAGCATCACCCCTGAGCTGGTACGCCAGCTGGTCACCCGCGACCTGCCGGCCCGGTGGGCCGAGTTGCCGCTGTCGGAGCTGCCGCTGACCGGCTCCACGAACCGTCTCTTCCGGCTCGGCGACGAGCTGCTGGTCCGGCTGCCGCGCCAGTCCGGCAGCGGCAAGCATCTCGAGACCGAGACCAAGTGGAGCGCAGTCCTGGACGAGGCACTGCCGATCGCGGTGCCCCAGGTGGTGGCCACGGGCCAGCCCGGTTTCGGCTACGGCGAGAACTGGACCGTGGTGCGCTGGGTCGACGGTGTGCACCCGCCGACAGCGAAGCCCGGCGACGCCGTTGACCAGAACGCCGACCATCTCGCCAAGGAACTGGCGGGCGTCGTGCGTACCCTGCGCGAGTTGCCCGTCGAGGACGACGCCCGTTATGACCCGGCGCTGCGCTGGTATCGCGGCGGCGCGTTGGCGCCGATCGATGTGGACGTGCGCAAGAACATCGAGGCGTGCCGGGACCTGCAGCTGGATCTGGATCTGGACGGGCTGCTGAAACTGTGGGAGGGCTCGCTGACGCTGCCCGGGGCTGCGGCTGATGCTCGCAGCACTGGCGACCTGCACTGGTTCCACGGCGACATCGTCGCGGAAAACCTGCTCGTCAAGGACGGCCGACTGGTGTCGCTGCTGGACCTGGGTGGGATCGGAGTCGGCGACCCGACCGTGGACCTGCACGGCGCCTGGGAGTTGTTCGACGCCGATGCTCGCGAAACCTTCCGCGAGGGCATCGGCGTCGACGAGCCGACCTGGCTTCGGGGCCGGGCCTGGGCGATTGCGATCTCAGTGGGCGTGCTGTCCTACTACTGGCATTCGATGCCGGACCGCTGTGTGGACCGGTTGGCGATGGCGCAGAACGTGCTGGCCGACCGCTGAGGTCAGCGGCTGCCCCAGTCCCACCGCGGCGTGCTGAGCAGGCCTTGGTCGGTCACGACCGTCTCACCGAGCTCGCGCTCAAGGTGGTGGTGACGTGTCCGGTCGTCATCCGACTCATCCGACAGCGCCTCCACCAAGGCCTCGGCGTGGGAAATCACCATCACCTGGCTCCGGCTGGCAGCACTGCTCACCATCGCCGCCACCGCCGGCACCACGCTGGGGTGCAGGCTCGCCTCGGGTTCGTTGAGGACCAGCAGACCCGGCGGTCGTGGGCTGTGCAGGGCTGCGGCGAGGCAGATCAGCCGCAGCGTGCCGTCGGAGAGCTCGGCTGCCGCCATCGGCCGCAACAGGCCTCGTTGTTCCACCTCGATGCTGACTTGGGAGTCCACCTCCCGCACCCGCACCGTGCTGCCGGGCAGGGCCCGGTCGATCACCTCGGCGAAGGAGCCGGCCATGTCGGACTCGTCGATGGTCGCCACCGCCGACCCCAGGTCAGCACCGTCGGCGGACAGCACCGGAGTCTGGGTCAACATGCCGGGCTGCCGGGCCGGGGCTGCGGCGTCGGTGCGCCAGCCGTCATAGAACCGCCAGCCGCGCACCCGACGGCGTACGCCGATCACTTCGGGGGTGGTACCGGGATCTCCGAGCTCATCGATGATGCTGCCGCGGTCCTCGATGGATCCGACCTCGACCCAGTCGTCCTCGCGCCGCTCGACCCGGGCGTTGTGCCGCCGCACCAGTAAAGAGGCCGGCCGGCGATGCGGTCCGGCGAAGATCTCCTCACGTTTGATGATCGGGTCGTGGCTGAATCGGGTGGTGCTGTCGGGACGGGGCAACCCGAGATCGATCAGATAGCCCAGGTCGCCACTGGCGTAGCCCAGCTGGAGCGCGACCGGCGCCAGCCGTGCACCACTCCCCTGCACCGGCACTTCACCGCGTCGCATCCGACCGCTGACGTGCTCGGGGCCGGCCCACAGCACCGCCGACAGTCCACCGACCGCCGCCAGCTCCGGCAGCAATCGACCGTCGGCAATCTCGGCCAACAACCGCAACGCCCGATACAGGCTGGTCTTGCCCGTGCCGTTCGCACCCGTGACCACCGTGAGGCGCTCTCCCAGGTCCAACACCACCTCACGCAGGCTGCGGTAGCCATGCACGGCGACCGTCGTCAGCGGGGTGGGCGGTGGCAACGTCACGAGTCAGCACCGTGCCGATCGCGGCTCGCCTGCGCTGCGGCCAGCAACTCCTCGGCATGAGCCAGCGCCACCTCGGCTTGGGTGCCACCCATCATCCGGGCCAGTTCAGCACTACGGTCCCGGTCCGCGACCCGGCGCACCTGGGAGCTGGTGACCTGGCCATCACTGGCCTTGGCCACCACCAGGTGCAGATCAGCGAAGGCGGCGACCTGGGCCAGGTGGGTGACGACGATCACCTGCGCTGTCCGGGCCAGCCGGGACAGCCGGCGGCCGATCTCGGTGGCAACGGCACCGCCGACACCAGCATCGACCTCGTCGAAGACGAAGGTGTGATGGGCGCTGCCGGAGCGTTCGGCCAACACCACTTCCAGAGCCAGGCGTACCCGGGACAGCTCACCGCCGGAGGCGACCTTGCCGAGCGGTCCTGGCGTGGATCCAGGGTTGGCCGTGAACATCAGCTGCACCCGGTCCTGCCCGGAGGGGCCCGGTTCAATCCGCTCGATCTCGAAACTGATCCGGGCGTGGGGCATCGCCAACGCTGCCAGCTCCGAAGTGGCTGCCTCCGCCAGGTCGGTAGCAGCCTCCTGGCGGGCAACGGTCACCTCATCGGCCAGCTGCTGGAGTTGCTGCTGCAACGCCTCGGCGCGAGCGTCGAGTTCGTCGATCCGAGTGTCGTCACCATCCAGTTCAGCAACCCGTTGTGCCGAGGTCGCCGCCCACGCAAGGACCGCGTCGACGTCCTCGCCGTACTTGCGGGTGAGTTTGGCCAGGTCCGCCTGCCGGGCGGCGATCCACTCCAGTCGTTGCGGGTCGGCTTCCAGGCCCGCCAGGTAGCTGGCGACCTCCGAAGCCAGATCGTTGGCGAGGTGGCTCAACTCCCCCGCCCGGCTGGCCAGGTCGGCCAGCGTCGCATCGTCACGGGCGGCGCGGCCGAGCACCTCGCGGGCCCGACCGAGCCGGCCCATCGCGCCGGGGTCCTCGCCGGTGTCGTCGCCTGCCAGCGCCATGCTCGCCTCGGCTGCTGCTTGCCGCAGGTCGTCGGTGGCCTGCAGGCGTACGGTCTCGGCGTGCAGGTCGGCGTCCTCACCCGGCTGCGGTTCGACGGCGGCGATCTCATCGAGGGAGAACCGCAGCATGTCGAGCTCCCGGGCGCGTTCCTGAGCGTGCTGTCGCAGTCGGTCGCGTTCTGCCTGAACCGTCCGGCATTCCTGGTGGACCGCCCGGTAACGCTCCAGCAGGGTGGCCATCTGCGGACCGGCACAGGCATCGAGGACCTCGCGCTGCCGCTCCGAACTGGCCAACCTGACTTGCTCGGACTGGCCATGGATCGTCAGGCCGGCCGAGGCAACCTCGGCCAGCTTCCCGTTCGGCACACGTGCTCCGCCCACATAGGCCCGCGACCCGTTGCTGGCCACCTCCCGGACCGTGACCAAGCCGTCGTCATCCCATTCAGCGCCGAGTTCCTCGGCGACGGCCGCGACCGAGTCGACCACCGGCAGCCACGTGCCCTCGACACGAGCACTGCGGGAACCGGACCGGATCAGCCCGGTGTCGGCACGTTGTCCGAGCAGCAGTCCCAAGCCGGTGACCACCATGGTCTTGCCGGCGCCGGTCTCACCTGTCACCACCGTCAGCCCGGACGCGAGGTCGACGTTGGCCTCGTCGATGACACCGAGTCGTCGGATCCGTAGGTCAGTGAGCATGCCGCCCCTCGTGGCCATCCGCTTGCTGGTCCGTGTCGTCGTGATGTGAGGTCTCCAGACCGACGCTACGGCCTCGCCAGCCCTCCACCCGCAGCCCGAACTTGTTCACCAGCCGGTCGGTGAAGGCCTGCTGGGTGATCCGGGCCAGCCGCATCCGGTGCTGGCCGGTCACCACCCGGATGTTGCTGCCGGGCGGCAGGTCCAACGACCGACGGCCGTCGCACCACACCACCCCGGACGCCGTCGATTCCGGTGCCAGGGTGATGTCGACCACCGTGCGGGGCCCGACCACCATGGGCCGAGCGAAGAGCGCGTGGGCACTGACCGGCACCACCAGCAGCGCCTCGATGTCGGGCCACATCACCGGACCTCCGGCAGAGAAGGCGTACGCCGTGGAGCCGGTCGGGGTGGCGACCAGCGTGCCGTCGCAGCCCCACCGCGCGAGTGGCCGATCGTCGATCTTGACGATGACTTCCAGCATCCGTTCGCGGGCCAGCTTCTCGATCGAGGCCTCGTTGATGGCGTACGACTCCCACAGCAGGTCTCCACTGTGGTCGGTCACCGACACCGACAACGTGACGCGTTCCTCGACGGTGTACGCCCCCGAAGCCACCGCCTCTACCAGGGCCGGGATCTCGGAGGACTCCGCCTCGGCGAGGAAGCCGACGTGACCCAGGTTGACCCCGACCACCGGCACTTCGCGCGACAGCGCCCATTCAGCGCCGCGCAGGATCGAGCCGTCGCCACCGAGCACTACCGCAAGGTCGCAGTCCTGGCCCGGTTCAAGCTCCTCAAGGATGGCGGCATCGGCGGTGAACCGGTCCCCCATCTCGGCGACGTCGGCGCTGGGCAGCGCTGCATCGATGCCGCGGTTGGTCAGCTCGGTGACGAAGGAGGAGGCTGCAGCGATCGCGGCCGAGCGACGGGCATGGGTGAAGATGGCAATCCGGCGCGGCACCGCAGTGGTCTGCGGCTGTGCGGCAGGCTGGGCAGGGGTTGGCTTCTCCACGGCACCACCCTAGGGGGTGTGACCGGACGCCCTCATCACCAAGGGCACCCCGATTTCGGAGGTGCGGTCGGATCGGCCAGCAGATGCACGAAGAACTCGACATTTCCGGTGGGCCCGGGGACGCGGCTGGGGCCCTGCCAGCGCGCCTGCCAGCCCAGTTCGGCGGCGCAGGCCACCACGGCTGCCACCGCCTCAGCGCGCAGCCCCGGGTCGGTGACGACACCGTTCTTGCCGAGGCGCGCTCGGCCCACCTCGAACTGGGGTTTCACCATCACCATGGCCTCACCTGCCGGCCTCACCAACGGCAGCAGGGTCGGCAGCACCTGGGTCAGGGAGATGAAGGACAGGTCCGCCACCAACCAGTCGACCGGTTCGTGGTCCAGATCACTCAGCGTGAGCTCGCCGACGTGGCAGCCTTCCCGATTCAGCACTCGCGGGTCGCTGCGCACCGGTTCGGCGAGTTGGCCGTGGCCGACATCGACGGCGTACACCCGGCTGCAGCCACGTTCCACGAGTACCTGGCTGAAGCCCCCGGTGGAGGCACCGGCGTCAAGCGCGCGGCCCCGGTCGAAGTGTCCCGCCAGTTCGGCATCATCGAAGGCACCGAGGAGTTTGCGTGCGGCCCGGGACACCCATGGGTCATCGTCGACCTCGAGCTGTACGTCGTGGACAACCGGCGCGGCCGGTTTGGTTGCGACCCGGCCGGCGACCCGGACCCGGCCGCGTGCGATGAGTTCCTGGGCGCGGCTGCGGCTGGCCACCAGGCCACGGTTGACCAGCAGCCGGTCCAATCGCTCAGCCACGCTCACCCAGCGGCAGCTGGTCGCCGTCGTCGAGGACTGATTGGAGCTGTGCCAGTGCCGCGCTGATGTGTTCCGGGTGCTCGTCGACCGGACGGTTGTCGAGGTCGGCCAGCTCGCCCAGGGCAGCATCGACGGTGGCGTGGCCGGTCGGCTCGAACCGCTGTTGCTGTTCTTGCTCCTCGGTCGGGTCAGTCATGGTGGGATGGTATCCGCTCGGACTGTCTGCGCTCGTCGACCAGCAGGCCGCGCGCCACCAATGCCTCACCGGAGCGATGGGCCAACGCAACGGCGTCGATGACGACCGGGGTGACCAGCCGCACCGGTCCCATGCGTACGCCGCGCGCCCGCCCGGCGTCGCGAACCCGCTGCACCGAACCGATCAGTTCGGGGATGCTGCGCAGCATCAGTGCCACTGCCATCGCGACCTGGCGGGGATTCAGCACTCGGCCCAGCAGCGGCAGTCGAGCCAGCACGCCAACCGCGCTCTCGATCTGATCCACCATCACCGGCACCGGGATCGTGGTCAGGACGATCCGGCTGGCGTACAAGCAGCACAGCAGGTTGACCGCCAGCACCACGCCAGTGAGCCAGCCCTGACCGAGCCAGGCGTGGTAGCACACCAGTGCCGCGGACAGAATCACCAGGCCGGTGGGCATCCGCAGCAGCGGCCAGGCGCGGCCCGGCAACGAGGCGACGGCGGTCAGCATCAGCAGCGCCACCAGCGCGCTCAGCCACCACCGCTGTACCAACACCGCCAGCAGCGGCACCAGGATCGCCAGCGCCATCGTCACCCCGGCGGGGATTCGGTGCCACACCGTGTTCCCGGGTCGGTACTGCCCGAAGATGTGCTGGCCCGAGCTGGTTGTCACGGTTGGCCTGCGCTGTAGTCGCGGTAGGTCGCGATCGCCGGCTCCGGCGGCCCATCGACGATCACGGTGCCCTGGTCGAGCACGATGACCCGGTCGGACTGGGCAGCGAGGTCCAGGTCATGGGTGGCGATGATGAGTTGTTGGGGCAAGTCAGCAAGACGCTGCAGCAGTGCGGTGCGGTTGCGCAGATCCAGCAGCGTGGTCGGTTCGTCGCAGAGCAGGATCTCGGGTTCGCTGGCCAGCACTGCGGTCAGGGCGACGAGTTGGCGTTCGCCGCCGGAGAGGTCGTGGACGGACTGGTCGGCCAGCCGGAGCAGGCCGAGCCGATCAAGCCAGTCCTCGGCCGCGGCTCGGCGCTGCTCGGCTGAGCGGATGCGGCGTCGCAGTGACAGCTCGATGTCCTGGCGAGCCGTCGGCATGATCAGTTGCGCCAGTGGGTCGGCGAACAGGAAGCCAACCCGGTCCCGCTGTCGGTACGCCGGACGTCCGGCCACCGTGACGGTGCCGGTGTCGGGCCGGACCAGCCCGTTGCCCAGTCGGAGCAGGGTTGACTTGCCGGAACCGTTGGCGCCGACGAGACATATCCGGTGCTCGGTGAGCTGCAGACTGAGGGGGCCCAGGATGGTTCGCCGCGCCTCGCCCACCTGGGCGAATACTTGGACGTCGGCGAATTCGAGACCGTGCTCAGGCACCAGCGGCAGCGCGGCGGGAGGCATGCCGGGGCAGCAGCCGCGGGAAGGCGGCGTGCACCGAGGCCGCGATGGCGCCGGCCGCCAGATTTTTGATGACGTCGCCGGGCCAGTAGAGCATGTCTGCGAGGGCTGCGGCGGTCCAGGACAGGTCGGCGTTGGCGACCATGCCGACGATGCCGAGCGGGTGGACCACCAAGAAGCTGCCGGCAAGTCCTGACAGCACCAGCAAGGCGTACCGCCAGCTGCGATGCCGGGAGCGCAGCGCGCGGCGGGACAGCAGGCCGATGATGATGGCTGCCAGCGGGAAGCTGAGGAGGTAGCCGGCCGAGGGCTTCGCCAGCACCGCCACCCCCGCTGCGCCACCGGCGAAGACAGGCAGGCCGACCAGGCCGACCACCAGATACAACCCCACTGCCGCGGCGCCGCGCCACGGGCCGAGCACCATGGCGGCCAGCGCGACAGCCAGGGTCTGCAGGGTGATCGGTACGCCGGCGGCCCCGACCGGGATCGGCGGCATCAGCGACAGCGCGGCCAACAGCGCAGCGAAGACCGCAACCAGGGCAACGTCGGTGGCGGTGCTGGTCTCCTCACGCTCGTGTGTCTGCTGGGCGTCGGCTGATGCGCGCACGTGTGATCTCCTACCGGGTCAACAAACAGGTCAGCGCAGCTTATCGAGCGCTGCCGCCAGCGGGGCCGGATCCACCATGTGACCGCGGTCGGCCGCGGCCCAGGCCAGCGGCAGCGCTGCCCGGAGCAGGTCGTACTGACCGTCCTCGCTGTCCAGGTCGGCCGACCACCTCAGTTCGGAGCCGTTGATGTCGGCGCTGGCAGCACCAACCGTGGCCCGGTCGACCTCGACAGTCACCTGATACTCACTGAGCAGGGTCGCGATTCCGGCCCCAATGAGGCTGGGGCGCCGATCCGCGGCCGCAGTCAGCAGGTCCTGTTTACCGTGGGTGCCGGTGAAGACCAGCAGCGAATCCATTCCGGTCGCCACGGCGCCCTGGATGTCGGTGTCGAGCCGGTCACCGACGAAGACGGCCCGGCTGGGCTCGGTGCCGAAGCGTTCCAGGGCGGCCAGCAGGAGCGGCGGGTGGGGCTTTCCGATGACAATCGGATCGGGCTCCACGGCTGCGGCCAAGGCCGCCACCGCAGCACCGTTGCCCGGCACCAGTCCACGTTCGGTGGGTCGGGTCAGGTCGCCATTGGTGGCGTACCAGACCGCACCCGCGGCGATGGCCAGTGCTGCCTCGTCGAGGCTGCGCCAGTCGAGGTCATTGTTGTACCCCTGCACCACCGCGACCGGCGCGTCCTCGGCACTCCGGACCGGGGTGAGGCCAACGGCGGTCAGTTGCTCGGCCAGGTTGTCGGTGCCGACGACCAACACCTTGGATCCGGCCGGGAACCGCTCGGCCATCAGACCCACCGTGACAGGCGCCGAGCTGATCACCTCATCGGCGGTGGCGGTGACGCCGAGCTCGGTGAGGTGCGCGGCGACGGCCTCCGGTGACCTGGCCGCATTGTTGGTGACGAAACCAATCTGTACGCCGTGTTCACGCAACTGGCTGATCGCCTCCGGCGCCCCGGTGACGGCCTGCGGACCGAGGTACACCACCCCATCCAGATCGAACAGCGCCACGTCGTAGCGGTCAGCAAAAGACATCAGTTCTCCCCGGGATCGGTGGTGGCGTCACCCGTACCAGCTGCATCGTCGGTAGCCGTGGCGTCAACGACGGACTCGTCATCATCCGAGGAGTCTGCGACATCACCGGAGGCGGAATCGTCAGTGGACGCGGCGTCGTCAGTGGACACAGCATCGTCAGTGGACACAGCATCGTCAGTGGGCACAGGCGGATCGGCCGGTGCGGCCTCCTCAGCTGAGGCGGCAACCTCGTCAGCAGCCGTAGGGGCCCCCGTCAGCTCAGCGGCCTCAGGGTTGTCCGCTTCGACCGGTTCCTCTGGCTCGTCAAAGTTGAGGTCCACCACGACACCGTCGAGCGCGTCGAGGTGTTCCGCGGCGCCGGTGAGGTCCTGTGGATCCAGCGACCGAGCGGAAACGTAGTGAGCGCGGGCGGCTTCGGCGTTGCCGTGACGCTCGAGCAGCCCGGCGTACGCCATCTGCAGCCGAGCCCGGCTCAGCTGCGGCCCCTTGCTGCCGAGTCGAGTGATCTCCTGGCGTAGGACACGTTCCGCCTCCGCGACCTGGCCGAGGTCCTCGCGCACTCCGGCCGCGACCAACTGCAGCTCGACGGCGTCCTCCGCCGAGAGCTCTACAGCTGAGGCTTCCTTGACGGTACGCAGCGCGCCTTGGGGATCACCGGTGCCACGCTGGCAGTCGGCGATCAGAATCAGCAGGGAATCATTCCCGCTCATGCGGCGCAGCGCCCGGAACTGGGCCAGCGCAGCCTCGAACTCACCAGCCGCGTACGCGGTCTCCGCCACCGCTTCGCGCACCACCGGGAGCCGGGGTGCACGGCGACGAGCCGCCTCGGCGTGGCGATGCGCCAACTCCGGGTCGACCTCGATCAGTTCACCGGCGGCCACCAGGTGGGCGCCCACGGCATCGGCCAACGAAGCCGACAACCCCCGCAGCTCCGCGCGCACGGGTAGCGGCAGGGCCTTCAGGTCAACCTCAGTGGGCGTTTCTGGTTCGTTCTCGGCAGGCATCCGACCGGGCCGGAAGGCGAACTCCTCCTCCCCCTGGAATCGGTCATCATCGCGGTCCGGCGTACGCCCTCGCTCCCGAAAAGAACCCCGGTCACCGAAGGAACGCTGATCGCGGTCGCCGTAGGGCTTACGGTCGCGGTCCTGGCCGTCGCGAGGTCCGCGACGCTCATCGCGACCGCGGTCACCAAAGGAACGCTGATCACGATCGCCATAAGGCTTACGGTCGCGGTCGCCGTAGGGCTTACGGTCGCGGTCACCGAAGGAACGCTGATCGCGGTCGCCGTAGGGCTTACGGTCGCGGTCCTGGCCGTCGCGAGGTCCGCGACGCTCATCGCGACCGCGGTCACCAAAGGAACGCTGATCACGATCGCCATAAGGCTTACGGTCGCGGTCGCCGTAGGGCTTACGGTCGCGGTCGCCGTAGGGCTTACGGTCGCGGTCGCCGTAGGGCTTACGGTCGCGGTCCTGGCCGTCGCGAGGTCCGCGACGCTCATCGCGACCGCGGTCACCAAAGGAACGCTGATCGCGATCGCCATAAGGCTTACGGTCGCGACCGTCGTACGGCTTACGGTCGCGGTCGCCATAGGGCTTACGATCCCGATCCTGGCCCTCGCGAGGTCCGCGACGCTCATCACGACCGCGGTCACCAAAGGAACGCTGATCACGATCGCCATAAGGCTTACGATCACGATCGCCGTAGGGCTGACGGTCACGATCACCAAACGGCTTGCGGTCCCTGTCGCCATAGGGCTTACGATCCCGATCCTGGCCCTCGCGGGGCCCGCGACGCTCATCACGTCCACGGTCACCAAAGGAACGCTGATCACGATCGCCGTAGGGCTTGCGGTCGCGGTCACCGTAGGGCTTGCGGTCGCGGTCACCGTAGGGCTTGCGGTCGCGGTCGCCATAGGGCTTACGATCCCGATCCTGGCCGTCCCGAGTTTCGCGACGCTCATCACGACCGCGGTCACCGAAGGAACGCTGATCACGATCGCCATAAGGCTGACCGTCGCGATCGCCGTAGGGCTGACGGTCACGATCACCAAACGGCTTGCGGCCCCGCTCGCCATAGGGCTTGCGGTCGCGGTCGTCGCGTGAGCCACGACCATCAGGTTGCCCAGCAGAGCCATCCCCACGCCCACGGGGACGCGCCCCGGACGATCCACGTTGATCGCCGGACCCACCAGCACCCGCACCAGACCGCCGGCGCTCCCCTTCGTGATCTGACTCGCTCATCTGACCTCTACTCCTCGTACTGTCCAGCTCAATCTCATCATTTCATCCCGGCAGCACCTGCCGCCGGCCCGCCACCTGTCAGCGGCGGCTACCTGGTGACCACATCATCCGCCCCAGAACGCAAAAAACACCCTTGGGGCGGCCATTGCTGACCGCCCCAAGGGTGTTGTAAATGTCCGGCGACGACCTAGTCTCCCACAGGGTCCCCCCTGCAGTACCATCGGCGCTGAAAGGCTTAACTTCCGGGTTCGGAATGGAGCCGGGTGTTTCCCTTTCGCAATGATCACCGAAACTCTATGGAGTTGTGATCGGATCCCGACCGCAACTCGGGAACCATACAGTGGACGCGTAGCATCTTTGTAGTAACAAGCCCTCGGCCTATTAGTATCGGTCAGCTCCATGCATTGCTGCACTTCCACATCCGACCTATCAACCCGGTGGTCTACCGGGGGCCTTACTAGTTGGGAGCCCTCATCTTGAAGCGTGCTTCCCGCTTAGATGCTTTCAGCGGTTATCACTTCCGAACGTAGCCAACCAGCCGTGCTCCTGGTGGAACAACTGGCACACCAGAGGTTCGTCCGTCCCGGTCCTCTCGTACTAAGGACAGCTCTTCTCAAGACTCCTACGCGCGCAGCGGATAGGGACCGAACTGTCTCACGACGTTCTAAACCCAGCTCGCGTGCCGCTTTAATGGGCGAACAGCCCAACCCTTGGGAGCGACTCCACCCCCAGGATGCGACGAGCCGACATCGAGGTGCCAAACCATGCCGTCGCTATGGACGCTCGGGCAAGATCAGCCTGTTATCCCCGGGGTACCTTTTATCCGTTGAGTGACGGCGCTTCCACATGCCACCGTCAGATCACTAGTCCCGACTTTCGTCCCTGCTCGAGATGTCTCTCTCACAGTCAAGCTCCCTTGTGCACTTACACTCAACACCTGATTGCCAACCAGGCTGAGGGAACCTTTGGGCGCCTCCGTTACTTTTTGGGAGGCGACCGCCCCAGTCAAACTACCCATCAGGCACTGTCCCTGATCCGGATAACGGACCTAGGTTAGATAACCAGAACAACCAGAGTGGTATTTCAACATTGACTCCACAACCACTGGCGTGGCTGCTTCAAAGTCTCCCACCTATCCTATACAAGTTGTACCGATCACCAATACCAAACTATAGTAAAGGTCCCGGGGTCTTTCCGTCCTGCTGCGCGTAACGAGCATCTTTACTCGTAGTGCAATTTCGCCGAGTTCGTGGTGGAGACAGCGGGGAAGTCGTTACTCCATTCGTGCAGGTCGGAACTTACCCGACAAGGAATTTCGCTACCTTAGGATGGTTATAGTTACCACCGCCGTTTACTGGGGCTTAAGTTCAGCGCTTCGCCGAAGCTAACGCGTCCCCTTAACCTTCCAGCACCGGGCAGGAGTCAGTCCGTATACA
The DNA here is from genome assembly GCF_002250565.1 of Parenemella sanctibonifatiensis. Lineage (GTDB taxonomy): Bacteria > Actinomycetota > Actinomycetes > Propionibacteriales > Propionibacteriaceae > Parenemella > Parenemella sanctibonifatiensis. Next base: position 674,285 of record NZ_NMVJ01000006.1, read on the forward strand.
TCGTCTTTCGACTTGGCACGGACCTGTGTTTTTAGTAAACAGTCGCTTCCCCCTGGTCTCTGCGGCCCGCAATGCTCACACAGCAAGTGTGGTCACAAATTGGGCCCCCCTTATTCCGAAGTTACGGGGGTATTTTGCCGAGTTCCTTCACCACGATTATCTCGATCGCCTTGGTATTCTCTACCTATCCACCTGTGTCGGTTTAGGGTACGGGCGGCTAACAACTCGCTCACGAAGATTTTCTAGGCAGCATAGGATTACCCATACACAATGACCAATGGTCAAAGGACACGTCATGCCTCGGGCTTGTGTGGTGCGGATTTGCCTACACCACGCCCTGCGCACTTGACCCGGTATTACCATAACCGGGATGGGCTACCTTCCTGCGTCCCTCCGCAGCTTGCCTAATACAAGATTGGTTCGCAGAGTCAGCTCGTTCAGTCCGAAGACGTCCGGAGCCTTCCATGCTTAGCATCACTCGCCTCGGCAGGGTTGTTGTTTCGCCGGTCTCGGGAATATCAACCCGGTGTCCATCGACTACGCCTGTCGGCCTCGCCTTAGGTCCCGACTAACCCAGGGCAGATTAACTTGACCCTGGAACCCTTGGATATTCGGCGGACGGGTTTCTCACCCGTCATTCGCTACTCATGCCTGCATTCTCACTTGTGTACTCTCCACGGCTGGGTCACCCCGCCGCTTCATCGCATACACAACGCTCCCCTACCCATCCAGAAAACTGGATGCCACAGCTTCGGCGGATTGCTTGAGCCCCGCTAAATTGTCGGCGCAGAATCACTTGACCAGTGAGCTATTACGCACTCTTTCAAGGGTGGCTGCTTCCAAGCCAACCTCCTGGTTGTCTCCGCAACTCCACATCCTTTTCCACTTAGCAATCTCTTTGGGGCCTTAGCTGGTGATCTGGGCTGTTTCCCTCTCGACTACGAAGCTTATCCCCCGCAGTCTCACTGCCACGCTTCACTTACCGGCATTCGGAGTTTGGTTGATGTTGGTAAGCTGTTGGGCCCCCTCAACCATCCAGTGCTCTACCTCCGGTAAGAAACGCGTGACGCTGCACCTATATGCATTTCGGGGAGAACCAGCTATCACGGAGTTTGATTGGCCTTTCACCCCTATCCACAGCTCATCCCCTCCATTTTCAACTGAAGTGGGTTCGGGCCTCCACGACGTCTTACCGTCGCTTCACCCTGGCCATGGATAGATCACTCCGCTTCGGGTCTAGAGCATGCGACTCAATCGCCCTGTTCGGACTCGCTTTCGCTACGGCTTCCCCACACGGGTTAACCTTGCCACATACCACTAACTCGCAGGCTCATTCTTCAAAAGGCACGCCGTCACTTTCGCTCCGACGGATTGTAGGCAATCGGTTTCAGGTACTATTTCACTCCCCTCCCGGGGTACTTTTCACCTTTCCCTCACGGTACTGGTCCGCTATCGGTCACCAAGGAGTATTTAGGCTTAGCGGGTGGTCCCGCCAGATTCGTACGGAATTTCAGGGGTTCCGTACTACTTGGGGTAACGCTCAGGAGTGATTGAATTACGTCTACCGGGGTGTTACCGTCTTTGCCGTGTCTTCCCAGGACACTTCGACTTTTTCAATCATTTTTGACTCCTTGACCAATTGACAGCCTGGTCGGAGCGGCCCCTCAACACCATAGCTGCAACGCCTGTCAGCTATCACACAACTATGGTTTGGCCTCTTCCGCGTTCGCTCGCCACTACTTACGGAATCACGGTTGTTTTCTCTTCCTGTGGGTACTGAGATGTTTCACTTCCCCACGTTCCCTCCAACTACCCTATGTGTTCAGGTAGAGGTCGCCGGACTTGCCTCCGGTGTTTCGAGGTTTCCCTATTCGGAGATCCACGGATCGAAGCTTGTTTACCAGCTCCCCGTGGCTTATCGCAGGTTACAACGTCCTTCATCGGCTCTTGGTGCCTAGGCATCCACCGATTGCCCTTAGTAGCTTGTTATTACTACAAAGATGCTCGCGTCCACTGTATAGTTCTCAAGATACGGGCGGTATCTGGACTCATCACCTCAGTGACTCATCGTGATCCGCTAGAAGAGTTGTTGCTGAGCAACCGACCCTTCAGGACCCAACAGTGTGCCTGGGCTCGACCTTCTCGCTTCATCGTTCCACTCCTGCAAGCAGGTTGTACTGGACGAGGTGAGTCGCTCGAGCTTAATGGTCAATGTTCCACATTCCGGTGCCTGCTCAGCCAGAGACGTTTGCTCTGGAACTGAACATTGGACAGCCAGTGATGAGCCGGCTGCCAAAAGGCTCCTTAGAAAGGAGGTGATCCAGCCGCACCTTCCGGTACGGCTACCTTGTTACGACTTAGTCCTAATTACCAGTCCCACCTTCGACGGCTCCCTCCACAAGGGTTGGGCCACCGGCTTCGGGTGTTACCGACTTTCATGACTTGACGGGCGGTGTGTACAAGGCCCGGGAACGTATTCACCGCAGCGTTGCTGATCTGCGATTACTAGCGACTCCGACTTCATGGGGTCGAGTTGCAGACCCCAATCCGAACTGAGACAGGCTTTTTGGGATTCGCTTGACCTTGCGGTTTCGCAGCCCATTGTACCTGCCATTGTAGCATGCGTGAAGCCCTGGACATAAGGGGCATGATGACTTGACCTCATCCCCACCTTCCTCCGAGTTGACCCCGGCAGTCTCCTATGAGTCCCCGGCATTATCCGCTGGCAACATAGGACGAGGGTTGCGCTCGTTGCGGGACTTAACCCAACATCTCACGACACGAGCTGACGACAGCCATGCACCACCTGTATACCGACCACAAGGGGGCGCCTGTCTCCAGGCGTTTCCGGTATATGTCAAACCCAGGTAAGGTTCTTCGCGTTGCATCGAATTAATCCGCATGCTCCGCCGCTTGTGCGGGCCCCCGTCAATTCCTTTGAGTTTTAGCCTTGCGGCCGTACTCCCCAGGCGGGGCACTTAATGCGTTAGCTACGGCACGGAACTCGTGGAATGAGTCCCACACCTAGTGCCCACCGTTTACGGCATGGACTACCAGGGTATCTAAGCCTGTTTGATCCCCATGCTTTCGCTTCTCAGCGTCAGGAAAGTCCCAGAGAACCGCCTTCGCCACTGGTGTTCCTCCTGATATCTGCGCATTCCACCGCTCCACCAGGAATTCCGTTCTCCCCTAACTTCCTCTAGTCTGCCCGTATCGAAAGCACGCTCAGGGTTAAGCCCTGAGTTTTCACATCCGACGCGACAAACCGCCTACAAGCTCTTTACGCCCAATAATTCCGGACAACGCTTGCACCCTACGTATCACCGCGGCTGCTGGCACGTAGTTGGCCGGTGCTTCTTCTGCAGGTACCGTCACTTTCGCTTCGTCCCTGCTGAAAGCGGTTTACAACCCGAAGGCCGTCATCCCGCACGCGGCGTTGCTGCATCAGGCTTGCGCCCATTGTGCAATATTCCCCACTGCTGCCTCCCGTAGGAGTCTGGGCCGTATCTCAGTCCCAGTGTGGCCGGTCGCCCTCTCAGGCCGGCTACCCGTCGAAGCCTTGGTGAGCCGTTACCTCACCAACAAGCTGATAGGCCGCGAGCCCATCCATGACCGCCGGAGCTTTCAAGCTCAGCGGATGCCCGCCGAGCTGGTATTCGGTATTAGACGTTCTTTCGATCGCTTATCCCGATGTCAAGGGTAGGTTGCTCACGTGTTACTCACCCGTTCGCCACTGATCAGATGGAGCAAGCTCCATCGTCACCGTTCGACTTGCATGTGTTAAGCACGCCGCCAGCGTTCGTCCTGAGCCAGGATCAAACTCTCCGTTGAAAATTTTTAGGTGTTAACCTTCAACTTTGTGTTTGATGACTGACTTGAGATCCATTGCTGGATCCAAATATTCATCAAAGGAACCGTCCTCTGTCGTCACCGACGGAAATCGCCGGATCTGCCAGAGCACGGGGTTATTTTCGTGCATTATTTGGCATTGACTTTTAAGCACACTGTTGAGTTCTCAAGTTTCGGGTGCACACCGCGCTTCGGCTTTCGCTTCTGCTTGGGGCAACTCGAACAACATTACCGAGGTGATCTGTCGGTGTCAAATCGGCTTGTTTTGCCTCTCTGAGCGACCGTACCTGGTTCCATCCGTGGCCAGCTGGCCAGTGGATCTCCCTCAGGTGATCATTCCCGATTCAGTTGTTGTGAGGGGCTCGCCTGGCGATCAGATCGCCGGTGGAGAACCCTTCGGTCTTGCTCTTGTTCTTGCTGGCCGCCCTGCGGCGACCAGATGAACATTACCCGGTGTCCCTGCCCCGGTCAAATCCGGGATCTTGGGGTCCTGGTCAACTCACATAGCTCCGCACCGGCCCTCAGTGGGTCCTCATTGGACACACACCTCGCCGCTACCAAGTTGGTGGGTTGGCCCCTGTGGCGCCGGCCTCGGTCAGTGACCTCGTCCTTGCTCTCCGGTGGGGCGAGACATAAAAGTACACGGGGTCCGGGGTCGGGTCAAATCGACCCCGGACGCGGCGCGTCAACGGCGCAGTTCGACCACACCGACGGTCTTGCGGCCCCGGCGTACGACGACGAAACGGCCGTGCAGCAGGTCCTCGGGACCGATGGGATCCTCACCGCGGTCGGGCTCGACCTTGGTGTTGTTCAGGTACGCCCCGCCCTCCTTCACGGCGCGACGGGCAGCTCCCTTGGAGTCCACCACTCCCCCGGCCGGCAGGAGGTCGACCGGGGTGGGCAGATCCGCTCCGGCATCGAGGACGCCGCCCCCGACTTCCTTGGCAACGGCCGACAGCATCGACTCCGGAAGGGTGCTCAGCTCCTCACGTCCGAAGATCGCCGCAGCTGCTTGGGTGGCAGCCTCCCGCTCCTCGCGTCCGTGGACCAGATCGGTCACGTCATCAGCCAACGCCCGGTGGGCCGCACGCTTGAACGGCTCTTCCTGGTTGGCGCGGTCCAACTCGGTGACTTCCTCGCGACTGCGGTTACCGAAGACCTTGAGGTACTCGATGACCTTGACGTCCTCGACGTTCAGGAAGAACTGGTGGAAGGCGTACGGGCTGGTGCGCTCGGGGTCCAACCAGACCGTGCCCTGCTCCGTCTTGCCGAACTTGGTGCCATCAGCCTTCGTCAGCAGCGGCGTCGACAGCGCGTGGACCCGTTCCCCTTCACTGCGGCGGATCAACTCCACCCCGGCCGTGATGTTGCCCCACTGGTCCGAGCCGCCGGTCTGCAGGGTGCAGCCATGGCGGCGGAAAAGTTCGCGGTAGTCGAGCGCCTGCAGCAACACGTAGCTGAACTCGGTGTAGGAGATGCCCGACTCGAGGCGCTTGGCGACCACGTCGCGGGCCAGCATCCGGTTCACCGGGAAGTGCTTGCCGGTGTCACGCAGGAAGTCGATGACGTTGATCTCGGCGGTCCAGTCCAGGTTGTTGACCAACTGGGCGCCCGCCGGCCCGTCCATCTCGACGAACCGGCTGACCTGGGAGCGGATCTTCTCCACCCATTCGGCGACCACCTCGCGGGTGTTGATGGTCCGCTCGCCACCCTCCTTGGGGTCGCCGATCAGACCGGTCGAGCCACCGACCAGCAGCAGCGGTCGGTGACCGGCTGCCTGAAGTTTGCGGGCAACGATCAGCTGGACCAAGTTGCCCATGTGGATGCTTGGCGCGGTGGGGTCGAAGCCGACATAGAAGGTGACTGGTCCGCTGTCGAGGTGCGCCGACAGCGCCTCCTCATCGGTGCTCTGGGCCAACAGCCCGGACCACTTCAGCTCATCCAGTACACCGTTCACGACAACTCCTCATCCGCCCGGTCGGAAGAAACAGTGCGTGCGACGGCCATCGCACACCACCGGACGCAGTCCATCTTGCCGCATCGGCGCCGCAGTCGCCGGACAATTCCGGGTGACGGGGCCGCTGTGACCCATCGCACTCGATCGCCCGCCCCCTGGTCAGTTGCGGTCGTCGGGTTCGGGCAGCGCCGCCATCGGCAGCAGTCGCGCCACCTCATCGCGGATCTCGGCCAGCTGGGCCACGACCTGGCCGGGTGCGGTGCCACCACGGCCGTTGCGGGCCGCGACCGATCCTTCGACGGTGAGCACCGCGCGTACATCGGGGGTCAGTTCGGGAGCCACCTCAGCCAGTTGCTCACCGGTGAGGTCCGACAACTCCAGATCGCGCTGCTCGCAGTAGCTGACCGCCTTGCCGGCAATGTCATGGGCGCGGGAGAACGGAACCCGCTGGCGTACCAACCAGTCCGCCATGTCGGTGGCCAACGAGAATCCTCGCGGCGCCAGGTCAGCCATCCGCGCCTCGTCGAAGGTCAGGGTGGCCATCATGCCGGTCACCGCCGGCACCAGGATCCGCAGCTGGTCCAAGCCGTCGAAGACCGGCTCCTTGTCCTCCTGCAGGTCCCGGTTGTACGCCAGCGGAAGGCCTTTGAGCGTGGCCAGCAACCCGGACAGGTTGCCGATCAGCCGACCGGCCTTGCCACGGGCCAACTCCGCCACGTCAGGATTCTTCTTCTGGGGCATGATGCTGGACCCGGTCGACCAGGCATCATCCAGCCGTGCGAAGCCGAACTCGTGGGTGCACCACAGGATCACGTCCTCGCTCAGTCGGGACAGGTCCACGCCCACTTGGGCCAGAATCCAGGCCGCCTCCGCGACCAGGTCACGTGCCGCGGTGCCATCGATCGAGTTCGGCACGCTGTCGCGGAAGCCCAGGTCGGCGGCGACCAGCTGCGGGTTGAGGCCGAGCGAGGTACCCGCCAGCGCCGCTGATCCGTACGGACTCAGCCCGAGTCGGCGCTGCAGGTTGCCAATCCGATCGAGATCGCGCACCAACGGCCAGGCATGGGCCAGCAGATGGTGGGCCAGCAGCACCGGCTGCGCATGTTGAAGATGAGTACGGCCCGGCATCACGGCCTGCCGATGCTCCTCGGCCCGGTCGGCGAGCGTCGTGACCAGCTCACCGAGGCGCTGCGCCAACTGCGACAACTCGTCGCGCAGATAGAGCCGCACCAGGGTCGCGATCTGGTCGTTGCGGGAGCGGCCGGCGCGCAGCCGTCCACCGAGTTCGGGCCCGACGATGCCGATCAGACCTCGTTCCAGGGCACCGTGGACGTCCTCGTCCTCAGGGGTGGCGGTGAACTCACCTGTGACGACAGCGGCCGCCAGGTCATCCAGCCCGGCCAGCAGCGCCTCGCGTTCCTCGTCCCGCAGCAAACCGGCCCGATGCAGTGCACCGACGTGGGCCCGAGAACCGGCGATGTCGACCCGCGCCAGCCGCCAGTCGAACTGGGTGGAGCGCGACAATTCAGCCATCACCTCGCTGGGACCGCCGGCAAACCGGCCACCCCACAGGCGTCCGGCTTCGTGGCTCCCTGCACCGCTGTGGCTCATCGTCTCCCTCTCAGATCTGTCAACGTTCGGCGACATCGGTCCGCAGGTGGCCGGCGAACCATTCCACCAGTGCTGGACCAGCTGCCGGGTCACGTCCGACCAACAGAATCGTGTCGTCCCCGGCGATCGTACCGAGCACCTCGGGCAGCTCGGCACGGTCGATCGTGGAGGCGAGGTACTGCGCAGCGCCCGGCGGCGTACGCAGGATCACCTGGTTGCCCACCGACTGGGCCGACACCAACAGTTCCTGACACAGCCGGGCCAGCTTGCCGCTCAGTCGGCCCCGCTCCCCCGAGGTCAACGAGCGGTCGCCGCCCTCGCCCGGCACGGCGTACGCCTGCTGACCGTCCGCGCGTCGGATCCGGACCGCGCCGACCTCGAGCAGGTCCTTGGACAGCGTCGGCTGGGCCACCTCGACGCCCTCGTCGGCGAGTCGCTGGGCGAGTTCGGCCTGCGAACCGATCACTTCGTTGACCAGCAGGTCAATGATCCGTTGCTGGCGGGCAGTCTTGCTGAGCCGCACCATGTCAGCCCCGGGCTGCGTCGAGCAGGTCCGGCAGCGCTGTCACGAAGCTGTCGATCTGCTCCGGGGTCACCACCAGGGAGGGCGCCAGCCGAAGCACGGACGGACGGGGGGCGTTGATGATGAACCCCGCCGCCAACGCTGCGGCAGCCACGGCGGAGCCACGCTCGGCCCATTCACCGGTCAGTTCGATACCGAGCAGCAGGCCCGCACCGCGTACGCCGGCAATTCCTGGATGCTGCAGCGCCAGCACCCCCTCACGCAGCTGCGCGCCACGTTCCCGGGCCGCCACCAGCAGACCGTCCTCGTCGATGACCGCCAAGGTCGTCAGCGCCACTGTCGCAGCCAGCGGATTGCCACCGAAGGTGGTCCCGTGGGCGCCGGGCTCGAAGAGCTCCGCGGCACGGCCGACGCCAATGCAGGCGCCGACGGGGAAGCCCGCACCCAGGCCCTTGGCGAGCGTGATGACGTCGGGCTGGACCCCCTGCCCCACGCTCAGCAGCCAGCTGCCGCAACGGCCGATGCCAGTCTGGACCTCGTCGACCCACATGAGCGCCCCGGTGCGATCGCACACCTCGCGAACGCCGGCCAGGTAACCCTCCGGTGGCACCACCACACCGTTCTCACCCTGAATCGGTTCCAGCACCACGGCCGCGGTCTGGTCGTCGACGGCTGCCGCGAGGGCAGCCAGGTCGCCGTACGGGACGAAGCTCACCTCGCCGGGCAGTGGCTCGAAGGGAGTCCGATACTTCGGTGTGTGGGTGAGCGCGAGCGCCCCCATGGTGCGGCCGTGGAAGCTGCCCTCCATCGCCACGATCTTGGTACGTCCGGTGAGGCGGGTCAGCTTGAAGGCGGCCTCATTGGCCTCAGTTCCTGAATTGCACAGGAAGGTCCGGGCCGGCAGCGTCGGGTTGAGTTCGGAGGCCATCGTTGACAGCCGCTCGGCCAACGCCACCTGGACATCGGTGGTGAACAGGTTGCTGACGTGCATCAGCAGACCTGCCTGGCGCCCGATCGCCGCAACGATGTCGGGGTGCGCATGGCCCAGCGAGTTGACCGCGATGCCGGAGAAGAGATCCAGGTAACGAGTGCCGCCGCGGCTCCAGACCCAGCACCCTTCGCCGCGCTCCAAGATCTGGGCCGGCTCGGGGAAGGTGTGCATCAGCACCCGGCGATACCGGCTGGGCTGCGCGGGAGCGAGATTCTGGGGCGCATGGTCGACTGGGGCGTTTTCGGGATTCGTCATGGTGGCCTCTCTCAGTGGGTTCGGGAAACTCAGCTCGGGCGTGCCACGTCGACGCGCGGGCCGGTCTGGACCGGGCCCACGGGGCTGGGGACCACCGGTCCGGGTTCGTCCGCGGTGACCATCGTGCCGATGCCCTCGTTCGTGAACATCTCCAGCAGCAGCGCATGCTTGACGCGCCCGTCGATGACCGTGGCCCGTTCGACGCCACCACGGACCGCCCGCAAGCAGGCCTCCATCTTGGGGATCATGCCGCTGGCCAGGCTCGGCAACATCTCATCGAGCTCGTCGGCGGTGAGTTGGGCGATCGTGGTCGAGGTGTCGGGCCAGGCCGCGTACAGACCCTCGACATCGGTCAGCGCGACGAGTCGAGCCGCACCCAGCGCTTCGGCGATCGCTGCCGCGGCAGTGTCGGCGTTGAGGTTGTGGATGACACCGTTGACGTCGGGTGCGACGCTGGAGATCACCGGGATCCGACCGGCGTCGATGAGGTCCTGGACCGCATACGGCCGCACCTGGGTGACATCGCCGACCAGGCCGAGGTCGACCTGTTCGCCGTCCACCTCGGCGGTACGCCGCTCGGCCACCATCAGGCCGCCGTCCTCACCCGACTGACCCACCGCCAAGGGGCCGTGCTCGTTGATCAGCCCGACCAACTCCCGGCCCACCTGACCGGTCAGCACCATCCGGACCACTTCCATCACCTGAGGCGTGGTGACCCGGAAGCCGCCGCGGAACTCACTCTCGATGCCCAGGCGCTTGAGCATCGAGGAGATCTGCGGACCGCCGCCGTGGACCACGACGGGTCGAAGTCCGCAGCGCCGCAGGAACACCACGTCTTGGGCGAAGGCCCGCTTGAGGTCGTCGTCGATCATGGCGTTGCCGCCGTACTTGACGACGATGGTCTTGCCACCGTAGCTCTCCAGCCAAGGCAGCGCCTCGATCAGGATGGAGGCCTTGGCGACCTGTTCCTCGGTGGAATGCTGGGTCCGGATCCTCATGTGGAGTACTCCGCGTTCTCCTTGACGTAGTCATAGGTCAGGTCGTTGGTCCACACTGTCGCGCTCGCGTCACCGGCGTACAGCTCGATGTCGATGGTCACTGCGCGGGGGCTCAGGTCCACCAGCGAGCGGTCCTCGCCGATGGCGCCGCCGCGACAGACCTTCACGCCGTTGAAGCTGACGTCGAGTTGGTCGGGGTCGAAGGTGGCGTCGGTGGTGCCGACGCTGGCGAGCACCCGGCCCCAGTTGGGGTCGCTGCCGAAGACGGCGCACTTGAGCAGATTCGACCGGGCCACGCTGCGCGCGACCACGACAGCCTCGTCCTCGCTGATCGCGCCCCGGACGGTCACCGCGATGTCATGGCTGGCACCCTCGGCATCGCTGAGCAGTTGCTGGGCCAGGTCATGGCAGACCGCGGTCAGCGCCGCGGTGAACTCCGACTCCGGCGGCTCTTCCCCACTGGCCCCACTGGCCAGCAGCGCCACGGTGTCATTGGTCGACATGCAGCCGTCGGAATCCAGCCGGTCGAACGTGACCCGAGTCGCCTCCGCCAGAGCGCGCTGGCCGATCTCGGCGGGCACCACCGCATCAGTGGTGATGACCACCAGCATGGTTGCGAGGCCCGGCGCCAACATGCCAGCGCCCTTCGCCATCGCGCCGATGGTCCAGCCCGCCGCGGCACGGTGGCCGGCCTGCTTGGCCCTGGTGTCGGTGGTCATGATGGCCCGGGCCGCGTCAGCGCCGCCATCCTCGCTGAGGGTGCGGCAAGCGTCCGTGATGCCGGCCGACACCAGATCCATCGGCAACCGGGTACCGATCAGGCCGGTGGAGCAGACGGCGACGTCGTCGGCTGCCAGGTCAAGGGCAGTGGCGGTGGCCTGAGCCATCGCACGGGCATCTGCCATCCCGGCTTCACCGGTGCAGGCATTGGCACCGCCCGAGTTGAGCACGATCGCCCGCAGGACGCCATCGGCGACAGCTTGGCGGGTGAGGTGCACCGGCGCTGCGGCGACCCGGTTGCTGGTGAGGACGACCGCGGCATCGTGGCGTGGCCCAATGTTGTGGACAACGGCCAGATCGGAGCGTCCCGACCGCTTGAGACCGGCGGTGACGCCGGCGGCGCGGAAGCCAGCCGGGCTGGTGACACCGAGCGGGGGCCCGTCGGTGGCTGTCACGTCGTGAGGTGTCGTCACGGTGCTACTCCTTGCCCGTGCAGGCCGGTGGTCTCGGGCAGTCCCAGCGCGAGATTCATGCACTGGATGGCTGCCCCGGAGGTGCCCTTGGTGAGGTTGTCGAGTGCGGCGATGGCCACCAACCGGCCGGCGGCCTCGTCGACGGTCACCTGCACCTGGCACATGTTGGATCCGAGCGCCGATTGGGTCTGGGGCCACTGCCCCTCAGGCAGCAGCTGCACGAAGGGCTCGTCGGCGTACGCCTCGAGATAGGCCTGCCGGACCTGGTCCGCGGTGGTCGGACTGGCCAACGGGGCGGTGCAGGTGGCCAGGATGCCGCGCGACATCGGCACCAGCACCGGGGTGAAACTGACGGTCGGCTCAGCGGCGCCAAGCCGGCGTAGGTTCTGCCGGATCTCGGGGTTGTGGCGGTGACCGCCACCGACCCCGTACGCGGTGGCCGAACCGAGCAGTTCTGATGCCATCAGGTGGGCCTTGGCAGCCTTGCCGGCGCCCGACGGTGCCGTCGGCGCGACGATGACGACATCCTCGCCCGTGACCAGGCGCGCGGTGACGGCCGGCAACAGCGCCAAGGTGGCGGTGGTCGGGAAGCATCCCGGCACCGCGACCCGCCGGGTCTGGGCCAACACCTCGCGCTGGCCCGGCAGCTCCGGCATCCCGTAGGGCCAGGTGCCCGCATGGGGGCTGCCGTAGAAGGCCTGCCATTCCTGGCTGGATTCCAGCCGGAAGTCCGCACCGGCGTCGATGACCAGGGTGTCCTGGGAGAGCTCGGCGGCCAGCGGCCCGGAGGCGCCATGCGGCAGCGCCAGGAAGACGACATCGTGGCCTCGCAGCGTGGCCAGTTCGGTGGGTTCGACGATCCGATCGGCGTACGCGCTCAGCTGCGGATGATGCTGGACCAGGCGGTCACCGGCGCTGCTGCGCCCGGTCAGCGCGCCCACCTCCACCTCGGGGTGTTGGGCGAGCAGCCGCAGCAGCTCGCCTCCCGCGTAGCCGGTGCAGCCGGCAATGGCCACCTTCACAGTCATGGGCATAACTATGCCATGACTAGAATAGTTATTCCAGTCTGTTCAGGTGCCCCACCCGGTGACTCAGGTACGCAGGGTCGCGCCCGTCACCCGGGCGGCCTCTGCCACCGCGGCCTCCCGGGCCTTCGCCACCTCTGCGTCCTTGAGCGTGCGGTCGGAGGCACGGAATCGCAGCGCGTATGCCAGCGACACCTTCCCCTCCCCCAACTGCTCACCGGCGTACACGTCGAACAACCGGATCTCCTCCAGCAGCTCGCCGGCACCGGCGACCAGGGCGCGCTCGACCTCGGCCGCGGATGTGCCGGCATCAACCACCAGCGCCACGTCCTCCTTGACCACCGGGTGGGGCGACAGCGCAGCGATGGTGCCGATCGCATCGGCGTGGGCCAACAACAGGTCAAGGTTGATCTCGGCCGCGCAGGCGCGTTCGGGAGCCTTCAGATCAGCCAGCATGCTGGGGTGGAGCTCGCCGGCATGGCCCACCACGACCTCACCGAGGCGGAACTCGGCGCAGCGACCCGGATGGAAGGGTGCGTGGCTCGCGTTCTGGCGGGTCAGCGTGAGGCCCAGCGTCCGAGCGACCGCCTCAACCGCGGCCACAGCGTGCTGCCAGGTGGCCGGTTGAGCCGGCTGGCCCGGCCGTGCCGGCACCCAGGCGCCCGTCAGCAACGCGCCCAGATGGGTCGGCTGGGGTGGCACGCTGGCGGCGAGCTGCTCCAGCTCAGCAGTGCTGGGCCGCTGGGCCAAACTGGGCCGGGGCGCCGGCACCGGGGTCTCGGATGCCCGGAAGACCGAGCCCACCTCGAAGATCGCCAGGTCATCGATGCCACGGCTGGTGTTGCGCAGCGCCGCTCGCAGCAGCCCGGGCAGCAGCGTGGACCGCAGGTCCGGTGAGGTCTCGGCGAGCGGGTTGGCCACCCGCACCGTGTTGCGACGCGGATCGGCCGCCGACACGCCGAGCACGTCGAGATCGTGGTCGGACTGCCACGGCAGCGTCAGCAACTCCACGAAGCCCTGGTCGGCCAGCGCGTGCACCACCGCTCGCCGGGCCCGCTGCCGGGCGGTGTAGCCGCGGCCACCGCTGGCCCGCGGCAGGATGCCGACGATGTTCTCCAGGCCGACCTTCTGGCCGACCTCCTCGACATAGTCATAGGGCTGCACCAGATCGGTACGCCACGTCGGCGGCGTGACCGTGATCTCGCCGCCGGTGCGGGCGACGGTGCACCCCGCTCCCTCCAGCGCCGTCACGACTTGGTCGGCGGTCACCGGCATACCGAGGATCCGCTGCGGCAGATCCACCCCGAAGGTGGTGCTGGGCATCGGCTCCGGCTCACCGGCGACGGTGACCTCCGGGCTGATGGTGCCGCCGGCGTACCTCACCAGCAGCTCAGCGGCGCGCCGGGCGGCAGCGACACAGGCGCCGTGGTCGACGCCACGTTCGAAGCGCTTGGATGACTCCGAGGTGAGCTTGACGGTGCGCGCGGTGCGCGACACCGAGGCCGGTTCGAAAGCGGCTGCCTCGATCACCACGTCGGTGGTGGTCTCACTCATCTCGGTGCTGGCACCGCCCATCACCCCGGCCAGGCCGATCGGGCCGGAATCGTCCACGATCACCAGGTCACCGGCGGCCAGCGTGCGTACCGCGCCGTCCAGCGTGGTCAGCGTCTCCCCGTCATGAGCAGCGCGTACGCCCAGTCCCCCGGCCAACTTGCCGGCGTCGTAACCGTGCAGCGGGTTGCCGAGCTCGAGCATGACGTAGTTGGTGATGTCGATCGGCAGGGACAGCGAGCGGATGTCCGACTGTGCCAACCGACGGCTCATGAAGGCCGGCGTCGGTCGGGTGGGGTCGATCCCAGTCACCGACAGCGCGACGAAGCGGCGGCAACGGGGATCCTCGATGCTCACCGGGATCGCACCCTCGACCGGCGCCAGGTCCGCCGCCACCGGGTCCGGTCCGACCGGGTCGGTGAAGGAGACCTGGAGCGCCTGCCCAAGCTCTCGGGCCAGGCCGCGGATGGACAGGCAGTGGGCCATGTCGGGAGTCACCTCGAGGTCGAAGACGACCTCGTCAGCCCCCAGCAGCGGCAGCGCCGGATCGCCCGGCACCGCGCCATCGAGCAGTTCCTCGCTGAGGACGATGATGCCGTCGCTGCCGTCATCAGGCAGACCGAGCTCGTCGGCGGCGCAGATCATGCCGTCGGAGAGGTGACCGTAGGTCTTGCGGGCGGCGATGGCGAAATCGCCCGGCAGCACCGAGCCGGGCAGCGCGACCACGACTTGATCTCCGACGGAGAAGTTGTGGGCGCCGCAGACGATGCCCCGGCCGTCGGCCCCGTCCGGCCCGAAGGCCGGTGTGTTGTGCTCAGCGCCGACATCGACGGTGCACCAGTTGATGGTCTTGCCGTTCTTCTGTTCCTCCGGCACCAGCGACAGCACTCGACCGACCACGACCGGACCGGTGACCTCGGAGCCGGTGGCGATGTCCTCGACCTCGATGCCGAGCCGGACGAAGGTGTCGCGGAGCTGTTCGGTGGTCAACGAGTCGGGCAGGGCGACGCATTCACGCAACCACGAGACGGGTGCCTTCATCGGGCCACTCCTTGCAGAGAACGGGGGAATCGGACATCGCCTTCGACCATGTCACGCAGGTCGGTGGCATCGTTGCGGAACATGATCGCCCGCTCGATGCCCATGCCGAACGCGAAGCCGCTGTAGACCTCGGGATCGATGCCGCAGGCCTGCAGCACCCGCGGGTTGACGACACCGCAGCCGCCCCACTCGATCCAGCCCTCGGAGTCGCCGGCCCCGGCGAGCTCAAACTTCACATCCACCTCGGCACTGGGCTCAGTGAACGGGAAGTAGTGGGGCCGGAACCGGGTCTGGACGCCCTCGCCGAACAATGCAGTCGACAGGTGATCCAGCACTCCCTTGAGGTGGGCCATTGAGATGCCCTTGTCGATCACGAGGCCCTCGACCTGGTGGAAGACCGGCAGATGGGTGGCGTCGAAGGGGTCAGCCCGGAAGACCTTGCCCGGACACGCGACGTAGAGGGGCAGATCACGCTCCAGCATGGCCCGGATCTGGACCGGGGAGGTCTGCGTACGCAACAGCAGGTGGTGGTCCACCGGCTCGACGAACAGGGTGTCGGACAGCCCCCGGGCAGGGTGGTCCTCGGGCAGGTTGAGGGCGTCGAAGTTCATCCACTCGGTTTCGAGCTCGGGACCTTCGGCAATCTCCCAGCCCATCGCCACCAGGATGTCGGAGACCTCCTCGATCATGCCGGTGATCGGGTGGATCGCTCCCACCGGAGCGACGCCGACCGGCACCGTCATGTCAACGGCTTCGGCTTTCAGCCGGGCGGCCAGTTCGGCCTCGCCGACCTCGACCTCACGCTGTTTGAGGGCTTGGTTCACCCGTCCGCGGGCCTGGCCGATCTGCTTTCCGGCGTCCTTGCGTTCCTGTGGTGGCAGTCCGCCGATCGCACGGTTGGCCAGCGCCAGCGCCGACCGGTCACCCGTGTGAGCCAGACGGGCTTGCTTCAACTCCGCCATGGTGGAGGCGGCGGCAAAAGCCATCAGCGCCTCGGTCACCGCCACCTCGACCTGCTCGGTCGACAGCGGCTTCACCTCCACCGGGTCATCGGTCTTGTTCGGCCCTGACATGGGCTCCCCTCTGGTTCGACGTACCGGGTCAGTCTAGGGAGGTGCACGCCGAGCGTGCGAGCCGTTTCGTCCCCGCCGCCGGCTGCCGGGGTACCGTTCGTCCATGGTGATGCTCTCGGTGGCCCCGGCCCGCCGCCTCGGTACGGCGCTGGCCGCCCTGGCCTTGGTCTGTGGCATCGCAGGCTGTGACGGCGGCACGCCGACTGAACCGGTCGAGCCGACCAGCCCCGATGTCACCACCTTCCAGCCCAGCGCCACGCCGTCGGCCGGTCCGGCCAGCTCGGCCACGCCAACCTCGACCGGGCCATCGCCGGCACCGAGCCCGAGCAGCCCGCCAGCGTCCACGCCGGCCGACGAGGCTCCCAGCGGTGCCCCGTTCACCACTGGCCCCTCGGAATCGGCTGGATTCGGATCAGAGGCGGGTGGCGCCCACGTGGCCGAGGTGGTGCGCTGCGGGCAACACGAAAGCTTCGACCGAGTGGTGGTCGAATACCGTGGCGAAGGCGGCACGCAATGGCATGCCCAACCCGCCGACGGCGCGTACCAATCAGGTTCGGGACGACGCCTCGACGTGGCTGGCGACCGATTCCTGACCGTGGTCATCACCGGTGTCACCAACCCCGAGAACGGCTGGGAGCCGCCGGCGCTACTGGGCTGCGAGGGTGGCGTACTGCGTGGCATCCAACTGGAGTCCCCCTATGAGGGGCAGCAGTTGCTGCATCTGGGACTCGACCGTGACCTCGGCTATCGAATCTCGGTGCTCGATGATCCGCGCCGGGTGGTCATCGACATCGCCCACGACTGATGCCCGACAGTGCCCGCGCCGACACCCAGCCGTCGCTGAGCCTGGTGCGCAGTGCCCTGACCCACGGCGGGCCGGCGACCGGACGTGCCAGCACGATCACCACCTTGATGGTGGTCGGCCAGCACGTGTTGGCGGTGGTGTTGGTCGCGATCGCCGTGATTCGCACCCTGCTCGCCGCTGACGCAGCTCCGCCTCGGGGTGTCGATCATGTTCTCGCCACCATCGCCTGCGGCATCGCGATCCTGGCCTGGCACACTGCCGGCACCTTCCTGCCGAGTCGGTTGCACAGCGGCAAGGTCACCGAACGGCTGGTGGTGGTGTGGCTGCTGGGGCTGGCGGTGGTGTGGGGGGTCGCCGTCGCCGTGTCGGCCGAGTTCGTCTGGGTCGCCTTCCTGCTCTGGCTGCTCGCCGGGCACCTGTTGCCAGTCCGGTGGGGCGTCCCGTTCTCCTTGCTGATCCTGACGGTCACCGCGGTGGCACCGGTGCTGCACCACGGTGGCACCAGCTGGGCCGGAGCCATCGGACCGCTGATCGGGGGTGTCTTCGCGTACGCGGTCTCCCGCGGCTATCTGCAGCTGCTGCGGGATGCCGATGAACGCGAACGATTGCTGGCCTCGCTGACCCGGGCCCACCGCACCATGTCCGAACTCCAGGACGAGCTCGCTGCTGCGGAACGCCAGTCCGGGGCGATTGCGGAACGGACCCGCATCTCGCGAGACCTCCACGACACTGTCGCCCAGTCGTTGTCGTCGATCCGGCTGCTGGCCCACGCCGGCGCCGGACGCAGCCAGGACCCTCAGGCCGCCACAACCCTGAACCAGCTGGAGTCGCTGGCCGGGGAGAGTCTGGCCGACGTACGCCGGATCGTCGCCGCCCTGGCCCCCTCGGAGTTGGAGGATGACGCACTGACTGCCGCGTTGCGTCGGCTGTTGGACCGGGTGCACGACCAGTCCGGTCTGGCCACTGATCTGCACGTCGAGCCGACGGTGCCGAAGTTGCCTGCCGAGGTCGAGATCGCACTGTTGCGGACCGCCCAGTCGGCGCTGGCCAATGTTCGGCTACATGCCCGGGCCGATCGAGTGGTCCTCAGCCTGATCGATGCCGAGGACTCAGTGCGGCTCGACATCACTGACGATGGGATCGGTTTCGATGTCGCGGCCTGGGAACAGCGTGGCTCGACGTCGGGCAGCTTCGGCCTGCGATTCATGCGATCGCGGCTGCGGGAGTTGGGCGGCGGGCTCGACATTGAGAGCACCCCCGGCGAGGGCACGGCCTTGTCGATCCACCTGCCGATCCGTGCCGGCCACGACCAGCACCAACACACCAGCCCGGACATCCGCGCTCATCAGGAGGGCTCATGACCAGCATCCTCATCGTCGACGACCATCCGGTGGTACGGAGCGGCCTCCGAGCCGTGCTGGCCAGCGACGCGATCACGGTCGTGGCCGAGACCGGCACCGGCGAAGAGGCGGTCACGCTGAGCCGAGAACTCACCCCCGACGTGGTGTTGTGTGACCTGCGACTCGGCGAAGGGATGGATGGCATCGAGACCACGGCGGCACTGCGGGCGCTGTCCCAGCCACCGGCCGTGTTGATCCTCACCACCTTCGACCGCGACGCCGAGATCATGGGGGCATTGGAGGCGGGCGCGGCGGGATATCTCCTCAAGGACGCCGACCCTGATGACATTGCCGTGGCCATCGGCCGGGCGGCCAAGGGCGATCTGGTGCTGGCCCCGGATCTGGCCGACCGGGTGCTGCGGGGAATGCGGCGTCCGTTGCCCAAACTCACCGAGCGGGAGACCGAGGTGTTGCGGTTGCTTGCCACCGGCGTCAGCAACAAGGAGATGGCACGGGAGCTTTTCGTGACAGAGGCGACTGTGAAGACCCATCTGGCCCACATCTTCACCAAGCTGGGCGTCGACAGCCGTTCCCGCGCCGTCCATCTGGCTCGGGAAACCGGCCTGGTCTGAGCCCCGGTCCGGCGAGAAACCGGGTCGTGACTCAGCGCCGCTGGGCGGTGGCGCTGGCGTACAGGCAGACGGCGGCAGCCGTGGCGAGGTTGAGGCTTTCGGCCGAGCCATACATCGGGACGCCGACGATGTCGTCAGCTTGGCTGGCAACCTCGGGCGGCAGCCCCCACGCCTCGTTGCCGAGCAGCCAGGCGGTTGGCGCCGCAAGCCGCTCCTCGACCTGGTCCAGCAGCGTGCCGCCACCATCGGCGGCCCACACCTGCAGGCCTTGTGCCCGCACCAGTTCCAACGCCTGCGGCAATGACCGATCGGTGAGGATCGGCAGGTGGAAGATGCTGCCAACGCTGGCGCGGACTGTCTTGGGGTTGGTCAACTCGACCGAACCGGACGTCAGGATCACCGCATCGGCGCCGAACGCGTCGGCAGACCGGATCACGGTGCCGGCGTTGCCCGGATCACGCACCTCGGCACACACCACGACCAACCTGGCGCCGGCCGGCAGGCCCTGGGCCACCGGCGTACGACACACCGCGACCATGCCCTGCGGTGTGACGGTGGAGGTGAGCTGCTTGAGCACGGCCGGCTCCACCTGCCAGCTGGGCAGATCGAACCGCGACAACTCAAGTCCCAGGTCCTCTCCGACCTGCTCCCGTGGGCCGACATGCCACAGCTCCTCGGCGGCACCGGCCCGGATCGCCTCGCGGACCGCCTGCGGCCCCTCGGCCAAGAAGCTCCCGGTGGCGAGCCGATCCTTGCGTCGGGTGAGCCGACGCACGGCGGCCAGTCGGGCCTTGGATGGTGCTGTCACTGGGGTCCTCCCCGGAGCGATGGGCGTGGGTACGCCGCTGGGACGCGGAACGGCCCAACCCGGCGAGCGGATTGGGCCGATTCCACAGATTCAAGCCAGCTGGTCCTCACGGACCGGTGGCGCTCAGGCAGCGGAGGCCTGCCCGGTCGGCTGACCAGCCGAGGTGCCGGCGTGCTTCTTGGCGAGCTCGACCAGGGCGGAGAACGCCTTCGGGTCGGTCACGGCCAGATCGGCCAAAATCTTGCGGTCGACCTCGACACCGGCTGCCTTCAGGCCGCTGATGAAGCGGTTGTAGGTCATGCCGTCAGCGCGGGCAGCGGCATTGATGCGCTGGATCCACAGCTTGCGGAAGTCACCCTTGCGGGCGCGACGGTCCCGGTAGGCGTACACATTGGAGTGGGTGACCTGTTCCTTGGCCTTGCGGTACAGGCGGGAGCGCTGACCGCGGTAACCCGAGGCCTGCTCCAGAATCTCGCGGCGCTTCTTCTTGGCGTTGACTGAACGCTTGACGCGTGCCATCGTCTCTTCTCTTCCTGCGTCGTGTGACGCTCACTTCGTGCGTCTCGGACGCTGTTGCTTGGGTGCCCGTGTCAGGGCCGGGGTGCTGCAGAGAGCTGCAGCGAGGTCACTTGGCGCGCTTGGCCAGCAAGCGGCGGGCCTTCTTCGCATCACCGTTCGCCAGTACTGCGTCACCGCTGAGGCGACGGGTGCGACGGCTGGGCTTGTGCTCGTTCAGGTGCATCTTGCCGGCCTTGCGGTGCATGACCTTGCCCGTACCGGTGACCCTGAATCGCTTCTTGGCACCCGAGTGGGTCTTCTGCTTCGGCATTGCGCCTCTCCGTTTCGTCCTTCACCCTGCAGGGTGCATTTCATGCCGATCTGATCGGCAGGTCCAGGTGCCGGCCCGTGATGGCACCGGCGATCGATCACAGATCGATGTCGGGGTCCATGTTGTCCGCGGGCCCCTTGGCCTTCTTCTTGACCGGTGCAGCGATCTTGCGCTGCTGCGGCAGGTCGGCCTCGGCCGCACTCGCCGCAGCCTCGCGATCCTGGGCGCGCTGGTCCTTCTCGGCCTTGGCTTCCGCCTTGGCCTCGGTCTTCTTGCGGTTCGGGCCGAGCACCATCAGCATGTTGCGGCCCTCCTGCTTCGGTGCGGCCTCGACGTGACCGAACTCCTCCACGTCATCAGCCAAGCGCTTGAGCAGGTTGAAACCCAGCTCCGGACGGCTCTGCTCACGACCACGGAACATGATGGTGATCTTCACCTTGTCCCCACCCTTGAGGAACCGCACGACGTGACCCTTCTTGGTGTCGTAGTCGTGCTGGTCGATCTTGGGGCGGAGCTTCATCTCCTTGATGATCGTGTTCGTCTGGTTGCGACGCGAGTCGCGTGCCTTCTGGGCGTTCTCGTACTTGTACTTGCCGTAATCCATGAGCTTGCAGACCGGCGGGCGCGCCTGCGGCGCCACCTCGACCAGGTCCAGCTCCGCTTCGCGGGCCAGACGCAGCGCGTCCTCGATCCGCACGATGCCCACCTGCTCTCCGGCGGGACCGACCAAACGGACCTCGGGGACGCGGATGCGCTCATTGATGCGGTCTTCAGTGCTGATGCTTCCTCCAAGAAGTGAGTGATGCTGAGCAGAAACAACAAACGGCCCCCGCCATCGGAGGCCGCAACCGTCAGCACACAGACACGCATCAACAACAGATGCGTCATGGTGACGACCTGACCGCCAGGATGTCCCGCAGGCAGGTGGGAGCAGACTCCGCTTGTGAGGATTCGTTGGTCGAATCTCGCCAGTCAAGACTAGCTCACAGATGAGGTGAACACCAATCCGGCCTCAGCCCGACAGCCAGCCGAACTGGCCGTCCTCCAACTCCACCAGCCGCTGTCCCGCAGCCAGCGCCGTCACCACCTGGGGCACCAACTCCAGGGCCACCGGTCCGGCCGGGTCCACCACCACGGTCACCGCTCCGCCGCCGTCGGCCTCCCACTGC
Source organism: Parenemella sanctibonifatiensis (assembly GCF_002250565.1). Classification (GTDB taxonomy): domain Bacteria; phylum Actinomycetota; class Actinomycetes; order Propionibacteriales; family Propionibacteriaceae; genus Parenemella; species Parenemella sanctibonifatiensis. Next base: position 695,935 of record NZ_NMVJ01000006.1, read on the forward strand.
TGAGCGGTCCGCGCCACCTCGTCGATGGTGCACTGCACCGGCCGGGCATCGGCCTGCCACGCCTGCAGCGAATCCAGCCCGGTGAAGGTCATCAGCGCACGACGACCGTCGGGAAAGACGACCAACGGCGTACCGGGCTCGTCATGGATGCCGGGCTCGGAGGACTCCTGGGGCACCACCGGGAGCAACAACCGGGCCAGTCCCAGTCCGGCGCAACAACGCAGGTACGCCCGTTGGTCGGCTGTCGCCGCGGCAATCAGGCCGCGCAGGTGGGGATCCGGGGCACCGTCGTCATCCCGGGGAAATCGCTGATGGCGCACGTCACTCGATGCCGCGCTTCTTCAGCAGCGCCTCGATCTCGTCGAAGTCGTCGCCTGCCGAACCACCCTGCTGGGGCGGCGGGGCGGCCGAGCCGCGACCGGCATTGGCACCGGCCTTGCCTTGCGGGCTGGCCTGCCCAGCGCTCACCTGACGCTGGTCCTGCTTCTTGTCGACCTTGGGCTGCTTGGCCTGCTTGGGCTGCCGGCCCTGCTGGCGCTTCGCAATGAACGGCCCGACCACCGCGAGCACCACTGCTACGGCCAGCACGATCAGACCGGCATTCACCATCGGGGTGATCACGAAGTCGGAGAAGAACCGCACCAGAGCGACGATGCCGTCCCACAGCAACTGCAGAACACCGATCAGCCACAACCCCAACGGCAGCAGGCTGAGCCCCAACGTCAGCAGGATCTGACCGATCGGGCGCGCGCTACGACTCCAGATCAGCGCCGAGGCGGCGATCCCGATGACCACGAATCCAATGGCGACCGGCAGCAGGACGGTGTCGGGATACTCCATGGACCCACCCTACTCGTCGTGGTGCCGCTTGGTGGGGAGATCCTCAGGCGCGGCCGGCCCCGTCGGCGCGGCCCCGGACTGGTGCCACAGCCGGGTGAGCCCAGCCATCCCCCGTTGGGACCGCTCTCCCTCGGTCGACAGCACGCCCAGCATCGTCAGGGCTCCGGTGTGGTGGCGGCCCAACAGCGCCGGATCGACCACGCAGACACCGAAGGAGTCGTGTCGCGACATCCTCAGCGCGACCACCTCATCCCAAGGGAACTGGTGTCGTCGCCAGCCGTTGCGGATGGTGATCCCGTGGTGGTCCCCCACCGCGCTCGAGCCGGCCAGGAACCACAGCGCGACCAGCAGCACTGCCAGAAACAGCAGCAGGGTGAGGATCTGCGGGAGGGTGAACAGGGCACGGGTCTCGGGCGCCATGCCGAACCAGAACAGCAACGAACCGGCCACCAGCGCCACGGTGGTGACCGCTGCGACGATGATCAGCCCACGAGGGCGGATGACGACCCGATCGGCAGCCATCGCCGGTTCGCCCTCCCTCACAGCCTGGACGCGGCGATGTCGCTCACCAGGATCGCTCGCGCCCCGGCGTCCCACAGCGCGTCCATGGTGCGGTGGGCCTCGCCGCGCTCGACCATCGCGCGTACGGCGACCCAGCCGTCCTTGGCCAGCTTCGACACGGTCGGCGCATCCAGGCCGGGCGCCACCGCGGTCGTCGCGGCCAGCTGGTCCTCGGCGACGTTGTAGTCGAGCATCACGTAGTTGCGTGCCACCAGCACACCCGCCAGCCGGCGTTCCAGCAGCTCCAGGCCGGCGCGGGGCGCCTCGCCGCGTTCGATGAGCACGGCCTCGGACTGCAGCAGCGGGTCGCCGAACAGTTCCAGCCCGGCCCGCCGCAGCGTGGTCCCGGTCTCCACCACATCAGCGATGACATCTGCCACGCCCAGCCGGATCGCCGATTCGACGGCCCCGTCGAGCCGGATCAGTCGGGCCTCGACGCCGTGTTCGGCCAGATGGGAGGCCACCAGCCCCGGGTAGGAGCAGGCGATGCGTACGCCCTGCAGCTTTGCCAGGTCCCAGCTCTCGTTGGCCGGAGCGGCGAAACGGAACTTGCTGCGTCCAAAACCCAGCGGCATCACCTCACGGGCATTGGCGCCGGAGTCGAGCAGCATGTCACGGCCGGTGATGCCCAGGTCGAGCGTGCCCTCGCCCACGTACACCGCGATGTCGCGGGGGCGCAGGTAGTAGAACTCGACCCCGTTGGCCGGGTCCGCCAACACCAAGTCCTTCGTGTCGGTGCGCTGACGGAAGCCCGCCTCACGCAACATCTGGGCAGCAGCCTCCGACAGGGAGCCCTTGTTGGGCACGGCAATCTTGATCAGGTCAGTCATGGTTTCCGTCCTGCACGCCTCAGAGGTGGGCGTACACATCCTCCAGGTCCAGGTCCAGGGCGATCATCATGGTCTGCAGGTGATAGAGCAGCTGGCTGATCTCCTCAGCTGCCTCCTCCCGGCTCTCGTACTCGGCGGCCATCCAGACCTCTGCGGCTTCCTCGACGACCTTCTTGCCGATGGCATGCACGCCGGCGTCCAGCCGCGCCACCGTCCCGGATCCCTCCGGACGGTCCTGCTTGATGCGCTGCAGCTCCGCGAAGAGCTCCTCGAACGACTTGGCCACGACATCCTCTCTCGGCGGCGGACGAGACCGGCCGGCCCCACCTCGACGGCCCGGGCAGCCGGGCACGGCTCCAGCCTATTGCTTCGGCTGCCTCGGTCGCCTCCCCGTTCAGCCACCAGATGGTGCCGTCCGCACCCCCTGCCCGGTCGTCAGACCCTGGCGTTAGGCTCACAGCACTACACCTTCAGGAGGCAACCATGGCAACGGTCGCAATCCTCGGGGCGGGGATCATGGCAACTGCGCTGACCTTTCCCCTCACCGACAACGGGCACGAAGTGCGCTTGGTGGGCACCCATCTGGACCGGGACATCATTGAGTCCATCCAGCAGTCCGGGCTGCATCCCGACTTGGATCTCACCGTTGCCGACGGGGTCACGGCGTACCAGTTGGAGGATGCCGCCACGGCCTTCCAGGGTGTCGACGTCGCCATGTCCGGGGTCAACTCCTTCGGGGTGCACTGGGCCGGTGAACAGCTGGCCGGCCTGATCGAGCCGGGCATGAAGGTGCTGTCGATCACCAAGGGCATGGAGACCGACGACGAAGGCAACCTCACCATCCTGCCCGAGGTGTTGAAGTCGAAGATCGCGCCCGAGTTGGTCAGCCAGGTGACGTGGTCGGCCATCGTCGGTCCCTCGATCGCCGGCGAACTGGCGGTTCGACACGACACTGCGGTGGTCTTCTGCGGTGAGGATCAAGCCAGCCTCGACGAACTCGCCCAGATGTTCCGCACCGACTATTACCACGTCTGGACCTCCACCGATTTCATCGGACACGAGGTCGGCGCAGCGATGAAGAACATCTACGCCTTCGCCGCCGGTTTTGCCCAGGGGCTGATCGACAAGAACGGCGAACAGGGCCAGCGATACGGCCGCTTCAACTACGGTGCAGCACTGTTTGCCGAGGGTCAGACCGAGATGGAGCAGTTCATGGAACTGCTCGGCGGTGACCCGCGTACCGCCCGCGGTCTGGGTGGGGTCGGTGACATGTTCGTCACCTCGATGGGCGGCCGCAATGTCCGCGCCGGGGCATACGTCGGCGCCGGCGTACCTTTCTCCGAGGTCCGCGACCAGCACATGAAGGGCGTCACCCTGGAGGGAGTCGCCGCGATCCGCAAGGTCGGCAGCGCACTGGCGCCGCTCACCGATCGCGGTGTGATCCGGCCCGAGGACTTCCCGTTGCTGCGTCACCTGTACGCGATCATCGCCGAGGATGCGCCGCTGGAGATCCCTTGGGACTCATTCTTCACCGCGCCCGGAATGCCCGTCACCGGTCGCCCCTGAATCACCTCTGGTCCATCACCATCCCCTACGCCGCCTGAGTGAAGGAGCTCACATGAGCGAGAAGTTCGTCATCGGTATCGACTTCGGCACCCTGTCCGGCCGCGCTGCAGTGGTCAGCACCGCGGACGGCAGCGAGCACGGCCCCGGTGCGATCACCGAGTTTCGGCACCAGATCATGGACCACCGGCTCGATGCCGGCGACGGCCAGCAATTGCCGCCCGACTTTGCGCTCCAGGTCCCGCAGGACTACATCGAGGTGCTGCAGACCGCGGTTCCCGAGGCCGTCGAGGCCTCCGGCGTCGCGGTCGAGGACATCGTCGGCATCGGCATCGACTTCACCTCCTCGACGGTGGTGGCGGCCAAGGCTGACGGCACCCCGGTGTGTGAGTTGGACGAGTTCAAGAATCGCCCGCACGCCTACGTGAAGTTGTGGAAGCACCACGGCGCCGAGGAGCAGGCCCGTCGCATCGTCGAGGTGGCCGAGCAGCGCAACGAAGCTTGGCTGCCCCGCTACGGCGGGACGCTCAGCTCGGAGATGTTGCTGCCCAAGGCGTTGGAGACCTTCGAGGTCGACCGGGAGGTCTACGACGCCACCGAGGAGTTCGTCGACGCGCTGGACTGGATCGTGTGGCGGATGACCGGATCGCTGGTCTATTCGGCCGGCGACTCGGGCTACAAGCGGATGTACCAGGACGGCGCCTATCCCACCGAGGACTTCCTGGAGGCGGTGGCGCCGGGCTTCGGCAAGGTCTACACCGAGAAGATGGCGCACGACGTGCAGCCGCTGGGGTCCAAGGCCGGTGAGTTGACCGAGGAGGCGGCTGGCTGGATGGGGCTGCAGCCCGGGATCGCGGTGGCGGTTGGCAACATCGATGCGCACGTCACGGCGGCCGCCGTGCAGGCCGTCGAGCCGGGTCAGTTGACCGCCATCATGGGCACCTCGGCCTGCTACGTGGTCTCCAACGACGAGCTCCGTGAGGTGCCGGGCATGTTCGGCGTCGTCGACGGCGGCATCGTTGAGGGAGCTTGGGGCTTCGAGGCCGGACAGACCGGCATGGGCGATGTGTACGCCTGGTTCGTCGACAACCTGGTCCCCACCAGCTACCACGAGGAGGCTGCCGAAAAGGGCGTCTCCCTGCATGCCCTGCTCACCACCAAGGGTGCCGAACGTGAGATCGGCGAGCATGGCCTGATCGCGATCGACTGGCACAACGGCAACCGCTCCATTCTGGTCGACAACGACCTGTCGGGCCTGTTCCTGGGCCTGAGCCTGGCCACCCGCGCCGAGGACATGTACCGCAGCCTGTTGGAGGCGACCAGCTTCGGACTGCGGATCATCCTGGAGTCCTTCGAGGAAGCCGGCGTCGAGGTCAGCGAGATCGTCATGGCCGGCGGTCTCCTGAAGAACACCTGGCTGATGCAGCTGATGTGCGATGTCATCAACAAGCCACTCTCGGTGGCCACCACCGAGCAAGGCGGTGCGCTCGGTTCGGCGGTGCACGCTGCGGTCGCCGCGGGTGTGTACGGCAGCGTCGCCGAGGGGTCGCGGGCGATGGGCGGCAAGGAGAAGGACGCCTACCTGCCCGACCAGGCCCGACACGAGGCGTACGACGAGCTGTTCGCCGAGTACCGCACCCTGCACGACTACTTCGGGCGCGGTGAGAACGAGGTCATGCACGTGCTCAAGAAGATCCGTCGCCGGGCGGCGGCCAAGCGCAAGGCCTGACGGCGACGATGGCAGCACAGTTACGGCTCACAGAACTGCCCGGCCACGTCCGTGAGGCTGTCGCCTCGGCCCGGGAGCAGGTGGCGCGGTTGCATGCCGAGCTGCCTCGCTGGGAGCTGGTGGTGTGGACCGCTGGGAATGTCTCCCAGCGTGTCCCGGTGCCGGACGGCGAGGACCTGTTCGTCATCAAACCCTCCGGGGTCTCCTATGACGAGTTGTCCGCCGACACGATGGTGGTCTGCACCCTGGCCGGGGAGAAGATCGACGACGGTACGCCAGCCGCCCTGTCGCCCTCCTCGGACACCGCCGCCCATGCGTGCGTCTATCGGGAGATGCCGCAGGTCGGCGGCGTGGTCCACACCCATTCGACCTACGCCACCGCGTGGGCGGCCCGCGGCGAGGCGATCCCCTGTGTGCTGACGATGATGGCCGACGAGTTCGGCGGCGAGATCCCCGTCGGCCCACTCGCCATCATCGGCGACGACTCCATCGGACGCGGCATCGTCGACACCCTGCGTGATCATCGCTCGCCGGCGGTACTGATGCGCAACCACGGGCCGTTCACGATTGGCGCCGATGCGCGCGCCGCGGTCAAGGCCGCGGTGATGTGCGAGGAGGTCGCGCGCACGGTCCACATCTCCCACCAGTTGGGTGAGCCACTGCCCATCCCGGACCACACCATCGACCAGCTCTACGACCGATACCAGAACGTCTACGGTCAGCGCTGAGACCTTGCCACCCCTGCCGCGGCGGGGTCTGGGCGGATCAGTATCGTCAGCTTCAGAACTCATGCCGACCGCCCGGCAGCCGCCGGAGTGGTCCCAGCTGTGGAGGTACTGATGACGTCTGAGCACACCACTGCATCCTCGACTGAGGGGCGCGCCGAACATCTCATCGCGAACTCGCAGACCACCGTCGCGACGCACGCGTGGCGGCCCGGTCCCGACACTGGCATCGACCACTCGACGGCCGAGCGCCTGGACCGGTGGTGGCGGGCCGCCAACTACCTCTCAGTGGGACAGATCTATCTGCTCGACAACCCGATGCTGCGCACCCAGCTGACCCGCGACCACGTCAAGCCACGGCTGTTGGGGCATTGGGGCACCACCCCGGGCCTGAACTTCCTGTACGCCCACATGACCCGCGCCATCGCCGAGCGGTCCCAACCGACGATCTACATCACTGGCCCCGGTCACGGCGGGCCCGGCCTGGTCGCGAACACCTACCTCGAAGGCACGTACAGCGAGGTCTACTCCGACATCACCCCCGACGACGAGGGGATGCGGCGACTGTTCCGCCAGTTCTCCTTCCCGGGTGGGGTCCCCTCCCATGTTGCCCCGGAGACGCCCGGCTCGATCCACGAGGGCGGCGAACTCGGTTACGCGTTGTCCCATGCGTACGGTGCGGTGTTCGACAACCCTGACCTGCTGGCCTTCACGGTGATCGGTGACGGTGAGGCCGAGACCGGTCCATTGGCGACTGCCTGGCACTCCAACAAGTTCCTCAATCCGAAGCAGGACGGTGTGGTGCTGCCCGTACTCCACCTCAATGGCTACAAGATCGCCAACCCGACCGTGTTGGCGCGGATCCCCGAGTCCGAACTGGTCGCGTTGCTGCAGGGCTACGGCTACCGCCCGCACCTGTTCGAGGCGGAGGCCGACGAGGATCCGATCGCGGTGCACACCCGGTTTGCCGAGATCCTCGACACGGCCCTGGACGAGATCGCCGAGATCAAGGCCGAGGCGGCCGGCAAGGACGTGCTGGAGGTGACCCGGCCGCTGTGGCCGGCGATCGTCTTCCGGACCCCGAAGGGCTGGACCGGCCCGGCCTCGATCGACGGCAAGCAGACGGAGGGATCGTGGCGTTCGCACCAGGTGCCGCTGTCCAGCGCCCGCGACACCGAGGAACACCTCAATGACCTGGCCGAGTGGTTGCAGAGCTACCGGCCCGAGGAACTCTTCGACGAGTCCGGCGCGCTGCGGTCCGACATCGCCGCCTTGGCGCCCAAGGGCGACCTGAGGATGGGGGCCACGCCGTACGCCAACGGCGGCCGGATCCTGCGTGACCTGCGGCTGCCTGACTTCCGCGACTTCGCCGTCGAGGTGGAGCGCCCCGGCGCCACCGCGACCGAGGCACCACGGGTGATGGGCTCCTACCTGGCCGAAGTGATCCGGCGCAATCCGGACAACTTCCGCATCTTCGCCCCAGACGAATTGGCGTCGAACCGACTCCAGAACGTCTATGAGGTCACCGCCAAGCAATGGCTGGCCGACGACACCGGCGCCGGACCCGACGACCATCTGGCCCGCGCCGGCCGGGTGATGGAGATGTTGTCCGAACACCAGTGCCAGGGCTGGCTCGAGGGCTATCTGCTCACCGGCCGCCACGGCATCTTCACCTCCTACGAGGCGTTCATCCACATCGTCGACTCGATGTTCAACCAGCACGCCAAGTGGCTCAAGGTCACCGACGAGATCGACTGGCGGCCACCGATCGCCTCGCTGAACTACTTCCTCAGCTCGCACGTGTGGCGGCAGGACCACAACGGTTTCTCCCACCAGGATCCGGGCTTCATCGACCACGTGGTGAACAAGAAGGCCGACGTGATCCGGGTCTACCTGCCGCCGGACGCGAACACGCTGCTGTCCACGATCGACCACTGCCTGGACTCCAAGCAGTACGTCAACGTCGTCGTGGCCGGCAAGCAGCCCACGGCGAACCTGCTCGACATGGATGCGGCAGTGAAGCACTGCACCCGTGGTCTGGGCATCTTCGAGTGGGCCGGCACCGAGAGGCCCGGTGAGGCACCCGATGTGGTGCTGGGGTGCGCCGGTGACATCCCGACCCTGGAGGTGTTGGCCGCAGCCGACATCCTCCGCAACGAGATCCCGGACTTGGCCGTACGCGTGGTCAACGTCGTCGATCTGATGCGGTTGCAGGACGAGAAGGAGCACCCGCACGGCCTCAGCAACCGCAGCTTCGACACGATCTTCACCGCAGACAAGCCGATCATCTTCGCCTACCACGGCTATCCGTGGTTGATCCATCGGCTCACCTACCGCCGACATGGACACTCCAACCTGCACGTCCGCGGCTACAAGGAGGAGGGCACCACCACGACGCCCTTCGACATGGTCATGCTCAACGACATGGACCGCTTCCACCTGGTCATGGATGTCATCGACCACGTGCCGGGCCTGGCCCAGCAGCAGGCCGCCCTGCGGCAGCAGATGGAGGACAACCGGATCACGGCCCGGCAGTGGACCCGGGCCCATGGTGAGGACTGGCCCGAGGTCGCCGACTGGAAGTGGGGTTCCGAGGGCGAGGCCGTCCACGGCAGCACGGACACCGGCGGTGACAACGACTGAGCCCGGGCACCCGGCCACCGGATCGAGAAGCATGACAGCCGCGCCCGATTTCGGGCGCGGCTGTCGCGTACTGCCTGCGATGTCGCTCTCAGCTCTGGGCCGGCGTCGGCGCGGCCACGTCTTCCTCGACCACCTCATCGGTGGGCGGCATCTCCTGGCGCCTCGCTGAGCGGCGCCACAACAAGAAGCCCACCAGGGCGTTGAGGCCGTAGAGGGCGTACATGATGGCGGAGGGGTAGAACCCGCCCATCACCAGCAGTGGTACGCCGACCGCGTCCACGGCGATCCAGACCAGCCAGAACTCCACCCAACCGCGGGCCATGCCGTAGGTCGCGAGGATCGATCCGATCAGGATCCAGGCATCCGAAGCGGGGCCCCAAGATCCCAGCGCGGTCAGGACGAAGTAGAAGACGACCCAGCCGACCGCGGCCGCCACGACCAGGAACACCCGTTCCTTGGCCGTCGCGAGCCGGGGTTGGACGCCTCGGTCGGACTGGGTGCGGTGCCGGTACTGCCACCACCGGATCCAGCCGTACACCGAGACTGCGGCGAAGAAGACCTGGCGGCCGGCCTGTCCCCACAGGTCAAGGTCCTGCGGCGTCCAGAAGACACCGCCCAGGAAGACCGTGAAGAGCAGTACGTTGCCGATGATGCCGATGGGCCATGCCATCACCTTGCGATTCATCCCGAGCAGGGCGCTGGCGAGTCCGAAGACGTTGCCGACAATCTCTCGCCACAGGATGGGGTGCCCGAGCCCGATGTCGAGCTGGGCGTTCAGCAGGTCGCTGAACAGTTGACCGAAGTCCACACTCACTCCTTTTTCTGAGCGTGCGGACCGGGTGAGGGAGCTGGATCAGCGGCCCGGAAGTCACCAATCCCGATGCACCGCAGTGCGCCCCGCGGGCGTCACCCGATGCATCGCGTGTTCCTCCCATCCGGACTCTCACCGTCGGTCTCGGAATTTCACCGAGTCAACCGGCCACCGAGGTGGTCGGGTCGCGGACTGTCACCGCCGGTGCGGAATTCCACCGCCCCCGGAACACACGAAACTGGTTCGTTGCCCTGCACTCTACTCCCCGGTCAGGGGTTCAGAGGCGTACGCCCAGCAATGCATCCACCGCAGCGCCCAGCAGGGCGCTGTGCTCACTGCTCGCCTCGGTGCCCGGTGTCGCCTCGGCCCAGGCGTCGACCGCCGCCAGCGCCGCGGCGGCATCCAGGTCATTGCGCAGCGCGGCCCGGACGGCCGCAATGGTGTCGCTGGGATCAGCCCCCGGCCGCGCCACGGCGGTACGCCAGCGCTCCAGTCGGGCCATCGCCTGCTGCAGCAGTTCCTCGGTCCAGCTCCAGTCGGTGCGGTAGTGCTGGTTCAGCAGCGCCAGCCGGATCGCCATCGGATCCACGCCACGGGCTCGCAATTCGGAGACGAGGACCAGATTGCCTTTGGACTTGGACATCTTCTCGCCGTCCAGGCCGACCATGCCGCCGTGCGCGTAGTGCTGGGCCAACGGACCGTCGAGGACTTCGGCGTGAGCCGCCGACATGGAATGGTGCGGGAAGACCAGGTCGGAACCGCCGCCCTGCAGGTCAATGTCGGCGCCCAGTCGGTGCTGACAGATGACGGCACATTCGATGTGCCATCCCGGCCGGCCCGCGCCGAGGCTGGAGGGCCAGAACGGTTCCCCGTCGCGCTTGCCCTGCCACACCAGCGCATCAAGCGGATGACGCTTGCCGGGACGTTCCGGGTCGCCACCACGTTCGCCGAACAGGGTGAAGGCCTCCTCGCGGCCGAGCGCCACCAACGGCACCTCTTCGGGATGGTCCAGCGCGAAGTACCAGTCCTCCTCGACCTGGTAGAGACGTTCCCGGGTCCGCTCGTTTGCCTCGTCGATCAGGCCGATCGACTCCACCGCCCCGACGAAGTGCTCCGGCGGCAACACATTCAGCGCGGTCATGTCCTCGCGGAACAGTTGGGTCTGGTCCAACGCCAGCTGCTGCCAGTCCACACCGGTGGCGGTGGCCCGTTCCAGCAACGGATCGTCGACGTCGGTGACGTTCTGGGCGTACGCCACCGCCAGGCCCCGGTCCCGCCAGACCCGGTTCACCAGGTCAAAGGCGACGTAGGTGTTCGCATGCCCCATGTGCGTCGCGTCGTAGGGGGTGATGCCGCACACGTACATCCGCGCGGTGCCGTGCTCGGGGCCGACCTCCTGGAGCTCTCCTGCCCGGGTGTCATGAAGCCGAAGGGGGGTGGGGTCCTCACTTCCCCCGGGGATCTCGGAGACGGGACGAGGAAGCGGAACAGACCACGACTGCATGGCTCTCAGCCTAATGCGCCCGGCCAATGGCGGAGGCCGTGACCGCTGCGGGTGAACATCACAGTGGCGGCCACGGAATCGCGGGCCAACCCTGGCCCGGTTGTGGCAGCCGGTCCTGCTCCACCACCCCGGCGATGCGGGCCGCCAGCGCCTCCAACTCCGGCTGGCTGAGCCAATCGTCCAACTGTTCGACGATGTGGCCGGCGCGGTCCAGCAGGGTGCGTTCGTCAGCGGTCAGCGGCTCGCCGGCCCACCCCCACAGCACGGTGCGCAGCTTGTCCTCGGCGTGGAAGCAGAGTCCATGGTCGACTCCGTACGCCGTCGCAGGCGCCCCGACCAGATGCGCGCCCTTGCGATCGGAGTTGTTGGTGATGGCGTCGAACAGAGCAATCCGACGTAACCGTGGCAGGGCCCGGTGGGCCACCAGCAGCGGGTTGCCCGCCCCGTCCTCGGCCTCGAAGATCGGCATCCAGCCGGGCCGCAACGCATCCGGGTCGAAGACGTCGACCGCCGGTTCGACCAGATCTTCCTCGGAGGTCTCCACCCACAGCTGTGCCGAGCCCTCCCCCAACGGCCCATCGACCGGCACCGTGCAGGGCACCACCTCGAAACCGGCCCGGTGGGACAACTCAAAGGCGGCGATCTCGCGCCAGGCCAGAGTGCCGTCAGGAAAGTCCCACAGCGGTTTCTCCCCGGATCGGGGCTTGTAGACCCACCGTTCGGAATCGGCTTCGATCAGGAACGTCGCGTTGGACGCCTCGGTCAGTCGGCCCAGGATGCGTACCTCGGCCGACTCGAGATTGCCAGCCCAAGCAGGGTCGTGTGGGGCTGGTGCTGGCACCGCAGTTGCCGGACGTGCCGAGGGGTCAGAAGAGCGGCTTGCGGTAGCCATTGGCCCGCGGACAGATGTGGCCACCGGGGTCGAGCGGCTGGTTGCAGAACGGGCAGGCCGGGCGGCCAGCAGCGACGAGCGCCCGGGCCCGGTCGATGAACTCGCGTGCCCGGGAGGGTTCAATCTGGACCACCAGCACCTCTTCGGCCGAACTGGTCGTGGCCTCCAACAGCTCGGCCTCATCGGCATCGTCGGTCTCGACGACATCGGTGACCGAGAACATCTCGATGACAATCTTGCTGACCTGCGGATCCCAGGCGATCGTCATGGTGCCGACCCTGAAGTCCTCGGTGATGGGGACGTCGAGGGGATCGTTGTCGCTATGACCGCGCGGGGGATCATCGCTGGCCGTCACCAACGACACCACCTTTTCGAGGTGATCGGCCAGCACCTGCACCTGCTGCTTCTCGCAGGCGACCGAGGTGAGCCGGCTGCCTTCCCGCACCTGCAGGAAGAAGGTCCGCTCCCCCGGCTGCCCCACGGTGCCGGCGACGAACCGGTCCGGGGACTCGTAGCGATAGGAGAAGTTGGCCATGGACGCAGCCTATCCCCTCGCCCCAGCGCCAGTGCTGCCGCCAACCGTTGCCTCGGCCTCGGGGGCGGCCGGGATCAGGTCCACCAGCGAGCCCACGGTGCGGTTGAGCGCGACCAGCCGGGACTGGCCCTCGTGCAAGCTGACCAGCGACAACGAGGCCGGGTCGACGTTGATGCGCTGGAAGCCGTCCAGGTGGATCCCCAACGCATCGGCCAGGACTGCCTTGATCGGGTCGCCATGGCTGACCGCCAACCACACCGCCGCCGGGCCGTTCTCGGCGGTGATCCGAGCGTCCACCTCGGCGATCGCTGCCACCGCCCGGGCCGACATCTGCCGCAGCGACTCCCCACCGGGGAAGGCGGCCGCGCTGGGGCGCTGCTGCACGGTTCGCCACAGCGGCTCCTCGGCCAGTTCCTTCAGCGGTCGGTTGGACCAGTCGCCGTAGTCGCACTCACTCAGGCCCGCAACCTCACTCACCGCCAGCCCGGTGGTGGCCGCGACCGCGTCGGCCGTCTGACGGCACCGCAGCACAGGGGAACTGACGATCTCGACCAGTCCGACCGAGGCCAGTTCCCGGGCCACGGCTGCGGCCTGCTCGCGGCCAGTGGCGTCCAACTCGACCCCTGGCGTACGTCCGGCCAGGACCTTGGCGGTGTTGGCGGTGCTGCGACCATGCCGCAACAGGATCACGGTGCTCATCGGGCTCCTTGGCTGTCGATGGTTGGCTTGCGGGACTGGCCCCGAAGGTGCACGAGCGGCTCCGGCGGCAGCGCCGGCACCTCGATCGCCTCAATGGCCCCCTGGACTCGCCAGAACCAGCCGCTGCTGCCCGGCTCAGGATCCCGGCGTACGCCGAACCAGGCCACCGCATCGGTCAGGCGAGGTCCCCAGTCGGTCATGATCCACTCCCCGGTGCGGAATCGGCCGCCCGGAGACGGCGCGAGGTCGGCGAAGACCTCGGCCAGCTGCTGCTGTCCCCGCGCCAGCACGTTGACGCTGAAGCGATCGGCCTCGGCGAGCGCATCGGCGAAGTCAGTATCACGGTCCAGCAGTCCGACCACTTCGGCGGGATTGCCGTCGGCCACCATCAACGAGGAGACCGTCCAGCCATACGCCCGCGGCAACTCGCCACAGGTCCACACCGTCACCGGCGCAGCCAACTGACCGCGCAGCCGTCGCAGCGGTTCGCGCAGCTCTGGCGGAGTCGCGAAGGGATGGTCCTGATGGATCGTCACGCCCCCCAGTCTGACCCACCGGCCAACCACGGTCGGAGCCACCCGGGCCACCGCGCCGGCCCGCAGGTGGTTGCCCGAAGGCGCTCAGGCATTACGCTCCTTGCGGGGTTCGGTCAGCGGACCCGGACACTGCCGAACCTCAAGGAGCACGCCGATGTCATGGTGGGAAGCCATCATCCTGGGACTGGTCCAGGGCCTGACCGAGTTTCTCCCCGTCTCATCCAGCGCCCATCAGCTCATCGTGGGCCGGCTTTTCTTCGAGGGCCGTGACCCGGGTGCGGCGTTCACCGCCGTCACCCAGCTCGGCACCGAAACCGCAGTCGCGGTCTATTTCGCCAAGGACATCGGCCGCATCATCAAGGCCTGGTGTCTGGCCCTGGTCGGCAAGATCCCGCGCGACGACGCCGATGCCCGGCTCGGCTGGCTCATCATCATCGGTTCGGTCCCGATCGTTCTGTTGGGGCTGCTCTTCGAGGACATGATCGATTCGACGCTGCGCAACCTGTGGGTCACCGTGGCGGTGTTGGCCGGATTTGGTCTGTTCCTCCTCTTCGCTGACCGGACCAGCAAGCAGACCAAGGACCTCAAGGATCTGAGCTGGCGTGACGGTCTCATCCTGGGCGGCTTCCAGGCGCTCGCGCTGATCCCGGGCGTATCCCGGTCCGGCGCCACCTGGACCGGTGGCCTGCTGCTCAACTACAAGCGCGAGGCGATCACCCGCTATTCCTTCCTGCTCGCGCTGCCGGCGGTGTTCGGATCGGGGCTGTACAAGCTCAAGGACATCGACGCCGCCACCACGGCCTGGGGCCCGGTGATCGTCGCGACGGCGATCTCCTTCCTGGTCGGCCTGGCGGTCATTGCTTGGCTGCTGAAGTGGGTCAGCCACAACAACTACACCCCGTTCGTGATCTACCGGGTACTGCTCGCGATCGTCCTGGCCGGCCTGCTGGCCTTCGGTGTGATCGCAGCCACCTGAACCGCGAGCGAGCCCGGCAATGAATGGCGCGAGGCTCTCCAGGAGGCGTACGCCGTCGCCAACGGCTGATTCGGAACGCCCGTCGCCCCACCCGTTAAGGTCGCTGCGTGAAGATGCGACGAGTCGGTGCCAGTGGACTGTCTGTGGGGCGGGTCGGGCTGGGCACGCTGACCTGGGGTCGGGACACCAGCCCGGAGACCGCCGCGGCCCTGCTGCGTGACTTCACCGAGGCGGGCGGCAACCTGGTCGACACGGCTGCTGCGTACAGCAACGGCGAGGCGGAACGCATCCTGGCGGCCGCGATGAAGGCCAACCACCTGCACCGTGAGGATCTGGTGCTGGCCACCAAGGCAGGTTTCGGCGTACGCCAGGGCGAACGCACCGTGGACACCTCGGCCAAGACCATGCTCGCCGACCTGACGGCATCCCTGCGTCGCCTTGAGACCGACCACGTGGACCTGTGGCAGGTGCACGCCTGGGGCGGCGCACCGCTGGCAGAAACCCTGGCCGCGATGGATCGTGCGGTGAGCCTGGGCATGGTGCGCTACGTCGGCATCTCCAACTACGTGGGCTGGCAGACCGGAGAGGCGGTCACCTGGCAGCGAGCGGTGCCGGGCCGCAATCCGATCGTGAGCTCGCAGGTCGAGTACTCGCTGCTGGCGCGACGAGCCGAGTTCGAGGTGCTGCAGGCGGTCCGCGCCTACGACCTGGGGTTTTTCCCCTGGGCGCCGCTGGGGCGTGGCGTGCTGAGCGGGAAGTACCGCCAGGAGACGCCACGGGGTTCCCGCGGCGCCTCACCGCACTTCGCGTGGTTCGTCGACCCCTACTTGACGCCGCGCAACCGCAGCATCGTCGAAGCGGTCGCCCGCGCCGCCGCCGGCCTGGAGCTGGATCCGGTCCAGGTGGCGTTGCTGTGGGTGCGCGACGCGCCCGGGGTCACCGCACCGCTCGTGGGGCCACGCAACACTTCCCAGTTGGCACCGTTGCTGGCTGCGGAGTCCGCCACGTTGCCGGCCGAGATCATCGCCGCCCTCGACGATGTTTCTGGGGGCCCGGTCCAGGGCCGCGAGTAATCGGCTGGCAGATCCATCCACCGGCACCACGGCGCCGCCCTCACAACAGGGTCGAGTCCAGCGTCGGGCGTACCCGAATGATCTTGCGGCGCACCCACACCTCACGCGTGCCGTCGCGGTAGCGCCGGAGCCGTTGCAACTCCCACCCGCCGTACTCGGCCTCGTCGGTCAGGATCCGGCGCACCGCGTTGAGCCCGACGGTGCGTTCGATGCGCACCCGTCGGGTCTCGTACTCAACCGGATACTTCGGCAATCAGGCCTGCTCGAGGAAGTGGTCGAAGACGCGAGCTCCGAACTCGAGTGACGCGGTGGGCACCCGTTCGTCGACGCCGTGGAACATCGACACGAAGTCGAGCTCGGCGGGCAACTTCAATGGCGCAAACCCGAGGTGGGTGATGCCGAGCCGGGCCCAGCCCTTGGCGTCGGTGCCACCACTCATGAGGTACGGGATCGCCTTGCCGTGAGGGTCCTCCGAGCCAATCGCGGCCTGCATCGCGGTGACCAGGTCACCGGCGAACTCGGTCTCCACGGCTGGCTGCCGGTTGATCATCTCGTAACGGACCTTCTCACCGATGAGTTCCTTGATGGTGCTGAAGAACTCCTCCTCATAGCCGGGGATGAAACGGCCATCGACACCGGCGGTGGCTTGGCTGGGGATCACGTTCACCTTGTAGCCGGACTCCAGCATGGTCGGGTTCGCAGAATTGGCCATGGTCGCGCCGACCATCCGCGAAATGCTGCCGAGCTTCCGCAGGGTCGGTTCGACGTCGTCGTAGTCGAGGTCGACCTCGAGCGCCTCCGAGACGTTCTCCAGGAAGGCCTGCTGAGCCGGCGCCAGGCGGTTGGGCCACTGGTAGTTGCCGATCCGGCTGATCGCCGAGGCGAGCTCGGTGACGGCGTTGTCATCATTGCGGAAGGAGCCGTGGCCGGCATGACCGTCGGCGATCAGCTTGAGCCAGGCGATGCCCTTCTCTGCGGTCTGGATCAGGTACAGCCGCAGATCGTCACGGATCGTGATCGAGAAGCCACCGACCTCTCCGATCGCCTCCTTGCAGTCGGCGACGGTGTCGGGATGGTTCTCGACCAGCCAGACCGCACCCTTGACCGAGCCGGCCTCCTCGTCGGCCGTGAAAGCCAGCCGGATCGGGCGCCGGGTGGGTCGGTTGGTGCGGACCCGGTCCCGGATCACCGACAGCATCATGGCGTCGAAGTCCTTCATGTCGACCGCGCCGCGGCCCCAGACGCAGCCGTCCTTGATCTCACCCGCGAACGGGTCGACGCTCCACTGGTCGCGGGCTGCCGGCACCACGTCGAGGTGGCCGTGCAACAGCAGCGGCGGCAGCGAGGGGTCACAGCCCTCCGGTTCCCAGTTCGCGATCAGGGTGGTACGCCGATGTTCGGACTCGTAGAGCTGGGACTCAATGCCGACCTCATCGAGCTTGGCGGCAACGTACTCAGCAGCGTCACGTTCGCCGGGGCCGTCGTCATTGCCGTAGTTGGAGGTGTCGATCCGGATCAGCTCCGAACAGAGCTCCACGACTTCGGCGTCCGGGCGGGCAACGGTGCTGGCATCAGGGCTGATCATGGGGTCATCCTGCCACCCTCGCCGATTTGCCTCCTCCCCGCGCTCGCCTGCTAAGCTTCCGAAGCTGTTGCAGGCGAGGCAGCACACCCTTGTCCGGGTGGCGGAATTGGTAGACGCGCTAGCTTGAGGTGCTAGTGACCTGTTGAGGGTCGTGGAGGTTCAAGTCCTCTCTCGGACACCAGCGATGGTCGCACCAGCCCCTGGTCCTTCAGGACCAGGGGCTTTGTCGTCCCTCCGTGGGGCCCACTGAGCTCAACCCCTACTTGAAACCGGACATGGCCGGATCCCGGGGTCGGGATTAGCCTCATGATCACACCAGTCCCATGCGTCCCGATGACCACTGCTGCCACAACTGTGGCGCCGGCATCGGGCTTGGGCCCGCGGCCCCTGGAAGGATCCCCTGTGCCGAAGCTTCGTTCGGTCCTCGTTGCCATCACCTTGGCCCTGCTGGCGCCGCTGTTCGTCGTGACCGGTGCCGCAGCCCAGGACGAGTCCACGCCCATCGAACGCATCGACCTTCCGACCGCGAGCTCCGGTGAGCAGGTGGCCGGCGAGCTGCGCCAGAACAAGGTCGATCCCTTCACGCTGGTCGCAGTGACCTGGCAGGGATCGCTGCGCGCCCTGGACGCCGAGGTACGCGTCGATGGCGAGGACGGGTGGTCCGACTGGCAGCAGCTGACGTTGAGCGAGGAGGCCGAAGGCGAGGCGCGCGGTGGCAGTGAGCCGCTGTGGGTGGGGGAGGCGACCGGCTTCGAGGTACGCCTGCGTGGCACCGGTGCCGCGTCTGACGTCCAGGTCAGCCTGATCCGCTCAGAGACTCGCAGCACCGACACCCAGCAGCGGCCACAGGTCCAGCGCCGGTCCGCTGCCAACGGGGCGGCTCAGCCCGTCATCACCACGAGGGCCCAGTGGGGCGCGGACGAGAGGCTCATCACCCCCGACTGTGTCGCGCCGAACATCGCCAGCACCCTGAAGGCTGGTGTCGTGCACCACACCGCCGGCTCCAACAACTACACCGCAGCCCAGGCCGCGGCCCAGCTACGCGGCATCTACGCCTACCACGTACGCGACCGTGGCTGGTGTG
The DNA here is from genome assembly GCF_002250565.1 of Parenemella sanctibonifatiensis. Classification (GTDB taxonomy): domain Bacteria; phylum Actinomycetota; class Actinomycetes; order Propionibacteriales; family Propionibacteriaceae; genus Parenemella; species Parenemella sanctibonifatiensis. Next base: position 714,521 of record NZ_NMVJ01000006.1, read on the forward strand.
ACATCGGCTACAACTTCCTTGTCGACAAGTACGGCAAGATCTACGAGGGTCGCCATGGCGGCATCGACAAGCCCATCATTGGCGCCCACGCGGGCGGCTGGAACACCGCCACCGTCGGAGTGTCGATCATGATGAACTCCGACACCATGAAGCCGACCGACGTCTCGCTGGAGGCGATGGTCTCGGTGTTCGCCTGGAAGTTCTCCCTGCACGGCATCGATCCGCTGGGCAAGACCACCCTCAACGGTCGCACCATCAACACGATCGAGCCTCACAAGGCGCTGACGGCCACCGACTGCCCCGGCGTCAACCTCAGACCCAAACTGGACTGGATCCGGCAGCGTACAGCGCAGTTGATGGGCACCGGCGAGGAGCCGGACAGGTCGCCGATCTCCGACCGCTGGGCTGCTGAGGGCGGTGCCAACGGACCGTGGGGTGCCATGGTCGGCGGAATCAAGGAAACCGCCGATGGCGGTAGCTGGGCTGACTTCGCCAACGTCACCGCCTATGCCTCGCCGACCGGTGAGATTGCGGTGGTCCAGGGTCGGATCCGTGACCGTTGGAAGGAACTCGGCGGCGCCACCAGCGGCCTGGGTCTGCCCCGCAGCAACGAGACAGCCGGGCCGCACGGATCCCGGGTGACCACCTTCGAGCACGGCCGGATGATCTGGACGTTGCCCACCGACGCCCAGCCGATCTATGGCTGGTTCAACAGCAATTACGACCGACTGTCCAATGCCGTCGGTGTCCCGACCAGCGGCGAGTACCTGCGTCAGGGTCGCATCGTGCAGGACTTCACCCGCGGCCGCTTCTATCTCACCAACGGCTCCCTGCATGCCGTCTACGGCACCATCTGGGACCGCTACAACGCGATGGGAGCCGACGAGAGCGCGCTGGGCCTGCCGGTCAGCAGCGAGGAGGCCGGCCCTGCTGGGTCGCGGCAGACCCGGTTCGCCAACGGTTGGATGGTGTGGCGGATCGACACTGGCGCCCAGCCGGTGCTCGGTTGGTTCGGCGCGAACTACGAAGGCCTCAGCACCGCGCTCGGCGTGCCAACCAGCGGCGAATACCTGCGGCAGGGCCGGATCGTGCAGGACTTCGAGAACGGCCGGATCTACCTCAATGGCAACCTGGCTGCGGTCTACGGCCGGATCTGGGACCAGTACGCCGCCATGGGCGCTGACCAGAGCTGGCTGGGTCTGCCGCTGGGCAGCGAGGAGGCCGGCCCGAATGGGTCCCGACAGGTCCGCTTCGAGCACGGCACGCTGCGCTGGACCCTGTCCGGTGGCGTGACGATCCTGGTGAGCTGAGTCAGCCGATCGAGTTGGGACGCAACCGCCACCCCCAACTCGGTCGGTACTCGACCAAACCCAGTTCCTCGAGTTCCTGCAGCCCCGCCATCACCGCCCCGGCCGACTGACCAGTCCCCAAGGTCAGGTCCGAGATGGTGCAGCCACCGCGCCCTGGCACCGCCTCGAAGATGGTCAACAGACCCGGATCGAGCTGATCGACCGCGGTGGCGGGCTGGGACTGCCACTCCAGGGTCTCCTCCCCCGCTGGTGCAGTGGCCTCGCCAATCTCGGCAGCGGAGGTGACCAGCAGCGCCTCCCCCGCGCGGATCAGGCGGTGCGGGGTCTCCGACATCCCCGACTCGATCGAGCCGGGCACGGCCATCACCGTACGCATCAGGTCACTGGCCCATCGCACCGTGTTCCGGGCGCCGCTGCGATGCGCTGCCTCGACGATGACGGTGCCCCTGGTGAGCGCAGCGATGATGCGGTTGCGCGCCAAGAATCGCATCCGGGTCGGATGCGCACCGGGCGGCAACTCCGAGACGATCAGGTGATCCTGGGCGATCCGACCCAGCAGCGCTGCATTGCTGGCCGGATAGGCCTCATCGACGCCGCAGGCCAGCACCGCCACGGTGCCGCCACTGCCCAGCAGCGCACCTCGGTGGGCGGCCGCATCAATGCCGTACGCCGCTCCCGAGATCACCGTGCGGCCTGTCTCTGACAGTTCCAGCGCCAGCTCGGCGGCGACCCGGGAGCCGTACGGGGTCGCTGCCCGGGATCCGACGATGGCGATCGCGTCGCCGCTGGCCCGGGTCAGTGACCGTTCCCGGTTACCACGCATCCACAATCCCACCGGCACACCCCCCAACCGTTCCTGCCACGGGCAGGTGGCGAGATCGTCCAGGCCGGCCGGCCAATCCGGGTGGCTGGGCGTGATGAAGCCCACGCCGTCACGCTGGGCTGCCTCCCAGACCCGTTCGGGGTCGACGTCGGCCATTCGACGTGCAGCGCTGTGGTCGCTGTCGGGCAGGGCGTCCCACACCTCGACCGCACCCCGCTCGGTGACCAAGGACAACATCGCCGCGTCGCCAGCTTCCAGCACCAGGCTGAGCCCGATCCGAGCCCGCAGATCCTCATCCATCACGCTGCTTCCTCCTCTGCTCTGCGCAGGCCCAGTGCCTGTCGCACCTCGGCTGGGCCGGGCACGTCGACTCCGGCCAGGTCGGCCAGCGTCCACGCCAGCCGCCACACCTTGTCCAAGCCGCGGGCTGACAGTTGCCCCACCCGTACGGCCCGATCCACCACCTGCAGCCCGGTCGGCAGCGGCAGATGGTTGCGCAGATACGGGCCCGGCACCTCGCTGTTGGTGCGCCAACCAGTGCCGCGTAGGCGACGTTCCTGCCGTTCCCGGGCCTCGCCGACCCGCTGTGCGACCGTGGCCGAACACTCCGGCTGCTCGTCGGCGGCGATCGCGCGCGGCTGCGGCACCAGCTGTTGGTGGATGTCGATCCGGTCCAAGATGGGACCGGACAACCTTTCGGCGTAGCGCCGGACCGCGATCGGCGTGCATCGGCACTGCCCGCCGCGTTGGCCGGCCAGCCCGCAGGGACAGGGGTTGGCCGCCAGCACCAGCTGGAACCGCGCCGGATAGATGACCTGCTGGGATGCCCGGGCGATCACCACCCGGCCCGATTCGAGCGGCGTACGCAGCTGCTCCAGAGCCCGGCCGGGAAACTCGGCCGCCTCGTCCAGGAAGAGCACTCCCAGGTGGGCCCTCGAGATGGACCCGGGCCGGATCTGACGGGCTCCGCCGCCGACCAGGCTGACCGGCGAGGCCGAATGGTGCGGGTCCGCATAGGGAGGCCGGCGCACCAGCTGGTGCAGCGGGTCGCCCAGCATCGAGTGGATCGCCGACACCTCCAGGGATTCGGATTCCGTCAGGTCCGGCAGCAGCCCCGGCAGCCGCTCCGCCAGCATCGTCTTGCCGACCCCGGGCGGGCCGTGCAGGAACATGTGGTGACGTCCCGCGGCGGCGACCTCCAGCGCCCACCGTGCCTCGGGTTGGCCGCGCACGTCGGCCAGGTCCGGCACCGGGTGGTCCCCCGGGTCGGGTGGCGCGGTCCCGATCGTGGGCATGTCCGGTGGCGCGCCCTCCCCCTTCAGGAAGGTGATGAGTTCGCTCAACTGGCTCACGCCGACGGCCCTGATGCCGGACACCAACCGAGCCTCGGTCGCCTGGTCGGCCGGCACCACCACCCGCTCGATGCCGAGCCTGGCAGCCGCGATGACCGCGGCCAGCAGTCCGCTGACCGGGCGTACCCGGCCGTCCAGCCCCAACTCCCCCAGGAAGCACCAGCCCTGAAGCCGTTCCGGCTCGACCGCACCGGTGGCGGCGAGCACGGCGGTCACGATCGCCAGGTCGTAATGGCTGCCGCCCTTGGGGATGCTGGCCGGGGTGAGGTTGATGGTGACCAACTGTTGTGGCCAACCACCGCCACTGTTGGCCACGGCAGCCTTGCAGCGGTCGCGGGCCTCATAGAGGGCGGTGTCGGGCAGCCCCACCAGCACGGTGCGGGGCAGGCCACCGCCGGTGGCCGCTTCGACCTCGATCAACTGCCCGTCCATCCCGGACAGGGCAACCGACAGCGTGGTGGCTAGCCCCATGCCGAATCCAGCCCTGTGAGGTGACTGACCCGCGGTTGCCGGCCCGGCTCCCACAGCACCCCGATGCCGTCGATCCGCATCTGAACGTTGGCGGGATGCTCACACATGTAGGTCCCTGCCAACAGCCGTAGCCGGTTGAGTTTCTCATCGGTGATGGACTCCATCGGGTCGCCGAACCCAAGCCCGCGCCGGGTCTTCACCTCGACGAAGGCCAAGATCGGGCGAGCGGGTGGCACCGTGCCGCCGCACTGGTCCGCGTTGATGAGGGCGATGATGTCGAGCTCACCGTGGCGACAACGCCAGTTGCGCGCCACGATCTCGGCTCGGTCGCGTTCGAGTAAGTGGCGTTCGGCGAGGTCTTCCCCGCGGACGCCCAGCTGGATGTTGTGGTTCGTCACATCTGACATCAGCGGTACCGGATCAGCGTTTTCGTCGGTCACCGGTGAATCTGTGGACAACTTCGGTCCTCTTCCTGCCTGTGGACGACCGGTCCGGCTAGCCTGGCGGAGTGACCCATGACTTCGGCGTACGCGACGACGCGGACGCTGCCCGGAACTGGCAGCAGCGCTTCCGGGCCGACGTCCAGTACGGACTGCTCGACCTCGCCAACGAGGCACCACGGCTGCACCATCCGCACCTGGTGCTCAACCACCTCGACGGCACCGTCCAGCACGAACTGGTGGAGCAACTACGCCGCTGCGACAGCTTCACCTTCTCGGTGGCCTTCGTCACCGATGCGGCGGTGGCCCAACTCAAGCAACACCTGGTCGACTTCACCGGGACCGGCCGGATCGTCACCTCCACCTACCAGGACTTCAACTCGCCACGCGCCTTCGCCGAGCTGCTCAACCTGTCCCGACACAGCCGCATCGAGGTACGCCTGCACCAGGCCAAGGGCTTCCACCCCAAGGGCTATCTCTTCCACAGCCGCGACAGCACCACCGCCATCATCGGCAGTTCCAACCTCACCAGTGCAGCGCTGTCCGCCAACCATGAGTGGAATGTCGCCGTCTCGGCGACCCGGCGCTCCGATCTGCATCGCCAGCTGGACCGGCTGATCGCCGAACAGCTGGATCATTCCGACCCTCTCACCGCTGACTGGATCCGGGACTACCAGGCCAGTTGGTCACCGCTACCGGCTCGCTTCACGGAGGCACCACGGCCGCTGTCTGATCCCGCGGCCGATGTGAACTCTCACGACTTCGCGATCACCCCGAACCGAATGCAGCGTGATGCCCTGCTGGCGCTCGACCTGGCCCGGGCCGAGGGCGCTCGTCGGGCCATCATCGTGTCGGCCACGGGCACCGGCAAGACCATCCTGTCTGCCCTCGACGTCCGCGCCGTGGCGCCCAGGCGGCTGCTCTTCGTGGTGCACCGCGAGCAGATCCTGGACCGCACCATCCATGAGTACCACCGCGTGCTGGGTGGCCCCCGCAGCGATTACGGCAAGCTCACCGGCGGAGCCCGGGAACAGGACCGCCGCTACGTCTTCGCCACGATCCAGACACTCGCGCGGCCTGATGTGCTGGCCACCATCGCGCCCGAGGCCTTCGACCACGTCATCATCGACGAAGCGCATCGGGCGGGCTCTGCCAGCTACCAGCGGGTCATCAACCGGCTCACCCCTGACTTCCTGCTCGGCATGACCGCCACACCGGAGCGCACCGACGGCTTCAATGTCTTCGAACTCTTCGACCATGTGGTCCCCTACGAGATCCGACTGCAGCACGCCCTCGAAGCCGAGATGCTGGTGCCCTTCCACTATTACGGCATCGCCGACGTGGCCGGCATCGACGAACACGCCGACCTGCGTCGGCTCGTCACACCCGAACGGATGGACCGCCTGGTCACCACCCTGGAGGTCTACGGCCAGGCCGGTGTCGCACCGCGGGGGTTGATCTTCTGCAGTCGCACCGAGGAGGCCCATCAGCTCGCTGAGGCCTTGAACCAGCGCACCCTGCACGGTCAGCCGCTGCGCACCCGCGCGTTGACCGGTGCTGATGCGGTGGCATTCCGGGAGGAGCAGGTGGCCGCCCTCGAGAACGGTGAACTGGACTACCTGCTGACCGTCGACGTCTTCAACGAGGGCGTCGACATCCCCAGCGTCAACCAGGTCGTGATGCTGCGGCAGACCACCTCGGCGATCGTGTTCGTGCAGCAACTCGGCCGCGGCCTGCGGCTGGCGCCGGGCAAGGACTACCTGGTGGTCATCGACATGATCGGCAACTACGCCTCCAACTTCTTGATCCCGGTGGCCCTGTTCGGGGACGAGTCGCTCAACAAGGAGGCGCTGCGGCGCCAACTCACCGAGACCAGCGCTGCCACCGGCCAGGTGCCGGGATTGTCCAGCGTCAGCTTCGACGAACTGTCCCGGCAGCGAATCCTACGGGCCATTGGCTCGGCCCGGCTGGACAGTTACGCCACCTTGCGGGTCGCGCTGCGGACCCTGCAGCGGCGGGTCGGCGGCGTACCCCGGCTGTGGGACTTCCATCGCTTCGAGTCAGCTGATCCGGTGCTGTTGGCCACCCGGGATGCCAACTACCCCACCTTGGTACGCAAGCTGCTCAAGGTGGACTCGGGCCTCAGCGAGGACGCCGATCGGGCGCTGGCGCTGCTGTCGCGGGAGGCGATGGCGGCCAAACGACTCCACGAACTGGTGTTGCTGTCATTGCTGTTGGACCAGGGCGTGGTGCGCTGCGAGGAGATCTCCCCGGCCTTCGCCGCTGAGGGGCTCCTGACCGGCGCCACGGAGGTCACCTCGGCGATCGACAGTCTCGCGTTGCGCGGCTACAACGCCAAGGACACCGCGGCGTACCGCTCCCCGATCATCACCGAGCTGGACGGCACGCTGCGCCTCGGTGAAGTCGTACGCCGGGAGTGGCAGGCCTCCGAGCCGTTCCGGGTGGCCATCAAGGACCTGCTCCGGACCGGGCTGGCCGTGAATCGGGAGCGCTACCGGGCCGATCGACGCTTCACACCTGGCCGCCAGTACACCCGGCGCGACGCCGCGCGGATCCTCGGTTGGGGCACCAAGGTCGCCTCGACGGTCTATGGCTACCGCACCGATCCCGGTCGCGGCGTGGCGGCGCTGTTCGTCACCCTCGACAAGTCCCCCGATGTTGCTGCCCGACAGGCTTACCACGACCAGCTGCTGGATCGCAGCAGCATGCGTTGGTACTCCCGCAGCAACCGCACTCTGACCAGCGGCGACACCGCCCCGATCGCCGACGGCATCGATCTGGAGGTCTTCGTCAAGAAGGACGACGCCGAGGGCGCCGAGCACTACTACCTCGGCCTGGCGCACGCCACGAGCTCCCGCGAGACCGAGCTGCCCACCCCGACCGGACCGCTGCCCGTGGTCGAGTTCGTCCTGCACTTCGACGACCCGATCCCCATCGGGCTGTACGACTACTTCACGCTGCTCACCGACCCCTGACCCGCACCCCCTGACCACCACCTGGGTCACGAATCTGTCATGGGTGGAGTGAGGCGTAGGGTCGGTGGGTGACCCAGAACAACTCCTCCCGTGCGCAGGCTGCGCTGGCGATCTTTCCCGTGCTGTTGGGCGTGCTCAGCGCCTCCCAGGCCCGTATCAACGGATCCTTGGCCGATCGGGTCGGGCACGGACTCATCGCCGCCACCATCTCCTTCATCGTCGGTCTGGCCTCGCTGGTGGTGCTGGCCGTGGTCAACCGCTCCGGACGGGCGGGAGCCGCCCGGATCTGGCGGGCCGTCCGGGAGCGCAGCGTGCCGTGGTGGGCCTTCACCGGAGGTTTGTGCGGGGCGACCTACATCCTCGCCCAGTCCATGTCGGTGCCGCTGCTGGGCGTGGCGCCCTTCATCAGCGCCATGGTGCTGGGTCAGGTGATCGGGTCGATGTGTTTGGACGCCTTCGGCTGGTTGGACCTGCCCCGCCATCCCATCACCACCAATCGGATCATCGGTGCAGTGGTGATGGTGATCGCCGTGTTGATCGTTGCCTGGGGCAAGCCGCTGTCGGTGGTGGCCATCGCGTTGCTCGCCCTGGGCGTGGTCTCCGGCATCGCGTTGTCGGTGCAGATGGCGGCCACCGGACGGCTCAATGTCGTCAGTCAGGAGGGCATCGGCCCCTCGCTGGTGAACTTCCTGATCGGCACCGCCGTGCTGCTGGTGGTGTCCTCCGTGGGGGTGGCGACCGGCCTGGTGCCCTTCCACACGCCTCCGACCGATCCGACGAGCATCTGGTTGTACGTCGGTGGTTTCGTGGGCGTGGTCTACATCATGGCGGTGGCGTTGTTCGTACGCCGGGTGGGCGCCTTCGTCCTCACGCTGGGGATCGTGGCGGGTCAGTTGCTCGGTTCGCTGCTGTGGGACACGCTGACCGGCAACTTCAACTGGCTGATGCTGATCGGCCTGCCGCTGGCCTTCGCCGGGATGGTGATCGCCAACTTCCGGGCCGGCGCCAGGCGTACCGACAACCGCGCCGCCGACCAAGATCAGGCCGCATCGGATCAGGCCTCGTCGGGTCAGGCCTCGTCGGGCACCTGAAGGTCGTTCTGAGCAATCTCCTCGATGGAGACGTCACGGAAGGTCAATACCTTCGCGCTCTTGACGAAGCGGGCCGGACGATACATGTCCCAGACCCAGGCATCGCCCATCGACACCTCGTAGTAGACGTCGCCACCCTCGGTGCGGACCTTGAGGTCGACCGCGTTGCACAGGTAGAAACGACGCTCGGTCTCGACCGCGTAGGTGAAGATCCCGACGACGTCCTTGTATTCCTTGTAGAGCTGCAGCTCGAGCTGCGTCTCGTACTGTTCCAGGTCCTCTGCGCTCATGGTGAGACCACTCTAGCCCTCGTCGGCAGGTTCGGGGTCCCGCAGCGCTGCCGGGAGGGCAACGCCGTGTTTGCGGGCCGCCTCGCGGACGTTGCGATACCGCATCCGGTGTTGCGCCGAGGGGCCGTGCGCGGCCAGCCGTTCCTGGTGCAACGCCGTGTTGTAACCCTTGTGGATCTCGAATCCGTACGCCGGCAGCTCGGCGGCCATCTGGGTCATGATTCGGTCCCGGGTCACCTTGGCCAGGATCGAGGCTGCCGAGACGCAGGCGGCGACCTGGTCGCCCTTCCACACCGCCAGCGATGGGCAGCCCAGGCCGGGCACCTCGAAGCCGTCGGTGAGGGCGAACTCCGGGGTGATCTCCAGCCGGTTGACGGCACGCCGCAGCGCCGCCAGGTCGGCCTCGTGCATGCCCAGCTGATCGCATTCGTCAGCCTCGATCCGCACCACGGCCCAGGCCAGCGCCCGCTCCTGGATCTCGTCGTGGAGGCGCTCGCGGGTGGCGGCCGTCAGCTTCTTGGAGTCGTCCAGGCCGGCGATCGGACGTTTCGGATCGAGGATCGCCGCAGCTGCGACCAGCGGTCCGGCACAGGCGCCACGGCCGGCCTCGTCGGCACCAGCCACCGGGCCCAGGCCGGCCCGGTGCAACGCACGTTCATAGCCGTACGCCGAACCTCGGCGTACCACGAAACGCTGCCGACCGGCGGCAGCTGGCAGCGGGCCCATCTCAGCAGGTGCTGTCGGCCGATTCGATGACCGGTTTGTCCGGCGCCGGTTCCAAGGGATCGGGTACGGCCGCGAACGCCTCTGGCACCGAGAAGGTGCGCATGTTCTCGAACGGCAGAGCGATCGCGACCGCTGAGCCGACCACGGCCTCGACCGGGATGAAGGCAGAGTCGCCGTCCTCCCTGCCGGGCACCAGATCGTTGAGGTGGCAGCGGGAGTCGGAGCTCGCGTTGCGGTGGTCGCCCATCACAAAGATCCGGTCCTGCGGCACCACGACCGCAAACCGCATCTCCGAGGGCTCCACCATCTCGCCCTGGTTGTTGACATAGAGGTAGGCCGATTCGTCAATCGGCACACCGTTGACCATCAGGCGCCCCTCGGCGTCACAACACTCGACCCGGTCTCCGGGAAGCCCGATCACCCGCTTGATGAGGTGATTCTGGGAGGCGTTGGGCAGCACTCCGATGAACTCCAGGGCACTGACGAAGGGGCCGCGATCTTCGGGCTCAATGCTGAGCCAGGAGTTGTGGTCCTCGAAGACGACAATGTCGCCCCGTTGGAAGTCAACCATTTTCTGGACGACGACCCGGTCATCGATCTGGAGGGTCTGCTCCATCGAACCGGAGGGGATGAGGAACATCTCGCCGATGAAGGTGCGCAGCACCACCGAAATGATGAGCGCGCCGAGCAGAATCAAGCCCAACTCGCGGATCCCGGACCAGATCCGGTGCCCCAGCGTACGCTGCTGTGCCGCCTCCTCGTCCGAGGTCACCTTCTTCTCCATGACCGTGCGCGTGCCCTGCTCCGGACTCACCGGCGCCGCCTCTCCCCTGAGCTGTCACCGGTCACAGTAGCCGGTGGGCGAGCATCCTCCCGCGGATCCCGCGGGAGGACCGACGAAGGCTCAGTTCTCGCGCTTTTCCTTGATCTTGGCAGCCTTGCCGCGACGCTCACGCAGGTAGTAGAGCTTGGCGCGGCGGACGTCACCGCGACGCTCGACCTCGATCTTCTCGATGATCGGGCTGTGGACCGGGAAGGTACGCTCGATGCCCACGCCGAAGCTGACCTTGCGGACCAGGAAGGTCTCGGTCAGGCCACCGCCGTTGCGGGCCAGCACCACGCCGGCAAAGACCTGGATACGGGAGCGGTTGCCCTCGATGACGCGTACGTGGACGCGGACGGAGTCACCGGCGCGGAAGTCCGGGATGTCGTCGCGTACCTGCTCGGCATTGATCTGTGCGATCAACGGATTCATGTCTGGTCCTCGCCCGTGCCACAGGTCACGTTCGCTCGGTGCGCGGTCGGCGCACATCTGATCGGAGTGGCCCACCCAAGGAGGCGGAGCCCGGCTGACTGGAACGATCCCCCCGTGGCAGGAGCCAGTCATACCAGCCGCTCACATTACCGCCCGCGCACCCGACATGCCAAAACGGCCCGTGCTGCTGCACGGGCCGTTGTGGCTGAGGTCACTTGCCAGCGCTGCGGAACAGCGAGCTGACCAAGTCCCGGTTGAGCTGACCGATGGTGTCCAGCGGGATCTCCTTGGGACAGACCGCGGTGCACTCACCGATGTTGGTGCAGCTGCCGAAGCCCTCCTCGTCGTGCTGGGCCACCATGGACTTGACCCGGCGGTACCGCTCGGGCTGGCCCTGGGGCAGCATCGCCAGGTGCGTGATCTTGGCGGCCGTGAAGAGCATGCCGGAGCCGTTCGGGCAGGCCGCGACACAGGCGCCACAGCCGATGCAGGTGGCCGCGTCGAAGGCACGGTCCGCCTTGTCCTTGTCCACCGGAGCCGCATGGGCATCGGGGGCGGTGCCAGTCGGGGCCGACACAAAGCCGCCGGCCTGGATGATCCGGTCGAAGGCGCTGCGGTCAACCACCAGGTCCTTGATGACCGGGAAGGCGCCGGCGCGCCACGGCTCGACGTCGATCACGGCGCCGTCGTCGAAAGAACGCATGTGCAGCTGGCAGGTGGTGGTCTGCTGCGGGCCATGGGCAATGCCGTTGATGACCACACCACAGGCACCACAGATGCCCTCACGGCAGTCGTGGTCGAAGGCGATCGGGTCCTCACCGGCGTGGGTGAGCTGCTCGTTGAGCATGTCGAGCATCTCGAGGAAGGACATCTCCTCGGACACATCGGCGACCTGGTAGGAGGCCATGTGGCCCTTGGCCTCGGCGTTGGCCTGACGCCATACCCGTACGGTGATGTTCACTTGTAACTCCGTTGCTTCATCTCGACGTACTCGTACTCCAGCGGCTCCTTGTGCAGCACCGGCTTGTCGCCGCCGGTCCACTCCCAGGCCGCGACATAGGCGAACTCGTCATCGTGGCGCAGCGCCTCGCCGTCCGGGGTCTGGCTCTCAGCCCGGAAGTGACCGCCGCACGATTCGCGTCGATGCAGAGCGTCGATGCACATCAGCTCGCCCAGCTCGAGGAAGTCGGCCAGTCGGCCGGCCCGCTCCAGCGCCTGGTTGAGCTCCTCGTTGCTGCCGGTGACCTTCACATTCGTCCAGAAGTCCTCGCGCAGTTCGCGGATCATGCCGATAGCCTTCTTGAGGCCCTCCTCGGTCCGCTCCATGCCGCAGTACTCCCACATGATGTTGCCGAGCTTCTTGTGGATCTCATCCACGGTGTGCTCACCGTTGATCGACAGCAGCTTCTCGACCCGCTCGCGTACGCCGGTGATCGCCTCGACGACCTCGGGGGCCTGCGGGTCGACCTTCTCGAAGGGACCGTCGGCCAGGTAGTCGTTGATGGTGTTCGGCAACACGAAGTAGCCGTCCGCCAGGCCCTGCATCAGCGCGGAAGCACCGAGCCGGTTGGCGCCGTGGTCGGAGAAGTTGGCCTCACCGCACACGAACAGGCCCGGGATGCTGGACTGCAGGTCGTAATCCACCCACAGCCCACCCATGGTGTAGTGCACCGCCGGGTAGATCCGCATCGGAACCTCGTACGGGTTCTCGGCGGTGATCTGTTGGTACATGTCGAACAAGTTGCCGTACTTGGCCTTCACCGCCGCCAGACCGAGCCGTTCGATCGCCTCGGCGAAGTCGAGGTAGACGCCGCGGCGAACCTTGCGGGTGGTCCCGTCGGGCTGCACCTCATCGACCGCGGGACCGACGCCGCGGCCCTCGTCGCAGACGTTCTTGGCATTCCGGGAGGCCACGTCACGGGGCACCAGGTTGCCGAAGGCGGGATAGATCCGCTCCAGGTAGTAGTCGCGGTCCTCCTCGGGAATCTGGCGCGGGTCCTTGGTGCAGTCCTCGACATTCTTGGGCACCCAGATCCGGCCGTCATTGCGAAGCGACTCCGACATCAGGGTCAGCTTGGACTGGCTGCTGCCGTGCACCGGGATGCAGGTCGGGTGGATCTGCGTGTAGCAGGGGTTGCCGAACAGGGCGCCCTTGCGGTGCGCTCGCCAGGTCGCGGTGACGTTGCAGCCCATGGCGTTGGTGGAGAGGAAGAAGACGTTGCCATAGCCGCCGGTGCACAGCACCACGGCGTCGGCCATCCAGCTCTCCACCGCACCCGTCACCATGTTGCGGGTCACGATGCCGCGGGCCTTGCCGCCCACGACGATCAGCTCGAGCATCTCGTGGCGGGTGTGCATCTGCACGGTGCCGGCGGCGATCTGACGCTCCAGCGCCTGGTAGGCACCAATGAGCAGCTGCTGGCCGGTCTGACCACGGGCGTAGAAGGTGCGCTGCACCTGGACGCCACCAAAGGAGCGGTTGTCCAGCAGACCGCCATACTCACGGGCGAATGGGACGCCCTGGGCGACGCACTGGTCGATGATGTTGGCGCTCACCTCAGCCAGTCGATAGACGTTGGTCTCGCGGCTGCGGTAGTCACCGCCCTTGACGGTGTCATAGAAGAGCCGGTGGGTGGAGTCGTTGTCGTTGCGGTAGTTCTTGGCAGCGTTGATGCCACCCTGGGCCGCAATCGAGTGGGCTCGACGGGGGCTGTCCTGGTAGCAGAAGGACTGCACGTGGTAGCCGGCCTCGCCGAGAGTCGCGCCGGCGGAGGCGCCGGCCAGACCGGTGCCGACCACGATGACCGACAGCTTGCGACGGTTGGCCGGGTTGACCAGCCGGGCGTCAAACTTGCGCTGGCTCCACTTCCCGGCGATCGGCCCGGCCGGCGCCTTGGTGTCGTGGATCTGCGGGCCTTCGAGGTAGTACGACTCGGCCGAAGCGGTCGGCTGCGAATCCTCCTGCACAGGGGTGCCCTGGGTCGCGGTTTCAGTCACAGTGCAATCACTCCAGTGAGGATGAGGGTCGGCGGGATGAGGAACCCGATGAACAGCAGCGCGGCACACACCCACGCACAGGTCGTGATGATCCTGCGGGCGCCCGGACTGACGTTGGCGCCGAGCGTGGCGAAGGCGCTCCAGAAGCCGTGCTGCACGTGCAGGCAGACCGCAACCATGGCGATCAGGTAGATGACGAACACCCACCACAGGCCGAAGCTGCCGATGACTCGGCTGAACGGATCGGTCGGAGCCTCGAAGCCGGGAGTGATGATCTCGGCGGTGAAGTGAAGGATGTGGAAGATCACGAACAGCGCGATGATCACGCCACCCCAGCGCATGGTGCGGGAGGCGTAGGACTGCTGCACCCGGGCCTTGTGCTGGTACGCGGGGCCGCGCCGTTTGGTGAGTCGCCCCGACAGCACTGCGGCGGAGTACATGTGCAGCAGCACAGCCGCCAGCAACACGATCCGGATGGTCCAGAGGAAGGCCTTCTCGGGCAGGATCGGGTACAGGAACACCCGCAGATGGTGCGAGTACTCGTTGAACGCGTCCTGTCCAGCCAGGGCCTTGAGGTTGCCGGCCATGTGTCCCAGAAGGAAGCCGATGAGGATCAGTCCGGTGATCGCCATCAGTGCCTTCATTGCCACACTGGACCTGACTGCCCGTTGATGAGTTGTCAAAGTTCCTGTCGCCACGGGGGACACTGTAGGCCCGAAGCGGCTGCCGCGCACGTCCTGACGCCGCAGGTGAGCAAGGTCACAGGGATTTCTCGAAAACCGTTACCCCGGGGCAAAAATGCCAACCTTGGCGTTGCGTTATTAGCCGGCGTCGTCGTCCTTGCCGGTGTCCCGGGCGAGGTCTCCGATCGGGTCGACCCGACCCGGCAGCAGGATGCTGCGCGCGACGTTGTGGAAGCCCATCCGGTCCAGCAACATCGAGGCCTGCTCATCGCTGAGGTCATAGGCGTGGGCCAGCATGCGTACGTTCTCGGTGTAGAAGGCGTGGAGCTTGTCGACGCCTCGCAGAAAGTCCATTTCCTTGGCCATGGTTGCCCCTCTCGGCGCGTACTGGAGGTTGAATCGGTGAGGAGGGTGGATCGGCCGGGCTCATTCCCCGGTGTAGACGTGTCCCGGTTCGGCATCGTAGAGCCCGGAAACGTTGGTGAAGCAGTGACCCTCGGCCCGCATCTGGTCAATGATCTCGGGCACCGCCTGCACTGAGGGCCGGTGGATGTCGTGCATGAGGATGATGGACCCGGGCGGGGCCTGGGTCGCTGCCTTGATGTTGGCCGACTTCGAGCGGGTTTTCCAGTCCAACGTGTCCACGCTCCACAGGATCACCGCCATACCCTCGTCGGCAGCAGCGCGGTCGGTGGTCTTGTTGCGTGCCCCGTACGGAGGTCGCATCAGGCTCGGACGGTGGCCGGTGATCCGCTCGATCACGTCATTGGTGTCGCCCAACTCCTTGGCGATCTTGGCTTCCCCCAGCTTCGTCAACTGCGGGTGGTTCCAACTGTGATTACCGATCTCCAGACCGTCCGTGCGTGCGATCTTCTGGAGCACCTCGGGATGGGCCTTGGCATTGGAACCCAGCACAAAGAAGGTGGCAGGCACACCCTTGCTGGCCAGAATGTCGACCAACTCGGAGGTGTACTCCCCCGGCCCGTCATCGAAGGTGAGCGCGACGCAGGCCGACCCGGGCTTGGGAGCGTCACCGGTCGGCGAGGCGCTCCCGGACGGGGTGGGCGTCGGCGTGGGAGTCGGCGTCGGCGTGGGGGTCGGGGTTGGCATGGGGGTCGGAGTGGGCGTGGGAGTCGGACTCGGCGTAGGCGACGGCGAGGCGGTGCTGGGCGCGGCCGAGGTACGGGCTCCCGGACTGGTCGGCCCTTGGGCGAGCTCCTGGGAACCGCAGCCGGCCAACAGGACGGCTGCCAGCAGGGCCGCGATCAGCCCGCTACCGCGACGCCGGACCCGACTCACCATGATCGGCAGTCATCACCGATGGAGCGCTGGGAGCAGTAGACCACTCCCGGCTCGGTCTCACCCAGCAGCTCGGAGACAGTCACGAAGGTGACGTCGTTCTCCTTGGCCTGCTCGAGCATCATCGGCACCGCATCAACGGTGAAGTCGTGGATGTCGTGCATCAGAATGATCGAACCGGGATGGGCCCGGCCGACCTGCTGCACGGTCGCGTCGGTGGACTTGGTCTGCCAGTCATTGGTGTCGACCGACCACAGGATGATCGCCTCCCCGCGCGCGCCGACGGCCTCACGGAGGTCAGAGGAACCGGATCCGTAAGGCGGCCGCATCACCGGCGAGTTGTAGCCGCCGGTGGCGTCGCGGATCGCGGTCAGGGTGTCGTCGAGCTCCTTGTCGAGCTTGGCATCGGACAGCTTCGGCAGCACGGGATGGCTCCAGGAATGGGTGCCCACCTCCATGCCACTGGCGACCAGCATTGCGGTCACCTCGGGGTGCTTGTCGACTTGCTGGCCGAGCTCGAAGAAGGTGGTCGCCATGCCGGCGTCAATGAACGCATCACGCACGCCGCGCGTACGCGGACCGGGTCCGTCATCAAAGGTCACCGCGACGCAGTTGAGCTGGTCGCAGTCGGGACCGGGCTTGATGGAGGGGCGGGTCTCCCGGTTCGGGTCTGCTGTCGGCGTCGGCGCATCCGCGGGCAGTTGCTGGGCACCCGGGCCGGTCTGGTCGGCGGGCGGTTGACCGCTGAACGGCTGCGGATCACTGGCCCCACGCTGCGCAGCGACCCCGAGCGAGGACAGCAACGGCTGCACCTCGGCGGCCGGGATCGATCCCTGCGCTCCCTCGGGAGCGAGGTCACCTCCGACACGGACGACCAAGTCGCCCTCCGGGCTGAAGGACATCACCGGGGCGCGGCCGTAGGGCGCGGCGGGCTCCCCCAGCGATTGCGCCATGGAGATGCTGTCCAGTCGCGCTTCGGCCAGAGCGCGCACCACGAGATTCTTGAATTCGTCCCACTTTTCGGGGCCGATCAGCGCCTGGGAGCTGTACGCCCGTCCCGTCGCCGCATCGAACCAGAGCGAGGCATACTCCTTGCGGTCGCCGCTGTCGTTGCTCAACAGCACACCGATGACGCCTGGACCGGATGAGGTCAGCTGCCAGGTGAGGTTGGACGGCAGCCCCGCAGCGGCAGCGTTGCGCAGCAACTTCGCTCGCACGATGCCGACCGCCGAGGTGAGCGCCGGCAGCCCCGGCACCTCGGGCACTGCGGCCGTCACTCCCAGTTCCTCCGCGGCCAAGGTTGCGTCGCGCACGTCGGGCACCAAGCTTCGATCCAGGTCAGCAGGGACTGCCGGCGGCGGCACCGGATCTCCGTTGCCGGAATTACCGCCATCCCCGCCGGTGTCGCCGCCGCCGCCGGGCGTCGAGCCGCAACCAGCAAGGACCAGCGCCAGAGCAAGGCATGCGCCGACGAGCCCACGCCAACGGTTGGAGGATTTCCCCATCACTTCCCACCTTCATTTGGACATGAATCGTCTCGAGCCTAGACCGTGGCGCGGCCACATCTCGAATCCCCAGAAGCTGGGTGACGCGTCCATTTGTTTCGGTGGGCAGAAGTGCGGCTCACTCCGACAGCAGGTCCGGACGCCGCTCCCGGGTCCGAGCCAGCGCCTGATCTCTCCGCCAGGCCGCGATCAGGGCGTGGTTGCCCGACAGCAGCACCTCAGGAACCTCGAGACCCCGCCACCGGGCCGGCTTGGTGAAGACCGGATACTCCAGCAGATGCTCCAACTCACCGGAATGGGACTCCTCGGCGAGCGACTCGGGGTTGCCCAGGACACCCGGCAGCAGGCGTACCACCGCTTCGGTGATGACCAGAGCCGCCACCTCCCCACCGTTGAGTACGTAGTCCCCCAGGCTGACCTCGGTGACCGGCACCCGGGTGGCGGCGTGGTCGATGACCCGGGCATCGATGCCCTCGTATCGACCGCAGGCAAAGATCAGGTGGGATTCCTGGGCCAGATCGGCGGCCAGTTGCTGGGTGAAGGGCTGCCCGGACGGGGTCGGCACGATCAGCGTCGGTGCGGCACCCTCCGGGATCAGCGCGTCGAGAGCCTCACCCCAAGGTTCTGGGCGCATCACCATGCCGGCACCGCCACCGTAGGGGGTGTCGTCCACGGTCCGATGACGGTCATGGGTCCACTGCCGCAGGTCATGGACCGCGATGTCGACGAGGCCGGAGCGGATCGCCTTGCCGACCAGCGACAGGCCGAGCACATCGAGGTACTCGGGAAAGATCGAGACGATGTCGAGCCGGAGGCTCATTCGGGCTCCCCGCTCACCAGGCCGCCGACGTCGGCGACCTGAACGAAGCCGTGCTCGAGGTCAACCACCGGGACCAGGGCCTCGACGAACGGCACCCACCGTTGATCGATGGCGGTCCTGACCACCAGCAGGTCCTGGGCCGGGCCGTGCTCGACGTCGGCGATGGAGCCGACCACGGAGCCGGTGTGGTCCCGTACCTCCAGACCGATCAGCGACCGGTCCCAATACTCGCCCTCGGCCGGCGGCGCCTCGTGAAGGTCAACCTGGGCAGTCAGCAGCCACCCCCGCAACGCTTCGGCCATGGTTCGGTCGACGATCTCGGCGAAGGTCACCAGCAGCTTGCCTTGGTGCCAACGAGTGCGGTCGACGGTGAGGCGGCTCGGCAGGCCTGCCTGTCGTTGTGTCCCCTGTGCCGGAGCAACGGAAAGGGCGGCACCCACGGCAAACCGGAGATCCGGTTCATCGGTGAGTGGCATCACAGCCACCTCACCGCGTACGCCGTGGGCCCGCCCAATCGAGCCGACGCGTCGTTCGTCTGCCCGGGACCCGTTCGAATCGGCCACGCTCAGCGGCGGCCGCGCTGATCCACGTCGACAAAATCGACGCGGATGCTCTCACGACCGGCCAGCGCGGACACCACGGTGCGCAGCGCGCGGGCGGTGCGACCCTGACGGCCGATCACCTTGCCGACATCGCTGGGGTGCACGCGCACCTCGAGCATCCGGCCGCGGCGCAGATCCTTGTCGCGCACACGGACATCGTCGGGGTTGGTCACGATGCCCCGGACGAGGTGCTCGAGCGCATCGGCGAGCATCAGGCTTCCGCCTTGTCCTCGTCGGCCTTGTCTTCGGCACCGGCGTCCTCAGCCTGGTCCTCGGCAGCGGCCTCGTCAGCCTTCTCCTCGGCCTTGGGGGCTTCCTCATCGGCCTTCTTCTTGGCGCTGAAGGCGGCGACCTGCGGGGCGTCGCTGGTGTCGGCCAGAGCGCGGTTGTACGCCGCGAGCTTGTCGGCCGGCGCCGGCTGCTCGTCGATGCCCGACGGCGAGTCGTCGCCGCTGAACTTCTGCCAGTCACCAGTGCGCTTGAGGATCGCCACGACCGCCTCGGTGGGCTGGGCGCCGACCGAGAGCCAGTACTGAGCGCGCTCGGAATCGACCTTGATGATCGACGGGTCGTTCTTGGGGTGGTACTGACCGATCTCCTCGATCGCGCGACCGTCACGCTTGGCGCGCGAGTCCATCACGACGATGCGGTAGTGCGGGGTACGGATCTTGCCGAGCCGCTTGAGTCGAATCTTGGTGGCCACGTGTGTGAAATCTCCTGTAAGGGTGTCCGGACGTACGCCCGGAGCGATGGATGGAAGGCTCCCTCGTGTGGGGCACGAAGGCAACTTTCCGGGTGGGTGTCCCGTCGGCGTTGAGAGGGCACCGCGGCACATACCCGCGCCATTTTGCCAGATCTCGGCCGCAGTCACCAACGCAGCTGGCTGCCCGCCACCACCAGACCATCGACGATCACGTACGCCGGGTCCCGCAGCACCCTCGGGTCCTGTCGGGGATCGTCGGCGTACAGCACCAGATCGGCGGGGTCGCCGGCTGCCAGCCCAGGGGCACCGAGCCAGGTCCGCGCCTGCCAGCTGGCCGCTGCCACGGCCGCCTCAGCGCCCATCACGCTGGCCATCAGCTCCACCTCGCGGGCGATCAGGCCGTGCGGCATCACGCCGCCCGCGTCGGTGCCGGCATACACCTGCACCCCGGCCTCCACGGCCTGGCCGATCACCTGCAGTCGGCTGTCGAACAGGGCACGCATGTGGGCCGCATAGGTCGGAAACTTCGCTTCCCCGGAGGCGGCAATGTCCGGGAAGTTCTCCAGATTGGCCATCGTGGGCACCAGGGCGACGCTGCGACTGGCCATCAGTTCGATGGTCTCGGCATCCAGACCGGTGCCATGTTCGACACAGTCCAAGCCAGCCCGGACCAGCTCCTGCACCGACTGTTCGGAGAAACAGTGTGCAGTCACCTTGGCGCCCAGTTCGTGGGCACGGTCGATCGCCGCCGTCGCGATGTCGATGGGCCACAGCGGAGTCAGGTCGCCGACCTCACGGTCGATCCAGTCCCCCACCAGCTTGATCCAGCCATCACCGTTGGCAACCTGACGTTCCACCTCCGCGACCAGGTCTTCGGGTTGAACCTCGGCGCCGAAATGGCGCAGGTAGCGCTTGGGGCGGGCGATGTGCCGACCGGCCCGGATGATCGTGGGCATTCCGGTGCGACCACTCACCCAGGCCGTCGGGGCGGGCGATCCGGCATCCCGCAAAAAGGTCACACCGGCAGCGAGTTCGGTCTCCGCTTGGGTCTTGACGGTGGCCGCGTCCACCCGGCCACCGCCGGCGAGCCCGATGTGGCAGTGGGCGTCGACCAGCCCGGGGCTGATCCACCACTGTCCGGGCAGGTCCCGGGCACCGCGCACGGGCTCTGAGCCAATCCTGCCGCCGTCGAGCCAGAGCGCGGCTGGCTCGCCACTGTCGGTGAGCCGGCCCCGGATCCGCAACGACTCAACCATCGGTCAGCGCTTGTTCTGCTGGTCAAGCATCTTCTGCAACTCCGGCGGCAACTGGAAGCTGCTCGGATCCAGGTTGCCCAGCTGCGAGGGATCGAACCCGGCCGGGGTCTCCTGCCGCTGGGGTGCCGGCTTGGCCTTGGCCCGCTTGCCCTTCTGGTTCTTCTTGCGCTGCTGGGTGACGCGCTTGCCCGGCTTGGCGCCCCGCCCGCCGCCGGGAGCACCGCCACCGGGCATCCCTGGCATGCCGGGCATCCCGGGCATGCCACCGCCACCGGCAAGGGAGGACATCATCTTGCGGGCATCGAAGAAGCGGTTCACCAGCGAGTTGACGTCGCTGACCTCGACCCCGGAACCCTTGGCGATCCGAGCCCGGCGGGACCCGTTGAGGATCTTGGGGTTGTCGCGCTCGGCCGGGGTCATCGAGTGGATGATCGCCTCGATGCGGTCGATCTCCTTCTCGTCGATGTTTTCGATCTGGTCCTTGAACTGACCCATTCCGGGCAGCATCCCGAAGATCTTTGACAGCGGCCCCATCTTGCGGACCGCCTGCATCTGCTGCAGGAAGTCGGCCAGACCGAACTCCTTGCCGCCGCCGGTCATCAACTTCTCGGCGGCCTTCTGAGACTGCTCGGCGTCGAAGGTCCGCTCTGCCTGCTCGATCAGCGTGAGCATGTCGCCCATGTCGAGGATTCGGCCGGCCATCCGGTCGGGATGGAAGACATCGAAGTCGGTGAGCTTCTCGCCGTTGGAGGCGAACATGATCGGCTTGCCGGTGACCCGAGCGATCGACAGCGCCGCACCACCACGGGCGTCACCGTCCAGCTTGGTGAGCACAACGCCGTCGAAACCGACGCCGTCACCGAAGGCCTTGGCCGTGTTGACTGCGTCCTGACCGATCATCGCGTCGACGACGAAGAGCACCTCGTCCGGGCTGGTCGCCTCGCGGATGTCGGCGGCCTGCTGCATCAGTTCGGCATCAATGCCGAGCCGGCCCGCGGTGTCGATGATGAGCACGTCGTGCAGCGACCGTTCCGCCTCCGTCACTGCCTGCCGCGCCACCGCCACCGGATCGCCGACGCCGTTGCCGGGCTCAGGTGCGAAGGTCTGTACGCCGGCACGCTGACCCACGATCTGCAGCTGGTTCACCGCGTTGGGACGCTGCAGGTCACAGGCCGCAAGCAGCGGACTGTGACCCTGGCCCTTCAGCCACATCGCCAGCTTGCCGGCAAGGGTGGTCTTACCAGCACCCTGCAGACCCGCCAGCATGATGATGGTGGGCGGCCGCTTCGCAAACCGCAGGTTGCGGGTCTCGCCGCCGAGGATCTGGACCAGTTCCTCGTTGACGATCTTGACGATCTGCTGGGCCGGGTTGAGTGCAGCGGAGACCTCGGCCTCCCGGGCCCGTTCCTTCACCTTGGCGATGAAGTCCTTGACGACCCCAAGGTTGACGTCGGCCTCGAGCAGCGCGATGCGGATCTCACGAGCCGTCGCGTCGATGTCAGCATCGGTCAATCGACCTTTACCGCGCAGGGACTTGAACGTCGCGGCGAGCCGGTCCTGGAGGGTGTTGAACACGCTGGATCCTTCGTCGGTGCACTGAGGCACACCAGCCTACTCCAGCCCCACCGCTGCCCCGGACTGGACAGCATGCCGCCGGCCCCGTGAACGTTTACCGTTCTTCCATGTCGACCCAATCGCCTCCGCCCGCCCGCGCGCTCGCACCGGATCTGGCCCGTGGTGTGATGCTGCTGCTGATTGGCCTGGCCAACATTCCCTGGTTCATCTGGGGCCGCCCCTCGGGCATGACTATGGCTCACCCACTCGACCCGACCGGCGTCGATGCCGTCATCCAGTTCGTGATGTTGGTCACCATCGACATGCGGGCGCTGCCGATGTTCGCCTTCCTGTTCGGCTACGGCATGGTCCAGTTCGTCAACAGCCGCGAGCGGCGCGGTTTCGACCGACCACAGATCAGCGGCATGCTGTCACGGCGTCACTGGGGCATGTTGCTCTTCGGCCTGGTGCACGCCGCACTGCTGTTCTTCGGCGATGTGCTCGGCACCTACGCCATCCTCGCTCTGGTGCTCGGCCCGCTTTTCTTCCGGCGCTCCGACAAGGTCATCAGGATCGCGCGCGGAGTCATCTTCGGACTGGCGGTGCTGTTCGCTGTGTTCAGTCTCGCCAGCGGGATCATGCTGCTCCTGGTTCCCGAGGCGATGGCCTCGGCCGGCGCCTTCCCAATGTTCGACACCAAGGCACCCAATGCCGAGCCGAACTATCTCGCCTCGATCGGCGCGCGACTGTCGACGTGGCTCTTCCCGACCCTGGGTTCGATCTTCGGTGGCACCGTCGCGGTCGCGCTGATGTCGGGCTGGCTGGCCGCGCGCAAGGGTCTGCTGGACCGCCCGCAGGACCACGTGCGTACGTTGCGGGTCTGGGCCATCGGCGGCATCGCCACCGGCTGGATCGGGGGGCTGCCCGAGGCACTGGCCCAGGTCGGTGTCCTCCCCATCCCGGTCGAGATCAGCTGGATGTTGATCGGCGTGCAGCAGGTGACCGGCCTGTTCGCCGGGTTGGGGTACGCGGCACTGTTCGGTCTGATCGCCGTGGCCATCAGTCGGCGCGCCGAACGCGGCATCGTCGTGGACGCTGTCGAAGCGGTCGGACAGCGCTCACTGTCGGCCTACCTCTTCCAGTCGGTCTGCTTCGCGCCGCTGATGTGTGCCTGGGGTTTCGGGCTCGGCGGGCTGATCGGCACCACGGCCGCGGCCGGCATCGCGATCCTGGTCTGGGCGGTCTCGGTGGTGCTGTGCTGGTTGCTGGCCCGTGCCGGCAAACGCGGTCCGGCCGAGGTGGCCCTGCGGGGACTCACGTACGCCGGGCGTCAACCCCAGCCACGCGGGCACGTCGTTTGATCACACGCACCCCCTGATCAGACACCCACCAGACTCAGACCCTGAGGGTGCCGCGGTCCTCGCGTACGAACAGCAACGCGACCAGACCGATGGCCAGCACCAGCACGATGCCGAGAATCCCGAAGTACTGGGTCTCCTGCTGCCCCGTCAGCCAGGCGCCCAGGCCGATGAAGCCGACCCAGGCCGCCGAGGACAAGAACGACACCGCGCGGCCGGTGGTGGCGTACAGGCCGAAGATCTCGCCGGCCTTGCCCTGCGGCGTGGCGCGCGCCAGGAAGGACCGGCTCGCGGACTGGGTCGGCCCGACAAAGAGGCACAGGGCCAGCCCCAGACCCCAGAACACCCCGGTGCCGGCGTCATGGAAGATGAACACGCCCAGCCCCAGGAGCACCAGCGCCGACAGCGAGATCACCATCACCGCCTTGGGGCCGATCCGGTCATCGAGCAGGCCGAATCCCATGGTCGCGACACCGGCGACCAGGTTGGCCGCGACGCCGAAGATGATCACCTCTGCGAAACTGAAGCCGAAGGTGACGCTGGCCAGCACGGCCCCATAGGTGAAAACGCCGGCCAGACCGTCGCGGAACAGCGCCGAGGCGATCAGAAACTTCAAGGTCTCCGGAGACGTACGCCACAGGTCCTTCAGGCTACGGAACAGCTCGCGGTAGGACCCGAGGACACCAAGCGGTTCCCCGGTGCGGACGCCGGTGTCGCGCAGCGCAATGAACAGCGGGATGCAGAAGACCACGGTCCAAGCGCCGCACAGCAGCATCGCGAAGCGGACGTCGTCGGGGCCGAAGTCCATGCCCCGAATGGCGACGATGAGCAGCAGGATGCAGATGCCGCCGAGGTAGCCCAGTCCCCAGCCCAGGCCCGAGACCCGACCAACCGTTGCCGGGGTGGCGACCTTCTCGATCGAGGCGTAGTAGTTGACGTTGGCGATCTCGGCGATGACATTGCCGACGCCCAGCAGCACCAGGCCCAGGATGAAGTACTCCGGTGCCGGTGCGACGAACCACAGGCTGGCCGAGACCGCGGCCAGCAGGAGGGTCTGGATGAGCAGGTAGCGCATCCGACGGCCGGATCGGTCCGCCCCCTGGCCCAGCACCGGCGCCAGCAAGGCGATCAGGACGCCTGCGACCGCCATCCCGATGCCGTAGGTCATGTTGACCTGGTTCTCCGGCCCGAAGGTCGACGACGTCAGGTAGACCGAAAAAACGAAGGTCGTGATGACGGTGGCGAAGGGCTGGGTGCTCCAGTCCCACAGCCCCCAGCTGACCACCTTCCACTTCGGTGCCGGCCGGGTCGCGAGGGTTCCGGCCGGGGTGCCGTCCGGCAACGTCCCGGCGTCGGGCGCGTACGGATCGGCGGCGGGCTGCTCAGGCAGGTACGGGTTGGTGCTGCTCACGCGCTCAACCTAGCCCTCATGTGACCGGCGCGCGATCGTTTCCGCCACTTGTTCACCTGAGGGTCACATCAGGGGCCGTCGGCTGTGGGCTCGGACGCGATCAGTTCTCGCTGAGCAGCGCGTCCACGAAGCCTTCCGGCTCAAACGGAGCCAGATCGTCGGGGCCCTCGCCCAGACCGATGAGCTTCACCGGTACGCCGAGTTCGCGCTGCACCTGCACCACGATGCCGCCCTTGGCCGATCCATCGAGCTTGGTCAGCACGATGCCGGTGACGTTGACGACCTCAGCGAAGATCCGGGCCTGGGTGAGGCCGTTCTGGCCGGTGGTGGCATCCAGCACCAGCAACACCTCGGTGACCGGCGCCTTCTTCTCCATCACCCGCTTGACCTTGCCGAGCTCGTCCATCAGGCCGGTCTTGGTGTGCAGTCGGCCCGCAGTGTCGACGATGACGACGTCGACCTCCTGGTCGATGCCAGCGGCCACCGCATCGAAGGCGACCGAGGCCGGGTCGGTGCCCTCGTCCTTGCGTACCGTGGGGACGCCGACGCGGGCGCCCCAAGTCTCCAGCTGTTCGGCGGCGGCAGCCCGGAAGGTGTCGGCTGCACCCAGCAGCACGTCCTTCTCCTCAGCCACCAGCACCCGGGCCAGCTTGCCGACGGTGGTGGTCTTGCCGGTGCCGTTGACGCCGACCACCATCACCACAGCCGGATTGTCGCCGCTGCGTTCCAGCGCCAAGCTGCGGTCCATGCTCGGGTCGACCAGCTTCAGCAGCTCCTCGCGCAGCACCTCACGGGCCTTGGCTGCGTCGCCGGATCCATCGACTCGCAGCCGGGTGCGCAGGTTGTCCACGAGTTCGGTGGCCGGGCCCACGCCGAGGTCGGAGCTGATCAGGACAGTTTCCAAATCCTCCCAGTCGTTCTCGTCGAGCTGGTCGCTCGAGATCAGGTTGAGCAGCCCACGCGCCAGCGGATTGTTGGAGCCGGCCAGCTTGTGACGCAGCCGACCCAGTCGGGACCGCACGGGCTCCGGGCGGTCAAGTTCGGGAGTGGACTCGGCCGGCACCTCCGCCGGCTCGGGCGCGGTGACCGGGACCTCCGGCGTACCGGGCTCGGCGACCGACGGGCCGGCGCCGGTGCCCTGCTCGAGCTGGTCACGGTCCTTGCCTCGGCTGATCGATCGGCGGCTGCTGACGACGACGATGGTCGCCACGCCGATTGTGAGGATGACGCCGGCAAGGATCAGGAGGAAGAGCAAAGTATCCACGCGGGCATCCTAGTCACGCGGTTCTGGTCGTGGGTGCTGGTCGCGGGAGAGGTGTCAGTCGACAGCGGTCTGGTCGTGCGGCAGCTTCTGCGAGATGACGGTGGTGACGCCGTCCCCGCGCATCGTGACGCCGTACAGAGCGTCGGCGATTTCCATGGTGCGCTTCTGGTGGGTGATGACCAGCAGCTGACTCGACTCGCGCAGTTCGGTGTAGATGTCCAGCAGCCGGCCCAGATTGACGTCGTCCAGCGCCGCCTCGACCTCGTCGAGGATGTAGAAGGGGCTCGGACGGGCCATGAACAGCGACACCAGGAAGGCGACCGCCACCAGGGATCGCTCACCACCGGACAGCAGCGACAGCCGCTTGATCTTCTTGCCGGGTGGGCGTGCTTCCACCTCGATACCGGTCGTCAACCATTGACCCGGTTCGGTCAGCACCAGCCGGCCCTCGCCGCCGGGAAAGAGCCGGGCGAAGACGTGGTTGAACGCCTTCTCCACATCGGCGTACGCCTCGGCGAAGACCTGCTCCACGCGCCGGTCGACCTCGGTGACGATGTCGAGCAGGTCCTGCCGGGTCCGGGTCAGGTCGGCGAGCTGTTCGGAGAGGAACTGGTGGCGTTCCTTGAGTGCGTCGAACTCCTCCAAGGCCAACGGGTTGACCTTGCCGAGCTCGCGCAGGTTGCGTTCGGCCCGCTTGAACCGCTTTTCCTGCTCAGCCCGGACGAAGGGCACCGGCTCGGGTGTCTCGTCCTCGTCGGTGAGCGCCGAACCGTCGGGCCTGGTGAGTACCGGCACCAGCTGGTCCGGTCCGTACTCCTGTGCCAGCACCTCAGCGGTCAGGCCCAGTTCCTCCATCGCGCGCTCGGCCAGCGCCTCCACCCGGAGCCGTTGCTGCTGGCGGGCGAGTTCGTCGCGATGGGCTGCGTCGGCCAGTTCGGAGACTCGCGCGTTGCTGTCCCGGACCGCCTGTCGGGCGGCGGTCAGCTGTTCTTCTGCACCCTGGGCCTGGGCCTGCAGGGTGGCCCGTCGCTCGCCTGCGATGGCGCTGGATCGGGTCAGCCGTTCCTGCAGCCACGCGACGCCGGCGGCGACGGCCCGGGCCCGGTCGGCATCGCGCTTGAGGCGCGCCCGGCGCTCCTGGGCCTCGTGGCGGGCCTTGCGTTCCACTGCAGCCGCATCCCGCAGCGCACCCGCACGACCGGCGAGGCTGCGGACCCGCTCCTCCAGCGTGCGCAGCGCCAGCCGCGCCTCCATCTCCTGACCGCGGGCACGACGTTCGGCTGCCTCGGCGGCATCGCGGGCAGCCGGGTCCGGGTCGCTGACGTCCTCGTCGCTGGCGTGTGTCAACCGCTCGGTCAGCTCGGCGAGTTTGGTGCGATGCTCCTCGCCGGCCCGGCGGGCCTGCTCGATGCTGGCCTGCAACCGGTCCGCCTCGGCCGTGGCCGAGCGGGCCTGCTGGGAAGCCTGACCGAGCTGCTCGGCGAGTGCGGCCATCTCCGCGTCGGACTCGTGCAGCTTGGCCAGCGCCGCCTGCTCGGCTGCTTGGGCCCGGGTCAGCTTCTCCTCGGCCTTCGACAGGTCGAATCGGGACCGGTCCCGCTCGTGCTCCACCGTGGTCTGCTCGGCCTGGGCGGCGTCGACGGCGGCCTGCAACTCGATCAGGCTGGGCCCGCTGCCGGAGCCGCCGGTGGCGGCGTACCCGCTGAGCACGTCACCGTCGGCGGTGACGGCGGTGAGTTCGGGGCGTTCGGCGACCAGGGCACCGGCGGCCGCGAGGTCGGCGACCACGACAGTGCTGGCCAGCAGCCAGGCGATGGCGCCGCGGACTGATTCGTCGGCACTGACCAGATCGATCGCGGGCCGGGCCCCTGTCGGCAGCTCCTGGATCGGTGCGGGCGTGGCCTCGACGCCGGCCAGCAGCAGGGCCGTGCGGCCGTGTTCGCCGGCGCGCAACTGGCCGATGATGTCAGCCGCGTCGCGTACGCCACCGACCGCGACCGATTCGGCGTAGGGCCCCAGTGCCGCGGCCACGGCGGCCTCGTTGCCGGGGGTGACCGTGATCCGGCCGGTGACCGGGCCGAGCACCTCGGCCGCGAGGTCCATCGCGTGGACGTCGACCGACTGGCCGCGTTCCAGGCCGGCCCGCAAGCCTTCCAGACGCGCCGACAGGCTGGCGTGGCGTCGGTCCAGCTCGCTCTCCTGCTGCCGCACCTTCGTGAGCTCCTGCTCGGCGGCGCCGACCGCTTCCTCGGCGCGCTCCCATTCCTCGTCGAGGTCGGACTCACCGGAATCGAACTGCGCGACCTTGGTCTCGAGGCTCTGGAAGCGGCGGGTGGCCTCCTGGGCACGCTGCTGGGCGGCGGCGCGCGAAGCCTCCAGGCGCTCGACCTCCTCGTCGGCGGCAGCGGCGCGGGACTCGGCCGAACCGACCTGACCCTTGAGTTTGGCCAGACCCTCGCGCCGGTCCGCGACCGCCCGCAGCTGCGCGCTGTACGCCTTCGCCTCGGCTTGAGCAGTGGCCTCGGCCGCAGCCCGTTCCTCGCTGGCGGTGGTCAGCGTCTCGCGTCGCTGTCCCACCTGCTCGGTGAGTTTGGCTTCTTCCTTGCCGATCTGGTCAGCCTCGGCCAGAAGTTCGTCGGGGCTCTTGCCGCGTCGTTCCTCGGTGGGCTGGTTCTTGGCGTGCCGGATGCGTTCCTGGGCGATGGCGGCGGTGGCGCTGGCCCGTTCGGTGAGCCCAGCCAGGGCATACCAGGTGTCGGCTGCCTGCTGCAGTGCCGGACGATGCTCAGCGACGGCCTGTTCGGCGGCGGCTTCGCCCTCCCTGGCGGCCTGGGCGGCAGCGGCGGCTGCGGCTTGCTGTCGCTCCAGTTCGCGCTCGTCGGCCAAGTCGGCCGCCAGCGACAACTGCGCCTGGACCAGGTCGTCGGCGAGCAACCGGGCCCGGGCGTCGCGGGCCTCCGCCTGGATCACGGCAGCCTTGCGGGCCACCTCGGCCTGCCGACCCAGCGGTTTGAGCTGTCGGCGGATCTCCTGGACCAGATCCTCCAGCCGATGCAGGTTGCCCTCGGTTGCCTCGAGCTTGCGCAGCGCCTTCTCCTTGCGCTTGCGGTGCTTGAGTACGCCAGCGGCCTCCTCCACAAAGCCCCGGCGGCCCTCGGGGGTGGCTTGCAGGATCGAGTCGAGCTGCCCCTGCCCGACGATGACGTGCATCTCTCGGCCGATGCCGGAGTCCGACAGCAGGTCCTGCACGTCGAGGAGTCGGGCCGGGTTGCCGTTGATGGCGTACTCGGAGCCGCCGTTGCGGAACATGGTCCGCGAGATCGTCACCTCGGTGTAGTCGATCGGCAGCGCATTGTCGGAGTTGTCAATGGTGAGGACCACCTCGGCGCGGCCCAGCGGGGCACGGCCCGAGGTGCCCGCAAAGATGACGTCCTCCATCTTGCCGCCGCGCAGTGACTTGGCCCCCTGCTCCCCCATCACCCAACTGAGCGCGTCGACGACGTTGGACTTGCCCGAACCGTTCGGCCCCACGATGCAGGTGATGCCCGGTTCGAACTCAAAGCTGGTGGCCGACGCGAACGACTTGAATCCGCGCAGCGTCAACGATTTCAGGTGCATCGGGCACCCTCATCGGTCACCAGCTCAGCCGTCCTCACTCGACCTGCTCCTGCCGGCGGCGGAGTCAGACTCGTCCTGCTCCGGTGCGGGTTCGCCCAAGTGTGCCTCGTCGTCATCAATCACCTCGGGGGCGACCACGGCCCCGACCATCGGCGCTTCCTGCTTGCCGCCGCGTACGGCGGAGAAGGTCCACAGTTTGTTGATGATGAAGTTCAGCGGGGTGGTGATCAAGATCATGATCATCTGGGCCCAGTAGGCCTTGGTCCGGAAGCCCGAGGAATTGTCGAAGATGTCGTCGGGCAGGTTCAGCGGCGATGTCGGGTTGGTCAGCAACACCAAGATGCCGAGGCCGATGAACTGGGCGATTGCGCCAACCGCGACGAAGGGCAGATATTCCTTCCACCAGGCCCGGTGCTTGGAACTCTTGAAGGTCCAGGTCCGGTTGAGCTGGAAGTTCCACAGATTCGCGACCAGGAAGGAGATCGTCGACATCACCAGCAAGTAACGGATGCTGAAGTCGGTGCCGAAAAGCGGGATGAAGACGTCGTGCTCGTTGATCCCGAAGGAGCGGATCAGCCGGGTCAGGCCGATGAACACCAGCAGGTTGACCAAGAAGCCCGAGGCGCCGACGAGGCCGAACCGGATGAACAGCAGCCAGTTGTGGCGGTGCCGGACGAAGAGCAGATGGGCGAGTTTGGTCACAGTTGCCTCAGATTAGCCTCAGAACCGGGTGTCGCCGAAATTCCTGACGCGGCGATCCGCGGATCACGGCCCACCAGTTCACACCAGGCCTGCCGTTCGCGGAGCAGCCGAGCGACCTGGTCGGGGTGGGTTGTGGAGACGTCGGTGGTCTCACCCGGGTCGTTGGCCAGATCGATCAGCCGCAGCCCTCGCCCCAGTTGGGTGTGCTCGACGGATTCGATGGCGGCCAGTTGCTTGGCGTCCGGATCGACCCAGTGCAGCTTCCAGTCCGGTTCCACCACTGCCCACTGGAATTCGGTGTCGAAGTGGAGCCGGTCGTGTCCAGCGGCGTCGGCCTCGGCGGACAGCACCGGCGTCAGGTCCTGACCGTCCCACGCGTCCGGGTCCTCGATCCCTGCCAGCGCCGCCAGGGTCGGGACCAGGTCGAGGCTGGAGACCAGCGCATCGGTGCTGATTCCTGCGGGCCCGTCGGGATGATGGACCATGAAGGGCACGCGTACGCCACCCTCGTAGAGCGAATACTTGGTGCCTCGCAGCGGCGCATTGTCCCCGAAGTTGCAGGTGGAACCGCCGTTGTCGGTGAGGTAGATGATCACCGTGTCACGGTCCTGCCCGCTGGCCGCCAATGCCTGTCGGATCCGTCCGATCTGGGTGTCCATGATCTCGAGCTGGGCCAGATAGAACGCCCGACCGTGATCCAGCCCTGGGCTGATGGCGCCGTCGTACCAGTCGAGGTAGTCGTTGGCGCCGTCATAGTCGGGATGCTTCGGGAGGCCGCGAGCGTCGAGCTCGTCGTCGGGCAACTGCCACGCGAAGTTGTGCACCGCGTTGTAGGCAACCATGCACAACCACGGGGCGTCGTCGTCCTCGTCGATGAAGTCGATGGCGCGGTCGGTGAGGGCGACGGTGAGGTGTTCCTCGACGTCCTGCTGACCGTTCTCGGTCCACAGCGGCGCGACGCCGTGCACCCGGTGCTGGTCCCCGTACGCCTCCATGGTCGCCTGCGAGTGGTACAGGTAATGGAGCCGCCCCATCGACTCGGCGGCCAGCCCGTACAGCGTGGTGCCGAACCCGTGTTGGTCGGGGCAGGCGCGGCTGCCGGGCTCGTCGGGGCCGTAGTGGACCTTGCCGAAGTAGCCGCAGCGATAGCCGGCCGAGCGCATCACTTCGGCCATGCTGGGCACCTCCGGCGGCGGGAAAGCGGATGTGTCGAACCAGCCGGCCCCCCAGCGCTGCTGGTAGCGACCCGAGATCAGACCGGCCCGCGACGGCGAGCAGATCGGGGCGGTGACGTAACCGCGGGTGAAGCTCACGCCGTCGGCAGCCAACGCATCCAGGTGTGGGGTGCGTACGCCGGGGTCCGCGCTGACGGCGCTGCGGTCCCCGTACCCATGGTCGTCCGAGACGATCAGGACGACATTGGGTCTGCTGGTCATGTGGCTCCTCACCGCGCTGTGCACCTGTACACCCACCTGCTCGTGTACAGGCAACACGCTAGCTCAGCGGGCTGCAGCGGCGGGCGTACGCAACGCCCGCGCCGGCACGCACGCCGTCGGCGTGGGAGAAGATCAACTCAGCTCGACCGACGTTGGCACCGCGGGCAGAAGTGGCTGGACCGGTTCGTCCACTTCTGGCGTACGATCGTCGACCCGCAGCGGGGACACGGCAGGCCTTCCTGGCCGTACGCCTGCAGGCTGCGCTCGAAGTAGCCCGACTCGCCGTTGACGTGGGTGTAGAGCTCATCGAAGGACGTACCGCCCTGGGCCAGCGCCTCGGCCATCACCGTGGCGGCCGCCTCCAGCAACGCCACCGCGGTCTGCTGCCGGAGCCGGTCACAGAGACGCTCGGGATGCACCCGTACCCGCCACAGCGTCTCGTCGGCGTAGATGTTGCCGATGCCGGACACGAGTGCCTGGTCCAGCAGCGCCCGCTTGACCTCACCGCGACGACGTCGCAGTCGACGGGCGACATTGGCCACATCGAAGGCGTCCTCGAAGGGATCGGGCGCGATGTGACTGATCTCGGGCGGCAGCTGCGCTCCCCCAGGCGACAACTGCAGACCCCCGAACATGCGCTGGTCCACGAAGCGCAGTTCGTCGCCACCGTCGGTGAAGCGGAACCTGACCCGCAGGTGCCGCTGGTCCTCGGTTCCGGGGGCATCGATGCGGAACTGGCCACTCATCCCCAGGTGCGCGAGCACGGCGTCACCGTCATCCAGCGGCAGCCACAGATACTTGCCGCGGCGGCGCGGTTCGGTGAAGGTCCGGCCGATCAGTCGGGCGGCGAAGTCCTCGGGGCCGCCGAGGTGGCGGCGTACCGGGCGGGGGTGCAGCACCTCGACCGCGCTGATGGTGCGCTCTGGCAGCACCGCGGCCAGGCCGCTGCGGACCACCTCGACCTCGGGCAGCTCAGGCATCTGGGCTGCTCATCTGGATGCGGCTACGCCGGTGCCCTGCAGACTCCGCACCGCCACCTCGGCGGCATGCTGTTCGGCCTGCCGCTTGGTGGTGCCAGTCCCCGGCCCGAACCGGGCGCCGGCCGCGCTGACCCAGGCGGTGAAGCTGCGTTGGTGTTCGGGACCGGACTGCTCGACCTCGTACGTGGGCAGGTCCCCATTGGCGCTGGCCAACTCCTGCAACGCGGTCTTCCAGTCCAGACCTGCCCCCAGCGACACCGCCTGGTCGACCAGAGGGGCGAACACATGGCGTACGAAGTCCGCTGCTGCCTGCTCCCCGACGCCGATGTGGATGGCGCCGATCAGCGCCTCGGTGGTGTCGGCCAGGATTGAGGATTTGTCCGCTCCCCCGGTGGTGACCTCGCCGCGCCCCAACAGGATGTGGTGGCCCAGCCCGTGCCGGCGGGCCACATCGGCCAGGCTGTGGGTGTTGACCACGGCCGAGCGGACCTTGGCGAGCCGCCCCTCGGGCAAGTCGGGTTGGCTGCGATAGAGGTAGTCGGTCACGTGGATCTCCAG
The DNA here is from genome assembly GCF_002250565.1 of Parenemella sanctibonifatiensis. Lineage (GTDB taxonomy): Bacteria > Actinomycetota > Actinomycetes > Propionibacteriales > Propionibacteriaceae > Parenemella > Parenemella sanctibonifatiensis. Next base: position 748,021 of record NZ_NMVJ01000006.1, read on the forward strand.
GACCGCGTCGCCCAGGAACTCCAGCCGCTCATTGGTGGGGATCTGGCCGTTCTCGTACGCATAGGAGCGGTGCACAAAGGCCAGGTCCCGCTCCGGTCCACTCAGGTCGATGCCCACCTCGTGGAGCAGGGCATCCAAGCCATCCTCGGGGCCCTGCGCCACCGATTCGGTCATCAGCGGCCCGCCTCCGGTCCCTGCCCCTGGTCGGTCTCCGAGTCCTGCCCAGCGTCCGACTCGTGCTCAACGTCCGATTCGCCCTGCCAGCCCGCGAGCTGGGCCCAGCGGGCGTCGATCGGCGCCTCGTGGGCGTGGTCGGGATGCTCGTTGAGGTTGACGCCGCACTCGGGGCACAGCCCCGCACAGTCGGGTCGGCACAGCGGGATGAACGGCAGATCCAGCACCACCAGGTCCCGGATCAGCGGTTCCAGATCGATGCAGTCGTCGATCACCCGGTCGGCCTCCTCCTCGCTGGCCTCGGATTCTTCGTAGACGTAGAGCTCCTGCAGGTCCACCTCGATGGTGTCGGAGACGGCCGTGAGGCACCGGGAACACTCCCCGGTCAACGGCATCGACGCGTCACCGGTGACCAGCACTCCCTCGCCGACGGACTGGAGGGTGACGTCCAGCGCGATCGGCGCCCCCTCGGGTACGCCGATGATCGGCGATCCGATCTCGGCAGGCGCCGCGACGGTCTCCTGGATCTCCTTGGTGGCGCCGGCCTCGCGGCGCAGTTCGTGGATGTCGAGCACCAGCTCGCTGCGGCGATCAATCTTCATCGCTGTCCTCCTCATCGCTACGCCAACCAGGAATCGGCTCAACCCGGTCCTCGTCCAACCCGGCCCGCTGCGACAGCTGGGACCGGATCTGGCCGATCTGGCTCAGGGTGCGCTGCAGGTCGGCCTCCAGACCTGCCATGCGCTGGTCCACGAAGGTGTCCGCCTCCTGCTGGAAGCCATCAGCCTCCTGACGGGCCGTCCGGCCCAGCTCCTCGGCCTGGGCGCGGGCCGCCTGCATGATCTCGGTCTCCGACACCAACTGCTCGGCCTGCTGGCGCGCCTCCGCAATGATCTGTTCGGCCTGCTCCCGGCCCCGCTCCACCTCGGCCTCACCCGAGCCGATGATGGTCTGGGCGCGTTCCAAGTCCTGCGGCAGGTCCGCCAAGGCAGCGTCCACCATGGACAGCGCCTCGGAGCGGCCGATCATGCAGCTGGTCGACATCGGAACGCCCTTGGCGTTGGCGATCAGGTCACGCAGTCCGCGCAGATGAGTCTCAGTGCTCATGGGTCCCTCCCGATGGTGTGGTCAGGCGTTTCAGGATGGCGGCTGGCACGAGGTCCCTGACGTCACCACCGAATCGGTGGACCTCTCGCACCAGCGTCGAGGAGACGAACGCCCATTGTGGCGCGGTGGGCAACAGCACCGTCTCCACGTCGGCGATGTGGGCATTCATCTGTGCCATGCCGAACTCGTAGTCGACGTCGGCACCGTTGCGTACGCCCTTGACGATCGCCTTGGCACCGACCTCGGCGCACAGGTCGACCAACAAGCCGGTCAGCGGGCGGACCTCGACAGCTGCCAGGTCGGCGGTCGCCTCCTGCACCGCCGCGACTCGTTCCTCGACCGGCGGCACGCCGGCCTTGCTGGAATTGGTGCCGACCGCGATCACGACCCTGTCAAACAGGGCGGTGGCCCGGCGCACGATGTCGTCGTGGCCCAAGGTGAACGGATTGAAGGATCCGGGAAACACAGCTGTCACGGCAGGCATCACTTCGTCCCCTTCTCCAGCGTGTCTTTGTCCAACATGTCTTTGTCCAACATGTCTTTGTCCAACATGGCGTAGTGAATCTCGGTCTCACCGTAGCGCTTGGACCACTGCTCCCCGACCGGAACCTCGGCGGGCCACTGCGGCGCGTCGCTGCGGCGATCCCGCTCCAGGGCGATGATGCCGTCGGCGACCAGCCAGCCCTGCTGCCAGGCCGACCTGATCACCTCCACCGCCCGCTCGGTGGCGAGCTCATAGGGCGGGTCCAGCCACAGGATGTCGTACGCCCGGGGCGCTGGCTCGGCCATCGCAGCCGCGGCGTCCCCGGTGCGCACCTGGACCGGCAGGTCCAGGTCACCGGCATTGGCGCGGATCAGGTCGGCGGTGCGTCGGTCCTGTTCGACGGCGAGCACCGGCGCACAGCCGCGGCTGGCGGCTTCCAGGGCGATCGCGCCACTGCCGGCGTACAGGTCCAGCAACCCGACTCCAGTCAGCTCGCCGGCCCACGCCGTCAGTGCCGAGAAGACCGCTTCGCGGGCCCGGTCGGTGGTCGGCCGGGTCTTGTCGCCGGCAGGTGTCCGCAGCCGGCGGCCGCCGTGGCTGCCGGCGATGATGCGCGTCACGTCGTGCCCCGCTTCATGCTGGTCCCCTGTTCACTCGTTCCACCATTCGTCGCCGGCGATCTTCTCCACCTGCGCGACCGCATCGGCAAAACCGTCGGTGGTCAGATCAGGATCGGCGCGCAGCGCCTCGACCGCATCGTCGCGAGCCCGCAGGATCAGGTCGACGTCCACCAGCGGACTCACCAGCCGCAGCCCGGCACTACGACCGGACTGTGCCGACCCCAACACGTCGCCCTCCCGGCGGAACTGCAGGTCCACATCCGCCAACGCGAAACCGTCGTGGAGACTGGCCACCTGCGCCAGCCGTTGGGCGGCCAAGGTGTCCCCCTCCACCCCGGTCACCAACAGACACAGACCGGGATGTTGGCCACGTCCGATCCGGCCGCGCAACTGGTGCAGCTGGGAGATCCCGAAGCGATCGGCGTCCATGATCACCATCACGCTGGCGTTGGGAACGTCGACGCCGACCTCGATGACGGTGGTGGCCACCAGCAAGTCGGTGTCGCCGGCAGCAAAGGACCGCATGATCCGGTCCTTGTCCTCGGTCGGCAGTCGGCCGTGCAGCACCTCCAGCCGCAGCCCCTCGAGCGGCCCCGCCGCCAAGTCGGCAGCCACGGCCTCGACCCCGTCCTCACCCTCGATCCTGGGCACCACCACGAAGGCCTGCCGGCCAGCCTCGGCGGCCTCCCGGATCCGCTGCCAGGCCGTCGGCAGCCAGTCGGTGGTCAGCGTCGGGATGACATGCGTGGCGACCTCAGCCCGGCCCGCCGGCACCTCCGTGAGCGAGGACACGTCCAGGTCGCCGAAGACCGACATCGCGATCGTGCGTGGAATCGGGGTGGCCGTCATCACCAAGGTGTGGGGTCGACGACCTTGACTCCCCTGCAAGGCAGTCCGCTGCTCGACGCCGAAGCGGTGCTGCTCGTCGATCACGACCAGCCCGAGATCGGCGAATTCGACCCCGGACAGCACCGCGTGGGTGCCGACCACGATGCCGATCTCGCCGCTGGCGATCTCGTCGTGGACCTGGCGACGCTGGGCCGCGCTCACCGCACCGCTGAGGTAACCGATCCGGGTCGCGTGCGGCGCCGCGGTCAGCGTGCCGCCGGCAGCCAGATCCCCCAGCAGCGCCTCGAGGCTGCGCAGGTGCTGTCCGGCGAGGACTTCGGTGGGTGCGAGCAGCACCGCCTGACCACCCGCGTCGACCACCTGGGCCATCGCCCGCAGCGCCACCACGGTCTTGCCCGAGCCGACCTCGCCCTGCAGCAGCCGGTGCATCGGCACCTGTTGCTGCAGGTCGCTGCTGATGTCAGCGCCGACCCTGCGCTGGCCCTCGGTGAGTTGATACGGCAACGCCGCATCCACGGCAGCGAGCAGTCCGTCGGCGACCGGCGTACGCGGTACCGCAGCGGTCGCGCGGGCCCGTTGCCGGCGTACCTGCATCGCCAGCTGGACGCCGAAGGCCTCGTCATAACGGATCCGTTCGGCTGCCGCTTCGGCGGTGGCCCGGTCGGTCGGTTGGTGCACCTGGCGCAGCGCCTGCGGCAGGCCCATCAGCTCCGCCCGTTCGATCAGCCAGTCCGGCCACGGGTCGCCCCCGCTGATCTGGTCCAGCGCCAGTTGGATGCACTCAGCAACCCGCCAGGTCGGCAACTTGGCCGTCGCCGGATACATCCCGATGTAGCCGGTCTGCGACATTCTGGCCATCGTCATGTTCCGCTCGGCGCCGCCGATGACATTGCCCTGCTCATCGACGATGACGAAGTCCGGATGGCTCAACTGCGGTTGGTCACGGAAGGCGCCGACCTTGCCGGCGAAGATGCCGCGAGCGCCGGGTTTGAGCAGCGTCGACCAGTACTTGATGTGGTAGGGCTTGCCGAAAAAGGTGACCCGCAGCTGACCCTGGCCGTCGCTGAGGACCAGTTCGAGCCGTTGCCGCGGCTCGTACCCCAGGATGTCGACCTTGGCGACCACCGCCATCACCGCCACGTCCTCGCCGACAATCAGCTGGCTCAGGTCACTGGTCTCGGTGCCGGACAGGTAGCGTCGGGGCAGGTGACGCACCAACTCACCGACGGTGGAGATTCGTAACTTCTCCAGTTGTTTGGCGGTCTTGTCGCCCACCACACGCACCACGGGCCGGTTCAACTCGGCAAAGATCTGCGTACGCCACTGGTCACCGGCCATGGCCCCAGCCTAGGGCCGGGCTCCGACGTTTGGTGTGACCGCGCGCGAGTGTGTAACATTGTCCGGGTTGCCTCGCCGCGGACCCCTTCTCGGAGGACCGGCGGGCACCCGAACTGTCAGATTTCCAGCAAGGAGACTCCCGTGGCCGCTGTTTGCGACGTATGCGCCAAGGGCCCGGGCTTTGGTCACAACAAGCCCTGGTCGAAGAAGAAGACCAACCGCCGGTGGAACCCGAACATCCAGACGGTGCGCGCCAACATCAACGGTGGCACCAAGCGGATGAACGTCTGCACCAGCTGCCTGAAGGCCGGCAAGGTCACCCGCTGACCACTGGCCCCACGCCTTTCGCCAATCGGCCCGTCCCACTAGGGGGCGGGCCGCTTGCGTTCCCCTCTGACGAGCAGGTGCGCTGCCGATGCCGGACGAGTCCCCTGGTGGCGCCTCAGCGAGCCCGGGCGTAGCGCCTGCCAACCGTCGCCACGGTCGCTGCCAGCACCACCATCACGACGGCGGTCCCGACCAGAGCCGGGATGCCACTGCTGTCGATGAGTTGACCGCCCAACAGCGCACCCAGCGCGATCGACACGTTGTACATCGCCGAGTTGAGGGCGGTCGCCGGTTCGGTGGTGCCGGGCTTGGCGGCGCGCAACACCCAGTTCTGCACCGACACCGACACCGCCCCGCCGAAGATGCCCCAGCCGGCCATCGCCGCCAACGCAGCCGCCGGACTGGACACAAACAACCAGATCACCGTCAGCGCCACCGCGATCCCGCCTCCGATCAGGGCGACCGCCAGCGGCACATTGCGTTGCAGCAGCGGCGCCACCGCGAAGTTGCCGATCAGGCCCGCCACTCCGAAGCTCAGCAGCAGCGTCGGCATCGCCTCCGGTCCCACGCCGGTCAGTTCCTGCAGCATCGGGCTGGCATAGGTGTACGCCACGAAGTGGCCCGTCACCAGCAGCCCGGTCAGCACCACACCGATCTGCACGCCACGCTGCCGAAATGTGGCCGCCAGGTCGGCCAGCTGAAGCGCCTGGCGTACTGGAACCGAGGGCACCAGCAGGAGCAACGCTGCCGCGACCAGCAACGCGAAGCCGCCGACCACGACGAAAGCCATCCGCCAGCCCAGCCAGGTGCCCAGGAATGTGGCGAACGGTACGCCCATCACCACTGCTGCCGACGCGCCACTGAAGACCACCGTGGTGGCCAGTGCCGCCCGGTGGGCGGGCACGATCCGGACCGCCGTGACGGCCACCACGGCCCAGAAGACGCCGATCGAGAACCCGACCAACATCCGCGAGACCAGATAGAGGCCGACGCTGTCCGACAGCATCGTCACCACACACGCCAGCGTCACCACCACCAGGGCGGCAGCCATCGCCAGCCGGCGGTCCAGCCGTCCGATCGCCAGCGGGGTCAGCACGGAGATCACTCCGGCCAGCAGACCAGGCAGGGTCACGCCGAGACCGACGATGCCCTCACTGGTGTTCAGCTCCTCGGCGATCAGGGTGAGCACCCCGATCGGCAACTCTTCGATCGTGACCATGGTGAAGATGCCCACCGCCAGGGTCACGACGCCCAACCACGCCCTCACGACACTGCAGCGTGGTGGCCGTCCCACCAGTCGAGGACCCGGGTGCCCTGCAGGGTGAGCCATCGTGACGGTTCGCCGGTCGGTGCGTCGATCTCGAACCACACCCGGCCGGGCAGCATGGTGCCCTGCAGCCAAGCGCCAGGACGTTCGGAGTCGGCGCCCAGGCGCATCCTGCGGACGGTGTCGACGGCCTCGGTCAGACGCGGATCGGGCGCGGTCTGGTCGTGCCGGGAGGCTGACCGGAAATGGTCCAGTGCCGCCAGCGCGTGATACTGGTGCCGGTTGGGCGCAATGAAGTCGGTGACCGTGTCGGCGTACGGCTCACCGGTGCTGAGTCGGAACATCAGCCGACGGGCCAACAGGTACGCCTCGCCGCTGTGGCGGGCTTCGCCCAGGCTGGTGTCACCGGTGACCTGTTCCCAGGTCAGCAACGCCTTGACGACGCTGAGGGTCGAATCAAATGAGGAGCGCACCGAGCCCTGTTCGATCGCAAAGCAGTTCCAGCCGCCGTCCTCGAGTCGGTTGTCGGCAAACCACTGCACCAACTCGGGCACCTCGACACCGAGCCAGGCGGCGGCGCTGAGGACGTAGCTGTTGATGCAGGCATCCACCTCGCCCTGCCAGAACGGCAGGTCCTCATACTCCCAGGTGCAGTGCTGGGCGATCCGATCGGCGGTGTCGCCGAGTCGGGCCGGGTCGACGCCCCACTCCTGCAGGGACTTCAGCGACCACGTGGTCGCGGTCCACGGCTGGCCGGCATCCCGGTTGGCGGGGTCATCGAAAAATCCGGCCGGAAAGTGCGCACCGCCGGCCCAGGTGCCCTCGGGGTCCTGGTGGGACAGCAGTTCGGCGCCCCAGCCCTGGTCGTTGACCAGCGCTCGAGTGGCCCGCCACTGCTCCTCGGGTGCGCCGACCAGGTCACGTTCGACCTGCCAGCGCAGCGCCGGATCGGAGTCCAGCAACCACTCCAGGGTGTCCCCGGAGACCTGAGACACGATCAGCTCGCCACCACGACCGGAACAATCATCGGGCGGCGCTGGTGGGCCTTGTTGACCCACCGCCCGATGGTGCGCCGCAGCAGCTGCTGCAGCCGGTGGGGGTCAGTGACTCCCTCGGCCAGGCCCTGTTCGAGCACCTGACGAAGCTGCGGCAACACATCGTCGAAGACCCGGTCGTCCTCGACGAAACCGCGGGCATGGATGTCAGGCCCGGCGACGATCGATGCGGTGGCGAGGTTGACCACGGCCACGATCGAGATGAAGCCCTCCTCGCCCAGGATCTTGCGGTCGGTGAGGTCGTCTGCGGACAGTTCTCCGACCGACGAGCCGTCGACGAAGATGTAGGAGGCATCGATCTTGCCGACGACCTCGACCGGGCGGCCCGGTGCCAGGTCGACCACGGCACCGTCCTCGACGATGGCGATGTTCTCCTCCGGCACCCCGGTGAGGGCCGCCAGATTTCCGTTGGCGATGAGGTGGCGGATCTCGCCGTGCACCGGCATCACATTGCGCGGGCGCACCAGGTTGTAGCAGTAGAGCAATTCGCCTGCGGCGGCGTGCCCCGAGACGTGCACCAGCGCGTTGCCCTTGTGGACCACGCGGGCGCCGAGCCGGGTGAGTCCGTTGATGACCCGATAGACGGCGTTCTCGTTGCCGGGGATCAGCGAGGAGGCCAGCACCACGGTGTCGTCGTCGGCAACCTCGATCACGGGGTGCTCGCGATTGGCGATCCGCGCCAGCGCGGACAGCGGCTCGCCCTGGGATCCGGTGGAGATGATGACGACCTTGTGGGGCGGGTAGTCGTCAATCTCCTTCAGGCTGATGAGGGTGTTGGGCGGCACCGTCAGGAAGCCGAGTTCCTTGGCGATGCCCATGTTTTTCACCATTGACCGGCCGACGTAGACGACCTTGCGGCGGTGTTTCACGGCGGCATCGAGCACCTGCTGGACCCGGTGCACGTGTGAGGAGAAGCAGGCCACGATGATCCGGCCGCTGCTGGAGTTGAAGGTCCGCTCCAGCGCCGGCGCGATGTCGCGCTCGGCAGTGACGAAGCCGGGCACCTCGGCATTGGTGGAGTCGGTCATGAACAGGTCGATGCCCTCGGCACCCAGCCGCGCGAACGACCGCAGATCGGTGAGGCGGCCATCCATCGGCAACTGATCCATCTTGAAGTCACCGGTGTGCAGCACCCGACCGGCGGCGGTACTGATGGCGACCGCCATGGCGTCGGGGATGGAGTGGTTGACGGCCACGAACTCCAGCCCGAACTCTTCCAACCCGACCTGCTCGCCGTCGTCGACGACATGGAGCTGGGTGTTGCGCAGCCGGTGTTCGCGCAGCTTGTTGTTCAGCAGCGCCAAGGTGAGTTCGGAACCGTAGACCGGGATGTCTTGGCGGCGGCGCAGCAGATAGGGCACCGCTCCGATGTGGTCCTCGTGACCGTGCGTCAACACCAGACCGACGACGTCGTCGAGCCGGTCCGCGATGGCGTCCAACCCCGGCAGGATCAGGTCCACACCGGGATGGTCGTCCTCGGGGAAGAGAACACCGCAGTCGACCAACAGCAATCTGCCGTTGATCTCGAATGCGGTCATGTTGCGACCGACGTCACCAAGGCCACCCAGCGGGATCACTCGCAGCGTGTCAGCACGCAGCTTGCGGGGTTGCTGCAATCCAGTTCTTACCACCGTCGCAGTCTAGCCTCACGCCCCGGTCGGGGCCGGCAGGAGACCCGAAGAAAAGCCGCAGCAGGTCTTCCCACGCCCAAAGCAACCTGCTAGGTTCCCGACATGGAACAGCGTGCCACGTCGTACCACTCGCAGGGGTTGAGTCGCGCCCTGGCGATCTTGCGGCTGCTCGGCAAAGCCCCCGCACCGATGCCACTGGCGGCGATCTCCGCCGAGTTGGACCTGCCCAAGTCAACCGTGGTGCGGCTGTTGCTGGTGATGGAGGAGGAAGGCTTCGTACGCCGTTCCGGCGAACCCCCGGTCCACTCCATCGGGCACGCGGTCCACGAGATCGCCGAGGGCTACCGACCGCCGAGCATGGCCGAGGTCACCAACGAGGTGCTCACCCGGCTCGCCGAACGAGTCGGCTTCACCGCCAATCTCGGGATGCTGGAAGGTCCCTCGGTGCTGCACCTGCACGTCGTCGAACCGCAGCGGGCGCTGCGCTTCGCCACCGGCGGCACCTTGGACTTCGCCTACTGCACCGGCCTGGGCAAGTTGCTGATGTCGGTGCTGCCCACCGACGAGATCGACGCTCACCTGCCCGAGTCCGAGCCGTACACCAGTTGGACCCCCCGCACCGTCACCACCCGGGCCGGCATCCTCGCCGAACTGGAGCGGACCCGGGAGGCGGGCTATGGCGTGGACGACCAGGAACGCAACCGCGGTGTCACCTGCATGGCCGTGCTGCTGCCGACCGAGAACGCCCCCGCCCTGGCGCTGTCGGTGTCCGCGGCCAGCGGCGAGTTGGAGGAGGCCGCGCGGGAGCGGGTGCTGCCGATCCTGCGGGAGGCAGCTGCCGCGCTGGTGGCACTGCCCGACTTCGAGGCCGCCCTGGCCCCGCTGCGAACCCGTCTGGCGCTCGCGAATCGAATGGAAACCGCATGATCATCGATGTCCACAGTCACTGCCACCAGCCCGAGCACTGGGGCCACGAACACGAGGATCACTGGCAGGGCGCCTACGGCGGCGAACCCTACCCCGTCGTCACCCCGGAGTCCTATGACCAGGTGATGCAGGCAGCCGGCGTGGACGTCGCGGTGGTCTTCGGCCTCGCGGCATCCCGGGCAGGGGTCCGCACCCCGAATGCGTACGTCGCCGACTTCGTGGCCAGGATGGCCACCCCAGCCATCCCGTTCTGCGCCATCGACCCGCTCGACACCGACTGGCGCGACCAGCTCGACGAGGCGATCGAGCTCGGCTTCCAGGGCGTCAAGCTCTATCCAGTGCTGTCGCTGTTCGATCCGCTGGCACCCGAATTCGACGAGTTCTACACCACGCTCGTCCGGCACCAGATGGTGGCGCTGTGGCACATGGGCGCCACCCCCAGCCCGATCGGTCAGCTCGCGGTGAGCCAGCCGCTGATGATCGACGAGGTCGCCCGACGCCACCCCGACCTGACCCAGGTGATGGCGCACATGGGTCACCCCTGGCAGCGCGACGCCAATGTGGTGCTGCGCAAGAACCGCCGGGTCTTCGCCGACGTGTCCGGTGTGCCGTCGCGCCCGATGGACGCATTCTTCGCCCTGGTCGGCGCTCAGGAGTGGCGCACCGTCGACAAGCTGGTCTTCGGTTCGGACTATCCGCTGTGGGATCCGGTCGAAGCCATCAACAACCTGCGCAACGTCGCCCAGTTCCGCGCCGGCAACCTGCCCTTCGTCGCCGAGGAGACGATCGAGCAGATCATCCACTGCGACGCGCTCACCATGCTCGAACTGACCGATCCCCGGTCCTGAATCCTCACCCACGTACACCCGCACTAGGAGCACCCAACGTGACATCGGCCGCACGCCGCCTCGCTGAAACGGCAGAACAGATCATCCCGGGCGGGGTGAACTCCGCCACCCGGCGCATCGCCGCGCCGTGGTCGTGGAAGTCCGCCCACGGCGCCACCATCACCGACCTGGACGGCAACGACTACATCGACTACCACGCTGCCTTCGGTGCGATCCTGCTCGGCCACACCAACGAACGGGTCAATGCGGCTGTCAGCAAGGCCATCACCGACATCGACCTGGTTGGCCTCGGCACCACCGAGTTGGAGGTGGAGGCAGCCCAACTGATTGTCGACGCCATCCCGAGTGCGGAGATGACCATCAGCACCATGAGCGGTTCGGAGGCGACCTTCCAGGCCGTACGCCTGGCGCGCGGCGCCACCCATCGGCCCTTCATTCTGAAGTTCCAGGGCTGCTTCCACGGCTCCTACGACGCCATCGCCCGCAATGTCATCTCGCCGGCCGAACGAGCCTGGCAGCGGGACCCGAACTCGTCGGGCATCCTCGACGACGCCGTCGACCACACCCTGATCGCTGAGTTCAACGACCTCGCCTCGGTCGAGGAGCTCTTCGCCAGCCACCCCGAACAGATCGCCGCGGTGATCTTGGAGCCGGTGCCCCACAATGTCGGCGCCGTGATCCCCGACCAGTCCTTCCTGGAGGGGCTGCGCGAGATCACCCGCCGGGACGGCAGCCTGCTGATCTTTGACGAGGTGATCACCGGCTTCCGGCACGCCTTGGGCGGCTACCAGGAACTCTGCGGAGTGATGCCTGACCTCACCACCTTCGGCAAGTCGATGGGCAACGGATTCCCCGTCGCTGGTCTGGCCGGCACCCGCGAGGTGATGTCGAACTTCACCCCAGCCGGCGGCACCGTGATGTTGGCTGGCACCTTCAATGGCAATGCCGCCTCGATGGCTGCCGCCATCGCCACCATCACGGCCCTCCAGGACCCCGAGGTCGACTTCTACGGTCATGTCCGCCGCCTCGGTGACCGGATGCGCTCCGGGCTGCAGGAGATCACCGACGACCTCGGCGTGCCCGCCCAGATGGCCGGCATCGGATCGGTCTTCGTGGCGTACTTCCTGGAAGGTGAGGTGAAGGGCTACCGGGACCTGTTGCGCAACAATGACGAGGCCCAGCTCACCTTTCACCGCCGCATGATCGATCAGGGTTCGTTCATGTATCCGATGGCGCTCAAGCGCAACCACATCTCGTTGGCCCACACCGAACAGCACGTCGACGAGACCCTCAGCCAGGCCCAGCAGGTGCTGGGCGAGATGGCCCGCGAGGGCCTGTTCAGGACCGCCGCCGCGGAGCCGGTGCGAGCCTGACATGTCCTCGATCTCCACGGTGCTGCACGGCGGCCTGGTCGCCGATGGTCGCGGCGGTGATCCCTTCCTCGGTGACGTCCTGGTCACCGGGGAACGGATCGTTGCCGTGATCCCGGCGGGGCAACGTCCCGCCGGCGGCTATGACGCGGAGATCGTCGACTGCTCCGAGCGCGTCGTCGCACCGGGGTTCGTGGACGTGCACAGTCATTCCGACCTGAGTCTGCTCTCCTACCCCGACAACGCCAGCCGGATCAGCCAGGGCATCACTACCGAGGTGGTCGGCAACTGCGGCATGTCTCCGGCACCGGGCAATGGCGACCCGGTCGGGCTGGCCAAGGTCATCAGCACCATCGCCGTCACCCCGGACCTGGTCTGGGCCTGGTCCGACGTTGCCGGCTGGTTGCAAGCGCTGGAGGACGCCCCCACCGCCACCAACGTCGCGGCCCTGGTCGGTCACGGGTCGGTCCGGTTCACGGCCAGCGGCACCAGCGTCACCGCGTTGGACCCCGATCAGTTGGCCGCCCTGGAACGTGAGCTGCAGGTGGCCTTCGCCGCCGGCGTACTTGGGGTCAGCCTGGGTCTGATGTACCCCCCTGGCGAATCTGCCCACCGCGACGAGCTGGCGTCAGTGGCACGGATCGTCGCCGCCCATGACGGGATGCTGTCCGCACATCTGCGCGACTATCGCACCGAGCAGCTGATCGGCTCGGTCGACGAACTGGCCGACGTTGTCGATGCCCATGGACCCCGGCTGCAGCTGTCCCACTTGCGCGGCATCGGCGGCGGCTCCGGTTTCACCGAGGCCCTGGCCCACGTGGCGAGATTGCGTGAGTCGATGGACATCGCGGCCGATGCCTATCCCTATGTCCACGGCCACACCACGCTGATCCAGTTGCTGCCCTCCGAGGTCCGGGTCGCCGGCACCGACGGGGTGTTGCGAGCCTGCATCACCAGCCCCCGCGCGATCGCGGAACTCTTCGAAGCGGCCGGCTACCAGCCCCACCAGCTCATCATCATGAAGGCGGCCCGGACACCTGAGGCGGTCGGCAGGGATCTCACCGACGCCGATGGCAACCCGTGGCGGTGGTTGGTCGAGCTGTTGGTGGCCAACGACGGCAATGTGGATGTGGCCGCCGAGAGCGGGCTGTGGAGCGATGTCGACCTGGCGTTGGAGATGCCCTGGATCAGCATCGCCTCCGACGGCACTGCGCTGGATGCCTGCCACCGGGCATCGGCCGCCCATCCACGCTCCTGGGGTGCCTTCTCGCGCGGCTACCGGCATCTCCGCGATCACGGCATCGGCATCGGAGCGGCTGTTCAGCGACTCTCCACCGGTCCAGCGGCCCGGGCGGGCCTCCGCAGCGGCATCGAGCCGGGCGGGCAGGCCGATCTGGTGGTCCTCGACGACGCCCGCTTCGATTCCACCGCCACCTTTGGTCGGCCTGCCCAACCCTCGGTCGGACTCGACCATGTCTACGTCAACGGCACCGCCGTCCTCGGGTCAGGACGACCCACCGGCGCGCGTCCGGGACGCCTCATCAGGAAGGACCATTCGTGAATCAGGACCAGACGCCGGTCGGCGTCGCCATCGTGGGGGTCGGCGGTATCGCGCTGTCCCACATCGCCGCCTTGCGCGCGATGACCACCGCCGAACTGGTGGCGGTGTGCGATCTGGACGCCGCCCGGGCCGCCGAGATGGCACACATCCAGCGCTGCACCGGCTACGGAACCGTCGAGGAGCTGCTCGCCGACGATGCGGTCGAGGCAGTGATCCTGTGCACCCCGAACATGACCCACGAGCAGCTCGGTCGCCAGATCCTTGTCGCCGGCAAGCACCTGCTGATGGAGAAGCCGCTGGCGCTCACCAGCGAGGGGGCTCGGGCCGTCGCCCAGGAGGCCGATGATCGCGGCCTGACGTTGGCCGTTGGGCACAGCCACCGGTTCAGCGACCAGGGGCAGGCGATCGCCTCGCTCATCGATGCCGGCGAGATCGGCGAGGTTCGATTCGTACGGATCGTCATGAACGGTGGCTGGATCTGGCCGGGCTGGCAGGCCTGGATGCTGGATCCCGAACTGTCGGGAGGTCATTCACTCCACAACGGCGTCCACCTGATCGACCTGGCCAGCTGGTGGGTCGGCGAGCCCGTCACCAGTGTCCACTCGGTCGGGCAGCACGCCACCAGCGAGGCCTTGCCGATTGCCGACTATCTGGTGATGGAGCTCGGATTCGCCAGCGGCGCCGCGGCGGTCTGTGAGATCAGCCGCGGCGAACGGCCTCGCACCGCCAGCTACCTCGAGCTCACCGTGGTCGGCAGCACCGGCATCATCTCCCGGGAATGGGACGCCGAGGGGGTCCTCGCCTGGACCGACCTCGGTCTGACCGCTTGGGGTGTCGACGGTGCTGCGGGTCGCACCTTCGTGCGCGAGTTGGAGGCCTTCGCCGCTGCCGTACGCGGCCGGGCCGAGGTGGTTCCGCCCCTGCCGGCCACCATCCACGCCGTCGACGTCGCCGTCGCCTCCGAGGAGTCGCTGCGACACGGCACCACGATCAGGATCGGAGCATCGGCATGACACTGGCCACCCATCCGGGCTTCACCCGAGCCGTCGCTGCCGTCCGTGCGGCAGAGATCGGGCTGCTCCGCGCCGCCGCCGTCGACATCGTCGCGGTTGGCACCGGTATCGCCGTTGACGTCGTGGGCACCGAGACGATCGGCCTGTTGCGCGCCGCAACCGGTCCCACCTCGGTGACATTGCAGGCGCACACCACCGGTGGCGGCGCCGCCACCACTTTCCTGGGGCGCGCCGACCACGGGGTCGCGGTCAGCGCGCACCTCTCACTGGTCGAAGGACCGGACAGCGCCAGCGGCGACCAGTTGCGTGCACTCGTCCGGCTGGTCGGTAGCCACGGCTCGGTGGTGGTGGACCTGCTGCGCCCCCAGTTGGAGCTCCGCACCGCATCCAGCACCACGCACGTCCCGTTCGGCGTCCCGGGTCCCCAGCTCGACATCACGACAGCCGCCGAGACCTTGGCAGCCGTCGTCGAATCCGCGCAATCCGGCACAACCGTGACAACCCAGTGGTGAGGAAGGACCAGTAATGAAGTGGTTGACGTTCCAGGACGGTGACACCGTCCGGCACGGCCATCTCGACGGCGACGAGATCGTCGTCGCCGGCGAAGGCGACCTGAGCGAGGTGGTGCGTGGCACGACGACCGCCCCGGCCGCCGGCGCCGAGCGGCGTACGCTCGCCGGCGTCCGAGTGCTTGCCCCGCTGCTGCGGCCCGGCAAGGTGCTGGCGGTGGCGGCGAATTATCAGGAGCACGTCAAGGAGGCCGGTAAACAGGCACGGGACCAGACAACCGCGACCCCGCGTCTCTTCCTCAAGCCCGACACCACCGTCACCGGGCCCGACGCCCCGGTGGAGCTCAACCCGATCACCCAGCAGCTCGACTGGGAGGTCGAGATTGCCGTGGTGATCGGGCGTCGGGCCAAGGGCGTGTCGGTGGAGCAGGCCCTGGACCATGTCTTCGGGTATGCCACCTCCAACGACATCACCGCCCGCAGCCTCGATCTGGGCGTCGAACGCGATGGCGAGGCGATGACCGGATTCTTCGACTGGCTGGAGGGCAAGTGGCTCGACGGTTCGGCGCCGTTGGGTCCCTACCTGGTCACCGCCGATGAGGTTGCGGATCCGCAGCGCCTCGATCTCTCCCTCACCGTCAACGGTGAGGTGATGCAGCGCGGCAGCTCCACCGACATGGTGCACACCGTCGCCGAACTCGTGTCGTTCAGCTCGCGGCTGATGACCCTCAACCCCGGTGATGTCATCCTCACCGGCACCCCTTCCGGCGTCGGTGCCACCACCGGCCGGTTCCTCAAGCCCGGCGACACCATCGTCGCCGAGGTCCAGGGACTCGGGTCCCTGACCACCCCCATCGTGGCCCCCGGTCAGAGCCCGGCCGGGACCTCCAACCAACCCAATTGATTCAACGAGGAGCAATCATGAGAACACGTATCTCCAAGGGCGTACTCGCGCTCTGCCTCGCCCTCGCGCTCCTCACCGGTTGTACCGGTGGGACCGGCGGCGAAACGGGGGCTGGCCCGACCTCGGCCAACCTCTACCTCTACCAGAAGCCCACCCAGTTCAACCCGTTGGCGCCGGGGCAGGGAGCCGAGCAGCTCACCATGTCGCTGGTCTACAACGGCCTGTTCAACACGGGCCCCGACTTCAAGCCGGTGCCCCGGCTCGCTGAGTCCTGGGAGGCCAACGACGACGCCACCGAGTACACCTTCCACCTGCGCGAGGGCCTGAAGTGGAGCGACGGTGAGCCGCTGACCGCCGAGGACGTGGTCTTCACCTACAACCTTTTCGTCAACCCCGACGTGGCCAGCGCCAACTCGGCCCCGTTCGCCAAGGTGCTCGGCTACACCGAGGTCAAGGCCGGCACCGCCGAGACGATGGAAGGTGTCGTCGCCACCGACGACCGGACCATCACCATCACCCTGACCGCACCGTCCCCGGGCTTCGTGGCCCTGTTCGGCGGTGGCTACGGCATCCTGCCGAAGCACATCCTCGGTGAGGTCGAGCCCAGCGCGATGCTGGAGCACGAGTTCTTCAAGCAGCCCACCGTCAGCTCGGGCCCGTATGTCATGAAGGAGTTCAACGTCGACCAGAACATCGTTCTGGAGAAGAACCCGAACTACTGGACCGAGGTCGGAATCGACACGCTGTACCTGCAGATGCTGACCAGCGATGTTGCCACCGCCCAGCTCGCGACCGGGGAAGTCGACCTGGTGCAGATCTCGCCCCAGGACCTCGCCACCGTCGAGGGCCTGCCCGGCGTCCAGGTCAGCTCCGCTGCCTCCCCCGGCTTCATGCGTCTGCTGGTGAACTTCAAGAAGTTCGAGGACGAGCGGATCCGTCAGGCCTTCCTCCACGCCATCGACCGTCAGGGCATCATCGACGGCATCCTCGGTGGCAAGGCCGAGGTCCTCAACAGCACCATCATGACGCCATGGGCGCTGCCCGACGACATCGAGGGCTACGCCTACGACCCGGAGAAGGCCAAGTCCCTGCTGGAGGAAGCCGGCTTCGACTTCAACCAGGAGATCAAGCTGAGCTGGATCCCGGGGACCGCCGACCGTGATGCGGTGGTGGCCGTGGTGCTGGAGAATCTCAAGGCGATCGGCGTCAAGGCCGTGGCCAACCAGATCGAGAGCGCCAACCAGCTGGGCATGATCGAGAACGCTGAATATGACCTGATGCTGTCCGCCGGTGGCAACTACACCCCGGACCCCACCGTGTCGGCCAACGCGCTGCTGTGCAGCAGCGTCTACCCCGCCGGCGGCAACACCTCGCTGTTCTGCAACGAGGAGCTCGACGCGCTGCTGAACGAGGGCGCTGTCACCGCTGACGAGGGCGAGCGGGCCAACATCTACCAGGAAGCGGTCCGCCTCGAGAACGAGATGGTCCCCTACCTGTGGCTCTATGTCCCCGAGACCGTGTGGGTCAGCAGTGAGCGGTTGCAGGGATTCCAGCCCCACGGCGACTTCGCCAACGGCTTCTGGAACGCTGCAGAGTGGACTGTGACGGGCTGATCACATGATCCGACGTCTCCTGATACGCCTCGCCTCAAGCCTGGCCGTCTTCCTGCTGATCGCGGTGGGACTGTTCACGCTGGTCCGACTCGCCCCCGGCGACCCCATCGACATGATGGTGCCGCCGGAGGTGTCGGGCCCGGACCGCGAGGCGTACACGACCGCAGTCCGAGAACGGCTCGGTCTCGACCAGCCGATCTTCGTGCAGTTCTGGAAGTGGCTCGGCGGACTGTTGACCGGAGACCTCGGCTACTCCTACACCAACGGCCGGCCGGTCGGCGACTTGCTCGCTGACCGGCTCGGCCCCACGGTGCTGCTGATGGGCAGCGCCGTCCTGATCGGCCTGCTGGTGGCGGTGCCGCTGGGCACCATCGCCGCGGTCCGACGCAACACGCTCGTCGACTACACCATCAGCTCCGGCAGCGTGATCGCGATCTCGGTGCCGAGCTTCTTCCTGGGCATGCTCGCGATCTACGTCTTTGCCGTGAAGTTGCGGCTGCTGCCCTCGGCCGGCATGCATGCCACCGGCAGATCGGACCTGCCAGACCTACTGGTGCACATGGTGATGCCGGTCGGACTGTTGGCCCTGGCCAATGCCGCCTCCTACACCCGATATGTCCGCAGTGGCGTACTCGAAGAACTCAACAAGGACTATATCCGCACCATCATCGCCAAGGGCGGTACGCCGGCGCGTGCGTTGCGGCACGCCTTGCGCAACAGCCTGATGTCGCTGATCACGGTGCTGGCGATGGGCATCCCCGCTGCCATGTCCGGCGCGGTGGTGCTGGAGCAGATCTTCGCGTGGCCCGGCATGGGTCAGCTGGCGATCTATGCGTTGACCAACCGTGACTATCCGATCCTGATCGGCTTCGGTCTGTGGGTCGCGATGCTGGTGCTGATCTGCAACCTGATCGCCGACCTGTCCTACACGATCATCGATCCGAGAGTGAGGACCTCGTGAGCGACCGAGACATTCTTCCCGGGCCGGCAACCGGGCTGGTCCCCACCGTCGAAGCGTCCCCGGACAAGCTCGCGCTGCGGCGCTTCCTGCGCAATCCCGCGGCGGTGGCCGGCACCATTGCCTTGGTGATCGTCGTGGTCGTCACCCTGATCGGCCCGATCATCAGCCCGTTCGAACCGACCGCGATCGACCTGACCCAGGTCCGCAAGCCGCCGTCAGGCGAACACCTGTTGGGCACCGACTCCACCGGCCGTGACGTCTTCAGCCGGCTGCTGGCCGGGGGTCAGATCTCGCTGTTGGTGGGCTTCTCCGCCGCCCTGGTGGCCGTCGCCTTCGGCACCCTGGCCGGTGTAGTGGCGGGCTGGTTCGGCGGCATCGTGGACGCGATCATCAGCCGCATCATCGACATCATGTTGTCGGTGCCGGCGGTGCTGGTGATCATCGTATTGGCCGGTGTGATCGGCCCGTCGGTGCCGATGCTGATCATCGTGATCGCCGGCCTGGCCTGGCCCAACCCTGCCCGCATCGCCCGCGGTGTGGTCCTCAGCCTCCGCGAGGAGGAGTTCGTCCAGGCCGCCCGGGCCATCGGCTCGCGGACCAGGTTCATCCTCGCTCGGCACCTGGTGCCCGGCGCGCTACCCCCGATCGTGGTCTCGGCCACACTGCTGGTCGCCGAGTCGGTGCTGCTGGAGTCCTCGTTGTCCTTCTTGGGCGCGGGCGTACAGCCGCCGCAGTCGAGCTGGGGCAACATGCTGAACGAGGCCCAGTCGCTGACCGTGCTGTCCTCCATGCCGTGGTTGTGGGTGCCGCCGGGACTGATGATCGCCGTCATTGTGCTGTCGGCGATGGCCATCGGAGACGGCATTCGTGACGCCATCGACCCCCGAAAGAACTGACATGAGCAACGAGAACGCTGCCCACAACCATGGCGAGACCAGCCACGACTCCAGCAGCCAGCCGCTGCTGGCGATCCGCGGGCTGACGCTGGACATCAGGACCCCGAAGGGCGACTCCCGGATCCTCGAGGACATCTCCTTGGAGGTACGCCCGGGGGAGATCTTGGGCGTGGTCGGCGAGTCCGGCTCGGGAAAGTCCATGACCGCGCTCAGCGTCATGCGGATCCTGCCGACCACCGCCACCATCACCTCGGGCACCATCGAGTTCGACGGGGTTGACCTGGCCTCGCTGAGCTCGGGCAAGATGCGCAAGATCCGAGGCCGCCGGATGGCGATGGTCTTCCAGGACCACATGACCACCCTGGACCCGGTCGCCTCGATCGGCGCGCAGATCGAGGAGGCGTACCGGATCCACCACCCGCGCGCCTCGCGTGCTGAGGCGCGCGCCCGGATGGTGGAGACGCTGACCCAGGTCGGCGTCCTGGATGCCGCCGAGCGCGCCAAGGAGTATCCGCACCAGTGGTCCGGAGGCATGCGACAGCGCGCGGTGATCGCGATGGCCCTGGTCAACGACCCGGACCTGATCATCGCCGACGAGCCCACCACCGCCCTCGACGTCACCATCCAGGCGGAGATCCTGACGCTACTGCGCAAGCTGCGTGACGACCGCGGCCTGTCGATCCTGCTCATCACCCACGACATGGGGGTGATCGCCGACATGGCCGACCGGATCGTGGTGATGAAGGACGGCGAGATCGTCGAGACCGCCAAGGTGCACGCGCTCTTCGAGGACCCGAAGCACGCCTACACCCGCAAGCTGTTGGATGCGGTCCCCCGCCCGCTGCACGACGAGGCGGTCGAGTCCGCGCCGCCCCTCGACGAGCCAAACGCCCTCGAGGTGCAGAGCCTGATCGTTGAGTATGGCCGCGGCCCGTTTCGGTCCGGCTTCCGTGCGGTCAACCACGTCAGCTTCACCGTCCCGGCCGGCAAGGTCGTCGGATTGGTCGGCGAGTCCGGTTCGGGCAAGTCGACCATCGGCAAGGCGGTGGTCGGGCTGGCGCCGATCACGTCCGGCGTGATCCGCGTCGGCGGCCGGGAGCTGCGGATGTTGCGGGGCAGGGCGGCCCGTGCCGCCCGCGCGACCTACGGCATGGTCTTCCAGGACCCCGCCTCCTCGTTGAATCCACGCATGTCGATCGCGGAATGCATCGCCGAGCCGCTCATCGCCCACCGCGGTCAGCTGGGGGCCAAGGCGCGCCGGGCCCGGGTCAGAGAGCTGATGGAGCACGTCGAGTTGCCCACGGCCTGGACCGCCCGATTCCCACACGAGCTGTCCGGTGGTCAGCGCCAGCGCGTCGGCATCGCCCGGGCGTTGGCCCTGGAGCCGGACCTGTTGATCGCCGACGAGCCCACCTCGGCCCTGGACGTCTCGGTCCAGGCGGCGGTGTTGGAGCTCTTCCAGGACCTGCAGCAACGACTCGGCTTCTCCTGCCTGTTCATCAGCCACGACCTGGCTGTGGTGGAGCTGCTGTCGGAGAGCGTCGTGGTGCTGCAACGCGGCCAGATTGTCGAACAAGGAGATGCCCGATCGGTTCTCAATGACCCCCAGACCGACTACGCCCGTCGGCTCGTCGATGCAGCCCCGCTGCCCGACCCGACGCTGCAGCGGGCCCGTCACACCTCAACCATCACGACCGTCTAGACGCCGGTCCACTCAGCACACCATTTCCGAGCACGTCTGTCAGAACACAGCTTCACCAGGAGAACACCCATGCGCATCATGACCGTCTATGCCCACCCCGCCGACACCATCACCAACTGTGGCGGCACCTTGGCGTTGCATGCCGACGCCGGTGACGAGATCGTAGCGGTGATCCTCACCCACGGCGGCCGGATCCACCCCAACAAGTACGCCGAGGAGGCCCGCAAGGAGGACGGCGCCGATGAGGCAGTGGTCACAGCTGACCGCGAGGAGATCATCGAGAACAAGAAGGAGGAACTGCGTCGTGCCGCCCGGATCATCGGCATCGGCACCGTGGAGTTCCTCGACAACGACGACACCATGAGCGTGGTCGACGAGGACATCGTCGACCAGGTCGCGGCCCAGATCGCCAAGCACCGTCCCGACGTCATCATCGCCGACTACCCGCAGAACCCGGTGGTCACCGACTCTGCCCACACCATCGCCACCATGACGCTCTTCGCCGCCATGGACCGGGCCGCGACCTACCTGAAGAACATCGACGGCCAGGCCGAGGTGAATGTCAAGCAGGTCTTCCTGGGCGGGCTGCCGGTCCTCACCAACAACGCGCTGTCGACCTACGGCGTTCACAATGACCTGCTCATCGACATCACCTCGGTGGCGGGCCGCAAGGTGGAGGCGATGGACTGCTTCGTCAGCCAGGGCTACGACGGGCCGTTCGCCCGCAAACTGATCGAGGCCAGCAACGGTGAGTTCGGACGCTGGGCCGGTGTTGCGTTGGCCGAGCCGTATGTCCGTTTCCGCAGCGAGACCCACCAGCTGCTGCCCCTGACCGACTACGCCAAGGACGTCGACGTGCTCACCCGACACGTGTCCTACTCGCAGTTCGACGTACGCCGATCCTTCCCGCTCAAGTGAATCCGGCCGAGTTGGTGGGCAGCTCGATCGACGAGCTGCCCACCCCGGCAGTGCTGATCGACCTGCCGACGCTGCGCGGCAACATCGCCCGGATGTCCGAGCTGGCCGCCGGATTCGGGGTCGCCCTGCGCCCGCACTGGAAGACCACCAAGAGCGCCGAGGTCGCCCGGCTGCAGCTCGCAGCGGGCGCCGTCGGCCTCACCGCGGCGACCGCCGCCGAGGTCGAGGCGCTGATCGATGCCGGCATCACCGATGTCTTCTGGGCGTACCCGCCGGTGGGGCCGCACCGGGTCCGCACCGCGATCAACGCCGCCCAGCGGGCCCGCCTCATCGTCGGTCTGGACTCGATGGCCTCGGCTGAGCCGCTGGCGCAGGCCGCGGTCGCCGCCGGGATCGAGGTCGAGGTACGCCTCGAGGTCGACTCCGGTCTGGGCCGCAGCGGTGTCGACCCGGACGCCGCCGCAGCGGTGGCTGCTGAGATCGCTGCGCTCCCGGGCCTGCGTCTGGAAGGCGTCTTCACCCACGAGGGCCAGGTGCAGGGCGTCGGCGCGGACCCGCGGCGCCGCATCGAGGCCGGCACCTTGGCCGGTGAATGCGTGGTCCAGGTCGCTGAGGCGATCCGCGCCGCGGGGCTGTCACTGACCAGCGTCTCGGTCGGCTCGACCGCCGGAGCCCGGTCAGCGCCGGGCGTGGCCGGAGTCACCGAGGCCAGACCGGGCACGTATGCGTACGGGGACCAGAATCAGGTCGCCATCGGCACCATCGACCCGAGCGAGGCCGCGATGACCGTCCTCAGCCGAGTGATCAGTGTCGAGCGCGGCGACCCGGCGATGGTCGATGCCGGCATCAAGGGCATGAGCTCGGACGGCAGCATGCACGGGGACGGTCGCATCGGCACCCTGTGCACGGTCAACGGCGCTGAGACCGATGGGATCCTCAGCACCGGCCACGAGGAGCACGGCTTCCTCACCGGGGCCGGGGACCTGCGGGTCGGCGACCTGCTTCGGATCCGGCCCAACCATGCCTGTGGGCTGACCAACATGCACACGCAGGTCTTCGCCGTCGAGGACGGCGTCGTGAAGGAAGTCTGGCCCGTCCTGGGCCGTCACTAGAGATTGGACTGACATGAAGAAGATCACCGCCTCATCCACCGCCCCGGCTCCGGCCGGCACCTATTCGTCCGGAATCGTCCACGGAGGATTCCTCTTCCTGGCCGGACAGGGCCCCTTCGACGCTGACGGCACCATGCTGTGCGGCTCCTTCGCCGAGCAGGTCCGGCGTACCTTTGCCAACCTCGAGGCCGTCGCCAACGCTGCGGGCACCTCGATGAGCAACGCGGTCCGGATCGGCGTGTACCTCAACGACATGGCCGACTGGCCCGAGTTCAACGAGGTCTCCAAGGAATGCCTCAGCGAGCCCTACCCGGCCCGCACCGCGATCCAGGCCGACCTGAGCGGCTTCCTGGTCGAGATCGACGCCATCGTGGCCCTCGACGGAGGCAACTGATGACAGAGCTGCTGCGGGTGGGCGCGGTCGGCAGCGAGCGGCCGGTGGCCCGTCACCAGGGTACCAGTTATGCCCTGGACTCCCTCACCACCGACATCGATGGCGCCTTCCTGGCTGCCGACGGCCTTGCTCGGGTCACCGCGGCGCTGGCGGCCGGCGAGCTGCCGGAGCTCGACATCGACGGGGAACGGATCGGTGCGCCGATCGCCCGCCCGACTGCGGTGATCTGCATCGGCCAGAACTACGCCGCTCATGCCCGCGAGTCCGGTGCCGAGCCACCGACCGAGCTGATCGTCTTCTTCAAGCACCCCAACACGGTGGTCGGCCCCCACGACGACATCGTCATCCCGCCCGGCTCGCAGAAGCTGGACTGGGAGGTCGAGCTCGGGGTGGTGATCGGCAGCACCGCACACCGACTGCCCTCCCGCGAGGCCGCCCAGGCCGCCATCGCCGGATATGTCGTGGTGAACGACGTCTCCGAGCGGGAGCACCAGTTGGTGACCTCGCTCGGCCAGTGGTCCAAGGGCAAGATGGCGCCGACCTTCTGCCCAGTCGGTCCAGTGCTGGTGCCCGCCACCGAGGTGGACGCCGGCGACCTGCGGCTGTGGTCCAGCGTCAATGGCGAACCGCGCCAGGACTCCTCGACCGCTGATCTCATCTTTGATGTGGCCAGCATCGTGCAGGATCTGTCGCACTATGTTCAGCTCGAGCCTGGGGACCTGATCTGCACCGGTACGCCACAAGGGGTGGCCCTGTCGGGTCGATTCCCCTACCTGGCTGCCGGTGACGTCATCGAGATGGGCGTAGCCGGACTGGGCGAACAGCGCTCGGTCGTCGTCGAAGAGGAGAACCGATGAATCAGCCCATGTCGGGATATGTGGTGGGAGCCTACGCCGCCACCCCGACCGCCGGCGGTTGGGATCCGGAGCTGGAATCGCAGTACTACGCCGCCGTGGCTGCGGACGCGCGGGTCGCCGGCTTCGAGTTGCCATGGCTGGGTGCCCTGCACCCACACGACGAGGAATGGCTCATCGCGAATCTGCCGGCTCCGCTGACCGCAGTCATCACCGATGTCCCCCACGTCTTCCCCACCGTGCTCAAGCAGCCCACCTACGGGCTGGCGTCCGCCGACGAGGAGGGTCGCGCGCAGGCGATGGCCGATGCTCGTCGACTGAAGGAGGACGTACGCCGACTTCACCAGCGACTGGGCCGCCAGGCCGTGCACACGGTCGAGTTGCATGCCGGTCCGCGGGCGGACCAGGCCGGGGTGGAGCCGCTGGTGGCGTCACTGACCGAGCTGGCCGGTTGGGACTGGGACGGCGCCGAACTCGTGCTGGAACACAGCGATGCGCTGGTCGCAGGTCAGACCCCCGAGAAGGGCTTCCTGCCGCTGGCCGACGAGATCGCTGCCATCCAACAGTCCGGCACGCAGCTGGGTGTGACGCTCAACTGGGGGCGTTCCGCGCTGGAGCTGCGGGATCCGAATCGGGTCGTGGAGCACATCGCCCAAGCCCGCGAGGCAGGCCTCCTGCGGGGCTTCCTCTTCTCCGGCGTCACCGACACCTCCGAACAGTTCGGTCGGCCCTGGGCCGATGCCCACAACCCGTTCCGGGCATCCGACCTGCATGGCCACGGGGACGAGGTGTCGCTGCTCACCGACGATCTGGCGCGCGATGCCATCGCCGCTCTCGACCCGCAGACCTGGCTCGGCATCAAGATGTCCTGGCCGGCCGGCGGCACCGAGATCGAGGACCGAGTGGCGATGCTGCACGAGTCGCTCGATGCGCTCGATCGGGTGCGCTGACCAGACGCGGACCGTCGATTCGCACAGTGCCAGGCCGAAGGCGTACGCGGGATGCCGGGGCCGAAGCTCAGCACGCTGTAGTTGTGCACGTCAGCTGACCCATTTCACCTGCGCGACTACAGCACGCTGTAGTTGTGCCGACCACCAACGGGACAAGACCAGCGGGCGCCGGGATCTCCCCGGCGCCCGCTGCTGTGTGTGCGGTCAGTGCTGCTGTCCGATCAGGCGCACTGCCCCTGCCGCTTGCCGCCGACCGTCAACTCGACGCCGGCATCGGTGGGCGTCACGGTGTTGCGCGAGCAGGTGATCGAGCCGCCCACGGACAATCCCGACACGACGGTCTGTGCGCCCCGGTTGTTGGTCATCGACACGTTGCCGCTGACCGTCGACCGGTCCACGACCACCGGGCCCTGACTGTCGACGATCCGCAGCTGCCCATCAATCGTGGCGGGATCACAGGCGGCGCTGGTGTCACCGACCGACACCGCCGCCGTGCTGCCGGTCAGCGTCACTCGGCCGTCGACCCTCGAGTCGCAGATCGCGACCGTGGAGGCCTCGATGGTGGTGACCGAGCCGGTGACCTCGGAGTTCTGGATCAGCAGCTTGCCGCCGTCCTTGACCGTGATCGGACCATCGACAGTGGCGTCGATCAGGCACAGCCCGCCGGCTCCCACCGACACTGCCCCGTCATGCTTGCCGGTGATCGTCTGTTCACAGCTCGGCTGGAAGGTCGTCTTGCGCGACCACACCTCCCACGGCTGCACCCGGCCCCGGTCGCCGAGCACCAGGATGGTGGTCGGGTCGAGCACGGTGAAGCCGCCATTCTCGGTGTTGGCGTAGTCGATGCCCACCGGCGTGGTCCAGTCGTCGGCGAGCCCGCTCTTGGAGATGGTCATGACCAGGCCGGGGCGGCCGACCATCAGCATCAGTTCACCGCTGGGCATCAGCTCCAGGGTGGGCTGGACGCTGAGCAGGTCCTGACCCTGCGGGCCAGTCTTGATCTCCTCGGGTTCGGTCCAGGTCTTGCCGTTGTCGAAAGACCGCGACTGCAACATCGGCAGCCGCCAACCGACCCGCATCACCATCAGCAGCGATCCGTCTGCCAAGCGTTCGATGGCGCCCTCGCAAGGACCCTCGTACGCCTGGATGTGGAGCTGCTCCGGATCGGCCTCACCGGCGGTGCCGGCGATGTTCCAGTTCACGCCGCCATCGTGGGAGACGAGCACGACCTGGCGGAAGCCCTCGTCGCGGGCGTAGTAGCCGTACGCCGCCATGTACATGGTGCCGTCGGGATCCTCGACCACGGTGTGGTGCAGCACGAAGCCGCCCAGCCGGGTGCCGGGACGTTCGGACAAGCCGATCGGGCGCATCGCCTCGGGAGCAACCATGGCGCCCTCGCGACGGATCCAGGTCTCGCCACCGTCGGTGGAGATCGCGGTCTCGACCAGGGCTTCCTTGTCGTCGGTGCCGTCGGTCATGTACGTGTGGTAGTTGACCGCGAACAGGTTGCCGTTGCGCATCCGGGTGATGGTCGTGCCGGCATCGTCGGGCATCGGATTGAGGTGCTGGCCGCTGAACCAGCTCTCGCCACCGTCATCGGTGGCACCCAGCCAGATGCCGCCGGCGTCATCGACGTCAGGGTGGCCCGAGTAGGGCACCAGGACCCGCTTGTCGTTGTTCTCGTTGCGGACGACCACGCCCGAGCTGGGGAAGCCGACCTGCTCGCCGAAGTTGTCCACCACGACGGTGTCACCGAAAGTGAACGGCGTGGTGCCGAACGCTGCCGGCGGGGTGATCTCCGGCGTACCGAAGGTGAGGTCGTCGATGAAGACGTCATCGTTGACCGCTGCAGCGCCACTGCCCGAGGTCGTGAAGGCAATGCCGGTGATCGAGATGACCTCGTTGTGTCGGCTGGAGTTGTTGCCGATGGTGGCACCGGCCGATCCGACATAGGTCCCGTTGATGCTGACCCGTGCCGCGGCGTGGTCGGCCGGGACCGACACCTCGATCTGGCTCCACTGGTCCAGCGCGACGCTGCCAGCGGGGCTCAGCTCCCGCCAGGTCGCGGTCCACTGCTCGTACCACTGGATGCCGCCGTCGGCGCGCACCGCAAACCGGAAGAGCGAGTTGGCCGGCTGTCCGGTGGGCAGCAGCGACTGGCCGATCAGGTCAAAGGTGAGGCCCTGGGTCGAGGTCGGGTTGAGCTGGAAGGACAGGTAGCCGCCCCGCTGGGGCAATGCCGTGCAGGTCACGCCCACCGACTTCGACGGATCGGTGTCTCGGATTCGCAGCGACTGCTGGCCTTCGGATGCCTTCTCGTCGGTGACTGCGGCCGGCAGATAGCCACTGAGCGAGGAGCATTGCGGCGGGATCGAGTCGACCTCGTCGTCCTCGAACGTGAGGGTGGACAGGCCGCCGATGACGGTGATCGCCTGGCTGCTGACCGAGCGTACGCCGGCAGCATCGGTCACCTCGAAGCGCAGCTCCCCCACGCCGGCCCGGGCAAAGGTGTGGCTGATCGAGGCGGTCACCCAACCGTCGGCATCGGCGCCGCTCAGCGTCACCGGCACGGTTTGGTCGCCGAACTGGACGCTCGCGTCATAGTCGGCGACGTCGGCACCATCGGGCAGTTGGAAGCGTGCCACGGGGGCGTCGACCACCTCGGTGCCGCGCACCAGCCCGGTGTCGTCGAAGATCGTCTCGATCTCCAGGCCGGCGAAAGCGTCATCGGGCAGTTCGCTCGAGACGGTCAGGTCGTCGATGTAGTAGTCCACGCCAACCGGGCTGGCACCGGCCGACCCGAAGTAGACCTCTCCCATCGTCGGCGAGGCGGCGTTGCGGCGGTCGGTCTCGAAGCGGACCCCGTTGACGATCAGCTCGGCGCGTTCCGTGGTGGCGTTGATGGTGACGTCGACCCACTCGTTGAGGGCGGCGCCGCCCTTGACTCGGGCGACGTCGGCGAAGCTGGAGCCGTTGTAGGCGGCAATCCGGATGTCGTCGCCGTCACGGTTGAAGGTGAAGCGCCATACGCCGTTGGCCGAGGTGCCCGGGGCGCCTTGAATGGCGACGTAGGGGCCGGCGTTGAACTGGGCCGGCGAGAACCGGTAGGACACCGACTTCTCTGCACTCTGCGGATAGTCGCACCATGCGCGCGTGTAGACCGTGTTGCTCTGGTCACTCACTCGCATCGCTCGGTTGCCGGCCGAGGCGCCACCGAAGGCGGCCTCGGCGACCGTGACGTCACCGATGACGCGGCAGTCCGCCGGCGCCTGACCGAGCGGCTCGCTGTCGAAGGTCCGCACCTCACCGTCGGCGGGTGCGGCGAGTGCGTTCGGTCCTGGTAGTAACGGCAGGACCAACGCCAGCGCAGCCGTGGCGGCGAGCGCCACCCGGCCGGGTCGTGGCAGTTGTGGGGGCATTCTGGGTCTCCTTCAGGTTGGTGCCGTCGGCACGGGGTGAGAGGTGGAGAGATTCTGACGGTGCGGCGCCGGCTAGCGGGGACGGACGGCGTACGTCCGGACGGAGGTGAAGTTGCCGACGATGGCACCGAGGTTGGTGTCGTAGCTGACCGTGAGCAGCTGACTGCCGCTGACCACGGCGCTGCTCGGATCGCCCTGATCGATGTTTCGCTCCGACAGATAGATCAGGACGGGGCTGGTGTCGGTCCATGCCTGACCGCGGCGCAACAACCGCCCGACGACCGGCTCATTCGACCCGTAGTCCTGGCCCCCGTAGGTGAGCAGCACCTTTCCGTCGGGCAGGGTGAGCAGGTCGGGTGCCTGCATGGTCCACGGCACCTTGGTCGCGACGGTCCAGGTGCGGCCGCCGTCGTAGCTGTCGCTGACGTGGCCGGGGCGACTCACGGCCGTCACGCGATTGTCGGGCAGCACCGCTAGCTCGGTCTCGGACAGCGCCTGCCCCGGTGCGGCGGGAATCATCACCTCGTTCTCGATCGGCCAGGTGCGTCCGCCGTCGACGCTGCGCACGACGCTGACGTGGCCGAGCGAGGAGTCAGGCAACGTCCCGTACAGGGGGATGAGCAGGTCTCCGTTGTCGAGTTCGACCACTTCGCCGGATTCGGCCGACCAACCCAACTCGTACGCCCCGCTGCGAGCTCCGCAGCCACAGCTCATCGCCGATTCGACCAGGGCCGGCTCGGACCACGTCTGACCGCCGTCGGTGGACCGGGCCACATAGGTGCCGGTGATGGTGGCGGGCTGGTCCGGATAGCCCTCCCATTCGGTCTGGAACCAGGTCAGCACGACGGTGCCGTCACGGAGCTGGGTGATCTGCGGGTCCCGGTCGTCGGCCGGGGTGTCGATGACGACTCGTGCCGCCGACCAGGTGCGGCCACCGTCGCTGCTCTCGGTCCACCGGATCTGGCCGTGCTCGCCGCCGGAGATGCCCGGTGAATGTTCGTTGGACCAGTAGAAGACCGTCACCAGGCGGCCGTCGGCAAGGTGGGCGATCTCGGGGAAATAGGGCTCCTGCTCCCCCTCACCGGAGGCGATGATGACGTCGGGTTCAGTGACGTAGTCAGGGAACGCGGTGGCCGGCAACTGTCCCGAGACGGCCAGGTCATCGATGTAGTAGTCCACTCCGACCGCACTGGCACCGGCCGACCCGAAGTAGATCTCTCCCATGGTCGGCGAGGCCGCATTGCGCAGCATCGTCTCGAAGCGGACCCCATTGACGATCAGTTCCGCGCGGTCGCTGGTCGCGTTGATGGTCACCTCGACCCATTGGCCAGGAATGGCCCCGTCGACGACGGTGCCGACCGTGCCAAAGGCGGAGCCGTCGTACGCCGCGATCCGGATGTCGTCGCCGGCGCGATTGAACGTGAACCGCCACACGCCGTTGCTGGAGGTGCCGGGCGCTCCCTGAATCGCGACATAGGGTCCGGCGTTGATCTGGGCCGGCGAGAACCGGTAGGACACCGACTTCTCCGCACTCTGCGGGCTGTCGCACCAGGCGCGGGTGTAGACGGTGGAGCTCTGGTCGGTCACTCGCATCGCCCGGTTGCCGACCGAGGCGCCACCGAAGGCAGCCTCGGCGACCGTGACGTCACCCATGACGCGGCAGTCCGTCGGCGGCAGGCCGAGGGGCTCGGCGTCGAAGCTGCGCACGGCTCCGTCAACCGGTGCCGCGGTGGCCTGCGGTGTGGGCAGGAACGGCAACAACAAACACACCAGCGCGGCGAGGGCCAGCCAACGGTGGCAGCCCGGTCCGGCGATGGTGCCACGGGGGTGGTGCGACACGATCGGCTCCTTTGCTTGTGGCACAGCCCAACATGGAGCACCGTTCCATGTCGAGAGTTTCAGATCGCGTTACCGAATCGTTACCGGCCACGACGGGCTGGCCCCCACCTCCGCACTCCCCTAGGCTGGCGCGGTGACTGAGCCCAGTTCTTTCGCCGATTCCGTACGCCTCGCCCTCCCTGCCGAGGCACCCGCCCTGGCCGGCCTGCAGCGACGCGTCTGGCGTACGGATCTCCCCGAGGAACTCAGCGCCGAACTGCTGGCGCAGGGCGAGGGCGCGATGACTGCGGCCTGGCAGTCCGCCATCCATGCACCACCGGAGGCTCGCTTCCGGGTGCTGGTCGCGGTCGCCGACGGCACCGCTGAGACCGCCGGCCGCACCATTGTCGGCTTCGCCGCGGTCGGGCCGGCCGCCGATCCGGGCTCGGACCCGGCCACCACCGGCCTGATCGGCGAGTTCCTCATCGACCCCGATGCCCGCCGCCAGGGCCACGGCTCCCGACTGCTGAACGCCTGCATCGACACCCTGCGCGCCGACGGCTGCACGCTGGCGCAATGGTGGCTGTCGAGCACCGACGACGTCACCCGGGCCTTCGCCGTAGCGGCCGGATGGGCAGCCGACGGCGCCCACCGGGAGATCGGCAGCGAGGACGGCGCCCGCCTCAAGCAGGTGCGCCTGCACACCTCCTTGGCCAAGGACTGAATCGGCTCGCGGTGGACGCCCCCTTGCGCTTCCCCGTCGACCCTCGCTAGACAGGTGAGTACTCGACGAGGAGGCCCACCCCATGGCACCCAGCAAAATCGGATCGATGATGCTTCGCGTCGCCGCGGCCTGTGCCGCGGTGGCCATGACGCTGAGCCTGCAGCCAGCCGTGGCGCAGGAACGGTCCAATCCCCACGACCAGCAACCGCTGTCGCTCGGCTTCAACGGCCGAACCAACCAGATCGCTGCCATCGACCACTTCTATGGCGACGGCGACGAGCACGGCCCCCGGCTGTGCCACTACTACACCGGTTGGGACACCGCGGTCCACACTGACGGGACACCCGATCACCCCTCCGGCCTGGCAGCGAACATCGCCTGGCTGGAGAACGCGCAGGCCAACGGCTGCGACGAGGTGATGGTGTCGTTCAAGGCATTGTCCTCGGCCGACCCGAAGGACGAGTTCGATCCCGAACCGCCAACGGTCGAGGAGTACCAGGCCGCCGTGGCCGACTACCTCGACACCGACTGGGAGGCCGAGGCCGGCTACACCGGCGACATCGTCCTGACCGCCTGGAACGAGCCCAACCTGAACGCGACCGCCGGCAACGGCTACCCGCCCCCGAGCCCGGGCGCCGAGTCGGTCATCAGCCCGCGGCTGGCCGCCCAGTACTACCTGGCGGCCTCCCAGCTCTGCGAGGAACGCGGCTGCGTGGTCGCCGCGGTCGACTTCGGCTCCAACGGTGGCCGCTGGGTCGACTACATGACCAACTGCGCCACCGCCAACGTGCCCCGCGACCAGCTGTGCGCCGAACCGAGCAAGCACAACACCGAGGGCCTGCCGCCCTCCTACCTGGATCTCTATCGCAACGAGATCATCAACGCCGCCACCGACTTCGGCTTCAAGCGGAGCTTCCGACCGGCGGTCGTGGCGTACCACGGCTGGGCCGACACCAACGCCTTCCTCAACGGAACGCGGCACTGCAGCAGCTACGACGACTGCCTGCTGGAGCGGGTGCTGTACGCCTTCCGCGGGTCGTGGCAGGGTGCGGAGATCTGGAACACCGAGGACGGCGCCGGCCAGCCCGGCTTCTACAGCCACGAGGAAATGACCGACGAGCGCCAGGTCGAAGCGCTGGAGTACATGTTGGAGTTGGTCGACTCGACGCCTCGCTACACCCGGCTCTACTGGACCCACATCGTCGGGTCCCCGTCCCGGCTGCTCATCACCGATGACAACGGTGACGTCGAGCGCGTACGCCCGTCCATGACGATCCTGCAGGAGGCCACGCGGCGCTAGGTGTTCAGAGGCCCTGGTTCAGGACAGCTAGTTCAGTTCGCTGAGGTTCACGTCCGTGCCGGTGACCTTGACCTCGAAGCCGGCATCGCCTGCGGTCAACGACGTTGCCCGCAGGCCTGCCGGCAACCCCAGCGGAAACGGCTCGGTGACGTGGTCCACCAGCTCCGCCGACTGCTCGGGACTCAGCTGGACCTGCGCGACCGTGATCTGGGGATCCAGCAGTCGGATGGTCTGATCCGCCTCGTTCAGCCCCAGCCGGCCCTCGACCTGGGCCTCGATCGGCGTACCGAAGACGGACATCTCGTGCACCACCCGGACCCGGCCGCCGTCGTCCGGGCGGATCTCCAGCCCGGAGAGTTCACTCAGGGTGGCGTAGGGCAGCACCGTTGTACCGTCGAAGTGGGCGATCCGGACGTTGTCGCGGTCGGCGAAATCGACGCCCGTGGCATCCACCGAACTGACACCGAGCTGCACCGGCGAGCCCTGCAGGCTCAGCGTCAGGCTCTCGGCGTCGATCTCGAGCCGGTCCAGCTCCCGGGTCAGCAGTTGCAGTGTCATTGATCCCTCGGGGATCTCGACCGCGGGCGGTTCGGCAGCACCGATCGCGCTCTGCACCTCATTGGCGAAGATGTCGGCAGTGATGTCACGCCCGACTGTCTCGACCAGGGCAACCACGGCGGCCAGAACCAGCACCAGAGCCGTCAGTGCCCATCGCCAACCCCGGCCCGAACGGGCTCGTTCAGCCATCGGCTCAGGCAATCTCGAGAAGCTCTTCGATGCCTTCGGTCAGTCCAGGATGGTCCGCAACCGCGCGTACCGCCAGGATCACGCCGGGCATGAAGGAGACCCGGTCGTAGGAGTCGTGCCGCAGGGTCAGCGTCTCGCCGGTCTGCCCCAGCAGCACTTCTTGGTGGGCCACCAGGCCCTGCAGGCGTACGCCATGCACCCGCACCCCGTCGATGTCAGCACCCCGAGCGCCGGCCACCTCGTGCTGGGTGGCATCGGGACTGGCCGGCACGCCGGCCGCCTCCCGGGCTGCCGCGATCCGCTGTGCCGTCGTGGTGGCGGTCCCGGAGGGCGCATCGGCCTTGTTCGGATGATGCAGTTCGACGATCTCGACCGAGTCGAAGAACCGGGCCGCGATCTCGGCGAACCGCATCATCAGGACCGCGCCCACCCCGAAGTTGGCGGCAACGAGCACGCCGACCTCGGGATGTGCGCTCAGCTGCTCGCGCAGCGTGTCCAATCGTTCCGCGGTGAAGCCGGTCGTCCCGACCACCGCGTGGATGCCGTGGTCGATGCACCAGGCGAGGTTGTCCATGACGACGTCGGGGTGGGTGAAGTCGACCACGACGTCGGCCTCCGCGGCCTGGTCACGATCATCCCCGACATCAATCCTGGCGACGAGCTCGAGGTCGTCGGCCGCCTCAACGGCCCGACACACCTCTGCCCCCATCCGCCCCTGGGCACCGAACACGGCAACCTTCATGCGATCACTCGCCCCGATCCTCGGAGCCGTTGTCGTCGCTGGCGCGACGCTGGCGGCGACGGCGGCGCGGACGCTCCGAAGCCTGGTCAGCGTTGTCGCCCTCACGCTCGGCAGGCGCGGCCGCGGCCGGAGCCTCGGACGAGCCCTCGACAGCCTCGGACGAGCCTTCGGCGGCCTCGGACGAGCCCTCGGCGGCCTCGGCGTCCTCACCCTCGATCACGGGGATCAGGGAGAGCTTGCCGCGATCATCGATCTCGTTGATCTCGACCTGCAGCTTCTGGCCCACGCTGAGGATGTCCTCAACGTTGTCGACCCGCTTGCCGCCGGCCAGGCCGCGCAGCTTCGAGATGTGCAGCAGGCCGTCCTTGCCGGGCAGCAGCGAGACGAACGCGCCGAAGGTGGTCAGCTTGACGACGGTACCGAGGTAACGCTCGCCCTTCTCCGGCATCTGCGGGTTGGCGATGGCGTTGACCATGTCGCGGGCCGCTTCGGCCGAGGAGCCGTCCTCAGCACCGATGTAGATGGTGCCGTCGTCCTCGATGGTGATGTTGGCGCCGGTGTCGTCCTGGATCTGGTTGATGACCTTGCCCTTGGGCCCGATCACCTCGCCAATCTTGTCGATCGGGATGTGCACCGTGAGGATCCGCGGAGCGTACTGGCTCATCTCGTCGGGAGTGTCGATGGCCTCGGCCATCACCTCGAGCAGCGTGTAACGAGCCTCGCGGGCCTGCAGCAGAGCCTTGGACAGCTCCTCGGCGGGGATGCCGTCGAGCTTGGTGTCCAGCTGCAGCGCGGTGACGAACTCGCGGGTGCCAGCGACCTTGAAGTCCATGTCACCCAGTGCGTCCTCGGCACCCAGGATGTCGGTCAGCGCGACGTACTCGGTCTTGCCGTCAACCTGCTCCGACATCAGACCCATGGCGATACCGGCCACCGGCGCCTTCAGCGGCACACCGGCGTTGAGCAGGGCCAGCGTCGAGGCGCAGACCGAACCCATCGAGGTGGAGCCGTTGGAGCCCAGCGCCTCCGACACCTGACGGATGGCGTACGGGAACTCCTCGCGCGAGGGCAGCACCGGCACCAGGGCGCGCTCGGCGAGCGCACCGTGGCCGATCTCGCGACGCTTGGGCGAACCCACCCGGCCGGTCTCACCGGTGGAGTAGGGCGGGAAGTTGTAGTTGTGCATGTAGCGCTTCGAGGTCTCCGGGGAGAGCGTGTCGAGCTTCTGCTCCATGCCGAGCATGTTCAGGGTGGTGACGCCCAGGATCTGGGTCTCACCGCGCTGGAACAGTGCCGAACCGTGCACCCGCGGAATCACGCCGACCTCGGCCGACAGGGTGCGGATGTCGCGTACGCCACGACCGTCGATGCGGATCTTCTCGGTCAGGGTGCGGTGCCGCACCACAGCCTTGTTGACGGCCTTGAAAGCGGCGTGGATCTCACGCTCGGAGTCGGGGAACTTGGCCGCCAGCTCCTCGGTGACCTTGTCGCGCAGCGCGTTCAGGGCGTCGTCGCGCTCCTGCTTGCCGGCGATCTGGAAGGTCTGGGCGATGTCGGCCTTGTAACCGGCCTCGATGGCGTCCTTGATCTCGTCGGGGTAGTCGACGAAGACGGGGAACTCCTTGGTGGCCTTCTCCGGCAGCTGCTGCGCCAGCGCGACCTGCGCCTCGCACAGTGCCTTGATGAAGGGCTTGGAGGCCTCCAGACCCTGGCCCACGACCTCCTCGTTGGGGGCGACCTTGCCGGAGCGGACCAGTTCGATGGTCTGCTCGGTGGACTCGGCCTCCACCATCATGATGGCGACGTCGCCGTCGGGCAGCACCCGACCAGCCACGACCATGTCGAAGGTGGCACCCTCGAGCTGCTCGACGGTGGGGAACGCGACCCACGTGTCACCGATGAGGGCGACGCGGACGCCGCCGATCGGGCCGGTGAACGGCAGGCCGGCAATCTGGGTCGACATCGAAGCAGCGTTGATGGCCACCACGTCGTAGAGGACGTTGGGGTTGAGCGCCATCACGGTGACGACGACCTGGACCTCGTTGCGCAAGCCCTTGACGAAGGACGGACGCAGCGGGCGGTCGATCAGGCGGCAGGCCAGGATCGCGCCCTCGGAGGGGCGACCCTCGCGACGGAAGAAGCTGCCGGGGATGCGGCCGGCGGCGTACATCCGCTCCTCCACGTCCACGGTCAGCGGGAAGAAGTCGATCGAATCGCGCGGCTGCGCCTGCGCGGTCGTCGCGGACAGCAACATGGTGTCGCCGTCCAGATAGACAGCGGCCGCACCATCGGCCTGCTGGGCCAGCAAGCCGGCCTCAAAACGTACTGTGTGCTTGCCGTAGGCGCCATTGTCAATGACGGCCTCGGCAAACTTCACCTCGGGTCCCTCCATGGGAATGTCCTTTCCTGTTGGGCAGCGCTCGAACGCGTACAGCTGCGTGAGCTGCTCCACAGGACCGGTCTTCGATCGAGGCCCACGGGATCGGCGACTGTACGCCGGCCCGGAGGCCACTACCGAGGACCGAAGTCCCGTCGACACGTGTGCGTGCCCAACGCTGTGACGGGGCGCCAAGAATCAGACGCCCTCCGGGGCAACCCTACCCGGACCGTCCGACACCGACCACTTCCCCACGCCCGCGGATAATGATCAGGTCACAGATCCCCCCATGCGGGAACTTTTGCTCCATGATGTCACTCGGGTGCCCGCGTGGGCGCGCCACGCCGACAAGTCTGGACCGAGGGGAGTTCATTGATGTCGACGTTGTTCCTACGCGGCTTGCGCCGCACCGCGGCGGCGACCGCCGCACTGGCCTGCATCATCACGGGCCTGTACGCGAGCACACCCGCCGAGGCGACACCGCTGACCGCATCGGCCGATCTGGTCGCCGCGCCGCAGCAGCCGTCGGTGAGCACCCAGATCACAGCGCGTCCCGAGCTGGACGAGCGACTGATCCTGCAGTCCTTCAGCCTGTACCAGCCCTACTCCAGCGACATGTACCGCCGGCTCGCCGAGCTCTCCGTCGGGCTCGGCGAGCTCGGCGTCACCGACGTCTGGCTGCCACCGGGGTACCGCTCCTTCGGCATGGCCCGTTACATGGAGGGATACGCGGTCGCCGACCGGTACGACTTCGGCGAGTTCCCGCAAGGGCCCAACGGGGAGCGTGCCACCAAGTACGGCACCGCCGAGGAACTGAAGCTGGCCATCGACTCGCTGCACGACAAGGGGCTACGCGTCCAGATGGACCTGGTCCCCAACCAAGTGATGGGCCTGCAGGGTCAGGAACCGGTACGGATCCAGCGGGTCGGCCACAAGGGCCAGCCGTTCACCAACCCCTACACCACCCACCTGCCGTCGGAGTACACCGATGAGCTCTACCTCGCGTACACCAAAGGCGGCGGACAGGGCCAGGCCGCGTACGGCCTCATCCCCGAATTCAACAAGGAGCACTTCAACGGCACCTCGCTGCAGCAGTTGGGCATGTCCAACGTGCTGGTCGACGACTCCGGCGAGCCCTACCGGGTCGAGCAGCCCAGCGACAACAACTACCCCGACTGGCTGACGCCCGGACAGGCGGTCAACAACGTCGAGGGATATCTGCAGGCCAACGGTGCCTACGAGTACGAGCCGGGCAACTGGAAGCCACTGCTCATCAGCGACGACGCCTTCGTGACGTGGGCGACCAGCGGCTCCTCGACTTCCTGTGACTACGACAGCCGCGAGGACCTGCTGGTCAGCGGGGACAACAACATCTGGAACTGCCGCGACGCCTACCTGGCCGCCAGCCCCGGCCACGGGCCCCGGTCGGAGCAGCCCACCTTCCAGAACGAGGACTCGGGCATCGACTGGGACGACCAGTTCCTCTTCCTCACCGACGAGGGCGAGATCGACCCGAACCGTCCGCTCCACAAGAACTTCAGCAACGGCGAGGAGTTCCTCGTCGGCAACGACCTCAACAACGCCGACCCCGAGGTCCAGGCCGAGCAGCGGCACTGGATGGAGTGGATGCTGGAGACCTACGGCTTCGACGGCTTCCGCATCGATGCCGCCGCCCACTACGACACCGCCATCCTCGACATCGAGGCCGAGGTGGTCGCCGAACACTTGGGACTGCCCCGGGTTTGGTTGACATCAGCAGCTCAGGTCCGTGAGGGCCTGGTGAGAGGATGTATGTCATGCCCAAGCCCCATCCCAAAGAGTTCCGTGATGATGTGGTCGCAGTTGCTCGCAGAGGGGAGGCTCCGATTGGTCAGATCGCGAAGGACTTCGGGATCAGCGAGTCCTGCCTGCGTAACTGGCTGTCGAAAGCTGACCGTGCTGATGCTCCGGCCGGGGACAATCGGTCCGCAGCTGAGCTGCGCGAGGCGAAGAAGCGGATCCGGTTGT
>NZ_NMVJ01000007.1 GCF_002250565.1 Parenemella sanctibonifatiensis
ACAACCGGATCCGCTTCTTCGCCTCGCGCAGCTCGGCCGCGGACCGATTGTCCCCGGCCGGAGCATCAGCACGGTCAGCTTTCGACAGCCAGTTACGCAGGCAGGACTCGCTGATCCCGAAGTCCTTGGCGATCTGACCGATCGAGGCCTCCCCTCTGCGAGCAACTGCGACCACATCATCACGGAACTCTTTGGGATGGGGCTTGGGCATGACATACATCCTCTCACCAGGCCCTCACGGACCTGAGCTGTCGATGTCAACCAAACCCGGGGCAGTCCCCACCTGCGGGTCTGGTTCCTGCGGCGCCATCCCGCACGGTGTACGTCCCCAGAGGTGGCGCGTCACGCTGTTCGGTCCTGAGGAGGCGCCTGATGTTTCGTACTGATTTTGTCCATACCTACGAGTCACTGCTGGAGTTCAGCGCCAAGGGTGTGCGCGTGCTCGGCCCCGGGCGGCACCGCCGCCAGCGTGACTGCACGTACACGTTGGTGGACCGCCGCGCCTTCACGATCGAGATCAAGCCCCAAGAGATCCCGACTGCCGGTGGCATGGCGGTGCGTGCGTCCGCGGTGGTGGAGGCGCGGGTGATGGAGCCGGTGGCCTACATCACTGAGTCCGTCGAGCCGCGCAACCGCGTCTATGCCGCGACCCAGATCGCGCTGCGGGAGGCGATCTCCTCCCTCACCTTCGAGGAGGTGCTGGAGCGCAAGGTCGACCTGAGCGAGCAGTTGCCTGCGGTGCTCGCAGCTGCCGCGGCGGTGGGCCTGGAGGTGCTGGACGTCAGCCTGAAGGATGTCGGCGCACCGTACGACCTGGAGCAGGCACACCGGGCGACCGCGATCGCGGAGCTGACTGCGAAGGCTGACCTGGAGCGGGCGCGTTCTGAGGCAGCGACACTGCGGATCCGCGCCAACAGCGTGAAGCTGCTCGAGCAGCACCCGCTGCTGGCACGGCTTCAGCTGCTCGAGGCGATGCCGATGGGCACCAAGCTCGTCATCAACGGCATCGACGTCGAGGTCGACAGCGACCAAGGCTGAATCGGGTGGGGCCGCATGCTGCGGCCCCACCCGATTCATTCAGGGACCGCGGGACCACGGTCGGTCCGGCTTGGGGACTCACCTCGTCCGGCCGCGGCCCTGAAGCGTCCCCGCCACGCAGCCGCGGACTGCGCATTGCAAGCGGCCCCGCCGGGAAGCGGACATCTCAGGGAGACCTGGCAAGACGTCACATCGGCC
This sequence comes from Parenemella sanctibonifatiensis, assembly GCF_002250565.1. Lineage (GTDB taxonomy): Bacteria > Actinomycetota > Actinomycetes > Propionibacteriales > Propionibacteriaceae > Parenemella > Parenemella sanctibonifatiensis. The sequence continues at coordinate 1,237 of NZ_NMVJ01000007.1, forward strand.
ACCACCCGTCGGCTCCGGAGGTGGGGTCCGACCACCAGCCGCCCCTCTGAAACGTCCCGGGCACACCCCTGTGCACCGCGCATTGCGACTGGCGCCGCCCCACGCGGACATTCAGGTGCCGAACTGCCGGCTCCGTCAGCCGGACCCGGTCTGCGGTCCCGGTCGACTCACGGCCAGGGGTTGGGCGCGGCCAGCAGCGCCGGCAGCCGGGCCAAGTACTCGTCGCGGTCGATCTCGATCGCGCCCAGCGTGGCCAGGTGATCGGTCAGCCACTGGACGTCGATGAGCGTCTGGCTCGTGTCGTCGTAGGTCGACTCCAGATGGTCGACCAGTCCGATCAGGGCGACCTTGGAGGCGTCCCTACCCTGCGGCAGGTGAAACATCGACTCGCCGGCGAACAGTCCGCCGAGGCTGATCCCGTACAGGCCTCCCACCAACTCACCGGCGAGCGTACGGGTTTCGAAGCTGTGGGCGATGCCCCGGTGGTGGAGCTCGAGGTAGAGCTCGCGCATACGTGAGTTGATCCATGCCCCCGTCCGGTCGGGGTTGGCGCAGGCGCGTACCACCGCGTCGAAGTCGGTGTCGATGGTGACCTGGTAGTGCTTGGCGGACTTACGCAAGGAACGGCTGACCTTGAGCTCAGTGAGGGGCAACACGCCACGCCGGAGCGGCGACCACCAACCGATCGGGCTGTCGTTGGGGACCGCGGCGTCGTCGTCGAAGGACTCCGGGTCGATCGGCATCGCGAACACTCCGGCCCGATACCCCTCGACCATGACGTCAAGGTCAATGCCGGGCGAAAAGAACAGCAGGTCGCGCTCGGGCCACCACTGCGGCTGCGTGAACATCTCGCCCGCCGTCCTGGGGCGCTGTCGCATCTGTCCTCCGCTTGCTCATCCAGCCTGTGCAGCCTCGGAGTCAAGCAGCGAACTCCAGGCTGGTCCATTGTTACGCGCCCGCGGCAATGTCCGCCGTAGGACTGCGCCGACTGCAGTACGCCATCGGCGGCTGCCTCCAGCGACACTTCAGGGCGGGCTGGGTCGTCCACAGCCGGCAACGGACGAGAAGTGTTGTCCACAGATGTGCCCGGGGCCGACGAAACTTGCCTTGGCGAGCCTCTGGTGTGGGTATGCGAGACAACCGAGTCATCTGTCGGACCAAGCACCTGAAGGAGGAGGGATGGAGCGATTGGCAGATTCGTAAGGCGCTCAGCCGGGGCGAGATCGCCCGGCTGCGTCGAGGCTGGTACGCGCTGGGCCCAGTCGACTCAAAGGTCGTGACTGCGGTGACAAAGGGCGGTGCGCTGTCGTGCATCAGCGCGCTGGGCGAGTACGGCGTGTTCGTTCCGATCCATCACACCCTCCACATCCGCAGGCCTGAGCGTGGGCATCGGCAACGGGGCGGCTGTCGTGGTCATGGTGATCACGCTCCAGTCAACAGCGGGATCGACAGCCCGGCCCAGGCCCTGCGGTGCGCCGTGAAATGCATGCCAGCCGAGTGGATTGTCGTCATCATCGAGTCAATACGGGTGAAGGAAGTGATGACGACCGCGCAGATCCTGGATGCGATAGCCGGCGTACCGAAGTGGATCAACCGGCTGCTGCAGAAAGTGGACAAGGGCGAGTCTGGCACCGAAACGTTGGTGCGGCTGCGGCTCCGTGCACTGGGGATCCGGCTGACCTGTCAGGTCGAGATCGACGGGGTGGGGCGGGTTGACATGATCATCGGCGACCGGCTCGTGATCGAGGTGGACGGTGTCGAGTTTCATTCATCGCCGGAACAGTTCGAAGACGATCGGGAACGCGACCGTAGGCTGACGGCTCTGGGATACACGGTGGTGCGGCTGAGCTGCAAACAGGTGATGTACGGCTGGGGCGAGGCTCTGGCCGACATTCTGGGGATGGTCCGCCAAGGCATCCATCGCCGCCGACGTAACCGGTGGCGTACGCTCGTGTGACCTCAATGCTGACCTGAGCGGCGCCGGCTCACGAACTCTCGGGCCGCCGTACGCCCGATCCGCTGCGTCGTCCAACCGTCGGCCACCAGACCCACGGCACCGCCCACCACCGGAATCCGCTTTGAAGCAAAGACGGCCAGGCGCTTTCCGCCGACCCCGGCAGCCATCTCCCCTGCAACCCGGTCGGACACCTGGCGGTCCAGGGCCAGATCAAACACGGGTGCGGTGGCTACTGACAGCGCCGACCGCGGGATGTCCTCGTCCTGCAGCGCGGACAGGTTGGTCATCATGCACATCAGCAGCGCGGTCCTGACCCGGGGCTCATCAACGTCATAACCGCGTACGTGGGCGATCGCCGCCACCATCCGCACCTGTAGAAGGGCGAGCCCGAGCACATTGGCCGGCAGCGCGACGATGGCCGTCGCGAAACCACCCAGATTGGTCACAAATCCCTGAGCTCCCGCCAGCGAGGTGTGCTGAGCGATGAGTGTGGCCACGGCACGGTCGTGATCGCCGGCGTGGTGCTGCAGGTGCCGCCCTGCGGCCTGCTTGGCTGAAGGCAGTGGACCGACCCCGCCGATACCGGCGTCGAGCAACCTGCGCAGCACGCCCCCGGACGCGGGCGGCGCCATCATCGGCACCAATGACGACACAACCTTGCCAACCTTGGCCATCTGGACTCCCCTCGTTTCACCGCCAGATTACGGGACCCTCCGAAACCGCACCTCAGGGACACCCCTGACCTGCGCAACCCTGCAACGCCCGCCCCAGACGCCTGTCGATCGCAATCCGACCTCCGCATGCGGCAGCGGAGGACGGATCAGGGAGGAGCGGACGTGCAGACGTGTTGAGGTTGATCTTCACGCAGCCCCCTCCCCAGCCTCGAACTGCTGGGGACGCGAGCAAGCGGCAGATGCGGTGGCCACGTGGGCCACGACCTTGGGCTGAGCCCGGACGCCCAGCAGTCTGAAATGTCCGGTGCAGAGGATCGCCAGACGCAATCCGCACACCCAGGCCCGGGGAGGCGGACGATTCGGACCGGGTGGGGTGGCGGGCATCCCGTTCAAGAGATCGGCTGTTGCTGCGCCACTGTCCAGCACCAGTACCCGCGCCGAGCCTTCGCCAGCGACTCGCTCCAGGGCGATGCTCGGTAAGGTGGAACGGCTCCACGAAAGAGACTGGGACGGAGACCCCGATGAGCAGCACTCGCGCCGAGATTGACCTCGGCGTCCTGCGCGCAAACGTGGCCGCCCTCGCTGAGCGGGTACGCCCCCGCTCCCTGTTGGTTGCGGTGAAGGCCAACGCGTACGGACACGGCGCAGTCGAGGTGGCGCGAGCACTGGAGGCTTCGGGAGACGTCGACAGGCTCGGCGTGGCAACGATGGCCGAGGCCATCGAGTTGCGGAAGGCCGGGGTGAATCTACCGATCCTGCGACTGTCGGTGACGCTGCCTGATGAGGTACCGGCTGCAATCGAGCATGACGTCGAGGTGATGATCGCCGATTCGGAGCTCGACTGGCTGTCCGGTGCTGCCGGGCTACGAGTCCACCTGAAGGTCGACACCGGAATGCATCGGATCGGCGTACGCCCCCAGGATGCCGCCGACGTAGCCCGAAAGTTGGAGGAGTCGCAGGTAGAACTGGTCGGCATCGCGACCCACCTGGCGACCGCCGACGATCCTGGCGCGGACGAACGTACCGGGGCCCAGTTGGCAAGGTTTCAGGAGGCAGTTTCTGCCGTGGAAGTGGCGATTGGGCGACAGCTGGACTTGGTGCACAGCGCAAATTCGGCCGGCCTGATGGCTCATCTGGGCCGGACAGGACCGGGCGATGCGCGCGAACTGGTCCGCGCCGGGATCATGGCGTACGGGTACCGGCCAGGTCCCGAGACCCCGGGCACGGTGCGGACCCGGCCGGTTCTGAGTTGGTATGCGCCGCTGGTGCAGGTGAAGCGAATCGAGGCCGGTGAGCGGGTCGGCTACGGCGCAACATGGGAGGCCAGCGAGCCGACGTGGATCGGGACCGTGGCGGTTGGCTACGGCGACGGGTACTCGCGACAGGCATCGAACCGCGGCCACATGTTGGTGGCGGGGCATCATTGCCCGATCGTGGGCCGCGTGTGCATGGACCAGACCATGATCGACCTGACCGAGGTCGTCGCCTCCGGTCTGAATCCGTCGCCTGGCGACGAAGCGGTCCTGATCGGCTCGAGTGGACAGACCCGCATCACCGCCGACGACCTCGCCAGCTGGATGGGCACCATCAGCTACGAGGTCACCTGCCTGATTTCACACCGAGTCCCGCGCCAGTACGTCTGACCGGGCACGCCACTCCCGCGGCTGCACTCTGCAACGTCCGCCGGAGGCAGCGATCGAGAGCGCATCGCAGCTCTCGGCCGGCGCTGGCGGACATTCCCGGGATTGCCGGGCCCAGCATCCTCCAGGCTCGAGCCCGCAGTCCCAGCGCCACAAGGTCCCCACCCCCGGCGTCACAAGGTCCCCCGCGTCCTCACACCGGGCCGGACCCCCTGTGACGTCCGGCCCGGGCGCTCATGGATTGCGCATGGCAGTTCCCGACAGCTCTGACCGACGTTGCAGGGCAGCGATCGGCGGACTCGGTGGGGCAGACGTGATCGGGCAGGCCGGCGGGCGGGCGCATCGCGGTCACGTTCGCTCCATGGAGACGGGACGAGGCTGTCTCGAGCACAGCCGCCCACGAGTCGAGCCCCCGTACGCCGGCGGGCCTGGCCAGCTTGGACTCCCCCGCAACGTCCGCCACGGGCACTCATCGACTGCACATGGCGACTCCCACCAGTGTCCGGAGGACACTTCGGAGCTGCCTCGGACCGGGTAGCCGTGTCGACTGGCGTCCCGCGGGTGCCGGTCGCCAGGAGCCGCCCGGCCAGACTCCCCTGCAACGTCCACCGCAGACCGCAGCAGACTCCAATGGACGTTGCAGAGCCCGCCAACCGACCGCGCACAACCCAAGCCGCACCCCATCGGTACAACGCAAGCCGGCCAGACTCCCCTGCAACGTCCACCCCAGACACACACGAGTCGCCCATCGCAGACCGCAGCAGACCACGATGGACGTTGCAGAGCCCGACAACCAACTGCGCACAACCAAGCCGCACCCATCGGTGTGACGGCGGCCGAGGCGAGGTGCGGCGCAGGTCACGCCGGGGTGGCCGGTGACCGTGCGCCGGCGCGAGCGCCGACAAATGGCGCCTGTGTGCTGGCAGCCATGGGAAAGGTGGGCGCTGATGCCCAACGCCCCGGAGTGGACCTGTGGGCACGGACAAACTGGCTGCCGTGGCCTTGTGCAATTCGCACGATCTTGCCCGGTTGGCCGCTGCTAGCGTGAAGGACGGACATTCAGGAGGCCACGTGAGGGACAGTTCGACACCAGGATCCTTTGAGGACCGCGGGGAACCCGTCCAGTTGCTCACCCCGGACGGCGTCCGCGTCGAGCACTCCGACTTCAGCTTCACCGGCGACGACAGCCTGCTGGTCGACTTCCACCGCGACATGTTCATGACGCGACGCCTCGATCGCGAAGCAACTGCCCTGCAGCGACAGGGCGAGCTCGGCCTGTGGACCCCGCTACTCGGCCAGGAGGCTGCCCAGATCGGATCGGGCCATACCGTCGGCCGCCACGACTACGTCTTTCCCAGCTACCGCGAACACGGCGTCGCCTGGGTGATCGGGCTGCCCCCGGTCGATCTGCTCGGCCTCTTCCGCGGCACCGCCATGTCGGGCTGGGACCCCGCCAAGTACCGCTTCCACCCCTACACGCTCGTCATCGGCGCCCAAACCCTGCACGCCACCGGGTATGCCATGGCGATGCAGATGGACGGACTGGTCGGCCACGAGGACCCCGACACCAGCGGTGCCGTGCTGGCGTACTTCGGTGACGGCGCCATCAGCCAAGGCGACGTCAACGAGTCGATGGTCTTTGCCGCCTCCTACCAAGCACCGGTGGTCTTCTTCTGCCAGAACAACCAGTGGGCGATCTCCGAGCCCATCGAACGCCAGTCACGCATCCCGCTCTACCGCCGAGCAACCGGCTTCGGCATCCCCAGCGTCCGCGTCGACGGCAATGACGCGCTGGCCGTTCACGCCGTCACCGACTGGGCGATGCGGCACGCCCGCTCGGGCCAGGGCCCGGTCATGATCGAGGCCTTCACCTACCGGATGGGCGCCCACACCACCGCCGACGACCCGACCAAGTACCGCCTCCGCGAGGAGGAGGACCACTGGCGCGGCCGCGATCCGATCGCCCGCCTGGAAACCTATCTGCGCAGCCGCGACCTGCTCACCGACGCGGACCTGGCCGACTTGGAGGAACAGGGCGACCAACTCGGCGTCGACCTGCGGGAGGGCTGCCGTACGCTACCCGAACCGGACCTGGCGCGTACGTTCACCGAGACCTACGTCGAGCAGACCGGGGAGCTCACCGACCAGCTTGAGGAATACGAGGCGTACGCCGCGAGCTTCGAGGGAGACGCATGAGCGTGACCACCATGACCCTGGGCAAGGCCATCAACGCGGGCCTGCGCCGGGCGCTCGAGGCGGACCCGAAGGTGCTGCTCGCCGGTGAGGACATCGGCAAGCTGGGCGGCGTGTTCCGGATCACCGAGGGTCTCCAGAAGGACTTCGGCGAGGACCGGGTGGTCGACTCCCCGCTGGCCGAGTCCGGCATCGTCGGCACCGCGATCGGCATGGCGCTGCGCGGCTATCGACCAGTGTGTGAAATCCAGTTTGACGGTTTCGTCTTTCCGGCGTTCAACCAGATCACCACCCAGTTGTCCCGGATGTATGGCCGAACCCACGGGCGTACGCCGATGCCAGTCGTGATCCGGATCCCAACCGGTGGCGGAATCGGCTCCGTGGAACACCACTCCGAATCGCCCGAAACCTACTTCTGCCACACCCCGGGCCTCAAGGTGGTGTCCTGCTCCAACCCGAACGACGCGTACTGGATGATCCAGCAGGCCATCGCATCCTCGGACCCAGTCATCTTCCTCGAGCCGAAGCGGCGCTACCACGACAAGGGCGAGGTTGACACCTCGATGGCGCCGCCGCCGCTGCACCAAGCCAAGATCGTCCGGTCCGGCACCGACGTCACCCTGCTGTCCTGGGGCCCGATGGTGAAGACCTGCCTGGAGGCGGCCGAGATCGCCGCCGAGGAGGGCCGCAACGTCGAGGTGGTCGACCTGCGTACGTTGTCCCCGATCGACACCCCTACCCTGCTCGCGAGTGCGCGCCGCACCGGTCGCGTGGTCGTGGTGCACGAGGCGTACAAGACGTTGGGACTGGGCGCCGAGCTCGCCGCTCGGATCAGCCAGGAATGCTATTTCGAGCTGGAGGCGCCCGTGCTCCGCGTCACGGCGCCGGACATCGCGTACCCTCCCAGCCGGGTGGAAGAGGACTATCTGCCCACCCTCGATCGCGTTCTGGACGCGGTCGACGAGAGCCTGTCGTACTGACCCATTGGAGACGTCATGAAGGATTTTCGACTGCCGGATCCCGGCGAGGGCCTGGTCGAGGCCGACATCGTTTCCTGGCGGGTCGCCGTCGGTGACGAGGTCAAGGTCAACGACGTGCTGTTGGAGATCGAGACCAGCAAGTCGTTGGTGGAACTGCCAAGCCCGTACGCCGGCACCGTGGTCAAGTTCCTCGTCGAGGAGGGCCAGACCGTCGAGGTCGGCACGCCGATCATCACCATCGACGACGGTGAGGATGAGGCCCCCGAGGGCTCCGGGCCCAATCTGGTCGGCTACGGCTCAACCGGCCGCGGTCCCAAGCGTCGGCCCCGGCGTGAGAAGGATCCCAGCCCCGAGCACGAGCTGATCCAGCAGTCACTGGACTACACCGGCCCGGTGGGGCGGCGCTCCGACGACGTCACCCCCTTCGAGCCGGAGGCGAATCGCTGGCAGGCCGGCGAGCCGCTGCCCAGCCCAGGCGTTCCCGAACGGGTCGACTCGGGCGCAGACCGCCCCAAGGCCAAGCCGCCGGTCCGCAAGTACGCCCGGGAACGCGGCGTCGACCTCGCCGAGGTCAGCCCGACTGGCCCCGACGGCACCATCACCCGCGAGGACATCGACCGGGCGCTGGCCAATCCCGGCACCGGCAAGGAGACCCGCATCCCGGTCAAGGGCGTACGCAAGGCGACCGCCGACGCGATGGTGAAGTCGTTCTATTCGGCGCCCCATGCGTCAGAGTGGATCACCTTCGACGTGTCCAACACGATGGAGTTGGTGGAACAGCTCAAGGCGCGTCGGGAGTTCCGCGACGTACGCGTGACGCCCCTGCTGGTCTACATCCGCGCGATCTGCCTGACCCTGAAGAAGCATCCGGAGTTGAACGCGACCTGGGATGAGAAGAATCGGGAGATCGTCCAGCACGGCCAGGTCAACATGGGTATTGCCGCCGCGACTCCACGTGGCCTGATGGTGCCCAACATCAAGGGCGCCGAGCAGTTGACGCTGCTGGAGCTGGCCCAGCAGGTGACCGACCTGGTGGCGACCGCACGCGCCGGCAAGCTGCAGCCCCGCGACTACGCCCACGGCACCATCACATTGACCAATGTCGGCGTCTTCGGTGTCGATTCGGGCACGGCGATCCTCAACCCGGACGAGACCGTGATCGTAGCGATGGGCTCGATCGAACGGCGGCCCTGGGTCCTCGGTACGGGCGCCGATGAGCGGATCGAGCCGCGCTGGGTGACGACGGTGTCGATGACCTTCGACCACCGCGTCATCGACGGTGAGCAGGCATCGCTCTTCCTCAAGGACCTGGCCGGGCTGCTGCGCGATCCGGCACTGGCGATGATCTACTGAGGCGCCTCGCCGGCGTCCGAGCAACACGAAGGGGATGGGCGCGATGCCCATCCCCTTGGTGTTGCGTGAGTGCTGGAGGTCAGCCCTCGAGCTTGATGCGGATCTTGCGGACTTCCTGCGCGGTGCGCACGGTCGCGATCAGCGCTTCCAGGCTCATCCGGATCAGCGCCGTGTAGAGGAAGAACCCGATGGCGAAGCCCACCAGCGCGAGCAACGAGAGCAGGATGCCCAGACCAGCCTGGTCGTTGACCGCCATGCCGATGAAGATGATGCCGACGTAGGACAGCGCGCCGAGTGCAGACAGCACGATCCACAGGATGTAGGCGATCTTGATCAGCGACGGGGTTGCGAACTTCTGGAAGGAGAAGTCGAACATCGCGGTGAACGGGTTCTCGTCCAGGTCGTCGTCCTCACCGCCGACCGGCGAGTTGTACATCGACGCCGCATACGGGTTGCTGCTCGGGGCAGGCTGCTGCCCGTAGCCACCCTGGTCGGACGGGTAGGAGGCTGAAGCAGCGCTCGAGGGGTACTGCGAGGCGGAGTCGAAACCGCTCGCGCTCGGCTGCCCGTAGCCGCCCTGGCCAGGGTTGGGCGAGTAGCCGCCCGGGTTCGGGCCCTGGTTCTGGTTCTGGTCATAGCCACCCTGGCCGTAGCCACTCTGGCCGAAATTATCCTGAGACATGGGCCCCATTGTGCCTGTCCGGGGCGTCACCGCAGAACCCAACCGGCTGAAAAGCCGATAAGTCCGCAGAAATAATCGCTGCTGGCCCGACGCCGTTCAGCTCTGGCTCGGTTGGGGTCCGCCCTGAAATGTCCAGCCAGCCCGGGCGCGGAAGGCGTATTGCAATCGGCGATTGCCAGACGCAGACACTTCAGGGCGGGTCGGCCAACAACGGGATGGGACTGTGGGCGGCTGGAGCTGCCGGCGGCAGGTGCTGGCGGGAGTTGCCGTCGGGCTGGCCCGGTTGGGGTCCGCCCCGAAATGTCCAGCCAGGCCGTGCGCAGGAGACGTACTGCAATCGACGATTGCCAGACGCGGACACCTCAGGGCGGGGCGCCGCCACGCAGTACGGTCCCGCACGAAGTGCGGGGTCCTGCCGTTGTCAACGTCAGGATCGGCGGCGTGCCGCGGCGGCGCCGGCGGGAATCCGCAACGTCACCACCTGGAACGGTCGCAGATCCAGCTCGATCCGGTCCGCGCTGGCGGTCACCACCGCGGCGGTCACCAGTGGGGAACGGTCGTCGAAGTCGTGCTCCAGCAGGTCCACCTCGCGCACCTGATCCAACGCCAGATCGCCGGTCAGCACGGCGCTACGTCGGTTGCCGGTGGCCTCGTAGAGCCGCAGCACCAGGTCGCCGCTGCGGTCGCGGGCCAGCTTGATCGTCTCCAGCACGGCCCCGTCCAAACGCACCAGCGGGCCCTCGTCGGCAGCCCCTCCAGCACCGGCCGCCTGCTCCAGCGGCAGGTTGAGGTGGTGTCCCAGTTCGGCGGCACCGGCGACGTCGCGGCCCGGCGCCAGCCGCCAGTTCCATCGGTGTACGCCTTGGTCGGCGCGCGGGTCCGGATAGCGCGGCCCCCGCACCACGCTGGCGCGCACCACCGAATAGGTGCCACCCGTGGGCTTGGCGCAGCGGCGTACGTCCCAGCCGTAACTGCCGGTGTTGGCGATCGCGACCTGATAGTCGGGCTCGCCGAGATGGACGAAGCGGTGCGCGTTCACCTCGAAACGGGCGTGATCCCAGCTGGTGTTGGTGTGGGTGGGCCGAGTCAGGTGGCCGAACTGCACTTCGAACCGGGCGTGGTCGGTGTGGACGTCCAGCGGGAACGCGAGCTTGCACAAGGTGTCCTGCTGCTGCCAGTCGATCTGCAAATCCAGTTCGAGCTCGTCGCCGCTGGTCGGCAGCCGCAGCTCCTGCACGAAGGCCGAGTCGCCGTGGTGGCGGCGCACCCGGATGGTGGTGCCGTCCACCTCGACCTGGTCGGCGTCGTTGAGGTCGATCACGGTGTGGCGGTGGGCCTCGTCGATGTCCCAGGCATCCCAGGCGTTGGGGAAATCGTGGTGCAGCTGCAGCAGGTTGCCGGCCTCGCCGGCCGGGATCAGTTCCCGGCCTGCCCGCAGGTCGACCAGCGAGGTCACCAGGCCGCGGGCGTCGATCCGGACCCGCAGGGTGCCGTTGTCGAGCAGCAGATCGCTACCGTCCCGCTGCGGGGTGACGTGCTGGTCGAAGCCCGCGTCGGGGGTGCCGGAGCCGTACGCCGGGATGCCCGCGCGGGCGTAGGGTGCCGGGTTGAACCAGCCCCCACCCAGGGCACGCTGAGCTTGGTCGATGATGTCGCGGAGGTCGCGGTGCAGCTGTTCGGCGCGGGCGACCACCTCGCGATAGACCCAGGCGATCGAGGAGCCGGGCAGGATGTCGTGGAACTGGAAGAGCAGTACGTCGCGCCAGATCCGCTGCAGTTCCTCGTACGGGTAGGGGTGACCGGCTCGGATCGCCGCGATCGCGGACCACGCTTCAGCTGAGTGCAGCAGCGACTCGCTGATCCGATTGGTGCGCTTCACCTCGACCTGACTGGTGAACGTGCCGCGGTGCAACTCCAGATAGAGCTCCCCCACCCAGGTCGGGGCGTCGGCGTACTCCGCCATCGCTTGGGCAAAGAAGTCATCAGGGTCGGCGATGCGGATCTGCGGCGACCCGGCCAGGTCAGCGCTGCGACGGGCCTGTTCGATCATCTCGCGGGTCGGGCCACCACCGCCGTCGCCGTAACCGTAGGGCACCAGCGAGGACTGGGCGCGGCCCTTGTCGCGGAAGTTGGTGGCGGCGTGGTGCAGCTCGGCGGGGGCCAACGTCGCGTTGTAGGTGTCGACCGGCGGGAAGTGGGTGAAGATCCGCGAGCCGTCGATGCCCTCCCACCAGAAGGTGTGGTGGGGGAAGTCATTGATCTGGTTCCAGGAGATCTTCTGAGTCAGGAACCAGTCCATCCCGGCCAGCTTCGCCAGCTGCGGCAGGGCGGCGGCATATCCGAAGGAGTCCGGCAGCCAGACGCCGCGGCACCGCTTGCCGAGGTGTTCGTCGAACCAGCTGGTGCCCTCGACGAGCTGGCGTACGAACGCCTCACCGCCGGGCAGGTTGGCATCCGACTCCACCCACATGCCTCCGACCGGGATGATCCGGCCGGCGGCCACCTGCTCCTTGAGGCGGGCAAACAGTTCGGGCTGATCCTCGGCGAGCCAGGCCGCATGCTGGGCGGCCGGCAACACGAACAGGTGCTCGGGGTGATCGCCGGACTCGATCAGCTGGAGCTGGTTGGCGACCGTTCGGGCGACCTTGCGGCGGGTTTCCCGCAGCGGCCACAGCCAGGCCGAGTCGATGTGGGCGTGACCGACGGCGTACGCCCGGTGAGCGCTCGGGTGGGCCGGGGTCGCCAGTGCTTCGGCGAGATCGGCCCGAGCCGCGGCGGCGGTGCCGGGAATGTCGTTGGGGTCGAGCTGGTCGATCGCCCGGTCCAGTGTGATGTCGAGGCCGGCGCGGTGGCCGGAGTCCTCCGGCAGGGTCGCGGCCAGGCCCGACAGTGTCGCCAGGTCAGCGGCCAGCGCGCGTACCTCGGCGCGCACCTCGACGAGGTCAGCCCGGGCAAAGACGTAGCGCGGGTCCCGGCCGGCGGTCAGCACGTCACCCAGCTCGGTAGGCCCCTGTCGGCTGACGATCGGGTTGGCGGCCGCCTCGATGTAGACCTCGATCCGGCCCTGGTCGTCGGCCTCGACCGGCAACCAGGCGTTGCGCGGGTTGAGCGCCTTGATCACAGAACCGTCGGGTCGCAGCGCCAGCCCTTCTGCCTGGAAACCGGGCCCGGCGCCACGGTCCCACCCCAGGTCGATCTCCAGTTCCAGGGGCAGGTCGGCTGCCTCGGTGGGGACTGCTCCAGTGAGTCGGAACCAGGTGGTGCCCCAGGCCGGGCCCCACGGCGTACCGGTCTGGAAAGGTGTGTAGGTCGCCGCGAGCGCAGTCTGGTGGTCGACCGGGTCGCCCTGCCCCGGTGCGGCCGGGGCATCGGTGACCTCCCAGTGCTCAATCGTCAGCGGTGCCACCACCCGGCTGATGGCCGGGATGATGCGCTCGCCGAGGTGGCGGGCAACCCGCTTGTTCAGGATCGGCCGGTGGTCATGCATCGCTACTCCGTGAATCGTCGCTCTGGTCTGAAGTCTCGGTGGTCAGGGCCGGTACGCCGGCCAACTGCGCCTCAAGGTGGGCCCAGTCGCGGTAGCTGGCGCTGGGGATGTGTCGGGCCAGTTCGGCGAGCCACTGGGCCTTCTGTTGGGAACTCTTGAGGACGTCCTCCGCGGTCAGGCCCACCGCGGTGTCCACCAGCCACCGTCCCTTGATCCAGAAGTCGTCAGGCTCACGGGACATCAACCAGGTCATCATCACCGGATTGATCACCTGGTGCGCATACCGCTGCGCCACCGGGGACCTGTCCCAGGCCTCGACTGCGAATCGACGGTTGAACTCGGCGGACTCCAGATCGATGACGGGCCTGGCGCCGATGGTGACGGCCAGCCAGACCCGCAACGGCGGCAACCAGCCGTCCATCTCCACCAGCACATAGTTGATGGTGTCCCGTTCCAGATGCAGGAATCGACGTCCGTCCACCTCGCCGATGATGAGGTGCCGGATCGGCCCCGACCGGCCAGTCGGCTCGTGGGCGCCCCAGTGGTCGGCCTCGAAACGGGCCAGTTCAGTGACCTCGGCGGTGTAGGTCATCCCCTCGGGCAACTCGAGGCGTTGCCATTCATCCTTGCGGGGACCCGACACTGCACCCCACAGGAGCAGTGCGACCAACAGAGCGGCCGGCAGGCCGAACAGCCACAACAGGAAGTCGGGCACCGCCACCCCGACCAGGGCCAACACGAACAGCACCAGCCACACCAGCGGTGTCGCGAACCACAGCAGCGCGACCGCCGCGAGCACCGGTTCGTCCTTGACCTCGTGGAGTTTGGGCAACGCCATGTCGGCACTCTACGCAGCGGCCATCTCAGTCCGAGAGAGACATGGGATCGTGGACCCATGACGACCGAATGGACGCCCGAGGCGATCGCGCAGGCGTACGCCTATCCGCTGGCTGACCGGACCGACGACGAGGATGCCCAGCGCGGTTGGCTGCGCGCCAACATGGTCACCAGTCTGGACGGCGCCGCCCAGATCGACGGGCGGGTCGGCGACCTGACTGGCAGCGCGGACCAGGTGCTGCTGACCGCCTTGCGCGCGATGGCGGACTGTCTGATCGTGGGCGCCGGCACCATCGAGGCGGAGGGCTACGGTCCGCTCATCACCCCACCGCAATGGCGGCAGTACCGGGCCGATCTGGGCATGGCGCCGGATCCGCGGCTGGTCATCGTGACCCGTCGTGGCCGAGTCGACGTGCGCCGACCCGAGCTCGCCGCCGCCGACCCGCTGGTCGTCCATCCCTCAAGTTGCACCGCTGATTTCGGGGACGCCGAGACGCTGGTCTGTGGCGAGAGTTGGGTGGATCTGCCGAGGATGGTGGCCGACCTGCACGAGCGCGGCTGGCGTCGCATGCTGTCCGAGGGCGGCCCGACCCTGCTGGCCGAACTCTTCACCGCCGACCTGGTCGACGAGTTGGACTGGGCAATATCCCCCACCGTCGTCGGCGGCCCCGGGCTGCGGCTCAGCCACGGCCCCGCGATCACGCCGCTGCGGTGGCATCAGCTCGCCGCGACCACCGTCGGGGAACATCTGTTCACCCGGTGGACCCGCGACCGGGGCTGAGGCACGGCCGCGGACGTACGCCTCAGGCCACCCGATCCATGTCGGCTGCGGTGACCTCGCACAGCATCGGCTCGCCGGCACGGAAGCGTTCCAACTCGGCGACGATGTGGCGACCGATCCGCAACCGACCGTTGCCTGCCAGCCCCGCCAGGTGCGGGGTGGCGTGGGCCAAGGTCCGCAGCGGATGATCCGCGGCGGGCGGCTCGGGGTCGAAGACGTCGAGGAAGACCGGTCCCAGATCGCCCTGCTGGAGCCGAGCCGTCAACGCCTTCTCGTCGATGAGGGAGCCGCGGGAGGTGTTGACGAGCACCGTGCCCGGCTGCAGCAGCGCCAGCGTCTCGGCATTGAGCATGTGGCGGGTGGCGGGCAGCTCGGGGGCGTGGACCGAGACCACCTGGCTGGTCGCGAGTAGTTCGTCCAGGTCGAGCTTGATCGCTCCCATCGCGGCGGCGTCGGACTCGCTGAGGTAGGGGTCGTACACCGCCCGCTCCACCTCGAAATTGCCCATCAACTTGAGGTAGTGGCGCCCCACCCAGCCGGCGCCGAGCACGCCGACCCGGATGTCGTTGACCTCACCGACCCCGTCGCGACTCCAGCCGCCGGCGGCGACCTCGGCACCAGTCGCGACAATGTTCTTGCGGCCCACGATGGTCAGGCCCAGCGCGGTCTCGGCGACCCCCTCACCGAGCGGCTTCACCGCCGAGGTGACCCGAGCTCCGGACTGCCACAGGGCGTCACTGACGACCGGCTTCACCGAGCCGGCGGCATGCAGCAGCACGGCCGGCTTGGCTGCGGCGATCACCTCGGTGTCGACCCGGGGGCTGCCCCAGGAGGTCAGGATCACCTCGGCGCCGGCGGCGGCGTCGACCGCCGCTGCGGTGTCGTGCGGGTCGACCAGTTCGACGACGTCGCCGAGCTGGGCCCACGCCTGGTCGGTGAAGACAGTGCGTCGGGTGTCGGGCTTGATGAGGCTGAGGATGCGCATGTCACTCTCCGTATCCGGGCAGGTAGTGCCCGGCGAGGTCGATCAGGTTGGGGGCCGGCTCGCCGGGCTGCTGCTGCGGCAGCCGGGCACTGAGATCAGCCCAGTGCAGGTAGTTCTGCGGACCGTTGCTCTCGAAGGTTGCTCGTTCCAGTCCGGGCAGTGGGGTGAGTCTGCTGGCGACCTCCCGATTCCAGGCGACCAGCAGCGGCGGCGCGGTGAGGTCGGCGACCAGGCAGTTCATGCCGGCCCGACCGGCGGCCTCGATCATGGCGAAGCTGCGGGTGAGGGTCTTTGCGCTGGGCTTGACGGCGATGACCGAATACCCGGTGGCCGCGCGGCGCTCCACGCTGGCTGTGTCGAAGGCGGATTCGTCGGCACCGATCGGGACCGGCAGGTCGCCCAGGTGTTCGTCGTTGGCGACCGGCAGCGGCTCCTCGACCAGAGCAATCCGGTGCAGCGCTCCGGCGTCGTCGATCCGGTCCAGCAGGGTGAGCAACGTGGCCTTGTCGGGATAGCGGCCGTTAGCGTCCAGATAGAGGCGCACCCCGGTGGCGCCGGCCTGTTCGGCACGGTCGACCATGGCGGCCACCTCGATGACCCGGTTGGCGTCGAAGTCCAGCATCGCGCTGGGGTCCTTGTCCCGATTCGGGTCGGCTCCGATGCGGATCTTCAGCAGCGGCAGGCCGCGGGCCAGCAGCTCCCCGATCTCCTCGGCGCCGGTGGTCGGCGAGACCAAAGGGATCTCCGCGGCCGGCGGGGCGTTCGCCGGGTCAACCGGCAGATAGGGGCGTACCGAGGGCGGAATCAGGTCAGCAAAGTCGCGGATCTCGTGCCGCCTGGCCCAGCGTTGCCACATCGCCTGGTCGATCGGCACCAGCGCATTCATGACGAAGCTCTCGGCGATCGACTCGTTGGTCATCTCCCGGGCCAGCAGCAGGACCTCCGGCATCAGCCGCGCCTGCACCTCGACCGGATCGAGGTCCTCGGGCAGGTCCGCCGCGACCCGAGCCGCGTGCCCCGTGATCGCCGCCATCATCATGTTGGCGCCGTCGATGCCAGCCAAATCGACCACCATCGGGTCGCCCCAGACCGGTGATTGGGCGCCCAGCCCCCAATCGATGCCGCCGGCGCCGTCAGGGAGGCCGACGATCACCTGCCACAGTTCGTTGATCTCGTGGGCCTTGAACGCAAAGGGGCCGATCAGCGGCTCGCGTACGACTTGGAAGGTGACCATGACTCTCGCAACCATGCGGGGACAGTTTCGAGGGCCACGCTACCCGGGGTTGACCACCGTGGTGACCGAGTCGCGCAGCACAAGATGGGTGCCGACCACGATCGGGCCGAGTTCCGGACGCCAGGTCTCCTGACCCTGCACCAGCCGGGTGGCGCGGCGGCCCAGTTCCTGCCACGGCATGTGGACCGTGGTCAGCGCGGGCTGCAGGTAGCCGCCGACCGGGCTGTCGTCGAACCCGACCACCGACAGATCCGTACGCCCGAGATCCGCGGCAGCCTTGTAGACGCCGAGCGCCAGGTCGTCGCTGTCACCGAAGAATGCCGTCACCTCAGGGTGGGCCGCGAGGATCTCCTTGGCACCTTGCCAACCGCCGGTGCTGGAGCGGGGCCCGGCGCGTACCAGCTCGGGATCAAGCTCGATGCCGGCCTGCTCCAAGGCAAGCTCATAGCCACGGGACCGCTGGATGCTGGTGCTGAACGTTTCCGGGCCGCGGACCAGGCCGATCCGGCGGTGGCCCCGATCGATCAGCATCGACACCGCGGCCACGGCGCCGCCGACATTGTCATAGTCGACCACCATGGCGCCGGCCTCGATCAGTGGCAGTGGGTCAGGCAGTGACCGGCCACACAAGACCACCGGTTTGTCGTTCGATCGCAGCGTGCTGACCAATGTCTTCTCGCGACCCGGGTCCAGATGGGTGCCGCCGATGACGACCACACCGGCGATGCGGTCGTCATCGAGCATCGCCGCCAACGAACCGCGCTCCCGCTCCGGATCACCATCGGTGACGGTCGCGATGGTCCAGCTGCCCGCCTCGCTGGAGGCATCCTCGACTCCCGCGACCACGCCGACGGTGACGAGATTGCGCAACGACGGGGTGACCAGGCCCACCACCGGTGCCGCCTTGCGGTGCCGAGCCTGCCCCTCGTAGCCGAGCTCCTCCACCGCAGCCATCACCTTTGCCTTGGTGGGCGCCGCAATCGAGCTGTTGCCCGTCAGGGTGCGGGAGGCGGTTGCCACGGAGACGCCGGCGCGCTCCGCGACCATCCGCAGGGTGGGTCGCTTGGGTTCGGAGGTCGTCACGAACGCCAACTATACGGAGACCGCCCACGAGACGGACGATTCGTGGTGGGTCAGCGAGCAGCGAGTGCCTGCCGGATCATGGCGGGGCGGTTGGTGATCAGGTCCCGGACCCCCAGGCCAACCAGTTCGGCGGCCCGCTCGGGATCATCGACCGTCCACGCCCGTACGTGCAGTCCCCGCTCGGCGCAGGCCGACACGGTGGCCCGGTCGATGCTGTCGCGGTGCAGGTGAACAGTGGGGATCGCGTTGTCGACCAGCCAGGCGTACGGATCCTCCGTCGGCTTGCCGCCGAACATCTCCACGGCTTGCGGGAGGACGGACAGGCCTTGCTCGGGCAGCAGCACGGCGAGCTCGGCCTCGGGCAGCACCTCCCGGACGCCCAGCAAGCCAACCGGATTGAACGAACTGAACACCACCCGGTCACTGGCACCGGAACGTAGGACCTGGGTCGCCGCCGCAGCGGGAAGCCCCTGGTCGCGTACCGATGTGTCCTTCAACTCCACGTTGATCGGGATCGTGGTCGCCTCAAGGACCTGCGCCAGGGTCGGTACGCCGAGTGCCTCCAGTTGAGCCGTGGTGCAGCTCGTCACCTCGCCGGTGGCACCCGGGAAGGTCCGGTCGAGAGTCTGGCCGTGGATCACCACCACGTCGCCGTCGGCGCTGCGGTAGGTGTCGAGCTCGATCCCATCCGCCTGCTGGTCCTGCGCCAAGGCAAAAGCGGCCAGGGTGTTCTCGGGGGCATCCGCACTGGCACCGCGGTGCGCCCAGATGATTGCGGCGGCACCCGGAACGGGCTGGGGCAGGATCACAGAAGTCACCATGGGGACCAGTTCATCACGTCCGACGCAAGCCCGTTCGACGGCCTGAGACGAACATCGTGTGAACTCTTCGGAGTCCCGCATGAACTCTTGCGGACCAGGATGAACATTGCCTCCACGCGGTTGCGGCGCGCCGAGCCGTCGGCCGAATCTGGGAGAAATCTGCGCATTTTCCGGAGGAGAACTCATGTCCAACCATGCCCGCTTCCGCAGCTTGGCTGCGGTCGCCTGCGCCGCTGCGCTGCTGGGCGGACCGGCTGCTGTAGCCGTCGCCCAGCCCGGCCCCGCCCCCTTGCAGGCTGCTGATTGCACCGCGATCACCATCCTCAGCTTCAACGACCTCCACGGTCACATCGACCCCGAAGAGATCGTCCCCTTCGCTGGCACCATCGAGGAAGAGCGCGCCGCTGCCGGCGAGGAGAACACCGTGGTGGTCTCCGCCGGCGACAACATCGGTGGCAGCCCCTACATTTCCTCCAGCCAGCAGGACAACCCGACGATCGACATCCTCAACGAGTTGGAGATCGACGCCGCAGCAGCGGGCAACCACGAGTTCGACAAGGGCTGGGACGACCTCAACGGTCGCGTCTCCGAGCGGGCCAACTTCTCCTACCTCGCCGCCAACGTGCAGCTGACCGACGGTTCGCAGCCGGCCAACCTGCCGGCGTACGAGATCGTCGAGAAGCAGGGCATCCGGGTCGCCTTCGTCGGCGCCGTCACCTCAGACCTGACCTCGCTGGTCTCCCCCGCCGGCATCGCTGACCTCCAGATCAGCGACCCGGTCGAGTCCGTCAACCGTGTCGCCGGTGAGCTGCAGGACGGCGACGACAGCAACGGCGAGGCCGACGTGATCGTCGCCGTCTACCACGAGGGTGGCCCGAACTCCGGCTCGGTTTCGGAAAACCTGGACAACTCCACCTTTGCCTCGATGGTCAACGACACCGATGAGAGCGTCAGCCTCATCATCAACGGCCACACCCACCAGACCTACGCCGAGGCGTACAACGGCCGTCCGGTGATCCAGTCGACCCAGTACGCCGAAAACATCGGCAAGACCGTGCTGAGCGTTGATGCGACCGGTGCCGAGTGCGCGGCTCCGACCGTCGAGAACCTCGACCCGTCCGAGACCCCTGCCGACTCGCTGATCGGCGCGTACCCGCGCGTGGCGGCCATCAGCACCCTCGCCGAGGACGCTGCGGCGACCTCCGACGAGATCGGCCAGGAGGTCATCGGCGATGCCTCCGCACCAGTCTCACGTGGCGTGAAGGCTGACGGCTCGATGGATGATCGTGGCGCCGAGTCGACCATGACCAACTTGATCGCAAACATGTTCCGCGAGGTCCTCTCCGAGCGCACCGGCAAGGACGTCATCGGCGTCCAGAACCCGGGCGGCACCCGCGACGACTTCGACGCCGGCGAGATCACCTATGGTGAGGCCGCCGCGGTGCTGCCCTTCGCGAACACCCTGATGACCACCGACATCACCGGTGAGCAGTTCAAGACCATGCTCGAGCAGCAGTGGCAGCCCGAGGGCGCCAGCCGCCCCTTCCTCAAGCTCGGCCTGTCGAACAACGTCAGCTACACCTATGACGAGTCGCTGCCCGCCGGCGAGCGGATCACCTCGGTGACCATCGACGGCCAGCCGCTCGACCCGAACACCACGTACACCATCGGTTCGGGTAGCTTCCTGATCTCCGGCGGCGACAACTTCACCGTCCTGGCCGATGGTCAGAACTCCGCCGACACCGGTCTGGTTGACCTTGAGGCCTGGGTCCAGTGGATCGCCGACTACGACGGCGCCGTTGAGCCCGACTACCGCAAGTACGCCGTGAACGTCTCCCCGCTGCCCACCGAACTCACCGCTGGTGAGACCGTGACCTTCTCGGTCAGCGACCTCAACATCTCCGGCCTGGAGATCACCGAGGCCCAGACCCTGCAGGTCCGTATCGGCGACGACGTGGCCACGGTCGACGTCACCGACGGCGCCGCTGAGGTCACCTTCACCGTGCCCGCCGGCCTGTCCGGTGCTCAGGTCCTGACCCTGGTCAGCCCCGAGACCCAGACCGAGGTCACCCTCCCCGTCCAGGTCCTCGCCGCCGACGCCGGTGACGACGACGGCGACGACGGCGACGACGGCGACGACGGCGACAAGCCGGGTCTGCCCGACACCGGCTCGTCCACCGGTGGTGTCGCCGCCGCGCTGGTCCTCACCGTCCTGGTCGGTGCCGCCGCAGCCCGCCGGCGCTGAAGCTGAGCCGCCAGCCCGATGAGGGCGTGATCGGCTGACGCACGGCCCCGCACTCCGGTGCGGGGCCGTGCTGTGTCCCGGCCATCTTCCGTGTCCGGGCTCGCCCTGAAACGTCCCCGCCAGCGGCTGCGGATCGCACATCGCCATCCCCGACCGCCCCAGCCGGACACTCTGGGATGATGCGGGTGTGGACTTGCTGGCGGCGTACGACGCGCAGCTTCGCGCCGAGGCCGAACTGGGCGGAGCGGTGCATGTCGCGACCCACGGCCCGCTGTTCTGGGCGACCTTCCATGGCGGGCGCGGGTTCGTCACCTATCGCGATCTCGCTGGATCCGGTGATCTGGAGGCGCTGGTGACGGCAACGAAGCAACACTTCAGCCGGCACCGGTCTGTCGTCGAGGTTGAGTGGAAGGCCCGGGGCCACGACCTGACGCCGGGGTTGGAGGCGATCCTGGCTCGCCAGGGTTTCGTCGCCGGAGACGTGGAATCCGTGATGATCGGCGAGACCGCCGGGGTGCCGAGGCTACCGCCACCGGAGGGAGTGCGCCTGCGGCAGGTCCGGGCGTACGCCGACGTGGAAGCGGTGGCCCGACTGCACTCCCAAGTCTTCGCGGATCCCTACCCGCTGGATCAGCGGGTTGGCTCGTTGATGCGGCAGCTGAGGGAGAACGAGGGCCTTGAGATCTGGGCCGCAGAGGCGGACGGACTCGTGGTGAGCGCCGGCCGGCTCGAGCCAGTACCCGGGACCGATTTCGCGGGGCTCTGGGGTGGCGCAACCCTCCCGGAGTGGCGAGGGCGAGGGATCTACCGCGCTCTGGTTGCGCGGCGGGCAGACGCGTCGGCCCGCGCCGGCAAGCGCTGGCTGCATTCCGACTCGACCCCGTTCTCCCGCCCGATCCTCGAACGGTGCGGGTTTCACCGGGTCACCACGACCATCCCGTGGACTTGGCACCCCTGAAACGTCCCCGACAGCCGGTCGCCGATTGCACATGGCACACGGCAGGCCGTTCAGGCGGACATTGCGGTGGACTGCAGCAGCGGTCTGTGCAAGGCTGACGCGATGACCGCTGATCCCCAGCCGCACCGTTACGAATCCACCGCAGCATGGCGGGAGGTCGACGACTACTTCGCTGATGCGCTGGTCCACGAAGACGAGGCACTCACCGCCGCACGACAGTCGAGTTCGCGCACCACCATGCCCAACGCCGAGGTGGCGCCACATCAGGGCGCACTGCTCGGGCTGATCGCTCAGATGATCGGGGCACGGCGCGTGCTGGAGTTTGGGACCTTGGCCGGTTATTCAACGATCTGGTTCGCTCGGGCCGTCGGCAACACCGGCTCCGTCACCTCCCTCGAACTCGAGGAGCAGAACGCCACCGTTGCCCGCGCCAACCTCGCTCGGGCCGGCGTCGGCGATCGCGTGAGGGTCATCGTCGGGGACGCCACTGCCTCGGCCCGTCAGCTCATCGACGACCGAACCGAGCCCTTCGACCTGGTCTTCATCGATGCGGACAAGCCGAACAACCCCCGTTATCTGGCCGCTGCCCTCGAACTGACCGGGCCGGGCGCGGTGATCGTCATCGACAATGTCGTGCGCAACGGCGCGGTCACCGACGCCGACAACACCGATCCGCGGGTCACGGGCGTACGCGCCGTCGTGGCCGACATCGCCGCCCATCCGGGACTGTCGGCGACGGCACTCCAGACTGTCGGCGTCAAGGGCTGGGACGGACTCATCCTGGCGCGCCGGCTCTGAAACGTCCGCGCCAGCCGGTTGCCGGTTGCGCATGGCACTCGGCGACCCGCTGGCGCGGACGTTTCAGGGCGAGCCTCAGCTCTGGGAGATGGTCACTTCGTACAGGTGGGTCTCGTCGACCGTGTAGAGCTTGCCGGTGGCGGCAACGCTCAGCCGCTTGAGGGCGTGTCCGTCGTCGAGCACCTGCCAGGATTCGGTGGCCGGATCGAGCGCGAACAGCTTGTTGTCGGCCAACCCGTAGAGCAGCCCGTCGCTGGGATGGCTGACCAGCGTGCAACCCGAACCCCAAGGCGATCCGGTGCCGCCCATGCCGTGGGCGATGGTCGTGGTGACCGTCCGTGATTCGATGTCGAAGGCGAAGAAGGAGCCGCTCTTGGTGATGCCCCAGACCTGACCGTCAGCACCCAGCGCGAGCTCACAGATGGTGTCATTCTTCGCGACCGGCACCACATGGTGCACCAGCGAGCCGGCGTCCGGGTCGAAGACCAACAGCTCGGCGTCTCCGGAGCCGTTCGGGCTGGAGAGGCCACCGCGGATCGAACTGCCGGCGTACACCAGACCATCCGGTCCCCACAGCACCGCGACGACGCTGTGACGATCGATGAGGTCGCGGTACACCTGGCGGCTGCCGTCTGCTTCGACGATTGTCAGCGCACCACCGGTGACGCCATAGTCCGCCACGGTGCCCATCGCATACCGGGTGCCGTCCCCGTCGGCGGCGACGATGCGGTCCTGGGCCTCCGCCTTGAGATTGAAGTCCAGCGCAGGGTTGGTCCCGAAGTCCCATTCTTGGGCCGGGTCGCCGCTGTGGACCAGCGCACCGGGATAGCTGCCCAGCAACAGTTGGGAGCCAACGGTGAACACGGTGTCGACCTGACCCGGGCTGGACAGTTGCTCGCTGGTCCCCGCGACCGGGTCGAAGCGTGTCGTGACGCCGGGCCCCAGATAGGTCGGCACGTACACGCGGCCATCCGGGCCGACGCCCAGTGAGTTGGTGGTGAGTGGCGCCCCCTCGACGACGGTGTCGAAGAACTCGTGCTCGCCGCTGGCCGGGTCGAAGCTCCAGAAGGAGCCGTCATTGTTGCCGCCGTAGAGCATCGGCCGAGCTGTCCGGCCGCGGCCCACCATCATCATCTCCAAGGTCCGATGACTGCCGGTCTCCTCCAACCCGGTGTCGATCCACCCGGTTGCGGTGACCTTGCCGGTGGCGGAGTTGAACTCGTGGATCTCGCCCTCCGACTTGTACCAGACCCGACCGTCGGGGGTCGCCTGGGTGATCGGCCCGTTGAGGCTCAGGAAGGTGGGGATCCCGCCGTCGTGGACCCAATCCTCGGCTTCGGTGTCCCAGAACAGCACATTGGTGCCACCCTCCAGACCCGGCGAGAATGCCATCGCCACCAGCGAGCCGATCCGGCGGAACCAGTAGAAGTAGGTGAGCCGCTCGTCATACTCCTGGGGCAGCGGCAGCTCGGTCTTCTCACCGGTCTCGATGTCAATCTTGACGGCGTGGCCCTGCCCGATGCCGGTGCCCACGTACAGGTTGCCGCCGACCTTCTCGAAGCCCCAGGCGTACGTGTCGGTGCCCTCGGCGACCTTGCCGTAGTCACGGGTCTCCCCGGTGACGAGGTTGTACGCAAAAGCCTTGGCTCGCGGGTAGGTGCAGCCGTACATCATGTCGCCGTCGACCCGCAGGTTACGGGTGACCGCGTCTCCGGTGGGGCTTTCGACGAGGAACTCGACGTCGTTCAGTTTCGGGTCGTAGCGGTAGACCAGGGTGCTCTTCCCATCCCGGACCGTCAGATAGACCCGGCCGTCGTCGGCGACGCTGGGGTAACCGCCGACCGACTTGGGCGGCAGCGGGAAGGAGCCAACGAGCTCCCCGGTCTCGGTGTCAAGCACGTTGAAGGACACCGGATTGCCGTCGGACAGCAGATAGAGCAGCGGGGTCCGGCGAAGCGAGGGACCGATCGCGCCCGAGCGCACATTGCGTTCCGTGGCCACGACGCCGCGATCGGCAACGTGGGCGGTGAGACCGAGGTCGGCCTCGGCGGCGTACGCGCGGCTGGTCAGGCCGGGCAGTCCGACCAGGCCGACGCCGGTGAGAGCGCCGGCAGCGAGAAGACCGCGCCGACTGAGGTTGAAGGGCTGAACAGGGCTGGGCTGGGCAGGGGTTGGACGGTCGTTGTCCATGGTCATCATCTCCGATGCTGGGGGTTTCCCCAGCATAGAAATCGGTTCCCGATGGGTCAAGAGCGCCGCCCTGAAACGTCCACCCCGGTCGATCATCGATCGCGTATTGCCAGCGGCGACGCGCACCGGCGGACAGTTCGGGGCGAGATGAAACGAGCGGAGCCAAGGGCCCCGAGGGCAGGGACCCGCAACACCAAGGAATCGGGCAGGCTGGATCGGGCAGGCGAAGAGAGTCCGGAGGCACCACGCGCTCGGCGCCGCCCCTCGGAGAGGGACGGCGCCGAAACGACAGGGCTGGCGAGGTCAGGCCAGGGAGGCAACCCAGGCCTGGTGGAGGGCGGCGTAGCGGCCGCCTTCGTCCTGGATCAGTTCCGCGGGGCTGCCGTCCTCGAGGATCTGGCCGTGTTCCAGCACCAGCACCCGATCGGCGACCTCGACGGTCGACAACCGGTGCGCGATGATCACCGCCGTCCGGTCCGCGAGGATCGTGTTGAGGGCACGCTGCACCAGCCGTTCACTGGGTACGTCGAGGCTCGAGGTGGCCTCGTCCAGGATCAGCACCGCCGGATCCGCCAGGAACACCCGGGCGAAGGCGACCAGCTGCCGCTGCCCCGCCGACAACCGCGACCCGCGCTTCTCCACCGAGGTGTCATAGCCCTGCGGCAGCGCCGAGATGAACTCGTGCGCGCCCACGGCCCTGGCCGCCGCCTCGATGTCGGCCTGACTGGCGCCGGGCCGCCCGAAGGCGATGTTGTCCCCGACCGACCCGTCGAACATGAAGTTCTCCTGGGTCAGCATCACGACGGCACGGCGCAGATCTGCCTCGGACAGTTCCCGCAGCGGTACGCCGTCCAACCGCAGGTCGCCCTCGTTGGGGTCGTAGAAGCGGCTGATCAGCTTCGCAATGGTGGTCTTGCCGGCACCGGTCGTGCCGACCAGCGCAACCGTCTGCCCCGCCGGGATGTGCAGGTCCAGGTCCGGCAGCACCGGCCGGTCCTCGACATAGGCGAAGTGCACGTGGTCGAAGTCGACCTTGCCGTGCGCGTGCGGCAGCGGCGTCGGATCGGTCGGCTCGGCGACCTCCGGCTCCTCCTCCAGCACACCGGAGATCTTCTCCAGTGCCGCGCTGGCGGACTGGAAGGTGTTGTAGAACTGGCTGATCTCCTGCATCGGCTCGAAAAACATCCGCAGATAGAGCAGGAAGGCCGTCAGCGTTCCGACGGTCATCGTGTCGTCCGCCACGAACAGACCGCCGATGATCAACACCGCGCCGATCGCGAGGTTGCCGATCAGCTTGATGCTGGGCATGAAGATCGCGACGTTGTGCATCGCCTCGACGTTGGAGTCGGCGTACTTCACTGCGACATCGGTGAAGATCTGCTGGTTGCGAGGTTCACGTCGGTATGCCTTGACCGCCTTGATGCCCGACATCGTCTCGACGAACTGCACGATCACCAGCGCCGCGAGCTCACGCACCCGCCGGTAGGTCCGGGTGCTCGCCCGGGAGAACCAGCGCAGCAGCAGCACGATGAAGGGGAAGGTCACCAGACAGATCAGGCCCAGCCGCGGGTCGAGATAGATCAGGATCACGCCGACACCGACGAGCGTCAGCGCCGCCGTGATGAGGCCATCGATACCGCTGACGAGGAGCTCGGACAGCGAGTCGATGTCGTTGGTCATCCGGGAAATCACCCGGCCCGAGGTGTACCGGTCGTGGAACTTCACGTCGAGCTTCTGGAAGTGCCGGTACTGCCGCCGTCGGATCGTCCGCAGCATCTCCTGCGCCATCCGGCCGGACAGGCGTACGAAGGTCACTCGCCCGATCGCCTGAATCGCCAGCGCCACCGTCATGATGACGACGGTCGTGATGATCTCCGACGCGTTGCCGTTGTCCATCAGCGGCGGCACGCCCACGTCGATACCGCGTCGCACCAGCAGCGGCACGGACAGCCGTGCAGCCTCGCTGAGGAGGACCGCGATGACAAGGATCCACAGATACTTCAGCCACGGCTGGATCAGCTCACCGAGCAGGCGGCGACTGCGCTGCTTGAGCACGACTGATCCGCGCTCGCTGATCTCCTGTTTGCCCTCGGCGGCGATACCGCGCCAGGCCTCCAGGTCGGCGACGGTGGGCTGGCTCCGGGTACGCCGGTCGCGCAGCTTGCCCAGCAGTCCGGTCGTGGCCGGGTCCTGCTCGGTGTGAACCTCGGTACGGTCATCGGTGGAGGTGCTCATGCCAGATCTCCTACCCGCTCGCCGGCGAGCTCTTGCTCAGGATCGAACTCCGCAGACAGGAGTTCTCGGTACGCCGGGACGTTCGCCAGCAGGTCGCTGTGCGTCCCGACGTGGGTGATGGTGCCTTCCTGGAGCAGCGCCACCCGGTCGGCCAGCATCACCGTGGAGGCACGATGCGCGACCACGATCGAGGTGGCGTGCCCGAGCACCGACCCCAGCGCTTCCTCGACCAGGGCCTCGGTGTGGATGTCCAGCGCCGACAGGGTGTCATCGAGCACCAGGACGGTCGGCTCGACGAGCACCGCACGGGCGAGCGCGAGGCGCTGCCGCTGGCCACCGGACAGGCTCATGCCTTGCTCCCCGATCCGGGTGTCAAGACCCCAGGGCAGGTCGTACACGAAGTGGGCTTGGGCGATGTCAACGGCGCGGGCGACCTCCTCGTCGGTGGCATCCGGGTTGCCGAGGGTGAGGTTCTCCCGGGCCGACATGGAAAACAGCGTCGGCTCCTCGAAGGCGGTGGCCACGTTGGTACGAAGGTCGGCCAGGTCGAGGTCGCGGATGTCATGGCCGTCGAGCAGGATGCTGCCGCCGGTGACGTCGTAGAGCCGGGCCACCAGACCGGTCATGGTCGACTTGCCCGAACCGGTGCCGCCAACCAGCGCCAAGGTCTCCCCGGGCTCGAGGGTGAGGTTGATGTCGTGCAGGACGTCGTGGTCACCGTCGGGGAACTGGAAGCTGACGTTGTCGAACTCGAGTCGACCGGTCGCGCGGCCCAACCGGGTCGGTCCACCGACGATGGTGAGTTCGGAGTCGAAGATGTCGCAGACTCGGTCGGCCGCGGTCATGGCGTCCTGCATCATCGACAGGATGTTGCCGAGCTGGGTGACCGGGCCCACCAGCAGCAGCAAGAGGTTGATGAAGGCGACCAAGGTGCCAAGGGTGACGGCGTGCTGAGCGGCCGCGACGGCACCGGCACCGAGCACGAGAATCATCGTGATGCCGGGGATGATGGCGAGGAAGGTCCAGAACTTCGACGTCAGCTGGACCCGCTTCATGGAGGTCTCGTAGAGGGCATCGGCCCGCTCGTCGAACTTGGCGACCATGTGGTCGCGGCGACCGAACGCCTTGACCACCCGCAGGCCTTGGATGCCCTCCTCGACCGAGGAGGCGACGTCGCCGGTCTGGTCCTGGATCTTGCGGGACAGCTTGACGTACGCCCGCTGGTTCTTCATGACGACGTAGACGACGGGGATGATCGAGATCAGCACGATCACGCCCAGCGGCCAGTACATCGACAGCAGCAGGATGATCACCGCGGCGATCTGGACGGTGGAGGTCAGCAGGAAGACCAGACCGAAGGAGAGGAATCGGCGTACGACTCCGAGGTCAGTCATCATGCGCGACAGCAGCTGTCCGGACTGCCAGCGGGCGTGGAAGGCCATCGGCAGTTTCTGGAGGCGGGCATGCATCTCGAGCCGGATGCCTGCCTCCATGCCCATCGTGTAGCGGCCGGTGATCCACCGCCGGCCGAACAGCAGCACGGCTTCGGCGATGCCCAGGCTCAGGGCGCCGAGGCCCATCGCGAGGATGCCGGCGCGGTCGTGGCCGGCGATGGGACCGTCGATGACGGCTCCGGTGACCAACGGGATGAGGATGCCGCAGGCGATGCCGGTGGCAGAGAAGAAGAGCATCCAGGCGAAGCGCCCCAAGAAGGGGTACATGTACTTGCGCAGCCGCCACAGCGACGTCTGCGGCCGGGCCTTCTCGGGTCGGTCGGACAGTCGGGGCGGCTGGACCAACGCCGTGTCATAGAGCTGATGGAGGTAGGCCGCACCCCCACTGTCAGCTGATTGTTCTGGCGTGTCCGGACGTGTTGCCGCAGGGGCGGACATGAAGGAACCTCGTGCGTCCTCGTGGTGGGTGCTCGCCGTTGCCACCCGGCGGCCGGCGGGCCACACCCGCGGAACTTCCCTCGGGTGCTCATTGAGCCTAGGCCAGCGGGACGCAGAGTCAAGTTTGTTTCGGCAACTAAATACCTCTCATTGCGAATCTCACTGTCACTGCAAGCCTGAATCACCGATTGTCATGATTCGCGAGCGATCGATGGCGATTCACTCAGCGCCGAAGGCGATTCACTCAGCGCCGAAGGCGATTCACTCAGCGCCGAAGGCGATTCACTCAGCGCCGAAGGCGACCCGAAACCCGGTGTGCCCCAGCGTGGTGTCCGGCTCCGTCTGCGTACGCGCGGCCACCCGATAGCGATTGCAGTAGGAGCGGTGACACAAGTAGGAGCCGCCCCGCACCACCCGCGCGGTGCCGCGCGGCGGACCCGTCGGATCCACCCGAGTACGTTCCTGGTCACGTCGGTGCCAGTGCGGCGAGAACCAGTCCGCGGTCCATTCCCAGACATTGCCCGAGGTCTCGTACAGACCCAGCCCGTTGGCGGGGAAACTGCGCACCGGCGCGGTGCCCAGCCAACCATCGTCACCGCTGTTGCTGCTCGGGAACGTCCCCTGCCACAGGTTTGCCCGGTGCTCGCCACCGGGGGTGAGCTCGTCACCCCACGGATAGCTGGCCTGCTCCAGCCCGCCACGGGCCGCCTTCTCCCACTCCGCCTCGGTGGGCAGCCGGCCACCGACCCAAGCGGCGTACGCGCTGGCGTCCCGATGGGACACGTGGACCACCGGATGGTCCGGCTCGGCGGCTGAACCGGGTCCGCCCGGATGGCGCCAGTCCGCACCGCGTACGCCCAGCCACCACGGCGTCTCGGGCACCTGACCCTCGACGACCGCGTCCTCGGCGCCCGGCGCCAGCAGGTGGTGGAAGACGAAGGACCAGCCGTACCTCTCGGCGTCGGTGCGGTGGTCGGTCGCCTCGACGAAGGCGGCGTACTCGGCCACCGTCACCGCGGTCGCCCCGATCCGGAACTCACCCACCTCGACCTGGCGCAACGGCCCCTCGCCGTCGGCCGGGAACCCTTCGGGCGCCTCGCTGCCCATGACGAACGGGCCGGCTGGCACGCTCACCAGCTCGCCGGGGTGACTGCCGCTCGCGCCTTCCCCCGCCACTGACCCGGGCATCACCTGGTCGCCGGCACCGGGCGTAAGCCGGTCCGGCTGCGGTCCGCAGCAGCTGCTCAGGCCGTCTCGCCGGTCAATGCCCACACCAGCACCGCCTTGATGGAGTGCATCCGATTCTCTGCCTGGTCGAAGATCACCTCGGCGTTGGCCTCGAAGACCTCGTGGGTGATCTCGAGCTCGGTACGCCCGGTGCTGTCGTGGACCTCCTGCGCCAGGGTGGTGCCGAGGTCGTGATAGGCGGGCAGGCAATGCATGGCCTTGACCTGGTCGTTGCCGGTGGCTGCCATCGCGGCCGCATTCACCTGGTAGGGCGACAGTTGCTCGATCCGTTCCTCCCAGACCTCGGCGGGCTCACCCATCGAGACCCACACGTCGGTGTGGAGGAAGTCACAGTCGGCCACCCCTTCGGCCACGTTGTCGGTCACCCGCAGCGTCGCGCCGGTCTCGGCGGCGATCCCCTCAGCCAGCGCGACGACCTCGGCTTCCGGCTGCAGACCCGACGGGCCCACCAGGCGTACGTCATGTCCCATCAGGGCGCCGGCCACCAGCAGCGAATTGGCGACGTTGTTGCGGGCATCGCCGAGGTAGGCGTAGCTGATCCGCTCCTTGCCGCAGTGCTCGGCCATGGTGAGCATGTCGCACAGGCTCTGGGTCGGATGCCATTCGTCGGTGAGGCCATTGAGGACCGGCACCCCGGCGTACGCCGCCAGCTCGCTGACCCGTTCCTGGCCGAAGCCGCGGTATTCGATCGCGTCGTACATCCGACCCAACACCCTGGCGGTGTCAGGGATGGATTCCTTGTGGCCGATCTGGCTGCCGCGGGAGTCGAGATAGGTGGTGGCCGCACCTTGGTGGGCGGCGGCGACCTCGAAGGCGGAGCGGGTCCGGGTGGAGGTCTTCTCGAAGATCAGCGCGATGGTGCGGCCCAGCAGACGCTGCTGTTCATTCCCGGCTCGACGCTCGGCCTTGAGGAAGGCCGAGAGGTTGACGAGGGAATGCCACTGCGCGGGCGTGAAATCGGCCTCGCGCAGGAAGTGCCGCTGATCCATGCGTTCACCCTAGTTGTTGGCCGGGTGCGAGGCAGCCGGTGACCCGCGAGGCCCATGGGGCACCTGAGCCCGCGGTCTGTCCCAAGGCGCACAATGGTTGCCATGCGCACCCTGCTGCAACTCATTGCCACCGGCCTGGCGGTCGCCGCCGCGACCTTGCTGGTGCCGGGCATCATGCTGGCACCGGGCGATGCCCAACAACAACTGCTCACCATCAGCCTGGTCGCGGTCATCATGGCGTTGGTCAACCTGATCGTGAAGCCAGTCATGAAGTTCCTCACCGGCTGCCTGATCATCCTCACCTTGGGCCTGTTCCTGTGGGTGGTCAACGCCTGCATGCTGATGCTGGTGTCGTGGGCATGTGCCCAGTTCGGGATCGGGTGGAGCGTGGCTGACTGGCCCGCCGCCTTCCTCGGCGCCCTCGTGATCTCGCTGGTGACCGCGCTGCTGACGTGGGTGTACAAGCGGCAGGACGACTGATCACGACAGTGACCTGCCGCTGGCCCCGTCTGCCACGATGGGTGCCATGCGAGTCCTGACGATCTGCCACGGCAACATCTGCCGCTCCCCGATGGCCGCCATGGTGCTGGCCGATGCCCTCCGCTCCGAGGGCTTGGACGCCGAGGTGACCAGCGCCGGTGTCTCCGCCGAGGAGTCCGGCAACCCGATTGACCCGCGCGCCCGGCGTACGTTGGAACGTCACGGCATCCCCGTCACCGACCACGTCGCCCGACAGGTCACCGCCGCCGATCTGGCCGACGCCGACCTCGTCATCGCGATGACGCCTGGCCACCTGCGGCAGCTCGACGCCATCAATGGCGCCCCGGTGGAGCAGGCGGTGCTGCTCACCTCCTTCGATCCCAATGCCGAGCCGGGTGCCCCGGTGCCGGACCCGTGGTACGGCGACGAGTCCGATTTTGAGGACACGCTGACCGCGATCCGTGCCGCGCTGCCCGGGATCGTCTCGCAGGTCCGCGCCGAGGACTGACCCCAAGATCGGCGACCGGGCCCGGTCAGAGGGGAAATCTTGGCCGTGAAGTGGCAGTCTTGACCCATGCAGCAGCAGACCATTCTCGTCGTTGACGACGATCAGGCTGTCCGCGACAGTCTGGCTCGGTCGCTGAAGTACAGCGGCTACGAGGCGATCACCGCCAACGACGGCGTGGACGCGCTGGCGATGCTGTCCTCCCACCGCCCCGACGCGATCATCATGGACGTGATGATGCCGCGGCTGGACGGCCTGGAGACCACCCGGATGCTCCGCGCCAACGGCAACGACGTGCCGATCCTGGTCCTGACCGCCCGCGACGCGGTCGGGGACCGGGTCGACGGCCTGGATGCCGGCGGCGACGACTACATGGCCAAGCCGTTCGCGCTGGACGAGTTGTTGGCGCGGCTGCGGGCATTGGTACGCCGGGTGCGCCCCAGCGAGGAACGCGAGCACGACAAGTTGCTCAGCTTTGATGACCTGTCGATGGATCTGCAGACCCGCGAGGTGCGGCGCGCCGGCCGCAAGATCAGCCTGACGCGGACCGAATTCGCCCTGCTGCAGACCTTCATGGAGCATCCGCGCCGGGTCTTGGAACGCAGTTGGCTGCTCAACGAGGTCTGGGGTTTCGACTTCCCCACCAACGCGAACTCCCTCGAGGTCTACATCGGCTACTTGCGCCGCAAGACCGAGGCTGAGGGCGAGACCCGACTCATCCACACCGTGCGGGGCATCGGGTACGCCCTGCGCGACTCTCCCCCGTGATCGGTCGCTGGCTGCGCCAGCAACGGTCCCTGCAGCAACGCGTCGCCATCCTCGCGGCGCTCGCCGTGGCCGCTGCCGTGCTCATCACCGGCGGGTCGGCCTGGTTGACCGCTCGGATCTCGCTCTATGACCAGCTTGACCAGGAGTTGCAGTCGCTGGCGGTGTTGACCAGCCAGAGCATCTCCCAGGACCTGTCCACCATGGGCGGCCTCAACGCCGATGCGCTGCGCACCGCCAATGTCACCATCGTCGTGGTGCGCGCCGACGGGCAGCAGTTGCACGTGCCCGGCGTACGCCAGTTGGACGTCGGCCCGGCCGAAGTCGCAGTGGCCCGGCTCGGCTCTGGGTCCTCGTCGCGTACCGGTCAGGCCGGCGACGGCGAGGAGTTCCGCATCGTCGCGGTCCCGATGGAGGTCGCCAACAGCCCGGAGCGGTATGCCCTGGTGATCGGCCGATCACTCGCCCCGACCAGCGGTCTGCTGCGCGCAATGACGGTGATCGTCTTCATCGGCGGCACCCTCGGTGTCGGGGTGGCAGCCGCCGCGGGTGCCTGGATCGCCCGCTCCTCGCTGCTGCCGGTACGCCGGCTCTCCGAGGCGGTGGGCCGGATCACCCGCACCGACGAGTTGGAACCGATCGCGGTGGAGGGCGACGACGAGTTGGGCCGGCTCACCCGCTCCTTCAACACGATGTTGCGGTCGCTGTCCTCTTCCCGCGACCGGCAGCAGCGCCTGATCGCCGACGCCAGCCATGAGCTGCGTACGCCGCTGACCAGCCTGCGCACCAATGTCGAGTTGCTGGTGGCCGACGAACGGACCGGGATGCTGCCGCCCGGCGCCCGCCGCGAGATCCTGCAGGACATCGCCGCGCAGCAGGTCGAGTTCACCACCTTGGTCAACGACCTGGTGCAGCTGGCCCGCGACGACAAGGTCCACACCGAGCCCGAACCGGTCGACATGACCCGGGTGATCTCCCATGCCCTCGAACGGGCCCGGCGCCGCGGCCCGCACATCACCTTCGAGGTGAATCTGGCGCCGCTGCACCTGATGGGCGACCCGGAGTCGCTGGAACGGGCGATGACCAACCTGCTGGACAATGCAGTGAAGTTCTCCCCCGCCGACGGCACCATCCGGGTGTGGATGGAGGGCACCTCCATCCACATCGCCGACGAGGGGCCGGGCATCAGCGAGGCGGACGCGCCGAAGGTCTTCGACCGGTTCTATCGCTCCGACCTGTCCCGCAACACTCCCGGTTCGGGCCTGGGCCTGTCGATCGTCAAGCAGGCCATCAACTCCCATGGCGGCACCGTGTCGGTGCACCGCGCCCACCACCGCGACGGCAGCGAGGCCGGAGCCGAGTTCGTCGTCACGCTGCCCGGCACCCGACGTCGCAACGACCTCTACGACGACTGACGGACGCGCGCGCCTCGGCCGAGCTCAGACTTCGTCGTCGGCAGCGAACGGGTTGCTGGCCGGGGACGCGCTGGTCGCGCTCTTGTCCTCGAGTTCGTCGTTGGGGTTGCGGAAGGTGTTCGCGTCGTCGAAGCCATCCGACTTCGCATCCCGGCCGGCAATCACGGCGACGCCGAGCGCGGTGGTGACCGGCACCGACATGATCAGGCCGATCGCGCCGACCAAGGTGCGGATCAACTCGGCGGCGAACTGTTCCGACATCACCGCGTCCAGCGGCGGCCGGTCATAGATGTAGAGCATCAGCAGCATCGGGAGCATCGCGCCGGCGGCGGCGAACGTGATGGTGTAGACGCTGGAGGCGATGTGGTCGCGGCCGATCCGAAGCGCCGAGGTGAAGATTCGGGCTCGCGAGATGCCTTGGCCGGCGAGCTCCCAGACCGCCGAAGCCTGGGTGATCGTGACGTCGTTGAGGACGCCGATGCTGGCGATGATCATCGAACAGACCACCACCGAGGTGAGTCGCAGATCCGGCGCCATCGACGACAGCGTGAAGTCGTCCTCTCCGGCGACACCGGTCAGATGGGCCCACTGCGAAAACAGGAAGCCCAGCAGTGTCGCCAGGCCGAGACCGAACAGCGTGCCGACCAGCGCGGTCGCGGTTCTGGCACTGAACCCGTGCGCGGTGAAGAGCACCACGTAGAGGATCGCCGTGCCGCCCACCAGTCCCACCAAGAGCGGATTGGAACCGGCCAGCAGTGCGGGGAACATGAAGCTGACCAGGATGAAGGCACCGAACGCCAGTCCGACCAGCGCCATCGCGCCGCGGAAGCGCGCCACCGCGACGACGGCCACGACGAACAGCAGCGCCAGCACGATCACTGGGGCGGTCCGCTCGAAATCAGCAAACTGGTACGCCGCGGGTGCCCCCTCGATCGGGAGCCGGTAGAGGCGTACGGAATCACCGACGTCGACGCCGGAGGCGTACACCGGCGCGGTCAGCTCGGTCTGGATGATCTGCCCGAGCTCAGGTCCCTCCCGCAGTTCCACGTCGATGGTGGCGCAGGTGTCAGTCCGGTCAGTGGCACCGCCGGGGGAACTGTTGCAGGGAAACTCCTCCACCGCGGTGATCTCACCCGAGAGCATCTCCACACCCGGCTGGGCGTACATGGTGGCGGCCGTGTTGACGTTCTGGGTGCCGCTTGGCCACATCCAGATCATCGCCACCAGAGTCCACACCGCGATCGGGATGAGCACCACGACCAGGATCCGCAGCGCGCGTCGCTGCCGCGCCGGATCCAACGGCGCGGCGTCACCGATGTGGCTGTGTGAGTGAGACAAGACGGGAACCTCGGGGGAGACTGACAGGACAAACCGCAATTGCGACACGCCGAGACTAGCGCGGCCGTGTCTGCAGCCGCCCCCGAGGCGGGCCGATCAGGTCCAGCGAGGAGGCTCCAACGCCGGCGACGTAGCGGCTGGAGTTTCCTCGAGCAGGACGAACGCCTCCTCGATGGCGCGGTCCAACTGGCTGTCGGTCTCGGCCTTCCAGTCGGCCGGGCTCCAGTTGACCTCGATGTCGGGATCGACACCGTGGTTTTCCAGACCGTAACCCTGCTGACCGAACCAGTGCGCGTACCGCGGCTGGGTGATCCGGGTGCCGTCGACCAGGTCGAAGCGGCCATCGATACCGACGACGCCACCCCAGGAACGCTGCCCGACCACCGGGCCGAGCCCCATCGTCTGGGCGCCGCCGCAGACGATGTCGCCGTCCGAGCCGGCGTACGGGTTGGTGACGAAGACGACCGGTCCGCGCATCGCCTGGTCGGGATAGCTCATCGGCGAGTCGTAGTGGCGGGCGATGCACCAGCCGGTGACCTTGCGGCTGAGCCGCTCCAGGATCAGCTGCGAGGTGTGGCCGCCGCCGTTGAACCGGACGTCGACCACCACGCCTTCGGCGCGGCTCGCAATCTCGATCTGCCGGTGGAATTCGGCCCAACCGTTGGCCATCATGTCGGGCACGTGGACATAGCCGAGTCGACCACCGGAGTGGTCGGCAACGTACGCGGCTCGGCTCGCGACCCACGCGTGGTAGCGCAACGCCGTCTCGGACTCCAACGGCACCACGACCACCCGCCGCGCCTGGCCGTCCCGTTCCAGGGTGAGTTCGACGACCCGATCCACCGAACCCTGCAGTAACTCGCCCACCGTCCGGGCCTCGGCCACCGATCGTCCGTCGACCGCCAGGATCCGGTCGCCCACATCGGCCCCGACACCGGCCGCACGCAGTGGCGACCGTGCCTCAGGGTCAGACGATTCGCCCGGCAGGATCTCCTCGATGACCCAGGCATCACCGTCGCGACGCAGCGAGGCACCGAGCCGGCCCACCTTGGCGGACTGGTCGCCGGCCGGGGCGGGCGGCATCACGTACGCATGGGAGGTGTTGAGCTCACCGACGGTCTCCCACAACATGTCGACCAAGTCGTCGTGGGTCCGCAGCTTCTCCACCAGCGGCCGGTAGCGGTCCAGGATCGCCTGCCAGTCCTGACCCTCCATGTCGGAGCGCCAGTAGTGGTCGCGCATGATGCGACCGTTCTCGTCGAACATCTGGCGCCACTCGTCGCGGGGGCGGATCTCGCGGCGCAGCCGGGCCACATCGATCGTCACCTTGGAGGTGTCGTCATCGCCGGGCTTGGCGTCGGCAGCCTGCACCCACCAGTCCCCGCCCTTGCGGACCACGATCCGTTCGCCGTCCCCGGACACCGCGAAGCTGTCGGCGGCCTCGACGACGGTGCTGGTGCGGCGGGTGTCGAAGGAGAAGTGCTCCACCAGATCCTTGGGGGCCTCGCCCTCCACGCCGGCGCGGCTGCTGCCCAGCACGCCGCTGCGGTCCACCTTCTTGCGCCAGGCGATGCCCTTGGCGGTGGCGCGCAGCGACGCGTACTGGTCGCTGGGCACCGGGAAGGCGACGATCCGGTCCTCGAAGCCGGCCACCTCGGCCGTTGCCGTGGTGACCTCCTTCTTCTTCGGCTGGTCCTCGGCGTTCTCATCAACCACGGCGGCGATGGCCCAACCGTCGGCCGACGGGCCGAACGGTGCCGGCTCATCGGCAGCCAACGGGGCCAGCCACGGGCGTACCGAATGGGTGTTGCCCAGGTCGAAGGCGAAGTCGTCATACGTCGGATCCAGCGTGCGGCTGGACAGGAAGGCCAAGTGCTTGCCATCCGCGCTGAAGGCCGGGGAGAAGTCGTTGAAGACGCCTCGTGTGAGCGGCACCGACTCGTCCGTGCCGTCGGTCTCGACGATCATCAGGCGGCCCAGCTCACCTTCGCGACCGATCGCCTGGCGCCACACCAGATAGCGGCCGTCCGGGGAGAAGACCGGGTCGGTGGCCTCGCCCTCGGGTGAGCGGCCCACCGGGCGTACGGTGCCGCTGGCGACCTCGACCAGGCTGACCCGACCGTCGTGGCTCACCACCGCGACGCGTACGCCGGCGGGATCGCTGGTCAGGTGCAGCACCCGACCCAGCTCACCGTGGCAGATCCGTTCCGCATCACCGGTGCCGTCGATCGCGGCGATCTCGAGGCAGTCCTCGCCCTCGGCGTCACTGGCCCAGATGCCCTTGCCGGTGCGGCCCAGCAACTGCGGCTCCCGGATCCGTACGCCGGGCAGGTCGCTGACGGCGCGGGCGGGGCCGGCGCGATGGGTCAGGAAGTACGCAGCGCCGCGCCACTCCACCAGTGAACCGTTGGCTCCGTGGTCGGGGCGCGGGTCGCTGAGCCGGTCGCTGGGATCCAGCCGGATCGGCTGCGGTTCGCCCAGTCCGGTCTCGATGTCGAGCTTGACCGGCTTGGCCTTCAGCGAGGACATCAGATGGATGCTGCCGCGGCAGTGGTAGACGATCTGGGTGCCGTCCGTGCTGGGGTCCCGGACGTAACCGTCGTCCACGGTGTGCTGGGTGTGCTGGGTGAGGTCCTTGCCGGACTTGTTCACCGACCACAGCTGGCCCTGGGCGGGGTGATCGCCGCGGTCGCTGGAGAAGATCAGCCGTTCGCCGACCCAACCCGGGGCGTACTTGCCGGCCGGCTCGTCGGGCAACACCTCGCCCCAGTCACCCCGGTCCTGGCCGGCGCGCCGCTTGGCGGTGCCGCCCTTGGGGTCGGACCACAACTTGGCTGCCATGCCGCCGCGGTAGCGCTTCCAGGCGGCCGAGTCGCGGGTGTTGCAGGTGGCCACCGCCAGCGCGCCCCGGCGGGAGACGGCTGCGCCGATCACCGGCCCGTACGGCAGCGGGGTCACCTCGCCGTCGAGGGAGACCAGGTGCAGCTCCGCAGTGCCGCGCTGGCCGGTGTTGTGCATGGACACGAACATGACGTGGTCATCGTCGTACCACCCGGTCACCTTGGCCAGCCCGTCGCTGACGAACGTGAGCCGGTCGATGCTGCCCTCAGGCTGGCGTACGTAGACATCCTTGCCGCCGGCGACCGCGGAGGTGAACGCGATTCGGGTGCCGTCGGGGGAAAACTTGGGGTTGATCACCGGTGCGCCATCGTCGGTGATCCGGCGCGCCGCACCTCCCTTGGTGCTGGTGAGCCAAAGGTCATTGTCGGCGACGAAAACGATCTGGTCCGCATGGACGTCGGGATAGCGCATGTACACATCTGCCATGGGTTCAACCTAGTTCCCGGATCTGACAGATCTCGACCGGTTTGTCGCGCCGTCGAGCGCCGGACCTCAGTTCGTCGGCGACGCAGGGGAATCAGTGGTGGCAGGACCACCGCCGGCTGCACCAGCAGCAGGCGAACCGGCTGCCGAGGCCTCCGCCCGGCCGACCTCGGCTTCCTCGTCCTCCTCCTCGGCGACCTCGTCGACCAAGTCGTAGAGGTGGGTGAAGCGGCGCAACACCTGGTCGATCGCCAGCCCGAAGAAGAAACCGAGCACCACCGAGATGCCGGCCGCGACCAAGGGGTGGGTCTCCAGCCACTGCCCAGCGGCCAGGCCGAGACCGACCGACCACAGCGCCCAACTCAGCGAGCTGAGGATCGTCAGCAACATGAAGCGGCGGCGCGGAAAGCCACTGGCGCCGGCGGTGAGGTTGACCGCGGTACGCCCGACGGGGACATACCGGGCCGCCAGCAGCAAGGTGGCGGCCCGGCGGTCGAGCTGCCGACCTGCCCAGTCCAGCCCCTCGTGGAGCTTGGGCCACTTGATCCGCCGCAACCCATGGGTGCCGATGCCGCGGCCGATGGCGTACGCCACGTTGTCGCCCACCCAGGCCCCGGCGGCGGCCACCAGGAAGAGCAGGCCCACGTGCAGCCAGCCCTCCGAGGCGGAGATGGCGGCGACGGCCACCACGGCTGATTCTGAGGGAACGGGCGGAAAGAACGCGTCGATCGCGACGAAGAAGAACAGGATCAGGAACATCCACGGCGATGAGCCCGCGGCAACGACCCAGTCGACCAGTTCCTGCATCGGCACGCTCCCGGATCCTTCGCGGCGGGGTCTGGCCCCGAACGCCCCCAGCCTAATGTGTGGGCCACGCGTCGGCGGAACAGCTGACCCGTGAGTGAACTGATCCCGGTGGCTTCGGCCACCGGGATCAGTGCGTTTCTGGGGCGGTGTGTACGCCAGCGGAGCCCGGGCGGATGGGCGTCCGGGCCCCGCCGGTCTGTCGGCTCGGTGCCGTGCCGCCTCAGGTCAGGGACCGGCGCCGCCGACGAAACCACAGCAGGCTGTAGTTGTGCAGGCCAACTGGCCCAATTCACCTGCGCAGCTACGGGAAGCTGTAGTTGTGCAGGCCGGGGGCTTACCGGTCAGGCAAACGGGTCGTCGGCCAGGCGTCGGGTGCCCGACGGCTGGTCCGGGCGGCCCTGTTCGGCCGCCTGCATCCGCAGCAGCGCCACCCCGACGCCGGAGGCACCGACCTGGTGGCCAACCTCGGCCTTGAGCCGACCGACGGGCAACACGAAGGCCTCGCTGTACCACCGGCGGCCCCGCTGGTCCACGGTCGAGCGGATCACCAGGTCGTCGGCCTGCACCCGAGCCGCGTCCAGCCACAGTTGGTCCCCGGTCTCCCACCACAGTCCCAGGAAGGCCTCCAGGATCCCGGCGCCGCCGCAGCACTGGTGCTGCACCCACAGATTGCCCGGGGTGTGGCGCCCCGGTACGCCACTGCGCAGGATGCCGCGGCCGAAGCGTTCGGCCCACTCCAGCCAGGCTGGGTCCCCCGTCGCCCGGAACACCCCCACCAGACCGCGGATCGCGCCAGCGCTGCCGCTGCAGTAGCCGAACGCATAGCCGCGGGCCCCGCCTTGCAGCACCGCATCCTCGCCGACCGGCACCGCTGCCTCGACGATGCTGGTGGCGCCACGGACCGACGCGTCGACGAAGCGGGACTGACCCGTACGCCGCCCCAGTTCGGCCAGCGCGTACGCGATGCCCGTGGTGCCGA
This sequence comes from Parenemella sanctibonifatiensis, assembly GCF_002250565.1. GTDB lineage: Bacteria > Actinomycetota > Actinomycetes > Propionibacteriales > Propionibacteriaceae > Parenemella > Parenemella sanctibonifatiensis. Next base: position 42,112 of record NZ_NMVJ01000007.1, read on the forward strand.
CCTCGAAGCCCTCGCCCAGCGAGGCGGGCGGCCCGTCGGTGGCGGGCGCCCCGAGGTGCTGGGCGGTGACCCCGATCCAGCTGGACCGGTTCTCGTCCCGGCGTTCCTCGGCCAGCAACAGCTCGCCGACCGCGACGGCGGCGCTGCGGGCCCGGTCGGCCAGCGGTGCGTTCGACGGGTCGAGGTCGGCCACCTGGTCGGTGGCCTGCAGCAGCACCAGCAGTGGTCCGGCGTCACCGAGCAGTGCGTTCACGCCGGTCCAGCCGGCCTCTCGACCGCCGGTGCGGCCCTCTCGGTCGAGGATCTCGGCGACGATCCGGGGCGCCAGGTCGGCCGCCACCGGCGACTGGTCGGCCAGTCCCAGGGTGACCGAGGCGAGCCCGCCCAGGCCGCCGTAGAAGCCGACCCCGAGCCCCGCCAGGGGCAGCCGGATCTCGGCGTCCAGGTCGTCTTGCCAGCGGGCCGCGACCGTGGCCAGCGCCCGGTCGCGGCGTTCGGCGGCACCCGATCGGCCGGCGTCGGCGGCCAGCCCTGCATACCAGGCGATGCCGGCGGCGCCGGTGTTGAGGCTGATGGTGCCGTAGCTGGGCAGATAATCAGGATCATCGGGCCACGCCGTCCACCGGGACACCTCGGGGAGCTGCGGGTCGGGCGCCTCGGCGCTGTCGATCCATTGCTCAGCGCCGGTGAGGACCTCGTCGAGGTCGGCGATCTCGGTGCCGGGCACGGGCTCACCTGCGACGGTCGGCCGCAGGTTGGGCAACACGATCGGGTCGTTCGATGTCGTGCTCATGCCGCCTCCCGCCAGGCCGGCGTCGGCACAGCCGACAGCAGGGCCTGGGTGTAGGGGTGTTGGGGGTCGGCGAAGACCTCGGTGACCTGGCCGCGTTCCACCGCGTCACCGTTGTGCATCACGATCACGTCGTCGCACAGGTGCTGCACCACGCCCAGGTCATGCGAGATGAACAGGGTCGCCAGCCCGAGCTGGTCGCGAATGTCAGCGAACACGTCCAGCACCTGCGCCTGGACGGTGACGTCCAGCGCCGAAACCGGCTCGTCACAAACCAATACCTGCGGATCCCGGGCCAGCGCCCGAGCGATGGCGACCCGCTGCCGTTGACCACCGGACAGTTGCCGGGGTCGCCGCTCCAACAGGTCCGGCGCCAGGCCGACCTGGCGGGCCAGATCCCCGGCCCGGTCCCGTCGCTCCCGCCTCGGCACACCACCGACGGCGAGCGCTTCGGACAGGATCTGTACGCCGGTGGCGCGGGGATCGAAGGAACTCAGCGGGTCCTGCTGGATCGGCTGAATCAGGTGGCGTCGGGGTCGGCGCAGCCGCTCCGACAGCCCGCTCCACGGCTGCCCGTGGAGGGTGACCTCACCCGCATCGGGACGCTGCAGGCCCAGGATGATCCGGCCCAGCGTCGTCTTGCCGGACCCGGACTCGCCAACGATTCCCAGAGTCTGGCCGGCCCGCAGCTCCAGCGAGACGCCGTTGACCGCGGTCAGCACCGATCGGTCGGGCCGCCGGAAGGTCTGGTGCACCGAGGTCGCGCGGAGCACCGGCGTACCTGCCTCGACGCGGTCCGCCAGGCTGCGGCGGGCCTTCAGCTCCGCCCGCGGGGTGTCGCTGAGCCGAGTGCCGCGGCTGCCGGCGCTCGGGATGGCCCGCAGCATCGCGCGGGTGTAGTCGTGGCTGGGATCGGTGAGGACCTGCTGCACCGGTCCCTCCTCCACGATCCGGCCCGCCTTCATGACCGCGACCCGGTCGGCGATCTGGGAGACCACGGCCAGGTCGTGGCTGATGACGATCAGTCCGGTGCCCTCGGCCTTGAGCTGGGCCAGCACCTCCAACACCTGGGCTTGGACCCGCAGGTCCAGCGCCGTGGTCGGCTCGTCGGCGATCAGCAGCGGCGGCCGGGCAATGGTGGCCGAGGCGATCAGCGCGCGCTGCCGCTGGCCGCCGGAGAGTTGGTGGATGTACTGCCGGCGCCGCTGGTCCGGTTCGGGGATCGCCATCCGCTCCAGTTCGGCGGTGACGGCGGCGACGGTGGCCAGGCCGGACTCCGGCCGTAGCGAGCGATGGGCGCCGAGCACCTCGCCAACCTCCTGGCCGATGGTCCGCAGTGGGTCCAGCGACACCAGGGCGTCCTGGCTCACCAGCCCGACCCTGGCGCCGCGGAGCCGGCGCCACTGCCGATCGGTGGCCTGTCGTAGGTCGACACCGTCGACCTCGAGGGTGGTGGCCTCGACCCGTCCCGGCGTCGGCACCAGGCCCAGCAGCGCTCGAGAGGTGAGCGTCTTGCCAGAGCCGGATTCACCGACCAGAGCCAGGCACTCCCCAGCTCGCACGGTCAGCGCGACGTCATCGACCACGCGGCGGCCGTCGAAGCTGATGGTGAGTCCGGCCACCGTGGCCAGGACCTCAGGCTCGGCCGGGACGGCTTGGCCCTCCTCGACCTCGGGGACCCGGTCATTCACGGTTTCGATCATGAGGTGGTTCCTTCGAAACGGGCCTGCAGATGGCGGCCCAGCAGGGTGGTGGAGATCACGGTCGCGGTGATGGCCAGGCCCGGAAAGACCGCCACCCACCAGGCGTTGCGCAGCGAGTCGCGGCCCTCGGACAGCATCAGGCCCCATTCCGGGGTCGGCGCGACCGGGCCGAGGTTGAGGAAGCTCATCGCCGAGCCGGCGATGATCGCGTTGCCGACGCCGATGGTCGCCAGCACCAGCAGCGGGCCGACCACGTTGGGCAGCACGTGTCGCACCACCACGGCCGTACGCCCCACGCCCAGCGCGGTCGCCGCCTCCACGTAGCCCGAGGTCCGGACCTGGACGGTCGCGATCCGCACCATCCGGACGTAGACCGGAATGGCCGAGATCGTGATGGCGATGAGCACGTTCTGGGTGCCGGGCCCCAGCAGCGCGATGACGACCAGCGCCAGCAGCAACTCTGGGAAGGCCAGCACCACTTCGAGGATCCGCATCGCCAAACCGTCGAGCCAGCGCGGCGCCAGCCCGATCAGGACGCCAGCCACGACCGCGATGGCGACCGCAGCGCCGGTGGCGATGAAGCCGATCCCCAGCGACACCCGGGCGCCGTGGACGACCCGGGCGAACTGGTCGCGGCCCAGCCGGTCGGTGCCGAACAGGTGCTCGGCGCTGGGAGGGCGATGGGATTGCACCGGATTGGTGGCCAGCGGGTCGATCGAGGTGAGCAGGCCCGGGACCAGCGCGGCCAACACCAACAGCACCAGCACTGCGGCCGACAGCCACGCCGCGACCGGCACCTTGCGTTGCCGCGGCGCTTCCAGAGCCTGGTCAATCACGAGTTGGGCAGCCATCAGGCACCTCGCAGTCGCGGGTCGAGGACGGGCGAGAGAGCATCGAGCAGCAGATTCACCGCGACGAACACGATCGCGGCGAAGACCACCATCGCCATCACCACCGGCAGGTCGCGGTTGGTGATCGCATCCAGGGTGACCCGGCCCAACCCGGAGCGGCCGAAGAGCTGCTCCACGATCACGGTGCCGCCCAGCAGGTTGCCGACGATGTACGCCCCCAGGGTCAGCACCGGCAGCGAGGCATGGCGCAGCAGGTGTCGTCCCAGCAACACCGGTTCGGCCAGGCCGCGGGCACGGGCACTGTCGACGAAGGGCTGCCGTTCAGCACCGTCGATGCCGTGTCGCAGCAGCTGGCTGAGGATGCCGGCGATCGGCAGGGCCAGCGTCAGGGCGGGCAGCACCAGGCCGCGCAGCCCGACCCCGCCGGTCACGGGAAACCAGTGCAGCTGGAAGGCGAAGACGGTCAGCAGCAGCATCCCGGTCCAGAAGGCCGGTGAGGAGATCGCCAGCAGTTCGATCAGCGACGAGACCCGACGGGCGTACCGGCCCCGCAGGAGGATCGCGGTCAGCCCTGCCAGGATCGCGGCAAACAGGATCGCCAGCAGCGCGAGTTGCACCGTGGGCCACAGCTGCGCGCCGATGATCGCCAGCACCGGCTGGCCGAGGCGATAGGACGTGCCGAAGTCCAGCACCAGCAGCCGCCCCAGGAAGCTGAAGTACTGCAGCAGCACCGGCTGGTTCAGGCCCAGCTCCTCGCGGATCCGGTCCTTGCCCGCCTCGTCGATGCTGCCGCTGGTGCCCACCATGATGTCGACGGGATCGCCGGGCACCAGGTGGAGCAACGCGAAGGCGAGCGTGGCGGCGCCCCAGATCACGGCCAAGGCGCCGGCCACCCGCCACAGGATGCGGATCGCCACGTCACTGCACCGCCGTGGTCCACACGGTCCGCAGCTGCGGCCACCCCGCGATGTCGGTCTCGACGCCACCGACGCTGACCCGTGAGCCAATGATGTTGTGGCTGGGCAGGATCGGGATCGAGTACGCCTGCTCCAGCGCTCGCTCCTGCACCTGGCGATAGAGCTCGGTGCGCTCGGCGCGATCAGTCGTCCGGGTCGCGGCGGTCACCCATTCGTCCAGTTGCGGGTCGTTCACCCAGCCGGCGTTCTGGATCGGCGCCAGCTCGGAGTGGAAGTGGAGCCGCAGCACGTCGCCGTCGGTGCGGACGTAGCTCCAGGCTGCGATGTCGTAGCCCTCGCCGGACTGCAGCTGCTGCAGGAACACCCCGGTGTCGGTGGGCACCAGCTTCAGCTCGAAGCCAATCTCGCGCAGGTCGGCCTGGAAAGCCTCGGCGAGATTGCCGCGCCGGTCCCGGTCCTGGGTCAGTGACCAGCTCGCCGAGAGTCGCTGCCCGTCCTTGACCCGGTAGCCCTCGGCATCCCGCTTGGTCCAGCCGGCATCATCCAGCAGCTGGTTGGCGGCCTCGGGGTCGTAGGGCCAGCTGTCCTGAAAGGTGTCGCTGTATTCGGGAGTGTTGGCGCCCAGGAAGGACCAGGCCCGATGGTAGGTGCCGGCGTACACGGCCTCGATGGCGGCGCTGATGTTGATGCCCTTCTGGAAGGCCTGGCGCACCTGCAGGTCGGTGAAGATGCCGCTGCGGTTGTTGAGGAAGAGCGTCCACGGCAGGCCCGGGGACTCGCTGCGGGTCAGGTTGATCTGGTCGTCCTCGGCGAAGCTCAGGGCATCCTCGGGGCTCAGGTGTCCGGCGATGTCGACGTCGCCGCTGGCGAGGGCGCCGGCGCGGACCGAGGCCTCGGGCAGCACCCGCAGCACCAGCCGGTCCGGATGGCTGGGGCCCTGGGATTCGCCCTCGGGGCCCCAGGCGTACGCGGCGTTCTTGGTGAAGGAGACCTCCTGGCCGGCGACGATCTGCTCCAGCACGTAGGGTCCGGTGCCGACGGTGACCTCGGGGCCGCCGGCGACCAGCTGGTCGGCGGACCCGGCCAGCACCTTCGGCGAGATGAAGCCCAGGTAGGTGCTGCTGAGGTTGGTCAGCAGCGGGGCGTAGGGCTGGTTGAGGTTGATCCGCACCGTCTGCGGGTCGATCACCTCGGTGGAGTCGTACGCCGTGCCGCCCAGTAGGTTGCTGGCCAGCTTCGATGCGGTGCCGGGGTCGCGGACGTGGTCGAAGTTGGCCTTGACGGCCGCCGCGTCAAAGGGCTCACCGTCGTGGAAGGTCACGTCCTCGCGCAGGGTGAAGGTGTAGCTGAGCTGGTCCTCCGACACCTCCCAGGAAGTCGCCAGCCAGGGCTTCAGCTCACCCTCGGGTGTCAGGTACACCAGCGAGTCGAAGACCGCGCGGAGGGTTTCGGCGGCGATGTCGGTGCCGGACTCGTGCGGGTTGAACTGGCCGGCCGGGTCGCTCTCGATGGCCACGGTGACGGTGCCGCCGTCGACGGGGTCGGTGCCCGCCGGCTCCGCCTGGCTTCCGCAGGCGCTCAGCACCAGCATCATCGCCACCACTGCCGCCAACCAGGACGTTGTTCGCTTCACTGTCAGACCTTCCGGCTCGAAACTGCACGGCGGACACCCCGCCACCGAGAAGATAAAACAACTTGTTGGGGTAATACAAACGGACGTTATGGCAGTATCAGTATTCGAGACCTCGGCTCACGGGCTAGAGTCCGGGCGTGGCCCCTGATTCGTCTCCTGACGCGACCGCTGACCCGCCCCCCGTACGCGGACACCGGCGCCAGATCCTGGCCCTGGCGGTCCCGGCGTTGGCCACCCTCATCACCGAGCCGCTGCTGCTGCTGTCCGACACCGTTGTGGTGGGGCTGCTGGGCACCGAGCCACTGGCAGGTCTGGCGATCGGCACCAGCGTGATCATGTTGGTGGTGGGCCTGTCCGTCTTCCTGGCCTACGGCACCACCGCCACCGTGGCGCGACAGCTGGGCGCCGACCGGCCGGACAAGGCGCTGGCAGCCGGTCTGGACGGGATGGCGCTGGCCGCGGTGATCGGCTCCGTCGTCGGCGTGACGCTGTCGCTGACTGCCCCCGTAGTCGTCAGTTGGTACAACGCCACCGCCCCGGTGTCGGCGTACGCGGCCAGCTATCTGCGGATCCTGGCGCTGGCCACCCCCGCGGCTCTGGTGATGCTGGCGGCCACCGGCGTACTGCGCGGACTGCAGGACACCCGTACGCCGCTATGGGTCGCGATCGGCGCCAATGTGGCCAACATCGTCATGAACGTACTCTTCGTGCTGGTCTTCGGTTGGGGACTGCCCGGGGCCGCGATCGGCACGCTGATCTCCCAGTACGCCGCCGCCACCGTGCTGACCGTGATCGTCATCCGGGGCGCCCGCCGCGCCGGCGCCCAGCCGCGACTGGACCTCGGTGGCATCCTGCGCGCAGCCAAGGCCGGCAGTTGGCTGCTGTTGCGGTCGGCGAGCCTGCAGGTCGCCACCCTGACCGCCACCATGGTCGCCACCAGCCTGGGAACGGTCGCGCTGGCCGCCCACCAGGTCACCCACTCGGTGTGGAGCGTGCTGGTGATGATCCTGGACGCTCTCGCCATCGCGGCGCAGGCACTCACCGGCCACGGCCTCGGCGCGGGCGACGTGACCTCGGTCCGCCGCCTCACCGCCATCACCACTCGCTGGGGTCTGTGGGTCGGAGTCGCATTGCTGGTGCTGCTGATCCCGGGCCACCTGCTGATCCCGTTGGTCATCACCCCAGATCCGGCGGTCGCGGAACTGCTGCGCGGCAGCCTGCTGGTGCTCGGCATCGTCGCCCCGATCGGCGGCGTGGTCTTCGTCCTCGACGGTGTCCTCATCGGCGCCGGCGACGCGCGCTACCTGGCGCTGGCCGGTCTGATCGCGGTGGCGGCGTACCTGCCGCTCAGTCTGCTGGTCGGCTGGAGTCAGGCCGGCGTGGCCTGGTTGTGGGCCGCTTGGGGCGGGTATCTGCTGGCCCGCGCCGCCACCCTGGTCCTACGCGCCCGCGGCGAGAACTGGATGCGGCTGGGGGGTTGAGCGTACGCCGCCCAGCCCCCAGCCCGACGATGTTTACGGCGAGACATTGAGCGCGCCGATGCACGACCGCGCCAACCAGCATCGGGCTCGCCAGCTCACCCCGATTGGCCACCGGTCGCTTGATCGGCGCGGTGGGGTGGCGACGACTTCGTCACCATCGAACCCACCCAACCGATGATTGCTCGTCTCCTCGCGAGCCCAGATTCGTGTTGCCAGTGTGCCGCGGTGCAAACTGGTTCGGGAATACAACGATCGGTGGGGGTCTCGTGAGCGGTCTGACCAAGCTCAGTCTGATGAATCGTGCCGTGGTGGCGCTGTTGTGCATCACCATCGTCGGCGTCGGGCTCTATTCGGCAGGGGTCCTGCGGCAGGAGTTGATCCCGAGCCTGCGGATCCCGACCGCAACCGTGATGAACGTCTATCCGGGCGCCACCACCGACGTGGTCGCCCAGCAGGTCACCGATCCGATGGAGTCGGCGCTGCGCGGTGTCGACGGCGTCACCGAGGTCAGCTCGGTCACCACCAACGACATGGCCCAGGTCACGGTCCAGTGGGACTACAACGAGAACGCCACCGAGATGGAGTCCAAGCTGCGGACCGCCGTCCAGGGCGTCGGTCCACAACTGCCCGACGACGTCACCTCCACGGTGGTGGTGGGCAGTTTCGATGCCTTGCCGATCGTCTACTACGCCGTCTCCTCCGACGGCGATCCGGCCCAGCTCGCCGAGGACCTGCGCGCCGTCGCGATCCCCCAGCTCAAGCAGATCCCCGGCGTACGGGACGCGTTCGTTGCCGGTGAGACCGACCGCGAGGTCGTCGTCACGTTGCGTCAGGACGATCTGGACCGGCTCGGCATCGATCCCAGCCAGATCAGCCAACTCTTCCAAGCCAACAACCTCACCTATCCCGGCGGTCAACTGGAACGTGACGGCGAGGAGATGCAGGTCCAGATCGGCGGCAAGCTGACCTCGGTCGAGGCCGTCGCTGGCATCATGCTCCAAGGCACCGACGGGGCGGTCCCGCTGCGGGACGTCGCCGATGTCGTCGAGCAGCCCGCCGAGGCGAGCTCGATCGCCCGCGTCAATGGCGAAGCCTCCCTCAGCCTGGGCGTCACCAAGCTTGCCGACGCCAACACCGTCGAGGTCGCCCGGCTGTCCAACGAACTGATGCCTCAGATCATGCGCGACATCGGCGGCGGCGTCAGCTATGTCACGATCTTTGACCAGGCCCCCTTCATCGAACAGTCCATCGAGGACCTCGCCGTCGAGGGTGTGCTGGGTCTGGTGATGGCCGTGGTCATCATCCTGGTCTTCCTGTGGTCGGCCCGCTCCACCATCATCACCGCCATCTCGATCCCGATGTCGCTGCTGATCGCCCTGATCGCGATGTGGCTCACCGACAACACCCTCAACCTGTTGACCCTGTCGGCGTTGACGGTGTCGGTGGGCCGTGTGGTGGACGACTCGATCGTGGTGATCGAGAACATCCGCCGGCACCAGGCGCTGTCACCGCCGGCTGATTTCGGGCCGAAGATGATCCTGCGCTCGGTGGCTGAGGTCGCCGGTGCGATCACCTCCTCGACGATCATCACGGTGGCGGTCTTCCTGCCCATTGCGACGGTGTCGGGCGAGACCGGTGAGCTCTTCCGACCGTTCGCCCTCACCATGTCGGTGGCGCTGCTGGGGTCGCTGTTGGTGGCCCTCACCATCGTGCCGGTGCTGGCGTACTGGTTCCTCCGGCCCACCGTGAAGCAGGAACGGGCATGGCTGTTGGCGCAGCAGGAGGGTGCCGCTGAGAGCGTCAAGGACACCGACGAGGCGCCGTCGCGGATGCAGAAGGCGTACCTGCCAGTGTTGGGCTGGACGCTACGGCACCGCTGGGTGACCCTGGCGATCGCCGCCGTCGTCTTCGTCGGCACCCTGGGGTCGACCGCCTTGCTCAAGACCGACTTCATCGGCGATCTGGGCGAGACCTCGCTGACGGTCTCCACCGAGCTGCCGGCCGGCACCTCACTGGCCGAGACCGATGCGGTGGCGCAGCGGATCGAGGAGATCGTCGCCGACCACGACGGCATTGAGACCTATCAGACCACCGTCGGTGGCGGCGACGCAGCCACGGCCGGCCTGGGCATGGGCGGCGGCGGATCGAACACCGCCTCCATCTCGATCACGATGGCCGAAGGTACGCCGGCCAGCGCCCTTCAGGAGGAGTTGCGGGTAGCCCTGGAGGCCGAGGAGGGGTTGGGCGAGATCCAGATCCAGACCGCCGGTGGCATGGGCGCCGACACCGACGTATCGGTGATCGTCCAGGGCCGCGATGCCGACCGGATCGAGGAGGGCGCCCGGCTGGTGGAGCAGGAACTGCGCCAGCAGAGCTTGGTCACCAATGTCAGCTCCGACCTGGGCGACCAGTACACGGTGCTCCAGGTGGATGTCGACGCGGCGAAGGCGGCCGAGTACGGGATGAACCAGGCCACCGTCGGCGTGGCCGTGCAGCAAGCGATGGGTGGGCAGCAGATCGGCCAGGTCGAGATCGATGCGACCACCCAGCGGGTGGTGCTGCGTTCGCGTACTCCGATCGAGACCAAGGAGGAGCTCGAGCAGCTGTTGCTGCCGGTCACCCAGCTGCAGAACGCCAAGGCCCAGCAGGACGCGGCCGAGCGGGTCACCGAGCAGCAGGACGAGATGGCCACCGAGCAACGGGAGCAGGCCAACCAGGAGTTCGAGGACGGGTTGGACCAGATCGCCGAGCAACGCGATGCCCTCGATGAGCAGATCGAGGAGATGACCGAACAGCTCGAGGCGGCCGAGGCGATGCCGTTGCCTGAGGTCCAGATCCCGCCGCAGCCGTTGCCCGACCTGACCCCGCCCACCGATCCGGCTCAGCTGGAGGAGTGGATCCGGGGCCTGCTCGAGGCACAACGGCAGCAGCAGGAGGCCGCCCAGCGGCAGGCCGCCGAAGCCCAACAGCAGCAGATCGCGGCCCAGCAGGAACAGCTGGCGCAGATGCGGGAGGGCCTGGAGCAGCTCGAGGAACAGCGCGAAGCGCTCGATGAGCAGATGTCGGACATGATCGACCAGCGCGACCAGTCCCAGCAACAGCAGGAACGTAGCGAGGACCTGCAGCAGCAGGCCGAGGACGCCCGCGAAGCCACGGGTGACCCGATCCCCCTCAGTGAGGTTGCCACGGTCAAGGAGGTGCAGGGCCCGGCCGCCGTGCACCGAATCGACGGCAACCAGTCGATCACGATCAACGCGACCCCGGTCGGGGCCGACCTGGGGGCCGTCACCACCCAGCTGGAACAGGCGCTGGCGGGGCTGGACATGCCGGACGGCGTCACCTACGAGATCGGTGGCATCTCCCAGCAGCAGACCGAGGCATTCGAACAGCTCGGCATCGCCATGGCCATCGCCGTCGCGATCGTGTACGTGGTGATGGTCGCGACCTTCAAGTCGCTGATCCAGCCGGCCATCCTGCTGGTGTCGGTGCCGTTCGCGGCCACCGGCGCGATTCTGGCGCTGTTGGTCACCGACACCGCGCTGGGCATCCCCTCGATGATCGGCCTGCTGATGCTGATCGGCATCGTGGTGACCAACGCGATCGTGCTGATCGACCTGGTCAACCGTTATCGGGACCGCGGCGAATCGATCGAGGACGCCATCACCCACGGCGCCCGGTTGCGGCTGCGCCCGATCGTCATGACGGCCCTCGCCACCATGATGGCGCTGGTCCCGATGGGGCTGGGCCTGACCGGCGGCGGCGTGTTCATCTCGCAGTCGCTGGCGTTGGTGACCATCGGCGGTCTGGGCTCCTCAACCCTGCTGACGCTGCTGCTGGTGCCGGTGCTGTATGACCTGATCGAGCGGGCCCGGGTGGGCTCGGCCGAGCGACGGGAGCGCAAGGTTCGCGCCGGCATCACCGAGCCGTTGCCCGCCGACGGGCCAAGCCACGACGAGGGCGATCAGAGCGATCCCGAACTCAACGACGGCCTGTCCGTGTTCGACGCCGAGGAAGCGGGGCCCGAAACCGGTGCCGCCGATGCCGACGAGGCGCCGCGACGGGGCCGGGACTGAGGGCGTACGCGCTGACCTGAGCGGATGCTGGCCGGATCGTCAGCGTCGGTTGGCCAGCACTGGGACCTCGTCCCGGGCCCGGTCGACCAAGCCGAGGTCCAGGTCGACGACGAGTTGCTCCGGGCTGGCGGCGGCCTCGGCCACGACGTTCCCGTAGGGGTCGACGACCAAGGAGCCGCCCACCCCCAGCGGCACCGGTCCGGACGCTTGAGCGGGGGCCGACTGGCCGCAGGCCAGCACCCAACAGGTGCTGTCCATGGCTCGGGCGCGGGCGAGCGTACGCCACTGGTCTGCTTTGTTGGGGCCGGCTGCCCACGACGCCGCAACGATGATCACTCTCGCGCCGCCATCGGCCAGGGCCAGGAAATGCGCACTGAAGCGGAGGTCGTAACAGATCGCCGCGCCCACCCCGACGCCGGCGATCTCGGTGACGAGCAGGTCGTCGCCGGGTGCGACGGTGCGGGACTCGGTGAAGCCGTAGGCGTCGTAGAGGTGACGCTTGTGATAGCTGCGGTGCTCAGTCCCGTCGGTGACCAGCAGGGTGTTGCGTACCCGTTGGTCGTTGGTCGTGCGGTCGTTGGCCGCTGGCTCGTCCGGCCAGGTGAACATCCCGACGGCGATGGTCAGCCCAGCTTTCCGGGCGACCTCGGCGACCGCCTGTGACCACGGCCCGCCCTCCGGTTCGGCGGCTCGGCGCGGCGCCGCGCTGAAGCTGGCCATGGTGGCCTCCGGCAACACCAGCAAGTCCGCACCCTGCTCGGCCGCAGCGGTCGCCTGATCGGCCACCAGCCGCAGGTTCAGCTCCGGATCCTGGTCGGCGGTGATCTGTCCAAGGCACACGCGCATGCCCCGAGGGTAGTGCGCGGCCTACGATGACCAGTTGCGGCGTACGCCACCCAGGCAACGATCATACAGTCGCAAAAGGCGCGAGGCGACCCCTAGTAGCCGAGCTTGGGCCGGACGAAGCCTCGCTGAAACCACTGGACGACGGTTACGGCGAGGAACAGAACTGCTTCAGTCTCGTTCGGGTCCGGGGGCTCTGGTGCTTTGCCGTCGTTCGAGGAGTGCCGCTGGTGGTTCTCCCAGACAGTCCTTAGTATCGCGAGCAATGTCGCAGCGGAGGCTTGTCCTCTGTCATCCAAGGAGGAGACTGTCCACTTTTCAGCTGAGTTGCTGAGGTTGTTGATCGCCTTACCAAGCGTCGCGGACGCGTCATTCGGACTGAGGATAGGAAGCGCCACGGCCTCGATTGACTGCACGATCCGTGCGTATGCCGTGAGGTAGTCGGGCTGCTGGCGGAAGGTCGCTTCCCAAGCCTGCGCCAGAAGCCATGCGGCGTCACCGCCTTCGTCCCGAGTGCGCTCAAAGGCACTGGTCGCCGTCGCATCAACCAGCTGTACCAGTCCCCATCTGGGCCGCTTCGTAAGGGTCCATGCTGAGTCTGCTTCGTGGAGACTTATCTTCAGGTCCTCGAAGCGGTGACTGGCATCAGCCGCACGATAAGAGTCTGCCCGGTTCACTTGACCGAGATAATTGATCAGCACGTCGAGGACGTCGAGGGTGTTCTCGCCAGATGCCGATGCGTGGCGCTTCAGCGCCCCCTCCGCTGTCATCTGACCCGGCACCGTATAACGGAGTGCCCGCTGGCATACTCCGACAGTGTCGGGATACTGAACGATCATCATCTGGATCCACCTGTCCACCGACGGGCGGAGGTGGCCCGGGATGCCGGGAAAGAGCACATCCCACGCTCTCGTCGTCTGCGGGTCCGAGCTCGTTCTAACGCTGAGCGGCGTGTACCGATCATTCATGTGTCTCCAATCAAAGCCTGATGCCCGAGACAAGAATCTCACCTGACACCGACAGACCCAGACAACTGTCGGGGAGATTGCAGTACGCCTACGATGACGATGTGGACCCCTCCGACGTCGCCGACCTGTTGACCGGGCGTCGCTGGCTGGTCCTCACCGGCGCCGGCATGTCGACCGATTCCGGCATCCCCGACTATCGCGGGCCGGACCAGAAGCGTCGGATCGAACCCATGACCATCCAGGAGTTCCGCGGCTCGGCCGGCGCCCGGCAACGCTACTGGGCCCGCTCCTTCATCGGCTGGCGCAACTTCGCCAGCGCCCGGCCCAACGCCGGCCACCTCGCCGTCACCGACCTGCAGCGCGCCGGGGTCACCGGACCGATCATCACCCAGAACGTCGACGGCCTCCACCAGGCCGCGGGTTCGCGTGACGTGGTCGAACTGCACGGCAGCCTCGCCCGGGTGATCTGCCTCAGCTGCGGGGCTGACCTGCCGCGTACCGAACTCGACGCCCGGATCGCCGACGCCAACCCCGACTTCCACCCCACCACCAGCGAGATCCGGCCCGACGGAGACGTCTCCTTGGAACAGATCGACGTGGATCGTTTTGTCTCGCCACGCTGCTGGCGGTGCGGTGAGGACCAGCTCAAACCCGATGTGGTCTTCTTCGGCGAAGGGGTGGTCCGGCCGATCGTCGATCACTGCTATCAGCTGGTCGCCGACGCCGAGGCGCTGCTGGTGCTCGGCTCCAGCCTGACCGTGATGAGCGGGCTGCGATTTGTCCGCCGGGCGGTCGCCCGGGAGCTGCCGGTAGCGGTCTGGACGGTGGGCTCGACCCGAGCCGACGAGCTGGGCGTACGCCGCCTCAACGCCCCGCTGTCACCCGCCCTGGGCGCCGCCGCGGAACTTCTGCAGGACTGAAAGTCTCAACTCTCAACCTGATTTTCGGCCACTGGGATTCCCAAACCCTCCACCCGTAGGGACACTGCTGCCATGACTCAGCTCCGTGGGTGGGCAGGCCGCCGAGGCCGCCGCTGTCTGGCCGTGATCGCGGCCCTCGCCATCGTCCTCACGACCGGTTGTACGCCGACACTTCCCTTCACCACGTCGCGCGACTTCAGCTCCCTGTCCTGGCCCGGCGTGGCGCCGACCGGCGACACCCTGGCGCCGGCCGATCTCGGCCTGAGCGCACCCTCCCTCGAGATCGAGGTTTCGTCCATGGCGACTCATGTCGCTGCCGACGGCATCGTGCACGTCACTGACCCGGGCCGGGGCCGCGACCTGGTGGTCGAGATGACCGGTTGGGACGGCCACCAGCGGTGGCGGGCCGAGGTGCCCGGCCTGGCTGATCGGGAGGGCCTGACCCTACGCACCAGCGTGGACTCCGGGCTCGGCGTCGTGGCGATCTGGTGGGGCGTGGGTGAGCCTGACGACACCGTCTGGGCCGAACTGGTCAGCGACATCACCTGGTTCGAGCTCGACAGTGGCAGGAGCGGCACCATCGTCACCAGCGTCGTGGCCGGCGAGTCCGCTTGGACTCACTCCACCCTGGTTGGCTACTTCAGCGGCCCGGCCGACTCCAATGCCATCTCGTTCATGGCCCACCTCGACGCCGACCTCAATCCGGTTGAGAGCTGGGCCGGGGCCTACCCGCCCGGTTCGTCGATCCTTGGGGCGGTCGCCGGCCAGCCGGTCTGGTCCCGGCTGCAACTCGGCGATCACGAGTGGATCTTCGTCGGCGACACCATGGTGGCCGAGGATCCCAGCTGGCTGGTCTGGGGCGGCGACACCTTCGTAGCAGAGGAACTGCCCGATGGTCGCCGACTCCTGGTGACCGGCTGGGACGGCCGGGTCCGAGCAGAGACCACCGGCGCCTGCAGCCTGTCCGAGATGCTGATGGTGGGCCTCGGTGGCGAGGTCATCAGCGGCAATCTGGTGCACCTGCCCGAGCTCGGCCGCACGGTGTGCCTGGACCGGTGGATCCCGCCGGGCGCGCAGGTCTCATCCGTCACCCCGGACGGCACGGTCTTCTCAGTCCGACACAACGAGGTCTATCTCACCACGATCGGCCAGCCGGCGGTCCACCTCACCGGACTGTCCGATGCGCCGATTGTGACCCCGACCCACCTGGTCTTCGTCGAGGACTCGCGCGGCACCCGGCGGATCACGGCGTACGCCATCGGCGACCTGCAGCTCCCCGTCTGAGCAGGCGTACGCGTGCAGAAACGACGGTGATTCCCGCCGTTCTGCACGTCAGACGCACAGTGCCCGAAGTTACCGTCGTTATCGCACGGTCAGCGCGGCTCCAGCGCGTACGCGGGTGGCTCGCGTACGCGGGCACCTACCCCCGGCTGGATCCAGACACAGAGAACGGGGCGTACCAATCGGTACGCCCCGTTCTCGAGTCTGCCTGGGATCAGGCGGCAACGACCTCGACGCGGAGGTGCGCGTTGACGGAGTCGTGGAGCTTGATGCCCACGACGTGCTCGCCGGTGTTCTTGACCGGCTTGCTGAACTCGATCGAGCGGCGATCCAAGGCCGGGCCACCGGCCTTGCGGACAGCCTGCACCACGTCATTGGCGGTGACGGCACCGAAGAGCTGCCCCGACTCGGAGGTGCGGGCGGTGATGCTCACCGACAGCTCCTCGAGCTGGTCCCGCAGCTCCTGTGCATGCTCGGCATCGCGGACCTCACGGGCGTCACGCGCCCGCTTGATGCCCTCGATCTGCTTCTCTGCGCCACGCGTCCACGCAATCGCGTAGCCCTGCGGCAGGAGGAAGTTACGGCCGTAGCCGTCCTTGACCTCCACCACGTCGCCGGCCAGCCCCAGCTTCTCGACTGCGGCAGTGAGGATGAGCTTCATTCTTCGTTCCTTCCTCAGCGGGTGGTCGAGGTGTAGGGCAGCAGGGCCATCTCACGGGCGTTCTTGATCGCGATGGCGACCTTGCGCTGGTCCTGGACGGACAGGCCGGTCACGCGACGGGCGCGAATCTTGCCCCGCTCGGAGATGAACTTGCGCAGGGTTGCGGTGTCCTTGTAGTCGACGTGATCGATCCGGGTGGACTTGACCGGAGCGATCTTCTTCTTCATCACAGGCTTGCGCTGTGCGGCCATTGTGGTGCTCTCCTTCGTGAGCCCGGCGTGAACCGGAATGTGCCTGATGGGTTGGATGGTGACCACCGGTCGGGTGCCCGTCGGTGAAATCAGAAGGGCGGGTTGCTGCTCTGCTGCTGGTTGCCCCACGGGTCATCGCTGGGCTGCTGGCGCGGGTTGCCTCCGCCGTTGCCGGAGCCACCGCCCCAACCACCGCCGGAGTTGCCGCCGCCACCGGAGCCACCGCCCCAGTCGCCGCCGCCACCACCGCCGGAGGTCTTGGTGACCTTCGCCGTGGCGTACCGCAGCGCCGGGCCGATCTCATCGACGTCGAGCTCGAAGTCGGTGCGCTTCTCACCCTCGCGGGTTTCCCAGCTACGGGCCCGCAGCCGGCCCTGAACGATCACGCGGGCACCCTTGGTGAGGGACTCGCTGACGTTCTCGGCGTACTGGCGCCACACCGAACAGCGGACGAACATCGCCTCGCCGTCCTTCCACTCGCCGGACTGGCGATCCTGGGTGCGCGGCGTCGAGGCCACGGTGAAGTTGGCCACTGGTGCCCCCGAGGGGGTGAAGCGGAGTTCGGGGTCGGCGGTGAGGTTGCCGACCAACGTGATGATGGGTTCGCCTGCCATGGTGTTCTCCGTCTGTTCGGGTTTGGATCAGCGTGCCACGTCCCACCGACAAGCTGAATCGATGTAGTGGAGTTGTCCACAACCCACGTGAACTTTTTTCGGAACCGCCCGATGTCCTGTGGACAACTGGCAGCGGTGCAGCTCAGATCAGTTGTGCAGCTCGGGGCGCAGCACCTTGGTGCGCATGATCTGCTCATTGATCCGGAAGAAGCGATCGAGCTCCTTCACGGCGTCGGGCTCGCAGGTGAGCTCGATGACCGCGTAGACGCCCTCGGGCTTCTTGTCGATCTCGTAGGCCAGCTTGCGACGACCCCAGATGTTGAGTTCATCGACGGTGCCGCCGGATTCGGTGATGACCTTCAGGTGATTCTCGAGCAGGCCTTGGACCTGACGCTCGTCGACAACCGGGTCGACGATCACCATGACTTCGTACTTACGCATGTGCGTACTCCACCTCCTGTGGGCTCAGCGGCCACGGGACGATCCCGTGGCAGGAGGGCAAATGCCTCGGCCGTCCATCGATTTCCAAGTGAACCGCGACGGCCAACACCGAAGCTTACCTGCCGGGGGCCACCAGCCACAATCGCGCCGCCGACCGGGGCGAACGGTCGATGTGCAAGGCTGGCCCCACACCCCCGAAGGAGGCGCCATGAGCACCACATCCCCCAAGCTCGCGATCGTCGGCGCCGGTGCCGTCGGGAGTTCGCTGGCGTACGCCTGCCAGATCCGTGGCTCGGTCCACGAGATCGCCCTCTATGACACCAATGAGGCCAAGGTGGTCGCTGAGGCGAAGGACCTGGTCCACGGCGCCCAGTTCACCCCGGTCTCGCGACTGGAGGGCAGTTCCGACATCGGCGTGGTCAGCGGTGCCGACGTCGTTGTCATCACCGCCGGCGCCCGCCAGAAGCCGGGGCAGACCCGGATGGACCTGGCGGCAGCCAATGTCGCGATTCTCAACGACCTGATGCCCGGCCTGGTCCGTCATGCGCCCGACGCCGTTGTTGTTCTGGTGACCAATCCTTGCGATGTCCTCACCTGGGCTGCCCAGAAGATCACCGGACTGGCACCGGGCCGGGTGATCAGCAGCGGCACCCTGCTGGACACCTCCCGGCTGCGGCGGCTGATCGCCCAGGTCGCCGGAGTGCACCAGAGCAGCGTCCACGCGATCATGCTGGGTGAACACGGCGACAGCGAGTTTCCGGTCTGGTCCGGTGCCACCATCGGGCAAACCCCGATCCGGGACTGGCTGGTCGGCGGCGAGCCCGTGTTCACCGACACCTCACTGGACCGACTGGCGACCTCGGTCGTGCGCGCCGCGTACGAGGTGATCGAAGGCAAGGGCGCCACCAACCATGCGATCGGGCTGGCCGGCGCCCGACTGATCGAGGCCATCATCGGCGACCAGCGGGTGGTGCTGCCGGTCTCCAGCGTGCTGCAGGACTACCGCGGCGTCAGCGATGTCGCCCTCTCGGTGCCCAGCGTGGTGGGCCGCGGCGGCGTCATCGATGTGCTGGAGATCCCGATGTCCCAGCAGGAACGCACCCTGTTTCGCGCCTCGGCCGCAGCGGTACGCCACGGCTGCGCACCGTTTGACGCCGAGCTGGGCTGACGCCGAGCCCAGCTCAGGGTGCACACCGGCCAGTTCCGACAGCAGACTCGCAGCTGCGGGCGGCCGCCACCGGACAAGAACGTCCCACTTCGCGCCCCAAACGTCACAACGCAGACACGTTTCACATCACCCCTTGACATTCCCAGAGACACCCACTTAGGTTCCTTCTACCGTTGAACGGAAGGAGCTCCCGCACTATGGGACAGCGCAACATGTTGGGGAAGGGACTGGAGATCCTCCAGTACCTCGTCGAGCACTCTGACCGGGGCTGCGGCGTCACCGAAGTCGCCAATGCCGTGGGGGTTCCGGTGAGCACCGCGCACCGCCTGCTCGCGACCTTGGTCGCCTCATCCTGGGCTGCCCGGAGCGAAGGCAGCACCAAGTACCGCCTCGGCCCGCAGGTCCTGCGCGCCGCCGACGCCCTCCACACCGCGATGGGCCTGCCGGACCTGCACGCCTCCCTCGCATCGCTGGCGCAGCGCACCGGCGAGACCGCGATCCTGGGCACCGTCATCGGCGGCGAGTTCATCTACCTCGACGTCGTCCACGGTCCCGGCCTGCTCGGCATCAAGGGCAGCCCCGGCCAGCGTGGCCCGCTCCACTGCACTGCGACGGGCAAGGCGCTGCTGTGCGCGCTGCCGTCGGTGCGCCGGGAGCAGCTCATCGACCAGCTCGAGCTCACCGAGTACACCGAGAACACCATCACCGATCACCGTGACCTGCGCGCCGAGCTGCAGCTCAGCATGAGCCGCGGCTACGCCCTGGCCCGCGAGGAATACGAGGAGGGCGTCATCTCGATCGCCATCCCGCTCGCTCTGGACCAGGAGGGGGCGTACGCCGCGTGCATCTCGGCCCCGGCCCAGCGGGTCACCGCTGAGCGGATCCCGGCGCTGCACCAGGCCTTGGTCGAGACGCAGCGCAGCATGCGGGCCAGCCCTGAGGGAGCCACCCGATGACCGCTGTTGCCACAGCGCGCTGGGGGGTCAAGCCGATCCTCACCCCGGCCGAGGTCGCCGCCCAGGTGACCACCGGCGACACCCTGTTCGTCGGTGGTTCCGGCGGTGGCCTGCAGGAGCCCAGCGCCTTGCTGCTGGCGCTGCGGGAACGCTTCCTGGCCGACGGTGACCCACGCGACCTGACCATCTGGCACTGCAGCGGTGTCGGTGACCGGGACACCACCGGGGTCGGTTTCCTGGCACTGGAGGGACTGGTCCGCCGCGCCGTCGGCGGCCACTGGGGCATGGCACCCGCCATGGTCGACCTCGCCGAGCGAGAGCTCATCGAGGCGTACAACCTCCCTCAGGGTGTCATTTCCCAGCTGATGCGCGACACCGGCGGCCGTCGCCCCGGACTCATCACACCGGTCGGTCTGGGCACCTTCGTGGACCCGCGGCTGGAGGGCGGCAAGCTGAACGCCCGCACCACCGAGGACATCGTCGAGGTCATCAAGCTGGGCGGCCAGGAGCAGCTCTTCTATCACGCCCCCGACCTGGACGTCGCCTTCCTGCGCGCCACCACCGCCGATGAGCTGGGCAACCTCTCCTTCGGCGAGGAGCCGGCGATGCTGGAGGCCTTCGCCATCGCCCAGGCCGTCAAGTCCCGCGGCGGCAAGGTCTTCGTGCAGGTGAAGTACCTCGCGGAGGCCTACTCGCTGCCGCCCCAGACCGTACGCGTGCCGGGCGGCGTGATCGACGGCATCGCCGTGGTCCCCGACCAACCCCAGACCGCAGTGCGCTGGCTGGAGCCCGGCTTCTCCGGTGCCCGAGTGCCGGCCGGCAGCCTGCCGCAGTTGCCGGCGGGGCCGCGCCGGGTCGTCGCCGAACGGGCCGCGGCCGAGATCCAGCCCGGTTCGATGGTCAACCTCGGCGTCGGGATGCCCGACGGGGTGGCACAGATCGCAGCCGAACAGGGCTGGGACCGCACCCTCGCGTTCGCCGTCGAGCACGGCCAGATCGGCGGCGTTCCGGCCGGCGGCCTGGAGTTCGGCGCCTCCTACAACGCCGCGGCGAGCATCGATGCGCCCTACCAGTTCGACTACTTCGACGGTGGCGGCCTCGACATCGCCTTCCTGGGGATGGCCGAGGTGGACCAGAACGGCAACGTCAACGCCAGTCGCTACCAGGGCAGCATCGCCGGCGCCGGCGGATTCATCAACATCTCCCAAGGCACCCAGCGGGTCGTCTTCTGCGGCTCGCTGACCGCCGTCGGTGCCCGCTTCGACATCCGTGATGGCCGGATGGAAGTGCTGACCGAGGGCAAGATCAAGAAGTTCGTGCCCCAGGTCACCCAGGTCACCTTCTCCGCTGACCGGGCCCGCGAGCTCGGCCAAGAGGTTCTCTACGTCACCGAACGCGCCGTTTTTCGGCTGGTCGCCGAGGGCATCGAGCTGATCGAGGTGGCGCCCGGCATCGACCTGCAGCGGGATGTTTTGGACCAACTCGGCTTCCAGCCGATCCTGGCAGACCCGATCAGGCAGATGGACCCGAAGTTCTTCTCACCCCCACCAGCTCGACCCTCAACCACGAGCAACCAACCCAACCCATCCAACCCGACCCAGAAGGGGTGATTCTCGCCATGACAAAGACGTCTCGCAGATCGGTATTGGGCCTCGGCCTGGCCACCGGTCTCGGACTGACCGCATCGGCGTGTGGAGTCAGCGATGCCCTCAACGAGGGCGCTGAGCACGTGCTGCTCGGTGGCCACCAGCTTGCCGCCGGTACGCCGTTCGACAAAGGTCTGACGAAGTTCGGCGAGCTGGTCGCCGAGAAGACCAGCGGCCGGGTACGCGTCGACGCGCACCCCAACGCGGCCCTGGGCACTGAGACGGAGATGTTCCAGGGACTCATCACCGGCACCCTCGACATCGGCATCGTCGCGCCCGGCTCGATCGCCGAGTTCTCCCCGGAGATGAGCATCCTGTCGATGCCATTCCTGGTGATCGACCGGGATCAGCGCGACGCACTGCTGACCGGCGGCATCGCCGAACGGCTCGCCGGCCTGCTCACCGAGCGTACGAAGACCCTGCCGCTGACCTACTTCGGAGGCAGCTTCCGGCAGATGTTCTTCACCCAGCCGGCCACCACGTTGGATGACATTCGCGGACGGTTGTTCCGGGTGCAGCCCTCGGCGGTACTGACAGACTCGTTCTCCGCTGCGGTGGGCGTCCAGCCGAGCGTGGTGGCGTACAACGAGCTCTACAACGCCCTGCAGCAGGGGGTGGTCGATGGTGCTGACAACGAGCCGGTCTTCATCGACAGCCAGAAGTTCTACGAGCCTGCGCCCCACATCCTGCAGACCAACCACGAGGTCACCATCCGGCCGCTGATCATCTCTCAGCGCACCATTGACAAGCTCGGCCCCGAGCTCGGTGCGCTGGTGATGGAGGCGGGAGCCGAAGCCGGCGAATACCAGCGCCGGCACGAGGCAGAGATCGACGACTCGATCTTGGGCGACCTGGCTGGCCGGGACGGCATCGTGGTGACGCCGGTCGACACCGCGCCTGTGTTGGACAGCGTCCAACCGGTCTGGCAGCGGTACGCCGAGCAGTGGGGCATCCCCGACGTGCTCGAACAGATCATCGACCTGCGACCGGGGAGCTGACCATGCGCATCGTCTCTTACCTGCACAAGGGTGTCGTGGCAGTCGCTGCCGCGGCCCTGGCGATCACCACGTTGGTGGTCGCTTACCAGATCGTCGGCCGCTACGTGCCCTTCATCCCGCGGGCCCTGTGGACCGAGGAGATCGCCCGGATGTGTCTGGTCTGGTTGGTCTTCATGGGTGCCGCCGCGAGCATTCGTACCGGCGAGCACTTCATCATCGACCTGGTGCCCGAGCGCGCCAGCGACAATCTGAAGCGGATCTTCGCCACCTTCACCATGGTCGCCCTGGTGGCGATCTCGGTGACGCTGTTCGTGGGCAGCATCGGCTTCACCCAGACCGGTCTGGACCGGATCTCGACCACCTCGGGCCTGTCGCTGGTCTACAGCTTCGCCGCCCCGTTGGTCGCGAGCCCGTTCATGGCGGTGTTCGCGATCGCAGCCTGGTGGGAGGCCATGAAGGATCCGTCCCTGTCAGGCGCCAACCTCACCGAGGCCGGGGTTGTCGAGGCGGCCCAGGGCGACGACGAAGATGACTCCTCCGCGGTCGAGTCCGACGTCGATTCCGCCACTGCCACCACCGGCAAGAACAGCCCTGAAGGGAGCGCGAAGTGACTGGCATCATCCTCGCCGTCATCATCGGCGTCTTCATCCTTGCCTGCATCCTGCGGGTGCCGATCGCCTTCGGCCTGATCCTGGCCTGCCTGCCCTTCATCCTGCTCGATGCCCGCTTCAGCACCGAGTTGGTGGTGCAGCGCATGTACGCCGGTTTGGACTCCTTCATCCTGTTGGCAGTCCCGTTCTTCGTGTTCGCAGCATCGATCATGGTGGCCTCCGGCGTCACCGACCGGCTGATCGACCTGGCCCGTGCCATGTTCGGTTGGATTCGCGGTGGCCTGGGCATCGTCAACGTCGGCGTCTCGATCGGCTTCTCCGGCATGTCCGGGTCCTCGACCGCTGACGTCGCCGGCACCGGCACCGTGCTGATCCCGCAGATGGTCAAGCGTGGCTACCCGGCCGCCTTCGCTGTCGGCGTCACCGCGGCCTCGGCCGTGATGAGTTCGATCATCCCGCCCAGCATCCAGCTGATCGTGTGGGGATCGCTCACCAACACCTCCATCGGCGCCATGTTCCTGGGTGGCATCGTGCCCGGCCTGCTGATGGGCGTGGGCATGATGGTGGTGGCCTGGCTGGTGGCCCGTCGGAAGAACTTCCCCAAGGACGACTCGTTCGACGCCAAGGAGCTGGGCCGCACCTTCGTCAAGGCGCTGCCCTCGCTCGGCATCATCGTGATCGTGCTGGGTGGCTTCCGTCTCGGCATCGTGACCGCCACCGAGGCGGCCCTGCTGGCCGTGGCGTACGCCCTGTTCCTGGCATTGGTGGTCTATCGCTCTGTGACCTGGCGAGAGCTGGGCAAGGTGCTGGTGTCGTCGGCCAAGCTCACCTCGCAGACGCTGTTTGCGCTGGCGGCGGCGTCGGTGCTGGCGTACGTCCTGACGGTCTATCGGGTGCCGCTGCTCTTCCAGGGTGCCGTCGAGTCGGTGCCCGGCTGGGCCGTGCTGTCGGTCATCACCGTGGTGTTCTTCATCCTGGGTCTGTTCATGGACGCGCTGCCGGCCATGGCGATCATGATCCCGGTGATGGCCCCGGCGGTGGAGATGGCCGGCGTCGATCCGGTCCACTACGGCATCGTCGCGGTGCTGACCCTGTCGCTGGGCCTCATCACCCCGCCGGTCGGCATCTGTCTGCTGGTGGCTGCCTCGATCGGCAAGATCCCGGTCGTCAAGGCCGTCAAGCCGATGCTGCCCTTCGCGGGCGTCATCCTCGGCGTGATCGTGTTGTGTCTGATCTTCCCGGAGATCATCACCTGGCTGCCCGAAACCCTCGGCGGCTGATCAGCGCCTGAGTGACAGACAAGTGGGCCCGGAGCATTGCTCCGGGCCCACTGTCATGTTCCGGTCACTGACCGGGGAGAGTCTCAGCGAGGGCTGACGCCTGCAACCTTGAGGTGCTTCTTGGCCGTCACCAGCGCGTCGTGGAAGCGGTTGACGGTCTTACCGGCGGTGCGCTGGGTCGGGGCCGCCACGCAGATGGCGTAGTGACCGCCCGGGTCATGATCCAGCTCGACGCCGATGCCGATGGAGGTGACGCCGTCCTCGTACTCGTCGGAGGAGATGGAGTAGCCACGGCTGGACACCTGCTCCACCTCGCTGCGCAGCGCGGCGGCATCGCCAATGGTGTTGCGGGTGAACTTCTCGTAGTCCAGCGAGTCGATCAGTTCGTTGCGGCGTACCGTCGGCAGACCCGCGAGCAGCGCCTTGCCGATCGCGGTGGCGTGCAGCGGGCCACGCTGGCCCATGCTGCCGCGGACGCTCAGCTCGCCCGGGCCGTGCACCAGGTCGAGGTAAATGAATTCGCCGCCGATCAGGGTGCCCAGCAGCGCGGTCTCGCGCACCTTGTCACTCAGGTTCAACAGCACGGTGTGGATGTCGTTGAAGCCAAAGGCCTCGTGCACCGAATCCGCAGCCTTCAGGACATAGGAACCCAGTCGGTAGCCCGATCCCTGCTCCGTCCGCGCCACCCAGCCCTGCCGCACCAGCGTGGCAAGGAGACGGTGGGCCGTGCTGACGGGGACACCGACGGCGCGCGCGACTTCGCTCACTCCCATCGGACGATCGGGGTGGTCGACCAGATGGGACAGGACATCGAGTCCCTTGCCCAACATGTTTCGCTCGCTCATGACTCGCCTTTCTGCTCATTGGCATTACGGCCACCAGCCCCGCTCCTGGCGGTTCGCTGACACTGTGCGAAACGCTATCGGGAGCCGGTGGCTCGACACGATGACACACCATCCGGCGCGGTGATGCACCGAAAAAGCCACCGCTCTGGAGGAAGTCTGGCACACTTCGAAGGTCTGAAACACCAAGAAACAGTGTGTCCCAATTTTCGTTAGCTGGCCCAGCCGCCCATGAAGAACTGCCGGGTCCACCACATCATGACAAACAGACCGAGCACGATCAAGGCCCGCTTGGACCACAGTTGCACTTCGGCGGCGTCACGATCCCGCGGCTTGCGCTCCCAGAAGGACGCCATCATCATCCAGAACGGGAACCACAACAGCACCGCGCGGGGCACCGACTGGAACCAGAAGGACAACGCGAAGGCCAACACCTGCACCGCCACCCAGGACGCCTCCGCCCACATCTTGCGGCGCAAGCACCACACGGTGACCGCGATGCCCGCCAACCAGGCGAGCATCTCGGCCCGGAAGATCCACACCCAGCCGTCGCGATCGGCGTACGCACCGGGCTGGATCGCCTGCCACGTGTTCGCGAAGGCCTCCCACGGCCAGTGGAAGCCACGGTTCCAGCCGGCCTCCTGCGCCGAGAACCACGCCGTCCACGATCCGGTCAGGCCGTGCAGATAGATCACGTACGCCGCGATCACCGCGATCGGCAGCGCCAGCCACAGCAGCTTCAGCAGCCGCTCTCGCCACTGCACCGCGGCCCAGGTCAGCGCCATGATGCCCAGCGCCCCAACCAGGAACAGGCCCGACACACGCACCGTGCAGGCGAGCGCCGCCAAGATCGCGGCCGGCATCCAGCGATCGGCGCGTGCCCGCTCCCAGGCCCAGAACGCCAACGCGCAAAACAGTGACTCGGTGTAGGGCACCACGGTGAAGACCGCCACCGGGGCGAACAACCACATGGTTGCGGCCACCGGTCCGCCGAGTCGCAGCAGCGCCAACGCGGCCGCCGCGGAGCCGACCAGCGACAGCACCAACCCGGTCACCAGCATCGGTATGCCGATCTGGGCCAACGCCCCCATGATCATCGGCAGGCCGGGAAAGAAGGCCATCTCCTTGGGGTCGGCGTACCCCTCCTGGGCGATGACGAAGAAGTGCTGCACGTCCCAGTACGTCAGCATGGTGCCGATCGAAGAGCCAGTGATCAGCCCCATCACCACCAGGATCGCCACGATCAGACCGCGGCTACCGATCCAGGCCAGCAGCACCGACTGCAGGCCGCGCCGGGTCCACGGGTCCCGTGTCAGGGTGTAGCCCGGCACCGTCTGCCACGGCACCGCGGTCGCGGCGGGCCACCGGACGGTGGTGACGTCATTGATCCGGTCGTACGCCCGGGTGCCCGGAATCGCGAAGGACTGCAGTGCCCCGGTGCGCAACCGGGTGAACCAGCCGACATCCGCGGCGCCGTCCAGGACACCGCCGGCCGGGTCGTCAATGAGGCGACCCCGATCATGCGCCGGCGGGATCCGGACCGGATCGTGG
The DNA here is from genome assembly GCF_002250565.1 of Parenemella sanctibonifatiensis. Classification (GTDB taxonomy): domain Bacteria; phylum Actinomycetota; class Actinomycetes; order Propionibacteriales; family Propionibacteriaceae; genus Parenemella; species Parenemella sanctibonifatiensis. Next base: position 68,591 of record NZ_NMVJ01000007.1, read on the forward strand.
ATCGGTTGGAGGATGTCGCGGACCACCAGGCCGGCAAACCACAGCTGTGCGGCGACCCGGATCACGATGGCGAGGCTGTAGGTGTCGATGACGAACTGGCCCAGATCCGGATCGGACCAGTTGGCCAGGTAGTGCCAGATCGCAACCCAATAGATCGCCTCGGCGACCTGCCACATCGCCACATCGCGCAGCTTCGGTCGGGCCGCGACCGCCAGCGGTAGCAACCACAGCACGTACTGCGGGGAATAGACCTTGTTGATGAGACACATCGCCACCACGACCAGGAAGGCGACCTGCGCCAGCCGGGGTCGTTGCGGCGCGAACAGCACCAGCGCCGCGATCCCGATGCAGGCCGCGACCATCAGGCCGATCGCCAGCCCGTTGAGGTTGGCGATGGCCTGGCCCTGCAGGGTCATTGCCTGCCACAGCGAACCGAAGTCAGGGCCGCGGCCCTCGTTGAAGGTCCAGAAGTACAGCCAGCCCTCGAAGTTGAGGACCAGGTAGGAGATGTTTCCGGCCAGCCAGCCGACCGCGGCGCCGAGCACCGTCCAGCCGTACGCCTTCATCCGGCCGCCGCGCAGGCACAACAGCAGCAGCGGCCCCAGGATCAGCAAGGGATAGAGCTTGGCGGCGGTGGCCAACCCCAGCAGCAGTCCTGCCAGCCAGGGGCTGCGGCGGGACCAGGCCAGCAGCGCCAACGAGGTCAGGCAGACCGCCAGCAAGTCCCAGTTGATCAGCCCGGTCAGCGCCACCAGCGGGGAGGCCGCGACCATCATGGTGTCCCAGCCCCGGCCACGCGTGGTGCGTGCCATCGACCAGACCAGGCCAAGGAACAGGGCAAACAGCGTGACCGCGGTGATGCCGAGGAACAGGTTCGACATCTCCAGCGCACGGGCTTCGGGTCCCGGGGTGCCGGGCAGGAATACGCTGAACAACGCCGTCAGCTGCCGGTTGAGCTCGACGTAGGCCACGGTCAGCGCCGGATATTCAAACGGCGTCTGCGACATCGGTGCCTGGTTGACCATGTCGCGGTCGAGGTAGAGCTTGGGGATGTCGCTGTAACACCCGTCCCGGAACACGTCGGAACCGGGCAGCTGGCACTTCTCCTGCCGTGTGACGGCCCACAGCCAGATGATGGTGGCGGCCAGGAGCACCCACCGCATCGGGTCGAACCAGACACCGGCGTGTTCGCCGCGCCGTCCCCAGCGCCCCAGCCGGCCACCGATGAAGGCGGGCAGCGTGTCCGACCAGCGCCCTGCGCGTACGGGTTGGTCGGCAGTCGCGGTGTCGCCGGTCGGCGTCTCCTCAACGCTGGTGTTCACCGCTGACCTTCCTCATCGCCGGTGTGACGGCGGCAGCCGCCCAGCACGATTGTGCCGGGCCGAGCGGCCGGGCGCGAGCGGGTCAGCTGCCACCCGCACCGGAGCCATTGCCGCCACCGCTGCCCCGGCCGGGAGCGCTGGTGGTCGGCGGGGCCGTGGTGCGTGGCGGCTCGGTGGTCCCGGGCGGGTCGGAGGTCTCCGGCGGCTCGGTCGTCTCAGGTGGCTCGGTGAAGCCACCACTGGACTCGGGCGGCGCCGGCGGCTCGGAGGTCTCTGGCGGCTCGGTCGTCTCCGGAGGCTCGGTCGTGGTCGGCGGAGCGCTGGTGGTCGGTGCCTGGGTGGTCGGCGGAGCGGTCTGAGTGGGACGCGAGCTCTCCTCCTCGTCCTTCTCCGAATCGCGACCATTGCGGTTGACGTAGACCGGATCTTCGAAGTCGAGCTCCTCGGTGCCCTCGACGGCGACCTCCATGTAGTCCAGCCAGGTCTGCGCTGGATAGGTGCCGCCATAGAAGGTGCTGTCACCGGGGCGGCGATACTCGTCCAGGCCCTGGTTGCCGTCGTCGCCGGCGACGTACATCACCGCAGTGGAGATCTGCTTGGTGTACGCCACGAACCACGACGAGACCACGTCGTCGCCGACACCGGTGGTGCCGGTCTTGCCCGCCACCGGCCGACCCAAGGTCGCCACGCGGGTGCCGGTGCCGTCGTCGACGACCCGGGAAAGGGCATACGTCACGTCGATGGCGACGTCCTCCTCGATGGTCTGCTCATTGGCCGGACTTGCGGCATAGACCACCTTGCCGTCCATGTCGCGTACTTCCTGGACGATGTGGACCTCATTGCGACGCCCCCCGTTGGCCAGGGTGGCGTACGAATTGGACATGTTCATCGGGGAGACCTCGGCGACGCCGAGCGCGATCCGGTTGATCGGGTCCCAGCCGGCGCCGGTTGGCGAGCCGGCCCGGTTGGCGGCGTCGATGACCTTCTCGGGGCCGTCCTCCATCTGAGCGACCATGTCGACGAACGACGTGTTGATGGAGTTCTGGATCGAGGTCAGCAGCGAGACACTGTCGCCGTACTGGGTGCGGCCCTGGTTGTTGACCGGGACACCTTCCCCGGGTGGGGTGAAGCTGTTGCCTCGGAAGCGGGAGTTCAGCGAGAAGCCGTCCTCGATACCGGCCACGGCGGCGAACGGTTTGAAGGCAGAGCCGGTGGCGCGTGGGGTGGTGGCCCAGTTGCGGGAGTTCGCCAGATAGTCCGGGCCGCCGTAGAGCGCCAACAGGGCACCGTTGGAGGTGTCGACCGAGGCGATGGCCGGGTGCAGCTTGCTGGCGTCGGGGTCGCCGCGGGCGTCGTCGACAGCCGTACGTACGTTGCTCTCGGCGGCATCGATCGCGGCCTGCTGCAGCCGGGGGTCGATGGTGGTGGTGATGGTCAGCCCGCCGCCGTTGATCTGGGCCTCGGTGAAACCGAGCGCCTGCATCTCGTTCTCGACCATGTTGAGCAGGAATCCGTTGGGGCCGGCGTAGCGCCGGTTCACCGGCACCTCCGGAAACTCCGGCAGTTCGGCGCGATACTCGGCCCCCTCGGCGGCCGTGATGGTGCCCATCTCGACCAGTCCATCGATGACATAGCGATACCGATCCAGCAGCCGGGCGCGGCTCTCCTCATCCCCGCTGGGGTCGAACCGGGCCGGATTGTTGAGGACGCTGGCCAGCACCGCCGCCTGCGGCACCGTGAGATCCTTGGCGTCGGTGAGGAAGTAGGACTGGCTGGCGGCCTGGACGCCGTAGGCGCCCCGGCCGAAGTAGATGGTGTTGAGGTAGTCCCGCAGGATCTCTTCCTTGGGCACCTCCCGCGACATCTTCACCGCAAGCAGCAGTTCCTTGACCTTGCGTTCGATCGACTGGTCCGAGGTCAGGTAGTAGATCTTGATGTACTGCTGGGTGATCGTGGAGCCGGACTGGACCTCACCACCGGAGGCGATCCGCCAGACCGATCGGGCGATGCCGGGGATCGAGATGCCACCGTCGGTCCAGAAGGAACGGTTCTCCGCCGCGATGACGGCGTCCTTGATGTTCTGACCCATCTCTTCGTACGGGATGGTCTGCCGGTTCTGGACCTGGAAGTTGCCCAGTCTGGTCTCACCGTCGTTGAAGTTCACGAAGGTGGTGTTGGTCTGGAAGTCCGCGTTCGGGTCGGGGATCTCGGTGCGCTGATAGAGATAGACGACCGCGATGACGCCGATCAGCGCCAGCGACAGCAGCACGATCGCGGTCCACATCGCGATCTTGCCGACGATCCGGCGGGCCCTGCCCTTGCGGGGCTTGGCGGCGGCCTGTCCAGGTTTCATGGAGGGCTCGGCCTTCTTGGACTTCGCGGACTCAGCCATAGATGTCCTCCACGGTCGGCTGCTTGCGGGGTGCCCGGCGGCGTCGGCCATCACCCAACAGATAGGACTGCGTCATGTGGTTCCAGCCGCACTCGGGGCAGACCTCGACCACACACACCTTGAACTCGCCGACCTCCGACTGCATCTCCTCAAGCTCCTCCAGGGACTTGATCCGGCCGCTGTACTGACCCAGCTGGTCACCGAAGACGTAGTGCAGGATCGCGAGCTCCTCGCTGTCGCACACCGGGCAGGGGATCTCGGCGGGGATGCCGTGGTGCAGGGCCGATCGGATCAGCATCGGATCGGCGTCGAGGGGATGGTCGGTGCGGAAGGTACGCTGCGGCGCCCGCAGCAGCTCCAGGCTCCGCCGGCGCTGCAGCGAGTAATCGATGACATTGCGCTGCGACCACATGCGGGTCAGCGTACTTCGGGGCACAACGCACCGGAAGGATTCCGGTCGCTGGAGCGGCCGGCGTACCGGCGCGAACCCACCGCGAATCGGCCTCGGCAGCGGGTTACTGTAACCGCTACCTGACCGGGCCACCCCCCGGCCCTACCCAAAGGAAAAGGTGATCCTGTGCGACGACGCACTGTCCTGGCCGCCACCAGCGCTCTTGCCGTTGGTGCCTCTCTGTCCCTGCCCCGACCAGCCTCCGCCGCGCCGACGCCGCGGCAACAGGCCCCTGCCCCACCCACGGGTGAGTGGGAGGACCTCGGCTCGCCGATGACCGCGCTGACGGTCGTCGAAGGCGACTTCGGCACCCTGCCCGATGGCACCTTCGCTGCCTTCGCCGCCCCGTTGGGCGAGGATGCCAGCCTCAACATCTGCTCCGCCGCCACCGGCGACCGGATCGGCCGCCACCAGCTGCTGGGCGCCGGCGGCGCCCCGATCGTGCTCGCGGCCCCGGACGGTTCGGTCTACGTCGCCACCTACTACGACGGCCACCTCTACCGGTGGGACCCGGCCACGGGGACCATCACCGACCTGGGTCGGCCCACCCCGGCCGCGACCTACGTGTATGGCCTCACTGCCGGTAAGGACGGTTACATCCACGGCGGCACCTTCCCCGATGCGAAGGCTTGGTCCTACCACCCCGACCACGGCTTCACCGACCTGGGCAAGGCGAGCTCCAACACCGCGGTGCAGTACGTCAGCGCCGCGGCGTATGACCCGGTGCACCATGCGCTCTTCGTCGGCACCCGCCCGGTGGCCGAGCTCTATCGGATCGACCTGGCCGCCGGCGACAAGGTTCGCGTCGAGCTCGGCGTCACGGGCTCGGGCATCAACGACCTCGACGTCGGAGTGGCCGGCGACCGGAGCCGGGTCTTCGTGACGATGGACCAAAAGATGCGCGTGATCGATGCGGACACCCTGACCGAGGTCGCGTGGACCACCGACGACGAGCACCAGACCCCGGCGGCGTACGCGGTCAATGCCCGCGGCGTCTCGGAGGCCCACGAGGGCAAGGTCTGGTGGAGCACCTTCACCAACGGGGCGCTGAAGCTGACCTGCTATGACATTGCCACTGATCAGCACACCGTCACCCGACACACGGTGCCAGGTGGCTCACTGGTCGGCTACGGCTGGACCATCGAGAACGACCACAACGTGCTGTACGCCTTTGCCGGCAACTACGAAGGCAACGGCATCCGTTTCGATGTCGACGCCGACGAGCTGACCACGGTCGTCTTCGACATCGAGCCCGAACCGACGCCGCTGGGCGGGATCCTGGTCTCCCCTGACGGCCAGGACGTCTATGCCAATGCCTTCATCAACGGCAACACCGTCGCGGTGGCCGCCGACACCGGGGAGGCCCGGCCGGTGGTTCGATTCGGCCAGGTCGAGGACTGGGTGGTCGCCGGTGACGCGGTGTACGCCGGCATCTATCCCGGCGGTTCGCTGCTGGAGTGGCATCCGGCCGACGGTGACACCAGCGCGACGACCAAGCTGGCCGACCTGAAGGGGTCCGATCAGCAGATCCGCCCGCTGGGGGCGAAGGCGTACGACGGCAAGGTCTGGTGGGGCACCGAACCGGACTACGGTCTGCGCGGTGGCACCGTCGCGATCCTCGACCAGGCCAGCGGCGAGGTCGAGGTGCACCACGACGTCGTGCCGGACCACACCATTGCCGCGATCGGTTTCGCGCACGACAAGGTGTACGTCGGGTCCAGCCGGCATGGCGGCACCGGGACCAGCCCGATTGCCGGCAGCGCCCAGGTGATCGAGTGGGATCCGGCCAGCAACACCACCGTGCGCAGCTTGGCGCCCGAGGGTGCGATGTCGATCAACGCGCTGGCGACCGGACCGCAGGGCCACCTGTACGCCTTGGTGGACACGGTGCTGTACGAGATCGGTGACGAGCTGGAGGTACGCCGACAGCTCCCGCTGGTCTCCGGTGGCGGAGGTACGTCCGCCGGAGCGGGCGAGCTGATCTTCCATCCCAACGGCTACCTCTACGCCCAGGTCGGCCGCAGCGTCTACGTGGTCGACCCGCTGGGGTGGACGGCAACCTCGATCGCATCCAACACCCGCCGCCTGGACCTGGCGCCCGATGGCCGGCTCTGGACGCTACTGTATTTGGAGGGGTATCGCAGCAGCACCAATGTCGGGCAGTACACGCTGCCGGATGGCACCGCCGACACCCGCGAGTTCGTGACGGTGCTGGGCCAGCCCAGCCAGATCAAGAACAGGTTCGTGGTCACCGGGGAGACGCTGCAGGACGCGTTCACCGACGTCGCGGAGCAGCCCGGCACCGGCGATCCGCGCCAGCACGCTGCCCGGCTGGCTGCGGTGCGGAACATCTTGGCCACCTTGGAGTCGGCCGGCGCGATCACGACCGCCGAACGCGGCGAATTGACCTCGCTGGCGGCGCGGTCTCGCTGATTCAGCGCGCACGAGCCCGCCCCAGCGGCGGCAGGTCGCTCCAGGTGCGACCTATTGCTGCTGGGGCGGGCTTTTCTACGGGAGACCCCCCTCCCCGGGGTGCGTCCCAGGCCCGATCTGCGCTGCGCACTAGGCTGAGGCACCGTCCCAGATCGAAGGAGCCCACCCATGTCGGAGCACAGCGAGTGGCCTGACCACACCGAGTGGCCCTACCACGACGGCTCTACCGAGAACCCGCGCCCTTTTGACAACCATGCTCCCGCGCGCGCCATCAGCGAACGGGCGCTGCCCCAAGAGGTCCGTGAGATCCCGATCGGTCTTCGGCGCGCAGGCGCATGGTCTTGGCGCATCCTGCTGGTCGTGGCAGTGATCGCGCTGGTGCTGCTGGGGATCTCTCAGATCATGGTGCTGGTAGTGCCGGTGCTGGTGGCGCTGCTGTTCACAGCGCTGCTGAATCCGGTGGTGTCCTTCCTGCACCGCAAGACCCCAATGGGCCGCGGCGTGTCGGCCGCCCTCACCTTGGTCGGCCTGCTGGTGGCGGTTGCCGGGATGCTGGGCATCGCCGGACGCCAGCTCTTCGGACAGTACGAGACGATCCAAGCCCAGGCCGTCGACGGCTTCCAGCGCGTGACGGCTTGGATCACAAGCTCGCTGGGCGTCAAGGTTCCCACTCTGGACAGCGCCCTGGACGACCTGATCGACCAGGTCCAGGCCCACTCCGGGATGATCGCCTCGGGCGCACTGTCGGGTGTCTCCAGCGTCGGCAACGTGCTGACCGGCATGTTGATCAGCCTGTTCACCCTGTTCTTCCTGCTCGCCGGCGGTGCCGCCATCTGGCAGTGGGTGGTTTCACTGCTCCCGCCCGCGGCCCGCGAATCAACCGACACTGCCTTTGGGCGCGGCTGGAAGGCACTGTCGGCGTACATGCGCACCCAGGTCTTGGTCGCGGCTGTGGACGCCACCGGCATCGCGCTGGGCATGGTCGGGGTGAGCATGGCGGCGTACGCGGTGCCAATCTGGCTGATCGTCTTCGTGTTCTCCTTCGTCCCGATGATCGGCGCGATCGTGTCCGGCGCCATCGCGGTACTGCTGGTGCTGGTCCTGAAGGGATGGGTGCTCGCTCTGGTCATGCTCGGCATCGTGATTCTGGTCCAGCAGCTCGAGAGCAACTTCCTGCAGCCCCTGATCATGGGCAAGGTGGTGGCGCTGCATCCGCTGGCGGTCTTCCTCGGCGTGACCTTCGGCACGCTGACGGCGGGGATCGCGGGCGCCCTGTTCGCCATCCCGCTGATCGCTTTCGTGAATGCGACCGCGCTGTCGCTGACCGGACGTACGCCCGCACCGGAGGCAGCCACGACGGTGCCGGAAGTGCCCGAGGACAACGCCCCACCAGCGGACGCGGACAGCGCTGACGCCAGCGACCCCGACTGAGGGGGCCGGACCGACCGCAGACCGGAACTTCGGGCCACGGGTAATCCCGGATCTGTGCGTTGCGGCGCGGGAGGTGGGCATCGCCCACCGCTCATGCTTGGCTTTCTCCAAAGCAGGGCGGCGACCGCCGCCGTCCGGCCAAAGGAGGCCATCACTTATGGCCCAGTTGAACCGACGTCAGATGCTCGGACTGGGAGCCGCCGCAGGATCGGCTGCCCTGCTGGGCGCCTGCAGCAGCAGTGACGAGACCGGACCCGGGAATGGTCCGGAACAGCAAGAAGCCGCGCAGCCGAACCACGTGCCCTTCGCCGGTGTCGAGCCAGATCTGCCCGGCGACCCGGACAAGGGCATCCCCGACGGCTATTTGTCCTTCCCTCCGGAGCCGATCGAACGGGGAGTGGCACCGCTGGGAGTCACCGCGCCGTTCACCTGGATGGTGCAGGGGCCGCCGCCGCGGGCCGGGATCGGCGCCGGCAATCCGTGGTACCAGTCGCTGACCGAAGCGTTCGGCGCAACGTTCGAGCCGACCTTCGCCAGTTGGGGAGGCGACTATCTGCAGAAGTTCCAGGTGCTCGCCGCCTCCGGTGACCTGCCGGATCTGGCGATGGTTCCGCAGGTGTCGGGGATGCCGCAGCTGCTCGAGCAGTACTACACCGACCTGACGCCGTTCCTGGCCGGGGCAGCCATCGAGGAGTTCCCGGCGCTGGCGGCCCACGCGCCGCAGGCCTGGTCGATCGGCAGCATGAACGGCAAGATCTGGGGCGTCGCGCAGCCACGGCCGCCGGCCGGCCGGATCGTGATGACCCGAGGCGATCTGCTGGCCGAGGACGGCTTCGACAACTTCCAGACCCCGGCCAACGGTGAGGAGTTCGTGGACCTCGCCAAGGAACTGGCCAAGCCCAGCGACGGCCGTTTCGTCTTCAATGGCAGTCCGACGGACTGGTTGATGCCGATCCTGATGGAGTCGATGGGCGGCCCCAACACTTGGCGCCGCAATGACGACGGCAGCTTCCTGCACGCCTTCGAGTCCGAGCAGACCATCGAGGCATTGCGGGTGGCAGCCGATCTGTGGGCCTCGGGCACCATTCACCCGAACGCTTTCTCCGAACCGAACAACAACTCCATTCGCTTCGCCGGCGGGCAGTGCGTCTGCATCATCAACCCGTTCGCGACTTGGGCCTCGATCTGGGCGGTGCCCCACCCCGAGTTCAACGTTGGCGTCGTGACGGTGCCGGGCTGGGAGGGTGGTCGCGCCGCCCATCACCTCAACCCGCCCGGCTACGGCACCTTCACCGGCATCGCCAAGCAGGACAGCGAGGATCGGGTACGCGAGCTGCTGCGGGTGCTTGATTACATCGCCTCGCCGTTCGGGACCACCGAGTTCCTGAGCGCGAACTTCGGGGTGGAGGGCACCACGTACGACCTGGATGCCGAGGGCAATCCGGCATCGACGTCGGCGTACGCCGAGCAGTACATGCAGGGCCTGCTCTTTGGTGGCAGCGTCATCAACGCCAACCTGTACGTGCCCGGCCAGCCGGACTTCGTCACCCGGCAGCACGAGTTCATCTCGACGCTGCTGCAGGAGACCGAGGCCAATGCTGCACTCGGCATCTTCTCCGAGGCGGCGCTGTCCAAGGGGACCGCCGCCAACCGCGAGGCCTGGGACGTGCAGCGCGCCATCATCATGGGCCAGTCGGACCTGTCGGCCTGGGAGGGCGCCGTGGACCGCTGGCGCAGCGCCGCCGGCGACGAGATCCGCAACGAACTCCAGGAGGGTTATCAGGAGTGACGCGTACGCCGTGGCCCGAAGCAACTCATGTGGGCACCTGCCCTCACTCTGGGGGCCGGCGGGAGCGTTCGGGAACAGCCCCTGGTGACCGGCACCAATAGGGTGCGCGGCCTCAATCGGCGGAGCCCTGCATACTGCAGGTATGGCAGCCGCTTCAGTTCAAGGTCCGAGCGAGTCCAACGACCGCATCCTTCGGAGCGAACCAACCGAACGAATCCTTCGGAGCGAGCCAACCGAACGAATCCTTCGGAGCGAGCCAACCGAACGAATCCTTCGGATTCAGGGAGGCCAGCGCCTCGACGGGCGGGTCCGCATCAGCGGCGCGAAGAACGCTGCCCTGAAGGCGTTGGCGGCCAGCCTGCTCACCGACGAAGAGGTGGTCCTCAACAACGTTCCGATGATTGCCGACGTGTTGAGCATGGCTGAACTACTGCGAGAGTTCGGCGCCGAGGTCGAGGTGGATCGCGCCAACGAGCGGGTCCGCGTGCAGACCCGCCAGGTGGCGCGTACGGATGCTCCGCCCAGCCTGTTCAAGGCGACCCGCGCCAGCGTCGTCGTCACCGGCCCAATGTTGGCCCGGGCCGGCGAGATCAGCTTCGCCCTGCCGGGCGGCGACCAGATCGGCAAACGTCCCATCGACATGCACCTGAAGGGGTTCGCCCGGATGGGCACCGAGGTGGAACGCGGCGAGGACGTCGTCCATGCCCGGGTGAAACGACTCCACGGCGCCCGCATCTACATGGACTACCCCAGCCACACCGGCACCGAGGCGCTGATGATGGCAGCGACCCGCGCGGCCGGCACCACCACGATCATGAATGCCAGCTACGAACCCGAGATCGTGTGGCTGGGCAACATGCTCAACCGCATGGGCGCCCGGATCTCGGGGCTCGGCACCCCTTTCATCACCATCGAAGGCGTGGAGCGGCTTCGCGGGGTCAGCGAGATCGTGCTGCCCGACCGCCTCGAGGCAGCGACCTTCGCGGTCGCCGCGGTCATCACCGGCGGCCAGATCACGCTGGAGGATGTCACCGGCGTCCACCTGGTCCCCATCGCCGAGAAGCTGGCCGAAGCCGGTGCCGAGGTCTGGCGGCAGGACAATCGGATGCTGATCAAGGCTGGCTCCGAGTTGCGCGCCGTCGACATCCAGACGCTGCCCTACCCGGGCTTCCCGACCGATTCGCAGAGCACCTTCATGCCGCTGCTGACCCAGGCCACCGGGGTGTCCCGGGTCCACGAGCGGGTCTATGAGGACCGGCTGCGCTACACCGACGAGCTCCTCAAGATGGGCGCCGACATCCGGGTCCAGGCGTTCGGTGAAAACCGGGAGGTGCTGGCGACCTCGGCCGAGGTGCACGGCCCAACCCCGCTGACCGGCGCCCGGGTCCGTTCCCTGGACATCCGCAGCGCGGTCGGCGTGGTGCTGGCCGGGCTCGTTGCCGAGGGCGAGACCCAGATCACCGACGTCCACCACATCGATCGCGGCTACCAGGACTTCGTCGGCAAACTCGCGGCCGTCGGCGCCGACATCGTCGACACCGACCCGCCGGCCTGAGCCGCTGGCCTACGCCCCGGCCGCCCTGAAACGTCCGCTGCGGCGGCCCGTTGTGGCCCATACGTCCACCGAGGCCCGCTACGGCGGACAGTTCAGGGGCCCCTCGTCTGCAAAGGTCAGGCAACCGATCCGCGACCTCGCCTCGTATGGATGGTTGCCCGTGGAGAACGGGCGACGACCAGGGTCGACCAGATCGGCCGAAGCCGAAAGGAGTGGGCAGATGGCCCGCGATGAAGAGGCGTACCTCGCCTTCGTCGACACCAGCGCCTCGCGCCTACGACGGATGGCCTACCTGATGTGTGGTGACTGGCAGATCGCCGAGGACCACACCCAGGAAGCGCTGATCCGGATGTTCGTGAAATGGAACCGTGTCGAGGAGTCCGGCCGGCTGGCGTACGCCCGGCGGGTCCTGACCCGCATCATCATCGACGAATCACGCAAAGCGCGTCACAAGCGCGAACGCACCGGTGATCTCGAGGACCGGCCAGCCAACCGGGAAGCCGTCGCCGCAGTTGCCGACAACGTCGACCTGCAGCGGGCACTCGCCAGCCTGCCGGCACGGCAACGGGCCTGCGTGGTGTTGCGATTCGTCGACGACCTCTCGGTCGCCGATACCGCCAGCGCCATGAACACCAGCCAGGGAACCGTCAAGAGCCAGACCGCCAAGGCGCTCGAGCACTTGCGCAGCGTCCTCTCCCCCAGCCTTCTACCTGCCGTCGGCGCATCCGCCTGAGGAGGAAACATGAACTTCAAGAACGAGGCTGAAAAGATGTCCGACGACTCCGGCCGCCCCGGCTTCGACGCCCAGGATCTACTCAACGCCGGTAAGTCGCGGGTCCGCAGCCGCAACCGTGCACTCGCCTCAGTGGCGACCATGGCAGTGGCCGTGGTCGGCATCAGCGCCTTGGCCATCACCCAATTTGCCCCCAACCAGCAGACCGTTCAGCCCGCGACGGCGAGCCCGCTCCCGCAGACCCCGCAGCAGAGCCCGGGCGGCGATTCGACGCCGGTTCCGACCCCGCAGCAGCAGACCAACACGCCCACCCCGACCAACACCCCCCGTGCCACCGACGGTGAGGCCTGCGTGGCCACGCTGCCGGAGGACTGGCTGGAGGCGATCACCACCGAGACCCGGCCGGCCGCGCCGAACATCGCGTGGGAGACCGTCTGGGAGGTCACCGACAACGGCGAGATGATCGTGGAGTTCCAGGAGGAGGGCTCCGACACCAGCGAGATCTGGTATTACCCGGACACCTCGCCCACCGGTGGGGTACGCATCCACACCCGTGCCGCCAACTCGACCGGCATCAACGGTGTCGACCACGACAACGGCGAGTTCCTCATCACCGAGAACCAGGACGACGGTTCGTCAACCTTCTACCTGTGGAAGCCGGGACAGTGGGAGACCGACAACGGCGAGGCCGTTGAGCTGTTCAACGCTCCGAGCGTCACCCAGCCGGGAGTGGTGTTCGGCAACCGGATGGCGTACGTCAACGACAACAACCAGCTCTACACGGTGACCATGTTCAGTGAGGACTCCGGTGTGGTCGCTGAGGATGTCGCCAGCGTCAGCCGCAACGAGAACATGTTGGTGTGGGCGCAGCAGTCCGACGGTTCGCTGCGGGCGATGAGCATCACCAACAACGAGATGCTCGACGCGCCGAGCGAGATCACCGGCTACTGGCCCGAGGTCCACAGCGGGCTCTACACGGTGCAACAGCCCGAGGAACAGTTCGTCGCCTGGAACGCCCAGTGGGACGAACCGCGTACGGTCCAGGCCTTTGACGACGCATCCTTCAGCGCCCGGCCCCCGCAGCCCGGCGACAACGGGTTGGTGGCACTGCTGGAGTACGAGGGCACCGACGGCAGCCGCGCGAAGATCTGGAACACCGACACCAATGCGGTCGCCCAGCTTCCCGAGGGCTACCAGGCCTCCCTGTACGGCAGCTACCTCGTGGTCGAGTACAACGACGAGCAATCCATGCGGCCCACGACGGTGATCAACACCGACGAGCTGTCCACGGTCAGCTGCTGAAGCTGAGCTGGACCACTCGTCCGCAGAGCCCCCAGTGGTTGCTGGGGGCTCTGCGGTTTCCTCGGTGGCGCAGGCTGGCCGCGACTACGCTGTCCCGGTGACCACCATCGTCTTCCTGCACGCCCATCCCGACGACGAGGCCTCGCAGACCTCCGGCACCATGTACCTCGCGGTCCAGCAGGGCCACCGGGTGGTCTGCGTCTACGGCACCAACGGCGAGCACGGCACCGTTCCCGACGACCTCAGCCCCGGCGAAACGGTCATCGACCGGCGCCGCAGTGAGGCCGAGAGGTCGGCCGAGGTGCTCGGCACCGCCCGCGTCGCCTGGCTCGGGTACGCCGACTCCGGCATGACCGGGTGGGAACAGAACTCCCACGCCACCTCCTTCCACTCCGCCAACGTGGAGGAGGCCGCCGGTCGGCTCGCTGCGATCCTGGATGAGGAGGATGCCGATGTGGTGGTCGGATACGACTGGCACGGCGGCTACGGGCATCCCGACCACGTCAAGGTGCATGCGGTCGCCAGGCGCGCAGCCGAGCTGGCCCGGCGTACGCCTCGCTTCCTGCAATCCACCATGAACCGCGACCATGTACGCCGGCTCTGGCAGGCGGCCGTGGACGCCGGCGTCACCGATGCCGGCTGGAATCCGGACAATCCCGCCGACGACGGCAACCCCTTCGGTACGCCTGAGGCCGAGCTCCACTGGTTTGTCGACGCCACGCCGGTGATCGACATCAAGCGGGCAGCGTTGGCCTGCCACGCCTCCCAGGAGGACGCCGCCGGGATCCTGCAGATGCCCGAGGATCACTTCGCTGGCGCCTTCGGCGGCGAATGGTTCATCGAGGAAGGCCGACCGGCCGGAATCGTCGCCGGGCTGCCCTCCTGAGTCGGTTCGGGCCCATCGTGGGCCCCTTGCGCACGGCGACGGCCTCAGTCGGCCTTGGCGAAGGCATCCTTGAGCTTCAGGACGCCACCGGTCTGCAGCAGACCGCGGCGATAGATGGTGTTGCCCAGCCAGATCGCCACACCCATGAAGGCGATGGTGAGGACCAGCGCGATGATCGCATCCAGCACCCCGGCCTCTCCCAGGATCAGCCGCTGCGGCATCAGCACGGTCGAGACGACCGGAACGTAGCTGAGGACCATGTTGACGGTGCCGCTGGTGAACAGACCAGCGAAGTAGACACCCATGATGATCATGGTCAGCGGGGTGGTGGTGTTGCCCAGGTCCTTGTGGCGGGTCGCCATCGCACCGGCGGCAGCCCACAGGCAGGCCAGCGAGGCGAAGCCGAACAGGAAGAACACCACGAACCAGCCGATGTGCGGCAGCAGGTGCGGCAGCAGCTCACTGAAGGGCGTGAAGGACACGCCCACCGCGCCGATCGCGATGTAGAGGATCAGCTGGAACATCGCCATCACGGTGTTGCCGACCACCTTGCCGATCAGCAGCTGGCGCACCGGGATCGCAGCCGAGAGGATCTCGACGATCCGCGACTCCTTCTCCTCGACCACGGACTGGGCGATCTGCATACCGTAGGTGAGCGCCGCCATCAGAAACAGCAGTGAAAACACCAGGCCGGCGATGGTGGCGATGCCGACCTCGCTGCTGTCCTGTTCCCCGGTCAGCACCACCTGGGCCTCGGTGCCGGCGTTGAGGGCGCCGAGATCCACACCCTGCTCGGAGGCGTTGGTTTGCAGCACGTATGCCGAGATGGACTGCAGCAGGGTCTGGTCAGTGCTCTCCAAGTCGCTGACGACCAGCTCCCAGCCGGTGTCTCCCTGCCGGATGCCAGCCTCGACGTCGCCGTTGTCGACGGCCGCCTCGAGGTCGGATTCGGGCAGTTCGACGGCCTCGTAGCCTTCGCCAGCGATCTGGACGATGGCGGCACCTTCGGCGTCGGTGACACCGACCTGCTTGGCGTCATCACCGAAAAAGAGTGCGCTGAGCGCCATGCCGCCGACCAGCAGCACAACGGTGATGATGGTGCCGATCCAGAACGACTTGTCGCTGAGCTGGGCGGTGATCTCTCGCTTGGCGACGATGCGCCAGGGCTGACTGGGCTGTGCGTAACTCATCGGGTGACCTCCCGGTAGATCTCGCTGAGGGGACGACGGTTGGGGCCGAATTCGCGCACCGGCCCGCGGCTGATGGCGCTGGCCAGGACACGCTGCTCGGCGCTCGGATCGGCGAACCGGACCTGCGCCCGGCCACCGTCGATGTCGATGACCTCCACCCCGGCCTCGTCGCGCAGCCAGCCCAGGTCGCCGTCGACGACGATGCGGTGGTCGTGGCCGGCGGACTCGCGGATCGAGTCGACGGTGCCCGACACCATCACCTGCCCTTTGGCCAGGATGACCATGTGCTCGCACAGCCGCTCGACCAGGTCGAGCTGGTGCGAGGAGAACAGCACCGGTACGCCGCGTTTGGTCAGTTCGCTGAGGATCACGAACATCTCATCGACCGCGTCGGGGTCCAGGCCGCTGAAGGGCTCGTCCAGCACCAGGCAGATCGGGTCTGCCATCACCGCCGCGGCGATCTGGACCCGCTGCTGGTTGCCCAGTGACAGCGACTCCAGCTTGTCCTTCATCCGGTCGCCCAGCCCGAACCGTTCCAGCAGGCTGCTGGCTTCCTGCTTGGCGTCGCCGGCGTTCATCCCGTACAGCTCGCCGAAGTAGGTGAGCTGGCTCAGGATCGGCTGCTTCGGATACAGGCCACGCTCCTCGGGCATGTACCCGAACGCGGCGCGGTCCTTGGTGGTGATCGGCTGCCCCTGCCAGGTGACGCTGCCGCCGTGCGGGGCCAGCAGCCCCATGATCATGCGCATCGTGGTGGTTTTGCCGGCACCGTTGCCGCCAACAAAACCGGTGAAGGAGCCCTCCGGGACCACGAAGGACACATCGTTGACGGCGACGTGGTCGCCGAATCGTCGTGTCAGATTGCTGACTTCAAGCATGTTTGCCTCCCTGTGGTTCCACTCTCGCGGACCGCGGGGCTCTGCCGGCTCGGCCACAGGGAGGAACTGGCGGCGTACGCCTCCCCCTCAAGGAGGAGATCGGGCCTCAGTCGTCCATCAGGCCATACTCGAAGGCGTGGATGACGGCCTGGACCCGGTCGCGTACGCCGAGCTTGGCCAGACAGTTCGAGACGTGCGACTTGATCGTTGCCTCGCCGAGCACCAGTTGGTCGGCGATCTCGGCATTGGACAGGCCGCGGGCAACCAGCACCAGCACCTCCCGTTCCCGGGCCGTCAGTGAGGCCAGGCCGGGGCTGGCCGGACGTTGCCGCTGCGCGCCGACGGCGCGGGCGATCACCCGGCGGGTCACCTCCGGTGCCAACAGGGCGTCTCCGCGGGCAACCGTCCGCACCGACTCCAGCAACTGCTCCGGCTCGGCGTTCTTGAGCAGAAAACCGGCGGCGCCGGCCTGCAGGGCATCGAAGACGTAGTCGTCGCGGTCGAAGGTGGTGAGGATGATGACCTCGGGGCTGTCGGATTCGCGGCAGATCTGCCGGGTCGCATCCAGCCCGTTCACCTGCGGCATCTCGACATCCATCAACACCACGTCAGGGCGCAAGGTACGCGCCTTGCTCACGGCCTCGGCTCCGTCGGCGGCCTCGCCGACCAGGTCGATGTCGTCCTCCAGGTCCAGCATCAACGCGAACGCACGCCGCACCATCGCCTGATCGTCAACCAGCATCACCCGAATCATTCGTCACTCCTGTTCCAGCGGCAGCCGGACCAGCACCCGGAAGCCTTGATCGCGGCGGGGTCCCATCTCGACGGTCCCGCCCAGTGCGGCGACCCGTTCTCGGATGCCGATCTGGCCCAGGCCGCCTCCAGCAGTTCCATGCAGGGGCCGGCCGTCGTCGAGGATCTCCGCCTCGGCATATTGGGCTCCCGCCCGGATCCGGACATGGGCGGACCGGGCCGAGGAGTGCTTGCGTACGTTGGTGAGGGCTTCTTGGACGACCCGATAGAGGGCGGCTTCCTGGGAGGTGGAGGTACGCCCGAAGGCTGCCTCGTCACCGACCAGCTGGAGGTCCACCTCGAGGCCGAGTTTGTCCATCTCGGCGACCAGTTCGGGCAGCCGCGCCAGATTGGGTTGGCCCGGTTCCTCGCCGTCGGCGTCGCGCAGGGAGCCCAGCACGCTGCGCAGCTCGGCGATGCTCTGCCGGGCCGACCGCTCCACCTGACCGAGCGCCTCGGCTGCCAGTTCCGGCTTCTTCTCCAGCGCCCGCCGCGCCGCCCCGGCCTGGACCCCGATCAGGGCGACATGGTGGGCGATCGAGTCGTGCAGATCCCGCGCAATCCGCAGCCGCTCCCCGACGACGGCCTGGTCGGCCAGCTGTCGGGCCTGAGCCTCGATCAGCTCCGTCGACGCGATCACCTCGGCCTCCGCGCGAGCCTGCTGCCAGGCGTTGCGTCCCAGCCAGATCGCGCCACCGAAGAAGGCCACGTTGAGCACCACGGTGTAGATCCAGTACGGCACCATCGTGGTCAGCAGCCCACTGAGCTGGGCATTGGCCACGGGGACCGTGAGCGCCAGCCACAGCGTCATCGCGATCGACTCACCGACTGCGGCGATCATCACCCACATCCGATTGCGGCCCCAGGCCACTCCGGAATAGAGACTGACGAAATAGACCACCTGCATGCCGACCTGGACCACGATGTGTGGCGCAAAGGTACCCACCAGGATGAAGTGGCTGGCGAGTAGCACCGTCGACACCACCGGCCACCGGCGTCGGCCCATCAGCAGCACCGCCGCCACGGCTACCCACACCACATCCCACTGCCAGGGCGGTCCGCCTTGGGCGAGGCTGGTCGTCACCCAGACGTTGGTGACAGCGAGCAGCAGGAACCCCAGCGCAATCACCACGTCGGCCCGCCACCACCGCGGTGGCAGCGGGCGTACGAACGGGTCATCGACGCCGAAGAAGTCCTTCACAGACTCAGACCCCGGCGCGGTCCAGTGCCTCGGCGGCGGTCCGGTAGCCGAGTTCGATCATTTCGGGGGCGCGGTGGAAGTCGAGGACGCCGCAGGAGTTGCGCGGGATCGTCATCTCGACGTCCGCCGGGTGCGCTGCTCGCCGATAGCGGGTGATGAGGGCCTGCATGGCCTCCAGCGACCCGTTGAGGACGTCGAAGGTGCGCAGCCCCTCCGGTAGGTCCTCCAATATCCGTTCCTCGACCGATTCGGTGTCGGTACGCGGCCGCAGGCCCAGCATGCCACGCAACTTCTTCAGCCACGGTTCGCCTCCTTCGGGGGCGGCGGACTCGTGGGTCACCGGACGCAGCGAGGTCGCGCCGGTGGCGGGACCGGACAGGTCCACCGACACGACTAGGTCAGCGTCCATCCCGGCCAGTGCCTCCAGCGGGACCGGGTTGAGGACACCGCCGTCGACGAGCAACCGACCGTGGATCATCACCGGGGTGATGACGCTGGGGATCGCAATCGAGGCACGGATTGCGACATCGACCGGGCCGCGCCGGAACCACACCTCCCGCCAGTGGTTGAGGTCGGTGGCGATCGCGACGTAGCGGATCTGCAGTTCCTCGATCTGGGCGTCGTCAAGCATCTCGCTGATCCGCGACAGCACCCGCTCCAGGCGTACCGCGCCGGGCTGTCCGAGGGCGGGATCCATCATCCGTAGCACCTTGCGTTGGTTGAGCGACATCGCCCATTCCTCGAACTGGTCCAGCGCGCCCGCAGCATAAAGTCCGCCGACCAAGGCCCCCATCGAGGTGCCGGCCAGGCCGACCACCGTGCAGTTGCGTTCAGCGAGGGCCTTGAGGACGCCGATGTGGGCGTACCCGCGGGCCCCACCCCCGCCGAGCGCCAGGGCAACGGTCGTGCCGGTCGGGCTGGTGCCTGTTGCGGTGGTCATGGCCGTCATCCTAGGTGGCGGCGGGTCTGTCCCGAGACAGGCTGGGGCACTGTACGCCGGCTCACGACAGCGATCCGGGCCAGTGGAAGGACCCGACCACGAGGGCAACCATGACCGCGCCGACGCTGGCGGCCAGAGCCAAGCCGATCAGCAGTCCGTCGCGCCAGCCCATCGTCGAGGGACGGGCCCAGGTCCGGGTGCCGCGGCCGAAGCCGCGGGCCTCCATCGCCGTGGCCAGAGAACCGCCGCGGCGCAGAGCCAGCACCAGCAGCGCGAAAGCCATCGTGAACCAGCGTCGGAACCGCCCGGTGTCGCCCAGGCCGCGGGCGCGACGGGCCTGCGCCATCGTCGTCCAGTCGTCGGTGAAGACCGCCATCAGCCGAATGCCCGCCAGAGCACCCAGCACGAATCGGGCCGGCAGCCGCAGCACCTGGGCGAGGCCGTCCGCGAGTCGGGTCGGGTCCACGGTGCCGAGCACCACCAGGATCGGGATGCCGATGGCGAGCACTCGCACCGAGATGGCGATCGCCAGGGTGATCGAATTGTCGCTGACCTGACCGACGCCGAAGCTGAACCAGATCCGACCGCCGGGACGGGCGTACAGCAACATCGAAATGCCCGACAGCGGGGCGGCGAGCAGCAATGGCCAGGCGCGGCGCAACACGGTGACCGGGCCGATCCGGGCCGTCCCGAGCAGCAGCGCGGAGCAGCCGAAGGCGACCAGCGCCGAGACCAGGTCGATGGTGCTGAGCAACGGCAAGGAGTACGCCACCGCAGCCAGGAACGGAGTGACCGGGTTGACCCGATCCAGCCACGAGGTCCGGCCGCTCATGCGGGGGCTCCGGGCTCGTCGGGGTGGCTGGGCTCGTCGGGGTGGCTGGGCTCGTCGGGGTGGCTGGGCTCGTCGGGGTGGCTGGGCGCCTCCGGCTGGTGGGCGGCCGGCAGGTCGAGGACTTGGTCCCCCAGGGCAGCGGCCACGTCGGGATCATGGCTCACGGCGACCACGCTGGTGCCCTCGGCGACCAGATCGGCGATCAGCTGGCACAGCTCCGCCCATGTGGTGCGGTCCTGCCCGAAGGTCGGCTCGTCCAGCACCAGGACCGCCGGCGCGGTGGCGAGAACCGTCGCGACCGAGAGCCGGCGCTGCTCGCCTCCGGACAACGTGAACGGGTTGGCGCCGGCGACTTGGTCCAGCCGCAGTGTGGCCAGCAACCGTTCAGCGGTGGCGCCGGGGTCTGGGTGGCCGGCGGCGCGCGGGCCGACGGCGAGTTCCTCGCGTACGGTCGCCGCCACGAACTGGTGGGCGGGCTGTTGGAAGACAGTCCCGATCCGGGTGAGGAGTTCAGCCGAACGCCATCGGTGTGGCTCGGCCGGATGCGCCCGTACTCCATGGCTCAGCGTGGGGTGGGCTGCGAATTCGCCGTCAAGCGGCGGCAACAGACCCGCCAGGGTGAGCGCCAGCGTCGACTTGCCGGCGCCGTTGGGTCCGGTGATGACGGTCGCTTCCCCGGCGCGCAGGGTCAGGTCGATGTCGGTGGCGGCCGGCACTGGGGTGCGACGCCGCCAGCCGGCTCCCCTGAAGCGTCCGACGGTGAGGGCTCTGGTGTGCAATAGGTCGTCGCCGGGCGTCAGCGGCGGACGTTTCAGGGCGGGTGCCGGGCCCGGCACCCAGACGCCAGCCCGGGCCAGGTCGGCGCCGTGGCTGGCCATCACCTCGTCGGGGCGTCCGTCAGCCAGGACGCCAGCGCCCGGGGCCAGCACGACGACCCGATCCACCAGCGGCAGCCACGCGTCGACGCGGTGTTCCACCACCACCAACGTGGCGCCGGTGGCGGCGACCACATGCGCGACCGACCGGCGTACCTGCTCGGCGCCGGCCGGATCGAGGTTGGCGGTCGGCTCGTCGAGCAGCAGCAAGCCCGGCCGCATCGCGAGTACGCCAGCCAGCGCCAGGCGTTGCCGTTGCCCCCCGGACAGTTCGGTGGTGGAGCGGTCCAGCGGGAGGCGCAGCCCGACGGCGGCGAGGGATTCATGGACTCGGGCCCAGATCTCGTCACGGGGCAGCGCCAGGTTTTCGCAGCCGAATGCGACGTCGTCGCCGAGCCTGGCCATGATCGTGTTGGCCTGCGGGTCCTGCAGGACCAGACCGACATGGCCGCTGGAGTTGTCCTCCCGCAGCCTGTCCGGGGACTTCCCTCCCACCCGCAGGGTGCCGGTCTCGTGGCCCTCGTCGGGGCCGCCGAGCACCCCGGCCAAGGCGGCGAGCAGGGTGGACTTGCCGGCGCCGGAGGCGCCCAGCAGCAGTACCCGTTCGCCGGGCTGGATGCTCAAGTCGAGGTCCGCGACGGCTGGCGTACGCCGGGTGGCGTGCCGCCAGCCCCAGCCGCGGGCCTCGACTCCGAGCGGGGTGATCGGCGTTGCCAGTGGGGTCACGCCTCGACGCGGGCGTCGCGACCGGCGGCGAATCGGTTGAGGGCGCCGGTCTTGGCGAGCGCCTTCATCAGGATCCAGCCGAGCAGGCCAGCCAGCAGGGCACCGGAGACCACACAGGTGCCCAGATAGGTGAGCAGGAAGCCGGCGCCCTTGGCGAGGTTGCCGGAGGTGAAGAGTTCCAGTGTCCAAGCACCGACCGCGGCGCCGGCGCCAGCCAGCATCGCGATGCTGACGTTCCAACGGCGGTAGAGGAAGATCGCGAAGATCAGTTCGGCGCCAATGCCCTGCGCGAGGCCGGAGTAGACGGTCTCGATGGACCACTGCGACCCCAGCAGGGTGGAGACGACCGCCGCCAGCAGCTCGACGAAGAGGGCCGCGCCGGGCTTGCGGATCACCAGGCCGCCGAGCACGCCGCCGAGCAGCCAGACGCCGGTGGCGATGCCGGCCAGGCCGGGGGTGATGGCCGACATGGCGGTCCACCAGGCGTACCCGATGGAGTTCCAGACGACGAAGATCAGACCGCAGGCGACGCCGAGGACGGCGGCGACGACGATGTCGATGACACGCCAGGCCCGGGTGGGCGGCGTGGCGGTGGTGGGTTCGGTCTCGGTGGAGACGTCAGAAGACATGGCAGTGCCTTTCCGGTATGAAACGGCACGGGTGAAAGAGATCCTCCCTGCGCTGGCATGATCCAGATCAGGTCCGACGGTCGAAGGCTGCGGCCTCCCTCTCAGCCCGGCGCACCGGACTCCCGTGTGTAATGGCCGTGACTATAGCGCTTGTCGCCCGGGTGCGGGGCTCAGCGAATCTGGTCGTCAGCTGCCCCTCCACGCGCGGATCTGCAAAGTAACCCTGTTTCTCGGCGTTGAGGTCAGCTGGTGACCACCGAACACGACAACGGCCTGTCCTGCGCCGGGTTGGCGGCAGGACAGGCCGTGGGCGTACGCCTCAGCGCAGTTGGAGGACGCGGAGTGCGATGACGATCAGCGCCAAAACTGCAACGCCGGCGATGATGGCGTTCTGGCGGGTGCCGGGCTGGACGCGGCGACGGTTGCGGTCCCACGGATCGCGCGGGGCCGGCGGGCGCCAGGCCAAGCCGGCACCGATGATGCCGCCGGTCAGGACACCGCCGAGCACGGCCCACCAGGAACCGCCGGATACCAGGTGCAGCAGCAGGAAGATGCCGATCAGGATCGCGTCGCCGCGGATGTCTTCCTTCTGCATCAGCTTGATACCGGCGTTGACCGCAAACATGGCCAAGATGCCGGCCGAAGGGCCGATGACACCGATGTTGATCGGGGACAACCACACGTGCAGGGCGGCGCCACCGAGCAGGGCGGTGAGATAGATGCCGACCGTACGCCAGGGGCCGAAGGTTGCCTCGAGCTGGGCGCCCAACATGTAGAGCACCAGCGAATTGAGGGCCATGGCGAACAGTCCGGTGATGCCCCCGTTGCTGGCCATCAGGCCATAGGTGACGACGCGCCAGACTTCGCCGTAGGCGACGGGTCCCGCGGCCAGGGCCATGAACTGGGCAAAGACGCCGCTGGTGATCATGTTGGCCAGGGCAGTCCCCACCAGCACCGCCACGATGACGAGGGTGCCGGTGGGCCTACGTTGGCCGGTGCCCAGGCCGGGGACCCGAAAGGTACTCATCCAGCGATCTCGACGCTCTGGATCTCGACGGGCTGCTTCGGCTGGTCCCGCGGGCCGGTCTCGACAGCGGCGATGCGGTCCACCACGTCTTGGCTCTCGGTGTCCTTGACCTCACCAAAGATGGTGTGGCGACGGTTGAGGTGCGGGGTCGGCGCAACGGTGATGAAGAACTGCGAGCCGTTGGTGTTGGGGCCGGCGTTGGCCATCGCGAGCAGGTAGGGCTTGTTGAAGGAGAGCTCGGGATGGAACTCGTCAGCAAACTCGTAGCCCGGGCCGCCGGTGCCGATGCCGAGCGGGTCCCCGCCCTGGATCATGAAGCCGGAGATCACGCGGTGGAAAATGACGCCGTCATAGAACGGGCCGCGCTTCTTCTCCCCGGTCTGCGGGTCGGTGTACTCCTGGGTGCCCTCGGCGAGGCCGACGAAGTTCTCGACGGTCTTGGGCGCATGGTTCTCGAACAGCTCGATCACGATGTCGCCGTAGTTGGTGTGCAGGGTGGCGGTCTTGGCCATCAGGTTTCTCTCCTGGGTGCTGAACCGGGCGACCGGACGCCGCGCCGGATTGCTGGCCAGTCTTTCATGTCGGGTCAACGGCTGCGGCAGCGGCAGCGTACGCGGCGGGTGGCGTACGCCGGGGGGTGGCGGCAGCGATGGGGCCGCCCGGTACCGTGGTGGTCACTCCCATCGGGAGACCCATCAACCATTCGGAGGAAAAGTGAAGCGCAAGAACGCCGCCGCAGAGATCACTCACACGGCCGCCGAGCGCGGCCAGGCCGCAGTCGATGCCGCCAAGTCCAACCTGGGCCCGCTGCTGGAGCAGGCTGCCGACAAGGTCGGCCCGTACGCCAACGAGGCCAAGCAGCGCGGCGCCCGCGCCGCCAGCCAGGCGATGGACCAGCTCTCCCCCCACCTCGACGACGCACTCAACAAGGTGACCCCGGCCGTCGACACGGCCCGGGCCAAGCTCCAGGAGGACGTCCTCCCTAAGCTGCAGCAGATCCTCGCTGATGCCGCAGACCACCCGCTGGCGCAGGAGGCCACCAAGCGTGGCCAGGCCACCGCCGCCGCTTTGAAGGGTGAGGTCGAGGCGCCGAAGAAGAAGAGCAAGGCCAAGAAGTTCTTCCTCGTGACCGGCATCCTCGCCGCCATCGGCGGCGTCGCCTTCGCGATCCAGAAGTTCGTCCTCAACAAGGACGACTCGGCCTGGACCGCGTACACCCCGGCCGATCCGAAGCCTGCTGCCAAGCCTTCCGGCCCGACGGTGTCCACCGCCAGCTCCGCGCCGGTCGACGGCGGCGAGGCTGACCCGACCGCCGGCGCGGAGCCCAAGGGCGAGCGCACGATCGATGACGCGGTTGACGAGACCATCGTTGACGGTGCCGCGGCGGCGTACGGCCCCGGTTCGTACGTGGGCGAGGAGCCGCCGGCCGGCTTCACCATCAAGGGCAACGAGCGTTCGATGAAGTTCCACACCGAGGAGTCGGGCGGCTACGACCGCACGATCGCCGACGTGTGGTTCGAATCCGAAGAGGCCGCCGAGAAGGCCGGCTTCTCCCGCGCCCAGCGCTGATTCACTGCTAGTCCGCAGTTCACCGACTGCACCAGGACGGCGGCGTACCTTCGGGTACGCCGCCGTTCTTGCGTTTCGGGGCCGGACCGGCACCGCGGGAGCGCGTGGGAGGCAGGTGGGGGTCACCGGCGTACGTTTCCTCAACAAGTTGAAGTTTCGGCGGCGGGCCGAGCCCGGGGCGCGCAACCACAGGACGCTGTAGTTACGCAGGTGGAATCGCCGATCCGACCTGCACAACTACAGCATCCTGTAGTTGCGCCGCTGGGACTAGTCGCTGCGCGCGGACGACCTTCAGGCCAGTAGCCCCCATTCCAGCAACGCTGCGGCCTCCTCGCGTACGCCCGGATCCGGATCCGAGGAGGCCAGTTCCACCAGCGCCGCTCGGCCCTGCTGGCGTACCAACCATTCGGGCCGCAGGCCGTACTGCAGCGCAGCCAGCCGATGCTCCTCCTGATGCTCCGCGTCGGCACCGGCAGGCGGGTTGGCGCAGATCAGCCGCCACCCCCGGATGCCGGTGCGGGCACAGGCCACCAACGCGCGTTCGAGCACGAAGGTGTCGCCGTCGTCGTTCAGCAACCTCTCCAAGGCGGCATCCACTTCGGGATCGGGAGGTAGTTCCGCAACGCCAGCCGCCACCGCGGCCCGAATCCGGGGATCAGGCGAGTCGGCCAGCCCCAACAGCGTCTGCACATCATCTGCGTAGGTCACGCTTCATCATAGGAAGGCGTCGGAGGCCGGTCCGCGCGCAAGACGTGCAGTCGATTCAGCCAGACCCCCGTTTCAGGAGGGTTCCGGCAATCGACTGCACGTAGTGCGCGCGACCGTCGTGCGCATGGCCTCCGACGGCCACCGCAGAAGAAACGGGGGCCGGTTTTCCTAGGAGAACAGCGATGTGGTTCCAGCGGTTCCTGCGCCTTGGGGCGGCCCGTTCAGCCCTTCAGACCTGAATGCGCCAGACCCTCGATCACCCGGCGCTGCATCACGATGAACAGGATCAGGATGGGCGCCATCGCCATCAGAGAGGCGGCCATCATCACCGGATAGTCGATGACGTACTGCCCGTTCAGCGACGCGATCCCCACCGACAGGGGCCGGTCCTCAGCCCGGCTGGTGACCACCAAGGGCCACAGCAGGTTGTTCCAGGCGGCCAGCGTCGTGATGATCGCCAGCGCGCTGATCGAGGGCTTGGCCAGCGGCAGCATCACCCGCCAGAAGATCTGGAAGGAGTTCGCACCATCCAGCCGCGCCGCTTCCTCCAGCTCGGCCGGCATCGACACGAAGAACTGCCGCATCAAGAAGGTGCCAAAAGCACTGAAGATCGTCGGGATGACGATGCCCTGCACGGTGTCCAACCAGCCCAGGTTCTGGACGATCTGATACTGCGGGATCAGGTACGCCTGATTCGGAATCATCAGGATCGACAGCATCACCGCAAAGATCGTCGCGCTCGCCACAAACCGCATCCGCGCGAAGGCATACCCGGCCAAGCTGCACAACACGATCTGACCCAGCACCGTCAGCACGGTCACCTGGACCGACACCCAGAACTGCGACATGAAGGGGACCTGCCGGAACACCTCGACGTAGTTCTCGAAGCGCAGTTCCTCGGGCCACAGCGCCGGCGGCACCGAGGTGACCTCGGCGGTGCTCGACAGCGACATCACGATCTGCCACAGGAAGGGGAAGACCATGATGAAGCCACCGATCGACAACACGATGTGCGCCCACCAGTTGCTGCCACCGCGCCCTCCGCCGCGTACCTTGCGGGCCTTCTGCCCCGCTCCCGGCGCCGGCAGCGCCGGCGCTGTGTGCGTCTCACTCATAGCTGAACCACCGCTTCCGTGCCCAGAACTGAATCGCCGTCAGCACCCCGATGATGAGCATCAGCAGGATGGCGATGGCCGCACCGGTGCCCTTGTCGTTGGCCACGAAGGCCTCCCGGTAGAACAGCGAGACCATCGACTGGGTCTCGCTCCGGATCGGATTCGACTCACCGATCATGATGAAGATCAGGTCGAACAGCTCCATACCGTGGATCACGCTCAGCACCGTCAGGAAGAAGATGCTGGGGCTCAGCAGCGGCACCGTGATCGAGGTGAGCTGACGCCAGTTCGATGCGCCGTCGATCTTCGCCGCTTCGTAGACCTCGGCCGGGATGCCGCGCAGCCCCGCGCCCAGGATGATGATGTTGAAGCCCAGCGAGGACCACACCCCCACCACGCCGATGACGACCAGCGCCAGCCATTCGGTGGAGGTCCAGTGGATCCGCGGCACGCCGAAGACCCCCAGGAACTGGTTGAGGATGCCGTACTGACTGTTGAAGATCATCCCCCACACCAGCGCGATCGCGGCCGGCATCGAGACGAACGGCGCGAAGTACAGCACCCGATAGAAGCCAGCGAACCGCAGCCCGGGCCGGTTCAGCAGGGACGCGATGTAGATCGAGATCGGCAGCCCCAGCAAGAGCATGGCCGTGTAGACCAACGTGTTCGCCAAGGCCCGGGGCACCTGGCCGGACTGCAGCAGCCCGATCCAGTTCTCGAGCCCGACGAACTCCGTGCCGCCGAAGACGCCCCACTCGGTGAGGGAGTAGTACGCGGTCTGGATCACCGGCCAGAAGTAGAAGATGGCCAGGCCGAGCAGCGTCGGCAGCACGAACAGCCAGGGCCACAGGCCATCCGGGTTGGCGACGCTGCTGCGACCGCGCCGCTTACGGGGCGGCGCGGCCGGTTCAGCGGTGGCCACCTGGGTCACTTCTTCTCCTCGGCCAACAGGGCGTTGATCCTTTCGTCCAGCTGCGTCGTCCCCTCCTCAACCGACAGGTCACCGGCGAGGATCTTGGGCACCATGTCACTCTCCACCTGCAGCCATGCCTGGGTGTTGGCCGAGACCGGGTAGGGGAAGCCGTACTCCTCGGCGGACTCCGGGAAGATACCCAGATCCCACTGCGGGCGAGCATCGATGTACGCCTGCTCAGTCCCCTTGAATGCGGGGATCGAGGCACCGGACTCGCCGATGATCTGCTGGGCTTCCTCGCTGCCGGTGTAGACGGCGAACGCGGCCGCCGCATCCCGGTTGTCGCTGTCGGCACTGGCGACCACAGCGCCACCGTGGAGCACCACGCCGCGCTGCTTGCCCATCGGCAGAGGCACCACCTGGATCACCTCGCCGACGGCGGAGTCGGCGTACCCCTTCACCCGGAAGCTGCCGCCGTAGACCATGGCGGCCTTCCCGCTCTTGAAGAGCTCGTCCGGCGAGGTGTCAGCGGTGGTCTGGATGGTCGGCGAGGAGCCGTCGACCACCATGTCGCGCAGGAACTGCAGGGCCTCGCGGCTGCCTTCGCTGGAGTACTGCGCCTGGGTGGAGTCCTCGTTGAGCACCGCGCCACCGGCCTGGAAGATCAGGTTGTAGAACAGCTCCTGGTTGTACGCACCGCCGGCGAAGCCGTAGATGCCCTCCCCCTTGAGCTTGTCGCTGATCTCCTTGGCCGTGGCGTGGAGGTCCTCCCAGGTCCACTCGGCGGTCGGTACGTCGACCCCGGCCTTGCCGAAGATTTCCTCGTTGTACCAGAGCCCGATCGAGTCATACGAGGTCGGAATGCCGTACGGGGTGCCCTCGTAGGTGTAGAGGTCGGCCATCGCTTCGGGATAGTTGCCGAGGTCCAGATCCCCCGCCTCGACGGCCTTGTCGTAGCCGACCAGCTTGTCGTTGCTGGCGTACAGCTGGAAGTTGGGGCCGTTCATCATGAAGGCGTCGGGCAGGTTGTTGCCCGAGGCCTGGGTCTGCAGCCGGGTGAAGAACTCCTTGAACGGGCTCTTGGTCATCTGCACCGTGATCTTCGGATAGTGCTTGTTGAAGCCGGCGATCACGGCGTCCCAGGCGAAGTCGGACTCCCAAGCGGCGAACTCAATCGTCGCTTCCATCTCGGTGTCGTTGATGTCGACATCGCCACCGGGGCTTCCGCCGGTGTCGGTGCTGCAGCCTGCAACGGCGAGACCCGCCAGCCCCATGCTGCCCGCCAGTAGTGTGCGTCGCTTCATGACAATCCCCTCTTCTGTGCTGCGTTGCTGTGCTCACGCCGCCGGGCGGCGGCGAAAGTGATGGTGGTGAAGTCGAATCGGTCGCCGCGATAGATCGATCGGCCGAATTCGAGGCGGCGTCCGCTCCGGTCGAAGCCGACCTGGGTGGCGAACAGTGCCGCGGCTCCGGCCCGGACCTCGAGCAGGTCGGCCAACGGCTGGTCGAGGTTGGTGGCCGAGATCCGTCGGTCGTGCCGATAGACGGCGGTGCGGTACGTGGTTTCGAACAGTTCGTAGAGGGATCCGGACAGGTCGTGGCTGAGGATCCCGGGAAAGAGTTCGTCGGGCAGCCAGACCTCCTCGACTGCCATTGGGCTCTGGTCTGCGACCCGCAGCCGGCGGATCCGAATCACCGCGCTGCCCGGGGAGATGCCGAGGTTGCGGGCGGTGCTGACGTCGGCAACCTCCCGTTCGGCCTCCAGCACCTTGCTGGTGGGATGCCAGCCGCGGGCGAGCGCGTCCTGGGTGAAGGAACTCAGCTGTGGCGCCTTGGACAGGTGCGGGTCGACGACCACCGGCGGCCCACCGGCCTGGGTACGGATCTGCTGTTGGTCGCGCAGCATCGCCAGCGCCGAGCGGACGGTGGCGCGGGCCACCCCGAATTCGGCAGCGAGCTTGCGTTCGGACGGCAGCACAGCCGAAGGCTCACTGCCGACGATGTAGCGGGCTTCGATCGAGTCCCGCACGTCATGGGCGATTCGAGCTGGTCGCACGGGCACCTCCTCGTTTCCCTATCCCGGACCGTTCCGGGTGAGCGGGAGCCTAGACCAGTGGTCCGGTCACGACAACGCTCTGGTCTGCTCATCGACACAGAATCAGGTCAGAATCGCTTTGTTTCAACCGCAGTGGTCTGGAAACTCTGGTCAGCGGGGTTGGGGCATGCCAGCATCTGGCCTGTGACCGCTCTCGAGACGTATCGCAGCAAGGTGATGGAGCTCATCGGCCGCGGCGCCGACGAGACCGATGCCTTGAAGGCTGCCGCCCACCTGATCGCAGACTCGCTGCAGCGCGGCGAGGTCCTGCACGTCTTCGGCTCGGGGCACTCGATGCTGCCAGCCATCGACGCGACCTTCCGGGCCGGCGGCCTGGCCCCGGTGAATCTGCTCCACGACCCCGGCCTGGCGCCCTGGGAACCGACCCGGGTGTCGCGGGTGGAGCGGCTGCCCGGTTATGGCAATGCGATCGCCGATCTGCAGGATCTGCGCGCCGGCGAGGTGGTGGTGATCGTGTCCAACTCCGGCATCAACCCGGTCCCGGTGCAGTTGGCTGAGCGAGTACGCCGCGACGGCCTGACCGTGGTCGCGATCACGAGCCGCCCCCACTCCGAGGCAAGCGGCTCCCGCCACCCGGAGGGACTCAAACTGATCGATGTCGCCGACATCGTCATCGACACCCACGCCCCCGAAGGTGATGTCACCTTCACCCTCGACGACGGCACCGAAACCGGCCCGGTGTCGACGATCCTGGCGACGACGCTGATCCATTCGCTCACCATCGCCGCGATGGCGGAGTTAGCCGGCCGCGGCGTACGACTGCCGGTGCTGCGGTCGATGAACCGGGCCGACGGGGACGAGTCCAACGAGGCCGTGATCGAACCATTTCGGGCTCGGTTGAGCCGGGAACCGTGACATTCAAAGACCGTGACCGGAAGGAGCCGTGACAATGCCGGACCCCTTCGCCGGGCTGCAGGCGTTGGTACGCCGGCGCGTACCGGGCCTGTCCGACCGACTGCAGCTGGACCCGCTGACCTCCGAGTCGGGGGCCGATGCGGTCACCATCGCCGCCAGTGACGGCGTCGTACGGATCGCGGCGACCGGCCCGGCTGCGGCCGGGGTCGGCCTGGCGCGAGCATTGGAAGAGATCTTCGCCGCGGACCTGTCCTGGGACGGGCCAGTATTCCGTGAGGCAGGCGGGGTCATCGATGCGAGCGCGCCGATCCCGGACCTGCCCGAGCGGCGGCTGCTGACCCACCTGCGTACCCGCTATCACCTCAACCCGGTGGTGTTCGGCTACACGATGGCCTTCTGGGGCTGGCCCGAGTGGGAGCGTCACATCGACTGGATGGCGCTGCACGGCGTCACCGCGCCGCTGAATCTGGTCGGCCACGAGACGGTGCTGGTGGGGATGCTGACCGACCTCGGGATGGGCCGCGACGAGGCCGCCCGGCATGTCGGCGGGCCGGCTTTCCTGCCGTGGCACACGATGGGCGTCACCCACGACTGGGGTGCCGCGTTGACCGACGCAGCGCTGGCGGAGCGGGCCCGGCTCGGCCAGCAGATCACCGAACGCGAACGCGAACTCGGCATGACGGTGGTGCTGCCGGGCTTCGCCGGTCAGCTGCCGGAGCCCCTCGCCGGGTCCGACACCACCATCGAGTGGCAGGGTTGGCGTACGGCATTGGTCGCCCCTGGCAGTGACCTCTTCCGGGAGGCTGCCGCAGCGCTCTATCTCCGTCAGCGGGACATCTTCGGCGCCGATCCCGAGGGGGCGGGTCAGCGCTGGGCGGTCGATCCCTACATCGAGTCGGTGCCACCCACCACCGAGCCGGCCGACCTGGCAGCCCACGCCGGGGCGATCTTCGAGGCGATGACCGCCGCGGATCCGGAGGCCATCTGGGTGTTGCAGGGCTGGCCCTTCCACTACCGGTCGGCGTACTGGACCGAGGACCGGGTCCGAGCGCTGCTGTCCGGGGTGCCCGACGAGCGGCTGGTGCTGCTGGACTTGTGGGGCGAACACGCGCCGATGTGGCAGGCCACCGGCAATCTCTACGGGCGCCGGTGGCTGTGGTGTCTCGCCCATTCCTTCGGCGGCAGGTTCGGTCTGTTCGGGGACCTCGCCGGGCTCCACGACGATCTGGCCGGGATGCGTGAAGCGGCCCAGCGGCGTACCCGTGGCCGGCTGGACGGTTTTGGCATCACCTCCGAGGCACTCGACGAGAACGCCGTGGTCTATGAGCTCGCCACCCGTGCGGTCTGGTCACCGATGCCGCGGCTGCCACGGTGGCTCGACGACTTCGCCGCGCGCCGCTACGGCACCCATGCACCCGAGGCACTCGACTTCTGGCGGGTGCTCGCCGACACCCTGTACGCCGCGGGCCGGACCCGATCCACCCCCTCACCGATCATCGCCCGTCCCTGGGACCGGGGCCTGCCCTTCGCGAGTCAGCGGTTGGCCGGGGAGGCCCTGCCGGAGCGGACCGGACCGCCGTCGGCCAACCTTGACGCCGAGAACGACCCCGAGATGCTCGCGGCGCTGCCCACCCTCGCCGGAGCCGTACGCCGGCTGCTCCCCCTGCTCGGCCCGGACAGTCCCGCTGCACTCGGTCACGACTTGGCCCAGGTCGCCATCCATGTCGGCGCGCAGGCCACCCGGGCGCCGCTGCGGGCCATCGCCGCGGCCGCCGATGCCGCCGAGATACGCGCCGAGGGCCAGGCCGTCGAGGCGTTGGTAGGTGCGGTGGACGCGGTGGCAGCGACCCGACCGGAGCTGTTGGTGGGCCGGTGGATCGCCGCTGCGCGGGAGGTTGCCGGCACCGATGAGCAGCTCGCGGATGCGCTGGAGTGGGATGCCCGCTCGCTGATCAGTGTCTGGGGCAGTCAGGACAGCGGACTGCACGACTATTCGGCCCGGCACTGGGCCGGGTCGTTGGTGGACCTGCACCTGCCGCGATGGCAGGCGTGGGTGGACTGGCTTACTTCCGGAGACCCGGACCCCGAGCTACTGCGCGAGCAGATCCGCCGGATCGAGGAGGACTGGCGCGCCTCGACCGACCCCTACCCCACCGAGCCCCGCGGCGATCTGGTGACCGCCGCGGCGTACCTGCTCGACCTGGCCGAGGCGCAGCTGCCCCGCCTGATGTCCCTCACCTGATCGCCCGGTGAGAAGGAGAATCGTGACCGACCGTCGACCCAACATCCTGCTGATCCTCTCCGATGACCATGCCGCCAACGCGATCAGCGCGTACGGCTCGGTCGTCACCCAGACGCCGCACATCGACGCGATCGGCGAACGGGGCCGGCGGGTCGACTCCTGCTTCTGCACCAATGCGGTGTGTACGCCCTCGCGCGCCTCACTGTTGACCGGTCAGCACAGCCATCTCAACGGGGTGACCACGCTGCATTCGACCTTTGATGCGTCGCTTCCGACCTTCGCGAGCCAGTTGCAGGCGCAGGGCTACCGCACCGGAATCGTCGGCAAGTGGCATCTGGGTGAGGGTGAGGGTCACGATCCACAGGGCTTTGACCACTGGGAGGTGCTGCGCAAGCAGGGTGAATACTTCAACCCGCAGCTGCTCTCGCCAAGCGGGGTGGAGGTCGTCGAGGGGTATGTCACCGACATCCTCACCGAGCGCGGAATGGCTTGGGTCGACTCGCTGGAGGGCGACGATCCGTGGTGCCTGTTGATCTATCACAAGGCGCCGCACCGCAACTGGCAGCCCGACGAGGCTCACGCTGGGCTGCACACCGATCCGATCCCGTTGCCGGCGAGCTTCGACGACGACTATTCGACCCGGTCCTCGGCGGCGTCGATGGCGGCGCTGCGGGTGGTGGACCACCTCACCACCAACGACTTCAAGCAGGATCCGCCGCCGGACCTGACCCGGGACGAGCTGGTGCGGTGGAAGTACCAGCGCTACATGGAGGACTACCTCGACTGTGTGGCGGCGATCGACGACAGCGTCGGGCGGGTCACCGCGTGGTTGGAGCAGCGCGGCGACATCGAGGACGCGCTCTACATGTACAGCTCCGACCAGGGCTTCTTCCTCGGCGATCACGGCTGGTTCGACAAGCGGTTCATCTATGAGGAGTCCATCCAGATGCCGCTGCTGGTCAGCTATCCGCGCCGCATCGAGCCGGGTCCGCCCGTGACGCAGCTGGTCTCCAACGTCGACTTCGCGCGCACCATCCTGGACGCGGCCGGCGTCGAACCGCACGAGGGGATGCAGGGGCTGAGCTTCTTTCCTCAGCTGTGCGGATCAGACGATCCGACCCAGGACGCGATCTACTACCGCTACTACGAGAACGACGATGTCGAGGCGCACGTGCTGGCCCACTACGGGCTACGGACCGAGGACTTCAAGCTGGTCTACTTCTACAACGACGGGATGGGACACCCGGGCTCCTCGCAGCGCCGGTTCGTCCCCGAATGGGAGCTCTTCGACCTGCGCTCCGACCCCCAAGAGCTCCACAACGTCGCCCACGACCCGGCGTACGCCGAGATCCGCCGCACGTTGACCCGCCAGCTCTGGGATCTGCAGGCCGAGCTCGGCGACGAGCCGCACCCCGACCAGCCGCAACCGGCGTAGGCGGGCATCGCGCGCAAGACGTGCAGTCGATTCGCGCCACGGCCGGTTTTCGGGGGGTCTGGGCAATCGACTGCACGTAGTGCGCGCGATCTGCTCGACCCCCGGTCTGAGCCGCCGACGGGAGGGATCGGTGCGCAACCACAGCATGCTGTAGTTGTGCAGGCGAAAGGGCCGATTCGGCCTGCGCAACCACCGCATCCTGTGGTGACGCAAACCGGTCGGCCGCCGAGGACTCGAGGTCAGACGCAGGCCGTCCCGTTAGCACGACCCGCTCAGAACTCCTGGACGCCGATCTCGACGCCCTCGAGGTGGGCGGTGCTGTCGGCGAAGTAGCCGTCGAGGTCCTGGATGTCGAACTCCTCGATCATCTCCCGGGCGGTCCGCTCGGGCGTACGGCTCGACAGCACCACCATCCCCACCAGGCCGGGGTCTTCGATGAGGACGTCGGGTCCGTACGCCGCCTTGAGCCGGGCCAGCTTGTCCTCGTTGTAGCCCAGGTGCACGACGACGTAGTCGAGGTTGATGGTGTGGCTGAGCAGGAAGTCGTACGTGCTGGTGGAGGCGATCTCGGTCCCGGCCGGGTTGACGATGGTGCTGCGGTTGGGCGGATAGACGCAGCCGGCGAAGTACGCCCGGGTGTCCAGCGCCCATTGGCTCTGCACGAAACCGCCGTGGTACGCCGAGGGGAAGAGCACCAGCTCGGGCTTCACCTTCGCGACGGCCGCGCGGACCTGGGCGAAGTTGAGGTCGAAGCAGATCGCGGCGCTGATCCGGCCGAAGTCGAGCTCGGCGGCCATCACCTCGTGGCCCGGGCGGATGAACCCCGCCATCTCGCCCAGGGTGGGGACGATCTTGTCGTAGGTCGCCACCACGGCGCCGTCGCGGCCGATGATCTCCAGGGAGTTGTAGATCGCGCCGTCGTCGGCGACGCGGTAGCTCGGGTAGGTGATGTAGGTGTGGTGCGCCACGGCCAGCCCGGCCAGCGCGTCGCGTACGTGGCTGCCCTTGGCGTGGATGAAGGCCTCCAGGTCCTGCCCGCGCAGGAATCGGGGGGCCGGCTCGGCGCTGATCTGGGGTCGGTCGAACATTTCGGGCAGCACAACGATGTCGGGGCGGTCGGGCAGGACCTGGGCGATGCGGCCGGTCCAGTGCTCGACGATGAGGTCCAGCTCGGCGGGGCCGACGGTCGCGGATGGGATCTGGGTGGCGCGCCCGGAGACGAGGGACACGGTGACGTTGCGCACGGGGGCACTCCTGCGTTGGCAGCCGCACATCCGCTGTGCGGCGAGATCGACCCTAGGCCCGGGCCTCGGCAGGGTCAACAGCGTCGCACAGGTCGCACGTTGGGCATGTACGCCACGGTTGACGTAGACTGTGTGGTCGGCACGACGTGCTGCGGGGCCATGGCGCAATTGGTAGCGCATCTGCTTTGCAAGCAGAGGGTTAGGGGTTCGAGTCCCCTTGGCTCCACCAGATCTCGACTCAACGGTCGTCTACGCGCTTGGCGTCGGTGCTGCAGTCGTCGTCAATAGGTCCCCCCGCCGACACTCTCGCCTTGGGCGATGACGCACGCCGATATGACCGACAGTACTTCGCCCGCGCGACGGTGGGTGACAACGACTGAGCTCGCGTGGACCGTGGCCGCGCCTCCATCAGCGCTCCGCTGGCGGGACGTACTCGTGACGAAGATCGCTCACGCGGGCGATGTGGTCGAAGTCGTGGTCGGAGGCCAGCACCGTCGCGCCATTGACGATCGCGTAGCCAGCGATCAGGACATCAATGGCCCCGGCCGCCCGAACCAGACCGGCCTCCCACAGGGCTGTCTGCAAGTCCAAGACCAAGGACTCATCCGGGGCACGCTCGAGCGGGAAGCCCAGCCCGATCCGTTCCCGATACCGCGCGTGCTCCGCCGGTGTCCTGGCGCTGTGGCAGAACTCCAGCACCTGAGGCGGGCAGGTCACGAAGAGATCTGACGGCGTCTGCTCAATCCGTCGCAGCCGGGCCGTGATACCGGGGTCGCCAGTCGCGAGCCTCGCCCAGACCGAGTTGTCGACCAAGTAATCCGTCACGTGACCGGCGAGACGATAGGAGCTCCAAGCTCGGCCGGAAGGTCGGTCAGTTCGGCGATGCCGTCGATCATCGCCCCCTTCTGCTTCGATGCGATTAGCCGACGCAGGGCAAGGTCGAGCACCGCGCGGTTGGACTTCTCTCCCGTCAGTTCCCGAGCACGCTCGATCAGCGCGGGATCCAGGTCAACGCTGGTCATGGCCATGTTCCACTCCTGTCGCCGCAGTCCATATGGCTGATTATATGCGCGTGATTAAGTGACCTGCCGACTCCCCTCTCCAGGCCCCTGCTTGACACCTTATTGAGAATGATTATTGTTCTGCCTTGTGACGGATGACTACCGGGCGACCGCCGGCGCGTACGACCTGATCGCCGAGGCGTACGTGGCGGGGCAGGTCGCGGCGATCGACCAGTGGCTGCCCACGGTTGACCCCGACCACGGCGCGGTGCTCGACATCGGGTGCGGATCCGGCCGTCACCTGGCCCACGTCCTCGATGCTCCCGACCGCGCAGGCGATCGGGTTGGAGCCCAGTGATGCGATGCGGTCGCTGGCGATCGGCCGGCTCGCAGTCCGGCCGGACTGGCGGGATCGGGTGACCGTACGCCCCGAGGGTGCCTTGACCGCCCCGCTTCCCGACCACCTCAGCGGCGTGATCATGCTCGGCGTGTTCGGCCACTTCGCCCCGTCCGAACGCACCGATCTGGTCACCCGGCTGGCGACCCGGCTGCCCGCGGACGCGGCGATCCTGCTGGACCTTCAACTGCCGGAATACCCCACCGAGGTGCCCCGCTACCCGTTCGCCGACACCCACCTGGGTGCGCTGCGCTACCGCGGGTTTGCCGAAGGTACGCCGGCAGGTGGCGAAACGATGCGGTGGCAGATGACCTATCAGACCCTCGACGGCGAGGCGGTCATCGAGCAGCAGACCACCGAGACCAAGTTTCACCACCCCTCGCACCAGCAGGTGCGCGAGCACATGCGCGCCCACGGCTTCGCCCTGAGCCGGCTGCCGGAGACGACCTACTGGCTTGCTCGCCGGACCGGCTGAGCAGTGAACCGACCGACAAGGACACCCACATGAAACGACGGACGTTCGCCCTGATCGCGGGCGCGGCAGCCACCGGCTTGGCGTTGGGAGGCTGCGCGCGTACGCCCAAAGCCACCGGCGGCCCGCAGAGCACGCTGCGGATCGGGGCGCTGGGCAACACCACCGACAGCCTGGCTCCACTCACCGTGAACGGGTTCGCCGACTACATCGCGGTCGGGCACCTCTACGAGATGCTGGTCGAATTGCGCGACGGCGTCGCCCATCCGACCCTCGCCCACGACATCACGTCCAACGCCGACGCCACCGAATGGACGATCACGCTCGCCGACGGCGCCACTTTCAGCGACGGTCGCCCGGTGACCGCGGCCGACGTGGCGTACAGCCTCGCCCTGCACGCCGACCCGATCGCGAGCCCCAACTACGCCAGCTTCTACCAGGACGTTGACGTGGCAGGTCTGCGGATCGTCGACGACCAGACCTTGGTGGTGCCGTTGACCCGGCCCCGCGGCGACTTCGTCACCACGATCCTGGCCTTCGCCTCCTTCGTCTTTCCGGACGGATTCGACGACTGGGCCAATCCGATCGGGTCGGGTCCCTATCGGCTCGTCAGCTACGCCGCCGGCGAGCAGATCGTGCTGGAAGCCCGTGATGACCACCGCGCCGGCATCCCATCGATTCAGCGCCTCGAGATCATCGTGATCGGTGATCCGCAAACCCGGATGAATGCCCTCAAGAGCGGCGAGATCGACTTCGCGACCCGGGTGGATCCGGTGATCGTGCAGGCCGAAGCCGGCAACCCCGACGTCGTGATCCATCGCGGCGGCGAGGGGGACTCGCAGGTGATGGGCCTGGAGATGAACGTGCACCAGGCGCCGTTCGACGACCCACGGGTCCGACTGGCGATGAAGCTCGCCATCGATCGGCAGCAGCTGGTCGACATCGTCTTCCTCGGGGAAGGCTTCGTCGGCAACGACCTGGTCGGGCTCGGCCTGGCGGGCTACAACACCGCCATCCCGCAGCGCGGCCAGGACCCTGAGCGGGCCCGGCAACTCTTCGCCGAGGCGGGTGTCAGTGAGGTCACCATCCGGACCGCTGAGGTCACGCCCGGACTGACCCGCGCGGCGGAGCTGTACGCCGAGCAGCTCGCGGCAGTCGGGGTGCACGCTACGCTCGAACCGGCCGATCCGACCAGTTTCTTCGCCGATTTCGAGGTGCTGCTGTCCACCCCGTTGCAGTCGATGTACTACATCAACCGCGACGCCGGCGCCTACCTGGGCAGCTTCGGTGGCTCAACCGGCTTCTTCAACATCTCCGGCTATGCCCCAGCAGACTTCGACACGTTGCTGCTGGAGGCCCAGTCCACCGCGGACGCCGCCGCCCGGACCGAGCTGTTCAACCGGGCCCAACGGCAGATCTGGGACGACGGCGGCACCATCCTGTGGGGCTATCAGGCGGTGCTCAGCGCCCACCCGCCGGGCCTTGAGGGCGTCTATCTGTCCCAGGGCGTACCGATCTTCAGCAGCGCCACCTTCACCCGGTGATGGCCGGCACACGCGGTGTAGGCCTGGTCGCCCGCGCCGCGTGGGTGCCCGTCAGTGCGGTCTTGGCCGGCAGCCTGACCTGGCTGGCAGTGACGCTACTGCCGGGCGATGCCGCGGTTCGCATCCTGGGCCCGAACGCCACCCCCGAGCGGCTCGCCGAGCTGCGTGCCCGCCTCGGCCTGGACCGGCCGGTCGCCGAACAGCTGAGCGACTGGCTGGTCGGCCTGCTCACCGGCGATCTCGGCACCAGCGCGCTGACCGGCGAACCGATCACCGGCCTGGTGCTGTCCCGGCTGGCCGATTCCGCCCTGCTGGCCGGCATCGCCGCAACCATCGCGTTGGTCGTCGGGATCGGCCTCGGCACGCTGGTCGGGCGCGTACGCCGGGGCCGGGCCTGGGCGTACGCCACCCTGATCAACGCCAGTGCGGTCCCGGACTTCGTCATCGGCGCGGTGGCGGTCGGGCTGCTGGCGCTGTCATGGCGACTAGTGCCGGCCCTGTCGTTGGTCCCGCCCGGCCAGACGGCGGTGAGTCGGCCGGAGATCTTGGTCATCCCGGTGCTCGCGCTGGCAATCCCGATCACGATCTGGATCGCCCGCCACCCGGCGGCGGCGGTGGCCCGGCAGGCGGATGCGCCCCACGTCCGCGCCGCGCGGCTGCTGGGCGTGTCCGAGGCGAGCGTGGTCCTCCGGCATCTGCTGCCGGCGGCCTTGGCGCCGCTGGTGCAGCTGTTCGGTTGGATGGTGGCCGTCTTGGTGGGCAGCACGGTGATCGTCGAGCAGCTCGTCGAATATCCCGGCATCGGGTCGCTGCTGACCGAAGCGGTCGGCAACCGCGACGTCACCGTGGCCACCGCGATCGTGACGGTGCTCGCGGCTGTCGTGGCGGTGGCGGTGTTCGTCTGCGACCGGCTCGCCGTGCGGATCGACCCGCGGCTGGCGGCGTCATGAAGCGACTTCGTCCGCTGATCGCGATGGCCGCGATCCTGGTGCTCGTCGGTTGCGCGCCGCTGCTGTCGGGATTGTTGCCGCAGGGGCGCACCCGGCCCTATCGGGCCCCCGATGCCGAGCATCTGCTGGGCACCGATGCGCTCGGCAACGATGTGCTCGGCCAGCTGCTGGCCCACGCACCGGCGACGTTCGGCGTGCCCGCAGTGGCCGCGCTGGTCCTCGCGGTGCTCGGCTCGGCATCGGGGTGTTGCTCGGTCTGGCCCCGGCCGGCGTACGGTCGGCCGTCTCGCGGGCCGGGGACGTGATCGTGATCGTTCCGCCGGTGGTGGTGACCCTGGTGGTCGTGCTCGGCTTCGGCGCCACTCCGGTGTCGATCGTGGTCGCCGTCGTGCTCGGGGCGGTGGTCATCGTCGTACGCGTGCTGTCGGCCGCGACCGCGCAGCTGCGTCGCGCCGGGTGGGTCGAGGCGGCCTCCGGTTTCGGAGACCCACCGTGGAGGATCGTGGTGCGGGACATCGTCCCGGGGCTGGCCGCCATCATCATCGCCGAGACCTCGCTGCGCTTCCTGGCCGCGATCCAACTGGTGGCGGCGCTCAGCTTCCTCGGCTTCGCGGCCGGCTTGGGCAAGACCTGGGCGAGCGCCATCCGCGACAACATCACCGGGTTTCCGCTGAACCCGTGGGCATCCGTGGCGCCGGGCCTGGCCCTGGTGGTCTGCGTCTCCGGGTTGGCGCTGGTCGCTGAACGCGCCGGCGAGGCGGAAGGAGCGCGGCCGTGACGCTGCTGGCCTGCGATGGCGTACGCCTCACCGCGCCCGATGGTCGGGTGCTCCTCGACAAGCTGGACCTCGCAGTATCGCTCGGGGACCGGCTCGCCGTGATGGGGCCGTCCGGGTCAGGCAAGACGACGCTGCTGCGCGCCATCCTCGACACGTTGCCGCCGGGGTTCGAGTACGCCGGCGAGATCCGGCTCGACGGCGCCGTCCATCGACCCGGGGCCCGGGACACCCGGGCCCGGATCATCCGCACCATCGCTACCCTGCCGCAGGATGCCGGCGGGAGCCTGACGCCGACGATGCGGGTCGGGGCGTTGGTGCGCGAGGCCGCGCCGGGCCGGGACCGGCAGCGGGTGACCGAGGTGCTCGCGATGGTGGGGCTGCCGTCGTCTCGGGAGTTTCTCCGCCGACGCCCGTGGCAGCTGTCAGGAGGTCAGCAACGTCGGCTGGCGCTGACGCGGGCGCTGGTGCGGGATCGGCCGCTACTGGTCCTGGACGAACCGACCGCGGGGCTCGACCCCGAATCGCGCCGGCAGGTGCTCCAAGTGCTCGGTGATCTGTCCCGCGAGCTCAGTTCGGCCCTGCTGCTCGTGACCCATGACCGGGCCGCTGCTCAGACGCTGGGCTGCGACATCCACGACCTGGCCCCCGTCGTTGCAGCGACAACCGCGAGGCAGCGGCGTACGCCGGCACGGTCGGCTCAGAGCGTCCTCGCGCTGCGCGACGCCACGCTGGTCAGTGCCGCCGGCGACACCATCGCCGAACGAGTGAACCTGGACCTGCGGGCCTGCGAGATCACGGCGCTGCGCGGGCCCAGCGGCGAGGGCAAGACCAACCTGGCGCGCACCATCGCAGGGTTGCTGCCGCTGCGGGCGGGCACCCTCGAGTTGCACGGCGCGCCGCTACCAAGCGGGCTCCGGGACCGTACGGTGGCGCAGCGGCGGGCCCTTCAGCTGGTGCGGCAGTCCGCCGATGACGCCTTCAATCCGCGGCGCAGCATCCGGCAGTCTCTGCACGACACGCGACCCAACATCGACCCAGCCACGCTACTGGCCGCGTTGGATCTGAGCCCTGACCTACTGGAGCGGCGGCCCCACCAGCTCTCCGGTGGGCAACGCCAGCGGCTCGCGCTGGTGCGGGCGCTCAGCGTGGCTCCTGAGGTGCTGGTCCTCGACGAGCCGACCTCAGCGCTCGACCACGCGGCCGCCCAGCGGGTGATCGCGGCGGTCCGGGCCGCTGCCGAACGGGGCGCCGCGGTGCTCCTCATCACTCACGACGACTCCCTCGAGGCGGACAACTTCGATCGCACCCTCCTGCTGCAGGGTGGGCAACTGCGCGAGGCTCTAAGCTGACGGCAACCAGGAGGCGCTCCCCATGACCACTGATTCCGGCCCCGCCGTCCCCGTGCTGCGCATCCAGGACGTGGCGTTGGCCACCGAGTTCTACGTCGATTACCTCGGCTTCGGCATCGAGTGGGAACACCGCTTCGAGCCCGGCCTGCCGCTCTATGCGCGGATCCGCCGCGGCGACACGGTGCTGGACCTGTCCGAGCACCACGGGGACGGTACGCCGGGCACCGTCGTGTGGATCCCGATCGCCGACGCCGAGTCCTTCCACGCCGAACTGGTCGCCCGGCCCCACCGCCGCCTGCGCCCCGGGATCGACACTGACGCCCCGGGCGGCCCGACCATCCAGGTCATCGACCCGTTTGGCAACACCCTGCGCTTCTGCCAGCCCAGCCGCGGCTGACGACAATCCGGCCAACAGGATGCAGTTGAGGCTGGTGGCGACGCGGGATCAGTTCACTCAGCCGACTCAGCCTGGTCCGGCGCCGGACCTTCGGGAGCGGAATCCAGCTCGGGCGAGGCGTCATCCTTCCCCCGGCGCTGGAGGCGCTCCCCGGCACCCACCAGTAGCCTCCCGGTGCCCGACTTCGCGCCGTCAACTGCCTTGCTACCGAAGCGCCCGATCGCCTTGACGCCTCGCTCGGTCGCGCCGACCGCGCCGTCCCGCACCTCGCCCGCCGCCGAACGCCACGATCGCGCTTCGATGGTGGCCCGGTCATCGTCGATGCCCAGCTTCTGGTGGAAGACGACAACGTCGTTGGCGACTTCGTTGCCTGACCGCACCACTCGGCCCGCCTTGAGTGGGTTGAAGAGCACCTTCTCATTGGCGCCTGTCACGGCAGCATCCATGCGCGACAGCAGGCGCGAGGTGACGGCCGAGATGTCGTCACGCCGCTTGGCGCGCGCCGCCTTGAGTGCCGTGCGGTGGCGATCGACATCATCGGGACTGGAGTCCAGCACCCGGTCGAGCTCAAGAATGTCGAGGCCGTCCTGGAGCTGGAAGCAGCGCGCGATCACGGCGAGCCACTCCTCGACCGTGGTCTCGGCAGCGCCGGCAATCTTCGCGAGGTCCCCCACCGCTGACTTCGTCTCCATCTTCTTCGCGATGCCATCGAGCATCAACAGGGCGTACGCCTGCGTGGTGGCGATGGTCTGGGCAGCGCCGTGGAGGTTGGACCAGGTCACCTCG
The DNA here is from genome assembly GCF_002250565.1 of Parenemella sanctibonifatiensis. GTDB lineage: Bacteria > Actinomycetota > Actinomycetes > Propionibacteriales > Propionibacteriaceae > Parenemella > Parenemella sanctibonifatiensis. The sequence continues at coordinate 111,846 of NZ_NMVJ01000007.1, forward strand.
GAGACGCGGCCCACGTGTTCGCGCTTGTGGATCGCATCGTCGATGACCCGGCCGACGCCGATCATCTGGGCGATCTCGGCGTTCTTCTGCGCCAGCAGGATGTCGTCGACCTTCTCGTCGATGACTTCGAGATACTCGGTGATCTCCTCCATGGTCTGCTCCATTGCGAGCTGAGCCATGATCCCCGCCGCACCCGCCAACATGGCCGGGTTGGTCAGCATCGACCCAACCGAACCCGGCTTGGTGAACTCCAAGATCTTGGTGATCTTGCCCTTGGGATCAGTGAGGATGGTGCGCGCGACGCCGTCCGACGAGCCCGTCATCGTCCGACTGATCTTGAGGGCCTTGGCGGAGTCCTCAGTGAGCTTGATCCACCGACCGGATTCGGCTGCGACCTGCGAGCCGGTCTGGGCGAGCCCGGAGCCCGACTTCATCGCAGAGCCAAGCCTCTTCTGCAGTTGCAGGTCCTTCGACGGCACCCCCGCCGACGACAGGAAACGGTCAACAACAGCGGCATCGCCGATGACAGCGAGTCCGTCGCCGTCACTGAAAATCTCAAGTTCGTCGCTCACGACCCCCACCCTTCTGGGGCGAAGGTGCCCCGCGAGAAAAATGGTAACCGAGCCCACTGACATTGTTCGGCCACCGTGATAGATCCAGCCGCGGCTGAGGGCGTACGCCGCTGGGAACAGAACCCCGATCCTCGACGTTGCGGCTGTGGCCCCGACCCAGTAACGAAGGATCTTATTGATGACTGACCTGTTCACGCCGCTGCGACTGCGCAAGCTGGAGATTCCCAATCGGGTCTGGATGTCGCCGATGTGCATGTACAGCGCCGCCAACGCGGGCCCAGAGGTCGGCGCCCCGAACGAGTTTCACCTCGGGCACTACGGTGCGCGGGCTGCGGGCGGGGTCGGTCTCGTGATGGTCGAGGCCACTGCGGTACGCCCCGAGGGCCGGATCAGCGCTTGGGACCTGGGGTTGTGGACCGACGAGCAGGAGGCGGCGATGGGCCGCCTGGCCGCGACGATCGAGGCCAATGGCGCCGTCCCGGCGATCCAGCTGGCCCACGCCGGCCGCAAGGCCTCCACCCGCCAGCCGTGGGCAGGCGGCGGAGTGCTGCCCAACGACGAGGGCGGCTGGGATCCGGTCGGTCCGACCGGCGAGCCCTTCCCCGGCCTGAAGCAGCCCACCGAACTCACCGCCGACGAGATCGGCGGTCTGGTGCAGGCCTGGGCGGAGTCCGCTCGCCGGGCGATCCGGGCCGGCTTCCGGGTCGTCGAGATCCACGCCGCCCACGGCTATCTCCTGCATTCCTTCCTCTCACCCCTCACCAACCGTCGCGCCGACCAGTACGGCGGCGACCTCGGCGGCCGGTCCCGCTTCCTGCTGGACGTCCTCGCCGCGGTCCGCGACGCCGTAGGCCCCGAGGTGCCGGTCTTCATCCGAATCTCGTCGACGGACTGGGTGACCGAGGCTGACGGCACGCCGGCCTGGACCGTCGAGGAGTCCGTCGAGCTGGCCCGGCTGGCCACCGAACGCGGCGCCGACCTGAATGATGCCTCCAGCGGAGGCCTGGTGCCGGCAGCCATTCCGGACGCGGTGGATTATCAGACCCGCCACGCCCGCACCATCCGCCGCGACAGCGGCGCCAACGTGGCGGCGGTGGGCCGGATCACCAACCCTGCTGCCGCCAACGACCTGGTGGCCGACGGTGGCGCTGATGCGGTCTTCCTGGGCCGGGCCCTGCTGACCAATCCGTCGTGGGCCAATCTGGCCGCCGTCGAACTGGGAGCCGCCCCGCGCCTGCTGGAGCAGTACGCCTACACCCAACGCCGCCGCTGAGGGCACGCCGGGATTGAGGGCGTACGTCACCTGCTCGAGACGATCTGGCGACCGCCGGGGCCACCCCCACCAGGTCCGCCACCGCCCGGGCCTCCGCCGCCGGGCGCCCCGCCACCACCGCTGGACGGTTCGGTCGTGGTGTCGATCCCGACCGGGAGGGTGGCGACGTAGCCCTCGCCGATGCTGCCGGTGATGACTGGGGTCTGCAGCTCGTAGCTGTCGGCGAAGATGCCGTCATCCTGCATCGACCCGACGCCAGTCATGTTGTCGGCCGAGCCGTCATATTCGGCGAGCTGGTAGATCTCGGTGAGCATGTCCTCGGGGAAGGCGACCTGGGAGGTCGCAATGACGTTCTCGACGTCGGTGGCCGAGTCCAGGTCGGGATAGACCTCGAAGTGGATGTGGGGCCAGCGGCCCGAGTAGCAGCCGGGCACGATCGTGGTGAAGCTCACCGATCCTTCGGCGTCGGCGACCTGTACGCCGCGCAGCCAGGTCTGATCCTCCACGCCCTGGGTGTACATCGAGTAGCGCCCCACGCCGTCGCACTGCCAGGCGTACACCGCGGCCCCCTCGAAGGGCTGGTCACCGCCCGCCATGTCAGCGAGGACGAAGGTCATCGTCAGCTCGACGCCCTCGGCGGTCGCACCGCCGTCGAGGCTGGTGCGGATGTCCTGCCGCACGATGCCCGACTCGGTGAGGATGTTGAGGTCCTGGGTGCCATCGGCCGGATAGGGACCGTTGGTCTCCTCGGGGATCTCCTCGGTGGCGCTGACGGTCGCGCCGGTGCTGCTGGTGCTCGAGCCAGAAGTGAAGGACGAGGACGAGCCGCCGCCGGACGACTCCCCCGTCGCGGCGGTGCCGCACGCCGCCAACGCGACGGTGCCCACCCCGATGCCGAGGGCGCCGAGCACCCGCCGCCGGGTCAGCAGGGTGACCGCGTCGAATGCGGCGCCCTGGTCCTCGATGTCGTCTTCTGGTCGGGCGAGCGGTCGCCCCTCGAACTCGGGTTGCTGGTTGGTCATCGTGACCCTCCTCGTGGTGATTCCCTTGCTTGGTGATCACCAGCGTGCAGCGCGGCTCTGTGGGTCCGCTGTGGTCAGTCTGTGCGCTTCCTGTGAGTGGGCATCGCGCGGCGTACGCCCTCAGTCCAGACGCACCCGGACCGCGGCCGCAGCGGTCAGGCTCAGCTCGACCACGGCCTCACCGACCTCCAGCACGACCATCGCGACCGCCGGGCGTACCTCGCGCAGCACCAGTTCCGCCCCGACCGTGAGCTGGTGCCCGGCGAGATGCCGCAGCACCTCTGGGAACCGGTCCGAGACCCGGGTGATCCGTCCCGGTACGCCGGGCGGCAGGTCGACCAGAGCGCGGCTGTCGTCGGCGGGGACCTCACCGTTGGGGGTCGGGATCGGGTCGCCGTGGGGGTCGAAGGCAGGGTGTCCCAGCACCGCATCCATCCGGTCCAGCACCAGGTCGGAGACGGCGTGTTCGAGCCGGTCGGCCTCGTCGTGGACCTCGTCCCAGCCCAACCCGAGGGCCGCCACCAGATAGGCCTCGATGAGGCGGTGGCGGCGTACGACCCGGACCGCGATCCGACGCCCCGGCTCGGTGAGCGTGATCTTCCCGTAGGGCTCGTAGTCGAGGTAGCCGTCGCGGGCGAGCTTCTTGAGGTTCGCCGACACCGTGGAGGGGGTGACGCCCAGCTGGACGGCCAGGTCGGTGGTCGAGGGTTCCCCGCCCGGCCAGGCGTACGCCTTCCAGATCAGGGTGAGGTAGTCCTCGACCATCCTGCTCACAGCGGGCTCGGTCACGGCGCTCATGCTAGTCGCGGGTCCGGACAAGTTCCTCCGTACGCTCGGCCGGCTCGGCGCGCTGGCTGCGGAACGGCGCAGCCAAGGTCGGCGCGATGTCGCGGCGGTGCGCAACGAGGAACGCCAGCGCGGCCACGGCGTGGATGATGCTGAGGATCCAGCGTCCTGTGGTGTCGGTGACGATGAACTGGACGGCGAACAGCGCGGCCAGGCCGATCGCGGACCACAGGTGGAAGCGCAGCGCGAGGATGATCGCGACGCCGAGCAGGGTCTGGGTCGCGGTCAGCGTGAACTCCTCGACCTGGCGGCCGTCCAGGGCCAGCGTCGTGGAGCCACCGCCGGCGAGGTACGCAACCGGCAGCGACCCGACCAGCAGGCTCCACTGGTTGACCTTCGACGCGATCAGGGTGCCGATCGCCGCCGCACCCTTGCCGCGCAGGGCAAACATGACGGCGATGATGAATTCGGGTGCCTCGGAGGCGAGCGGCGCCAGCCACTGCACCAGGAAGTAGCTGTCGATGCCGAGCGCCGATCCGGAGGCGACCAGTGATTCGGCGAAGGGTTCGGCCGACATCAGGATGATCGTCGCGGAGATGACGAACAGGGCGATGACGGTGATGCGGCGGGAGGTCTGCGGCATCTCGACGATCAGCGCGGAGGCCCCGACGAACTCTTCCTCCTCGTCGTCGACGACCTGGCCGGCGCGCCACAGGTAGAGGCCGAAGATCACGATGAGCAGCACGCCGAACCAGACGGGGATGCCGGCCATCAGCGGGATCGCGAAGGCGATGACGGCCAGGATCGCCAGGAAGCCGATGTCCAAGCGGCTGTCGTTGGGCAGCTGGAGGTAGTGGGCGGGCCGCTCGCCGGTCCGGCGCAGGGCCCGACGCGCGACCAGGATCCCGACGATCGTCACCAACGGCCAGCCGAAGCCGAGGAGCAGCCGGTTGGAGCCGGTCATGTTGGCCGCGGCGTAGTGCAGGTAGTCGGGGTCGGAGCCGGCCCGGAAGGCGTAGAAGAGGTCGACGGCGTACTCCGGCAGCACGGCGATCAGCGCCAGCAGCGCGATGGCGAGGGCGCCGGAGATGTCCTTCTGGGCGGCCTCGGCGGCCCAGGCGAGCAGGAATGCGGCCGCGACGACTGCGGCGCCGAAGACGAGCATCTCCACGACCGGAGGAAGCTCGATCCCGGTGAACCGCAGCACCATCGCGGGGGCGGCGATCAGCAGACACAACAGGATCCGGCGGATCAGGGCAGCAGGCAAGACGACTCCAAGAACACGGTTGGCGCGGGGAAGGACCCCGGCCACGACAAACGGCCGAAGGTCTCGCTCGCCTCACGTGGTGAGGTGGGACGCCGGGCCAGTCATCGTGACCGCCAGTGTGTCGACGTACCTCGCCCTGTCCGGGCGGAGCTACTCCCCTTCGAAACTCACCCTTGTACGTCGGATGCGGGTGTGTCTACGGGCACCGAAATGTTGGAGGGGTCACACATGGGCGAGGGTTCTAGCTGGCCAGCCTTAACTTCTTGTCGGCTGCCGACGCTAGTGTCTGACCAACAGCTTCGGTTTGCGGGATTCGGAGTTCATGCGTGTTACAGAAGTGCAGGCATCCGTCGCCGGCTAGTGGTCGCGCAACGGCGCCAGTGGCGACCGCTGGGGCTGCCGCAGGGGTGACTTTCGTCGGAAGGCAGGTTGTGAGGTCGCGGGATCGGGTCAAGGCCTACGGTGAGGTATTCACGCCTGCCTACATGGTCGATCAGATGCTCGACCTGGTCCGGGAAGACCTCGAGGTAGGGCCAGACTTCGTCGACAGGACATTCCTGGAGCCTGCGGCAGGCAACGGTAACTTCCTCGTGGCGATCCTTCGACGCAAGCTCGCTGCGATCGAGAAGGAGATTCCACCCGAGCTCTGGCGTCAGGAGTCGCTTTTCGCCCTGGCCTCGATCTACGGCATCGAACTACTTCCGGACAACCACGCAGAGGCCCGAGCAGCCATGCTGGCGACCTTCGCCAACTTCCACGGAAACCACGGTGTCGCGCCCGAGTCGGACGCACTCCTTCATCGCGCGGCGGCCTTCCTCATCGACACCAACGTCATCCGAGGCAACACCCTTACCGGCATGACAACCGAGGGCATTGAGATCGAGTTCTCCTGGTGGCACCGAGTCCCCGACAGAGCCGGCGCTGTGCAGCGAGAGCCGTTCAGCTTCACCTCGCTTCGTGGGGACGCGTTCGACTTCAACCTATACACCGCCTACCAGGTCTGCCCGATCGACCGCGTTCACGAGGAAGTGGGAGCCGATGTCTAGTCCGAAGATCAGCGCCTTCCGGGAGATCACACCTCTGATCTATTCCTGGCGTACGCCTGACATCCCGAAGTACGAGGGCTGGGAGAAGATCGGCTACACCGAGCAGGGCAGTGCCGACACTCGGATCGCCCAGCAAGCATCACAGCTCTCAGTCGAGAAGCAGAAGCTGTGGTCGCGGCGGGCGCTCTTCACCTCCGAAGCGGGCGGGCGCTTCACTGACCAGGACTTTCACGCCTACCTGCGGCAGCAGGGCGTCAAGCGCGAGACCGAGCCGCGCCGCACCGAATGGCACAACTTCGCCGCGGCGCCCAAGAGCTCTCTGGACTACTTCAACGACTTCGCCGGCCAAGACTTCTCCGAGACGCCGAGCCTCGACGTCGCCGAGGACTACTCGCTCCGTCCGGAGCAACGGGCGGCAGTCGAACTGGCACTGAACGCATTCCGTGGTGGCCACCCTGAGGTCCTGTGGAACGCCAAGCCACGCTTCGGCAAGACCCTCACCACCTATGACCTGATTCAGGCGCTCGACGTCAGGCGAGTCCTCATCGTCACGAACCGCCCCGCGATCGCCAACTCATGGCTCGACGACTTCAATCGGTTCGTAGCCCACCGCACGACGTTTAGGTTCGTCTCCGAGTCACAGTCCTTGGCCGGACGCTCTCCCATGACACGCGACCAGTGGCGCAAGTTTGCGGCCGCTCACATCGATGACGATCCACGGATCATCGAGTTCCTATCCCTCCAGGACCTCAAAGGCTCGCAGTACTTCGGCGGCCCCTACGACAAGCTCCGTCACATCGCCGAGTTCGACTGGGACCTCCTTGTCATCGACGAGGCTCACGAGGGCGTGGACACGACCAAGACCGATGTCGCCTTTGACCAGATCCGGCGGCCATGGACCCTGCACCTGTCGGGTACTCCGTTCAAAGCTCTGGCGTCGGGCCGATTCGGTGAGGATCAGATCTTCAACTGGACGTACGAAGACGAGCAGACGGCACGAACTGAGTGGACCGACGACGCGGAGGAGAACCCCTACGCGTCGCTACCGACCCTGAACCTGTTGACCTACCAGGTCTCGCGGATGATCAGTGACCGTCTCTCTGAGGGTGTCGCCATCGAGGAAGATGCCGCCAACATCGACTTCACCTTCGACCTGCACGAGTTCTTCGCTACGAAGGACAACGGGTTCTTCGCCCACGAGGAAGAAGTGATCAAGTTTCTTGACTGCTTGACCACCAACCAGAAGTACCCGTTCTCCACCCCTGCCCTGCGCGACGAGATCCGCCACTCCTTGTGGCTTCTCAACAGAGTGTCGTCCGCAAGGGCGCTCGAGCGACTGCTGCGCAAACACTCAACCTTCAAGGACTACACGGTCATTCTGGCCGCCGGCGACGGTAAGACAGAGGACACCGACGCAGCCGCCATCGGAAAGTCGCTCGACAGGGTCCGCACCGCAATCGCGAGCGCGGAAGCCTCTGGCGGTCGGACCATCACCCTGTCGGTTGGTCAACTGACCACGGGCGTGACCGTGCCCGAGTGGACCGCCGTCATCATGCTCTCCAGCATGTCCTCACCAGCCCAGTACATGCAGGCCGCGTTCAGGGCGCAGAACCCTTGCACGTTCGAGAGGGCTGGGCATGTCTTTCAGAAGCAGAACGCCTACATCTTTGACTTCGCACCAGAGCGAGTCCTGACCATCTTCGACGCCTTCGCGAACAATCTCCACACCGCACCGCCGGGGGACCATCTGGCCCGCCAGGACAACATCCGCAGGCTGCTCAATTTCTTCCCCATCCTCGGCGAAGACGACGAGGGCGCGATGATCAAGCTCGACGCATCCCAAGTCCTCACCTTCCCGCAGGTGTTCAAGGCCCGCGAGGTTGTTCGACGTGGGTTCCTCTCGAACCTCCTGTTTGCGAACGTCGCTGGCATCTTCCGGTACTCCGAACACGTCAAGGGAATCCTCGACAAGCTGCCGACGGCACGACAAGGGAAGCTCCGGACGGACCAGCCCCTTGAGATACCGGAGCCGCCGCCGGTCACCGACCTGTTCGGCAACGTCAAGATCGACATCGAGACTGTCATCAATCCCAAGATCGCGGAGCTCGGCAAGCCCGTCTACAGGGCCGAAGACCTGCCGCCGATCGAACCAGATGGACCTGCCGCGATCGCGGCCGCTGCTATCGCTCAGGCAGTCACGAACCAGACCCGCGAAAAGCGTCAGGAGCTCCAAGCGGCGTACTCCCTGACGAAGAAGCAGGTGGAACGTGACGAGAAGCGGACGGCCGACGCCGTGAAGCAGCAGGTCGAGCGTGCCTACACGGAACACACGATCGCCTCCAAGCATCTTGAGGCGGATCTCAAGGAGGCGGCCACCGAAGCCGAGGCGGAGGCCATCCTCGGGAGAAAGACCGAGCAGGACGATGCCTTCCAGGCGAACATTCTGAACATCGTCGAGCGCACGATCGAGGACATCGTTCCTGAGGTCGTCATGCGCGAAGAGACCAAGCGTGAGCAGAAGCGTGCGGACCAGAGCATGGAGGACGCCCGCTCCCACCTACGTGGATTCGCCCGAACGATCCCGATGTTCCTCATGGCATACGGGGACCGCGACATTCGGTTGAGGAACTTCGACGACTACACGCCAGATGACGTCTTCGAGGAGATCACAGGGATCACCGAGGCCGAGTTCCGTGTCCTTCGCGACGGGCAGGAGATCGCCGAGGATGACGGATCGCTGACGGTGATCCCCGGCCTCTTCGACGAGGCGGTGTTCGACCAAGCCGTCCAGGAGTTCATGGACAAGAAGGATGCGCTGGCCGACTACTTCGACGACTCGCAGGTCGAGAACATCTTCGCCTACATCCCGCACCAAAAGACATCGCTGGTGTTCACCCCCCAACCGGTCGTCAAGCTCATGATCGACACGCTCGAGTCCGAGAACCCAGGCATCTTCACCGACCCGGAGAAGACCTTCGCGGATCTGTTCTCCACTGCGGGCCTGTTCCTCATGGAGCTGGTGCGCCGACTCGACACCGGCCTCGCGGACCAGATCCCCGACCAAGCCAGCCGCCTTGAGCACATCCTCAAGAGACAGGTGTACGAGATGAGTCACAACCAGATCCTCCACCGGATCACCGTCGAAGCCGTGTCCGGAGGAGTACCAGAGCGCAAGGCTTGGATTGAGGACTCAGGTCACTTCAGAATCGGGAATCTCGCACGGATGACCCCGGAAGAGAGGCAAGCAGCGGTGGACGAGATGCTGACGGAAGGCCACGGAGATGAGTAAGAAGTTTGACGTCGTGATCGGCAACCCTCCCTATCAGGAGGAGGCCCAGGGCGCTGGAACCCGAGACACGCCCGTCTATCACCTCTTCATGGACGCCGCGTACGAGGCAGGGCGGAAGGCCGTGCTCATCACACCGGCGCGGTTCCTCTTCAACGCCGGCTTCACCCCAAAAGCCTGGAACGCCAAGATGCTCGCGGACCCTCACCTCTCCGTCTCCCACTTCGTCCCCAACAGCGATGACCTCTTCCCGGGCACCGACATCAAGGGCGGCATCGCCGTCACATACCGCGACGACGCTGTCGCCGGCGACCCCATTACCACCTTCGCTTCACACCCCGAGTTGAACGGCATCCTCCAAGCTGTTCTGACCCACCACTCCGCACCGCTCTCATCCATCATCACTAGCGGGCGCGCGTACTCGTACACCGCCAACATGCACACGGATAATCCCCAAGCATCGGCCAGAATGTCCAGCGACGCTCAACTTCGTGTGAGCACCAACGCGTTCGAGCAGCTTCCGTTCCTGTTCACAGAGCATCGTGAGGGCGACCGCTCGGACCACGTGCAAGTCCTTGGAGTGCTGAAGAATCGTCGCACGAAGAGGTGGATTAGAGCCGACTACATCACTGGGCCTGACAGCTTCCAGGGCTTCAAAGTCGCGCTGCCAGCCGCCAATGGCACCGGCAAGTTCGGCGAGGTGCTCTCGACCCCCGTTCCGCTCGGCCCAGGAGAGGCCGTCACTCAAACGTTCATCACGGTGGGCAACTTCTCAAGCGGGGCCGAGGCAGAGGCGTGCCGCAGATACATCGCTTCGAAGTTCGCACGAGCGCTCCTCAGCGTCCTCAAGATCACTCAGCACAACCCGGCCAAAGTGTGGCGATACGTGCCGCTCCAAGACTTCACCGCCGGGTCAGACCTGAATTGGAGCCGATCAATCCCTCAGATCGACCAGCAGCTCTACTCAAAATACGGGCTAACTGCGGAGCAAATCGACTTCATCGACACCAACGTCACGCCGATGGACTAGGGCGCGCTACTTCAGCCTGACATTCAACTGGCCAAGCGCGGTCCTGACGAAGCCACGCTAGGATCTGCGACGGCCGATCTGTATTTTCGCGGAGGCGCTTCAGAACCGACCACCCTCGCAGCTGGTACTGCAGATCTGATGCGAGGAACCCTTGATCGCGCCACCTTGCTGCAGTGGCCGCCTCGCGTCGATCGAGACCAGCGGCAATCCATCCGTCCCGCTCAGTCTCGGTGAAGCCGTGTATTAACCACGACGCGTCCGCCATCGCTTCTGACGATACACCTGGACCAATTAGCGGTCGCTTCGTCGTCTGGTACTCGGTCGGTCCTTCTGTTCGCTTCGGCTTTCTGGGACGCTCGGGTCCACCCTGGTCTCCCCATTGCCATTCGGCTGACTCTGCTTTCGGGTCGACATAGACTCGCCCAAACTTCTCGTACACCCGCCGAATGATCGGGATCTCAAGGCAGCGCTTGTTAGCCGAATCGACGTACTCTCCCAATTCTTTGAGCGCAACCATTACTTCACTGACGGGCACGCCTAGTTCTCTCGCTAGCCCCTTCGGCGCCTTGACAGTGCGCTTGCTTGGCGGTTGTTTCTGATCCCAAACCATCCTGCCCCCATAAATGATGGTTCTATGGTACTGATAGTAATGCGAAGAGTCGATGAAGTTACAAGACTTGACGCAGTTATCCACAGACGTGTGGAAACGGCAGTCAGGCCAGTAAGATCGGCCGACCTGAACACGCCACGTCTGGCCAAAAGCGCGGCAGTGCATGCTCAGCGCATCGCCGCCGGCGGGCCGTCGAGCCGTTCGTACAGGCCGTCCTTCTCGGCCTCGCGCGCCAGCTCGTCCAGGGCCGCAGCGCGGTTGTCGCGCTGCCGATCGGCGTACGCAATGAGGTCGGCCAGCCGAACGTAGCGGTGACGGCGCGGCCTGCTGAACGGGATAGCGCCATCCTTGAGGAGCTTCACCAGCGTCGGCCGCGAGATCCCCAGATAGTTGGCTGCCTCCTGAGTGGTCAGCTGGGCATTGAGCGGCGCCACGTGGACGGCGAGTCCGTGGGTCATCGCCTCCAACACCTGCACCATCGGCTCGAACGCCCCTGCGGGGATCCGGATGACCTCACCGTGTGGCCCGACCAGGGCCGGTCGTTCGTCCGGCGCCTCCTTCAGGCCGTCCAACACCGCCTTGAATGCCCCAGCCTCGCGATGCTCGGGCGGCAGGTACGTCCGCGGTTCGCCGGTGGCGGCAGCTGGGGAAGATGCAACAGACATGCACCCAGTCTAATCGAAAGAAACGAAAGTCAGACGATGTTCACCGCCGCGCCCGCGCCAACGCCTCACTCAGGGCGTCCCGACACGCCTCGCTGCGCTTCTCGCCAAACGTCAGCCGGTACGCCCGTTCCTGCCCGTCGGCCGTGGTGATGCTCACCTTCAGCTTGGGTGTCGCATCCGACAACACGTCGACCCAGGCGAAGCCGAAGGTGCCCTCCGTCAACGGATAGCTCCGGGTCTGTCGAAAGGGCTGCGAGATCCGCAGTTCGGTGTCGGTCACGGTGAAGACCGAGACGGTGTCGGCGAGCATCAGCCAGGCCGCCAGCACCCCCAACCCGCCGCCGGCCAGCAGCCCGATCAGGCCGCCAGCGACCCGGGCCTCGCCGATGATCTCGCCGAGCTCGAGCCCTAAGAAGAACCCCAGCACCAGCATCGCCAGCACGCCGGCGATGCTGTGCCAGACCGGTTTGCGACGGGAGAACGGGGTCACGCCCCCAGCATGCCAGCGCCGCAGATCCCTACTCGTCAAACACGTACCGCAACGGATCATCCTCGCCGCGCACCCGACCCAACCGCTCGCTCAGCGCCACCCGACACTCCTCGTCCTCCTGCATGCCGAAGCCCAAGATGTAGGACCGCTCGGGCTTCCCGGGCGCGTTGGCCGTCAACTTGAGAGAGAACCGTCCGCGATGACGGCCGATCCGGGCCATCATGAAGTTGCTGCCCGCCAGCGGATAGATCGCGGTCCCGCGGAGGGGTTGGGTGATGCGCAGTTCGGTGTCCGTCACCTCAAACTTCGACACCATGTCCCACAGCGTCCACCTCCCGATCAACCCTCCCACCACGAGGCCGGCCACCAGCCCGATCACCCCTCCGACGATCCCGGTCCCGATGGCCTGCCCCAGTTGGGTCCCGAACCCCCGATCGCCACCGCGGCAGTTGCGCCAGCATGATGACCGCGTAAGGCTTGTGACGGGAAAAGGGAGGCATGCCATAAGCATGCAGCGTCACCGGTGACCACTAGTTATTGGCCGCCGCTCAACCGCGCGATCCGCACCACTCGGCGCTTCCCCCAACCCACCCCTTCCTCCATCCCACCATCAGGTGGCATGCTGGGCGCAACCAACGAGGGGGACCCATGATCAGCAGACGAGCAGCCGTGATCGGACTGGCATCCGGAGCCGCCATAGCCCTCAGTGGCTGTCGCGTCGGCGCCGCCGACATCACCATGGCCGTCGGCGAGGCAGCCCGCGCCGTGCCCGGGGTCAGCTCCGCCGGATTCAGCCAGGCGCTCAGCATCACGTTCCGCACCGAACTGAACGGCAGCATCAGCCTGGCCACCGAGGACCGCGCCGCCGGCGTAGGCATCTTCGACGAGGCGATGCGCGCGGTCATCACCACCATCCACTCCGAGCTCCCCGACGAATCCGGCAAGGCCCTGCTCATCGGCGGCATCACCGGTGGCATCGAGCGACGGGCCAACCCACTCACCCTGCTCGACCTGTTGCCCGAACAGTCCGGCACCACCGACGTCTCCGGGGTGACCGCCGGCAGCCTGTACGCCAGGTACGGCATCCAATGACCGGCCACCCAGCGGGTCGGCCACAGCGTGGACGTGGAGTCATGCCAGCGACGATTTCGTTCCGCCCTGACGACGAAACCACCCGCGCGCTCAACACACTCACGGCCGACGGCACGACGATCTCGACCGCGGTCCGAACCGCCATTGTCGAGGCCGCAGCCCGGCACGCGAAACAGCGCCTCCGCGCAGAGGCCAAGGCTTCGCCGCCGACCCCGACGATCGTGCCGAGGCAGCGCAGGTCCTGCACGACTTGGAGTCGCTACGCACCTGGTGACAGCCGTCCTGAGCCCACACCCAACGGCCACCACCCAACAACCGAGCTGAACCGCCGGCTCACCCCGCGAAGGCAGCGACCAGCCGGCGTACCTCATCGCCGTGCACGCGGAGCTCTTCCACCGGCACGCCCTCATAGAGGACACCGGCCAGCGTGGAGGAATCACCCTCGAGCACCTCGGCCCCGGGCGCCTGGCCGCGGGTGATCTGCAGCCTCTGCTCCCACAGCAGGCGATAGGTGTACGCCGGCGCGCCCGGCTCGCGGTCATCGCGCAGCCGCAGCTCGAGCTCCAGCGGCTGCTCGGGCCCATGCTCCGGCGCCATCGTCATCATCGACTGCACCATCGCGTCCGGGGTCAACCCACAGCCGTCGACCGCGCGAGTCGGCGAGGCCTGCGCCCAGCGGCCGAGCGCCTCGAAGATCGGCGCCAACTCCCTGGCCCAGGCACTCGCCTCGTACGCCGTCGCCCGAGCCGGCGCCGGCAGCTCCACGCGTTCCACCAGGCCGGCAGACTCGAGGTCGCGCAGCCGAGTCGTCAGGGTGGCCGGGGTGATGCCGCGTACGCCCTCGGCCAGCTCACTGAAGCGCTTCGGCGCCAACATCAGCTCGCGCACGATCGGGTAGGTCCAGCGATCCCCGAGCAGCTCCATCGCGTGGGCGGTCGCGCAGGCATCGCCGTGATCGGCGTAGGAACGCTTGATGGGCATGGCACCAATCCTGCCACATCGAATATGAACAACATAGCGACACCTCTCGACAAGCGAGCTGTCACTCTGTTAAACATAGTTCATGTCCATCACGAGCCCCGTCGTTGACCGCTCCACCTGGGAACGGGCCCAGGCCGACCACCTCGTCCACGAAAAGGCGCACACCCGCGCCGGCGACGCGCTGGCCGCGGCCCGGCGCCGACTGCCGCTGACCGCCGTCGACCCGGTGAGCCTGCCGGGGGCCGACGGCCTCACCACGCTGGCCGACATCTTCGAGGGCCGCAGCCAGCTGCTGGCGTACACCTTCATGTGGCACCAGGGCCGGCCCACCGCCGAGCAGTGCGAGGGCTGCACCTTCTCCATCAGCCAGATCTCCGAGGGCACCCGCGCCTATCTCGCCGAGCGCGACACCACGTTTGCGGTCTTCTCCGAGGGACCGTGGGCCGAGATCTCTGCCTATCGCGACTTCATGGGCTGGTCGATGCCGTGGTACTCGACCGCCGACGCACAGGACAATCCCGCCGTCGACGGCGGCGGCTGGCTGCGCTCCTACGTACGCCACGGTGACGACGTCTACCTCGCCAACCAGAGGAGAACACCATGACCACCAACCAGACCGCCCAGACATCCGGCCCGAGCACATCAGGCACGACGACCTCGGCTGACGGCACCGAACTCGCCTGGTCCCGCGCCGGCAGCGGCCCCGACCTGCTGATCGTCGACTGCGTCGGCGTCGACCGCACCACCACCCCGCAGCCCGGCCTGCCCGCCGCGCTCGCCGAACACTTCACCGTGTGGACCTTCGACCGGCGCGGCAAGGGTGACAGCGGCAACACCACCCCGTACGCCGTGGAGCGCGAGTTCGAGGACATCACCGCGATGATCGACCTCGCCGAGGGCCGGCCCGTCATCGGCTACGGCTTCTCCTCCGGCGCGACGCTGCTGCTGCTCGCGGCGAGTGCCGGCGTACGTCTGGACCGACTCACGCTGCTGGAGCCGCCCCTGATGCCGGCCGATCCCGAGTATGCCGGCCGCGCCGAGGCGCAGCGGCTCCTCGACACCGACCTCGCAGAGGCGCATCGCTGGTTCAACAAGACGGTGGTGGGGATCCCGGACGAGGTGATGGAGCAGCTGACGCCGCCCAGCGAGCGGGACCTGGCCAATGCCCGCTCCATGGTCCACGAGCTGACCTTCCTGCCCCGGACGCTGGCCGAACGCTTCGCCGACCTGACCACGCCGACCCTGATCATGGCGTCGGAGGCAACCGACCCCGGCATGCTCGCGGACTGCAAGGCCTTCCCCGAGACTGTGGCGGCGGCGACCACCGCCGTGCTGCCGGGCGAATGGCACGGGGTCGACGACCAGACCCTCACTCAGGCGATCCGCGAGTTCGCCGGCTGAGATGGTCGTCAGCTGCCCCTCAACGCCCGAGGTCTGCGCTGTTAAGGCCCAAACCAGCGTTGAGCGGCCACCGAGCGTCCGGCGCGGGCGGTATGACTCCCCTATACTCGGCGGCGAAGGGGAGTAGCTCCCACATTCGGTCCTTCGGGGCCGGGAGGTGCGTCGACACACTGGCAGGCCCGCCTGCCCGGCGTACCGCTCCGCACGACCACAGGCCAATCGACCTGACGGTCACGCGCGCGGAGTGAGCGAGACCTTCGGCTGTGTTTCCCATGGCCGAAGTCTCGCCACGTGACTTCGGCGCGAAAGGTTCCACCTCATGTCGCTGTGGTCCGTCCTGCTCATCGGTGTCGGCGTCTCCGCCGACGCCTTCGCCGCTGCCATCGCCAGCGGCCTCAAGATGCGCCGCCTGCACCACGGGCACGCCCTGCTGATCGCAGTGGTCTTCGGCCTGTTCCAGGCCGTGATGCCGCTGCTGGGCTGGCTGCTCGCCTTCAACTTCTCGACCTGGTTGCAGCCGGTCGACCACTGGATCGCCTTCAGCCTGCTGACGTTGCTCGGCGGCAAGATGATCTGGGACGTTCTGTTCGGCCACGACGACGAGGACGACGCGGCCGACACCGGCCTGGGCTTCCGGCGGCTGATGCTGCTCGGCATCGCGACCAGCATCGACGCGGCCGCGGTCGGCGTCTCGATGGCGATGCTGGAGGTCAACATCGTGCCGGTCATCCTCATCATCGGCCTCACCACGATGGTGCTGTCGTACGCCGGCGTCCTGGTCGGCTACAAGCTCGGCTGCAAGTGGCGCAAGCCCGCCGAACTCATCGGCGGCATCGTGCTGATCGGCATCGGCGCACGAATCCTGCTCGAACACCTCGGCGTACTGGCCTGAAGGCTGTGCACACCTGAAACCTGTGCAGATTCGTCAACTCGATTGCTGGATCAGGCGCCCCGGCGGCCGGAAGGCCGATCGAGTTGACGAAAATGCACAGCCAGCCGGCATCGCACCCGGCTAGGATCCCGCCATGTACAAATATGGCACCGGATCGGCACCGCTGCCGGACGCGCCGGTGGCGTGGGTCGCACCGATCATCAAGCGGTGGTTCACCGAGAAGCGGTTTCGGGCGTACGACCTGATCGGGGTGTGGCCGAGCGCAGAATCCGTCGTCATAGTGGTCCGAGAGCAACGCACCGACGAGCTGTGGGCATGGCGGCCGACGCGTGATTCGGACCTTGATCGCGACCCGGTGCAGGTCGGGGACCCTGTCGATCCGGCCCTGGGCGCGCCGTGGGATCGGGTGCCCGACCGGGACGAACCCCCACGTCACGGCTTCTGGCCTGACGCGTTCGACGAGCCGATGCTCCCCCGGTTAGAAGAGGACACGTATCGCAGCGCGAGTTGGGCGGAGACGACCCTGTCGCACCTCTACCGACTCACCCGGAACAGGTCGATCGATCCACACCCGGTGCTGGCGGGATTCGTCGAACACAGCGGCGAGGCGTGGCTGATGCTGGGCGTCGACCCCACCGACGGACCGTTCGACGACCACGAGGCCTGGCAGGGCATCGCGCTCGTGGTCCCCTCCCACGGTAATTTTGGGGACCCCTGGCACGGGGACTACGCGGATGGGGCGCTGAGCAATCTCTACGGCTGTGCAGCCGACCTCGTAGCAAGCAGCATCGCGAGACAACGTGACGAATGCCCCGAGATCAGCCGATGCTGGTTCATGAGTTCACGTACTCCAGAGCGAATCGCCTGGTGTGAGGCCGTTGTCGGGGCGCTCGCCCGCTGAGTCCAGCCGGTTCAGAGCGGGCTGGCGTAACCGAGGTACTTCCACCACGTCACGTCGAAGGCGACCGGCGGCTCGTCATCGGCGTGAAGGATGCAGGTGAGGTCGCCGGTCGAGGTGAGCTCAGACGAGAAGTGATAACTCCACGCGTCCGGGAAGGTGGGCTGCCCCAAGGCTTGCCTGCCGGCGCCTTCGCACCCGCGAAGGGTCTTGGTGGCGACCGGGATCATCACGAACAGCAGGAGGACGGTCAGCAGCGAAGCCACCAGCGCCGCGCCCCGGCGGGTCACGATGGTCGCCGCGACGCTCAGCCCCACCAGCAACACCACCTCAATCACCAGCGGCGGGAAGTAGCCGATGAGCGGCGCCTCCACCAAGGCCAGCACCAGCTGGATCCAGAAGACGGCCCAGCCCGCGAGCGCCGCCCTCGGCAGCCACCGCCGCACGACCCCGTCGCTCCGATCAATCCCCATGGGTGGACTTTACCTTCAGAGCTGAGGGACGCCATCGTGACGGGTCAGTCGGACAGCCGGTGGACCCAGTAGCCGGGTTCGCGACGTTCGTGGGCGTAGGCGAGGATCAGGATTGCATCCGACTCAACGGCGTAGACGACTCGGTACGGGTATCCACGAACAACCTTGCTGCGGATCACGGTGCCGTCGTCAGCGGTCGTGAAGGGTGGGGCGGCATTCGGCCAGTCGGCAATTTCCTGTCGGGCTTGCCGCGCCCGTTCGATGAGCGCGAGACCAATCCCTGACTCCTGCGCCTCATACCAGCGGACGGCGGCGTCGAACTCTCCGACGGCTTCAGGATGCTCCCGCTGAGCCAGAGTCATGCGGTGAGCGATGCACGCAAGCGGGCGTAGTGCTCGTCAGCATCCACCAGCTCGACGGCACCGGCTCGCACCTCGGCCAGCCGCCGGACCGCCTCGGCACGCCAAGCCGCATCGACCTCGCCCGCGTCATCCGCCTCACGGAGACTTTCAAGCAGCGCATTGGCAACAACGGCGCGCTGATCGGCGTCGAGCGCCAGAGCGTCTCGGATCAAAGTCGCGGGGTCCGATGTCATGGCGGCGAGTGTACGCCCCACAGCCAGCACCGCCGCGTGACCCCGTACGCCCATTCCGACCTCTGAGCGCTTGACCCCCGCAGATAGCATGAGGCGCATGAGCACCCCGCATGTCCCCTTGTCGATTCTGGATCTGGTCTCGGTGTCCGAGGGCCAGAGCATGCGCGAGGCGATCGGCTCCTCGATGGAACTCGCACAGGCGGCCGACCGGCTCGGCTATGAGCGCTACTGGTACGCCGAACACCACAACTCCGCCGCGCTGGGCTCCAGCGCCACCGCCCTGCTGATCGACCGCGCGGCCTCGCTGACCCGCGACATCCGGGTCGGCTCGGGCGGCATCATGCTCCCCAACCACGCGCCCCTGGCGGTGGCCGAACAGTTCGGCACGCTGGTCCAGTTCCACGGCGACCGGATCGACCTGGGCCTGGGCCGCGCGCCCGGCACCGACCCGATCACCTCCCAGCTGCTGGCCCGCAGCTCAGCCGAACCGGATGCCTTCATGGAGTCGGTGGACCAGATACAGCGGTGGACCGGCGAGCCCTCACCGCGGATGCGGGTACGCGCCGGCGTCGCCGAAGGCACCAACGTCCCGATGTGGGTGCTCGGCTCCACCGTCAACGGCGCCACCCTCGCCGGCCGGCTCGGCTTGCCCTTCTCCATCGCCTCCCACTTCGCCCCGACCCAGGTGCTGCCGGCTCTGGAGCGTTACCGAGCCGAATTCAACC
The DNA here is from genome assembly GCF_002250565.1 of Parenemella sanctibonifatiensis. GTDB lineage: Bacteria > Actinomycetota > Actinomycetes > Propionibacteriales > Propionibacteriaceae > Parenemella > Parenemella sanctibonifatiensis. The sequence continues at coordinate 130,950 of NZ_NMVJ01000007.1, forward strand.
CCGAGGCCGGCACCGCGCAGATCTCCGAACCGCGAGTCATGGTCGCGGCCAACGTCGCCCTTGGCGACACCGACGAGGAAGGCCTGCGCCAGTTCACCACCCTGCAGCGGATGTTCGCCGGCGTCGTCACGGGCGAACGGCTCGCTCTGCAGCCGCCCGAGGACCCCGAGGAACTCGCAGCCCGGCTGCCCGAGGAGGTCCTGCTGCACTTGGAGACGATGCTGTCGGTCAGCGCCGTCGGATCCCCGCAGACCGTCGTCGAACAGCTCGAGAGCCTCATCGACCAGACCGATGCCGACGAGCTGATCCTGACGGCGTACGCCTTCGACCCGGCCCACCGGGTGAAGACTCTGGAACTGCTGGCCCCAGCCTGGGGCCTGACGCCGCGCGGCTGAGCGCGTACGGCTCAGATCCCGGCCAGCACCGCAGCGGTGCCCGACAGTCCCAATCGGGTCGCGCCGGCCTGGATCATCGCCAACGCCGTCTCGGCATCGCGGATGCCGCCCGACGCCTTGACCCCGAGCCGGCCCCCGACCGTGGCGGCCATCAGCTCGACCGCATGCACGCTGGCGCCGCCAGCCGGATGCATCCCCGTCGAGGTCTTCACATAGTCGGCATCCGCGCGTACAGCCTGCTCGCACGCCATCACTATCTGCTCATCGGTCAGCGCCGCCGACTCAATGATCACTTTCAGCAACACTCCCGGCGCTGCATCCCGCACCGCACGGATGTCGGCGTACACCGCGTCGGCATCACCGGCGAGCACATTCGCCAAGTTGAGCACCATGTCGATCTCCCGTGCGCCCTGCTCAGCAGCACGCTTGGCCTCGGCCGACTTCACCTGCAGCTGATGCGCCCCGGACGGAAACCCACACACCACCGCCAGCCGAAGCCCCTCGGGCAACTCCAGCGGCAGCATCGAGGGCGAGACGCAGACCGCGTACGCCCCCAGCTCGGCCGCCTCGGCGACCGCCGCCCGGACCTGCTCGCGGGTCGCCTCGGGCTTCAGCAGCGTGTGATCGATGATCTGCGCCACCTCAGCGCGGCTGGGCGCATTCATTGCGTCACTCATCCGCTTCACTCATCCCGGTTCTCCCTTCGCTGGCTGTCAGCCCAGGTCGAACCGGATCGGTTCGGCCAGCACCCGCGAAATGTAGTCATTGCCGTTGCGCCGGTCCAGATCGGCCGCGTACCGTTCCACGATCTCCTGCAAATGAGCCGCCCGCTCCGGGTCGCTCGAGGTCAGCGCTCGGGCCGCGGCAGCGGTGCTCTCCACCTCCGCCGGGTCGGCAGGATCGACCTCCTCGAAGATCGCCTCGATCGCCTGAGCCTGCAGCTCCGGCAGCGGCGCCGCCGCCTCCAGCAGGTATGCCGGAGTCTGGACCAGCTCCTCGAAACCATGCTCGTCAGCCACCCGTTGCACCAACTCAGCGCCACTCGGATCACCGTCGCGTACCGCCAACCATCCCTCCAGCAGCTGAGCCCGCTGCCCTGCGCGGTCCTCGACCAGCGTCGGCTTCAGCTTGATCAGCAGTTCGGCCGCCCACCTCGTCGACAGCGGCAGCAGCAGCGCAATCATCGCCACTTCGAGCTCCACAGCGTCGACCTGGCCGTCCTCGCCCTCTCGCTTCAGTGTCCGCTGCAGGAGCGGCGGCAAGCCACCAATGCCGTCATGGTCGCCGGTGCGCACCGCACGCTCCAGGCGCGCCAGCACCACCGGCGCCAAGGGCAACCCCTCCGCGTCACGGATCCGCTCCTCGGTGTCGATGAGGTCGTCAATTCGCTCCAGACTGATGCCGGGCAACCACAGCGCCATCGACACCATCGGCCCGAACAGGCCCTGGCTGGCGGTGATCATGTCCTCCTCGGCGCCCTCCAGCCCATGCCGCAGGGTGCACTGCTGGAGCTGCTCGAACGCCCCAACCGCGCCCTCCCAGTCTTCCGCCTCTGCGTACGTCAACACCGCCATCAGCTCGGCCGCGTGGGCGACCATGGTGGACTTCAGCGTCTCCCCCAACGCGGCCAGTTGCCACGAAACCGACACGGACTCGGGCCCGGCCTCGACTGCGGCCCTGGCGGCCTCGTAGGTCTCGAGATACAGGTCCTTCAACATGATCGGAGCATGACTGACGGCCTCCGTACGCCGCGGCAGCCACCCCGCCAGCAACAGCTTGAGCTCCTCAGAGTCCGCCCACCCCGGCGACAGGTGCCGCAGCCCAACCAGCTCCACCGGTGCGTCCTCATAGGATCGAGTCGGCTCCGGGAGACCGGCCAACCAGAAGTCCCGCACGATCCGACCGGTCAGGTCCTTGCCGGAGCGTCGGTCGTACGCATCTGCGGCACGCTCGGCTGCCCGCCGGAGGATGTGCCCCTCGACACCATCGGGGTCAGCCAGGATCCGGTTGCGAGCCAGCGCGGCCAGACGCTCCCACGCGTCTGGCTCGAGCCCGCAATTCGCCAGGGCGTTGTCCACCGTCGGAAGCGCCGCCTCAGGATGGTTCTCCAGCGTCAGCAGCACCTCCTCGGCAATCGCCTCCCGCGCCAGCACCTCGGGTGCCAAGTGGTCCAGCAGCAGGTCGGCGATCCGGTCGGCATCGGCCCGGCGGCCCGTCTTGGCGTACAGCGACCCCAACAGGGTGAACAGCGGCAGCGGACCGTCCTCCAGGTCGGTCAGATCCTCGGCACGGACCTGCAGCGCATCCATCCGCTCTTCCAGGTGACGGGCGGCGTACGCCGGATCGAAGTGACCCATGATGGTCACGGTGCGGGCCACCGCGGCACGGTGAGTGGGATTCCACCGGTCGGTCGGCTCGGACTCGACGAGGTTGATCCAATGACGCGCCGCGTCGCCGTCATCGGCCAACAGAGCCAACTCCGCACGAGCAAAGTGCACGTCGGTGAGCGGCAGCGCTCGCGCACGAACGGCGGCTTCCACCAGATCGATCAGCCGCTCCCCCTGAGCCAGCGGCAGCGAGGGATCCTCGAAGGACACCACGGCCTCACTCACCGCCGACAGGAACGTTTCGACATTGTCGGCGTGGATGTAGTCCCCGTACTGGTGCACCAGCTGCATCAACTGGGCGTACTTCTCGATCGCTTCGCGATGCATCCCACCCTGGCTGTAGAGGATCCACTGCTCGCTGCGGGCACTGGCGGCCAGATGCGGAAACTCCGCCTTCTCACAGTCGAGGATGAAGTCCTCCCAGGCGCGAAGGGTCGCCAAGGACGAGTCCATGGCAGCGATCTCGTGGCGCCGGGTGAACAGCGGGCCGACGATCGCGGCCTCCTCCTCGGTCAGCGCGTCCCGGTCGGTGAAGCTGATCATCAGATCTCCTGATCACTGGTCACGGTGCTGGTCCTGGTTGGTGGTGCCGCCCGCCGACAGCAGCAGGGTCGTCAGGGCGCTGGCCAAATCGGCCTGCTGGGTGGGCTTGAGCCGTTCCCCGCCGGCCAGCAGGGCGAGCACATACAGGGCCCGGACGGCCGGAGCGCGTACGCCGGCCGCCAGGTCCGCGCCGATCGCCGCGACCGCCTCGGAGCGCAGGTTGAGGATCAGCTTGGCCCGGCGATCGGGTTGCTCTGCGGTGAAGAACTCCGCCCAGGGATCGGCGTCCTCGGTGGACACGAAACCGGTGCCGCCGCCCAGGTGCAGCGACATCACCGATGCCGGCGCGAAGTCGCGCACCTCCACCGCGATGTCATCATCGGCGAGCTCTTGGGTGGCGGCGGAGCGGACCACGTCAGCGAGTGCGGCGCGGTCGGCCGGGGGCTCCGGCAGGTCGCCCAGCAGCTTGGCCGGCTCGAACTCCTCCAGCAGCACCTTGCCGCGCTGCTTTCGCAGCCGGTGCAAGATCGCGACGCCGTGGGTGTAGCCCCCGTTGATCATGGTCTTGCCCTGGGCCGCGAGCAGTGGGGCGTAGGTCTGGAACTGCTCGTGGGTGGCGGTGTAGAAGGACTTGGTGGCCAGGTCGATCGCGCGCTTGTTGCCCTGACTGGTCTCCCACAAGTAATTGCGCGCGACGAAGTCGAGCATGTCGTCGTCGCCGAGGGCCATCGCGAGCAGACTCTGGTGGTGGGCCGCCATGAAGTCCGCGAAGGCGTGGGGTCGCTCCATGGCTGCCCGCTCGATGCCGTCTCGGATCTGCTGGCCGATCTCCTCGCGGACCGCGGTCACCGAGTCGCCCTCCTGCAGGGACTCCCGGGAAGCCGTCAGCGGCAGGTCGCCGGCTTCGATGGCGAGGTTGACGAAGGTCGCCCAGGTCGGGGCCAGCTGGGTGTTCTGGTCCGAGACGAACATCCCGTGCGAATAGACCATGTCGCCGCTGCGGTGCGAGCCGCCGGTACGGTTGCCGATGAAGGCCAATCCCCGCACCCCGGCCGCCGGGACCTGGACCGGGAAGCCCAGGATCGTGCCGGTCCCGAACTTCTCCTCGCACCACGCGAAGGCCTCCTCGGGTGGCAGCTGCCACGGCGGCGTACGGGTGCTCACCAGCAAGGGCGGATGCTCCGGCGCGCCTTCCCTGGCCAGGTGGTGCAGCATGATCGGGCCGGGCAGCAGGCTGGCGAACTGTTCGGCCAGCAACCGGACCCGGTCATAACTCACCCAGCTGCTCTCCCCGTGACGGGCGTGGACGCGTACCTCCGAACCGGGCTCGGACAGGGGCTCCGGTGCGGGGCCCACCGAGAAGGTGCCATCCCCGTAGCCCACCCACAGCATCGTCTCCGCCTCCGGCGTACGCGCGCTGCGCGAGCGGACCTCGATCCGGTCCGCCACCAGGAAGCAGGACAGCAGGCCGATCCCGAACTGGCCCAAGAACTCGCGGCGGGCGCTCACCAACTGCTCACGTTTGCTGGAGGCACCGATGGTGGCCAGCAGGCTGCGGGACTCCTCCTCGGTCAGCCCGATGCCGTTGTCGCGCACCACCAGAGCTTGGTTGACGTCATCGACGACCAGCTCGATCCGGCCCTGCCAGGTCCCGGTGTCCCCCAGTGCGATCCGGGCCACGACGGCGTCGCGGGCGTTCTGGATCAGCTCGCGTACGTAGACGCGGGGACTGGAGTAGAGGTGGTGGGACAGGATCTCGACGACGCCGCGGAGATTGACCTGGAAGTTCTCCTTCACCACACCATCGTCCCTGCAACCAATGCTGGCGCGCAATGCACGCCTGGGGAATACCCCTGGGGGGTAGGTCGTTGACCTGCCATGAACAGCACCCATCTGACCTTCGAGTTCGCCAAGGCCGCCTTCGACCAGAAGCAGTACCGCGAGGCGATCGACCTGTTGGACCGGGTGTTGGCGGATGAACCGGACAGCACCTCGGTCCTGGAGTTGCGCGCTCGAGCACACTTCCACCGAGCCGGGCTGCCCAAGGCCGAGGCCGACATCCGCCGCCTCCTCGAGCTGGAGCCCACCAGCGCGTACGCCAGCGAACTGCTGGCCCGCGTCCTGGAGCGGCAGTCCCGTCACGACGAAGCCGCTGCCGTACGCCGGCGCCTCGCCGCCCTCACCGGTGACGAGAAGCACCTGGTGAGCCGCGAGTACTGAGCGGATCCCGCCCGCAGACGACGGATCCCACAGAAAACCGCGCCCCACCCGCTGCTGCGCGCAATGCGTGCAGTCGATTCCACGAGAGGCTTGTTTCCGGGCCTCCCAACGGATCGACTGCACGTCTTGCGCGCGGATCCGGAGGTACGCCGGGGCCCGGCCTCGTCCTCAGTGGGCGGGGGCCGGAGCGCCCTCCACGTCGGCGACCGCGGTGGGGTAGCGGAAGCTGAGCACGACCACGGCGCAGGTCATGCCGGCCGCGACCAGGAAAGCCACTTGCTGATTGCTGAGAGCCATCACCGTGACGAGCAACGCGGCCCCGGCGGCCCCAGCGACCTGCTGGATCGTGCTGAGCAGCGCTGAGCCGTGGGCGTACAGGTGGGTGGGCAGGTCGTTCAGGGTGACGGCGAAGGTCGGCGTGAAGACCGCCGCCAGGCCCAGGCTCATCACGACGTGCATCAGAATCAGCAGCACCAGCGCAGTGGTGGCCTGCGCTGTGGACATCACGGCGAGCATCACCGCGACCACGATCGAGCCGGGCACCACCACGACCCGCGGGCCGAACCGGTCGACGATCCGGCCGATCACGGGACCCAGCACTCCCATCGCCAGACCGCCGGGCAGCAGCATCCGGCCGGCGACGTCCGGGGTCAGGCCGCGCTCGCCCTGCAGGAACAGTGGCCACAGCATCGCCACCCCCATCAACGCGGCGAAACCGACCGACATCACGATGACGCCGAGCCGGAAGGTCGGCACCTCAAAACAGCGCAGGTCCAGCAGCGGGCCGGCACCGGACTCCAGCCGCCGCTGCCGCCACACGAATCCGACCAGGCCACCGGCGGCGAGGATGATGCCGATCACCAGTTGCGGGCTCAGACCACCGGCGATCTGGTTGAGTGCGTACACGACGCCGCCGAAGCCGAAGGCCGACAGGATCACCGACGCGATGTCGACGTTGCGGGTCTCCCGTTCGCCGACGTCGCGGACCAGCAGGCCGCCGATGACCAGCGCCACCAAGGCGATCGGCAGCACCGCCCAGAAGAGGAACGGCCAGTCGAAGTAGCGCAGGATCTCGCCGGCCGCGGTCGGCCCCAACGCGGGGGCGACCGAGATGACCATGGACACGACACCCATCACCTGACCACGACGTCGCTTGGGCGTGGTCTCCATCACGGTGGTCATCAGCAACGGCATCATCACCGCGGTGCCGGCGCCCTGGATCACTCGGGCAGCGACGAGCATCTCAAAACCGCTCGCGATGCCGCCGGTGACGGTGCCGGTGCTGAAGGTGATCATCGCCACCAGGAACATGGTCCGGGTGCCGAATCGGGTCAGCAGGAAGCCCGAGACGGGAATCACCACCGCCATCGTCAGCAGGAAGGCGGTGGTGAGCCACTGTCCCTGGGCGGCGGTGATGCCCAGCGACTTCATCAAGGTGTCCAGCGCCAGCGACATGATCGTCTCGTTGAGGATCACCACGAAGGCAGCGCACAGCAGTAGCCACACGACCATCGGGATCCGGTCGCGGCTGGCTGAAGGGCTGGTCACAGCGGGGCTCTCGGCCAGTTGGGACTGGCCCGAGGGGGGTGGAGCGGAATTCACGAGCCAAGACTAGGTGAGATGCGCAACAACCGCGTGGCTTTTTTCGACATCCGCACGCCGGCGCGAACAACACCAGGCATTGCGGGCACGCTCGTGGCAGGAACCCCGGGGAACGAGGTGTCGGCGACAAGGCACGGCCAAGAAGGAAAGCCCGTGAAGCCAAGGATTGGCACCCCGGAATGGTCAGAGCCGGCATCTCGGCCACCCCCGCAACCTCGCTGGGATCGCCTTGCCGGCTCTGGCCACTCAAGCTAGCCGCGCTTCATCGGACGCGCCAGAGACCGAGTGAAGCTCTTGGGAAGTTCACAGCTTCGGCGCCGGCGTACGCACTGCCTGACCTGCACAACTACAGCATCGCGTAGCTGCGCGCCCGATTCGGCCCAGATCACCTGCCCAACTACAGCATCCCGTAGTTGCGCACCCGATCCGCGGCCCTGGGGAGGCTGCGGCCAACCCCGGTGCCCACCGAAACCGCGCCCCAGCGGCGGTAGGTCGCAAATAAGCCGACCTACCCCCGCTGGGGCGGGTTCTTCTACACCACCAGACTCAGAAGTCGCCCTCGGCGATCAGGGGGCGCAGCTCCCGGTACGCGATCCGCAGCCCTTCGCAGACCTTGGGCTCGGTGCCGCCCCACATCGGGTCCTCGTGCTCCACCGACAGGGTGCCGTTGAAGCCGACCTCATAGAGGCGGTCCACGACCCGATTCCAGTCGACGATGCCGCGGCCGGGGATCCGGAACCGCCACCAGCCCATGTCCCAGGGGTTGTCGCCCTTGTCGACCAGCCCGAAGAAGCCGTACTGGTTGCGCTTGCGGGGAAAGATCTCCAGGTCCTTGGCCTGCGCGTGCACGATGTACTCCGCGAACGGCGCGATCGTCTCCACCGGATCGATGCCGATCCAGGTCAGGTGGCTCGGGTCCCAGTTGAGATAGAAACCGAGGTCCTTGCACATCCATTCCCACAGCTCCGGGCTGTACGCGATGTTGCCCGGGTAGCCGTCGGGGTGCCAGCCCTCCATGACGCAGTTCTCGACGATCAGCTTGATGTCGCGCTCGCCTGCGTAGTCCACCAGCTCCGGCAACACCTTCTCCGCCTCGACCATGTTTTCCTTGACGGACTTGGTGTTGTCCCGTCCCAGGAAGGTGCCGACGTAAGGGACGCCGAGGTCCTGGGCGACGTCGATGCAGGCCTTCAGGTGGGTCCGCACCTCCTCGCGCTTGGCGGGGTCCTGGTGGAGGTTGTTCTCGTAGTAGGCGAAGGCCGAGATCTCCAGGCCGGTACGTTCCAGCAGCGCCTGGGTCTCTTCCTTGGCAGCTCCGTCCCAGTCAGCGATCGGCAGGTGGCTGGCCTCGAACTCGCGGCCACCGACCTTGGGCCACACGGCCACCTCGAGGCGTTCATAACCGGTCTCGACGGCGAAGTCGGCGCACTGGGCCAGGCTCCAGCCGGGCAGGCAGGCGGTGAGCATTCCGAGTTTCATGTCAGTTCTCCTCTGCGGTGAAGGTCGGGATGGTCGTCCAGGCGCCCGCCGCGGCGGACTCCAGGACGGTTGCGGTGACGGCAGCGGTACGCAGGCCGTCGGCGAAGGTCGGCAGTCCCTCGCGCCACTCGCCGCGGGCCGCGGCATAGGTGTCGGCGACGAAGGCGTCGAACGCGTCGGCATAGCCCTGCGCGTGCCCGGACGGGATCTTCGACAGCCGAGCCACGTCCTCGCTGCCGAGCCCGGCGTCGCGGGCCAGCCGGTCAAAGCCGGTCTCCCCGCCGAGCCACGCAAACTCGGGCTGTTCCTGGTCGAAGACGGCCGACTTCTGGGCGCCGTCGAGTTCGAACCAGAGCCGGTTCTTCCGTCCGGCCGACAGCTGCGAGATCGTCGCATTCGCCAGCAACCCGTTGGAGTCGCGCAGCATCAGGATCGCCGAGTCCTCGGTGGTGACGTCGACCAGATCGCCGCCGCCTTCGCCGGAGAACGCTGCCGCCGAGCCACTGGGCCGCTGCGGGATCGCAATCGAGGTGGCCGCGACGAGTTCGGTGAAACGTACGCCGGCGACCCACTCGACCAGGTCGATCCAGTGCGATCCGATGTCACCGAACGCCCGCGAAGCGCCGCCCTGGGCCGGATCCGTACGCCAGGTGGCCACCTCCGGGCTGAGCATCCAGTCCTGCAGGTAGGAGCCGTGGATCAGGTTCCAGGCACCGAACTCGCCGGCCTGGACCCGGGCCCGCAGCTCCCGGATGATCGCGTGGAAGCGGTAGACGAACGGCACCGTCGCGACCCGGTCGGAGGCCTCGGCGGCCGCGGCCATCTCCTTGGCCTGCGCCAGATCCAGACCCAACGGCTTCTCACACACCACATGCTTGCCGGCCGCCAACGCATCCAGCGCAAACCGGTGGTGGGTGGCATTCGGGGTGGCGATGTGGACCACGTCGACGGTGTCATCGGCCAGCACTGCGGCGAGGCCCGGATAGCCGGTCACGCCCCAGTCGGCGGCCACCTCGGCGGATCGCGCCGGTGAGGAGGCGAGCACCCCGCGTACGGTCGCCCCGGCCAGTAGCGCGCCGCGGCGATGCAGCGCCGAGATCATCCCGGCGCCGCAGATCGCCACGTTCAGGCCGGCTCCTGGCAGGGTCACGCGTCCGCCTGGGTCGGGTTGAAGCCCTCCGGCACCGGCCGCAGCTCGGGTGCCTCGGTGGTGAGCTCGATCGGTTCGGTGGCGGCCACCGAGTCCTGCAGCGCGAGCATCGCGTCGAGCACGTGGAAGGCAAGTTCGGCGCTGGCGCGGTGCGGCTGGTCCTCCCGGATCGACCGGATCATGTCGACCGCACCGACGCCGCGGCCGTTGCCGTTCGCCTCGGCCTCGATGGTCTCCGGATCCTTGCTCTCGGGGCGGTGGATCTCGATGGTGCCGCCGAAGCCGTTCGGGTCGGGGACCACGATGCTGGCTTCGGTGCCGCCGAACTCCAGCAGCCCGGCACGCCGGCGCGGCGAATCGAAGCTCAGCACCAAAGTCGCCGAAGCGCCGGAGGCAAACTCCAGTACCGCGTTGACGTTGGTGGGCACGGTCACCTCGAACTCGGTGCCGGCGCGGTCACCGGCGCGGACGGTGCGAATCGCACGCGCGCGGCCGCCCTCGGCGTACACCCGCTTGATGGAGCCGAGACCCCACACCAGCGAGGACAGGTGGTAGGGGCCGATGTCGAGGATCGGGCCGCCGCCGGCCTGGAACAGGAACTCGGGGCTGGGGTGCCACATGTCGGGGCCGGGCGACTGCATCATCGCGAGGCCGCTGATCATGGTGCCGAGGTCGCCTCCGTGGATCCGGCGCATCGCTTCCTGGATCGGCGAGCCGAGCACGGTGTCCGGGGCGCAACCGAGGCGCTTGCCCGTACGCCGGGCAGTCTCGATGAGCTTCTGCGCGCCCTCGCGGGACTCAGCCAGCGGCTTCTCCGACCAGACGTGCTTGCCGGCCTCCAAAGCGGAGGTGGTGACGTCGACGTGGGCCGCCGGGATGGTGAGGTTGATGATCAGGTCGACCTCGTCATCGGCGTACACGTCGTCGGCGCTGCCGGACTTGGGAACGTCGAAGGCCTCGGCCTGGGCGGCGGCGCGGTCGACGTCGAGGTCACCGATTCGGACCACCTCCACATCAGCGAAGGTCGGCAGGTTGGTGAGGTACTGGCGGGAGATGCTGCCGGCGCCGATGACGCCGACGCGGGTGATGTCAGTCATGGATCAACGCTCCTGGAGATAACGCAACGAGTCGACGGTGGCCTGCACCACGTCGCCGTCGCAGCTGTCGAACTCGACCACCCAGATCTTGTCCTGGGAGGCGGACAGCAGGCTGTCGAGGTCCATCTGGCCCTGACCGAGCACGACATTGGCCTCGCCTCGCACCAGCGGGCCGTCCTTGACGTGCAGGTGGGTGATCTTGTCGCCGTACTGGGCAAGCACGTCGACCGGATCCGAGCCGCCGACCCGGGCCCAGTAGGTGTCCAACTCGAGCTTCACGGCGTCGTCGAGCTGTGCGGCAAAGACGTCATAGGCCACCTCGCCGTCGATCTTGGCGGCGAACTCGAACTCGTGGTTGTGGTAGCCCACGCTGATGCCTTCGGGGGCCAGCTTCGCGGCAAGCTCGTTGAGCTGACCTGCCAGGTCGGCGACGTACGCCGCCTCGGTCCAGCGGTCCCGGTCGCTGGAGGGCACGAAGAGGTGCTTGGTGCCGAGCTGCTTGGCGCCGGCCACTGCCCCCTCCAGGTCAGCGAGCAGGCCACCGTGGCTGCTGGTCGCGGGCAGGTTGCGGGCCTGCAGCGGAGCAGCGAGCGTCGCGGCCCACTTCTCCACGCCAAACGGTTCGACCTCGTTGGCGCCGGCTTCGGCGATGCGATCCAGCGTCGGCTCAAGGGTGTCGGTCAAGTGGTCGCGCAGCGAATAGAGCTGCACACTCAGCGTCGTCATGCCCAAAGCCAATCACAACCGGCCGACCGCTGGGCATCGGGTGGGTCACAAAGTGAACGATTACTGTGGGGAGTCTCCTCGATCCGGCAGCGTGGCGCGCCTGTGCCGGGGGCGACACAACCGCATCACACCGGGTTGAATGTGGCTGTGGAGGATCTCAGCCAGCTGTTTCGCGCCATCGACCTGATGGGAGTCGTGCTCAACGGCTTCCTCGGTGGCGCGATCGCTCGGCGGAACCGGTTCGACATCGTCGGATTCGGGATCCTCGCCATCGTCTCAGCGCTGGGCGGCGGCGCACTGCGCGACATGCTCCTCAACACCCTCCCGGTGGCGCTGACCGATCCCGCCTATCTGCTGTGCGCGCTCATCGGTGCCGTGCTGGCGTACCTGATCGTCCCCCAGGGCCGGGTCTGGCGCGGCATCACCGGGCTGGCCGACGGGATGGTGCTCGGCGCGTGGGCGACCACCGGCACCACCAAGGCGCTCGCCGCGGGACTGGACTGGCTGCCCTCGATGCTGCTGGGCCTGACCACAGCGGTCGGTGGCGGCATGATCCGCGATGTCGCCGTCGGCAATGTGCCGGCGGTCTTCGGCGGCAACAATCTGTACGCCACCCCCGCCCTGGTGGCCTCCGGCGGCGTCCTCATCGCGAATGCACTGGGCATGCCACCGGACTGGCTGATGGTGCTGGGCGTCGGTCTGGGCCTGAGCATCACCGGCGCCAGCCGGCTGTGGCGGATCCGGCTGCCCCAACACGACGACCAAGACCTGCTGCGGCTCAGCCCTTCCCAACTCAAGGCGCTGGTCCGGCGGGCCGAACGGATCGGCCGCAAACAGGCTCGGCAGAACACCTCCGATGAGGACTCGCAACGCCAGCATTAGGGCGATCGACACTACCGACCGGCCCACCAAGCGGCCCTGGCGGCGCCGTCGAGATGGAAGCCACGGTCGTGCCGCCTCAGCCGCGCGGGAGGTTGCGCAGATTCGACCGAGCCATCGACACGACCTCACCCGAGCCGCCGCCCATCACCGTCCTGGTCATGGCGGTGATGAAGCCGACGACCTGGTCGGCGGAGATCTTGGGCGGCAAGGACAGTGCGTTCGGGTCGGTGACGACCTCGATCACCTCGGGCTGGTCGCTGGCGAACGCCTTCTCCATGACGCCGGGCAGGTCCCTCGCCTTCTCGACCCGGTGGCTGGAGATCCCCATCGCGCCGGCGATCGCGGCGTAGTCGAAGTCCGGGGTGTCAGTGGCGTGATCCGGCATCCCCTCCACCAGCATCTCGAGCTTGACCATGCCGAGGGTGGAGTTGTTGAAGACCACCACCTTGACCGGCAGGCCGACCGACTTGAGCGTCAGCAGCTCGCCGAGCAGCATCGACAGGCCGCCGTCTCCGGCCATGGCAACGACCTGTCGGCCGGGCTCGGCGTACGCCGCCCCGATGGCCTGAGGCAGCGCGTTCGCCATCGATCCGTGCAGGAAGGACCCGAGCAGCCGGCGTCGGCCGTTAGGGGTGATGTAGCGGGCCTGCCACACATTGCACATGCCCGTGTCTGCGGTGACGATCGCGTCGTCAGCGGCGTACTCATCCAGCACCGCGGCGACGTACTCGGGGTGGATCGGCACCATCTTCTCGACCTTGCGTGTGTACGCCCCGACGCCCTTGTCCATCACCTTGTGGTGTTTGGCGAGCATCTTGTCGAGGAAGCGGCTGCTGCGCTTGGCCTTGACCAGCGGCAGCAGCGCCTGCACGGTGGGCAGGACGTCGCCGTGGACGGGGTGGTCGACGACCGTACGCCGGCCAATGTTCTGCGCGGCGCGGTCCACCTGAGCCGTGGCGGTGTCGGGAAGGAACTGGTCATAGGGGAAGTCGGTGCCGAGCAGGAGCAGCAGGTCGGCATCCTCCATGCCCTCGGCGGCCGCACCGTACCCCAGCAGGCCGGTCATGCCGACGTCATAGGGATTGTCGTACTGAATGAACTCCTTGCCGCGTAGGGAGTGGCCGATCGGTGCCTTGATCCGCTCCGCCAACTCGATCACCTCGTCATGCGCGCCACGCACGCCCGCGCCGGCGAAGATGGCGACCCGCTTGGCGGCGTTGATCGCTGCGGCCAGCTCCTCCACGGAAGCTGGGTCGGGCACCACCTGGGCCGGCCGGATCCGCGGCAGCGCCCTAGACTCGTCCACCTCCAGTTCCGCGATGTCTCCGGGCAGAGTGATCACCGAGACGCCCTGCTCGCCCATCGCGTGACGGATGGCGGAGTCGATGACGCGCGGACCCTGCTTGGCCGTCGAGATCAGTTCCGAATAGACCGAGCACTCGTTGAACAGCCGATCCGGGTGGGTCTCCTGGAAGAAGCTCTGGCCGATCTGGGGGCTGGGGATGTGGCTGGCGATGGCGAGCACGGGGGCGCCGGAACGGTTGGCGTCGTAGAGGCCGTTGATGAGGTGGAGGTTGCCGGGGCCGCAGGAGCCGGCGCAAACCGCGAGTTCACCGGTGACCTGGGCCTCCGCGCCAGCCGCGAATGCCGCAGCCTCCTCGTGGCGGACGTGGACCCAGTCGATGCCGCCCTTGGCCGAGCCGCCCGTACGCCGGACGGCATCGACCACCGGGTTGAGGGAGTCACCGACAATCCCATAGATGCGGCGGACGCCGCACTGCTGGAGCTGAGTGACGAGCTGGTCTGCAAGGTTCATGGCCTACTCCTGACACGTGGATGCTGCCGACGCTTCGGTGTCCCCACCCTAAGTCGGGCGGAGGGGGAGTGGAGCCAGTGGGTGTGTCCTGCGGGGGTCGCTCGGGCTCTCGGCCCGAGCCTGAAGAAGGTTCGGCCGCGCAGGGGACTGATGCACGATCAGGTGTCAGTTGGGTTTAGGCCGCCAGGCTGACGAGGCACTAGCACGCCCATCCGGTTCGCTCAGGCAGCCTCAGTCTCATCGTCTGCGAGCACGTTTGAACAGCACCCCTGCAGCTCCGATCATCAGCAGCGCAGCTGCCACCACCCCACCGGTGACCGAAGAGCCGGTATCTGGAAGTCGGCCATCATCCCCCGGTGGTGGCGGTCCGGCTGTCGGCCCCGGGGTCGGTTCCGAGGTGGGCGTCGGTTGTGAAGTGGGGTCCAGCGTCGGCATCGGTTCCGGCGTCGGCGTCGGCTCCGGTGTCGGCGTAGGCGTGGGTTCCGACGTCGGCGCCGGAGTTGGTTCCGGCGTGGGCGTGGGCATCGGTGCCGGCGTCGGCGTGGGGTCCGGCGTGGGCGTGGGCGTCGGTTCCGGCGTCGGCGTCGGCTCGGGCGTCGGCGTGGGCGTCGGAGTCGGCGTGGGCGCCGGCGTCGGCGTGGGTTCCGGTGTTGGTTCCGGCGTCGGCGTGGGTTCCGGCGTCGGCGTAGGCGTAGGGGTGGGTTCCGGAGTCGGTGTGGGTTCCGGCGTCGGCTTAGGCGTAGGGGTGGGTTCCGGAGTCGGTGTGGGTTCAGCCTTCACCAGCCCAAAATTCACCTCCTCCTGTACCCCGTTCTGCGGCAGCTCGATCGGACCCGAAACGCCCGAGTCGTGTTCGGGGTTGGTCCAGGATTGGGTGATCTCGTCCCACGGCGAGGCTAGGGTGATGACCACCTGATAGTCCCCGGGCCGCAGATTCAGGAACTCGTAGTGCCCCTGCTCATCGGTTGAGGTGCTGTTGAGCGTATTCCCCGAGCTGTCACGCAGTTCTACTCGGTACTCGGGAATACCGCTCTCGCCCGGACCTAGGTCCCGGTCCCGGTCCGCGTCACCATAGACCGTTCCGGTAATCATCCCAGCCACAACACGGGTGGTGACCGGTGCCGATTGGGGCACCGCCTCACCCAGCCGTTCCGCGCGACCCTGGGACAACTGGTTCACATAGCGGTCATCTCGCTGGTTCCCCTCAGTGTGGAAGGTCAAGGTGAAGCTTTGGCTCAACTGCGAGGTGAACTCTCCTGTGGTGAATCGCAACGCGGTGGTGTCGCCCACCGCGTTCGGGCAACCGGAGGTACCAAATTCGCTGGGGTCACACCACTGGGTCGACCCACCCTCCTGATTGCTGGCAGCGGCTGGATCCGAGTCAATACTCCCGGGGTCGGCAGCGGTGTACTCAACGCTGGTGGCATCGGGACGGGCGGTATCGCGCTCCACCGAGGCCAGCGGCCGGCTGCCGTGGAAACTCGTCCCCCGGCCATCACCGTTCCACGGCAGAACGTCGATGAACTGGATTCGTCCCAGATTCTGCTCGGTGTAATTCGACCAACGGACCGCGTGACGGAAGGAGTCACCGGGGTGGATCACTGGGTCCACGACCGACTTGGAGGCGGTCACAACGGCCACCTTGGGAATGGTGAAACTGTGCTCACCCACATCTCTGGGGGTGGTCCGGTAGTAGTCCTCCGAATCCGGAACGGTGAGTTCCACCCGATTGCTGAAGCTGTCCCCGGGATCGGTATCGCTGGGGGTGTCAGCCCGGTAGGTGATCGCCGACCCCCACACGGCGATCGGGTCCTGGGTTCCGTCCTCAGATTTCGGATTCTGCTGGGCCAACCATTCATCGAACGTCACGGTGCGTTCCAAGTAGCTGTCGCCGGGACCACAGTCACTGCTGGATTCCGGGACCGACACATACCGGGTATTCGGCGAGGTCGGTTCCACCTGGCTCAGACAACGGTCGACATACACCCGGGTGGTGACCGTGCGCGACGGATCACCCAACAGGTCACTGGTGCTGACGTACACGTTGCCGCCAGCACGCAACTCCACCGTCTGCGGACCCGCGCTGACCGGTTTGGTAACAGCCCCTTCAGCACGGTGCACACCCACCGCGCTCTTGACCACGTGGATCACCGACGAGTCGTGGATCGGCCACGTCGGGGCCTCGACGGTGCTGTCAGCTGTGACGCCCATCCAGTTGGTGGTCTCATTGACCTTTTCGGCGTAGTTCTCCGGCTCATTGCCCATCTTCGGGATGTAGACGAAGAAGTCATCCCGCAACCGGTCCTGCCCCGGGAAGACCACCATCACGCCCGCAATATCGGGCTCGGCGGGCCGGGTGGTGCTCCACCCGGACACATCATCGCGCGGTGAACCACACTCCGGCGCTTCAGCGGGATCCTGCGGTGTCAGATCGCGGGTGGTGTAGTAGACCTCCGCGCCGGGGTAGAAATCGGTGACCGGCTGCAGCGTGCGTGAATAGCCGCGAGCCCCGCTGACCGATTCCGCGGCCACGTAGGTGTTGGCGGCATTGCTGGCTTTGCTGAAGCGCTGGGTTCCGGGGACCCACACATCGCACACAGCCAGATCCTTGGTGCTGTTCAGCGTCCCCGGCGAGAGCTGCAGTCGCGTGGTCGCTGGCCAACCCACGCCCCAGGAGCCTTCATGGTGGGCCATGACGGCCGGGCTGTACTCCTGCCCGTCAACGGTCAACGGGTGGCCCTGATCACGCTTGGCCCACACCCCGGATCCATCCATCTTGTTGTAGGTCAAGGTGGCGCAGTTGTTGTTCGCCATCGTGCGCCCACGAATGGTTCCTGGCTGCACATTCGCCGTGGTCGTGGTGCAGGCCAGCTCGTTGCCCGGATCCGGGGCACCGTTGAAGGCGGGGAAGCCCCCGCGTGAGGTGACCGACCCCAATGGGTCCGCCCGCATGACGATCGGAGAACGACCACTGGGGATGACCTCATAGGGCACCAGCGCCCGCACCTGATCCGTCACCGCGGTGGTGTCCACATAAGGCATGCCATCGGCTCCGTACTCGGCCGGCACCGGGTCGCCACCGTTGATGGAGAAGTACACCCCCGCCCAAGCATGTCGCAGACTGACCCGCAGTCCTGTGGAATCGGGGTCGATCTTGTAGTCATAACCCTTGTTCCGCGCATAGCCCGGGAAGATGGCGGTACCAGCGCTCCCATTGCCCCGCTCGTACTGGACGCCCAGACTGAAACCTTGGTAGCGATTCCCCTCAATCTGTGTGTTGAAGGCATCCGCGGTCATCGCATCAGTCATCGAGTCAAAACGGCTCCCACCCACAGTGGTCAAGGTCTTGTCCGCCTCGGCAACCCCGCTGACCTGGCCACTGCGCGCAGTGACCGAGGTGGTGTACGTAGCTGGAGCCGACAAGTAGTCGTCGCCCCAGGGGCCATTGCCCTGCGCCGTGTGCGCCTCCAGCATGAAGTACCCCGACGCCAATTGCTGCGGCTTGAAGTTCAACACTGCTCGAGCAGTGGGCGAGCCAGCGCGAACGTCAGGATTGAAGGGCTGGTCGGTACTGCCGGTCCACGGCAGACTCGCGCTGCCTTCAACACCGCCCCACTGGTAGCGCAACGGCAGATTCGACGGCGAAACATCGATGAGACTGCCGGCCTGCAAAGTGACCGGCATGGCTTCGTCCCCAGTGACGATGCTCCAGTCCACCCGCCACGCCGACCGGTCCCCGATGCACATGAAGTCATCGTCAGCACTGTCGTCCCCAGGGGCATATCCATTCGCCGAGTTGACGTAACAGGCACTCGTCGAACCATGACCGGTTCCGGTGGCGACCCGGGAAACCGACCAAGTGAACACGTTCCCGGCCCCATCGGTGATCGTCTGCGCCTGCCCAGCTGCTGACGACGCCAGCCCGGGGCCGGATGAATCCACCGCGGAGACGGACTCGCGATCACGGGCAGCCGTCCCGTCCGCCGCAACCGCCAACCCAGGAACCGCCACAGTCGCCACCACAGCAAGGGCAACCAACAAACTCCAGAACCGACGCAAAACTGAGGCCATCAGAACTCCGATCAACTGGTCAATCTCACCGGCATCACCAGCCACGCCGGCCTGCTTCAAGCGAAAGCGAAAGCGAAAGCGAAAGCGAAAGCGAAAGCGAAAGCGAAAGCGAAAGCGAAAGCGAAAGCGAAAGCGAAAGCGAAAGCGAAAGCGAAAGCGAAAGCGAAAGCGAAAGCGAAAATATTATAACGTTTCGCTCAGCAATTAGTCAAAACAGCGACGTGCCTCAGCTTCTTTGAGCGCGGCGTACCCGGCTAGGTGTACTCGGCCGGGAGGTTGGTGACACCACGGATGGGTGTTTGACGTAAGCGAAGACCTCCGGGTGCGGTGGGTGATGTCTAAGTCGCCTACCGACCGGAGGTCTTCATGTCCCACCGTAATGCCCGGCTCATCGTGCGCGGTCGTGAACTGCTCGTCGAGCGGGTCTGCGAGCAGGGGTGGGCCGTGGCCCACGCCGCCCAAGCCCAGGACGGCCGGCTCGGTGCTGGGCGTGGGCATGGCGGGTTCTCCTTCGGTCTGCGATGAGGTGGCCCGGCGTCGCAGCCGGGCTGGAAGCCGGTGCGGGGGTGGGGGCAGCTCTCCCCCGCGGCGCCGCTTCGTGGCGGCCACAGCCGCGGCGATCGCTTCCCCACACCAGATGCTGTCGGTGCTCCGCTGATCGGCCTCGGCATCGGCGGCGATGGCCTCGTGCATGGCCGCGACGGTCGCGGCCGCGATGGGGTAGATCCGCGAGACACCGCGCCCGGTGCGGCTGCTGGGGTCGCGGGCGAAGGCGGCCCGCTCCTGGGGTGTGCGAGCTGCGTGCTGATCCATGGCCTCACTGATCCACGCTCGAATGGTGTCGTGGGGCCCGCCATCTTGGAAGTCGGCGAGGAAGGACGCGCGAGCGTCATCCCACTCCGCGCCACGGGAGTAGACACCCACTCGGGCGGTGCCCAGGGCTGGGGCGGGGTTGTCGCCGTGGTGCGTCGGGGACGCTCCCCCAGGAACCCGTACAGGTGGGTTTAAGGGCTTCGGGCTTCCGGGGTTACTGGTTGCCTTCATTTACAGGTGCTCCGTCCTTTTCCAGTCCGTCACGGACATAGCGGTCCAGGAGTACGCGCATGGGTACGTCCTGGCGGACAGCGTGGAGCTTGAGGGCCTGGAAGACTGTCGGCGCGAATTCAACCGTGGTTTTGCGGAGCTTGGTCTGGTCGTCATCGGCGCGGAAGGTGCTGTCGATCCCTTCACCGGCCGCGGCTTCTTGCTGGGCGCGGGTGTAGCGGCGCCCAGCGTTGGCGACGGACGGTTTCTTGTTCAGGGCCATGTCAGCTCTCCTTCAGTGCGGTGATGAGTTCCTCGGCTACGGCGTCCACGCCGAACAGATCGGGGTAGCCGAGGCCGGTGTCGACGATCTTCTTGGCGTCCTCGCGGTACGGCACCGTGCTGTCGAGGTAGGACACGCCCTCGTCCTGGACCCACGCCAAGGCCGTGCTGTACAGCTGCGTGCGAATGTTGACCCAGGCCCGCGGGAACGCCGAGGGTTTGCAGGGTCGCCGCCGCCCGTTTCATGTCCATCGGTGAGGTGTCGGTGGGGATGATCACGAAGTCGGCCCGGTTCGCGGCCAGGGAGATGGCCTCGGGGTCGCCGGGTGGGGTGTCGATGATGGTGTACTCGGCGGCCGGTGCCTGACGGCGCAGCCGGGCCTTGGTGACCGGCTCAACAGGGAAGTGCAGCGCGTCGCCATCTTCGGCCGCGTTGTCGGACCAGTCGGCAGCCGATCCCTGGGGGTCGGCGTCCCAGACCTCCACGGTGCCGTAGGACCGGCGCAGGGCCTCGGCCAACAGCAGCGCGAACGTCGTCTTCCCCGACGCCACCTTTTGAGTTCAGGACGGCAAAGATCATGCGCAGTCTCCTACGGGTAGATGGTTACACGGTACCCATTTATGCGGTAACCGATGAATATTGGATTATGGGTCTATGGGAAGAGCGATTCCGCGAGGGGGCCTTCGAGCCCCCATCGGTTGAGCGTCACCGCGGGGTGGTCGCCCTGAGCCCGGGCCACCACGATCCAGCGGGCGGCTGGGGCCGGGCCTCGCGCACGTCCTCGGCCCCCTTCTTGAGGGGAGTGGTGGCGGCTGTCGGCTCGGCGTCATTGCTCATTGGGCGTCTCCGTCCCTACGGGGTTATGGGTATGCGGGAACCAAGGATTTATGCACTTATGGTTGGGGTATCTGGTTGGATGGTTCGGAAAGTCACGTGGGGTCCGGTTATCGTCTGCGGCGCCCTGCGAGCATCTGGCGGATCCCGTTCGTGATGGACCGAATGCGGCCCTGAGCCTCCCAGTCGGCGGCCAGGGCACGGCGCTGCTCCCGCCGCTCACGGACGGCCCGGGCTTCAGCGCGCCGCTGGATCAGTTCGGCCGCGTGGCGACGTTCCGAGCGCTGCAAGGGGGACTCCATCGGGTCGCCGGTATCGGTGCGCCAGTGGGCGAGGCGCCAAGTCATCCAGTGACCGAGGCGACCATCCGCCACGCCGTTGGCGGCATTGAAGATCACCCACTCTCCATTGTCGGGGGGTTGGCCGTGGGGGCGCTCGTCGGGTCGGCGGTCCAAGGCATGGGCGATGTCGTCCACGGTCCAGCCGGCCAGCATGAAATCGCGGCAGATCGCTGCGACGTGGCGGCCCGAAAGCCGACGCAAAACCGGACAGCGCCCTTGCAACGTCTCAGCCGCCAAGATTCACTCGTTCTTGCGTCTTGCCGGGACCACTGCGGGCCAGGGTGCCCCGACCGAGCACCCCGCCGCGTGCGACCGCGCGCACGGCGCGTACGGTTGTTGGCATGAACCTCGAACCAGAAGTGACGAAGCGAGCAGAGGCCCTCGTCAACAGCGAGGGAGGGTTTCCGGCGCAGCAACAGGAGCCGCCCGGACTGACCAGCGAGATGGAGCCTCGGCCGGACCACGGCGAAGAGACTTGGGTCGGCCGCGGCCGGTTGGAGGGGCTGAGGGCACTCATCACCGGCGGCGACTCCGGTATCGGCCGCGCGGTGGCAATCGCGTATGCCCGCGAGGGCGCCGACGTTGCGCTGTCTTACTTGCCCGAGGAACAGTCAGACGCCGAGGACACCGCCAGCTGGATTGAGAAGGCCGGACGTGTCGCCGTGCTCCTTCCGGGCGACATCCGCGACGAACAGACCTGCCGCACCATGGTCGACCAGGCGGCGGAACGCCTCGGCGGCCTCGACGTGCTGGTCAACAATGCAGCGTTCCAGATGGGGCGTGGTGAGGGCTTGGCTTCGATCAGTTCGGAGCAACTGGACCGGACCTTCAAGACCAATCTGTACGCCATGTTCTGGGCCACGCAACAGGCTCTTCCTCATCTTTCCAAGGGCGCAAGCATCATCAACACCAGCTCCGTACAGAGCTATGACCCGTCGGAAACTCTGATGGATTACGCCGCCACCAAGGCGGCCATCACCAACTTCACGATGTCGTTGGCCGGGGAGTTGGGCCCGAAGGGGATTCGCGCCAATGCAGTGGCCCCGGGACCGATCTGGACGCCGCTGCAGCCCGCCACCCAGCCCGAGGAAAAAGTCGAGCAGTTCGGCGGCAACACCCCGCTGGGGCGCGCCGGTCAGCCCAGCGAATTGGCCGGTGCGTACGTCTTCCTCGCCAGCCCGGCAGAGGCGAGCTACGTGTCCGGCGCGGTGATCGGCGTCACTGGCGGTCGGCCCGTCTTCTGACCAGCCGGTCTTCTGAAACCAACCTGTCTTGTGAAACCAGCCTGACCACCCGAGAGGATTCGCGATGTCCGACCCAGTGAAGGATGACGAGCTGTACGAGCGCCTGCGCGAAGAAGGCAACTCGAAAGAGAAGTCCGCACGCATTGCCAACGCAGCGGCCAATGAGGGTCGCTCCCAGGTCGGCAGCCGCGGCGGCGCTGCCGAGGACTATGAGGACCGGACCGTCGAGGAACTGAAGGACCGAGCCAAGGAGCTCGGCTTGGAGGGCTACTCCGACAAGAACAAGGACGAACTGATCTCGATGCTGCGCGATCACTGACCCACCACGGGGAATGACCCGCCCGCGTCGGGCACGTAGACTTACCCGCCGTGTCACTCCAATCCCCTGATCCGCAACAGGTGCAGGCCGCCGCGATGGCGAGCCTGCTGCAGCGCGCACCCGTCGTGAGCGAGCTGGGCGCGACCTTCGCCGCGGCCGGCCACGAGTTGCACCTGGTCGGCGGTTCGGTACGTGACGCGCTGCTGGGCAAGCTCGGCACCGATCTGGACTTCACCACCGATGCCCGCCCCGACACCATCGAGGCACTGCTGCGTCGCCACACCCACGCCATCTGGGACATGGGCCGCGCGTTCGGCACCATCGGCGCCCGGCTGCCGCGGGACGCCGGGGCCACGGCCGCCAACAGTGCCACCTCCGACGACACCGAGGCATCGGAGGATGACTGGGTCGTCGAGATCACCACCTTTCGGGCCGATGCGTACGCCGAGGACTCCCGCAAGCCGGACGTGGCCTTTGGAGACACGTTGCAGGGTGACCTGGTGCGGAGGGATTTCACCGTCAACGCGATGGCGCTGCAGGTCGGCGGCCCGGACCTGGATCCGGCCGGTCCTGCCGTGCTGACCGACCCCTTCGACGGCCTCGGCGACCTGTCTCGCGGCCTGATCCGCACCCCCGCCACCGCCGAACAGTCCTTCACCGACGACCCGCTGCGGATGCTGCGCGCTGCGCGGTTCACCGCCCAGTTGTCCACCGCCGAGCTGCCCTTCGAGCCCGATGAGGATGTCGTCGCGGCGATGACGGCCATGGCGGACCGGATCGAGATCGTGTCTGCCGAACGGATCCGCGACGAACTCGACAAGCTGATCTGTACGCCGGCACCCCGACCCGGCCTGAACCTGCTGGTCGCCACGGGACTCGCGGCCCGGGTGCTGCCCGAGCTGCCCAATCTGCAACTGGAACGCGACGAACACCACCGCCACAAGGACGTTTATCAACACAGCCTGACGGTGCTGGACCAGGCAATCGAGCTGGAGTCCCGACTGGACCACTCACCGGATCGGATCAGCCGCTGGGCAGCGCTGCTCCACGACATCGGCAAGCCGGCGACCCGCCGCTTCGAGCCAGGTGGCAAGGTTTCCTTCCACCACCACGACGTGGTCGGCGCGAAGCTGGCCCGCAAGCGACTACAGGCGTTGCGCTTCAGCAAGGACGACACCGCCGCAATTTGTCGACTGATCGAACTGCACCTGCGCTTCCACGGCTACGGCGAAGGGCAGTGGACAGACGCTGCCGTCCGCCGCTACGTCCGCGACGCCGGGGACCAGCTGGAACGGCTCCACATCCTCACCCGGGCCGACTGCACCACCCGCAACCAACGCAAGGCGACCAGGCTGCGACGGGCGTACGACGAGTTGGAGCATCGCATCGACCACCTCGCCGAGCAGGAGGAACTCGCTGCCATCCGGCCTGACCTCAACGGCGACCAGATCATGCAGATCCTCGATCTGAAGCCCGGCCCCGAGGTCGGGCAGGCGTACGCCTTCCTGCTCGAGTTGCGGATGGAACGCGGCCCGCTCGATGAGGCCGCTGCCACCGAAGCGCTGCTGGCATGGTGGCGAGACCGGTCCTGAGCGCGCCACATCCCCCGCCGGGCGCCGCTGCGCCGTACGCTGGCCCCATGGGTCTGCGTCGTGTGCTGTTCACTGCACTCGCGGCCGTGCTGGCCCTCGGGATGGGCCTGTGGCCGGGCGCAGAGATCGCTGCCGCGCAGCCCGCGGGACCATCCCCCGCCCAGACCCAGCCAGCCCAGACCGGCAGCGACCCCGACGCGCTCGTCTCGGTCTCCCTCAGCGAGGTCACCCCGGCGGTGCCGACCCCCGACGGTTCGGTGACGATGCGCGGCACCGTCACCAACACCTCGGCCCAGACCCTCACCCACGTCCAGGCCTACACCTGGCGAGACCAGTCCCCGGTCGTCGACGCCGAAGGCCTGGAAGCGATCCTGGAAAGCGATCCGACCTATCCGGTCGGCAGCCGCCTCTTCGAGTTGCCGCACCAGTTCGTCAACCTCACCGATGAGGTGCGTCCCGAGCTGCGGCCCGGTGAGTCCCGCGACTTCAGCCTCACTGTGCCGGTCGCCGAGCTGGAACTGGCCACCTCCGGCGGGGACGTCGCCGGGGTCTACCTGGTCGGCGTCCAGATCCGGTCCCGCCCCGCCAGCGCCTACACCATTGGCCGCGCCCGGACCTTGGTGACGATCCCGGCCGCCGACACCCGCGCCCAGGTCGCGACCGGCGTTGAGCTCAGCGCCCGCCCCAGCTCGGTCCGGGAGAATCTCTTCGTCGACGAGCGACTCGTCGAACAGATCAGCCCCGGCGGTCGGCTTCGGGTGCTGCTCGACGCGGCCGAACGCGCCGACACCAGCTGGATCATCGACCCCTCCCTGTACGCCGAACTGGTCGACATGGCCGACGGATATTCGGTCCGCACCGAGACTGGCGAGAAGCCAGGCACCGGTCAGGCTGCGGCCCGGGCCTGGCTGGAGGACTTCCGCCGGCTGCCCGTCGAGCGCGGCCTGCGGATGCAGTACGCCCGCGCCGACCTGGATGCGGTCGCAGGCTCGGAGTGGGCGATGCGGATCGGTGGCTCCGGTGACCGGGTCAGCGATCTGGCCGACCTGCCGTTGGTGATTGTCAGCCCCGAGGGGCATCTGCGGCCCGAGACGGTCGCCAACCTGGCCGCGCTGCGACCGCGGGCCTGGCTGACCAGCTCCGCCCAGCCCGGGGTGAGCTGGGAGGGTGATCAGTTGCTGCTCGGATGGTCCGACGATGTCTGGGACGGCGGCCCCCTCCCCGGCCCGCAGAGCACCGTCCACGTACGCCAGCGACAACTTGCCCAGACCTACATCACCGCTGCCGAGGCCGTTGATCCCCAGCCCCAGATCCGCATCATCTCGACCCCAGAGCAGGCCCAGGCCTGGACCGGAGCCAGCTTTGTCGAGTCGGTGCAGTTGGGCGAGGTGATCGGCCAGGCCACCGCCAGCCGCTCGCGCCCGGCCGCGACCTGGATCTCCAACCAGGACGCACCGCTGTCCCCGGCTCACCTGGAAACGGTGACCGAGCTCTCCCAGAAGATGTGGGTCTACACCGAGTTGTTGGCCGAACCGGATCAGTTCTGGTCCTGGTCGATGACCGTGCTGTCCAAGTCGGTCTCCAGCCATTGGCGCGGCCAGGGCCCGGCCGCGCAGCGCTTCCTGACCCCGCTCGAACAGCGCATCGAGCCGGGCCTGGACGGCTCCGCGCTGCGCGTGGCGCCCTCCTCGGCGCTGCGTCTGACGGGCAGCTCGGGTGCGGTGCCGGTCACCATCATCAATGACCTGCCCGACTCGGTCCGGGTCAACCTCGCCTTCGTCTCCGACAGTCCGCAGCGCCTGACCATCCCCAACGTGGACGACATCGAGATCGGTCCCGGCCAGCGGGTGACCGTCACGGTGACCCCGAAGGCCAGCGGCAACGGCGCCGTGAACGTCAATGCTTCCCTCACCACCCTGAATGGCACCGCCGTCGGCAAGCCCACCGAGTTGTTTGTCGAGGCGACCCAGATCGGCCAGATCGGATGGGCCATCGTCGGCGCCTCCGGCATCGTCCTGGTCACCACGACAGCGATGCGGATCTGGCAGATCCGCCGCGAGAAGAAGAAGGAGACTGCTGCATGAGCGAGGAGTCCGGCACCCGCCGCCTGCTGTCTGCCGGCGCCCTGATGGCCTCCGGCACGATGATCTCGAAGGTCCTCGGCTTCGTCCGCTTCATGCTCATCGCCGTGGTGCTCGGCACCGCGTCCCGGCAGGCCGACATCTTTTCGTTGGCGATGACCATCCCCTCGGCAATCTACTTCCTGTTCGCCGGCGGTTGGCTCAACACCGTGCTGGTGCCCCAGATCGTGCGCGCCATCAAGAACGACGACGACGGCGGCGAGGGATACACCAACCGGATCCTCACCCTTTTTGGGACGACGGTGCTGGTGGTGGCGGCACTGGCGACCGTCGCCACGCCACTACTGACCCGGCTGTACGCCAGCTCCTACCTGGCCCCGGAACTCTCCGAGCACTACGAGTCGCTGCTGCTGGTGGCGTACCTGTGCGCCCCCCAGATCTTCTTCTACGGCGTCTTCTTCATCATCTCGCAGGTGCTGAACGCCCACGAGAAGTTCGGTCCGATGATGTGGGCGCCGATCCTCAACAACCTCATCTCCATCCTGATGTTCGTGGTGTACCTGCTGGTCTGGGGTCAGTCCGGGGACCGGTCGGCGCCGTTCGAGACCTCGCAGGCGCTTCTGCTGGGCATCGGGTCCACGATCGGCATCGCCGCGCAGGCCGCGATCGTGATCCCATTCATGCGGCGGACCGGGTTTCGCTTCCGGCCCCGCTTCGACTTCCGTCACACCGGTCTGGGGCGGACGGCCCAGCTCGCGAAATGGACGGTCGGTTTTGTCATCATCAACCAGCTGACGCTGATGGTGATCTCCAACCTGGCCACCTCCGCCACCGCCACCGCGGTCGACGGCCGCGGCGCCGGCCTGACGGTGTACAACGCCGCCCACCTGCTGTGGATCCTGCCGCACTCGCTGATCACGGTGTCGTTGGCGACCGCGATGTTGCCGCAGGCCTCCCGGTTGGCCGACGGTGGCGACCTGGCAGGCGTACGCCGCGAGACCTTCCGCACGCTGCGGCTGGCGACCACCTTCCTGTTGCCGATGGCGGTCGCGTTCATCGCGTTGGCCTTCCCGGTGACCCGGGTGATGTTCGGTCACGGCCAGTCCAGTGGCGACTCCGGCTTCATCGCCTGGACCCTGATGGCATTCTCGATCGGCCTGGTGCCCTTCACCATGCAGTACGTCGCGCTGCGCACCTTCTTCGCGCTGGAGCAGACCCGCGCCACCTTCCTGCTGCAGTTGCTCATCGGCGCCGTCAACGTGGTCGCGGCGCTGGCGCTGGTGTTGCCCTTCAACGCGCCCTCGTGGGTGGCACCGGGCCTGGCACTGGCGTACTCGGTCGCCTACTTCATCGGCGTCACCGCCTCCTTCAAGGCCCTGGGGCGGCAGCTGCCCGACCTGACCATGGCACCGATCGTGAGACATCTGGCCCGGGTCGGACTGGCCTCAGTGCCGGCCGGTGTCTTGGCCTGGGCGGCCGTCTGGGCCGTCACGACCTATCTCGGTGATGGGCTGGGCTGGCAGCTGCTGGGCCTGGCCGCGGCCGGCGTGGTGGGGGTCGGCACCTTCCTGGGTGTGGCCCGAGTGCTGCACATCCGTGAGGTCGGCGACATCGTACGCGTGGTGCTCCGCCGTGGTCACAGCGGCGGCTCGCAGGCGTTGGGCGAGGGCACCGGTGCCGCTGGCGCGGCGGCCGATGCCACCGAAGACCTGGGCGACGCCATGGATCTCGAGGCAGCCGAGGAGCATGACGTGGACACCACCCAGCCCACGGCCGAGGTGATCGCCGACCCGGACCTCTATCAGGACCGGCCCGCATCCGATGCCAGCCGTGGCCTCGTGTTGGCGCAGCGGTATCGGTTGGAGGAGACGCTGTCGCTTGCCTGGTCGGTGCAGACCTGGCGGGCGATCGACCAGGTGCTCGCACGCGGCGTGATGATCCGGTTGCTGCCGCCCCTCGACGACCGCAGCGACGAACTGCTGGAGACCGCTCGCCGAGCGGCGTCGGCGACCGACTCGCGCTTCCTGCGGGTGCTGGACGCGCTGCCGAGCGACGACGACCAGGTCGGCGCCGCGATCGTCAACGAGTACGCCGACGGCCTCTCCCTCGCCGAGCTACTGGCCCAAGGGCCGCTCAGTGCCCTGGAGGCGGCGTGGATCGTACGCGAGGTCGCCGACGCGCTGTCCTCGATGCACGCTCAGGGGCTGCACCACGGCCAGCTCGACCCGGACCAGGTCATCATCACCCGGGCCGGCAACATCAAGATCGCCGGCTTCCTGGTGATCGACCAGCTCCGCCACCCCCACACCACGTTGGACGAGGGCGAGCGTGTCGAGGCCGATGTCGCCGCGCTCGGCAAGCTCCTCTACGCCATGCTGGTGCACCGCTGGCCCGGCGCCACCGGCTTCGGCATGGCAGCAGCGCCCACCACCCACGCCGGGGTGGCGCTGACCCCGCGGCAGGTCCGGGCCGGGGTCTCCCCCGCGCTGGATCGGATCGCCGACCGAATCCTGTCGCCGACCCCCCGCACCAAGCAGCCCCGGCTGGAGTCCGCCCAGGACATTGTTATGGCGCTCACCCAGGTGCTCGGCACCGCTGATGCCTCCGGTGACCTGCACCGGCGCATGGTGGATCCCGAACAAGTGCCCGATCCGGAAGAGCCAGCGGTGCCGACCGTTGCCGACGCCGAAACCCAGGTCATCCCTGCGGTCGGCACCTCCGCGCCCCGTGCGACCGCCACCTCACCGACGACCCCGGCACCTCGGATGGGATCCGGCCCGCAGGAGGGAGTGGCACCGCGGGGGGCCTTCGCGCCGTTGCCGGTCGACGCGGTGCCGCCGCCGGAACGCAACCGGCAGCCGCGGCGGTCCTGGTTGTGGGCGCTGCTCACCCTGGTGGCCCTGGTGGTCATCGTCAGCCTGGTTGCCGCGCTGACCCAGCTCAACCGGGAGTCGCAGACCGGACCGTCCCCGGAGCCGACCCCGACCCACACCGCCCCGGTGCCCCGGGAGATCGTCGGCGCAGTCGACTTCGACCCCGAGGGCGATGACGGCACCGAGAATCCCGATGAGGTCCCCAATGCCATCGATGGCGATCCGGAGACCCGCTGGCGTACGCTCGGCTATCTGAACCGCTCCAATTTCGGCGGTCTGAAGGAGGGGCTCGGATTGGTGCTGGACCTGGGCAGCCCACAGCTCGTGAGCGAGGTCGAGCTGCTGCTGAGCGGTGACGGGACGACGGTGGAGATCCGCGTACCCGCCGACAACCGACCCGATCTGACCGAACCGCCGACGGATTCGGCCGACGACTGGACCGCGGTGAGTGAGTCGCGGGTGATTGGCGCTGAGGGCACCATCACCGTCGAACCGACCACCACCCGCTACGTGCTGGTCTACATCACCGACCTGCCTCAGGAGGACGGTGCCTATCGGGCGGGCATCCATGAGGTCGAGGTGCGCGGATGACTCCCGACGTGACCGAGCCGGACCGCACTGACGACCCCCGCGACGACAAGACCCTGCTGTCCGACCACGTCGCCGGGGACGAGCGTGCGTTCGGGATCCTGGCGGCACGGCACCAGCAGCGGATGTGGAATGTGGCGCTGCGCACCACCCGCAATCCCGAGGACGCCTCTGATGCACTGCAGGAGGCGATGATCTCGGCGTTTCGGCGTGCCTCGACCTTCCGCGGCGACGCGATGGTGACCACCTGGCTGCATCGGATCGTGGTCAATGCATGTCTGGATCGGTTGCGTCGCAACAAGGTGCGCCGCTCCGAGCCGCTGCCCGAGAACGAGGACCGCAGCCTGCGGCTCGCGATCGAGGACCACTCCGAGGACCACCTGGAACAGCGCGAACTGCGCAGCGTGATCGCCGATGCGTTGGACCAGATCAACCCGGACCAGCGCGCCGCGATCGTCCTGATCGACATGGAGGGCTACTCCGTGGAGGAGGCGGCCGAGATGCTCGGCTGCGCCCCCGGCACCATCAAGTCCCGGTGTTCCCGGGGCCGGGCCCGGTTGCAGCCGCTACTGACCCCGTTGCGGGGGTGACGCGCCCCGACTGAGCGGGTGACGCCCGTGGAGATTGGTCAATTCGATCGCCCGCACGAAGCTGAGGCGCATCACAGGCCATCGCGTCGACGATCTGGAAACTCAGGCCTCACAGCAGCGGCAGCTGCCGGTCCAGCGGGGCCGGTTCACCCTCGTCGGAGTTGACCATCGCGTACGCCGCCCGGGTCAGGTAGTCGCGCAGCTTCGCGTCCCATTCGGGGTCGATCTCGAGCTCGTCCAGGGAACACATCATGTGCTTGAGCCAACGATCCCGTTGGGTTTCGGTGATCGCAAAGGGGGCGTGCCGCAGCCGCAGCCGGGGATGACCGCGGCGCTCACCATAGGTCTTCGGGCCGCCCCAGTACTGCTCGAGAAAGAGCAGCAGTCGCTCCTCGGCCGGCCCGAGGTCCTCCTCGGGATACATCGCCCGCAGGTCGGGGTCCTGGGCCACGCGCTCGTAGAAGCCACCCACCAGCTTCACGAAGAAATCGTGGCCGCCCATCTGTTCGTACGCCGTCAGTTCCGTCACGCCCTCGAGTCTGCCAGCCTTCGCCAGTCCGGGGGCGATCGCGCGCACTACGTGCAGTCGATTCCGAGAAAGGGCCGTTGAGGCCGGTTCCGGAGCATCGACTGCACGCAGTGCGCGGGTACACGCTCAGTCAGCGACCAGACCGGCCTCCGGATCGATCCGCCACCGGCCCGCCGGACCCGAGATCCGCGCGATCTCCTCGCCAGGTTGCCAGTGGGCCGACACACTGATCGCCCACTCCCCGACCCGGGCATACTCGCGGCCCTCCTGAAGTTCGGTCTCGACCGGGGCCGGGTCCTGCCCGCGTACGCCCGGCACCAACACCAACGGCAGCACGGCCGGACCGTAGGGCAGCGAGAACCGCAGGTGGTACTGGTCGGCGCCCCGCTTGGTCAACAGCGTCTCGGGTCGGGTGACGTCGGAGGTCTCGAAGAAGCCGGTCTGGTGGTGCAGGAAGTGACCGGTCAGGCTGGAGTCGCCGAGCCGCAGCGTGAAGCGGCGTTCCTGGTCCTCGATCTGGAACTCCGCGAAGGAATGCAGGTTGGACTGCAACGCGCATTCGGTCTGCGCCAACGGCACCATCTCGTCCAGAAGCACCAGGACGGAGACATCCGGCAGCCACAGCAGGTGCCGGCGACACCGGTCCGCCTGCGGATAGGAAGCATCGGCATTGCCGCGCCAATAGACCAGCTGCTCTCCGATCGAGGCCGCCTCGATGGCGCCCACCGACAGCGGGCTGCGCGACAGCTGGCCAGCATCGGAGAGGGTGACGCAGTTGTGTGCCTTGGTGTGCCGCGCCCAGTGGGCGTGGTGGTCGGTGCTGTAGCCGTCGTAGTACCCCGAGGGCATCAACATGATCTGGCCGCCGACATGCATGAAGAAGTCGTTGTTGTCGGCATGAGAATGGCTCACCGACCCGAACGGTGAGGATCGGAAACCGACCGCCACGTCATCGGCGGCCTCCCCGTCGAGGTGGCTGCGGATGCCCGCCCAGCCGGTGCCGGGGAAGATCCGGGCATGCGATTCCGGCTGCAGGGTCGCCTCCGGGATCTCGGTCATCAGCGACAGCAGCAGCTTCTCCGCGCTCGGTGCCGGCTCCTTGCCCTCGCCGCCTTCGAGCTCGAGCTGGGCATTGAGGCGGTCCAGGTAGGGCCGCAGCACGCCATTACCGGTCTCGCGGGCCACTGTCTCGATCAGGTCGCGGTTGCTACCCCTGGAGGTCGCCGCGGTGGTGCCGTCGCCGAAGCCCATCCACTCGGCGTACGCCGGCAGCATCCACCGGCGCCATTGGGCATGTCCCTCCCAGAACGGCCGCTGATAGATGTCGACGTCGGCCTGATGCTTCAGGGTGGTGGCCAGCATCGACATGATCGCCACGTACGCCGACGCGTACGACGGCCCCTCTGCCCAGGCGCCGTCCTCGCCGGACCACACCGGCCAGATGCCGCAGGTGACGGGCCGCAGCCAGCGCAGCCAAGTGAGAGCCTCCGGCACCTCGTCGGCGAGCACCAGCGCCCACAGCGACAGGAAGACGATCTTGCGGCCCGAATGCGAATCGAAGCTCTTGGTGCCGTAAGGAATGGTGTGCGCCAGCTGCTGGAACTGGTTGGCGGATCGCTTCGCGTAGTGGTCGATGACCTGGCCCCGCTCTGCCTCGGTGAAGTGATCCCAGACCCAGTCGGTGACCTTGGCGGTGTGCCAGTAGGTCGCCATGTGGCCCTCGGAGTGCACGCTCACCTCGGTGGCACCGTCGGGATCCCACTGCGCCAGCGACACGATCCGCTGGGCGGCTGCGCGGGCGTACGCCGGTTCCTCAGTGAGCACGTAGGCCAGGGCCATGTCCTGGGCGCGATTGACGAAGGCCTGGGTGGGTTCGACGCCACCGCGCCACGCCTTGAACCACGCTTCTTGGCCGACCTCCTCGATGTCAGGCAGATGGTCCGGCTCGGCCAAGTCATGGGGCTCCGCCAGGGTCGCAGTGGCCCGCTCCAACAGTCCCTCCCGCAGCGGGCTGTCGGCGAATCGGGCGCGGAGCTGGGCGAGCTCCTCCTCGCGTACGTGGAGTCGAGGGTGCGCCGACGACATGCGTTCCAGCCAGGTCTCCACCTCGGGGACCTCGACCACCGGGGCGGTCTCCGGCACCGTGAAGCGCCAGGTCTCACTGGTGGTGGCGGTGTCGTCAGGGTCAGCGGTGTCCGCGCTGGTCACGGTCCACCAGTAGTCGCCCGGCGCCAGCGCGGCCGTGGGCAGATGGATCGGCGTGTCGGTGTCGACGGTCCACACCACATCAGAGAGGTCAGCATCGCGGGCCAGGGTGAGGCGGTTGCGGCTGGCCCCCGGCGCGGCGTCGGCCACCTCCCACACGAAGACCGGCGGGTTGGTGCCACAGGCGAACTCCGAACGGGGCTGGCGGGGATTCAGGTGCGGGTGGATCATCGTTTTCCTCACGTCTTTGACGAGTCGCCGCCACCCTAGCCACGTCTGCCACCGAACCGCTGCCCTCATCGGGCGACACAATGGCCACCAGCGGCCACCGCAATGATCCGCACCGCTGCGTAGGCCCCACCGGGCACGCGACTGGCGTATCGACGAGGTCCTTGGAGGTCTCGGAGGAAGTGGCAGAATTGGGTGGAACCAGCAGGCCAGCGGCCACGTCGGCCCCGGTGATCACTTCACGTCGTGATCACCGCGCGTTGGCCCCCAGGAGCACACAGGAGTTCGTCATGACAGCACCGGAGTCGAGGCAGGCATCGGCCCCCCATGAGGCTGATCCTCACGATCAGGATGCCGCCCTGCGTACCGTCCTCCAATCTGCCGGTGACGAACCGATCCCCCCGGCAGTTGCCGACGCCCTTGCCGCCACCATCGCGACCGAGGCACGCCGGCGCAGGGAACGAGCCGATGTGGTCGAAGCCGCCCGCAGCTCCAAGCCGCTGGGCACCTTCGGCTCCAACGAACCCTCGGTCTACGACAAGCGCCACCTCGGCTTCCGCGTCACCAGCTGAACGCCCACGCCAGCAGCTCAGCATCAGCCCACGAGCCCCTCGCTCGTGGGCTGTTCACTGTCCGCAACGGCCGGTGCGAGAGCGGCCAGGGGGTTCCCGTAGAGTGACCCTTGAACACTTGTCCGCGGGAAGGTGACAAACGTGCACGAGAGCGTCAGTGCGACCTCGGCCCACGAACGGGTCGAGGATGCCTACCGCGCTGCCACCCTGTACTACCTGCACCACGAGACGATGGAGAGCGTCGCCCGCCAGCTCAAGGTCTCCCGCTCGACCGTGTCGCGGCTCCTCAAGCAGGCCCGCGAATCCGGTGTGGTCCGGATCACGCTGAGTGAACCGCGCCACACCACCACCCTGCAGGCCCGACGGATCGAACAGCTC
Organism: Parenemella sanctibonifatiensis; assembly: GCF_002250565.1. GTDB lineage: Bacteria > Actinomycetota > Actinomycetes > Propionibacteriales > Propionibacteriaceae > Parenemella > Parenemella sanctibonifatiensis. The sequence goes on from NZ_NMVJ01000007.1 coordinate 164,998, forward strand.
TACGGCCTGCGCGCCCACATCGTCCCGGTCCGGGAGGGCATCTCTGAGCTGCAGCGGCTCGAGCACGTCGCGCGCACCGCCGCCCACCTGATCGGGCAGGCAATGACGGACAACGCCAAACTCGGCCTGGCCTGGGGCACCACCGTCTCCGACGTCGTACGCCACCTGCAGCCTCGTGACCTGTCCGGGGTCACCGTCGTGCAGCTCAACGGCGCCGCCAACTCCCACACCTCCGGCATCCCGTACGCCGGCTCAATCCTGCAGGCCGCGGCCGCGGCCTTCGGCGGCCGAGCGATGCAGTTTCCGGTGCCGGCCTTCTTCGACTACGCCGCCACCAAGGAAGCGATGTGGCGGGAACGCTCCATCCGTTCGCTGCTCGCGGTCCAGTCCAGCGTCGACATCGCCGTCTTCGGCGTCGGGGCGCTGAGCGGTCCGGTGCCCTCGCACGTCTATTCAGCCGGCTACCTGGGCACCAAGGACATGGATCAGCTCCGCAACGACCGGGTGGTCGGTGACGTCTGCACCGTCTTCCTGCGTGAGGACGGCACCTGGGCCGACATCGCCATGAACGGTCGCGCCACTGGTCTCAACCCCACCGAGCTTGCCAAGATCCCGCGACGCTTCTGTGTGGTCGCTGGTGCGGCGAAGGTGACCGCCATCCGGGGTGCCCTTCGGGCGCGGGTGGCCACTGACCTGGTCATCGACGAGGCGACGGCGCGGGCTCTGCTGGAGCCCAACGCGGTGGAGGCGACGCGTACGTCGTGAGCCGGCGATAGGGTTGGGCTCCGCCCCCAGGGCACACGTCGAGGAGAGGGAGCAGCGATGGAACAGCTCGAGATCGAGGACTGCTGGGACCTGCCCGATGACACCGCGGTGCCGGATCTGTCGGCTTTGGGGGAGCTGTCGGCCGAGCAGACCCTGACGTTGGAGGCGCAGTACTTCGACACCGCAGACTTGGCCCTGTTGCTGCAGCACCACGCGACGCTGCGGCGGCGTACGGGCGGGCTGGACGACGGCTGGCATCTCAAGCTTCCCGGCGGCGACAGCGAGGAAGCCGAGCAGCGTACCCAACGCCGCGAGTTGCACGCCGACCTCGCTGACGAACTGCCGGCCGCGCTCGCCGAAGCGTTGCCGAGTGGTGTTCGTGCTGAGGACCTGGAGCCGTCCGTGCGATTGTCGACCGTACGCCGGCAGCGCCTCCTTGCCACCGACGTCGGCACCGCCGAGCTCTGCACCGACACCGTCACCGGCAGCCTCGGCGACCGCAGCGTCACCTGGCACGAGCTTGAGGTCGAGTTGGTCGACGGCGAGGTCGCGGTGCTGGAACAGGTGGGGGTGCTGCTGCGGGAGGCCGGCCTGCAGCCCGCGCCGATCTCCTCGAAGGTACGCCGGGTCGTCATCGAACTCGGGCTCTCCTGATCCAATCGACACGTCTGATCCCTGACCAACTCGCCTGATCCAGACCTACTCGTCTGATCCCGAACCGACAGGAAGGCACACATGCAGATCGTCGGCTTCGTCCTGCTGGGACTCGCCCTCGCCGGAGGAATCACAGCCCTGGTCCTGGAGTGGTGGCGGCGCAACCGCCGGCACCGGGACTGGCACCGGGTCACCGGAAAGATCCGCCACATCAGCAGCCGCAAGGAGACCCGACGGCGCGACGGGCGGCTGCGGACCGTCGTCTTCCGGGAAGCGTCGGTCGAGTACCCCACCCCGAGCGGCACCGAAATCTGGGTTGCCCCGGCCCGGTCCGGCGGTCCCGAAATCCTCGAGGGTGCCGACTATCCGTTGAAAATCAACCCCACCAACCCGAGCGACGTGCGTGCCGACCAGACCGACCAAGGCCCGATCATGATGGTGGTCGGGATAGGCATCCTGTCAGTGGTGGCCGCGGTCTTCGGTCTGGTCCTCAGCATCGTCGGCTGAGGATCGGGCTGTGCCGACCGGCGTCGAAAACCCGGCCCCAGCGGCTGCTGCTCGATCTATCTGTGACCTACGTCCGCTATCTGTGACCTACGTCCGCTGGGGCGCGGTTTTCTGCCGAATCCCAGTCTGCCGGCACCATCGCAGGCCGTCGACGACAGCAGAGACACCACCGGCACCGAGCCTTGACACGCACAAGCCCGCCAGTTCCGAAGAACGGGCGGGCGATGGTGCTGGAATGGTGCGCCTATCTGGACTTGAACCAGAGACCTCTGCCTTATCAGGGCAGCGCTCTAACCGTCTGAGCTATAGGCGCGTGTCGGATCAACCGAATCGAATCGGGTGGAACCAAGCGGACCGTCACCGATCCGAGGATTGATCCTACCCAACCGGAGCGGGGCCGGCAAACTCATTGCCGGCCTCAGTCCTCCGACAGGGTGACCTCCAGACCACCGAGCATGATGGCGGCCAGGTTGTAGAGGAAGGCACCCAACGTCGCCAGGGCGGTGAGGATGACGACGTCAACTGCCGCCAACACTGCTGCCGCGCCGATGACCCGCTCGGCACCGATGTATCGGGTGACGTCGAACTCCTGACCCTCGACCGCGACGATCGAGGACAGCGCGTTGTTGATCTGCTCGAACAGCCCCGATCCGGCGAGCACCATCCACAGCACCGACACGGCAACCACGAAGATGATGCCGGCCGCGATTGAGAACAGCAGCGAGATCTTCATCACCGACCAGGGGTCGATGCGGGCCAACCGCAGCCGAGCCCGCCGGGTACGCCGGCGAGTCGCGCCGCGCCGTGCCGCCAACAGCTCCGCAGCACTCGACTCGGAGCCAGCCTGAGTATCACCGGTCTCGGTCGGGCTGGTGGCGGTGTCAGCCGAGTCGTTGGTGGTCGGCTGGGCCGGACGACGTTCCTGCTGTGGAGCACCGGACCGGGAGTAGCCGCTGGGGCGCTGCTGGGAGGCCGCGGCGCCCGCGCCCAGCCCGGCACCCACGCCTGCGGCACCCGCAGCACCCGCACCCGAACCGGACTCACGCGGCGGCGTGGGCTGGCTCTGGGGATCGTCAGCGTTGGTGTCGTCGTGGGGCTTCTTGGCCTGTCGGTCCACCTGCCAGGGTGAGCTGCCAGATCCCGGCCGGTCGCTGCCATGGTTGCCGGCGTTGCCGCCACCCTGACGCTGCCAGACCGAACCCTGGGAGCCATTGCTCTGGTGACCACTGTTGGTTGCGAACGGCGGCCGACCGTCGCGGATCGCCGGCTGCTCCCCGGTCCGACCCATGACGCGGTCGGCGAGGTTGGCCTGCTCCAACGGGACCGGCCTCGCCATCGGCCGACCGACGTTGGGACGTCCCGAGGAGGGCGGCTGCGGGACCGCCCCGGTCGGCGAGGTGCCCTCGCCGTGAGAGGTGTTGCTCACTCGTCCTCCTGTGCCTCAGTCGGCGACGTCTTGGATCCAGACGCTTCGGTGTCCTGCTCGTCAACACTGTCCTGCTCGTCGACAACGGTAGCGTCTGATGCCCCTGCCGCGTCGGCGGCAAGCGCCTCTTCGGTGGCTTCGGGGTTGATCGCGATCAGCGCGACCGCGTCATCACCGGACACACCGACGAACTTCACGCCCATCGTGCCGCGGCCCTTCACCGCAACCTCGGACACCTTGGAGCGGGTGACCTGGCCGGACTGCTTGATGGCCAGCACCTCGTCACCCTCGTTGACGATCAGGCCGCCCACCAGCACTCCGCGGGCGTCGTTGAGGCCCATCGCCTTGATGCCCAGACCACCACGGGACTGGCGGCGATACTCACTCACCGAGCTGCGCTTGCCGAAGCCGGCATCGGTCACGGTGAAGACGTAAGGCCCGTTCTCATCAGCGTTCTCGTCAGCGTTCTGGTCGATCACCGACATCGACAGCAGCTCGTCGCCCTCGCGGAACTTCATGCCCGTCACACCCGAGGTCGCCCGACCCATCGGCCGCAGCTGACTGCCGTCGGCCGAGAACCGGATCGCCTGAGCCTTGCGGGAGATCAGCAGCACGTCGTCCTCGTCGGAGCACAGCTGGGCGCCGATGAGTTCGTCGTCCTCGTCACGGAAGTTGATCGCGATCAGACCGGCCTGACGTGGCGAGTCGTACGCCTCCAGCACCGTCTTCTTGACCAGGCCGCGCTTGGTGGCCAACAACAGATACTGCTCGTCCTGATAGCTGCGCAACGCCAGCACCTGCGCGATCCGCTCATCGGGCTGGAAGCTCAGCAGACCGGCCACGTGACCGCCGCGGGCATCGCGGCCACCCTCGGGCAGCTGCCACGCCTTGATGCGATAGACCCGACCCTGGTTGGTGAAGAACAACACCCAGTGGTGGGCCGTGGTGCTGAAGAGATGCTCGACCTCGTCATCGGCCCGCAGCGAAGCCCCGCGTACGCCCTTACCGCCGCGCTTCTGGACCCGGTAGGCCGCCGTCTTGGTGCGCTTGGCGTAGCCACCGTGGGTGATGGTGACCACGACGTCCTCATCGGGGATGAAGTCCTCATCGGACATGTCACCGTCGGCGGCGATGATCTGGGTGCGCCGGTCGTCGCCGTACTTGTCGACGATCTCGGCCAGCTCGGCGGAGATGATGTCGCGCTGCCGCTGGGGCGAGGCGAGGATGTCCTTGAGGTCCGCGATCCGCTTCTCCAGCTCGGCGAGAGCGTCGATGATCTTCTGGCGCTCCAGAGCCGCCAGCCGGCGCAGCTGCATGTCGAGGATGGCCGTCGCCTGCACCTCGTCGATGTCCAGCAGCTCCATCAGGCCGGTGCGCGCGGCATCGGTGTCGGGCGAGCGCCGGATCAGGGCAATGACCTCGTCGAGCGCGTCGAGCGCCTTGACCAGGCCGCGGTAGATGTGGGCCTGCTCCTCGGCCTTGCGCAGCCGGAAGGCGGTACGCCGCTGGATGACCTCGATCTGGTGGTTGACCCAGTGGCTGATGAACTGGTCCAGCCGCAGCGTACGCGGCACGTCGTCGACCAGCGCGATCATGTTGCAGCCGAAGCTGTCCTGCAGCTGGGTGTGCTTGTAGAGGTTGTTCAGCACCACCCGCGGCTGGGCGTCACGCTTGAGCACGATGACGAGCCGCTGACCGGTACGCGCGGAGGTGTCGTCGCGGATGTCGGCGATGCCGTTGAGCTTGCCGGTGTTGACCAGCTCGGCGATCTTCAGCGCCAGGTTGTCCGGGTTGCACATATAGGGCAGCTCCGAGACGACCAAGGTCTGGCGACCCTTGTTGTCCTCCTCCAGATCGACCACCGCACGCATCACGACCGAACCACGGCCGGTGCGGTAGGCGTCCTCGATGCCCTTGCGGCCCACGATCAGCGCGCCATTGGGGAAGTCGGGGCCCTTGATCCGTTCCAGGGCGGCCTCGAGCAACTCCTCGGGCTCGGCCTCGGGATGCTCCAGGGACCACTGCACGGCGTCGGCCACCTCACGCAGGTTGTGCGTGGGGATGTTGGTCGCCATGCCCACCGCGATACCGGTGGAACCGTTGACCAGCAGGTTCGGGAAGCGGGCCGGCAGCACCACCGGTTCGCTGTCGCGGTTGTCGTAGTTGGGCTTGAAATCGACGGTCTCCTCGTCGATGTCGCGCACCATCTCCATGGCCAGCGGTGCCATCCGGCACTCGGTGTATCGCATCGCCGCGGCGGGGTCATTGCCGGCCGAGCCGAAGTTGCCCTGGCCCGAGACCAGCTTGGCGCGCATCACCCACGGCTGCGCCAGGCGTACCAACGTGTCGTAGATCGCCGAGTCGCCGTGCGGGTGATAGAGACCCATCACGTCACCGACCACACGCGAGCACTTGCTCCAGCCGCGATCGGGACGGTAGCCGCCGTCATACATGGCGTACAGCACTCGGCGGTGCACCGGCTTGAGTCCGTCGCGGACGTCGGGCAGCGCGCGGCCCACGATCACGCTCATGGCGTAGTCGAGGTAGGAGGACTGGATCTCCGCCTGCAGGTCGACCTGGTCCACCCGGCCCTTGGCCGGTGCCTCGATCCCGCCGTCGCTGTCCTCGGGGACAGGAACGCGCGAACCGGGGACCTGGTCGTCGCCTGGGCCCTGCGGGGTGTCAGTCATACAGTTCCTTGCTGGTCGCGGTGGCGCATCCGCCCGATGATGGAGCCGGTCCACGGGGCCGAACTCAACGACGTGATTCTACCGACAATGCCGAGGCTGTGCGGGTAACCGCGCCCGACAGACGGTTCTGTCCCACAATTTCGTGCCTGTGAGGTCTGTGGACCCCGCTCCGGTACTCCCCCAGTAGGACGGGCCCGCCCACCAGCGGCGCCGATAGTTGCCCATGATGGGGAGGTGGCCGATGATGGGCGATGGCAACTTCCCGCTCATTCGCCACCGACTTCCTCTCATCCGCCATTGGCCGCGTCCTCACTGCGGTGCTGATTGTCGCCGCCATGGTGGTCGCGGCATTCGGGGCCGGTGCCTTCGGCGGGACGCCGGTCGATGAAGCGGCGGGCGGCTGGCTCGGTGCAGACTCCACCTGGATCGCCCCGGCCACCAGCGCCTTCCGGATCTGGTCGGTGATCTATCTCGGCCTGATCGGGTACGCGGCTTGGCAGTTCTTCCGGGCGGCCCAGACCCCCCGCCACCAGCGGGTGCGGCTGTGGGTCCTGGCCGGGGTGATCCTCAACTCGGTGTGGCTGTTCACCGTGCAGGCCGGCTGGCTCGCGGTCAGCGTGTTGGTCATCTTGGCGCTGACGGCCTGCCTGGCACGATGCTTGGTGCTGCTCGACGAGGAACCCATTGGGTCCTGGCTCGAGCGGATCCTGCTCGACGGTGTCCAGGGGCTCTCGCTGGGCTGGGTCTCGATCGCCACCATCGCCAACGTGGCCGGGTGGCTCGGTTCACTCGGCTGGCAGGGCTCGCCGCTGACCGAGGAGAGCTGGGCGATCACCATGGCGGTTCTCGCCACAGCGCTGGGCCTTGCTCTGGCGTGGCGCTTCGGTCGCCTCACCCCGGGGCTGGCGATCGCCTGGGGGCTGGCGTGGGTCGCCGTCGGCCGCACCGACGGATCCGGGCCGCAGTCCGTGCCGGTGGCCGTGGCCACAGCTGTTGCCGCCGCGATCATCCTCGCCGGGAGCTTGGCAGGAGTCCTCCGCCGCCGGCGTGCCCGCAGCAGCTGAGCTCAGATGTCAAGGAAGCGGACGTCCTTGGCATTGCGCTGGATGAAGGTACGCCGCTGCTCGACGTCCTCACCCATGAGGATGGAAAACATCTCGTCGGCGCGGGCCGCGTCGTCCAGGGCGACCTGCAGCAGGATCCGATTCTCGGGATCCATCGTGGTGTGCCAGAGATCGTCGGCATCCATCTCACCCAGGCCCTTGTAGCGCTGGATCGCGTTGACGTTGGGCAACTTCTTGCCCGCCGCCAGGCCGGCTTCACGCAACCGGTCCCGTTCGGCGTCGGTGTAGGCCAGCTCATGGGCCGCGTTGGTCCACCGCAGCCGGAAGAGTGGCGGCTGGGCCAGATAGACGAAACCACCAGCGATCAGCGGCTTCATGAAACGGAAGAGAAGCGTCAGCAGCAGCGTACGAATGTGGGAACCGTCGACGTCGGCGTCGGCCATCAGGATGATCTTGTGATAGCGCAGGCCGGCCAGGTCGAAGTCTTCCTGTACGCCGGTGCCGAGGGCGTTGATGATCGCCTCAACCTCGCGGTTCTGGAGGATCCGGTCCATCCGGGCCTTCTCCACGTTGAGGATCTTGCCTCGGATCGGGAGGATCGCCTGGATCCGCGGATCACGACCACCGGTGGCCGACCCACCGGCGGAGTCGCCCTCCACCACGAACACCTCGCACTCCTCGGGATTGGTGGAGGAGCAGTCGCGCAGCTTGCCGGGCAGACCACCGCCGCCGAGCAGACCCTTGCGGTTGCGGGCGAGGTCACGTGCCTTGCGGGCCGCGACTCGGGCGGTGGCGGCGGCCTGGGACTTGCGGACGATGTCCTTGCCCTCGACGGGGTTGCGCTCGAACCAGTCACCGAGCTGGTCGTTGACGACCTTCTGGACATAGCTGCGGGCGCTGGTGTTGCCGAGCTTGGTCTTGGTCTGGCCCTCGAACTGGGGCTCCTCGAGCTTGATCGAAATGATCGCGGTGAGGCCCTCGCGTACGTCATCGCCTGAGACCCGGTCCTCCCGCTTCTTGATCAGCCCCCAGGTCTCGCCCCACCGGTTCACGGTGCTGGTCAATGCGGCGCGGAAACCCTCCTCGTGGGTGCCGCCCTCATGGGTGTTGATGGTGTTGGCGAAGGTGTGCACCGACTCGGTGAACGAGCTGTTCCACTGCATCGCGACTTCAAGGCTGACGCCGTGTCCATCATCCTGAGACTCAAAACCGATGACATTGGCGTGGATCGGATCCTTGGTCTGCATCAGATAGCGGACGTAGTCAGCCAGACCCTCGGCGTAGTGGAAGGTGTCCTGGTTGGAGTGGCCGTCCTCATCGACGTGGTCCTCGCGCTCGTCGACGATCGAGATACTCAGACCCTTGTTGAGGAAGGCCATCTCCCGCAGCCGAGACGCCAACGTTTCGTAGCTGAAGTCGACGGTGTCGAAGATCTCGTCGTTGGGCCAGAAGGTGATCGTGGTGCCGGTGTCATCGGTGTCACCGATCGTGGCCAGCGGTTCCACCGGTACACCGTTGGTGAACTCCTGGAACCAGGCGTGACCATCGCGGCGTACCTCGACCGAGAAGCGCTTCGACAGCGCGTTCACCACCGACGAGCCGACACCGTGCAGACCACCGGAAACCTTGTAGCCGCCCTCGCCGAACTTGCCGCCGGCGTGCAGCACGGTCAGCACCAGGGTGACCGTCGGGATCTTCTCGACCGGATGTTCCTTGACCGGGATGCCGCGGCCGTTGTCGACCACTCGTACGCCCCCGTCGTTGAGCAGGGTGACATGGATCGTGTCGCAGTAGCCGGCCAGCGCCTCATCGACGGCGTTGTCCACGATCTCGGACACCAGGTGGTGCAGGCCGCGCTCACCAGTCGAGCCGATGTACATGCCGGGGCGCTTGCGTACCGCTTCGAGTCCCTCGAGGACGCTGATCGACTCGGCGTCATAGGTCGCCTCGGTCACGGGCTGGCTTGGCTGGTCACTCACGCGGGGGTACTCCTCGGATCCATGGGCAGCAAGGCACGGTCCGCCATCGGGACGGGGCCACGCCACCAGCCGATACTACCCCGCGGACCGCGCTCCCGTCGGGACCACGCGCCCGTCTCAGCCCTTCACCGCTCCTGCCACCGGGCCGGTGCTGTCAGCCGGCGTGTACGAGGCCTGCAGGCGTACGGCGCGGGCGTGACGCCGGCGGCCGCTTCGACCAGCAACTGATGCGCGGTACGCCCGCATCATCCAGCCCGGCGATGATGCCGGTGCCTTGACCGTGATCCCGGCTTCGCCCCCGCGTCCGAGCTCATCGTTGACTTGCGCATCTGTCCCCCATTTCGTCCCCCGTGACAATTGTCGACATTTTGGTACCAACGTGAGGGACATGGAGCGCAGTAGCCCTAAGCTTTTCCTGTGTCCACTCCTCCCGGTGTCCCGGCTCGTGCCGAGCCGTTCTCCGGTGCACGTCTCGACCCCGACGACCTGCCACGCGAGGTGTGGCCCTCGCCGAAGCATCGCGCCCGCTGGGCCCGACGGATCCTGTTGGTCTTGGTGGTGGTGCTGGCGATGTTGCTGGCGGTCTGGGCCGGAGGCGGTTTCGAGCGGCGTACCGATGACGTGGTGTGGGTGGAGCCCGGTGAAGTCGTCGCCAACGGTGGCTATGCGATTGCCCTGGAACGTGCCACGGCCAAGCCGATGATCGGCGGCGGCTGGGCAGTCGATCTGAGCGGCACCTGCCGCAACGAGTCCGCCCCGACGGAGATCCTCCCGGTCAACCAGGTCCTGGTGGCGGACCCGGCGCAGTTGGACACCATTGTCCTCGCCAACTCGGTCACCATTGCCTCCTCGGACTCCGCCGTACTGCCCCTGGGCGGCTGGACCCGGCCCTGCACCTTTCACCTGCTCATCAGTGACTGGGAGCCCGGCGCCGAAATCCAGGTCGCGATCTGGGAGAAGGTCTGGACCGACGTCTCCTTCACCGGGCTCGGCGACCAGGACTGGATCGACGGCACCCGAGGCTGGCGGATGATGCTGCCGTTGACCGTCGTCGTGTCCGACGTGGAGTGAACCACCTGGTCAGCGCAGGATCCACAAGGTGTTGGCCTCGGGGTCCTCAAGTCCGACTCCGGCCACCTGGTCAACCGACGATTCAGGGATCAGGAACTGTTGGGTGACCAGTCCGCCGTCGGGGTGCTCACCACAGTTGGACAGGAAGAACAGTTCGCCGCGCCAGTGGCCCTGGGCACGGGTCACCAGCGTTGCCTCACACTGGGCTCCTTCGGCCGCATCAGTCCACAGCACCGCCTCGACATAGACCTGTCCGGCGGGCGCCTGGGTCAGGCCGCGGATCGGCTCCACCGTGGCCGGCGCCACCCGCAACGCCTCCAGGCGGTACTGGTAGCCCTCGATGGTCACAGTCTCGCCTCGCGCCACCGACACCGGCTGCAGGTGGACCAGGCGGTGCTCCCAGAACACCCAGGCGGCACACAACAGCAGCGCCACAGCCAGCGTCAGGATCGCCGCCGGCCAGCCGGGCCGGCGTACGCCACTGTCGGCGGGCGGCTCCGGACCATCATTTTCGGGGCGATCGTTTTGGTCGACTCGATCACCCGAAAGGCGCGATTCGGGTCGAAAGTGCCGATCGAGTCGACCAATGTGATCGGCAGGCGGCTGATTCATGGTTGCGGCTCCACTTCGAGGTCAGTGAGATCGGCAGTGCTGGTGGGCACCTGGGCGACCACATCGTCGACCGCGGACTGGTCAAGCCCAAGATCCACCACCAGCTGCGGCGGGAATCGCAGCATCGTCGCCGCTGGCACCGCGGTGATCTTCGCGCCGGCCAGCCGATTGGCCGGCACTTCGAAGATCATCCAACCGCCCCCGGTGTAACCGGCCGGCACGACCATCGGGGGTCGGCGTACGGGGCGGCGCTCGACGTCATCGGTGGTCTGGAGATAGACCTCTGGCTGGAGGAAGTCCGTCATCCCGGCCGACAGGGTCAACAGCACCGCCACGTACACGTCCTGGGTGGGACCCAGCACCGTCTGGCCAACAGTGACGAAGCCGGCGTAGCGGACCTCGGCGACGGTCCAGGTCGAGCCCTCCACCTCGAAGGGTTCGCCGATGTCGGTGGCGCGGGAGTCCTGCTTGAAGCCGTCCGGGGTGAGCTGGAGCGCCCAGCCGGTGAGCAGGACACACACCAGGGCGACGATGACGCCGCTCCAGCCGATGGTCCGTCCTCCCGCTTTGATCGCTGACAGCTTCATGACTCACCCCCCACCGGTGCCGGATCAGGCGCTGCGTCGGACGTCGCGGTGGCAGCGACGCCGCGCTCCCGGAACATCGTCAGACAACGTTCGAAGGCGACCGCCAGCAGCGTCACCCGGACGATCTCCAAGGGCACCGCCGCCAGGTCAAGCAACGGATCCCACGTCACCCAGAACTCGATGCGATGGCCACCGATGAGTTTCTCGATGCCGAACTCCAGCCACAACTGGGCCAGCCGGACCACGTTGTAGACGAGAACGTACGCACCGAGGAAGGGAATGCCGGCCTTCAGCAGCAGCCGCAGCGACTGCACGGTGGGCAGGTATTTGTCGTCGATGTCGCCGAAGAAGAGTTCCTGGACCTCCAGCAGGGCTCGTCGTCCCCGCCCGGCGGGCTGGTCGTCAGCATCCTTGGTGGCCGGACCTGCGGCAAGATCTGAACGCAACACCAGATCCGGGCGTGGCGGCAGTGGCTGCCCTCGCTGCCACAACTCGGCCAACGACAGCACCTTCGAACCATGGATCAGGGCCGCAACGGCCAACCACAGCACCGGCTGCGCCATCGCAATCACCAGCATCGGCCACACCACCGATGCTACAAAGCTCGCCACCGCATCAACTGCGGCCGGCAGGTCGATCGCCAGCTGCGCGAAGGCGGCGACCAGGCCGTGCCAGGCGTACTCGATCCACGCCCAGACCTGCAGCACATGGATCCGGGAGGAGGCCCAGAAGACCAGCCGGGAGCCGCCGATCAGGATCACCAGCAGGAAGAAGGCCTCCGCGAAGGCTGCCGCCAACCCGATGGGCCGCCAACCCGTACGCCCGTAGGCCAGGTCCAAACCGCGCCGCACCACGTACACCGACGCGATGATCCCGGCGACCAAGAGGATCCGCTCCAGGCTGGTCGGATTCATGCCGGTGAGGAAGGCCGTTTCACGGCCGTCGCGGACCATCGTGAAGCCGATCACCTTGTTGGCGGTCTCGGTGACGGCGCCGAACGCGGCATAGATGCCGAGGAAGGGCAGTAGGGTCTGCGCGATCACATCGGTCACCCGGGGCGGTGATTCGTCGGCCGCCTGCCAGGGGATGATCCGCTCCACCCCGAGGTGTTGTCCGATGATCCGCAACATCACCACGATGGACCCGAGCTGGATCACCAACGCCGCGGCCAACAACAGGATCGCGAGCCAGGTCTGGGCCGCCACCAGGATCGAGGCCCGCAGCAACACCTGGTGCCCGATCCACCCGACCAACGCGACGACCAGCAACGTGGGCAGCAGCCGACCGAGCACGGCGACGGTCCCGGTGACCATCGCGGTCACGTGCCCCCACCAGACCCGGATCGACATCACGGGATCAGCCTAAGGCTGCGCGGGCCGGATCAGGGGGCTGAACCGGCCGACTCCACCGCCGCGGCGTACTGTGCCGTCATGAGCGGCGCGGACATGGACAGCAACCACGGCGGCGATCCGGACCTGATCGTCATCGGCGGCGGACCGGTCGGGGAGAACATCGCCCAGTACGCCACTGAGGACTCCGACCTGACCGCGATGCTGGTCGAGGCCGAGCTGGTCGGAGGGGAGTGCTCCTACTGGGCCTGTATGCCCTCCAAGGCCTTGCTGCGCCCGATCGAGGTGCGGGCAGCAGCCGCCCACTTGGAGGGCATCACCACACCCGAGCTGGACACCGAAGCCTTGCTGGCGCGCCGCGACGTGTGGGTGTCCCACTACGACGACAGCGGCCAGGTCGAGTGGGCCGAGGGTGCCGGCATCACCGTCGTACGCGGCCACGGTCGCCTCACCGGCGAACGCCAGGTCACCGTCACCTCCGGCGACGGCGCCACGACCGTGTTGACGGCCCGTCGGGCCGTGGTCATCGCGACCGGCAGCGAGGCCGTGATCCCGGCCCCCTATCGCGACATCCACCCGTGGATCTCCCGCGACGCCACCGGCGTACGCCAGATCCCCGGCCGGCTCGTCATCGTTGGCGGCGGGGTGGTCGCCTGCGAAGCAGCCACCTGGTTGCGTGCGCTCGGCAGCGAGGTGACGATGCTCGTCCGCGGCGACCGGATCCTCTCCGGCGTCGAACCGGCGGCCGCGGCGGCCGTCCGGTCCGGCCTCGAGGCGTCCGGCGTACGAATCCTGACCGGCTGCGAGGCCAGTGAGGTCGCGCGCACCGACGCGGCCGACACCGGCGTCGGCCTGGTGCACGGCGGCGAGGTGCACCTCACCACCCCCGCCGGTGAGCTGGTCGCCGACGAGGTGCTGGTGGCCACCGGCCGCCGGCCGCGACTGGACGACGTGGGTCTCGACCAGGTCGGTCTCGAGGCCGCCGACGTCCTCGACGGGCGTACGCCGGACTGGCTGGTGGCCGTCGGCGACGCCAGCGGCGAGGCTCCGCTGACCCACTGGGGCAAATACCGCGCCCGAGTCATCGGCGAACAGTTGCGCGCCAGCTGGACCGGACAGCCGGCACCGCAGGCACCGCCGGCCGGCATCGATCGCGCCGTCCCCCAGGTGATCTTCACCGACCCGCAGGTCGCCGCGGTCGGCCTGACCGAGGTCCAGGCCACCGACGCCGGCCACGACGTGGTCACGGCCACGGTGCCGTTCAATTCGGCCGGCGGCAGCGCCCTGCTCCGGGACGACGCCGACGGGGTCGCGACCTTGGTGGTCGACACCGGCACGCGCACCCTGCTCGGTGCCACCTTTGCCGGGCCCGAAGCGGCCGAACTGGTCCACGCCGCCACCATCGCGATCGTCGGGGAGGTGCCGGTGGCGCTGCTACGGCACGCCGTCCCCAGCTATCCGACCGCATCCGAGCTGTGGCTGCGCCTCCTCGAAGAGCTGCCGCGCGACTACCGCTAGGGTCGTGCACATGTCTGAGAAGCCAGAGATCGACTTCCCCGAGGGCCCTGCCCCCACCGAGCTGCAGATCGTCGACATCACCGACGGTGATGGCGCCGAGGCGACCGCCGGTTCGGCCGTCGCGGTGCACTACGTCGGCGTCACCCATTCCGGCGGCGAGGAGTTCGACTCCAGCTGGAATCGCGGCGAGCCGCTGCGCTTCCGGCTCGGCGTCGGCCAGGTCATCGAAGGCTGGGACACCGGTGTTCAGGGCATGAAGGTCGGCGGCCGCCGCCAGCTCACCATCCCGGCACACTTGGCGTACGGTGACCGCGGCGCCGGTGGCGTCATCGGCCCGGGCGAGACGCTGATCTTCGTCGTGGACCTGCTCGACGTCCGCTGATCCACCCAGGGGGCAGTGCGGCTCAGCCGTAGGTGTCGCGCGGTCCCCGGCCGCGGACACTGCGGCGGCCGTGCTGCCAGCTCGGCGCCTGCGGCCCGCGTACGTCGACCCGGGTGACCGTCCCGTCGCCCAACTCGCGGTTGATCTGCGCGACGATCTGCGGCGCGATCATCCGCAACGACGCCGCCCAGGTGCTCGAATCGGCGCGGACGGTCAGCACCTTGTCCGAATAGCCGACCGGTTCGCTGTGGTCCGCATTGACCTCACCGACCAAGCTGCTCCACTTGCCGATCAGCAACTGGACGTTGATCTGCGTACGCCACCCCTTGCGACGCAACAGCCCATCCATCGCATCACCGAGCGGTTTCGGGTCCCGGTCGTTGCTGTAGCGGCGATAGTCGCGGTGCTGGGCCCTCTTCTTCTTCGGCTTCTGCGGTGCCGCCGGACCGGTTTGGCCGCGCAACTGGGCTGCTGCGGCGATCTGACGTGCCAGTTCCAGCCCGCTCTCGGGGCCCGGTTCCGGGTCGGACTGGCCATTTTTCGCCTGGGCGTTCTCCGGCTCGCCCCGGCCCGCCGACTCGTCGCGGATCGGATCCTCACTCACGGCTGACCTCCCCCGTCCGGACCGCATAGCTGGTGCCCGCCAGGGCCTCAGGGACATCATGCGGCACGGCGGCGGTGACCAGCACCTGCTCGCCGACCCGTACGCCGTCAGCGAGCCGTTCCCGCCTGGTCGTGTCGAGCTCGGCAAAGACATCGTCGAGGATCAGCACCGGTTCGATCCCGTCGTGGCGCAACAGATGAAAGCTACCGAGCTTGAGGGACAGCGCCAGCGACCAGGATTCGCCATGGCTGGCGTAGCCACGCGCCGGCAACTCGCCCAGTTTCAGCTCCACGTCGTCACGGTGCGGGCCGACCAGGTTGACGCCCCGCTGCACCTCTTCGTCGCGGCGCTGCGCCATCGCCGCCAGCAACAACTCCGCGATCCCGTCCCGGTCCAGGTCCGGGTCGGGCAATTCGACCGATCCGAGATAGCTGCTGGTGACGACATTGTTGGTCGGCGCGATGTCGGCGTACGCCTGGGTCGCATACGGGAGCAGGTCGGCCATCACGTCCAACCGGGCGCGGATGATCTCCGCTCCGAAGTGGGCGAGCTGGTCGTTCCAGACCGCCAGCGTCGAGTCGGCATCCGGGTCGGGCGTACGCCGGTGGCTGCGCGGTGACAACGACTTCAGCAAGGTGCCGCGCTGCTTGAGGACCCGCTCAAAGTCGCTGCGCACCCCCGCCATCCGCGGCCACCGGGTGATGACCACGGTGTCCATGAAGGCTCGGCGCTGGCCCGGATCGCCCTTGACGATCGCCAGGTCCTCGGGGGAGAAGACGACCACACGGACCAGGCCGAGGAGTTCGCGAGGCCGCTGCACCGGGGACCGGTTGAGCCGGGCCCGATTGGCCTTGCCGCGGTTGAGTTCGAGCTCCAGCGTGAGGCTGCGGTCATCCTCCAGCCCGGCACGGACCCGCGCTCGGATGATCGCCTGGTCCTGCCCCGCACGGATCAGCGGCACGTCGGAGGAAACCCGATGAGAAGCCAGGGTGGCGGCGTACTCGATGGCCTCGACGAGGTTGGTCTTGCCCTGGCCGTTGAGGCCGACAAAGACGTTGACGCCCGGCTCCAGACCCAGCTCGAGGGCCTCGTAGGAACGGAAGTTGCCGAGGCTCAGGTGATCGACGTACACCCGACGCTCCGCGGCGTCACTGCGGCAGGCGCATCAGCATGATGACGTGCCGGTAGTCGTCCAGCGGCGTGTCATCCATGCTCGCTACGCCAGTCATCAGGCAGGGCTTGCCCGGCGCGGTGAAGGCGAAGTCGACCACCGGGGCGTCCAGGATGCCCAGGGCATCCTGCAGGTAGTGCGGGTTGAAACCGGCCGCGGTGAGAGCAGGCTCGGCGTTGCCGTGCAGCTCGACGGCGGCGCTGATCGCCTCCGACCCCTGAGCCTGGTCGCCGGTGGCAGCCTCGAGGACAATCTCCTCGTCGCCGATACCCATCCGCAGCGAGGTGTTGCGCTCGGCCACCAGCGCGATGCGCTTGGCGGCCTCCATCAACTCGGCGGTGGACAGGCGTACCGACAGCAGCGGCTTGATGCCCATCAGGCTGCGAACTCCCTTGGGGAACTCGCCGTCCAGCAGTCGGGTGGTGATCTCGCGATGGCCGGCCGCGCCGCTGCCGGCCAGGCCGATCATGCTGTCGCCGCTCTCGGGGTCGGACAGGCTGATGGTGACCTGCTCACCCGAGGTCATCGAGCGGGCCGCGTCACCGAGCACCTTGGCGGGCACCAGAGCGGCGGTCTCCAGGTCGGTGCCAGCCGGCGTCCAGGTGAGTTCCTTGAGCGCCATCCGGTAGCGGTCAGTGGCGAGCAGCGTCAGTTGGTCGCCCAGCACCTCGACGCGTACGCCGGTGAAGACCGGCAGCAGTTCGTCCCGGCCGGCTGCCACGACGACCTGGGCGACGGCCTTGGCGAAGTCCTCGCTGGCCACGGTGCCAGTCGGCTGCGGCATCACCGGCAGCTCGGGGTATTCGTCGATCGGCATGCCCTGCAGCGTGAAGCGTGCCGAACCACACACCAGCTCCATCTTGGTGGCATCGCTGGTGATGTTGACCGGCTTGGCCGGCAAGGAACGGGAGATGTCGGCGAGCAGCTTGCCCGACACCAAGGCCGTGCCTTCGTCGTGCACCTCGGCAGCAATGTGGATCCGGGCGCTGGTCTCGTAGTCGAAGCCCGACAGCTGTACACCCTCGCCGTCGGCCGTCACCAGGACACCGGACAGCAGCGGCAGGCTGGGACGTGCCGGAAGGTAACGGGCAACCCACTGAACGGCCTCAGCCAACACATCGCGCTCGACGGTGATCTTCACTGCTCGGCTCCTGAACGACACGTCGCGTCACGGAAGCGACGCGGGACTTGTCATCCTAGCGACGTCTGCCGGTGACGGCGACCCCCGGATCCGTGAATCACCAGCTCACTTTGAGCTGTTGTTCTGCTGCTGTTCGCCCCGCCCCAGGTCGGGCTGCAGCTCCATGCACATATCCCCGGCTCGTGACTTTTGATGATCAAAGATCTGTATCAGTTCATCGTCATCATCACTCCTGTGGATCTGTGGACAACAGCCAGATCGGTGCTGAGCAAGCGCGTTCTGTCATCCACAGGTGGTGTGGACAACCGTCGAATTACACGGGGAGGATCTGTGGCGGACCAATCGGGCGATCGGGCCAATCCCCAAGGACTGAGGTTGTCCACAGCTGTCTCCACAGCTGTGGACAAGATTTCAGCTGTGTAATTACAGGAATGTGGTTTGCGCTGGAGACGTGGAGATCTGGGTCGAAAAAAGTCGGGATTCGGTGGTCACTTTGGCTGCGGCGTACGCGCTCTCCGTGCGATAACGACGGTAACTTCGCCCGTTCTGCTTCTCAGGTGCAGATCGGCCCGAATCCACGTCGATTCTGCACGCCAGGGCCGGTCGCCACCGCCCAGGCTTTCGTTGCTGCGTCTTTGAATCGAACCCGCACCGCACAGACGGGACCACCAGCGGGCGTACGCCAGCAGTCCCGCAGGTACGTCTCAGCGCTGGGACGCGGACTGCTTGATGCGGTTGGTGAGCTCGGTGATCTGGTTGAAGACGTCGCGGCGCTCAGACAGCATCCCGCGGATCTTGCGGTCGGCGTGCATCACGGTGGTGTGGTCGCGACCGCCGAAACTCTGGCCGATCTTGGGCAGCGAGAGGTCGGTGAGCTCGCGGCACAGGTACATCGCGATCTGGCGCGCGGTCACCAGCTGCTGCTGGCGCTTGGCGCCGACCAGGTCGTCGATCGAGATGTCGAAGTAGTCCGCGGTCACGGCCTGGATAGCGCCCACGGTGATCTCTGCCTCGGCGCTGTTGGGCATCAGGTCCTTGAGGACCACCTCGGCCAGGTTGAGATCGACGGTCTGGCGCTGCAGCGAGGCAAAGGCCGACACCCGGGTCAGGGCGCCCTCCAGCTCGCGGATGTTGGTCTGGATGCGGGAGGCGATGAACTCCACCACGTCCAGGGGCACGTTGAGACGTTCCTGGGCGACCTTCTTGCGCAGGATCGCGCTGCGGGTCTCCAGGTCGGGGGGCTGCACGTCGGTGATCAGGCCGGCCTCGAAACGGCTCCGGAGCCGGTCCTCCAGGGCTTCCAGCAGCTTCGGCGGTCGGTCGGAGGTCATCACGATCTGCTTCTGCGCGTTGTGCAGCGTGTTGAACGTGTGGAAGAACTCTTCCTGGGTCTGGATCTTCGACTCCAGGAACTGGATGTCGTCGATCAGCAGGACGTCAACCTCGCGGTACTTCTTGCGGAACTGGGTGGTCCGGTTGTCAGAGATCGCGTTGATGAAGTCGTTGGTGAGCTCCTCGGTGGAGACGTACTTCACCCGCACCCGGTCGTAGTAGTTGCGGACGTAGTGGCCGATGGCGTGCAGCAAATGGGTCTTGCCCAGCCCCGACTCGCCATAGATCATCAGCGGGTTGTACGCCTTGCCCGGCGCCTCGGCGACCGCCACCGCCGCCGCGTGGGCGAACCGGTTGGACGACCCGATGACGAAGGTGTCGAAGGAGTACTTCGGGTTGAGCCGGTCCGAGTCGCGCAGCAAAGCCGGCGCGGCAGCAGCCATGGCTTCGGTGCTCGACGCGCCCGTACGCCCGGTCTCGGGCGTCCCGGACGGCTCCGGTTCCGGTTCGGGCTCTCGCGCCAACACCGGCTCGGAGAAGGTCTGGATGTCGAGGTTGTCGTCGATCAGCATCGCGACCCTGATGGTGCGGTTGAAGAAGTCGGACAGGCTGTCCTCGATCTCGGTGCGCAGCTTCGACTCGAGTCGGTGGCGGGTGAACTCGTCGGGAACCGCCACCAAGAAGGTGTCGGCCTGCATCGAGATCGGATGCGTGTTCATCAGCCAGGCACGACCGGGCGAGCGGGTCTCGTCAATGAGCTGCCGCCAAGCTGCGATGAGGTCCGGGTCACCAGGGGTGGCGTCAGACGGTGACATCTCGGAAACCACCGGCACCTCGACTTCCCCATCAGGCCTCGCGGCACGGACATGTTCATTGTCCACAGCGTTGTCCACAACCTGTGGGTATGAGACGCTGCGGTGGCACAGCCCTCGGGCTGCGGCCGTGGGCTGCGTTCGATGAACCTAACAACGGTCGGGGTCGTTGGCAAGCGCCGCGTCCGGAAGTTTCATTGACACCGGCGTGTCGGCTGGACGAGGCTGCCCGACCGTGTCCGGTTTGACCAGAATCGGTGCCCGGCGTATCGTTTCGGGGTCGCCGTCTTTGGTGACCTTCCCCATTCCGGGCACGTGTTCGGGGTGGATGTACCAGAACACACTGACCTGGGAGCACTCTCGTGAGCAAGCGCACGTTCCAGCCGAGCAACCGGCGTCGCAGCCGTACCCACGGCTTCCGCCTTCGGATGCGTACCCGCGCCGGGCGCGCGATCATGTCCAGCCGTCGCCGCAAGGGCCGCGCCAAGCTGGCCGGCTGAGCCAGCGGTGCTGCGGTCCGAGCACCGGCTGCGGTCGTCGCTGGACTTCGGTTCGACGGTTCGCAACGGCGTACGGGTCGGGCGCCCCACCTTGGTGGTGCATGCTCGGCTGACTGACAACCCACCCTCGCGGGTGGGTTTCGTCGTGTCCAAGGCCGTTGGCGGTGCCGTCACCCGCAACCGCGTCAAGCGGCGGCTGCGGCATCTGGTGAAGGACGCGCTGGTCCAGGACCAGGCCACCGACCGCCCCGCCGCCGACATCGTCGTACGCGCGCTACCAGCCGCTGCCACTGACTCCGAGCGGCTCGCCACGGACCTGAGCTCGGCCTGGCAGTCGGCCCGCCGGCGAATGGATGACAAGCAGCAACCCGATGGACAGGGTCGGCGATGAAGCACCTGCTGATCTGGTTCATCAAGTTCTATCGGGCGACGATCTCACCGTGGTATGGCCAGGTGTGCCGCTACTACCCGAGCTGCTCGGCGTACGGACTGGAAGCCGTCCAGGTGCACGGCGCGGCGAAAGGGTCCTGGCTGATCGTCAAGCGGATCACCAGCTGCCACCCGTGGCAGCCCGGTGGCTACGACCCGGTGCCGGGGACGCCGGCCTGGCAGGAATGGCAGCGCGAGCAGGCAGCCCAACGCGACGAAGGTGACGCAGCCGCGCAGAGCAAGCACACTGGAACGGTGCGTGACGCCGACGAGCCGCGCGGCACGACAGACGAAAGCACACACGATGAGGGGACCGACCAGATGAGCCGGAGCGCTTGATGGACGCAATTTTTGGGTTTTTCGACACGCTGATGACGCCGATCTATGCGGCGATCTCCGGTGTGCTGGTGGCCTTCCACACGCTGTGGTCGCCCGTGCTGGGCAGCGAAGGCGGCTGGACCTGGGTGCTGTCGATCATGTGCCTCACGGTCGTGATTCGGACCCTGTTGATCCCGCTGTTCGTCAAGCAGATTCGCAGCTCGCGCAACATGATGCACGTGCAGCCCAAGCTCAAGGCGCTGCAGGAGAAGTACGGCCACGATCGCGAGCGGTTGGGCCAGGAAACCATGAAGCTCTATCGGGAAGAGGGCGTCAACCCGATGGCGTCCTGCTTCCCGCTGCTGTTGCAGATGCCGATTCTCATCGGCCTCTATCGGGTGCTGTCGGAGGCTGCCTTCGGACGACCGCTGGGCTACTTCCTCGAGAACAACCTGTCGCTGGTCGACTCGTTGGCCAATGCTGAGATCTTCGGCGCCCGCATTTCTGACCGATTCTGGCCGATCGAGTCCTGGGGTCCGGTCCAGACCGTTGCCCTGGTGTTGATCCTCGCGATGACGGCGCTGCTCTTCTTCACCCAGCGCGAAATGATGCAGAAGAACATGTCGGCCGAGGCGATGACCGGGCCGATGGGGCAGACCCAGAAGATGATGCTCTATGGCATGCCGGTGATGTTCGCCTTCTTCGGCGTCAGCATCCCGATCGGTGTGCTCGTCTACTGGACCACCTCCAACGCCTGGACCATGGGCCAGCAGTTCCTGTTGATGCGCAACAACCCGACCCCCGGATCGCCGGCGTACGCCGATTGGGAGGACCGGATGCGTGCCCAGGGCAAGGATCCTGAGTACGAGTCGGCCAAGCGTTCCGGCCGCAAGGTCGAAAAGCCAGCGCCGAAGCATGCCGGCACCGCCACCAAGGTGAAGCGGGGCGCCGCCGAGCCTGAGGTGGTCGAGGAGCCGGCGGAAGCACCCCGGGTGCAGCGTCAGCAGCCCCGCCGCCAGACCCGTTCCAACCGCCGCCGCTGAGCGGCGTACAACCCCCGGCCCAGAGGGCCCGAACATACGAGGAGTACGCGTGAGCACTGACGAGCAGGCCACCCCCGACGCGGAACAGCAGGACACCGGCGCCGTCGCGACTGCCGAGCCTGAGGCGGCCGAGAGCACCGAGGCCACCGAGTCCGACGCCCCCAAGGTCTCGGCCAAGCAGGCGGCACTCGACGAAGAATGCGACATCGCCACTGACTATCTCGAGGAGTTGATGGAGATCGCCGGTCTGGACGGCGAGTTCGATCTCTTCGTCGAGGGTGGTCGCCCCCACGTCTCGGTCGAGACAGAGTCGACCCAGCTGGTGGGCAAGGACGGCGAGGTTCTGGATGCGCTCCAAGAGCTGTGCCGACTGGCCGTGATGACCGAGACCGGCGTACGCAGCCGGCTCATGCTGGACGTGGCTGGTCACCGGGATCAGCGCCGCCGTGAGCTGCGCGCTCTGGCCAACGACGCGATCCAAGACGTCAAGGAGAGTGGCGAGCCGGCGCGACTGTCGCCGATGAACCCCTTCGAGCGCAAGATCGTGCACGACGCGGTCGCGGAGGCCGGTCTGGCCAGCGAGTCCGAGGGCGAAGAGCCGCAGCGTCGCGTGGTCGTTCTGCCGGCGTGAGTGAACCGGTACAGCCTGCGGGCCTCGGCGAGTCCGAGGCCCGTTCGCGTGTCCTCGCCACCGCGGGAGAGCACGCCGAGCTTCTCGAGGCGTACGCCAGCGTTCTGGTCGACCGGGGCATCGAGTGGGGGCTGATCGGGCCCCGTGAGGGTGGCCGGATCTGGGAACGGCACCTGCTGAACTGTGCCGGGCTGGCCGAGCTGGTGAGCCCGGACGCCCGGGTCGGGGATGTCGGCAGCGGTGCCGGCCTGCCAGGGCTGGTGCTGGCGATTCAGCGCCCCGACGTGACGGTGGTGTTGATCGAGTCGCTGCTGCGGCGCACCACCTTCCTGCAGGGCGTGGTGGACGAGCTCGGCCTGGCCAACGTTGAGGTGGTTCGTTCCCGCGCCGAGGATCTGCCGGCCGATCAGGCCGGTTTCCACGTGGTGACCTGCCGTGCGGTGGCGGGTCTGGACAAGCTGCTGACCTGGTGTTTGCCGCTGCTCTCCCCCACTGGCGAGCTGCTGGCCCTGAAGGGGGAAAGGGCCCGCGGCGAGCTGGCTGTCTGCGCGAGCTGGCTGCGCCAGGAGGGCTGGGCGGGTGATGTGGTGCCGGCGCTGGTGGCCGGCGAGGACGTGACCTCGATCGTACGGATCCGGTCGGCCCGCTGAGCGATCCGGATGACATGTCAACTGAGCTGAGCTTGGTTGCACCGACCACAATGTGGAATGTGCAGGTCGCGACCATCTGGGATGATGGAGCCGCGGAGCGCCGGACCCCCGGCCTGAATGACGGGAGATCCGATGGCTGCTGACCTGACCCGGGAGCGCGGTAAGGCGGTCGCAGCGGCCGGGGCCAGCGTCCTGGTGATGGCGGTCGGCTTCGGACTGCTCGGATTTGCGCTGATGCTCCCGTTGACCGCGGCCGCGGCCGGGTTGCTCAGTATCGGTGCGGCCATCTTCATCGTCCTGGCTGGAGCGCTCATCGCCCGCAACTGGCTGCTGGCACGCACCATCAACCGGCATCGTTTCCTCGGAGCCGCCGACGAGGACGCCGCGCGACGACCACCGGTGGGCTTTGACCACTGGTGCCAGTGTGAGCTGTGCGCTCGGACCTCAACACCGACCGATGCGCCCGAGCCGATTCGGCGACCGCTGATGCCGCCGGCCGAGGGCATCATCACCGCGGTCAGCATCATCGTGGCGATGCCGCTGGTGGCGATCGTGGTGCCCGGCATGACGGTCCTGCTGCAGCTGGGCGAAGGCGGATTCACCCACCTGCTGCTGGGTGGTCTGCTGCTGTTGTTGCTGCTCGCATGGGGCGTCGGGTGGCTCCAGGTGGTCAGCGGGATCCGGCGTCGGCGGCTTCCGAATGACCATGGTTGCACCTGTCGCTGGTGCGGCGCGCCCGGAGTCGGGCGTACGCCTGCGTGAGGCGTGCAGCGTGACTGTTCCAGGTCGGATTCGTCGCACGGTCCGGCTAGAGTGACGGAGCACGTAGGGACGACCGGGCGTACGTGGTCGTGCGTACGCCTTCCCACCCGGTCCGCTAAGGAGCACAGATGAGCCGTACTGGTCCGCGGAGAGCGGTGTTTGACGAGTCGGAGACTCCGCCGCCGCCTCCTGTCGAGGCGCCACGGGCGACTCAGGGGCGCCGGGCGGGCATCGGTGTTTCACGTGAAACATCGACGGAACTGAAGCGGCCGGCCAAGACCCGGATCATTGTCGTCGCGAATCAGAAGGGTGGAGTCGGCAAGACGACCACGTCGGTCAACCTCGCGGTGGCACTGGCGCAGGGCGGACAGCGAGTGCTGGTCGTGGATGTCGACCCCCAGGGCAATGCGTCGACCGCCCTCGGCGCCGAACACGAGGAAGGTGTGCCCGGGACCTACGAGGTCATCGTCGACCGCGCCAAGATCGCTGATCACGTCCAGCGCTGTGAGGAAGCCGACTCTCTGATGGTGCTTCCTGCCACCATCGACCTGGCTGGAGCGGAGATCCAGCTGGTGTCGTTGTCGGCACGGGAGACGCGCCTGCAGCGCGCCTTGGACGAGTACCTCAAGGACCACCCGACCGACTACGTGATCCTCGACTGCCCGCCCTCGCTCGGTCTCCTGACGCTGAACGCCCTGGTGGCGGCGCGCGAGATCCTGATCCCGATCCAATGCGAGTACTACGCATTGGAGGGCGTGTCCCAGCTGATGCGGACCATCAACGTGGTGGCCGGTGACCTGAACCCGGAGCTGGAACTGCGGACGGTCGTGCTGACGATGTACGACGCTCGGACCAACCTGTCCCAGCAGGTCGCCTCCGAGGTACGTCGCCACTTCCCACGTGAAACATTGAACGCGGTCATTCCGCGATCGGTGCGGATTTCCGAGGCGCCGAGCTATGGAAGCAGCGTGCTGGCGTACGACCCGAGGTCCATCGGTGCCAAGGCATACCGGGCGGCTGCCGCCGAGATGACACAACAGGAGTGGTGATGGCTGAGAAGAAGAATGCTCGTGGGCTGGGTCGTGGGTTGGGAGACCTGTTCCAGCGCACCGATGAACAGCCAGGTCGGAAGTCCGACGCGCTCGATGCTCTGGCGAGCTTGAGCGACACCATGTTCGCTGACGTGCCGGTGGATCGGATCAGCCCCAACCCGCACCAGCCACGGACGGTCTTCCAAGAGGAAGAGCTTGAGGAGCTCGCGGCGTCGATCGGCGAGGTCGGTGTCCTGCAGCCAATCGTCGTGCGACGGTCTGGCGAAGACTTCGAACTGATCATGGGTGAACGCCGGTGGCGAGCGTCTCAGCTGGCTGGCCTGGAGCGGATCCCAGCGATCGTACGCTCGACCGCGGACACCGACATGCTGCGCGATGCGCTGCTGGAGAATCTGCATCGGGTCCAGCTGAACCCGCTCGAAGAGGCCGCGGCGTACCAGCAGATGCTGACGGACTTCGACTGCACGCAGGAGGAGCTGTCACAGCGGGTGAAGCGATCCCGGTCGCGGATCGCCAACACGCTGCGGTTGCTGAAGCTGCCGCCCACCGTGCAGCGCCGTGTCGCGGCCGGCACCGTCAGCGCCGGACATGCGCGGGCGCTCCTGGGCCTGGAGGATCCAGCAGCGCAAGAACGGTTGGCGCAGCGCATCGTCGCCGAGAACCTGTCGGTGCGGGCCGTCGAGGAACTGGTCACGCTGGGCGAAACCGGGTCGGAACCAGTACGCCAGACCCGCCGGGTGACGGGACCAGATCCACGCACGGAGGACCTGCAGACCGATCTCGCCGATCACTTCGATACCCGGGTGAAGGTGCGCATGTCGCGCCGGGGCAAGGGTCGTATCAGCATCGAGTTTGCCTCCGAGGAGGACCTCGAGCGGATCGTGGCCGTGCTGCACGGACGCACCATCTCCTGACCTGGATTCATTCCCCGCCTCAAGCGCCCGCCGACCTGATGGTCGGCGGGCGCTTCGCTGCCGGGGCCATGTTTCACGTGAAACATGGCTCGGGCCGAGCGCCGATGGCTACCGGGGCGCAGGGTGGCCCTCGCGAGCGGCGGCGGGCGCGTGCTTCGGCTCGCGGCTGGGCTGGGTATGCAACGCCCGACCGAGCCATCGGCTGCCGACGAGGTGGTGCCGAAGGAGTGCGTGAGTGGAGAGTCGGGGTGCCGCCCTGTTGGTGCGGTCTCCTGCGGTGTCGCGAGCCCCGCGGCCCGCCGACGTCGGCCGCGACCGGTGCAGCTCATGGATGTGGCGCCGGGCGCCAACCGACCGGCGGCGCGCCGGGGAAGGAGGTCGTGAAGTGTGCGCCACTTCCCCGTGCTGGTCGCTAGCCGTGTGACTTGCCGTCGCCAGCTACCAGACGGCGCGGAGACAAACGACGGGCAAACTGCGTTGTTCCGGCGGAATGGACGCCCGGGTGCGCCGCTGCTGGCGCGAACTGGTGAATCCGAGACCGCGCCAATGTTTCACGTGAAACATTGACGAGGGCACCGTGGCGCACGTGAGGGTGGCGATCGTCGTACCCGCGGGGCCAGACCCATGGCCGTGACGGTGATTGAGTGGCCAGGTGGCTGAACAACGCGGTGATGAGAGTTGCCTCTGCCCTGACCGCACCTGCCTGCGGCTCCCCCTGTGCGTCAAGTCGGCCAGCGGCGGTGCCACGCCGCCGGCCCGGGAGCGCGCGCACGGCGCGCACCATCACCACACCGGCCGGGCCGCCGAGCCGGTTCAGGCCGAGCTCAGCGCCGAAACAGGTCAGAGAAGCGAGTCTTGACGTCCTTGTTGGCGAAGTGCTCAGCCACGAAGGAAAGGAACGGGACCGTGCCGGCGAGGCCGATGAGAATCAGCCGAGTCCACGTCCACGCGACGCGACGGCCGAGATCCCACGCCGTCAGCAGCAGGATCACGTACAACCAGCCGTGAGGTACGCCAGTGGCGCGCACCACGATGTCGTTGTCGGTGAGGTACTTGAGGGGCATGCCGACGCAGACCAACACGACCAGCAGGGTGCCGACGATCCAGGCCATGATCCGATACCGCAGCAACGCGCCCGGAATCCCGTGATCGTCCTCGGGTGTCGGCGCCGAGTAGCCCTCCGACTCGGCCCCGGAGGCCTCAGGGTCGGTAGTCGGCGTAGCCGCCTCGTCGAGAGGCACATCAGGGGAAACGGGGCGATCGGCGTCGGCAGGATTCGTCATGATGTCCTCAGTCTAGTGGGGCACGCGCTGTCCACCGACCGGCGACGACCCTTCCCTTCGGCTCCCCCAGATGCCACGATCGGGGCATGAACTCCGGCGCCGCAGCAGACGGCCATCCGACATCCGACCTATCCATGTCGGAGCGCGTGCACGACCCGGCGTACGCCGACCTCGTCGAGGAGGAGTTCTCCCGGCCAGCGACGCCTGGGACGACGAGTACAACGAGCTGGAGGAGGATGAACGGGAGGACTTCGCCCTGTCCTTCTTGAGGCGATCTGGAATGACCTCGCCGCCACCTGTGAGGCGTGGGCGGACGAGACCACCGATGTGGACCGCCTTGACGCCACCTTCGAGGAACTGCCCGAGCATGGCATTGCCGCCGTACAGTTCGCGGACTGGGCGTCTCTCGACCCCGAGGACGGCGACATCGGCGGTGTCATGACCGCCGACCAGGCGATAGACCGGCTGGAGCTCGGCGAGATCGAGCTGGCGATCTACTTCACCTCGTTCGAGGACGGCCGCGAAGCGGAGGTGGCGAGAACTGTCGTGGACACGTTGAAGAACAACGGCCTCAATGCCAGCTGGGACGGCTCGGTCGACTCGGCGATCATGGTGCCGCTCCTGTGGCGCCCGCACATCGAGCCGCTCGAAGGCTGATCCAACCGAAGTCCACCACGTGGAATTACACCACCCCAGAACGCACGAGCGGCGCCAACCCCACGGGATCAGCGCCGCTCAGACCACCGACGGTCAGGCCTCGGACGAGTCGTCCGGCCCCGACGTCTGCTCGGTCGGCGCCCGGGACGGCGCACTGCCCGTGGCGCCGCCCATCGACCCGCCGAGGCGCCGCTTCTTCTTGGGCGCCTGGGTGGGGCTGGCGGGCCCAGCACCGGCGGGCCCCGTCGCTCCGCCGAGCGTGTTCTGACCGTGGCTGATGTCTCGGGCGATCTTGATCGACATGCCCAGCGCAAACGCCGCGAACACCCACCACTGCAGGGCATAACCCTGGTTGCGACCCGAGCCCTCCCCGCTGGGCAGCTCCACCGGTGCCTCGTCCATCCCGTACGCCGCCGCCAGCTGCGGCTCCGCGGTCACGAAGCCCGACACCATCGTTTCGGGCCAGGTCTGCGCCAGCAGCGACAGCCGTACGCTGCTGAGCTGGCCCTCGGGCACGGCGCCGAGGTCGGGCTCCGACGGCAGGAAGATTCCGGTGACCTGTTGGACGCCAGCCGGCGGCGCCGGCACGGAGGCGGGATCGGTCACGGTGCCGCGCACCACCGGCACCACGGTGCCGTCGTCTCGGACCAGCTTGGTGAGGACGCGGTAGAAACCGCGGTTGCGGTGATCAGGGATCAGCACCTCATCGGTGCTGTCATACACCCCGGAGGTGGTCACTGGTCGGCCGTAGATGTCGCCAGTCGGCCCGCCGATCGGGGCGTACTCCTCCAGCGGTTCCGGAGCCATCTGAGCGCGGCTGTCGGCCGCCGACAAACCTTGATCAACAAAGACCTGGGCCTGCCACAGGCCGAGTCCGACCATGATCGATGCCGCAACTACGCCGAGTGCAATGATCAAGGTTGGCAGCAGCCAACGCCGGCGTACGTGTGGACTTTCGGGTTCTGGCCCGGGCTCTGCGACGCTCGGCGGAGTGGGGGAGGTCATCATCGCTCGTCCCGGTGCAGCTCATCGATACCGGTCTGGTCATCGTGGCGTTGCTTGGCCCGGCGCACCAGATCCCCCATCACCTCACCGAGATCCAACCCGGCGGCCTCCAAGGCGATCGGCACCAGTGAGGTCTCCGTCAGCCCCGGCGCGACATTGCCCTCGATGAAATGAGGTACGCCAGTGCTCTTGTCGATGATGATGTCGGTGCGCGACAGGTCCCGCAGACCGAGTGCCCGATGGGCCGCCAGCGCCAGGTCGGCACACGCCTGCGCGGTGGCATCGTCCACCTCGGCCGGGGTGACAAACTCGGTCGCCCCAGCGGTGTAACGCGAGGCGTAGTCATAGGTGCCCGAGTCGGGCCGGATCTCCACCGCCGGCAGCGCTTCGGGCCCGTTGCCGCGATCCAGCACCGCCACAGCCACCTCGGTGCCCTCGATGAACGACTCCACCACGGCGACCGAGCCATAGGCGTACGCGTGGACCATCGCACTGGGGAGTTCGGCGGCCTCGGTCACCTTGCTGGCGCCCAGCGCCGAACCGCTGCGGCTCGGCTTGACCATCATTGGCAGCTGCAGTCGGCGGCCCATCGCCTCCACCAGGGAGCGGGCGCCGAGCTCGCGGAAGGTCTCCGCGGGCAGCGCCACCTGTGCCGGGGTCGGAAGGCCTGCACGGCGTACCACGGTGGTCGCGATCGACTTGTCGAAGGTGATCCGGGAGGCGGTCGGCGTGGCCCCGACATAAGGAACGTCGCACAGCCACAGCACCTCCCGCAGCGCTCCGTCCTCGCCGGTCTCGCCGTGCAACAGCGGCACCGCGACCACGTTGGGAGTGCTCTGCAGCAGGCTCACCAGGTCGGAATTGACGTCGGACTCGACCACGCTGAAGCCCTGTCGGCGCAACGCCTCGGCGACCCGACGACCGGACCGCAACGAGACATCTCGCTCGTGGGACAACCCGCCCGCCAGCACGAGGACGGTGATCTCCTCGTTCCTGAGCGCATCCGTCTCGACGCCGGCGTTGTCAGCGCCAGCCCGGGAATCATCCGCGGTCATCTGTGCTCCTCAGTTCGTCTCAGGTCCGGGGAATCCGTGATCGGGAGGTAGTCGGCGCCCCTCGATCCCGAAGGTGTTCAGCATCTCCGCCTCACGGGTGAGCACCTCACCCAAGCGGCGGGTGCCCTCCACGATCCGCTCCGCGGTCGGGAAACAGTAGGACAGCCGCATGTAGCGACTTCCCAACCCGTCGGCATAGAAGCCGGTGCCGGGCACGAAGGCGACCCTCGCCGTGACCGCCCTCGGCAGCATCGCCTGGGTGTCGAGGCCCTCGGGGACCTGCATCCACACGAAGAAGCCACCCCGCGGGGTGTTCCACTCGCAGCCGGGCGGCATGTACTCCTTCAGCCCCGACAGCAGCGCGTCGCGGCGTTCCACGTACATCGACTTGAAGACCTCGATCTGGCCCCGCCAGTCGTTGTTCTCGAGATAGTTGGCGATGGCGTACTGGGAGAATACCGGCGGACAGAGCGTCGCGGACTCCTGTGCCAGGACCAGCTTCTCGCGTACGGCGTGCGGTGCCAGCGCCCAACCGACCCGGAAGCCCGGCGCGAAGGTCTTGGAGAAGCTCCCCAGATAGATCACCCGATCGTGGTCCAGTGAGCGCATCGCCGGCAGCGGATCGGCCTCGAAGCTCAGCATCCCGTAGGGATTGTCCTCGATGACCAGTAGGTCAAACTCCTCGGCAATCGCGAGAATCTCCTGGCGCCGCTGGAGCGACTGCTGCAGGCCGGTCGGATTCTGGAAGTTTGGGATGGTGTAGAGGAACTTGGCCCGTTTGCCCTCGGAGGCGAGCTGCTGCAGGGTTGCCCGCAGCGCATTCGGTTCCAGGCCGTCGTCGTCCATCGCGGCATGGCGCACATCGCACTGGTACGCCCGGAACGTGCCCAGCGCGCCGACGTAGCTGGGGGCTTCGACCACGACCGGATCGCCGGGGTCGCAGAAGAGCCGGGTGACCAGGTCGAGGGCCTGTTGCGAACCACAGGTGACGGTGACGTCATCGGGGTGGGCGTCGATGCCTTCCAGCTTCATCACGGTGCAGATGTGCTCCCGGATGAAGGGCTCGCCCTGGCCGGAGCCGTACTGCATCACCTGCGGGCCGTGGTCGCGGATCATCCGCTCCATGCCCTCGGCAATGTTCGGCAGTGGCAGGTCGCCGATGTTGGGCATGCCGCCTGCCAGCGAAACCACCTCGGGTCGGTTGGCGACAGCGAAGAGAGCTCGGATGGCCGAGGCCGTCATGCCCTGGGTGCGCTCGGCGTACCGGTCGACGTAGCTGTCCAAGCGGGTGCCGCGGCGCTGCTGCGTACGCGCGGGCGTCGCCGACCCGGTGGAGGAGGATTCGCGAGACGGGGTCACCTGCCCTACTTTGCCCCACCGGGACAACCAGCGGAGTGCGGGAACGCCGGATGAACCGAAGTTTCCGGTGTTGGACAGCCGGGCACTCGTCCAGCAGAGACCCGGATCAGAGGGTGTCGGCCACCTGCTGGGCTTCGCCGACCAGTTCCTCGATGGTCTGGCCGCGCAGCCCGACTGCCACCACGGCGACGTCGGCTCGCATCACGACGCAGGCGTCCCGGTCGTCGGCCGTACGCCCGCAGGTCCCGCCGGCCTGCTCGCGGATGCCGCTCGCGTTGATCTGCCGGAGCACCTCCCCGGGGTTGGCGGCCGGCCGCAGCACCAAGGCGATGAAGTAGTCACGGCCGCCCTTGGCGTACGTGCCGTTGGCGATCTCGACGCCGTCTTCGCCGGCGGTGGCCTCAGGCTCCCCGCCGGGCTTGAGGGCGTACTCACCGACCGTGTCGGGCAGCACCAACGGTCCCTCCACCGGCACCACCGTGGTGGTGGGTGTGGGGGTTTCGGTGGGGCCGCCGGTGCGGGTGAGGAAGGAGCCGGCGATCCCGGCGATCAGCAGGATCGCGAGAAAGACCGCAACGCCCGGCACCCAGGGCGGCAGCTTGCGCTTCTCCTTCGGCGCCTCGGGGCTGGTCGCAACGGTGCCGGCATCAGACATGCCCTCGTCGTGGTGGTGGTTGCTCACGCTCATCCCATCGCTTCCAGAGCTCGGTTGAGGAGGGCCGCGGTGGTGGGGGCGTCGCCCTCGGCGACGGACTGGACCACGACCACGGCGCCGGACGATTCGTGGACGGCCGCGCAGGCGGGGCGGCTGCCGTCGCTGCAGCGGACACCGGCGACGTCGGCGATCTCCGGTCCGAAACTCGCGAGGGCCTGGTCCGGATCGGTGTAGCCGGTGGTGACCAGCACCATGTAGGTGCTCTGCTCCGGTCCGGCGTAGTAGTTGACCCGGCTGTGGGCGTCGCCGCGGCCGGCGCCCTCGACGATGGTGTCCTCGCCGATCCGCGCGGGAAGCTCCGGGGCCGTACGCGGGGACGCTGGCGGCGGCGCCGTACCGGCCGGACCGCTCGGCCCAGCGTCGGTGGTTGGTGGCGTGCCCGTGGTCTCAGGACCGGTGGTGTCGGTGCCGCTTGGTTCGGCGCTCGACGGTGGGGCCGAGATCGGCGGCGTTGCGGCGGGGGCCGGCGCGACTGTCGGCAGCCCACCCAGCGCGTTGACCACCACGAAGGCGGCGATCAGCGAGACGATCGGCACCGCAACGAAGAGGATCGGCCAGGCCGTACGCCGGCGCTGGGGCTCGGCTGCGGTGGTCTCAGCGGCTGCGTCGGTGTCGGATGCGGTGGTGGTCTCGGCGGCGCCGGTCGGGGCGCCGCCGTCCTCGGTCCCCCCGGGGGTGGAGGGGGAATCGGGGTCGGTCACAGGGAGCCCTCAATGGCCTGGACAAGCTTGGCCTTGGTGGTGGCGCCGGTGATCTGGTTGACGACCTGGCCGTCCTTGAAGACGAGCAGGGTCGGCAGCGCCATCACCTGGTAGTTCATCGGGGTGGCGGTGTTGGCGTTGGTGTCGATCTTGGCGAAGACCATCTGGCCCTCGTACTTGTCCGACAACTCCTCCACCACCGGGGAGAGCTGCTTGCAGGGCCCACACCAGTCGGCCCAGAAGTCGACCAGCACCGGCTTGTCAGACTTGAGGACGGTTGCCTCGAAGGTGGAATCGGTGACGTCGATGGTGGCCATGGTGGGTCCTTCCGGAGAGCTTGCGTGACGGATTGCAGGGTGGTCGACTGAAGACAGGGCACATTGTGCCAAACGAATCCGACAGCGGAACGATTCAGGCACTCGATCTGTTCCCGGGCGGATCGTGTGACCCCACGGCTGACGCCGACCGGCAGGGCATCACAGTTTCTGACACAGCAGCCCAATAGCCTCGCCACATGGACGCCTATGACCTCTACATCACCGCCGATGAGCGGCCTGACGAGGCTTTCCAGGTCGGCTGGATCGGCACCGACGGCCCCGGGATCGACCCGCGCGAGTGGCCCCGCAGCCCCATCTCACAGCTCCCGATGCTGCACGGCTTCACGAGGAGATGCTCAAGCCGCACGGGAGCTATGACCCGCAGGATCCGCGATCGATCTACAAGCCGTGGGCGTTGGCCTTGGAGGGTCGCGACGGTCACCTCGGTGGCACGGCCTGCCCCTACCAGGCCTTGCCCGAGGGATTGACGCCCTACTACCTGGAGTTCTGGGAGTTCGGAGGCCTCAACTTCGGCGGCGGCTCGGCCCAGCTGGACCTCGAGAGTGAGGTCTTCGACTGGGCCTGTGGGTGAGCCTGACTGACCGGGTCAGCCGACCAGTTCGGCGGTACGCTGCGCAGCCTCGAGATCCTGCAGGAATCGCTCCGCGTCCAGGGCGGCCGAGCAACCGGTGCCGGCGGCGGTGATGGCCTGTCGGTAGGTGTGGTCGACCAGGTCGCCGCAGGCAAAGACGCCGGACAGGTTGGTGCGTGTCGAGGGTGCGTCCACGACCACGTAACCCTCCTCGTCGACGTCGACCTGACCGCGGACCAGCTCCGAGCGCGGGTCGTGGCCGATCGCGATGAACAGGCCAGACACCTCCAGTTCGGAGGTCTCGCCGGTGACGGTGTCGGTGAGGGTGACGCTCTCGACGGTGTTCTCGCCGTTGATGGCGGTGACCTGCTTGTTCCAGGCAAAGTCGAGTTTGGGGTCGTTGTGAGCCCGGTCGGCCATGATGGCCGAGGCGCGCAGCTCGTCGCGGCGGTGAATCAGGGTGACGCTGGAGCCGAAGCGGGTGAGGAACGTGGCCTCCTCGACGGCGGAGTCGCCACCGCCGACGACGGCGATCGGCTTGTTGGTGAAGAAGAATCCGTCGCAGGTGGCGCACCAGGACACGCCCCGACCCGACAGTCGGTCCTCATCGGGCAGGCCGAGTCGGCGATATCCCGAACCCATCGCGAGGATGACGGCCTTGGCGCGGTGGCGGCGGCCGTCGGTGTCGACGACCGTCTTGATCTCGGAGGCAAGGTCCACCTCGACGGCGTCGTCGGTGATGAACTCGGCGCCGAAGCGTTCGGCCTGGGCGCGCATGTTGCTCATCAGGTCCGGACCCATGATCCCGGTCGGGAAGCCGGGGAAGTTCTCCACCTCGGTGGTGTTCATCAGCGCGCCGCCGGCATCGAGGGCACCCTCCAGCACGAGCGGATGCAGGCTGGCGCGGGCGGCATACACGGCGGCGGTGTAACCGGCCGGACCGGACCCGATGATGATGAGCTCCCGGATCGGCTGCTCCTGCTCCGCCTCCGGCTGTGCCGGGGCTGCGGGGACGCTGTCCACCGACGTGGTGAGACCGAAGTTGCCGGTGCCGGGCAGCTTGATGCCCTTGGGGGCGGCCGGGATCTGCTCGCTCATGGGAGTCCTCTCGTGTGCTGCGGTCACTGTAGTAACCCCTGACGCTGTCGCACTATTCCTGCGCCGCGTCGGCGGCCGGGGCCGGCGTACGCAGCGACTCCGCCCCCTGTTCCCAGACCTGCGGGTTGCGCCCGGTGCCGATCGCGAAGCCGATCCCGGCGACCACGGCCACCAGACCCAGACCGACCATCACGGGCACCGAGACCCCGTCGGCGGGCGCCACCCACCAGACCAGCAGCGCGGCCAACACCAGCGCGGCGTTGTAGACCATGTCGCAGATCGCGAAGGCGCGGCCCTTGAAGAGGTCATCACAGTGCGCGTGCAGCAAGGTGTCGGTGCAGGTCTTCAGTGACTGGCTGGCCAAGCCGAGCACCAATCCGGTGATGATCAGGGTCGGCTGCCACAGGATCGCGCCGACGGTCGCCTGGATGATGCCCTCCGCGATGAACAGGACGATGATCCACACGCGCATCCCCCACCAGCCCGAGGCGCGGTTGGTGATGAGCGGCCCCAGCACGAAGCCGACCCCCGAGGCGCCGACCCACAGGCCGATGTCGGCGATGGCAGGTTCGACGTCGGTGACCGGATGGAAGTGATTGCGGTACATCAGGATGATCAGCACCATCACTGATCCGTAGAGCAGCCGCTGTACGCCGATCAGGCCGATCGCCCATGCGGCAGGTGAGCGGTCCCGCAGGTGGCGAAGCGCTTCGACCAGGCCCTGACCGACCGCGGTGACGCTGGTGGACCCGCGTTCGGCGGCGAGGACATCGGGTCCCAGCGCGTCCCGGGGGATCCGGGCGGCGACCAGCAGGCTGACGGCGAAGGTGCCGGCGGCGAAGACGAAGATGATCGCGTCGGCCTGGTGGGTGGCCAGGAAGCCGCCGGTGCCCAGCCGTACCGCGCCGGCGATGATGCCCGCGATGATCACCCCGATCGGGCCCAGCAGCGCCATCACGGTGTTGGCCTGGAGATACTCGCTCGGTTCGACGGTCTTGGCGGTGCCGGCCTGCAACCCGGCCAGCAGGAATCGGTTCAGGCTGGTGGCGACCAACACGAGGACCATGATGGTCAGCTGCAACCCGAAAGCGCGACCGCCGGTGAGGATCAGCGCGCCGAGCAGCAATGCCAACCCGAGCCGGATGGAGTCGACGACCATGATCACCCGCTGCCTGGGCCAGCGGTCCAGGAAGGCACCTGCAAACGGGCCGATGATCGAATACGGCACCATGGTGACCGCAAGCACGAGGGCCACCGCCGCTGCCGTTGGCTGTTCCTCAGGGGAGAACAGCACATGCGCGGCGGTGCCGACCTGGATCAGACCGTCTCCGGTCTGGTTGGCGACGCGGTCGCCGAACAGGCGCCGGAACAGGGACCGGCTGAACAGGCGGCGCAGGCCTTGGAGCATGCAGATGGCTTTCAACCTCGGGGCTGGGCCGTCGACGACGACAGGTACAGGGTACGCAGAGGGGGACAGGATGGGGCAGCGCAACGAGGACGCCCTTCGCCGTCTTGAACTGCAGGTCGCGCAGTCACGGATGGAGAGCCGTCTGGCTCAACAGCACATCGACGCCTTCGTGGCTCGCGCTCGCCGACAGGGGCTGCCGACCGTACGCCTGGCGGCGGGCCTGCTCGGCAGCGGCGCGAAGGTCCGCACCGACCGGACGGGCTGGTACATCCGCGCCAACCACTCGGTCGCGGTCGGCACCGACGGCAGCTTCTTCGTGCTGACGGTGCCCGGCGGGTGGCGGGAGCGCCTCACCGGCGTACGCCTGAAACCACA
The DNA here is from genome assembly GCF_002250565.1 of Parenemella sanctibonifatiensis. Classification (GTDB taxonomy): domain Bacteria; phylum Actinomycetota; class Actinomycetes; order Propionibacteriales; family Propionibacteriaceae; genus Parenemella; species Parenemella sanctibonifatiensis. The sequence goes on from NZ_NMVJ01000007.1 coordinate 201,526, forward strand.
GCCGCCGCCGCTGATCGTGGCCCGCGGCGGCCGCGACGGTGAGTCCGGGGAGCTGGTGGCCTTCCTCGAGCGGACGCTGGCGGAGGGGCCGTGGTGACGCCCGGCCGACCCCGCGGCGGTACGCCGGCGCTGCGGGCCGCGCGGCTACGGATCGCAGTGCTCGGCTCTGCACCGTTCGGGCACGAGGTGCTGGCTGCTGCCGGCGATGACTTCGCCGACAACGTCGACATCGTCCCGATCGATGTCGTCCGCGGCCTCCCGGAGCCGGACCTGGTCCGGAGCTTCGACGGCCTGCTGCTCAGCGGCCCGATCATCGCCGCGAACTACGCGACCACCGTGGTGGCGCAGATGGCCTCCGCCTCGGTGCCCGCCGACGAACGCGCCCTGCACCGGGCCCTATTGGCCGCGACTGCGCAGGGGCTGGACCCGGGCCGGGTCAGCATCGACAGTGTCCCGGCCGAGTTGGTCGAACAGGCCTATCGCGAGGTCGGTCTGGATCCGAGCCGGCTCGAGGTGATTGCCGGCAACTCGCCGATGGAGTTCGTGCAGGGCCACACCAAGGTCCACGACGTCGGTCTCAGCCAGGGTGCCGTGACCTCGACGCCGCTTGCCAAGGAACTGCTGGAGTCCCGAGAGATCCCCGTGGTTCTGATGCGGCCGTCCCGGGCGACGCTGCGGCAGAGCCTGCAAGAGGTGATCCTCAGGGCGAGTGACCAGCGGCTCGGTGAAACCCAACAGGTGGTGCTGGGGCCACGGCTGCTGCGGCCCTATCTGCGCGGGCCCGGTCACGATGACGACGTCAACACCCAACGGTTGATCCATGCCGCCGAACGCAGCCTGCAGGGCGATGCCCGCGCCGTGCACGGGGTGGTGGTGCCTGTGGACGGTGACCTACCGATGATCGTGACGACCATGCGGCCGCTGCTGGATCTCACCGCCGGCCTCACCACCAGGCCGGACCTGGTGCGCCGGCTCACCGACGAACTCGACGCCGACCTGGTGCTCGGCATCGGGCTGGCGACCACTGCCTCGGCCGCCCTCAATGCGGCCGCGCTGGCTCAGGACGATGCCGAGCGGCGTGGCGCCGGGACGACGATGGTGCGGGGACCCCGCGGGGTGATGATCGAGTTGGGCAAGGCCGCTGTGCCTGCCAGCAATGAAGTCCGACTGCACGCCGAGCTGTGGCAGCTGATCGACGGGGACGGGGTGGTGGATGCTGCCGACGTGGCCCAGCACACCGGAGTGACGGTGCGGACCGCCCGTCGCCAGCTGCAGAGTCTGGTGGACGCGGGCTTGGCCTGGCAGCTGCCGACCAAACCGGGCAGCCGCGCCGGCCGGCCACCGCAACGCTTCCAACTGCTGCCCGAATCCCGCTAGCGGGGTCGCGACACGGAGCCCGCAGCTGCGCAGAGCAAACGGCTTCTCAGTAGTCTGGGGCCCCATGACTGCTGAATCAGCAACCCCGCAGAGCGGGACTGGGCCGCAGCGCGTCACCGGTCCGCTCCGGACCGTCGCCATGCATCGCGGCTCCTTCACCACCGGCGCTCGTGGCCTGCAGGCCATCACTGTCAGCCAGGGGTCTGACTCGCCGCTGAGCATCCTCAGCGCGGACGGTCGACGCCGCGCCAGTCTGCCGCTGCCGGGCAGCACCGGCGCCTGGACGGTACGCGGGATCGGCACCACGGCGTACGTCGGCAGTTACTACCAGGGCCTGATGTACGCCGTCGACACCGACGCCGAGACCGAGGAACTGACCGTACGCGAGCTGGGTCGCCCCACCCCGGAGACGAAGTACGTCTGGGACTTCGCGGAGGTGTCGGACGGGTCGCTGATCGCCGCGACCTACCCCGATGCCAGCTTCGTGCGTTACTACCCCCAGACCGATGAGACCCAGACCGATGAGTTCCGGGTGCTGGCCACGCTGGGCACCGAGGACCAGCTCTACCTGCGCGCCGTCGCCGTCGACGAGGACCGCGATCTGGTGTGGGGTGTCATCGGCGTCACCCCCAACGAGGTGGTCGGCGTACCACTCGATCCCGACGTCGAGGCTGACCCGATCCGGATCCCGTTGGGTGATCCGACCGCGGTTGCCCACCAGATCCGGTATGCCGCTGGGCGCCTCTGGGTGGTCACCAACAACCGGCTGTGGCTGATCGACCCCGACACTGGCAGCTGCCGGGAACTGACCGACCCGGGCACTGACGACCCGGTCGACAATCCTGTACCGAACGACAACGACGAACCTCTGATGCGCGTCATCGGTGGTGTGCTGTCCGAGCCATTCGCCGACCTCGACGGTGATCTGGGGCTGTGGTTGTTTGACGGCAGCGCGCTGTGTCATCTCGACCTGGCCACCCTGGAGCTGACCCCGGTCGTCGACGAGCCCGGATCGATCCTCGGGTCGACCATCCACGAGGACGAGTTGTGGCTGTGGGTCTCCCAGACCGAAGCCGGCCAAGCGGTACGGGAACTGTGGCAGCTCGACTCCAGCGGCTCCCTGCAGCGGCATCCTGCCGATGTCGCCGCCACCCCGCCGCACATGTTGGCGCTCGGCGAGGTGCCCGATTCGCCGGACCTGATGGTGTCGGCCGGTCAGCAGGGCGAGTTCGGCCGCTGGGACACTGTCAGTGCGACCACCCCGTCGGTGGCCCGGCCCAGCCAGATCGAGTCCTGGGTCTGGGACGAGGGCAAGCTCTACCTGGGGGCGTACCCGCAGGCCGGGCTCGCGGTCTGGGATCCGGTCGAGGGCGGCGTGCACCAGTTCGTCGCCCTGCACGACAGCCACCACCAGTCCCGACCGATCTGCGTCAGCGTCGCCCGCCACGACGGTGGCCGCTTCCTGTACGCCGGCACCACCCCCGGCTACGGGCTCTATGCCGGCGGCCTGACCCGGGTCCGGCTCGATGACCCCGAGCACCCGTTCGAGTTCTGGTCGGTGGCCGGCACCGTCCACGCGGTGCGGGCCCACGGCGATGCCGTGATCCTGTCCACCTCGACCGAAGCCGGCACCGGCAGCCGCCCGGTCGAGGGTCCCGGTCGGCTGCTGCGGGTCCGTCCCGGCGGGGATTGGCGGATCGAGGCCGAGACCGACCTGGCGTACAGCTGCATCACCGCCCTGCACGTCCAGGACGGTCAGTGGTACGCCCTCGCGGACCGGACGCTGTGTCGGCTCGACCCGGACAGTCTCGAGCTGACGCCGGTCGTCCAGTTCGAGGGCGAGGGCCCCGCGCCGCGCCGCGGTCAGCTCAACGGGCTGCCCGGTCAGGGTCGGCTGCTGGCCCGGGTCGGCGGGACGGCGTACGCCGTGGACCTCGCCGGCGCGAGCACCGAAAGGCTGATGGACGGCGTGATCGAGGTCGCGCTGAGCCAGTGGACCGACGAATCCGGCCCGCACGCGGTGCTGTGGGGCGTCACCGCCGGCGAACAGCCGGGCGCGGCGTACACCGACCTGCTGCGACTCGAGCTCTGAGCGCTTGCTCGGACATCATCGGCAACTCGAGCGCGCCGGCGTACGGTCATGGGCGGCACGGACGATCGAGTTGCCGAGAATGCCCAGCGTCAGATCTCTTCGGTGGTCGCCGGCGATTCCTTGACCTTGGACGCCTCCATGTAGGCATCGATCATCTCCTCGGGCTTGCCGCGGCCGCGGAACTGGCCGTGGTCCAGCCACAGCACCTCGTCGCACATGGCCTTGATCGACTGGAGGCCGTGGCTCACCACGAACATCGCGCGGGCCTGGTGCCGCAGCTCCTCCATCTTGGCGTTGGCCTTGTCCCGGAAGTATGCATCGCCGGCCGACAGGGCCTCGTCGACCATGAAGATGTCGGGATCCATGTGGACGCCGACCGCGAACCCGACCCGGGCCGTCATGCCTGAGCTGTAGGTGCGCATCGGGGCATCGATGAAGTCACCGAGCTCGGTCCAGGCCGCGATCTCTTCGGCCCGTTCGTCGACCTCGGAGCGGGTCAGGCCTGAGGCCAGCGCACCCAGCACGATGTTTTCCCGGCCCGACAGGGCCGAGTTGAAGCCGACGCCGAGCGCCAGCAACGTGGACACCTTGCCCCACACCTCGACCTGTCCCGAGGTGGGCGGCAGGATCCCCGACATCGCCCGCAGCAGGGTGGATTTGCCGGCGCCGTTGTGGCCGATGATGCCCATCGTGGTGCCGCGCTTGACCTCGAAGGAGAGGTCCTTGATCGCCTCGATCTCCTTGATGGCGCGCTGGCCTCGGCTCATCCGGATCAGCGCCTGCTTGAAGGTGGGGCGCTTCTCCAAGGTGGTGCGGTAGGTGATCGAGAGCTGCTCGACCTTGACCGCCAGGTCGGTTCGTTCCGGCCCGGCCGTCTCCACGGTGCGCGGCGTGGCGCGCGTACCGGATCGTTTCTCAGTAGATGCGGACAGCGAAATCACGCTCCCTGGTGATGAAGAACAGGCCGCCGAGCAGCGCCATGCCGATGCTCCACGCCGCCGAGATCGCCCACAGGTGCCATGCCGGCATGGTGGCGTGTTGCAGCAGCTGGGTGTAGCCGGTGAGCATGGCGTACATCGGGTTGAGGATCGCCAACTGGGCGACCTCACCGAGCCGGCTCAAATCGGCACCGGTCCACAGCACCGGCGAGAGATAGAGCCACAGCCGGTTGATGTAGGGCAGGAAGGACTGGGTGTCGCGGAAATAGACCTGCAGGGCGGCGAAGAAGCACGCCAGGCCGGCGCCGAAGAGCACCATGAAGGCCGCGAAGACCAGCGACAGCAACATCAACGGCGACCACGGATTGCCGGTGAAGAGCTGGAAGATGAGGATCACCGGGACGGTCGGCAAGAACCGGAAGACCGCGGTCCGCACCACCGACAGCGGGATCAGGATCCGGGGGAAGGCCGTGTTGAGTAGCAGCTTGCCGGCGGTGGTGACCGAGGAAGCGCCGGAGGTCATCGCGGTGGTGACCATCGTGAAGATGAACAGGCTGCCGGTCAGGTGGGTGAAATATTCGGGGTTGTCCTTGCCGCGGCCGGTGAGGATGTTGACGAGCAGGAAATAGACCCCGGCCAGCAGCACTGGATTCAGCACCAGCCACAGCTGCCCGAACACAGTGTTGGAGTTGGCGCTGCGGATGTTGGCGCGGGAATACTCCGCGGCGAAGGCGCGACGGCGCCAGGTCTCACGCAGGTACGCCGGCAGCCTCGGCAGGCCCCCGGCCTGGGTGCTGTAGCGGTTGTAGACCGGCGCAAACTCGCGGTCGTCGGTGGCGGTACTCATCGGTCGGAAGCCTACGCGGTCCGGGCGCTGTGGTGCGTGATCTGCGCGGCGTACGGGTGAGTGGGCTCAGCGCTGCTGCCATTGGTCGGGCGCGGAATACCAGCTCTGGGCCGAGGGAGCTGACTGCTGTGCGTCCCACTGCTCATCGAACTGCTGCGCATCCAGTTGCGGCCCCAGTGCGGTGTGCCGCGCGGCCTGCCGCTGCAGCCAGGCGCCGTGGTAGTCCTGCAGCACCTGACTCACCATGGTGTTGTTGCTCCGCCCGGGCACCACCGGCATCAGCATCTTCGGCGCCACTGCGAAGGAGCACTTGTAGAGGGTGAGGTTGCCCCAGGTCTGGAAGCGAGTCCAGCCCGACCGGGCGGCCCGCCACCCCTGAGGGTCGTGCAGCACCACCCGAGCGGCGGTGTTGCCCATTCGGCTGAAGTGCTTGATCTCCTTGACCTGGTCCCAGCTGATCCAGCCGCTCTGGGCGCCGGCGTTGGACTCGAAGCCGTCATGGGTGACGCGCAGCCCGAACGGCGCCTTCTTCATCTCGGAGAAGGTGCTGACGTTGATCGCGATCGCCAGCGAGGTGAGCAGGAGACCGACCCCGGTCAGGATCGGGCCAGGGCTCTCCAACAGGACCGCGGCCAAGAGGGACAGGACCATGACCACAGCGGCGAACGCGCCGATCACCCACATGGTCGTCAACCAGCCCTGGACGGTGGACTTGTTGATGGGGACAACGACCTCGGGCGGCAACGGCGGGCGCTCGTCAGGATTGGTCACCGCACCAGTCTCTCCCGTCCACCGGGTCACGGCAACCGTGCGGCCCGGCGTACCCGATGGCCGTCAGTGGCGCCGCAGGCCCACGTACGCCGCTGCGGCCGCCAACAGCGCACCGATGCCGAGGACGCTGCCCAACCCGGTCATCTCACCGGTTTCGGGCAGTCGGGTCGGGCTGGCGGTCGGAGCGGTCGGCGAGGGATCCGCTGGTGTGGTGGGGCTGGGCTCGGTGGGGCTGGGTTCGGTCGGGCCGGGCTCGGTCGGCGATGGTGTCGGAGTCGGCTCGCCCGCTGCTACCGCCGAGGTCTGGGCCGTGACGATGCGAACCAGCCGAGTGTCCGAGTCGGTCCACAGGTTGCCCCACCGGTCGATGTCCAGGCGCCAGCCCACCGAGCGGGGAGTGGCGATCTCGGTCAGCTCGAAATTGCCGGCCGCGGCCGCCTCCGGGTCGAAGCTGATCAGGTGACCGGCGAGGTTGGCATAGATGAGGCCGTCGGCAGCCTGGATCAACTCACCGCGCTGGCCCCCGATGAGACCGTCGCCGTCACCCCAGGGCAGGTCGAAGCGCTGCAGCACCTCTTCGCTGACGGGGTCCATCACCACGAGCTGACCATGACCCCACAGCCACAGCAGCCCCTGCGCGTCGGTGGTCACCGCCGAGATCGCGCGGGCTCCCTCGATGGGAGTCAGCTCCCGCACTTCCTCGGTGGCCGGGTCAAAGACCAGCAGTATGGCCTGGTCTTCGGTCGGCTGGTGGGTGTAGCCGAAGTAGATGTTGCCGGCGCCGAAGATCTTGCCGCCGGCCGCGGTCAGGTCGTTGACCGACTGGGCACCGATCGGAGCCTCGAGGACGGTGCACTCCTCGGTGCTCAGGTCCAGCCAACCGAAGGCGCCGGCCGAGCCACCGCCACCGGCCTGGGTGCCGAAGTAGAGCCGGTCATCGACCGCCAGCAGACCGTAGGGACGGTCCTGGTCGTGGCCGACCTCGCAGACCACCTGCGGGGCCACCGCCGGGGTCGACTGCAGGTCCTCGGGCGCGAACCGTTCGATGTTGCCGGTCGGATAGCGGCCGACATAGATCGCCCCGTCGTGGCTGATCATCTCCTCGTTCTGCCCGCCCACGACGTACGTGGAGTGATCGGGCCGCATCGGGGCTTGGGCGCCGGTGCCACCGACCAGATAGCCGGAGGTGTAGATGTTGTCGTCGGGCCCGACCGTGATGGAGTTGATCCGGGTCGAGACCTGGGGCTGGTTCTCCACCAGGAACTGACCGTACGCCTCGGTCTCGAGGTTGTAGCGCACCAAGTAGCCGCCGGCATTCAGGCCGACGACGGTCTGACCGGGCCATTCCGGATCGGGGATTTCGATGGTGTCCCAGCGGCGCGACGCGATGCCGGGCGTCTCTGCGGGCGTCTCTCGTTCTGCCTGGGCGATGAGCTCCTGATTGTCGATGTCGTCCCCGGACAGATCCAGGGCGTCCAGCGCGGCCAGGTCGAGCTCGATGATGCGACGGTCCTCGACGTTCTTGTTGTAGTAGATCTTGCCGTCGGTCGGCTTGGAGGAGCCGTTGTACCAGACCGGGCCGATCTCGCCGATGTTCTCGGCGACCAAGGCGCCGTCACCGTCGCGCCCCACCTTGAGAATCACGAGGCGGTCGGTCGAGGAGTTGCCGGGTCCGGTCCACGCGATGACGTAGCCGTCGCGCGCCTCGACGCCGTAGACCCAGTTCTGGTCCCGCATGAAGTCGCTGTGCTCGGCCAGATCGACACAGTCGGTGTCGTCGTCGATCGAGCAGCCGAAGAGATGTGCCGTCCCGGGTCCGGTCCCGGTGCCGGTGAACACGGTGCGAGTGGTGTTCTCGTAGGTGAGGGGACGGGCGTACGCCGCGTCGCTGGTGAGCGGCTGGTCGCCGAACTCGTGGAAGCCGGGTGCTTGGTCGACGTCGAGGCCCTCTTCGACGTAGGAGTACATCTTGGCGCCGGACCAGCCGGCGGTGGGCTCACCCCAGGTCGAGCCGTAGGCGATGCCGTCCTCGTCGAAGTCGACGTCGTAGAGGAAGCCGACATGCTCCATCGGCGGGGCGCCGACGTTGACGGCCTCGGCCTCGCCCGGCGTCCACAGCCACAGCGCCGGGGCGCCGTAACCGGCGACGTACACCGTGCCGGTGACGGGATTCTGGCGGATTCCCCAGGAGCCCGTCAGGCCGGGCATTTCGACGGTCTGGGTGATCTCCTGGGTCACGATGTCGACGACCGTGAGGATGGCGGGCGAGGTCGCCGAGCCGGTGCCGACGGTGAAGACGACCGCGCGGCCGTCCTCATCGAAGCCGGCATCCATCGAGAAGTACTGCGCGTTCTTGGTGACTTGCGGTTCGGTGACGGTGCCGGCCGCGCTGACCAACACCTGGTCGACGGTGGCGGCGGTGCCGGTGATGAGCACCCGTACGCCGTCGGCCCCGGCGGGACGGTCCGCGCGGACCACCAACAGACCCTCGGCGTCGACGCGGCCGGGCTCGCTGACCCCGACCGGTTCCTCACCGGCGAGCCATTGCAGCCGCAGCTCGGTGACACCGTCGGTCTCCACCACGTCGGCGAAGGCGGTGAAGTCATCGCCCTCGTTGAGCGGCTGCGGATCCGAGGCCACCGTCGGCGTCGCGCAGTCCCCGGTCGCTTCCAGGCGCAGCGAGTTGGCGCCCTCGGTGGACTGGTCGGTGGTGATCGAGGAGGCACCGGAGCAGTCCGCTGCGGGCGTACCGTCGATGGTCGTCGACGACCAACCGGTCAGATTCTCCTCGAAACTGTGGTTGGTGAGCGCGATCTCGGAGGTCGCTTCGGGGATGTCCTGAGCGTGCGCGGAGCCGGGCAGCAACGCGAGGGTGAGGCCGAAGCTCGCGGCGACCAGGCCAGCGGTCCGGAGCGGGTGATGAGATGTCACGGGGTCCCTTCGTTGGGTGCTCCCCACACCCTAAGCAACGAGGCGCGCCCAATGGAAGTGCAACAACCGATTTCTATTTCCGCGGGTACGCCGCCGGTCCGCACGTACGCGGCGGCGGCCCGGACGAATCCGGACCGCCGCCCTCACCCAGCCCCCCGGCTGGGGAGCCCGCTCAACAGGGACTCATGCGTCGGCCAGCGCCGCCACCGGCGGGACCTTCGCCGCCTTCTGGCCCGGCGCGATCGAGGCGACCACGGCGGCCAGCAACGCGACCACGACCACCGCGGTGAGCTGGATCCCGTAGACCGCGAAGACGGGCTCGCCGTAATTGAACTGCGTCGACGCCGCCCAGTTCGCCAACGCGCCGAAGCCGAACCCGGCACCGACACCGACCAGGACGGCCGCGCCGGCCAACAGCAGCGCCTCGTAGCTGAGCATCTGACGCAGCTGCCCGCGCTGGACACCCAGCGCCCGGAGCAGCCCGGACTCCTGGGTGCGTTCCAGCACCGACAGGCCCAGGGTGTTGCCGACGCCGACCAGGGCGATCAGGACCGCCACCCCGAGCAGCACCGTGATCACCATCACCAGGATGCCGATCACCTCATTCATCGCGTCGACCAGCAGCGCAGCGCCGTTGACGTCTGCGGTGGGCAGCAGGTCCTGCAGCGTCACGGTCACGTCCCGGGCGGCCTCGGTCGAATCAAGCGCCACCCACCACAGCTGCAGTCCGGTGTCAGGGACCAGCGCGGCGTACGTCTGAGGCGCGACCAGCGGGATCCCGGCCCCGTACGCGTGCACCACCCGCAGCTCGCGGGATTCGCCGGTCTCCGGATTGGTGATGGTGACCAGTTCGCCGGCCTCGTAGGACGCGTCCGGACTCATCAGGATCTCGTCGGCGGCCGGCACCGGGAACTGCTGTCGGGTGACCTGGTCCAGTTCCGCGGTCCGCGGCGCGATCATCCCCTCGGACGTCTGACCGTACGCCGTCGGCACGATCTGGCGTACCCCTTCGACGGCGCTGGCCTCGGTCCGCACACTGTCAGCCGGCGGCTCAGTCGGGATGACCATCAGGTCGACCGGATAGCGGCGTTCCAGCTCGGCGGCGGTGGTCGCCGACAGGCTGGCCGACGCCACCTGGAGAGTGACGACCAGACCGACGGCGAGCATCAGTGCCGTGGCGGTGGTGGCGCTCCGGCCCGGGTTGCGGCGAGTGTTCGAGACCGCCAACTTGCCGGTGGTGCCGGGCAGCAGCTTGCCCAACAACCCGGTCAGCGCGGTGACATACAGCGGCGCGGCGAGCAGGACTCCGAGGGCCAGCAGGGCCGATCCGGCGATGGCGAGCAGCAGCGCGGAGTCGGTGTTGACGAAGGCCAACCCGATCACCCCGACGCCCGCCAGGCCCAGCACTCCGGCGACGATCCCGCGTCCGACCGACGCACGGCGGGTGACCGCGGCGGTGTCGGGCCGCAATGATTCCAGCGGATGTACGCGGGTGGCCTTGAGGATCGGCAGCACTGACGCTGCCAGCGTCAGGACGACACCGAACACCCAGGAACCGGCCAACTGCAGCGGGTCAAGTGCCAGCCCGAAACCGAGCGAACCGGCCAGCCACGACACCGCGGCGCCGACGCCGATGCCGAGCAGGACGCCCAGGGCCGAGCCGGCGGCACCAATGACGACCGCCTCGATGGTGAAGCCCGCGCGTACCTGACCGCGATGGGCGCCGATGGTGCGCAGCAGACCGAGTTGGCGGCGCCGTTGGGTGATGAGGATGGTGAAGGTGTTGGCGATGATGATCGCTCCGACCAGAGCAGCGATGGCGGCGAAGCTCATCAGCATCATCGTCGGCGCGGCCGCATCGGTGGTGAGCTCTGCCAGTGCCGCGTCTGCGTACTCACGGGCCGTGTGGACGGTGGTGCCCGCCGGCGCCTGGGCCTGCAGATCGGACTGGAGTGCGGCCAGGTCGGTGCCCGGTTCGGCCATCACCAACCAGGCGTCCGGCACCAGCGGCATCTCCGGATCGGAGGTGAAGTCGTCAGGATGGAGCAGCCCGACCTGGCCGCCGCCCATCGCCTGGCTCGGCGACAGGATGCCGACCACGGGCACCGGCTTGTCGAGCTGCAGCGTGTCGCCGACCCCGATCTCCAAGGCCGAGGCCAAGTCCTGGTCGATGGCGACCTCGCCGGGGCGTTCCGGGACCCGACCCTCGCGGGGCTGCAGCCACAGCAGATCCGGGTCCGAGGGCACCGAGTACGCCTGCAGCCAGGTTCGGGTGCTGCCCCGTTCGATGTCAAAGTAGGTGCTGTACTGCGGCTCGTAGGTCTTCACCCCGGGCATCTGGCCCAGCTTGTCCAGCCCTTCGACGGCGTACGGGTCCTCCGGGACGACGACCAGATCGGCCCGCGAGGAGGATTCGGTCTGCCCGAAGGCCATCGCCCGATTCTGGGTGCCCACGAAGACGAAGGTGGCCGCGACGAAGCCGACCGAGATGGCGATGGCGATGATGACCGCGATGACGCGGCGCGGATGGTGTCGAAGTTCGGCGAGGCTGACCTTGATCATCGGCGATCACCCAGTCGCGACATCGCCGCCAGCAGGCCGTGCTCCTCGGGGCTGTCGATGTCCTCGACGATCTGGCCGTCGGAGAGGATCAGCGCGCGGTCGGCGTACCCGGCGGCATGGGGATCATGGGTGACCATGACGATCGACTGACCGTCCTCGTCGCTGCAGCGTCGCAGATAGTCCAGCAACTGCTGGCCGGTGCGGGAATCCAGGGCGCCGGTCGGTTCGTCGGCGAAGAGCACCGCAGGACGGGTGATGAGGGCCCGGGCGATCGCGACGCGTTGCTGCTGCCCGCCCGACATTTCACCGGGCCGGTGATGGAGCCGTTCGGACAGACCCAGGGAGTCCACCAGTGAGTCCAGGTGGGCCCGGTCGGGCTTGCGGCCGGCCAGTTCCAGGGGCAACACGATGTTGTCGTACGCCGTCAGCGCCGGCAGCAGATTGAAGGACTGGAAGACAAACCCGACCCGGTCGCGGCGCAGCTTGGTGAGCTTGCGGTCGCTCATCGCCGAGATCTCCTCGCCGGCCAGGAAGACCTGCCCCGAGGTGATCGCGTCGAGGCCGGCCAGGCAGTGCATCAGGGTGGACTTGCCCGAGCCGGACGGGCCCATGATCGCGGTGAAGGAACCCTCGGCGAGCTCGACGCTGATGTTGTCGACGGCGGTGACGGCAGTGCGGCCCTCGCCGTACTGCTTGGTGAGGTTGAGCGCGCTCGCCGCCGCGGTGCGGATCCGGCGCGCGGCGGTGGTGGGTGCTGACATGGTGACTCCTCTGTGCCAATGGAGGTCCGGGGGTTGACCATGCCCGAGGCTAGGCGTCCCGGGCTCGCCGCGGATCCCCCTGGACGCCCTGCTCGGTCCACCCAGGGCCCCCTGCTCGTCCCGTCGGGAACGACCACGGTGCTACCCGATAGCCTGACCGGTGGCACTGCCGCCCACCCCACTCCCCAAGGAACACCCCATGGTCAATGCTGACACCACCCTTTCCCGTCGCGCCGTCCTGCAACTCGCAGGAGCGGGCGCCGTGACAGTCGCCACGGCCGCGGCGTGGCTGCCGGAGGCCGGCGCTGCAGCAACCGTGACGGCCCGGGCGCTGAGCAACCCCGGCTTCGAGGAAGCCGGCACCGCGATCCCCGGCTGGCAGTCGGTGACCGGCGCGGATGCCTTTTCGATCACCACCGAGGTGGCCGCCGAGGGTGGCCAGGCCCTCCGGGTGAGCGCCACGGGCGCGGCTCGGCTCCGCAGCAGCAGCGTCCAGATCACGCCCGGCCAGTACTACGCCGTGCTGGTGCAGGGCTGGTGGACCGCCGGCGCTCCGGAGCTCACCCTGCGGTTCCTCGACGCTGACGGCGCGGAGGTGGCAGCACGCGACCGCAGCCACGCCGGACTGAAGGCTGATCAGTGGTACTGGCTGAGCGTCGCCGGCCACGCACCCGAGGGGGCAGCGACGGCGTACGTCACGATCGGTGCCGCGGCGGCGGCGACCTTCGTGGCCGATGACGTACGCCTGGTGGAGACCGCGCCCAAGGTGGAGACCTTCGCGTACGCAGTGGAGGAGATTGCCGTCACCGGGATGACCCGGCACGACGATCGGCACTATGTCGTCACCCGCAACCAGACGCCGGCCCAACTCGGTGAGTACGACCGCGGCACCGGCGAGCTGACCGGACAATGGGAGCTGTCGGAGGGCATCGGCGCCTGGACTCCGGTCGCGACCGAGGAGGCCATCTTCCTGGCGACCTTCACCGGCGGTGCGATCCATCGGCTCGACCTTGGCACCCGTGAGGTCTCGACCGTCGGGCACTTCACCGAGGACGACGTCACCGTGTACGGGATGGTGATGGCCGCCGACGGCAACCTCTACTGCGTCACCTATCCCGACTGCGCGCTCTGGCGGGTCGATCCGGCGACCGGCGCCGGCGAGCGGGTCGCCGAGCTCGGCGAGGGCGAGCTCTACGGCCGCGGCATCGCCACCGAGGGCAACGACATCGTGGTGTGCACCACCAGCCCCGGCGGTGTGTACCACTACGACATCAGCAGCGGCGCCCTCACTGACATCACCCCGGGTGACCGGTCCGCATTCATCGCCGTCGGGATCCGGGACGGCAAGGTCTGGGCCACGTACGGGCCGCGGGTGGTGGAGTTCACGCTGACCGGCGAGGTGCTGCGGCGGTGGCAACTGGCCGGATCCCAGATCGACACCATGGGCGTGTTGGAGGACGGTTCGGTCGCCGTCTGGATGCGCCCCACCGGGCACGTGCACCGGCTGGCCCCGGATGCCGAGGAGTTTGAGGATCTCGGTACGCCCGCCGCCGAGCAGGAAGGCCGGGCGCTCATCCTGGAGGCCGACGGGCGGCTCGGCGGCCTGGCCGGCAACGGGCTGCTGTGGTCCTGGTCGGCGGCCGGCTTCGACACCGACGACCTGAACCTGTCCGACCTGGTCGGCTCCACGGTCGTGCAGCACCTGTGTGTGATGCCGAACGGAATGGTGGCCACGTCCGGCACCGACGTCCACATCCACCGCCGACCCCGGTCGGGGGAGCGTGCAGTCCGGGTGCCGTTCGCGGGGACGCCGATGCGACTGGCGTACGGCGACGGAGCCCTGTGGGCGGCGACCTATCCGCGGACCGAGGTCTATCGGATCCAGCCCGGCAGCTGGCTCACCGAGCGGATCGGCGCCATCGGCAACGGCCAGTACCGCCCATACGCGATGCACTACGACGAGGGCCGGAATGCCATGGTGATCGCGACCGAACCGTCGTCGATTCCGGCCGGCGGTGCCGTCACGGTGGTCGATCTGGTCAGCCGTGAATTCACCAGTTGGGTCGCGCCCTTGGGTGGTCAGGCGGTCATCCACGCGACGGCGGGCGAGCGAACCTTCCTGTCGGGTGGCCTGTCCGACGAGCCGCCCTTGGTGGGGGAGATCGATCTGGACACCGGAGAGGTGGCGTGGACGGTGGCTCCGTTGCCTCACCTGCGCACCATCGAGTCGACCGTGCTCCACGAGGGGCTGCTCTATGGCGTGGCGCGCGGCAACGAATGGTTTGCCATCGATGTCGACAGTCATCAGGTGGTCCACACCGGCTGGCTGTCCGGCACCCATTCCTATGGCAACGTCGCGGTCCAGCAGGGACGGGTGGTGTTGCCGACCCATCGGAGCTTGGTCTTCGAGCTCGATGTGAACAAGCGCGACGCCCAGGTCCTCGCGGAGGGTGGCGAGGAGTCCTGGCGCCGGCCGCCGCAGTTCGGCTTCGACCGTCGCGGCACCGGGGCGTGGGGGCTGTCGGACCTGCGGCTGGCTCGCTGGGACCTGTCCGCGGATCACCTGCCGCAGTGAGGGGGTCTCAGGCGACGTACGCGGGCGCGCATCGCCGCACGCGGTGCGCGGGTGCGCGCGGGGTGGTGGAACCCGGCCCCGCCATCCTGGGGATCGCCTTCACCGGCGACGGTGCCGGTGGTGATGACGAGGACGACGACTGACGGCCTGGCCCCGGACGCGACAATGGGGCGGCTTCTGAGCCGCCCCATTGTCGTCTTTCCCCCATCCCGTGGGCCAAGCGAGCAGCCACTCGCTCAGGAACCGGCCCCGGGTGAGGATGCAGTGTCGGCGCACCCTCACCCGTGACTACGAGCCGGGGGTGGTGATCGGTTGCCTTCGATTCGTGAGGATTTCTTCCGGTCGTCAGGCCGCGTCGTCGCCGGTGGCGGCAGCGGCCTTGGCGCGCTTGCGGTTGCGCATCAGCCTCGCGATCACAAACCACAGCACCAAGGCGATGATGATGACGTAGACGAACTTGGAGATGACATCGGTCCACGGCTCGATGATGTGCCAGTTCTCGCCGAGGAAGAAGCCGAAGCTGACGAAGATCGCATTCCAGATCAGCGAACCGGCCGTGGTCAGCACGGTGAACTGGAACAGCGGCATCTTGTAGATGCCAGCGGGGATCGAGATCAGCGAACGAATGCCGGGGACCATTCGACCGAAGAAGATGCCGGCGCGGCCGTGTCGGTCGAACCAGGCCGCGGACTTGTCGAAGTCCTCCTCCTCGACCAGCGGCATCTTGCGGCAGATCCAGCGGATCCGGTCCGCCCCCAGGGCGTACCCGAGGCCGTAGAGCAGCCAGGCGCCGACCACCGAGCCGATCACGCTCCAGCCCAGGATCGCGAGGTAGTGGTGGTCGCCGCGACCGGCGGTGACGCCCGCCAACGGAAGGATGACTTCAGAGGGGATCGGTGGAAAGACGCATTCCAACAGCAACAGGACGGCCACTCCTGGGCCGCCCAAGGCAGTCATGATGGCAACTGCCCAATCAACGATGTTCACCGGTCGTATTTCCCTTCAGCGGCGTACGTTCCGCCCCGAGCCTAGTTGCTGGGACTGCGGTGCAGGCCCGACCACCGGCCCTCGCCGTGTCGCACCACAGTCACAGCGGAGCGGCTGGAGTTCTGGGTTGTTGAACCGTCAGCGACCGGCCAGGCCGGTCTCGTACGCCAGCAGCACCAGCGACACCCGGTCGCGGCACTCGAGCTTGGCGAGCAGCCGACCGATGTGGGTCTTGACGGTGCCCTCGGCCATGTAGAGGCGACTGGCGATCTCAGCGTTGGTGGCACCGCCGGCGATCTCGACCAGCACCTCGCGTTCCCGTTCGGTGAGCACGCTGAGGCGCTCGTCCTCGCCGCTGCCGCCCGGTCGGTCCGGCAGGGTCGGGATCACTTGGTCGAGCAGTCGGCGGGTGGCGCTGGGAGCGACCACCGAATCACCGGCGGCCACTGAACGGATCGCCTGCAGCAGCTCGTCGGGCCGAGCGTCCTTGAGCAGGAAGCCACTGGCGCCGGCCTTGAGGGCGGAGAAGACGTACTCGTCGAGGTCAAAGGTCGTCAGCACGAGCACATGCATCTCGGGATTGGCCTCGACGATCCGACGGGTCGCCTCGACGCCATCCATCACGGGCATCCGGATGTCCATCAGGACCACGTCGGCGCGACGGCTGGCGAGCTGGCGTACGGCGGAGTCCCCGTCCTCGGCCTCGCCGCAGACCCGCATGTCGTCCTGGGCGTCGATGAGCATCCGGAAGCCGTGTCGCACCAAGGACTGGTCGTCGACAAGGAAGACCCGGATCTGCGCGTCGTCGGTCATGGCGTCCTCTCGGATGCGGGACGCGGCTCGCCCCGATGGTTGTTCACCCTACTCAGTGGAATGAGGGCTGGGAGTCGGTGCTGGCGGTGCGTCGCTTCGGCAGCACCGGTTGCTTGGGCAGGCCGGTGGCCGACGGCGCCGGGGTGACCGGGCCGGCGGGGGCGCCGGTCGGCGTACGGTCCGATGCGGCAGGAGTTGGTGCGGGTCGTGCGGCGGGTGCGGGTCGCGGGACCGGGTTGGCGGCGGCTCGGCGCGAGGCGCTGCTCGGCGAGCCGGTCGGCCCCCACGGGAGCACCGCGTGGACCCGGTAGCCGTGGGTGTCGCCGGGGCGAGCTGAGAGTCGACCACCCATGGCGCCAACCCGCTCGCGCATCCCCTGGAGGCCATTGCCCATGCCATCGCCCTCGGCCGCCTTGCCGCGCCCGTTGTCGACCACGACGATGTCGAGGCAGTGCGGCAAGTAGCTGACCCGGACCTCGGCGGTGGCCTGCGGGCCGGCGTGCTTGAGCATGTTCGTGATCGATTCCTGGACCACGCGGTACGCCGTCAGCCCCAAAGCCGGGGACACGTGCGCCGGCGGGGTGCCCTTCTCGATCAGCAGGATCCGGCTGCCGGTCCGGGCCACCATCTCGCGGATGTCCTCCAAGCCGGGGGTCGGGGCGTACTCCTCGGACTCTCCGGACGGATTGCGCAGGACGCCGACGATCCGGCGCAGATCGCCCAGCGCCTCGCGGCTGGTGTCGGCGATGGTGTCGAGCACCTCGGCGGCAGCCTCGGGCTTCTTCACGGCCATCGCGCGGCCGCCTTCGGCCTGCACCACAATCACCGACAGTGAGTGGGCGACGATGTCGTGCAGCTCGCGGGCGATCTGGTTGCGGGCGTTCGCCTCGGCGGTACGGGAACGTTCCTCACGTTCGATCAGCGCCAGCCGTTGCTGGTGGGCCTTCATCCGGGCCGTGGTCTCGCGGGTGAGGGCGTCTTCGCGGACCCGGCGGCCGATCAGGTAGGAGGTGGTGACCAGGCCCAGACACACGAAGGTGAAGGCGGCCGCAAAGACGAAGTGGACGATGAATTCGGCGCCGCCGATGGTGCCGGCCCAGCGGGCCGGCCCCAAGACCGAGCCGAGGATGCCGAGCCACACCGCCCACCGGCTGTCCCGGGAGGGGACCCAGCGGGCGACCGAGAAGACCGCAATCGGGACCACCATGATCGAGGCGAGCGGGTAGGGCGCCACGACGACCTGGAAGATGCCGGCGAGCCCCATCGCGGCGAGCATCACCATCGGATAGCTGCGCCGCAGCATCAGCGGGGCCACCATCATGCAGGAGGCCAGCATCCAGAGCCAGGCATCCAGGCTGTCAGATCGTTGGGCGGCCATGCCGACGTAGGGCAGCACCGTGAACGTGGCAAAGCTGACCGTCAGGACCGCGTCGATCGTGCGGTCCCGGGGCGTCACATCCGGGGCGGCGTACCTGTCGAGATTCACGGCCGCCAGCCTAAGCAGCCGTCGCGCGCTGGCCATCGGACTTCAGTCCTCGGCCGGCTGCGACTGCGGGCCTGCGGCCCACCAGGCCGCCCCGACCAGTGGGGACTCCTCGGTCCGTTCGGCAGGCAGCACCGGACGGTCCCAGCCCGCGTGGGCCAGGCCGCGTTCCAGATGGGAGGTGACCAACTCCCAGGAGGTTGCTATCGAACCACCCACCACCAGCACCTGGGCGTCGAAGGCGATCAGCGGCTCCGACAAGGCCTGGGCCAGGGCGGCGTACGCCTGCGCGAAGACGTCGACGGCGAGCTCATCGCCACGGCCGGCGCGGGCCGCGATCTCGCGTACGTCGTCATCGGCATGGTCAGCGGTCTCGGCGCGGGTGGTGTCGGAGCTGCGCTCTCGCCAGGCGGCGACGATGGCGCGGCGGGACACCACCTCCTCGAGAGGCTTGCCCTGATGGGTCAGGTAGTGCGCGCGGCCCTCGCGCGGCAGACCGGGATGATCGCCGATGACGTTGCCGTCGGCGATCCAGGCGGTGCCGATGCCGGTGCCGAGGGTGAGGTAGGCGCTCGGGTCGTGGTCGCGGCCAGTGCCGATCAGCGACTCACCCAGCCCGAAGGCCTCGGCGTCGTTGAGGAACCGGGCCTGCTGGATGCCGGCACCGTCGGCCAGCAGGGCGCCGACGTCGACACCGTTCAGGCTGTCGAACTTGCCGACCCCTTCGAAGCGACCGATGCCCGCCCGATAGTCGAACGGGCCCGGCATCGCGACGCCCCACGGCTGTTCGGGGTCGACACCGGCCAGCGCCAGCTCAGCGACCACCGCGGCAATCTCGCGGGCGAACACGTCCGCGCTGGCGTCGGCGGTGACCGGTCCGCGGGCCGACTGCACCACCGTCGCGGTGACGTCGTGCATCAGGCTGGGAGCCAGTTCGACGACGCCGGCGGTGGCATGGGTGCCGCCGACCTCGAGGACCGGCACCAGCCGCCGTCGGGAGGGACCAGAGTCTGGCCTGTTCATGGTCGGGAGTCTAGTGCCGTGGGGGTGGACCGGCCGGGGCCGGCCGGCGTACGCCTCAGCCGAGGATGCCCTCGCGCAGCGACTCCACCAGGTCGGTACGCGGGTGGTCGGCGTTGAGCTGGTCCACCGACAGTTCCATGTAGCGCTGGTCGATGCCGCCGGGGTCAGGCGACAGCAGGTAGCGGACCGGGCGCCACTGCGGGTTGACAGCGGCGATCGCGGCGCTGACCCGAGGATCACCCAGCGCGTCCAGCATCATCTGGAAGCAGGCCTCGGACCAGGCGGGGAAGTCCTCCTCGGACACCTGGTCGTGGCGCTGGTTCATCTGCTCGACCACGGCATCGGTCCTCGGCGCCGGCACCTCGCCGTTGGCCCATTCGTCGCGGAACCACCGGAAATAGTCGGGGTCCTCCTCGATGTCCATCTCCGCGAGTTGTTCCTCGGTGAAGAAGTCGGGCGCGATCGTCATCGGGTCGGAGTCGGTGACGAGGCACACCGCGTACAACTCCTGGTCGGCAACAGCGGGCAGTGCCGCACTGAGATCCGCGACGAGGGCATCGACCAAGTCGGAGGTCAGGTCGGTCAGATCCATGGGTTGATTCTTGCGCACCTGGGACACATGTCGCTGAATACCGCGCCCCAGCGGCGGTAGGTCGCGAAATGTGCGAGCAACAGCCGCTGGGGCGAACTTTTCTGCGAGGTCGGTGTTCTCGCGACGGCAGGCGTACGCCCTCAGGCCGGGTGGGTGCCGTCCTTGTCCACCGTCCACAGCCGATCTCCCACGGCCAGGCCCGTGAGGCGGGCATCGGGATCGAAGGCCGACAGCCGGCTGGTGACGGTTGGTTCGCCGCCGACCGGCACCTCGACGCCGAAGACGCCGGCGAGGACCAACTCGCACCAGGCGCCGGCTGAGCTGCAGGACCAGTCGATCAGATAGGGCCACTGACCGGGCGCCTTGCGGGCCCCGCCCTCCACCGGCGGGGCTGCCTCGTCGACGAAGTGAGCCTGGCCGGGCGGACCCTGACGGGTGGAACGCGCCAGCCCCACCATCCAGTCGGCGACCAGTTCGGCCGCGCCCAGCTCGATCGCGGACCGGGCCGAGTCCGGCGGCCAGGCCGGGTAGGCGCCGTTCCACTGGTGGTCGGGCCGCACCGAGAAGCCGGCATCGGGGTCCAGCGGGGACAACGCCCGCATCCAGTTCTCGGTGCGCAGCTCGGCGTCGAAGAACGCGACCATCTCCGCCCGCATCGCTTGAGGCAGATCCTCGGCGATGGTGGTGCCCACGGTCGCGAAGTCATAGCAGTGCCGGGTCTCCAACAGGCTGCCGTCGGGCTGGCGAGCGTGGAAGAAGCCATCGCCCTCCCGATACAGCTCCAGCACCTTGGGCAGCAGGGCGTCGGCTTCGGCACGCAGGTGCTCGGCGTCCTCGACACGCCCCTGCAGCTCGGACAGCTCCGCGGCCGTCCGCATCGCCCAGACGTTGGCTGCCTGCAGGCTGGCCACCTCATGAACATAGGTGGACACGCATTCCAGCAAGTTGTCGATGCCGCCGTAGTCGGCCAGCCCCGAGTCCGACCTCTTGTCCTGCCAGGCCAGAGCCCAGGCGCGTACGTGATCGCCCAGCTGGGACTGGTCCTCGCCGACCACCTCGTCAAGGATGCTCACGTCGCCGGTGAACCGGACGTAGTCGGCGACCAGCCGCACCAGGGCGTACTGATTGACCGAATACCAGTAGCCGACCGGGCCGCCGGTGAGCCATTCAGTGCTGAAGTGCTGATTGATGTCGAGGCCGGTCCAGTGCAGGATCTGCCGCCGCATCACCTTCGGATCCAACTGGGCGTGCACCATCGAGCTCAGCGAGTAGTCCCAGATGAACGTGGTGGTCTGCCAATACCGCGGCATCAGCGTGTCGTAGACCCGCCCCAGCACCGAGGCCGGGTTGTCGCGGCGGAACCATGCCACTCCCAGGGCGCCCCACCAATAGAGCTGTCGCAGCGCGTCGTTGGAGGTCTCCAGCATCGGGAGGTGCCCGCTGTAGAGGTCATTCCCGGGGGTGAAGAGGGCGGCCAGTTCCTCGTCCCAGGCTCGGGTCGAGGCGGTCAGCTGCCCCTCCAAGTCGTCGGCGATGCGACGGTACGCCGCGGTGGCCAGGTCGGCGTCGCCGGCGATCACATGGATGTAGCCGCCCTGCCAGGTCTGCCCGGGAGCCAACTCGATGCTGGTTTCAATGATCCGTGGCGTCGCCGAACGGTCCTCCAGCTCGCTGCCGTCGGCGGCCACCAACGCCTGCAGGCTGATCGCGCCGGCGCCCGCCGGCAGGCTCAACTCCTGGCTGCCGGGCACTCCGCCGCGGAGGGTGGTGGCGGATTCGGTGCCGGCCGGAGCCGGCCCGGGCGCCGCCCACCGGACTGAGGCCCGGGACCCATCGGGGCGTACCGGATCGCGCCACAGCGAGTTGTCGGCCTGCGGCGGCTCGGCGGCCAACCAGGGGTGGTCGGGCCGGGTGACGGTGGACTGCACCCACAGGCCGAGCCGCAACGTACGGGCCTCGACCGCAGTGTTGGTCACCGACAGTCGCACCAGCACTCCCGGCTCCCCGGGTGGGGTGACAGTGACGGTGTCGACCTGCCAGTCCTCGATGCGGGTACGCCGGTCGACCCGGTCCGGCCGCCACGTCACCTCCACCGGCTGGCCGTAGGACTCCGCCAGCCGGCCCTGCAGGTAGAGCCGGCCGGTGACGGTGTCGCCCTGGGAGATCGGCGGCACGTTGAGGGAGCGGACGGCGAGCACGTCATGGTCGACCTGGACGGTCGCCCAGTGGTTGGTCAGTCCGGGCGGGGAGAACATGTCGTCGAACTGGTCGGTCACGGTCGCACTGGTGAAGTCGGCGACGGTGGGGACGGTCACGGGTTCCTCCGGGTATTGGGTCTGGTCGGGCGTACAGGATGGTTCGGTTGCAAGGGCGGCGTGGGCTCACTGGCCCAGCGCCAGGCCCTTGCTGAAGTAGCGCTGGGTGGCCATGAACAACACGATGGTGGGCAAGGACACGAGCAGGCCACCGGCCAGCACGACCGGCATGGTCGCGCCGCCATAGGTGCTCTGCAGGGCCGACAGCGCCGGCATCACCGGGCGTACGGCCTCGGACTGGCTGAGCGTCAGGCCGAGCAGCAGGTCATTCCACACGAAAGTGGCCTGCAGGATGAAGATCGCCACCAGCGCACTGGTCGACATCGGCATGTAAATCCGCCAGAAGATGGTCCACGAGCTGGCGCCGTCCAGGGCCGCCGCCTCGAAGGTGCTGTGCCCGATCCCGGACAGGAAGTTGCGCATCACGAAGGCGGAGAACGGCACCGAGATCACCGTGTACACCAGCACCAGACCCAGCCGGGTGTCGAAGATGTCGACCTCGACGTAGCCGATGAACAGCGGCATCAGCACCATTTGGATCGGGAACACGGTGGAACAGAAGATCAGGACGAACCAGGCGAAGCCGTGCTTGAGTCGCAGCGAGACGATCGCAAAGCCAGCCATGGCGCCGATGACGACGGCCAGGGCCGGGCCGATGGTCGCGTACAGAGCGGTGGACAGGATGCCGTCGGAGATCCGACCGCGGTCCCAGGCCTCGGCGAAGTTGCCGGCCAGCCCCGCCAGGTCGCCGGGCTGCCAGACGTTGAGTTCGCCGTACTGCTGGGGTGACTTGGAGGCGTTGGCCAACATCAGATAGACCGGCGCCAGCCAGATCAGGCCAAGGATGACGAGGACGATGCGACGAATGGTGTTCATGATCCTCCTCAGATCCGGCGGAGCTGCTGGCGCAGATAGATCACCGAGGCACCCACCGTGACCAGAGTCAGCAGCAGGGCAACGGCAGCGCCGAGGCCGTAGTTGTTGGAGACGAAGGTCTGCTTGTACATCGTCAGCGCCAGCGTCTCGGAGTCACGGCCGGGGCCGCCCTTGGTCATGCCCCAGACGATGTCGAAGGTCTTCAACGAGCCGACGATCGACAGCCCCACCACCACGGTGGTCAACGGGGTCAGCAGCGGCCAGGTGATGTGGCGGAACATCGACCAGCCCGAAGCCCCGTCCAGCCGGGCCGCCTCGATCGGCTCCTGCGGGATCGACTGCAGGCCCACCCCGAAGAGCAGCGCATTGACTCCGGATCCCTGCCAGGCCGCCGCGATGATCATGACGACCGTGTTGAGCGGCGAGTCCAGCAGCCAGCGCGCGTCAGCGCCGGGCAGCCCCAGGAGTTGCAGCACCTGGGTCAGGGCGCCGTCGGTCTGGAGCACGAAGGTCCAGATGACACCGACCGCGATGCCGGACACGGCGTACGGCACCAGGAACGGCAGCCGGAACCAGACCCCGCCGGGCAGCCCGTGACACAGCAACGCGATCATCAGACCCATGCCCACCGGCAGCAGCAACGTGCCGACCACCCACATCAGGGTGTTGCGGATCGAGATCCAGATGCCGGGGTCCTGGACCATGTCGATGTAGTTCTCGACCCCGACGAACTCCGGATCTCCCAAGCCGTTGAACTCGGTGAAGCTCAGGTAGCCCGTCCACAGGAAGGGCAGATAGAGCATCACGACGCTCAACACCACCGCCGGCGCGATGAAGGCGCTCGCCGATCGCTGGTAGGAGAAACCGCGACTGCCGCCCAGACGCGTCTGCTGGCTCATCAGAATGCCTTGTCCCTTCCCGCTGGATTGCTGCGTGCTCGATGTGCTGGCGTTGATCTGCCCGTCAGCCCTGCTCGGCCCAGTAGTCATCGGCCACGGTCTGCAGCTGCTCCAACATCGGCATCGGGTCGCCACCGTCGGTGACGAACTTGCCGAAGACCTCGGTCGAGCGGGTGTAGATCGGCAGCGGAGTCGCCTCCAGATAACGCTTCTGGGCGACGGTGGCCGGATCATTCACCGCATCGGACAGAGCCGACAGCTCCGGGTCGGCGATCGAGACGTTGGGGTTGAAGGAAACATCACCACGGGCGGTGCTCCAGGCGTTCTGCGCCTCGTCACTGAACCACCAGCTCGAGTACGCCAGCACCTCGGCCTCGTTCTCCGAGCCGCTGCCGGCCACGAGCGGGCCGGTCTCGATGACCATCTGCGGGTCGCTGGTGGCCGGGTTGAGGTTCGGCGGCACGAAGATGCCGTAGTCGGTGCCGGAGACGGCCCCGATGCTGGCGAGCTGGCCGGTGAAGAAGGTGCCGAGGTAGGCCATCGCGACCTCGCCGGTGTTGAGCAGAGTCTGCGGGTCGGTCTGGACACCCGGATCGACGAAGTAGCCCTCGTCGATCATGCGGCCCCACTCGCGGGCTGCGGTGACGACCTCGGGATCGGTGTAGGAGGCCTCGCCGGTCTGGAGCGCCTCGTAGGTCTCGGGGCTCTGGCCCATCAGGAGCAGCTGGAACCAGACGAACTCGAAGATGATGTTCATTTGGTGGAACGGGGTGATGCCGGCGGTCATGAGGGTGTCGCAGTTGGCCATCAGCTCGTCCCAGCTGGTCGGCACCTCCAGACCGTGTTCTTCGAAGATCGGCTTGTTGTAGTACATCGCCCAGTAGGCAACGTTGAGCGGCACACCGTACTGCGCGCCGTCATGGGTGTAGTTGTCGATCAGACCCTCGGGCACCAGGTTGTTGGAGGTGGCCTCGGTCCACAGATCGGTGGTCTCGGCCACCAGGTTCTGCTCCACCAGCTCGGCGAGCTGGCCACCGGTGTGCCAGGTGAACAGGTCGGGCACGTCGCGGGTGCGGAAGGCCTGCTTGATGAAGGAGTCGTACGCCGTCGGGTCGGAGTAGCCGGTGAACTTCAGTTCGACATTGATCGAGGTCGAGGTCTGGTTCATCTCCTCGAAGGAGGGCTCCCAGGCAGCCTTGTCGGTGAAGAAGTCGATGGTGGTCAGTTCGCTGGGGGTTTCGGCCGAGCCCCCACCACCCGAGCCGCCCCCGGAGCAGGCAGTCACGGCGGCGAGCGCCGAGGCGGCGAGTCCTGCGGACAGAAGTGTGCGGCGATGCATGGTTCCTCCTGATGTCGGTCAGGTCTGGTCGACCTGGATGAAGCGGGGGCGGTAGATGGTGACGTCGGCGTACAACTCGTCCGAGGCGAAGGAGTTGACGTTGTAACTGATGGTGAGCCGGTTGCCCCGGCGCAGGTGGGGGTGCTCGTGGGCGTTGTAGGTGAAGATGTTGGGGTTGCCGTAGCTTCCGGCCGCCCCGGTCTCCGGGGTCCGGTAGAGCTCGACCGGGTCGGTGAAGGGCCCGGTCGGTGAGCTCGATCGGTACGCCAAAATCCGGGCCGAGAGCGGCTCGAGGGTGTCCTGGGTCACCAACAGGTGGCCGCCGGCGTACGGGGTGACGCTGTATTCGTTGGAGACCCCGACCATGATGCGGGCTGAGTCCGATTCTTCCGGGCTCCAGCCGGTGCCGTCCCAGAACGTCCAGGCGCCGCGGTCGGCCAGGTTGTCGCTGGCCACTCGCGCCACGTGCATGTACTTGTTGGCACCCAGGTCCTCGACTCCGTGGACCAGCACCTGGTCGTCCTGACGTTGGATCCAGGACCCCCAGTGGGTGTTGGTGTCCGAGGGGAGGTCGTCGACCGAGGTGACCTGCCAGGTCTGGGTGTCGATGGTGGCCACGCCATTGCCCCGCCAAGCGAAGTCGAACGCGTCATCGCCGGTCTTCTCGAACTCCAGGACCACCACCTGGAGTTGGTCAGCGCGATCGCCGGCGCCGGGCCGCAGCGTGGCGGCGCCGAACCAGTACCAGCGTCGGTCCTCGGGCTGCAGGTCGACCAAGGAGGTCGGTGCTTCGGGGGTGCCGCCGGTGATGGCGGTGAGACGGCCGCCGCGCTCCAGGACGATGCTGTTGTGCAGGAACCACGAGTCGGTGGGGGAGAGCTGGCCGTCATGGACCGGCCCGTAGAGGGTGTCGGAGAAGATCCAGGCGATGCTGCCGTCCGGCAGCGGCACCGAGTAGGTGCTGTCGCCACCGACCCAGGTGCCCGAGGTGTCTCCGAGGCGGGCGAAGCGGCGATTTCGTGGCCGGTCGGGCCGGGCCAGCGGGCCGCGGGCGGCGTACGCCGGTCCGGTCGCTCCGAGCCCGAGGGCCGTTGCGGTCAGTGCCGACCCGCCGATGAGGGTGCGACGGGTGAGGCGCGGCAGTTGCGGGGAGCCGGGATCAGGCTGTCCGGTGTGCCGGTTCATGGCTCCACCTCCTCGTGGTTGTCGGGCGTCGGTGGCGGCCGTTGTGGGGAACGGCTGATGGTCGATCGCTGCTAACGATAACAATGCCACTGCCGCGTTCGGTGGTCCACCCCCGCCGTCGCGCGTCGGGACCGGCTAACGTATGCCCATGGCGGAGATGGCAGGGACACCGCATCGTCGTCCCACCGTGTATGACGTCGCAACTGATGCGGGTGTCAGCGCGATGTCGGTCTCGCGCGTGTTGAACGGTAACGGAAATGTGAGCAGCCAGATGCGCCGCCGGGTGATGCGCTCGGTGGCGAAGCTCGGCTATCGGCGCAACGAGAATGCCCGCAGTTTGCGGCCCGGGCAGCGCTCCGGCTTGGTCGGGGTCATCATCACCAACATCGAAAACCCCTACTACGCCCAAGTGCTGCTGGGGATCGAGGACGCCCTGGACGCGTCGGATCGGCGCATCGTGGTGGGCCTGTCGCACGGCGATCCCGATCGCGAGACTCGGCTGATCGCTGACTTTGCCGGCAGACAGGTGGAGGGCTTGGTGCTGGTGCCCTGCGGTGCCGATGCCGCCGAGACCTCGCGCGCCTTGGGCGATCTCCCGTTGGTGCTGGCATCCCGAGCGCATCCGGGACTCGATGCGGACACAGTTGTGATCGACGACCGTGAGGGCAGCCAGCGAGGTGTCGCGGCGTTGCTGGAAGAGGGGTATCGCCGGATTGCCTTCCTCGGCAACGACGAGCAGGTCAGCACCTCGCAGCGACGGTTCGAGGGCTACCAGCAGGCGCTGGGCGCGGCCGGTATTGCCGTCGAGACCGGGCTGGTGCGGCGTACCTGTCGGGATCAGCAGAGCTCGGCCGAGGCGATCCGAGGCCTGCTGGCCACCGAGACGGTCGATGCGGTCTTCTGCGCCAACAATCAGGTGACCACCGGTGTCCTGCCTGAACTGGTCGCCTGGCAGCGGCGGCACCCAAACCGGGCGTTGATCCCTGTGCTGGGCGTGGACGGATTCCGGATGAGCAGTCTGGTGGAGCATCCGCTGATGCTGGTGGAACACGATGCTCGGGCGTTGGGTCGCTCGGCGGCCGAACTGTTGACGAATCGGCTTGGCCCCAAGGTCGCCGAATCGGCGCCGAGGGTGACGCTGACGCTGCCGACGGTGCTGCGGCAGGAGCATTCCTGAGCGCGAAATCCCCGGCCCCGCAGGGGTGCTGGCCGGCGCGACAAGCGGTTGTTATCGTTAACGGCAATTGTCGAAAGGTGGGCCATGAAACTCGGTCACGGCAACTACGACCGGCGCCCGGTGGTGCGGGTCCCCGCCGCCGCTGACAACGGCCAGGAAGCGTGGCGCGGAGCGGCGGCCTGGCAGCGACTCGGCTCTGGTGAGGTTGGCGCTGGCGAGCCCGACGCCGGGCCGGCGGATCGCCGCGTGGTGGTCATCGACACGGTGCCCGGCGTTGATGTCGCCGACCTGATGTCGCAGCTCAGCGGCGCCCATCCCGAGGCAACCGTGGTGGATGTGGCCCAGGCGGCCGCGCTGCCCGGCAAGGAGTTGGACCAACTGCTCGCATCGCGACTCACCGACGACCGGGTCTTCGGGAAACTCACCCACGAGCCACTGGAGCACTTCTACGACGCCGACCGGTTGGCCGGGGCCGCGGAGCGGGTCGGCGCCGGACTGACCTTCCTGGTCGGGTGGGGTGCAGCGCTGGTGCCGGTCGAGGCGGACTGTGTCGTGCTGGCCGATCTGCCGCGCTGGGAGACCCAGCAACGGCAGCGGCAGGGTGCCCCCAACTGGGGGTGCGACAACGGCACCGAGGATCCGCTGCGCAAATACAAGCGGAGCTACTTCGTCGAGTGGCGCACGGCCGATCGTCACAAGCAGGACATCTGGTCCCGGCTCGACCTCGTCCTTGACACCACTGCTGAGGCGGTTCTGGTTACTGCCGATGCGGTACGCCGGGGGCTCGCCAGCACCGCCCGCCGACCGTTCCGAGTGATGCCCTACTTCGACCCGGGCTCCTGGGGCGGGCAGTGGATGCGTGAGGTGTGTGGCCTCGACGCGGAGCCGCCGAACTTTGCCTGGTGCTTCGACTGCGTGCCCGAGGAAAACAGCCTGCTGCTCGAGATCGACGGCAGCACCGTCGAGCTCCCCGCTCAGAACTTGGTGCTGCAGCATCCCGCTGAACTGCTGGGACGGCGTACGCGTGCCCGCTTCGGCGCCGAGTTTCCGATCCGTTTCGACCTGCTCGACACCATGGGCGGCGGCAATCTGTCTCTCCAGGTGCATCCGCTGACCGAGTACATCCAGCGTGAGTTTGGGATGCCCTACACCCAGGACGAGAGTTACTACCTGCTCGATGCCGCGCCCGGGGCACACGTCTATCTCGGGCTGCGCGAGGGCATTGACCCCGAGCAGATGATGGCCGACCTTCGAACGGCGCAGCAGGGCGGCGCGGACTTCGTCGCCGAGGACTACGTCAACACCTTTCCGGCGCGACCGCACGATCATTTCCTGATCCCGGCCGGCACCGTCCACAGCTCCGGGGCCGACTCGATGGTGCTGGAGATCTCGGCCACGCCCTACATCTTCACCTTCAAGATGTGGGACTGGGGACGCCTCGGCCTGGACGGCAAGCCGCGGCCGATCAACATCGACCATGCCGAGGCCAACATCCAGTGGGACCGCGACACCGCTTGGGTGGAGCAGAATCTGGTCGGTCAGGTCGCTGAACTCGCGGCCAGCGAGGGCTGGCGTGAGGAACGCACCGGTCTGCACGAGCTGGAGTTCATCGAGACTCGGCGGCACTGGATCCGTGGTCGCTCCGAGCACCACACCCACGGCACCGTGCAGGTGAAGAACCTGGTCCACGGTGCCGAGGCCCTGGTGGAGAGCCCGACCGGAGCCTTCGAGCCCTTCGTGGTCCACTACGCCGAGACCTTCATTGTGCCGGCGGCCGTGGGCGCGTACACGGTGCGGCCCCATGGACCAGCGGTCGGCACCGAGATCGCCACCATCACCGCCTGGGTCAGGGGGACGGAGACGACCGACTGATGGCGTAGCCAAGCTGCCCGGCGCAGTGGCCGCCCGCGGCGACGGGCGTACGCCACTCGGCCCGGGACCTGCTCAACTACAGCATCCCGTCATTGGGCAGGAGATCTGGCCGGTTTCACCTGCACAACTACAGCATCCCGTAGTTGTGTACGCCGCAGCGGAACGGACCACTCCTTCCCGCAGGAACGTCTCCGGCGCGCCGTCGCGCGCACTGCGTGCAGTCGATGAGCACAACACCCCGAGATCAGCGGTCCTGGTGAATCGACTGCACGTCTTGCGCGCGAATCGGCCCAGCGGCCGCCGTCAGTGAGTTCGGCCTCCCAGGCGGGCGGTGTTCCCCGGGCGACGAACAGCACGAATCGGTGAACTTTCTGGCTACTGCAACTGGTGTCGCGATTGCTGTGGTTGGCTGTGCGTGTGACCGCCGCCGTGAAGCCGATTCGCCGCCCCGAGCGAGTGATCTTTGCGGCTGGCGACATCTTCGCCGGCGGGGGTTCGTCGCTGCTGGCGGTGATGTACCTGATCTTCCTCACCGACGTGGTCCACATCCAGCCGTGGTTGGCCGGCACCGCGATCTTCGTCGCGAAACTGTGGGACGCCGTCAACGACCCGCTGATGGGCGCGCTCAGCGACCGGATCCGGACCCGGTTCGGGCGGCGACGTCCCTTCATCTTCGCCGGATCGCTGCTGCTGGTGCCGGTGATGGCGCTGCTCTGGCTGCCGTGGGTGCCGGTCGACGGCCAGGTCGCGATGGCGATCTGGGCCGCCCTCAGCCTGATCGTCTACAACTCGGTCCAGACGATGCTGGCAGTGCCGTACGCCAGCTTCAGCACCGAGATCGCCACCAGCTACGCCGAACGCAACAAGGTCAACACACTGCGGCTGCTCTTCTCCTCAGTCTCCTCTGCAGTCTCGACGTTGGCCGCCTCGGCGCTGTTCGGGGCGTACCGTTCCGGCGGCATGCCGCTGACCGAGTGGTACGCCATCACCGTGCTCGGTTTCGGCCTGGTCTATGCGACCCCGATGCTTGTGCTCGCGATCGTGTGCCGGGAGCGTACGCCGGTGCCCGAGACCAACCCGAAGCTCACCCCGCGTACCTTCGTGCAGCCCTTGCAGACTCCGATCTTCCGCCGCCTGCTCGGGATGTACATCGCGCAGGCGCTGGCCTGGGATGTGGTGTCGGCGACGATCCTCTACTACACCCTGTATGTGTTGCCCGGCTCCAACTCCCAGGTCTTCCTGGGCACCTTCATCGCGGTCAACGTGATTGCCTATCCGATCGTCAGCCAGTTGGTGAAGCGGATCGACAAACGCCGCATCTATGCCACGTTGATCCCGCTCGCGATGGTCGGGATCATCGGGGTTGCCTTCTATCCGGCCGACTGGCCGATGGCCGGGGCGTACGCCATCGGCGCCGCGGTGGCGATCGGGATGGCCGGCGCGCAGCTGATGCCGTGGGTGATGTTCCCCGACGTGCTCGACGCCGCCCAACTGCAGAACGGTCGCCGCGACGCCGGCTCCTACGGCGCGCTGATGACCTTCCTGCGCGGCATCGGCTCGGCCATCGTGGTCTGGCTGATCGGCCAGGTCCTCAGCGCGACCGGTTATCTGACGCCCGAGGGCAACGAAGTGATCGCGCAGCCCGAGTCGGTCCAGTGGGGCATCCGCTGGGTGATGTTCGTGGGCGTGGCCGGCTTCATGGCGGCGGGCTGGTGGCTGTCCCGCAAGTACTCACTCGGGCTGACCGAAGCCCTCGCCCAGCAGCAGGAGCTGGAACGTCGCGCCGCCGCCGACGACACGGTCAGCGCACCGTCGGAGGCGTGAGGCTCAGGACGCGGCGGCCTCGTCGACCTGCGTCTGGCGCAACCGGCGCAACTGCACCTGATAACGCCCACCCGGCGTCGTCGGTACGCCGTCGAGCGACCAGCTGAGCAGGTGCTCCAAGGAGAATCGGCGCGAACACACCGCGCAGGACGCCACTGAGGTGGGCCGCCGAAACCGCTGCACCTCGTGTCCTTCGGGACAGACCCCGATCCAGGGTGCTGGCACCCGCGGCAGGTCTTCGGGGACGCACCGATCCGGACGGGCTCCGATCCGGGTGACGGTGGCCCGCCACTCCTCGTTGTGGTGTGCCTCCGGGCCGGTCAGCGCGTGGGCGATCTCGTGCAGGATCGTCTCCACGACTTCCTCGCGCGGATAGAGCTCCATCAGTGTCGCCGACACTGTGATCCGCTTCTTGGCAAACCAGGTGCACCCGGCACGCCGCCTGGCCCGATCGAATCCGAACTCCCAGTCGGTGAGGCCGTGGTCCCGCATGAGGCCGACAGCAAGCCGCTGGACGTGCGCTAGCTCCATGCAGCAAGCCTACGCCACGGCACCGACCCAGAGTCGGACCTCAGCGGCGCCGGCGTACGCCCGGAGTCGTGCCCACGAAAGTCCTGCGGCGGATCCCCCGACCGCGGTCAGGCTGAAATCCTGCGTCGAGAATCAGGGAGTACTGACACGTCACGGCATGGGGGAGACCGACGATGAAGGGCTGGAGCAAGCAAACAGTGAAGGGCATCCGGGTCGCGGCAGCCGTCGCCTTGGCAGGATTGGCGCTGACCGGCTGCAGCACCGGTGACTCCTCTGCACACGCCTCCTGCAACGGCTCGGCCCGCAACCTGCGGCCCGCGGTCAACTCCTTCATCGAGGACCTGTCCTCGACCCAGAGTCACGGCTGGACCACCGAGGACTGCGGCTCGCGGGGCGGGTACGCCTATCTCGGCTTCACCTTCGAGGGCACCCCGGACCAACTCGGCGAGGAACTGACAGGCCTCGGCTGCAGTGTCGGCGACGGTGACCCGGTCATCTACGAATGCAGCAAGGGCCGAGTGGACTTCTCCGTCACCACGGTCCCCAGCGCCGGCGACGAGGACAGCACCGAGGGCCGGGCTTTCATGACCGCGACCCGCTGACCCACCAGATGTCGACAGCGGCGGCGAACCTTCGGGTTCGCCGCCGCTGTCGCGTTGCTGGACTGGGGGTTCAGTCGTGTGGTTCTCAGTCGTGGACGATCACCTTGTCGCCGACCTGCACCTGGGCGTACAGCGCCTCGATGCCGTCCCAGTCGCGGACGTTGACGCAGCCGTGGGAGCCACCGTTGTAGCCGCGCTTGGCGAAGTCGCTGGAGTAGTGGACTGCCTGTCCGCCGCTGAAGAACATCGCGAACGGCATCTTCGACCCGTACAGGTTGGACACGTGGTTGCGGGACTTCCGCTCGACCTGGAACGAGCCTTCGCGGGTCGGGGTCTTCTCGGTGCCAAAACGCACCTCCAGGGTGTCCTGGACCTCACCGTCGATCACCCAGGTCAGGGTGTTCTTCGACTTGTCGATGCACAGCACCCGACCGGTCAGGCAGCGCTCGTCCAGGTTGGAAGCATCCCTGCCCGGCTTCGGGGTGGGCAAGGTGTTGTTGAGCTCGTCCGAGGTCGGCTTCGTGGTCATCGACACGATCCGGTCCCAGGTCCGCTGGTCCACCGCGCCGGTCGGGGCATACCCGCGCTTGGTCTGGAAACCCTTGACCGCAGCGGCGGTCTTGCTGCCGTAGTGGTCGGCCACGTTGCCGGAGAACCAGTCGATCTGGCGCAACCGGGCCTGGAGTTCCCGGACCTTCGGGCCGTTGTCGCCCTCCTCGAGGATGGCCGGGCCGGGCTCGGGAATCGGGTCCGGCGTCGGAGTCTCGGTCGGGGAGTCGGGCGCGGGCGTGGAAGGCTCGGGCGACTCCGTCGGTTCATTGGTGGGAGCGTCGCTCGGCGTGGTGGCCGGGGTTTCACCAGGCGTCTCGGTCGGGGTCACCGCCGGGGTTTCCTGACTGCCCGGTCCGCCCGGCGCCGGGGTGGCGTCAGGGCCGGGGGCGCAGGCGGTCGACAGGGCAACCGCTGCCGCCAGCAGCAGCCCCGGGAGGGCCGTCATCCGGATCGTCATCATCAGGTCCTTTGGTCGTCGTCGTGTCACCGACGAGGTGACTTCACCGACAGGTACGCGGGGCGGCCGGCGTACGGTTGGTGCAGCTTTGCCAAAGATCTGCTGAGAGAACCCAGCAGGCCCGCCACTCGACGTGGCGGCCACCCGGGCGCCGGGCGAAGTAGGGTCACCCCCATGGCCACCTCTGAGCGACCAGACGCTGGTGACGACCGGGTCGGAGGACCTGATCCGGGGATGAGGGTGAAGATGGACACCCGATTTCTGCCCTTGCGGCGGGTCCTGACCGGCGAACCAGCCGACGAGGATCAGCTCGCCGGGCAGTTGGCTTTTGTGCAGGCCCGACTCGACTGTGCCGACTTCCGGGTCGCCAACCTGCTTGCCGCGCTGCTCCTCGACGACACCGGCCGGGGCCGGCTCAGCGAGGACCAACGCGAGCAGATCGTCACCACCGTCCTCGGCTTTCGCTACTGGCTCGACGAGCCCGGGGTGGACGGGATGTGCCTCTTCTCCGAGAACCACCAGATCCTCTTCGCCAGCTGCGACTATCTGGCAGGTCAACTCCATCCCGCCAGGGTGTTCAGCAACGACGGACGGAGCGGAGCCGAGCATCGCGACCGGGCAGCGATCCGGGTACGCCAGTGGTTGGGTCGTCGGTGGCAGCACGGCTTCAGCGAGTGGTTGTCGAACACCTACTACGAGGAACACATCGCCGCCGTGGCGCTGCTGGCCGGGTTTGCCGCCGACGACGACATCCGGGCCCAGGCCACCGGCGTCCTGGATCTGCTGTTGCTGGACCTGGCGCTGCACAGCTGGACCGATGGTCAGGACCGATGGTTCATTCCCAGCTCCGGGCGCTGTTATGCCCCGGGCAAGCAGGCACCGGGCGGGTCGGCAGTCGCCGACATCATGCGATGGGCGTTCGGTCCGGGCGAGGTCCAGGACCAGGAATGGGCCACCTTGTCGGCGATCCTGTTCGCCTCCGGCTACGAGGTGCCCGAACAGATCCGGGCGATTGCCCACGACCGCGACGGGGCCACCATCGACCAGGCGATGGGGCTGGAACTGGCCGAGGCTGCCGCGTTGCGCGAACCCGCTCCGCTGGGAGAGGTCGAGACTCGCGGCACCCTGTGGTGGGCGATGGAAGCCTTCACCACCCCCGAGTCGATCGTCGACACGATGCGCGCCTTCCGGGCCTGGCGGATGAAGGACAACCCGTTCCTCACCAACCTGACACCGTTTGCGAAGCTGCCCGAAGCGTTACTGCCCGGGCTGATCCGGATCCTCAACCCGGCCACCCAAGGCGTCGCCCTGGAACGGGCCCGGGTGCGCACCAGGCGTACGCCGCACTGGTTGTTGTCGAGCGCCCAGCGCTATCGGCCCGGCGGCTACGGCGACCAGCAACATCTGTGGACGGCGCTGCTGCCGCGCGGGGTGACGGTGTTCGCGACCCACCCGGGTGGGGCGATGTTCGATGACGTCGCCCGGAACTTCTCGCCCGGCGAGTGGGTCGGCAACGGCATCAACCCCGACGTGGTGCAGCACGGCCGGGTGCTGATCGCCTTTCATCACCTGGGCGTGCGGTCCGGCTATCTCGAACCGAAACGGCGCCTTGAAAGTCACCTGTGGTGGCCGCGTACCGACTTCGACGAGACCCAGCAGGGCCAGCGCTGGGTTGCTGGCCGGATCGGGTCGGCGTACATCGGGGTCCGGTCCTGGGCGCCGCTCGAATTCGTCAGCCGCAACGAGATCCGGCAGCCCGGCAAGGTCACCGTGTGGGTGGTGCTGATGGGGGACGCCGAGACGTACGCCGACCTGGCCGAGTTTGCCGCCGAGGTCGCCGCGATCCCCGTGGTCGCCGGCGACCTGCCCGACAACCGACACCTGATGGTGTGGGCCGACGGGCACCGCCACGACCTGACCTTCGGCGGCGCGCACCTGATCGACGGGGAGCCGGTCATCCTGAGCGAGGACCGGTACGCGAGCCGTTTCGTCACCGCCGAACGCGGACCCGAACGCATCGATGTCGGCGGTCACGTACTGACCGCCGCTGGAAGGGAGCAGCAATGAGCACCCCGGAACCCCGTGGTTCGAGTGAGGCATGGCGTACCACGCCCGCGATGGCAGCTGCCGATTCCGTCGTCCGGGGCGTGCTGTCGCACGACGCCGCCCGCCCGGTACGCCAGTGGCACTGGGGTCCGGCGCTGCTCGGCTTCGCGCTGGCGGAATGGGACGACTACACCGGCCGGCAGCAGGCCCGCGGCTGGCTGCGTCGCTACGTCGACCACTACGTCGCGCACGAGCCGACCATCGACGCCTCCGACACCGTCGCCCCCGGCCTGGTGACCTGGTCGCTGAATCGGGTCGCGCCCGATGCGGCGTACGAACAACTCACCCGACGCTGCCTGAGCTACATCGCGACCGCGAAGACGCTGGACAACGGGCTGCCCAACCACCTGGGGCATGGGCCGTGGAATCGGGTCTATCCAGACTCGGTGTGGGTCGACTCGGTGATGATGTTTTCGGTGTTTCCGGCCCTGGTCGGGCAGGAACGCAACGACGAGGAGCTGATCGACCGGGCCGCCGCGCAGCCGGAGAAGTACGCTGCGCTGTTGCAAGGGCCCTCGGGTCTGTGGCATCACTCGTGGTGGGCGCCGTCGCGGCTGACCCGGCTGGCCGGGCATCCGGACGGGATGGCCTACCCCTCGCATGCCTGGGGGCGGGGCAACGGTTGGGTGGTGGCGGCACTGCCGCGCATCCTCGAGGCGATCGGCTCCGGGCATCCCCGCGCCGAGGCGATTGCCGACCTGATCGTGACCACCAGTGCCGAACTGCGGCCGCTGCAGCGCGACGACGGCAGCTTTGGGACCTTGCTGCGCGAGCCCGAATCGGACCGAGAGCTGTCGGCGACCGCGCTGATCGCGGCAGGCTGGGCCGATGCGATCCGGCTCGGCATCCTGCCGGCGGGGACCTACCGGGAGCCCGCTCGGGCGGCCCTGGCCGCGGTCACCGACGCCATCCACGACGGCAAGCACGGCGCCGAGATTCCCGAGATCTCCGGCCCGACCATCCCGCTGCCCTTCCTGCCGCGCGCCGGGTACGCCCGGATCCCGCGCGGATCCAACGCGCCCTACGGAGTCGCGGCGTACCTGTGGGCGGCCATGGCGGACGACCGGCTGGGCTGAGGCCCGATCATCTCGTTCGACGGTCGCGTCGACGTCCGGCGGGGTGGTGGGGCGGCGTCCCGCCCACCTACGCGGCTCAGGCCTGCCTTTCCTCTTGATGCGCGGGCCGCTCCGGTACGCCCGCCACACCCCGACACCGCCCCGCCACCCGCCTTTGAGCCGCCGGTCGGGCGGGAGCAGCCGCAGCCCACCCGGCCCTAGACTTCCCACATGCCGACGATCTATCTGACAGGCGAGGCGAAGTCGCCGAGCAACAATCCCATCACCACGCAGTGGGGGCTGTTCTTCGTCGGCCTGGTGGTCAATACTGAGTCCCACGTCATCGTCGAGGCTGACTGCTCAGCCACGCTCCCGCTGACGATCCGGTTTGTCCGGGAGTTGCTGGAGGGACATTCACTCCTCGAGGATGATGCGCTGATCGAGTCGATCACCGAGAGGTATCACGGTTCCTCGCAGAAGGCGCTCGCGGCCGCTGTCCGCAACGCCTCGGCGAAGTATCGCGACCTGACGGCCGACCCGACGGCACAACCCGATACGCATCCGCCCGCCCGGGACTGAACCGAACCGGAACCAGTCGGAAGCACCGCAGACGACGCCCTGCCCGGCGTACGTCCGGCGTTGCTTCCGACTTTTTTGTTTCTCCAGGCCCGGGTCCGCCCCCAAGGAGCCCCCGTGATCACCGACGGCCTGCTGATGCTCGGCGTCCTGCTCGGACTGTCGTGCGTGTTGATCGTGTTGGAACGCACGACGGAATGGAAGTTCTTCAAGTACGTGCCGGGCATGGTGCTGATGTACCTGCTGTGTGCCGGCCTCAACTCGCTCGGCGTCTTCAGTCAGGACGACGCGACCCGCGCGCCGATCGGGGAGGTCAAGGACGTCCTGCTGCCGGCGATGATCTTCCTCTTCCTTTTTGGCTGCGACCTGCGCAAGATCTTCAAACTCGGCCCCAAGCTGCTGCTGACGATGTTCGTGGCCTCGGCCTCACTGTTCATCGGCATGGTCGTCGTGTACGCCATCTTCCAGGGCGCCCTGCATCCGGAGGCGTGGAAGGTGCTCGGCGCTCTGCTGGCGTCGTGGACCGGCGGCAGCGCCAACATGGTCGCGGTCCAGGACATCCTGCAGGCACCGGAGAACATCTTCGGCTATGCCCTCATCACCGACACCATCATGTATTCGGTGTGGCTGATGCTGATGTTTGCCTCGGTCGCCGTCTCGCCGCGCTTCAACAAGTGGACCAAGGCCGACACCTCCTACCTCGATGCCCACGCCGGCGAGGAGGACGAGGCCGACGCGAAGCCGGTCACCACGGCCTCGCTGGCCATCGTGATCTTCGGTTCGATCCTGGTGTCCGTCCTCTCGATCTGGATCGGCGGACTGCTGCCCGAATACGGCGAGGTCATCAACGGCACCACCTGGAGCATCCTCATCGTGTCGGTCGGTGGCCTGCTCGTTGCGCTCACCCCGCTGGGCCGCACGGCCGGATCCAGCGAGGTTGCCAGCCTGATGCTCTTCGTGGTGATCGGGCAGATCGCCTCCGGCTCGGACTTCTCCGCCATCACCGAGGCGCCGCTCTATCTGCTGGTCGGCGTCCTGGTGCTGATCGTGCACATCGCGATCATGCTGCTTTATGCCAAGCTCGCGAAGGTCGAGCTCTTCTCGCTGGCGGTCGCCTCGACCGCCAACATCGGCGGCATCGCGTCGGCGCCCGTGGTCGCGAGCGCCTTCAACCGTCAGCTGGTGCCGGTCGGCGTGCTGTTTGCGCTGATCGGGTCCTTCGCGGGCACCTTCGTCGGCCTCATCGCCGCCCAGCTGATGTCGACGCTGTGACCGGGCAGCTGCGGGTTGTCGGCGTACGCCAGCATCGGCACCGGGCCGCGCTGCTGCGGCCCTTCGTGACCTCGGCCCGGCGCACCGAGGCCGTGGAGTACGTCGTCGCCGAGGTGGAGCTGGCCGACGGCAGCATCGGGCAGGGGTCGGCCGCGGAAACGGTGGCGGTGACCGGCGAAACCGCCGATTCGATCCAGGCCGCGCTGGCCGGGCCGCTGCGCGCCGCGCTCGAGGGTGCGAGCGGGACCGTGACCGAGCTGGCGGCCGTGATCGCCGCAACCGATGCCGGCAGCAGCGCCCGTGCTGCCCTCGACATCGCCCTGCACGATGCCTGGGCACGGTCGCTGGGCCAGCCGCTCGTGTCGGCGTTGGGAGGCGACCCGGACCTGGTCCTCACCAACGACATGACCATCTCGCTCGAGGCCCCCGACGTGATGGCGGGGCACGCCCGGGAGGCGGTTGCCACCGGCGAGGAGATCCTCAAGATCAAGCTGGGCCGCGACATCGAGGAGGACCGGCGCCGGCTCGCGGCGGTCTGTGAGGCG
This sequence comes from Parenemella sanctibonifatiensis, assembly GCF_002250565.1. Classification (GTDB taxonomy): domain Bacteria; phylum Actinomycetota; class Actinomycetes; order Propionibacteriales; family Propionibacteriaceae; genus Parenemella; species Parenemella sanctibonifatiensis. Next base: position 240,461 of record NZ_NMVJ01000007.1, read on the forward strand.
GCACCGGGCGTACGCCTGCGGCTGGACGCGAATCAGGGCTGGACACCCGAGCAGGCCATCGAGATCATCAACGGGTTTGCGGCCGGGCCGTGGCCGATCGACCTGGTCGAACAGCCGGTGCCGGCGGCCGACCTCGCCGGGCTGGCCCGGGTGCGGGCGGCGGTGGAGTTGCCGATCATGGCTGATGAGGCGGTTTGGACGGCGGCCGACGCGCGCCGGATCGTCGAAGCGGAAGCGGCCGACTTGCTCAACATCAAGCTCGCCAAGACCGGCGGTCTGGGTGAGGCGCTCGCGATCGCCGACGTGGCGGCCGAGGCGGGACTGGCCTGCATGGTCGGCGCAATGATGGAGCCGCGGATCTCGATCACTGCCGCTGCGCACCTGGCCTGCGCACATCCCGCGATCACCATGATCGACCTGGACCCGCCGGCCTGGTTCACCTCGACGGCCCCGGCCGGTGGATACCGGCAGCAGGGCTCCCAGCTCAGGCTGTTCGGCGGTCCCGGGCTGGGACTGGAAAGGCTGGCGGCCGAGACCGACCTGTCGTCATGATGGTCAGCTCGTGGTCAGCCCGCGATCGCGGCACCCCGGAAATGAATCGTGTCCTCGAGTGCAGGGATCCGCATCTCGACGGTGATGGCCCCGGCCTGGTCGTGGGGGACGGCGAACGCGATTGAGGCCGAGATCGACTCGCCGGGGGCAACCTCGTCGCCGAAGCCGGTGCCGTAGTTGCCACCGTGGTCGCGGACCATCTGGGCGCCGGTGTCGAACTCCCCATAGAACAGATGCACCACGATGTCGCGCGGGTCGAAGGGTTCGCTGCCGAGGTTGCCGCAGACCACGTCCACGGCAACCAACTCGCCATTGGTGCCTTCGGCGCCGTCGGTGGTGCTGTCCGCAGCGGCCAGGGTGGCGCCCTCCACCGAGAAGATCAGACCCTCGGGATACTCGGCCTGCTGTTCGAACGTGAACTCACTGCCCTGCGGGCTGGTCTCGGGGACCTCGAGCCGGTCATCGGTGGGCTCGGGCACCGGTGTCTTGCCCGGTTCCCCCGCAGACGGTTCGCCGGTGGGTTGCGGCGCGGAGGTCCCACCGCCGCGACTGGGCGGCGGCTGGGTGGCGCAGGCGGCGAGCGGGACGAGCGCGGCCGCGCCGAGCGCGCCCAGGAGATGACGACGATCCATGGGATTCAGGTTAGTTGGCTGCACGGCGTACGCCCGGCTGCGAACCGCGCACTGCCGAAACCTGACCCACCCGGGGGAAGCGCTAGCGTGACGCCCATGGATTTGCAGCCGCCCCCGCCCGCGACCGTGCCGGCCGCCCATCTGAGCGGAGTTCCCGGTGGCGAGGTACGCCCGCGGCCCGGTGACCGGGTGGCGCTGCGGATGTCGAAATGGGACGGCAGCCCCCACTGGGCCACCGACTTCACCTACCTTGGCCGCGACGAGGCCGGCCATTGGTTGGGCGGGGCGGTCGGCGAACGGATGTGGCGCCCCGGCGCCGACTTCGGTTCGGCGATCGCGTGGGTGCGGTGCGTACCGGACCTGGAGGGCTGGATCGCGACGATCGATCAGCCGCCCCACCTGGTGCACCACTACGTCGACATCGCCACGCCGCCGCTGTGGCAGCCGAAGGTTGGCGCCGGTGAGGTTGCCGCCGAAGGCTGGCTGGTGAGCAGCGTCGACCTCGACCTGGACGTGGTCCGGGACCGGCGGCTGCGCGAGGGACACGACGACGTCGTCTGGGTTGATGACCGCGACGAGTTCGCCGAGCATCAGCGCCGCTTCAACTATCCGGCGCCGCTGATCGCGCGCGCCGAATACGACTGCGACACCGTCGAGCAGCGGGTCCGCGACCGGGTCCACCCCTTTGGTGACTGCGGCGACCGCTGGCTGACCGATTGGGTCGCGGCCGCAGGCCAACCCTGGAATCCGGCACCACCTGAAGGGCAGCCATGAAGATCGTTCTGGCTTGCGACGCGTTCAAGGGATCGTTGGGTGCGACCGAGGTGCACCGCGCGCTGGCGGCCGGACTTCCCACTCACACGGTGGTGTCGCGGCCGATGGCCGACGGTGGTGAAGGCACGGTCGAGGCGCTGATCGAAGCCGGGTGGCAGGAGCGCGCCGTGACGTGTTCCGGGCCCACCGGCGAGCCTGGCACGGCGCGGTGGGCGTACGCCGACGGGACCGCTGTCGTCGAACTCGCTGACTGCTGTGGCCTGCTGCGGCTACCCGACGGACTCGCCGGGCTGACTGCCAGCAGCTGCGGTCTGGGTGAGGCGATGGCCGCCGCGTTGACCGGGCCGGATCCGGTGGAACGGATGGTCGTCGGCATCGGCGGGTCGGCCAGCACCGATGCCGGCCTGGGGATGCTCGCCGGCCTCGGGGCACGACTGAGTGATGCGACCGGGGCGCCGATCACGCCCGGGCTCGCCGGAGCGGCGGACCTGATCGAGGTGGACCTGTCCGCGCTGCCGACGGCTCTGGCTGAGGTCGAACTGGTGGTCGCCGCCGACGTCACCAATCCGCTGCTCGGCCCCAACGGTGCAGCCGCGATCTATGGGCCGCAGAAGGGGCTGACCGCCGAGCAGATTTCCGGGGCGGATCCGCTGCTGGCCAGGGCTGCAGACCTGGTCGAAGCCGCCACCGACATTCGCGGTCTGCCGCGCGGGACATCCGCCGTACGCGAGCGGCCCGGGGCTGGTGCGGCCGGCGGGGTGGGGTTTGCCCTGCTGGCCCTCGGCGCGAGGTTCCAGCCCGGCGTGGAGCTGGTGGCCGACCTGGTCGGCCTGGCCGAGACGATCAGCGGGGCCGATCTGGTGGTCACCGGTGAGGGAAAGCTGGACCGGCAGACGCTGTCGGGGAAGGCGCCGATGGGGGTGGCGCGGCTGGCGCGAGCTTCCGGCGTACCGGTGGTCGCCGTGTGCGGTCGGCTGGACGCCACTCCGACCGAGGTCACCGAGGCAGGGTTTGCGGCGGCGTACGCGCTGGCCGAGCTGGAGCCCGATCCGCGAGTGTCAATGGCGGAGGCGGGGCGGCTGCTGACGGAGCTGGCGTCGCGGCTGCTGGGCTGAGGTCTTCGGCAGGGTTGCCGGTGGTCCAGTTGGGTTCCGGTACGCCCGCCACACCCCACGCCGCCCCGCCAGCCGACCTTTGAGGTGCCGGTTGGCGTGGTTTTCGTACGGAATCGACCCGCACTCAGCCCTCGGGTGGCCCCGTGACCACCCGGGGCACCGGGATGCCGGCTTCCTTGAGGGCGAGTTCGCCCTGTCGGAGCATCTCGCGTTCGACGCCCCACTGGGCGCCGGGTGCGGTCTTGCAGATCAGGCGTACGGTCAGCTGCCCCGGTGCTGAGGCGACCACGCCCTGGACCTGCGGGTCCTCGAGCATCGTGGTCGACATCGACGGGTCGTTCTCGTGGATCTGCTTGGCGGCGTTGGCCAGCACCGTGATGGCCTGGTCGACGTTGGCGGTGTCGGAGATGAGGAAGTTGACCACGGCCCGTGACCAGCCTTGGGAGTGGTTGCCGACCTCGGTGATCTCGCCGTGCCGGATGTACCAGACCTGCCCGTGGAAGTCGCGGATCCGGGTGATGCGCAGGGTCACCTCTTCGACGGTGCCGGAGATGTCGCCGATCTGGACCTGGTCGCCGACGCCGTACTGGTCCTCAAGGATCAAGAAGGTGCCCGACAGGAAATCCTTGACCAAACTCTGGGCGCCGAAGGCGATCGCGACACCACCCACGCCGGCGGAGGCCAGCAGCGGCCCCAGCGGCAACCCCAACACCGACATGATCATGAGGATCGCGACGGTGGTGATGATGATGGTGGACAGGTTGCGCAGCAGCGAGGCGACGGTGCGGGTGCGCTGGCTGCCACGGGCGGAGGCCCCCAAATTGGGCAGCTTCACCTTGCCCTTGGCCTTGCCGGTCTGATGGGCATGCCGGGTGGCCCGGTTCACCGCCACGTCGGTCACCCGCTGGACCGCGATGCTCACCACCCAGCGTGCGGCGAGCGCGACCACCACGATCAGTCCGATCATGATGAGCGAGTCGGGCCAGACCCAGGTCAGCGGCGAGTCGGGGACATCAATCGGCGGCAGGGTCTGCAGCGGGACCAGTCCGCCGAAGCCTCCGGTGAGGGAGGCCTGGGCAGGGAGGTGGCCGAGGAATCCGTCGAACGCCATGGCGGCCAGCTTAGGTCAGCGCGCCCCGTACGCCAGCCCTCACCTCGTCTCGACAGCCGGGGGTGATTCGGGGCAAGATGTGCCGTACGCCCCGCCGGGCGGACGTGATTGGTGACACATCCATTGACCACGTACGATGGTGGGGCCTGACTGGCACCACCCAAGCTCTCATGAACGCCGATTGCGTCTGCAGGGCGCTGGCAATGGCAGTCAATGCGGCGACTCCGGTCGTCGCCGGTAGGAGAATTATGGAACCCTGGTGGGTTTGGGCGATCACGATCGTCGCGATCGCAGGATTGCTGGCGTTCGACTTCTTTGCGCACGTACGCAAGGCGCACGTCCCGACGATCAAGGAAGCGGCGGTCTGGTCGGCAATCTATGTCGGCATTGCGCTGCTCTTCGGCGTCTTCGTTTGGGTTTTCGGTGGCATCGAGATGAGCATCGACTACTACGCGGGCTATGTGACCGAGAAGGCGTTGTCGGTCGACAACCTGTTTGTCTTCCTCATCATCATCCAGAGTTTCCGGGTGCCGAGGGCTGATCAGCAGAAGGTGCTGCTCTTTGGCATCGTCTTCGCGATGTTCGCGCGCGGTGCCTTCATCGCCGTCGGCGCGGTCGCGATCAACCAGCTGTCCTGGATCTTCTACATCTTCGGCGCCATCCTCATCCTCACCGCCGTCAACATGATCCGTGGCGAGGCCAGCGGCGACGATGACGAGGACGAGGCGAACAACTTCATCATCCGGTTTGCCCGCAAGGTGATGCACACCTCGGATCACTACGACGGCGACAAGCTGTTCACCTACGAGAACGGCAAGAAGGTCATGACGCCGATGCTGCTCGTGATGGTGGCCATCGGCGGCACCGATGTGCTCTTCGCGGTCGACTCGATCCCGGCGATCTTCGGTCTCACCACCGACCCCTACATCGTCTTCACCGCGACCGCGTTCTCCCTGATGGGCCTGCGCCAGCTGTACTTCCTCATCGACGGCATGCTGGACCGCCTCGTCTACCTCAACTGGGGTCTGTCGATCATCCTCGGTTTCATCGGTGTGAAGCTGGTGCTGCACGCGCTCCACGAGAACACCCTGCCGTTCCTCAACGGTGGCGAGCACTTCGACGTGCCGGAGATCACCACGCCGGTGTCGCTGGCGGTCATCCTGGGCATCCTCGCCATCACGATCGTGCTGTCCCTGGTCAGCAAGACCGGCAAGGTGCAGACGATCGAGAAGGGCGGCGCACGGTACGCCAAGGAGTTCCTGTCCGCGGATGCGTACACGCCCCGTGATGACGTCGAGCAGGCCTGGCGGATGCTGACCTGGCGTGAGCGTCAGTTCAGTGAGCTGCCCGACGACATGAAGACCCGAGCGGACGATCCGGAGAAGCTGCAGCAGCTCTTCGCCGACGCCCACGCCAAGCGCGCTGGGGGCACCGAGGTCCCGGACCCGGGCGCGTACCCGCCTGATCCCGGCACTCCCTGACGATCTCCGATCTGGTCAGATGACGTGATCAACGCCGCCGGCGTCACCTTGCGAGGTGGCGCCGGCGGTGCGTTGTCCGGGCGTAGTCGGGTCGGCCGGCCATGCAACCGACTGCAGGGGCGTACGCCGGTCGCTAGGGTTGGCACAGCAATCTCACGAGGAGCAAAGCGCGCGTGCCGATCTTTCAAGCCAGCCTGTGGACAGGCTCGATCACCTCGGCGCCGCCGCTGCGTGATGGGCAGCCGGCCTGGCAGCGCAAGGCGATCAAGCTGGTCGGCAGCATCTGGTTCGAGGGGCTGGTCATCGCCGTCATCGTGCTGAACTCGGTCGCGATCGGCGTCCAGACCTATCTCGAGACTGGCACCCGTCTGTCGCGCACCATCGAGGTTTTCGACGTCGTCCTGGTGGTGTTCTTTGCGGTGGAGCTGCTGCTGCGGTTCGTCGCCCACGGCCTGTCGGTGCGGGCCTTCGTCCGCAATCCGTGGAACGTCTTCGACTTCATCGTGGTGCTGGTCGCCTGGCTGCCGTGGATCAACAGTGCGTGGACCGTGTTGCGCGTCGTACGCCTGCTCCGGGTGGTGCGGCTGCTGCGGGTGATGCCCGACATTTCGGTGCTGATGGAAGGCATCCGGCGGGCGTTGGGGCCGGCGTTCAGCCTCGGCAGCATCATCGCGCTGGGCACCTACATCTATGCGGTGGTGGGCTATGTCGCCTTCGCCGATGTGGCGCCGGAGTACTTCGGCAACATCGGCGAGGGCATGCTGACGTTGTTCGAGCTGCTCACGCTGGAGGGCTGGAATGACACCCTCAGTGACCTGCGTGCGGCGTCTCCGTGGGGGTTGATCTACACGATCGCCTTCGTGCTGTTCGGGACCTATGTGGTCGTCAACTTCGTCGTCGGCGTGATCGTGACCAGCCTCGAGGATGCGTACGAGGCCAAGCGGGGCGTCAGCGAGGACGACATGATGGTCGTCCTGCAGCGCCTGGAGGACAAGATCGACAGGCTGGAACGCGAGCGCGACACGGCGATCGCCGATGTCACTTCGACCGAGGAGCCGGCGACGCCATGAATCAGCCCACTCCCTATCTGGCGGGGATGTCGACGATCGACATGACGCCGCCGGTGGGGACGCCACTGGCTGGATTCAGCCACCGCGGTTTTCACTCCAGCGTCGGCGTGGATCATCCGTTGCGGGCGGTCGCCCTGAGTCTGGGTGATGGGGCGACCGATGTGGTGGTGGTGTCGGTGGAGTTGGTCGGGCTGCAGGACGATCTGCCCGATCGAATCGCGGCCGGCATCGGAGAGCGATTGGGGCTGGATCGGAGCCAGATCCTGCTCAACGCCACCCACACGCACTGCGGGCCGGCCCTGCGTGACAACGATGTGCACACCCACGGCTGGATCGATGAGGCTTACCGCGAGGAACTCATCGGGCGGCTCGTGACGCTCGCCGAACGCGCCCATCACCATCGGGTGCCCGTGCGGCTCGAGCGTGCGGTCGGTCGTTGCGGCATCGCGATGAACCGTCGACGACCGGATCCTGAAGCGCCAGGCCGGGTGGGCCGGGCGATGGCACCCCACCCCGAAGGCCCGAGCGACCACGACGTGCCGGTGCTGGTGTTGCGCGGCGAGGACGGCGGCATCCGCGGGGTGGTGGCCAGCTACGCCTGCCACCCGACCTCGCGCAACGGGCTGTGGATCGGCGGCGACTACGTGTCGTACGCCGTGGACGCCCTGGTCGATGCCACGGCGGCTCAGGCGATGGTGCTGCAGGGCTGCGCCGGGGATCAGAAGCCGCGGCCTGCTGATCCGCGCAGCGCGGTCTTCGGCATTCGGACTCGGGAGCAGGTCGCCGCACTCGGTCACGAGCTGGCCGACGCGGCACTGGCGGCGATGACCGATGCGGTGCCGGTGGCGGGCGCGATTCGTACTGCCTTCGGCACGATTCCGCTGCGGACCGAGGAGGTCGACCGCGAGCGGGTACGCCGGCTGGCCGACTCGTCGCTGCCGCACGAGCGGCGCTGGTCGCAGACCTGGCAGCGCAAGCTCGCCGACGGGGAGGCCACCACCTCCGAGGCGGACCTCGTGGCGCAGGTGATCTCCGTCGGTGAGGACGTTGCGGTGGTGGCGCTGGGCGGGGAGATGACCGTCGAGCACGGCCTGCGGCTCAAGCGTGAGCTCGGTGGGCGCTTCGCCCAGGTGGTGCCGCTGGGGTACAGCAATGGCTTGGTCGGCTATGTGCCGGTGGCGCGCCAGTTCGACGAGTACGGCTACGAGGTGATCGAGGCGAACACGTTCCGACGGTACGCCGGGCGGTGGGCGCGCGACACCGAGGACCAGATTCATGGTGCCGTGGCCGGGCTGGTGGACGGGCTGGCCTGAGCCAAGGTCTGGTCGGACTTCGACGTACGTCAGGCGCGAGCGCGGGCGCGTTCGAGCATCACGTCCTGCATTACCGTCACGGTTTCCTCGCTGAGGTCGACGCCGAGCTGTCGGGCGGTGGTGGCGAGGTCGCGAATGATGGTGTCGGTGGCGGCGTGGTTGCCGGCCTGGTGTTCGGCGCGCAGCAGCACCGCGCGCAACTGTTCGTCGTGAGGCGCGGCGTACTGGGCCTTGCCGATCGCCCACCGAGCCAGTTCGACGTTGCGTTCGACCAGAGCGCGTTCGCCGAGCTCGTGGCCGACATCCCGGATCAGTTGTGCCATCTCGACCCGTAGTCCTTCGGCCCAGTACCAGTCACCCGGCGCGACATCTGCCAGCGGCGCCCCGCGGACCAGGTCCAGTGCCTGGGCCAAGATCTGGGTCGGCGTACGGCTGAGTCCCAGAGCGACCAGCGCCTGGAACTCCTTCCAGTCGGAGGTGACGGCCGGCGCCAGTCCGATCCGGCCGCTGTACGCCTCCGGCAGATACGGCTCGCCGCCATCGTCATTGCCCAGCCAGGCGCGGAGTCGACACATGTTGGAGCGGCGAGTGCCTTCGGCAATGGCCAACGCGTCGGCCATCGTGCGCGAGCTCAGGCCGGGATGCTCGAGCAGCCAGGTGGCGTACTCGATGCACTGTCGCGGCGCCCGCGGCGGGCGAGGTCCGCGGCAGCCCTCGAGGGTGACGGGTCCAAGGATGCACAGGGTCGGATGGTTGCGGTTCATCGGCGAGTCCTTCGGCACGGGCGTGCGGGGACGGAGGGGAGTGACGGTGGCGACATCGTCGTCGTCGGGATCAGACACGCGTACGCCGGCCCACCAGGCCGGTTCGTGCTGGTCGTCGCCGCGGGCGGCGAACAGGGCAGTCAACGCCGCGCGGGCGTCGGCATCGATGGACTGCGGGGTCAGGGCAAAGGACCCGATCGGGGTGCGCAGTTCCTGACGGGCCAGGTCGAGGACGGCCTCGGCGTTCGGGTCCCCGTCGACCCAGCACAGCCCGGGCCGCGGGTCGGCGGTGACCTCGGTGGGTTCGCCGTCAGCCGTCAGGGCGACCCAGGGCCGCCAGGCGTCTGCGGTGTCGGGGGCGGTCAGGCGTTGGCTGAGCGCGCCATGGTCGCCGTGGTCAGACTGGCGACGCTGGTCGGCCTCTCGGTTCATCGCCGCGGCAGCCGAGGTGGCGTCGCGGAACCAGCGCACGTGTCCGGCAGCCATCGCGGTGACCAGGCTGGCGGGTTCGCCGGTGATGAGGACCTCGATCTCGCCGGGACCCGAACGGCAGCTGAGCTCCAGCAACAAGGCTGCGCTGGCCCCGCGTACTTGTTCGGCATCGCCGACCATCCCGAGGTGTCCGACCGCCTCGAGGTTGAGCAGCACCAGATCGGGACCGTCGGTGCCGAGCGTCGCCAACGCCGGCAGCGGAGAAGGGCTGGGCTCAGCCAGACCGGGCAGGGCATCGAAGCCGAGGTGGTGGGCGCCGGCGTCCACACGCCAGCCGTCGGGCGGGTCCGTCGGCTCGGCCGGGATCACGGTGACCTGGCTGGGGCCGAGACGGACGACCAGCGGTGCCGGGCGAGCAGGATCGGCGTGCCAGCCCACGAGGGCCCGTCCCAGTGCAAGCTGGGGCGTCAGCCTGCGTGGTCCGGCATCGGGTGCGACGGGCGGCGGCGATTCGGGATCGTCCTCCTCGCTGATCGGCGGAAATGCCAGGCGCTCCAGCCGGCTGAGGACCAGGGCGGTCTCGGGGGAGTCGGCCGGGATTCGGTGTCCGACCGGCCGCAGCTGGAGTTGCCAGCGGCGGCGGGTGGCCAGCGCGCCGACGATCGCCAGGGCCGCCAGACCGGCGACCTGAACACCCCACTCCTGGACCGCGCCGTCTGGCGCGGAGCTGCCGGCATCCACCAGCGCGGTCGGCTGTGATTCATCAGGAATCGGGGTGCGATTGCCGGTTGAGGTCACCACCGGCGGGGCAGGTGTGGTCACCGGGGCCTCGGGGGCGGATTCCGGTGTCTGCGGCACCTCCGCCGGGGCCGCTGGCGCCGTTGCCTCGGGGCTGGCGGTGTCATCCTCGGCCAGGGTGGGGACTTCGAGCCGCCAGCCGATGTCGATCTGATCGGGGTCGGCGATCTGGTCCTGGTTGGCGTGGTAAAGCAGTGGCCACAGGTCCGCATCGCCCCAGGTGTCCTCGGCGATGGACGACAGCGAATCCCCCTTCTCCACGACCACCGTCGCGGGCGGAGGTGGCGCTTCCTGGAGGTGCGGGTCGACGGGAAGTCGGAGCTGCTGCCCGGGATGGAGCTCGGCCAGTGGATCCAACCCCGGGTTGAGCGCGACGATCTCGTGCCAACGGCCACCGTCGCCCAGCTCGCGCTCGGCGATCGACCACAGGTCGTCGGTAGCCGTGACGGTCAGGTGGCGGGTGGGGCCGGCTTCCTGCTCCGGGACGGGCGGCGTCTCGTCCTCGGCTGGGCCGGGGGTGGCGACCGGCGCCGAAGCCGCCTGGGCCACCACTGTCTGCGCGGCAGGCGCCTCGGCGATGGCTGTCGCGGGCTGGGACATCACGACCGCGATCAGGCCTGCGGCGAGAGCTTGCGGCCAGCCCAGACCGGGCAGTCGGACCTGATGGCCGCCAATCCGGTTGACGAGTTCGATCAACAGGCAGCCGGTCATCACCAACCAGGCGAACCAGCCGAGCACGGTCAGGGCCTGCAGCACGACCGAACCGTCGTCGGGCTGCAGCAGCCAGCCCAGGTCGCTGGGCAGGTCGGCGGGAAGGTGGCCGAGCCACAGCAACGCCACGGGTGGTAGCACCACGATCGCGATCATGGCGACCAGCGCCGCACCGCGCGCAACGAGCCCCGGCGGGCGGTCGGTTGAGGGACTCATCGGTGCCTCCGGTAGGTGTCGAGCGGTGCCTCGGCGGTGGCGTCCAGCACCATCGAGCCGGGCAGTCCGGGCAACAACAGGTCGGTGAGATCGGCGGTGCACCGCAGCGTCGCGGTCACCGTGCCGGCGGTGCCCGGCGTGCGGCCGAAGTCGCTCAGGTCGAGGTCGATCTCGACTGTGGCGCAGCCGGCCGGCGCGGCGCTGGCCTCCACCAGAGCGGCCACATCGGCCCTGGCTTGGTGGCTGGAATCGGCGTGCGCGGCCAGGCGTACGGCGTCACCTGCCAGATCGGCGAGCTGGGCGCGGGCGGACCAGACGCGACCACCTCCGGCCAACAGCGCGATCATCATGACGATGACGGGCACCAGCAGGGCTGCTTCGACCGCGCCACTGCCACGCTCATCGCGGACGGGACGAGGCATGGTGGTGAGCTGGTCGATCATGGTCGATTCCCGGGTGCGAGGGACTCAGCGCTGACGCGTTGGCTGCCCATCGGGCCGGGGACATCGCCACTGACCACGACGGCGACCAGACGCCCACGGGGCTGAATCTGCACCTGGACGGCACGTAACCCTCCCTCGATCGCGAAGCGCTCGGCGGCGGCGGTGGCTTCGGGAGCTGGGCGGCCACTGGCGACGACATCGACGCCGATGGAGGCGGCATCCCGAGCCACCGTGGTGCCGTGGTGGTGCATCCCCAGGTGCAACCCTCCCAGCAGCAGCCCGAGCAGCAGGGGCGTCACCAGCGCCCACTGAACGGATTCGGACAGGCCGCGCTGGTCCGCGGCCGGCCTCATCGCGGCAGGTTGTTCTGGACGAAAGCGATGACGGCGGCGACGACGATCCCGCCGACGGTCACGGCCCCGGCAAGCAATATCGCATTTTCAGTAGATTGCGATAGACCTCGCTCGTTTCGCTGGTCGGGGCCGGCGAGCAGCCACGTCATGGCGATGGTCAGGGCGGCCACGGTACGCCGGGGCAGCTGGGTGAGTGTGGACATGTTTCCTCCTGGGTTCAGCCGAGAAGCAGGCGCATCACGGCGGGGACGAGAAAAATGAGACCAAAGACCATGGCCGGAATGACCATGAAGAAGGTGAGGCGTTCCGAGGCGGCGTGGGCGGTGATCTTGTCGCGCACCAGGTGCTCGGAGCGCAGTTCGGTGACGCGGTTGGCGAGGGCCTCGCTGAGCGCTGCGCCGGTCTGTTCCATCTGCAACACGTCGACGAGGTCGTCGAGCAGTGGCAGCTTCCACTCCGCCGCGAGGCGTCGCAGGTCCTGGTAGGGAGAACGCTGCTGCAGCCGGGCGGTGTCCAGACAGCGGCGTACCCGCAGAAACACCGGGGTGTCGGACAGCGCCGCGGCGGCGCCGAGCGCTTGGGTCGCGCTCATGTTGGCCAGTCGGCCTAGAGCGACCAGGTCGAACATGGTCAGCAGCGACTCCGCTGCGTCCCGCTGGTCCACCGCGTGGGTGCGCCGCAACTGGAGATCGGGGATGAACCATCCCACGAGCCCGCCCAGAATGCTGAGCCCGGCGGGCACCTGCCACGACGCCAGGCCGAACCAGAGGAACGCTGCTCCGATGATCCCCGGCATCAACAGTCCCAACACGGCGTGGATGACCTTGTCGACCAGGAACTCCTCGGGGGTCAGGCCACGTACTTCCAGCCGTGCCCGCGTGGACGGGCTGACCAGGCCGGGGCGCCGCTGCACCAGCCGTGCCCACCGGCCGCCAGTCGGCGGTGCCGCTTCGGTGACGGCGGACAGTCGAGCCAGACTCGCCCCGAGTGGTGCCGGCCGACGCATCACACCGGCCACCACCAGTGCGATCCCGGCCATCACCGCCATGCCTGCCACCACCGCGGTCCCGATCTGAGTGATCATGATTGACCACCCAGCAGGATCCGAGCCCGGCGACGCGGCACGGTGAGTCGTCGCATCCCCAGCAGGGCGGCGAGATAGATGCCGACCAGCACCGTCAGGATGACCTGGCCGACCGGAGTGGCGTACGGCTCGAAGAAGCTTCGCCCGACCACCAGTGCAGCAGCCAGCACCACCAGGGTGATCATGGTCACCTGACGCACCACGACGCGCGGCTTGGCGCGCTCGGCCTCGATGTCGCGCAGCGCCGAGAGTCGGTGCTGCAGTGCGGCGGCCAGGGCCCGCAGGCAGGCTCGAGCACCGGTGCCGCCGTTGGCCGAGGCCACCATCAGCGCTGCGGCGACCGAGTCCACATCAGGTTCGGAGAAGTCGTCGGCAAAACCGCGCAGGGCTCGTTGCGGCGGCGACCCGTCGTCGATGCGAATGATCATGGTCGCGATCGGCTCGCGCAGGATCACCGGGGCGGTCCGGGCCGACGAGCGAATGGCGTCGACCAGGGAAGTGCCCGTGCCGAGGACGCCGATCAGTTGGGCGACCCAGCGATCGAGCGCTTCCAAGCGCGTGATCTCGTCATTGGGCGGCGCGCTGAGCAGATAGGGCATGAGGGCGACGGTCACCGGGACCAACACCAGCATGATCGGCAGTCCAGTCAGCGCCGCTGCGGCGATCCCGCCGAGCAGGGCGACGATGCCCGTACGCCACCAGCGGGCAGGAACCTTGATCGGTTTCCACACAGCTGTGGACAACTCTGTGGATCGTCGCAGCCCGGCCACGATCAGCAGGGCTCCGCCGACCAGCGCGACCCCACAGGCCACTGCCACCGCGGTCATGATTCTTCCTGTTCGTACCATGCCGAACGGAACGGTTCGAGCTCGCTGGCCATGGTCGGATCGGGATGGAACAGCTCCGCAGATTGGGGGCCGGCTGCCTGATACATCAGGTGGGTGCTGGGCCAGCCGCCCTCCATCGCGCCGGTCAGCTGACTCACCTGGCCGATCACGCGCCGCCGGGTTCCGCCGCACCAGGTCTGGTCGTCCAGGCGTACGTGGACCAGCAGGTGGATGTGATGGGCGATCTGTCGGTACGCCTCGGCGATGCTCCACATGCCGCCCTGCGCGACGCGGGCGGCGAGCCGGTCGATCGTCGATCCGGCGGAATGGGAGTGGGTCGTCGCCATGGTGCCGGCGCCGGACTGGAGCGCCTCGAACAGAGCTCCTGCCTCGGCGCCTCGGACCTCTCCGACGATCAGCCGGGACAGATTCTGGCGCAGCGCCTCGGGGAAGAGATCGGCGACGGTCACCTCGCCGATCCGGGCGCCTAGGTGTTCCTCGCCCATCCCCACGCGGGCCTGCAGTGCGAGGATGTTGCTGCGACCGGGCTGTAGGTGGGTGAGCAACTCGTAGTCGGTCTCCAGGGTGCCGAATCGTTCGTTGGTGGGGATCGCGGCGATCAGTGCACGCAGCAGGGTGGTCTTGCCGGCGCCCTGATCGCCACTGATCATGATCGATTTGCGTGCCAGGACAGCGGCATGGAGGAACTGGGCCAGGTCCAGCGGCATCATTCCCGACTCGACCAGGTCATGGAGTCGGACCTGGGTCAACGTGTGCTGCCGGATCGTCACCGACGGTCGGTGTGCCAGTCCGAACCCGATCGCATGGAGTCGGAACCGGTCCCCCAAGGCCAGGGTCATGGTCGGATGGGCCGGGTCGAACGGGCGAGTCGGCGTGGCCGATTCCCCCAGGAATCGGATGGATTCCACCAGCTCTTCGTCGGTGTCGGCCACCGGGGGATGGGTGCGACGGGTGCCGTCGCCGTACTGGACCACCACCGAGTCGGAGCCGCACAGTTCGATGTTCTCCGCATCCGGGATCTCGAACAACGGCTGGAGTCGGCCATACCCGTAGATGGCGGCCTCCACCGCACGTACATGGGAGCGCTCCTCGGCCAGCGACCACAGCGGTCGGCCTTGGCGGGCCAGGCTGTCGGCATGTTGACGCACCACGACCTTGATCACTGAGCGTCCCAGCAGCCGTTCGCCGGTGCTGTCGAGGGGTCCGGCGGCGCGACGTTCGGCGACGGCTTCGGCAATCTCCTGGGCTGCGGTACGCCGAAGCTGCGCGACGGTGGGCCAATCGACGACGTGATCAACGGCGGCAGCGCCGGCGTCGGCAATGTGGGGTTCGGAGGCTGGCCCGGCGCCGCCGGATGGGGTGGCGAAGAGCTGGATCGAGGTGAGCTGACTCATGCTGCTGTCCTCCGCCTGGTGTCGCTCGCTGCGGCCGCGCTGAGTTCGGTGACTCGACGCCACCACGCCGACCTGGCCAGCCGGCGCGGCGCCGAAGTGCCGTGGCTGTAGTGGCCAGCCGCGACTGGATCGTGGGGGATCACGCCGCGCAGATGGACCGTGAGCTGTTCCTCGATCTCGGAGTCGGCGTACGGTGAATCGCCGACCATGATCAATGAGACCGGAGGGGTGGGGTCGGCCTCCCGGAGTGCGCCGAGCTGCAAGCGCGCCGAGGCCAGGCCACGCAGGTCGCCACGACAGACCAGCCAGATCTCGTCGGCCAGGACGGAGATCTCGTCCGGCAGCCGAGGGTCGCGGCCCAAATCGAGGATGAAGCCGCGGCGCGGATCCTCAGCGGTCAACGAGGCGATGGCGTGGCCGACTGCTCGCCAGCCGGCGGCGAAGTGTTCGGCACTGCCCGGGTGTGGGAAGCCGGGCAGGAACCAGCGGTCAGGACCGGGCGCGGCGGGCAGTCGCATCAGGCCGGCGCGAAGTGCCTCGCGAGGTTCGCTGCCCTCGCGCAGGCTTGAGCTGAGGCCGAAGAGTCCAGCCGAGGGCGCCTGCTCGCCCCGCAGGAATCCCGCCAGCACGCTGTGATCCGGGACCGGATTGGCGTCAATGACCAAGGATTCGCCGGGCCAGGCGGCGCCGAGCGCGAGCGCGAGTGTGGTTGCTCCCGGCGCCCCGCCGCTACCAAGGAGTGCGATGGTCGTCATGACTGCTCCGCGGTTATCAACGCGAGCCGATCGGTCGCGGCCAACTCGGCGACGGTCGGCCCGTGCTCGGCGGTCACCCACACGTCGACCAGCACCGCTGACCCGTCCTCCGAGGGTCGCGCGTCGATGGCGGTGGTGCCGGGGAATGAACCGCTGGTGGTGGCCGTTGGGTCCGACCCGGGCGCGGCGACGATGATCAGGGTGACTGCGGTGCCGGCTGGCAGCAGTTGGGTCGGCGTACGGCCCGGCGTCAGGCGCAGACCGACCTGGACCATGCCGGGGCGCGGTTCGGTCTCGCTGAGGCTGTCGGGAGTCAGCAAGCTGCCGCGAGGCAGGTCGGTCGCCGCGCGGGTGCCGATGACCGAGTCACGTTGGGAGGCCGGCACCGAGTCGACGCCGGGCAGTTCGCCGGCTGGCACCACGCGCAGGTCCTCGGCCTCGATCACTTCGCCGCGGCTGACCCGCTCGGTGACCGCGAGGACCTCCTCGGTGTGGACCGCCTGGCTGTAGAGGAAACCGCCGCCCAGGCCGCCGAGGCAGATTGCGAGCACGCCGGCCGCAATCCACGTCGGGCGGCGTCGTCCACCGCTGGTGCTCGGGTTGGCCATGCGGTCCCCTCGGTCCGGTCAGGCCACTCCGACGGTGGGGCGGCCCGCTTCCGACCACACTTCCAAGAGACGTAAGGACGGCGCTAGGTCCAATCTGAGAATCACCAAAGAAACGCGTGAGAGTGCGGCGCGTGCGGATGCGGAGTGGTGTTGATGCGGGAGCGCGCTCCCTGCGTACGCAAGCGTGCAGAAACGACGGGCAGATCGCCCGACATGCTCCTGTGGCGCAAAGAGCCCAGAATCACCGTCGTTTCTGCACGGCGATCGGGTCAGGGCCCAGAGGTGGGGCTGAGCGGCGTACGCCTCAGTCGAGGTCCTCCAGGCGACCGACGGTCCAGCCTTGGCCCTCGACGTAGGAGGCGTAGTCGCCGGTCTGCGCTGTCAGCAGGAACTCCTCCAGCCACGGGTTGAGCGCCGCGACCCGTGCCAGGTTCCAGACCTGGAAGGTGCTCTGGTCCTGCAGCTGTTCAGGGCGTTCGAGCTGGGTGAAGGCGACCAGCATGCCGTCCTCGTTGGTCTCGAACCACCGCACCGGATAGTCGGCCACCAGTTGGGTGACCATCACGGCCTGGTGATCAAGGTACGCCCGGTCGTGGCGCTGGCCGGTGCCCGGACCCGGCGGGGGCCCGGGAGGCGCCGGCAGGGCCGGACCCGCTGCGGACGATTGAGGTGCGGGTGGTTGAGCTGCGGGCGCCGGTGGGCGAGTGCCGCCGTGGGGCGGCTGGTCGGCGGGGGCGCCGTGCTGGCCCTGCAGAGGCTGACCGGGCCCGGCTGGTGCGCCGTGCTGGTGCGGAGGCTGGCCGGCTCTGGGTCCGTCGAACTGGCCACCAGGTCCCGTCGGCTGCTCGTCCGGTCCGCCGTGCTGGGTGTGCGGCACGGTGTCCGAGGGGCCCGCGTGGGCGCTCGGGTCGGGCTGCGGCGGCAGTCCGGTGGGCGGGGCAGGGGCAAAGGGATCGCGAGGCGCAGGGGCAGACGGGCTGCCGGGCGGTGGCGGGACCACCGCATGGCGTTCTTCATGCTGCTGCGGCTGCTGCGGCAAGGGTGCCGGTCCGGCCGCAGGGTTGTCCTCGGGGCCCGGTCCTGCCGCGACCCGCTTGGGTGCGGGCTCGGAGCCCGGGGTGTCAGGACCGGCAGCTGCGGGGGAGGTCACCGAGGCGCGCCGGGCGGCGTCGGCCGCGGGGGTGGCTGCTTCCTCGGTGGCGGTTTCGGGTGCGCTCTTGCTGTCGCCGGCCAAGGCGTTGGCAATGTGGTCCGGCTCGCCCTCGTCCGCGCGGAGCCCGGCGTCGCTGCCGGGCCCTGTGTCGTCGCCGGTCTCGGCACCGTCGCGGATCTCCGGGGCGGGTCCTTCGGGACCTTCGGCACCGGCGGGACCGGTTGCACCGGTGCCCGCGGCTGGCGCGGGCACGTCCAACGGCTGGCCGTCCTCACCAAACAGTGAGCCGCCACGTTCCACGTCGGCGAGCGCAGCTCGGCGTTCCCGGCGGGCGTGGTCCAGCGGCTGCACGCCCCGAAGCGCGACTGCCTTGCCCTCGTCCTCGGTCAACAGGGCGACCGTGTGCAGGGTGCCCACCCGCTGTCCGTTGTCATCGACCAGCGCGTCGGCGGCCGACGGGTCGATCACCAGCGCCTGGATCTTGGTCCCCCGCAGCAGCGGTTCCTGGTTGATCCAGACCCGACCCGGCTGCCAGGGCGCCTGCAACTCCTCGACCGAGCGGCGTACGACGACCTCGACGGCGATGGCTGCGGCGGCTGCCTGGTCCTCGAGCACCTCCGCAACGACCTCGATCGGCTCCGCGCCGTCGAAGGGAATCCGCTCCAGCCCGGCGGAGGCCACCGCGGCGTACCGGACGCCGTCGCGCTCGTAACGCCATTCGAGCAGCATGATCGCCCCGCCGATGCGACGTTCGTGCGCGTGGGGGTTGCCGCCGTAGCGGCGCGAAAGGGTGCCGAAGACGGCGCCGCTGCCGTGGCGAAGCGGCATGGATCCGTCAGCGTTCTTCGAGATGGCCATGCCGGAGAGCCTAAGCGACACCGGGGCCCGCACGCCTTCCGGGGGCCTGTGGGCGACATGCGGAAGGGGTAGGCTTCCTCTCACGGATAACGTATTCTTCCGCGAAGTTGTCCCTCAGGAGAGACCAATGTTGATCTTTGACGCGCACCGCTTGGTGGGCCCGATCACCACCGGCAGCGTCCGCAGTGAAACCGCCGCCGGGCTGCGGGCCGAGCTGGACCATCTGGGCATCGCTGGCTGTGCCGCCGTGAGCTTCTACGAGGTGCAGTTGGAGGCGGAAGGGCGCGACTGGCGTACGCGGGTCGGCGACCTCCACGACGAGCCGGGTCTGGTCCCGACCCCGGTCATCATCCCCTCGGTCGGCACGGCGAGCTGGCCGCGTACGCCGGAGGACTTGGTCGCGACCAACCCGGTGATGGTGCGAGCCATGCCTGGCAAGCACCAGTGGAACCTCACCGGGCCGAGCGCGCAGCGCTGGTGGCCGGTGCTGGCTGAAGCCGGCATCCCGGTGTCGATCAGCGCCACCGAGGGCGGCATCGGACAGGTGGCCGCGCTGGCCGCCGCCCACCCGGACCTCACCGTCTTCTGTCTGGAACCCGGCTATCGCGACCTGCGCCGCGTCGCCGAACTGCTCGCCGAACGCCCCAACGCCTACGTCGAGACCGGCACCCTGATCGCGCCGCGGTCGTTGGAGTGGCTGGCGGAGTCCGTCGGGGCGGAGCGCCTGGTCTTCGGCACCGGCGCCCCCATGAAGGACGACGCCGGACCCCGCTTCCTGCTCGACTACCTGGACCTGCCCGAGGATCAGATCGCCGGCATCGCGGGCGAAAACTTCGCCACCATGGTCGGCCGGGACCTCGCTGAGTTGGTCGGGGCGGGCGCCGAGCAGGCGGACCGGCCGGAGCGGATCGGCGTACGCGAGCACCCCGCTGCTCCGCTGCCCGACGACGGCGGCCCCTCGACCACCCCGGTCATCGATGCGCACGCCCACCTGTCAACCTGGGGCGACTTCTGGGTGCCCGAATACAGCGGCGCCTGGCTGGTCGAGCAGCTGGACCGGATCGGCGTCGACGCAGCAGCGGTGTCGAGCATGCACGGCGTCGGCAACGACGCGGTGCTGGGCAATCAGGAGGCGATCGAGGAGGCCCACGCCCACCCCGGCCGGCTCGGCGTCTATCTGGTCGTCGACCCGCATGACCCCGACCACCTGCCGCGGCTGCGTGACCAGCTCGACGACCCGCTGGTGTGGGGGCTGAAGCTGCACCCCTCGACCCACAACGTCGCCATCACCGACCGGCGCTATCGCGGCGCCCTGGAGTTGGCGGCCGAGGTCGGCGCTCCCGTGCTCACCCACACCTCGCACCTGGCTGCGACCTGCAGCGCCGCCGAATGTGACGCCGCCACCCGCGCAGTGCCGGGGCTGCAGCTGCTGATGGGCCACAGCGGCCTCAACCCTGCCGGGCTGCCGACCTTCGTCGACGTCGCCCGCGACAATCCGCAGTGCCATCTGGAGATCTGCGGCTCGCTCAACACCGCAGCCAGCGTGGAATACATGGTCGCGCAGGTGGGCGCCGAACGAGTCTTCTATGGCACCGACGCGCTCTTCTTCGACCCCCGCTGGGGGCTGGGCAAGATGCGCTATGCCCGCCTCACCAGCGATGACCGCAACAAGATCCTGGGCGGCAACATGGTCGCCCTGCTCGGCGAACGCTGGCATGCCAGCCAGGCGTATGCCAACAACTGACCGACAACCAACCGAACCAGTCGACCACGACCACGAGGAACAAGGGAGAACCATGACCATCGCACTTGAGGGCGGTACGCCGACCCTGCCCGAGAACTGGGCCGCCACCTGGCCGCCGAAGGCCACCCCGGAGCAGCGCGACGGCCTGCTCGACGTCCTTGACTCCGGCAAGTGGGGCTCGACCGCGGGTGAGCGGGTCGACGCCTTTGCCAAGGAGTTCGGCGAGAAGCATGGCGGCCACGGTGTCGCCACCACCAACGGCACCATCGCACTGACCGTGGCGATGGTCGCGCTGGGTCTGGAGGCCGGTGACGAGGTCATCATCCCCTCCTACACCTTCGTCGCCTGTGCCACCGCCGCCCAGTTGATGGGCGTCGTGCCGGTCATCGCCGACATCGACCCGGACCACTTCCACCTCAGCCGCAAGACCATCGAGGCCGCGCTGAGCGACAAGACCAAGGCGATCATGGCCGTCCACATCGCCGGTGCGCCGGCGCCGATGGACGAGATCTTGGCCGTCGCCAAGGAACACGACCTGCGCGTCATCGAGGACTCCGCCCAGGCTCACGGCGCGGCGTACAACGGCCAGCCCGTCGGCAGCCACGGCGACGTTGCGACCTTCAGCTTCCAGTCCTCCAAGGCGATGACTGCTGGCGAGGGCGGCATCCTGGTCGCCAAGGACAAGGCCGTCGCGGACCGCTGCTGGTCGATCTGCAACGTGGGCCGCGTGCCCGAGGGCGAGTGGTATGGCCACCACAGCATCGGCTGGAACCTGCGCATGACCGAGTTCCAGGCCGCGCTGCTGCACCCGTGGCTGGCCGATCTGGATGCCCAGGTCGATCACCGCAACCAGTGGGTCGAGCGTTTCACCGCCAGCCTGCCCGAGGGCGTACGCGTGCTGCCCGCCCCGGAGGGCACCACCCGGCACTCCTACCACCTGGGCCTGCTGGACTTCGGTCCCGGTGCTGACAAGGCGTGGATCCTCCAGGCGCTGGCGGCGGAGAACTTCCCGGTCGCCGAGGGCTACCCGGGGCTGGCCCACATGGAGTCGATCACGGTTCGTGCCCGTGTCGTGCCGACCCCGAACGCGGACGAGCGCCGCGAGCAGGTGGGCTGGATCGTCCAGACCCAGCTGATGTCGGATCTGGACAACGCCGACCTCGCCGCCGCCGCGGTGACCAAGGTGATGGCCGACCCGCGGGCCCGCCAGGCCTGATCTGTGCAGAATGGCCAACTCGATTGAGGTTGCGGGGCCCGATCGGCTCCGCAACCTCAATCGAGTTGACGACACTGCACAGCTTCGTCGAGTGATGCACTTCCGGCCGGGGCAGGCCACAATGGTGCCGTGACTGCTGTCCCCGAGCCCGCGCCGGTGGCGACGTCGATCCGCATCGACCGCCGCAAGGCACAGCTGCGCTTCAAGCGGAAGCGGTCCTCCCATCGCACCTGGGGGATCATCGTTCTCGTCGGCGTGGCGTGGTGGTCGCTCTTCCTGATGGCCATCGCCGCGGGCAACTTCACCCCGATCGGCGCCGGCGGCTACGTGCCGATGGGTCTCGGTCTGGCCGGCATCGCCATGACGGCCGGCTGGACGATCGCCGAGCATCGCGACCCGGCCAAGCTCCCCGAACGAGCCCTGGACATCTCCGAGGGCGGGCTGATCGTGCACGGCCGGCAGGGCGCCTGGTTCGTGCCGTGGGGGTTTGCCGAGGTCACCGCCATGGCGGCCCGCGGCGGTGAGATGAGCCTGATCGTGTCCGGGGAGACCGTGCCGCGGCAGCTCTATCCGCTGGACTGCCTGGACCGCCGTCCCCAGGAGATTGACCGCGCCATCCGAAGTGCGTCGCACGGCCGCCAGTCGTTGCGCTGGGCCGGGTCCTGAGTCAGCCTATGGCTTGGGGCTGGAGGAGATCTCCCAATTCATCTCCTTCAGGGCGTCCCCGACGTCGGTGCGGTCCTGAAACCCGGTCTGCGAGTCCCCACAACCGTCGTCCGGCACATCCCACCAGATCGGTTCACCCTCGACCGGATAGAGATAGACGACATAGCGGGTCTGCGGTCCGGTGAGTGCACAGCCGACAACTGGCGCCGGACGTTCGGACAGGTCCGCGTACAAGCCCTGTAGCAGCTCCACATCGGTAGTGAATCGCTCCACCACCTGACCGCTGTCCCACTGCCAGTCACACCAGGTGACGCCGGTGAAGACGAAGTCGTCATCCAACTCCACGCGGGGTGAGCCCGAGGAGTAGTACTCCCCCACCGTCGTGGGGCAGAGGTCGGCGACCTGATCGGCTGGGGGCCCGGCCGGCGTACGTGTCTCGGCGCAGGCTGACGAGACGAGCAGGGCTGCCGCGGCCGCGGCGAGGAACATGTATTGAGGGCGCATGATCAGCCTGTGGACGCCGCAGCTGGGTCCGCTTGCTCGATCTTTGAGAAGTCCAACTGAAAGGGTTTCGGCGCTGCGTGCGCAGCCGAGCTTGAGCCATAACTAAGGAGGGGCGCGCAAACAATCAGGGCAACTCCTCGGACGCCACTTCTTTGCCAGTCCATCGGACCTCCAAGGGCGTGGCCCACCCCCAATGGTGCGCCTGATGTATACGGTAATCCACAAGCCGGCCAGCGGCAATGGCAAGGAGCGAAATCTTCAGCCCCGCACCATCCGCAGGTCGTCCCAGCCCTCCATGCCGCCGGTCAGGGGCTTGCGTACGCCGTCGAGCTCGAAGCCGTGTCGGCGATAGAAGGCCAGGGCACGCTCGTTGCGCTCCAGCACCCACAGGTACGCCGGGGCGTCGCCGATGGCCATCTCGATCAGCCGGTCCGCGATCCCGGAGCCCTGGGCGAGCTGGCGCAGATACATCAGGTCCAGCAGCAGCGGGGTCGGTGCGTTCTTCTCCTCGCTGACCGCGGCGTGGGCGACGCCGACGATCGGGCGCAGCCCGTCCGGCTCCGGCTCGGCCTCGTGGTCGACGACGATCCAGAAGTACTCACCCAGTTGGGAACGCAGGTCCCAGCCCTCGGCCTGCTGCGGTGTACGGGCGTCCTTCATGTCGAAGACCGCGTCGGCGAAGGGATAGGTTTCCCGCCAGCAGGCGGCCACCGTACGCGCGGCGGGCAGCAGCTCCTCGGGGGCGGCCTGCTTGATCCGGAAGCGACCAGTCGCCACGTCAGCCCTCGTCGGTGGCCGCGGGCTGCTTCGAATTCGAGCTGATGCCGGGCTGGCCGTCGTGGATGATCTTGCCCGGGTTGAAGTTGCGGCCCGGGTCGACCGCACCGAAGAGGGAGCGCTGGATGCCGACGCCGGCCGGGGAGATGTCCTGTTCCATCCAGGGCGAGTGTTCCTCGCCGACGCCGTGGTGGTGGGAGACGGTGCCGTTGTTGTCGACGAAGGCCTGCTGCACGGCCCGCTTGACCGCGTCGTACTTGTCGATTGCCTCGTCGGAGTCGTCGGCGATGGCGAAGGTGAAGTACTGGCAGGCGCCGGAGTGATAGCTGTGCGAGAGGTGGGCCATGATGTAGCCGGCCACGCCCTGCTCGGCCATCGCGTTCTCGGCGGCGGCGATCACCGCGTCGTAGACCTGCTGGGTGCTCGACCACGGCGTGGCGGTCTCCGACACGTCGGCGACGGCGCCCCGATCCAGCAGGAAGTCGCGGATGTAGGGGGTGTCGAACTTCTTCTGGTCATAGAGGACGCCGGGGCCCTTGCCGACGCCGATGCCCCCGTGTTCGGAGACGATCCGGTTGACCTGGGCCTTCTCGTAGCGCACATGCTGCGCCGAACCCTCGAAGCCGATGAAGGACAGGCACAGCTTCGACAGGTCCCAGCGGCGCTGCTTCAGATAGGTCATCAGCGCCTTGGTCACCAGGTTGCTGACGCCCTTGGACTCCTTGCTGGTGGCCAGCGTGAATGCGGTCTCGCGATGGTCGGAGACCCGGGCCACGCTCGGAGCGGCGTCGGAGAAGGCGATCGCCTGCATGCAGGCCAGGCCCTGGGCGTAGGAGGGGAAGAAGTACGCCTGGATCTCGCGTACCTCCGGCACCCGGTGGATTGCCACGGTGGCCTCGGTGATGATGCCGAGTCGGCCCTCGGAGCCGAGGATCATCTCGCGCACCGACGGGCCCGACGAGGTCGCCGGCAGCGGCCGCAGCGCGACGACCTCACCGGCCGGGGTGACCATCCGCAGGCCGCGGGTGATGTCGGCGATGTCGCCGTACTTGTCGGACTGCATGCCCGAGGAACGGGTCGCGATCCAGCCGCCCAGGGTGGAGTGGTTGAAGGAGTCGGGGAAGTGGCCCAGCGTCCAGCCGCGGCGGCCCAGCTGCTCCTCCAGGTCGGGGCCCAGTGCGCCCGCCTGGATCCGTGCCAGCCCGGAATTCTCGTCGATCTCGAGGACCTTGTTGAGCAGGCCCATGTCGATCGACAGCACCGTACGCTGCTCGCCCGGCTCGGCTTCCAGCGCGCCGACGATGTTGGAGCCGCCGCCGAAGGGGATCAGCACCGCGTCGGCGGCGACGGCCGCCTCGACGATGGCGACGACCTGGTCCTCGTCGCGGGGGTAGAGGATCGCATCGGGCACCCGGCCCAGCTCGCCGCGCCGGACGCGTACCAGGTCGCGTACGCCCTTGCCGTAGGCGTGGACGACCCGCTCCAGGTCCTCGGTGACGACCTGTTCCTCGCTCAGTGCCGCGACCAGAGTGGCGCGCAGGTCCTCGGGCAGCTGGCTGGCGGGGACGTCGAGGTCCTCGAAGCGCGGCTCAGAGGTGGTGTGATAGATGTCGATGCCGACCTTCTCCTGGACGAAGCCGGGAAACTTGGGCTTGTTGTCCGGGTTGAAGGCAACCCCGTCGACACCCCAGCCCCACCACTTCATGTGCTTGACGCCGTTCACTGCTGCTCCTTGTCCGCTGTGGAGGACTGGTCGGCGGAGGCGCCGCGGCGCTTCTTCCGCTTCGTTGCGGCGTTGTCCTTGGCTTGCTGGACCCGCCGGTCGAACTGTTCCTTGGCCTCGGCGCTGCTGCGCTGGGCGGCCTGTTTGATCTGGTCACTGATGCCGGTCATGCGTACGCTGAGCCGTTCGGCGGCCTCCCGGCTGGCCTGTTCGAACTCGGCGAACCGTTCCTCGGCCTTGGTCCGAGGCCGGTCCTCCGCATCCTTGGCGCGGCGCGGTTCCTTGGTGGGGACGGGCAGGTCGCGGTCCAGCACCTCGCCGGTGAGGTCGTCACCGAAGGAGGGGGTGAGGACGCCGCCGGAGCTGCGGATCGCGCGATGCATGGTGTATTCGGACAGCGTCGGCTTGCCGACCGCCTTGGCGACGGTGTCGTGCTGCTCGGTGATGGCCTGCCGGATCCGCTCGGTGAAGGCGCGGGCATTTTCGCCGGTCTTGGCCGACATCGGCAGGCCGAAGACGACGTGCACGGTGGGGCGGCCGCGGCGCGGCAGCGAATTGCCTGACGGCATGGCCTCCCAGGCGCCGACCAGGGCGACCGGCAGGATCGGGGCGTTGTGGCTGATCGACAGGGCGGCGGCACCCGGCTTGAAGGTGCCCGGGGCGCCGTCGCGGGAGCGGGTGCCCTCAGGGAAGACGAGGATCGGTACGCCGTCGGCGAGCAGCTGGCCCGACAGGCCGCGGTGCTTCTTGGCGGCGCCGCCGCGCTCGATCGGGTAGGCGTTGAAGAACAGGCTGGTCGGGGCGGCCTTGTACCACTTGTCAAAGAAGTAGTCCGCTGCCACGCCCGTGGCCAGGTAGCGGGAGAGCCGATTCGGCAGGGCCTGGGTGATGAGGGGGGCGTCGAGGTGGCTGGAGTGGTTGGCGACCACGATGAAGGGGGCCTCGAGATGGGTGAGGTTTTCCTTGCCGTGCACCTGCACCTTGGTGCTGACGCCGATCGCCGGCTTCAGGGTGAGCCGTTGGGCGACGTAGCGCGCACCGCCGAAGGTGCGCGACTTGTACCGCTTCCGAGAACTCACGGCTGCACTCTATAGCCCGGCCGCGTCGGGCACGGTGCTGCCCGGCGCCGATTCGTCGCGGGTGGACTGTGCCTTCTTTCGGCTGCCGCTCAGCAGCCGGGAGAAAAACCGTACGGTCCCGCGCGGAACGTGCCGACCCAGCTCCACCGCGAAGCGCCACCGCTTGGTCGGGACCGAGATCACCTTGCCCCGGGCGGTGTCGGCGAGCGCCTCGCGTACCAGCCGGTCGACCGGGATCCAGACCGGCTCGGGGATCGGGCCGGCGGTGATGTTGGCGCGTTCGTGGAATTCGGTGTGGACCCAGCCGGGGCACAGCGCAGTGGCCGTGACCCCGGTGCCGTGCAGCTCCACCGACAGGCCCTCGGTGTAGACCAGACACCACGCCTTCACGGCCGAATAGTTGCCGGTCGTGATGTACGCCGAGGAGGAGGCGACATTGAGGATCGCGCCGCGGCCCCGGGAGACCATCTGACGGCCGGCGGCGCTGGCGAGCACGTGGACGGCCAGACACATCACGTCCAGGGCGCGCTCCTGAATGGTGAAGTCCTTGTCGAGGAGCTTGGCGTGCAGGCCAAAGCCGGCGTTGTTGACGAGCAGGTCGATGGGCGCGTCGGCGGACTCGCAGCGTTCGGCAACCCGCAGCAGGTCGTCCCGGTCGGCGAGGTCGGCACGCAGCACCTCGACCTCGACGCCGTGTTCGCGGCGCAACTCCTCGGCCCTGGCGGTGAGGCGGGCCTCATCGCGGGCGACCATGACCAGATGGGTGCCCGCGATGGCGAGCTGTCGGCAGAACTCGGCGCCGATGCCGGCAGTTGCTCCAGTGACCAATGCACGTCCCATGGAAGCAACCCTAGCGGCCCCACGTACGCCGGTTGGGCGGTCCACATTGGGGTCTGTCGGAGGGAGGGCTGGGGCGGGTCAGGGCGTTGTCGTGGTGAGGGTGCCTCCTTGGAATTGTTGGGTGTGGGTGGTTCCGGTGGTGTGTTGGTCTTGGGTGGGGTAGCCGTAGCGGCCGTTTTCGGCGTTTGCGGCGTGGTATTGCTGGAGGATTCCGGTGGCGATGATGGGGTGGGCGCCGGTGGATGCGGTCCAGTGGATGGTGCGGGGGTGGGGTGTTCCGGGTGTGGTGAGGAAGTTTTGTTTGCATCCGTTGTTGGGGAGGCCGCAGATTTCGTCGCTGGTGGGGTAGCCGAGGACGTTGGTCCAGGTGGGGTTGGAGCGGTATTTGGTGCGGATGGTGCCGCGCATGTAGTAGGGGTGTGGTGCGCCTGGGGTCCAGTAGAGGGTGCCGTCGCCGTGGAAGTCTTGTTGGCATCGGCCGTCGGTGTAGCAGGTTTCGTCGGTGGTGGGGTAGCTGAGCCAGCTGTTTTCCCAGCCGAGGTCGGCCCAGCGTTGTTTGATGAGGCCTCTGATCAGGTAGGAGGTGGCGGCGTGGGGGTTGTAGTAGAGGGATCCGCCGGTTTCGAAGTGTTGGTAGCAGCCGCCTGCGGTGATGGTGCAGTTTTCGGCCATGGTGGGGTAGCCGAGTTCGCCGCCGACGAGGCGGTATTTGTCCCAGTTTCGGCCGTGGACGGGGTAGGTGCCTGAGGGGGAGTTGTAGATGGCGCCGTGTTCGAAGGTTTGTTGGCAGTGGGTGGTGTTGAGGCAGCCGGGGTCGGTGGTGGGGTAGCCGAGGGTGCCGCGTTCGGCGTTGGTGTTGGCCCAGAGGTCGTTGATGGGGCCGGTGAGGGTGTAGTAGGCGTTGATGCCGTTGTTGGGTGTCCAAGTGATGGTGCCGTGTTCGAAGGTGGTGAGGCAGCCGCCGTCGGTGAGGCCGCAGGTTTCGCTGGTGGTGGGGTAGCCCAGTTGTCCGGTTTCGTAGCCGGTGGTGGCGTATTTGTCGAGGATGTAGCCGCGGGTCCAGTGGGCTCCGGTGGTGGGGCTCCAGTACATGATGGTGCGTTCGGTGGAGAAGTGTTGGTAGCAGCCGCCGTTGGTGAGGCCGCAGACGGGGTCGGTGGTGGGGTAGCCGAGTGGGCCGGTGGCGCCGCCGGCTTGGGTCCAGCGGGTGGCGATGTCGTCGCGGATGTGGTGGGTGCCGTGGTTGCTGGTGGTGATGTGGGCTTGGTGGTGGGTGAAGGCCTGTTGGCATCCGTTGGCTGGCAGGCCGCATTGGGTGGTGGTGGTGGGTGGGCCCATCCAGCCTGCGGCGCCGCCTTGGTTGAGCCAGTGGGTGTGGATGGCGGTGTTGTTGATGCGGGGGCTGGGGTGGATCGTGAGTGGGAGGGACCGGCTCCCGGTGGTGTCGGTGGCGGTGATGGTGATGGGGCCGGTGGTGTTTGCCGGTGGGGTGATGGTGAATGCGCCGTTGGTGTCGGGGCCGGTGACGGGGATCGGGGTGTGGTTGTGGCTGGCGGTGAGGGTGAGTCCCGGGGTGGGGGTGATGTGGCCGTGGATGGGTTGGTCGGGGGTGGTGAGGACGTGGCCGGGGCCGGCGTCTTGGGCGTCGTTGATGGTTGGGCTGGGCACCCAGGTGGTGAGGGTGCCGCCGGGGCCGTGGTCGGTGAGGGCGTTGATCGGCACGATGATGGCGCTGGTGTGGTCGCCGGCGCTGAGGATGCCGGCGGCGTAGTTCCCGATGACCACGGGTGCGCCGGAGTCTCCGTCGGTGAGGGTGAGTCCGGTGACTTCGAATCCTTCGACGGCGCGGTATTGGCCGGGGTTGGTGGGGGCGGGCAGGAAGTAGGAGCCGGTGGAGATGACGGTGCCGCAGCTCCAGCCTGATGCTGCGCCTCGGGTGCAGGCGGTTGCGCCGATGGGGGCGGGGGTGGCGCCTTGGATGTGGATGTCGGTGGCGCCGTCGCCGGGGACCAGGCCCGGGGTGGTGGTGTTGGGGTCGAGGTCGGTGATGAGGGCGAGGTCGGTGCCGGTCAGGTCGATGAAGTCGGTGGGGGTGTTGCCGGGGCCGCCGAACTGGTTCCAGGTCACTCGGCCCAGGGGTTGGGTGGGGGTGTGGGGTTGCTGGGTGATTTCGGCGTCGGGGTTGAGGCCGTCGTTGGTGCAGTGTCCGGCGGTGAGTACGCCGTCGCCTTGCGGGGCGGTGATGGAGAAGGCGGTGGTGCACCAGCGGGGTGTGGTGTTGACTCCGGCCAGTCGCAGCGCCCGCCCTGGGGTGGCATCGGCGTGACGGATGCCTCGGTCGGTGGGGTCGGTGAGGGTGAGGCGGTGTTCGGCGGCGAAGTCGGCGGGGGTGAGGTCGTGGCCGGGGCGGAGTTGGTCGGGGTTGCTGACCCGGATCGTGATGGTGTCGGCGGTGGTGGCGAATCCTTGGAGGCCTTGATCGCCGACCTGGTCGAGGTAGGCGCGTAGTAGTGGTTCGAGGGCGGGAAGGTCGGTCGCTTCGGTGGGGATGTCGGTGTTGATCTGGCTGGGGTCATTGACCAGGACCACGGGCTCGCCCTCACGCAGCACCACGGCCCGGTAGCCGTCGTGGTCGGTGGCGGCGTCGATGGCTTGGGCCTGGTGGCCGCTCGCCTCGCCGGCGTCGATGAAATCGTCGGGGGTGGTGTCGGTCGTTCGCAGCGCGTCGTGGAGGCTGGGGTGTTGGGGTTCGACGTCGTCGGGCTGCGGCGCGGCGCTGCGCTGTGGGGCTGTCGGGGAGGGTGCAGGGGTGGGCTGTGGTGGCGTTCGCGGTGTCATCTGGGCCGGCGGGCTCGGCGTGGGATCGGCTGGGGGTGGGGTCTGTGCGGTGGCGGTGCCGAGGAGTCCGGGGGCGAGGGACGTGGTGAGGACGACGGCGGTGAGGGTCGCGAGGATGCGGCGCGGGCGGTGCTTCATGGGTGCTCCCCGGTGTGAGTCAGTGACGATGCGACATTGCGGAAACCAATTGCGGCCATCCTCTTGCGCGATGCGGTAGTGAGTCAATAGGTTTCGTCTTGTCGCGGACGTTGGAGTGCCGCCTGTCTGGTCGGGGGATTCATGGGCGCAGTTGCTCGGTGGTCACGGGCTGTCGTGGGTGGCGTGATGGCGTTGGCGTTGGTGGCGCAGCTGTGGTCACCGTTGGAGCGGGACGCGATCGCGCAGGAGCCGTCGTTGGATCCGGTGATCGACCGCACTGCTGAGACGGTGGTGCCGTTGCCGCCGGTGGCGGGGTTGCCGGGGGTGCCGGCGGGACTGACACCGGATGTGCCGGTGGCTGCGACGAATGCTGAGCTGATGCCGACGGTGATGCCGGTCGCACCGGTGGATGGTGCACTCGAGGTGGGATCACGTCCCCAGTTGCAGGCTCGCGTGGCCGATGGGGATCCCCAGCTTCCCTACACCTATGAGTTCACTGTGGTCCGGGCAGGGACTGGTGAGGTGGTGGAGTCCAGTGGTCGGGTGGGGGCGGCATGGTCGCCGACCACTGACCTGGCTGCGGGGTCGTATGGCTGGTCGGTTCGCGCCTGGGGTGTGGATGGTGTGGTGGGCGAGAGCCAGTGGTGGTTCTTCACCACTGATGCGTATCCGAACATTCCGGTGGCGGGTGCCCGGCTGGTGGATGTGTCGTGGGGTGAGGCGGTCGATCTGCAGCCCTCGATCGGCGTGGATGTGACCCATCCGGTCCAAGGGGCAGGTTTTGAATACCTGGTGCAGGTTCGGTTGTCGACGGCTGCGGGATCGGTGCCGGTGGCGTGGCAGTCGGATTGGGTGAGGGTGCCCAGTGCGGTCGAGGTGCCTGCTGCGGCGGGGTTGGTGTGGGATCAGGCCTACCGGGTCGAGGTGGTGGCGGTGCAGTGGCGGGCTGGGGCGCCGGTGCCGGGCACCGAGTCGAGCGCGGCGGTGGGCAAGCTCCGCACCCCTGTCGGATTGCCTGACGCTGTTCCAGTCGACGAGTCGATGCCGGTGGGGCCGGTGTCGAGTGGGACGGGTGGTCTGCGGTTGCAGGACACCGATGGTGGGGTGGCGTCGGTGGGGTGGCCGCTGGAGCTGGCGCGTCATTACTCTTCCACCGCCGGTGACCGGGGTGTGTTCGGTGTGGGGTGGTCCTCGGTTCTTGACATGCGTGCGGTTCAGGTGCAGGGGCGTGTGAAGGTGCGGATGCCTGATGGTCACGATGAGGTGTGGGCGCGTAATCCTGATGGCGGGTTCGTGTCGGCGACCCGTCAGCAGTTGCCGCAGTTGGCGTGTGCGGATGCTGGTTGTGATGCGTGGCAGGTGCGTGACACCGACCAGATGCTGTACACGATTTCCGGGGCAGGCGTGGAGCAGATCGAGGCTCCTTCTGGGGCTGTGACCCGGTTCGAGCGCGACGCCGCAGGTGTGGTGACCCGGATCGTGGATGTGGAGTCTGGACGGGCGTTGGAGCTCGGTTGGGATGGTGACCTGCTCACTGCGGTGGCGGCGACACCGACGCTGGCCGATGGCCGACTGGAGTGGTCCTACCGGTATGACTCGCAGGGTCGGATGGTGCGTAGTTGTCGCCCCTTCCTGGCTGATCGGGATGGGTGCACGCAGTATCGGTTCGAGGATCCTGATTCACCGGCGGTGTCGTCGGTGATCGGCCCGGACGGCGCAACGACCTGGCAGGTGGACTATGCGCCCTACCAGAACGGGCAGGTCTCCTCCTTCACTGACGCGGCCGGTGACACCGTGACCGTGACCCGACGCAAGGTTCCCACCGGGGTTGCGGGGTCGTTGGCGGCGGTCACGATGACCGATGGTCCGGTGCCGGGGCGTCGGCAGACGATCGTCACCAATGATCTGGGGCAGGTCACCCGGGCCGTGACGGGGTCGGAGTCGGAGCAGTGGCTGTATGACGGTTATGGTCGCCTCCAGCTCCACACCGGGGCAGATGGCGCCAGGACCTGGTGGTATTGGGACCCTGGCACCGGGGCGATGACGTATCGGATCACCGAACGCAGCGCGACCGCGAAAGTGGTGGAGTCGTTCACCTACACCCGGACTGGTCAGTTGTTGAGCGTGTCGGACCCGCGCCAAGGCATCAACCATCGCTCCTTGACCAGCTACCGCTACAGCAACGGCGGTGAGGGTGGCCAGCTGGTGTCGCGTCGGCTCGGTGCCGACGGGCCGGTCGAGACCTTCACCTACACCACCGGTCAGGAGCCAGCTATTGGCGGTGGGCAGGTCCCGGCGGGGCTGTTGGCCTCCGAAACAGTGCCCGGCCGCGGCGCCACCCACTACGGCTATGACCGGTTGGGGCAGGTCCGCTCGATCACTCAACCCGCCGGCGCGGTGACCAGCTACGACTACGATCCGTTGGGACGCCTGGTCGAGATGGGCACCACGGCGCAGGGCAGTTCCACCCGCCAGGTCCGTGTCCTGGATCCCGACGGGTTCGCTGCTGTGATCACCACTGATGCTGAAACTGATGAGGTGTCTGGAGTTCAGCGGCAACTGCGCCAGATCAACGAGCGTGACGATGCTGGCCGTATCACCGCCGAGATCGCGCAAGACGTGGTCTCGGGTGAACGGTTGGGGATCCGACGCAGCTACGACCCCGCAGGGCGAGTGGTCTCGACGCAGGACCTGACCGGCCGGGTGCTGTCGGCAGCCAGCTACGGCCCCGGTGGCTGTCAGAGTTCCGCCACCGACGCGAACGGTTCGGTCACTCGATTCACCTGTGATGTGTGGGGCAGGCCGCTGACCACCACCCTCAGCGGTTACCACGACCCGACCCGAACCCAAGCCCCCACTGATGTTGCCCTGGAAACTGTCAGCTACGACCCGGCGGGCCGAATCGCGACCAGCGTGGATGTGTATGGCACCACCCGCACCTTCAGCTACACCCGCGACGGGTTGTTGACCCGGGTCGAATCCACAACCAAGACTGGCGAGCAACGCCTTGACTACACCGCTGAGCATGATGCGTTGGGCAACGTCGTGTCCTCGTGGACACCGCAGCAAGGGCAGATGCGGTGGGTGTTCGACGACTACGGCCGCCTCATCGAGACATGGCAACTCGTCGAGGGCGCCAACATCGTTGCCGATCACACTCGCCGCACCAGCCTGCGCTACGACCCCGGCACCGGCCAGGTCATCGCCGAAACCGTGGATGGTGGCGCGGCCGGCGTTGAGGATGACCACGTCACGTTGACCTACCGCTACGACGCCCATGGTCGGCTGATTCATACCGAGTCCGGGCGTGGCGGCCAGATCCGCACCCAGCACTGGCGTGGCTATGACCAGGCCGGCCGGGTGGTGTGGCAGACCGATGGTCGCGGCAACGCCGCCCAAGACCCGGCCCACACCAGCCACTACACCTACGACTCCTCCGGCCGTCTCACCGCAACCACCAGCCCCCCAGTGGCCAGCACCCGCGCCAACCCGGACGGCACCCTTCAGGCACCAGAAACCGGTCCACAGGTGACTCGACACGGCTACGACAGTCTCGGGCGGCCCGCGATGACGGTGGACCCTGACGGGTCAACAACCCGACTCAGTTACAGTCCCACCGGCCAACTCGTCACGATGACCGAGCCGCAGACCCTGACCGACACCGGACCTGTCCTGCCGCAGTGGCAGTTCAGCTACACCGACAGCGACCAGGTCGCTTCGGTCACCGATCCGGCCGGGCGCACCACCTCCTACACCTACGACTCCGCCGGCATGCTGGTCGAGACCACCGAGCCCGCCCTCAACCCAGGCGAGGACCCACGAGTCACCCGGCAGGAATGGACCCCGGCAGGCGACCTTGCCGCCACCATCGACCCGACCGGCGCCCGCGTCGACTACGCCTACGACAACTACGGTCAGCTCACCTCCAGCACCGCCCACGTCTCGGGCCAGGCCCACACCACCGGCTACGGTTGGGACCAGGCCGGGAACCTCACCCACCTCACCAGCCCCGCCGGCGGCGAAACCCGCCTGCACTACAACAGTGCCGGCGACCAGATCCGCCACGTCGACCCCGACGGCATCACGACCACCACCGCAGTCGACCTGGCAGGAAACCCGACCCGGCAACAAGACGGCTCCGGTGTGGTGGTCAGCGCCTACGACGACGCCGGTCACCTCACCGGGACCTCCACCGCCGGACTCGATGGCACCGTGGTCGACCGCGTCGACCTCGCATACGACCCCGCAGGGAACCTGACCGCGATCACCGGCCCGTTGGGCACCGGTCAACTACGCCGCTACGACGCCCTCAACCAGCTCACCGACCTCATCCAGCCCGGTGAGGGCCGCTACCGGCTGTCCTACGACACCAGCGGCCACGTCGTCGCGCTGACCGACCCCAACCAGGCCCAAACCACCTACACCTGGACTGCACGCGGCCAACTCGCCACCGAAACCTTCCCCGCCACCAGCCAGCATCCAGCCCTGGCCGACCGGCAACGCACCCTCACCTACGACCTGTCCGGTAACCCCGTCGCGGTCACCGAACCCGGCGGCATCGAACACCACACCTGGTTCGACACCGACGGCAACACCACCCGAGTCGAGGCCGCCGGACCGGGCGTCACCGCAGTCAACGAAACCTACCAATGGGACCCGGCCGGACGCCTCGTGGCCGCCTCCCACCCTCAGGGCACCCAACACTTCACCTGGGACGAAGCCGGACAACTCACCACCACCACCGGCCCCGCCGGGAACACCACCTACACCTGGGACCCCGACGGCAACCTCACCGACATCACCGGCGACACCGGCACCGCCCACTACACCTGGACCCCCGCAGGCCGGCCCCACCAAGCCACCGACGGCGGCATCACCACCACCTACACCTACAACAGCACCGGCCTACCCGCCGACGTCACCACCAGTACCGGCCTGACCCAAAAACACCTCTACGACCCCGCCGGCCGGCCCCTGATCACCACCACCCAACAAGACGGCGCCGTCCTCGACCGCGAAACCAACACCTACGACCTCGCCGGCCGACTGACCAACACCAGCCACACCGGCAGCATCGACCTGCCCCCACAACTCGGCTACAGCTACGACGAACGCGACCGCCTCACCGGCTGGACCGACCCCGACGGCGCCCACACCCTCACCTACGACAACGCCAACAACCTGATCGATCACGACGGCACCGCCATCACCCACAACCAACGCAACCAACCCACCACCATCACCACCCCCCACGGCACCACCACGCTCGCGCACAACCCCGCCGGGAACCGCACCACCAGCACCACCGGCCAACCCCTCCAATGGGACGCGCTGGGCCGACTCACCGCCGACGGCGACACCAACTACCACTACGACGCACTGGGCCGGCTCTCCACCAGCACCACCAACGGCAACGACACCACCTACACCTATCGCGGCCTCAATCCCGAACCCACCACCACCAACCACGGCGACACCTGGACCCGCGACACCAACGGCACCCTCACCGCCATCGACGGCACCTCCATCCTCACCGACACCCCACGTAACCCCATCGCCGTCCTCGACACACCACCCCACACCTCCACCTGGACCCCCTACGGCACCACCACCAACACACCCGACCAACCCACACCCGGCTACCAACAACACCTCACCAGCCCCACCGGCCACACCCTCATGGGCGCCCGATGGTATGACCCCACCACCGCCACCTTCCTCACCCCCGACCCCACCCGCCCCACCATCACCGAAACCGCCAACCTCTACCACTACGCCCACAACAACCCCATCACCAACAACGACCCCACCGGCACCCGAGCCTGCCCAGGCGGCGGCGGACACATCCGCTCCATGTCCATCGGATGCGGTGGCATCGCCGGCGCCATCGCCGACGCCACCCGCAACATCCCCTCCACAGCCACCCACCACACGACCCCCACCTATCGATCACCCAGCAAGTCCCGCATCGGAACCAGCCGCCCCGGCAACACCCCCCGCACCACCACCCCAAAAACCACCGGCCGCGGACCCACCACCCCAGCCCCCATCGCCACCCCCACCAACTTCAACGACCCCACCTGGCACCTCACCAACCCCGGCGACATCACCACCTACACACCACCACCCCCTGCACAACTGCCCATGCAGAGCCCCGCGATCGACGAGTCAAAACCACCGACCGTCGCCGGAATCGACCTGCAACCTGTTCAGCGACCCACCACCAACACCCCACCCCTCGCCCAGCTGGAACGCCCCTGCGGAGTCATCGAGAACACCATCGACTCCAAAACAGGAAAGTTCACCCCAGACTTCACGATGGGCGGAAACCACGGCTTTATCCCCTGCCCCAAGACGCCCGAAGAACGCCTGGCCTTACTACTCGACGCAGGCAAGAGACTCCTGGCTTTCACCGTCGGCACCGTCCTGCCCATCGTCGCCACCACCGCAGTCTGCCTGGGCACCGCCGGCGCCGGGTGCGTCCTCGCCGGCGCTGCTTTCTCCGGACTCGGCTACCTCGCCGAAACCGCCATCACCGGAGAACCCATCGACCCCGCCCTCCTCGCGCTATCCATCCTCCCCATACCCGGCGGAGGCGGGAAAATCGCCGCAACAGGCGCCAAAGGCGCCGCGAAAACGCTGAGTCCGAGGCTCCCAAGAGTGGCACCCCGGGTCGTGCCAAGTACATCCAACCGCACCGCGGCCCGCATGTGCTCCTTCGGCGCCACCACGCAGGTCCTGATGGGCGACGGCACTGCCAAAGCCATCAGCGAGATCAAGCCAGGTGACCTCGTCACCGCCACCGACCCCGAAACCGGTGAACAAATCGAGACCGCCGTCGAGCAAGTCTGGATCCACGACGACACCTTCACCAACCTCCACCTCGAGACCGAAACCATCACCACCACCGAGGACCACCCCTTCTGGTCCACCACCAACAAGGCCTTCATCCGCGCCGACCAACTCCAACCCGGCGACCAAGTCCTTACTGCCGACGGCGCCACCCACACCGTCACCGGAACCACACCAAACGCAGGATCAGGGGCCGCATACAACCTCTCCGTCGCGAACATCCACACCTACCACGTCGGGAACTCCCGGGTCCTTGTCCACAATGACTGTTTCCCCGGTCTCGACGACCTCGCGGCTGCTGGTCAGCTGCCCGACAGAAATGGGCTAACTGCAGCTGGCCGATCATACCAGAAGCATGCCGGCCGGAACGAATTGCCACAGGTTCCAGGAAGCGCTTTGAATGATGCCGG
>NZ_NMVJ01000008.1 GCF_002250565.1 Parenemella sanctibonifatiensis
CGAACCACCTGCTCCGGCGTGTGACGCTTCCTTCTGTTTGTCATGATCTGACCAGTCTCCCTGCCCGAAGCCTCGAGCAACAGGACAACTCTCACAATGACTGGACCTACAAAAGGGGGTCAGGCCACGAGCAGCGGTAGCCGGGGCGACGGGCGTGCTCGGTGCGCGATGAGTTCAGTGCTCTTGGGGCGCGACAGATCTGAGGCTGAGCTGAACGCAGGCCGAGCCCCGCTGATGAGCCTCATTCTCGAGGTGTCGATACGTCTCGATCATGCCGAGGCCGTGGGCAGCAACTGTCGGCGTCGGGGACGACGCAGACGCTTCGGTCGGCATACCCAACTCGAGGTTGAGCCGCCGAAACAGATCGGCCAGCCTATCGACGCTTCGTTCAGCCCAGACGAACCACGTCGCCGTGATGACGCGTCCATCTTCGTCGAGAGACAGGATCAAGCGGGCGTTGCCCCAGCGTGACCGAAGCGCGACCTGCAGGACGGGGTTGCACAGGTCCGAAGGGTGCCTGTCGATCTCTGGGCCAGCGTCGCCAGCGCGTCCGCAGCCGGTCTGTTGAGACCGCTGGATGCCAGCGTCATGGCTGTCCGTGCGAGTCGGGCAGGACTCGTGATCTGGGCGAGCGAC
The DNA here is from genome assembly GCF_002250565.1 of Parenemella sanctibonifatiensis. GTDB lineage: Bacteria > Actinomycetota > Actinomycetes > Propionibacteriales > Propionibacteriaceae > Parenemella > Parenemella sanctibonifatiensis. Next base: position 637 of record NZ_NMVJ01000008.1, read on the forward strand.
TCGGCAGCCTGATGGCCCCCGGTGTTGCCCGGGGCTGTCAGGTGGTGGTGTTCAGGCCGCGGCTGCGGCGGCGTCCTCGTTGATGGTGTCGTGGGGGTCGTGGATCAGCCAGCAGTGGCTGGCGGTGACGAGGTATTGGAAGCCGAGGGGTGAGGTCCACAGGAGGATGCCTGGGCTGGGTTGGACGACGTGCCAGCTGGCGTGGGTTTTGGCTCGGTGTTCCTTGCGGGCGAGCGGTGCGAGGTTCCCGGGCCGGGTTGGTGGCAGGTCCTCTGGTGGATGGCCGTCGGGTGGATGCCGGTCCGGCGGCTCACCGTCCGGTGGATCTGGGTCGGGCAGGATCGCGAGTGGTGGGAGCGCCCAGGGTTGGGTGTGGTCGATGTCGAGATGACCGCTGTTGCGGTTGGAGAACGGGAACATCGACCTCGGATTCCGCAGGGTGACCCATTCGCGCATGGCTTCGGGGATTTCGTACGCCTCGGTCGCCCAGGCCTGGTCCGGGGCGAGGACTGGCCGGACGGTGACGTGTGAGTCGGACAACAGGTCCGTCAGCCAGCTGGTCAGGACCGGTCCGACGCCCTCGACGCGGGCAACACCGCCGTCCTTCAAGCTCGCATCGGTCACATGGACCACCAGCTTCGCCTTGGGGAGCAGCTTGGCGGGGTCGACGGTGACCTGACCGCACGTGTGGGCCGGTGAACTCGCCATCGGGCAGCCGACCGCGGGGCCCTGTGCAGCCGCAGCCTCGCCGCCCCCGTCCTCGAGGTGGCTCTGGTCGGGGGCCAGATCGAGCTCGGCATCGTCGAGGGCGTCGATCAAGGATTCCTGGAGCAGGTGCAGCGCCCGAGCCGGCGTCGCGAGGATCCCCAGCGCGAGGGCGCGCCGGACCTCACGGGGATCCATCGTCGCCGGCACATCACCCACAGCTGCCTCGGCTTGCCGGTTGCGGAGTTGGCTCTGGCCGATGATCGTCGCGAGCCGATTGAGTTGTGCATCCAGGCGGATCGCGGTGGTCACGTCGACGCTGGCATGGATTTCACGGACGACGCCGTCGCCGCGGTGGTCGATCGTGACGTGCCGGCCGGCGAGCTGGGCCTCATGCGCGGTCTGGGCGGCCTCGGGTGAGTGTTCGAGGACGATGGCTTCGATCATGTTCTTCAGGGCTTGTTTGCCCATCGAGGTCCCGAACTCGGCGACCTGCGCATCGATCTTGGTGCACAGCTCCACCGACAGTTCGCGGGTTTCGCCGATGAGGCGGCGCACCTGCCACACCCGCAGCTTGCCTTCCCCGAGCACTTCCCAGGTCTTCGGGAATCGGTGCCGCAACGCCAATGCGTGAGCCAGCTCGACATGAGCCTCGTCCCCCGACATCCCGAGAGCGGCACCGAGCTCGAGGACACAGAACTCGCCGACCAGCGGCGTACCTTCTCCGCCGGGGCGGACCAACCGTTCCCCGACGGGCCCGGGGCCGTTCGGGTATTCGATCGCGTACCAGTCGGCGTCGTACAGATCGGCGAACTCGGCGACCTTCATGAACTCCCGCGCCTCCGCCTGCAGCTTCTCCTGCCGGGCGGCACGGATCTCAGAGATCACATTCAACGCTGCTGCGGTGTGCGGATCGGTCATGGGGTTCACCTCCTGACTGGTTCGAAACGGTGTTCGATTGAGTGCCTTCAGCTTACCTGATGGCCCCGACAAATACTAGAGAAAACGGCGAGCAATCGAACACAAACTCGAGAGGTTCGGGGTGTAGTGCCGTGGCTGGGCGCCGTCCGCGATAGAGGCCGCAGGCGCGGCAGTTGCGGCGCACCAAAGCTCAACATGTTGAGCTTGTTGGCCCCGAATCGGCTGATCCGGGACGTAAACCTCAACATGTTGAAGTTCTGCCACGGCGTACGCGAGCCAGGCCCTGCACAACTACAGCATCGCGTGCCTGCGCAGGTGATTCGGGCCATTTGACCTGCGCATCTACAACATCGCGTCGTTGTGCACGGCCCAGCCGCAGCTGCAGGCCGGCCCGACTCCACGCCCCTCGTTGCTGCGTCTTTGACCCCAACCGGCACCCTCGCCGCGCCGGCCTCCACGTAACCGGGGCCCAGGCGTACGCAGCGAACCCGCGGTTGCACAACTACAGCATCGCGTGCCTGCGCAGGTGATTCGGGCCATTCGACCTGCACAACTACAGCAACGCGTCGTTGCGCACGGGGGAAGCCGCGGCGACCGCCCAACCCGACCCACGCCTTCGTTGCTGCGTCTTTGACCCCAACCGGCACCCCACCCGAGCTGACTTCCAGCGCAGCCGGCCTCCAGGGCGTACGCCGGCTCCCTCCGGACGCGCACAACTACAGTCGCCAGCCGCTACGCAGGTGATCTGGGCCGTTTCACCTGCATATCTACAGCCTGCTGTGGTTGCGCACGCCGCGGCGCCGCCCCACCCCGCTCAAAACCCGATCGCGACGCCCTCGATGGCCACGTCGATCGGCTGCCAGTCCGGCAGCCCGTCATCGGCGAGTTGCCAGCGCTGCTGTTCCAGCGTCACAGAGGCGACGCCGAAGCGGGAGCCCTGCGCGACACCCTGGACGGCGACCGCCCACGCGAGCCGCGGCTCGGGCGGGCGGGCCTCCAGTTGTCGATCCACGACGCTCATCTCACCGGTGACCCCGGCGCCCAGCGTCTTGTCGAGATAGTCGCGCAGTCCGTCCGGGTCGGCGGCCGCCGGGCTGGAGTGGTGGCAGGTCCACGAGGCCGGGCTGTGGCCGGTCATCGAACTACCGATCGCGCGGGCATTGGTGACGTGCTTGCGGTAGCCCTCCGGTACGCCCGAGCGCTGCACCGCCTGGGCCACGTCGTTGATGTCGCCGGTCTGCCAGTTGGGGATCTTCACCAGCGCGTCATAGAACTTGCCGGCCGAATAGTACGGATCCATGATCTCCTCCACGGTGCCCCAGCCCTGCGAGGGCCGCTGCTGGAAGAGGCCGATGGAGTCCCGATCGCCGTAGTCGATGTTGCGGATCCCCGACTCCTGGTACGCCGTGGCGATCGCGATGGTCGCGGCCCGCGCGGGCAGCCCCCGCTGCAGCGCAATCCCGACGATGATCGCGGCGTTCTCGGCCTGCTCGGTGGTCAGGCGTACGGTGTGCTCTTCGCCGTCGACCACGGCCGTGATCCGGCATTGGTCCTCCAGCGGGGAGGGCGGCCGGGAGGTGCGGGTGAAGGTCCACGCCGCCCAGACCACCCCGCCGAAGAGGAGCACAGCGATCCCGAGACAGCCCACCCCGAGCAGCCCGCGGCCCCAACGGGGTTTCGGGGCCATCTCAGTTGGCGTGCAGGTCGGCGTTCAACTCGACGCGGCCACCGACCCGGCTGCGGGCCTCGACGCGGCCGGTCACGGAGTTGCGGATGAAGAGCAGGTCGGAACGTCCCGAGAGTTCGAGGGCCTTGACGGCCGACTCGCCATCGGCCGTCACGACCGTGACCTTGGTGCCCGCGGTGACATAGAGCCCCGCCTCGACGACACAGTTGTCGCCCAGGCTGATGCCCACCCCGGACTCCGCGCCGAGAAGGCAGCCCTCGCCAATCGTGATGGTTTGGGTGCCGCCGCCGGACAGGGTGCCCATGATTGAGGCGCCGCCGCCGACGTCGGAGCCGTCCCCGACGGTGACGCCGGCGCTGATCCGGCCCTCGACCATGCTGGCACCCAGAGTGCCGGCGTTGAAGTTGACGAAGCCTTCGTGCATGACAGTGGTGCCCTCGGCCAGGTGGGCGCCCAGGCGTACCCGATCGGCGTCGGCGATCCGTACGCCGGAGGGGACGACGTAGTCGGTCATCCGCGGGAACTTGTCGATGCCGAAGACCGAGACGTGGCCGCGCGTACGCAGGCGCGCCCGGGTGGCCTCGAAGTCCTGGGTCGAGCAGGGGCCGAAGCTGGTCCAGACCACATTGGTGAGCTTGGCGAAGATGCCCTCCATCGACAGCCCGTGGGGCTGGACCAACCGGTGGCTCAGCAGGTGCAGCCGCAGCCACGCGTCGACAGTGTCCGCCGGCGCGGCGTCCAGGTCGATCTCGACCAGCACCGGCTCGGTGGTGACCTGGCGCAACTCGTCGCGGCCCGACGGCAGCTCTGGGGAAGCGGCGTCGGCCGGCGCCGCACCGAGCTCGGGGACCGGGAACCAGGCGTCCAACACCTCGCCGTTGTCGTGGCGCGTGACCAGCGCCCACCCCCATGCCCGGCGGCTCTCGGCGGCGCCGGGATCGGGGGTCGTGGCAGTGGACATGGCAACTGGAGCAGACGTCATGGCGGAAACTTTACCCGTAGGGTGAAGGCGTGAGCACCGCAGAGAATCATCCCCCGGAACTGGACCTGAGGGCCGATCTGCCCGACCTGTTGCAGGCCCTCATGGACATCGAATCAGTCAGCGGCAATGAAGCCGAGCTGGCCGACGCCGTGGAGCGGGCCTGGCAGGGGGCCGACCACCTCCAGGTCGAGCGTGACGGCAACGCGCTGGTGGCGCGTACGGACGTGGGCCGCCCGCAGCGGGTCATCATCGCCGGCCACCTCGACACCGTGCCCGTGGCCGACAATCTGCCCTCGGTGCGGTTGGACCGCGGCACCAACCAGGACCGGATCATTGGGCGCGGCGCCTGCGACATGAAGAGCGGGTTGGCGGTGCTGCTGCAGACCTCAGTGTTGCTCACCGAACCACGCTGGGATGTGACCTGGGTCTGCTACGACCTCGAGGAGGTGGAGGAGTCCCGCAACGGGCTGGGCCGGCTGGCGCGCAACCATCCGGAGTGGCTGGTCGGGGACTTCGCCGTGCTGATGGAGCCCTCCAACGCCGTCGTCGAGGGCGGCTGCCAGGGCACGCTGCGTGCTGAGGTGACGGTCACCGGACGGGCCGCACACTCGGCCCGCGCATGGATGGGGGACAACGCGATCCACCACGTCTGGGATGTCCTCAAAAGGCTCGAGGATTACCAGCCGCCCGAGGTCGACGTCGACGGGCTGACCTACCGCGAAGGCCTCAACGCGGTCGGGATCACCGGCGGTATCGCCACCAACGTGGTGCCCGATGCCTGCACCGTGACGATCAACTATCGCTTCGCGCCCGACAAGGACGAGGCATCCGCCAAGGCTGAGGTGGCCCGGGTGCTGGCGGGCTACGAGCTGGTGTGGACCGACTTCGGCCCGCCGGCCCGCCCCGGCCTGGACCGGCCGCTGGCCCAGGAATTTGTCCGTGCCGTCGGAGGAGAGCCGGCCCCCAAGTTTGGCTGGACCGACGTCGCGCGCTTCACCGAACTCGGCATCCCGGCGGTCAACTACGGTGCCGGCGACCCGAGCAAGGCCCACGCCGACGACGAGTTCTGCCCGGTCAGCGACCTGTACGCGTGCTCGCGCGCCCTGACCGCCTGGCTCGGCAACGGCGGGACAAGTACTGCCGACACCTTGCCGGCCTGATCCTCGTCCGACTGTCCGAAGGAGACCCGATGACCGCACCACACGCCAGCCGATACCAGGATTCCGCCGACCGTGACCTGCTGCAGGGCCACGGCGCAGAGGCATCCGTCACGAATTCGTGGCGGGTGCTGCGGATCCAGTCCGAGTTTGTCCAGGGCTTTGAGCGGTTGGCCGAGTTGGGCCCGGCGATCAGCGTCTTCGGCTCCGCGCGTACGCCCGAGGACCACCCCTGGTACGCCGCTGGCCGGGCCATCGGCGCGGCACTGGGGGAGCGCGGCTACGCCGTCATCACCGGCGGCGGGCCCGGGATCATGGAGGCGGCCAACCGGGGGGCCCGCGACGTCGGCGCCCGCTCGGTGGGGTTGGGGATCGACCTGCCTCACGAACAGGGCCTCAACGCGTACATCGACCTGCCGATCGACTTCCGCTACTTCTTTGCCCGCAAGACGATGTTCGTGCGCTACAGCCAAGGGTTCGTCGTGATGCCCGGCGGCTTCGGGACCATGGACGAACTCTTCGAGGCGCTGTGCCTGGTGCAAACCGGCAAGGTCCACCAGTTTCCGGTCGTGCTCTTCGGCACCGACTTCTGGGGGCCGCTGTTGGACTGGATCAAGAACACCCTGGTGGGGATGGGCACCATCAGTCCCGGGGACATCGAGCTCTACAAGGTCACCGATGACGTCGAAGAAGCGGTCAGCTGGGTGACCTCCGGCGAGCCGCCTGTCCCGTTAGGCTGAGGTCCATGGAGTGGGCAATCGTCGTGCTGGCCGTGGGCGTCATCGGCATCACCGTCCTGGTCGCACAGGGTCGCGGTGGCGAGATGCCACCCGAACCGGTCAGCGACAGCTACGAACCGCTGATCCCGGACCCGATCGAGCCCGCGACGTTGGACGAGGCGAGCTTCGCGGTGGTCATCCGTGGGTACGACATGCGACAAGTGGATGAACTTCTGGCGCGGGGCGCCGAGGAGCTGCGAGAACTTCGCCGTGAACGCGACGATTTGCGCGCCGAACTGGACGCCGGCGCCGGCCCTGAGGTTCGTAGGTTGGAACCGCAGCCGGCCGATGGGGAATAATGGGGTCAGGACAACCGATGAAAGCTGAGGATGCGACATGGCTGCGATGAAGCCCCGTACCGGTGACGGACCGATCGAGGTCACCAAGGAGAACCGATCGATCGTCATCAGGATCCCGGCCGAAGGCGGTGGACGACTCGTCGTCGAGGTCAACGCGACCGAGGCTGCCGAGCTGGCCGAGGCGCTCAAGGGCGTCATCGGCTGAGAGAACTCCTCAACCGATCAGAAGGGCCCCCGGACCATTGTCCCGGGGGTCCTTTCTGCTGCTCGGCTCAGCTGCTCTCGTGGTGCGCCTTCGCTGCCTGGTAGACGTCGATGGTCTGCTCGGCGATGCTCGCCCAGCTGAACTCGTCGATGCAGCGCTGCCGACCGGCGCGGCCCCACTCCGCGGCCCGATCCGGATCGCCGGCCACGTCGTTGAGCGCGGCTGCAAGCGCAGCCTCGAAGCCCGCCTCGTCCTCGGGCCCCGGGTAGTCGACCAGTCGGCCGGTGGTGCCGTCGGCGACCACCTCGGGGATGCCGCCGACCGCGCTGGCGACCACCGGGGTCTCGCAGGCCATCGCCTCGAGGTTCACGATGCCGAGCGGCTCATAGATGGAGGGACAGGCGAACACGGTGGCATGGCTGAGCACCTGGCGTACGGATTCACGCGGCAGCATCTCCTGCACCCAGATCACGCCGGGTCGGCTGGCCTGCAGCTCGCGTACCGCGGCGCCGACCTCGGCGGCGATCTCAGGGGTGTCCGGGGCGCCGGCGAGCAACACCAGCTGGATCTCGGGGTCGAGCTGGCGGGCGGCGCGAACCAGGTGGATGACGCCCTTCTGGCGGGTGATCCGACCCACGAAGACGACCGAGGGGCGGGTGGGGTCCATCCCGATCGCCTCGACCGCGTCGGTGCCCTGGTCCGGCTTGAACTCCTCGGTGTCGATGCCGTTGCGCACCACATGGACCCGGTCGGGATCCAGGTCGGGGTAGGCCTGCAGGATGTCGCCGCGCATGCCGTCGGAGACCCCGATGACCGCGTCGGCGCCGTGGAAGGCGGTGCTTTCGGCCCACGATGACAGCCGGTAGCCGCCACCGAGCTGGTCGGCCTTCCAGGGTCGGAAGGGCTCCAGGGAGTGTGCGGTGGCGACGTGGGGGATGTCACGCAACAGGCCGCCCAGATGACCAGCCATGTTGGCATACCAGGTGTGGGAGTGGAGCAGATCCACCTCGCCCAGCCCAGCCACCATCGCCAGGTCGGTGCCGAGCACCCGCAATGCCGCATTGGCGCCCTCGGGGAAGGTCTCGGGATAGGTCGCTGCGCCCTCACGCGGCTCGCCCATGGCGTGCACCTCGACCGGACACAGGGCACGGAGCTGGGGCACCAGCTGGCCGACATGGACGCCGGCGCCGCCGTAGATCTGCGGCGGATATTCACGAGTCAGAATGGCCACGCGGCCGAACCTGTCAGACATGGGGCGATCGTTCCACACCTGTGTGGCGTTCTGTCATTGACCCTGCGCAGATCCTGTCTCCGGCATTGGATAGCGTGTGCCTCATGGCAAACGGGGATGTGCTGTCAATCGTTCTGGCCGGCGGCGAGGGGAAGCGGCTGATGCCGCTCACGGCCGACCGAGCGAAGCCCGCGGTGCCGTTCGGCGGCACCTACCGGCTGATCGACTTCGTGCTGTCCAATCTGGTCAACTCGGAGCTGCGTCAGATCTGCGTGCTCACCCAGTACAAGTCCCATTCGCTGGACCGTCACATCTCGCTGACCTGGCGGATGTCGACGCTGCTGGGCAACTTCGTCACCCCGGTGCCGGCTCAGCAGCGGCTCGGTCCGCGCTGGTTCCAGGGCAGCGCCGATGCCATCTTCCAGTCGATGAATCTGATCCGTGACGCCGCCCCGAAGTACGTCGTCGTGTTCGGCGCCGACAACATCTATCGGATGGATGTCGGGCAGATGCTCCAGGCGCACAAGGACTCCGGGCTGGGCTGCACGGTGGCCGGCATCCGGGTGCCCCGGGAAGGGGCCAGTGCCTTCGGCATCATCGACGCGCGATCGGACAACACCATCCGCTCCTTCCTGGAGAAGCCGGCCGACCCGCCCGGGCTGCCCGACTCGCCCCACGAGAGCTTCGCCTCGATGGGCAACTACATCTTCACCACCGATGCCCTGGTCGAGGCCCTCGAGGACGACGCCCGGGACCCGTCGGCCCGCCACGACATGGGCGGCGACATCGTGCCGCGGTTCGTCGAGCAGGATCAGGCCCAGGTTTACGACTTCACCGAGAACACCGTGCCGGGCAGCACCGAACGGGATCGCGACTACTGGCGTGACGTGGGCACCATCGACGCCTACCACGACTCCCACATGGACCTGGTCTCGGTGGATCCGGACTTCAGCCTCTACAACGCCGACTGGCCGATCTGGACCCATCAGGAGCAGATGCCGGGCGCAAAGTTCACCTTGCGGGGCACCGCCGAGGACTCCATCGTCGGTGCCGGCAGCATCATTTCGGGCGGCGACGTGGACCGGTCGGTGCTGTCGCCGCGGGTGCGGATCGAGAAGTGGGCCAAAGTGGACCAGTCGGTCCTGATGAACGGTGTCCGGGTGGGCCGCAGCTCCGTGGTGCACAAGGCGATCTTGGACAAGAACGTCGTCATTCACGACGGCGCCGAGGTGGGTGTCGACCCCGATGCCGACCAGGCTCGTGGCTTCCACGTCTCGCCCGGAGGCGTCACCGTGGTGGGCAAGTCGGTCGAGGTCTTCCCCGCCTGAGGGTCAGCTGGCCCGCGAACCTGAGGTTGGTCAGCGGCGTACGGCCAGCAACAGGCCGTCGCCGACCGGCAGCAGCGCCAGGCTGAGGTCCTCGTTCTCGGTGATCGCCTCGACCGCCTCGCGGATGATGATGGTCTCGTCCTCGTCGTTGTTCTTGTCGGCGACCTTGTCCGACCACAGCGCGTGGTGCAGCGCCAACACGCCGCCGGGACGCAGCAGCCGCAGCGCCTGCTCGACGTACTCGCCGTACTCCAGCTTGTCGCCGTCGATGAGGACCATGTCGTACGCCGAATCGCTGAGCTTGGGCAGCACCGTCAGCGCCTCGCCGGCGATCAGACGGTAACGCTGCCGCGGCAGGCCGGCCTGGGTGAAGGCCTGTCGGGCATGCAACTGGTGCTCGGTCTCGATGTCGACGCTGGTGAGCACGCCTTCGGGGTTCATCCCGTCAAACAGGGCCAGCCCAGACACTCCGGCGCCGGTGCCGATCTCGACGACGGCAGTTGCGTTGATGGCGGCTGCCATGACGGTCAGCGCGGCGGCGACGCCTTCGCTGACGCAGTCGATGCCCAGATCGTGGGCTGCGGCGCGCGCCGCGGTGGCGGGCTCGCTGCCCGGTGACAGGGTCTCGGCCCACGTCCACGAGGCTGCCTTGGGCGCGCGGCCCTTGCGTGCGTGATTCACGGCTGCTCCTTCAAGTCGGCGGGACGAAACTACCAAGGACCGCCGTCGGGTTCGCCCACCTTAAAGGTGGCCCTGAGAGTTTGCGTACGCCGCGCGGCAGGCCGACGGCAGGCGATCCGCGGGCCTTACCCGGTGTTGTCGGGCAGGACCCCTACGATGGGCCCATGCTCAGCGCACGACTCATGACCGCCATGGTGACTCCCTTCGCAAGCGACGGCCGGGTCGATCTCGACGAGGCACGTGCGCTGGCGGCGTATCTGGTGGATGAGCAACGCAACGACGGCCTGGTGGTCAACGGCACCACCGGCGAGGCGCCGACCACCACCGATGAGGAAAAGGCGGCGCTGCTGGCTGCCGTCGTCGACGAGGTGGGGGACCGCTGTGAGGTGGTTGCCGGCGCCGGTACCTTCTCCACCGACCACACCATCGAACTGGCCCGGCAGGCCGCCGATGCCGGGGCCCATGGACTTCTGGTTGTCACGCCGTACTATTCGCGGCCACCCCAGGACCTGCTGCCGGCCCACTTCCGGGCCGTTGCCGACGCCACCGATCTGCCCGTCATCATCTACGACATTCCGCACCGCTCCGGGATCCCGGTCAGCCCGGACACCTTCGCGGCGATCGCGGACCATCCCAGGATCGTTGGGGTGAAGGATGCCAAGGGCGATCCGGTCGAATCGGCCCAGGTGATGGCGGCGACCGGGCTGCGCTACTGGGCCGGCGACGACGGCATCACGCTGCCGCTGATGGCGGTCGGCGGACATGGCGTGATCGGCACCTCCACCCACGTCAGCGGTGTGGCGATGGCCCAGGTGATCGACGACTTCACCGCCGGCCGCACCACCGAGGCGCTGGAGCTCTATCGGCGTACGCTGCCGGTCTTCACCGGGGTCTTCGCCAGTCAGGGCTGCATGATGGTCAAAGCGACCCTGAATCGTTGCGGTTGGTCGCTGGGCGAGCTGCGGGCCCCGCTGGCCGACCCGCCGGTCGCGCTGGTCGACGACTTCCTGGCCGCGATCACCGCGGCCGGTCTCCCGCTGCCGAACCCGCCACGGACCTGAGTCGCGTAGACTGGCGACCTGCCTGAATGATCTTCACGGGCGGGAACACTTTCGAGGGTTTGATCGTTGGATCCTTGACGGCCGAATTGGCGGAAGGGGGCCGCGTGCGCGACAAGCTGACGCGATGGCGTGGCAAGACCCCTCAGCCTGCCCCCTCAGAGGACGCGGAAGCGTGGCAGCCCCCCACCTGGCAGCAGCTCGTCGAAGAGCACAGCGCGCGCGTCCATCGCCTCGCCTATCGGCTGACCGGCAACCAGCACGACGCTGAGGACCTCACCCAGGACGTCTTCGTCAAGGTGTTCAACTCGCTGCACACCTTCCAGCCGGGCACCCTCGAGGGTTGGATGCATCGCATCACCACCAACCTCTTCCTCGATCAGGCCCGGCGCCGGCAGCGGATCCGGTTCGACCGGCTCCCCGAGCATGCCGATGACCGGCTGTCCGGTGATGGCCCGCGTCCCACCGACGGGGTGGAGGGGTTGGAAGCCGACGTCGAACAGGCGTTGGCCTCGCTGAAGCCGGAGTTTCGGGCGGCGGTGGTGCTGTGTGACATCGAGGGCCTGACCTACGACGAGATCGCCGACGTGCTCGACATTCGCGTGGGGACCGTCCGTTCCCGGATCTCCCGCGCCCGAGCGCAGCTGCGCGAATCGTTGGCCCATCGACAGCCTGAGCGGGAAGGGCAGCGCTACCGCGGCATTTCCGTCGAGTCCGGTCAGTTGGGGCGGTGAGTCCAGTGACCCCATCTGAATGGCACGCCTGCGACGAATGGGTCGAGTCGTTGTCGCCCTGGCTGGACCATTCCCTCCATGACGCCGACGCCGTGCGGGTCAGCGCCCATCTGGTCAGTTGCGAGGCCTGCCGTGCCGAGGTCGCCGAATTGCGACGGGTACGCGAGACGGTTGCCTCCGGCGCCGACAGTTCGGTGCCGGGGGGTCTGGATCTGTCACGTCTCACCGCGATCGCCGGAGCCAGTGCCGACGCGCCGCTCTACACCCGAGCCTTCGACGGGCCCGGCACCGGGGGCCGGCTGCCCAGCACCCGACGGCAGCGATATCGGCAGGTGACCGGTGCCACGCTGATCGTGGTCGGGTTGATGATGACCTTCGTCTCGGTCGGCTGGCTGGCGGCGCCGCGGCCGGTCGAGGCCACCGATCCGCTGGAGTTGGTCAGGCAGGAATATCCCGAGGTCCAGCGCAGCGCCCTGACCACGCCCGGGCGTACCGCGGCGATGATGTTGAGCGCCGGCACGGCGCAACGCTTCCTGGACCCCCTCATCACCCGGATCGATCCACAGCGGTGGCATCCCACCGGAGCTGCGCTGCGCGGACCGGCTGCGTGGCAGGTGCTGGAACGTGCCCAGACCACCGACGTCTCCTACAGCGGCAGTCAGGTCGTACGCTCGTTCGGCGCCGACGGAGTGCTGACGGTGCCGGTCCAGGTCCATCATCAGGCTGGCGACGGCACCTTCGTCGCGGTCGGCGGCCACCACCCGGTCTTCGAGGGGATGCTGCCGGCCCGGGAGTTCGACCCGAAGCGCGACACCACCGCTGGCGCCGAACTGACCGCTTGGCGTTCCAGCGACACCATCGCCGGCCGCAGTGTCGACCTGGTCGAGGCGCGCAGCGGTTCGATGGTGTGGCAGCGCTGGTGGTTGGACGCCCGCACTGGACTGGTGCTGTGGCAGGAGGCGTACGACGGCCACGGCAGGGTGCACGAGTCGTCCGGTTTCACCTCGATCCGGGTCACCACCGCCACCCAGCCGCTGCTGATGTTGCCGCCCAACCTGTCGGTACGCCCGACCCTGTCGTTGCCGATCGCCTCGGCCCAGGACCTGCGCCGGGCCGGCTGGAACTGTGAGGCCGAGTTGCGCGGGCTGCCGCTGCAGCGACTCCGGGTCGACGACCCCAGCGAGCCCGGCCTGGTTGCGTCGGTCTACGGGTCCGCGCTGTCGACGGTGACGGTCTTCCAGCAGCGCGGCGTGCTGGAGGAGCCGGAGGGGATGACGTACAACCCGGACAGCATGCGGTGGACCTCGGTCGGGCTGACGACCACGGTCAGCTGGCAGTCCGGCGACCAGGTCTTCACCGTGGTCACCGACGGGCCGCCTTGGCTGGTGGCGGAACTGTTGGACGACCTCCCCAAGCCCGATGGCGGCGCCACGGCTCCGGCCGCGCGGGTGTTGAGCGGTTGGGAACACATCGCCGACGTGGTGGGGATCCGATGAGCGGCAACTGGCCGCACGATCGCGGTCAGGAATCCGGCTGGGGCTGGGGTGAGGGCCCTCAGTACGGGGAGCCCCAGTACGGCCAGCCCCAGTACGGCGAGGGTCAGCACGGCCAGCCCCAGTACGGCGAGGGTCAGCACCAGCAGCCACCTCACGGACAACACGATCAATACGGGCAACAGCAGTACGGGCAGCCGGACCAGTACGGGCAGCAGCAGCCGCAGTTTGATCGACAGCCGCAGTTTGATCAGCAGGCGCATGACGGGCAGTCCAACCATGACCCGCAGCAGCAGTACCAGCAGCAGTACGAGCCGCCTCGACAGCACTACGGGCAGCAGTACGGGCAGTCGCAGCAGTACGGGCAGCAGCCGCGTACGGACTCCGACTCGACCGTCAGTCTGACCTCCCCCCGGCCGACGAAGCGGCGCAACTGGACCATCGTCGCGGTCTGTGTGGCACTGGCCTTGATCGTGGGCCTCGGTGGCGGCTATCTCGGCACCCGACTGGGCGCCGGACCAGCACCGGATCCGACGCCGACAGCCACGGCCCCGACATCGTCACCGGCTCCGACCGAGCCGCAGAGGCCCGAAGAGGTCGCCGACCGGGTGTTGGGCAGCACCGTCACCATCCAGATGCGCACCGCCGAGGGCCAAGGCGTTGGCTCGGGCTTCATCGTCGACGCCGAGGCCGGACACATCATCACCAACGACCATGTCGTTGAGGGCGACGGCAAGGTGACGGTCACCTTCGCAGACGGCACCACCGTGGACGCGGAGGTGCTGGGCCAGTCACCGACCTACGACGTCGCGGTGCTGCGAGCCCGTGTCCCCGACGGCGTCCAGGCACTGGAGATCGGCGACAGCGACGCGGTCCGGGTCGGGCAGCAGGCGTACGCCGCTGGTGCCCCCTTCGGCCTCAGCGGGACCTTCACGGCCGGCATCGTGTCGGCCAAGCATCGCGCCGTCGCCATCCCGAGCGAAACCAGCCCGACCACCTATCTGGATGCGCTGCAGGTCGACACGGCCATCAACCCCGGCAACTCCGGGGGGCCGTTGGTCGACGAACACGGCCGGGTGATCGGCATCAATGCCGCCATTCGCACCGCCGGTTCCAGTGACGCCCCGGGCGGCAACGTCGGGCTCGGCTTCGCGATCCCGATCAACCAAGGTTTCGCCGTCGCCGAGCAGATCATCGAGACCGGCGAGGTGCAGCGACCAGTGATCCGAGCCAGGGTCGATGCCGGCAGCGGGGGAGCCCGGCTCGCCTCGGTCGAGGCGGATGGTCCGGCGGGCCAGGCCGGATTGCGCGAGGGGGACGTGATCATCCGCGTCGGTGACGCGTTGACGACCACCCCCGACGAGGTGACCGTGGCGATCCTGCGGTCGGTCCCCGGCGACCAGATCGAATTGGAATACGAACGTAATGGTTCACGGGCGACTGCGATGGTGACCCTCGCTGGCGAAGCGGGCTAGATTGGAGCCGTGTTTGACATCAATCCGGGCGAGTTCCTCGTACTGCTCGTCCTTGCTGTCATCATCTTCGGCCCGGACAAGCTTCCGCGGCTGGCGCGCAAGGCGGCGCAGGTCTTCAACTACGTGCGCAACATGGCCGGCAACGCCCAGTCGCAGCTGCGCAAGGAGCTTGGCCCGGAATTCGCCGATCTTGATGTCCGCGACCTGAACCCGAAGGCCTTCATCCAGAAGCATCTGCTCGACGACGTGGAGCCGGTGCTGAGTGATGTGAAGGCCGACCTCGCCGACGGCAAGGCCCTCGCGAAAACCGCCGCCGATGGCGTACGCGAGGACCTCGACGCTGCCTCGAAGGACTTCAACGAGATCAGCAAGGGAGGTGCCGGCGCCAAGGCGGCGCTGGTCACCGTCCCCTTCGATCCCGAAGCGACCTGATCAGCTGCCGGCTGCGATGGCCGCAGCCGACCTGACGCCATATCAGTTCGGGGAGAGGTCCAGTCGCTTGCCGAGGAGGCCTCGCCCGGTGCCGACCAGGGAGGCGGCGAGCTCGGTCAGGGCGCGGGCGCTGGGCCGCTCGGGATCGGTCGCCACCACGGGTACGCCCTCGTCGCTGCCCTCCCGCCAGGCCAGTTCCAGTGGGATCTGGGCCAGCAGCGGGACCTCGTAGCCGAGCGTGGCGCTGAGACCCTGGGCGGTACGTTCGCCGCCGCCGCTGCCGAAGACCTCGACCCGATGCGGCTCACCGCAGTGCGGGCACGGTGTCTCCAGCCACGCCATGTTTTCGACCACGCCCACGACCCGTTGGTTCATCATCCCGGCCATGGTTCCGGCGCGTTCGGCGACCTCGGTGGCCGACTCCTGCGGGGTGGTCACCACGACCACGTCGGCGTTGGGGAGCCGCTGGCCCAGCGAGATCGCCACGTCGCCGGTGCCGGGCGGCAGATCGAGGAGTAGTACGTCCAGGTCGCCCCAGTAGACGTCGGCGAGCATCTGGCGCAACGCTCGGTCGAGGATCGGACCACGCCAGGCCACCACCTGACCTCGTTCCTCCTTGAGCATCCCGATCGACATCACCTTCAGGCCCAGGGCTGGCACTGGCATGATCATGTCTTCGATGACGGTGGGGCGGGCATCGGCGATGCCCAGCATCGGCGGCACTGAGTGCCCGTAGATGTCGGCATCCAGGACGCCGACGGTGAGGCCACGGTTGGCCAGAGCGAGCGCCAGATTGACCGTCACGGAGGATTTGCCGACGCCGCCCTTGCCGGAGGCGATCGCGAGGACGCGGGTCAGTGAGCTCGGCTTGGCGAAGGGGACCTCACGCTCGACGGCGCCGCCGGTGAGGTGGTCGCGCAGGTTGGCGCGCTGTTCATCGGTCATGACACCCAGGTCGACCTGGACCGACTCGACGCCGGGGACGCCGCTTGCGGCTGCGGTGACGTCCTCGGTGAGTGTCGCCTTCATCGGGCATCCGGCAACGGTGAGCAGGATGCGTACGGTGACGGAGTTGTCCTCAGCGATCATCACCTGATCGACCATGCCCAGAGAGGTGATCGAGCGGTGGATTTCCGGGTCGTTCACCTCTCCCAACGCCCGCCACAACGGTTCGGCGAGCGGATGATCGATGGGGGTGATCGGAAGGTCGGCCTCGGAGTCAGTCACAACGCCCGAGTGTAGTTCTTGGTGACATGTACGCCAGTTCGGTCTGCCTCACATCGGGCCTCAGCGGGCGTCGGCGTCCCTGAGCCTGGCCAGCACCTTCTCCGCGACCGCGTCGGCCAGCTCGTCGGCCATGTCGCCGCGCATCTCGGAACGGATGTAGTCGCGGGTCGCCAGCTCGCCGATGTTGAACCGCACCGAGGCCAACTCCCGGGCCAAGAAGTCGGTGTCGGCGCGACTCTGACGGGCTTGGGCTCGGTCCGCCTCGGCGCTGATCCGGTCCCGAGCTTCCTGCCGATTCTGCGCCAGCAGGATCAGCGGCGCCGAGTAGGACGCCTGCAGTGACAGGGCGAAGGTGAGGAAGATGAAGGGGTACTCGTCGAACCGGACTGCCTCCGGCAGCAGGGTGTTCCACGACACCCACACGACGATGAAGACCGTCATCCACAGCAGGAAGCGGGCGGTGCCCATGAAGCGGGCGAAGCTCTCGGCAAAGGCACCGAATGCATCACCATCAACGCTGACGCGGGGCAGCAACGAGGGTTGACGGCGTCCGGGTGTGCTGAGCGCATCGTGGTCGACTGGCATGGTGACACCTCCTGGCGGGGCGGATCTGGCGGTTGTGAGGGCGAATCAGGGGCGAATCAGTTGCGGCTGGTGGTCTCGAGCTGGATCCCGCGCCAGTCAGCTGGCAGCAGGTGATCGAGGACGTCGTCCACTGTGATGGCGCCGAGCAGTCGATGATTCTCATCCACCACCGGTGCGCTCACCAGATTGTAGGAGGCGAAGAAGCGGCTCACCTCATGCAATTCGGCGTTGGGTCGCAGGGGTTCCAGCTCGGTGTCGACCAGTTCGGCCACCATCGTCGAGGGAGGTTCGCGCAGCAGTCGCTGGAAGTGGACGACGCCGACGTAGCGGCCGGTCGGCGTCTCCAACGGGGAGCGGCACACGAAGACCATGCAGGCCAGCGCCTGGGTGACCTCAGGATCCCGGACCCTGGCCAACGCCTCGGCGACGGTTGCGTCGATCCCCAGCACCACCGGCTCCGGGGTCATCATGCCGCCGGCCGAAAGCTCCTCGTAGGTGAGCAGCCGGCGTACGTCCTGGGCTTCCTCGGGGTCCATCCGGCCCAGCAGGTCCTCCGCGAATTGCGGCGGCAGCTCGTGGATCAGGTCGGCGGCGTCGTCGGGATCCATTTCCTCGAGGACGTTGGCGGCCCGTTCGGTGTCGAGGGTGCTGATCAGCGCGACCTGTTCATCCTCGGGCAGTTCCTCCAGTGCGTCGGCCAGCAGGTGGTCCTCCAGCGCACCGACGATCTCGCGGCGGCGTTCGCCGCTCATCTCGTGCAGTTCCCGAGCCAGGTCGGCCGGTTTGAGGTCCTCCAACTCGGCGATCATCTGCTCGGTGGTGTCCTGGCTGGCGCTCGACTTGTCGCTCTCCTCGTAGATGTCGCGCCACTCGACGATCGAGATGTGGCCCTTGTCGCGCTGGAAGGGGCGCCGCTTGCGTACCTCCTTGATTGCGACCTCGTTGACCAGCCAGTCATGGGCGCGGTCCTCGGCGATCGCCACGTCATAGATCTGCCACTTGGCATTGTCTCCGTGCCGCCGGACCGGCCTGTCGAAGAGTTCCTCACCCACAATCGTCTCGAAGTCACGGCGGGTGAAGCGGCGCAGGTTGACCACGCCGGCGATGACGATCTGTTCGGCGCCAATGCTGTGCACCCGGATCATCGGTACGAAGATTCGCTGCCGGGTGGTCAACTCGACGACCAGGCCGCGCACCCGCGGCTGCTGCGGCGGCGTACGGAGCTGGACGACGACGTCTTTCACCTTGCCGAGCTGGCTGCCATCGCTGTCGACCAGGGGCAGCCCGCGCAGCCGGGACACGAAGATCGAGGTTGCTTTGGTCACAAGCGAAGCCTAGCGGTGGCGGTCCCGATCGCTGGGCTGACCTGCTGCGCCGACCGGTGGCCCACCGGTTAGGGTTGGGCCAGTCCTGAGGAGGAAATTGTGGCTGCACCCGGTTCGATCTTCGAGTTGGAGTTCCCCCGCTCGCTGGCAGTGTTCGACACGTACGCCGAGGCCCAGGAAGCCGTCGACTTCCTCGCGGACGAGAAGTTCGAGGTGGGACAGCTGTGCATCGTCGGCACCAACCTCAAGTCGGTGGAGCGGGTGCTGGGCCGCAAGACCTGGGGCACCGTCATCCTGCAGGGCGTCCAGACCGGTGTCACCGTCGCGGTGCTGGTGACGATCATGATGCTGATCTTCAGCCCCAGTGAGGCCATCCTGTTTGCCTTCCTCGCCGCGCTGCTGGCCGGCATCGTGGTCGGCGTGATCTTCCAGGCGCTGGGTCACCTGATGTCGGGCGGCCGGCGCGACTTCACCTCGATCAGCCAGACCGTCGCCACCCAGTACGAGGTCCTCTGCGAGCACAAGTCGGTGACGGCAGCGATGGAGATCCTCAACCGCAAGCCCGGCTTCCGGGCCCGCCAGTTCGAGTGAGCGTGCAGAAACGACGGCAACTTCACGGGTTTTGCCGCTGAGAAGCAAAGTGCTGGAAGTTACCGTCGTTGTCGCACGGAACTGCGTGTCGAGGGCGTACGCCGGGAGCGTCGGTCTGGCGTACGCCCGTCCCGGTCAGCCGAGCAGCTGCGCCATCCATTCCTCGATGGCGTCCGGCTCCACCGGCAGCTGGTCGGACAGGACCCGCGGACCGTCCTCGGTGATGAGGATGTCGTCCTCGATCCGTACGCCGATGCCGCGCAGTTCGTCGGGCACCAGCTGGTCGTTGGCCCGCAGATAGATGCCGGGCTCCACGGTGATGATCATGCCGGGCTGCAACGTCCCTTGGCGGTAGTTCTCGGCCCGCGCGCGGGCGCAGTCGTGGACGTCGATGCCCAGGTGGTGGGAGGTGCCGTGCACCATCCAGCGGCGCTGCTGGCCGCCGTCGGGCCCCAGCGCTTCCTCCGGCGGCACGGGCAGGATGCCCCAGTCCCACAGATACTTGGCCACGACCGCGATCGAGGCCCGGTGCACGTCGGCGAACTCCGCACCCACCTGCGCGGCGGCGATGCCGGCGCGCTGGGCTTCCAGCACCGCCTCATAGACCTGGCGCTGCGGCGCCGTGAAGCGGCCGTTGACCGGCAGTGTACGGGTGACATCGGCGGTGTAGAGGGAATCGAGCTCCACGCCGGCGTCGATCAGGATCAGGTCGCCGTCGCGCACCTCACCGTCGTTGCGGATCCAGTGCAGGGTGTTGGCGTGGTCGCCGGCGGCAGCGATGGTGTCGTAGCCGATGCCGTTACCGCCGTGGCGGGCATGCAACCCGAAGACACCCTCGACCCAGCGTTCGCCGCGGCCCCGGCGTACGGCCTCGGGAAACTCGCGGACGACCGCCTCGAAGGCGACGCCGGTCTGCCGGCAGGCCTCAGTCATCTCCGCGATCTCGAAGTCGTCCTTGATCAGCCGGGCCTCCGACAGCGCCACCTCAAACTCAGCGTCGGTCTCCTGCACGGCGGTGAGGTCAAGCCCGGCGGCCTGCCGGGCCTGGTCGACCTGGTCGGTGAAGGCGGCCTCGGATTCGCGCAGCAGCCGCACCTCGGTGGCCTCGAGGTTCTTGCTCCAGGCGGCTTCCAGGTCAGCCACCGGCGCGCAGCCGATGCCGGTCATCGCGCTCATCTCGGTCAGCGATTCGCGCTGGCCCACCCACATCTCGCCGTAGCGGGCATCGGCATAGAACTCCCGGTCCGTACGCGGGGCGCGCGGCTTGAAGTACAGGGTCGCGTCATGACCGCCGTCCTCGACGGGCTCCATCACCAGCACCGCGTCCGGCTCCCGGTCGCTGCCCAGCCCGGTCAGCCAGGCGAACGCCGAATGGGCACGGAAGCGATAGTCGGTGTCATTGGATCGCACCTTGAGCCCGCCCGCGGGAATCACCAGCCGCTCGCCGGGGAACTGCTCGCTGAGCTTCGCGCGCCGCTCCGCCGCCGGACCGGAGGCAGGCAGCGCTGCCGGCAACTCCTCGCTGTGCGGCTCCCAATCCTTCGGAATGAAGTCGATGAACGCTTCCGAGAACGGTGACTGGCGGTTCGGGAGCTTCGGCTGTTCCTCACTCACAGGGAGTCCTTCGGGTCGGGTGCGGGTCTTCATGTCGGGGCCGAACCGGCGTTGGTCTCCGGTTGCCTGGTTTCGATCCTAGACCGGGCCCGTCACGGCGGCCCGCTTTGGCAGGATGAGCGCATGAGCCCTGACCTGGATGTCCGCCACCGCCTCGACGCCATGGACGAGACGCTGCTCGCCCGGCTGGGCGTACGCCGCCACGAATTCGGCGACGACGTTGAGCAGATCCTCGGCGCCTGGCGTACGGTCCGCGAGGACGCCGGCGAGGTCGCGGTGGTGCAGGTGCTGGCTGACCAGCTGTGGGCCCGGATCGGGACCTTCCCGACGCCTGAGCCGATCGAGTTCACCGACGAGGTGCGCCAGCACCACTATGCCCCGGGCACCTTGCCGCTGCTGGCCTTCGTCGCGACGGCGCCGGAGGTGGTCGACTTCCAGGTGAGCCGGGGGATCGGCGCCGAGCAGGCGTGGCATGCGCTGTCGGACCTGGGCCAGCAGCTGTGGGTCAACTGGGCCACCTCGCACGCCTTCGGGCTGCAGTGTGAACGCTGGCTCAGCGGCATCTGGTTGGGCAACACCGCGTGGTTGGGTCGGCTGCAGTTCCATCTGGTACGCCGCGAGCTGGGCGGGTCCGGGGCCGATCGCGGCGAGCAGTGGTGGCTGGACACGCACATCCCGCAGTCCGGCCCACTCACGCCGGAGTCGGTGCAGCAGGCCTTCGCCCGGGCCCAACCCGAGCTCGCCGACCACTTCGGCGTCAGCGCCGAGGGGATCATCTGCAACTCCTGGTTGCTTGCCCCAGAACTGTCCCAGCTGTTGCCGGGCACCAACCTGGCTGCCTTCCAACAGAGCTGGGAACTGACCGGACGCGCGAACGACTCCGGCTCCTCGGTCTACTTCTTTGGCTTCGGCATGCCACGTGGCTACACCCCGGCTGACCTGTCCGAACTGCCGGAACGGTCCTCGCTGCACCGGGCGCTGGCGGGCCACCTGCGTGCCGGTGGCAGCATCGACAGCTGCGAGGGAGTGGCGCGCGGCTGGGGCGCTGACCTGTCCGGGGACCGGTCGCTAGGCTGAGTCCGATCGTCTGCGGGGAATCACCGAGGGAAGGCATGACATGAGGGCCTCACACGAGGAACAGCTCAAGCTTCTGGATCTGGCTCAGATCGACACCACTGTGCAACAGCTCCAGCACCAGCGCCGCAGCCTGCCCGAACATGTCACCTTGCAGGAGGCGCAGCAGCGCCGCGATGAGGTGTCGCAGCGGCTGGTCGCGGTGCAGACCCAGGTCAGCGACCTGGAGGCCGACCAGAAGAAGGCCGAGTCTGACCTGCAGCCGGTGCGCGACCGGCGCGAACGCAACCAGAAGAAGCTCGACGCCGGCCAGGTCCCCGACCCGAAGGCCGCGACCGCGATGATGGAAGAGGTCGCCCATCTGGAGCGGCGGATCGGCGAGCTCGAGGACGCCGAGCTGGAGGTCATGGAACAGCTCGAGCAGGCCCAGACCGAACGCGAGAAGATCGCGGTGGCCCATCGGGAGGTTGATGAGCAGGTCGCGCAGGCCTTGGCGGCTCGCGACGAGAAGGCCGGGGCCATCGACGAACAGCTCGCCAGCGCCGCCAGCGAGCGCGAACAGGTCACCGAGGGCATTGATGAGGCCCTGCTGAAGGCGTACGACAAGCTCGCCGGCCGGCTCGGTACGGGTGCCGCGGAGTTGGCTCAGGGCCACTGTGGCGGCTGCCGGATCGAGGCCAACCAGGCGGACCTGCAGGCCTATCTGGCGGCCGACGCCGACGAGGTGGTCCGCTGCGAGGAATGCGGCCGGATCTTGGTCCGGACCGGGGCCTGATCCCGTGCCGGCCCGCCATCTGCGCAGCGCCGACGGGGCTCCGGCGCCGATCGCCGAAGGGATCGCCCGCCTCCGCGAGGAGCTTGAGGTCCCCGATGACTTTCCGTCCGACGTGACCGCCGCGGCCATCGCCGCCGCGAAGGCTGCGCCGATGCCTGAGCGGGACCTGCGGGAGGTGCCCTTCGTGGCGATCGACCCGCCCGGCGCCCAGGACGTCGACCAGCTGCTGCACCTGGAGCGCGACGCCGAGGGATTTCTGGTCTGGTATGCCATCGCCGACCTCGGGTCCTTCGTCGAGCCCGGCGGCGTCATCGACGCCGAGGCCCACCGTCGCGGCCAGACCTTTTATGCGCCGAGCGGGCGTACGCCGCTGCACCCGCCGGAGCTCTCCGAAGGTGCGGCCAGCCTGCTCGAGGGCCAGGACCGGCCCGCGCTGGTGTGGCAGCACCGACTGGACGCTGAGGGCGCGCTCACCGAGACCACGGTGGAACGCGCGCTGGTGCGCAACCGCCGCCAGCTCACCTACGAGCAGGTGCAGGCCGACCTGGATGCCGGAAACGCCGATCCCGCGCTGCAGTTGCTGGCCGAGGTGGGTCAGCTGCGGCAGGCCCAAGAACGCGCCCGCGGCGGCGTCAGCCTCAACCTGCCAGACCAGGAGGTCGAGGCGACCGACGGCCGCTGGCAGCTGTCCTTCCGCTCCACGCTCCCGGTGGAGGGCTGGAACGCCCAGATCTCGCTGCTGACCGGCATCGCCGCGGCCAAGCTGATGATCGAGGCCAAGGTCGGCATCCTGCGTACGCTGCCGCCGGCTGAACCCGATGCTGAGCGCACCCTGCGCGAGACCGCCGAACTGTTGGGGATCGACTGGCCGGCCGACATGCCCTACCAGGACTTCGTGCCCACGCTGGACACCTCGATCCACAGTCATTCGGCGATGATGAACGCCTGCACCCTGCTCTTCAGGGGAGCCGGCTATCAGGCCTTCGACGGGGAGGTGCCCGAGCAGCCGCTGCACGCGGCGATGGCCACCCCGTACGCCCACTGCACCGCACCGTTGCGCCGGCTGGTGGACCGCTACACCCTGGAGACCTGCCTGGCGCTGGTCAACGGGCAGCGGCCGGCTGACTGGGTGCTGGCCGCCTACCCCGAACTGCCCGACACGATGCGTGACTCGGACCGGCGTGCCAAGGCGTACGAACGCGGCATCGTCGACCTGGTCGAGGCGCTGGTGCTGCAGCATCGCGTCGGCGACACCTTCACCGCCGTGGTGGTCGACGTCGACGAGGCCAAGCCCGACGCGACCCGCTTCAGGGGGCGGATCGTGGTGGAGGCCGACGCGGTCGAGGCCACCGTCACCGCGGATCGGGAGCTGCCGCTGGGGGAGCAGGTCCAGGTCCGGCTCACCGCCGTGGACCTGGTCGCCGGCACGGTCGACTTCGAACTGGCCTGACCCCTTCACCAAGAACAAGGGATGGGGAACGAGTCGGCCTGTAAGCCGGATTCTGTGACCCCTGCGGGGCCGGTGATCATCCATCTGTGACCGCCGTCGCCGGCGGCCTCCCGCGCGTACGCGATGCGACCTACCCGAAGGCTCGGGCGAGCAGCCCTCGTACGCCTCCGCAGGCCGCCGAAGCGGCCCTCTTGGTCTTGCTCCGGGTGGGGTTTGCCGAGCCACGCCAGTCACCTGACGCGCTGGTGGTCTCTTGCACCACCGTTTCACCCTTACCCCTTGCGGGGCGGTCTGTTCTCTGTGGCACTGGCCCGCGGGTCGCCCCGGGTAGGCGTTACCTACCACCCTGCTCTGTGGAGTCCGGACTTTCCTCGACTTGCGCCGCGATCACCCGGCCGACTCGTTCAGCGCACGAGTGTACGCCCTCAGGCGGCCTCGGAGGGAGTCGTGAGGATCTCCACGCCGGTGGGGGTGACGACCAGGGTCTGTTCGAACTGGGCGCACCGGGAGCCGTCCTTGGTGAGCACAGTCCAGTCGTCGTCCCACATGATCCAGTCGTGGGTGCCCAGCGTCAGCATCGGCTCGACGGTGAAGGTCATGCCGACCTCGATGGTGGTGTCGAAGCGCGGTTCGTCGACATGGGGGATGACCAGCCCGGAGTGGAAGGCGGTGTGGACGCCGTGGCCGGTGTAATCGCGCACCACGCCGTAGCCGAAGCGGGCGGCGTACTTCTCGATGACTCGTCCGATGACGTTGACCTGGCGGCCCGGGCGGACGGCCTTGATGCCGCGCTCCATGGCCTCCTTGGTGCGTTCGGTCAGCAGCCGGGACTCCTCGTCGACCTCGCCGCAGAAGTAGGTGGCGCAGTTGTCGCCGTGGACGCCGTCCTTGTACGCCGTGACGTCGATCTTGACCAGGTCGCCCTCCTCGAGCGGGCGCAGGTCGGGGATGCCGTGGCAGATCACTTCGTTGATCGAGGTGCACAGCGACTTCGGGAAGCCCTTGTAGCTCAGCGTCGAGGGATAGGCGCCGTGGTCGCACATGTACTCATGGCCGACCCGGTCGATCTCGTCGGCGGTGACGCCGGGCGCGATCACCTTGGCGGCCTCGGCCATCGCATCGGCGGCGATCCGGCCCGCGACCCGCATCTTCTCGATGGTCTCGGCGGACTGGACGTGGCCGGGGATGACCCGCTCGGGTCCCATCCGGCCGACGTACTCGGGGCGGGGGATGGAGCTGGGGACGCTGCGCATCGGGGTGACGGGGTATTGGCGTACGGGACTCACACGCGCATCATAGGCGGCTCCTGGGAGCCGGCGTGTCGGCGCGGACGCTGACCTCCTAGGCTGACGCCATGGACAAGAAGCAGGGTTGGTACTACTGCCTGGAACACCAGCGGGTCGAGCCGTGGGAGGGCTGTAAGGCGGCGGCCCGGTTGGGTCCCTACGCGACCCAGCAGGAGGCCCAGGAGGCGATCGAGACCTCGCGGGAACGCAACGAGGCCTTCGACAACGATCCTCGCTTCAACGACCCGGATGAGGACGAGGAGGAGGACAGCTGAGGGTCGTGCCAGACTGAGCCCATGGACAAGCAGACCCAGTTCGTGTTGCGCTCGGTCGAGGAGCGGCAGGTGCGATTCGTACGCCTGTGGTTCACCGATGTCCTGGGATTCCTCAAGTCGGTGGCGATTCCGCCGACCGAGCTTGAAGGCGCGTTCACCGAGGGCATCGGCTTCGATGGGTCCTCGGTGGAGGGCTTCGCCCGGGTGTACGAGGCGGACATGGTCGCCCGCCCCGATCCGTCGACCTTCCAGCTGCTGCCCTGGCGCGACGAGAACGACCCGACCGCGCGGATGTTCTGCGACATCCACCTGCCTGACGGGTCGCCTTCCTTCGCCGACCCCCGCTTCGTGCTGAAGCGGATGCTCAGCAAGGCGGCCGACAAGGGTTTCACTTTCTACACCCACCCCGAGATCGAGTTCTTCCTGCTCAAGGGCAATGGTTCGCTGTTGTCGCCGGAACCGGCCGACACTTCCGGCTACTTCGACCACACCGTGCACGGCATGGGTCGGGACTTCCGCCGGGTTGCGATCACCCAGCTGGAGCAGATGGGGATCTCGGTGGAGTTCTCCCACCACGAAGGGGCGCCGGGCCAGCAGGAGATCGACCTGCGCTATGCCGACGCGCTGACGATGGCCGACAACATCATGTCCTTCAGGACCGTCATCAAGGAGGTGGCGACCAGCCAGGGCATGCAGGCAACCTTCATGCCACGCCCCTTCAGCGAGCACGCCGGCTCCGGGATGCACACCCACATGTCGCTCTTCGAGGGTGACAGCAACGCCTTCTATGACGCCTCGGGGGAGTATCACCTCTCCGACACCGCCCGCTATTTCGTCGCGGGCCTGTTGAAGCACGCCCCCGAGATCAGCGCGGTCACCAACCAGTGGGTCAACTCCTACAAGCGGCTGGTGGTCGGCAGCGAAGCGCCCAGCTACATCTGCTGGGGCTCCAACAACCGGTCCGCGCTGGTCCGGATCCCGATGTACAAGCCCAACAAGCCGTCCTCGGCACGCATCGAGCTGCGCTCGCTGGACTCGGCCTGCAACCCGTACCTGGCCTTCGCCGTCGTGCTGGCCGCCGGCCTCAAGGGCATCGAGGGGGAGTATCCGCTGCCGCCCGAGGCCGAGGACGACGTCTGGGCGTTGTCGGACTATGAACGTCGCGCCATGGGCATCGGGGATCTGCCGCACAACCTCGACGAGGCGATCCGGATCATGGAGGAGTCAGAGCTGGTGGCCGAGACGCTCGGCGAGCACGTCTTCGACTTCTTCCTGCGCAACAAGCGCGCCGAGTTCGACGGCTACCGCGCCCAGGTCACCCCGTACGAGTTGGAGAAGCTGCTGCCGGTGCTGTGAGACCGGAGCACGACCAACCCGAGCACGACCAACCCGAGCACGACCAACCCCGGGGGCTCAGCTCAGCGGCACCACAGTGGAGAGATCGCTGTGCGCGCCGGAGGCATGCACGGCACCGCTGCTGCGGGCCTGTTCCCACGTCAGCCGGCCGCTGCACAGCCGTCGAAAGACGTCGGTGCCGCACTCGACGACGCTGCCGGGGGTGCCGCGGGTGTGCCGAGGTCCGTCGCCCAGTCCGATCTGGACGGCGGCGTACGGCGGCACCCGGACCTCGGTGCTGCTGCCGGGGTGCGCCTTGGCCAGCAGATCAGCCATGGTGCGGGTCGCTTCGCGGTCGGCTGCGGCAACGATCGGGATCGGGGTGCGGTGTTGGCAGACCAGCGTGAGCTCATCGGCGGTGTCGGTGAGTTGCATCAGGGTGATCCGGAGCCGGTCGGTGGTGGCGATCGGCCCGATGCCGACCTCGAGCGCCTCGGCGATGTCGTCGTGTTCGAGTTGGCGGATCAACTGTTGGCTGACCTGGTGGAGGTCGCGGGCCAGGCTGCGACCGGAGTCGTCACCCAACACCTGCACCACCTGGTCAAAACGTTCATCGCGGTGGCCCTGGTTGGCACGCCAGTGGTCGATCAGCGGCTCGGGACGCTTGGTGGTGGGGTGGCCGAGGGCGACGGTGGTCGAGGTCACCACCTCGATCAGTTGGCCGACCAGATGGCGCACGGTCCACCGATCATCGCGACGGGCCCGGGCGAAGTCGATTTCGGGCAGGTCGCTGAGCCAGTCGTCGATGGCCTGCAGCTGCGCCGTCGCGGCGACGGCCATCTTGCTGTGTTTGCGTGTTACCAAAGATCCCACCATCGTGACGCCAGCCTAGGTGGTGCAGCGACGGGGCGGCGTGCAACTGGTTGAACAGGTGCTGAACATCTTCCGACCAATGGCTGGCCGGCTACCTCTAGGCTGAGGCCGTGACTCGTACCCCCTCGACCATGGCCGTCCTCGCCCAGCTCGGTTTCGACGACGTCGAGCGCATGCGGGCAGTGGTGGAGCCGTGGCCGGAGGAGTACTGGCCGATGCTGTATTCGGCGGCAGCCAGCGCGGACCCGGACCAGTGCCTGATGCTGCTGGCAGACCTGGTTGATGCCGCTCCGGAGCGGGTCGATCAGCTGCTCGACCATGACCGGCTGCGCCGCAACGTGACCGTCGTGCTGGGCGCCAGCGACCAGCTCGGCAAGCACCTCGTTCAGCATCCTGAACAGTTCGACGACCTCGAGGAGGTGCCGGCTCGAGCGACGAGCTGGCGGCTGCCCGAGCTTGCCGGCAGCGGTGACAGCCCGCAGTGGGCCGGCGACGAGGTGCGGCGTGCCTATCGCGATGCGCTGACCCGGATTGCCTGCCGCGACCTGACCGAGACCGACCCGACCGCGATCGTGGAGGACATCACCGCCGAGATCTCCGACCTCACCGACGAGGTGCTGCAGGCGGGCATGGTGATCGCGCGGCGTACGGTCGGCGCCGACGCCGACAACGTACGCCTGGGCGTGGTTGCGCTCGGCAAGGCCGGCGCCCGGGAGCTCAACTACATCTCCGACGTGGACGTGCTCTATGTGGTCGCGCCCGCCGACGGGGCCAGCGAGGACGACGCGACCCGGATCGGCACCAAGCTGGTCGGTGCGCTGGCCCGGTTCTGTTCCTCGCGTACGCCGGCGGGCACATTCTGGACGCTGGATGCGGGTCTGCGTCCCGAGGGCAACGCCGGGCCGCTGGTGCGTACCTTGGCCAGCCACCAGAAGTACTACGAGCGCTGGGCACAGAACTGGGAGTTCCAGGCCATGCTCAAGGCCCGGCCGGTGGCCGGCGACCTGGAGCTGGCCCAAGACTTCATCGACATGATCGATCCGCTGGTGTGGCGGGTGAGCCAGGAGAAGGGCTTCATCGGCGAGTCCCGGGCGATGCGCAAGCGGGTGGTGGACCTGATCCCCAAGGGGCAGGCCGACCGGGAAATCAAGCTCGGCGTCGGCGGACTGCGCGACGTCGAGTTTTCGGTGCAGCTGCTGCAGCTGGTGCACGGCAGCGCTGATGAGCGGCTCCGGCTGCGCGGCACCTGGGAGGCGCTGCGGGCGCTGTCGCGGCACGCCTACATCGGCCGCCGCGACGCCGAGGAACTCGCCGAGGCGTACGACTTCGAACGGGTGCTGGAACACCGGGTGCAGCTGCGCCGGCTGCGCCGCACCCATCTCTTCCCGGACGATGAGGCCGGCCTGGCCCACCTGGCCCGCAGCACCGGCGAGATCGTCGGCAACGACTCCGGCGTGCTGGTGCGCCGCTGGAAGGCCGCCAAGGGGCTGGTGGGGCGGCTCCAGCAGCGCCTGTTCTATTCCCCGGTGCTGGAGGCGGTGGCGCGGCTCGGGGCGCGGGACCGGCTCAGCGAGGCCGCCGCGCAGGACCGGCTGGAGTTCCTGGGCTACCTGGATCCGAAGGCGGCGATGGCCCACCTGCAGGCCCTCACCTCCGGCACCAGCCGGTCGGTGGAGATCCAGCGCCAGCTGCTGCCGGCGATGCTGGAGTGGTTCGCCAACGGGGCCAACCCCGACCTGGGGCTGCTGTCGTTTCGGCAGCTGTCGGAGAAGCTGGGATCCTCGCCGTGGTATCTGCGGGGCCTGCGCGACGAGGGCGGCATGGCTGAGCACCTCGCGCTGGTGCTGTCGACCAGCCGCTACTCGGTGAACCTGCTGCAGCGCGAGCCCAGCGGCGTACAGATGCTCACCCGCACCAGCCGGCTCGATCCGCGTTCCAGGGAGGACATGACCGCCTCGATGGTCGCGGCCGCGTCCCGCCGCGAGGAGCCGAAGAAGGCGATGGAGGCGATCCGGGCGCAGCGGCGTACCGAGCTGCTGCGGGTGTCGTTGGCCGACGTGCTGGGCCGGACCGACATCGACCAGGAGGGGCGCGCCCTCAGCGACATCGCCCACGCCACGATCGCGGCGGCGCTGACCGTCGCGGCCCGCGGCGTCGACAACGCGCCCTCGCTGGGCGTGATCGCACTGGGCCGGTGGGGCGGCGGCGAGATGGCGTACGGCTCCGATGTCGATGCGATGTTCGTCATGGGCGAGGGGGACGCCCAGGCCGCCGGTCAGGTGATCGCCAACCTGCGTTCGATGCTGCGGGCGCCCGGCCCCGATCCGGCGCTGGTCGTCGACACCGACCTGCGGCCCGAGGGACGCGGCGGCGCCGATGTGCGCACCCTGAGCGCGTATCGCAGCTACTACGAGCGGTGGTCCTCGACCTGGGAACGGCAGGCGATGGTGCGGGCGGCGGCCGGTCCCGGCAACGAGGATCTGGTGGCTGACCTGATGGCGATCATCGACGAGCACCGCTGGGCCCGTCCGTTGACGACCAAGCAGGTGATCGAGGTACGCCGCCTCAAGGCCCGGATGGAGCAGGAGCGCCTGCCGCGCGGCCACGACCCCAAGGCCAACCTCAAGCTCGGTCCGGGCGGCCTGTCCGATGTCGAGTGGACCGTGCAGCTGCTGCAGCTGCAACACGCCCACGAGGTACGCCCGCTGCGCACCCCCAACACCATGGCGGCGCTGGCGGCGGCGAAGGATGCAGACCTGGTCTCGGACGAGGATGCTCGGATCCTGCGGGAGGCGTGGCAGTTGGCCAGCCAGGTCCGCAACAGCGTGGTGCTGGTGCGGGGTCGGTCCACCGACACCCTGCCCGGCGACCGGCGCGAGTTGGCCGCCTGCGCCGAGTTGCTCGGCTATGGCCCCAGCCAGGCCAGCCACCTGCTCGATGACCTGGCGGCCGCGATGCGACGTAGCCGCAGGGTCGCCGAGCGGCTGTTCTGGGGTGAGGATCCCACCCAGGGTCCGCCGGCCCGCTGACACTGCAGGTGCTGCATGGGTCGGCGTGCCCCAGCCCGGCACGGAGTCGGGCAGGGTGGGTAGGCTCGTGCTCCGGAAGAAGGAGGGCCATGGCCGCTAGCAAGGTGTCGGCGCAGGTACGCCGGCTGTCAGGGTGGGGGAGGACCGCACCGACCACGGCGCATGTCGTCTCGACGCCCGATCTCGAGCAGATCCAGGCGGCGGTGGCCACCGTGGCCGATCGGGCCGCCGACCAGCCGAGTTGGCTGCGGCGCGGCGTCATCGCGCGCGGCCTGGGCCGTTCCTACGGCGACCCGGCACAGAACGCCGGCGGGCTGGTCATCGACATGACCCCGCTGCGCCGGATCCATTCGATCGACGCCGCCACCGGCATCGTCGACCTCGACGCCGGCGCTGACCTGGACCAGCTGATGAAGGCGGCGCTGCCCTTCGGGCTGTGGGTCATTGTGTTGCCCGGCACCCGGCAGGTCACCATCGGCGGCGCGATCGCCAACGACATCCATGGCAAGTCCCACCACACCACCGGATCCTTCGGCGACACCGTGGTGGAGATGCAGCTGCTGGTCGCCGACGGCCGGGTGCTGACGCTGCGGCCCGACGGTTCCGAGGACGATCCCGACGGCACGCTGTTCTGGGGCACCGTCGGCGGGATGGGCCTGACTGGGGTGATCCTGCGGGTGAAGCTGCAGCTGCGCCACGTCGAGACGGCGTACTTCCTGGCCGACGCGGTCGTCACCAAGACCCTGGACGAGACGATCCGGCTGCACACCGACGGGTCCGAGCACGAGTACGAATATTCCAGCGCTTGGTTTGATGCGATCAGCCCGGAGCCCAAGCTGGGCCGCGCCGAGATCTCCCGCGGCCGGCATGCGCTGCTGGAGGAGTTGCCCGCGAAGCTGCGCAAGAATCCGCTCGCCTTCGACGCGCCGGCGCTGTTCAACGCGCCCGACATCTTCCCCAACGGGCTGGCCAACAAGCTCACCTTCGGATTGGCCAGCGAGCTGTGGTACGCCAAGGCCCGGGCGTACCGGAACAAGGTCGTCAACCTGACGCAGTTCTATCACCCGCTCGACATGATCGGGGACTGGAATCGGGCCTATGGCAGCGACGGCTTCCTGCAGTACCAGTCGCTGGTGCCGTTGGATGCGATCGAGGCGTTCAAGGACCTGCTGCGCACCGTGCAGTCCTCGGGGCACTACTCCTTCATCAACGTCTTCAAGCTGTTCGGCCCCGGCAACAAGGCGCCGATGTCCTTCCCGATGGAGGGCTGGAACTTCGCGGTCGACTTCCCGATCCGGCCCGGACTGCACGAGTTCGTCTCCGAACTCGACCGGCAGGTGCTGGAGTTTGGCGGCCGCGTCTACAGCGCCAAGGATTCCCGGGTCAGTGCCGCCCACTTCCACCAGATGTATCCGCGCGTGGACGAATTCATCGCGCTGCGCCGCCAGGTCGACCCGACCGGCGTGTTCGCCTCCGACATGGCCCGACGATTGGAGCTCCTGTGATTGATGCCGTGGGTAACCCCCAGCGACTGCTGCTGTTTGGCGGCACCAGCGAGATCGGCTTGGCGATCTGTGAGGAGTTCCTCACCGCTCAGCCGATGCACGTGGTGCTGGCCGCGCTCGCCGATGACCCCAAGCGGGACGAGGCCAAGGCCCAGCTGGAGGCGGCCGGGGCGGCAAGCGTACGCTTCGTCGACTTCGACGCGACCGCCTTCGACAGTCATCCCGAGGCCGTCGAGGAGTGCTTCGCCGACGGCGACGTGGATGTCTCCATCGTCGCCTTCGGGATGCTCGGTGACGCCGAGGAGTTGTGGCAGGACCAGGCCAAGGCGGTGCTGGCGTGCAACCTCAACTACACCGGCGCGGTGAGCGTCGGCGTCCTGCTGGGGCAGAAGTTGAAGGCACAGGGCTATGGCCAGATCATCGCGATGAGCTCGGCGGCCGGCGAGCGAGTGCGCCGCTCCAACTTCGTCTACGGTTCCACCAAGGCGGGCCTGGACGGCTTCTACCTCAACCTCGGCGAGGCGCTCGAGGAGTACGGCCCCAAGGTGCTGGTGATCCGGCCCGGCCAGGTCCGCACCCGGATGTCTGCCCACGTGAAGGAAGCGCCGCTCACCGTGGACAAGGAAGACGTCGCGAAGCTCGCGGTGAGCTCGGTCAAGCAGGGCAAGTCCCTGGTCTGGGCGCCGCCGCTCTTCCGGTGGGTCATGGTGATCCTCAAGCTGATCCCGCGCCCGATCTTCCGCAAGCTCCCGATCTGAGCGAGACGCATCTCGGCCGGTGTCTGTCGGTTTATGGACCCATGTTGCGTCCGACGCGTCGTGGAAAGAACCACGGCGGACGGGGACTCGGTCGATGCGTCGCGTACCTCCATGCGCCACACCTCTCCTCTGCGGCTAATGCGCCGTGCTAGACTTGCCGCATTGGCAAGTATGGGAGGTTGCATGGAACCGGCAATGACACCAGCGTCTACTCTGGACGCTGTACGGATCGAGAGGGAGCGAAATGTGGAGCGAAACCGAGTGCCGTGGTGGGCGCTCCTGCTCCAAGCGTTTGTGCCACCCTCCTTCATATGGATTTTGCTTGGGCCAGGGCTTTGGCCAAGTGTCCCGCTGGCGCCCGCAATTCCGCTGGGATGTCTCGCTGTTTGCGGCCTGGTATTAGGTGCCACTGGGCAGTTCCGTCGGCCTTGGGCGTGGGCACGTCTCGGCTCCGGGCTCGGCTCTCGGGGGCGTCAGATCGTGGCGTCGATCACGGTGCTGATGGTTGTGATTGTCGTGCTTGAGGTGGTCATGGTCGCGACCTACCCGACGCTCGCGGTCGGCATCTTTGCGCATCTCCTCGGGGCATTGTTGTATTGGTTGGCGTTGCTGTTTGGGCACGCGCAACTGTACTCCAACTACATCAACTATGGTGTATGCTGATGCCGCCTCTTGAATCGGATATTGACCCGCTGCTTCATTCTCCGATTCGCCTTAGGGTCTGTGCGATCCTCGAAGGTCTTCAACGGTGCAGCTTTTTGGAGCTTCGTACCAGGATCGGTGTGAGTGATTCGGTGTTGAGCAAGCACCTTTCGAAACTTGAGGTCGCCGGCGTTGTTGAGTTGAACGGGCGTCGCGGGTCCGGCTCTGGGGTCGTCGTTAGCCTCACGCGCGAGGGTCGAGGCAGATGGCGAACGTACCTGGTCCAGCTGAGTGAGGCGTTGGCGGGTGATTCCTAAGAGCCACCGGTGCCCGCATTCGGTCTCGGTTGGCGGGCGTGATCCTCGCAACGCCAAGGGGCTTGGTCGTTGCGAGGATCGCTGCGTGGGTTCGGGCAGATTTACTGCGCCTGCGCCTTAATTGCAGACTGCATTGAAGTCTGGCAGCAGGCCGATCGCAAAAAACACTCCGTTGCAGATGAATCCACCGACCACAGGGAGAGGGGAGCAGAGAAGCATCTGCCCGGCAAACCACGCGGCCGCTGCCGCCCAGCCAGCCGCGCAGGTGGGCATTGCTTGAGGGCCTGCGGCCGGTCCGTCGACCAACTCAACGACGGGGTTCTCGGCGCTCCCAGTGACAACAAAGTGCTTGCC
Organism: Parenemella sanctibonifatiensis; assembly: GCF_002250565.1. Lineage (GTDB taxonomy): Bacteria > Actinomycetota > Actinomycetes > Propionibacteriales > Propionibacteriaceae > Parenemella > Parenemella sanctibonifatiensis. Next base: position 34,819 of record NZ_NMVJ01000008.1, read on the forward strand.
TTCGGTGCTCTCCACAAAGGACTTCGCCTGAGCAGTGGTTACTGTCGATGCGAAAAACTCGACGTACTGCAGCCTGGCGTCGCTGTCGAGTCCTTGGAGCAGCGCCATAAGGGCCTGGCTTTGCTGGATGAGTTCTACCCGTTCTGCGAAACCTTTGGGGTCCTGCTCCTTGGATTCTTGGACCGATTCGGCCGGCGTTTGGGTGTTCTCGTATGGGTGGCGTTCGGCGGCCGACGCGGCTGGAATCTGAAGCAGCATGGCCATGCTAAGCACAGCCGCGGCAGCGATGGCTGCCAATCTACGGATTGTGGACATAGATCCTCCTAATGATACAGCGTTGTATGGGCAGCGCGCTCTGCTCTATTGCAGTCGCGAACTGTGAACAAAATGGTACATACCGTCAGGTGGAGTGGTCAAGGCCTCGACGAGACTCACATGAAGTCCCCGCGTAGGTGGGTGCCGTGCCTCACGTAGTTTTCCCCGCGAGTGTGGTGGCGGCGACGATGGGGTGTGGGTACGAAGGATCTGTCGTTGGCGGCACGGGTTGAGGTCACGAAGAAGTACGCGGTGGCGTATGCGCAGGCATCGAAGCGGGTCAAGGGCCAGATCCTGGACCAGGTCGTGGAGGTGACGGGCTGGAACCGGGACCATGCCCGTCAGCAGTTGCGTCGTCGGCTGGCCCAGCCCAAGGGACGTGCGACCGCGACCGTCGCGGTGATCGATGGCCGGCGCTCCAAGCCACGCAAGTACTCCTTCGATGCGTTGAAGGTGTTGCAACAGGTGTGGTCGACTGCGGGCGGGATCTGCGGGAAGTATCTGGCTGCTTCGATGACGGAATGGCTGGATGCGATGGAAGCCGAAGGGTCGTTGGTGGCCGGCCAGGACCGTTACAGCGTGGAGGTCCGGGCTGAGCTGGAGGCGATGTCGGCGGCAACGATCGACCGCTATCTGGCAGCGGCCCGGGCCACCGACCCGATCCGGGGCAAGTCCACGACCAGGGCGGGGACGCTGTTGCGGAACTCGATCAGCATCCGTCGCGCTGGTGACGAGGTCGAGGCCGAGCCGGGGTTCTTCGAGGTCGACACTGTTGCTCACTGCGGGCCGAGCTTGAAGGGCGAGTTCGCGCGCAGCGTCAACTTCGTCGACATGCACACCGGCTGGGTGTTCACCGCTGCGATCCGTAACAACGCCGCGATCCATGTGATGGGGGTGTTCGACTCGTTCGTTGAGGCCGTGCCGTTCATGGTCACCGGCATCGACTGCGACAACGGGTCAGAGTTCATCAACCACGACCTGATCAGTTGGGCCCGCGACAGAGACGTGTTCTTCACCCGATCACGGCCCTACAAGAAGAACGACCAGGCCACCATCGAGTCCAAGAACAACCATCTGGTTCGGCGTTACGGCTTCTACCACCGCTACGAACCGCCCCGGTGTGTCTGGAGGGTTGATTCGTTGAAAGGATCACCGTCATGGCACGACCCTGGAAGTACACCCCGGAGCTGCGTGAGCGCGCGGTGCGGATGGTGATGGAGTCCCGGGCAGACCATCCCCATGAGTCCGCGGCGATCAAGTCCGTGGCGAGCAAGTTGGGGATCACTACCCCTGAGTCGCTGCGCAAGTGGGTGCGGCAGGCTGAGATCGATGGCGGGGTCAAGCCCGGTAAGACGACCGAGGACATCGCCGAGATCAAGAGGCTCAAGAAGGAGAACGCCGAGTTGCGGCGGGCCAACGAGATCTTGAAGGCGGCCTCGGCTTTCTTCGCGGCGGAGCTCGACCGCCCCAACAGGTCCTGATCGACTTCATCGCTGCCCATAGAGAAGAGTTCGGGGTCGAGCCGATCTGTCGCGTGCTGTCTGAGCACGGGATCCAGATCGCCCCATCCACCTTCTACGAGGCCCTGAGTCGACGTCCCTCCAGACAGGTGCTGCGCGACGCGGAGCTTGTTGCGTTGATGGCGGCTGAGCGTGACCGGCAGAAGCTGTTGCCAGGTTCGGGGCGCGCAAGATGTGGCTCCACCCACGCGGGAAGGGCCCCGACGTTGCCAGGTGCACGATCGAGCTGCTCTACCGAGAGCAAGGCTGGCAGGGCGCCGTGCGGTTGAAGAAGGTCCGGACCACGATCGGCGACCCTGCCGCCGAGCGGCCTGCTGACCGGGTGGACCGGCAGTTCTGAGCATCACAGCCGAACCAACACGTCGAAGATGAACGCGACATAGACCGTGCCGGCCCCGGTTGTGACATAGGTGAAGTCAGCCACCCACGCCGAAGCCGGGTCTCAGTACGTCGATTTCGCCTTCACCCAACGGCTCATCGCTGAGGGCGTCGCCCCATCGGTTGGGATGCCTACGACAACGAGTCCCAGATCGGGCTCTACAAGGCCGAGCCGATCCGGCCCGGCAGCCCGTGGCGTGGGGTCGAGCACGTCGAACTGGAGACCCTGAACTGGGTTGACCTCTTCAACAACGAGCGCCCCCACGAAGCCCTGGACGACCTGACCCCGATGGCCGTCGAGGAACTCCACTACGCTGCAAGGAACCGGCTCGAGCCGACCGGCTGAGTCATCAAACCCAGCCTCCGGACACGCCGGGCGATTCAGGCGGTAGCGGGCCGGTCACGGGTCAGGCGATCTTGATCGCCACTCAGTGGCTCGGGTTCTGAGTGGGCGCCCTGGCCGGGGTAGGGGGAATTTTACCTAGGATGTTGATGTGAAAGAGAGATTCACCATTACTGAGCCGCGGTCCTCCTTGGCGTGCGTTCGATGCGCTCCGGGCGCGCCCATTTCGGTGCGGGTCTGGCGATGGGAAGACATCGCGGTGGGGCGTCACGGTTAGGAATATGTACGGGCTTACGGAGATCCCCGGATTCTTTAGCGCACCCCTGATAACACCGCAGAACGTGGAGGTGGTTTCGGAAACAGGGGGGCTTGTTCGGGTCCGGGGTGGGGAGATCGAGGTGTTTTGGGACGGCTGCTGGCGACCCACGGGAGATGCTGGCGAGGTCGTAAGCAATGGGCGATACGTTGCCCGGACTGGCAGACTTGCCTAAGCCAGCCAAGGCGGGTTAATCGAAGGGGGTGTGATGGACCAGCCGCGAGGAACGTACGAGTATGATGTTCAGCGCATCGTATGTCGGCTCACCGAAAGACCGTCAGCGGATGTTGGAGTTACAGCGTCCATGGAGGACATTGGTTTGGACTCCGTTGATTTTATGGTCCTATTGGCCGAGCTTGGGCGCGCGACGGGGGCTCCCTTGCTCGGACTTGGTTTAGATCCAAGGAGTACGAGTTGCGCGAGTTTGGCGGAGCGTGTTGTCGCTGCGACGGGGGCCATGGTGCCGCCGGGGCTACTGGTGTTTAGTACCCGAATAGAAGACAATGCGTCCATAATCTGGGTGGTGCTCCCTGCGGGGAACGGGGAGGTAGGGTTCGCTCGACGCAGCTTACTGGATTGGGATGGCGTTCTTGGGCTGCGGGGTTATGGCCTGGGGCCCAATGAACTAGTCCCTGACTCTGGCGCGGCGCTTGGTCAAGTCTACTGGAAGGCAGTCGAGGATCTGGTTTTGGAGAGGCCGGATCGGAGGGTGGTTTTTGTTGGGTTTTCGCTGGGGGCATGGATCGCAAGACTTGTCGCGGAGGCGGCGCATGGGTGCGTTGACTCTGGCTCGATTGGATTGGTTTTGATGGACCCCTTGCCTCCTAGCGCGTACTTACGTGGGTCGGAAGCTGAGTTTCTGGACCAGCGGCGCCGCGTTTGGGAGCGGTACACCGTTGGGCGCGGGGCGAGTCGGAGTTGGCCCGAGGTTTCCAGGCTGGCAATCAAGCGTGGGGCGTTGCCTGGCTATCTGGGAGGTGACGACCTGCGCAGAATTGAGTTGTTTCAGTTTCGAACCGCACGGGCGGCGATGACGGAAGCTCCGCCGCTGCCCGCACACTCGCTGCTGATCTCGAGTCGAGGGTCATGGCGCGGCCATTGGGGCGACCCGACGTATGAGGGCTCCAAGCGTTTGGTATTTCCAGGGGGGCATGCGGAGCTTACTTGGGGGTTTCCGTGGAGAGAGCTTCGATCGTACGGACACGGGTGGAACTGGCGCCCCCTAGCTGCGGCGTTTGAGAGAGGGCGGACGCATGATTGATGGATTGGGAAAACTGCTTCGGACTGGACTGGTTGGGGTACGGGCGAGCTTTCGCTGCTCCCCCGGCTGGTTCTTGCTGGCACTAGTGTTGACGCTGCTGCAGGCAGCGTTTCCGGCGATGCAGTTCTTTCTGATGCGGCGGCTCGTTGGGGCAGCGGGAGCCCAGGTTGAAGACATGGCGCCCGTCCTTGTGGCGATTGCGATGCTGGTGGGGCTGGTGTATCCGCTCGCGCAGATTGCGACGGCGGCTTCGCAGCGGATGGCACTGCGGGTTCGCGCCGATTATCGGGCGCAGCTGATGGACCGTGCTGCCGCGCTCGAACCGCAGGATCTGGCCACTGAGGAGGTTGCGACAGCCCTCGAGGCGGCAGATCAGGCCATAGTGGCTATCCATGATGTCGGCCCAAAGGCGCTGCAGCTCATGGGCGCAGTGGGGGCCAGCTTCTTTCTCACCGGTGCGTTGTGGTCCGTCGATGTAGTTGCCGGCCTACTGGTGGCCGCGGCGGTCTTGCCGGCGATTGTGGCCTTCTCCTTGGTCGCAAGGCGCGAGTCGGCGGGCTGGCCTAAGGTGGCCGCATCCGAAAGGCGTGGGCGCTATCTGATGGAACAGTTGCTCCAGCAGCGAACCGCAACCGAGCTGTCGACCATGGGCGGAGGTTGGCTTGTGGCGGCACGTGGGCAGGCGAAGATTCGCCAAGCTGCTCAGGTCCTGGACGGCATGGTCGGATACGCCATGCGCATGGAGTTGATTGCGGCCGGAGCAACAGCGGTGTTGTTCGGGGGTGTCATCATTCGAATAGTCTTGGTAAGCGGCTCGGCGGCGAGCGTGGCGGCCGCAGTTGTTGCGGTTATCGTCGGAATGAACTCCATTCGGCAGTGCGGGTATGCCGCAGGCGGTCTCATCTCGGCGAGTCCGCGACTTGAGAGTTTTGAGAAGATTGCCGGGGCGATGGCGGGGGCAGACGATGCGTCATCCGGGCCTATTAGCGGAGCTCGAGCGGCGGTTTCGTGCTTAAGGGTGGACGGTGTAGGGCTGAGGTACCCCGGCGCTGAGTCCCTCGCCATCCAAGGGATCGACATGACTCTGCGTCGAGGCGAGCTTGTGGCGATGGTCGGCGTGAACGGCGCAGGGAAATCGACAATCGTTAACGCTTTGGTCGGCGCGCGTCCACTGGCCTCGGGGTCGGTCCGAGCCGACGGCATTGACCTATCGGGGCTGCCCGGGGACGAGAGACGTGAGATGTTCGCGCTCTTGACACAAGAGTTCGGGCGGTTTGAGCTGTCGATCCGAGATTCGCTCGAGTTGGGTGTGGGGCGGCGAAGCGGCGCTGTCAAGGACGAGGAGATGTGGAGTGCGCTCGAGTTTGCCCACCTGAGGAGGGTCGTTTCTAGTTTACCGAACGGGCTCGACACGGTTCTAGGGGAGCAATGGGGTGGGTCCGGAATGTCGGGCGGGCAGTGGCAACGGCTTGCGATCGCTCGGCTTGCACTGCGTGATTCGCCGGTGTGGGTGCTGGATGAGCCGACGGCCTCGCTTGATGCTGAGGTAGAGCAGCAGGTCTTCGATACATTGCGCAGAGAGGCCTCCAGCCGGATCACATTAGTGGTGACTCACCGAGCCTCGACCTTGGCAAAGATGGATAGGATCCACGTCGTCAGTGCCGGGCGAATCGTCCAAGCAGGCTCCTTTAGCGAACTGGTGACGGATACCAATGGGGAGTTCTATCGACTGTTTCACGACCAGCTGGTCGGGGATATCTGAACCGGATTTACGGGTTCTTGGCCGCGGATCGGAGCGAGCTGAGAGGTCACCGTCAGACTGTAGCGGTCGCCCAGCTGCGAGATCTCGGGCAGCGACGGGTACTCCGGCAAGTGCTCCAACAGGTGCCGCGCCCACGTGCCTGGGCCTTCGGATCGATCCGCGTCGGCAGGACCGGCATTCTTTCGACTCACACGGGCGCGGCATGAAACCTCGGGCGGCTCACAGGGTGTCCGGCCACTGGTGTTGCTCGTTAGGCTGGTGGGGTGAGCGAGCCAGGCTGGTACCCCGACCCGATGGGCAAAGCGGGGTCCCTGCGCTACTTCGACGGTCAGCAGTGGACCACCTCGGTCTCCGACCAGGCCGGTCAGCCGCCAGCAGGTCAGAACGGCCCTCACCCCCAGTCAGGTCAGTACGCCGGGCAGCAGCCCCCGGGCCCCGGCGGTGGCGCCGGATCCGGTACGCCGGGCGGCCAGCCGCGCGAAGTCCTCGGCGTCCAACTGCGCTGGCTGCTGCTCGCCGCCGGCATCATCATCCTCGCCGCGGTGCTGATCGGCAGCCTGGTCGCGCGTCCCAGCAATGCCCCCGGCCCCGGCGAGGATCCCGCCACCACCGACGGCCCGGGCACTCAGACCACCGATGACCCGACCGGTCCGGGCGGCCGGGACCCCGACAAGTACGACTGCCGCATCGGAAACGGCTCCGGGTCGGGGGCTCGGCCGCCGAAGCTGGGCACTCCCGGACTTGAGATGACGGTGCCGGCCGACTGGCCGTGGCGGTATTCGCTGGACTACTGGACCTGGCTCGATGACTCCGCGTCTTGGGGCCGGGTCGACGTCGGGCCCGGAGACGAGGGCTGGGCCACCGGTGTGTCCATCGGCCGGATCGGGACCGACGGCGAGGGGCCGCGCAGCGCCGCCGAAGGTCTGGCGTGGGCCCACGAGTGCCTCCGCCGGCCCGATGGCGCCTTCGGCGACCTCGAATACGAGGTGCAGGAGATCGCCGCCGGGGACACCCGGGTGGGGGACTACCCAGCCAAGCGGGTGGCGTACGCCTATCTGCTGCCGGATCAGGGCAAGCTCAGCTATGCCGGTTATGAGGTCACGATCATGATCGTGGAGATGCCTGACGGCTTGGTGCAGGTGGTGGGTTGGGCCCCGGGCGGCAGCGACGAGATGGAGACCATCGCCACTGCGTTGCAGTCCCTGCAGGCGCCCTGACCGAAGAATTTCTTCTCTGGGTCTGCCGTGGTGGCCGGGCCGCGCGGTACAGTTTCCCGGTGAATCAGGACTTGCCCGGCTTCGTGATGAAGCAGAAGATCACCATGACCGTCAATCGGTACGAGATTCGTCCCGACGACAACGGCCCCATCCTCGCCATGGCGCAGCAGAAGCGCATGGCGCTGCGCGACGAGGTCACCTTCTTCGCCGACGAGGCCCGCACCCAGCCGATGTTCCAGTTCAAGGCCCGGCAGCGCATGGACGTCGCCGCCACCTACGACATCACCGATGTCCAAGGCAACCAGCTCGGCTGGTTCAAGAAGGAGTTCGCCAAGTCGATGCTCCGCTCCACCTGGACGCTGGGGGTGCCCTCGCTGGGCTTGGAGGCGACCGGCCAGGAGCGCAACGCGACCGTCGCGGTCCTGCGACGCTTCCTCGACTTCAGCTGGCCGATCCACTTCGACTTCCAGACCAACGGTGGCGACATCCCGGTCGCGAGCATCGAGCGCAAGTGGGCGGTCCGGGACCGCTACCTCGTCAACCTGCCCGCCGCCCCCAACGGGCAGCGGCTGGACTGGCGCGTCGGCGCCTGCCTTGCCGTGGCGTGTGATGCCCTGATGGGACGCTGACGATCGACTCTTGACCGGGGGTTGAGGCCCCACTGGCGCCACGCGCGCTCGGCAACCGAAGATGGCGGCCATGACCGCCGTTCCTTCCCTGCCGAGTGCGCGTTTCGTCGTTTCCGGGCCGCGCCGGGCGCTGGCCGTGATGGCCGCCTTCGCCGTCGCCGTCTCGACCTGGCTGACCGTGGGCGCGCTCCAGGCGCCGACCGCCTCGGCTCGCGACACCAGCCGCTACATCGCCGCGGTGGCGCCGATGGCCCAACAGGGGCAGCGCGACCACGGCGTACCGGCATCGGTCTCGATCGCCCAGTCGATCCTCGAGTCCGGCTGGGGCACCTCCTCGCTGGCGGTCTATGGGCAGGCCTACTTCGGCATCAAGTGCAACACCTCCAACGCCGGCAGCCCCTACCAGTCCGGCTGCATGAACAAGAACTCCCTGGAGTACTACGACCCGGCCAACCCGGTCTCGGAAGTGTCTGCCTTCCGCATCTACAAAAAGGCCGGCGACTCCTTCAAGGACCACGGCCATTTCCTGCGCAACAACCGCCGCTACGCCGCAGCCTTCTCGACCAACAACCCCGATGACTTCATCCGGGCGGTGCACCGGGCCGGCTACGCCACCGACCCCAACTACGCCAACCTCATCATCGGCCTGATGCAGCGTTACGACCTCTACCGCTACGACCGCGAGGCCGCCTCGACCACGCCGGTGCGCGTCGACGGCGCGATCGGGGACAAGTACGCCCAGGTCGGCGGCGCGTCCAGCGCGCTGGGGGTGCCGATCGGTGAAGAGATCGACGGGCCGCTGCCGGGCAGCCGGATGACGATGTTCGCGGCCGGCGCGATCGTCTTCACCCACCGGTGGGGCGCCCACCCGATCTCGGCGGACCTGTGGCGGCTGTACCGCTCCAGCGAGAGCCTGCGCGCCACCATCGGCCACGTCAAGGGCGACCGCTACAAGGTGGCCGGTGGCTGGGCGCAGGAGTTCGAACATGGCCGCCTCTATCACACCGACCGTGGCACCTTCGCCGTCTTCGGGGCCATCTACAACCGGTACGCCGCCGTGCGCGCCGACGCTGGCACCCTCGGCGTGCCGACCTCGAACGAACGCTGCAACCTGCCCGGCGGGGGCTGCCAGCAGACCTTCACCGGCGGCACGATCACCTGGTCGCTGCCCACCGGCGCCCGCGCCACCTGGGGCCGGATCGGCACTCGCTGGGACGGCATGGGACGGGAGAAGTCGACCCTGGGCAAGCCGGTCAGCGATGAGATCTGCGGCCTGACCCAGGGCGGTTGCTACCAGAACTTCTCCGGCGGTGGGATCACCTGGACGCTGGCCACCGACGCCCACCCCACCTACGGTGAGATCCGCGGCCGCTGGGCCGCGATGGACTACGAACGCAGCAACCTGGGCTACCCCACCAGCGGCGAGTTCTGCGGGCTCCGCAACGGCGGCTGCTTCCAGTTCTTCCAAGGTGGCACGATCTATTGGTCCGGCACCAGCGGCGCTTGGCCGGCGTACGGCCGCATCTATGACCACTGGGCCAGCACCGGCTGGGAGACCGGTGTCTTCGGTTATCCCACCAGCGCCGAAAGCTGCCAGAACCTGACCGATCGTCGCGTGTGTACGCAGACCTTCCAGGGCGGCACGATCACCTGGGACTCGCAGACCGACATCCGCACCAGCCGAGGCTGAGGCTGGCCCATCGGCCAAGGAATCGCTGATACTGAGCCAACAACCACCGCCGCGATGAGGAAACGACAACCGGTCACAGCGGTGACGCACCGCTAGAGATCGCCAAGGCCCGCGAGAACGGCGGCATCGCCTGACCAACGGTAGGCTCAGCGAACATGAGCGCCGCCGTGTTGAACCCGTCCACCGTCGCCGCCGACTATCGCGCTGAGGTGCGCCTGGAGGTGGCGCGGCTGACCGAAGGTCGGGCACCGCTGCGGATCGTGGGTCTGCTGAGCCAGACCAGCGGGCCGGCCGCGACCTATGCCCGCTATGCCGCCAAGGGAGCGGCCGATGTCGGCATCGAGATGGAGGTGCGCCAGGTCGACCCGGGGCGGGCGCAGCAGGCGATCGCCGAGGCCAACGCCGACGACAGCGTCGACGGCATCTTCCTCTACTACCCGATCCAGGGAGGCCCCCAGGACCGCTGGCTGCGCGAGCTGGTCGATCCGCGCAAGGACGTCGAGGGCCTGCACTCCTTCTGGAGCCGGCTGCTCTACGAGAACACCCGGACCCTCGACGAGGCGGGTCAGCAGCGCGCAATCCTGCCCTGTACGCCGCTGGCGATCCTCAAGCTGCTCCAGCATGCCGGCATGCGCGGTGAAGGGGAGCGGGCGCCGCTGGAGGGCGTGACGGCCTGCGTCATCAACCGCAGCGACATTGTGGGGCGGCCACTGTCGGCGATGCTGGCCAACGACGGCGCCCGGGTGCACTCGATCGACCTCAACGGCTCGCTGGTCTTCGAGCCGGCGATCGGGCGGCGCGCCCACGACGTACGGGACTCGCAGGTGACCCGCGCCGAGGCGCTGTCCGCCGCGGACGTGGTCATCACCGGCGTACCCTCACCCACCTTCGAGCTGGTACGCGGCGAGGAGATCAAGCCCGGCGCCATCTGCGTGAACGTGTCCGAGTTCGAAAACTTCGATGACTCCATCGCCGAGGTGGCCTCGGTGATCGTGCCCCGGGTGGGCCCGCTGACGGTCGCGATGGCGATGCGCAACCTGGTCCGGCTGACCACGCTGCACTGAGGGCGTACGCGTGCAAAAACGACGGTCAGATCGACCGATCTGGCACCTCAGCGCAGATCAGCCGTTCTGACCGTCGTTTTCGCACACCCCGTACGCGGGGCGCTCGACTCAGCAGTCGAAGTAGAGCTCGAACTCGTGCGGATTGGGCCGCAGCCGCATGGCGGCGATCTCCTCGTGCTTGAGCTCGATCCAAGTGTCGATGAGGTCCTCGGTGAAGACGTCACCGGCGGTCAGGAAGTCGCGGTCGGCGTCCAGCGCCTCCAGCACCCGCTCCAGCGAGGCCGGGACGGTGGCGATGTCGGCGTGGTCCTCGGGCGGCAGTTCGTAGAGGTCCTTGTCGATCGGGTCGGCCGGCTCGATCCGGTTTTGGATGCCGTCCAGCCCCGCCAGCAGGATCGCCGCGAAGGACAGGTAGGGGTTCGACGACGGGTCGGGGCAGCGGAACTCGACTCGCTTGGCCTTGGGGTTGGAGCCGGTGATCGGGATCCGCATGCAGGCCGAGCGGTTGCGCTGGGAGTAGACCAGGTTGACCGGGGCCTCGAAGCCGGGCACCAGGCGGTGATAGGAGTTCACCGTCGGGTTGGTGAAGGCCAGGATCGCCGGCGCGTGGGCGAGGATGCCGCCGATGTAGTGACGCGCCATGTCGGACAGGCCGGCGTAGCCGGACTCGTCATAGAACAGCGGCTCGCCGCCGGACCAGATCGAGCTGTGCACGTGCATGCCCGAACCGTTGTCACCGAAGATCGGCTTCGGCATGAAGGTCGCGGTCTTGCCGTGGGCCCAGGCGGTGTTCTTCACGATGTACTTGAACATCTGCACGTTGTCCGCAGTGCGCAGCAGCTCGTCGAAGCGCCAGTTGATCTCGGCCTGCCCGGCGGTTCCGACCTCGTGGTGGGCGCGCTCGACCTGCAGGCCGGCGTTCTCCATGTGGAGCACCATGTCATCGCGCAGGTCGCCGAAGTGGTCGGTCGGCGCGACGGGGAAGTAGCCGCCCTTGTAACGCACCTTGTAGCCGCGGTTGCCGCCGTCCTCGGTACGCCCGGTGTTCCAGGCGCCTGCCTCGGAGTCGATGTGGTAGTAGCCGGTGTTCTGCTTGGTCTCGAAGCGAACGTCGTCAAAGACGTAGAACTCGGGCTCGGGCGCGAAGTAGGCGGTGTCACCGATACCGGTGGAGGCGAGGTATTCCTGGGCCTTGCGGGCGATGTTGCGCGGGTCGCGGCTGTAGGACTCCTTGGTGAGGGGGTCGTGCACGAAGAAGTTCACGCACAGGGTCTTGGCCTTGCGGAAGGGATCGAGGTATGCCGTGGTGGGATCCGGCAGCAGAGCCATGTCGGACTCGTGGATCTTCTGGAAACCGCGCACCGACGAACCGTCGAAGCTCAGGCCCTCCTCGAAGACGTCGGGGCCGAACGAGCTCGCCGGGACGGTGAAGTGCTGCATGGTCCCGGGCAGGTCGCAGAATCGGACGTCGATCATCTCGACGCCCTCGTCCTTGATGTACGCGAGGAGTTCCTCGTCGCTGTTGAACATGTGTCCTCCGTGTTGACTTCTTGACCCTCAGCCTAGGGTGCTTTGCGCCTCAAGCGTCACGGCGGTGTTTCAGTGGTGTTACGGATCCGGTGCACAAATGAACTGTGACTGGCTGGATAGGATGGCAGCGATGAGCCCCAAGACCGACACCGCAACCTGGCCCGGCGCCCGCATGGGCCTGCCGGAGTCCGGCGTCGGCGCCGTCGCGAGTTGGTGGAGCCGGGTCGCCGCACTGATTGCCGATTGGGCCATCGCGATGATCCTTGCGGTCGTCGCGTTCGGCCCGGAGGTGGTCACCGGCGGCGGGTGGCACCGGTGGATGACCCTCACCATCTTTTTCGTGCTGACCAGCGTGATGCTGGCGATCACCGGCGGGACGCCGGGACATCTGCTCGCCGGGATCGGCGTGGTCCGACCCCGCGGGGGACCGGTCGGGTGGCGGGCGCCGATCCGTCAGCTGGGCCTGTGCCTGGTGCTGCCCGGGCTCATCATCGACGGTGACCGGCGCCACGTCCCCGACATGGTGCTGGACCTGGCCGTCGTGCAGCGCCGCGCCCCGCGTACGGCCTGAGTCTTCAGTCCTGGGCTCGCGGCAGCATCCGGTGCAGCTGGGTGACGTGGCTCGGCTCCAACTCGTCCACGGTGGCGACCTGCAGCAGCTTCATGGTGCGCACCACCTGGTCGGCCAGGATCGCGATGGTGCGATCCACGCCCTGGCGACCGCCGGCCATCAGCCCGTAGAGGTAGGCCCGTCCGATCAGGGTGAAGTCGGCTCCCATGGCGATGGCGGCGACGATGTCGGCGCCGTTCATGATGCCGGTGTCGAGCAGGATCTCGGTGTCCCGGCCAACCTCGCGGCGCACCTGCGGGAGCAGGTGGAAGGGCACGGGCGCCCGGTCGAGCTGCCGGCCGCCATGATTGGACAGCACGATCCCGTCGACGCCGTGGTCGACCAAGCTGACCGCATCCTCGACGGTCTGGACGCCCTTGACGATCAACTTGCCCGGCCACATCTCACGGATCACCGCGAGGTCCTCGAAGTTGATCGAGGGGTCCATCGCCGAGTTGAGCAGTTCGCCGACGGTGCCGCCGGTGGAGCTCAGCGAGGCGAACTCCAGCGGTGGCGTGGTCAGGAAGTCGAACCACCACCACGGCCGGGGCAACGCGTCGATGATGGTGGCAGGCGTCAGCGCCGGCGGGATCGAGAAGCCGTTGCGGGTGTCGCGCAGCCGGGCGCCGGCGATCGGGGTGTCGACGGTGAACATCAAGGTGTCGAAGCCGGCCGCGGCGGCGCGCTCCACCAGGCCGTAGCTGATCTCGCGCTGCCGCATCACGTACAGCTGAAACCAGTTGCGGCCATGCGGGTTGGCGGCGGCCACGTTCTCGATGGTGGTGGTGCCCAGGGTGGACAGCGTGAAGGGAATCCCGGCCGCGCCAGCTGCGCCGGCGCCGGCGGTCTCGCCCTCGGTCTGCATCAGCCGGGTGAAGCCGGTGGGCGCGATCCCGAAAGGCATCTCGGATCGGCCGCCCAAGATGCTGGTGCGGGTGTCGACGTGGGACACGTCGGTGAGGATCGAGGGATGAAACTCGATGTCCTGGAAGGCCTGCCGGGCCCGGGCCAGGGACAGCTCACCCTCGGCGGCGCCCTCGGTGTAGTCGAAGGCGGCCCGCGGCGTACGTCGCTTGGCGATCCGGCGCAGGTCCTCAATGGTCAACGCGTCACGCAGACGACGCTTCTTGGCATTGAGCTCGGGTCGCTTGAACTTCATCAGCTCAAGCAACTCAGCCGGACGCGGGAATTGACGGGTGACCATGTCAGCGGACCTCTCGGAATCGATTGGGCCCATTGTTGCGCCCATCGCGCCGCCCGGGTGGGCAGGGTCACGTGACGGCTGGCGGGCGCGCTGTGCCGCGGTGCATGGCTGGACATGGTGGCTACCGCCACCGAGCTGTACGCCTGATCAGCCGACCAGCTCCGACAGCTCCAGCCAACGGTCCTCCAACTCGGCGACCTCGGTCTCCAAGCCGGTGAGTTCTTCGCTCAGGCGCTGCAGACCGACGTAGTCGCTCTGGTCGTGGTCGGCGAGCTGCTGGTGCGTGGCCTCGATCTGGCCGGCGAGTTTCTGCAGGCGTCTCTCGATCGAGGCGACTTCCTTTTGGGCCGCCCTGTGTTCCTGACCAGACAGCCCCGACCCACTGGATTCCACCGGCGGCGAGGTCGTGGTGCTCTTCACCGGCTCAGCGGCCGACTCCCGGCGTAGCCGCAGATATTCATCCACCCCACCGGGCAGGTGACGCAGCCGCCCCACCCCATCGGTGTCGGGCAGGATTGCGTACTGCTGGTCGGTGACGCGCTCCATCAGATAGCGGTCGTGGGACACCACGATCAGGGTCGCCGGCCAGGAATCCAACAGGTCCTCCAGCGCGGTCAACATCTCGGAGTCCACGTCGTTGGTGGGCTCGTCGAGGATGATGACGTTCGGCTCGTCGAGGAGCAGCAACAGCAGCTGCAGTCGTCGCCGCTGGCCGCCGGACAGCTCACCGACGCGAGCCTGGAGGTGAGCGCGGGAGAAGCCGAGCCGCTCCAACAACTGCGCGGGGGTGTAGTCCTTGCCCTCGATCGTGAAGCTGGTCTGGGTGCGCGCGAGCACCTCGCGGACCAAGCTGTGCTCGATGCTGGCCAGCTGCGAGAACTGTTGGTCCAACAGGCCGATCCGGACCGTCTTGCCCCGCTTGACCCGGCCCTCGGTGGGCGCGACCGCGCCGGTGATGAGGCCGAGCAGGGTGGACTTGCCCGCACCGTTGGCACCAAGGATGCCGGTGCGCTCACCCGGCGCGATCCGCCAGGTGACCTGCCGCAGCACGTCCTGATCGCCGAAACTGACGCCAGCGTCCTCCAGGTCAACGACCTGCTTGCCCAGCCGGGCCACTGCCAACCGCTGCAATTCGAGCGGATTGCGGACCTCGGGGACATCCTCGATCAGGACATTGGCGGCATCGATGCGAAACTTCGGCTTGGAGGTACGGGCCGGCGCACCGCGCCGCAACCACGCCAACTCCTTGCGCATCAGGTTCTGGCGCTTGGCCTCGGTGGCCGCAGCGATCCGGTCCCGCTCCACCCGCTGCAGCACGTACGCGGCGTATCCGCCTTCGAAGGGCTCGACGATCCGGTCGTGCACCTCCCAGGTCTTGGTGCACACCTCGTCGAGAAACCAGCGGTCGTGGGTGATGACCAGCAGGCCGCCGGCGTTGCGGGTCCAGCGGCGCTTGAGGTGGTCGGCCAGCCAGGCCACCCCCTCCATGTCCAGATGGTTGGTCGGCTCGTCCAGGGCGAGCAGGTCCCAGTCGCCGATGAGCAACTGGGCCAACGCCACGCGACGTCGCTGACCGCCGCTGAGGGTGCCCACCGGCGCCTGCCAGTCGAGGTCGGCCACCAGCCCGGAGATGATGTCGCGGATGCGGGGATCGCCGGCCCACTCATGGTCGGCGGCATCACCGACGATGGACACGCCAACCGGCAGGTCCGGGTCGAGGCCGTCGCTCTGGTCCAAGACACCGAAGGTGACGCCGCTGCGGCGGGTGACCCGACCGGACTGGGGTTCGATCCGCCCCGACAGCAGCCCCAGCAGGCTGGACTTACCGTCACCGTTGCGGCCCACGACACCGATCCGGTCACCCTCGTTGATGCCCAAGGTCACGGCATCGAGAACGACCCGAGTCGGATATTCGAGGTGAAGGGACTCGGCTCCGAGAAGGTGTGCCATCCGGTCAGCGGCCGCGCATGCTCTGCCGCATGCCCTTCGCGGCGGAACGCTGCGAGGTCGGCATCGGGCCGTGCGGGATCGGCATCTTCGGGCGAATGTGGTCCAGCGCCTTGAGGCGGCCCTTCGCCTCGGTGATCTGGTCGGTACGCAGCGTCTTCGGCAACTTCTTGATGTGCTTGGCGAGCTGGTCCAACGGGATCTCACCCTCGCGCTCACCCATGATGATGGTGGTCACCTCGACGCCGTACGCCACCTGCTCGTGCTTGCGCTTCTCGCTGGCCAGCAGCTGCTTGAGCCGGCCGCGCTCGCCTTCGCCGATGAGGATCAGGCCGCCCGGGCCGAGAGCGCGGTGCACCACGTCCTTGTGCTTGTTGGCGGCGATCGCCGGTGTGGTGAACCATTTCTTGTCGAGCATGCCCAGGGCCACCTCACCCGAACCGGCCTGCCCGGCGAAGCGCTGGTAGGTGCCGGTCTTCACGGCCCGTACCAGCAGCCAGGCCGCCAGCGCCATGCCGCCGACCAGCCCGAGCAGGATCAGCGACACCGACCAGATGCCCGGCTTGACCAAGATGACCAGCAGCACCATCAGCAGCGTCGGCGCCACGATGGCACCGAGCAACTTCCACTTCAACGTCTTGTCGAATTCGGAGCCCAGCTTGTACGCCTCGCGGATCTGGCGTACCGCACCCCAGTCGCGCGGGTTGTCGGAATTCTTCCGACGTTCCTTGGCCGCCTGCTTGGCTGCCTTCTGTTCGGCCTTCAATGCCTTGGCGCGTTCACTCGCCATCGTTGTTGCCACCCCCGGTGGAGCCCACAGCCGCGGCGACGGGCTCGCCACGCGCTTCCATTGCCTGACGGTACAGCCGACCTGCGCGGTAGGAGGAACGCACCAACGGACCCGACATGACACCGGCGTAGCCGATCTCGCGGGCCTCCTCGGCCATCTCCTCGAACTCCACCGGCTCGACCCAACGGTCGATCGGATGGTGGCGCGGCGACGGCCGCAGATACTGCGTGATGGTGATGATCTCCGCACCGGCGTCATGGAGCTCGCGCAGCGCTTGGGAGACCTCCTCACGGGTCTCACCCATGCCCAGGATCAGGTTGGTCTTGGTGACCAGCCCGGCGTCGCGCGACATCGTCAGTACGCCCAGGGAACGGTCGTAGCGGAAGCCGGGACGGATCCGCTTGAAGATCCGCGGGACCGTCTCCACGTTGTGCGCGAAGACCTCCGGTCGGGTCTCGAAGAGCTTGCCGAGATGGTCGGCGTTGCCCGAAAAGTCCGGGGCCAGCATCTCAACGCCGACGCCGGGGTTGTACTCATGGATCTTGCGGATCGTCTCCGCGTACAACCAGGCGCCCTCATCGGGCAGGTCGTCGCGGCAGACACCGGTCACGGTCGCGTACCGCAGCCCCATTGTCTGGACCGATTCGGCGACCCGGACCGGCTCACCCTCGTCGTAGTCGGCGGGCTTACCGGTGTCGATCTGGCAGAAGTCGCAGCGGCGGGTGCACTGGTCGCCGCCGATGAGGAAGGTGGCCTCGCGGTCCTCCCAGCACTCAAAGATGTTGGGGCAGCCCGCCTCCTGGCAGACCGTGTGCAGGTCTTCGGTCGTGACGAGCTTTTGCAACTCGCGATATTGCGGCCCCATCTTGGCCTTCGTCTTGATCCACGAAGGCTTCTTCTCGATCGGCGTCTGCGAGTTCCGTACTTCGAGCCTCAGCAGCTTGCGTCCGTTTGGGGCGATAGTCACCTTGCGGATTGTACCTGCTGGGCCAGGGTTGGGGTCGCGTACCAGTGGCTGACCTCCGGCGCTGCGGTGAACGGCTCCCAACTCATCAGTTCGATGATCCGAGGCACCAACATTTCTGCTGCCGCGACCAGGCTCGGGGCTCGCCCGAGCTCCTGCTCGACCGAGGTGACCCCGGCGTCCTCGATGCCGCACGGCACGATCCGGTCAAACCACGACAGGTCCGTGGAGAGGTTGAGCGCCAGCCCGTGCATGGTCGTCTTGCGGGCCACCCGGATGCCGATCGCGGTGATCTTGCGCTCGGCTCGGTGTTCGTCGGAGCCGACCCACACCCCGGTACGCCGCTGCACCGGCCCGGTGGTGAGGCCCAGGTCGGCCAGCATCCGGATCTGTGCCTCCTCGACGCGGCGTACGAAGTCGACCACACCGACCGACTGGGGGAGCCGGACGATCGGATAGACCACCAACTGGCCGGGACCGTGGAAGGTGATCTTGCCGCCCCGGTCCACGTCCACCACCGGCGAACCGTCGGTGGGCCGTTCGGAGTCAAGGGTGCGGCGTCCGGCGGTGAAGACCGGGGCATGCTGCAGACACAGGATGGTGTCGGGGCGGGAGCCGTCGGCGACCTCGGCATGGATCCGACGCTGCAGGTCCCATGCCTCCTGGTAGTCGATCAGTTCACCCTCGGCCAGGCCCAGGTGTTCGACGACGACAGCCATCAGCGCTCAGCGCCGGGGTCGGTGTCGGTGCGCGGCTCCGCGGTGGTGTCGGCGTCCGGGGATGGCGTTTCCTGGGCAGGCGGGGACTGGACCGACTGCGGCTCCTGGACCGGCTGGGGTTCCTGCTCGGTGTCAGCGTGGTTGGCCTCAGCGTGCTCGGTGTCGCCCCGGTTGCGGCGGCGACGTTGCAGACGGCTCAGCATCTGGCGGCGGTGGCGATTCTTGCCGTTGCCACCTGACGGGGCAGAGGCATCGCGGTCCTTGCCCTCGCCGCCGGTCTGGAAGAGCTCGCGGATCTGGCGCATGCCCTCGGGTTTGGGCTCAACGACGTGTTCATCGTCCTTGGCCCGGAAGAAGGCCATCAACCACATCGTCTTGGGGTCGGAGCGAACGAAGAGGGCCAGGCAGAAGAGCGTCAGCGGCACCGCCAGGATCGCGCCCAGGGCACCGGCGACCGTGGTCCAGAACATCAAGGACAAGAAGGTGACGGTCACGTTCAACCCGACCGCATCACCGGTGAACTTCGGTTGGATCAGGCTCTGGATCGTGAAGTTGATCACCGAGTAGGCGATGACGACCCACAGCGCCGAGACCCAACCCGAATCCAGCAGCGCGATGAGCGCAGGCGGGATGACGCCGATCACGAAGCCGATGTTGGGGATGTAGTTGGTCACGAAGGCGAACAGGCCCCAGACCATGGCCAGCGGCACGCCGATGAACCACAGCGCAACCATGTCGATGACGGCCACGATGAGACCGAAGACGGTGTTGACGATCCAGTACTTGCGGATCCGGTGGGCGAAGTCGCGCAGCGAGTCGGCCAAGTGGGGCTGGAACCGGTCCAGGGTCTCGATCCGACCCGTGACGTTTGACATGTCGAAGACCATGAACGCCAGCGCGATGACGACCACGACGACCTGTGACCCGCCCGAAGAAAGCGAGCTCAGCAGCGACTGGGCCAGACCCAACACGCTGCCCCAGTCGATCTGGTTGAGCAGCGCGTTGAGGTCGGAGGTGTCGACGCCCAGCGACTGCGCGGTGGTCAGGATGCCGCCCCACAGCTCCTGCAGGCGGCCCGCGTACTCCGGCACCACCCGTCCCAGCTCGACCACCGAGATGCCCATCGCCAGCACGATGCTGGAGAGGATGGCGTACAGGCCCAGCAGCACGATGATGGTGGCGAAGATGCGCGGGACGTGGTGGCGTTCGAGCCAGTTGCGCACCGGGCGGGCCGTGACGGCGAGCGTGAGGGCAAAGAAGGCCGGTGTGAAGACCGCGGTGATGAAGCTCAACCCTGCCATCCCGATGACGATCGCGGCCACCACGACGAGGGCGACGATGCCGAACGAGAATGCCCGGGACTGCTGGGGGTCGGTCCCCGGCACCGGGTTGACCGTGGTGTCGCTCATCAATGATCTCCTCCGCTCGTGCCGGAGCTTACTCCGGCTTGGCCCGCCTCATGGCCAGCCGATACGCAACACGCCCCGGGGAATCCCGGGGCGTGTTGCGGTGATGGTGATGGGTGATCAGAGACCGAACTCGGCGCCGAAGTCGCCGCCTTCCAGACGCTCCTTGACCGCGCTCAGGAAGCGGGCCGCCAGGGCGCCGTCGACGAGCCGGTGATCGTAGGTCAGCGACAGGTACATCATGTCGCGGATCGCGATCGTCTGACCCAGTTCAGGATGGTTGATGACCATCGGACGCTTCACCAGTGCGCCGGTGCCGAGGATCGCAACCTCGGGGACATTGATGATGGGGGTGTCCATCAAGGTGCCGGCCGAACCGTAGTTGGTGATGGTGAAGGTGCCGCCGCTGAGCTCGTCGGGACCGACCTTGTTGGTGCGGGTCCGGTTGCCAAGATCGCCGATCTTGCGAGCCAGACCGGCAACGCTGAGGTCGCCGGCACCCTTGATGACCGGGACCAACAGGCCCTTCTCGGTGTCCACCGCGATGCCGATGTTCTCCTCGGCCGGGAAGGTGACCGTGCCCGCCTCGGTGTCGATCGTCGCGTTCAGCGTCGGCATGGCCTTGAGGACCTCGACGACCACCTTGGTGATGAAGGGCAGGTAGGACAGGCTGGCGCCCTCGCGCTTCTTGAAGTCGTCCTTCACCTGCGCCCGCAGCCGCGAGATGTTGGTGAGGTCGACCTCGACGGTCGCGGTCAACTGAGCCGCGGTCTGCAGCGACTCCGTCATGCGCGCAGCAATGATCTTGCGCAACCGGCTGAGCTTCTCGGTGGTGCCACGCTGGCTGCTCGGGGCGGGGGCCTGGACCGAACCAGCCGAAGCGGCGGCCGGAGCCGGGGCAGCGGCGGCCGGCGCCGGAGCAGCAGCGGCGGGAGCCTTGGCGGCCTCGGCGGCGGCCAGCACGTCCTGCTTGCGGATCCGACCACCGATGCCGGTGCCGGTCACGGTCGACAGGTCGACGCCGTTCTCGGTCGCGATCTTGCGCACCAGCGGGGTGACGTAGACATCCGAGTTGGAAGCCGGAGCCTCCGCCTGGGGAGCCTCATCCTTGGGCTCGGCCTTGGCGGCCTCAGCCTTGGGAGCCGACTCCGGCTCGGGATCCTCATCCTCGGGAGCCGACTCCGGCTCGGGAGCCTCATCCTTGGGCTCGGGCTTCTCGTCGGCCGGCTCCGGGGCGGCCTCGGGCTGCTCGGGCTCCGGCTCGGACTGAGCCGGGGCCTGGTCGGCGCTGCCGACGATCGCCAACACGCCGCCGACCTCGACGGTCTCGTCCTCGGCGACCCGGATCTCGAGCACGGTGCCGGCAACGGGGGACGGCACCTCGGTGTCGACCTTGTCGGTGGAGACCTCCAGCAGAGCCTCATCGACCTCGACGGTGTCGCCGACTTCCTTGAGCCAGCGGGAGACGGTGCCCTCGGTCACGCTCTCACCCAGCGCGGGCAGGGTGACCTCGGTGCCGCTGGCAGCCGATGCGCCGGTGTCGGCAGTCGGCTTGGCGGCGGGCTCCTCGGTGTCGGTGGAGGGGGCCTCGGCGGGCGCGGACTCCTCGGCCGGCACGGCGGCCGGCTCCTCGGTGTCGGCCTCGGCGGTGCCGGAATCATCGGTGGCGGCCTCGTCGTCCGCATCGTCGTCGTCGGACTCGTCCGACCCGCCGCCGGCTTCATCAGGCTCGCCGATGATCGCCATGACGGCACCGACCTCGATCGTGTCGTCTTCAGCGGCCTTGATCTCAAGGACCACGCCGGCGACCGGGGAGGGCACCTCGGTGTCGACCTTGTCGGTCGAAACCTCGACCAACGGCTCGTCGACCTCGACGGTGTCGCCCACCTCCTTGAGCCAACGCGAAATGGTGCCCTCGGTGACGCTTTCGCCCAGAGCTGGCAAGGGAACGGGTGTCGACATGTGACGGGACTCCTCTGGTGACTGTTGGTGCTTAGCCTAGCCCTGCACCGGTGGCGGACGGCACCCCCACACTAGCGCTGCCGATGACATCGCCGCTGCGGGTGCCGTGAGGTTCAGCGATGGACGTGCAGCGGCTTGCCCGCCAACGCCAGATGCGCCTCGCCCAGCGCCTCGCTCAGCGTCGGGTGGGCATGGACCAGATCCGCGACATCGGTCGGCATCGCCTGCCAGCCGACGATCAGCTGGGCCTCGCTGATCAGGTCGCCGGCTTGCGGCCCGACGATGTGGATGCCGACGACTTCGCCGGGCTCCCCGTCGGTGCCCCGGTGCACGACTCGGACCTGGCCGCGTTCGCCCAGGATCTGGGCGCGACCGTTGCCGGCCAGGTCGTAGAGATAGGTCTCGGTGCCCGGCGTACCGGTGGCAGCGCCGACGCTGGCCAACTGGGGATGGCAGTAGGTGACCCGCGGCAGCCAGGCGTCGACCACCGGGCTCGGGGCATCGTCGAGCCGACCGCGCCGGTGGGCGATCTCCTCGGCGACGAAAATGCCGTGGGCGAAGCCGCGGTGCGCCAACTGCGGTCCAGCCACCAGGTCGCCGGCGGCGAAGACGCCGGGCAGATTGGTCGCCAGTCGCTCATCGGTGACCACCCATGACCCGTCCAACTCCACCCCGGCCTCGGCGAAGGGTTCCCCGTTGGGCACCCGGCCGACGGCGACCAGGGCGACGTCGGCGGTGATGCGGTCACCGCCGGCGGCGACCTCGACACCGGTGCTGCTGGCGCGGATGCCGTCAAAACGGGTGCCGACCCGGATGTCGATGCCCCGGGCCCGCAGTGCCTTGTCGACCTGCTTGGCCGAGGGGTCATCCTCGCTGGGCAACAGTCGGTCGGCGGCCTCCAGCACCGTCACCCTGGCGCCCAGTCCGGCCCAGGCGGAGGCGAACTCCACGCCGATGACGCCACCACCGATGATCACCGCGCTGCCGGGCACCTCCGGCAACGCCAGCGCCTGGGTCGAGTCGAGCACTCGGCGTCGGTCCAGCACCGCGCCGGGCAGCATGCGGCTGCGAGCGCCGGTGGCCAGCACGACGTGGGCGGCGCGCAGCGTACGGGTCTGGTCGCCTTCGGTGACCACCACCGACGGGTGGCTGCCGTCGTGTCGCAACTCGCCACGGCCTTCGACCACGGTGACCTTCCGGGCCCGGATCAGGCCGCGTACGCCGCGGTGAAGGGTGGCAATCACAGTCGCGCGCTGCTCCAGCATCGCCGCCCCGTCAATCCCGGTCAGCGTCGCCGAGACACCGAACCGCTCGGCCTGCCGGATGGATTCGGCCAGCTCGGCCGAATGCAGCAGCGCCTTGGTCGGGATGCACCCGTGGTGCAGACAGGTGCCGCCGATCTTGTCGGCCTCCACCAGCGCCACCGCCATGCCCAGCTCACTGGCCCGCAGCGCAGCGGAGTAGCCGGCCGAACCGCCACCCAGGACGATCAGGTCGAAACTGTCGGTGTTCGTGGTCTCAGCAGCCGTCAATGACATGGCGCCATCTTGGCACCCCGCCGGCCGGGGCCAAGGCTCGTCCCGCCCGGGTCGGTGCCGAGCCTGACCACCTGGCCCGCGATTCTCCCGGCAGCAACGGGTCCAGCCGCTACCCTGAAGCCGTGTCGTCCCCGAACGAGATGTCCCGAGAGGCACCCGCCGCGCCCAGCAGCTCGCTGGCGAGCCAGCGGCTGCAGCCGCTGACCGAGGGTGCGCTGCCCGGCGAAGTGGCGGTGGTGGTGGCGCCCGGCGTCCACCAGCTCGACATCGACCACAGCCGCATCCCGGCGGATGCCGCGATCTTCCGCGCCGGCGCGTTCAGCGCCGAGGACTCCTACTGGTTCGGCCGCGAGGTGACCGCCTGGTTCACCGACGACCTGCCCGACAGCTTCGTCGACGGGGAACTGACCCGCGGCGACTACCGGATCGGGGCCGTGGTCCTGGATGGTCGTCGCCGACGCACCGGCCCCACCCCGCTCACGCCGCACGGTCCGGTCCGCTGGCTGGACTGGACCCCGCTGCTGGCTCGCGACAGCGACTTGGCCCGGGTGCTGATGGCCGAGGTGCGCCCCTCGATCACCTGGATCATGGCGGCTGTCGCGCTGGCGGCCGGCTACCAGCAGGTGCTGGTCATCGACTCCCAGCTGGATTCGATCAGCCGCGGGCGTACCTTCCTGGTCGGCGCGCCGCGCACCGACCAGCCGCCGGCAGCGCTCGACGAGGCCCCGGCCAGCCGGATCGGCCACGGCGGCCTCGATCGCCGGAACCTCGACCTGGGCCTGCTGGCCCGGTTCAAGGCCCGCGGCGACGCGATTCTGGACGCCAGCACGACTGGCACCCTGGGCGTACTGGTGGAGCGGGCGCCGGTCCTCGACGTCGCCGACTCGCTCGCGCCGCTGCCGAAGGCGCCGCTGCTCAGCCCCGGCAGCAGCGCCCAGGCGTACGTGGAACGCACCGTCGACGGCATCAGCCAACGCTGTGCCTTCGTGACGGTCTGTGACTCACCGGACTATCTGTGGGGGGTACGCGCGCTGGCGAACAGCCTGGCCGAGTACTCCGACGTGCCGCTGATCCTGCTGGCATCTCCCAAGCTGGACACCCGGGGCCTGCGGTTTGCCCACGACAACGTACGCATCCTGCGCACCACTGCGCTGGCCAGCCCGAAGCTGTCGCGACAGCACCAGGCTCGGTTCCTCACGACGTACACCAAGCTGGCGGTCTTCGGGCTCAGCTTCTTGGACCGGATGGTCTATCTGGATGCCGACACCATCGTGCTGGGGGAGGTCGACCACCTCTTTGATCACGAACGGATGGCAGCAGCCCCCGACATCGGCATCCACATCGAGCACCAGAGCTTCAACTCGGGTGTCTTCGCCTGCCGACCGAGTTCGCGGCTGTTTGCCGACATGGTCGACAAGGTGCCGCAGCTGGAGTCCTACGACGGCGGCGACCAAGGCTTCCTCAACGCCTACTTCGGCGACGAGATCGAGTGGCTGCCGCTGGGCATCAACACGTTGCGGCGCGCTGCCTCCCGCTATCCCGACGTGGCAGAGCTGGAGCAGACCTCGGTGCTGCACTACGTCGGTGACAAGCCCTGGCAGGTGCAGCCCGATTCCAGCTGGACCGCGCTGGACCGGCTCTGGTTCGGGCATCTCAGTGAGCAGGAGAAGATCGACTTCCTGCTGTGGCAGCGACGCCAGTTCTCCGCCCAGCAGGACAACGGCAAGCTGTCCCGAGCCCAGCGGCTGATGCGGCTGCCCAACGAGGGCCTCAGCCACATGGCCGAGCGGGCCCTCAACGGTCAGGACCCCAAGGCCGCGATCGCCATCGCGCAGCAGTCGATCCGGCAGCGTCCCGACTCGCCCGGCACCCGGCGTACCCTCTCGAAGGCGTTGCTCGCCGACGGACAGTACATCAAGGCCGCCGGCAACGAGGCGTACAACTTTTCGCTGCGCGTGAAACGTACCCTGCGTCGTCAGCTGAGGAGGCTGCGTTGAGCACCGACAAGACCGGTGGCCGAGCCCACATCGCCGCCGACCGGCAGGTCACGGCCCGCAAGCGGCTCTTTGTGGTCACCGGAGCCTTTTCCTTCATCAACGCCCTGATCTCGGGGCGGGTGAATGCCGAGGACCACATCACGGTGCTGGTGCTCTTCTGTGGCCGTGACCAGGTGCGCGACCTGACTCGCCAGATCCGGATGATCCGCAAGGTCGACCAGATCCGCTTCCTGCACGACCCGGAGCAGTACCGCAGCGTCCTCAACAATCGCGACTGGGCGAAGAAGCTGTGCTCCGTACCCGATGAGGTGCGGATGTTCCTGACCCACCAGACCTGGCTGCACAACCGCCTCTTCAAGCACTATCCGAACGCCCGCATCACCCTGTACGAGGAAGGTCTGGCCTCGTACTATCCGGGCCTGGTCGACCGGATCCACGCCTGGGACCGGGTCGACGC
This sequence comes from Parenemella sanctibonifatiensis, assembly GCF_002250565.1. GTDB lineage: Bacteria > Actinomycetota > Actinomycetes > Propionibacteriales > Propionibacteriaceae > Parenemella > Parenemella sanctibonifatiensis. Next base: position 60,438 of record NZ_NMVJ01000008.1, read on the forward strand.
GGTCCGCACCCACAACTATCTGGGCCGGTATGTCCCGGTCGACACCAACCTGCACCCGGACCGCTTCGGTGGCATCGACAAGGCCGCCTTCCTGCGCAGCCTGGCGGCCAGCACCCTGGAGCCGGCCGAGCCCGACACCCGCGACCTGGATGCAGTGGTCGTGCTGGAGCAGTACCTCTTCAAGAAGGGCGAGTCGGTCAGCATCGACGAGCTCGCCGCCGAGTACGCCGCCGCGATCGCCCAGATCATCCAGCGCGGCTACCGGGTGCTCTACAAACCGCATCCGCGCGAATCAACGCCGCTGCTGGACCACATCCTGGGCCAGCTGCCGCAGGGACATCGCAGCCGGGTGGAGGCGCTGCCCGGCGGCGGGATGGTCGAGCAGCGGCTGCTGGCCCGGCCGGCCGCCGCAGTGGTCGCGATCAACTCCACGAGTCTGCTGACGGTGCCGCACTTCCTCGACATCCCCGCATACCGGATTGCCTCCGATGCGCCGTTACGGGTGGCCAGTGGGCTGCCCGTGGAGACCCGCGGGATGGTCTGGAACCACGTGGCGATGACAGCCCGGCTGCCGGACGTGTCCGCGCTGCCCGACCTGGGGGAGCCCACTGCGGCGCCGATGTGGGAGCGGATCCACGCACTGCCGCCCACCGATCGTGATCGCGGCCTGCAGGCGTTGGCCAGCAGCGACTTCGGCGCCGACTACGCCGGACGGGTGCGCCAGGTGATGAGCGAGGACACCGAGGAGGTCTCCTTCGACCTCTTCGACACGCTGGTCACCCGGCCCGCCCACGAGGGCGCGGACCTGTGGTGGCTGCTGGACAAGCCGCTGCGGGACACGGTGCCGGCCTTCCAGCGGTTCTCCGATGCCCGCCGGACCGTGTTCTCCCGGATGGCCGCCGATGCGGCACTGGCGCAGGAGGAGACTCCCGCCGAGACCAGCCTGACCGAGCTGTACGCCTTCCTCGCCCGCAGGCTCGGGTGGGACGAGTCCCAGCGCGACCAAGCGATGGCCGCCGAACTCGACCTTGAGACCCGCGCCGTCGTGCTGCGCGAGGCCGGCTGGGGGTTGGTGGCGGCCGCGCAGGCTGCGCAGAAACCCTGGTTCATCACCACCGACACCTACCTGGACGGTGAGCAGCTGGACCGGATCGCGTTGAGCAAGCTGCCCGACCTGCCGCTCGACGCTGACGGCCAGCCCGCGGTGTACGCCTCCGCGGCGTTTCAGACGACCAAGGCCTCGGGCGCGCTGTTCGGTGAGGTGGCGGCCCGACGCGGCGTACCGGCGCAGCAGCTGCTGCACGTCGGCGACAAGGCCGACCATGATGTCGCCAACGCGATCGCTGCCGGCTGGCAGGGGGCGCAGTTGCCAGCCCCGGCCGCCGCAGCTGAGGCGGCCCTGCCGCAACTGTGGCAGGACGTACGCCATGAGCGCGGCACCGGCCTGGTCCGCGGCCTGGTGGAGAGCCACGTCTTCGACAACCCGGACCGGCTCGACCTCGACGAGGCGATGGTTGGCGCCGACCCGGAGACGATCGGTTATGCCGCGGTCGGTCCGGCGTTGCTGGGCTGGACCCGCTGGCTGCTGACCGAGGCCACCGGACGCGGCATCGACCGGCTGCTGTTCTGCTCCCGGGACGGCTATCGGCCGCTGCAGTGGGCCCAGCAGCTGGCGGCGCTCGACGGCGCACCGGCCGGACTGCCGCAGATGCACTACCTGTTCAGCTCCCGCACCGCGATCATGCCGATGTTCAGCGCCGATCCGGCGCGGGCGGCGTACACGGAGTTCGTGCACGGCCTGAATCCGAACAACACCCCTCGCACCGTGCTGGAGACCCGGCTCGGCACCGAGGCGGCCGCCCGGCTCCTGCCGTCAGTCACGGCGGCCGGGTTTGCACCCGAGCGTCCCATCGGCGGCCCGCGCCGGCAGGAGTTCCTGGCGGTGCTGGGTCGGCTCGCCGACCAGATCGCCGAGCAGTGTGCGCCGGCCGCTGATCGGGCCGAGCGCTACTACCGCCACGCCGTTGGGGAGGCCGAACGTCCGGCGGTGGTCGACCTGGGTTATTCGGGGTCCTCACAGCGGGCCGTCAACCTCGCGGTGGGCGGACAGCCGAAGGTCGCGGGCCTGTATTTCACGACCATGGAGCACAACACCGAGTACGCTTGGATCAACGATCTCGAGGTCGCCGAGTTCAGTCAGGAACCGGCCTTCTTCACCGCCGGAGCGCTGCTGGAATGGCTCATCACGCCGGGCTTCTTGCCTGAGTGTGAAGGCTTCGTCGATGATGCCGACGCGCCCGGCGGGGTACGCCCGCAGCTCGGCGCGACACCGCAGGGGGACCCGATTCGGGACCAGGTCGGCAGGGGAGCGGAGCGGTTCTTCGCCGATGCACTGGAGCGATTCGGCGCCGATGTGTGGCAGTTGGTGATGCGGCCCCGACTGTGGACCCATCCGCTGGCGCAGCTGTTCAGCCAGCCCGGCCGTGCCGATGCGATGGCGTTGGGCGCCGGTCGCCACGACGACCGGGCTGGGGCGGCGTACGAGTCGATCCTGGACTACTGGCCGGCGGGCAAGAAGGCGCGCGGCTGAAGGCGCGCGGTCCCGGTCATGCGCCCTTGCCGTGGCGGTTGTTCCAGTCCCGCATCCGTTGCGGGTAGGGGACGACGCCGGCCTGGTGGACCGGCAGCTTCAGTTCTTTGGCGAGGGCGCGTCCCTGCTTGGTGTCGGGGATGCTGCGTCGGGTCCATTCGCCGTCGTGGGCGACCAACAGGATCGAGGCTGGTCCGATCGTCGTGGCTGGTTCCAGCCACGCCTCCACACCCTCGCGGTCAGCCGCCCAGGACCGTAGGTGGTCCAAGGAAGCGCTGCTGCGCGCCGCACCGCCGCCCCGGCGTGCACCGGAGCGGCGGCGGAAGCGGTCGAACAGTCCCATCGGCGGGGTGGTCTCAGCCGGCCAGCGACTGGGCCAGCTTCACCAGGGTGCGGACGCCCGAGCCGGTGCCGCCCTCCGGGGTGTAGTCCTTCGGGCCGCCGGTGTTGTACGCCGTCGGCGCGATGTCGAGGTGGCCCCAGGTGTGGTCGCCCACGAAGCGACGCAGGAAGGCGGCAGCCATCTGGGTGCCGGCACCGCGCGACTTGTTGTCGCCGGACTTGAGGTCGGCGACGCTGGAGGCGAGCCGCTCGTCCGCGTCCTCACCGATCCGCAGCGGCCACGCGCCCTCGCCGGCGCTCTCGGCGGCCGCGAGGATCCGGTCGACCAGCTCGTCGTCGTTGCCCAGCACGCCGAAGTCGGACTCGCCGAGACCGACGACAGCCGCACCGGTCAGCGTGGCGACGTCGATGATGACATCGGGCTTGTCCTCGGTGCCACGGGCCAGACCGTCAGCCATGACCAGCCGGCCCTCAGCGTCGGTGTTGACGTTCTCGACGGTGGTGCCGCCGTACATCGTCAGGACGTCGGAGGGGCGGTAGGCGCTGCCCGAGGGCATGTTCTCGGCCAGGCAGGCGTACGCCGTGACCTTGATCTTGAGGCCGAGTGAGGCGATCGCACCGAGCGCGGCCACGACGGCGGCGGCGCCGCCCATGTCGCACTTCATGGTGTACATGCCGGCCGGCGGCTTGATGTCCAGGCCGCCCGAGTCGAAGGTGATGCCCTTGCCGACCAGCACCAGATGGGCCTTGGCGCCACGCGGCGCGTAGCTGGCGCGGACCAGGCGGGGCTTGCGGTCCGAGCCGCCGCCGACCGCCATCAGGCCGCCGTAGCCGCCCTTGGCGAGCTGCGTGTCGTCGAGGATCTCGACATCGGCCTTGGTGCCGCGCAGGTGCTCCTTGATGGCGCTGGCGAAGGTCTCGGGATAGAGCAGATTGGCCGGAATGTTGACCCACTCGCGCGCCACGCAGACGGCTTCGGCGACCGTGGCGGCGGTGCTGGCGGTCGCGGCATCCGCCGAGGCGACCACAGTGATCGCCGTGAGGGCTGACTTTTCGGGCGAGGCAGTGATGGGGGTGTAGCTGTAGCTGGCCAGCAGCGCACCCTCGGCGATCGCTTGGACCTGCTCGGCCTCGCCGGCGGGCAGCGCGAGCGTCACCGTAGTGGTGCCCAGCTTCGCGGCGCGCCGCAGACCAGCGCCGGCGGCACGGCGCAGTTGTTCGGGGGAGAGGTCGGCGGGCGACTCGCCCAGGCCGACCAGCACGACGGCACCATCAGGCCCCGGCAGCACCGTGGTCTCGGCCAGCTTGGCGCCGGCACCGACCATCGCAGCGGCGGCGGCCAGATCGCCAGCCTTCTCCCACTTCTTGGCGGTCTTGCTCGGAAGACCCTGCAGCGAACTTCCGTCATATCCGACGACGACGGGAGCGCCATCGGGAACGGTGGAAGCGAGCGTGAGGCCGGGCAGGGTGACGGTCGAAGACATGGTTCTCCAAACAGTGCTAGCAAGACGAACAAAGAGATACGAGTAGCGAACTACTGGCTTGCCAGCCTAGTGGCCCGCCCGGACAGTTTCGGGGGCGCTCCCCACCAACCGGGCGATCGGTGCGGATCGGGTATGTTGCCGGGAAGGAACCGGACCCCGCGACCGGCGGTGGCGCCGACCCCGACGAGGAGGCACAGTGTCAGACCTGTTGACCACGCCCCTGCACGCTTGGCACGAGGAAGCAGGAGCCAAGTTTGCCGAGTTCGGCGGCTGGTCGATGCCACTGGAGTACGCCGGTGCCGGCATCCTGAGCGAGCATGCCGCGGTCCGCAGCGGCGTCGGGATCTTCGACGTCAGTCACTTGGGCACCGTCTGGCTGCGCGGCCCGGGCGCGAAGGACCACGCCAACGGCATCCTCACCAACGACCTGGGCCGGATCGCGCCGGGACAGGCCCAGTACACCTTGTTGTGCAACGAGTCCGGCGGGGTGATCGATGATCTGATCGTCTACCTCTTCAGCGACGAGGAGTTGCTGCTGGTCCCCAACACGGCCAACGCCGCTGCCGTGATCGGGGCGCTGACCGCCGAGCTGCCCGATGCCGTCGAACTCACCGACGAGCATCGCGATCGCGCGATCATCGCGGTCCAGGGCACCCAATCAGATGAGGTGCTGCGCGAGGCAGGACTGCCCGCCGGACACGATTACATGGAGTTTGCCGAGGCTGAACTGGCCACCGACGCCGGCGCAGTGCCGGTGACGGTCTGCCGCACCGGCTACACCGGTGAACGCGGCTATGAGGTGGTGGCCCCGGCCGACGGCGCGAAGGCGGTGTGGCAGCGCCTGATCGAGGCGGGCAAGCCCTATGGAATGCAGCCGGCCGGACTCGGCGCGCGGGACACGTTGCGTACGGAGCTGGGTTATCCGTTGCACGGTCAGGACCTCAGCCCCGAGATCACCGCGCTCGAGGCCAAGCTGGGCTGGGCCATCGGCTGGGACAAGCCGAGCTTTGCCGGTCACGAGGCGCTGCGCCAGCAACGAGCCGACAAGCCGACCCGGCTCCTGCGCGGGCTGGTCGCCAACGGCCGTGGCATCCCGCGGCCGGGCATGACCGTCTCCAATGAGGCCGGTGAGCCGATCGGGACCATCACTTCGGGTACGTTCTCCCCGACACTGAAGAAGGGGATCGGCCTGGCGCTGATCACTGTCGGCAACCCGGACGGCTCCCAGGTGAACGTCGAGGTACGCAACCGGCAGGAATCCTTCACCCTGACCAAGCCGCCGTTCGTGGCGGCCCGGGTGAGGGAAGGCTGAATGCGGGAGGACGCGAGGTGAATCCACAAGCGGCGAATCGACACGCGGCGAATCGACACGCGGCGAATCGACACGCGGCGAATCGACACGCGGTACGCCTGGCGGCCCACGTCGCCCTGATCGTCATCGGTCTGGGCACGGTGGTCTGGGGCCTGACCGCGGGTCAGAACCCGCAGATCTCCTGCCACGGGAACGTCATGAACCCCGGCGACCTGTGCAACAAGCTTGATTTCGACGGCACCCAGAGCGGTGCGGTGCAGACTTACGAAGAACGGCGCAGCGCCGCACTGCTGGGCGTACCGTTCATGATCGGCGCAGGCATCCTGGTGGCCGGCTTCGGCACCGCGCTCACCGTGCAGGAAGTCCGCCGCGGGCGTACGGTCCAGAGCCCGGAGGAACGCGAACCCGAGGTGGCCGAAGCCTCCTCGGAGTGAGCCCTCAGAACTTCTCGCCGCGCTTGATGGTCGGCGCGGGCTGGCGGAAGCGGCGGATCTGCATGGCGCGATTCAGGCCGTACATGAACAGGCCTCGGGTGTGCTCATTGGGGAGGCGTTCGTTGAGCAGCTTCTTGTAGCGGCGCCACATCACCCACATGTCCAGGACCACCAGCACCAGCAGCAGCCAGGTCGCCAGCGAGGCGATCACCTGCAGCACCGGGAACTGCGACCCGAGCAACAGCACCGCCAGAATCACGATCATCACCGGCAGTGCAAACTCGGCGAGGTTGCGTCGCGAGTCGATGTGGTTGCGCATCAGCTCCCGCGACGGCATCTTCTCGGTGAGTTGCAGCGCCTTGTCACGGTTCTCGAACTTGGCCTGCCGTTCCCGCTTGCGCCGCTCGGCCTTCGACAGGGTCGGGTGCAGGGCCTCGCGGCGTTCCCGCTCGGCGTCCTTGCGGCTCCGCGTGGGGTGAGGCTTCTTGGCGCCGGGCACCTGCTCGGGCTTCGGCTCCGGCGCCGGGGCCGTGACCACCTTGGCCTTCTTCGTCGACGGCTCGTCGGTGCGGACCAGACTCGTCCGACCCTCCTTGGCGTCGGCAGACTGGCGCTCGTACGGCTTGAACAAACCCACGGTGTGAACTCCTGGCATGCAGCGATGTGCGGGAGGCCCCCAACCTCCGGGATTTCCCCAAGGGCGTGCACGACGGCGTACGCCTCAGGTGGGAGAGGCCAGTCTAACTGTTGGAACCGTGGTCGTCAGTACGCCGGATCTGCCAGATCGTCTTGATCCGGACCGCCCCGGGGGGTGCATGGTTGTGACCGACCCCCTAGGCTGGGTGCCGGTACACCGGTGCCACCTCGAAAGGACATCGACCTCGTGAGCGGATTCTTCCAACGGCTGTCCACGATCTTCCGCGCCAAGGCTGATCAGGCCCTGGACAAGGCTGAGGATCCTCGGCAGACACTCGACTACTCCTACCAGCGCCAGTTGGAGCTCCTGCAGAAGGTGCGACGAGGTGTTGCGGATGTGACCACCAGCCGCAAGCGGGTGGAGTTCCAGGCCAACCAGCTCAACGCCGAGGTGGACAAGCTGACCACCGCCGCGCAGCGGGCACTCGGACAGGGGCGCGAGGACCTCGCACGGGAGGCGCTGACCCGCAAGTCCGGCCTGCAGCAGCAGCTGGCCGACCTGCAGACCCAGCACCAGACCCTGCAGGCCGAGGAGGACAAGCTGGTCCAGGCGAGCAAGCGCCTGCAGGCCAAGGTTGACGCCTTCCGGACCCGCAAGGAGACCATCAAGGCGACCTACTCGGCGGCCGAGGCCCAGACCCGCATCAACGAAGCCTTCTCCGGCATCGGCGAGGAAATGGGCGATGTCGGCATGGCCATCCAGCGCGCCGAGGACAAGACCCAGCAGATGCAGGCCCGCGCCTCCGCCATCGACGAGCTCATCGCGACCGGCGCCCTGGAGGATCCGACCGGGTCCGCCCAGGACGACATCACCCGTGAGCTCGACGCGCTCGCCTCGGGCAGCCAGGTCGAGGACGAGCTCGCCCAGATGAAGGCCGCGATCGGTCAGGGCCCCAGCGCCGCGCCGGGGCAGCTCCCCGCCGGTCAGGCCCCTGCTCAGCAACAGCAGCAGTACAACCAGTCCGCCGGTGGCCAGGCTCCCACCACGCCGCCAGTGGCCTCCCAGCCCGGTCAGCAGGCGGGCGGTCAGCCCTTCGCGCAGGGGTCGCCGCAGCAGGCGACCGATGCCGAGATCGTTGAGGACGGTGGCCAGCAGTGATCATTCGCATCATGGGTGAGGGCCAGTGGCGGATCGACGCAGCCGCTCTGGAGTCCCTGAACCAGCTCGACGAGGCCGTGGAGAACGCGGTCAACGCCGACAACCAGGACCAGCTCAGCCAGGCCCTCAATGGCCTGCACGACCGGGTCCGCGCTGTTGGCACCGAGGTTCCCGACGACGAACTCGTCGACTCCGACCTGATCCTGCCCAATACTGACGCCACCGTGGCTGAGGTACGCGCCATGCTCGCCGAGAGCAAGGCTGACGAAGGGCTCATCCCCGAAGCATGAGGATCCTGGCGATCGCCGAGGCGATCGGCCCCCTCGCAGCAGCACACGCCGCCACCGCCCTCGCCCGAGGCGCGGTGGCGGCTGGCTGTCCGGCCGGAAATCTGGCGGCGGTGCCGTTGGCCGAGGCGGGCCCCGGTTTCGGAGAGGTGTGGGCGGCGCTGGAGGGGCAGCCACTGGAACGCTCCATCACCGACGAACCGGCCGAACGGTGGTCGGTGCCCTCCCGGGACAGCCTCGCGGTCGGGGTGAGCCGGCTCGGCGTCGAAGACACCTTCCCGCCGCCGGTCAGTTCCGCGCTGCTGGGGGAGCACTTGGTCGCCGAACTGTCCGGCGGAATGCCCTCGCGGGTGGTCCTGGACCTGACCGGCACCGACAGCCATGACCTGGGGCGCGGCTTCCTGACCGCCGTCGCCGGCGCCGGCTTGGCCAGCACTGAACTGGTCGGCATCCTGCCCTCGGACCAGACCGATCTGCCGCTGCTGGGGCTGCAGGGCGCCACTGCGAAGGCCGGGTACGCCGCTGGGCTCGCCGTGGGCGAGGTACTCGCTCTGGAGCGGCAGGCGGAGGCCACTGCGGCCGAACTGACCGCGGCCCACGCCGCGCAGGACGACGCCGCGTCCCTGCCGGGCTCCGGTGCCCAGGGCGGCCTGGGGTTCGCCGCGGCCCTGCTCGGCGCCCGGTTGGTGTCGGGGCCGGCGTACCTGGCCGAAACCCTGCGGCTGGATCAGAGCCTGCGCCGCAGCGATCTGGTGCTGTTGGCGGTGCCCAGTCTGGACGTCGCATCCGAGCCGGGACCGGTGACTGACATGGTGCTCGCGATGGCAGCCGAGGCGATGGTCCCGGTCGTCGGCATCAGCCCAGTGGTCGCGATCGCAGCCCGGGAACTGCGGCTGCGCGGCTTTGAGTCAGCGGCCGCCTTCGGCCCGGCCAACGGTGACCCGGCGGCGGAGCAAGCGGTCAGCGAGACCGTCTCACGCGTCGTACGCGGCTGGTTGCGCTGAGGGCGTACGCGCTGTGAACACAGATTGGCCTGTCGGCCACAAGAACCTAGAATGAATCCATCCGAGGCAAGGAGAGACATGTCGACCGATACCCAGGTTGAAGCCGAGAACCCCACCATCGACGGCATCGTGCTGACCGACGGGGCCGCGACCAAGGTGAAGTCCTTGCTGGCTGCCGAGGGCGAGGCCACCGACTACCAGCTCCGCATCGCCGTACAGCCCGGCGGCTGCTCCGGCCTGCGCTACCAGCTCTATTTCGATGACCGCAAGCTCGACGGCGACGTCGTCAAGGACTTCAGCGGCGTTGAGGTGGTGGCCGACAAGATGAGCTATCCCTACCTCAGCGGTGCCACCATTGACTTCGTGGACACCATCGAGAAGCAGGGCTTCACGATCGACAACCCGAATGCGACCGGCTCCTGCGCCTGCGGCGACAGCTTCCACTGATCGACGCTTCACAGGGACCCGCAACGGCCATCCTCCTCGGAGGGTGGCCGTTTCTGCTGTCCACCTCAGCCGGTCGGCTTTGCTGTCCTCGAAGCGGGGTCGTAAGGTCAGCACGTACGCCCCGAGCCGATGATTTCGGCTAGGGTACGAGGCGTGATGATTCTCCGCGATGCTGTGTCGCGGCGCACAGAAAGGCGACAGGTGAGCCACTCAGATCGGTGGATGAAGCCACGCCGGTGGGCGATGGTGCTGGGGACGGCTGTACTGGTGCTGGGACTGACGGGCTGCAGCCCAGAGGTGCTGGACCAGTGGACCCGGTTCGGGCTTCGTGCACCGGCCAGCGACCGCTCAGTCGAGATCGGCGAGCTGTGGTTCGGATTTTGGGTCACCGCGCTCGCCATCGGCGTCCTGATGTGGGGCCTGATGGGGTACGCCGCGATTCGTTTCCGGAAGGTCAACGAGGACACGCCCAAGCAGACTCGCTACAACCTCCCGATGGAGATCATGTACACGGTGATCCCGTTCTTCATCATCGGGGTGCTGTTCGTGTACACCATCCAGACCCAGGATGCGGTGCTGGAGGAGGAGAACGACGACGCTGTCCTCACCATCAATGTGGTGGGCCAGAAGTGGTCGTGGGCCTTCAACTACATGGAGGCGGACAACCCCGAGGTCGGCGAGGTCGTGCACCGGGTCGGCACCATCGAGGACACCCCCGAACTGGTGCTGCCGGTCAACCAGCCGGTCCGCTTCAACCTGCACTCGCCCGACGTGATCCACTCGTTCTGGGTGCCGGAGTTCTATTTCAAGCTTGACCTTATCCCCGGTCGGGAGGCGTCCTTCGACCTCACCCCAACCCGTGAGGGCGAGTTCCTGGGCAAGTGCGCCGAGCTGTGTGGCACCTACCACGCGGCCATGCTCTTCGAGGTGCGCGTGGTCTCCGAGGCCGAATACCTCGCGTACGTGCAGGAGTTGCGTGATCGAGGCGACGTCGGTGAGATCCGGGGTCCGGAGGGCAACACGTTGCCCGACACCAGCGAGCAGGCAGGAGGCGGTCACCGATGACGACCCTGGAGCGGGTCAGCAACCCCGCAGCACAGACCACGGCTCGGCAGCAGAGTCTCGGGTCGCTCATCTGGAAGATGATGACGACCACCGATCACAAGCTGATCGGCACGATGTACATGGTCACCGCCTTCGCCTTCTTCTGCTTCGGCGGTTTGCTGGCACTGGGAATCCGCGCCGAGTTGGCCTTCCCGGGCATGCAGTACCTGTCGCACGAGAGCTTCAACCAGTTCTTCACGATGCACGGCACGATCATGCTGCTGATGTTCGCGACGCCGATGTTCACGGCCTTCGCCAACTGGATCATGCCGCTGCAGATCGGTGCCCCTGACGTCGCCTTCCCGCGACTGAACATGATCTCCTACTGGCTGTTCCTCTTCGGCAGCCTGATGGCCTGCGCCGGCTTCCTCACCCCTGAGGGCGCTGCCAGCTTCGGCTGGACCGCGTACGCCCCGTTGTCCAACGGTGTCCAGAACCCCGGCGCCGGTGGCGACCTGTGGGTGCTGGGCCTCTATCTGCTGGGTCTGTCCTCGATCCTGGGTGCGGTCAACTTCATCACCACGATCATCTGCATGCGGGCCCCGGGCCTGACGATGTTCCGGATGTCGATCTTCACCTGGAACATTCTGGTCACCTCGCTGCTGGTCCTGATCGCCTTCCCGGTGCTCGGCGCTGGCCTGCTCGTGCTTGGTGCTGATCGGATGATCGGCACGCACATCTTCGACGCCGCCAACGGCGGACCGATCCTGTGGCAGCACCTGTTCTGGTTCTTCGGGCACCCCGAGGTCTACATCATCGCGTTGCCCTTCTTCGGCATCGTGACCGAGATTCTCCCGGTCTTCTCCCGCAAGCCGATCTTCGGCTACGTCGGCCTGGTCGCCGCCACCATGGCGATCGGGGTGCTGTCGGTGTCGGTGTGGGCCCACCACATGTTCGTGACCGGAGCGGTGAACCTGCCGTTCTTCTCCTTCATGACCTTCCTCATTGCCGTCCCGACCGGTGTGAAGTTCTTCAACTGGATCGGCACCATGTGGGGCGGATCCATCACCTTCGACACCCCGATGGTGTGGGTGATGGGCTTCCTGACGACCTTCCTCTTCGGTGGTCTGACCGGCGTCATCCTGGCGAGCCCGCCGCTGGACTTCCAGGTGTCTGACACCTACTTCGTGGTGGCTCACTTCCACTACGTGCTCTTTGGCACGGTGGTCTTCGCGATGTTCGCCGGCTTCTACTACTGGTGGCCCAAGTTCACCGGTCGGATGCTGGACGAGACGCTGGGCAAGGTGCACTTCTGGCTCGTCTTCATCGGCTTCCACACCACCTTCCTGATCCAGCACTGGATGGGCGTCGAGGGCATGCAGCGACGGATCGCTGACTACCGCCCTGACGAGGGCTTCACGTTGGGCAACCAGGTCTCCACCGTTGGTGCGTTCATCCTGGGCGTCAGCATGCTGCCCTTCTTCTACAACGTCTGGAAGACCCGCAAGGCGGCCAAGGTCACCGTGGATGATCCGTGGGGTTGGGGTCGTTCGTTGGAGTGGGCGACCTCCTGCCCGCCGCCACGCCACAACTTCACCAAACTGCCGCTGATCCGTTCCGAGTCGCCGGCCTTCGACCTGCACCACCCTGAGGTGGCGGCGCTGGAGTACGCCCACATGGCGCCCGGCGAGGTCGGCGACAAGCCAGATGACGCGGGCAGGTTTGAAGCCTTGGAAGCGGCCATCGAAGACAAGCAGGGCGAGGGAAATGAGGCGGAGAAGTGAAGGCTGAGTCCTGGATATTCCTCTTCCTGACGATCTACTTCGCGATCGTCACCCCGGTCTACTGGTTCATGGCGCAGGAGCCGGCCGGCACCTTCGCCCTGGGGCTGAGCGGTGTGCTCGGTGCGATGGTCGGCCTCTACCTCCGCTTCGCGGTGGGGCGCAAGATCGACGTCCGCCCCGAGGACCGCAAGGACGGCGAGATCGCCGAGGGCGCAGGCGAGCTCGGCTTCTTCCCGCCGCAGAGCATCTGGCCGTTCTGGCTGGCGCTGTCGATGACCATCGTCTTCCTGGGCCCGATCTTCGGCTGGTGGCTGACGATCGTCGGCATCGGCATGGTGCTCGGCGCTGCAGCGGGCTGGGTCTTCGAGTTCTACCGCGGCGACTACGCGCACTGATCCCTGCGGTCAGCCGCTGACGGCAACCTGACCGAACAGCACGACTTCACCGACAGCACAGGGCGGGCCCCACATCGGGGCCCGCCCTGTGCTGTTGACGGCTCCTGGTCGGATCAGCTCCAGCTGGCGTGCAGCGGGCGACCCTCTTCGTAGCCCGACGGGGACTGGATGCCGACCACGGCCCGGTCGTGGAATTCGGGCAGGCTGGCAGCGCCGGCGTACGTGCAGGAACTGCGCACACCGGAGGTGATGAAGTCCAGCAGGTCCTCCACGCCCGGTCGCTGCGGATCGATGTACATCCGCGAGGAGGAGATGCCCTCCTCGAACAGACCCGCGCGGGCCCGCTCGAAGGCGCTCTGCTCGCGGGTGCGGTTCTTCACTGCACGGGCGGACGCCATCCCGAAGGACTCCTTGTAGGACCGGCCCTCGGCGTCGGTGCGCTGGTCACCGGTGGACTCGTGGGTGCCGGCCAACCAGGATCCGATCATCACGCTGCCGGCGCCGGCTGCGAGCGCGAGGGCGACGTCGCGGGGATGGCGTACGCCGCCGTCGGCCCACACCGACGCGCCGGCCTCGCGGGCCGCCTCGGCGCATTCCAGCACGGCGGTGAACTGCGGCCGGCCGACGCCGGTCTGCATCCGGGTGGTGCACATCGCGCCCGGGCCGACACCGACCTTGATGACATCGGCGCCCACCTCGACCAGATCGGCGACGCCCTCGCGGGTGACGACATTGCCGGCCACCAGCGGGATCCGGCCGACCTCGCCGGCCAGCTGGTCGCGTACCTCACGGATCCGGGCCAGCGACTCGATCATCTTCTCCTGATGGCCGTGGGCGGTGTCGACCACCAACACATCGGCGCCGGCACGCAACAGCTGCTCGGCACGACCGGTGACGTCACCGTTGATGCCGACCGCGGCACCCACCCGCAACTGGCCCTGAGAGTCGACCGCCGGCTGATAGATGGTGGACCGCAGCGCACCTCGCGAGGTCATCACGCCGACCAACTGGCCGTCGCGGACGGCGATCGCGACCTGCTGGTGACGCTCGAGCAGCTGCTCGAATACCGTCTCGGGGGCATCGTCGGGGGAGACCAACAACAGGTCGGTGCTCATCACCTCATGCACCTGGGTGAAGCGGTCCGTCTCGGCGGTTTCAGCAGCGCCGACCAGGCCGATCGGATGACCGTCCTCGACGACCACCACGACCCCGTGAGACCGCTTGGTGAGCAGGCTCATCGCCTCGCCGGTGGTGGTGCTGGGGGTCACCGTCACGGCGGTGTCAAAGATCGTGTGGGAGGCCTTCACCTTGGCGATGGTGCCGCCCACCACCGCTGCCGGAATGTCCTGAGGGATGATCGCGATGCCGCCGCGGCGGGCCACCGTCTCGGCCATCCGGCGGCCCGAGACGGCGGTCATGTTGGCCACCACGAGCGGCAGCGGGGTCGCCAACGCATCAGTGGAGGTCAGGTCGACCTGCAGCCGGGAGGAGACGCCCGAACGGCTGGGGGCCATGAAGACATCGGAGTACGTCAGGTCGTACTGAGGCTCATTGAGAAATCGCACGCCCCCATTGTGTCAGCTTCTGGCAGGAACGCCGACGTGCGCGGACCGGGCTCTGTTCTGGCCGTTCGGGGTGAGAGGGCCGGCTCAGATCAGGAAGATCGGCAGCGCGTCGGGGTAGCGGGCGTGGATGATGGACAGGAAGACGACCACGTCGAAGAGTAGGTGGACGCACAGCACATACAGCAGTGAACGGGTCTTGGTGAACAGGTACGCCTGCAGCAGCGCGAACGGAGCGGTCAACAGCGGCCCCCAGGCTTGGTAGCCGAGCTCCCACAGGAAGCTGACGAAGATGACGCCCTGGAGCAGGTTGGCTGCCCAGAAGCTGAAGTGCCGTGACAGCAGCGCGAAGATCGTGCAGATGAAGAAGAACTCGTCCCAGGACCCGACGTAGTTGACGCCGGCAAAGAATCGGGCGATCTCACTGCCGGACTCCAGCGGCGGCCAGTTGAGATAGGTGCCACTGGAGATGAAGTAGTAGGGCAGCACCAGCCAGCCGATCACCGGCACCGCGACGATGTACGCCCACATCCATCGGGTCCACTTCTCACCGGAGAGCCATTGGAAGCGGATCGCGTGGTCGCCGTAGCCGAATCTGGACAGTAGATAGGGCACCGCGACTGCCATGGTGAGGACGCAGCCGAGCAGCAACATGTTCTCCCAGCTGACGTTGGCGCGTACGGACACGGTTGACACGATGATCAAACCGACCCCGATCAGCAGCAGGTCCCGCAACAGTTCCCGGTCCAGCCACACGCACAGGGCCAGGGCGAGCGTCATCACGGCGTACCCGATCGGACGCCACTCCAGCGCGAACAGGAAGAAGGCCGAGCTGGACATCAGCAGCGCCGGCAGCAGCGACCAGGTCAGGCCGGGCCGGCGTGGGGTGACGCCGTGTGGGTCGGTGATGCTGGCATTCCGGTCGGCAAGGTCATCCATCGGTCCTCCACGGGCCCTCGTCGGCGCTGTCGGCCTCACTCTAGGGCAGCGGCTGCCGCGCTCGCTGCAAACGGGCACACTGGGAGCATGACCAAGGCAGCACCCCAGTCCACCGATCCGGCACCTGAGCAGCAGGCCAACTCGCGGCGACCCCGTCGGCTGACGGTGGTGCTGGTGGCCCTCGGCGTGGTGTTGGCACTGATCGTCGCGGCCGTGGTGTATCTGGCGAGCACCAACCAGCCGGGCGAGGACAACCCGCTGCGCAAGGAAGCCTTCGCGATCATCGAGAGCCTCGGTGGGACGCCGAAGGAGATCCCCGGCGATGACTCGCAGCCCTATCGGATCGTTGCCGACGGCGGCATCGAGATTGCGACGTCGAGGGACGCGATCGACGCCGAGGTGGCTCGGATCGATGCCGTGTTGGAGGAGCGAGGCGGTTGGTTGGACTCCGTGCCGCCGGAGGTGGTCGACGCCGACATTGCGCTGCACCGGTCCAAGATCATCGGAGGTCGCCCCGCGGTGGTCACCCTGATGGCTCCGGTGTACCCGGTGGAGGCGGGCCAGGGCCCCAGCCACGTGGACTGGGCGCTGACCTTCACCTGGGCCTGACCCGCTGCGGGACCGCCCCGCCCCTGATGCGCTGGTGCCGACCGGGGACAATGGCGGCATGGTTGAGGAGAATTACGTCAAGCCGGGCGCGGAGTACGTCCGAGACGCCCAGTATGTCACCACGAGGATCACCCGTGACGGCCGCGACGGCTTCGTCCCCGAAGCTGGTCGCTACCGCTTGATCGCTGCCCGCGCCTGCCCGTGGGCGAGCCGACAGATCGTGCTGCGCCGGCTGCTCGGTCTGGAGGAGGCGATCAGCCTCGGACTGGCCGGTCCGGTCCACGACGTCAACAGCTGGACGTTTGACCTGGACCCCGGAGGCAAGGACCCGGTGCTGGGCTACGAACGGCTCCAGCAGGCGTACTTCGCCCTGGACCCGGACTATCCGCTCGGCATCACGGTGCCGGCCTGGGTCGACACCACCACCGGCAAGCTGGTCAGCAACGACTTCCGCCAGCTCGAGGTCGACATGATCGATGAATGGGCCGACTTCCACCGACCCGGTGCGCCCGACCTCTATCCGGCGGAGCTGCGTGAGGAGATCGACGCGATCGACTCGTGGGTCTATCGCAGCATCAACAATGGCGTCTACCGATGCGGTTTCGCCGGCTCCCAGGAGTCCTACGACAAGGCGTACGCCGAGCTCTTCGACGCCCTGGACCGTGCCAGTGAGATCCTCGGCAGCCAGCGCTACCTGGTGGGGGATCACATCACGCTGGCCGACATTCGGCTCGCGATGACGCTGTTCCGGTTCGACCCGGTCTATCACGGACACTTCAAGACCAACCGGAGCAAGCTGACCGAGATGCCGGTGCTGTGGGCGTACAGCCGCGACCTGTTCCAGACCCCCGGCATTGGCGACACCGTCGACTTCGTGCAGATCAAGCAGCACTACTATCTCACCCAGCGCGACGTGAACCCGTCCGGTGTGATGCCGCAGGGCCCCGAGCTGGAGAACTGGCTGGAGCCCCACGGCCGGGAGTCGCTGGGCGGTTCGCCGTTCGGTGCCGGCGCCGCGCCGGGGCCGGTGTCAGCGGGGGAGCGGGTGCCCGAGGACCACACTCCACTGCCGCGGAGCTGAGCGTTGGCCAACCGCGACTGCCAGGGACGGAAAAACGCCGATGCCCCCGGGACAAATCCGGGGGCATCGGCGTTTGAGGTGTGCTCAGTGAGTCACCTCGTTCAGTGAGTCAGGGTTGACTCCTGGTCGGAGTGCTCCTCCTCGTGCCGAGCATGGTTCGCGTGATCACTGGAGGCGTGGCCATCGGTCGCGTGAGCATGATGCGCGGCGGCCTCCTCAAGCTGCTCGCGGGTGACCTTCGGAGGCACCCCGCCGAACCACCAACGGCTGGCGCGTGCCCGCCGCTTGCTGACCGCAGCCTCGTGGCGTACGCCGCGCTTGTCCTCGGTCGGGCTCGCCTCCAGGGCGGTGAGCTGAGCCTTCTGGGTGAGGGCGTACGCCTCGTCCTGGCTGATCGGCAGATGGTCCTCCGAGAAGCCACCCTCCGGCGACATCCGCAGGGTGCCGGACTCGGCGCCGTGCAGCAGCCGATCCAGATCCCGCTTCATCAACCCGATGCAGATCCGCCTCGTGATGATGAAAGCAGCAATCGGAGCCAGGAAGAACGCCCACCGCAACACGATGGTGATCGTGTTGATGCTGAGCGAGAAGTTGGTGGCGATGAGGTCGTTGCCACCGCCCAACCAGACCACGGCGTACATCGTCATGCCGGCGACGCCGAAGGCCGCACGGGTCGGCGCCTGGTAGGGCTTGTCGAGGATGTGGTGCTCGGCGCGATCGCCGGTGAACCACTGCTCGAAGAAGGGATAGATCGCCAATCCGGTGAACAGCAGGCCCAGGAAGCCGAGGCCCGGGACCGCGATGTTCCACGACCACGTGGTGCCGAACAGATACGACTCCCAGCCCGGCATCAGTCGAACCGCACCCTCGGCAGGACCCATGTACCAGTCCGGCTGGGAGCCGGCGGTCACCTGGGAGGGGTTGTAGGGGCCGTAGGTCCACACCGGGTTGATCTGGATCAGTGCCGCGATCAGGACGATCACACCGAAGACGATGAAGAAGAAGCCGCCCGCCTTGGCCATGTAGACCGGGAACAGCGGGTAGCCGACGACATTGCGCTCGGTGCGGCCGGGGCCGGCGTACTGGGTGTGCTTGTGGAAGACCAACAGCGCCATGTGCGCGGCGATCAGTCCGAGCAGCAGGCCCGGCAACAGCAGGATGTGGACCATGTAGAGGCGGGCCACGATGATGTCACCGGGGAACTCGCCACCGAAGACGAAGAACTCCGCCCACGTGCCGATGATCGGGATCGAGCGCACCAGACCGTCCACGAAGCGCAGACCGGTGCCCGACAGCAGGTCATCAGGCAGCGAGTAGCCGGCGAAGCCCTCAACCATCGCCAACGCCATCAGGCCCACGCCGATCAGCCAGTTGATCTCGCGCGGCTTGCGGAAGGCTCCGGTGAAGAAGACGCGCAGGCAGTGGGCAAAGATCGAGGCGATGAAGAGCAGCGCCGCCCAGTGGTGGATCTGACGCATCAGCAGGCCACCGCGGACGTCAAAGCTGATCTCCAGCGTCGAGGCGTACGCCTCCGACATCGCCAGGCCCTTGAGCAACTGGTAGGAGCCGTCGTAGTGGATCTCCGCCATCGACGGCTTGAACCACAGCGTCAGGAAGACACCGGTGAGCAGGCAGATGATGAAGCTGTAGAGCGCGATCTCACCGAGCAGGAAGGACCAGTGGTCGGGGAAGACCTTGCGCAGGTTGCCCTTGGACAGACCGGCGATGCCGACCCGCTCGTCGACCCACTTGGCGGGGCCGGCGAGGCCGGACATGGCGTGCTTGCCCTCGGGCTTGTGGGCCTGGGGGTTCTCGGTGGTCGTGTCGACCTTGCTGGGCTTGGCCACGGCTTATCGCCCCTCGTCCTCAGGGTAGAGATCCCGCTCGAAGTAGCTGGGTCCCACCGGCACAGTGAAATCGCTGCGGGCGACGAGGAAGCCTTCCTCGTTCACCCGGATCGGCAGCTGCGGCAGCGCACGCGCAGCCGGACCGAAGACGACCTTGCCGGCATCGCCGAGGTCGAAGGTCGACTGGTGGCAGGGGCAGAGCAGGTGGTGCGTCTGGTCCTCCCACAGCGCGATTGGGCAGCCGACGTGGGTGCAGATCTTGGAGTACGCCAAGATGCCGCCGACGTGCCAGTCCTGGCGCGATTCGGGGACATTGATGTCGTTGACGTCCATCCGGACCACCACGATCGAGGCCTTCGCCTTGGCCCGCTGGTATTCGGTCGGCTCCAGGTCAGTCATGCCTTCGGGCTGCGCGTTGACCAAGGTTCCAATGCGGATGTCCTCGGGGCGCAGCCGGTGGTAGGAGGCGTCAGTGACCAGGTGGACATCCTCGGCCCATACGGTCTTCTCCAAGGTCTCGCGGATCTTGGAGGGAGTCGGCCACGGGCCGAGGTCGGCGAGGGTGACCAGGGCGGGCACCGCGACGATGCCGACGGCACCCAGCAGGCTGCCGCCGATGAGACGACGGCGGTCCAGGCGGGTCTGCTCGACACCCTCGTCCACCTCAGCCAGGGCAGCTTCGCGCACCTGGTCGGTGGAGGGGATCCGATGCCGCTCCTCGGAGATCTCGTTGTCGTCCATGATTTGCTTGGCCCAGTGGACCAGGCCGACACCGATCAGCAGGATGGCCAGGCCCAGCGTCAGGCCGAGCCAGAAGTGCTGCGCTCCAACGGTCATGCCGAGCAGGTTGATGCGCAGCGTGTTGGGGACGGCGAAGTAGATCACCACGAAGGCGATGGCCAGCACCGGGACGAGGGCAAACATGCCCACGACCTGACGGTAGGCGCGATTGCCGGCCGCTTCGTCCGCGTCGGTCCAGCGCTCGACATGTTCCTCGATGCCCGGGTTGTCGACGGGCTGCTCGAGGGCAGCCGGCTCGGCAACAGTGGGATCGGTGGGATCAATCTGTTCGAGCGAGGACCCGGTGGGGTGCTCTGACCTGGTCACTTGGCGCGTGCTCCCTTCGCTGCGATCCACATCGCAAACCCGACGAGCGCGCCGAGGCCGATGGTCCAGATGAACAGGCCTTCGCCGACCGGGCCGGTGCCGCCGAGGTTGTTGCCGCCGTAGTTGGGGGCCTCCTCGACGGTGCGCAGATAGGCGATGACCTGGCGTACGTCCTCATCGCTCATGGTGCCCGGAGCGAAACGGGGCATCTGCTGGGGTCCGATCCGGACCGCCTCGTAGATGTGGCGCGACTCGACACCGTGCAGCGACGGGGCGTACTTGCCTTCCGGCATGGCGCCACCCATGCCCATGATGTTGTGGCAGGCCGAGCAGTTGGAGCGGAAGATCTCGCCACCGCGGGCGATCTCCTCAGCGGTCAGGCCCTCCGGCGAGTACTGCTCCTCGGTCGGGATGGCCAGGCCGGGGGAGAGGCTTTGTACGTACGCGGCGACGGCCGCGATCTCCTCGGGGGTGAAGTCGGAGGCCTTGCGCGGGAACTGCTGCCCGGGCTTGTTCATCGGCATCCGGCCGGTGCCCATCTGGAAGTCCACCGACGCGGCGCCGACGCCGACCAGGCTCGGGCCCTGACTGGTGCCCGCGCCGTTCATGCCGTGGCAGGAGGAACAACTGACAACGAAGATCTCCTCGCCCTGGACGACCTGCGGGTCGGTGGCGCCCTGCGCCTCGACGCTGTTGGTGGGCAGGACCAGCGTGTACGCGGCGCCGACCAGCAGCAGAGCCGCCAAGATCAGCAACGGCCGCGCGGCGGGGTGTCGACGTCGGGCTGCAAGGAATGACAACGAACTCACCTTTGCTCGAGGAGGGTCAACTATTTGACGAGATAGATCACGGCGAACAGCACGATCCACACGGCGTCGACGAAGTGCCAGTAGTAGGACACGACGTGGGCGCTGACGGCCTGCTCGTGGGTGAAGGTGCGCGCCATGTAGGTGCGGCCGAGCACGTAGAGGAAGGCAAACAGGCCGCCGATGACGTGGATGCCGTGGAAGCCGGTGGCCAGGAAAAAGGCCGACCAGTAGGCGTCAGTCTGCGGCGCGAAGCCTTCGCTGACCAGGGTGGCGTACTCGTAGGCCTGGCCGCCGATGAAGAAGGCGCCCATCAGGAAGGTCAGGATGAACCACTCACGCAGGCCCCACTTGGTCACGTTGAGGATGCCTCCGGTGCGCCCGACCCGGCCGGCCTCGGCAGCGTTGGCACCGGCCTGGCAGGTGATCGAGCTGAGCACCAGCACGGTGGTGTTGATGCTCGCAAAGACAATGTCGTGGTGCGCCGTGGCGGATTCCCACAATGAGGTGGTGCCGGATTCGAGGGCTCGCTGGTTGGTGACGTTGCGAATCGTGAAGTACGAAGCGAACAACGCCGCAAAGAACATCAGTTCCGATGCGAGCCACACGAACGTGCCCACGGAGACCATGTCGGGTCGTCCGGGGACGCCATACATACGGGCCCGTGCAATGGGATGCAGGGCGCCACTGGGAATCTGCCCATCCTTGATCTCTGCCGAGTTTGCCACGGGCTCATGTTGCCACACTTTCGTGACGACTGCCGCCCGCCGACGCCATCCCGGCAGCGCGTCGGTGCTGTGACGAGTAGGGTGTCACCGAAGCGGTCCGAAGGCTGGGCCCATCTGCTCAAAAAGGGTGTTTTCTGCACCTCGGGCAGTGGGTTTAGATGACGGATTGGTTGCCTAAATTACTTCGAGCAGGATGAGTGATGAACGAGTCGCACGCTGACACCTCGACGCCCACGGTCGACGTTCTTGTGTATTCCGACGACCGCCGCGTACGCGAGCAGGTTCGGGTCGCTCTCGGCCGCCGGCTCAGCGCTGACCTGCCCGAGCTGCGGGTGGTCGAGGCGGCCACCCAGCCGGCCGTCCTGGACGCCATGGACTCGGGCAAGATCAGCGTCGCCATCTTCGACGCCGAGGCGGTGCCCTCCGGCGGCATGGGTCTGTGCCGGCAGATGCACGACGAGATCCCCGACTGTCCGCCGATCATGGTGATCGTGGCCCGAGAGCAGGACGCCTGGCTGGCGACCTGGTCGCGAGCCGAGGCCGTCGCCGCGCACCCGGTCGATCCGATTCGCCTGCCCGGGCAGGTCGCCGACATGATGCGGCGAGCCGGCCTGGGGGTCGAGGCGAACGCGTGACCGCGCCGACCTGGCCCGACATCCTCACCAGCTTGGTGGACGGTGAGGACCTCTCGCCGGAGACCGCCCGGTGGGCGATGGGAGAGATCCTCACGGGCAATGCCAATCCGGTGCACCTGGCCGGTTTTGCGGTGGCGCTGCGCGCCAAGGGTGAGACCGTTGACGAACTGACCGGTTTGGCCGATGCCATGCTCGAGCGGGCCACCCCGATCGAGCTCGACACCGAGGCAGTCGACATCGTCGGCTCCGGCGGCGATCGTGCCAACACCGTCAACATCTCGACGATGGCTTCGGTGGTCGCGGCAGCAGCCGGCGCCAAGGTGGTCAAGCACGGCAACCGGGCCGCCTCCTCGGCGTCGGGTTCGGCTGACTGCCTCGAGGCTGCCGGGGTTGCCCTCAATCTGCCGCCGCAGGCCCAGGCCGAGGTGCTCGACCAAGCAGGCATCGCCTTCCTGTTCGCGCCGCACTACCACCCATCGCTGCGCCACGCTGGCCCCACCCGCAGTCAGTTGGGGATCCGGACGGTCTTCAACTTCCTCGGCCCCATCGCCAACCCGGCCCGGCCGGTCGCCCAGGCGATCGGCGTCGCCGACGAGCGGGTTGCCGCTCTTGTCGCCGGGGTGCTGTCCCGTCGCGGCAACCGCGGCATGGTCTTCCACGGCAAGGACGGTCTGGACGAGCTGACCACCACGACCACCTCACAGGTCTGGCTGTTCCGCGACGGCCGGATCGTGGAGACGGTTCTGGACCCGGCCGATCTCGGCGTACGCCCGGCCGCCCCGGCTGACCTGGTCGGCGGGGATCCGGCGCACAATGCGGGCGTGATGCGCGAGGTCTTCGCGGGCGCCCAGGGCCCGGTCCGCGACATCGTCGTGATCAATGCGGCCGCGGCGTTGCTGGCCTTCCACGGTCCCGATCTGGATGAGCCGATCGCCGACCAGTTCCGAGTGCAGTTCGAGGCGGCCGCCCGCGCCATTGATGAGGGGGCCGCCAGCGAGGTGCTGGAGCGGTGGGTGGCGCTCACCTCTGAGCGGGCCAGCTGAGCCGAGCCCCGCGGCTCAGCCCGCCAGCGCGGCCAACCAGGCCCCGGCCGCCAGGCCTGGAGCGTAGGGAAAGCCGTCTCGGCGACCCCGTGAGCGCCAGATGATGCCGGTCGCCGCACCCAGGGCGGTGCCGGCCACCATGCCCCACCACCAGGCTGGCCACCCCAGCGCGCCGAGGGCGGCGCCGGTGATGAGCACGAACCTGACGTCGCCAAATCCCAACCCCGCGCGCAGGCGCCACACCAGCCACAGGATCGCGGCTGCCGCACCGCCGCCGACCGCGCCCATCCAGATGATGTCGATGCGATCGTTGGCCCACGCTGATGCGATCAGCGCGAGTGCCGTCATGGCCCATCCGATCTGGCAGGGCAGGCGGGGCAGCCACGTTGTCGCGGCATCGATGCAGGCCAATGGCACCGCCACCATGACGACCACCGCCCACACCGGCGCCATCGCTGGGTCCAGTCGCAGCGCCAGCGGTGCGGCTGCCACCACGATCACCAACCGGGTGGCCCAGCGCCACCGCCCGGGCAGGTCGGCATAGGGCAGTTTGGTCTCGGCTCCCGGGGTGTCGGCAGGCGGTTCAGGCAACAGTCGCAGTGCCGGCCCCAACCCGACGCAGGCGATGAGGGCAGCCGCGATGAGCAGCATCATGGGCCGTCGGGGGTATCCACCGCCGGCTCGTCGTCGTCTTCGCCACCCCACAACATGTTGAGGACGTCGGCGCTCTCGCTGCCGGGGAGGTCGGCGCCGATGTCCCAGCAGGCAGCCATCGCGGTGACCAGGGTGCGCAGGCTGGTGCTGCCCTGGTAGCGGTCCGGGCCGGTCAAGGTGGCGGCCAAGGTGGTCGGCGTGACGCCGAGCAGGTCGGCGATGGTATCGAGCCGGTGGCCGCGCCGCAGCAGTTCGCCGACTGACCGCACCAACAGCCCGACCGGGACCCGCAGTGCCAGTCGGGTGGCGAGCCGCTCGATCGGCACGTCAGCAATCTGCCGGGCGTACGCAGCCGGCAACCGCCGGGGCATCCGTACGCCGCTGACCAGCCGTCGGATGATCGGCGAGGTGAGATTGCAGCTCAGTGCCACGGCCGCCGGTGACAGTCGCAGTGCGCTGGCCAAGAACTGGAGTCGGTGGCGGACCGGAGCAGCCGGCACCCACAGGTGCAGGTCGTCGTCGGCATTGTCCGGAACCGGTGGCAACGGTGTCATCAGTGTGGTGAGCATGGGTGCTCCTTTGTCGCATGACCCGTCGGGGGTGACGGGTTCAGGGTCCATTCCAACGATCGGAAGTGTCACCGGGCAAGGGTTAGGTGTTGTCCGTTTGGGTGGAGGTGTTGTCCGTTGGCGATGACCGGGAGCGTCAGCTTGACGCTGCCGACCGGCATTCCATGTCTGCTTCACGCGTTGGATCCCAACAGAAACCGATGTCTGGTTGAGCCTGAGAGCGTCGGGGTGGCGAGTTGGGCGGCAGCTGAATGGGCGGGTGTGCATCGCCGATGGACGTTTTCTCACGCTCGGTCTTCTCGCGCGTGACCTCGCGGGTGGTGCGCCGCTAGCATCGGTCCCATGGCAGGCGGACGACGAGAACACGGGGCGCTGGAGGCCGAGTTGCTCGGCATCCTTCGGTCCCGATCCGAGCCCGTCGCTGCCGCTGACCTGGTTGCGGCATGCGGTGAGCCACGGCCAGCGGGCACCACAGTGTTGACCGTCCTGGACCGGCTGCGAGCCAAGGGCTTGGTGGAGCGCCAGCAGTTCAGCCCCCGCCGGGTGCGCTGGCTGGCCGCCCCGGCGGCGTTCGTTGATCCCAGTGAAGCGTTGTCCCGACTCAGCGGCGCTGACCGGGAGGCTGTGCTGCTGAAGTTTGCCGGCAACCTGGACGCCGCCGACGTCGACTTCTTGCGCAGCGCGGTGGCGCGCCGCGATCCCCGATGACGGCGTTGCTGCTGCCGGCGGCCCTGTTCCTGGCGGCCCTGCTGACGGTGCTCGGGGTCCCGGTCGCCTTGGTTGGAGCTTGGCAGGTCGACCGGCCCAAGCTGGCGCTGACGGCCTGGTTTGCGGCCCTGGTGCTGGGGGGTGGCTGTGCGGTTGCCTCGGTTGTCGCGGCGGTCGCCGCTGCGGGTGAAGGGCGACCGGGATCGTGGGCGGCCTGGTTGTGGGCCTGGGTCGGTGTGGCTGGGGCCATTGCTGTGGTCGGGCTGGTCAGCGGTCTGAGCGGGCCGATGGCCGACGCCGAGCGATGGTCGCTGCGGCGGCTCGCGCCGATCGCCACCGAACGTCTGGACCGGGGCACCTTCACCTTGGTCCGCTTCGCGCATCCGGCTCCAGTGGCGATCGCAGTGCCTGGGCGGCGCCCCGAGATCATGGTCTCGGACTCCTTGGAGTCACTGTTGTCGCGCGGTCAGCTGCAGGCGGTGCTGGCCCATGAGTACGCCCATCTGCGCGGCCGCCACGGGGTGCTGATGCGGCTGGCCGAGCTGAATGCAGCCTGCCTTCCCTTCCTGCCCGCCGCCGACCGCCTTCGGCGAGCCACCAGGCTCCTGATCGAACTGGCCGCCGATGATGTCGCGGCTCGTCAGGTCGGCGCGGAGCAGTTGGCCACCGCTCTGGAGGCCCTGGCCGATGAGGGGGGTGCTCCTGGCGCCGCGGAGCGCGCGGTGCGGTTGCGCGGGCACAGCCAGCAGGAACTGCCACGTGGGTTGCCGGCGGCACTCCAGGTGTGAGCCACCGCGCTCCGTCAGAACATCATGATGTTGAGGGCGGACATGCCCAACAGCATGGCGAGCATGACCAGGGCGTCGGGGCCGGCGCCGTTCCAGGCCCACCGGCGGGGCGTGTCGTCCGTGGGTTGACGCCGCTGACGCACCCAGATCACCACCACAGCGACGGCTCCGATGAGCATCGCCAGAGTCACCACGACCCCCAGGCCGAGCGCCAGCGGACTCATTCCCATGTCCGTGCCGGGCATGTCCATCCCTGGCATGTCGGCCCCGTGACCACCGTGCATGTCGTGACCACCGTGCATGTCGTGCCCACCGTGCATGTCGTGCCCACCGCCGCCAGGGGCGTGGCTCGGTGGCATCACCGCGACCATCCACACCATGGCCAGCATCATGACCACATGCAGCAGCTGGTGCCAGACGCCCCCGCGATGGTGCTGGCCGACCGCCTCGCGGGCGGCGAGGATGGCAAACCATGCCGCGCCCAGGGTGAAGGCGATCAACTGCGCCAGCCATGGCAGGTTCCACCACCACGGCCATGCCATGGCGACCATCACCAGGGCCATCAGCAGATGCCACAGGTGGGATGCCACCAGAATCGGCTGGCCGCGATCGGTGACGGCGCGGGCGCCCAGATGGAGAGCACTGAGGCCGAAGATGACGGTGAGCAGCCATGGGAGGATGAGGTCGCTGACCACGGCGGTGCCTTTCTCTACAAAACGTAGAGAACGATAGGGCAGTCGGCTTCCCTGCGCCAGCCGGGGACCTCGGGTGTCGGCCGCGCGCATTGGTCAACTCGACAGCCTGAATGCGCATCCCGGGGCCAACAGCCGGGATCGAGTTGCCCCATATGGGCGGTGGCGTGGATCAGGGCGTCGGCGTACCGACGGCGGTCGTCGGTTCCACCGTCGCCGGTGGCAGCTCAGCGGGCTGCGTGGACCACCAGGCAAAGCCCATCGCGGCCAAGGCGGCAACCAGTGCCGCCAGGGTGCCGAACAGGCTCCGACTCACGCCTGCGGGCCGAGGGCGAAGGCCGCCTCGAGGTCGTGGCGCGAGTAGGCGCGGAAGGCGATGTGGGTCAATGTCTCCACGACTCCCGGGATCTTGTTCAGATGGTCGGCCACGACCGTCGCCACGGCTTCGTGGTCGCGGACCCGCACCATTGCGATGAGGTCGATCTCGCCGGTGACGGAATAGACCTCGGTGACGCCGTCCAAGCCCGCGATCTTCTCGGCGACCTCAGGGATCTGGGCAACATCGGCATGGACGAAAACGATCGCGGTAATCATGCGAGCAGTCTAGGCATCAGGTGATCGTCACGCTCGGCTGAGTCGGCTTCCCGGCCTGGCGGTGTCGGGCTGGGCGTGACCGATCCGCAGCGGCCAGCTCCAGTCGCCGTCGACCTCGATCAAGCGAACGCCGGGTTGTTCCAGCCAGTCCGCGACGCACAGCACCTCGTCCAGGCTGGCCGTGAGCTCGCCCTCGAGCTTGGGTGCCGGCACCGGTTCTGCCACCGCGAGCAGGTCACTGACCAGATCCAGCGGGTCGGTGCCGACTCCGGCAAACCCCGAGCCGACCAGTCGGCCGTGGCGGATCACGTGGAGCTGCCAACCGGGTCGGGTGCGGCCGTGGTCGCTGGCCTGCCAGCGGGCTGCGACCAGCTGAGGCAGTCGGGTCAGGGCGGTGGTGCGGTGGTGGCGTCGCAGCACCGCGGCAAAGGTCTCCAGTTGGTTTCGCAGCGCGGCCGCCTCCTCGTATCGCTCCTGTTCGGCGAGTCGGCGCAGCCGATCCATCACCCGGGCCCGCACCGGCTCCGGATCGCACTGCCAGGCGGACTCGACGGCGGCGACGAGTTCGGCGTACGCAGATGGCTCGACCTGCATCGTGCAGGGCGCGACACAGCGATCCAGCTCGGCCAGTGCGCAACTGGGGCTGGCCTTGCTGGCCGCCAGCCGAGTGGTGCAGCGGCGGATCGGAAAGGTGTCGTGCAGCAGGTCCAGGCAGGCCTCCGCCTCGGTGCGGCTGCGTAGCGGGCCCAGGTGGCTGCTGCCGTCATCGCGCAGCGTCCGCACCACCGACAGCCGCGGCCAGGGTTCCTGGGTGCGTCGCAGCCAGCTGGCCTTCTCCGGGCGGGTGGAGCGTCGGTTGTAGCGAGGACGGTGGGCGTGGATGAGCCGGATCTCGCGGACCTGGGCCTCGAGTGGGGTCGGGCAGACAACGTGGTCGACGCCCTCGGCGACCCGGATCATCTCCTCCATCCGTCGGCGCCGTTCTGCTGCGGTGAAGTAGCTGCCGACCCGGCGCCGCAGATTGCGGGAGGTCCCGACGTAGAGCACTTCCCGGCCACCGGGGGAGTCCGGGTTGGTGCGCCAGAACCAGTACACGCCGGGCCGCTCGGGCAGATCCTGGGCCCAGCGCCGGCGCACGCGACGGGTCACCGACACCTGGCGGCTGAATTCCTGCAGGTCCTCCAGGGTGTGCACGCCCAGGTTGCCCACTCGCTCGATCAGGGCATGCAGCACTTCGACGGTGGCGCGGGCGTCGGTGAGAGCGCGGTGATCCGGGGTGGTGGTGGCTCCCAGGTGTGCGGCCAGGGTTGCGAGCTTGTGGTTGCGCACCTCCCGGCCGAGGATCGAGCGCGCCAAAGCGACGGTGTCGAGCACCGGGTTGCCGGGCCAGGGTTCACCGGCGTCGGCGCACGCTCGCTTGAGGAAGCCGACGTCGAAGCGCGCGTTGTGCGCGACCAGCGTGGCGCCGCGACTGAACTCCAGCCAACTGGGCAGCGCCGTGGCCAGCGGCGGTGCCTGCATCACCATGCTGTTGCTGATCCCGGTCAGTGCGGTGATCAGCGCCGGGATCCCGGCGCTCGGTCGGACCAAGGTCTGGAACTCGCCCAGTCGCTGCCCGCCGCGCACCTTCACCGCGCCGAACTCGGTGATCTCGGCGTCCGCGCCGGCGCCAGTGGTCTCCAGGTCGACCACACAGAAGGTCACCTCGGCAAGGAACTGTCCGGTCTCGGCGAGCGTGGGTTGGGACGTTGGCCAGGAATGCGGGGCGGTGGCAGGCATGGGGGCAACGTAGGTGGAGGCACTGACACAAACCGCCGAGGAGTGTCGGAATAATCGCGAGGGGGATAGAGTTGACATGTCACCAACCCGGCACCAGAAGCTCCCGGAGGAGATCATGCAGTTCGGCATCTTCAGCATTGTGGACATCACTCCCGACCCGGTGACCGGCAAGGTCCCCACCGAGCAGGCGCGGCTGCGCCAGCTGGTCGACGAGGCCGTGCTGGCTGAGCAGGTCGGCCTGGACGTGTTCGGCATCGGTGAGCACCACAACCCGCCCTTCGTCACCTCCTCGCCGACCACCACGCTGGCCTGGATCGCCGCCAAGACCGAGCGGCTCCAGCTCACGACCACGACGACGCTGATCACCACCAATGACCCGGTGAAGATCGCCGAGGACTACGCGATGCTCCAGCACCTCAGTGGTGGTCGGATCGACCTGACTCTGGGGCGCGGCAACACCGGACCGGTCTATCCCTGGTTCGGTCAGGACATCCGCAAGGGGCTGGAACTCGCCATCGAGAACTACGAGCTGCTGCACCGCCTGTGGCGCGAGGACGTCGTGGACTGGGAGGGCAACTTCCGTACGCCTCTGCAGCAGTTCACCGCCACGCCACGACCCCTGGACGGTGTGCCTCCCTTCGTGTGGCACGGGTCCATCCGGACCCCGCAGATCGCCGAGCAGGCGGCGTACTACGGCGACGGCTTCTTCCACAACAACATCTTTTGGCCCACCAGTCACACCAAGCAGATGATTGATCTCTACCGTCAGCGCTATGAGCACCATGGTCATGGTTCGGCCGACCAGGCGATCGTGGGTCTGGGGGGCCAGTTCTTCGCCCGGCCCAACTCGCAGGATGCGGTGAAGGAATTCCGGCCCTACTTCGACAACGCCCCGGTCTATGGCCACGGGCCCTCGCTGGAGGACTTCACTGCCCAGACTCCGCTGACGGTCGGTTCGCCGCAACAGGTGATCGAGCGCTACCTCACGATGCGCGAGCTGATGGGCGACTACCAGAGGCAGCTCTTCCTCATCGACCACGCCGGCCTGCCGGCCTCGACGGTGAAGGAGCAGATCGAGATCCTGGGCACGCAGATCGTGCCCGAGCTTCGCAAGGAGATGGAGAAGGACCGTCCCGCTGGTGTGCCGGATGCCCCCTCCCACGCCGCTCGGGTTGCCGCCCGGGACGCGGCCGAGGGCCCGTGGGATGAGCGCTACCGATTCTCCACCGGCAGCAACTGGACCCAGCTTCTTGACGAGGAGGACCGAGCATGAGCGCCAACCATCAGATCAACCAGACCCCGACCCGGCCGGTGCGGCTGGTCGCCATCCAGGCCGGCCTGGCGGTGCCGTCCTCGACGCGAATGCTCACCGACCTGCTGGTGCGCGCCAGCGCGCGGGCGGTGCGGGAGTCCGGTGCAGAGGTGGCCACCGAGGTCATCGACGTACGCGATCACGCTCACGCCATCGCCGATGCGATGCTGACCCGGTTTCCCAGCGACGAGCTGGGGGCGGTCATCCGCTCGATCACCGAGGCCGACGGCGTCATCGCCGCCACGCCGATCTTCAATGCCAGCTATGCCGGGCTGTTCAAGTCGTTCATGGACGTGATCGACCCGCAGGTCTTCGGTGGCAAGCCGGTCCTGATGGGCGCCACTGCCGGGACGCCGCGACACTCGCTGGCGCTGGAGCACGCGCTGCGGCCGTTGTTCAGCTATCTGCGTGCCGACGTCACCCCGACGGCGGTCTTTGCCGCCACGGACGACTTCGCAGCGAAGGCCGCCGGTGGCGCGTTGGCTGAGCGGGCCGAGCGGGCCGGTGGAGAACTGGCGGCGAAGGCGATCCGGATCGCTGCCGCCGATGCGCCGGCGTACGACGAGATGGCTGACTTCGTCGACATGGGGGAGCTGTTGTGCCGCTGAGAGACGAAGAATCTCTCAGGTCGACACAAAAGTGTCGGAGGTGGCGGGCACGCTGCCCACATGGAGTCAATGAGCATTGATTGTGGGCAGTGTGCCGTCCGTGGTTCGGGCTGTGAGGATTGTGTCGTGGCGGTCCTGTTGGGCTTCGAACAGCCCGGAGCTGCGGTCCGGAAGCTGGCGCGTCCCTACCTGAGCGAAGGGTTGCTGTTGGACCAAGAGCAAGATCACGCGTTGGGGGTGCTGAATCGCGGCGGGTTGCTGCCGCCGCTGCGCATGGTGGCCGATGGGCGGTCCCGACCGACGGGCTGAGCCAAAGATGGCCGGAACCGGCCGCGTGAAGGTCCGGCCAAGGGTTTGCCCTGAACTGAGACGTCACTTATGGTTTTCTCAGCGTCAGTCGGATTGGGTTCCAGCCAGGGCCCGAGCTGCGCGAGTCGGCATCAGGACTTCCCCCCACGGTGCCGGGTGTTGATCGAGGAGTGTGTGTGAACGTTCCGTTCCGCGTACGACTGGGGGCCGGTGTCGCTGCCGTTGCGCTGTCCCTGTCCCTGACCGCTGAGGCCGCTTGGGCACAGCCGAGCACCCTCGAGGAGGCCCGGCAGCAGGTTGAGAAGCTCCGCATGGAGTCCTCGGCCCTGGACCAGGAGTACGCCGGGGTGCAGGAGCGCCTCGTGCAGGCCCAGCAGAGCCTCGCCACCCAGCAGGAAGACCTGGGGGAGCAGCGCGCCAAGGTGAACGAATTGCGCGCCCAGACCACCCAGGTCGCGTTGCTCCGTTATCAGCAGCGCTCGGTGGATCCCACTCTGTCGCTCGTCTTCTCCTCGGAGAAGGACAGCTACCTCGGCCATGCCTCCACCATGGAGCAGCTGAGCCGCAACCAGAACGCCGCCCTGCAGCGCTTCCAGGCCGCGCAGGCTGATCTGGCCGATCTGGAGCGCAGCGCGCAGGCCGAGACCGAGAAGATCGCCGCCAGCGAGCGCGAGATGGGCGAGCTGCGTGAGGCCTCCGAGGAGAAGCTCGTCGAGGCCGAGCGGGTCCTCGATCGCCTCACCGAGGAAGAGCGCCAGCGGCTGGCCGCGGAGGAGGCTCAGCGTGAGCGCGAGGCGCAGGAGCGTGCCGAGGCTGCTCAGCAGCAGGTCGAGTCGACCTCCGGGGGTTCCCAGGACAACGGCCGCTCCGAGCGTTCCTCGCGGTCCGGTTCCTCTCGCACTGGCGGCGGCTCCGAGTCCAGCAATTCGGGTGGCTCGAGCAACTCCGGCGACTCCGGTGACTCGGGCGACTCGGGTGACTCGGGTGACTCGGGCGACTCCGGTGACTCGGGCGACTCCGGTGAGGTGGCACCGCCCCCGAGCGGCAGCCGCGCCCAGGCCGCGGTGGCCTTCGCCAAGTCCCAGCTCGGCAAGCCCTACCGCTACGGCGCCACCGGCCCTGGCTCCTACGACTGCTCCGGTTTCACCGGTGCCGCATGGAAGGCGGCCGGCGTGAGCCTGCCGCGCACCTCCCGCGCCCAGGCCGGAGCCGGCCAGTCCGTCTCGCTGAGCAACCTGCAACCGGGCGACTTGGTCTTCTACTACAGCCCGATCAGCCACGTCGCGATCTACGTCGGTGGCGGCCAGGTCATTCACGCACCGAGCTCGGGCAAGAGCGTCTCCTACGCTCCGGTGAGCTATGGCGGCATGAAGCCGGTCTCGGCTCGCCGCGTCGGCTGATGAGTCGCCCGTGAGCGACCCCGCCTCGTGAGCAGGTCTTCATCGTTCTCCACCCCGGTCCATCAGGGCCGGGGTGGAGTCGTCTTGGCCCGGCGGTCACTCCTGGTTGGACTGGTGGGCGGCGTCGTTGTCGGCTGTACGCCCGACGCCGGGCCAGCTGACGGCGACGGGCTGGCCCAGATCCAGGACGTGGCCGATGCGCTCTGTGCGGCGATGGCGGCACGGGACCGGTCCGGATTCGAGGCGGCGGGGTCCGCCGAAGCGCTGGAACAGCTGTGGCAGGTGACCGGATTGGGAGCGCCACTGCAGATCGATCGGATCGAGGTCATCGGCTGGCGCGAGATCGATGGTCGCACCGGAGTGGACTGCCGCTGGCACTGGCGCTGGCCCGACGATCCGATGCGGGCCGGCTCCGGGGTGGCGGCTGGGGCGGTCAGTGAGCTGCCGATGACACTCGTACGCCGGGGGCAGCGCTGGCTCGTCGGCGGGCTGGTGCCCGTCGCGTCAGCACCGGCCTGGTGGAGTGGCGCGGTCGAGTCCATCCGGCCGCTCGACCTCGCCGGTGGTGTCAGCAGCGTCGTCGTCGCCCGGCCCGGACCCGGCGTGGACCTGGCCCCGGTATGGACGGAGCGCTGGGCTGCTGCCGGTCAACGGCTGGCCGAGCGGGGGCGCGATGGCGTGCTGGCGGAGGGGTGGCCTGTGGTCCTGGAGCTCGGCTCTGGCGAGGATCTGGGCGGGCTCGCGGCGCGCACGTCCAGGGTGGCGGGCGAGCCGCCGGCGTACACCATCACGCTGGCGGCCGACCAGCTCGCCGATCAGGAGGACGAGCCGGCGATCACACTGCTGCACCACGAGCTGATCCACGCGGTCAGTGGGTCCCCCGATGCTGCCGCGCCGCTGTGGATCATCGAGGGGTACGCCGAATGGCACGCCTTGGCTGGTTCCCCCGGCTCGGCGCAATTGATACGCGAGCGGGTCCTGCCGCGGTGGCAGGGCGGGGACCCGGCCGTGCCTGAGGACGCTGACTTCAGTGCTACCGACCTCGACGTCGCCTATGCCCGTGCCTGGTCGGCGATGCTGGCGCTCGAGGAGCTGGTCGGTGTCGACGCACTGGAGGCCGTGGTGGCGGCGGCCTACCGCGGTGAGCTCGACCGCGGGCTGAGGCGGGCCGGGGTGGGCCTCGAGGAGATCAACGCCGCAGCTGCACGCGTGAGGTAGGCGGCGCTGGAGGGCGACATCTCATGTGTGAGGTGAAACACACCGCGGCTGCTGGCGGATCGAGATGACTACTACGTAACATAGTAGTTGTCCGAAGGAACTTCTCCAGGAGGGAGAAACGACATGACCGCCATCCACCACCGATCCGAGGGCACTCAGCAGCGAGAGACCGCTGAGCAGGTCCAGGACACGCGCGAAGTCAAGGCCGAGGCCCCCGTTGGGGCCGCTGAGGTCACCATGCAGACCGACATCGTCCGCAGCCCGTTCGCCCGTGGTGCACTGGCCTTCATGCGGATCGTCACCGGATGGCTGTTCCTGTGGGCCTTCCTCGACAAGTTGTTCGGCCTCAACCACGCCACCCCGGTGGAGCGAGCCTGGCTCAACGGCGGCAGCCCGACCGCAGGCTTCCTCGCCAACGCCGAGGGCCCGTTCGGAGCTACCTTCCAGTCGATGGCCAGCGCCGCCCCGGTGCTCGACTGGATCTTCATGATCGGTCTGCTCGGCCTGGGCGTTGCCCTGGTCACCGGAGCCGGTGTCAAGATCGCAGCGATCGCTGGCACCGTGCTGGTGGCGATGATGTATCTGGCCACCTTTCCGCTCGGCGCTGCCGGGGCCACCAACCCCATCACCACCAGCCACTGGCTGGAGGCAGCCGCCATGATCGTCGTCGCCGCCACCCGGGCAGGAGACACATTCGGGCTCGGCAAGATCTGGGC
Organism: Parenemella sanctibonifatiensis; assembly: GCF_002250565.1. Classification (GTDB taxonomy): domain Bacteria; phylum Actinomycetota; class Actinomycetes; order Propionibacteriales; family Propionibacteriaceae; genus Parenemella; species Parenemella sanctibonifatiensis. The sequence continues at coordinate 95,060 of NZ_NMVJ01000008.1, forward strand.
GAAGTACGTGGGCGATTCGATCTGGCGCTGACCCGCGGGTGCGGGCAACCGCCAAGCCCGACACCTCACTCACCACCAGCTACGACGACCACGGCCCCGGCAACTGCCGGGGCCGTGGGCCGTGTCTGGGGCACCTGGGTCAGACGACCGCGCCGTCGTCATCCGGCGGTCGGGAGCGGGGCAGTTGCGAGATCAGCAACACGAACCCGCCGACGAAGGCGCCGACTGTCAGCCAACCGACCCAGCCGGGCAAGGTCACGCCCAGTAGCACCAGGATCACAGCGGTCACTGACCAGGCCACGCCGATGGCGCCGAGCACGGCGGAGAAGGTCCAGGCTCGCATCGGGGGCAGCGGCTCGCCGACCTGGCCCGGTGGTACGTCCTCCCACCCGTCTGCTTCGTCGTCGAAGTCGTCCTCGTCGTCAGGGTCGGCGAGCCAGATCGGCAGGCCGTCCTCGTCGGTGCGGTGGTCGCGGGGGCTGCGGTCGCTCGGCTGCGGAGCCGCAGGAGCGTCGGGGAAGCTGGCCTCGATCATGGCGCGAAACTCGCGGTCGATCGCGTCGACGTCACGGTCCGGGCTGCCGGGGCGGTCAGGGGAGTCAGCCACGGTCGGCCGCCTGGTCCAACTCGGCGAGGAAACGCACCGATTCGGTTGCGATGACGTCGGCATCGTTGTCCAAGGTCGCGACGTGGTAGCTGTTCGGCAGGCTGACCCGACGCAGGTTCTCGCTGGCCAGCGAGGTCATCAACAGCTCCTCGGACCGGTCATCGACCACATGGTCCACCGTTGATCGGAGCAGCAGGACCGGCTGGCGTACGCCGCTGAGTCGCGGCCGCAGATCCTGCCACAGGTCGTGCAACTGCTCCACGGCCGCGGTGGGAGTGCGGGAGTATGCGCCCTCGTTGGTGCCGGGCTTGCTGGTGTCATTGGCGATCGCCGGGGTGGTGGCCACCAGCCGCTTCAGGAGGCCGGCCAGCGGGATCCGAGGATCCTTGCTGCCCACCGCCGGGTTGACCAACATCAGCCCTGCGACCCGGTCAGGGAAGCGGGCCGCCAGCCGCAGCGACAGGGCACCACCCATCGACAAGGCACCCAACACCACTCGGTCATGCCGGCCGAGCAGTTCGGCGTGGGCGACGGCGAGGCTGGCATACCAATCCGCCCAGTCGGTCTGGGCCAGGTCCTGCCAACTGGTGCCGTGACCGGCGAGCAGCGGCACGCTGACCTCATGGCCAGCCTCCCGCAGCGCCTGCGCCCACGGTTCCATCGACACCGGCGATCCAGTGAAGCCGTGACACAGCAGCACTGCCGACTTCGACTCGTCGACGTGCTGAGTCCGCGCGGTGTCCTCCCGCGGGTCGTGTCCGGAATCCGCCACACCGGCATCCTACCCACTAGTGTGGCGGTGATTCGAGGGAGGAAGCGTGTTCTACCAGCTGTTCAAGTATCTGCTGTTCGTGCCGGTGTTCCGGCTGGTGTGCCGACCTTGGACGAAGGGCCACGAGAACGTCCCCAGGGCAGGAGGTGGGCTCTTGGTCAGCAATCACATCTCCTGGGGTGACACGATCATCCTGCCGGTGATGCTGCGCCGGCGGGTGACCTTCCCGGCCAAGGCCGAACTCTTCAACGGCACCAGTCCTGGTGCCCGGCTGGTCGGCTGGTTCCTCAAGCAGGCCGGCATTCTGCCGATCGACCGAGGCGGCGGCAAGGCCAGCAGCGAGGCGCTGACCGCGATGACCGACATCGTCAAGAGCGGCACCCTGCTGGCGATGTACCCCGAGGGCACCCGATCCCCGGACGGTCGCCTCTACAAGGGTAAGACCGGAGCTGCGCGCGTCGCCCTGGAGACCGGCTGTCCGGTGATCCCGGTCGGGATGAGCAACACCGAGGTCATCAAGGGTCGGGGGCTGCCGCGGATGGATCGCCCCGGCGTCCTGATCGGCAAGCCGGTGGACCTGTCCCGATTCCGGGGTCGTCCGATCGATGCCGGTGTGCTGCGCGACGCCACAGACGCGATCATGGCTGACATCCAGAAGCTGACCGGTCAGGAGTACGTCGACCTCTACGGCGCCGTGGTGAAGTCGGGCAGCTATGCCGGCGACGTCGACGCCAAGGTGCTGCCCCACCCGGGCTGGAAGGCGCCGGTCGAGGCCGGGGACGACTCCGAGCAGCGCTGATGCCGAGCGTGATGCTGGTCGACCACCATCCGTTGTGGATCGAAGCGTTGGCCGGCGTACTCGAGGACGAAGGTTTCGACATCGCCGCCATCGCCGAGAGTGGCGCGGATGCGCTGGTCCGGGCCCGGGCCACGCGGCCCGATCTGATCGTCATGGACCTTGACATTCCCACTCCTGACGGTGCCGCCTGCACCGAAGCGTTGGTGGGCGAGGACCGGGACGTACGAGTGGTGATGCTGGCGGCCTCCAGCCGGCCCGAGGACGTACGCCGCTGTGTGGCGGCCGGCGCGATGGGCTATCTGCTCAAGACCGCCCGGCCCGGAGAGATCCTGGCCGGCATCCAGCGAGCCCTGGCCGGTGAGGCCGTCTTCGCTGCGGAGGTGTCGGCCGCCCTGCTGGAGGACTTCCGCAACCCACCGGCCGCGCCCCATCCGGAGCCGGTCGACCCGGTGCTGACCGCACGGGAGCGAGAACTGCTCGCCTGGGTGGCGCGAGGCCTTCCCTACCGGCAGATCGCCGAGGAGCTCAGCGTCTCCCACCGCACCGTGCAGAATCACGTCCACAACATGCTCGCGAAGACCGGCACCGCCAACCGGGTCGAGTTGACCTTGTGGGGGCAGCGCGCCGGGATCATCTCGGTGGGCTCAGGATCTGAAAACCGCTGAGGCCGCTACCGGCGACCCCATAAGCTGGTCACCATGTCATCTCTGCCCTCGCTGTCCGCGCTGAAGTCCCTGCCAGCCAAGCATCAGCCGGACTATGCCGACGCCGACGAGGTCGCCGCGGTCTTGGACAAGCTCCGTGCCCTGCCCCCGCTGGTGTTTGCCGGCGAGGTCGACTCGCTGCGCGACAATCTCGCCTCGGTGGCCCGCGGTGAGGCCTTCGTGCTGCAGGGTGGCGACTGCGCCGAAACCTTCGAGGGTGTCACCGCCGACAACGTTTCCCGCAAGCTGCGGGTGCTGCTGTCGATGGCGTCGGTGATGACGTACGCCGCGCAGGTCCCGGTCGTCAAGATCGGCCGGATCGCCGGCCAGTACGCCAAGCCGCGCTCCAAGCCCACCGAGGTACGCGACGGCGTCGAATTGCCCTCCTACCTCGGCGACGCCATCAACGGGATCGACTTCACCCCGGAGGCCCGCCGCCACGACCCGGCCCGACTGCTCGAGATCTACCATTCCTCGGCGGCCACGCTGAACCTGGTCCGCGCCTTCGTCACCGGGGGATTCGCCGATCTGCGCAGCGTGCACTCCTGGAACGCCAACTTCGCGCGCCACACCAACGCCGGCGAGAAGTACCTGCAACTCGCCGAAGGCATCGAGTCGGCGCTGGCCTTCATGGAAGCCTGCGGGGTGGACGATGCCAGCCTGCGTACGGTGGACTTCTTTGCCTCCCACGAGGGCCTGCTGCTGGAGTACGAGCACGCGCTGACCCGGATCGATTCCCGCAGCGACCTGCCCTACGACACCTCGGGTCACATGATCTGGATCGGGGAGCGGACCCGTCAGCTCGACGGCGCCCATGTGGAGCTGATGCGCAACATCCGCAACCCGATCGGCATCAAGCTCGGCCCGACCGCCAGCGCCGCGGACGCCGTGGCCATCGCGGATCGGCTGGACCCGGAGCGGGAGCCCGGTCGGATCACCTTCATCACCCGGGTCGGCGCTTCCCAGGTGCGCGAACTGCTGCCCGCCATCATCGAGGGAGTCGAGAAGACCGGCCGGAAGCCGACCTGGATCTGCGACCCGATGCACGGCAACACCTTCGCCACCTCCAACGGCTACAAGACCCGCAGCTTCACCGATGTGGTCGAGGAGGTCAACGGATTCTTTGACGTTCACCACCAGCTCGGCACCTGGCCGGGTGGCGTTCACGTCGAGCTCACCGGTGAGGACGTCACCGAGTGCGTCGGCGGCGTTGACGAGATCGACGAGGTGGACCTGAGTCAGCGTTACGAGACGGCCTGTGACCCGCGACTGAACCGCAACCAGTCCTTGGAGCTCGCCTTCCTGATCGCCCAGCGGCTGTCGGACGGCCGCATCGAGCGGTCCGGCAAGCTGCCCGTCCCGGCCCCGCCGCCGGTGGCCGTCGGCGCGAACTTGCCCGACTGACATTGACCCGACGCAGATTCACCAGTGCCCGCACCGGCCGGTCCCCATGGATGGGGCCGGTCGGTCTGGTTCTGGTGGGCATCTTCTCGGTCCAGGCGGGTGCCGCGATCGCCGGCACCCAGTTCGGTGTCACCGACCCGATCGTGCTGGTCGGGCTGCGCCTGATGTTCTCCGCGGCGGTGCTGGGAGTGGTGGTACGTCCCCGGCTGCGTGGCCACTCCCGGCGGGACTGGCAACTGCTGTGGTGGTACGCCGGCAGCCTGCTGGTGATGAACGTCGCCATCTACGAGTCGTTCTCCCGGATTCCGCTGGGCGTGGCGGTGACGATCGAATTCCTCGGGCCGATCGCTGTCGCCCTGGTGTCGGCGATCCGCGCCGGCCGGCAGGGTTGGTGGGGGTTGCTGTGGGTGGCGCTGGCGGCTGCCGGCGTACTGGGGTTGGGACTGTCGCCGACACTGGACCTCGACTGGTGGGGAGTCACCTTGGCGGTGATCGCCGCGGCCGGTTGGGCCAGCTACATCTGGGCCGGTTCCCGGATCGCCGCCACGGAGCTGGGTCCCAGCACCACCTTGGCGATCGCCAGCCTGATGTGTGCCGCGGCAACGGTGGTGCCGATGGTCGTGGTCGGCGGCCCAGCGCTGCTCGATCCGCGCCTGTTGGCCGTCGGCCTCGGGATCGCGGTGCTCAGCTCGGTGATTCCCTACAGCGCCGAACTGCGGGCCCTGCGCTGGCTGCCGGCCGGCACGTTCGGGATCCTCATGAGTGTGGAGCCTGCGGTGGCGACGCTGATGGGCCTGCTGATCCTGGACCAGCAGCTGTCGTGGCTGGGCTGGGGATCGATCGCCTGCGTGATGCTGGCCAGCATCGGCGTGACCTGGCAGCAGGCGTACGCCGACCGAACCTCAGCTCGTGAGGTTGGCGGGTGAATTGGCCGGTTCGGGTGACCTGCACAACGACAGCATCCAGCCGTGACGCAGGCGATCTGGCCCGTTTCGCCTGCGTGGCTGCGGCATCGTGTAGTTGCGCACGCCAGACGGCCCCCGCCGACTGAAGTCGACGGGGGCCGCAGGGACGGACTCAGATCACTGACGCCGCCGTCGCCGGATCACCGCTGCGGTCGCGACCGCAGCAGCGCCACCGCCGATGATGACCGCGGCCGCAGGCACCGCACCGGTGTCGGGCAGCCCGGGACGCTCCGGCTGGGTCGGGGTCATCGTCGGAGTCGGCTCGCTGGGGGCCGGCTCAGTCGGGACGGGCTCGCTGGGTGCGGGCTCGCTGGGTGCGGGCTCGCTCGGGGCCGGTTCGCTCGGGGCGGGCTCGGTCGGCTCCGGAGTGGGCTCAGGAGTCGGGGCGTCCTGCGCCACCACGATGTCGATCTGGGCCGTGATGCCGCCGCTGGTGATGGTGATGGTCGCCTCACCGGCACCCACCGCCTGCACCTCACCGGTGACGCGGTCCACGACTGCCACCGACTCATCCGAACTGGCCCAGACATGGGACAGCGGATCGGCGACCGGCATCTGCGGGGGAGCGTTGTCCCCCTCGCCCGCCGTGTTGAGCGCGGTGGCGCTGTAGGTGCGGCTGTCGCCGATCTGCAACGGCTCGGTGTCGACATTGGTCGAGCGACCGTCCACCACACCCTGCTTGTCGCCCTGGTCGACCTCGATCGACTGGAGCAACGGCTCGACGGTGTACTGCACGGTGCCGTCGGTGTTCACATGGAACAGCGCGAAGTGATAGAAGCCACCCTGGTCGGGAGCCGTGTAGGGCGGCGTACCGATGTCGGCGATCGTGAACTGCGGGATGCCGGTCTCAGCGGTGCCCGGATTGCCCTGGGGATCGATGAACTGGCTGGCGAAACCGCGGGAGTGGCCATAGAAGACGACGACCTTCTTGTCCGGGTTGGCCTGCTTGTAGTTGTCGATCACCTCGAGGAACTGGCGTGCCTCCCACCGGTTCTGGAACTGATTGGACTTGTTCGGCAGCGGGTCGTACGCCGGCCAGTGCGTCGCGATGAAGACCACCTCGGTGTCGACCTGCTCCAGCTGCTCCACCAGCCACGGGTACTGCGGCTCGGAGGGCACCTGCTGGCCATCGGAACCCTGGATCGAACCGGTGGAACTGTCCAGAGCGATGAAGGTGGAGTCGCCCTCGGTGAAGGAGAAATGGGTGTCCTGACCGAAGACCTCGTAGAAGTTGCCGTCGGCCGGGTAGGAACCCTGGCTGATCTCGTGGTTGCCGACCACATCCCACAGCGGCACCCCGAACATCTCCCACTGCTCCTTGGCGAACTCCAGATCGGGGATCTCGCCGGTGTCGGAGATGTCACCGAGGCTGACCGCGAGCTCGGGCCTGCCCTCGACCGCCAACGGCTCGACCCGCTGACCGACCTGGCTGTCGTAGGCCTCACCCTTGCTGCGCTGGACCATGTTGCGGACGTTCACGGCGCTGGAGGAGTTGGGCTGGGCCGCGACGAGGTGACCGTCATCTCCCATGACATAGGTGGTGCCGCCCGGCTTGAAGTCCTCGGTCGACTGCTCGTACTGCAGCCACTCCGGATTGTTCTCGGCGATCGGCTGGTAGTCCTCGCTGGGCGGGGCAGCCGGATAGCTGAGCTCCACCCCGGCCAGGCTGAACTTGCCGGAGCTGCCGGCCTGGGCGTTCTGGCCGACCCACCGCATGTCCTTGAAGTACAGCGGATATTCAGTGAGCTTGCCCCACTGGACCTTCTTGGCGTGGGTGACCCACTTGCCGTACATCTCCGGCTCGATCTTGATCCACAGTGCCTGCAGGTTGCCGGCCTGGTCCTCGAGGTCGACCACGATCCATTCCGGCTGCGGGCTGTCGTTCTCGACCTTCATGGTGATGTACGCCAGCTCCGGCGCGATGCCTTGATCGTTGCGCGGCACCTCGAAGTCCTTCTCGTCGGTGGCCCAGATCCGGATCGAATGCTGCGAGGGGCTGTTCGGGAAGGTGTAGTCCAGGGTCACCGAATGCTCCTGGTCGGAGCCCTCGGGGACATCGTCGGACAGCGCGAAACCGGTCTCCGGAGTCGTGGTGGTGCCGTCCTCGTTGCGGGTGGTGAACTTCGCCGGGTCATCGGCCACGAACATCGTCTCTCGGGTGGAACCGGCATTGATGGTGGCCGACACCGACTGTTCACCGACAGTCGCGGTGACCGTGACCACACCGGCGCCCTGCTCGGCGGCGGTGAAGACACCCTCGGGGGAGACGGCGCCCAGATCGGCGCGGTCCACGGACCAGACCACCGATGCTGGGTCAACCGCGGCGCTGTCGCCACCATCGATGGCGGCCTCGACGGTGAGCGTCTGCTCAGCGCCGTTGGCGACCCGGCTGGTGGCCGGGGAGATGGTGAGCGAGTCGAACTCGTCGACCACTTGGACGTCCACCTCCGCCGTGACGCCGTTGACGGTGGCGGTGATGGTGCCGGTGCCGACCTCGCGTGCGGTGAAGGTGCCGTCCTGCCAGGTGCCCAAGCTCGAGGGGCTGACCGTAACCGACACCTGCTCGGTGGTGTGGGCCGGATTGCCGTGGGCATCCACGGCGTACGCCACGACCGGCGTGGAGGCGCCGACCGCCGCGGTGACCTGCTGGCCGTCGTGCAGCACGACCCGTTCGGCCGGGCCGGCCTCAGTGGCGGTGCTGTAGAGGAAGATGCCATTGGCGACCGGACGCTCGACCCCGCCGTCGGAGGGCGAGTTGGCGATGGAGACGGCATCATCACCCGGCATCCGGGTCACCATCGTGCTGGAGCCGCCGCCGTCCAGCAGCACGGCATCCTCGATGCCCAGCGACTGGAGATAGCTGGCGACCTGCATCGGGTTCACACCGAGGGCGGTGTCGGCGGTGCCGCGGCCATCCATGGTGGCCAGCACGATCTCACCGTCGGCAGTGGTGCCGACAACCGTCTCCGGGTTGAGGGTGGAGGGCATCTGGTGATTCGGGTCGTCAAACAGGGAACCGTCCTTGAGGATCCGACCCGGTCCCTGCATCATCTGGTCGATGTTGTTGTTGGGGGAGATCTGGTGCTCGACGGTGACCTCAACACCGGCCGCCGCGTTGGCAGTCAACCACTGCGCACCGGCCGAGGCGGGGGCGCCGGCCAGCAGCCCATAGCTGCCCTCGGGCAACTGCGGGAGCTCGCTGACGGTACGGACCTCGGTGATGGTGATGGTGGCGCCCTCATCGGAGGAGGTGCCGAGCGCGAGCACGTGCTCCCCGCCCAGCCACGCCGGTGCCACCTCGCCCAACCGCGGCGTCACCATGGTGATGGCGTCATCCTTGGCGCGGTCGACCCAGTTGATCGAGTCCAGCGCACGGTCCTGACCGCCTGCGCTGATGGTGCCGGAGAACTCCTGCTTGCCGATCACCATCGAGCCGTCATCCAGCACCGAGAAGGTGCCCTCCTGGTTGGCAGCCGGGCTCTTCCAGATCTCGCCGTCGATGATCTCACCCAGATTGGGCTGACCAGAGGCGTTGATCTGGAAGTAGCTGCCGTTGACACCGGCGACCGCACCGGTGCGCTGCGCCATCGAGGTGACCGTCTCATTGGCCGGGTCGATGACCTTGTCGGCGGATCCGACGACCCGGACCGCCAGATTAGGGTCAGTGGTGTCGCCGGTCAGCACCTGGATCGGCACGACACCGTCGATGGACTTGATGGTCTCGGTGGAGAATTCCAAGCCGTTGGTGATGCCCACCGGCTCGGTGGTCTCTCGTTCAGTGATGGTGCTCCAACGCTCAAGCTGGTCGGGCATCCAGTCGACCGCGGGAGCGGCGGTCGAGGGCACGACATTCGCGACCAGCGCGAACAGTGCCAGCACGGCTGCACCGAACAGTGCAGACCTGCGTGGCGCCGCCGGAGGGCGGTGATGGGTCGTCATGGTGGTCCTTCCACGTGGGGTCAGACCATCCGTATCGACTGAACGTGAACCCGGCGCGCCACTGGGGTGAACACCACCAGTAACGGGTTGCTCCAAGAGTTCACGGGGTTGTCATCCGGGTCTGGCAGGCCTGGCCTACGGTGGGCACATGAAGATCACCCATCTGGGCCATGCGGCCGTCCTGGTCGAGACTGACAGCGACCGGATCCTCATCGACCCCGGCAACTTCAGCCAGGAATGGCATGGCGTGACCGACCTGTCAGCCGTGCTGGTGACCCATCAGCACCCCGACCACATCGATCCGGACCACGTCGGCGCTCTGCTGCAGCGCAATCCCGACGCCCGGGTGTGGACCGAACCGAGCGTGCTGCAGCAGGTCGAGGTGGCTGAGCTGGCCGACCGGGCCGAACCGCTGGCCGCGGGGGAAAGGCGTACGCTCGGCGGCCTCACCGTGACCGGAGTGGGCGGCCAACACGCGGTGATTCATGCCGACCTGGCCCGGATCGGCAACACCGGGGTGCTGCTGCAGCAGGAAGGTGAGCCGACCTTCTTCCATCCCGGCGACATGCTGGACACCACCCCGGCCGGGGTCGACGTCATCGCCGTCCCGCTGCACGGGCCGTGGGCGGCGATGAAGGAACACATCGACTTCGTCCGCGCCCTGGGCGCGAGCCACGGCTTCGGCATCCACGAGGCCCTGCTGTCCGAGCGCGGCTGGCAGTTGGCCTTCACCCGGATCGCCGAGATGGGCCCGACGACGATGGTCGACAGCCGCGATCACGCCCCGATGGACTTCCCGGCGTAGGCCGGAGGGCGGGGCCCTCGGGCGGTCAGCTCAGTTGGTGCCGGCCCGGGGGATCTGCGGGGCGCCGGGGATCGGCGGCAGTTCCCGGAAGGTGGGCGAGGGGCGTACGCCGAGGTTGGCCCACACGAAGCTGGGCACCCACCCGAACAGGCCGTGCATCTGATTGGCGACATAGATGATCGTGGGCGGCTCGTGGTCGTTGACCTTGAAGCGGATGACGCCGTCGCGGATCGCGAATGGGACCGGGTGGTAGGCCATCAGCCATTCCATCGCCCGGGGGTGGATCACGTCGGAGGCGAACTTCGGGTCGTGGGTGCGGATCTTGAACTTCTCGTTGAACTTCTCCGACTCGTACTCATACTCCTTGCCCTCGGAGAAGATGCCCCAGTTGAGGGAGATGAATCGGAACGGGAAGGGCGGCTGCATCTCGACGATGTATTCGACGTGGTGCTGGGTCGTGGTGGTGGTGCCGCCGTTGCCATTGCTGGTGGTGTGGGTGGTCTCCCAGTGATGCGCCAGCGCGATGAAGGGGAGCCCGTCATTGTCGGCGATGACGACGTCCTGGGCCCGGTGGTTTTGACCTCCGCCGGTGGTCGAGACCATCTCAAGGAAGTGGTCCGCACGCGGGAAGTAGGTCCACTTGGTGTGGTAGAAGCCGAGCTTGGGCTCCGGGTCGGGCTGCTTGAACTGCTCGGGGCCGCCGCCGGCCATCAGGGCCTTGGCGTAGGTCGCGGCCTGCTCGATGTGGGAGTTCATCTCCTCGGCAGGCTCGGGGCAGTGCAGCGAGACCAGCTGGTTGCCGTCGATGCTGATGTCGATCGGGGTGTTGGTCGGCAGCGAGGGCAGGATCCGGCGCAGTGCCTCCCGGCCGAAGTCGGTGTCGCTGGTGAAGGCCCGCAGCGCACCGGGCGCATCCAACTCATAGGCGACCAAGTGGGGGCGTACCGGGCCGTTGCCGAGCACGAATTCGGGCAGGGCGTACGGCAGCCGGATGCAGGTCACCCGGATCTCGCGTTGGTTGCGGGTCTGGTACTCGAAGACCTGGAAGGGCAGTCCGTCAGCGGTCTTGCCGATGATCTGGTCATCCACCGAACGGTCGTATTCGACGCCGAAGGGCGGCACGTTCAGCCCGTTGGCGATGCTGATGTCGGGGTTGGTGACGAAGGTCCAGCCGCGGGACTCGAGGGCCTTGACGTACTGGTAGCGCCGGATGCCGAAGTAGAGGCCGATCCCGCCGCCGACGACCAGGATGACGAGACCGAAGATGAGCAGTACTTCCATGACCTGTGCCTCACACGACGAAGATTGTGACAGTGGAGCCCTTCGGTGCCTTGGCGCCACCGTCGGGGTCGGTCCGAAGGACCAGTCCCAGGCCGTTGTTCACCACGTACGACACCTGCACCTTGAAGCCGGCGTCCTCGAGCTTCTTCCGGGCCTCGTCCGCTCCGCTGGAGCGCACATTCGGCACGGTGACCAGTTCCGGTCCCTTGGAGACCACGAGTTCGATGCTGTCGCCACGCTTGCCGGTTCCGTCGGCCGGGGTCTGCGAGATGACCACGCCTGCGGGCACCGAGTTGGAGAACTGCTCGCTGCGCTTCACCGAGAAACCACGACCCTCGAGCTCGGCCTGCGCGTCCTTGGCAGGTTTGCCCGACCAGTCGTCGATCGCGATCGGTTCGGGGCCCTTGGACACCACCAGGTCGACCGGGGTGCCCGGCTTGACCAGTTCCTCGGGGGCGATGGAAGCCTCCACCACCTCACCGGCCGGTGCCTGCTCATCCCAGCGTTCGGTCACCTCGCCCAGCGCGAGGCGCCCCTCGGTGAGCGCCGCCTCGGCGTCGTCGACGCCCATCCCGACCACGGTCGGGACCGGATAGCGCTCCGGGCCCAGCGACACGTACGCCGTCATGCTGCCGCCGTCGAGCAGCCGGTCGCCGGCCGCCGGATCGGTGCGGATGACACGTCCCTTGGGAATGGTCTCGCTGTACTCCTGCTCGAACGTCACCACGACTCCGGCACCCTCAGCGGTGCGTGCCGCATCGGTCTCGGTCTGGTTTGCCATGGCCGGCACCGTGGTCCAGCGGCCCTCCAGCCAGAACCAGCCGCCGTAACCGGCGCCGCCGAGCACGGCGAGCACCAACAGGATCGCCACCAGACGGCGCAACGGACGGCGGCGCCGTTTCGTCGGCCGAGGCTCATCCCATTCGGCATCCCAGTGGGGCGCCCGAGCAGCCTGTTCCGGGGTGCTGGGACTACGGCGCTGCCGCGTCGCTCGAGCAGCGGAGCTGACGGCGGGCTGCAGCACCGTACGCGGCAGATCCTCCCGTGGTGGCAGAGAGGCGACCCCGTCCATGGAATGTTCCAGGTCCAGCGGGCTCACCGGCGTGGACGCGGTGGTCCACCGGGTCATCACGGTGTTCTGATGGTCCTCGAGACGGTCCGGACGGGTCGACTCGGCCCCGTGGGCGTTGGCGGTGGCCCGCGGCACGATCTCGGTGGCCTCGTCGGCCGGAGTGACCGGAGTCGCCATCGAGCGGGTCAGGTCGGGATCGTCCATCACGCCCTGGCTGAGCGCGCGGCGGCACCGGCGTACCTTCTCCAGCAGCACCTGACCGTCCGGGGGCCGATTGGCCACGTCACGGTCGGTGCAGGCCTGCACCAACGCATCCAGGTAGGGCGGGATGCCGCGGCGGGAGTCCCGCCAGGATGCCTGCACCAGGGTGGACGGTGCCGGCACGTCGTTGTGGACGTGGGCGTACGCGACCTGGATCGGGGTGTCGCCGGTGTGCGGCTTGCGGCCGGTGAGCATCTCGAAGAGCACCACGCCGGCGCTGTAGACGTCCGAGCGGGTGCTGGCGGAACCGTCGACGACCAGCTCGGGCGGCAGGTAGGACACGGTGCCGATCAGCAGGCCCTGGGTGGCGGTCGCCGTCTGTCCGGTGAGCGCCTTGGCCAGGCCGAAGTCGGCCACCTTGATCTGGCCGCGGTCGGAGATCAGGACGTTCTCGGGCTTGACGTCGCGGTGCACCAGGCCGGCCTCGTGGGCCGATGCCAACGCCGCGACCACCGGATCGATGAGTTCCAGGGCCCGTTCGGGGGTCATCGGGGCCTGGGCGGTGATGAGGTTGCGCAGCGTGAAGCCCTCGACGAACTCCATCACGATGAAGGGGCGGCCGTTGTCGATGCCCTGGTCGAAGACCGACACGACGTGGGGATGCGACAACCGGGCTGCGGCGCGTGCTTCGCGGTCGAACTTGCGGGCGAAGTCGGTGTCGTCACCCAAGCCGTCGTGCATGACTTTGATGGCGACGGTTCGGGTCAGGCGCATGTCCGTGCCGCGATAGACGGTCGCCATGCCGCCTCGCGCGATTCGCGCATCGATGCGGTAGCGACCCTCCAGGACATGGCCGACCAGTCGGTCGTTCACGTTGGAGGTGATGCTCACCTGGTGCTCCAAACACGGTCGGGGAAGGAGGCCGTGTCAGCCTTTGCCCACTGTAGGACCGACGGCAAGAAATCCGTGGTGGCGACACGCGAGAGGCACTCGGGGTGTACCCCGGACTGGTGGATGGCTCGCGCCCTACGCTGATGACCATGACAGCACTCATGGGCCTGACCGAGGTGGTGCGCCTGTCGCGACTCGGCGTCTGGATATCCATCGACGAGATCGACCAGGTGCCGCTGCTGCTGAGCAGCGGTGCCGATCTGTTCTGGTTCGGGACCGGCCGGGCCAGCCTCGACGACTCGGTCGAACGGTTGAAGGCGCTGCACCAACGTCTGTTCCGGGACCAGATCCTCGTGGGCGTGGCCGAGGACCGCGACCTGGCGGTGGCGTTCCGGCCCGACCTGACGCTGTTCTCGCCTTACTCGGTGCCGGCCACCGACCAGCGGGGGCTGTCGCACGAACATGCCCAGGTGGGCGGTCTCGCGACCGACGCCGAGGCCTTTGCCGAGCTCACCGCTGCCGGAGCGGACTACCTGGTCGTCCTGTCCGATGACTCCGAACTGCTGGAGGCGGCGCTGGCTCAGGAGCAGCCGTTCTTTGCGACGCTCGCGCTGACCGGCGACGACCAGGACCAGGCCGAGGTCGCCTCCCTGGTGGAGCGCGGCGTACGCCGGCTGTGCCTGAGCCAGGCCGACCTCACCGATCCGGCCACCCAGTTGCCGGCGCTGCGGCGGGCGCTGCAGCCGGCCTGGGAGCCCAAGCCCGGGGAGACCGTTGGCGGGAGCTTCCTCCGATGAGGGTGATGACGACGCGGTTGCTGGCCGCACTGCTGGCCGTGGTGCTCGGCCTCACCCTGACTGCCTGCACCCTCACGGTCGAGGCGCCGCCCAGCACCGAGGAGACCGCCGCCGGGGCGACGGGCAGCGCGCCGCAGGAGCGTACCGATCCGGACTCGGGTCTGGACTGGGTCGATCTGGCTGACCTGCCGCCCGAGGCCGCGGAGATGATGGAGCTGATCGAATCGGACGGGCCCTTCCCCTACGATCGCGATGGCATCACCTTCCAGAATCGCGAGGGCCTGCTGCCGGACCAGCCGCGCGGCTACTACCGCGAATACACCGTGCCCACCCCGGGGGAGCGGGACCGGGGAGCCAGACGGATTGTTGCCGGCGAGCAGGGCGAGTACTACTGGACAGCGGACCACTACGAGAGCTTCGAAAGGATCCGGACATGAGCGAGGCCTCGTTCTTCGGCATCGACCAGTCGGACGAGGCGGGGTCATTTGATCCCGCGATGCCTGAACTGAATCTCCCGACCACGACCGATGGCGGGGGAGTCTTCGCGACCACCGCCGAACGCGACAGCGTCGTGCACCGCTTGGAGCGGGTCGGCTGGCGTACGGCCATCCTCAGCGGCTCGGCGGACAAGCGGGGGGTGCTCGCGAAGATCGGTCAGGCGCTGAACTTCCCCGACTACTACGGCGCCAACCTCGACGCCCTCGACGAGTGTCTGGCTGAGCAGACCGAACCGACCGCCCTGGTCTGGGTGGACGGGATGCGGATGGCCGAGTCGGCGCCCAAGGACTTCCAGTCGATCGCGCAGGTGCTCTTCAGTCACACCCAGGACGAGGTGCCGTTCGCGGTGGTGGTGCTGTACGCCGCCCCCGAGGCCTGACCAGCCCTTGACCGAGCGGAACGGATCAGACCTTCTCCGGGTCGAGCCCCTCGGTGGGCCAGATGTCGACGGCGAGTTCGTCGGGTCCGAGGTCGAGTTCTTCGGTGATGCGTTGGACGAGTCCGCCGACTTGGGCGTGGTAGGTGTAGCCGACTTCTGGGGGCATCCAAGTGCCGTAGAAGTGGTTCAGGAAGAGGTCGTTCCAAGCTTCAAGGTCGTGTCGAAGCTCGGGGGAGAGCTGTTCCCACGCGCCGGGGCGGCGGGGGCACCAGAATCCGCCGCCGCCGATCTGAGTCTCGGGGCTGAGGAGCACCGTATTGTTCCGGGGATGGCGGTCGTGTTCGCCGATCATCAACGTCGCCCTTCGACTGGCGGGGTGGGGGTGGTGCGGTGGGTGATGAGGGGGTTCGCGGGGTCGCGCCATTCGCCGGTGACGTACTGTCCATCCAGTAGAGGAAGCCGTTTTCGAAGAATTGGATGCGGTGGTGGCTGGGTGCGTTTTGGCCGGGGTGTTGCTCTGCAGTTGTCGGATAGCCGTAGGGGCTGTTCTCCCAGCCTTCCGTGCTCCAGGTGTCACGGATGCGGCCGGTGACGGGGTGGGCTCCAGTGCGGGGTGTCCAGTAGATGCTGCCGTGTTGGAAGTTTGGGCCAAAGGTACTCCCGTAACATGGGCCCGTCAATGGATCTGACGCCGGCGCTATCCCCACTTGGAATCGAACATGGCGGCCTGTCGGCCGGTCTTCAGACCTTCTCTGGGTCGAGCCCGTGGGTCGGCCAGATGCCAACGGCGAGCTCCTCAGGTCCGAGGTCGAGTTCCTCGGTGATGCGTTGGACGAGGTCGCCGACTTGGGCGTGGTAGGCGTAGCCGACTTCTGGGGGCATCCAGGTGTCGTAGAAGTGTCGGTGGAAGAGCTCGTCCCAGGCCGTGATGTCGCGACGGAGCTCGGGCGACAGCTGTCCCCAAGCGCCGGGGCGCCCCGGGGCACCGAACGCGAAGTCGTGGTACCCGGGGCAGAGGAACACGGTCCGGTTGGGTGGATTGCGGTCGTGTTCGCCGATCATCGTTGCCGACTCACCCGCGGCGGCGTACGGCGAGTTCCACCAGCCCGCCCAAGCCTTGGCGTACGGCTTCGGTCACCTCGAGCTCGGCGACGGTGTCCCGGGCGGCAGCGGTGAGGGCGGCGATGCGCTCCTCCACGCGGTCCCGAGCGCCGGTCTCCTCGATCACGGCAGAGGCATCCGCGATCGCGGCGGCACCGGCCGGCTGGCCAAGGACCGCAGCCAGTCGGGTCCGCTGATCGTCGTCGGCGGCCTGCAGGGCGTACAACACCAGCAGGGTCCGCTTGCCCTCGCGCAGGTCATCGCCGGCGGGCTTGCCGGTCTCGTCCTCGGAGCCGAAGACGCCCAGGACGTCGTCGCGGAGCTGGAAGGCCCAGCCGACCGCCGACCCGAGCCGGGAGAGTCCCTCGATCAGGTCCGGGGTCGCGGTGCCCGCCGCGCGGGCACCGATCAGCAAGGGATGACGCACCGTGTAGGAGGCGGTCTTGCGCTCCAGGACCGCCTCGGCCTGCTCGATCGCGGTCGCAAACTCCGCCTCGCTCGTGGGGAGGGGGCGGTGCTCGCCGAGCACGTCGAGCAGCTGACCGGCGGTCACCTCGGTGCGCAGGGCAGCCAACTGGGCGTGCACCTCGGGATCCTGGCTGGCCTGACCGGCAAGTTCGACCGACCACATCAGCAGCAAGTCGCCCAGCAGCACGGCGCTGGACTGGCCGAACTCGACCGGATCACCCAGCAGGCCGGCGGTGCGGTGTTCGGCCTCGAACCGGCGGTGCATCGACGGGGCGCCGCGGCGGGTGTCGGAACGGTCGATGATGTCGTCGTGCACCAGCGCGCTGGCGTGCAGCAGGTCGGTCGAGGTCGCCAACTGGACCAGCCAGTCCGGCATCAGCCGGGACCCGGTCGCAGCGGCGTACCCCCACAGCACGCAGGCCGGCCGGAATCGCTTGCCGCCGGCGCAGAACTCCCGGGCTGCGGCCAGCACCGGCGTCAGCTCGGGGCTGATGTCCTCCAACACGGCGCCCTGGTGTTCCCAGACCCGCTCCAGTTGCGCGGCCACACCGTCGTGGATTGCGGCACCCAGCGGATCGTGAGGGTCGAGCTCGGTCAGGACGGATTCCTCAACATGACTGGCCATGGCCCGAGTCTAGGGCCGCAGACGTGAAAGGCGCCCGGGCGCCGGAATGGCGGAGGAGGGCAGATCGGCTGGGCTAGGGTTTCTGGCGTGATCACCAAGCAGCCGCCGCACCAGCCCACCATCGCCGATCTGTTGGCGACGGCGACCCGGCCGCTGTTCTCCTTCGAGTTCTTCCCGCCGCGCAGCCCCGAGGGCGAGGAGACGCTGTGGCGCGCGATCCGCGAGCTCGAATCGATCCGCCCCGACTTCGTCTCGGTGACCTATGGCGCCAACGGCTCCACCCGGGAGCGCACCATCCGCGCCACCGAACGCATCGCCACCGGCACCAACCTGCGCACCATGGGCCACCTCACCTGTGTCAGCCAGTCGCGGGCGGACCTGCGCCGGACCATCGGGGCGTACGCCAGCGTCGGACTCCAACACATCCTCGCGATCCGCGGCGACCCGCCCGGCGGGCCAACGGCGCCGTGGCAGGCGCATCCCGAGGGGCTCCGGAACGCCACCGAACTGGTCGAGATGATCGCCTCGCTGGGCGACTTCTGCATCGGCGTCGCGGCCTTCCCCGACGTCCATCCCGAGCAGCGTGATCCCGACCTGGACGCCCGGCTGTTGGTGGCCAAGGCCCGCGCCGGCGCGAAGTTTGCGATCACCCAGTTCTTCTTCGACCCGCAGTCCTACGTCGACCTGGTGGCGCGGGTGCGGGCGCTGGACTGCGACATCCCGATCATTCCCGGCATCCAGCCGGTGACGTCGGTCAAGCAGATTGAACGCTTCGCTGAACTGTCCGGGGCCGCGCTGCCGGCGGATTTGGTGGCCAAGTTGCATGCCGTCCAGGACGACCCCGAGCAGGTCACCGAGGTTGGCATCGCGACCGCGGTGGACCTGTGCCGCGATCTCCTTGCCGCCGGGGCGCCCGGCCTGCACTACTACACCCAGAACCGTTCGCTGGCGACCCGCCGGATTCACCAGCAACTGATCGACGAGCTCGGCATCGACACCTCCGTGCCGGCGGCCGCGAGCGAGGCCGCGCTGCCGGTGCGCCGCCTCGGCAGCGCGGTGGCGCGACCCGAACGCCACGAGCCGCCGGTCGTACCCGCCCGCCCCGGGGTGGCTGCGGTGGCCCACGGCGCCGGGCCGCTGGAGCGGCCGCTGACGCTGACTGACATCTGGCCGCCCTATGGGCTGCGCGTCACCGCGGGAGACCTGGAGCTGCGTCCGGTGCGCGAATCCGACGCCCCGGAGCTGCTCGGTCTGGTCGCCGAAGGAGTTCATCCCCGCGACCGGATGCCGTTCAGCTTCCCGTGGACGCAGGCTCCGGCCGCCGAACTGCCCGCCAACTACCTGCAATGGATCGCCCGGACCGTCACCGAGACCAGCCGGAGCCGACTCAACCTGCAGCTGGTGGTGCGGCTCGGTGGGCGAGTGGTGGGCGTCCAGGGGCTCGGAGGCGCCGACGTGGACACGCTGCGTACGGCCGAGACCGGATCCTGGCTGGGGCAGCGCTTCCACGGGCAGGGCATCGGCACCCGGATGCGGCAGGCGGTCTGTGAGCTGGCCTTCGACCACCTCGGGCTCACCGAGGTGACCTCGGGGGCGTTCGTCGACAACCCGGCCTCCCTGTCGGTCAGCCGCAAGGTCGGGTACGCCGACAACGGCACCGAGCGCTTCAACCGAGCCGACGGCCCCACCCTCCAGCGCAAGCTCGTCCTGACCCCGGACGCGCTCGTCCGCGGTGAGCCGATCACGGTCGAGGGCGCGGACGCGCTGCGCGCCT
This sequence comes from Parenemella sanctibonifatiensis, assembly GCF_002250565.1. Classification (GTDB taxonomy): domain Bacteria; phylum Actinomycetota; class Actinomycetes; order Propionibacteriales; family Propionibacteriaceae; genus Parenemella; species Parenemella sanctibonifatiensis. The sequence goes on from NZ_NMVJ01000008.1 coordinate 114,142, forward strand.
TCCACGGGCTCGACTGAGAGCGGCTCAGCCCACCGGCGTACAGGCGGCGACCAGGTCGTTGACGTCGGCGCTGGCCAGGCACATCCAGGTGTCGGAGCAGCCGTAGTAGATGCGGACCTCGTCCTCGACCAGCGTCATGCCGGTGGGGAAGATGACGTTGCTGCGGAAGCCCTCCACCTCCCACTCGGTCTCGGGGGAGATGAGCGGCTCGGTCGACAGCCCGATCAGGCGGCTCGGGTCGGCCAGGTCGAGCAGCATGATGCCGGCGCTGTAGCGCTTCTGCCAGGTCGCCTCCCAGCCGAACTTGCCGCGCTCCCGGTCCCGGTCGACCGAATGGAAGGTCGTCAACCAGCCGGCGTCGGTGCGGATCGGCGGTGCCGCGGGGCCGAGCTTGTCGTTGCAGAAGGGCACCTGTTCGATGCCCAGCACCAGCGCCGAGTCGCCCCAGTAGCGCAGGTCGTTGGACCGGCTCAGCCAGGTGTCGAACTTGTCGCCGCCGCGGGAATAGACGGGCATCGGGCGCTCCAGGCGTACGAACTGGTCGTTGACCTTCTCCGGGAAGAGCACCATGTTGCGGTTCTCCGGCACCGAGATCGACAGGATCTCGATCTCGGACAGGTCCTCGTTCCAGACGCCGATGCCACCGCGTACGCCGTGGCGGGTGTCGACCGCGAAACACATGTGGAGCCGGCCCTCCAGCACCGTCAGGCGGGGGTCGTAGACCCGGGTGATCTCCGGATCGTTCAGCCACTCGGCCTGCCACACCGGCTCGGGCGCGACTTGCCAGTCGATGCCGTCGCTGCTGGTCGCCAGTCCCAGGTTGGAGCCGTTGAACCGACCCACCCCGTTGAAGTCCCATTCGTTGCGGAAGACCATGACATAGCGGCCCTGCCAGAAGGCCACGCCGGCGTTGAAAACGGTCTGCGAGGGGTAGGGGACCTGCTCGGGGCTCAGCACCGGGGCGCCGTCATTGACGCGGGTGATGATCGGGTTGGTCGACAATGGTGGCTGCATCTGCGGCATGGCGGCCGTCCTCTCTGATGGTGGTCGCGACTCAGTCTGCCGTGCTCGGCCGCCAATCGCCGGGGACGTCCACGTCGATGGCGACCAGCCGCTGGGTGGGGCGGGTCAGGGCGACGTAGAGGACCCGGGTGCCGCCGGAACTCTGCGCCACGATCGCGCTCGGATCCACCACGACGGCGGCGTCATATTCCAGGCCCTTGGCCTGGATCGCCGTCACCACGGCCAGCCGATCCTGCGGCAGGTCGGCTCGGCCGATCTCCGCCTGCAGCGACGCCAACCGGCTCGGCGGGCAGATGATGCCGATCGTGCCCTCCACGTCATCAGCCAGTGCCGAGATGGTGGCGGTCACGTGCGCCGGCAGGTCGGCCTCGGGGGTGACCAACAGTTCGGGCTCGCGGCCGGTCCGGCGTACCGCCTCGGGCACGTCGACCTCGGGATAGTCCCGCTGCACCACCGCGGCGGCGAAGTCATAGACCTCGGCCGGCGAGCGGTAGTTGGTGCTCATCCGGAATCGTCGCGAGGGGCCGCGGCCGATCAGGTGCTGCAACGCCCGCTCGGTCTCGGCGGGATCGGGCCAGGTGCTCTGGGCAGGGTCGCCGACGATGGTCCACGAGGCCTGCGGGCCGCGCCGTCGCAGCATCCGCCACTGCATCGGCGTGATGTCTTGGGCCTCGTCGATCAGCACGTGGGCGAAGGTGTCGAAGGGGTCGTCGTTGGGGTCGACCTCGACGGTGTGACGGAGCCGGTCGGCCGTGGTGACGACCTCATTGACCTCGGTGCCGTCGGGCAGGAAGAGCGACTCCTCGGCGTCGGGCTCGGGCTGAGGCATCCCGATCAGCTCCACCAACTCATCGAGCAGGGCGACATCAGCCACCGTCAACGGCTGCTCCGGGGTCAACGCCTGGGCCAGCGTTTCTTGCTCCGCCGGGCTCAACAGCCCCTCGGCAACCTCGGCCAGCAGCGCCGGATCGGAGAGCCGGTGCAACTGTTCGATCGGGTCCAGGGTCGGCCACCAGGCGTTGACCAGCATCCGATAGCTGGCCTGGGAGGAGACGCGGTCCGCAAACACCTCCCGGCTCACGTCGACGCTGTCGGGCTTGCGCTGCCACAGTTCCTCCAGCAGCGCAGACTCCGCCCGGTCACGGGCCAGGTTGGCCCTCGTCTCGGACAGCACCCGCCGGCGTACGGCACGGAGGTCCTCGGACCGCAGCCGCAGCACCTCACCCTCGATGCTGACGTGCAGGTCCAGGTGTGCCGACCCGATGCTCGGTGCGTCGACCAGCCGGCGCAGCAGGGTCGCCATCCGCAGGCTGCCCTTGACGGCCGCCGCCGCGGGAGTGTCAACCTCCTCCGACCGCAGGCCCAGGACGTCATGGGCGACGCCGCCGATGGGGCGCAACGTGACTGATTCCTCACCCAGGGAGGGCAGCACCCGTTCGATGTAGTTCATGAAGACCGAGCTCGGCCCCACCACCAGGACACCACCGCGTTCGAAGCGCTTGCGATGGCTGTAGAGCAGGTACGCCGCGCGATGCAGGGCCACCACCGTCTTGCCGGTGCCCGGTCCGCCGCCGATGACGGTGACGCCCTGATGGGGAGCGCGAATCGCCTCGTCCTGTTCGCCCTGGATGGTGGCGACGATGTCACGCATGGTGTGGCCACGGGCCCGGCTCAGCGCGGCCATCAGGGCGCCCTCACCCAACACCACCAGATCGCCGTTGGCGTGGTCGGCGGCGAGCAGGTCGTCCTCGATGCCGACGACCTGGTCACCTCGGCAGCGCAACACCCGGCGCCGGACCACCTCCATCGGCGCGGCGGGGGTGGCCCGATAGAACGGCTCGGCCGCCGGAGCGCGCCAGTCGATCACCAGCGGCTCGTACTCCTCATCCCGTACGCCGATCCGCCCGATGTAGCGGACCTCACCGTCGGTGTGGTCCAACTTGCCGAAGACCAGGCCGTCGTGTTCGGCCTCCAGCGTGGCCAGCCGGCGCGCGGCCTGATAGACGAAGACGTCGCGCTCCAGCATGCCGGTGCTGTCCTCTTCGCGAACGAAGTCAGCCCGTTCGGTCTGATAGAGGGACTGCCCCTCCTTGGCGAGCTTCTGAGCTGAGGTCCGTGCAATCTCCAGTTGCCGGTAGACCCGATCCACGTGGGCCTGCTCGAGGGCGAGCTCGGCGGCGTACTGGGGGGTCGGCGACGGTGAGGTCAAGTTTGCGCTCCAGATCAGTGCGGATGGTCACATCGCGTGCACCAGACGAGCCAGTCTAACCCCTCGCTCAGAGAGCTCTCAGCGATCCCAACGGGGCAGCGCCTGCGGCCGTCGGGGCGGTGGCGTCTTGTTGGTGGGTCGGACATCCTCGCCGGTCAATTCCTCGTGCAGCGCATAGCTGGCCAGCGCCGCAGCGAGCAGCACCTGCTGTGGCGACCCGCCGCCCCGACCCGAGGCGCTCACCGTGGTCAGGCTGGCGTCGAGCCGGATCGGAGGCCGGCGCAGCCAGTGGTGGCTGCCGCGTCGCCAGGCTGCGACCGTCGCGTCCGGGCCGCCGCGACGCCGGACATGCTCGGTGACCAGGGTGCCGCCCGCGTACGCCCGCCGCCAGCTCTCCACGATGCCGTCGCGGTGGTGCTCCATGACGTGCTCGGGCTCATCGAGCGGCGACTCCTGCCACCAGTGCTGCACTCGCGGCGCGATCGCGCGTCGCAGGCCCCGGGCTCGGCGAAGCGCCGGCACCGCAGCGCCGGTCAGCTCCGCCTGCTGCCACAGGTCAGTGGCCAGGGTCGCCGCGGCAACCTCCACTTCGCCTGTCGCGGTGGTGATGCGCCACCTGCCCGCGACAGTCCGGCTGAGGTCCAGTACGGCGGCCGGGGCCAGAATCTCGACGCCGCGAACGGCGAGCCGGTCCAGCAGTGCGTCGACGACGTGCCCAAAGCGGACCGGCTGGTCGTGGTGGGTCACCATCCACTCGCCGAAGACCGCAGCCAGGGCCAACGGAGTGGCTCGAAAACCTGGGGTGAGGCGCGGGTCGTTGCCCTCCAGCCATGCGGTCGAACGGATCACCGCAGCCAAGTGGGGCTCCTTGATGCTGCGCGCCAGTCCGGCGATGCTGCCGCCCGGCAGCGCGGCCCGGCGGATCTGGTCGTTCGAGGTCAGTTCCTGCTCCAGGCCCAGCGCGCGTTGCCGCTGCCAAACATCGGTGAGCTGCCGCAGCAGCGTTTCCCACCGCTGCGCGGCGGCGGCACCGTACCTGCGCCGCAGGATCACCTGACGCGTGGAGCGGTCGTTGGGCAGCACCAGCTCGCTGCCGTCGCTGAACCGGTGCCGGGTAGCCGGGGCGGGGGAAAGGGCGAGCTCGGCCTTGGCAAGGCTGCCTTCCAGCGGCATCCCGGTCTTCTTGAACAGGTCCCGCCAGGGCGCCGGAAATGCGGTGGTGAGCGGTAGGTCGTCCACCATCGGCGCCGGTCCGAGATCGCCCGGCCACGTCGAGAGCGCGATCCCACGACCTTCCGGGACCAGGACCTCCTCCTCGGACAGCAGCGTCGTGCGGTGCCCCAGTCGGGCCAGTCTGGCCGCCGTCGCCACCGCGCCCAGATCGGAGCCGATCACGGCAACCGGGACGGCCTCGGGTGGCTGCTCGGCGGACATGGCCGACAGCGTAGACCCCCGGCGTCGCGGATGGTGTGGTTGAGGGGTTGACGTCGCTGGGTCGGGGGATCATGATGGAGGAGTATCGAACGTGTGTTCGACTTGTGATCGACAAGATCACGGTCAGACAGATTCACGGGTCAGACAGATTCACGGGGCAACTGAGCGAAGGGGCCGATGATGGCAAACAGCGATCCCGAAGCACGGCATCGGATCGACGGACTGCTGTGGGAGGCGGACCAGGTCCGAAGCGTCGCACAACGCCACCTGCGGGCGTACGCCGCTGCCGTCGCCGTGGGTGACCTGGTGCTGACGGCGAGGCTGCCAGGGCATCGCCCCGGCGCGATCCCGCTGTCGCGGATCTGGCGCGTGCTGTGTCGGGTCGCCCCCGAGTACGCCGAATGGGGTCTGTTCTTCGACTCGCTGACTGGCCGGCACCGAGAGGTCCTTGACGGGGCACAGCCGAGCAGCCGGGAGGCCGATGACCTGCTGCGTGATGCGACGTCGTTTCGGGATCGGGTGGTGGCCCGGCTGCATCATCCGGCGTATCGGGGTCGCCAGTTGAGTGAGCAGCGCCGTCGGTTGGCGAGCCTGGGTTGGTGATGTCTTGATCCGTCTTTTAGCTGGCGCTGGGAACGCCTAGACTGGTGCCCTAGGCCATGGACGACCACAGGGCCATGGACGACCACAGGAGGGGTGATGGCACTCTCAGAGGAGGAGCAGCGCCTGCTCGATCAGATGGAGGCAGCTTGGGCTGCCGATGATCCCCATCTTGACCGAACGCTGCGTGCCGATCCGCGCCTCGACGTGCGGCCGCCCACGGTCAACCGTGGTCGACTGGTCGTCGGCGGAGTGGTCGTCGCGGTCGGCCTGGTCGGCTTGGTCGCCGGCATCAGCAGCCATCCCGCGATCAGCGTGGTGGGTTTCGTCGTCATGTTGGCCGGTGTGGTGCTCGGCATGACCGGATTCACCAAGCATGATGTCGACGACGCGACTCCTGAACCCAAGCCGAAGGCCAGCGCCGGTGCGGGCCGTAGCAGCGCCGGTCCGGACAAGAGCTTCATGAACAAGATGGAGGAGCGCTGGCGTCGCCGCCAGGACGGCTCACTGTGATGGTTGATCAGCTGATCTGAAGGCCAGCTGATCCGAGAAGAAGGAACCCCGCCACGATCGTGGCGGGGTTCTCTCATGTCCGGGTCTGCCAGTTCACTGGCGCGAGCCGGGCAGCAGCTTGCGGCGCAGCCGCCGCAGCGACAGCCGGCCGTTGTGCCACAGGGAGTAGGGGAACAGGGCGATCAGCCAGCGTTGCCAGCGATTCTTGTCCGACAGCAGACCTTCGCGCACCAGGCGTACCTGTTCGGCCAGATCACCGACATCGCCCACCTTGGGCGCATACCGGGACCGTTCGGCGGCCAGGGCCAGGTCGTGCATCGCTCCGGCAGCGGCTCCCGGCAGCCGTCCGCTGAGTTCGGAGCCGATTCGCCGGGGCGTCCCGCTCGGCCAGGGCTGGCGTACGTCGCGCACGGTGTCGCGCACCTCGCGCCAGGCGTAGAGGACCTGGGAGCGCGGCGGCGCATCGGTGGCGTGCAGGCGACGGTGGCGCAGCCGGCGTCGGACCAGTCCGGGGATGGCCAAGATGGCGGCGACCACGACCAAGGTCACCACGACCCGCGCAATGTCGACCAGCAGTGCCAGCAGGGTGCCTTCGCCCTCGTCGTTGACGACAGGCGGAAGGTCCGGATTTTCGCTCGGCTGCTCGGTCGGTTCCACCGAGGGCTCGGGGGGAGCTTCGCTGGGCACGTCACTGCCGCCGCTGGGGTCGGACGAGGGCTGCGGCACCTCTTCGTTGACCGTGGTCCACACCGGTGCCGTGGCGACGCTCGGGGTCGGCTCGAAGCGGACCCAGCCGATGCCCTCGAAGTAGAGCTCCGGCCAGGCATGCATGTTGTGAGTGGTCACCACATAGCTGCCGTCGGCCTGCAGGTCACCGGGCAGGAAGCCCACCGCCACGCGAGTCGGGATGTCGACGATGCGGGCCATCAGCGCCATCGCAGCGGAGAACTGTTCGCAGTAGCCGATCTTGTCGACGAACAGGAAGTTCATCAGCGCGTCATAGCCGCTGCCGGGCTGCGGATCGGTGCTGTAGGTGAAGCCGCCGCCCTCCCGCAAATACTTCTGGATGGCTGCTGCCCGCAGCGCCGGGGTCGGCGCCTCACGCGTGATGTCCAGGGTCAGATCGATGATCTCCTGGGGCAGGTCGTCGGGGATGGCAGTGGTGTACTGCCGATCGGCAGGCGACCCGGCCACCGCAACGCTGAGCTGCTCACCATTGGGGATGATGTCGGCACTGGTGACCTCGTAACTGAGTCCGCGAGTCGCGGTCTCGTTGTCTTCGTCGGTGTTGATGACCACCAACGACTGCGGGTCGTGCGACCAACTGCCGGGAGCATCAACCGTGCGGGGCGCATACGGCGCCGGCAGATACATCGAGGCGAAGTCGTCGATGGTGATCTGGGTGCGCCGAATCTCCTGCGGCGGATTCGTCATGCCCGGGATGCTGGGCAGCACATTGCCGCTGCGCAATTGGATGCCGACGTTCTGCCAGCCGCGGGCATCGAAGGCGGGCAGCGAGGCCATCCGCAGATAGACGCCGCCGGGCTGGTCGGTGGTGTAGCGCAGCACCGGCACGTCGTCCGGCTGGTTGAGGTTGCGACGCAGGTCCAGCGACGGGTCGGTCAGCTGGATCGGCTGGTCGCCGGTGGGTCGGGAGCCGCCCCACATCAATGGCGAGATTGCCGGGATGATCATGCCCATCACCAGGGACAGCGCGATCGCGGGCACCGCGACCACCAGGCCGAGCCGGGCTGCCAACGGCACCACAGATCCACGTTCGGCGGAGTCCCGCGCCAACGTGCGCTGCCACAACTCGGTGCGCTGCACGGCCTCCATCGCCAGGATCACCAGGTAGCCGATCGCGACTGCGGCGAAGCTCCACCACGGCACATCGGTGTAGACGCCCAGCGCCGGGATCAGATAGATCGTCAGCAGCGGTGCCACCGACCAGGCTGGCCGGTCGATGCCGATCGCCAACAGGTCGGTCATGATCGCGACCACCACCACGGCGGTGACCAGCAACAACTTCACGCCGGCGTTGGGAGGGAGCGGCGCCGATTCGGTCTGCAACGTGAGGATGGCGTCGGCGTACAGCTCGATCGGGCGCCACCACAGATCGCCTTCTGACATCAGGCTGCCGGCGACACTCATGAGGAAGACGACCGCCAGGATGAACTGGCCGACCAGGATCAGGCTGTTGTCGACGTCGAAGCGACGTCCCAGGATGCCGATGGCGCCCACCAGAACGATGCCGATGGCTGCCAGCCCCAGATAGGAAGCCTCCTGGGTGAGCGGCAGCAGGGAGAGGGAGGTGAGGAGGGACGCCGCGATGACGGCGGCACCCATGCGGTCGGTGTGCAGGAGCTTCACGCGCCCACCCCCAATGCCTCGAGCTGCTGCCAGGCCTGCGGGACCGTCACGTCGTGCCGCGCGACGGCGACCTTCCAGCCGGCCTCGCGCAACACCCGGATGCCGTCCTTGTGGGCCAACTGGGCCTCGCTGGAGGCGCGCTGGGAGCGAATCACCCAGCTGTCCACCTCGAGCACGATGGCGACGCCCTGGCCACGAGTACGCCCGGCGCGCACCAATTGCTGCGCGTCCTGGGCGGTGATGCGGCCCAGCACGGCGACCAACATCTGGCCCTGCCGGTGGGTGGTGATGGCGTCCATCGCCTTGTTCATCGTGGTGGAGTTGCGGACGTCGATGTCGATGAACTGCAGCAGCAGCGATCGATCCCGGGCGGCCGGGTGGCCCGGGTCATTGGCGCCGTCGTGGATCACGCCACTGGAGTCGAAGACCGAGATCGAGTAGCCATCCTGCACGAAGTGCTTGGAGATCGAGGCGGCAGCGGAGACGGCCCATTCGAAGCTGCCGTGTTCGCCTTCGCCGGTGTGGTTGGCGAGGCGGTTGTCGAGCAGCAGGTTGATGCTGGGATCCCAGGACTGCTCCTCGCGACGCACCATCAACTCACCGCGACGGGCCGAGTGGCGCCAGTGCACCCGGCGTACGTCGTCGCCATGGCGGTATTCGCGGATCAGGATGTCGTCCTGGCCGGTGACGCCGAGCCGCTGTGGCGAGGTGTCGCCCTGGGCTCCGGTGCCGGCCAGCTGGCGCAGCGAGGGCAGGATGTGGATTCGGGGGGTGACGAGTACCTCCGAGGTGGCCTTGAAACGACGCTCAGTGCGGACGAGCCCGAACGGGTCGACGCTGCGGATCATCAGTGGGCCGGTCTGGAAACGACCGCGCTTGGAGGCGTACATGGTGTAGGCGATGTCGCGGGTCCAATTCGGTTCGGCGTGATGGATGCTGAAGCGGGTCGGGATGCCCAGCTCCGGCGGCACCCGGTCCTCGAACTGGAGCAGTCCGCTGGGATGGGCGCCGCTCTTGGACAGCAGCAACTCGCCGGTCACCTCGTCGCCGACCGCGACCTGTCCCTCGGACAGTCGCCGCTCACACGACAGTTGCAGCTTGGAGCGGCCAATCAGGATCAGCGCCACGATCGGCAGGATCAGCAACAACAGTCCGAGCCAGACGACATCACGCTGGCCGATGGCGAGCATCGCGACCGTCAGGACGAGGCCGGCGATGAGGAAGACCCGGCCGCGGCCGGTGAGGATGCGCCAAGGGTTTCGCACATTCACCGCCGGTCGGGGACTCGCACCGTTCCCAGCGCTGCGGTGATGATGTCGGAGGTGCCACGGTTGCCCAGCTGCGCGTCGGCCGAGGGCAGGACTCGGTGCGCCAGCACCGGCACCGCCAGGGCAGCCACGTCGTCGGGGGTGACATAGTCCCGGCCGGCGACGGCAGCGTACGCCCGGCTGGCGCGCAGCAGCGCCAGGCTGGCGCGCGGCGACGCGCCCAGGCGCAGGTCACGGGTGTTACGGGTCGCATTGATGACCTCGATGATGTACTGCTTCACCTCGGTGGCCACGTGCAAGGTCTTGACGGCCTCGATGACGCGCAGCACGGTGGCGGCGTCGGTGACCGGTTGCAGCGAATCAAGCGGATTGCGCTGGCCGTGGTGGTCGAGCATGTCGAGCTCGGCGTGCGGGGTCGGGTAGCCCATCTCGATCCGGGCCAGGAAGCGGTCCCGCTGGGCCTCGGGGAGGGGATAGGTGCCCTCCATCTCGATCGGGTTCTGGGTGGCGACCACCATGAAGGGCCGGTCCAGAACGTAGGTGGTGCCGTCCACCGACACCTGTCCCTCCTCCATCGACTCCAGCAACGCCGACTGGGTCTTGGGGGAGGCGCGGTTGATCTCGTCGCCCACGACGATGTTGGCGAAGATGCCGCCGGGCTTGAACTCGAACTCGCCGGTCTCCTGGGAATAGATCGAGACACCGGTGATGTCGGCGGGCAGCAGGTCAGGGGTGAACTGCAGGCGGCGTACCGAGCTGTTGATCGACTTGCCGATCGCCTTGGCCAACATCGTCTTGCCGACGCCAGGAACGTCCTCGACGAGCAGGTGGCCCTCGGCCAGCAGGACAACCAGGGACAGGTCGATCGCCTGCCGCTTGCCCTCGATCACGGTCTCGATGGCGGACCGGATCTTCTGGGTGACGTTGACGACGTCATCCAGTGATGCCGGCTGCGGCGCTGGGGCGTTGCTGGTCTGACTCAACTGAGTGTCCTCCGGGAGTTGGCGGGGCGCGGCGTATGAGCACGCCCGCTCGCGTACCCGCACCAGAGTAATAGGCCTGATCGGTGGGCGTTAGCGGACCCGACCAACCGGTTGCTGTCTGGGCCGTCAGGCCAGATCGGGGAGGAAAACACCGCGGTTGTTGACCTTGGTGGAGGAAAGTGGAGTAGAGTGGAGCGCAGTGGAGGGAATTGGTGTGATCGGCGACTCGGAGGTGGTGCCCAATGTTCTTGGGTACGCACACGCCGAAGCTCGACGAGAAGGGCCGATTCTTTCTGCCGGCGAAGTATCGAGACGAGCTCGCTGACGGGCTGGTGGTGACCCGGGCGCAGGACCGGTGTCTGGCCATCTATCCCCGGCAGACGTTCGTGGAGATGACGATGTCGATGCGGAATGCTCCGGCAACCGTCAAGCAGGTACGTGACTTCCAGCGCATGCTGGCTGCCGGTGCCAGCGACGAAACTCCGGACAAGCAGGGCCGCATGACGATTCCGCCCCAGCTGCGCAGGTATGCGGGGCTGGACAAGGAGATCGTCGTGGTCGGGGCCATCAACCGCATCGAGGTATGGGACGCCGAGGCCTGGGAGGCGTACTCCGAGGCGCAGGAGTCCGACTTCGCGGACATGAACGAAGAGATCTTGGGTCAGACGTGGCAGCAGGAAGCGTGATGACCCCGACTCGCCTGAACCGCTCACATGCGGTGCGGTTCCGGCCCGAGGCAGCCACCTGGCGCACCTTCCCCGGTGTCAGGCGGACTTCCCACCGCCTCGGTCCGGAGCCGGACCGCATGTGGCACCGCCGCAACATCCGCAGCTTCCAGCAGACGAGGTGATCAGATGGCAGCCTCCGACCACCGGTCAGATGACGTCGCTGGCTGCCCTGATGCGCTCCTCCACTCCGCTCCACCTGAGTCGGACTCGGCGCGTGAGCCCGGCGCGCAGCACGTCCCGGTGATGGCGCAACGCTGCTTGGAGCTGCTTGCCCCGGCCCTCACCGAGGGCAACCCCATCTACGTCGATGCCACCCTCGGCCTGGCCGGCCACGCCTCGTTGGTCCTCGACTCCTGCCCCAGGGCACACCTGATCGGGATCGACCGCGATCCGCGCGCCCTCGACATCGCCGCGGAGCGACTGGCCCGCTTCGGGGACCGGGTGGAACTGCACCAGGCGGTCTATGACGAGATCCCCGAGGTGCTCGAGGGCCGTCAGGTGCAGGGGATTCTGATGGACCTCGGGCTGTCCTCGATGCAGATCGACCGCACCGAGCGGGGTTTCGCGTACGCCGTCGACGCGCCGCTGGACATGCGGATGGGGGAGGAGGGCCCCACCGCCGCCGACCTGCTCAACGATCTGGGCCGCGGTGAGCTGGTGCGGCTGTTGCGCCGGTACGGCGATGAGCGGTTCGCCGACCGGATCGTGAGCTCGGTGCTGCGGGTCCGCGCCGACCATCGCATCGAGCGTTCGGGCGAGTTGGTCGACATCATCCGCGGCGCGGTGCCGGTGGCAGCCCAGCAGGGCGGCCACCCGGCCAAGAAGACCTTCCAGGCATTGCGGATCGCCGTCAACGACGAGCTCGCCGTGTTGGAGCGGGCCCTGCCCGCGGCGATTGATGCGCTGGCGCCTCGGGGGCGGCTGGTCGTGATGGCGTACCACTCCGGCGAGGACCGTCTGGTCAAGAACGAGTTGCGTGACCAGGCCGCCGACCGGGCGCCGCGCGGGATGCCGATCGTGCCGCCCGAGTTGCGCGCCCGCTTGACCCTGCTGACCAAGGGCGCCGAGCGCCCCACTGACGAGGAAGTTGCCGCCAACCCACGAGCCGCATCGGTACGCCTGCGTGCTGCCGAACGTCTGGAGGAAGCCGCATGAGTGCACTGCTCGCCCCGGAACGCCACCGCGGGTCTCGACCACCCCTGAAGGTGGTGCGGGGCCGACGCCAACGCGCCGGTCGACTGCCCTTCCTGTTGTTGCTCACGCTGGTGCTGGCCGCCGGCATGGCAGGGCTGTTGCTGCTCAACACCCAGCTGCAGAGCCAGGCCATGGAGGTGCGCGACGCCGAGCGGCGCGCCACCGACCTCAGCAACCAGCAGGCCCGCCTGGAGGGTGAGGTCGAGCTGGCCCGGTCCACGCCGGAACTCGCCCGCAAGGCGTCGGCCCTGGGGCTGCGACCCAACCTCCACACCGTCTATTTGGTGCTGCCCGACGGCACCATCGTCGGCGAACCGAATGCCGTCGAGGGCGACGAGTTGCCCTCCTCGGTGATCAAGACGCCCGAGCAGATCGAGCAGGAGCGTCGCGCCGAGGAGGCCCGCAAGGCCGACGAGGCGCGCAAGGCGGAGGAAGCCCGGATCGCCGAGGAACAGCGCCTGGAAGCAGAGCGCCGACACGCCGAACAGAACCCGCCGGCGCCCGAGGGTGAACAGCCGGCACCTGAAGGGGAGCAGCCCGCACCTGAGGGTGAACAGCCCGCACCCGAGGGGGAGCAGCCGGCACCCGAGGGTGAACCCCATCCTGAACAGCAGCCCGTCGACAACGGAGGCCAATGATGGCGACCCGCGGCAACCAACAGCCGGGCCAGCGCCGACTCTCGGGTCAGCGCCGAACCGGGGCGAGCAGCAGTAGTCGAGTCAGAAGCAGCCGAGTCAGCACTGGTCGGAGCAGCAGCGACCGGCCCAGGGGTACGCGGGCCAGCGCCCGTTCGAGTGCCCCGCGCAGCCGGCAGTCGGCCGCATCGCGTCGCGCACCGATCCAGCCGGGCAGCTTGCGGAGGAAGTCCCGTCGCAAGCAAGGCCCCACCCGGGTCGCGCTGGGACATCCGGCACGCCGGTTGCAGGCCATCATGGTCGTGCTGGCGATCGCCGTCTCGGTGTGCGCAGGTCGGCTGGTGCAATTGCAGGCCTTTGACACCGAGGCGTACGCCGCCTCCGCCTCCAAGCAGGTCACCCGCACCCAGACCCTGATGCCCGAGCGAGGGCAGATCAGCGACCGCAACGGGCAGGTGCTGGCGGCCAGCGAACCGGCGGTGGCGATCACCGCCGACCCGACCCACACGGCCGAGAACGCCGAGGAGATCGCCCAGATCATCGGTCGAGTGCTCGGCACGGATCCGGAGCAATACCTGGAACCGCTGACCCGACCCGACACTCGCTTTGCGTACGTCGCGCGCAAGGTGCCGGCAGCCGACTACACCGACATCGCTCGCGCCCTGGCCGAGGAGAACATCTACGGCATCTTCCGCGAGTCCGACTCGATCCGTACCTATCCTGCCGGCCAGACCGGCGCCAACATCATCGGTTTCGTCAACGGTGAGGGCAAGGGCGGCGGCGGCCTGGAGTATTCGCTCAATGGCGAACTGACCGGCCAGCCCGGCAAGGAGATCTACGAAGCCTCGCCGCAGGGCAACCGGATCCCACTGGGCACCAACATGCTGCAGCCGGCCCAGGACGGCATCGACTATCAGCTCACCATCGACTCCGAACTGCAGTGGACCACGCAGCAGCGACTGCAGCAGGCCGTCGATGACAGTGGCTCCCAGACCGGCACCGCGATCGTTCTCAACATCAAGACCGGCGAGATCCTGGCGATGGCGACCTATCCGACCTTCGATCCGAGCCGGCCCGGCGATGCCGACGCCGATGCCCGCGGCAACCACGCCGTCACCCAGGTCTATGAACCCGGCTCGACCCAGAAGCTCATCACGATGGCGGCCCTGGCCGACCAGGGGCTGTTGCAGGACCAGACCCACGTGGTGGTGCCGCCGCTGCTCAAGTCCGGTGACTCCAACATCCGCGACGTCTGGGGCCACGGCGAGGTCAACATGACCGCACGCGGCATCCTGGCGATGTCGTCCAACATCGGCACCGCGATGCTGGGTCGGCAGTCCGACCCGGAGACCATGCAGCGCTATCTGGAGGCGTTCGGCTACGGCAAGCCCACCGGAGTGGGGCTGCCGGGTGAGGCCAGCGGATCGATTCCCACCACCGAATCGCCCTCGTACGTGTGGGACCGCGCATTCTTCGGCCAGTCGATGTCGGTGACCGCGATCCAGCAGGCAGCCGCGATCGGCACCATCTACAACGGCGGGCAGTACATGCCGCCGACCATCATCAAGTCCGCGATCGGTCCCGACGGCAAGGAGATCGAGCTGCCGGTGCGGGAGCCGCGGCAGGTCATCAGCGAGGACGCTGCCCGCGAGGTCACGTTCATGAGCGAGGCCGTCCTCACCCACGACGGTGAGCCGACCGACCAGACCCTGGACGGCTTCCGTGCAGGCGGCAAGTCCGGCACCTCGCAGCGGTACGACCCTGACTGCGGCTGCTACAACGGCTACACCTCGTCCTGGGTGGGGGTCGCGCCGCTGGAAGACCCGACCATCCTGACCTACATCGTGCTGGACCAGCCCGAAGGTCAGAACTCCGGCACCGTGATCGCTGCGCCGGCCTGGAAGGACATCATGCAGTACGCGCTGCCGCGCTACGGCGTACCGCTGTCGACCACCGCACCGGCCAACCGGAAGCTCTACTGGTGAGCCGCACGGTAGCGTTCCCGGCGTGACTGATCACCAGCTGCGACCCGAGGGTCTCGCACCAATCGCGCTGACCGCCCTTGCCGCCACGGTGGGGGCGGCGGTGGCTGACCAGTACGCCGGCGTCGAGATCTCCGGGATCACCCAGGACTCCCGCGCGGTGCGACCCGGCGACCTCTACGTTGCCCTCAAGGGAGCCCGGGTGCACGGCGCCCGGTTCACCGACCAGGCTGCCGCTGCTGGAGCGGTCGCGGTGCTGACCGACTCCGAGGGCGCCGAGCAGGTCGCCGGGCAACTGCCCGTGCTGGAGGTCACCGCCCCCCGTGACGCGATGGCGTACGCCGCCGCCGAGATCTATCACCACCCGACTCGCCAGCTCCGGATGGTCGGGATCACCGGGACCAACGGCAAGACCACCACCACCGCCCTCACTGCCGCCGGCCTGCGGGGCACCGGGCACGTGGTCGGCACCATCGGAACGCTTGGCTTCTGGCTGGACGATCAGGAACTGACCTCGGACCGGACGACGGTGACCACGCCGGAGTCCTGTGATCTGCACGCGCTGTTTGCCGTGATGCTGCAGCGCGGCGCCGACACCGTTGTGATGGAGGTGTCCTCCCACGCGTTGGCGCTGCAACGGGTCACCGGGGTTCATTTCGATGTCGCGGGCTTCACCAACCTGGGTCGGGACCACCTCGACTTCCACCCGACCATGGAGGACTACTTCCAAGCGAAGGCGTCGCTCTTCCAGCAGGCCGGCACCGCGGTGATCGTGGTCGACGGTGGGTGGGGCGCCCGGCTCGCTGGGGAGTGCCGCGCCGCCGGCGTACCGGTTCTGAGCGTCAGTGGATTCGCCGATGCGCACACTGACATCCATCCGTTGACCGATGACGTGGACCATCCGACCGCGCAGGATCCCGAACAGCTCGGACTCCACACCCCCAGCGGCGACATTGCGGTGCCGTTGGCGATGCCCGGCACGTTCAACCGGGTCAACAGTGGCCTTGCCGTGGGTTTGTGGGAGGTGCTCGACGAACCGGTGCAGCAGGCCGCCCAGGCCTTGGCGACCGCGACTGTGCCGGGCCGGATGCAACTGGTCGAGGTCCCCGGCGGCCCCCGTGTGGTGGTCGACTTTGCCCATACTCCACAGGCCGTCGCGGCGGCGCTGACCGCACTGTCGGTGCCCGGCGGTCGCCTGATCGCCGTTCTCGGCGCCGGTGGTGACCGGGACCCGGACAAGCGGGGCCCGATGGGGGAGGCTGCGGCCGAATGGGCCGAGGTGGTCATCGTCACCGATGACAATCCCCGCAGCGAGGACCCCGCGGCCATCCGGGCAGCGGTCCTGGCCGGTGCGGAGCAGGTGCGACAGAGCTCGGCTGAACGGGGCCGCGTCATCACCGTGGTCGAGGTCGGCGGCCGTGACCGGGCCATCGGGGCGGCGCTGGCACGGGCCGGCGTACGCGACACGGTGGCGATTCTGGGCAAGGGCCACGAGACGGGACAGATCCTGGCCGAGGAGACCATCGACTTCGACGACGCCATCGAGGTCGTACGCCAGTGGGCCCAGTTGGATCCCGGAGCAGGCCGATGAGGGTCACCTCAGCAGCAGCGCTGGCGCCGCGGATCGGCGCGGACCTGCTCGGCGCCGACGTGCCGCTGGGCCCCGGCGTCGTGCTGGACTCCCGTCAGGCCACCGCGGGGGCGCTGTTCATCGCGTTGCCCGGTGAGCGCGTCAACGGCCGCGACTTTGCTGCCGCCGCCGTCGCAGCAGGTGCGGCCGGTGTGATGGCCCATGAGCCGATCCCGGGCCTGCCGGACTCCGTCGCGCAGCTGGTGGTGCCCGGCGAACCGACCGAAGGCCTGGTCCGGTTGGCCCGCGAGCTGGTCGCCCAGGAATGCAGCCGCGGCCTGTCTGTGGTGGGCCTGACCGGGTCGTCCGGTAAGACCAGCACCAAGGACCTGCTGGCCCAGTTGCTGCCGCGGCTCGGCGCCACCATTGCGCCGCCCGGCAGCTTCAACAACGAGATCGGGCTGCCGCTGACCGCGACGTCGGTTGATGCCACCACTCGTTTCCTGGTGGCCGAGATGGGCGCCCGTGGCCGGGGCCACATTGCTTGGCTGTGCCAGGTCACCCCACCCAACATCGGGATGGTGCTCAATGTCGGACAGGCCCATGCCGGTGAGTTCGGAGGTCTGGACGCGACCGCGCAGGCCAAGGGGGAATTGGTCGAGGCCGCGTCGGACTGGGTGGTCCTCAACGCCGATGATCCGCGTGTGCTGGGCATGCGCGAGCGGCGCGGTGCCGGCGTACGAACGGCACTGTGGCGCAGCTCGGACCAGCCAGCGCCCGAGGCCGAACTGCAGCTGTGGGCCGACCAGATCGGCGCCGACGACCGGGATCGGCACCACTTCGTCCTTCATGCCCATGACGGTCAGAGCCATGACCGGGCCGCGGTGCAGCTGGCCAGCAGCGGGCGACACCAGGTCGACAACGCGTTGGCGGCAGCGACCACCGCACGGCTGCTCGGAATGCCGTTGGAAGCGGTGGCGGCCGGGCTCGCGGACGCGGAGCTGAAGTCGCGTTGGCGGATGGAGATCAGCGAACTGCAGCTGGCCGGCGGCGCCGCGACCATCGTCAACGACGCCTACAACGCCAACCCCGACTCGATGGCGGCCGCCATCGCGAGCGCGGCGGCGATCCACCGACGCCGCGGTGCCGGCCGGCTGATCCTCGTGCTGGGTGACATGCTCGAGTTGGGGGAGGGCGCCCAGGCCGAGCACCGCCGGCTCGGTGAACTCGCTGATGCCGCTGGCGCGCACCTGATGGTGGCCGTTGGGGAGTATGCCGAGGACATGGTCGCCGGAGTCGGTCTGCGCGTGTCGGCGCGTACCGCAACCGATCCACACGCGGCTACCCGTATCGTTGCCGAGAGCGTGGCACCGCAGGACGTGGTGCTCATCAAGGCTTCCCGCGGTCTCGCCCTGGAAACCGTGGTCACTGGGCTGGACGAGGCGACTTTGGCCGAGGCGAGAGTGGATCAGGAGAGGGGAGTCGAGCGGTGAGGGCGATCCTGTTCGCCGGCGGGTTGGCGATGATCGGCACCCTGCTCGGCACCCGGTTGGCCATCGGCCTGTTGGTGCGCAAGGGCTACGGCCAGTTCATCCGCGACGACGGCCCGACCTCCCATCACACCAAGCGTGGTACGCCCACCATGGGCGGGTTGGTCATCATCATCTCGGTGCTGGTCGCCTACTTCGGCGCCCACCTGATCACCTGGACCCCGGTCACGCTGTCAGCGCTGCTGGTGCTGTATCTCTTCACCGGCATGGGACTGGTCGGCTTCTTGGACGACTGGAGCAAGATCTCCAAGCAGCGTTCGCTGGGGCTTGACGCCAAGGCCAAGCTCGGCCTGCAGACCTTGGTGGGAGTGTCCTTCGCGGTCCTGGCGCTCAACTTCCCCGACGAGCGGGGAGTGACGCCCGCGTCGAATGCGATCTCCTTCCTGCGCGACATCCCCTGGCTGACGTTGCCGGTGGTCCTGGCGGTGCTGTGGGTGGTACTGCTGATCGCCGGAGCGACCAACGCGGTCAACCTCACTGACGGCCTCGACGGCTTGGCGACCGGTGCCGCCGCGATGGTGTTCGCGGCGTACACGTTGGTGAATCTGTGGCAGAACAACCAGAACTGCGCCAACACCTCGATGGTGGGGCCACGCTGTTATGAGGTACGCGACCCGCACGACTTGGCCGTGGTCGCGCTCGCGTTGGCGGGGGCTTGTTTCGGCTTCCTGTGGTGGAACAGCAAACCCGCGAAGATCTTCATGGGCGATTCCGGCTCGCTGTCGCTGGGCGGTGCGGTCGCCGGCCTGGCGATCACCACCCGCACCGAACTGCTGCTGATCCTCATCGGTGGCCTGTTCGTCATGGAGACCCTGTCGGTGATCCTGCAGACCAGCTGGTTCAAGATCAGCCGAGGCAAACGCCTGTTCAAGATGGCGCCCATCCACCACCACTTCGAACTGCTGGGGTGGAAGGAGGAGACCGTCGTGATCCGGTTCTGGATCATCGCCGGGCTCTGTGTGGCGCTCGGTCTGGGCATCTTCTACGCCGAATGGGTGGTGGGGTCGTGAGCGTGGACTGGCTCGCCAGTGCCGACCGTTCCAGCCCGTGGCCAGAGGTGCACGCCTTCGTGGTGGGGCTGGGCCGTTCCGGCATGGCCGCGGCCGATGCGCTGCTGGAAGTCGGGGCCCGGGTCACCGTCGTCGACGGCGGTCAGAGTGCGGCGCTCGAGGAACGTGCGACCATTGTGCGCACCCTCGACGGCACGGTCCATCTGGGGCCGGATGCGACAGCTGAATTGCCTCAGGACGTTGACCTGGTGATCGCCTCACCCGGCTGGCAGCCAGATGCACCGATCTTGGTGCAGGCCGCCGAACGCGGACTGCCGATCTGGACCGATGTCGAGCTGGCGTGGCGCTTCATGCATCCCGACCGGGTGGTGCCGTGGCTCGGCATCACCGGCACCAACGGCAAGACCACCACCACTCAGATGCTCACCGCGATGCTCACCGCCGCCGGGCTGAGCGTCGCGGAGGTCGGCAACATCGGTCGGCCGCCGCTGGAGGCGCTGGCCGACGAAGTGAGCCACGACGTCTTCGTGGTGGAGCTGTCCAGCTTTCAGCTGCACCACAGCCCCTCGCTGCGGCTGCACTCGGCCGCAGTCCTGAACCTGCAGCCCGACCACCTCGAGTGGTACCAGTGGGCCGAGGATCCCTACCAGGCGTACGCCGACGACAAGGCCCGGATCTTCCACCAGGTCCGCCACGCCTGCGTCTACAACGTCCAGGACCGAGCCACCGAGGCGATGGTCGAGGAGGCCGATGTGGTCGAGGGCGCCCGCGCCATCGGCTTCACCCTCGGCGTACCCGGACTGTCGATGCTGGGCGTCGTCGACGAGTATCTGGTCGACCGGGCGTTCATTGCGGAGCGACGCAGTTCCGCCCAGGAACTGGCAGCGGTCTCTGACGTCCAGCCTAATGCGCCCCACAACGTCGCCAACGCCCTGGCCGCGGCTGCGTTGGCACGCTCCTTCGGGGTGCCGCCGACCGCCGTACGCGACGGCCTGCGCGCGGTCCAGGTCGGCGCCCACAAGATCGAAACCGTCGCGGAGGTCCGCGGCATCCGATTCGTCGACGACTCCAAAGCCACCAATCCGCACGCGGTGGAGGCCTCGCTGGCGGCGTACGAGTCGGTGGTGTGGCTCGCCGGTGGTCAGGCCAAAGGCACCAGTTTCGACGAGTTGGTACGCCGGCACCGCGACACGCTGCGGGGAGCGGTGCTCTTCGGGGTGGACCGGCAAGTCATTGCCGATGCCCTTGCCCGACACGCGCCCGAGGTCCCGGTGATCGTGCTCGAGAGCACGGAAACTGGGGTCATGGCCCAAGCCGTGGCTCGGGCCGTCGAGATGGCACAACCCGGTGACGTGGTGTTGCTCGCACCGGGATGCGCCAGCAAGGACATCTGGAGTGGCTACGACGCTCGCGGCGATGCATTCGTGACAGCGGTGCAGGCGTGGCGGGCCGACGTGGCGGAATGGAACGACGAGGGCGAGGAAGGTCAGGATGAGCGCAGGCGAGGTGACGTCGGCCCGGACGGGCAGGACGACTGAGGCTGCCGCCCGTCGCGGCACAGATCAGTCATCTCGGGGACGCGGCGGCTTCGTCTCAGCCGCTCTCGCCAAGCCGCTGGCCGATTACTACCTGATCCTCGGCGCCGCCGTGCTGCTGCTGGCGCTGGGCACCATGATGGTGCTGTCCGCCTCCAGCGTCTTCGCGATGGTCAACTACGGCGATGCCTACTACTTCGTCAAGCGCCAGCTGGTCTTCCTGGTGGTGGGCCTGGTCGCGATGTGGTGGTTGTCCCAGTCTTCGGTGAAACGGCTGCGGGTGCTGGCGTGGCTGGCGTTGTTCGCCGCCATCGGACTGCTGATCCTCACCTTCACCCCACTGGGCGTCAACGTCAACGGCAACCGCAACTGGGTCCAGTTCGGCACCAGCCTGTTGCGCATCCAGCCCTCCGAATTCGCCAAGTTGGCGATGATCATGTGGGGCGCCGACGTGTTGGCCCGCAAGGACAAGGTGCTGGACCAGCCCAAGCATCTGCTGTTTCCCTACCTTCCGGTGGCAGCGGTGCTGACCGGACTGGTGGTGGCCCAGCGTGACCTCGGCACCGCCCTGGTGATGGGCGCCATCATGGTCGGCCTGCTGTGGGTGGTCGGTGCGCCGAAGCGGGTGCTGTTCGGAATCGGACTGGTCGGCGCCGCGGGAGTGGCGGCAATGGTGATCGCCTCGCCGAACCGACTGCGCCGAATCCTGGCCTTCATCAATCCCAGCGAGGGTGAGCTGGCCGGCAACTACCAGGCGCTCCAAGGCATGTACTCGCTCGCCTCCGGTGGCTGGTGGGGACAAGGTCTGGGGCAGTCCCGCGGCAAGTGGGGCAGCCTGGTCGAGGCCCACACCGACTTCATCTTCGCCGTCATCGGTGAGGAGTTCGGACTGATCGGGTCGGTGGGTGTGTTGGCGCTCTTCCTGGCGCTGATCTTCGGCGGTCTGCGGGTTGCCCAACGCAGCACCGACAAGTTCTGCCGGTACGCCGCCTCGGGCGTGACGATCTGGTTCGGCTTCCAATCCTTGGTCAACATCGCCGTCGTGCTGCGACTCGTGCCGGTGATGGGCATCCCGCTGCCCTTCCTGTCCTATGGTGGGTCGGCCCTGCTGGCGAATCTGTTGGCGTTGGGGGTGCTGTTGGCCTGTGCCCGCAACGAACCTGCCGCCCGCCGAGCCATCCAGCACGCCCGGGATCCGCATCGACCTCGGCCGAAGATGACCACCGTCATCGGCAGCCGTTCCTGACAGGAGCAGCATGGTTTCGCTTGTACTGGCCGGCGGTGGCACCGCTGGGCACACCTCTCCGCTGATCGCCACCGCCGAGCAGTTGGAAGCGCTCGACCCGTCGGTGCAACTGGTCGCGGTCGGCACCGCCAAGGGGCTGGAAACCACCGTGATTCCCGAGGCCGGCCTGGAGCTGGCGTTGGTGCCGGCCGTGCCGCTGCCGCGCCAGATCAAGCCGGAGCTCTTCACGGTTCCCTTCCGTCTGGGCAATGCGGTTGCCAAGGCACGCGCCATCCTCAAGGAACGCCACGCCGATGCGGTGATCGGTTTCGGTGGCTACGCCGCACTGCCGGTCTCGCTCGCGGCGCTGACCGCCGGCATTCCGCTGCTGCTGCACGAGCAGAACGCGCTGCCGGGCATCACCAACAAGATCGCCGCCCGCCGGGCCGCCTTCGTCGGCACCACCTTCCCGGACACCCCACTGCCGGGTGCCCACCTGATCGGCCTTCCGCTGCGCCGCTCCATTGCGACCTTGGATCGGGCCGCCGAGCGGATCCCGGCCCGGACCGCGCTCGGCCTGCCCGCCGAGGGGCGAGTGGTGCTCGTCAGCGGCGGCTCGTTGGGTGCCCGCAGCATCAACCAGGCTGTTGCCGGCGCTTTGGACTCGTTGCTGGCAGCCGGCGTCAGTGTGCTGCACGTGCTCGGCCGCAAGAACTTCAGCGACGACCACCAGCCGATCGGCCACGACAGCGGCGCGGTTTACCGGCCGATGGCCTACTGCGACAGGATGGACCAGGCGTACGCTGCTGCCGACCTGATGTTGGGCCGCAGCGGCGCCGGCACGGTCCAGGAGACCGCTGCGGTCGGACTGCCGACCATCTTCGTCCCGCTGCCGCACGGCAACGGGGAACAGGCTCGCAACGCCGAGGGCCTGGTGCGCGCCCGAGGCGCGGTGCTGCTGCCCGATGGCGACTGCACGGCCGACCGGCTTCGGGAGCTGCTGCCCGAGTTGGTCGGGTCGCCGGAACGGTTGGCGAAGATGTCCCAGGCCGCCCGCGAGCTGGTCCCGGCCGACGCTGCCACCCGACTGGCGCGTGAGGCGCTGCGGATCGCGGGCGGTGAGAGCTGATGGCACTGCAGCAGCCCCCGGCGCCCAGTGACCCCCGTGCGGCGGGGCCCTTCCATTTCATTGCGATCGGCGGCTCCTCGATGAGCGGCATCGCCGAGCTGTACGCCGACCTCGGACTTGCGGTCACCGGGTCGGACCGGTCCGACTCGGCCGCCCTGCAGCGGGTACGCGACCGGGGCATCCGGGCGTACGTCGGCCATGCCGCTGAGCAACTCGGAGCGGCCCGGACCGTGGTGGTCTCGAGCGCGATCCGCGAGTCCAATCCGGAGCTGGCCGCGGCACGGGAGCGTGGGCTGCAGGTCTGGCACCGCAGCACCGCACTGGCCGCGCTCACCCTGGGTCGGCGCACCGTCGCGGTGTCGGGCACCCATGGCAAGACCTCCACCACCGGCATGATCGCGGCGCTGCTGCGCTCCGACGCCGCTCGCAGAGGTGGTCCACGGCCCGGTTATGCGCTCGGCGCGACCCTGGCGGGTGCCGGGCGCGCCGCCGATGTGGGCGACGCCACTGCCCCCTTCGTGGTCGAGGCCGATGAGAGCGACGGCTCCTTCTTGGTGTTCCAGTCCGAGATTGCGGTCATCACCAACATCGAGGCTGACCATCTGGACAACTGGGGCACCCCGCAGGCCTACCGGCAGGGCTTCCTCGACTTCGCGACCGCCGCCGGACACGTGATCCTGTGCAGCGATGACCCCGGGACAGCGGCGCTCGCAGGACGGCTGCGCCAGCTCGATCCGGAGCAGGTCACCAGCTACGGCACCAGCGCCGAGGCAGACGAGCGGCTCTTCGACGCCCACGTGGTCGATGGCCGCTGGCAGGCCGACTGGCCCAGCATGGGGGTGGTGCTGCGGGCTCCGGCCCCCGGCCACCATTCTTTGCTGAACGCCCAGGCGGCGGTGCTGAGCGCGGTCCGGCTGGGGATCCCGGCCGCCGACGCGGTCGCCGCGCTGGCGGATTTTGCCGGCACCAGCCGTCGCTACGAGGCCATCGGCGAGGTGGCGGACGTCCGAATCGTCGACGACTATGCCCACCATCCGACTGAGGTGGCGGCAACCCTGACCGCAGCCCGAGCTGAGGTCGGACCGACCGGTCGGGTGTTGGCGATCTTCCAGCCCCACCTCTACAGCCGGACCCGCGACTTCGCCAAGGACTTCGCGCGGGTGCTCGAACTCGCCGACCGGGCGTGGGTGCTCGACGTGTACGCCGCCCGTGAGGACCCTGATCCGAGCGTCACCGGCGCCACCATCGCCGACCTCGCTGATGATCGGGTCAGGTTTGAGCCCGACTCGAATCAGGCACTGGCGGACCTGGTGGCTGCCGTGGAACCCGGCGTGCCGACGGTGGTGCTGACCGTGGGTGCCGGTGATGTGACCGCCCTGGCGCCGCTCCTGCGTGACGCGCTGCAGCGCTGGTCAGGTGGGGGACCGCATGCCTGAACGTCGGGTGCCGGTCGACGCCAGCTTTGCCCGGGCGCGCAAGCGGCGCAGGTCTCGGCGTCGGGTCCTGAAGATCACCGCCATCGCGACCGCGATCGTGGTGGCGCTGGGTGGGCTGATCTATTTGGTGGGATTCTCGCCCCTGATCGTCACCAAGAAGGTGACGGTCGAAGGCACCGACGCGTTGAGCCCCGAAGAGATCGAGCAGGTCGCAGCGGCGCCGATGAACGTTCCGCTGGTGCGAGTGCGCACCGAAGCGATCGCAGCTCGGGTGCAGAACCTGCCGGTGGTGCGCGAGGCCGAGGTGGATGTGGTGTGGCCCGACACCGTCCGGATCCGGGTGGTGGAGCGGCAGCCGGTCTTCATCGTGCGCACCGACGACGTCGACCGATATGTCGACGACCAAGGCGTGGCGTACACCACCGTCGAGGGTGATCCGGAACCGGATCTGATCGTGGTGGACGCCGCGTTGGGGGATTCTCGGGTGCTGAGCGATGTCGTCACAGTGGTGCAGTCGTTGTCGCCGGAGTTGCGCGCTGAGGTGGAGACGATCACGGCGGAATCTCCCGACGGCATCACCCTCAACCTGAGGGAGAAGCGCACCGTGGAGTGGGGCAGCGCGGCTGATTCGGAGTTGAAGTCCCAGGTGGCCACCGCATTGATCAGGACCCCGGCAACGTGGATCAATGTGACGGCTCCGGGGCATCCGAGCACCCGCTGAACCGCCGACTGGTCGGACTCTCCACCCGAGGTTGAGGGTCGAACCCTGTTCGGGCGGGTCGGTGGACACTCGATACGCCGACTGCATAGCCTGAGGCCAACGTGTGAAGACAAGGCAGGGAAAGCACCCGAACTTGACCCCTGATCGGCACGGATCAGGGAGATACATCAGAAGGCGGTAGTCGGTGGTAACGGCATCTCAGAACTACCTGGCGGTCATCAAGGTTGTGGGCGTCGGCGGTGGCGGCGTCAATGCCGTCAACCGAATGATCGAGTCGGGTCTGCGCGGGGTTGAGTTCATTGCGGTGAACACCGACGCCCAGGCGCTGCTGATGAGCGACGCCGATGTGAAGCTGGACATTGGTCGTGAGCTGACCCGCGGGCTCGGCGCCGGCGCCGACCCGGACAAGGGCCGGCAGGCCGCCGAGGACCATTCCGACGAGATCGAGGAAGCACTCAAGGGTGCTGACATGGTCTTCGTCACCGCAGGTGAGGGTGGTGGCACGGGCACCGGCGGCGCTCCCGTCGTGGCCAAGATCGCCCGTGCGCTCGGCGCGCTGACCATTGGTGTGGTCACCCGGCCGTTCGGCTTCGAGGGCAAGCGTCGCTCGACCCAAGCTGAGTCGGGCATCGCCGCTCTGCGTGAAGAGGTCGACACCCTGATCGTCATCCCCAACGACAAGTTGCTGCAGATGACCGACCACAAGGTCGCGATCCTGGATGCGTTCAAGCAGGCCGACCAGGTGCTGATGCAAGGTGTCTCGGGCATCACCGACCTGATCACGACGCCGGGTCTGATCAACTTGGACTTCGCCGACGTGAAGTCGGTGATGTCCAATGCCGGCTCGGCCTTGATGGGTATCGGTAGTGCCCGCGGTGAGGACCGGGCCCGGGAAGCGGCCGAGATGGCGGTGTCATCACCGTTGCTGGAGGCCAGTATTGACGGCGCGCACGGTGTGCTGTTGTCGATCGCTGGCGGTTCGGATCTGGGTCTGTTCGAGGTCTCCTCGGCGGCGAATCTGATCGAGGCCGCCGCGCACGAGGACGCCAACATCATCTTCGGCACGGTCATCGACGATGCGTTGGGCGATGAGGTGCGCATCACCGTCATCGCCGCAGGCTTCGACGGTGGTCAGCCTCCGCTACGCCAACCCGGTGTCAGCCGACAACCCGCCCAGCAGTCCTCGCAGCGGCCGGCCCAGCAGCCGGCCTTCGGAGGTCAGCAGCCCGCTCAGACGCAGTCGTCGCAGGGTCAGTCGCAGCAGCCCTCTCTGGGTCAGCCGCAGCAGCAGCCGCAGCAGCAGTCGCAGCAGGGCCAGCCCCAGCAGAGCCAGCCGCAGTCGCCGTTCGGGCAGCCCGGGCAGGCGTCGGGGCAGTCCCAGCAGGGGCAGTCGTCGCAGGGTCACTCCCCGTCCTCGCCGTTCGGGCAGCGTCCCAGCGCTCCCGCGTCGCGCCCCGAGCAGCCCTCGCAG
This sequence comes from Parenemella sanctibonifatiensis, assembly GCF_002250565.1. Classification (GTDB taxonomy): domain Bacteria; phylum Actinomycetota; class Actinomycetes; order Propionibacteriales; family Propionibacteriaceae; genus Parenemella; species Parenemella sanctibonifatiensis. Next base: position 140,728 of record NZ_NMVJ01000008.1, read on the forward strand.
CCCGGCGGCCAGCAGAACAACCCGTTTGGGAGCCAGCCACGCCAGCAGCCGCGTAGCGACGACGACCTCGATGTGCCCGACTTCCTGAAGTGAAGCCAGCCGAGTTCTGGTGGCGCCGCGACCCCGGTCCGACCGAGGGGAGCGGCGCCACTGCTGTTCGTGCCCACCCTGATGGCGAGCTTGCCGGCATCGGCATGGCCTTCACGGCTGCTGCCGGTGGGCTGTCGTCGCGCTACGGAGAGCTGAACCTGGGTCACCTCGACACCGAGGACCCCGCCGTCAGCGCCGGCAACTACCGTGCCGTGGCCGAGGCGCTCGACCTGCCCGCAGTGATCATCACCACCAGTCAGGTGCACGGTGCCGACGTCTTTGTCGTCGACGCCGAGGTCGCCGCGGCTTGGTCGGCTGATGGTCATCTGGGCAGTCGGGCTGTCGCGGGCCGACCGCTGGTCGAAGCTGACGCCGCCGTCACGGACCAGCCCGGGGTGGCGCTGGCGGTGCGCGTGGCCGACTGTCTGCCGGTGTTGCTGGCCGATGAGCAGGCGCGAGTGATCGGCACGGCGCACGCCGGTCGACCAGGCCTGTACGCGGGCGTACTGCCCGCCACCGTTGCGGCGATGCGCCGGTTGGGTGCCGAGTCGATCCGAGCGTGGATCGGGCCCCATGTCTGTGGCGACTGCTACGAGGTGCCTCAGGACATGCACGACGACTGCGCAGCGAAGATCCCCGTGACCTCGAGCCGGACCAGTTGGGGTACGCCGGCCCTGGACCTCGCCGCCGGTGCCCGAGCCCAGCTCGCCGACGCGGGCGTGGTCAGCGTCGATGTCGAGGGTTGCACCCGCACCGAACCGCGACTGCACTCCTATCGCCGGGACGGCGCCCGGTCCGGCCGGTTGGCCGGCTTCGTGTGGATGAACTGAGTGGCCGGGGTCGGGCAGCGCGTGTCGCCCCCGGGTGATGGTCGGCCAGAAGGTAGCCTCGACCCGAGGATTCGGGAGCACAGGAATCGGGAGCAGAGGAAGGACGGCCATGGGCGAGAAGTTGCGCAGGGCGGCGGCGTGGATTGGCATCGTTCCGGACGACCGCTACGAGGACTACCAGGAGTATGACCAGGACGAGGAACTCACCGAAGGTGTGTACCCCGACGACGATGATGAGCCTGAGGCTCTGGAGGAGCGTCGCGATGGACGTGGCACGGTGACCTCGCTGGAACCGCGTCGCGGTGGCCGCGACCCGCAGCGCCGTCCACAGGCCCCGGTGGCTGTGCAGCCGATGACGGCAGCCGAGGCGCTGGCCCGCATCATCACGGTGCACCCGCGTACCTACAACGAGGCCCGCACCATCGGTGAGCACTTCCGTGACGGCGTCCCCGTCATCATGAACCTGTCGGAGATGGAGGACGCCGACGCGAAGCGTCTGGTCGACTTTGCCGCCGGCCTGATCTTTGGGCTGCACGGTAACATCGAGCGCGTGACGAGCAAGGTCTTCCTGCTCTCACCTGCGAACGTCAACGTCACAGCCGAGGACAAGGAACGCATCGCAGGCGGCTTCTTCAACCAGAGCTGATGGCACTTCTACTGATCATTCTGTTCTACACGCTTCAGGTCTACAGCTGGATCCTGATGGCGCGCGTCATCATGTCCTGGGTGCCGATGTTTGTGCCCCAGTTCACGCCGCGTGGGGTGCTGCTGGTGGTCTTCGAGGCCGTCTACACCGTCACCGATCCGCCGCTGAAGGTGCTCCAGAAGTTCATCCCGCCGGTACGCATCGGCAACATCGCACTCGATGTGGCCTTCTTGGTGCTGTTTGTGCTCGTCATGGTTGCGATGCAGGGCGTCGTGATGCTGCTGCAGCTGGTCTGAGTCGTCCCTCCAGTCGAGGTCGAGGCTTTGGTCCCCTCCTAGAACCACCGTCGACGCTGTACTAGCCTGTGGGTCACCGTCTACCGGCATGCCGGTAGTTACTGACCGACATTGACCCCTGAGGTGAACTGATGACGCTGACTCTGGATGAGGTGCGTGCAACCGGCTTCCACTTGGCCAAGCGGGCTGGCTACGACGTGACCGAGGTCGACACTTTCGTCGACAAGGTTGAAGCCACCCTGCAGCAGCTGGGCGAGGAGAACGAGATGCTCCGTCGCCAGGTGGATGCACTCAAGTCCTCGGCGCCCTCGGGCGCCGCTGGGGCACAGCAGCAGGACAGCGACGAGGACCGTCAGGAACTCGAGCGGCTGCGCCGTGAGAATCACGACCTGAATCAGCAGCTGAGCCAGGCCCGGCAGCAGGCCAGCAACAGCAATGCCGCCGCCCCGCAGCAGGCCGCTACGCCGAGCCAGACCTCGGGTGCGGCCGCCGACGGCGGCAAGATCGTCGTCACCACCAGCGCCGAGGCGAGCCCGGCCGTGGTCCGGTTGGTCCAGTGGGCCACCGAGGAGGCCGAGCGTCTGGTCAACGACGCTGACGAGGAAGCCAAGAACAAGATCGCCGAGGCAGAGCGCCACGCCAAGGAGGTCAGCGAGGATGCCCGGACCCGGTCCGACCGACTGGCCTCCGAGGCGCGGGTGAACGCCGAACGGGTCACCAGCGAGGCCCAGGGCCGCGCCAACCGGCTCGACGGCGAGGTCAGCGAGAAGCGCAAGGAGCTGTTCTCCCAGCTGGAGTCCGAGCGCGACGAACTGCTCGACTCGGTCGAGGAACTGCGCTCCTACGAGGAGGAGTTCCGCGCCAGCTTCGCCAGCCAGCTGCGCGAACACGTCGAGAAGCTCGATGCCGGTCCGATCAAGCCCGGCAGCAAGCCCGCACTGCTGGATCAGCCGCGCCGAGGCGCTGCCGACGGCGATCAGCAGGGCTCCAACCAGCAGGGTTCCAACCAGAGTGGCAACGCACAGCACCAGGCCGACAGCGGTTCGCGTACGCCGCGACTGGATGCGCTGATGGGGGAGAACCGCGGCCAGCAGCAGTGACGTCAGGCCTCACCGGCGCAGGTGAACCTGACGGCTGGCTGAGAATATGGCACGACTTTCGGGAGGGCCCTGGCAACAGGGCCCTCCTGCTGTACCCTCGTCCGGACCACCGGGGGACGGAACTGTCCCGCAGCGTCGGTGGCAATTGGCGCGGGCCATCAGGCCCGCCCCCAGATGCGCTTCAGGAGGAGGCACCATGTCCACGGCCGTCAATGCCGCAGCAGACGCGTCCCAGCCCGAGTCGGAGACGTGGACCCAGGCAGAGCTCGACGAGGTACGAGCCGAACTGGAGAGGGATGTGGCCGACCTCGAGGAGCGTCTCCAGGCCAACGAGGAGGCCCTCAAGAGCCTCCTCGAGGACGGGACGGCAGGTGTCGGCGACGCCGCCGACATCGGCTCCAGCGCCTTCGAGCGGGAGCAGGAGATCTCCTTGGTCGCCAATGCCCGCGAGACCCTGGAACAGTCTCGGGCCGCGCTGCGGATGATCGACGAGGGCACCTACGGCACCTGCGAGAACTGCGGCGGTCCGATCGCCAAGGCTCGGCTCCAGGTGTTCCCGCGTGCGACCATGTGTGTGACATGCAAGAAGCGACTGGAGCGGCGCTGAGTCCTCAGGACCCGTCCGGAGCGGACCAGCCGGCGGATTCTGATCCGGACCGGCCCCGCGGCGTACTCTCACCCTGGTTTGCGCGTGGCATCATCGCCGGCCTGACGGTGGTGTTGGTGGCGATCGACCAGGTCAGCAAGGCTTGGGCGGTCGAGAATCTGGACCCGATGAACCCTCCGGTCCTGTTGGGCGGCCTGTTGCGGCTGCAATTGGTACGCAACTCCGGCGCCGCGTTCTCCCTCGGTGAAGGGATCACGCCGGTCTTCACGCTGCTGTCGGCCACCGTCTTCGTGCTGGTCACGGTGGTGCTGGCGCCGCGGACCCGCAACCGTTTCTGGGCGGTCGCGGTGGGCCTGTTGCTGGCCGGGGTGGCTGGCAACTTGATCGATCGGTTGTTCCGGCCGCCGGGTGCACTGCACGGGCACGTCATCGACTTCCTGCAGTTGCCCTACTGGGCAATCTTCAACGTGGCTGACATGTGCATCGTCGGCGCCGCGATCCTGGTCGGTGTGCTCAGCGTCATCTTCCAGCGCAGTTGGACCGGGGAGCGGATGCAGGACGAGGAGCCCAAGAAGTGAGCATCCACCTGGTGCCCGACGGGTTGGCCGGTCAACGGGCTGATGCGGCCGTGGCCCGGATGTTGGGGATCTCCCGCAGCCGGGCCGCAGATCTGGCCGCCGCCGGCAACATCCTCATGGACGGTCAGGTGCTGGCCAAGTCCGACCCGGTACGCGCCGGGGCCATGCTCGAGGTGGAGTTGACCGAGGCGGCCACCCCCCAGGTGAAACCGGCAGTGGTGGAAGGCGTACGCATCGTTCACGACGACGCCGACATCGTCGTGGTGGACAAGCCGGCCGGCGTTGCCGCCCATCCCAGCCTCGGCTGGCAGGGGCCTTCGGTGGTGGAGCACCTGGCCGGTGCAGGCTTTCGGATCTCGACCTCCGGCGCGCCCGAACGTCAGGGCATTGTGCAGCGTCTCGACGTCGGCACCTCGGGTCTGATGGTGGTCGCCAAGAGCGAACATGCCTACAGCGTGTTGAAGCAAGCCTTCCGGGACCGCGAGGTCGAGAAGGTCTACCACACACTGGTGCAGGGACATCCCGACCCGTTCGTGGGCACCATCGACGCGCCGATCGGCCGCCACCCGGGCTCGGACTGGAAGATGGCGGTGACCAGTGGCGGTCGGCCGAGCATCACCCACTACGCCGTACTGGAAGCATCGGTGGCCACCACCTTGTTGGAGGTCCATCTGGAGACCGGCCGGACGCACCAGATCCGGGTCCACATGCAGGCCATCAACCATCCCTGTGTCGGTGACCCGATGTACGGAGGCGATCCGGTGCTGGCCCGCAGGCTCGGTCTGGAACGGCAGTGGTTGCATGCGGTCGAGCTGGGCTTTGTGCACCCCGGCAGCGGCGAACAGGTGCGCTTCCAATCCGAGTATCCGCCCGACCTCGCGGGCGCCTGGCAACAGGTGCAGCAGTAGCGCTCCGGTCCGGCCTTCCACCAATGGGGTCCGACTTCGACCTGAGGGCCAGAAGCGCTACCCTCGCCGTGTGCGAAAAGCCAAGATCGTGTGCACGCTCGGCCCGGCTACGACGGACCTGGAGCGATTGACAGAACTCGTCGAGGCCGGAATGGACGTTGCGCGCCTCAACATGAGTCATGGAGGGTATGACGAACACGGCGAGCGCCTCGCCAACGTTCGCGCCGCAGCCAAGGCCGCCGGCCGTGCGGTCGCCGTGCTGGCTGACCTCCAGGGACCGAAGATCCGTCTGGGGCGCTTCGCCGACGGACCGGTTGAGCTGAAGAACGGTGCGAAGTTCACCATCACTGTCGAGGACATCGCTGGTGACGTGAACCGGTGCTCCACCACCTACAAGGGCCTGCCCCAGGACGTGAAGCCCGGCGACCGGCTGCTGATTGACGACGGCAAGCTGATGCTGGAGGCGACCGAGGTCACCGACACCGAGGTCCACACCACCGTGCTGGTGGGCGGCCCCTGCTCCAACAACAAGGGCATCAACCTGCCGGGCGTGGCCGTCAGCGTGCCGGCGATGAGCGAGAAGGACATCGCCGACCTGCGCTGGGCGCTGGGCCAGGACATCGACCTGATCGCGTTGTCGTTCGTACGCAACGCTGCCGACGTCGAGCAGGTCCACCAGATCATGGAGGAGGAGGGGCGCAAGCTCCCCGTCATCGCCAAGCTGGAGAAGCCGCAGGCGCTGGAGAATCTTGAAGAGATCGTCGACGCCTTCGACGCCGTGATGGTCGCTCGGGGTGACCTCGGTGTCGAACTGCCGCTGGAGGATGTGCCGCTGGCGCAGAAGCGCATCGTGGCGGCCGCCCGCCGGTGGGCAAAGCCGGTGATCGTGGCCACCCAGATGCTGGAGTCGATGGTGTCCAACCCGCGGCCCACCCGCGCCGAGGCCTCCGACGTTGCCAACGCCGTCCTCGACGGCGCCGACGCGGTCATGCTGTCGGGCGAGACCAGCGTGGGCGACTATCCCGTCGTGACAGTCGAGACGATGGCCAAGATCGTCGACACCACCGAGGAACACGGCCTGGACAAGATGGCGCCGATCGACTGGGATCCGCACACCACCGGTGGCGTGATCGCCAAGGCGGCTGCCGAGGTGGCCCAGCGCGTCGGAGCCAAGTATCTGGTTGCCTTCACCAAGTCCGGTGACACTGCCCGCCGCTTGGCGCGGCTGCGCAGCCCGATCCCGATGATCGCCTTCACCCCGGAGCACGCCACCCAGCAGCAGCTGTGCTTGTCGTGGGGAATCGAGTGCGAGATGGTGCCGGATGCCGCGAGCACCGACGAAATGATCGTCCAGGTTGACCAGGCGCTGGGGCAGACCGGTCGTGTCCAGCCCGGTGACCGGGTGGTGGTCGTGGCTGGAAGCCCGGTCGGGGTTCCTGGTAAGACCAACACCCTGCGGGTGCACAAGGTGTTGCAGTCCGGGCAGTGATCTGACACTCAGGTCCAGAGTCCTCTGGCCATCACAACGGGCGGTCTCCCACAGGAGGCCGCCCGTTGTCGTGCTGGTGGTGTGTTTCGGAGTTGTGCCGGGGAGGGGAGTCGAACCCCTACATCACTCTCGTGACAGACGGGTTTGAGCCGTCCGCGTCTACCATTCCGCCACCCCGGCAGGTGTCGGGCCTTCCAGCAGTGCTGAAGGGCCGTCCAGCATTGTGCCACAACTGGCCAACTGCCTGCGCGATTGAGGTGGCCAGTTGTGCAGCGGGCGGTCGAGCTGGTGTTGATTTTCCGACGGGCTTGGTGGATCCGGGCCGCGCACGGCAGGATAGGGGAGTGACCGAGACGAAGAATGGAGCCGAGACGGCTCCCAAGCCGCGTGTACTTGTCGCCGAGGACGAGGCGTTGATCCGCTTGGACCTGGTCGAGCTGCTCACCGAGAACGGCTACGAGGTTGTCGGACAGGCCAGTGACGGCGAAGCTGCCGTGCAGATGGCCGAGGATCTGGAGCCCGACCTGGTCGTGATGGATGTGCGGATGCCGAAGATGGATGGCATCACGGCAGCCGACAAGATCACCGATCAGCGCATTGCCCCCGTCGTCATGCTGACCGCCTTCAGCCAGCGCGACCTGGTGCAGCAGGCTTGTGAAGCGGGTGCGATGGCGTACGTCGTCAAGCCCTTCGATGCCTCCGACGTGGTCCCGGCGATCGAGGTCGCCATGGCCCGTCACGCCGAGATCCGCGCAGTTGAGGACGAGGTCGCCGACCTCGAGGAGCGGCTGCTCGCCCGCCGCAAGGTGGACCAGGCCAAGGCGCTGCTGATCAAGGGCCTGGGCCTCAGCGAGCCGGAAGCCTTCCGGTGGATCCAGAAGACGGCCATGGACCTGCGCAAGTCGATGCGTGAGGTGGCCGAGGGCGTCATCGAGACGTCCAAGAAGGGTGATGACGCGCTGCAGGAGCAGTCCGGCATGCCCAAGAAGCGTTCCTGAGGTGAGCCAGGACTCGACCGGGCCGGGCCTGCCGGCCTGGCTCAACGACTTCCGTAGCGAGCTCGACGTCCGGATGGGTCTCGAGATCGAGGAGATCACCCCGGAGCGAGTCGTCGGCTCGATGCCGGTTGCCGGCAACACCCAACCGATGGGGATGTGGCACGGCGGCGCCAGCGGCGTTCTGGTCGAGAGCCTCGCCTCGCTGGGCGCTGCGGCGTACGGATTCCCCGATCGTGCTGGGGTCGGCGTCGACCTCAACGTCACCCATCACCGGTCCGTCACCCGGGGCCGAGTCCACGGCGTTGCCGAGGCACTTCGGCTGGGTGGTCGCACCGTCACCTACCAGGTGTGGCTGCGCAACGACGAGGATGAGTTGGTGGCGTCCGGGCGACTCACCTGCCAGCTGGTCCAGCTCTCCGGGACCCCGCGTACTGCCTGAGGGTGATGTACGCCGCCGGGCTGAGAATTGTCGGCCGGTGCCGATAGGCTCACGGATGTGGCACAAGCATCGAACACCCCCGCCCGGTCGACCGACGAATCCGAGAGTGTGGAGCGCCCCCGGCTGTTGCTGATCGATGGGCACTCCGTCGCCTACCGCGCCTTCTTCGCGCTGCCGGACACCCTGGCGACCAGGACCGGCCAGGTCACCAACGCGGTCTACGGCTTCACGTCGATGCTCATCAACGTGCTGCGCGACGAGCAGCCGACCCACGTCGCGGTCGCCTTCGACGTCTCTCGGCAGACCTTCCGCAGCGAGGAGTACCCCGAATACAAGGCCCAGCGCGAGGCCACTCCGGAGACCTTCCGCGGTCAGGTGCCGCTGATCAAGGAGGTGCTCGACGCGCTCGGCATCCGCCACCTCGAGATGCCCGGCTTCGAGGCCGATGACATCATCGCGACGCTGTCCCTGATCGGCGAGCACGCCGGCATGGAGGTGCTGATCTGCTCCGGTGACCGCGACACCATGCAGCTGGTCGACGAGAACGTGACGGTGCTCTACCCGCGCAAGGGGGTCTCCGACCTGGCGCGGATGACGCCGGCCGCAGTGGAGGAGAAGTACCTGATGCCGCCGGCCCGTTACCCCGAGCTGGCCGCATTGGTGGGGGAGGACTCCGACAACCTGCCCGGCGTGCCCGGAGTCGGGCCGAAGACCGCAGCGAAGTGGCTGACGGCGTATGAGGACCTGGAAGACCTGCTCAGCCATGCCGATGACCTCAAGGGCAAGGCCGCGCAGAACCTGCGTGACCGACTCGATGACGTACGCCGTAACCGCCGCCTGAACCGGCTGCGCCGCGATCTCGAGCTGCCCGTCGGGCTGGCGGACCTGGAACGGCGCTCCTGGACCCGGGAACAGATCGATCCGACCTTCGCGGCGCTGGAGCTGCGGACCCTGCGCGACCGGATGTTGGAGGCGCTGCCGGCCGCCGAACAGTTGCCCGAGGGCGGCTTCGAGGTGGTAGGCCAGGTGCTCCACAGCGGTGAGATCGCCGGCTGGCTCACGGACCATCGCACCGGCCGGCTGGGCGTGGACTTCGCCGGTTCCTGGCGTGGCGGCACGGGCGACCTGGCCAGCGTGGCGATCGCCGACGAGGAGGGCGCGGCAGCTTGGTTCGACGTCGCCGAGCTGGATCCCGAGGACGATCGGGTCTTCGCCGAATGGCTGGCCGACCCTGAGGTGCACCTGGTCATCCACGACGTCAAGGGCCCACTGTTGGCGATTGCCGAACGCGGTTGGACGTTGGCCGGCGTGGTCAACGACACGCTGTTGGCGGCCTACCTGCTGCGTCCTGATCAGCGTTCCTTCTCGCTGGCCGACCTCACCGTGCGGCACCTGCAGCGGGAGTTGGCCAACGACACCGTCGTGGTCGACGACAGCCCGGCCGACCAGGACATGCTGGACTTCGGCCAGGAGGAGGCCGACGACGGCGCCGCCGAAGCAGCCATGGTCCGGGCACGGGCCCTGATCGACCTGGCGCCGGCTCTGGACGCCGAGCTCGCCGAACGGGAGGAGCTGGAACTGCTCCACGACGTCGAGATCCCGCTGGCGCGGGTGCTGGCCGGCATGGAGCGGGTCGGCATCGCCGTCGACATCGACCACCTCAGCTCGCTCGAGTCGGACTTCGACGCCAAGACCCAGCAGGCCGCGCAGGCGGCGTACGAGGTGCTCGGCAAGGAGATCAACCTCGGCTCGCCCAAGCAGCTCCAGGGGGTGCTCTTCGACGAGCTGGGGATGCCGAAGACCCGCAAGACCCGGACCGGCTACACCACTGACGCCGATGCGCTGGCCGGCCTGTACGCCAAGACTGAGCACCCCTTCCTGCAGCATCTGCTGGCGCACCGGGACGCCATTCGACTGCGGCAGACGGTCGAGGGGCTGCTCAAGGCAGTTGCCGACGACGGCCGGGTGCACACCACCTATCTGCAGACCATCGCGGCCACGGGCCGGTTGTCCTCGACCGACCCGAACCTGCAGAACATCCCGATCCGTACCGATGAGGGGCGACGGATCCGGCAGGCCTTCGTGGTCGGCGCGGGGCATGAGGAGTTGCTGACGGCCGACTACTCCCAGATCGAGATGCGGCTGATGGCCCACGTCTCGGCCGACGAGGGCCTCATCGAGGCGTTCGTGTCCGGTGAGGACTTCCACACCGAGATGGCGTCGCGGGTGTTCAGCGTCGATGCGGCGGAGGTCTCCCCGGCCCAGCGCGCCAAGATCAAGGCGATGAACTACGGTCTCGCCTACGGGCTGAGTGCGTACGGCCTTTCCCAGCAGCTCGGCATCAGCACCGGCGAGGCCAAGGAGCTGATGGAGGAATACTTCGAGCGGTTCGGTGGCGTGCGGGACTACCTGGGCGGCGTTGTCGAGGAGGCCCGCAGGGAAGGCTTCACCGCCACCCTGTTGGGGCGCCGACGCTATCTGCCCGACCTGATGAGTTCCAACCGCCAGCGGCGCGACATGGCTGAGCGGGCCGCGCTGAATGCGCCGATCCAGGGCTCGGCCGCTGACGTCATCAAGCTGGCGATGTTGGCGGTCGACCGGGAGCTGCGCGAGGGCGGGTTCGCGAGCCGGATGCTGCTGCAGGTCCACGATGAACTCGTGCTTGAGGTCGCCGCGGGGGAGCGGGCGGCGGTCGAGGACTTGCTGGTCGCCCAGATGACCTCGGCGATGGACCTCAACGTGCCGTTGGACGTGTCGGTCGGCGCCGGCCGGAGCTGGTTCGACGCCGCCCACTGAGCTGAACCAGCCCGGTCCGGGCCCAGCTCAGCACATCTCGGTGATCGCGGTCGCCGGGTCGTGCGAGTACCGCAGCGACGTCAGCTTGGGTGCCAGCGTCACGTTGCGCCAGAACCGATCCCAGGTCAGCGGTTCGCTGACGGCGGCCTGCAACTCCACCAGTGGCTCGCACTGCAGCACCACCCGGGCGTCCTTGACCTGCTGCGGCTCGTCGGGGTTCGGTTGCGCATAGCGAGCTTCCCGCCAGGCCTCGTCGCGGTAGGCGTGACCGGCGCGGGCTTCAAAGCCCTCCGGCATGACCGTACGAGCGGTGATCGGGTCGGCGAGGGCATATCGGTCAGCGAGGAAGACCTCGGTCCCGGCAGCCACGCTGGGCATCCCCATCGAGTGGTGCGCCAGCACCACCCGGTCCATGGTGCCGGGCATCTCGAGGTAGGGGGCGCCGTCCTGCTGGACGACGTAGCGGTACTCACCGGCCTCCTGCATCGCCTTCATGCGGGTGCCGATCTCGTAGGTTTCGTAGCCCTTCCACCCCTTCGGGGTGGTGGTGTCGGCGACCCGGGAGGTGTAGAAGCCGCGCTCGTCGGCGATACCCCAGGGGCTGGGAAAGTCGACGTAGGGATAGCGCAGCACCACGCCACATGTCACCGACCAGGCCACCATGGCGCCGGTCGCGGCCGCAAAGGTGACGCGCAGGGTGCGCTCGGGGATCTGGATGGCAAACATCGGCACCAGCAGCGCAAAGGTCGCCGGGAGCAGGAACCGGGCATGCATGAAGTCGCCGCCGACCCGCACCACATAGACGACGTGGATCAGCGCACCCGCCAGCGGCACCAGCAGCATCGCCCAGGTGCGCCAGTCATGCATCGGGGCGACCCGGCGCAGCAGCCACAGCACCGCCACGGTGCCGCCGATCAGCAGCGGGACATAGAGGGCGTACGTGCCGACGTAGTCCCACAGGTACTTCAGGCCCGAGCCCCACCGGCTCTCCGAGGCGCCCTTGGCCAGGGCAGTGTTCGGCACCAGGGCGGCGTAGTAGCCCATCCGGAAGATCTCGTACGCCAGGAACGGGCCCAGGCCCACGGCGGCACCGACCAGCCAACTGCGTACCGAGAAGCGGCTGTCGATGAGGACGACGATGGCGAAGGTGGCGGCCAGCACCGTGATGTCGGGGCGGACCAGCGGGCCGAGCCCGATGACCAGGGCGACCGGCCACGGCTGCCAGACCTCCAGCACCGTGTCCGGGTCGCGGTCGAAGCGGCGGACCACCAGCCACGCGCTGGCGCCGATCCAGGCCATCGTGAGACTGGTCTCGAGGCCGGACGTGGTGAAGTCCCACACCGGCGGCAGCACCGCGAAGACCAGGGCACCGAAGGGGACCACGACGCCGCGCGGGGTGCTCAGTTCAGGATCGCCGGCGCCCCGGCCGCCGCGGCGAACCATGTCGTGCAGCCGCAGCGCGGCGAGCGTGGCGAAGGCCATGCCCGCCACCATCAGCAGGATGCCGAGGCCGATCGACCACTTTTGCGGCGACCCGAAGGGCGCCACCGTGTCGAAGAGCCAGACCAAATACAGCCACAGGGTGCTGGTGCCCAACTCGACGCGTTCACCGATGTTGAACACGGGTCCGTTGCCCGCCTGGAGCTGCATAATGACGCGCATGTTGATCCAGCCGTCATCACTGACCCAGCGCTGGATCCAGCCTGCGACCGCCACCACAAGGATGGGCAGCAACAGCGCCCCCGCACTGAGGCGGGGGCGCGTTCCGAGGGCGGCGGCCAATCGGTTCATTCAGTTTGCCGTTCAGTCAGTCACCAGGTCTGCATAGAGGATGTAGCGCGCATCCCACTCGCCGGTGGAGTTGTTGAAGTCAGTACAGATGACTATCGCCAGCTGCGGATCGCCGCTGTTAGTGTACAGCACGTCCGAGTCGGGATCGTAGTCTGAAACCTTCAGGTGCACCATTTCGCGGAACTCGTAGCACGCGGTGCTGCCGCCGTCTCCGGACATCTCGATGCGGTCGCCCGCCTTGAGCAGACCGTCCTCCAAGGCGTTGCCGAGGGCACCGCCGTTGCGGTACGTGTGAATCGTCAGGACGACATTGCCCTGCTCGCTACCGACCTTGGGTCCGCCGTTGTACCAGCCAACCGTGTGGGAGGCGTTCTTGGGTGGGGCTGCCGCGGCCCCGTTCTCGTCCAGTCCGAGCGACAGCACCGGGGAGTTGACGCCGCGGTCCTCGACGATGAAGCGCTTGGGGTTGTTGATTTCGCCGACCGTGCAGCCTTCCGGGGGGCCGCTGGGCTCCTCGGTGGGGGCGGGCGCCGGCGGCGTCGAGGGCTCGGGCTCTTCGGGGGTCGGGCTCGGTGCCGGCGCGGAGCTGCTCGGGGTGTCCGTGGTGGTGGGAGGCGGCGGCAGCGTGGAGGGCTGGTTGTTGTTCTGGGTCAGGAACCAGCCCAGGGCCAACGCCAGGCAGATGACGATCACACCCACGCCGGTGCCGATGCGTACACCTTTGCGTTGCCACAGTTCGGTTGCGTTCACGATCGCCTCTCATCTGCCGCTCAGATTGATCCCGCCGCGACCATCTTAGGGGGCGATGCCGACAACCCCCAGTCGAACCGGGAACAGGCGATCGGGGAACCGGATTGACCCGGCTGGCAAGGAATCGTTACGATAGCTGAGCGCTGTGACCTGTGCGACTTCGGACCGAGCAGGTTGCGCAGTGACTGGGCCCGATCCATGGGCCGGGGTTTGTGTTGAGTCTCAATTCTCTCCCGCCGAGTCGGCCGAGGGGAAGTTCAACTCGCCAGGGCCGGGATGGGTGATCCAGTCAGGGGTCACGGTGCACCGTCGACAACACCAAAAAACCGGAGCACCCACTACATGACCTCCTCCCTCGAGGCTGCCCCTCAGGTGGCTGTTGATGACCTCGGCTCGCCCGAAGCCCTTCTTGAGGCCATCGACAAGACCATCAAGTATTTCAACGACGGTGACATCGTCACCGGCACCGTCGTCAAGGTCGATCGCGACGAGGTTCTCCTCGACATCGGCTACAAGACCGAAGGCGTGATCCCTTCCAAGGAACTCTCCATCAAGCACGACGTGGACCCCTTCGAGGTGGTCCAGGTCGGCGATGAGGTCGAGGCCCTGGTCCAGCAGAAGGAGGACAAGGAAGGTCGCCTCATCCTGTCCAAGAAGCGGGCTCAGTACGAGCGCGCCTGGGGCACGATCGAGAAGCTCAAGGAAGAGGACGGCGTCGTCACCGGCACCGTCATCGAGGTGGTCAAGGGCGGCCTCATCGTCGACATCGGTCTGCGTGGCTTCCTGCCCGCGTCGCTGGTGGAGATGCGCCGGGTCCGCGATCTGCAGCCCTACGTGGGCGCTGAGATCGAGGCCAAGATCATCGAGCTGGACAAGAACCGCAACAACGTGGTCCTGTCCCGCCGCGCTTGGCTGGAGCAGACCCAGTCCGAGGTGCGGATGAACTTCCTCACCCAGCTCCAGAAGGGTCAGATCCGCAAGGGTGTCGTCTCCTCGATCGTCAACTTCGGTGCGTTCGTGGATCTCGGCGGCGTCGACGGTCTGGTCCACGTGTCCGAGCTGTCCTGGAAGCACATCGACCATCCGGGCGAGGTTGTCGAGGTCGGCGATGAGGTCACCGTCGAGGTGCTGGACGTCGACATGGACCGCGAGCGCGTCTCGCTGTCGCTGAAGGCCACCCAGGAAGACCCGTGGCAGGCGTTCGCTCGCCTGCACCAGATCGGCCAGATCGTTCCCGGTCGCGTCACCAAGCTGGTGCCCTTCGGTGCCTTCGTGCGCGTCGAGGAAGGCATCGAGGGTCTGGTGCACGTCTCCGAACTGGCCCAGCGCCACGTGGAGATCCCCGAGCAGGTCGTCACCGTCAACGACGAGGTCATGGTCAAGATCATCGACATCGATCTCGATCGTCGCCGGATCTCGCTGTCGCTGAAGCAGGCCAACGAGAGCGTCGACGTGACCGCCGACGACTTCGACCCGGCGCTGTACGGCATGACCGCTTCCTACGACGACCAGGGCAACTACATCTACCCCGAGGGCTTCGATCCGGAGACCAACGAGTGGAAGCCCGGCTACGAGGAGCAGCAGGCCGCCTGGGAGCAGCAGTACGCCGAGGCCCAGGCTCGCTGGGAAGCTCACAAGCGCCAGGTCGAGGATGCCGAGAATGCCGTCGAGGAGGCCGCTGCCGCTCCGTCGGCGCAGGCCGGCTCGGCGTACTCCGCCTCCAGCTCCACCAGCGAGGGCGAGGGTTCGCTGGCGTCGGACGAGGCGCTGCAGGCGCTTCGCGACAAGCTGACCGGCGGCGGCAACTGATCGCCGACTGAAAGCCCGGCCCATCGGGCCCACAGACCACGGGTCGTCGCCTTCGGGCGGCGGCCCGTGGTCTGTCTGAGCCCAGAGTCGAGGTGCTCCGTCGGTACTGGAACCGAGCGCCGCTGGCGCAGCGTCAGGCCCAGCGGTAGGAATTCTGACCCGCAGGAGCGGACAGGGCCGGCGTTCTGAGCCATCATGTAAGTGGTCGGAGCTGGCGATTCCCCCGAACTCGTCGCCAGACCCGTAGGGGAGGAGAAAACCGTGGAATGTCCACGCTGCCACGCGACCATGCCGGAGGTGTCCCACTTCTGCCACAACTGTGGTCAGGATGTCCGGACACCGGATCTGGCCCGACGCAAGACTTTCGCCGTCAAGCCGGATGAGCCGGTGGCGTCCTTTGCCATTGTGTCCTCGATCATGCCGCGCGGTGCGGGTGATCGGCCCCAGACCTATCGGGTCGCTTTGCTGGTCGCCCTGACAGCGGCGCTGCTGACGGCGATCTTCGGTGCGCTGCCCTTCGCAGTGATGCTGGCGGCCTTCTCGATCCCGATCGTCTACATCGTCTACATGTACGACGTGAACCTGTGGGAGGACGAGCCTATTCCGGTCACCGCACTGACCTTCGTGCTGACCGGTGCACTCACCGTCGCCTGGACCTTGGCTTGGCTGATGCTGCGCAACGACGCGCCAGTGCTGCCCGGCATCGACGGCCTGTCGGCCGGCCCGACCGTGCAGGGTTTCCTGGTCACGGCGCTGTTGGTGCCGATCGTCGGCGAGGCAATCCGTCAGGTCGGTCCGTTGATCCTGGCCAGCCGCCCCGAGTTCGACGACCTGATGGACGGTCTCACCTTCGGTGTCATCTCGGGTGTGGCGTACGCCTGCTTCGAGACGATCGTGCTGCACTGGCCGCTGGTCACCGGCGGCTTCGTCGGCATCCAGGAGCCGGCCCAGTGGGCCACCCTGATGTTCCTGGAGGGCTTCGTGAAGCCCCTCATCTACGGCACCGCCAGCGGTATCGCCTGTGCGGAGTTTTCCGGGCTGGGGCGCGGCTACGACGGTTTCACGCCGCGGTACTTCCGGGGCCTCGCGGAGGCGCTGCTCGCGGTCATCCTCTACCAGGGCGGTGTCTACCTGTTCGCCTTCCTGCCCTATGGCCGGACCTTCTCGGTGATGGTCGCGGTGCTGTGGGGGATGGCGATCTTGGGCGTGCTGATCCTGCGGATCCGCAACGTCCTCCACCACGGCCTGATGGAGGCCGCGCTGGAGAGCGCTGCCCGACGCGGTGGTGTCGGCGACGGCGAACTGGAGTTCTGCCCTCGCTGTGAGATGCCGTTGGTCCAGGGTGCAGTCTTCTGCAATGCCTGCGGCTCGAACACGCGTACGGCGGTCAAACCACACCGGGACAAGAAGGCTGCGCCGGTCGCCGAAGCGGTGGGCGTGAACGCATCCCCGGGAGCCGCCGAGTCGGCCCCGCCGTCGCAGCAGCGCGATCAGGACAACCCGCAGGACAGCACGACTGAGGGAGGCGACCGATGAGTCAGTGGGGCGGATACAACCAGGGTGGTCAGCCCGGACCTCAGGGTCAGGGTGGCTACGGCCAGCAGCAACCCCAGCAGGGCTACGGACCTCAGCAGGGTCAGGGTGGCTACGGCCAGCAGCAACCCCAGCAGGGCTACGGGCCCCAGCAGGACCAGGGGGGCTGGGGCCAGCAACAGCCGCAGCAGGGCTTCGGGCCCCAGCAGCAGTACGGCCAGCAGGGCGGCTACGGGCAGCAGCAGTTCGGCCCGCAGGGCGGCTACGGTCAGCGGCCGCCGTCCGGCCCCAAGCGGGCCTCCACCACCATGATCGTGGGCATCGTGGTGGCAGCGCTGATCGCGGTCGCCGGTATCGGAGGCGCGGCATGGTTCCTCACCAAGGAGGAGGATCCGCCACCGCCGCAGATGCCGCCGACCACGGCTCCGCAGACCACCGAACCCACCAGTGGGCCGACCTCGTCGGGGCCGACATCGGCGCCGCCGACCCAGACGCCGCAAAGCGGTGACGAGGAAGTCACGATCTCCGGGATCACTTTCACGGTGCCGAGGGACTGGGACATCGTCAAGCAGGACGACCGATCGGTGACGCTGGCCAAGGACGGCACCCAGATCTACATCCAGCCGGGCCGATTCGCGCCGGGGCACACCTCGGACGAGGCAATGACGAACTACCTCGACCAGCTGGAGGAGCGTGGGACTGTCCAGAACGCCGAGCGGGGCGACTTGCTCACGCTCGACATCCATCCGGCCTTGTATGGCACCGAGAGTCACCTTGTCGGGACCTCGAGTACGGGCGGCGGTTCGTCCAAGATCCGGGTCAGCGCCGTCTATTTCGTCCACAAGGAGACCGGTAAGGCCCTGCTCGGCGTGCTCATCGCCTCCCCGGACAAGACCCAGGAGTACGGCCCCGAGTGGGCCGGCATCGTGAGCACCGGTCTCGAGGACTTGGCCGAAGGCTGAGCCGCTGCGCTACCAGCGAAAACTGTCGGCCAGCCCGCGTACGCTGTTGGTCATGCGACCCGTGACCGATCTGCAGCGCAAGGTGGCCGACTTTCGCGTCCACAGCGACTTTGAGCCCGCCGGTGACCAGCCGGCCGCGATCGACGCGCTGGAGGAGCGGATCAGGGCCGGCGAACAGGACGTGGTGCTGCTGGGTGCGACCGGCACCGGCAAGACTGCGACGGTTGCTTGGCTCACCGAGCGGTTGCAGCGTCCGGTGCTGGTGATGCAGCCCAACAAGACCTTGGCGGCCCAGTTCGCCAACGAACTGCGTCACTTCTTCCCGGAGAACGCCGTCGAGTACTTCGTCAGTTACTACGACTACTACCAACCTGAGGCGTACGTCCCGCAGACCGACACCTACATCGAGAAGGATTCCTCCCTCAACGAGGAGGTGGAGCGGCTGCGGCACTCCGCAACCGCCTCACTATTGACCAGGCGGGACTGCATCGTGGTCGCCACCGTGTCAGCGATCTACGGTCTGGGCACGCCCCAGGAGTACGTCGACCGGATGATCCGGCTCCAGGTGGGGGAGACACTGGACCGTGACGACTTCCTGCACCAGCTGGTCGGCATCCAGTACGCCCGCAACGACCTGGCTGCCACCCGTGGCACCTTCCGGGTCCGGGGCGACACGGTCGAGGTGTTTCCGATGTGGGAGGAGTTGGCGTGGCGGGTCGAGTTCTTCGGCGACGAGATCGACCAGATGTCCACCCTCAACCCGCTCACAGGTGAGGTGACCCGGGAGAACTCCGAGATGTACATCTTCCCGGCCAGCCACTACGTCGCCGGGCCGGAGCGGATGGAGCGCGCGATCGCGGGCATCGAGGCCGAGCTCGAGGAGCGGCTGGCTGAGTTGGAGACCCAGAACAAGCTGCTGGAGGCGCAGCGGCTGCGGATGCGGACCAGCTATGACATCGAGATGATGCGTCAGATCGGCACTTGTTCGGGCATCGAGAACTACTCGCGCCACATCGATGGCCGCGCGCCCGGGTCGGCCCCGAACTGTCTGCTGGACTACTTCGCCGAGGACTTCGTGCTGGTCATCGACGAGTCCCACGTGACCGTGCCGCAGATCGGCGGCATGTATGAGGGCGACATGTCCCGCAAGCGCACCCTGGTCGACTTCGGTTTCCGACTGCCGAGCGCGATGGACAACCGGCCGCTGCGGTTCGAGGAGTTCACCGAACGTATCGGCCAGACGGTCTATCTGTCAGCGACGCCAGGGGCGTACGAAACCGCCCGCAGCGATGGCGTCGTGCAGCAGATCATCCGACCCACCGGCCTGGTCGACCCCGAGGTGGTCGTGAAGCCGACCAAGGGACAGATCGATGACCTGATGGGCGAGATCCGGCAGCGCACCGCCCGCAACGAGCGGGTGCTGGTGACCACGCTGACCAAGAAGATGGCCGAGGACCTCACCGACTATCTGCTCGAGAACGGTGTCCAGACGCGTTATCTGCACTCCGAGGTCGACACCCTCCGTCGGGTCGAGCTGCTGCGGGAGTTGCGGATGGGCGAGTACGACGTGCTGGTCGGCATCAACCTGTTGCGGGAGGGCCTGGACCTGCCTGAGGTGTCACTGGTGGCGATCCTGGACGCAGACAAGGAGGGCTTCCTGCGCAGTGATCGGTCGCTGATCCAGACCATCGGCCGTGCCGCCCGCAACGTCAACGGTCAGGTCCACATGTACGCCGACAAGATCACCGATTCGATGGAACGCGCGATCGAGGAGACCAACCGGCGCCGCGACATCCAGATCGCGTACAACAAGGAACACGGCATTGACCCGACGCCGCTGCGCAAGCGGATCGCCGACATCACCGACATGCTGGCCCGCGAGGATGCCGACACCGACGAGTTGATGAAGCGGACCCGCACTTCGGACAAGCCGGTGGCGCCCACGCCGGGGCTGCCGAACTCTGCTGCCCGGTCCGAACTGCCCGCAGCAGAGCTCGCCGATCTGGTGCACCAGCTGACCGACCAGATGCATGCCGCGGCGCAGAACCTCGAGTTTGAGCTGGCTGCGCGGTTGCGTGACGAGGTCTCCGACCTCAAGAAGGAGCTGCGACAGATGGTGGAGGCGACGAAGTAAGCAGGGTTCCGACACGCGCGAAGGCAGGCTAGGGTCGTCAGCAGTTCATCGTCCAGCGAAGGAGCTCCTGATGAATCACCACCCCGACCCATGGCGCCGTGAGAGCCGAACTCTCACCCGTCGCAGCGTGCTCGGCGCGGCCGGACTTGCGGCTGTGGCCGCAGCGGTCCCGCCAACCCTCGGGGCTCACGCGGCGCCGCGTCCGACTTCCTCATCGGTCGACCGCATGATCGACGAGCAAGCCGACTTCATCCTGTCGAAGCGGCTGCCCAGCGGCGCGCTGCTGGCCCCGAACGACACCACCATCACGCCCTATTTCGTGTCCTGGGGGCCGATGGGACTCGCCCAGGTGTCCGACCCACAGATCCCGGCGACGTTGGCCAACTACCTTCAGTGGTACCTGGACCACCTCAACACCGCAGAGCAGGATCCGTACGGCATCCCCGGCACCGTGTTCGTGTACGACTACGACCCGGCTCCGCGGTGCTGATGGGGGACGGCGCTGACGTGCTGCGGTTCTTCGATGCGCTGCGGGAGCGGTACGGGACCGGCTGGGGGGGGGGACAACTGGTATGTCGGTGAGGCTGGGCACGTGCTGCGTGCGGCGGTTGCCCTCCGCGATTCTGTGGCCTGAGCGACGCTGCGGCCTGATTTCACCAACCGCGGGCGCGCCACTCGTGCAGGTGTGGCCGCTCCGCGGCCAGCGTGGTCGAATCACCGTGTCCCGGATGGACTTCGGCGTCCTCAAAACGGTCGAAGATGCGTTCAGTCAGATGGTCCATCAACGAGGCGAAGTCGTGCGGCGATCCGGTCTTGCCCGGGCCGCCGGGAAAGAGCGAGTCGCCGGTGAACAACAGCGTGCGGTCCTGGGTCTGCAGCACCAAGGTGATGGATCCAGGCGTGTGGCCGACCAGGCTGATCACTTCGAGTTCGAGGCCATCGTCGATCGCGATTCGTTCGCCGTGGACCACCGGCCGGCACAGCACCCGGGTCTGTTCACGGATGGCATCCGCGTCGGCTTCGCCACAGACCGGTTCGGCTCCGGTCGCCAGGATGAGCTCGGAGAGAGCGCCGATGTGGTCGTGGTGTTGGTGCGTGGTGATGATCGCCGCCACCGGACGTCCAGCAAGCTCGGCGGCGATGGTGTCCGCCTCGGCCGCCGCATCGATGAGGGCGCTGGTGCGCGGCGTACGAAGCAGGTAGGCGTTGTTGTCCATGGGGCCGACCGCCACTTTGCGGACGGTGAGCTCGGCAGACTCGACCAAGGTCACCGGGCCCGCGCCGGGCTCGGTGTGGAAAGCCGGATGGTGTTCCGAGGTCACAGCTG
Source organism: Parenemella sanctibonifatiensis (assembly GCF_002250565.1). Lineage (GTDB taxonomy): Bacteria > Actinomycetota > Actinomycetes > Propionibacteriales > Propionibacteriaceae > Parenemella > Parenemella sanctibonifatiensis. The sequence goes on from NZ_NMVJ01000008.1 coordinate 161,811, forward strand.
CTCCTCACTCCTCACAGAGGCCGTCCGGAGGGGCCGGCGCCCTGTACCGCGTTGGCATCGACGCGACCGGTGAGCCAGCCCAGCAACCGAGCCGGATGACCCACCAATCGGCGTGGTTCATCATTGTCGTCCACCGGCTGCTCGGAGTCGTCAGCGGTCCCACCCAGCACGATGGTCTGACCATCGTCGGTGGTGAGGGTGGTGGGTGGCATTCGCCGCTGCAGGCCGGTCCAGCGCAGCAGCCAGACGGCGGTGTCGGCGCGGATGTCCTCGAAGCTGAAACCGCAGGCCAGGTCGACGTGGTGCACCAACACCTCTTGGAGTCGTGCCAGCGGGGCGAGACCCAGCGCAACCCGGCGGGTGCCCATGGTCACCTCTTCCTGCCACAGTTCGGCGGGCACGTTGCTCCAGGCCTGGGCGAGTTGACCGGCGCTGGTGTCGAGGTCGATCTGGAGGTCGAGCCCGGACCGTTCCGACCCGCGCTCGATGGCGAGGTCGCGGGCGTCGGCGGAGTCGTAGACGGCCGCGGGTTCGCCGGCCCGGACCTGTTCCAACAAGCCCGCCAGGCCCTCGGCATTACGAGCCAGATGGCTGGCGATGTGGGCCCGGGTCCAGCCGGGCAGCGCCGATGGTGCCTGCCAGTCCTCGTCGGACAACGAGATCGTGTCCCCGAGCAGGCGTTGGGTCGCCTCCTGGACACGGTGGCGGACGATGTCGGGACCGGGGAATTCGGTGCCGGGGCTGTCGGGGGCAGACATGGGTCCAACCTAGGCCCTGCCCGCGGTCGTGACCACCCACCGCGACCGGGGCCGTCACAGATCCGGACAGTTTCTGTCGTGGGTGGGTTCTAGGATGGCGCCGTGACTGATCAACTCGTCGTGCGTGGTGCCCGGGAACACAATCTCCGCAATGTGTCGGTGGAGTTGCCCCGGGACGCCCTCATCGTCTTCACCGGCCTGTCGGGATCGGGGAAGTCATCACTCGCCTTCGACACGATCTTCGCCGAGGGGCAGCGACGCTACGTCGAGTCGCTGTCGGCGTACGCCCGCCAGTTCCTGGGGCAGATGGACAAGCCTGACGTGGACTTCATCGAAGGCCTGTCGCCGGCAGTGTCGATCGACCAGAAGTCGACCAACCGCAACCCGCGCTCCACGGTCGGCACCATCACTGAGGTCTACGACTACCTGCGGTTGCTGTTCGCGCGGGCGGGCCGGCCACACTGCCCTGAATGTGGTGCGCCGATCACCCGACAGACCCCGCAGCAGATCGTGGACCGGCTGCTCGAACTGGCCGAGGGCACCCGATTGCAGGTGCTGGCTCCGGTGATGCGGGGCCGTAAGGGCGAACACGTCGACCTGCTGCGACGGCTGGCGAGCGAGGGGTACGCCCGCGTCCGGATCGACGATCAGGTCCATCCGCTCACGGATCCGCCGGCGCTGGACAAGCAGCGTAAACACAACATTGACGTCGTCGTGGACCGGGTGGCGATCAAGCCGTCTGCGAAACGCCGACTCACTGACTCGGTGGAGACCGCCCTTCGACTTGCCGACGGTGTGGTGGCGATCGATTTCGTCGACCTGCCTGCCGCGGACCCGGAGCGGGAACGCCGCTATTCGGAGCGGCTCGCCTGCGCCAACGGCCACGACGTACAGATGGAGGAGCTCGAGCCGCGTCAGTTCTCCTTCAATGGCCCGTGGGGCGCCTGTCCGGCGTGCACGGGCCTGGGCACCACGATGGAGGTCGACTTCGACCTGATCGTCCCCGACGACTCGTTGAGCCTGAATGACGGCGCGGTCGCGCCGTGGGCCCATGCTCACATCGCTGGCTACTTCCAGAACCTGTTCGGCGCCCTGGCCAAGGAGCATGACTTCAGCCTGGACACGCCGTGGCGGGACTTGCCCCGCTCGATACAGGACCTGCTGCTGCACGGAATCCCGGAGAAGGTGACGGTCAGCCACAAGAACCGCTGGGGGCGCACCCGGGTCTACAACGCCAAGTACGAAGGCGTCATCCCTTACGTCAAGCGTCGTCACGGTGAGGCCGAGACGGACTCGGCGCGGGAGCGGTTCGGTGGCTTCATGCGCGAAGTGCCGTGTCCGACCTGTCAGGGTGCTCGGCTGAAGCCGACCAGTCTGGCGGTGACGGTGGGGGACAAGAGCATCGCCGAGGTGGCGGACCTGTCGATCGCGCAGGCGCGTGAGTTTCTGGCGACAGTCGAGCTGAGCGAGCGCGAGGCGGCGATCGCCCAGCGTGTGGTCAAGGAGATCGACATCCGGCTGGAGTTCCTGCTGGACGTCGGTCTGGACTATCTGACGCTCTCCCGGCCGGCAGCGACGCTGTCCGGTGGTGAGGCGCAACGGATTCGGCTCGCGACCCAGATCGGGTCGGGCCTGGTCGGGGTTCTGTACGTCTTGGACGAGCCCTCGATCGGCCTGCACCAACGGGACAACCGGCGCCTCATCGACACCTTGGTGCGGCTCCGGGACCTCGGCAACACGCTGATCGTGGTGGAGCACGACGAGGACACCATCCGGGTCGCCGACTGGGCCGTCGACATCGGCCCCGGTGCTGGCGAGCACGGCGGCAATGTCGTGGTCAGTGGTCCGGTGTCGGAGTTGTTGGCCTGTGAGCACTCGCTGACCGGGCAGTACCTGACCGGTCGCCGCTCGATCCCGCTGCCCGCCGCTCGCCGCGGTCGCAATCCGGAGCGGGCGCTGCGCATCGTCGAGGCCCAGGAGAACAACCTGCGCAATGTGTCGGTCGACGTGCCGCTGGGCCAGCTGGTGGCGGTCACCGGCGTGTCTGGTTCCGGCAAGTCCACCCTGGTCAATTCGATCCTGCACAGGGCGCTGGCCAAGGAACTGCACCGGGCCCGCACCGTGCCGGGCCGGCATCGGCGGATCGAGGGGACCGACCAGCTCGACAAGGTGATCCACGTTGATCAGTCGCCCATCGGGCGTACACCTCGGTCCAATCCGGCGACCTACACCGGCGTGTTCGACCACATGCGGCGGCTGTTTGCGGAGACCCCTGAGGCGAAGGTGCGTGGCTACCAACCCGGCCGATTCAGCTTCAACGTCAAGGGCGGTCGCTGCGAGAATTGCATGGGCGAGGGCACCATCAAGATCGAGATGAACTTCCTGCCCGACGTCTACGTGCCATGTGAGGTGTGTGGCGGTGCGCGCTACAACCGCGAGACGCTCGAGGTGCACTACAAGGGCAAGTCGATCGCCGAGGTGTTGGCGATGCCGATCGAGGAGGCCCTCGACTTCTTCGCTGCGCTGCCGCTGATCTCCCGGCACCTGCAGACGCTGGTGGACGTGGGTCTTGGCTATGTACGTCTGGGGCAGGCTGGGCCGACCCTGTCCGGTGGCGAGGCGCAGCGCGTCAAGCTCGCCAGCGAACTGCAGCGGCGCAGCACCGGCCGCACTCTGTACGTGCTGGACGAGCCGACCACGGGTCTGCACTTCGAGGACATCCGCAAGCTGCTCGGCGTGCTCAACCGGCTGGTCGACAACGGCAACTCCGTGCTGGTGATCGAACACAACCTGGATGTCATCAAGATGGCCGACTGGGTCATCGACATGGGCCCCGAAGGCGGCTCGGGTGGCGGTGAGGTGATCGCCGAGGGCACCCCCGAACAGATTGCTGCGATCCCGGCCTCGTACACCGGCCAGTTCCTGGCTGAGGTGCTCAATGAGCAGCCGGTGCCGGTCGGTGAGCAGGTTGCCTCAGCCACCTCCCGGGCGGCTCGTTCCAGCAAGGCGGGAGCGGAGAAGAAGGCGCCGGCCACGAAGGCTCCTGCGAAGAAGGGGCCCGCCAAGAAGGCTCCTGCGAAGAAGGCGCGAGCCAAGGCGACGTCGAAGTAGGGCACCGAACCTCAGCGCGGTCGACGGCGGATTCCTCGAACCGAACGCAACCGCGGCGGTGCCAGGTGAGTCCTTCGTCTGTGGAGGCGAGCACATGCGCTCCTCGAAGTTCGTCGAGCTCATGCTGCTCGTCGGCCATGCGTGGGTCGTGGATTTTGCTGCGGTTCCACAGGGACACCGGCAGCAGCCTGGTGCCGTCGGTGGCGACCGTAGGCTTGCTGAGGGCCGCGCCGTGCCAGATCCGCTGGGGCTTCGACCAAGTGGGCTTCGTGGCATCCGGGATGTCGGTGTGGATGGCCCACACGCCAGCTCGCCCGTCGAAGAAGCCGACTGACTGATCGAAGAAGAACCAGAGCCGGCCGCCAGGGTCACACCACAGATTCGCCACCAATGTGCGGCGGCGCAGCTCGGGCCCATTGCTCGGGTCGATCACCAGGATCGGGTCGGACCAGGTGTCGCCGCGATCATCGCTGCGCGCCAGCAGGGTGAAGGCCCAGTCACTGTCGCCACCGGCCGCCCACGCCGCCCACAAGCGGTCGCCAGCGGTGACCTCGAGGCTGAGCTGCATGCCGTAGTCCAGCTGTGACGGGTGGTACTCCGGGCCAGGCGCGGTGATGAGCTCCGGTGGCAGGAGGGCCAGCTCCAGCTTGCTCGCCGGGTACGGGGTGTGGTCGACCTCGCCGACCTCCTCGCCTTGGGCGAGCTCAGGCAGGGGTCGCGCCCACCACCACGATGCTCGGCGTCGCCGGACTCGCGGTGCCGGGCCAATTGGTCGAGTTGGACGCCATCGCGGTGGCCTGAGGTGAAACGGCTTGGCTCCGACCCCATGGCCGGTGACGGAGAGTACTGGCCGGTGGACTGGGCAGCCTGATGGCCCCGGTGGGGCGGGGGCTGTCAGGTGGTGGTGTTCAGGCCGCGGCTGCTGTGGCGTCTTCGTTGATGGTGTCGTGGGGGTCGTGGATGAGCCAGCAGTGGCTGGCGGTGACGAGGTAGTGGAAGCCGAGTGGTGAGGTCCACAGGAGGATGCCTGGGCTGGGTTGGACGACATGCCAGCTGGCGTGGGTTTTGGCGCGGTGTTCCTTACGAGTGAGGGGTGCGAGGTTGCCGGGCCGGGTCTGTGGCAGATCTTCAGGTGGATGGCCGTCGGGTGGATGCCGGTCCGGCGGGTCCCCGTCTTGGGTGTCTGGGTCGGGGAGGACTGCCAGCGGCGGGAGGATCCAGGGTTGGGTGTGGTCGATGTCGAGGTGGCCGCTGTTGCGGTTCGAGAACGGGAACATCGACCTCGGGTTTCTGAGTGTCACCCATTCGCGCATGGCTTCGGGGATCTCGTACGTCTCGGTCGCCCAGGCCTGGTCCGGTGCCAACACCGGCCGGACGGTCACGTGGGAGTCAGCCAGGAGGTCTTTCAACCAGCTGGTGAGGACCGGGCCGACGCCTTCAACGCGGGCAACGCCGCCGTCCTTCAGGCTGGCATCGGTCACGTGGACGATCAACTGGGCTTTCGGCAGGAGCTTGGTCGGGTCGACAGTGATCTGCCCGCAGGTGTGAGCGGGTGAACTCGCCATCGGGCACCCAGTGCCCTGTCCCTCTGCAGCTCCACCGCCAAGGTTCAGATCCGCATCCCCTGGCGCGGCGGTCAGCTCGGCGTCATCAAGCTCGTCGATCAGCGAGTCCTGCAGCAGGTGCAGGGCCCGGGCCGGCGTGGCGAGGATCCCCAACGCGAGGGCCCTGCGGATCTCGCGCGGGTCCATGGTCGCTGGCACATCGCCTGTAGTGGTGTCGGCTTGGCGGTTGCGGAGTTGGCTCTGGCCGATGATCGTCGCGATCCGATTCAGTTGCGCGTCCAGGTGGATCGCGGTGGTCACGTCGACGCTGGCATGAATTTCACGGACGACGCCGTCGCCGCGGTGGTCGATCGATACATGCCGGCCGGCGAGCTGCGCCTCGTGCGCAGTCTGTGCGGTTTCGGGTGAGTGTTCGAGGACGATGGCTTCGATCAGGTTCTTGAGGGCTTGTTTGCCCATGGAGGTCCCGAACTCCGCGACCTGGGCGTCGATCTTGGTGCACAGCTCGACGGGCAGCTCGCGGGTTTCGCCGATGAGGCGGCGTACCTGCCACACCCGCAGCTTCCCTTCACCGAGCACTGTCCACGTCTTCGGGAACCGACCCCGCAACGCGAGTGAATCCGCGAGCAACAGGTGTGCTTCGTCACCCGAGATCCCCAGCGCCGCACCCAACTCGAGAACACAGAACTCGCCGACCAACGGCGTCCCCTCACCGCCAGGACGCACCAACCGTTCCCCGACCGGGCCGGGGCCGTTCGGGTACTCGATGGCGTACCAGTCGGCGTCGTAGAGGTCGGCAAACTCGGCGACCTTCATGAACTCCCGCGCCTCCGCCTCCAACCTCTCCTGCCGAGCGGCACGGATCTCAGAGATCACCTCGAGCGCTGCTGCGGTGTGTGGATCGGTCACGGGATTCACCTCCATCGATGCGCCGAACTGATGTTCGATTGAATGCCTTCAGTCTACCTGGGGGCGCCGACAAAAACGAGAGCCTCGGGTGTGCAATCGAACAAACGTGTGCAGATTGCTCGTGAGGTGAGTCGACCGTCGGTGAATGCGGCCGCCGAGCCCCGTGGCCTTGATTGCGCGGCCGACTCCACTGGCGCGGCGCCACGGCAGCGTCGAGCCAGGTGCAGGTGGCGTGCGAGTGGTCGGACCGATTGCAGCCTCACAGCTGCAGCTTGAGCTCCTCGCCCTGATCGGTGATGAGTGCCTCGGTGAGGCCGACAGTCGCGGGTCCTTGGACGACCGATCCGTCCGTTGGGTCGAAGCGGGATCCGTGGCAGCTGCATTCGGCGACGCCGTCGATGATGCGGCCGATCGGGCAGTGCTGGTGGGTGCAGATGTTGGAGTAGGCGTGGAACTCGCCCTCAACGGGCTGGGAGACGACGTAGCCCTCGGTGAAGATGACGGCTTGGCCGACCGGGATGTCGGACTTCTTGATGGTCAGCGGCGCCACCTCGGCGGGCTGCTTCACTCCGCGCTGGCAGCCCGTGGCGACGGCGGCGGTGAGAGCGGCTGCGCTCCCGAGAATCATGCGGCGGCTCGGCGTCATGTCTTCCTCCTGTGGTCGGAGTCAAACCTAGCCGCCCTGACCAGCAGCTTTTGATCCTGCATCCGAGGATGGTCCGGCGACCTCGTTCAGGTCCGCCATGTCACAGCGACGAACTACTCTGAAGCAATGGCGGATCCGGCAACTTATCGTCCGGCGCCCGGCACGATCCCGACCGAGCCCGGCGTCTATCGCTTCATCGACGGGACCGGGCAGGTCATCTATGTCGGCAAGGCGAAGAACCTGCGACAACGCCTGAACTCCTACTTCGGCGACCTCGCGGGACTCCACCCGCGTACCCAGACCATGGTGCGCACCGCCGAACGGGTCGAATGGACCGTGGTCGCGACCGAGGTTGAGTCGCTGCAGCTGGAATACACCTGGATCCAGCAGTACGACCCCCGCTTCAACGTCAAGTACCGCGATGACAAGTCCTACCCCTGGCTGGCGATCACCTGGAGTGAGGAGTTTCCGCGGATCTTCGTGGGCCGCGGCGCCAAGCGCAAGGGCACCCGCTACTTCGGTCCCTACGGGCAGGCCTGGGCCATCCGCGAAACGGTCGATCTGCTGCTGCGGGTGTTCCCGATGCGCTCCTGTTCCAAGGGCGTCTTCAACAACGCGAAGGCGGCCGGCCGGCCCTGCCTGCTCGGCTACATCGACAAGTGTTCGGCCCCCTGCGTCGGCCGCGTGTCACCCGAGCAGCACCGCGAGATTGCCGCCGACATGGTCGCCTTCCTGTCGGGGCGCAGCAAGGCGATGATCGGCCGCCTGGAACGGGAGATGGCCCGAGCGGCCGAGGCGATGGAGTATGAACGCGCCGGCGTGCTGCGTGACGACTTGGCCGCCCTGCGCAAGGCCACCGAGAAGAACGCGATCGTGCTGCCTGACGGCACAGACGCTGATGTGGTCGCCCTGGCCGATGACCCGTTGGAGGTCGGCGTACAGATCTTCCACGTGCGCGGTGGCCGGGTGCGGGGCGAACGCGGTTGGGTCGCTGACCGGGTCGACGACGCAGACACCAGCAGCCTGATGGAGAGTTTCCTGCTCCAGTTGTACGCCGAGACGGACGCGACCGACGGCCCCACCGTGCCCCGCGAGGTGCTGGTCTCCCACGCTCCGGCCAGTGGCGAGGACGCGATGGCGGAACTGCTCACCGAACTGCGCGGCTCGGCGGTCAAGGTCCGAGTGCCGCAGCGCGGCGACAAGCGGATCCTGCTCGAGACCGTCACCCGCAACGCCGGTGAGACCCTGAGCAAACACAAGGTCAAACGGGCCGCGGACCTCACCACGCGCAACCGGGCTCTCGAGGAGATCGCCACCGCCTTGGACCTGGACGAGCCGCCGCTGCGGATCGAGTGCTATGACATCTCCCACACCCAAGGCCAGGAGATCGTCGGATCGATGGTGGTCTTTGAGGATGGCCTGCCCCGCAAGAGCGAGTATCGCCGCTTCATCATCCGCAGCACGGATCACTCCGACGACGTGAAGTCGATGCACGAGGTCATCACCCGCCGATTCCGCCGGATGCTCGCCGAGCAGGACAGCGCCGCGCAGGCCCGCGACGACGGCAGCGCCGATGCCCCTCAACTGCGCGACCCCGACACTGGTGCGCCGAAGAAGTTCGCGTACGCCCCGGGGCTGGTCGTGGTCGACGGCGGTCAACCCCAGGTGGCGGCCGCCCAGCAGGCGATGGCCGAGCTCGGCATCGACATCCCGTTGTGTGGCCTGGCCAAGCGACTGGAGGAGGTCTGGGTCCCTGACGACGACCACCCGGTGATCCTGCCGCGCACCAGCGAGGGCCTTTATCTGCTGCAGCGGCTCCGCGACGAGGCGCACCGGTTTGCCATCACCCACCACCGCGGCCGCCGCACCAAGGCGATGGTGGAGTCCGTGCTGGACTCGGTGCCGGGGCTGGGGGAGGTGCGCCGCACCACGCTGATGCGCCGCTACGGCTCGGTGAGGAAGCTGCGCGCCGCGACCGCGACCGAGATTGCCGAGCTGCCCGGCTTCGGGCCGGCCACCGCCCAAGCAGTGGTCGACGCGCTGCGCGACCAGCCGGCCGGTGAAGCGGTCAACATGGCCACCGGTGAGGTGCTGGACTGACCGCGGGGGAGCAAGCCAACTAGGCTGCGCTCTACCGTGGTCGTAGGTCGACCAGGACTGAGGCTGTCAGGGAAGGAGCCGAGATGAACGTGGGTGACGACACCTGGGACGCCGGGGGCGAACTGCCCTCGGAGTTGCGCGTGGTCATCGTCAGCGGCGTCTCGGGTGCCGGCCGGCGCACCGCGGCACACGCTCTCGAGGACCTCGGCTGGTACGTCGTGGACAACCTTCCGCCAGGCATGCTGCTGGAACTGGCCCAAGTGGTCAGCGACAAGGGGATCCGCCAGTTGGCGGTGGTCGCCGACGTCCGCACCCGGGCGATGTTCGAGGACCTGGCTGGTGGTCTGAGGGCGCTGGCCGAGGCCGGCGCCGACCCGGAGATTCTGTTCCTGGAGGCCAGTGACGAGGTGATCGTGCGGCGGCAGGAGTCGGTACGCCGCCCGCTGCCGCTGCAGGCCGATGACACCCTGCTCGACGGGCTGCGCCGAGAACGCGCTCTGCTGTCTTCGATGCGAGCGTCGGCCGACCTGGTCATCGACACGTCCTCGATCAACGTCCACCAGCTCAGTGCCCGAGTCACCAACGCCTACGGCGGCCCCGACGAGGATCGACTTCGGGTTGCGGTGATGTCCTTCGGGTTCAAGCACGGGCTGCCCATCGACGCCGACACCGTGGTGGACGTCCGCTTCCTGCCCAACCCGCACTGGGTGCCTGAGTTGCGACCCCACAGCGGCTGTGACGCTCCGGTCAGCGAGTACGTCCTGGCCCAACCCGGCGCCCGCGATTTCCTCCGCGGCCTGGAGGACCTGATCCAGATCGCCCATGAAGGCTACGTGCGGGAAGGCAAACGGTTCGTCACGCTGGCGGTGGGCTGCACCGGTGGCCGACACCGTTCGGTGGCGATGTCGGAGGCCATCGCCGAGATGCTGCGTTCCAAGGACATCCCGACCTCGGTGATCCACCGGGACCTGGAGCGCGCATGAGGGTCGAGGGGATGCTTGAGCTGCCCCGGGTCACGGCCTTGGGCGGCGGGCACGGCCTGCACGCCAATCTGAGCGCGCTGCGCCGGGTCACCGACCAACTCACCGCCGTCGTGACCGTCGCCGACGACGGCGGCTCGTCGGGACGGCTGCGGGACGAGCTCGACTGTCTGCCCCCCGGCGACCTACGGATGGCGCTGGCGGCGTTGTGTGGTGATGACAACACCGGGCGCACCTGGGCGAAGGTGCTGCAGTCCCGATTCGGCGGCGAGGGCCCGTTGGCCGGCCACGCCATCGGCAACCTGCTGATCGCCGGGTTGTGGCAGCAACTGGATCCGGTGGCTGGCCTCGACATGGTCGGCAGGCTGCTGCGCGCCCGCGGCCGGGTGTTGCCAATGTCCTCGGTGCCGTTGGTGATCGAGGCGGACGTGATCGGCGACGATCCGGACCGTCCCGACGACCCGGTCACCATCACCGGGCAGGCCACCGTCGCCACCACCTCAGGTGAGGTCGTTGCCGTACGCCTGATGCCGGACTCGCCGCCGTCGACGCCGGAGTCGATCGCCGCGATCATGGAGGCCGACTGGGTCACCTTGGGGCCGGGGTCCTGGTTCACCTCGGTCATCCCGCACCTGCTGGTGCCCGACCTGGCCCATGCCATCATCACCACCGAGGCCCATCGGTGTCTGGTCCTCAACCTGGAACCAGCCGGTGAGACCCAGGGAGTCAGCCCCGCCCAACACCTCGAGATCCTGGCCGAGCATGCACCGCAGCTCCGGCTCGACGTGGTCCTGGCCGATTCTGGATTCGTCGCCTCCGAGCGGCGCCACATGGAGGCGTACGCGACGGCGCTGGGTGCCGAGCTGGTGGTGCAGGACCTGGCGATGCGTGATGGCTCACCCCGCCACGACCCGCTGCGGCTGGCCTCGGCGTACGCCGAGGTCATGGGTCTCAACTGACGCCCACCGCGGCTGGAACGCATGTGCCAAGATTGCGCCATGGCGATGACTCAGCAGCTGAAGGCGGAACTGTCGACCGTCGAGGTCACCAAGCCCTGCTGCCGCCGCGCTGAGATCGCGGCGACCCTGCGTTTCTCCGGCGGCCTGCACCTGGCCGGTGGTCGGATTGTGGTTGAGTCTGAGTTGGACACCGGTGCCGCTGCTCGACGACTGCGCAGTTCCATCACCGAGTTGTACGGCTTGGACAGCGAACTGGTGGTGGTGAGCGGTTCGGGGTTGCGCCGCGGCACTCGCTATCTGCTGCGTCTCATCAAGGACGGCGAATCTTTGGCCCGTCAGACCGGACTGGTCGACGGCCGCGGTCGTCCCACCCTGGGACTGCCGCCCCAGGTCGTCAGCGGCGGCGACTGCGACGCTGTTGCCGCTTGGCGGGGCGCGTTCCTGGCCCACGGTTCGCTGACCGAACCGGGCCGCTCGATGTCGCTGGAGGTGACCGCACCCGGCGGGGAGGCCGCGCTGGCGTTGGTCGGTGCCGCCCGGCGCGTCGGCATCACCGCGAAGTCCCGCGAGGTACGCGGGGTGGATCGGGTGGTGATCCGGGACGGTGACGCCATCTCGGCGCTGCTGACGCGGATGGGGGCACATGAATCCCTGCTGGCCTGGGAGGAACGCCGGATGCGCAAGGAGGTCCGCGCCTCGGCGAACCGACTGGCCAACTTCGACGACGCCAACCTGCGCCGGTCGGCTCGTGCCGCCGTCGCGGCGGGTGCTCGGGTGGAGCGCGCCCTGGAGATCCTGGGCGATGACCTGCCCGACAACCTTCGGGCCGCTGGCATGCTCCGGGTGGAGCACAAGCAGGCGTCGCTGGAGGAACTGGGTCAGCTCCACAAGCCGCCGTTGACCAAGGATGCGATTGCTGGGCGGATTCGTCGGCTGCTCGCCACCGCAGACAAGCGGGCGGCGGAGCTGGGCATCCCCGGCACCGAGGCAAACCTGACCTCTGACATGCTCGAGGACTGACCGGCTCAGGACCGAAAATTCTTGGCCGGACGGGCATTGAGCAGACCAGTGGGGGGTCCGGTCCGATCGCGGAGCCCCCTACCGGCAGGGCTAGGATGGGCCTTGTCCATTGGTCGCCGATCGGGAGATTCGGCAGGTTCGTTCGCCCGGACTCCGGCGGCCGCGACCCAGTTGAGGAGTTTCACTTCATGACCATCAAGGTTGGCATCAACGGCTTCGGCCGCATTGGCCGCAACTACTACCGTGCGCTGGTCGCCGCCGGCGCCGACGTCGAGGTGGTGGCCGTCAACGACCTCACCGACAACGAGACTCTGGCCCACCTGCTGAAGTACGACTCGATCCTCGGCCGTTTCGACGGTGAGGTCACCGCCGACGCCGAGAGCATCACCGCTGGCGGCAAGACCATCAAGGTCTTCGAGGAGAAGGACCCGGCCGCGCTGCCCTGGGGCGACCTCGGCGTTGACATCGTCATCGAGTCCACCGGCCGCTTCACCACCGCCGCCGACGCGCAGAAGCACATCGACGCGGGTGCCAAGAAGGTCGTCATCTCCGCTCCGGCGAAGAACGAGGACATCACCATCGTGATGGGCGTGAACGAGGGCGACTACGACCCGGCCGCGCACCACATCATCTCCAACGCCTCCTGCACCACCAACTGCCTGGCGCCGCTGGCGAAGGTCCTCAATGACGAATTCGGCATCGTCAAGGGCCTGATGACGACCATCCACGCGTACACCGCTGACCAGAACCTCCAGGATGGCCCGCACAAGGACCTGCGTCGCGCTCGCGCCGCTGCCCTCAACATCGTGCCGACCAAGACCGGTGCTGCCGCTGCGGTCGCCCTGGTGCTGCCCGAGCTGAAGGGCAAGTTCGACGGCTACGCGCTGCGCGTTCCGGTCCCCACCGGTTCGGCCACCGACCTCACCTTCCAGGCCGCGCGTGAGACCACCGTCGAGGAGATCAACGCAGCGGTCAAGAAGGCCGCCGAGGGCCCGCTCAAGGGCATCCTCACCTACACCGAGGACCCGATCGTCTCCAAGGACATCGAGACTGACCCGGCTTCCAGCATCTTCGATGCCGGCCTGACCAAGGTGATCGGCGACCAGATCAAGGTCGTCTCCTGGTACGACAACGAGTGGGGCTACTCCAACCGTCTGGTCGACCTCACCGTGCTCGTCGGCGGCAAGCTCTGAGCTGCCCGACCCAGACTGGCGTACGGGGCGGGGCGCGCAAGCGACCCCGCCCCGTTCTTCTTCCAGCCCACCAAGAAAGGACGGTCCCGTGAAGGGGATTCAGGACCTCGGAGATCTGCGCGGCAAGCGCGTACTCATCCGCTGTGACTTCAATGTGCCGCTCGACGGCGACACCATCACCGACGACGGTCGCATCCGCGCCGCGCTGCCCACGCTGAAGAAGCTGCTGGAGGCCGGAGCGAAGGTGACCACGATGGCCCACCTGGGCCGCCCCAAGGGTCAGGTCAAGCCCGAGTACTCGCTGGCTCCGGTCGCCAAGCGCCTGTCCGAACTGCTCGGCGCCGAGGTCAAGCTGGCCTCCGACGTTGTTGGAGAGGGCGCCCGCGCGACCGTGGCGTCGCTGGCCGAGGGCGAGATCGCACTGCTGGAGAACGTCCGTTACGAGCCCGCCGAGGAGTCCAAGGACGAGGCTGAGCGCCAGGAACTGGCCGCGAAGTACGCCGAATTCGGTGACGTCTTCGTCTCCGACGGTTTCGGTGTCGTACACCGCAAGCAGGCGTCGGTCTACGACGTGGCGAAGCTGCTGCCCGCCGCTGCCGGTTCGCTGGTCGCGGCCGAGGTGGACGTGCTCAAGCAGCTCACCGAGGATCCCAAGCGGCCCTTCGTGGTGGTGCTGGGTGGCGCCAAGGTCTCCGACAAGCTGGCCGTCATCGACAACCTGCTGAACGTGGCCGACACCGTCGTCATCGGCGGCGGCATGATGTTCACCTTCCTCAAGGCTCAGGGCTTCGAGGTCGGCTCCAGCCTGCTGGAGGAGGACCAGGTCGCCACCGTCAAGGGTTACCTCGCCAAGGCGGCTGAGCTGGGCAAGGAGATCCTGCTGCCGACCGACACCATCGTCGCCCCGGAGTTCAAGGCTGACGCCCCGGCCACCACCGTCGCGGTGCAGTCCATCCCGGGCGACCAGATGGGTCTCGACATCGGTCCGGAGTCGGCGGCCCGCTTTGCCGAGGTGATCGGCCAGGCCCGAACCGTCTTCTGGAACGGCCCGATGGGTGTCGCTGAGATGGCGGCTTTCGCCGGCGGCACCCGTGCCGTGGCCGAGGCCCTCACCAAGGTTGACGGCCTGTCCGTGGTGGGCGGCGGTGACTCCGCAGCTGCGGTCCGTGATCTCGGTTTCGCCGATGATGACTTCGGCCACATTTCCACCGGTGGCGGCGCCTCCCTCGAATACCTCGAGGGCAAGGAACTGCCCGGCCTGAGCGTCCTGGAGGCATGAGCATGGCACAGCGCACCCCGCTGATGGCGGGCAACTGGAAGATGAACCTCAACCACGTCGAGGGCACCGGCCTGGTGCAGAAGCTGGCGTGGACCTTGGCCGACGCCAAGCATGACCACGGCGCCGTCGAGGTGGTGGTGCTGCCACCGTTCACCGCTCTGCGCAGCGTGCAGACCGTGATCCAGGGCGACAAGCTCAGCCTGGGCTTCGGAGCCCAGGACGTCTCGGCACACGAGTCCGGGGCGTACACCGGAGAGGTGTCCGCGGCGATGCTGGCCAAGCTGGACTGCGGCTACGTGCTGGCCGGTCACTCTGAACGGCGTGAGTACCACGGTGAGGACGATGCCGTGGTCAACGCCAAGACGAAGCAGATCCTCGCGCACGGCATGACCCCGATCGTGTGTGTGGGGGAGCCGCTGGAGGTACGCCAGGCAGGCGAGCAGGTGGCGTACACCGTCACCCAGCTGCGTGGCTCGCTGGCGGGCATCAACGCCGAACAGGTCGGCTCGCTCGTGGTGGCCTACGAGCCCGTCTGGGCCATCGGCACCGGCGAGGTGGCGACCCCGGAGGACGCCCAGGAAGTCTGCGCGGCGATCCGTGACGCGATCCGTGAGGATCACGGCGAGGGCGTGGCCGACTCGGTACGCGTGCTCTATGGCGGCTCGGTGAAGGCCGGGAACGTGGCCGACATCATGGGCCAGGCCGACGTCGACGGCGCACTGGTCGGAGGCGCCAGCCTGAAGGTCGAGGAGTTCGCGGCGATCGCCGGCTACCAGCGCTGAGCGGGTACGCGAGAGCAGATCCCCATCCGAGCTGTCCCGGGCGTTCACCGGGCGGCTCGGGTGGGGATTTTTCGGTGTTTCAGTTACTCTTTGCGGCGTGAGTGTTCCGATTTTCGCGGTTTCCATCGCCCTGATCGTGCTGAGCGTGATCATTGCCTTGCTGGTCCTTGCCCACAAAGGTCGAGGGGCCGGTCTTTCGGACCTGTTCGGCGGTGGCATGAGCACTTCGATGGGCGGACAGTCGATCGCAGAGCGGCGACTCGACCAGTTCACCATCGGGATGTCGATCCTGTGGGTGGGCTGCATCATCGCGTTGCTGTTCATGTACCGCTTCGGTATCTGAGCCTCCGGCTCTCTCCAACAACCCCAACACAAGCGAAAGAGGTCCAACGTGCTCGGTGGAAGCGCCATCCGAGGCAGCCGTGTCGGTGCCGGTCCCATGGGCGAAGCGGAGCGTGGCGACACCGCCCCGCGGCTGTACGTGTCGTACTTCTGCTCCAACGGACACGAGACCCGCCCGGCCTTTGCCGCTGATGTGCAGGCACCTGAGGCCTGGGACTGCCCCCGCTGTGGGCTGCCGGCCAACATGGATGCGGAAAACCCGCCGCCGCCGCCGAAGATCACGCCCTACAAGACCCACCTGGCGTACGTGAAGGAGCGCCGCAGCGACTCCGAAGCCGACGCGATCCTCGCCGAGGCGCTGGAGCTGCTGCGAGCCCGTCGCGCTCGCGGTGAGGTCATCTACTGATTCGGGCCCGCGCCTGATCCGGTTCGCGTCTGATCGACACGCAGCTGACCGCGTACGCCGTTGAGCCGGCGTACGCGGTCAGCCGTGGTAGACCTCGTGGAGACTGCCGTCGGTCTGCCACGCCACCGACCCAGATCCCTTGTCGTAGTCGTCGCCGGAGACGTAGACCCGGATGATGACGTCGCCGTCCCGGGCAGACGCCGACTCGACCTGCTTGTCGATGATGAGGTGGCTCACCGCACCTGCTGATTCCAACCGGGCCGGGGAGTCGGCGGCGACCTGAGCCACCACGGCCGGGTCGATGTCGCTGAGGAGGAAGAACGGGTCGTCAAACCAAGCGGTCGGGATCTGGCCGTTGGGGGAGCGGGTGACCTCGCCGTCGCTGATGCTGACCTGGTCCTGGGCGTCGTCACGTCCCTCCACCGGCACGATCACCCCGGCGTTGTCCTCGTGCATCGTGAAGGTGTGGACACGCTCGATACCTGCCCCGGTCAGCAATTCCCAGAGCTCGGTGGTCCGGTCCGGGCCGAATCCGGTTGCCGCGGGAATCGTGGTCGCACTCGGGGTGTCGGTCTCCTCGACACTGGTCGTGGTGGCGCTGCTGGTGGTGCTCTGCGTGGATCCCGGGACATTGGCCCCGGCACCGGGTGCCGGGTCGGCGTCGTCGTTGCGGGTGAACATCAACCAGGCAGGTACGCCGACCGCCACCAGCGCGATGAAGGCCAGGGCGCCGCGACGGCCGCGGCGCGGTGGCTCCTCCGCGGCGCCGTCGAGCAAGGTCGCTGCCGCCGTCTCGCCGATGCGGGCCGGCTGCCCGATGCTGGCACCACTCCCGATGGGTTCATCCGCGCTGGCCGCGGACGACGCGGACTGCGGTTGCTCGTCCGACTCGGCGGACCGTGACGGCTGGCCATACTCGTACAGCGGCAAGGGGATGTCGGGACGGGGCAGGTCGACGATCTGTTCTTCCAACTCGCCCAGAGTGGCAGCGCTGCCGATCTGCTGCACCCGGCGAATCATCTGGTCGGTGGTGAGGGTGCCGTGACTGTGGGCTCGGGTGACCGCCCGCTGGTAGTGGTCCCGATCGATGTCGGTGGCCAGCTCGTGGGCGTAACGACTCATGTCACAGGTCGCAGATGTGCCAGGGGAGTTCAGCGGCGGCGGGCTCGTCGACCAGCCACAGGGTCCTCACCGAGCCGCCCACCCGCGCCGCGGGCACATCCGGGTTGCCGGACAGCGCCTCGCGTACGGCAGCGGCCTTCTCGGCGCCGTTGACGACGAACCACACCTCGCGGGACCGGTTCAACACCGACAGGCTGACAGTGAGCCGTTCGCCGGGAGGCTTGGGGGAGTCCCGCACCGGAATCACCGTCTGGGAGGTCGGCTCGAAGGAGGGATGGTCGGGGAAGATCGCAGCGACGTGACCGTCCGGCCCCATCCCCAACATGCAGATGTCGAAGACGGTGTCGCCCAGCTCCTGTGCGTACACGCGGGCCGCCTGGTCCAACTCGACCTGACCATCGGCGGCCGGCATCGGATGGGTCCGAGCCGGGTCGAAAGCCAGCGCGCCGGCCAGACTGGACAGGGTCTGGCCGGCGTGCCGGAAATCGTCATGCAAGGGTACGAACCGCTCATCGGTCCACCACAACTCCAGCAATGCCGGATCGAACGGCGTCAGCGGTGCGACCTGGGCGAACGCGGCGTACACCTGGCTCGCGATCCGGCCGCCGCTGAGCCCCAACTGCGGCACGTGCGTGCCGCCGGCCTGCAGGCTGATGAGGCGCTGCAGCAACATGTTGGCCGCGCGAGCCACCAACTCGTCGCCATCGCGATAGCGGTGGATCCGTGGAGACCGAGGCATGAGCGAGATCAATCCTTCGCGGACGTCGACTTCTTCTTCTTTGACCCGGCCCGCTTCAGTAGCTGCTGGGTTGCGGCAGCGTACACGTCGTCGGGATCCATCCTTCGCAGTTCCTCGGTGAGGAGCTCGGTCAGGGGACGCCTCGCCAAGGCGACCGAACGTTTCGGCTGGCCGGGGATCGAGTAGGTCGCCAGCGGGTCATGGTCCCGCTCGATGACGATCTCGCCGGCGACGGTGGAGAGCCGGACGGCGCTGATGGCCGGGCCGTCGGAGGTGACGACGTCGATGTCCACGCCGAGCTTGTCCTCCAACCAGGCTGCCAGCAGGACTGCCGAGGCGTTGTCCTTCTCCGCCTCGATGACACCGCCATTGACCTTGTAGGTGGAGCACTGGTCCAGTGAGGCCGCGAGCAGCGCCCGCCACCGCGTGAGCCGCGTCCAGGTCAGGTCGGTGTCGCCCGGTTCGTAGCCCTTGGCCCGTTCCAGCAGGGTGTCCAGCGGCTTGGCCGAGGCCTGCGCATCGGTGATGCGTCGGGTCGCGATCGAGCCCAGCGCGGTGTCCCGCAGCACCTCGGGTGCCTTGCCCGGCCAGTAGAGCGCGATCGGGGAGTCGGGCAGCAGCAGCGGCAACAGGACGCTTTGCGGGTGATCGGCCAATTCGCCCGACAGCCGCAGCGTGATGATCTCGCCGGGGCCGTCCTCGCCCATCCGGATCTCGGCATTGAGCCGATCCGCCTTGGCGGTGCTCTGGATCACCAGCAGGATCCGGCTGGGGTGTTCCCGGCTGGCCTGCAGGGCCGCGTCCAGAGCATCCTTGTAGTCCCGGGAATTGCTGGCCAGGACCAGGGTCAGCACCATGCCGTTGGCCTGATTGCCGAGCTTCGCCCGGGCCTCCAGGATGGCCTGGGCGATGTCGGCGGTGGTGGTGTCGGTGAGTTCGATGATCATTGGTTCTTCCTCGCAGTCCGAATCAGGGCCGACGCCAGGTGAAGCCGTCCCGGGCGAGCATGTCGATGCCGCTCTGGGGACCCCACGAACCGGGGGCGTAGGGCTGCGGCTGCTCGCCGGTGTCAGCCCAGAAGTCCAGAATCGGATCGAGGATCTGCCAGGACAGTTCGACCTCTCGGTGCTGCGGGAACAGCGGCGGATCGCCGAGTAGCACGTCCAGAATGAGTCGTTCGTACGCCTCCGGGCTGGACTCGGTGAAGGAGTCGCCGTAGGCGAAGTCCATGCTCACCTCGCGGATCTCCATCTGGGTGCCCGGCACCTTGGCGCCGAACCGGAGCGTGATGCCCTCATCGGGCTGGATCCGCATCACCAAGGCGTTGGTGCCCAACGTCTCGGTGTCGGTGTCAGTGAACGGCAGGAAGGGTGCCTTCTTGAAGTTCAGCGCGATCTCGGTGACCCGTCGGGCGACCCGCTTGGCGGTACGCAGGTAGAACGGCACCCCGGCCCAGCGACGGTTGTCGACGTCCACCCGGATGGCGGCGTACGTCTCCGTGGTGGAGCCCGGATCGATGCCGTCCTCCTCCAGGTATCCCTTCACCCAACGGCCGCCCTGGAAGCCGGAGGCGTACTGGCCCCGGGCCGTGTGGGCCGCGATGTCCTTCGGCGGCCGGGCTGCCTCCAGCACCTTCTGCTTCTCGAGTCGCAGCTGGCGCGCGTCGAAGGAGTTGGGCTCCTCCATCGCGGTCAGAGCGAGCAGCTGCAGCAGGTGGTTCTGGATCACGTCCCGGGCCGCACCGATGCCGTCGTAGTAGCCGGCCCGACCACCGATGCCGATGTGCTCGGCCATGGTGATCTGGACATGGCTGACGAACCGGTTGTTCCAGATCGGCTCGAACATCTGGTTGGCGAAGCGCAGCGCCAGTAGGTTCTGGACGGTCTCCTTGCCCAGGTAGTGGTCGATGCGGAAGACCGACTGGGAGGGGAACACCGAGGACACGGTCCGCTCGAGTTCCTTGGCGGATTCGAGGTCATGACCGAAGGGCTTCTCGATGACCACCCGGTTCCAGTGCGAGTCGGACTGTTCGGCAAGACCGTGACGACGCAACTGGTCCACCACGTCGTCGAACAACCCCGGCGGGATGGACAGATAGAAGGCATGGTTGCCGCCCGTCCCGCGCACCTCGTCCAACTCCAGGATGGTGGTCTTGAGCCGCTCGAAGGCGGCATCGTCGGTCAGCTCGCCGGGAACGAACCGGATGCCTTCCAGCAGCTGCTGCCAGACCTCCTCGCGGAAGGGCGTACGGGCATGCTCCTTGACCGAGTCATGCACCACCTTGGCGAAGTCCTGGTCGGCCCATTCCCGTCGGGCAAAACCGACCAAGGCGAAGCCCGGCGGCAGCAACCCACGGTTGGCAAGGTCATAGACCGCCGGCATCAGCTTCTTGCGCGACAGGTCACCGGTGACGCCGAAGATCACCAGGGCGCAGGGCCCGGCGATCCGCGGCAGTCGCCGGTCCTGCGGATCCCGCAGCGGGTTGGTCCACTCGGCCACGCTTCAGCTCTCCAGCTGGTTCTTGACGGTGGCGAGCAGCTCACGCCAGGAGTCGACGAACTTCTCCACGCCCTCGTCCTCGAGCTGCTGCACGACATCGTCCATGTCGATGCCGACCGCGGCCACGGCCTCCATCACCTTGGTGGCCTCGGCGGCGACGGCCGGGCCACCCAGCGGCGTACCGGTCAGTTCACCGTGGTCGGCCCAGGCATCCATGGTGGCGCCGGGCATGGTGTTGACCACGCCGTCGCCGACCAGCTCGGAGACATACATGGTGTCGGGGTAGTCGGGGTTCTTCACCCCGGTCGAGGCCCACAGCGGCCGCTGCCGGTTGGCGCCGGCGCGAGCCAGTGCCTCCCAACGGCTGCCAGCGATGGTCTCCTCGAACAGGGCGTACGCCAGCTGGGCGTTGGCGATGGCGGTGCGGCCACGCAGCGCCAGCGCCTCCGGGGAACCGATCGCCTCGAGGCGCTTGTCGACCTCGGAATCCACCCGGGACACGAAGAAGGAGGCGACCGAGTGCAGCGTCGACAGGTCGATGCCGCTGGCCTGGGCCTTCTCGAGTCCGTCGAGGTAGGCGTTGATGACCTCGCGGTAGCGATCCAGGGAGAAGATCAGCGTGACGTTGACGCTGATGCCGGCCGCGATCGTCTCGGTGATGGCGGGCAGCCCCTCCTTGGTGGCGGGGATCTTGATGAGGACGTTGTCCTTGGCGACCAGCTTGTGGAGCAGCTTCGCCTGGTTGACGGTGCCCTCGGTGTCGTGGGCCAGACCCGGGTCGACCTCGATCGAGACTCGGCCGTCGTAACCGGAGGTGGCCTGGGCCAGCGGCGCGAATGCGTCACAGGCGGAGGCCACGTCACGGGTGGTGAGGGCGCGGACGACCTCGTCGGCCGAGGAGCCCGACAGCTCGGCGAGCTGCGCGGCGTACGCGTCGCCAGTCGCCAGGGCCTTGGCGAAGATGGTCGGGTTGGTGGTGACGCCGACCACCGACGACTCGGAGATGCGGTCAGCCAGGGTCCCCGAGTTGATCATGTCGCGGGACAGGTCGTCCAGCCAAATGGAGACGCCGGCGTCGTGGAGGGCCTTGAGGCGAGAGTTGGCCATGATGTCAGTTCCTTTCGCGATGATCTGAGGACTCAGAACTTGCTGGCGTCGGCGGGGCCGACGGGGCCGTGGGCGGCCCGGGGCAGACGCAGCGCCGGAGTCTTGACGTCGTCAAGGCTCTCGTGAGCGGCGGCCACCACAGCCTCGGCGGTGAAGCCGAACTTGGTGAACAGGTCGCTGCCCTTGGCGGAGGCGCCGTAGTGGTCGATGGCAACGGCGCGGCCGGCGTCGCCCAGCAGGTCGGCCCAGCTCGTGGCCAGACCGGCCTCGACGACGACCCGTGCCTTGACCTGCGGCGGGATCACCGAGGTGCGGTAGTCGTCGTCCTGCTCGTCGAACCACTCCCGCGACGGCATCGACACGACGCGCGCCTGGATGCCCTGCTCGGCGAGCTGGGTCTGGGCGGCCAGTGCGAGCTGGACCTCGGAGCCGGTGCCGATGAGAACGACCTCGGGCTCACCGTCGCTGTCCTTGAGGACGTAGCCGCCCTTGCTGACGTTGTCAGCGGTGGCGTAGCCGTCGGTGCCCCGGGGGACCGTAGGCACGTTCTGACGGGTGAGGATGAGGGCGGCTGGACGATCATTGTTGGCCAGGATGGCCTTCCAGGCCTCGACGGTCTCGTTGCCGTCGGCCGGCCGGACCACGTCCAGGCCCGGGATGGCGCGCAGGGCGGTCAGGTGCTCGATCGGCTGGTGGGTGGGGCCGTCTTCGCCGACGCCGATGGAGTCGTGGGTCCACACGTAGGTGACCGGGGCCTTCATCAGCGCCGAGAGTCGGACCGCACCGCGCATGTAGTCGCTGAACACCAGGAAGGTGGCGGCGTACGGGCGGGTCAGGCCGTCCAGGGCGATGCCGTTGACGATGGCGCCCATGCCGTGTTCGCGGATGCCGAAGTGGAGCACCCGGCCGTAGGGGTTGCCGGAGAACATCTCCGACTGCCGGTCCTCGGGCAGGAAGCTGGGCTCGTCGTCCGGGGTGGTGTTGTTGGAGCCGGCCAGGTCAGCCGAGCCGCCCCACAACTCGGGCAGCTGCTTGGCGGCAGCCGACAGGAACTTGCCGCTGGCGGCGCGGGTGGCGACACCCTTCTCGTCGGCCTCGAAGACCGGCAGGTCCGCGTCCCAGCCCTCGGGCAGTTCGCGGGAGCTGAGCCGATCCAGCAGCGCGGCGCGCTCCGGGTTGGCCTCGCGCCAGGCGTCGAACTTGGGCTGCCAGGCCTGATGGGCCCGCTGGCCGCGCTCGACGAGCTTGCGGGTGTGGGCCAGCACCTCGTCGGCGACCTCGAAGTTGACCTCGGGGTCGAAGCCGAGCGCCTTCTTGGTGTTGGCGATCTCATCCTCGCCGAGGGCGGCGCCGTGGGCCTTGCCAGTGCCCTGCAGGGTCGGGGCGGGCCAGCCGATGATGGTGCGCAGCCGGATGAAGGAGGGCTGGTCGGTGACCTCGCGGGCCGCCACGACGGCGTCCTTGAGGGCGGCCAGGTTCTCGGTGTAGTCGCCATCACCGATCCAGTCGATGGTCTGGACGTGCCAGCCATACGCCTCGTAGCGAGCGGCGGTGTCCTCGGTGAAGGCGATGTTGGTGTCGTCCTCGATGGAGATCCGGTTGTCGTCCCAGATCACCGTGAGGTTGCCCAGTCGCTGGGTCGCGGCGAGCGAGGATGCCTCGGCACTGACGCCCTCCTGCAGGTCGCCGTCGGAGGCGATGGCGTAGATGTGGTGGTCGAAGATCGACTCGCCGGCGGGCGCATCCGGGTCGAGCAGGCCGCGCTTGCGGCGGCCCGCCATGGCCATGCCGACGGCGTTGCCGACGCCCTGACCGAGGGGGCCGGTGGTGGTCTCGACTCCGGGGGTGTGGGCGTGTTCGGGGTGGCCCGGGGTGGCCGACCCCCAGGTCCGCAGCGACTCGAGGTCGGACAGTTCCAGACCGAAGCCGCCCAGGAAGAGCTGGACATACAGGGTCAGGCTGGAGTGACCGGCCGACAGCACGAAGCGGTCACGGGCGATCCACTCCGGATCGCTGGGGTCATGGCGCATGATGTCCTGGAAGAGCAGGTACGCCGCGGGGGAGAGGCTCATCGCGGTGCCCGGGTGGCCGTTGCCGACCTTCTGCACGGCGTCAGCGGCGAGCAGGCGGCCAGTGTCGATGGCCCGCTGGTCCAGCTCACTCCAGCCGGTGGGCAGGGTGGTCGCAGAGACGGTCCGCTCAGTGGCGCTCATCATGGGGTCCTTTCGACGTGGCGACTTCAGTTGTACGGCCCACCCTACTGCCGCACCACAGGGTCAGATTGGGCAGGTTCGAGATCAGGACGTAGACTGCGAAAAGTGCCGCGCCAGGTGGGCTGTCGGCGTCCCGCCCGGACCGGATCGAGCCGGCCGGCGTTATGGTGCAGGAGTGATGGACTGGTGTCGAAGACCGATGTGAGCGCAACGGTCCACAAGGGTTCGACCCGCACCGAAAGTGCCCCGCGAGCGATGGACGTCCTCAAGGCGTATGTCGCGCTGACCAAGCCGCGGATCATCGAACTGCTCCTCATCACCACCCTGCCAGCGATGTTCCTGGCCAGCGGTGGCCTGCCCGCGTGGGACTTGGTGCTGTGGACGCTGATCGGCGGCATGCTAGCCGCTGGCTCGGCCAATGTCTTCAACTGCGTGCTGGACCGCGACATCGATGAGCAGATGCGTCGCACCCGGCAGCGACCGATGCCGCGACACCAGGTCGGTGCCGTGCCCGCGACGATCTTCGGACTGGTGCTGGGGGTGGTCTCCACGCTGGTGCTCGGGTTGGGGGCCAACTGGCTGTCGGCCGGGCTTGCGCTCGCCGCGAACGCCTTCTATGTCTTCGTCTACACGATGTGGCTCAAGCGCCGCACGTGGCAGAACATCGTCTGGGGCGGGATCGCCGGTTGCTTCCCGCCGCTGATTGGTTGGACGGCGGTCACCAATGAGCTGGCGTGGGCGCCCCTGGTGATGTTCGGGATTGTCTTTGCCTGGACGCCGCCGCACACTTGGGCGCTGGCGATGCGCTACAAGGACGACTATGCCGCTGCGAAGGTGCCGATGCTGCCGGTCGTGATGGGGCCGGTGCCGGTCGCCGTCCGGATCCTGGTGTGGACCGTCGTCACCGTGGCGATCTCGCTGGTGCTGTGGCCGGTGGCCGACACCGGGCTGATCTATCCGATCGTGGCCGCGCTGACCGGTGCCGCCTTCATCGTTGAGGCCGTGATGCTGCTGCGCCGGGCCCAGTCCGGCAAGGTCGGCGCCTCGCTGCGTCCGATGCGGCTCTTTCACTGGTCCAACAGCTATCTGGCGTTGATCTTCTTGGCGATGGCGATCGACCCGCTGGTGCGGCTCGGCTGACCCGTTCCTCGAGCGACCGGCGACCCGGTCGGTTTGTGACGAATTGGCAACGGAAACCGCGTTCTGTTGACCCGCGTGTCGTGCGGGACCTAGCTTGCTGCCATCAGGGTTGTTGAAGCAAAGGAGCCTTCACATGTCAGGACTTGACCGACGGTCATTCATCGGCGGCGCCGCGGCGCTCGCCACCGGTGCACTCGCGCTGAGCGCATGCAGCACCGACACCGAGCCGACCTCGCAGGAGCCGCCGGCCAAGCAGGCAGAACAGGTACGCCCGTCGTACAAGGCGTACTCTCAGACCGAGCCCGACGTCGTCGGTGACCCGGAGAAGGGCATCGCTGATGCCTACTGGACCTTCCCGAATCCGGTGCCCGAGCGGGGTCTGAGCCTGCCGGAGATCGCGCCGATCAGCTTCCTCACCCAGGGCAATGCTCCGCCCACCGCACGTGAGAACAACCGTCGGTGGAAGGACCTCGAGGAGGCCACCGGCGCGGAGTGGAACATCACCTTCGGTGGCTACACCGAGTACGACGCCAAGTTCCAGACCACGGTGGCCGGCGGCGACCTGCCCGAGTTTGTCCAGATCGTCTCGGTGCCCCGTCAGCCTGAGCTGCTCGAGTCGCAGTTCGTCGACCTCACCGAATATCTGGCCGGTGACAAGGTGCTGGAGTACGAGGGGCTGGCCGCCATTCCCTCGACCGCCTGGGACGTCTCGATCCTCAACGGTCGGCTGTGGGGCATCCCGCAGGCCCGCATCCCTGCCGGTCGCGTGATGCGCACCAGCAAGGCCAACCTGGACGCCGCAGGCATCGACTTCATGCCGGAGCCCTCGAACTACGAGGAGCTCGAGGCGATGTTCGCCGAGGTGACCGACAAGGCGGGCAACAAGTTCGCCATGGGCGCCCAACCGGTCTCGTGGTTCATGAATCTGGTGCTGGAGGCGATGGGCGCGCCCAACGGCTGGCGGGTCAACGATGACGGCACCTTCGTCCACAGCAACGAGACCGAGGAGTGCACCGCGGCGCTCGAGTACGTCAAGAAGATTTGGGATGCCGGCTACTTCCACCCCAATTCTTTCTCCGAGCCGCAGAACAACGGTCAGTGGTGGAAGGCCGAGGTGACCACCTTCTACGTCGAGGGCTTCTTGGGCGGTGTTCAGCTCAAGGAGTTCGGCGCCGACCGGGAGACCGGCCTGATGGTCAACCCGAAGTTCGACGGAGGCGGCGTTCCGATCAAGCACCTCGGCGCGGCGGCGTACTACGCCCCGATCGGCATCTCCAAGCAGGACTCCGAGGAGCGGATCCGCGAGCTGCTAGCGGTCGCCGACTACCTCGCCTCGCCCTACGGCACCAAGGAATACTGCCGGGCCGTGTCCGGCGTCGAGGGTGTCCACTGGGAGATGACCGAGGCCGGCCCGACGGCGATCACCGAGGCCAACAAGAACGAGCCGGGCATGACCTCCTACCTGGGCGCTCAGAGCTCCGCGGTCTTCAAGGGCCCGGAGAAGATCGGCCAGATGCAGCTCGACGTGGCCAACAAGATCATGGACCAGGGCGAGAAGAACGCCGCCGACGGCCTCTACAACGAGCACGCGGTCAACGCCAAGCCGGCCGACACCCGGATCCTGGACGTCAAGAACAACATCATCCAGGGTCGCCAGCCGATGAGTGACTGGCCCGCAGCGGTGGAGGAGTGGACCAAGGAGTTCGAGAAGGCGCGGGAGCTCTACCAGGAGCTGTACGCCGCCAATGAATCCTGATCAACAGCCAGGGCTGATCACCACGTACGGCTGATCAGGCCTGCAGCACGGAAGCCGGCCGGTCATGGGGATGCTCCCCGTGGCCGGCCGGTGCCGTCGTCGGCTGGGGCAGCCGCAACACCAGCACCGTGCAGGCGGCGCTGGTGAGCGCGGCCAACACCATGTGAATCCCGACCAACAGCGGTGGCAGCGAGGCGTTGGCCTGCCAAACGCCCACGCAGATCTGGACGATCATCAACACCAGCAGCGTCACCGCCCACCGGCGGGTGGGGAGCTGGTGGGTGACCGCAACGATGGCCAACCCAAGGGTGAGCGCAAAGGTGAGGTAGCCGGGCCATGAGTGAATGTGGGACAGCAGGGTGGCGTCGAAGCCCTCCCGGATGATGTCGGCATCACCGGAGTGGGGGCCGTTGCTGGTGGTCAGCACCCCGAAGAACACCGTCACGGCGACTGCCGCGGCCGTGACGCGGGCCAGCGTGGCGTACCAGCCGGGCACTGCCAACTCACGCGGACCCGGCCGAGTGCGGAGCCGGACCAGGAAGGCGGCGGTCACGCACACCAGGACCAGCGATGCGGTGTAGTGGAAGCCCACCACGAAGGCATTCAGGTCGGTGATGACCGCGATGCCGCCGACCACGGCCTGCGCCATCACGCCGGCCAGCACGGTCCAGGCCAGCGAGGTCAGGTCGCGGCGTTCCGGCAGCGTGGCCAGCGAGTACACCGCCGCTGCCAGCACCGTCACCAGCAGTAGTGCCGACGGGATCCAGATCGGGAGTTGGGCGGCGAAGCCGACGATGGCGAGGGCCAAGCCCCCCAGCGCAAACCACACCGCATGCAGGACGTCGCGTCGGCCGCCGACCTTGGCGAGGGTGGCCAGCAGCACCGCCACCGCAACGATGCCGACCACGCCGGTCAGGGTGCGGTTGCCGAATTCGATGATGCCGTGGATGCCCAGGCTGGGGGTCGGGATGAGGGACTCGGGCGTACACAGTGGCCATTCACTGCAGCCCAGGCCGGAGCCGGTCAACCGCACCGCACCGCCGGTAGCGATGATGAGGGTCTGGCAGAGGAAGGAGAGCCATCCCAGCCTGGCCACGCTCCGCGAGGTCATGACGTCCATCGGAACACCTTTCGGGCCAGCAGGCCCATTGCCGCAGCCCATACTGCGGTCACGATCAGGGGCAGCCAGGTGAGCTGTCCCAGGGCAAGTCCGCGCAGCGCCTGAGCCAGCGCAGTGGTCGGCAGCACGCTCAGCCACGCGGTGTCGATCACCAGCGTCGGCAGGGCTGCCAGATAAATGAGGTTGGCCAGCGCCAAGGTGATCTCGGCGCGCAACGTGCCGGCAAGGCACAGGGCGGCACCGGCGTACGCCAGGGCGGCCAGCACCAGCACCAGCAGCGCGATGGGGACCTGTGCCGGGTGCGGCTGTGGCCGCCAGCCGAGCACCAACGCGATCACCGCCAGGAGGGCCAGTTGGCCGAGCGCGACCACCGCAAAACCGAGTGCTTTGCCGACGATGATGCCGGCGCGCCGCAGTGGGGTGGCGGCCAACCGTTCCAGCACGGCGTAGCGACGCTCGAAGCCGGTCGCGATGGCCAGCGAGGTGAAGGCGGTCGACCAGACCGCCAGCGCCAGCACCGTGGGGGCGAGTTCGGCAAGCGAGAGACCGATCAACGGTCCCCAGTACTGGCCCAGCAGCAGCGCGGCGACCGGGATCACCAGTGCCAGCAGCAGCTGTTCGCCGTTGCGCAGCAACAGCATCGCCTCGGTTGCGGCATGCAGCCGAATCAGTGCGCCTCGCGGCGCGGGTGCGGGGGCGGGGGAGAGATCCAGGTCAACGCTCATGTCACTGCTTCTCATGCCACTGCTTCTCATGCGGCGGCCTCGCTGGTGTGGTCCAGATAGAGCTGCTCCAAGGTGCGGTCGGCGAGCAGCTCGGCGGGCGTGCCGGTGAGCCGGATCCGACCGCGATCCATGATGGCGATCCGGTCGGCCAGTTCCTCGGCCTCGTCGAGGGCGTGGGTGGTGAGCAGCACGGCGACGCCGGCGTCCCGCAGCTGTGCCATCAGTTCCCAGGTGGTGCGTCGGGCCCGAGGATCCATGCCGGCGGTGGGTTCGTCCAGCAGCGCCAACTGGGGCCGGCCCACCACGGCGGCGATGAGGTTGGTCGCCTGCTGCTGGCCGCCGCTGAGGTGCCGATACGGCGTCCGCAGCACCGCCGTCAGGCCGAGCGCTTCCACCAGCGGTGGCAAGGGGAGCGGGTCGGCGTACAGCCCGGCGAAGTAGCGCAGCAGTTCGCCCGCCTTGATGCCGCTCCAGGCGCCGGCCGACTGCGGCATGAATCCGATCGCGGCGGCCGCCGCGGCCCGGCTCGGAGCTTCGCCGGCGACGGCCACGTCGCCGCGGTCGGGCTGCCAGACCCCAGTGCAGCATCGGATCGTGGTGGTCTTGCCTGCCCCGTTCGGTCCGAGCAAGGCGAGCAACTCCCCGGCCCGGACCTCGAGATCGACACCGTCGACGATCCAGCGATTGGCCCGCTCGACCCCCAACCCTCGCACCGACAGGATCGGGGCAGCAGGGGTGGCGGAGGATGAAGTCACCCCGGCATTGTAGGCTCAGTTGCGCGTGACGTCGGCCCATTCGATCCGTAGGACCGCGTGGGAATCGAGCCTGCAGGGCGCATGTGTGGTGCACCTTACTTGCGTTTGCAGTTCTTTTGACAAGAATGGTGTTGTGAAAAACGTCCCAGCTCCGGATCCCGAGGACTCCACCCGTCGCCGGGTGGCGGAGTCGATCCTGCGCGAAGGACCGTCCACCGCTCGTGAACTGGCCGAGCGGTTGGGGCTCACCAGCGCAGCCGTGCGCCGCCACCTGACCGCTCTCGACGAGCGCGGCGAGGTCGACTCCCGCGAGCAGCGGGTCTACGGCCCGCGCGGCCGTGGTCGGCCCGCTCGTGTGTTCTTCCTCACAGACCGCGGGCGTACCGGTTTCCACCAGGCCTACGACCAGCTCGCCATCCAGGCGTTGGAGTACTTGGCCAAGACCGAGGGGTCGGTGGCAGTGCGACGGTTCGCCGAGGAGCGGATGTCGCAATTGGTGCCGTATTTCGAACGGATCCGAGCTGACGATCCCGAGATCGACAAGCTGGAGGCGCTCACCCTGGCGCTCAACGAATTCGGCTATGTCGCGAATCGGCGGCCCGCCCCACTCGGTGAGCAGTTGTGCCAACATCATTGTCCGGTCGCTCAGGTCGCCGCGCAGTTCCCGGAGCTGTGTCAGGTCGAGACCGAGGTCTTCGGGGAAATCCTGGGGACCGATGTCCGCCGACTTGCGACCATCGCGCACGGCGACGGCGTGTGCACCACGCACGTGTCCGCCCCCAACTTCGCCGATGACTTCGTCTCGGCCAGCGACCGGTCCGAGACCACCCAGACCACCCAGAACCCCGAGCCTGTCAAGGAGAGGAACTCATGACCCAGACTGAACCGCAGCGCACCGCGGCCCCGGGCACCGGCGTCAGCCAGGATGAACACCTGGAGGCGCTGGGCAAGTACCGCTGGGGGTGGCATGACTCCGACGATGCCGGCTCCACCGCCATCCGTGGCCTCAACGAGGACGTCGTCCGCAACATCTCCGCGATGAAGGACGAGCCCGAGTGGATGCTCAAGCGCCGCCTGCGTGGCCTGAGCCTGTTCGACCGCAAGCCGATGCCGGCGTGGGGCGCCCACCTGGACGACATCGACTTCGACAACATCAAGTACTTCGTCCGCTCCACCGAGAAGCAGGCCCAGACCTGGGACGACCTGCCCGCGGACATCAAGGAGACCTACGACAAGCTCGGCATCCCGGAGGCGGAGAAGGCCCGCCTGGTGTCCGGCGTCGCCGCCCAGTACGAGTCCGAGGTCGTCTACCACAAGATCAACGAGGAACTGGAGCGCCAGGGCGTCATCTTCCTCGACACCGACACCGCGCTGAAGGAGCATCCCGAGCTCTTCGAGGAGTACTTCGGCACCGTCATCCCCACTGGTGACAACAAGTTCGCTGCGCTGAACACCTCGGTGTGGTCGGGTGGCTCGTTCATCTACGTCCCCAAGGGCGTGCATGTCGAGATCCCGCTGCAGGCGTACTTCCGGATCAACACCGAGAACATGGGCCAGTTCGAGCGGACCCTGATCATCGTCGACGAGGGCGCCTACGTGCACTACGTCGAGGGCTGCACCGCGCCGATCTACTCCAGCGACTCGCTGCACTCGGCGGTGGTGGAGATCGTGGTCAAGAAGAACGCTCGTTGCCGTTACACGACCATCCAGAACTGGTCGAACAACGTGTACAACCTGGTCACCAAGCGCGCCA
Organism: Parenemella sanctibonifatiensis; assembly: GCF_002250565.1. Lineage (GTDB taxonomy): Bacteria > Actinomycetota > Actinomycetes > Propionibacteriales > Propionibacteriaceae > Parenemella > Parenemella sanctibonifatiensis. The sequence continues at coordinate 192,790 of NZ_NMVJ01000008.1, forward strand.
CCTGCGAGGAGGGCGCGACCATGGAGTGGATCGACGGCAACATCGGTTCCAAGGTGACCATGAAGTACCCGGCCGTCTACCTGATGGGCGAGCATGCTCGCGGAGAGACCCTGTCGGTCGCGTTTGCCGGTGAGGGCCAGCACCAGGACACCGGCTCGAAGATGGTGCACTGCGCACCGCACACCTCGAGCTCGATCATCTCCAAGTCGGTGGCCCGCGGCGGTGGCCGCGCCTCCTACCGCGGTCTGGTCGAGGTCCAGGAGGGCGCCAGCCACTCCGCCTCCTCGGTGAAGTGTGACGCCCTGCTGGTGGACACCATCTCCCGCTCCGACACCTATCCCTACGTGGACGTCCGCGAGGACGACGTGTCGATGGCACACGAGGCAACCGTGTCGAAGGTCTCCGACGACCAGCTCTTCTATCTCATGTCGCGAGGCATGGAGGAGGACGACGCCATGGCGATGATCGTGCGCGGCTTCGTCGAGCCGATCGCCAAGGAACTGCCGATGGAGTACGCCCTTGAGCTCAACCGGCTCATCGAGCTGCAGATGGAGGGAGCGGTCGGCTGACCGACCCCGCCCACCCCAACCAGCCTTCGTACGAGAAAGAAAGCCCCACAGGTGACTGATACTGCCCTGCGTCCAGAGGCCGGCACACCGGCTGCTGCAGACGCCGTCGAGACCACCATCGTCTCCCACCTCCACCCGACCCCGTCGTGGGAGGTGACCGACCACGAGGTGCCCACCGGCCGCGAGGAGGTGTGGCGTTTCACCCCGCTCAAGCGGCTGCGCGGTCTGCTCGAGGCCGCCGGCACCGGCGCCAAGCTGGACTGGAAGGCCCAGCTGCCGGCCGGCATCGAGTTCAAGGACATCTCCGCTGAGGAGGCTCGTGCCTTCGGCGGTCGTCCGCCCGGTGACCGGATTGCGGTCCAGGCTGCCGCGAATGCGACCAATGCGGTCCACCTCGACATCCCTGCCGAGACCGAGCTGAGCGAACCGATCGTCATCGACCTGTCCGGCGAGTCCGCCGACCAGGTCGTGCACGGCCACACGGTCGTGAAAATCGGGCATCACGCCAAGGCCACCATCGTGCTGCGGCACACCGGTTCAGCGACGTACGCCGCGCTCACCCAGATCTTGGTGGGCGACAGCGCCGAGCTGACCTTCGTGTCGGTCGCGGACTGGGCCGATGATGCGGTGCACACCGGCCAGACCTCCTTCAGCATCGGTCGCGATGCCCAGGTGAAGACCGTCTCGGTGTCCCTGGGTGGTGACCTGGTACGCCTGCTGGAGACCGCTGAGTACGACGGCCCCGGCGGTTCGGTGGAGCAGTTCGGCCTCTACTTCGTGGACGCCGGTCAGCACATCGAGCACCGCCTGCTGGTCGACCACAACGCGCCGAAGACCAACTCCAATGTTGACTACCGCGGCGCCCTGCAGGGTGTCGGTGCCCACTCGGTGTGGGTCGGTGACGTCATCATCCGGCCGGTCGCCGAGGGCATCAACACCTACGAGTCCAACAAGAACCTCGTGCTCACCGATGGCTGCCAGGCCGACTCGGTGCCCAACCTGGAGATCGAGACCGGCGAGATCGAAGGCGCCGGTCACGCCTCCACGACGGGTCGTTTCGATGACGAGCAGCTGTTCTATCTGCGTAGCCGCGGCATCGACGAGACCGAGGCCCGGCGCCTCGTCGTGCACGGCTTCTTCAACGACATCATCCGGCGGATCGGCGTCCCTGACGTCGAGGCCGGTCTGCTCGAGGCGATCGAGCAGGAGCTGGCGGCCACCGAGGTGGGCGCCCCTGTCACCACCACGTCCCCTGCCCCGGCCAACACCCAGGAGTCCTGAAACACATGAGCAAGCTTGAGATCAAGAACCTCCACGTCAGCGTGGACACCGAGAACGGACCCAAGGAGATCCTCAAGGGTGTTGATCTGACGATCAACTCCGGTGAGGTGCACGCCATCATGGGCCCCAACGGCTCGGGCAAGTCGACTCTGGCCTACTCCATCGCGGGTCACCCCAAGTATCAGGTGACCAATGGTGAGGTCTTCCTGGACGGGGAGAACATCCTGGAGCTGACCGTCGACGAGCGGGCCCGTGCCGGCCTGTTCTTGGCGATGCAGTACCCGGTCGAGGTGCCTGGTGTCTCGGTGTCCAACTTCCTGCGGACCGCCAAGACCGCTATCGATGGCGAGTCGCCGAAGCTGCGCGACTTCGTCAAGTCGGTCAACACCGCGCTCGACCGGGTCCAGCTCGGCAGTGACTTCGCGCAGCGTTCGGTCAACGAGAACTTCTCCGGCGGCGAGAAGAAGCGCCACGAGATCGCTCAGCTGGAGCTGCTCAACCCGAAGTTCGCGGTGCTCGACGAGACTGACTCCGGCCTCGACATCGACGCGCTGCGGATCGTCTCCGAGGGTGTGAACCACTACACCGGTCAGGGCGACCGCGGCCTGCTGCTGATCACCCACTACACGCGCATCCTGCGCTACATCAAGCCCGACTTCGTCCACGTCTTCGTGGACGGCAAGGTTGCCGAGCAGGGCGGCCCGGAGCTGGCCGAACGACTCGAGGCCGAGGGTTACGACAAGTACGTGCGCGCTGCCGTCCAGGCCTGATCGCGTGTACGACCTCGACCAGGTACGCGGTGACTTCCCCATCCTGCAGCGGCAGGTGGGGAAGTGGCCGCTGGCCTATCTCGACTCGGCGAACACCTCGCAGAAGCCTCAGCAGGTCGTCGATGTCATCAGCGAGCACTACCTGCAGCACAACGCCAACGTGGCCCGCGCCATGCATCTGTTGGGAGCCGAGGCGACCGAGGCGTACGAGGGTGCGCGGAGTCGGGTGGCTGATTTCATCGGCGGCCGCCGCGACGAGGTGGTGTTCACCAAGAACGCCTCCGAGGCGCTGAATCTCGCCGCTCGTACGCTCCCGCTCACCGAGGGTGACGAGGTCGTGGTGTCGGTGATGGAGCACCACTCCAACATCGTTCCGTGGCAGTTGGCCTGTGAACGCACCGGCGCCACGCTGCGCTGGTTCGACATCACGCAGGACGGTCGCCTCGACATCGCCAAGGCCGAGGTCGAGGGCCTCATCAACGAGCGCACCAAGGTGGTCTCGTTGGCGTGGGCCTCGAACGTGCTCGGCACCATCAACCCGATCCGCCGGATCGCCGACTGGGCTCATTCGGTCGGCGCGGTGATGGTCGTCGACGGCGCCCAGGGGGTACCCCAGCTGCCCACCGATGTGACCGAGTTGGGCGCCGACCTGCTCGTGTTCACCGGTCACAAGATCTGTGGTCCCACCGGGATCGGGGTGCTGTGGGGGAGGTACGACCTTCTCGCCAGCCTGCCGCCCTTCCTGGGTGGTGGCGAAATGATCGAGATCGTACGCATGGAGGGCTCCACCTTCATGCCGCCGCCGGCTCGCTTCGAGGCCGGTACGCCGCCGATCGCTCAGGCGGTCGGGCTGGCTGCCGCGCTGGACTACGTGTCCGGGTTGGGGATGGACAACATCGCCGCCCACGAACGTGAGATCACCGGCTATGCGCTGGGGCGGCTTGCCGAGGTGGACTTCGTCACTGTGCTCGGGCCGACCGAGATCACGGACCGGGGCGGTGCGATCAGCTTCACGATCGCCGGTGTCCATCCCCACGACGGCGCACAGTTCCTGGACAGCCGGGGTGTGGCGGTGCGCGGTGGTCACCACTGTGCCCGGCCGTTGCATGAACGTTGCGGCGTACAGTCCTCATTGCGCGCGTCGGGCTACCTCTACACGACCACCGCCGAGATTGACCAGTTGGTCGAGGCGATCGCGTACACCCACCACTTCTTCAACCGCTGACACAGGAGGACCCATGGACGTCGAATCGATGTACCAGGAGATCATCCTGGACCACTACAAGCAGCGCCATCACTCCGGCCTTCGGGAGCCCTACGAGGGCAACAGCCATCAGGTCAACCCGAGTTGCGGCGACGAGATCGAGCTGCGGGTGCACCTGGACGGGGACACTGTCGCCGACGTCTCCTATGACGCCGTCGGCTGCTCGATCTCGCAGGCTTCCACCTCGGTGATGACCGATCTGGTGATCGGCAAGCCGTGGTCGCAGGCGCTCGAGCGGCAGCGCGAGTTCAGCGAGATGATGCACAGCCAGGGCAAGTACGAACCGAACGATGAGACTCTGGAGGACGGGGTCGCCTTCGTCGGCGTCGCACAGTTTCCGCAGCGGATCAAGTGCGCGCTGCTGGGCTGGGCGGCGTTCACCGACGCACTGGCCAAGGCACTGCCGGCAGAAGCCGCTGGCACAATTGACGACATCACAGGCAAGGGAGAGGCACGATGACCGAATCCACCGATCAGCGCCCGTCGGACCTGGTGCAGGACGACCTGCCCTCGGGTCCCCAGGACGAGGCGGACGAGACCACGACGCCGCAGCTCACCGAGGACGAGGTGCTCGAGGCGATGCGCGATGTCATCGACCCCGAGCTGCGCGTCAACGTTGTTGACCTGGGCATGGTCTACGGCGTCGCCATCGACGACGAGAACAATGTCACCCTCGACATGACCCTCACCATGCCGACCTGCCCGGTCGGCCCGCACCTGGAGTACCAGTCGGAGATGGTGCTGGATGGCTTGGCCAAGTCCGTGGCCATCAACTGGGTGTGGATGCCGCCGTGGGGCATGGACAAGATCACCGACGAGGGCCGCGAGCAGTTGCGCGCGGTGGGCCTCAACATCTGAGCGACCCCGCACAGCGGATACTGGGACGATGAGTCGTCCTGCCACCAAGCCCACCCGGCCTGCCCGGGTGGGCTTGGGCCGTCAATGGCTGATTGCGATCGCCACCCTGGGTGGCATGTTCATCGCCTGGCCCTGGATGATCGCCTGGGTCGGCTCCGGCAGCGATCTGGTCCAGCTGTTCGCGATCCTCGGGTTGGGCTTTGGCGGCCTCTTCCTCGGCATCCTGCTCGTGCTCGGGCTGGCGCACGTGGTGAACCTGTGGCCCCGGGTACTGGCGCCGGCCACCGTCGTGGTGGGCGGCCTACTGATGCTCGTCGGCCTGCTCGGCCTGCTGTTCGCGTACGCCGACCTGCCGGGCCCCGAGGTGTCCCCGCAGCTGGCATTCACCGTGACCGGCGTGGGTCTGGTCCTTGGGACCGTGTGGCCGCTGATGGGCGGGCAGCGGACCCGAGCCTGATCCCGGCCGCACCGCTGTCTCGAACGTTTCCTCAGCTTGGTGGTGGCCACCTCACCACGAGCGGATCCTCCGCGAGATTCCGGCCTTCCCGCGCTGCGGCGTTCTCCGCGGCGGGGAGGAGTGGGTGGATCCCGCTGGCCGGGGGATAGGTGAGGGTACGCCGCGGGCCGGGCTGTCCCTGGACGGCGTAGACCAAGCCGTTGAGCCAGGTGCCGAGGTCGCCATGCCCCTTCGGCAGCCGGTAGCCGTCGCGGACGATGAGCACGATGCCGTCGGGGCGGATCGCGAGATGGCGGATGGCCGGCCACGGAATGAGGCCGGCGCCGAACAGGTGGTCCCGCCAGCCCGCCGGCTCGACGGACGCAGGCATGGCCATCGAACCAGTCGCATCCGGACGCAGCGCGCGGAGCAGACGTTGGCCGAGGATCAGGCCTCCGACGGCGGGGAAGACCGCCAGGACGGCGGGGATGAGGCGCGCGAGACCGGATTCGTCCTGCGGATTGACGAGGGCAACCCATGCCAGCGCCGCGGTCATGAGGACGCAAAGCAGCGTCAGCCAGCCCAACAGGAACAGCGAGAGGCCGTGCCCCGGGTCGACGGCATCCTTGACCTCGCCGGGCAGCAAGCGAGCGGCGATCCGCAGCCGGCGTGCCTGCGCCACCGTGGGCCGGTAGCCGTCGCGGGACCAGGCCGTCAGCGCGCTTCGCCCGCCGGGCAGCCAGCGAGCACCAGCGGGCAGGGCGATCCCATCCGGACCGTGGTCTGCCAGCGGCAGCAGGGCACCCGAGGGGGACAACAGGAGCTGATCCAGATGCACCTTCTCCCGTCCGTCGGTGCCGTCAGGCTGGCCGGGGCCGAGCAGCGCCAACGAGGGTCCGCCGCGGCGGCGCCGATGCGACAGGACCAGCAGTCCGACGCCCAGAAGCAGCAGCGGAACGGGGGAGAGGAACACCAGGCCGGCCCACAGCTCGTCGCGGTCCTGCACCATCACCAGCGTTCCGGCGGCGGAGGCCAGCAGGGCGGCACCGATCACGGCGACGCCGAACCAGCCGAGCCCACGCCCTCGACCGGCCAGCATGATCCGATCCTCAGCGGGCTGCAGCCTCAGGTGATGGGCCAGCGAGGACCCGAAGACGAGCAGTGGCACCACGCCGAGGGTGATCGCTCCACCGAGCACGAGCAGGCCCTGGGACCACGACGTCAGGAACGCTGCGGTGAGGAATGCCACGATGGCCAACAAGACCAGGCCGGTGCCCACAAACGCCATGCCGCCATCCTGCCGGATCCGGCAAAGCCGCAGGATCAGCGCGGTGCGCGACACTGGGGGGCATGGCCGACACCCTGCGCCGCCTGCTGCGGCTGCTCAGCCTGCTCCAGTCGCGGCCGGTCTGGAGCGGACCAGAGCTGGCGGAACGCCTCGAGGTCACCGACCGCACCATCCGTCGAGACGTCGAAAGGCTGCGGGAGCTTGGCTATCCGGTCACCGGCGAGCAGGGCGCGGTGGGTGGCTATCGGCTCGGCCCCGGCGCCCGACTGCCACCGTTGGTCCTCGAGGATGATGAGGCTGTTGCGATCGCCGTGGCATTGCGACAGGCCGCCGGTTCGGGCGTCGAAGGGCTGGGGGAGAGCGCGCTACGAGGGCTGACGAAGCTGGATCAGGTGTTGCCGGCGCGACTGGCAGTCGAGGTGGAGGCGCTGACCGACGCCACCTCGTGGCTCCCGCGCCGCGACCATCCGGAGGTGGCGGCGGCGCTGCTGACCGACCTCGCGGCCGCGGTCCGAGGGCACCGACGGGTGCGATTCAGCTATCGCAGCGGCGAGGATCGGGTCACCGAACGTGACGTGTTGCCGTATCGGCTGCTCACCAGTGGCCGGCTCTGGTATCTGTTCGCCGACGATCCGGAGCGGCAGGACTGGCGTACGTTTCGGCTCGATCGGATGAGCGAGGTGTACGTGACGAGTTGGACCTTCACGCCACGTGAGGCACCCGATCCGGTGAGTCTGCTCGGGGAGCGCAGGCCGTGGCCCAACGTCGCCCGGCTGAGGGTTCGTGGCACCACCGCCGCGGACCTGGAACGGCATCTCGGTTCGTACGTGACGGTGACCACCCTGCCGCAGGGAGACTGCCTGGTGGAGGCTGGAGCATCGGAATGGACCGCCCTGGCTTGGTATCTGGGCTGGACGCTGTGGCACCTGGGAGCCGAGGTGGTCGACGCGAAACCGGCTGACCTGGTCGAGCTGTGGCGCGACCTCGGTCAACACCTGGTCCGATGGGCCGGCCCGCCGGGCCACAAATGATTTGGCTGCCTGTCGGGGGTGGGGAATGATTGATCGGTGCTGTCTGTCCATGACCTTGAAGTTCGTGCCGGCGCCCGCCTGTTGATGGCGGGCGTCAGTTTTCAGATCGCCCCCGGCGACAAGGTCGGACTGGTGGGCCGCAACGGTGCGGGCAAGACCACGATGACCCGGATCCTGGCCGGGGAGGGGCAGCCCGCCGCCGGGCAGGTGCGCCGCAGTGGGCAAGTGGGCTACCTGCCGCAGGACCCCCGCGACGGTGACCTCGACGCGATCGTGCGGGACCGGATCCTGTCGGCTCGTGGACTGGACTCGGTGCTGCGTCGGATGCGGTCCACCACTGAGGCGATGGCTGACGGCACTGACGCCGAGCGGGAGCAGGCGATGGAGCGGTACGCCCGTGCCGAGGCGGAGCACTCCGCTGCCGGTGGCTACGGCGCCGAGGCCGAGGCGGCCCGGATCGCCCTCAACCTGGGCCTGCCCGAACGAGTGCTGGACCAGCCGCTGCGGACGCTCTCGGGCGGCCAGCGGCGCCGGGTTGAACTCTCCCGGATCCTTTTCAGCGGTGCCGACACCCTGCTGCTGGACGAGCCCACCAACCACCTGGACGCCGACTCGATCGTGTGGCTGCGCGGCTTCCTGCAAAGCTATCCGGGTGGCGTCCTGATGATCAGCCACGACACCGGGCTGCTGGAGCAGACCATCACCAAGGTCTTCCATCTGGATGCCAACCGGGCCGAGGTCGACGTCTACGCGATGAACTGGAAGCGCTACCTCACCCAGCGTGAGGTCGACGAGAAGCGCCGCAAGCGGGAGCGGGTCAACGCCGAACGCAAGGCCGACCAGTTGCTCACCCAGGCCGACAAGATGCGCGCCAAGGCCACCAAGGCGGTCGCCGCCCAGAACATGGCGCGCCGCGCCGAGAAGTTGCTGGCCTCCATCGAGGGCGAGCGGGTCGTCGACCAGGTCGCCAAGATCCGCTTCCCCGATCCGGCTCCGTGCGGCAAGACCCCGATGACCGCCGAGGGGCTGTCGAAGTCCTATGGCTCGCTGGAGGTCTTCACCGACGTCAACCTGGCGATCGATCGCGGCGCCAAGGTCGTCATCCTGGGGCTCAACGGCGCCGGCAAGACCACCCTGCTGCGGATCCTGGCCAACCAGTTGGAGCCCGACACCGGCAAGGTGATCCCGGGCCATGGCCTCAAGGCCGGCTATTACGCCCAGGAACACGAGACGCTGGCCGATGACCGGTCGGTGCTCGACAACATGAAGTCGGCCTCGCCCAACCTCAACGACACTGAGGTACGCAAGGTGTTGGGCTCCTTCCTCTTCAGTGGCGACGACGTCGACAAACCCGCCGGGGTGCTGTCCGGTGGTGAGAAGACTCGGCTGGCCCTGGCCATGCTGGTGGTCTCGGCCTCGAACGTCCTGCTGTTGGATGAGCCCACCAACAACCTCGACCCGGCCTCGCGGGCAGAGGTGCTGGGCGCCCTGCGCACCTACGCCGGGGCGGTGATCATGGTCACCCACGACGAGGGTGCGGTGCAGGCACTGCAGCCCGACAAGGTGCTGTTGCTGCCCGACGGGGACGAGGACCTGTGGAACGATGACTACCTTGACTTGGTGACCCTGGCCTGAGGAAGGCTCCGCGCATGACCCACCTGCCGCGTTTGGATCGACGATCGATGTTGGGCGGTGGGATCGCGTTGTTGGGCGCCGGCATCGCCGGCTGCTCGATCGCGCCGGACCGGGACCCGGTGAACACGGTGCCGGTGGCCGAGCCGGTGATCATCTCCGCCGACGAGTGGGGCGCCATGTCGCCGCAGGGCCCGCCGGAGGTCGTCCATCGACGCCCGGACCTGATCGTCATCCATCACACGGCCGGGCCGAACACCGACGACCTGTCCCAGGAACATGCCGAGGAACTGGCGCGATCGATCCAGCGATTCCACATGGAATCCCAGGGTTGGTCCGACAGCGGCCAGCACTTCACCGTTTCCCGGGGCGGTTCCGTCCTCGAGGGGCGGGTGGGCAGCCTCGACGCGAGCCGGACCGGATCGGAGTTCGTGCAGGGCTCCCATGCGTACGGCGCCAACGACGCCTCGGTCGGGATCGAGAACGAGGGCACCTACAACACTGAGGAGATGCCGGCAGCGCAATGGGATGCGTTGGTGGCGCTGACGGCATGGTTGTGCACCCAACACCGAGTGCAGCCCTCCGGCATCGTGGGGCACCGCGACGTCACCAACACCGACTGCCCGGGTGACTGGCTGTACGGCCGGGTGGCCCGGCTTCGGCGCGATGTGGCGGCGGTGCTGCACGGCGGCTGAGGTGACCAGAGGGTGAGCGAAGTTTGCCGATTGTTAACCTCATGGCGGTGACGGGTGGACCTCTTCCTTGATCGGTTGGAGGGGCGACATCCGTCGCACACCCTCACACCCCCAGGAGGAAACACAATGTCCCAGCGTGATCAGAGCGTGCACCAGTCACCGACGTCACCGCCGCCCGGCACCAGCCGGCGTACGCTGCTCCGCGCCGCCGGCATGGGCTTGGTGGCCGCCCCGTTCGTCGGAGTGGCCGGTGGTTTCGCGTACGCCGAGGAGTCCGAGCTCGACAAGCTGAAGCGCCTGCCCGAGGTCGCCAACCTGGATGACCCGCGCACCAACGTGCCGGTCTCCCAGGAGAAATCCAGCCTCGCTGACCCGACCAAGGCGGGCGTCACCGCCCAGCAGTTCCTCGACAGCTGCGCAGCCGACATCGGCAAGACCGGAGACGACTACGTGTGGCTCGGCCTCGCCGACTTCACCGGCGATGCCTACCTCAAGGACTGGGCCGCCCAAGACGCCCCCTACTGCGCCGGCGGCATGCAGCTGAACCGGTGGCGACTGGGGCTGGAAGGCTACCCGGCCGAGCTGCCCTACTACGTGCCCAGCCTCAAGCAGTACGCGGCCGCGAACAACCACTGGCTGTCGCTCAATTCCGCCAAGCCCGGTGACTTCGTGTGCCTGTTCAACCTGGGTCACGTCGGCGTCCTGGAACGCAACAACGACAACGGCACGATCACCACGATCGAATACAACACCAGCGAGGGCAATGGCGGCAGCCAGACCAACGGCAATGGCTGCTGGCGCCGGGTGCGCAACGTCGATGACATCGACGGCTTCATCCGCCACCACGACTTCGGTGGCGAAGGCGGGGGAGGCGAAGAGACCGCCCCGACGCTGCGCAGGGGTGACAAGGGCACCCGGGTGAAGACTCTGCAGACGACCCTGAACACGTGGTTCCCGAGCTATCCGGGGATGCCGCTGGTGGTCGACAGCTCGTTCGGGCCGGCCACCGAGGCCGCGCTGAAGGAGTTCCAGCGTCGCGCTGGCCTGACCGTCGACGGCGTCTTCGGGCTGCTGACCAGGACCAAGCTGGCCAATATCACTGGTGTCCTGGTCTGAGGTCGGGGTCGGATCGCGACAGCTGGAATCTTGGGCGTAGGCTGTCGGGTCGATGAGGAGGACCATGACACAACACCCACGCTGGCGCCGCCGCGAACGGATCGCTGGACAGGCGCGTATCGACCTTGCCGCCGAGGTGGCACGCCGCTACGGAGTCGGAGAGTCGATCCGATCGATCGCCGACGATCTGGGACGGTCCTTCGGGTTCGTCCAGGGGTTGCTCGCCGAGAGCGACGTGACCCGACGGAGTCGCGGCGGCGTCATGCGTGGTCCGGTGGCGCAGCAGCGCCGGGCAGAGGTGGCCCAAGCAGTTGCTGACCTCAAGGCCGGCGGCTTCGAGGCCGACGCGGATGCTCTCGAGTCCGCCTCAGATGCCGTAAAGTCCGTGCCGACGATCAAGGATGATGAGCCGACGGAAAAGAAGTCGGGCAAGTCCAAGAAGGACAAGAGCGGCAAGAAGAAGTCCGGCAAGAAGGGCAAGAAGAAGTCCAAGAAGTCCTGAGGCGTACGCCCCGGGGCCGCCGGGACGGCCGGTGGCTGAGAGATGGGGCGTGACCGATGGGCATGGGTGGCGGCGGCATGATGATGGGGCCGATGGGCTCCTTCCGCAAGGACCGATCGGTCAAGGACAGCAAGTTGCAGCCCGGCACTTGGCGACGGGTGCTCGGCTTCGCGCAGCCCTATCGGGCCAGCCTGACGGTCTTCGTGATCGCGATCGCCGCCGAGGTGGTGGCGGGCATCGTGCCGCCACTGCTCTTCCAGCGCATCATCGACGACGGCGTGCTGGCCGGCAACCGCCAGGCCGTCATCACGCTGACCTTGGTGCTGGTGGGCGTCGCCTTGCTCGGCGCCGGTGCCACTCTGGTCAAGAGCTGGTTCTCCGCCCGGATCGGCGAGGGCCTGATCCGGGACATGCGCGTCGCCGTCTTCGACCGGGTGCTGCAGATGCCGCTGGCGTTCTTCACCCGCAGCCACACCGGCAAGCTGGTGACCCGGATCAACTCCGACGTCAACGGCGCCCAGCAGGCCTTCACCCAGACCCTGTCGGTGGCGCTGTCGACCGTCCTGTCGTTGGTCCTGGTGCTGGTGGCGATGGTGAGCCTGTCGTGGCAGCTGACCCTGGGCGCGCTGGTGTTGGCACCGATCCTGTGGCTGGCCTCCGGCTACGCCAGTCGTCGACTGCCCGGCATCACCCGGGACCGGATGCAGGCCAACGGTGACCTGGGCGCCACGATGACCGAACGATTCAGCGTCTCGGGCGCCCTGCTGGTGAAGCTCTTCGGGCGTACCGCGGACGAGCGCCGTCACTTCCGGGGCCAGGCCGCCAAGCTGGCCGACCTCGGCGTCCAGTTCTCCCTGACGCAGCGCTTCTTCCTGACCGCGATGGTCTTCGTGGCGGCCCTGGCCACCGCGATCATCTACGGCTTCGGTGGCGTGATGGCCATCGACGGCGGGCTGACGGTCGGCGCGTTGACGGCCCTGGCGGTGCTGGTGGGCCGGCTCTTCCAACCCTTGGTGACGATGGTCAACCTGCGGGTCGAGATCATGTCGGCGCTGGTCAGCTTCGAGCGGGTCTTCGAGGTGCTGGACCTGCCGATCCCGATCCACGACAAGCCGGATGCCGTCGAGGTCCGCGGTCCGGCGCGGATCGAGTTCGATGACGTCACCTTCCAGTACCCCGACGCCACGGGGCTGTCGAGTCTGGAGGTGCACCCCGAGGTCGAGTCCAGCGACGGCGAGCCGGTCTTGCGGTCAGTGACCTGGCGGGCCGAGCCGGGCCAGACGGTCGCACTGGTCGGGCCCTCGGGCTCGGGCAAGACGACGATGACCCACCTGATTGCGCGGCTCTACGACGTGGACGCCGGCAGCGTCCGGGTCGGCGACGTCGACGTCCGGGACCTGCAGCTGGAGTCCCTGCACGCGTACGTGGGCTATGTCACCCAGGACGCCCACATGTTCCACGAGACCGTGCGTTACAACCTCGACTACGCCAAGCCCGGCGCCAGCGACGAGGAAATGTACGCAGCGCTGGCCTCGGCTCGGCTGGATGATCTGGTCCGCCGGCTGCCCGACGGTCTGGACACCGTGGTGGGTGACCGGGGCTATCGACTGTCCGGTGGCGAGCGCCAGCGACTTGCGATTGCTCGGCTGCTGCTCAAGGCTCCGCCGATCGTGGTCCTCGACGAGGCAACCGCGCACCTCGACTCCGACTCCGAGCGGGCCGTGCAGGAGGCGCTCGATCTGGCCATGGAAGGCCGCACCAGCATCGTCATTGCGCACCGGTTGTCGACGGTACGCCAGGCCGACCAGATCTTGGTGGTCAAGGACGGCGAGATCGTCGAGCGGGGCCGGCACGACGACCTGCTCGCCGCCGATGGCGTGTACGCGACGCTGCATCGGACCCAGTTCGCCCTCCACGAATGAGCCGGATCCCGTGCGGCTGGGCCCGAATGCCGGGGCGTGTGAACCGCCTGCTGGTTAGGGTGCGAGTGAATCCGCCCACCAGTCGAGAGGGAGTCATGCGTAGGATCACAGGCGTAGTTCGGACCGGCGCGGCCATTGCTGCCGGCATGGTGTTGCTGGCCGGTTGCTCGAGCGGTGGCGGCCCCTCCGACAGCCCCGAGGCTGCGGCAGAGGAGTGGCTGCAGGCGTTCGGTGGCGGCGACACTCCGGCGGCCTGCCTCCACACCGCCACCGGCGGCCAGCCCAACACCGAGGATTCGGCCGGGCACCGGGAGTGCGTCGCCTTCCTCAACCGATACGCCAGCGAGGAGTACGAACCCTTCACCGAGGCCAAGGTCGTTGGGTCCCAGTCGACTGGTGAGGGCAAGGCCATGGTGACCATGAAGGAGGTCGAGGTGGTCGGTGCAACCTGGGGCGAGATCTATCTGGTGCAGCTCGAGGACGGCTGGTACGTCGACACCTCTGAGTGGTACTGATCCCGGCGATGGTCCAGCGGGTGCCGGGCATGGTGGGCTACATCATCGATAGCTTCATCATCACCGGTGCGACCGTCGTGATCGTGACCGTCACGGCAGCGATGGGCGGCTTTGCGTTCACGCGGTTGAGGTTCCCGGGCCGGGAACTGATCTTCTGGACCATCGTGGCGACCCTGTTCATCCCCTCGACCACCGCGATCGCGGCGCTCTACATCCAGCTCTTCGAGATGCGACTGCTGGACACCCAACTGGGACTGATCCTGGTCTATTCCGCTTGGCACCTGGCGATCGGACTGCTGATCATGCGCGGCATCTATTCGACCCTGCCGGGGGAGTTGGAGGAGGCTGCCCGGTTGGACGGGGCCTCGATGTGGCAGGTGCTGTGGCGGATCTACTTCCCGCTGGCCCGCGGTGGCGCCGTCATCGTCGCGCTGATGACCTTCGTCTTCGCGTGGGGTGAGTACATGTTTGCCTTCACCTTCGCCGGCACCGACGTGGTCCCGATGTCGTTGGGCATCCGGTTCTTCGAGCCAGGCCCCTCCGACCCCGACTATACCTTCAACACCGCCGTCGCGGCAGCGCTGATCATGTTCATCCCCTCGATCGTGATCTACCTGATCTTCCAGCGGCAGTTCTCCAAGGGCGTGATGGAGGGTGCGCTGAAGGGCTGAGTATCAGTCCGATGCGGCCAACGGCCCGCCGGTGCTCTCCCGATGGATGAGTTCATAGCGGACATGCACGGTGTCCAGATGGTCGGATTTCGGCTCGCGGATGCGCTGCAGCACTCCCGTCACCGCTGCCTCGGCGACCCGGTCCACGTCAGGGGCGATGGTGGTGAGGGTGGGGTTGGAGTACGCCCCGTCCTCGATGTTGTCCCAGCCGAGCACCGCGACATCGTCCGGCACTTGGACCCCGTGCTGCCGCAATGCGAACATGGCGCCGAGTGCAACGGAGTCGACCGCACATACCAGCGCGTCAGCGCGAAGTCCTTGATCGAGGGCAGTCGTCACGGCATCAGCCCCGGACTTGCGGTCGAAGGTTCGTACGCCGATCAGCCCGGCGGGTTCGAGACCGGCCGCTGCAAGCTTCCTCAGGAATCCGACTTGGCGCAGGTGGCCCGGGCCGTGTTGCGTGCCACCGACGAAGGCAAGTCGGCGCCGCCCCAAATCCAGCAGATGTTGGGTGGCCACCACGGCGGACCCAATGTTGTCGATGATCACGTGGTTCGGGCCAGGCGGATCATCCCGTTGACCGATCACCACCAAGGGCCGGGTCCTGGCGATGGTTTGCAGGTGGGCGTTGCTCAGGGAGACGGCGGCGAGGATCACCCCATCGGCGTAGTGAAGGTCGCCGTCCTCGAGAACGGCCGTTTCGATCGCAGTGTCGCCGCGGGTTTCTCGGATCACGACCATCCAGCCCTGTCCGCGAGCCAACTCGATGATCCTTGCTGCGAGACGACTGAAGTAGGAGGACGTGATGTCGGGGATCGCCAAGGTGATGACACGCGAACGCCCCTCCTGGAGCTGTCGAGCCACCGGGTTGGGGCGATAGCCGAGTTCGTCGACGGCCGCCAACACCCGGTCGCGGGTCTCCGGGCGTACGTTGGCGCGGCCGTGCATCACGTTGGTCACGGTCTTCCAGGAAACCCCGGCGCGCGCGGCCACATCCTTGATGCTGGGTCGCTTGCGGTCGGCGGGCATGACACCAAATCCTACTGATGGGCTGGATGGTCTTGTGCTGGTCGCGGAGATCATGCATTCTAACGTGAGAACAGAAATTCTAGCGTTAGAATTCGGGGTGCTCGATGAAGAGTTCAATGACCATGTCGAGGCGGCACATGCTTGCGGGCAGCGCTGCTCTTGCGGCGCTCTCGGCCGCGGGCTGTGCCGTGGGAACCCCCGGCGGTGGCGGAGGCGGTGGTGATGGCACGCTGCGGATCACCTGGTGGGGCGGCGAGGGCGAGAACCGGGCACTGACTGCGGCGCTCGACCTCTACGCCGACCGCGAGGATGGCCGGGAAACCACCCGCGAGACGCTGCCGTGGGACGGCTACTGGGAGAAGCTGGCGACGACGACCGCTGCTCGCAACGCTCCGGACGTCGTGATGCAGGCTGGAAGTCAGATCCCGGACTACTCCGAGCGCGGCGCACTGCTGGATCTCAACACCCTCGACGGTCTCGACACCACGGTCGTCGATGAAGGTCTGCAGTCCTTCGGCGCGGTCGGCGACGAACTGTTCGGCGTGGTCGCCGCCGCGAATGCGTACGGGATCACCGTCAACCGACAGCTTGCCCCCGATCTGGAGATTCCGGACAGCGCCTACAGCTGGCAGGATCTGGCGGACCTGGCGCGGTCGCTGCTGCCGGCATTGGACAACGGGGTCCGACCCTTGGTCGACAACTCGGGCGACCTGATCTCCTTCATCCTGCACATCCGCTCGATGGGGCAGGAGCTGTACGCCGATGACGGCTCCATCAACCCGCTCGAGGACGAGCTGGGGGAGTGGCTGACGATGTGGGAGGGGCTGCGCGCGGACGGCGTCGTGCCGACCGCAGAGGAGACGGCCGAATCGTCCGGTGGCCTGCAGAACTCAAACCTGGCGCGACAGCGCGCCGTGATGGGCACCGCGTGGACCCAGGACTACGTCAACCTCGCCGGTCTGGCCGATGTGGGGTGGACCATCGACCTGCCTCCCTACGGGGCGGAGCATCCGAGCCTGTGGATGAACGCGGCCAGTCTGTGGTCTGTCTCGAGCACCAGTCCGGATCCTGCCGGCGCTGGCGAACTCATCAACTTCCTGCTCGCCGATCCCGAGGCCATCAGCGCGGTCGGAGTCTCCTTGGGTACGCCGCCCAGCCAGGCCGCCCGTGATCAGCTCACGGGCTTGGACGAGACTCAGCAGAACGCCATCGACTACATGAACTTCGTTGCGGACAACTCCAAGCCCCTCAACCGGTTGTGGCCGAAGGGCTTCGCGACTTCTCGGACCCAGATCGAGGATCTGGCCGAGGCGCTGCGGTTCGGGCAGACCACCGTTGACGAAGCGGTCCAGGCTTTCTTTGCCGACGCTCGATCGTGAGTACGCGAGTACGGGTGAAGACGCGGGCACGCCGGCAGGCGGTCGCTGGCTACCTCTTCCTGGCGCCGTGGCTGGTGGGCTTCTTCGGGTTGGTCGTCGGGCCGATGGCCACGTCGGCGTACTTGGCGTTCACGGAGTATGACCTGTTCACTGCTGCCCGATGGATTGGGTTGGAGAACTTCGAGACGATCTTCACCCGCGACCCTGATTTCGCCCAGTCCATGAAGGTGACCGCGGTCTACGTGGTCGCATCGGTGCCGCTGCGATTGATGGTCGCGCTTGCTCTGGCAGTACTGCTGAACCGCGCGATGCGGGGGATCGGGGTCTACCGGGCGGTGATGTATCTGCCGTCGCTGCTGGGAGGCAGTGTCGCCGTGGCGATTCTGTGGCGCTATCTCTTCGGCGGTGAAGGCGTGGTGAATCAGGCCCTGGCACTGGTCGGGATTGAGGGCCGCAACTGGATCGCCAGCCCCGACACAGCGCTGTGGACGTTGGTCGTATTGGCGATCTGGCAGTTCGGTTCGCCCATGATCATTTTCCTCGCGGGTCTGCAGAACATTCCCGCCGAACTGACCGAAGCCGCTCGGGTGGACGGCGCGAGTCGATGGCAGACCTTCTGGCGAGTCACCTTCCCACTGCTGACGCCCATGGTCTTCTTCAACTTGGTGATGCAGTCGATCGTTGCCTTCCAGGCCTTCACGCCGGCGTACATCATCAGTGACGGAAAGGGTGGACCAGTCGGATCGACGCTGTTCTACACCCTCTACATCTTCCAGCGGGCGTTTCGTGAGTACGACATGGGCTATGCCTCGGCGCTCGCGTGGGTGCTGGTGGCGGTCATCGCCGTCGTCACCGCAGTCAACTTTGCTGCCTCGCGCCGCTGGGTGCACTACTCGGACGGATGATCTTGGACTCCTCACGACTCAACTCTCGCCGCAGGCGCCCCGCGCCCGCGGCGTCCGTCAGCGGGCTACTGCGGCACGGATTTCTGATCCTGGTGTGCGTGGTCACGATCTATCCGTTGCTGTGGCTGGTGCGCAGCAGTCTGATGACCGACTCGGAAATCTTCAGTTCGACCAGCTTGCTACCGTCCTCGCCGACGCTGTCGAACTATGTGGCCGGCTGGTCGGCGAACCCGCCGGGCTTCGGTGCCTTCCTGACCAACTCGATGATCGTCTGTCTCGGTGCAGTGGTCGGCAATCTGGTGTCGTGCACGCTCGCGGCGTACGCCTTCGCGCGATTGCGGTTTCCGCTGCGGGCCTTCTTCTTCGCGGCGATGTTGATGACGGTGATGATTCCCAGCCAGGTCACGCTGATCCCGCAGTACACGGTCTTCACTGCCCTCGGCTGGGTCAACACCTACTTGCCGCTCATCGTGCCCAAGTTGCTGGCAACCGATGCCTTCTTCATCTTCTTGTTGGTGCAGTTCATCCGCGGCCTGCCCATCGAGCTGGACGAGGCAGCCGAGCTCGACGGTTGTGGCTACTTCGGAATCTTCTTCCGAATCATCCTGCCGCTGACCGCGCCGGCCCTGGCCACGACCGCGGTGTTCACCTTCATCTGGACCTACGAAGACTTCATGGGCCCGCTGATCTATCTCAGCGACGTCAACAGCTACACGGTGCCGCTGGGGCTGCGCATGTTCGTCAACTCCATGGGGCAATCGGCCTACGGCCAGCTCTTTGCGATGTCGGCGCTGACCTTGGTCCCGGTGTTCATCGTCTTTCTGTTGCTGCAGAAGCGGCTCGTCGAGGGCATCGCCACCACTGGCATCAAGGGCTGACCGATCCGTGAGTCGCCCCAACTAGGAGAGAAACCCGATGCAAGAAACTGACCTGACCCATGCCGACTACGACTTCGTCGTCTGCGGCGGTGGCCTGGCCGGCTACTGCGCTGCGATTGCCGCCGCCCGGATCGGGGTGAGGGTGGCGCTGGTGCAGGACCGGCCGGTGTTGGGCGGCAACTCGTCCTCCGAGGTGCGGGTGGTGCCGCGCGGCAGCACCACCTATCACGCCGGTGCCCGCGAGGGCGGCGTGCTGGCCGAGGCGATGGCCTTGGAGCGCGCCCGCAACCACGAGGAGCTCTTCGAGAACGGCTGGACCAACAGTGTCTGGGACCTCACCCTCTATGACATCGCCCAGCGCACCGAGGGGCTGACGCTGCACCTCAACACCCAGGTGATGGACGTCGAGCGCGAGGGCGATTCCATCGCGGCGGTGCGGGCCTACACCCCCTCGGAGGAGCGCTGGTCGCGCATCTCGGGACGGGTGTTCCTGGACGCGACCGGTGACGGGATCGTCGGCGCACGGGCGGGCTGTGAGATCCGCAACGGCACCGAGGCCCAGTCGGAGTTCGACGAGCCCCATGCGCTGCCCGAGGCCAGCGCCGACACCATGGGCAACTCGCTGCACTTCAAGACCAAGGACGTCGGCCGTCCGGTCGATTTCGACCTGCCCGAGTGGGCGCACGAGTACACCGACCCGGCCTTCTTCTACGAGGGTGGTCGGCGACCCAATGACGTACGCGGTGGGTTCTGGTGGATCGAACTGGGCAAGCCGTGGGACACCATCGCCGACGCCGAGAAGCTGCGCCACGAACTGACCCGCCACACGCTGGGGGTGTGGGACTGGATGAAGAACAAGGACCCCGAGCTCCGCGACCGGACCGCCAACCTGGCGCTGGACTGGATCGGGCAGCTCCCGGGCAAGCGGGAGAGCCGCCGGATCATGGGGCTGCACCTGATGACCGAACATGACCTGCTGGCCACCGAACCGCCCGCCGACGAGGTCGCGTACGGCGGCTGGAACATCGACCTGCACACCCCGGGCGGCATGCTGGCCGCGACCAGCGAGCCCACCGCTGCCGAGGGCTACATCCTGACTGCGCCGGCGGCGACCCGGGCCTATGTGGGCCCGTTCGGGATTCCGCTGCGCAGCCTGATCGCCAAGGACGTCGACAACTTGGTGATGGCCGGCCGCAACGTGTCGGCGACCCACGTGGCGCTCGGCTCGATCCGGGTCCAGGCCACCACCGCGCTGATGGGGCAGGCCGCGGGCACCGCCGCGGCCGTGAGCCTGCGCGACGGTGTGCCCCTGCACCAGATCAGCGACACGGCGATCCAGACCGTGCAGCAGCGGCTGCTGCGCGACGGTTGCTTCCTCACCGGGGTGGTCAACCAGGATCCCGACGACCATGCGCGCGCAGCGCAGTTGACTGCCTCCAGCGAGACCTCCTTCGTCGGGGCCGGCCCGGACGACGAGCCACCGGTCGCGCTGCCGGGGGAGAAGACGGCCGGCGCCAAGCAAGAGCTCAGCCAATTGCGGTCCCAGTGGCTGCCCGTGGCGGCCGGGCCGGACGCACCCGGTGTCGAGTCGATCCAGGTGCTGCTGCGCAACCGCGGTGCTCAGCCCGTCACCGTGCCGGTGGCGGTCAGCCCGGTGACGCACGTCTGGGACTACCGCGTCACCGTGCCCGACTCCGCCACCGCCGAGGTCGTCGTCGACCCCGGTGACCATTGGATCGACGTGCCGGTGCCGACGATTCCGGCCGACGCGCCGCAGAGCTATCTGCGCGTCGACGTGGCTGCTTCACCCGACCTCGACTGGGTCCGCGCAGGCCGGACCGTGCCGTACGCGGTGTCGGCCTTCGAGCACACGCCGGGTCGACTGCGACGGTTCGGTGACGGGGTGACGATGAGCCATCGGGTGAGCCCGCCCCAGCCGGTGCATCCGGCCGACGCGGCCATCCGGGGCGCCGCGCGGCCGCACCGCGCACCCAACCTGTGGCTCAGTGAACCGACCGACCCGCAGCCGTCGCTGTCGCTGGCCTGGTCCGAGCCGATCACGGTCAGCGAGCTGCAGCTGTCCTTTCCTGGGCAGCTGTTGCGCGAGTACGACCGGACCCCGCCGCTGTGGCGCGACCCCGGTATCCCCGCCAACTACCGGATCCTGGTCCGGGCCGGGGGAGAGTGGCGGGAGGCCGAGGCGGTGAGCGACAACGTGCTGCCATGCCGGGTGCACCGATTCGAGGCGACCGAGGTGACGGCGGTGCGGGTCGAGTTCGACCAGCAGCCCGGCGGTGTCGGCGTACACGAGGTGCGGGTCTACTGACCCGAGCACCTCAGTCCCGGCGCCAGCTGGTCACCTTGACCGCGACCTCCACCGGCACCAGATCGTCGCCGGCCTCGGTCAGGTCGCCGTGGTCGTGGAAGGCATTCGGTCCCATCGCGATCAGGTCGGCGACCCGGGCCGGCTCGGCGGTAACCGTGGCGCGGTGCTCGCGTTCGGCCACCAGGGTGAAGCCGCGCTCGGCCAGGTCCGCCAGGCGGCGGTCCTTGTCGGGGTCGATGCCGAGCAGGCCGGCGGTCTCGCGCAGCCGAGCCAAGTGCTCCGGCAGCGGCGTCACGACAACCAGCTGACCGCCCGGCTCCAGCACCCGCGTGAACTCGAAGGGACTGCGCGGCGCAAAGATGCACACCAGCGTCCGGATCGCTCCGCTGCGCACCGGCAGGCCCTTCCAGGTGTCGGCGACCACCACCCCCAGCTCGGGATGCAACCGAGCTGCGGTCCGGCAGGCCGGCACTGACACATCGGCGGCGATGACGGGACGGTGCAAGCGCGCGGCTAGCTTGCCGGCGTACCAGCCGGGGCCGGCGCCGACATCCAGCAACGGCCCGGGGCCCTCGCCGGCCATGTCGGCGACCAGCTCAAGGATCGGGGTGTACGCCCCGGTCTCCAGCCAGCGCAGTCGCGCCGCAACCATGTCAGCGGAGTCCGCGTTGCGAGGTTGGCCGGCGTTGAGCAGATTGATGTGGCCCTGCTTGGCGATGTCGAAGCTGTGTCCGTTGACACAGACCAGCCGACGCGGTTCAGCGGTGACATCCTCGCTGCACACCGGGCAGCGCAGGTGGGCAGCGATGTCCGCGACACTCATCGTGCGGCCTTCTCGGTGTCCTCAGCGCTCGTCGCGGTGGCCTCGGAGTCCAGGCTGGCTCCGTCATGGTGTCCGCCCCACAGGGCCTCATGGGCGGCGATCTCCTCGGGCCGCGGCGGCGGTGCGTTGCGCTGGAAGCCGGCAAACCGGCTCTTCTTCGGCAGCCCCTTGCGCTGCCGGATGTCACCACGGATGAAGACCACCAGTCCGGTGACTGCGATGCCGGTGAACATGAACCACTGCACCGCGTACCAGAAGTGCGGTCCGTCGGACAGTTCCGGCAACAGCACCGCGGTGAAGTCGGCATGGTCGGCCGGATCGGATTCGAGGGCGCCGATGTAGCCGTTGATCAACGGCAGCCCTGAGGCGGCTGACAGCCGATCGGAGTTGATCAGGCGTACGCCCCCCTGGCTGGGCTCCATTGCCGAGTTGCGGCCCTGCTCGTTGCGGCGGACGTGCCCCACAATGGTCACCTCGCCCTCGGGCGGCGGAGGAACGGCGACCTGGTCGTTGTTGCCAGCGATGAAGCCGCGATCAATGAGGATCAGGTCACCGTTGGTGGTCTCCATCACCGCGACCACCTCGAAACCGGTGCGGCCGTCATTGCTGCGATAGCGGACCTGCCATTGCTCGCCGGTGTAGTGGCCGGTCACCGAAACCCGCTGCCACTGGTCCTCCTCGGTGATGGGGCGGGTGAAGACCTCGCGATAGTCGACCACTGGGGCATCGCGGTGGGCGACCATGATTGCGTTGCGTTCCCGGCGTTCGTCCAACCGGTCCAGCTGCCAGCGACCCAGCAGTACGAAGGCGGTGCCCAGCACCACCACGAACACGCCGAGCGCGATCCATCGCTGCCAGACCCGGGACACGGCACCTCCTGCACCATTCGGCTGCGCCCACCGGGGACCTCGGCCGGGCACCCGTCCAGACTAGTCCAGCAGCGCCAGCTCCCTAGACTGGCGACATGACCAGTCCGCAGAGTCCCACCACCGACGACCGACCGCCCGCCCGCTGCTCCTCGCGCGGCTGCACGGCCCATCCGGTGTGGGACCTGCAGTGGAACAACCCCCGCATCCACGCGCCGGAGCGACGCAAGCACTGGGTGGCCTGCGAGGACCACAAGGACACCTTGGGTTCGTTCCTGTCGGCGCGGGGTTTTCTGCGCGACACCGTCCCCTTCGACCCGGCGATCGCTCAGGAGTCCTGAGGTCGGGGCTTCGGCCCGGGGTCGTCGAGTTCACCGGGCACCACCTGGGAGTCGGTCAATGCCGGCGTCCCCGGATCCGTACGCCCCAGCGGCGCGGTCCCTCGTTCACCGCGACGGTCAACCGCATTGCCGATCGCCACCCCGATGACCGGCAGCAGCGCCGCACCTGTCAACAGCAGCAAGGCCCACGGCAGCGGCGTGAAGATCATCCCGATCACGCACAGCACGCGGACTGCCATCATCGAGTAGTACAGACCTTGGCGACGGCGTCGATCGACGGCATGGCTCACCCGCGCATCGGTGATGATGTGAGGATGGCCGGCCACGTCCGACACTGTACGCGCGCCGCTCACCGGCTCCGGGCCGGCGCGATAGGGTCACCAGTCATGGAGTCAGCTGAATCCCACGACACCACCGGCCGGGTTGCGCTGGTCAGCGGAGCGAGCCGCGGCATCGGCGTGCGGACCGCTGAACGGCTGATGGCAGCCGGTTATCGGGTGGCCACCACCTCCCGCAGCGGATCCGGGCCGGACGGTGCCCTGAACGTGGCCTGCGACATCGCTGATGCCGGCCAGGTGGATGCGGCGTACAGGCAGATCGAGGCCGAACTCGGCCCGGTCGAGGTGCTGGTCGCCAACGCCGGCATCAACCGTGACGGTCTGGTGCTGCGGATGTCCAGTGATCAGTTCGACGAGGTGGTCGGCACCAACCTGGGTGGCACCTTCAACCTGGTGCAGCGCGCCAGCCGCGCGATGGTGCGTGCCAAGTATGGCCGGATCGTGCTGATCTCCTCGGTGGTGGCGATGCTCGGGTCGGCCGGGCAGGTCAACTACGCCGCTTCCAAGGCCGGCCTGATCGGCATGGCACGCTCCCTCACCCGCGAGCTCGGCAGCCGCGGCATCACCAGCAACGTGGTGGCGCCCGGATTCATCGACACCGACATGACCGCGGCCCTGCCCGAGGACATCGCGGCGGGCTACCTGAAGCAGATCCCGGCCGGCAAGTTCGGTGACGTGGACGACGTCGCCCGCACGGTGGAGTTCCTGGTCGGCGAGAACGCCGGCTACATCAGCGGAGCCCTGATCCCGGTCGACGGCGGCCTGGGCATGGGCCACTGACCATCACCCCCAACACCCCACACAGGAGCGCGTCAGCGCGGGAAGGACAGACATGAGCGGACTGGTGGAGGGCAAGACGTTCCTCGTCACAGGTGTCACGGCGCCCAATTCGATTGCCTTCTCGATCGCCCGGATCATCCAGGAGCAGGGCGGCACGGTCGTCGTCTCCAACGTCGGGCGGGCGCTGGGCCTCACCAAGCGGATTGTGCGGCGGCTGCCCACCGAACCGCCGGTGATTGAGCTCGACGTCACCGATGCCGACCAGCTCGCCGGTCTGTCGGATGCGCTGCGCGCAGCCGGGGTCGACCGGCTCGACGGTGTGGTGCACTCGATCGCGTACGCCAATCCTGAAACCGCTCTGGGTGGGGCGTACATGTCGACCGAATGGTCCGATGTGTCGACCGCCCTGCACATCTCCGCCTACAGCTACGTCTCCTTGGTGCGCGCCTGCCAGCCGCTGTTCGGGGAGAGCGCCAGTGTGGTCGGTCTGACCTTCGATGCGACCGTGTCGTGGCCCACTTATGACTGGATGGGCGTGTCGAAGGCGGCGCTGGAATCCGCCTCGCGCTACCTGGCTCGTTATCTGGGCGCTGAGGGCGTGCGCTCCAACCTGGTGGCTGCCGGGCCGCTGGACACCATCGCCAAGACCGCCATTCCCGGAGCCGACCAGTTCAACCAGGTCTGGACCGAACGAGCCCCGCTGGGCTGGGACGCCAAGGACGCAGAGCCCGCTGCCAAGGCAGCGGTGGCCCTGCTGAGTGACTGGTTCCCTGCCACCACCGGCGAAATGATCCACGTTGACGGGGGCATTCACTCCACCGGAGCCTGAGCCAGCAGCAATTGTCGGTGCGGTGTGGCTCAATGAGGCACACTGTCGGGACCACATCGGGAATCGACCAACGGGAATCGGCAAACGCGGGTGCTCGAGCAACCAAGGAGGTTGTCATGACCGAAGACGGTACGACCGAAGACGGCACGACCGAAGAGATCCCCACCAACCCGCTCTATCGCGGGGAGCGGGACGAGGACCCCGCTTTCGACGATCTGGGCGAGTTCGGGGAGTCGGACCGGCTGAGCCACCAGGCGGCCGGCGAGCAGTACGGCAGCACCGGCTCCTTGGAGAACCAGGCCGGTGGCTACCGGCAGCGTGACGCCGACGCCGATGCTGGCGTACCGGTCGGGGAGAACGAGTTCCTCAAGGACCGTCGGGAGCACTGACCACCGGGGTGCTGGCGGCTGCGGCCACCGCGGCCCGTGCTGCGTCGCGCAGCCGACGCAGCACCTGATCGCGCTGCGCCGAGCCGTGCGAGCTGTACGCCGGGTCGGCCGCCAAACCGGCCTCGGCCAGCCACCACCACCGCCACGCCCGATCCAGCGCCCGTTGAGCCGGCGCGCTGGTCACCGGGAAGTGTGGCGCTTCGCTCGGTTGCGGCCGATCGGCCGCCGTGCCGTGGCGTTCGCCCAGGGCATCTCCCGATTCGAGCAGAAGTCGCTGCAGGGCTTGTTCGGCCTCCCGCGGCCCCTCGGGTGGGCTCGGGAGCTGGGCGGGCAGCACCACCCACTGCAGCGCCGGACCGACGGGATGCGGCAGCAACGCCAGGTCGTTGCCCAGCACTGCCGCCCCGGCAGCCAGCGCCTGCTGGGTGAGGGAAGCTGGTCCGCGCAGCCCGCCCAACTGGCCGGGCTGAGGTAGCGCCAGCTGCCACGGGCTGCGGTGCGACCCGTGGATCTGGTGGGCCAGCAGGGCGGGCAGGACCACGCGCAGTTCCTCACCTTCGCCGCTGCCCACCAGGCCGTCCGGGTCATGCACGTGGTGGGCGACCTCGGGGCCCACGATGAGGTGCGCGACCCCTTCGATGCTGCCGCGGTGGGCGGTGAGCGCCAGCAGACCGCGGCAGAGCCGAATGGCGGCGGCAACGGCCACCTCATCGGGCATGGCGGACACGGACATGGAGCACCTCCTCAGTCGCTGGGACCCTACCCGGCAATGCCGAAATCCTGCGGCGGCGGCTGGTAGGTTGCTCGCCATGAGCGCAGTGGCCGAACTTGTCGGGGTGGGCGTCGTCAGGGGCGGCAAACACCTTCTTCGCGACGTGAACTGGCGTATCGATGAGGATCAGCGGTGGGTCATCATCGGCCCCAACGGGGCGGGCAAGACCACCCTGCTGCAGATCCTTGCCGCTCAGCTCTATCCCACCGAGGGCATGGTCGACCTGCTCGGCGAGATCGTCGGCGCGGTCGATGTCTTCGAACTGCGGCCCCGGATCGGTGTCACCTCCGCCGCCTTGGCCGAACGGCTGCCCCGCAGCGAGATCGTCAGCGACGTCGTGGTGTCGGCGGCGTACGCCGTCAGTGGCCGGTGGCGCGAACACTACGACGCGCTGGACCACGACCGAGCCCAGGCGCTGCTGGACCAGCTCAACGTCGGCCACCTCGCACAGCGCACGTTCGGCACCCTCAGCGAGGGTGAGCGCAAGCGCGTACAGCTGGCCCGCGCGATGATGTCGGATCCGGAGATGCTGCTGCTGGACGAGCCCGCAGCCGGCCTGGACCTGGCCGGCCGAGAGGGCCTGCTCGCGACGCTGACCGAACTGGTCCAAGATCCCGATTCACCTGCCGTCGTGATGGTGAGCCATCACATGGAGGACATTCCGCCCGGCATCACGCACGCGATGTTGTTGCGCCAGGGCGAGGTGGTTGCCGCTGGTCCGATCCAGGAGACGGTGACTTCCGCCTCGCTGTCGGACACCTTCGGGCTGGAGTTGCGGCTGGCGCGGACCGCCGGGGGCCGCTTCACTGCGATGGCCCGCTGAGGTCATGTCGGTCAACTTGGCGGACCTGCTCGGCGACCATCCCTGGTCGCTGTGGGTCGTGTTGGTGGTGTTCAGCCTCGGCCTGATGGCGATCCCCGGAGCGGTACGCCGTTGGTGGCTGGTGGCTGGATTCGCTGCCGGCGGCGTGGTGGCGGCGTTCCTGCCCACCTGGGGGCCGGTGCAGCTAGCTGTTGCTGTCCTGGTCGGCCTCGGCTGCTGGCTGGTGCTCCGCCGTCGGCTGGTCAGGAAGCGCGCCCGTGCGGGCGTAGTGCGAAGCCAGGAATGAGCAGGCCATCAGCTGGATCTGGTGGAAGATCATGAGCGGCAGCACCATCAGGGTTGCCTGAGGTCCAGCGAACAGCACCGCCGCCATCGGCAGCCCGGTCGCCAAGGACTTCTTCGAGCCGCAGAACTGGATCGCGATCGAGTCGGCACGGTCGAAACCGAGCGCCCGCGCCAGGAACCAGGTGCCGGCCAGCACCACCGCCAACAACACGACACACGCCACCACCACGACCACCAGTTGCATCGGTGCCACCGCCGACCAGACGTTTTCCCGGATGCCCTCGGAGAAGGCGGCGTAGACCACCAGCAGGATCGAGCCCTGGTCGACCAGTTTGAGTGGCTTCTTGTGCTGGGTGACGAAGTCGGCGGTCCAGCGCCGGGACAGCTGGCCGATCACGAAGGGCAGCAGCAGCTGCAACATGATCGTGATGATCGAACCCGGGTCGACCGCGCTGCCCGCATCCCCGGTCGTGGTCAACAGCGCCATCGCCAACAGTGGGGTGAGGATGACGCCCAGCAGGTTCGAGGCGGATGCGCTGACCACGGCGCCGGCGACGTTGCCGCCGGCCAGACCGGTGAAGGCGATCGAGGACTGCACGGTCGAGGGGGCCAGAGTGGCGTACAACAGACCGGCTGTCAGACCGGCTGACAGCCACGGTGAGGCGACCGTCGAAAACAGCAGGCCCAGCAGCGGGAACGCCACGAAGGTCAGCGACAGGATGGTCAGGTGCAGCTTCCAGTGTTGGAGGCCGGCGAGCGCTTCCTGGGGGGAGAGCCGGGCGCCGTACAGGAAGAACAGCACCGCGATGGCGGCAATGGTCGCCCAGTCAACGCCCGTCACAGCCCATCCGGTGGCCGGCAGCACCGAGCCGAGAATGGCGGCAATGATGATCGCCGACATGAAGCCGTCAAGGCCAAACTTGCGCACGTGAACTCCATGCTCCGGTCGTGGGGGACCCGGCAACCCTATCGGCTGCAGTGGTGGCAGGATTGTCGGAGTGGTGATGGACATCCCGCGCTCGTCCGGTACTGGCGAGACCGTCCCGCCGCAGGCCCCACAAGCCCGCCGAGCCCTGGACAGCAGTGGCGCACCGCGCCCCTTCACACCCGTCACGGCGTTGGCAGTCGGCGCGCTGGGGGTGGTGTTCGGCGACATCGGCACCAGCCCGCTCTATGCGCTGCAGACCGTGTTCAGCCTCAATCACAATGCCGTTGCGCCCACCGAACTGGACGTGCTGGGGGTGATCTCGATGGTCACCTGGTGCCTGATTGTGATCGTCACGGTGACCTACATCGGGCTGATCATGCGCGCCGACAACCAGGGCGAGGGCGGCATTCTGGCGTTGACCGCGCTGGTGCTGCGCAAGCTGCACGGCCCAGGTGGCGTGGGCCCAGGCGAGGCCTCGGCGGCGCTGGTGGTCGGGGTGGTGGGGGCCAGTCTGTTCTTCGGCGACTCGGTCATCACCCCAGCGATCTCGGTGCTGTCGGCGTTCGAAGGCATCGAGGTGACCGGTTCGGTGTCCAACTCGGTGATCCTGCCCGGAGCAGTGGTGGTGCTGAGCCTGTTGTTCGTCGTCCAGCGGCGCGGCACGGGCGGGATCGGTCGGTTGTTCGGACCGGTGATGATCGTGTGGTTCCTGGTGTTGGCGATCACCGGACTGCCGCACCTGCTGGCGAATCCGGGCATCCTGCGGGCGCTGTCGCCCCACTACGCCCTGGTCTTCCTGATCGACCGGCCCGTGGTCGCTTTCATTGCCCTGGGTGCGGTGGTGTTGGCGATCACGGGGGCCGAGGCGTTGTACGCCGACATGGGCCACTTCGGGCGGCGACCGATCGCGCTGGCGTGGCTGGCGTTGGTGCTGCCGGCGTTGCTGATCAACTACTACGGCCAGGGCGCCATGATCCTCCAGGACCCGGCCACGATCGTCAATCCGTTCTTCTCCCTCGTCCCTGATCCGTTGCGACTCCCGTTGGTGGCGTTGGCGGCGATCGCGACGGTGATCGCATCCCAGGCGGTCATCTCCGGTGCCTTCTCGGTGGCCCGGCAGGCGAGCCGGTTGTCGCTGTTGCCTCGGCTGAAGGTCACCCAGACCTCACCCGAGCACGGCGGCCAGATCTACATCGGGTCGATCAACCTGATCCTGTACGCCGGTGTCGTCACGTTGGTGCTGGTGTTCCAGCGTTCCGAGGCGCTGGCGGCGGCGTACGGGTTGGCGGTGACGGCCACGATCGTGTTGGTGCTGTCGTTGTTCCTGCTGTACCTGCTGAGGGTCCGGCACTGGCCGCTGTGGCGGGTGGTCGGGTTGGCGGTGGTGGTCGGCGGCATCGAACTGGTGCTGCTGGCAGCGACCATCGTCAAGGTGCCGGCAGGCGGTTGGATCCCGTTGGTGATCGCGGCGGTGCTGGTGACGGTGATGTTGGTGTGGCATCGCGGCGCCAGAATCCTCTTCGGTCGCCGGCGGGCGATGGAGGGACCGATCGAGAACTTCCTGGCGGAGGTGGCGGAACAGCGCGTGGCGCGGGTGCCCGGGCTGGTGGTTTATCCCCACGCCGATCCGGCGACGGTGCCGTTGGCCCTGCGCACCGGCGTCGCCATGAACGGGGTGCTGCATGAACACGTGGTGATCCTGACCCTGAAGCAGATCGGCGTGCCCCATGCCCGCCGCGGGGAGCGGGTGACCGCGCGGGTGCTCGGCCCCGGCATCGTCCAGGTCGTGCATCTGGTCGGCTTCCACGACTCCCAGGACGTCCCGGCCGCACTGCGGAACGCGATCGGGCGCTACGGCGACACGATGCCGGAGTTGGCGCTGGACCCGGAGCAGGCGATGTATGTGCTGTCGGTGTTCCGGATCGAGCTGGGCAAGGAGCCGGTGATGCCGCGCTGGCAGAAACTGCTGGTGAGGGCGCTGGAGCGGGGGTCGGCCAACCGCACCCAGGCGATGCACCTGCCGACCTCTCGAACCGTGGTCATGGGCGCTGAGACCGAGCTGTGAGGGTCGTTGCGGGATAGGCTTCACGACCATGGAGATCGCGGTGACGACAGCTGAGGATCCGCGGCTGGCGGACTATGTACGCCTGCGGGACACCCAGCTGCGACACCACCTGGAGGCCGAGCGCGGGGTCTACATCGCCGAGGGTGAGAAGGTGATCCGCCGGGCCGCCGAGGCCGGCGGTACGCCCCGGTCCTTCCTGCTGGCCAGCCGCTGGCTATCGGGCCTGTCCGACGTGTTGGGTCAGTGGCCGCAGGTGCCGGTCTACGTCGGCGACGAGGCGATGATCGAGCGGCTGACCGGATTTCACGTGCACCGCGGAGCGCTGGCCTGCTTCGAGCGGCCCGAGCCGCGTACGGTGGCGGACCTGCTGGCGGGGGAATTGGCCGGGCGCACGCGCTCCAGGATCGCGGTGCTGGAAGGCCTGGTGGACCACGCCAATGTCGGTGCCATCTTCCGTTCGGCGGCCGCCCTGGGCGTCGATGCGGTGCTGGGGACGCCCCGCTGCGCCGATCCGCTCTATCGCCGCTCGATCAAGGTGAGCATGGGGACGGTGTTCCAGGTGCCGTGGGTGCGGGCCGATCCCTGGCCCGCGGCGATCGGGCAGCTCCAGGATGCCGGCTACGTGGTGGCTGGCATGACGTTGGGGGAGGGTGCGATCACGCTGGATGAGCTGGTGGCGGCTGACCATCCGAAGCTGGCGCTCGTGTTCGGCACCGAGGGGGACGGCCTGACGCCGAAGGCGGACAGCCTGCTGGATGCGCGGGTGACGATCCCGATGATGCACGGTGTTGACTCGCTCAACGTGGCCGCGAGTTCGGCGGTGGCGTTCTGGGCGACCAGATGACAGTCGGGGCTGAGCCCCCGGCGCGCCGACATACCCCCTAGGGGTATGGTGGGTCGCGAAGGAGCGTGACACCCATGAAGGAGCGTGACACCCATGCAGCACCAGCACCAGTCCGATGAACCGCAGCAGGATCACAGCCCAGACCACCACGAACACGGCCACCACGAACACGGGCACCACGAGCACGGGCACGAGGAACACGGATCTCAGCACGGTCAGGAGGACGGCCACGGACACCATGGTGGCCATGGCCACCACGACCACGTGAAGCAGTTCCGCCGCCTGTTCTGGATCATGCTCGCCATCGCGGTCCCGGTGGTGGGATTCAACGCGATGTTCGCGCATCTGCTGGGCTACTCGTTGCCCGATGCGGCCTGGGTGGCATGGGTGTCCCCGGTGCTCGGCACCGTCATGTACTTCTGGGGCGGCTGGCCCTTCCTGACCGGCGGTGCCTCCGAGTTGCGCAGCCGCAAGCCCGGGATGATGCTGCTGATCTCGCTCGGCATCACGGTCGCCTTCCTGTCCTCCCTGGGTTCAAGCCTGGGCCTGTTGTCGCCCGAGCTCGACTTCTGGTGGGAGTTGGCGCTGCTGGTCGTGATCATGCTTCTGGGTCACTGGATCGAGATGCGATCCTTGGCGCAGACCACCTCCGCGCTCGACTCGCTGGCCTCCCTGCTGCCCGACACCGCCGAACGAGTCAACGGCGACCAGGTCGAAGAGGTCTCACCGTCCGACCTGCAGGTCGGCGACGTCGTCGTGGTACGCCCGGGCGCCTCTGTCCCAGCCGACGGCGAGGTCGTCGATGGCTCGGCCTCGATGGATGAGTCGATGATCACCGGCGAATCGCAGACCGTGCGGCGTACGGTCGGCGACGCCGTGGTGGCCGGCACCGTCGCAACCGACTCCGGCCTGCGGGTGCGGGTCAGCGCCACCGGTGAGGAGACCGCACTGGCCGGGATCCAGCGCCTCGTCGCCGACGCCCAGTCCTCCTCCTCACGTGCCCAGCGCATCGCCGACACCGCCGCCGGATGGCTGTTCTGGTTCGCCCTCAGCGCCGCCGTCATCACCGCGGTGGTCTGGACCCTGGCCGGTGTCCCCGAAGATGCGGTGGTGCGGACCATCACCGTGCTGGTGATCGCCTGTCCGCACGCCCTGGGCCTGGCGATCCCCCTGGTGGTCTCCATCGCCACCGAACGCGCGGCCAAGGCCGGCGTCCTCATCAAGGACCGGCTGGCGCTGGAATCGATGCGGAACGTCGGCGCCGTGATCTTCGACAAGACCGGCACCTTGACCAGGGGTGAACCAACCGTCACTGCGATCGAACCCAGCGACCGGGCCGACGAGCTGCTGCGCCTGGCCGCAGCTGCCGAGTCCGACAGTGAACACCCGCTGGCGCGCGCCATCATGGCCGCGGCCCAGGAGCGTGAGCTGTCCCTTCCGGCCGCCCGCGACTTCTCCTCAGAGCCTGCGACCGGCGTACGCGCGGTGGTCGAGGACACGGTCGTCGAGGTCGGCGGCCCGTACCTGCTCGAGCATCATGGCCGCGACGAACTTCCCGCCGCGCAGGCATGGCACCAGGAGGGCGCCATCGTCCTGCACGTCCTGGTCGACGGGGAGCCGACAGGGGTCCTGCGGCTGGCCGACGAGATCCGTCCCGAGTCCACTGCCGCGGTGGCCGCGCTGCACGAGGCCGACATCAAGGTCGTGATGATCACCGGTGATGCCCAGGCGGTTGCCGACAACGTGGCCGGTCAGCTCGGCATCGACCAGGTGTTCGCGGGCGTACGTCCCGAGGACAAGGCCTCCCACGTCTCCGCCCTGCAGACCGATGGCGTCAAGGTCGCCATGGTCGGCGACGGCGTCAACGACGCTCCGGCACTGGCGCAGGCCGATGTCGGCATCGCGATCGGTGCCGGCACCGACGTTGCGATCGGATCAGCCGGGGTCATCCTGGCGTCCTCGGACCCGCGTGCGGTGCTGTCAGTGCTGGAACTGTCCAGGGCCAGCTACCGCAAGATGGTCCAGAACCTGTGGTGGGCGGCGGGTTACAACCTGATCTCGGTGCCGTTGGCAGCCGGCGTCCTGGCACCCGTCGGTTTCGTGATGCCGATGAGTGTCGGCGCGATCCTGATGTCCCTGTCGACGGTGATCGTCGCGCTCAACGCCCAACTGCTGCGGCGCTTGGACCTCAGGCCCGAGAAGCAGACCCAGGATTCGTGACCAGCACCTCGAAGCGTTCCAACACCACCGGCAGGTCGTCGCTGAAACCGTGGTCGTGGCTGGCGTGCTCAGTGAAGAAGGCCTCGTGCACCTCGCGCCAGTACGCCAAGCTCCGGTCGCCCTCACCCTCGGCGTACGCGTGGTCGGCATCGACGTCGCCAAATCGGACCACCTCGACGTCGGTGGTGCGCACCAGGGCCCGGGGGTGGCCGGCGCCGTCAAGCACGATGCTCAATTCGCCCACCTCGGGCAGAGCTTCGTCCTCGGCGTCGTAGTCCCAGCGGGAGCTGGCGGTGGCGGTCTTGATGCCGGCGAGCACCAACGCCAACAACTCGTCGGCCTGCTGCGGATCAGCACCGAACGACCACGCCGGCGGCGGCACGGTGTCGCGCAGGTTGGGGCCGGTGATGGTCCGCAATGGGTTCACCTTGGCGCGCACCTGGGCATCGGCCCAGAACGCCTCGATCTCATTCATCGTCGGCCGGGGTCGGCTTCACCAGCAGCTTGGGGGAGACCGGCCAGTCCTCGGGATAGCGGGCGGCGGCGTTGTTGTGGGTGGCGTAGAGCTGCTTGCGGGACCGCGCCGACAGCCGGTCACCGAAGACGGTGCCGTTGAGGTGGTCGGTCTCGTGCTGCAGGCAGCGCGCCAGCAGACCGGTGCCGACGATCTCGATGTCATTGCCGTGCGCGTCCTGCCCCCGGCAGATCGCGCGGTCCGGACGGGCCAGGCTCTGGAAGGCGCCCGGCAACGACAGGCAGCCCTCCTCGGCGGCCTCGAGCTTGCGGTCCTTGCCCTCGGGCAGCTCCACCACCGGATTGCAGACCACGCCAACGGTGCGGACGTCATCCGCATCGGGGCAGTCGAAGACGAAGACCGCGAGGCTGCGACCGACCTGGGTGCCGGCCAGACCAACACCGTCGGCGGCCTCCATGGTCGCGAACATGTCGCGCACCAGGGCATGCAACTCGTCGTCGAACGTTGTCACCGGCTCGGTCTTGGCGTGCATCACCGGCTCACCCCACCGGGTGATCGGCAGCACAGTTCCACCAGCGGTCAGGTCTTCAGTCATCGAACAGGATCCTTGGCAGTGAGCAGGTCAGCGGGGGCGACGAATGAGAATACAGGCCGGCTGCGGGGTGCTGAGCCGGAAGTCGTGGATCCACGTGCGATTCGGGTCGGAGCCGTCGCCACGTCGGAAGACGCTGATGGTGTCGCTGTTCTGGTTGGCGACCCACACCATGCCGCCGACGTGCACGATGTCGCGGGGCCATTCACCCTCGGTGGGGACCTCGACGCGCAACTGGAGACGGTCGGCCTGGGTGTCCAGGTCGAACACGGCGAAGGTGTCGGGCCCGCGGTTGCCGACGAACACCTCATTGCCGATGATGCGCAGCGCTGAGGGATAACAGCGCGGCCCGTCCACCAGACTGGTGGAGGGCACCCGCTCCACCTCGCGCCAGCCGAACAGGCCCTCGCTGCCGAGCCACAGTTCGGCGCTCAACTCGCAGGCCACCACCATCAACTTGTCCAGGAAGGCGATGTGACGAGGGCCGGCGCCGGCCGGCAGGTCGACCGGATGTTCGGTGCGCAGGCGTCGGTCGAAACCGAGCGTCATCACATGCACCTTGTCCAGACCGAGGTCGGGGACATAGAGCTTGTCCTCGCGGAAAACGACCTGGTGGGGATGGGAGGCTTCCTGTCGTTCCGGATCGGTGCCCGAGCCGGGGAAGGCGTACAGATCGACCATCGCACCGAGGTCACCGTTGGGATCGACCGAGATCGAGGACACCGCCCCACCTGTGTAGTGCGCCACCACGATGGCGCGCTGGTCCGGCGAGAGCGCCATGTGGCAGCCGCCGCTGGAACCGGTGGCCACCGGGTCGAGTGCGGTCAGGTCACCGTTGTCCTCGATCCGGATCGGGGTGATCATCGTCTCGTCGGTCTCGCTGAGCGCGTAGAGGATCGGATGATGGGGATGGGCGACCAGCCATGATGCCGAAGGGACCGGCAGCGGATCGGTCTCGGTGAAGCGCACCTCGTCCTGACCGTCCTCGGCCCAGTCCAGGCAGTGCAGACCAGCAGGCTGGGACTCGGTGGTGTAACCCCCGACGAAGACCCTCGTTCCGGGGCCGAGCTGGGAACCTCGGGTGGTGGCCATCTGTCCTCCTCCGCCGACGATGCGGCGTTGTGACTCAACTGCTGGGCCAGTCTTGCACCTTTCGGCCGCCGTGCGGGGTGGCGGCTTGCCGTAACGGGTGCGCCGGCCAACCATGAACCACATGAGTGATCCGTACGCCGACCAGGTTGCCGCCTATCTGCGGCACCTGAGCGCCGGTCGGAACCTCTCCCAGCACACCGTGCGGGCCTACCGCACCGATCTGGCCGCGCTGGGGGACTACCTGCACGCCGCCGACGTGAGCCTGGTAGCGGTCACCACCGCCGACCTGCGTCGCTGGCTGGCCGAGCAACAGGAGACCGGCATGGCCCGTAGCACCATGCGGCGCCGGATCGCCTGCATTCGCGGATTCTTCGCCTGGCTCACTGAACGTGGTGCCCGTGACCAGGACCCGGCCGCAGTGCTGCGAGCGCCCCGGGCCAGTCGCCGGCTGCCGCACACCATCACCGCCGAGCAGGCTCGACGCGTCCTCGACCAGGCCGTCGGCGATCTGGAGGACACCCCTCGCGGCCGGCGCGACCAGGCGATCATGGAGTTGCTGTACGCCGGCGGCATCCGGGTCTCCGAACTGTGCGGTCTGGATCTGTCCGACGTCGATGCGGAACGCCGCACGGTGCGAGTGCTCGGCAAGGGCGACAAGGAACGGGTGGTCCCGGTGGGACGACCGGCGATGGATGCGCTGCAGGCATGGTTGGCCGTACGCGGCAGCTGGCTGCCGAGCGGGGCCGACCTGAGTCAGGTCCGCACGGCGGTCTTCCTGGGGGAGCGCGGCGGTCGGCTCGATCCGCGGGTGGCGCGTCGGGTGGTCCACGAACGGCTCCGCGTGGTGCCCGGCGCCGATTCCGGTCCGCACGGTCTGCGGCATGCGATGGCAACCCATCTGTTGGAGGGCGGTGCGGATCTGCGCAGCGTCCAGGAGATGCTCGGCCACAGTTCATTGGCGACCACCCAGCTCTACACCCACGTGACCCAGGACCGGCTGCGGAGCGCATTCCAGCAGGCCCATCCGCGCGCCTGACCCGAATCGCCTGGCGTCGGTGGTCATCGGGCTCACCACCAGCTCGCCGGATCGGTGAGTTCGCCGTCCAGCCACAGCATCAGGTGCAGGTGGCAGCCGGTTGACAGGCCAGTGCTGCCGACCTGTCCGAGCGGCTCTCCCAGCTCCACCTGCTGGCCGGGGCGTACGGCGGTGCTCTGCAGATGGTTGACGCTGGTCACCACCATCCGGCCACCGACCAGCGCATGGTCGACGAAGACCCGCCAGCCATAGGCGTCATGCCACTCCACTCGGGTGATCGTCCCCGGATAGGGGGCGGTCACCGGCGTCCCGCAGGCGGCACCCAGATCCAGCCCGTCGTGCAGTTTGTGCACGCCGGTCACCGGGTGGGTGCGCATCCCGTACCCCGAGGTCACCGGCCCCTCGACCGGCCAGACGAAACCGTGCATCCCGGGGCTGAGACTGGCGCGACGGTCGGCTGCTGATTCGCGGGCACGACGCGGCGCATCGGCATCCAACAGCCGCACCGGCCCGCCCAGGGCGGCGTCAGGCGAGAGGTACGCCAGCGGGTCCAGATAGTCCTCGCCACGCCGCAGTCCCAGGTGCAGGCAGGCCCTGGCCTGGCAGCCCAGATGCTGGCCCTCCAGCACGCCAATCGGTTGCCCCGTCTCCACCCAGTCGCCCTCGGCGACCAGCGGCCGCAGCGGTTCGTAGGTGGTGCGCAGCTCGCCGTGGTCGATCGTGACCACGCCGCGGGAGACGATGACCCGGGCCACGCTGACCCGACCCGAGGCCACCGCACGTACGGTCACTCCTGCGCCCGCGGGTACTCCCAGGTCCACGCCCCGATGCCCCGGCTGCCAGTTCTCATCAGGCAGGTCGAAGCCCCGCGCCACCGTTGCGCCGGGGATCGGCCACACGGTCTGGCCGAGCGAGCCTGGCGCCACGGCGTATGCCGACGGCAGCAGCGGGCTGAGCAGCACGCACAGGGTGGCGAGAGCCAGGACAGCAACACGAGCAGATGGGGTTGCACGGGCAGATGGGGTTGCACGGGCAGGTGGGGCAAGACGGGCGTGGGCGTGGCGAGTCATGCCTTCACCAGCGTCACCCAGCGCTCAGATGTGTCGGCGGAAACCGCATCTGTGGACAACTTCTGCGGTCCGCGGGGCTGTGGACAACCTCGCCCGCCACAGCCGTGCAACTCGAGGAGATCCTCGACTGGCAAGGGCTCGCGCCCGCGGCGTATAGTGACACCCAGCAGCTCGTTCAACGAGTTGACTTCGCATGCGATCATCCCGATTCTTCGGGTTCCGACTCACGGTCCCAGCACCTCTCATCGACGGCGCCGGGCGAGGCGGAACGGTCGCGTCAGGGGGCCCGCGTCGCGGGTCCGACCCAACCGACGGCGGGAGACATCCCGCCTGCACGATCGAGAGGACCGGCCATGGCCGTCGTCACCACTCGCCAGCTCCTGGAGAGCGGCGTCCACTTCGGGCACCAGACCCGTCGGTGGAACCCCAAGATGAAGCGCTTCATCTTCACCGAGCGCAATGGCATCTACATCATTGACCTGCAGCAGTCGCTGACCTACATCGATCAGGCCTTCGCGTTCATCAAGAACACCGTCGCCAAGGGTGGTCAGCTGCTCTTCGTCGGCACCAAGAAGCAGGCGCAGGAGACCATCGCCGAGCAGGCGACCCGAGTCGGGATGCCCTACGTGAACCAGCGTTGGCTGGGTGGCATGCTCACCAACTTCCACACCGTCGTCAACCGCATCCAGCGACTCAAGGAACTGGAGGCCGTCGACTTCGATGATGTCGCCGGCTCCGGGATGACGAAGAAGGAACTTCTCGGCATGCGCCGCGAGAAGGAGAAGCTCGAGAAGACCCTCGGTGGCATTCGCGACATGCCCCGCGCGCCGCAGGCCGTGTGGATCATCGACACCAAGAAGGAGCACCTGGCTGTCGACGAGGCGCGCAAGCTGAAGATCCCGGTGGTCGCCATCCTCGACACCAACTGTGACCCCGATGAGGTCGACTTCCCGATCCCGGGCAACGACGACGCCATTCGTTCGGTGTCGCTGCTGACCCGCGTGGTCGCCGACGCCGTCGCCGAGGGCCTGATGGCTCGCTCCGGCGCTTCGTCCGAGGCCAGCGAGGCCGAGCCCATGCCTGACTGGGAGCGCGAGCTGCTCGCCCAGGGTGAGAAGGCCGAGCAGGCCGAGAAGCCTGCCGAGGAGAAGGTCGCCGAGGCGCCCGCCGCCGAAGCCAAGGCAGAGGAGGCCAAGGCTGACGAGGCCCCCGCCGCTGAGGCGAAGACCGAGGAGCCCAAGGCCGAGGTTGCCGAGGAGCCCAAGGCCGAGGTTGCCGAGGAGCCCAAGGCTGAGGAAGCCGCCGAGGCCAAGGCTGACGAGGCCGCCGCCGACACCGCCAGCACCGACAACTGATCACCCACCACCCAGACAGGACTGTTATGGCGATTACTGCTGCCGATGTGAAGAAGCTCCGCGACGAGACCGGCGCGGGCATGATGGACGCCAAGAAGGCCCTCACCGAGGCTGACGGCGACTTCGACCGTGCGGTCGAGCTGCTGCGGGTGAGCGGCCAGGCCAAGGCTGCCAAGCGTTCCGACCGTGAGGCCTCCAACGGCATCGTGGCTGCGTCGGGCAACACCCTGATCCAGCTCGGCGCCGAGACTGACTTCGTCGCCAAGAACGAGGAGTTCGTCGCCCTGGCCGACACCATCGCTGCCGCGGTGGCGCAGGCCAACGTGGACGGCGTCGAGGAGGCCAAGAAGGTCTCCCTCGAGAACGGCACCGTCGGCGAGGCCGTCGAGGCCATCGCCGTCAAGATCGGCGAGAAGATCGAGCTGGTCGCGGCTGCCACCTTCACCGGCACCACCGAGGTCTACCTCCACCGTCGTTCCAGCGACCTGCCCGCGCAGGTCGGTGTGATGCTGGAGTACACCGGTGCCGACGCCGCCTTCGCCCGTCAGATCTGCATGCAGATCGCGTCGATGTCGCCCAGCTACCTCACCGAGGCCGACGTGCCGCAGGAGGAGAAGGACCGCGAGCTGCGGATCGCCATCGAGAAGGCCCGTGAGGAGGGCAAGCCCGAGGATCGTCTCGAGATGATCGCCCAGGGTCGCCTCAAGGCCTACTACAAGGACGTCTGTCTGCTCGAGCAGGAGGCTGTGTACGCCGACAAGAAGTCGGTCGCGCAGACCCTCAAGGACGCCGGTGCCACCGTGACCCGGTTCGTCCGCTTCGCTGCGGGCAGCTGATCACCGCACCTGTCTGACCACCACTCGACGCCGCCGGATCATCCGGCGGCGTCGAGTCGTTCGTGGGCGACATTCGACGGAATGAGTCGTCCGGAGGGGTGGACCTCGGCGTACCGGCCTGCTTGACTGGGCGCACCCCCAAGCGGCACAGCTGCCGCACCAGATCGGAGTCCACGCGATGAAGCGACGTACGTTCCTTCTGTCCACCGGCGTCCTGTCGGCCGGCGCTGCCGGCCTGTTGGGCGCACCTGCCCACGGAGCCCCCGTGACCCCGCCCCGTCAGCCGATGGCTGCGCCCGGCGTGCCCTCCCCGGTGGTCGCCAGCCGTACCGATCTGGTCGCCGTCGCCGCGACCGTGGCTGGCATCAGCCTGAGCGGCACGCTCCAGGACGACCGTTGGGGTTCCCCGCACTGGGAGCACGCGGTCTCCTTCTTCGACCTGCAGTCCCGCCCCACCGGGGTGTACGCAGTCCACGACCAGACACATCTCTATCTGGCCGCCCGGATCACCGATCATGCCGCCACCGTCACCAGGGTGTCCTTCCTGATCCGCCAGCCGGATCGGGCCTATCGCAGCGTCACCGCGACCGCCCGCAGCACGACACCGACCCCGTCGTTCAACTGGGGTGGCGTGTCCACCAGCGTCGAGGCGGAGAGCGCGGTCACCCCGGGCGAGGACGAAACGATCGTCGAGATCTCGATCGCACTGGCCGACCTGGGGATCAGCGACCCGGTCGGCGTACAGCTGGGACTCAACGTGGTGGTCGACCACGAGGAACAGACCGCGTCAGCCTCCTCGACGGCACCGATTCGCACCAGCGACAACATGTATCAGGGCGGCGGCGCGACGGCGACCAGCGAGGTCGTGAACCAGGACCGGGTCGCCACCGTGGTGCTCGGCTCCTTGGCGCCGATGCGCGGCACTACCCCGGTCGAGCTCGGCACCGGTGAGGGGCTGACCCTGACCTACCTCAGCTACACCCGCAAACAGGTGGCCTTCGGCAGCGCGCTGCTGGTCGACGGTGATGCCGTGACCCTGGACTGGCGCGAGCCGGGCGGTGACTGGGCCAGCGTTGCCGCCGACGTGCAGGTCGCGGCCCGCAGCCGGATCCGGTCCTTCACCGCCACGTTCGAACACCCGCGGCCGGTGGCCTTCGGCCAGTATGAGCTGCGAATCACCCTGACCAACAGCACCCGGGACGCCGACCAGGTGATCATCGCGACCTTCGACCGGGACGCCCTCATCGCCGCTGGTGACGCGCTGCCGGCACACCAGCCACAGCCGCCGCGCGGCACCGGCACCGTGGCGGCAGCACCGCCCAGCCCGACGGTCGCGGCGTTGCTGGACCTGATCCCGGAGCGGACCGGGTTCACCTTCTGCGGCGTGCCGGATGCGGCCCATCTGCATCCGCAGAACCTCTACGACTGGACTGTTGACGACCCTGACCACATCACCGCCAAGTCCACCGGCACCGTCTATCCCAACGCGGACTATCCCGAGGATCGCGAGCTGGCCGTGACCAACCGGCTGGGGGAGCAGGTCAGCTATCCCTACCACGAGGACGCTGATGGCAAGCGCTACTTCCTCAGTGGCCATGTCTGGTTCCGTAAGCGGGAACATGTGTACGCCAACCTGCCTGACATTGCCGAGACGGACCCGTTGGGCGCGGCACGGATCCTGCACCGCTTCGCGGAGGTCTACCAGGGCTGGGTGCCGACCAACGAGTATCCGTGGCTGAGTCGTCCGGTGGAGCCGGGATCGGTGCCGCGCAACTACTGGTGGGGTGGAGTGTGGACCCGCTGGTCGGTGTCCGACCTACGTCCGGTGGGGCTGCTGGCCCAGACCATGCAGAAGGTCGAGCAGACCAACGCCCTCGACGTCCTCTCCGAGGAGGTCGGCACTGACGTCCGGGAACTGCTGGTGCAGCAGACCCTGCTGCCCTCGGTGGCGTACCGGGCCAGCTTCAACCGTCGCTATCACAACATGGACTATCCGACCTATCGCGGTCTGGTGCAGCTGGGATGGGCGCTGGGGGATGCGAGTTGGATGCACGAGGTGGCCGAGTGGGCACAGGAGTACATGGCCCGCGGCTATCTCTTCGACGGCTTCTGGCGCGAGACCACGATCTCCTACCACCAGCAGTCCACCAATGGCATGGAGATCGTGGCCAACGAGATCGCCGGCTGGACCGATCCGGAGGGCTACGAGTCGCCCCGGACCGGCTTCCATTTCGAGGACGTGGACCTGCGCGCCCAGATGCCGGCGCTCGGCGCGGCGAGCCGGGTTGCGAAGGTGCTGGTCTATCCCGACGGCCACTACTTCCCGTTGGCCGACACCTGGGCGTCCAGCACCACCAAGGACCCGGAACCGTCCGCGCCGGTCTTCTACGGCGCCGCCGGGGTGGCCCGGCTGGCCCGCGGCGAGACTCAGTCCTATCTGGAGTACACCCCGAAGTACGGCCACAACCACAACGACCAGCTCGGGCTGGCGATGTTTGCCGAGGGTCAGGAACTCTTCCCCGACGTCGGCTACACCCACACCCGATTCCGCCGCCACACCACCTCGACGCTGGGTCACAACACCGTCACAGTGGACTCCAGCGACCTCGACAGCGGCGGCGAGCACGGCGGTTCGATCGAGATCTTTGATGCCAGTGATGCGGCCTGTCAGGTCACCCGAGCCTCGTTCGGGACGGCCTATCCGCAGACCAGCGTCTATCAGCGAGAGAACTGGCTGATCCAGCATCCGGGGGAGGAGGACCACGGTTATCTGCTGGACTTCTTCCGGGTACGCGGCGGTGAGCGTCACGAGTACGTGCTGGCGGGCGACGCCAACCACGACGCGGAGATGGCCACCGAGGCGACCCTGACCGCCTACGGCCAGTACCTGCTGCCCGAAGGTGTCACCGTCACCGAGCCGGAGACCGAGAACGACTACGGCGACGCGGAAGGCCACTACTACGGCTACATCTACGTCCGCAGCGTCAAGCGTGCCGAGCTGGCCGAGGGCGAGTACGTGGTCGACCTGACCACCACCACCGAGGACGGGCAGGCAGGCGCCGGTGCCAGGATCTTCGGGTCCGCCGGTGGCAGCGCTGAACTGTTCCTGGGCATCTCGCCCTCGATGCGGGCAACCCGTCTCAACGGCACCTCCGCCGACACCAACGACGAAGCGGAGAAGTACTGGCTGCCACGTCTGGTCGTACGCAGGGAGGGCGCCGACCTGGCCAGCGACTTCGTCACCGCCATCGAGCCGACCCCGGCCGACGGCCAGGCCCGCATCGAGCGAATCGAACGACTCGACAACGACGGACCCGAGGGCACGCTCGCCGCCCGGGTGGTGCACCTGGACGGCACCATCGACGTCGTCATCTCGACCCCGGACTCCGATGCCACCGTGACGGCCGGGGGAGTGACCCTGACCGGCAAGCTTGGCTTCGCCCGCATCACCAGCAGCGGCACCAAACTGCATCTGGTCGGCGGCACCAAACTGACCGCGGCGGGTGCCGAACTGGTGGGCGAGGGGCCGGTGACCGGCACGGTGACCGGCACCACGCGTACGAACAACGGCGATGCCACCAACGCGGTGGTGACCGACCAGACCGTGCCCGACTGGGTTGCCGGGCACACCTTGGTGGTGACCCGGCCGGACGGCAAGACCCACCCGTACCTGATCGCCGGGGTGACGGCGACCGACCAGGGCAGTGCGATCGAACTGGTCGACACCGACCCCGGTTTTGTTGTCGATGGGGAGAGCTCCGAGCTGGTCTACTTCCCGGCCACGAAGTGGAGCGGCGCAACCACCTTCCGGGTCGAGAACGCGGCGACGAGCTAGTGGTAATGTTCAGCGCTGACTGGCGTCGTCAGTACCGCAACCGAACCCAACTCAATGCACGAGGAGTCCTGCCATGCCTGCATACCGACGAGTCCTGCTGAAGTTGTCCGGTGAGGTCTTCGGTGGTGGCCAGGTCGGCGTCGATGCGGACGTGGTGGGCTCGATCGCCCAGCAACTGGCCGAGGTCGTCAACTCTGGCGTCCAGGTCGCGATCGTGGTCGGCGGTGGCAACTTCTTCCGCGGCGCCGAGCTGCAACAGCGCGGCATCGATCGCGACCGCGCCGACTACATGGGCATGCTCGGCACGGTGATGAACTGCCTGGCGCTGCAGGACTTCTGCGAGAAGGCCGGTCTGGAGACCCGCGTCCAGACCGCGATCACGATGGGGCAGGTCGCTGAGCCCTACATCCCGCGTCGCGCCGAACGGCACCTGGAGAAGGGACGCGTGGTGATCTTCGGTGCCGGGTCAGGCATGCCCTACTTCTCGACCGACACCGTGGCCGCGCAGCGCGCCCTCGAGATCGGCGCTGAGGTGCTGCTGATGGGTAAGCAGGGTGCAGACGGTGTCTATGACGCCGATCCGCGCACCAACCCTGATGCGGTCAAGTTCAACGAACTGAGCTGCGACGAATTCT
Source organism: Parenemella sanctibonifatiensis (assembly GCF_002250565.1). Lineage (GTDB taxonomy): Bacteria > Actinomycetota > Actinomycetes > Propionibacteriales > Propionibacteriaceae > Parenemella > Parenemella sanctibonifatiensis. The sequence goes on from NZ_NMVJ01000008.1 coordinate 237,086, forward strand.
TGGCCCGTGACTTGAAGGTCGCCGACGCCACCGCGGTCAGCCTGGCGCGCGACAACGCGCTGACCATGGTCTTCTTCAATCTCGATGTGCCCGGCAACATCATGCGGGTCATCAATGGTGAAGAGATCGGCACTTTCGTCCGGCCCTGACGGCGTACGCCAGCCAGCCAGGGCGCCCCAGAAAACCCCATCGCGACGGGCTCGTGTACCGTCGAAGCATCTTCAGAGAGGACCAATCGTGACTGACGACATCATGAAGGACGCCAAGGCCAAGATGAGCCAGGCCGTCGACTTCGCCCGCGAGGAGTTCGCGGCCATCCGCACCGGCCGGGCCCACCCTGGGATGTTCAATAAGATCACGGCCGACTACTACGGCGCCCAGACCCCGCTGCAGCAGCTGGCGACCTTCCAGGCGCCCGAGGCGCGCATGATGCTCATCACGCCCTTCGACAAGAGCTCGGTCAATGCGATCGAGAAGGCGATTCGGGAGTCCGACCTGGGCGTCAACCCCTCCAACGACGGCAACAGCATCCGGGTGGTCCTCCCCGAGCTGACCGAGGAGCGCCGCAAGGAATACGTCAAGGTCGCCAAGACCAAGGCCGAGGAGGCCCGCGTCTCCATCCGCGGTGCCCGCCGCACCGCCAAGGAAGCCCTCGACAAGCTGGTCAAGAACAAGGAAGCCGGCGAGGACGAGATTGCGCGCGTCGAAAAGCAGCTCGACGCCGTGACCAAGGAGCACACCGAGAAGGTGGATGAAGCGCTCAAGGCCAAGGAAGCCGAGCTTCTCGAGGTCTGAGTGACAGCTGACGCCACCGGTCACCCGCCCGTAGACCCGAGCGGTCTGACCCCGCCGCCACCCCCACGCCAACGCGCCGGACGCAACCTCCCGGCCGCGATCGCCGTGGGGGTGTCCCTCGTTGCCGTTCTGGCGGTGGGCTTGCTGCTCATCGACTGGGTCTTCGTGCTGTTGGTCGCGGTTGGACTGTCGCTGGGCGCCTGGGAGGTCTGCGGGGCGGTCGCCCGACTCGGGATGCGGCCGGCCCGCATCCCGGTGGTGGTCGGCACTGCCCTGATCGTGCTGGTTACCTATCTGTCACCGGCGCTGCCCACCACGCTGGGATCGACCGGAGTGATGCTGGCGGTCATCGGCCTGACGATGATCGCCGCCCTGGTGTGGCGGATGCCGCAAGGCCCCGACGGCTTTGTCCGCGACGCCGCCTCCAGCCTGTTCGTGATCGCGTACGTACCGCTGTTGGGTTCCTTCGCCTCGCTGATGATTGCCCATCCGGACGGTCCGGAGCGGGTGCTCACCTTCGTGCTGATCGTGGTCGCCGGCGACCTGTTCGGGTACGCCGTCGGGCTGCCCTTCGGCAAACACCAGATGTCGCCCACGATCAGCCCCAAGAAGTCCTGGGAGGGCTTCGCCGGGTCGCTTGTCGGCGGCATGCTGGTGGGCGTCATTTGCTCGATCTGGTTGCTTGACTCACGATGGTGGGTGGGTTTGGTGTTGGGTGTCGCCCTGGTCCTGGTCGGGGTCTGTGGCGACCTGGTCGAATCGCTGATCAAGCGCGACGTCGGCATCAAGGACATGAGTTCGATCCTCCCCGGCCACGGTGGTGTCATGGATCGATTGGATTCGCTGTTGTTGGCAGCGCCGGTGGCGTGGGTACTGACCACGTTGTTGGTGCCACCCGTGGCGTGAGGGAGAGACATGACCGAGCAGAACGTCAAGGCGTTGCCGTTGATGGAGGCGCCGCGCAAGCGTGCCCACCGGCCGCCGCAGCACTGGTGTGACCTGGATCCGGAGCAGCGCCGTCAGGCGATCATCGATCTCGGGCTGCCGAAGTTTCGCGCCGACCAGATCTCGCGGCAGTTCTTCGGTCGGCTTGCCGCCGACCCGGACCAGTGGACCGATCTGCCCGCCGGGCTGCGCGACCAGGTCGCCGAGACGCTCTTTCCGCCGCTGCTGGAGGAAGTCAGCCGGATCAGCTGCGACGACGGCAACACCGTCAAGATCCTGTGGCGACTCGGGGGCGGTGACCTGGTCGAGTCGGTGATCATGCACTACCCGGCCCGGCGTACCGCTGACGGCCGCGAGTCCGCCGCCCGGACCACCATGTGTATCTCTTCCCAAGCCGGCTGCGGCATGGGCTGCCCCTTCTGCGCGACCGGTCAGAACGGTCTGCAGCGCAACCTGTCGGCCGCTGAGATCGTGCTGCAGGCCCACCGCGGCGCAGAACTGTTGGCTGCCGGCGAGATTGGTGGCAAGCCGCTGCGGATCAGCAACATCGTCTTCATGGGGATGGGTGAGCCGATGGCCAACTACCGGGCCGTGATGCAGGCGGTCCGCACGCTGCATGCGCCGGCGCCGGACGGACTGGGGATCTCCGCGCGCGGCATCACGGTGTCGACGGTCGGTCTGGTGCCGCGGATGAAGCAGCTCGCTGACGAGGGGCTGCCGGTCACCCTCGCGTTGAGCCTGCATGCCCCCGATGAGGAACTGCGCAACGAGCTGGTGCCGATCACCCAGCGCTACGGCGTCGCCGAGGTGATGGATGCGGCGTACGCCTATGCCGAGAAGACCCGGCGCCGGGTGTCGATCGAGTACATCCTCATCAAGGACATGAACGACCAGGGTTTCCGCGCCGACCTGCTCGCCGACCTGATCCATGCCCGCGGCAACTGGAATTGGGCGCACGTGAACCTGATCCCGCTCAACCCGACTCCCGGATCGGTGTGGACCGCCTCCCGCAAGGAGGACGAGCGAGAGTTCGTCCGCCGCCTCGAGGCCAAGGGAATTTCTGTGACGGTGCGCGACACCCGTGGCCAGGAGATCGATGGCGCTTGCGGTCAGCTGGCTGCCAAGGGCGCCTGATCGCGGCGGCGTACCTCACTGGGTGAGTGCCCGAAGTGCCGTTTGTACGCAGCGCTGAGCGCGAAGGCGCTGCCGGCTCGCGATGGCCTGCAGGGAGTGGTCAGTGTCGAGCAGCAGCTCGGCAACGATTGATGGTCCTCGAGCCCAATGGACGCTGAGGAGACGCCGGGCCCCCGACCGTGACGGTCGGGGGCCCGGCGGTCATGCAGGCGGTCAACCGGCGTACTGCTCGTCTTCGATGGCGGCGATCTTCTGGAAACGCTCCACGTACATCTGCTCAGTCTCGCCCTTGAAGGTGGCGCCCAGGAAGGCGTCAACGATGGCGTTGCCCATGTCCGGACCGACCACGAAGGCGCCGAAGGCGATGATCTGGGAGCCGTTGTTCTCCCGGGTGTGACGAGCGGTGAAGGGTTCGGAGCACACCGCAGCTCGGATGCCGCGGACCTTGTTGGCCGAGATCGAGATGCCGATCCCGGTGCCGCAGATCAGAACGCCACGCTCGGACTCGCCGTCCAGGATGCTCTGGGCGACCTTGCGGGCGTACACCGAGGAGTACTCCGCGGTCGACTCTTCCTCGGGCACGTAACCGTGGTCGAGAACCTCGTGGCCGCTGTCGCGGAGGTGCTGGATGACGGAGCGCTTGAGCTCGAGGCCCGATGCGTCTGAACCGATGGCGATCTTCATGCCACCAGCCTAATGCGGCCGTCCGCACGCTCGAATCTGAGGAACGAAGGGCGGATCGGAGCGCGCGCCTTCGCTCCGGCGTGCCCTGTTCCCCGGCGGCGGATCGTCTCAGTCCCTTGCAACGGGTGGCCATGGAGGTGGCAGCCGGACTAACGTTCGCAGGGTTACCGACAGAATGGGGACCCAAGTGGACGCTGGCTTGCAGACGATGTTCGACAAGGTCGTGAAGCGCAACCCGAGCGAGGTCGAGTTTCACCAGGCCGTGCGCGAGGTCTTTGCGAGCCTCGGTCCAGTGCTCCAGAAGCGCCCTGAGTACGTCGATGAGGCGGTTGTTGACCGGCTCGTGGAGCCGGAGCGGCAGATCATCTTCCGGGTGCCGTGGGTCGATGACGAGGGCCGCGTATGCGTGAACCGCGGCTTCCGTGTCGAATTCAACTCGGCGCTGGGTCCCTACAAGGGCGGGCTGCGGTTCCATCCCAGCGTCCTGCTCGGCACCATCAAGTTCTTGGGCTTCGAGCAGATCTTCAAGAATGCGCTGACCGGGCTGCCGATCGGCGGCGGCAAGGGTGGCTCCGACTTCGATCCGCACGGTCGCAGCGACGGCGAGGTCATGCGCTTTTGCCAGTCCTTCATGACCGAGCTCTACCGGCACCTCGGCGAGTACACCGACGTGCCGGCCGGTGACATCGGGGTGGGCGGCCGCGAGATCGGCTACATGTTCGGTCAGTACAAGCGGATCACCAACCGCTACGAGTCTGGTGTGATCACCGGCAAGGGCGTCAACTGGGGCGGCTCGCTGGTGCGCACCGAGGCGACCGGCTACGGCGCGGTCATCTTTGCCCGCGAGATGCTGGCCACCAAGAACCAGACCCTCGAGGGCAAGCGCGTCGTGGTGTCCGGATCAGGCAACGTGGCCATCTACGCGATCGAGAAGGCACAGGAACTCGGCGCCCATGTCGTCGCGTTCTCCGATTCCTCTGGCTACGTCCTCGACGAGGCCGGCGTCGATCTCGACCTGCTCAAGCAGATCAAGCAGTTCGAGCGGGCCCGGGTCGCGGCGTACGTCGAGCGTCGCCCGGGTGCGGAGTTCCGGCCGGGCGGCAAGATCTGGCAGGTCGGCGCCGAGGTGGCGCTGCCGTGCGCGACCCAGAACGAGCTCGACGAGGCCGACGCCAAGTCCTTGGTGGAGTCCGGGGTCCTGGCGGTGGCCGAGGGGGCGAACATGCCGTGCCAGCCGGAAGCGGTCGAAGTGTTCCAGCGCTCCGGTGTGCTCTTTGGTCCCGGCAAGGCGGCCAACGCCGGGGGTGTCGCCACGTCCGCGCTGGAGATGCAGCAGAACGCCGGTCGTGATGCCTGGAGCTTCGAGGACACCGCCGCCCGCCTGGAAGAGATCATGGTCGGCATCCACGATCGGTGCGCCACCACCGCCGCAGACTACGACCGAGAGGGCGACTACGTTGCCGGCGCCAACATCGCCGGCTTCACCAAGGTTGCCGACGCCGTGCTGGCGCTGGGTGTGATCTGAGCCAGGTCACCAGCCGGGCCTGAGCGCCTGCTGGGCTCGACCGTGCAGAAACGACGGGCAGATCAAGCATTCTGCTTCTCAGCTGCACAGTGCTCGATCTGCCCGTCGTTTCTGCACGCTCGTTGATTCAGGCGTACGCCGGCGGCTCAACCCCGATCAGCCCGCGGCGGCGGCCTCCTCCAGCTCGCCAGCGATCTTGTCGCCGACATCAGCCCGCCACTGCGCGGTGAACTCCTCCCAGGCCGAAATGGGCTGCTCGCCGAGCAGGATGCTGCGCTCCAGATCTTTGCGGCGACGGTTCCACGGGGCCCCGTCACTGGACGAGGTCTCCGAGAACAGTCCGGAGGAGGCGTTCGAGGTGCCGCTGGGGATGGCTTCGCTCAGATAGGCGTGTTGCAACTCCACCACGTCCGAGCGGCCCGGGATGTAGAGCACGTTCTGGGAGCCGCCGCCGATGTAGGGGATTCCGGTGAGCGCTTCGCCCGACTTGCCTTCAATGAAGGTTGGCTCGCCATCGACGAACTCGAAGGTCTGGCCCTCGAGGCCGTAGGCGATGTCGAGGTATTGCTGGGTGCCGAACGGGGAAGCGATGTAATCGACGATCCGAAGGATCTCGTGCAGCCTCTCCTCGGACTCCTGCTGGGCGATGGCCACGTACGCGCCGTAGCCGGCCGCGCCACGGAAGACCGGGGCCTTGCCGCCGCCGTCCCAGTTGGGCAGCCGGATGACGCCGGTGTCGAATTCGGGGTTGGAGCGCGCGTAGTTGCTCCACATCACGAAGCCCTGAAACAGCAGCGGCGTGACGCCGGATCGATACCAGCCGTGGTTGGCGCCGGGCTCGGTGAAGGCGTTGGGATGGGTGAGGCCCGCCTGGACGATCTTCACGCCCTCCGACAGCGCCGCGGTTGTCTCCTCGGTCATCATCTCGTGGACGAACTTGCCGTCGCGGACATCCCAGACGTAGGGCGTACCGTGCATCTCCCGCAGTGCCTGCAGCAGCCAGACGCGGGGGTCACCTCCCAGTGCGAACACCTGCTCGCCGGGGTTGTTGAGGGTGGTCAACAGCTCGACGAAGTCCTCGCCGTCGCTGAGTTCGGGGGCATTGCTCATGCCGTGCTCGGCCAGCAGGTCGCCACGGGTGAGCAGCACTCGACCGGCCGGCGGCCGGGGCTGCGGGATGCCGAACAATCGGCCATTGACCCGGCCCACGTCCCAGTTGGCGTCGGTGAAGCTGGCCAGTGCCGGATATTGCTCGATGCTGCTGCCGGCCAGCACCTCGGTCAGGTCGGTGAACCGCGCCTCGAGCAGCTTCTCCACCTCGGGGACGCTGCCGATCTGGACCAGGTCAGGGATGTCGTTGCTGGCCATGGTGACCTGGAAGCGGTCGTTGTATTCGGTGCTGATGATGGCGGTGGCATCGAAGTCGTTGCCGGCCTGCTCCTTGAAGTGGTCATACACCGGGTTCTTCTCCGGCGGGACAGGTGGCGGATCGCCCTGGATCAGCGCGGTGACCGGCGCGGTCTCGGGCAACGGGAAGCCGTCGCGCACCACCGGCGGCTGCGGATAGCTGAGGTAGCCGTTGATGACGCCGGCCTCATTCCCCGGCAGGTCAGGCGTCACATCGCCGAACGGCACGTGGTTGGGAGGGGCGACATCGCCGCCTCCTGCGCCGCCGCCGGTGCCTCCGTTGCCGGAACCAGAGGTGCTGCAGGCGGCCATGCCGAACGTGGCGGCGCCGGTGAGGGAGAGGAGCGTGCGGCGATTGATGGTGGACATGATCAAGCCTTTCGGGGTGTCGCTTCAGTGCGTTTCGTCGCGGTGATCGTGGCCAGTCTCGCTGACCTCGCGCATCATGACAAGCGGCGCGTGAGGAATGAGAGCGGTTTCTGCATGGGTCCCGAGAAATCAGGTGCGACCCGTTCTGGGTCGTCGTACCCTGAGACGCCGCCGCCGGCGACATCACAGAGAGGACGAAGGGATCATGGAGGAGATCACATCGAGGCTGCTGTCGTGGGCCTCGATCATCGACCCGCAGACCCGGGAGCAGGCGGAGCGGACGGCACGGATGCCGTTCATCCACCCGCACCTGGCGCTGATGCCCGATGCACACCTGGGCAGGGGCGCGACGGTCGGGTCGGTCATCCCCACCGAGGGGGCGATCATGCCCGCTGCCGTGGGCGTCGACATCGGCTGCGGCATGGTGGCGGTCCGTACGCAACTGCAGGCCGAAGACCTGCCCGAGGATCGGGCACGGATCCGTCAGGAGATTGCCCGCAGCATTCCGCTGTCGGCGGGCGGTCGAAACCAGAAGATCACGCGCGAGCACACCCAGCGTCGGCTGGCCGACCTGGAGGCACGTGCTGCGGCCATTGACCTGGACCCCTCGGCGTACGCGGGCGCGTGGCGGCATCAACTCGGCAGCCTCGGCTCGGGCAACCACTTCCTCGAGGTGACGCTCGACGAGACCGGTGCGGTGTGGCTCTTCCTCCACTCCGGCAGCAGGGGAGTGGGCAACCGGATTGCGACCCACCACACCAAGGTCGCCCGGGAGCAGTGCTTGGCGGAGGGAGTCGAACTCCCTGATGGTGACCTCGATCTGGCCTATCTGGTCGAGGGCACCGAGGAGTTCGACCACTACATCCGCGAGATGCAGTGGGCGCAGCACTACGCGCTGCTCAACCGTGAAGAAATGATGGACCGGATGGTCGACCAGCTTGCCCGCTGGACCGGTGTGGAGATCGAGCGGGTCGAGGAGATCAACTGCCATCACAACTACACCGAGCCGGAGCGGCACGGTGACCGTGACGTGTGGCTGTCCCGCAAGGGCGCGATCTCAGCGCGGGAGGGTCAGCTCGGGTTGATTCCCGGGTCGATGGGCACTGCGTCCTACGTGGTCGAGGGCTTGGGCAACCCGCTCGCCCTGCACTCGGCGCCGCACGGCGCCGGCCGGGTCTATTCGCGGAGCAAGGCTCGTCGGACCTTCACGCTGGAGGACCTGGCGACGGCGATGGTCGGGGTGGAGTACGAGCACTCCGAAGCCTTCCTCGACGAGATCCCTGCGGCGTACAAGGACATCGACCAGGTGATGGCCGATGCGGCCGATCTGGTCCGCGTGCGCCACATGCTGCGGCAGATCGTCAACGTCAAGGGCACCTGAGGGGGCACGCGACAGCCCCGCGCTGGCCGGCGCACGTCCGAGACTTCCTACTTCAGGAACTTGGACGTACGCCGGTCCGCCAGCGGCTTGCCGCCGGTCTGGCAGGTGGCGCAGTACTGCAGCGAGGAGTCCGCGAAGCTGACCTCGCGGACCACGTCCCCGCACACCGGGCAGGTCTCGCCGGTACGTCCGTGCACCGCCATCCCGCGCCGCTTCGCGTCCTTCAACTCTTTGGCAGGCTTGCCGCTCGCGACGGCAACGGCCTTGTCCAACACGTCGTGCAGGGCGCGGTCGAGGCGGTCCAGTTGTTCCTCCTCGAGCCTGCTGGCGATCGCAAAGGGGGAAAGTTGGGCGGCGTGCAGGATCTCGTCGCTGTAGGCATTGCCGATGCCTGCGATCACCGACTGGTCGCGCAGCACTCCCTTGAGCTGCTGGTTGCGCCCGGCCAGGATCCCGGCCAGCGCGGCCCGGTCGAAGTCGGGAGCCAGGGGATCGGGCCCCAGCGAGGCGATCTGGGGGATCGTGGTCGAGTCGGCAACCACGTGGACCGCGAGCCGTTTCGTCGTGCCGGCCTCGGTCAGCTCAAAGCCAGGCAACCCGTCCTCGGGGGCTTCGCCGTCATCGATGCGGACCCGCAACGCGACCACCGCCTTACCGCTTGGTCGCAACGGCTTCGGGTTGAGCGATTCCGACCACCGCACCCAGCCAGCGCGCGACAGATGCCACACCAGGTGCAGGCCATCCGCGTCGACATCGAGCCACTTGCCGTGCCGGCGTACGGCGGTGATTTCCAAGCCGTTGAGGGCGGTCGGCTGGGGATCGTAGGTCTTGAGAACGTTGATGGAGCCGACCTCCACGGCCGCAACTGAACTCCCCACCAGACGACCGCGGAGAAACTCCGCCAGACCTTCGACTTCGGGCAGCTCAGGCATGACGTCATGGTACGGCAGAGCGCTGACCAGAGCGGAAGCAAAATTGGGAAAAGGCTTGCCGGCCGGCCTCGATGGTGAGAGGTTGTGTCGGGAAAGAGCATCGTCCACCCCACTCGTCGACGCTGAGGAGTACCGATGACCATCCCCCGACGCACCCTTTTGGCCGGGACCGGAGCAGGCCTTGCCCTGGCCGGTCTGGCCACCAACAGTTCCCTCACCGCTCAGGCCCAAGCGCCCACCGGGCGTACCTTCCACGTTGCTGCCGACGGCTCCGATGACGCCACCGGCCTCGGTCCCGGTCGAGCCTGGGCGACTCTGGAACGGGCAAACCAGGAGTCACTCCAGCCCGGTGACAGCATCCTGCTGCGCCGCGGTGACCGCTGGACCGGCAACCTCGTCATCACCGATTCGGGCAGCGAAGACGCCCCCATCGTCATCGGCGCCTACGGGCCTCGGTCGGCGGGTCGCCCCCGCATCGATGCCCAGCTGCCCGCCGATGATGTGCTGGCCGCGACCGTGCTGGTGCACAACGCCGAACACGTCCATGTCCGCGATCTCGAACTCACCAACGACGCCGAAGACGAGGGCATGCGCAACGGCGTCCTGGTCGCGATCGATGACCCGACCCAGCCCATCTACACCGGCTATCGGATCGAGAACAACTTCATCCACGACGTCGCGGGCCGGATCGAGCCCTCGGCCAACGACGGCAAGCGTTCGGGCGGAATCGGCGTGGTGCTGGACGGCACTCCCGAGGCGGTCTCGCGCATCCACGACATCCGCATCACCGACAACACCGTCGAGCGCGTCGACCAGACCGGCATCTGGATCGACGGCAACCTGCGCAACAAGGAGCTGCCCCCGGGCACCGACACCGTCTATCGCGGCTACACCTGGGACCAGGTCAAGTACACCGGCGTCGACATCGGCCACAACCGGGTCACCGACACCGGCCGCAACGGCGTGATCATCCGGATGGCCGAGGGCGGCAGCTTCCACCACAACATCGTTTCCCACACGACCGGGCGGGTGCATTCGGGCAACTCGGTGTTCACCGTCAGCGTCCTCGGTTTCGTGGTCGAGTGGAACGAGGTGTTCCAGAACCGGTCCGCCGGGACGGCAGACGGGTGCGCCTTCGACCCCGATCTGGATTCCCCCGAGACGGTGTGGCGCTACAACTACAGCCACGACAACAACTACGGCCTGATGACCCTGTGTACGCGGCCGCGGGACTATGGCATCGAGGTGCACCAGAACATCGACATCGGCGGCCGAGGCCGACTGGTCAACCTCAACTACGGCTTCACCGAGGTCAACTTCGAGCGCAATGCGTTCTGGACCAAGCCGGTGCCCGAGGTCGAATATCCCGACACCCACCCCGACTACGTCAACCCGGACCGGGAGACCGCCGGTGGCTACCCGCAACTGATCTGGGAGACCCACACCCGCAACAGCAGCTCCTTCACCTCGGACCAGACCTACACCTATCGCGACAACGTCGTGGTCAACGAGGCGACCACTGCGACGGTCTTCATCAATCCCAACGACGAAACCTCCTTCCGCACCACCAACCGCACGTTGAGCAACAACCGGGTCTACGGTCTGCTGCCGAGCAAACTGGACAGCCTTGAGGAGGGGTTCAGCTACGAAGGTGAGCGGGCGCCGCGCAACTGGATCGCCGATACCGTCGGACACCAGGTGTACGCCTTCTGGCGGCCTTCGATCGACGGACGGCGCAACCCGCGCGTCGGGCCCCGCGGCTGAGTCGGACTCACGGCGCCGGCATCGGCTGGCGCCGTGAGTATCCTGTCCGACGTGGACAGTGTCATCGTGCTCGGCAGCACCGGATCCATCGGTACCCAGACGCTGGAACTGATCGCTGACCGGCCCGACCAATACCGGGTGGCGGCGCTGGCGGCCAGCGGCAGTCGGCCGGCCGAGCTTGCCCACCAGATCCTGCAGCACCGCCCCGCCACCGTGGCGTTGTCCCACCCGAGCGCCATCCAGGACGTCCAACTTGCCCTGTATGCCGCCGTCAAGGATCAGGGCTGGAATGCCGGCGAGGTGAAGCTGCCGCGCATCATCGGCGGCCCTGATGCCGTCGCGGAGGTGGCGGCGTACGAGTGCGACACGGTGGTCAACGCCATCACCGGTTCGGCCGGGCTGGTGCCGACGCTGACGACGCTGGCGGCTGGCACCCGGCTGGCGCTGGCCAACAAGGAATCCTTGGTGATCGGTGGCCGACTGGTCACCGACGCCGCCGCACCCGGCCAGCTCGTGGCCGTCGACTCCGAACACTCCGCGATTGCGCAATGTCTGCGCGCCGGTCGGGCCGAGGAGGTACGCCGGGTGGTCGTGACGGCCTCCGGCGGCCCGTTCCGCGGTTGGGATGCCGAGCGGTTGCTCACGGTCACTCCGCAGCAGGCCATGAAGCATCCCACCTGGGCGATGGGTCGGGTCATCACCATCAACTCCGCCACGCTGGTCAATAAGGCGCTGGAGGTCCTCGAGGCTGCGCTGCTCTACGGGCTGGACCTGGAGCAGGTCGACACCGTCGCGCATCCCCAGTCGATCGTGCATTCAATGGTGGAGTTCCACGACGGTTCGACCATGGCGCAGTGCTCGCCGCCGGACATGAAGCTGCCCATCGGGCTGGCGCTCGGGTGGCCCGACCGGATGGCCGATGCCGCCCAACCGTTGGACTGGACCCGGGCAACCTCGTGGACCTTCGAACCGATCGACCACGACGTCTTCCCGGCGATCCGACTGATCCGGGAGGCGTACGCCGCCGGCGGCACCGCACCCGGGGTCTACAACGCGGCCAACGAGGTCGCCGTGGACGCCTTCTGCGACGGCAAACTCACTTTCCCCGGCATCGTCGAGACCATCCAGCGGGTGCTGGAGGTCCACGTCGACTCGCCCGACCACATCGCCAGCCCCGACCTGGAGCAGGTGCTCGCGGCCGACGGCGCCGCCCGGGTCCTGGCCGCCGACCTCATCGGGGAGCGCCGATGACGGTGGTCATCTTCATTGGCGCTGCCGTCCTGTTCTTCGCGCTCGTGATGGCCTCGGTGGCCCTCCACGAGATCGGTCACCTGTTGCCGGCCAAGGCCTTCGGGGTCAAGGTCACCCAGTACTTCGTCGGTTTCGGCGGCACCATCAAGTCGTGGTGGCGCGGCGAGACCGAGTATGGCTTCAAGTGGATCCCGCTGGGCGGCTATGTCCGGATGGTCGGCATGTATCCGCCCGACGACAAGGGCCACATGCGCAAGTCCAACTCCGGGATCGTCCAGTCGCTGGCCGACTCGGCCCGTGAGGTCGAGTGGGAGGACATCAAGCCCGAGGACGACGGCCGGCTGTTCTACCAGAAGAAGACTTGGCAGAAGCTCATCATCATGGCCGGCGGTCCGATGATGAACCTCTTCCTGGCCTTCGTGATCCTGCTCGGCGTCAACCTGGCCTTCGGCAGTTATCGCTCCCAGACCACCGTCCAGAGCGTCAGCGAATGCATCGTGCCGCAGGGCCGCGCCGAGCAGACCTGCCTGGCGGGGGACCCGGCCACCCCGGCAGCCCAGATGGGCATCCAACCCGGCGATCGGATCGTGGCCTTCAACGGCATCCAGATCCGCGACTGGGAGCAGATGCAGAGCGTGATCCGCGACAATCGTGACGCCCCGGCGACCGTGGTGGTGGAACGCGGCGGCCAACAGGTCACGTTGCCCACCGTGCCGACGGCCATCACCGGCGTACGCGACCTGTGGGACCCCAGCAAGATGGTCGAGGCTGGCTTCCTGGGCGTGTCGCCGACCACCGAACTGATCCGCGGTGGCCCCATCACCACGGCCAACGACATGTGGGACATGACCCGCTCCAGCGTGGTCGCGCTGGTCAGCTTCCCGGTGAAGGTCTACAACACCGCCGCCGACCTGGTGACCGGCCAACCCCGTGATGTCTACGGACCGATGAGTATCGTCGGAGCCAGCCGCACAGCCGGTGACGTGGCGGTGACCGATCTGCTGCAGACCGAGGAGAAGGTCGCGACCTTGTTCCGGCTGCTCGGCTCGGTGAATCTGTTCGTCGCGCTGTTCAACTTCGTACCCCTGCTGCCGTTGGACGGCGGGCACATCGCCGGCGCCATCTGGGAGTGGTTGCGCCGGGTCGGCGCCCGACTGTTCGGTCGGCCCGACCCGGGTTATGTTGATACCGCCAAACTGTTGCCAGTGGCGTACGTCGTCGGCGGGTTTGTCGCCATCGCGGGTGCGGTGCTGATCCTCGCCGACCTGATTTCTCCCATTCGACTCTTCTGACACACGTCCCGGTCAACAAGCAAAGGAAATGCGATGACTGTCAACCTGGGTATGCCTGCCACGCCGCCGCCGGTGCTCGCTGAGCGCCGCCCCACCCGCAAGATCAAGGTGGGCAAGGTCGAGGTCGGCGGCGACGCGCCCGTGTCGGTGCAGTCGATGACCACCACCAAGACCCACGACATCAACGCGACTCTGCAGCAGATCGCTGAGCTGACCGCGTCGGGCTGTGACATCGTCCGGGTCGCGGTGCCGACCCAGAAGGACGCCGACGCGCTGCCGATCATCGCGATGAAGTCGCAGATCCCAGTCATCGCTGACATCCACTTCCAGCCCAAGTATGTCTTCGCCGCGATCGAGGCCGGCTGTGGTGCGGTCCGCGTCAACCCGGGCAACATCAAGGCCTTCGACGACCGCGTCGGCGAGATCGCCGCCGCCGCCAAGGAACACGGCACCTCGCTGCGGATCGGTGTCAATGCCGGCTCACTGGACCAGCGACTGCTCGCCAAGTACGGTTCGCCGACCCCGGAGGCGCTGGTCGAGTCGGCGCTGTGGGAGGCCAGCCTCTTCGAGGAGCACGACTTCCACGACTTCAAGATCTCGGTCAAGCACCACGACCCGGTCGTGATGGTGCGCGCCTACGAGATGCTGTCCGAGCAGTGCGACTATCCGCTGCACCTGGGCGTCACCGAGGCCGGCCCCGCCTTCCAGGGCACCATCAAGTCGGCCGTCGCCTTCGGCTCGCTGCTCTCGCGCGGCATCGGTGACACCATCCGGGTGTCGCTGTCCGCGCCGCCGGTCGAAGAGGTCAAGGTCGGCATCAAGATCCTGGAGTCGCTCAACCTGCGGCCCCGCAAGCTCGAGATCGTCTCCTGCCCCTCCTGCGGCCGCGCCCAGGTGGATGTCTACAAGCTGGCCGACGACGTCACCGAAGGTCTGGCCGGCGTCGAGGTGCCGCTGCGCGTCGCCGTCATGGGTTGCGTCGTCAACGGTCCCGGTGAGGCCCGGGAGGCCGACCTGGGTGTCGCCTCAGGCAATGGCCGCGGCCAGATCTTCGTCAAGGGCGAAGTGATCCGCACCGTGCCCGAGGACCAGATCGTCGAAACGCTGATCGCCGAAGCCAACCGGATCGCCGAGGAGATGGACCTGGGTGAGGGCAAGCCGCAGGTGTCGGTGAGCTGACCAGATGAGCGCCCCCAGCCAGACCGGCACGGTCAGGATCCTGAACAACGACGATCTGCGTGACGTCATCCGGGTGCTGCTGCAGCAGCCGGTCGACAGCGTGTTCGTTGCGTCGCGGATCCGGCGTGCCGGGCTGGAGGAGTTTCAGCTCGGCGCCCAGATCTGGGGCTACGAGGAGGACGGGCAACTGCTGTCGCTGTGTCATGCCGGCGCCAACCTGGTGCCGGTGGAAGCCAGCGACGCCGCACTGGCGGCGTACGTCGAACGCTGCGGTCCGCAGCGACGCTGCTCCTCGATCACCGGCCCGGCCGAGGTGGCGTTGAAGTTCCACCGGATGTTGATCGACCGGTGGGGTGGCAGCTGGCTCAACCCGCGGGAGATCCGCGCCCACCAGCCGGTCATGACGATCGAGGAGGATCCCCACATCGAGGGTGATCCGCGGGTACGCCGGATGGGCAACGAGGATTTGGCCGCCTACTATCCGGCTGCGGTGGCGATGTACACCGAGGAAGTTGGCACCAGCCCGGTCACCCCGGACAACCCCGACAGCTACAAGTTCTATGTCCGCAACCTCATCGCCACCGGCTCCGCCTTCGGGATCGTCGACAACGGAGCCACGGTCTTCAAGGCCGACCTGGGGTCGGTGACCGCTGCCGTCTGTCAGGTGCAGGGCGTTTGGATCGACCCCGACCACCGTGGCCAGGGGCTGGCGGCGCCGGCGATGGCGTCGGTGGTGCGGATGGCCCGCGAACAGATCCCGGTGGTGTCGCTTTACGTGAACGACTTCAACACTCCCGCCCGCAAGACCTATCAGCGGGTCGGCTTCCAGGAGACCGGCGAGTTCGCCACTATTCTCTACTGAACGTCGGCTCCCCAGCGCCGAGTCCGCCCGCCCCGAGGTGACCGTGGCGCTCACCGGCGACATGTTGTGGCACGACCTGTTGTGGCAGCAGGCGCTGACCGATGGCGGCGGCAGCCATGACTTCGCACCACAGTTGGAGGCTCTGTCACCGGCGACCGAGGCTGATCTGGCTGTGGCCCACCAGGAGGTGCCGGTCGGCGAACCGGACGGCCCGTTCGAGAACTACCCGGCCGTCGTGGTGCCGCCGCAGACCCTGGACGGGCTTCGCCGGGTCGGCTTCCACGCCATCACGACGGCGTCCAACCACTCTATGGACGGCGGTCACGTCGGGCTGGGACGGACCCTGGATGCTGCCGACCGGGCCGGTCTCGCCCATGCCGGCACCGCCCGCAGCGCCGAGGAACAGGCCACGCCGTCGATCGTGACCACGGCCAGTGGGGTACGGATCGGGCTGGTCGCCGGGGCGTACGGCCTGAACGGCTATCGTCTGGACCGCGACAAGCAGTGGGCCTGGAACGGGCTCGACCCTGACCTGATGGCGGCGGATGCCGCCCGCTGCCGGGCGGCCGGCGCCGACCTGGTCATCGCTGCGGTCCACGCCGGCGTGGAATACCAGACGGAGCCGACCAGCCAGCAACGTGAGGTCGCCCATCGGCTCGCCGAGTCACCCGACATCGATCTCGTCTACGGCCACCACGCCCACGCGGTCCAACCGTGGGAGGACCACAACGGGACCTGGATCCTCTACGGGCTCGGCAACGCAATGGCGGCCCAGTCGACCAAGGAACCCCGCACCCGCGAGGGTGCGATCGCCCGGATCACCTTCCGGCACGACCCGACAGCGGGTTGGTGGCTGGCGCACGCGGCGTACGTGCCGACCTTGATCCAGGCCCGACCGTGGCGCGTGTATCCGCTCGGCGCGCCCGAGGTGAGCCACCGGCATCGGGTGGAGGTGGGGGAGCGCACCTATCGGGCCATCACCTCATGGGGGGCCGCCGGAATCTATCCGGTCCTGCATGGCCTCTAGGCGATAGTGTGGCGTCGACCACAAACTCAGGAGGATCTCGCGTGCTGACCCGGATGTCGGAATTGTTCTTCCGGACCCTGCGGGAGGACCCGGCCGATGCCGAACTGCCCAGCCACCGGTGGCTGGTGCGGGCCGGCTACATCCGCCGTGTTGCCCCCGGCATCTACACCTGGCTGCCGTTGGGGCTGCGGGTGCTGCAGCGGGTCGAGGAGATCGTACGCGAGGAGATGGCCGCGATGGGCGGCCAGGAGGTCCGCTTCCCGGCGCTGCTGCCTCGCGAACCCTATGAGGCAACCAATCGGTGGACCGAGTACGGCCCCAATCTCTTCCGGCTGCAGGACCGCAAGCACGGCGAATACCTGCTCGGCCCCACCCACGAGGAGATGTTCACCCTTGCGGTGAAGGATCTGGTCAGCTCCTACAAGGAGCTGCCGCTGGTGCTCTATCAGATCCAGACGAAGTATCGCGACGAGGCGCGGCCCCGCGCCGGTCTGCTGCGCGGTCGTGAGTTCGTCATGAAGGATGCCTACTCCTTCGACCTGACCGAGGAAGGCCTGGCCGAGGCGTACCGCAAGCACCGCGACGCCTACATCAAGGTCTTCGACCGCCTCGGCATGGAGTACGTCATCGTTCACGCCGATGCCGGCGCAATGGGCGGTTCGGCGTCCGAGGAGTTCCTGGCCGTGGCCGAGAACGGTGAAGACACCTTCGTACGCTCGCCCGGTGGCTACGCAGCCAATGTCGAGGCGGTGGACCGAGTGCCGGCAGCGCTCGCCGCAGCCGAGGTGACGATCAAGGCCGAGGGTGGGGCGCCCTTCGCGCCCGAGGCAACCGACATCGAGACGCCCGGGGCGACCACCATCGCCACTGTGGTGGATGCGCTCAACGACCATGCGCCGCGGGATGATCGGCCCTGGCAGGCCTCTGACACCCTCAAGAACGTCGTGTTCATGTTGGTCTACCCCGACGGCAGCAAGGAGCCGCTGGCGATCGGCATCCCGGGCGACCGCGAGGTCGACCCCAAGCGACTCGAGGTGCGCGTGCAGCCCGCCGAAGCGGTGCCGTTCAGCGAGGCGGACTTCGCGGCGTACCCCGACCTCGTCAAGGGCTACATCGGTCCCAAGGTGCTGGGCATCGGCGAGCTCGGAGAGGGCGACGAGCCGGCGCCGGGCCGGATCCGTTACCTGGTCGATCCGGCCGTCACGCACGGCTCCAGTTGGGTCAGCGGCGCCGACCGGGCCGACCATCACAGCATCAACCTGGTCGCCGGCCGCGACTTCAGCCACGACGGCCTCATCGACGTCGTCACTCTCCGTGAGGGCGACCCGGCCCCGGACGGTTCGGGGCCGTTGAGCCTGGCCCGCGGCATCGAGATCGGCCACATCTTCCAGCTCGGCCGCAAGTACGCCGACGCGCTCGGCCTGACGGTGCTGGACCACAACGGCAAGCAGGCGCCGGTCACGATGGGTTCCTACGGTCTGGGCGTTTCCCGCGCCGTGGCCGCCGTCGCCGAGGGCACCTGCGACGAGAAGGGCCTGGCCTGGCCGCGGGCGCTGGCGCCCTATGACGTCCACGTGCTTGCGACCGGCAAGGGCGAGGAGGTGCTCGCCGAGGCGACCCGGATCGCCGAGGAACTGGCGGCCGCCGGGCTCGAGGTGCTGCTCGATGACCGCAAGGCCAGCCCCGGGGTGAAGTTTGCCGACTCCGAGGTGCTCGGCATGCCGACCAGCGTGGTGGTGGGCCGCGGTCTCGCCGACGGTGTCGTGGAGGTGCGGGACCGCACCTCCGGTGACCAGCGCAACGTGCCAGTCGCCGACGCCGTGACCGAGGTGCTGACCGAGATCAACGGGCGCTGATGGCCGAACTCCTGGCGATCGGTCCGCTGGTCGTCGGTGGGCTGGTGGTGGTGGCCTTCATCGCCGGTTGGGTCGATGCGGTCGTCGGGGGCGGTGGACTTATCCAGCTGCCGAGCCTGCTGATCGGGCTGCCCGCTGAGACCACCGTGGCCGAAATCTCGGGCACCAACAAGGTCTCCTCGGCTGCCGGCACCCTGATCGCCACCATCACCTACCTGCGCAAGGTCGCGGTCCACTGGCCGCTGGCGTTGGCGTTGATGGCCGGCTCCGCGATCGGATCGGCACTCGGCGCGCAGTTGGTGCGCTTCCTGCCCAAGGACTGGTTCACCCCGCTTGTGCTGGTCGCGCTGCTGGCGGTCGGCACCTACACGATCCGTAAACCCCAGATGGGCCTGGAGCATGAACCTCGGCACAGCCGAGTCACCGCAGCCGTCATTGCCGGCGGCATCGGCCTGGCGGTGGGTCTCTACGACGGTTTCCTGGGGCCTGGCACCGGGTCCTTCTTCGTCATCCTCATCGTTGCCGTGCTCGGCTACGGCTTCCTGCAGGCAACGGTGCTGGCCAAGCTTGCCAACCTGACCACCAACATCGCAGCCATCAGCGTCTTCGCGGTCCATGGCCAGGTGCTCTGGCTGCTCGGCGGCATGATGGCGCTGGCCAACCTCAGTGGCGCCTTCGTCGGTGCCCGGATGGCGTTGAAGCACGGCAACGGATTCGTACGCCGGGTGTTCCTGGTCGTGATCGCGGTCCTGTCGGTGAAGCTCGCCTACGACACCGTGGTGTTGTTCTTCTGAGGGCGGCTGTTCCGCGGTGGCTCGCACAGGTGCGGGCAGCGGCGGCCGATCACGACGGGGGATACCCCGGCCATACCGGCAGTGCCCCACCGAGCGTGGTCGAAATCGCGGACCATTGCGCCAGACCGGCAATCGCCTCGGACGGGTCCTCGGCGGTCATGACCCACCGGCCGACCCACGGCAGCAGTGCCGCTGCACCGTCGGCGCCGGCCTGACGCGCCTGGTCCGGCGTCCGCAACTCGGGCAGTGTGTATGCCGGGGCGGCGGCAGGGGCCTCCGCGCCGGCCTCCACCAAAGCCAAGGTCAGGTCGTCGCGCAGCTGGCGGGCTGCGGAAAGGGCCGGTCGCAGCACCTGTGCCGCCTCGCTCGTGGCGACCGGGATTGCGGGCTGCAGCACCGCGATCAGAGCGTGCAGCTGGCGTACGACGTCGGCAAGGGCCTGCTCGGCGCTGACCTGTGGCGGGTCGGGCTGGCGGCGGTCCCGGAGCGCCACGGAAGGTGCGGCTGGCAAGGCGGACAGGGCGCCGGCGCTGAAGGCCGCCGCGGAGGCGTACAGCAACCGGAGCAGTCCGCCGTGTTCCAGGGCGCGCCCCCGGCCGCTCTCAGCGGCGGCGCGCAGGGCCCCGGCGAGAGTGCGGTCGGTGGTAGGGGTCGACGGTGCGGGGGAGTGGGTCAGGCCGCGCCGGGCCAGCGGCTCGGGGCCAGACAGCGCCCATGCCCGCGCGGTGTACGCCGCCCCGGCCGGTGCCCATTCGCTGCCGGCCGCGTGGCAGAGGGCCGCCAACTCGGTCTCGATCGCGCTGGCGGCCAGCGCCTGCGGATCGGGGGTCGGCACCGGTTGGGGGCTACCGGACACCCGCGGTTCGCTGACCGTGCAGCCGGTCAGGGACACCGCTGCGAGTCCGGTCCACAGGAGCGCGCGGCGGGTCAGCATGGCAGCAAGGGTAGCGGCGGCCACGTGCCCTCGCTGTGCTGGCTATAATGGGCCAACCAGACGACCACAACTGAAGCGAGGCGCTCATGAATCGGGAACGGATCGCTGCTGTGGTGGAGCCACTGTTGGCCGAGTACGCCTTGGAGTTGGACGATCTGGAGATCGTGCCGGCGGGCAAGCGTTCGGTGCTGCGCATCACTGTTGACGGCGATGGCCCCCACGGTCACGGACCCCTGTTGGACGACATTGCCCAAGCCACCCGTGGCCTGTCGGAAGCGCTTGATGACTCCGGCGTGGCGGGGGATCGGGCGTACACCTTGGAGGTCTCCAGCCGAGGCACCAGCCGTCCGCTGACCCGGCCCGCCCACTGGCGCCGCAACCGGGGCCGCTTGGTCGAAGTGGACGGTCAGACGCCCGGATCCGAGGACGTTGCGAAGGTCACCGGCCGCATCAGCGAGACCGATGAGACCGGCGTCGTGCTCAACGTCGACGGCGAGCAGCAGCGCTGGGAGTTCGAGCAGATCAGCAAGGCCGTGGTGCAGGTGGAACTGAACCGCCCGGTCGAGGAGGAGTGACATGGACATCGACATGGCTGCGCTGCGGCTCATCGAGCGGGAGAAGGAAATCCCGATGCAGGTGCTCACCGACGCCCTGCGGGATGCGTTGCTGAACGCCTACCAGAAGACCGACGGTGCGGTGAACGACGCCCGGATCGACCTCGACCCTCGGTCCGGCAAGGTCACGGTGCTCGCCCCCGAGCTCGACGATGAGGGCAATCAGATCGGCGAGTATGACCACACCCCGGCCGATTTCGGCCGGGTCGCTGCCGCGACCGCACGCCAGGTGATCGTGCAGCGGATCCGTGACGCCGAGGACGAACGCAAGTTCGGCCGATTCTCCGGGGTGGAGGGCGACATTGTCTCGGGCACCATCCAGCAGGACGCCGACAAGCGTACGGTCCGAATCGATCTCGGTGAGATCGAAGCGATCATGCCGCTGGCCGAGCAGGTGCCCGGTGAGGACTACTCCCACGGCCGGCGACTGCGGGTGTTCGTGGTGGCCGTACGCCGCGAGGCCCGCGGCCCGCAGGTGGTTGTCTCGCGTACCCATCCGGGGCTGGTGGAGAAGCTGTTCCGGCTCGAAGTGCCTGAGGTCGAGCAGGGCATCGTGCAGATCAAGGCGGTTGCCCGCGAGGCCGGTCACCGCACCAAGATCGCTGTCCGTTCCAAGAGCCCCGATGTCAGCGCCAAGGGTGCCTGCATTGGGCCGATGGGGCAGCGGGTGCGCGCCGTGATGCACGAGCTGAACGAAGAGAAAATCGACATCATCGACTACAGCGACGATCCGGCGACGTTCGTCGGGGAGGCGCTGTCGCCTGCCAAGGTGGTGTCGGTCACGGTGGTCGACGAGCAGCAGCGCGCCGCGCGGGTGGTCGTGCCGGACTACCAGCTGTCCCTGGCGATCGGTCGGGAGGGCCAGAACGCCCGACTGGCGGCCCGTCTGACGGGTTGGCGGATCGACATCCATCCCGACAACGAGGTGCCCGGCGCCTGAGGGTTCCGGGGGCCGGTCACCGGTCCCGAACTGCACGACCGCCCGCGATTCGCTAGACTCCTTGGGTGGATCTCCCGGTGCGGACGTGTGTCGGCTGTCGCCAGAGGTCCGAGAAGTCCGCATTGATCCGGTTGGTATGGGATCCGGCGGCCGCGCAAGTGGTCGTGGATCCGGACAAGACCCTGCCGGGTCGCGGTGCCCATCTTCACCCGACGACCAGGTGCTTGGAACAAGCGCTTCGGCGGCGAGCGTGGGGGCGGGCGCTTCGGATCGATGCGGTCGATGCCCAGCAAGTGAGCACTGAAGTCAGAAAGTGGGTTAGCGCTCATGACGACTCGATGAGTACTCAGCAATGAGCACCAACATCAACTAGCTGGCCCGACCGAGTCCTGCGGCGGGCCTGAAGGAGAAGAGTGGCCAAGGTCCGCGTGTACGAGCTCGCCAAGGAGCTCGGACTCGAAAGCAAGGAAGTCCTCAGCAAGCTGAAGGACATGGGTGAATTCGTTCGCTCAGCGTCCTCCACCATCGAAGCCCCGGTCGTACGCCGACTGCGTGATCGCCTCGATGCCGAAGGTGGCTCAGACACCAACAAGGGTGCCGCCAAGCCGGCCGCGAAGCCGGCAGCACAGCCGTCCCCCGCCAGCAGTCCCGCCGCGAGCGAGACGAAGGCGCCTGCCAAGCCGAGCAGCAGCTCGGCCTCGAAGGCTGCCCCCAAGCCCGGTGCCCCCAAGCCCGGCGCCCCCAAGCCCGGCGCTGTTCCGGGCCCGCGTTCGGGTGGTCTGCCCGGACCTCGTTCGGGTGGTTTGCCCGGTCCCCGCAGCAGCGGTGCCCCGGGCCCTCGTTCCGGCGGTGTCCCCGGTCCCCGCAGCAGCGGCGCTCCCAGCCCGCGTGCCACCCCGGAGAGCCGTCCGGCCGATCAGCCCGAGGCGAAGCCGACGTCAAGCGGAGCCAAGCCTGCTCCGAAGCCGGGATCGACCCCGGCAGCCGGTGCTGGCGCGCCCTCCGGGTCGACCGCTCGTCCCGGTGCAGCCAAGCCCGCTACCCCCTCGGCCAAGCCCGGTGGGGCCCCCAAACCTGGCTCGGCGCCCGGCGCCCGGCCCGCCTCCGGCGGGGCACCGAAGCCCGGTGCCCGCCCGGCTGGTGGCGATCGGCGTACCGGTGCACCACGGCCCGGGAACAACCCGTTTGCCAGCTCCCAGGGCATGGGTACGCAGCGTCGTGCCCCGCGTCCTGGCAGCGAGCGTCCCGACAGTCGTGGCGGAGCGCCGCGTCCGGGCGAGCGTCCCAGCGGTGATCGTCCAGGCGGCGGTGCCGCGGGTCTGCCCCGTCCGGGCGGCACCTCCGGCATGCCTCGCCCGAACCCGGCGATGATGCCCAAGCAGACGACGTTGGGTGGCCCCGGCGGCCGTGGCGGTGGTCCCGGTGGTCGTGGTCGTCCCGGTGGTCGTGGTCGTCCCGGTGGCGGCGGTCCCGCTGGCGGGCCTCCCGGTGCCGGCGGTCGGATGGGTCCGCCGCCCGGCGGCGGTCGTGGTGGCCGTGGTGGCCGTGGCGGTTCGGGTACTCAGGGTGCCTTCGGTCGCCCCGGCGCCCCGCGTCGTGGTCGCAAGTCCAAGAAGCAGCGTCGTCAAGAGTTTGACCAGATGGAAGCGCCGACGATTGGCGGCGTACGCGTCCGTCAGGGCAACGGTGAGTCCATTCGGTTGCGCCGTGGCGCCTCGCTGTCTGACCTCGCTGAGAAGATCGGCGTGGATGCAGCAGCGCTGGTTCAGGTGCTGTTCAACCTGGGCGAGATGGTGACCGCCACCCAGTCGGTCGCTGACGAGACCCTGGAGATCTTGGGATCGGAACTCAACTACAAGATCGAGGTCGTCTCGCCCGAGGACGAGGACCGCGAACTGCTGGAGAGCTTCGACATCGAGTTCGGTGAGGACGAAGGCGACGAGGACGACCTCGCGCGGCGTCCTCCGGTGGTCACCGTCATGGGTCACGTCGACCACGGCAAGACCCGACTGCTGGACTCGATCCGCAAGAGCAACGTGCGGGTGTCCGAGGCCGGCGGCATCACTCAGGCCATCGGTGCCTATCAGGTCGCGACCGAGGTTGAAGGAGAGAGCCGCAAGGTCACCTTCATCGACACCCCGGGTCACGAGGCGTTCACCGCGATGCGCGCCCGTGGCGCCAAGTCGACCGACATCGCGGTGCTGGTGGTTGCGGCCGATGACGGTGTGATGCCGCAGACCATTGAGGCGCTCAACCACGCCAAGGCGGCTGATGTGCCGATCGTGGTCGCGGTCAACAAGATCGACAAGCCCGAGTCCGATCCGCAGCGAGTCCGCGGTCAGCTCTCCGAGTTCGGTCTGGTGCCTGAGGACTACGGCGGCGACAGCATGTTCGTCAACGTGTCTGCCATGTCCGGCGACGGCATCGACGAGCTGCTCGAGGCGGTCGTGCTGACCGCTGACGCGGCACTTGAGTTGCAGGCCAACCCGACCATGGATGCGCAGGGCGTTGCCATTGAGGCGCACCTGGACAAGGGCCGCGGCCCGGTTGCCACGGTGCTGGTCCAACGTGGCACGCTGAAGGTGGGCGACTCGATCGTTGCCGGCTCGGCCCATGGCCGCGTCCGCGCCATGATCGATGACCAGGGCGAGTCCGTGGAAGAGGCGCCGCCCTCCTTCCCGGTGCAGGTCCTGGGTCTCACTTCGGTGCCCGGTGCTGGTGACAACTTCCTGGTCGTCAGTGACGACCGGAAGGCCCGCCAGATCGCCGAACAGCGTGAGGCACGTCAGCGTGCTGCGCAGCAGGCGATGGGTGCTCGTCGCAAGACTCTCGACCAGCTCTTCGAGCAGCTCGAGAAGGGCGAGGCCGAGGAGCTGCTGCTCATCCTCAAGGGCGATTCGGCCGGTTCGGTCGAGGCCCTGGAGGAGTCGCTGTCGAAGATCGATGTCGGCGACGAGGTGTCGCTGCGGGTCATCGACCGTGGTGTCGGTGCCATCACCGAGACCAACGTGTCGCTGGCTGCGGCGTCGGGTGCGGTCATCATCGGCTACAACGTCCGGGCCCAGGGCAAGGCCACCGAGATGGCGGATCGCGACAATGTCGACGTTCGCTACTACTCGGTGATCTACGCCGCCATCGATGAGATCGAGGCAGCCCTCAAGGGCATGCTCAAGCCGATCTACGAGGAGGTGCAGCTCGGCGAGGCCGAGGTGCGCAACCTGTTCAAGTCCTCGAAGGTGGGCACCATCGCCGGCTGTATGGTCACCAGCGGCCAGATCCGACGCAATGCCAAGGCACGCCTGCTGCGCGACGGAGTCGTGGTCAAGGAGACCGACATCAACTCGCTGCGTCGCGAGAAGGACGACGTCACCGAGGTCCGCGAGGGCTTCGAGTGTGGTTTGACCCTGTCGAACTACGACGACCTCAAGGTCGGCGACGTGGTCCAGACCTACGAGATGCGCGAGAAGGCTCGCGACTGATCTGGTCGACACCAGCGACAGACGGCGCCCGCGGATTTCCGCGGGCGCCGTTTGCGTTCCCGTGGACCCGCACCCTGGGCGTACGTTTCCTCAACAAGTTGAGCGTCTGGTGCCCAGATCCGGGAATCGGGGCCAGTTTGCTCAACAAGTTGAGGTTTCGTCACACGTACGCCGGTGGCCACGGGTTGATCTGCCGCAGCCGCGCATCTGAAGCGGAGCAGATCTGAAACAGCAGATCTGAAAGAATGGCGGACATGCCTAGTCCCCGTGTGTTGAAGCTCGCCGACCAGATCAAGGTCATCGTCGCCCAGATGTTGGAGCGGCGCGTCAAGGATCCCCGGCTCGGGTTCGTGACGATCACCGATGTGCAGCTCACCGGCGACACTCGTGACGCCAAGGTGTTCTACACCGTGCTCGGCGACGACGCGGACCTCGCCGGCACCGCCGCTGCGCTGGAGTCGGCCAAGGGCCTGATCCGAAGTCAGGTCGGCAAGCAGCTCAAGCTGCGGTTCGCGCCGACGCTGACCTTCGTGCCCGACCAGGTCCCCGAGACCGCGCGGGAGCTGGAGGAGTTGCTGGTGCGGGTCCGGACCAGTGACGCCGAGGTGGCCGAACGTTCGGCAGGCGCGACGTACGCAGGGGAGGCCGACCCCTACCGCAAGCCCCGCGAGGAGGAGCCCGACGAGGCTGACTTCTCCAACGAGGCCGACGATGATGACGTCGAGTCCGACGACGAGGATGCCCGTGGCTGAGGCCCTCGCGGGTGTCGTCGTCATCGACAAACCCGCTGGTCTCACCTCTCACCAGGTCGTGGCGCGGCTGCGGCGGGTGCTGGGACTGCGCAAGATCGGCCACGCCGGCACCTTGGACCCGATGGCGACCGGCGTACTGGTCTGCGGCATCGGGCGTGGCACCCGCCTGCTGGGTCACCTCAGCGGCCACGACAAGGGGTATGCGGCCACCATTCGATTCGGCATCACCACCAGCACCGATGATGCCGAGGGCGAGATTGTCCAGACCCCGGGTGCGGCCGGGATCACCGGAGACGACGTCGTGGCTTTGCTGCCGCGGTACCGCGGTGACATCCACCAGATCCCGTCCTCGGTGTCGGCCATCAAGGTCAACGGCAAGCGGGCGTACGCCCTGGCCCGGGAGGGCGAGGACGTCAAGCTGAAAGCCCGCGCCGTCCACATCGGCCGTTTCGAACTGCTGGAGGTCCGCACGGCCGATCAGGACGGCGTCGCGGTGCTCGACTGCGATGTCCAGGTGGACTGCTCGGCCGGCACCTACATCCGGGCGTTGGCTCGTGACCTGGGGGCCGATCTGGGCAGCGGCGGCCATCTGACCGCGCTGCGGCGGATCCGAAGCGGTCCCTTCACCCTCGATGACGCAGTCGCGCTGCCCGAGGTCGACGATCAGGCGCCGGCGCTGCTGGGCCTGGCCGAGGTGGCGGCCCGCTGCTTCCCGGTGGTCGACCTCACCGAGGAGCAGCTGAGCTGGGTGCAGCACGGTCGTGCCGTGCCCAGCCTGTCGCTGACCGGCATCAGCGCGCTGTGTCACGACGGGGAACTGGTGGCGCTCTACGAACCCGCTGAGGAAGCAGCCGTCGCGGTGGCGGTTTTCGCCGGTTGATGCTGAGTTTTATCAGGCGAGTGCGCGGGCCTAGGATCGGCGGGGGACCAGACCGGTCCGGCGCGGGCCCAGCGGCTCGGGAGAGGGGAGACCTCGGGTGAGCATTGTCGTGATCGGCAACTTCGATGGCGTACATCAGGGCCATCAGGCCGTGTTGGCGCACGCCGCGGCGTTGGCGCCGGAGCTGCCGTTGGTCGCGATGACGTTCTGGCCCCACCCCAGCAGCGTGGTGGCGCCCGCCAGGGCACCTCGCCTGCTCACCACTTTGGAACGTCGCATCGACCTGCTGCAGCGCAGTGGTGCCGACCGGGTCGTGGTGATTCCGTTCACCCCCGAACTGTCCCAGCTGTCGCCGGCCGAGTTCGTCGAGACCTGGCTGATGCACGCGCGGCCAGAGCATGTCGTGGTGGGGGAGAACTTCCGATTCGGCCACAAGGCCGCCGGTGACATCACCACGCTCACCGAACTGGGCCGGGGTCGCTTCCAGGTCAGCGCCGATGTGATGGTGCACCAGGGCGGCGCGCGGATCTCCTCGACCCGCACCCGAGCCCTGCTCGCCGAGGGTGACGTGGTCGGAGCCGCCGCGCAGCTGGGCCGCTGGTTCACCTACGAGGGGGAGGTGGTGCGGGGGCATCAACGGGGCCGCGAACTCGGCTTCCCGACCGCGAACCTGCCGGTGCCCTTCGACCGGGCGGTGCCCGCCGATGGTGTGTACGCCGGCTTCCTGCGCCGCCTCGAGGAGCCCACCACCGCACTGCCGGCAGCGATCTCGGTCGGCACCAACCCGACCTTCGACGATGTCCCGGTCACGACCGTGGAGGCCAACGTGCTGGACCGTGACGACCTGGACCTCTATGACATCGGGGTGGAGGTCGGTTTCGTGCGCCGGCTGCGCGGCAACACCCGCTTCGACGGTCTGGACCAGCTCATCACCCAGATCGGCAAGGACGTCGACGCTGCCCGGGAGTTGGTCGGCGCCGATCCGACGGCGGCCGCACTGTTGCCCACCGCACATGTCTGAGCGCCCTGTGATGGGGTCCCAAGCTCCCCGATTCGCTCTTGCACGGGAGTCGCGGCTATGCTTGCCCGGTTGCCGTCAGGACGGCCGCGGAAACCCAAGAGCTTCCACCGGTGCCCACCACCGACCCCGATCCGGGGAGGAAGCGCCGCGCAACGGACAGAAGGAGTGGCCATGGACGCCGCCGAGAAGAAGAAGCTCATCGAAGAGTACGCAACGACCCCCGGCGACACCGGGTCCGCCGAGGTCCAGGTCGCGGTGCTGAGCGCCGAGATTTCCCACCTCACCGAGCACCTCAAGGCTCACAAGGGCGATCACCACAGTCGCCGCGGCCTGATGCTCAAGGTTGGTAAGCGTCGTCGCCTGCTCAACTACATCGCCAAGCAGGACATCGAGAACTACCGCGCGCTCATCAAGAAGCTCGGTCTGCGCCGCTGACCTCGCGTACAGCTGCACCACGCCGAACGGCGGGCCACCCACCAGGGGTGACCCGCCGTTTGCCGTTCCGGTCGGATCAGTAGAAGCCGCGGGCATCGCTCCAACGGATGGTGCCGCCCTGGAACCGCTGGTGGCAGTCGCGACCGCGAGCCCCGACAGTGCAGCGCTCCATGTCGATCGGATAGCCGTAGCGGCCGCGTTCCCATCCGGTCCGGCCCCATTCCTCGCCGATCAGGCCCCACGAGGGGTGGGCGCCACTGCTGAGGGACCAGTACATCGAGCCGCCCTGGAAGCGCTGGAAACAGCCGCTGCGGACCAGCCCACACATCTCGCCGGTGGTCGGATAACCCAGCCGACCGTTCTCCCAGCCCAACCGGCCCCAGCCGTTGAAGACCTCACCGCGCACGAACTGGGCATCGGTGGGCAGCGACCAGTAGATGTGACCGCGATCGAAGTCCTGGAAGCAGCCGCCGTCACGCCAGCCACACCGTTCCTCACCGGTCGGCAGTCCCAATGTGCCACCGACGCCACCTTCGGCCTGCCAGCGGGCCAGGATCCGGCCCCAGATCACCAATCCACCCCTGCCGTCGGGGCGCCAGGTGATCGTGCCGCCCTGGAAGGTCTGGATGCAGTGGCCGTCACGGCACTGTTCGCTGCTGGTGGGGTAGCCCAGCGCACCGTTCTCCCAGCCCTGTGCGGCCCAGCGCTTGTCGATGTCGCCGAGGGTGACGTGGGCGCCGGTGGTGGGGGACCAATAGATCCGGCCGCCCTGGAACCACTGGAAGCAGCCGCCGTTGCGCAGCGTGCACAGTTCGGGGCTGGTCGGGTTGCCCACCAGGGACCGAGCGGTCAGCCACTTGGCGTGGATCGCGCCGTGGGTCGCCACGACCTCTTCGGTGCCGGCGGGAGCCCAGACACCGAGGTATCCGTTGACGTCGGCGTCCTTGATGCCCTTCACCGGAACGGTGAGGTAGCCCTGGCCATCGGTCACCAAGCGGCCGGAGTTCTTGCCGGTGACGTCGATGTACGCCTGGTTGGCGTGGTTGGCGCCCATGAAGACGCGCACGGTGGTGTTGACGGTGGGGACATTGCTCAGCACGGTCGCCAGTCCGGTGCCGCGGCCGTCGCCGGCCCGAACGCTGGCCACCACTTCCTGACCGGGCGCTCCGCCGTTGCGGAAGAGATCCACCCGCTGGGCGCCCCGGGCGTACGCCTTGCGCGCCTTCATCAGGGCCGTGATCTCGGCGTGGTAGGGCGTCGGGGTCGACCAGTACGCCGCATCGGTCCGGTAGAGGTCGCCGTAGTAGACGGTCGGGACGGTGTTGGCGTTGGTGAGGATCACCGCGTACATCGAGGGTACGTTGACCGGGGTGTAGCGCTTGTTGATTGCGGAGAGGTCATTCCAGTGCTTCTCGAGGGCAGCCCGCTCGCCCTCGCGGGTGTACTCCTCCGCGAAGCTGCGCGGCGTCTGGTTGCCCCACTGGGTGTTGGGCGTGATGCCGAGGTCGCGCATCATGATCCGGTTGACCCGGTTCTTCTCCTGGTCGTGGTTGCTCACGAAGGACCAGTTGGGTCGGGCCGGGCCGGTACGGGTGCGGTTGACCTGGCCGCGGGCGTACGCCTCCACCATCCACCAGGTGTTGGTGGAGCC
Source organism: Parenemella sanctibonifatiensis (assembly GCF_002250565.1). Taxonomy (GTDB): domain Bacteria; phylum Actinomycetota; class Actinomycetes; order Propionibacteriales; family Propionibacteriaceae; genus Parenemella; species Parenemella sanctibonifatiensis. Next base: position 266,989 of record NZ_NMVJ01000008.1, read on the forward strand.
GAGGGTGTTCTGGAGCGCGAAGAACAGGTCACCGTCGTAGGCGAGCTGCTGGTTGCCGGAGCCATCGAGGTAGGCGTTCTGGCCGTTGTTGTAGGTCTCCAGGTAGGACATGTACTTGGTGCGGTCGCCGTCGAAGGGGACTGCCCCCAGTTTGCTTGACAGATTTCTAGGGGTGGGTCAGGCGGCCTGGGTGGCCGTCTGATGGGTTGCTTCGAACTCTACTGGAGTGAGTTTGCCGAGGCGTCGTTGGCGACGTCGGCGGT
>NZ_NMVJ01000009.1 GCF_002250565.1 Parenemella sanctibonifatiensis
GAAAGCTCCGCCGCCGGCGCTGCTGGCCCTGACGAGTTGATCCGAATGCGTCACTACACCTCCGTCTCGCGGGCGCCCCAGATTATGTCGGACCAGATTCTCCACGGCCGTGACCAAGGCAGGGTCTTTATGGAAGATGCAAGACGGAAGGTGCTCTCTCCACGCGAGGCGGAGAGCCTGTACCAGCTCGGGCGGGGACGAGGTCGCGCTGTAATCGAGTTCGATGTTCAGCGCTCGGCGGTGTATGAGGGGAAGAACAGCCGGACCGGTGAACCGGAGTGGGTGTCTCGAGCCAGGAGCATCGTCATATACAACCTTGAGAGGATTCGATGAGCGCGCGTGGCATACCGGTGTTGTGGCGGGCAGTCCTGGCCGCGAGCCGCTTCTTCAATGAGCTGGTTCTGGCAGTTGATCGGTTGGATGTGCTTGATTACTCCGATGCCGAGAGTGAGTTGAATCTTTTCCTGTATGTCCATCCGCGGGGCGGCGGGGCGGCTGAGCGGCTGGCTGTGGCACAGGAGCAGTGGCGCCGCTCGGTTCAGCAAGCCATCGGGCAGGATTTCGGGGACGGCTGGGATCGGGGCCTTCCCCGGTCGGGCGGCGAGTGGGAGGCGCCGTTGGCCGCCGAGTATGCGGGTGAGGATCGGCGTTGGTGGGTTGGTGGGGTGCCGTTGGCGGGTGGTGGCGCGGATGGTGCGTTGGTGGGTCGGTTGCGGGGTGCGTTGGGTGAGTGTGGTCATTTGGCGGGTTACGTGTTGGATCATGCCGGGGTTGGTCGTGTTGTCGGGTTGAGGACCGGGGATCCGGTTGCTGAACTGATGGAGTTGGTTCCTGGTGGTGTGGGGCGGTGGTATGTGGAGACGCCGCTGGCGGGCCGGGTTCCCGAGTTTGAGGTGGTGGGGTGCGGTAGCGATCGGTTGGCGACGTTCGCGGTTCCCGGGCCTGCCGGTGAGTTGGAGAGTTTTCTGCGTTCGTCGCGTCCTGAGGTGATCGCGGCTGAGTCCGATGCGTTGGGCCCGGGGCGGATTCGTGAGGGCTGGGCGGATCGCGGCTATGCGTTGGTGTTGGTGGAACCGGTTGAGGGTCCTGTGGTTGATCTCATCAATCCGTTGTTCGGTCTCAACGATGGCACGTTGAGGATTGCTGCGGTTGCGACCCTTGATGATCACCCAACCCTGTGGACTCGGCTACCTGACCATCACGGCGATGCAGGTATCACCCGCAACGAAGGGGTGATTCGGTTGACCGGGAGAGGCTCGCTCGGCGCGGGTACACCCAAGCCGCCGCAGTCACCGACGGCGCAGCCACGTGCCGAAGGCCACGAGCCGGTGGTGCAGCTGCCGTACGCGACTGTGTTGGGCGTCCAGCGCACCTTGGCCGAGCTTGCGGCGGCATTCGAGGACGTCGTCGAGACTGGGGTGCCCGAGGGCGGCCGCATGCGACGGTTCGCTCGCTACCTTCGATTTCTCGGGGGTGCAGGTTTGGTCCGTGCGGGCTGGGCGCGTTGCGTTCTCGATGCCTGTATCGAGGATGAGTTGGGAGTCGATGGCCTTGAGCGCTGGGTGGGCGGGATTCAGGAGTGGACTCGTTCACCTCGCGACATCATGCTTCTCGAGTATGCGGGTGAGGATCGGCGTTGGTGGGTTGGTGGGGTGCCGTTGGCGGGTGGTGGCGCGGATGGTGCGTTGGTGGGTCGGTTGCGGGGTGCGTTGGGTGAGTGTGGTCATTTGGCGGGTTACGTGTTGGATCATGCCGGGGTTGGTCGTGTTGTCGGGTTGAGGACCGGGGATCCGGTTGCTGAACTGATGGAGTTGGTTCCTGGTGGTGTGGGGCGGTGGTATGTGGAGACGCCGCTGGCGGGCCGGGTTCCCGAGTTTGAGGTGGTGGGGTGCGGTAGCGATCGGTTGGCGACGTTCGCGGTTCCCGGGCCTGCCGGTGAGTTGGAGAGTTTTCTGCGTTCGTCGCGTCCTGAGGTGATCGCGGCTGAGTCCGATGCGTTGGGCCCGGGGCGGATTCGTGAGGGCTGGGCGGATCGCGGCTATGCGTTGGTGTTGGTGGAACCGGTTGAGGGTCCTGTGGTTGATCTCATCAACCCGTTGTTCGGTCTCAGTGATGGCACGTTGAGGATTGCTGCGGTTGCGACCCTTGACGATCGCCCAACCCTGTGGATTGGGGCAACGTGACCCGGCTCACCCACCACTGTCGCCGGCGCCATCATCAGGCTCGCTGTGAACCTCGCCGAGATCTTGGAGACTCTCGCTTGGGCCAGGGCCTCTCGCGCGCACGGCTTCCGAACTGCGGCCGTGCACACCGTCCTTCATACGGGCTGGGTCGGCGAGGGGTGGCGGCCTGGTGACTTCCGGCTGCCCGAGGACACCGCTATGACTGACAGCCTGGACGCGTGGGCTCAGCACTGCACCATCGCCCAGCACATCACCCTGGCCGACCACCAGCCCGTGGAGCCCTGATGTCCGGCCGCTTCATGTCTGAGTTCACGGCTGGTGTTGCGGACATGTCCGCGGGCGCTGACCACGCCTTCTTGGCCGAGGGGGCCGGGGCGAGGTCGACTTTCGTCGTGGTCGAACCCTGGGGCGCGCAGAGCTGGTCCGCAACCTTCGCGGCACCCGATCCGGGGCGACGGGCGCTCAGCGCATTGCTGGGTACCCCCAACCCCACCGGTCTTTGTGTCGTCGAGCGCGGTACAGCCTTCTTGGGTGATGTGCTCAATCCTGCGAGTTTCGAGGCGGTCCCGACCATGGGCCCAGTCGTGGCTGCGGAGGAGCTTGAGGAGGAACGGGTGCTGTTGCTCGTGGGGCCGTGGACGATCACCGCGGTCAGTTCCGCAGGAGTGCTCTGGGAGACTCGTCGTCTCGCCATCGACGGATTACGCGTCGCCGAGGCGAGCGGTGGCTGGGTCAGAGGCGCCTCCGATCCCGACGACGGCGAACCACGCGAGTTTGCGGTGGAACTGGCTACTGGCCAAGTTGCTGGTGGTGCAACGATTGCTTGATCGTCGCGCTGAGCTGAACCGTCTGTAAGTCTTCGTGGTGGCCTGAACCGCCTGAAAGCGTCGTGGGGTGACCCGGTTCCAGGACATCGGTTAAGAGGCTTGTCGGGCCGCTGTGGTGTCCGGGACGCGTTGGGTATGAGGGTCGGGCCCATTGGGGGCGACGCATGGATCAACTGCTGACAGATCCGAAGAACCGTGGGATTCTCGAGGCGTGCATCGTGTCGGCTTGATGGGACTTCCGGAGGCGATCAACGCCGTCGGGGCCCGGGGCGCTGGTGCAGACCTGTGGTGCTGCGTCGGATCTGTGTGCAGACGATGAGGTTGATACAGCGCCTGTCTGACTGGGTGAACCGAAACTCGGGAGTGCTAAAGCTCGCCGGCGATGTCACCTTTCGTTTGAACCGCACTGACAAGCCCGCAGCGCATCTGCTCATCAAAGGCGCCAAGGAGGCCGAATTGATCCTCTGGGAGTCTGGAGAGATGGAGGTCTGGGTTTACCCAATGTCATACGAGGAGCATCACCGGATCGGTGATGCCGACGCGTTGGAGCGCATACTGTCAGATTTTCTCGATCGCGTCGGACGCTCGGGTCGGTGACATATGATCTGTGGTATTTGGCTGGAAAGAGTTCGCTGATGATGAACGATGATAAACAGTGCTTGGAACATGGGTTTGCGCCGGAAGTGCTCCGTGTTCTCGAGGAAGTGGTTACGAACGTCCATGCCATAGCCGACGACCGACGAACGGACGCCGAAATTGGCGCGGACCTCGTCAACTACCTCTACTTCTGGGGTGGCGGTGCTCTCGAGCGACTTGCTAACGCGCGCAAATCCTTGACGGAGGCCGCTGAGGACGTGCTGGGGGAAGATCAGGTTGTCGCGCTGTTGTCGGGTGTGCCCCGTTGGTCTCCGAAGCTCCGCGAAGCGTATGCCGTAGAGAGGGCTCGCTCAGGGGCGAGGTGGTGGCGGCAGGGGGTTGGGTTGCCAGTCGATGCTGATGACAATCCTAGAAATGGGGGATCTCTTGCCTCCTACCTCCATGACCGCACAAGTGGGCTGTGGAAACGGGTCGAAGCATCGGATCCAATAGGTGCGGCGGTGGCGCCGCTTGTCGGTCGATCAGGAAGGATCGTCCTGGAGACGCCGCTTGCTGTGATCCCGTGGGGTGCTGACTTCGTCGGTTGTGGGGGCGAAATCATCTATACCTGCACGACGGATCGTGATCCTTCGATTGTCGTCGACGACGTGCGTGCGGCGGCTCCGGACGCGATGGTGCGGCGACTTGCGGAGGGAGGATGGGAGGAGATCTACTCCGGTGAGTTCGTGATCGAGAACTGGGATGACCGTGCGTACGCGCTGGTTGGAGTTAGGCCGGCTGTCGGGCCATCTGTAGAGATGATCAACCCACTCTTCGGGCTCGAGGACGGGAGTCTGGAACTCGCTGGCGGGGTGATCATTAGCGGCGCCGGCGTCTGGAGCCTGCAACAGAACGGCGATCAGTAAAGAATGCCGGCGCGGTCGATGCCATCGACGCCGACAAGACGCCTCGACCCTCGGAGACGCACAGCGGGTCCCCGGGTGAGCTGGCTGCTGTAAACACGTTCGCTCATCACCGGGCGTGGCGCTGACGGAACCTCAACATGTTGAGGTTGTGGCCGAATCGGCGATTTCGGGGCGCAGAGGCTCAACATGTTGAGGTCAACCCGGGCGGGAGTTGCTTCGCTGGTCCCCATACGCCGGGGGCAGCGGGACAGGCACAACATTGGAAGAATGCTCGATTGGGCGATGACGAACGGCGACGGCGGGCGTCTAGCATTCGGCCATGGCTGTGATCGATGCGAATGAGCTGTTCAGTGCCCTCGGATTGGCCGCGGCTGAAGGTGCCGACCTGCCCGAGGGCGGCATGTCAGGAGCAACGCTGCTCGAGGGGCTTACGACGAGCGGTGCCCCTGTGATCGTGAAGGTCATCGAGCTCTCGAGTCCCGACCAAGCAGGGCAGGGCAGGCGAGAGCTGTTCGCGTACACGGAGCTCTCGAGACGGATCGCGATCCCGTCGCCTCGCATGGTGGCTGCACACGAAACTGAGGATTGGATCGCCATCGCACTCGAGCGGCACGAACCTGCGGAGCCAGCGCAAGCATGGACAACGGCGCAGTGGACCGACCTCGCAGGACTGCTTGGGCGAATGCACAGGACTTCGCGAGGCGTCAGGAGTGTCACACCACCCCTGGATCTCCAGCGCCGACACGAGCGGGACGGTCCTGACTCGTTCGCGCGCCGACTGTGGAGCGCGCCGGACGACGAGAATCGACTGAAGCGAGTTGCGGACGACCTCACTCATCTGCGAGCGGCCGTGGACGAGAGTCCACACTCATTCGTCCACGGTGATTGCCACCTTGGAAACGTCGTTCGCACCTCGACGGGTCGGCCGTTGTTGGTCGATTGGGCATCCGCCCGCGTCGGCCCCTCGGTCGGCGACATCTCCTTCGCCCTCACACGAGCAGCCGCGTCAGCCGACACAGTCCCTCGCCACCCGGCCATGGACGCGTACAGTTCGGCCGCCGGTGTCGACGCGGATCAGACCCGTCGGGCAGCGACGGCGCACCAGCTGTTGATTCTCGTTGAGCAGTACCCGGAGTTTGCTGACTTCCTTGCACCCCGGGATGTTGATCGTCTTCGTCGGACATTCGATGCGCTCCTGCGCGAGTGGGTAGGTAGGTCATGAGTACCCCCGCCGTTGTCCTCACGCCGATCGCGTCCATCGATGGACGCATAACCCCTGGCGCAGGAGGCCCGCTCCTGGCTGCTGGGGTATCGAAGCGGTGGGAATCGCTGTGGGCGAGGGACACTGTGGACCTTGTGCAACAGCGGTCGGACTACCTCGTGGATCGCTTCTCCCCGCGAGTCACCCTCGAAGGGGCCGACAGCTTCATCACGAGCTCAGCACCGACCCGTCCGAGCAAGGTTGATGGATCATGGCCCCGACCTCCTGCGCAGTGTCTTCGGGGAGAGGCCGAGTCGTTGCTCGCAGTCACGGACTCTCGTGGACGAGTGGAATGGACTCACCAGCAAAAGGGCCGGACAGAGCTGGTGGTCTTGATCGCCGAGTCCACACCCATCGACTACGTGCGTGCGCTCTACGACCGAGAGATCTCATATCTGACTATCGGAAGATCCCAAGTCGACCTTCGGCGAGCTGTACGGGAGCTCGCGGCCCTTACCGGAACCACAACCATCATTGGGGCCGGCGGGGGCCACCTCAACGGCGCGCTCTGCAGGGCAGGCTTGGTTTCCGAACTGCATCTCATCACTTTCCCCTCGGTGGTCGGTGTCGTCGGCAGCACCTCGTTCCTAGAAGGGGCCGAACAGCCAATCGGAACCGTGACACGACTGGGAGAGATCCACGGGTCACACGGGTCGACATGGACTCAGTATGCGATGACACGCCCGTACAGTAAGCGCCACCTCAACGTCACTCATGTGTTGCACTGAGTTCCACTAATCGCCCGCGAGGGGCTGTCAGGTGATCGGGCTCAGGCTGCGGCTGCGGCGGCGTCTTCGTTGATGGTGTCGTGGGGGTCGTGGATGAGCCAGCAGTGGCTGGCGGTGACGAGGTATTGGAATCCGAGTGGTGAGGTCCACAGGAGAATCCCTGGACTGGGCTGGACCACGTGCCAGCCGGCGTGAGTCTTGGCTCGGTGTTCTCGTCTGGCCAGCGGGGCGAGGTTGCCGGGCCGGGTCTGCGGGAGATTGTGTCCTGGTTTCTGATCCGGCGGGTCGCCGCAGGGCGGCTCGCCGTCCGGTGGATCTGGGTCGGGGAGGATCGCGAGCGGTGGGAGCGCCCAGGGTTGGGTGTGGTCGATGTCGAGGTGACCGCTGTTGCGGTTCGAGAACGGAAACATCGACCTCGGGTTTCTGAGCGTGACCCATTCGCGCATCGCTTCGGGGATTTCGTAGGCCTCGGTCGCCCAGGCCTGGTCCGGCGCCAACACCGGCCGGACGGTCACATGCGAGTCGGCCAACAGGTCCTTCAACCAGGAGGTCAGGACGGGTCCGACACCTTCGACGCGGGCGACACCGCCGTCCTTCAAGCTGGCATCGGTCACGTGGACCACAAGCTGGGCTTTCGGCAGCAGCTTGGTGGGGTCGACGGTGACCTGGCCGCAGGTGTGGGCCGGTGAGCTGGCCATCGGACACCCGGTCGCGTTGGTCTGTTCGGCCGCACCGACGGTGGCGCTGTCGTGGAGGTGGTTCTCGTCCGGCGCGGACGCCAGTTCGGCATCGTCGAGCTGGTCGATGAGGGAGTCCTGCAACAGGTGCAGGGCCCGGGCCGGGGTTGCGAGGATCCCCAACGCTACGGCCCGGCGAATGTCGCGTGGGTCCATCGTCGCTGGCACGTCACCCGCAGTGGTGTCGGCTTGGCGGTTGTGGAGTTGGCTCTGGCCGAGGATCGTCGTGAGCCGGTTCAGTTGCGCGTCGAGGTGGATCGCAGTGGCGACGTCGACGCTGGCATGGATTTCACGGACGACGCCGTCGCCGCGGTGGTCGATGGTGACGTGCCGGCCGGCCAGCTGGGCCTCATGGAGAGTCTGTGCTGTTTCGGGTGAGTGTTCGAGGACGATGGCTTCGATCAGGTTCTTGAGGGCTTGTTTGCCCATTGAGGTCCCGAACTCGGCGACCTGCGCGTCGATCTTGGTGCACAGCTCCACGGACAGTTCGCTGGTCTGGTTGATCAGATGATGCGCCTGCCAGACTCGCAGCTTGCCTTCGCCGAGCACTGTCCAGGTCTTCGGGAACCGGCCTCGCAGCGCCAATGCGTGAGCCAGCTCGACATGCGCTTCGTCGCCGGACATGCCGAGAGCGGCGCCGAGCTCGAGGACGCAGAACTCGCCGACCAACGGCGTACCTTCTCCGCCGGGGCGGACCAGCCGTTCGCCGACCGGGCCGGGACCGTTCGGGTATTCGATGGCGTACCAGTCCGCGTCGTAGAGGTCGGCGAACTCGGCGACCTTCATGAACTCCCGCGCCTCCGCCTGCAGCTTCTCCTGCCGAGCGGCTCGGATCTCAGAGATCACCTGGAGTGTTGCTGTCGTGTGCGCATCGGTCATGGTGGTCACCTCCTGACTGGTTCGAATCGGTGTTCGATTGAATGCCTTCATTCTACGTCATCGCGCTGACAAAAACTAGAGTACGAGGCGATCAATCGAACACACGCTCGAGAAAGTTCGGGTCCTGAAGGTGTGCGAGGGCTGAGTGCTCCCGGGGGTCGCGACCTGGCGGGCCGCCAGAAAACTCAACATGTTGAGGATCGCGGGCCGAATCGGCCGTTTCCGGGCACGGAACCTCAACATGTTGAGCTTTCGTGGCCCGGAACCGGCTGCGGGCCAGCCCGGCCCCGCGTCCTCGTTGCTGCCTCTTTCATCCCCTCGCGGAGGTGAGGTCCGGCGCCGCCGGGCGCATCGGCGTACGCCCGGGGGTTGCGGGACCTGCACAACTACAGCTTGCAGTGGCTACACACGTGATCTGGCCGGTTTCGCCTGCGTAACTACAGCATCGCGTCGTTGTGTACGCCGGAGCTGCGGCTGCAGGCCAACCCGGCCCACACCTCGTTGCTGCTTCTTTGGCCCCAGCCGGCACCCCACCGGGGTGACCTTCGAGCCGGTGCCAGGTGACGTCAGCACCAGCCCCAAGCCCCAAGCCCACGATTCAGCTCGTCAGCCACTCCAGATCCGCCCGGTGCTCGGGTGCGTCGCCGGGGGTCTCGAGGATGAACGGTGCGCCTGCGTCGGCAACGACCGCGCGCAGGCCGTCGGGGTCGGCCTGGCCCTGGCCGAGGTTGGCGTGCCGGTCGGCGCCGGAGTCGAAGGCGTCGCGGGAATCGTTGAGGTGCACCAGGTCCACCCGGCCGGTGATGGCGCGTACGCGGTCGACCAGACCCACCAGTTCTTCACCGCCGGCGTGGGCGTGGCAGGTGTCCAGACACAGCCCGATGTTGTCGAAACCGTCGGCCTTGGCGATCGCCTCCCAGACCTGGCCGAGCCGGTCCAAGTGCCTGGCCATGGCATTGGCGCCGCCGGCGGTGTTCTCGATCAGGACCGGGATCTCGGCCTCGAGGCGGTCGATGCACTTGTACCAGTTCTCGAAGCCGACCTCGGGGTCGTCGTCCTTGGTGACGTGCCCGCCGTGCACGATCACGCCCGCCGCGCCGATCTCGGCGGCCGCGGTCACGGTCTGCTGCAGCAGCTTGCGGCTGGGGATGCGGATCCGGTTGTTGGTGGTGGCCACATTGATGACATAGGGGGCGTGGACATAGAGCCGGATGCCGGCCTCGGCGGCGTCCGCCTTCAGCCCGGCGGCACCGCCGGCGTACGCAATCTTGGGTCCCTTCCAGCCCTGCGGGTCGCCCAGGAAGAACTGGGCCGCAGTCATGCCACGCTCCTGCGCGGCGGCGATCGGGTCGCTCTGGTCGACGTGGGCTCCGAAACTGTCCGGAAGGGTGAAAGCCATGGCGCCACTGTAGCCACGGGCGGCTTGACGTCCGTACCGCAGGAGGGGTCTTGAGCGGCAACTTACGGTCCCGTAAGTTTGGGGGTGTGAGCATCAACGCTGAGCATCTCGTCCCGCGCCTGCAACAGGTCATGCGCGACCACGTCCTGCGCAACGCCACCCGGATCCGGGTCGGCGACCGGTGGCAGACCAAGAGCTACGGAGTGCTGCGCCGAGAGGTGGAGCAACTCGCTGGTGTACTGCATGCCAGCGGCGTACGCAAGGGCGACCGGATCGCCCTGTGGGCCGCCAACCGTCCCGAATGGAGCCTGGTCGACCTCGCCGCCATGTGGCTGGGTGCGGTCACGGTGCCGATCTATGGCTCCTCGACCGCCGAACAGGCCGCCCACATCCTGCGCGACTCCGGCGCCGGCTGGATCTTCATCGGCGGCGCCGAGGAAGCGGCCCGGGTGCCCGAGGGCGTCACCGTGGTCAGCTTCGACGCCGTCGACGGCGTCACCCCGCTCGCCGAACTGTTGTCGCGGCCGGTCGACCCGGCCGATGCCGAGGCCGTCGCCGCCACCGAACGCCACCCCGACGACCTGCTCACCCTGATCTACACCTCCGGCACCACCGGCGACCCCAAGGGCGTCATGCTCACGCACCGGGCCCTGTGCGCCGAGCTCGACGCGCTGGAGGGCTACTTCGACGTCCAGCCCACCGACCACTCGCTGTGCTTCCTGCCGCTGGCCCACGCCCTGGAGCGCGGCTGGACCTACTTCGTGCTCAGCCGGGGCTGCATGAACACCTACGTGGAGAATCCGCGCGAGGTCGCCGAACAGCTGGTGCTGGCCAAGGCGACGCTGATGGTGTGCGTACCCAAGCTCTACGAGACCGTCTACACCAAGGCCCACGCCCAGGTCGGCGACAGCGGCGCCAAGAAGCGGATCTTTGACTGGGCGATCGGGCTGGGGAGCCGGGTCCAGGCCGACAACCGGGCCGGCCGGCGGACCAGCTGGTGGCGCCGGGCGCTGCTGCCGGTCGCCGACAAGCTCGTCTTCGCCAGCGTTCGCGACGCCATCGGGGGCCCCAAGACCATGCTCGCCTGCGGCGGTGCCCCGCTGCGCGCTGAGGTGGAAGTGTTCTTCGGTGCCATCGGTACGCCGATTTGGCAGGGCTACGGCCTCACTGAGGCCGCGCCGCTGGTCAGCTTCAACAGCCCGCAGGCGTACAAACTCGACACCGCGGGTCGGGTGCTGACCGGCGGCGAGATGAAGATCGGTGCCGAGGGCGAGATCCTCTTCCGCGGCGCCAACGTGATGGCCGGCTACTGGAACAACCCCGAGGCCACCGCCGAGACCATCGACGCCGACGGCTGGCTGCACACCGGCGACGTCGGCGAGATCGACGACGACGGCTTCCTGACCATCACCGACCGGATCAAGGACCTGATCGTCACCTCCGGCGGCAAGAACGTCGCCCCCGGACCGATCGAGGGGCTGCTGCTGACCGACCCGCTGATCGAGTACGCCGTCATCATCGGCGACAACAGGCCCAGCCTGACGCTGCTGGTGCGGCCCTCGCTGCCGGAGTTGGAGAACCTGGCCGGGGAGCTGCAGGTCCGCTTCGCCGACGTCCAGGAACTGCTCCACAACTCCGAGATCCTCGAGGAACTCAACAAGCGGGTCCATGCCCTCACCGAGAAGCTGGCGCCGTGGGAACAGATCCGCGGAGTGCAGATGATGCTCGACGAGCTCACCACCGAGAACGGCCTGCTGACCCCTACCCTCAAGGTGCGGCGCCAGGAAGTCGCCAAGCGGTTCAACGATCTCGTCGAGGGCATGTACTCCAAGATCGCCGCCCGTCGCAAGGGTGACGCCGACAAGCACTGAGGCCGGCCCCCTGGCACGGTCACCTCAAGCCGGCCCTCCGCCGACTCAGCCGCGCAGGAAGGAACGCTGCGGCTTGCGGGTGCGCGGCTTCGAGGCGCGTGGGCCCTCGGGATCGACGGTGCCAACCGCGATCACCGACACCGGCTGCTCGTGGTCGTCCAACCCGAACGAGGCGCGGGCCCGGTCGGCGTGGAAGCCGCCCATCTGGCGTACCGACAGTCCCTCGGCATGCGCCTGCACCGTGAAGTGCGCCACCGACTGGCCCAAATCATAGAGCGCGGTCGGGCGCGGCTGGCCATCGCCGTCGTGGGTCAGCGCGATGGTGAGGATGAGGGCCGAGGCCTTGCTCGCCCAGCCCTGATTGAAGTCGACCAAGGTGTCGACGATGGTGTCGAAGGTGCCCGACCCACGCCGACCCACCACGTACGCCCACGGCTGATTGTTGGCCCAGCTCGGGCTCCAGCGGGCCGCCTCGAAGGCACTGTTCAGCTTGCTCTGATCGATGTCGACCGGCAGGTACGCCCGGGGGCTCCAGCGGTCTGCCAGCACCGGCAGGATCGGGTACTCGATCTCGCCGTTTTCCACATCACTGGTCGTCTGGCTGGTCTGGCTCACGGTGCTCCTCGGTCGAATGATCTCCGAGAGGCCCAACGCGGCCCGGGTCGGCAATGTTCCCGCCGGCCCGGGCCGCGTTGGGTCGCGCGTCAGTCGAGCGCCGCCTCGGTCTCCTTGCGGTGCGAGTCGGGCCGGCGCCACAGGCCAGTACCGCCCTGCTGCCACGGATGCGGGCCGGCCAGCGGGCGTACGTTGATCCCGTTGGCCTCCAACCGCGCGATGTGGCGGGTGAGACGGGCCTCGAAATCGGCCCAGTCCTTCTTCTCCGGCGCCGACCACGCGACCTCGGCGTGGGCGCAGGCGCGCGGCCAGGCGAGGTACTCGGTGATCCGGAAGGTCGGCGAGTATTCAGCCCACAGCTGGGCGCTGGTGCCCAGGATCAGCGCCGCCTGCTCCTCGTTGGCCGCGTCTGCGCCCGGGTCGAAGGAGTACGCCTTCTCGAGCGGCAGGTCGCCGCCGATGAAGTAGCGCTCGTCGTCACTCCGGCTCGGGTAGTAGTCGAAATAGGTGTAGGTCGTGGGTGCCTGGATGATCTGCTGCCCGGCCTCGAGGGCGCGCTTGGCGGCATCGGTGCGGGCGCGCCAGGCGTGGATGACGACGCCTGGAGCAGGGCCCTCGTCGATGACCTCATCCCAGGCGACGACGGTACGCCCGCGGGCCTCGAGGAAGTCCCGCAGCTGGGCGGTGAACCACGCCTGCAGGTGATCGGGGCCGGGCAGGCCACGTTCGGCGGCCAGCTTCTTGCTGTGCTCGGACTCCAGCCACTGCGTACGCGGGGCCTCGTCGCCACCGATGTGGACGTGGGTGAAGGGGAAGATGTCCAGCACCTCGGTCCAGATGTCGTAGACGAACTGCATCGACTCGTCGGTCATGTTGAGGACGTCGTCCATGATCCCCCACCGGGGCGCAGGTTCCGGAGTCGGGAAGCCGGGCACGGCGTACTCCGGGTAGGCCGCCAAAGCCGCGCTGACATGGCCGGGGAACTCGATCTCGGGCATCACGTTGATGCCGCGGGCTGCGGCGTACGCCACGATCCCGCGCAGCTGATCCTGGGTGTAGTAGCCGCCCTCGGGGGTGCCGTCGCCCTCCTCCCACAGGTGATTCTTCGTCTCGCGGCGCCAGCTGGAGATCTCGTTGAGCTTGGGGTACTTCTTCGACTCGAAGCGCCAGCCCTGGTCCTCGGTGAGGTGGAAGTGGAGCACGTTGTACTTGTGCATCGCCATCTGGTCGATGAACCGCAGCACCTCGGGTACCGGCTTGAAGTAGCGCGCGGGATCGAAGTGCAGCGAGCGCCAGGAGTAGCGGGGGCCGTCGACGACCTTGACGCCGGGCACCTGCCAGTCGGTACGCCCGCCCCCGGCCGGCAGGTAGGCCTCGGTGTCGAGCAACTGCCGCAGCGTCTGCGCGGCCCAGTTGGCTGCGGCCAGGTCGGCGGCGGTGATGGTCAGCTGGTCCCCGGCAACCTCGAGGGTGTAGTGCTCGGGCTCCAGCGACGTGTCCTCGGAGACGACGATGGTGCCATCGGCGCTGTCGACGCCGCCTGCCTGGCGCAGCGGCAGTCCGGTGGCCGGGGTGAGGATGCGACGCAACGCATCGGCGTACGCCGGCTCCCCCGAGATGGTCGAGTCGGAGGACAGGCTCAGCGCGCCCTCGGTGGCGGTGATGTCCTGCGGGGCGGGGATGATGGCCGGAAGGCTCATTGAACAACTCTCCTGTGTGAGGTCTCCGTGCCACCACGCTAGCTGAGAAAGCGTTTGCGGTACGCCGGGGGCGGGTGGTCGTGGCAGCGGTGACATTCGGGGCGGCCGCGACGCTGACGGGCGTACGCGGTGGGTCAGCCCTGGCGTACGCGCCCCCGCGCCCACCCTGTCCGGCGCCACAACCTGCATAACTACAGTCCCGTGCGGTTGCGCAGCCGAAATGGGCCTGATGACCTGCGCAACTACAGTCTGCTGAAGTTGCGCCGCCTCACCAGGGGAACGCGGTGCACCAAGCACCGGCAAACCTGGGTGCCGGCCCTCGGTAGCCGCCGGCCCTCAGCTCCTGCCAGACCGCGGTGACCAGCTCGCGGGGGCGTCGCATGCGCTCGGCGGTGACGCGGAGGATGCGCCATCGAAGCGAGAGCTCCTCATACCGTTCGATGTCCGAGCTCCACTGTTCGGTGTCGGTGAGGTGCTGGCGCCCTTCGTACTCCAGAGCGAGCCGATACTGGTCATAGGAGAGGTCGGGGGAGAAGGTGACGCGCCCCGGGTGGTCGACCGCCACGTTGATCGCTGGCTCAGGAAGCCCGGCGAGGACCAACGCCAAACGCAACTGGGTCTCCCGCCACGACTGGGCGCCGGTCCGGACCAGCTTGGCCAAGTGCCGCAGCCGACCGCCGTACGCCGCACCCAGATCCTGCATCTCTACTGCGGTGAGCTGGCCATTCTCGAGCAGCCAGTCCCCGGCTGCGACGGCGTCGACCAGCGGGGCGTACGCCGTGTACGCCGCGTATGCCGAAACGGCGGAGGCAACTCCTCCGGAGTGGGGCGGGAGTTCGGCCACGTGACTGATCCGAATGCCCGGGCGGCTGCGTACGCCGATCCGGGTTGTCGCCAGATGGACCGGCAACGAGGCGCCGTGGGGACACCCGTGATGGCGCAGGGCGGCCAGACCGGTGGCGACCGTGTCGGGTCCCATGGCCAGCCTGGCTGCTGCCACCCAGTCGTCATCGGACAGGTGGTCGGAGGTCCGGGCGTACACGTTGCGAAAGAGTCGTAGGTAGCGGGGACCAGAAAGTTGGGACCGCGTCACACCGCGGTCGCGCCAGTCGGCGCCCGTCATGATCAGAGCCATGCCCCAGTGAAACCGGACCCACAGGTCCGGCGCACTAGCAAAGAGCAGGTTGTCCACAGGAAACTGCAGGAAATTGCGTGGGGTCATGGTTCCTGTGGACAACTTCGTAGCCGGGTGGAGTCGCAGGTGATCGTCAGCCTCACCGCGTACGTGGGTCGGCGCGGGTCGCTCGCCAACCTCAGCGGACTGTAGTTGTGCAGGTCATTGGGCCCATTTTGGCTGCGCAACCGCACGGGACTGTAGTTATGCAGGTTGTGGCTTGGAAGGGTGCCGGGGACGGCGGTAGGCCCGTACGCCCACGCCGAGGCCCGCCGCGTACGGCCCCGACCCAACGCAAAGGGCCGGCCCACGCGGACCGGCCCTCAGAAGCGTGGTGGATCAGACGTCGCCCTGCAGGGCGACCAGGACCTTGCCCGACGCCTGCGAGTCGTGCGCCACGGCAAATGCCTCGTGGACATCCTTGGCGGCGAAGGTGTGGGTGAGGATCTGGTCGATCTCGGGGTGCTGATCGAGGATGCCGATGGCCTCCTCGACCTCCGCGTCGAAGCGGAAGGAGCCGAGGATCTGCAGTTCCTGGTTGACCAAGCTGGCCAGGTTCAGCTGGATCGGGGCGTTCGGCAGGATGCCGACCTGGACCAGGATGCCGCGTGGCTTCAGGCCGTTGATGCAACCCTGGACGGAGACCGGAGCCGAGGAGCACTCGAGCGCCACGTCGAAGGTCTTCGCGGGGATCTCGGCCTCGCGTACGTTGATGACCTCGTCGGCGCCGACCAGCTTGGCCCGCTCCAGCGGCCCGTCGAGCACGTCGGTCACGGTGACCTTGGCGGCCCCCTTGACCTTGGCCGCGAAGGCAGTCAGCAGGCCGATCGGGCCCGCGCCGGCGACCAGCACGTTCTTGCCCTCGACGCCGGTGGTCTCGCCGTTGGCCTGGACCACGTTGTACGCGAGGTTGACGCCGTGCAGCGCCACACCGAGCGGCTCGGCCAGCGCGGCGCGCTTCTGCGGCAGGCTCTCGGGCAGGGTGAGGATCGAATCGCGACCGATGATCAGGTAGTCGCTCATCGCGCCCTGACGGTGCGGGGTGGTCGCCGCGCTGCCGAGGTAGGACCCACCCGGACGCAGGTGCCGCAGGTTTTCCATCCCCTCAACATCGGGGCCGAAGCCGGCCGGATGCACGGTCACGGGCGTGCCCTGGGCGTACGTTCCGGACGGATCAGCGTCGATGCGACCGGACAGTTCGTGCCCGGGGACCAGCGGTTCGGTGATGGTGAACGCGCCGTTGGCGCCGTTCTCGTAGTAGTGCATGTCGGATCCGCAGATGCCGACGTAGTCGATCGCAATCCGGACCTCATCGGGCCCCGGCTGGGGCACCTCGGTGTTCGCGACGATCATGTCCTGTTTGCCTCGAATAACCACGCTCTGCATACGTATGATCCTAGTCCCTCGCACGGAATTGACCGAGCCGCGACCAGCCGACGACCCTGTGTCGAAAAGTGGACATGTCCAGCTACGATCAGGAACGTGAATCGGCAGGCAACAGTGGGTTTGATCGGTCCCGGACGCATGGGCGCGCCCATGGCATCCAACATTCTGGCCGGGGGTTTGGGCGTCCATGTGATGGCCCGACGGCCCGAAGCGGCCGCGGAGCTGGTCGACCAGGGCGCGACGGTCGCCGCACGCGCTGCCGACCTTCCCGCCGCCTGCGCGACGGTGCTGGCCGTGCTGCCCGACCTGCCGCAGCTGCAGCCGCTGCTCGAGGGCCCCGACGGCCTGTACGCCGGAGCCGCGGCCCACCCCGAACCGACGGTGCTGGTCATCTGCTCCACCTCCTCACCCCAGGGTGTGCGTGACCTGGCCGCCGAAGCGGCCGAGGCGACCAACGGGCAACTCCGGGTCGTCGACGCGCCGATCAGCGGTGGCGAGGTCGGCGCCCAGAACGCTCAGCTGGCGATCATGGTTGGCGGCGCCGAGGAAGACATCCAGCAGGTGCTGCCGGCCCTGGCCCACTGCGGCACCCCCACCGTGATGGGTGCGCTGGGCAGCGGCGAGGTGGCCAAGGCCTGCGGCCAGCTCATCGTCGCCGCCACCATGGCCGCCGTCGCCGAGGCGTCGGTGCTGGCCGAGTCGGCCGGCCTGGACATCTCGGCCCTGATGGACGCGCTCGGTGCCGGTCTGGCCGATTCGCGGCTGCTGCAACAGAAGCGAGACAAGATCGTCAACCGCGACTACAGCACCACGGGGGCGCTGGCGTACATGCGCAAGGACCTGGGCTTCGCCAGCCAGGAGGCCGCCGTCCACGGCACCGAACTGCAACTCACCGAGAAGCTGCGCGAGATGTACGGCCAGGTCGTCGACGCCGGTCTGGGCGAACAGGACCTCGCCGTCATTCACCATTTTCTTCGGGAGCAGCGGTCGAACCCGACTCCAGAACATCCCTGAGTTCACGCAGTTCGGCGATGATCAGCTGACGATGTCGAGGGGTCAGCCCTGCCCGCGGCAGTGACGCCCCGACCGCCAGGGGAGTGTTGTGGCGGCCGCCACGCTCCACCCGCACCGCAATACCGACCACTCCTGGGTTGGTCTCGCCCTCGTCGACGGCAAAACCGCGGGCCCGGGTGCGCTGCAGCTTGCGCAACAGCTGGGGCAGATTGGCCGTGGACTCACTGGTCCACATCGGGAACTTGTCCGGGCCGCTGTAGCGCTCGCTCACCTCGTCATCGTCGAGCCCTGCCAGCAACACGGTGCCGACCGCGGTGATCGCCGCAGGGAACGAGTCACCGGGCGCCGCCGACACGAACAGCGGCGAGCGGCCAGTGTGGCGGGTCAGATAGAGCACCTCGGTGCCGGCCAACGCGGCCAGCTGGACCAGCTCTCTGCTCAACCCGTAGAAGGCTTGGGTGGCGTGCCGGAACTCGGCTGCCACGTCATAGCTGCGCAGGAAGCCCGACGCCAGGCGCAGTACGCCAGCGTCCAGGCTGTACCGGGACCGCTCGCGTCGCACCAGACCGGCGGCCTCCAACGAGGTCAGCAGGCCCAGGGTCGAGGATTTGGCGAGGCCGAGCCCGCGGGCGATCTGGCTGAGGCCCATCGGCTTGGCCTCCTCGGCGAGGAGGTGCAACAGATGGCCCGTGCGACTGGCTGCTGGCGAACCGCCGGCCGGGACCACCGGCTGGGGGGTGACGGTTTCGGCCATGTCAGTAGAACTGCACCGTGTCGACAAGGTTGCGGAGCTCGACGCCGTCGAGCAGACGCCCGGCGTTCTCGGCGAACAGCTCGGCGATGAGGCGGTCCTCGTCCGCGTGCAGGGCAGCGGTGTGCGGGGCGATGACGACCTGGGGGAAGGACCACAACTCGGAGTCGGCCGGCAATGGCTCGACCGCGGTGACGTCCAGAGCCGCGAAGCTGACCTGGCCGCTGTGCAGTGCCTCGATCAGGGCCGGCTCGTCGATCGCATTGCCACGGCCGACGTTGGCGATGATGACGCCGGGCTTGGCGGCGGCCAGCTCCGCGGCGCCGATCATGCCGGCCGAAGCAGAGGTGCCCGGGACCGCGGCGACGATGGCGTCACAGTCGGTGACCGCCTCCAGCACCTGGTCGGTGCCATAGACCTCGACCGCGCCTTCGGTCGGCTGCGGGTGGGAGCGTACGCCGACGACCTCGGCGCCCAGGGCGGTGAAGGCCTGTGCGATGCCGCGGCCGATGTGACCGAGCCCGACCACGCAGATGCGCATGTCGAAGACCTGCTTCATCGGCCAGCGGGTCGGCCAGGAGCGTTCGGCCTGCAGCTTCTGCAGTCGGGGCAGTTCCTTGGCGCCGGCCAGCACTCCGA
Source organism: Parenemella sanctibonifatiensis (assembly GCF_002250565.1). Classification (GTDB taxonomy): domain Bacteria; phylum Actinomycetota; class Actinomycetes; order Propionibacteriales; family Propionibacteriaceae; genus Parenemella; species Parenemella sanctibonifatiensis. Next base: position 18,667 of record NZ_NMVJ01000009.1, read on the forward strand.
AGAGTGCCCACTCGGTCAGGGTGCGGCTGTGGGCGCCGGCCGAGGTGGTCCACTTGATCCGATCCAGGTCGGCCTGCTCGAGGCCAGCGGCCTTGATCTGGGCGCCGCCACCGGCGGCCATGGTCTGCACCCAGCGCAGCTTCGGGTTGCGGCGCACCGTCTCGGCCAGCAGGGCCGGATCGGTGTCGGGGATGCCATAGAGGGCTTCGGCCGAGTGGACCAGTTCCTCAAAACGGGCCTGCTGCTCTGGCGTACGCCGGAAGTCGGGATCCCCCTCATGGTCGCCGACCCAGCGCATGGGCGGCAGCAGATCCTGCTCGACCACCAGGTCGATGCGCGGCTCGCGCTCGGTGAGCAGGTCACACAGCTCCGGCTCGAGCGGGGTGGCGATGACAACACGAAGACGAGAAGTCATGGAGGGCTCCAATGGGCGTACTGAAGGATGGGGGTGAGAAAAGCCGGAGCCGGGCGGGGCGCAGGACACCCGCCCGGCTGCGGGTCAAGGGGATGCCTGTCAGGGAACGAGCCCGGCCAGGCGGGGGAGGAAGAGCGACAGATCGGGCACGAACTGGATGAGCAGCAGCATCGCGATCAGGGCTCCGAAGAAGGGCAACATCGGCTTGAAGACATCTTCGACCTTCTGTCCGGCGACGCGAGCGCCGACGAACAACACGGGTGCCGATGGCGGTGAGATCACCGCGATACACATGTTGAAGGTGATCATGATGCCGAAGTGGACCGGATCGATGTCGTACTGCTGGACAGCGATCGGCAGGAAGATCGGCGTGAAGATCAGGATCGCCGGGGTGGCGTCCAAGGGGATGCCGACGATCAGCAACACCACCATCATGATCAGCAGGAAGACGACTTTCGAGTCGGTGATCGACACCAGCCACTCGCCGAGCAGGAAGGGAATGTCGGCGTAGGTCATCGCGAAGGACATGATGCTGGACAGCGCGATCAGGAAGACCACCACGGAGCTGGTCCGGGTCGCGTTCAGCAGCAGCTTCGGGAAGTCCTTGACGGTCACCTCGCGATAGATCATCGAGAGCACCAGGGCGTACACCACAGCGATCGCTGCACCCTCGGTCGGGGTGAAGATGCCGCCGACGATGCCGCCGATCACGATGATGATCAGGCCCAGGCTCGGGATCGCCTTGAGGAAGATCTTCAACCCCTCGACGAAGGGCGGGAAGCCCGCGCCGCGGAGCTCGGGACGCTTGCGGGCGTAGAAGAAGATGACCACCATGCAGGTGAGCATCCAGAGCAGGCCGGGGATGTAGCCGGCCAGGAACAGCGCACCGATCGAGGCCTGGGAGACCAGACCATAGACGATGAGCGTGTTCGACGGCGGGATCAGCATGCCGGAGGGAGCCGCGGAGATGTTGGCCGCCGCGGCCCAGCGCATGTCGTAGCCGGCCTTCTTCTGGGCCGGGCTCATGATCGCGCCGACCGCCGACGCACCCGCCAACGACGAGCCGGAGATCGATCCGAAGAGCGCGTTGGCGACGATGCTGGTCTGCGACAGGCCACCGGGCATCTTGCCGGTGAGGGCCTTGGCCAGATCAATCAATCGCTGGGCGATACCGCCCTGGTTCATGATGGCGCCAGCCAACACGAACAAGGGGATGGCCAACAGTGGGTAGGAGTCCAGACCCGTGTAGATCTGCTGGGCCGAGTCATCGATACCCAGCCGCGGGCCCATCAGGATCATCATCGAGATCGCCGACGGCAGGCCGATGGCCACCGAGACCGACACGCCGATCGCCATCAGGGCAAACATGCCCACGATCATGATCGTGCCGACGAGAAGAGCTGTTTCTTCCATGATCAGAGCCCTTCCTCAACGATGTCGTCGATGTCCATCTCATTGGGGTCGGCGACCTCAAGCTTCTCCGCAGTGATCGTCTGCAAGATCGAGACGACCTCGTAGAAGAGGATCAAGGCGCCCGTGATGGGCAGCACCAGGTACAGCACGCCCTCGGTCACCGGGAGGAGCTGAACGGTGTCGGCCCACCGGTCCATGACGATGCCGCTGCCGCCGTACACGAGGATGACGCCCGCGAAGGCAGCCACGATCAGGTGAGCGAGGATCTCGACCGCCTTGGCGAACTTCTGCGGTACGCGCCGGACCAAGAAGTCGATGGCGACATCGTCCTTCTCGCCGATCACGTACGCCGCACCGATGAGTCCCTGCCAGATGAAGACGATCCGGCCGGCCGCCTCACTCCAGGGGCTGCCGGAGTGCAGCACCTGGCGTACGAATACCTGCCAGACCACCAGCAGGACGAGGGCGGCGAACAGTGCGATGCAGAACCAGCGTAGAAACACGTCTACGCCGGACTTGACTTTCAAGACGGCTTCCATGGCTCTCCTGATCGGGCTGCCGTGGGTGGATGGGGTGGGACCGAATCAGGCCGGGTTGGCCTGGTTGGCGGCGTCGACCGCGTCGGCGAGGGCCTGGCGCACGTCGTTGTTGATCGACTGCTCGACCAGCGGGGCGACGGCGGTGCGGAAGGCCTCGGAGTCGACGTCCTCGATGAACTCGGCATCCACCTCCTTGGCGGCGGCGATGGACTCATCGATGAAGGTCAGGAAGCCTTCGTTCGCCTCGACACGAGCCTCTTCGGCGAGCTCGAGGAAGACCGTGCGGTCCGCCTCTTCCATCTCGTTGAGCTTGTCGGTGTTGATGAGGAGGTAGTCGGGGATCATCAGGTGACGGGTGTAGGAGTAGAACTTTGCCACCTCGTCGTGCTTGAGCGCGTGGAAGACCGTCTCGTTGTTCTCCGCGCCGTCGAGGACGCCGCTCTGCAGAGCGGTGTAGACCTCGCCCTGACCCATCGGCGAGGGGATGCCGCCCATGAGTTCGAGCATCTTCACCTGGGAGTCGGACTGCTGGACGCGGATCTTCATGCCGCCCAAGTCGGCCGGGGTACGAACGGCCTTGCTGCCGTAGACGTTGCGGACGCCGGCGAACAGGGCCGACAGCACGGTGATCCGCTTGGATTCTTCGATGGACTTCTTGAGATCCCCCATGACGGACTCATCGCTGAAGACCGCGTCCTGCGCCTCGATGCTGGCGAACATGTAGGGGAGGTTGAAGACGATGAAGTCCGGGTTGAAGGACTCCATCACCGGGCCGCCGATGTACATCATCTCGACGGTGCCCGCCGAGACGTTCTGGACGACCTCGTTCTGGCTGCCGAGCTGCTCATTGGCATACACCCGGATGCCGTAGCGGCCATCGGTGCGCTCCTCGAGCTTCTCGCCCATGTTCTTCGCAGCGATGTACTGCGGGTGCTCCTCGGTCTGATTGAAGGCCAGGCGGAAGGTGGTCTTGCCACCACCGCCACCGCCGGCTCCGTCGCTCGAGCAGGCTGCGCCGAACGCGACGCTCATGCTCGTGAGGCCGGCCAGCAGTGCAAAATCCCTGCGCTTCATCGCGGTACTCCTTGTGTTGCTTGGTGCGGGTGAGGCGTGTCTCGGGAAGCCCCCTCTTCGCGGGCCCGGTTCACGTTGCCGAACGGTGTTCAGCTGGCCGTAACTTCACCACCAGATTGGGTGAGCGTCAACCCCGCTCAACTGCCGAGACCAAATTGTGATCGTTCGGGTCTTGACTTCCGAGGGGCCAAGTTTCGGGTGGTACGCCCGAGTACACGTTTACTGTCGGGGTAAATGTCCTGAAACGCCGATGCAGGCGTCAATTCAGCCGATTGGGCCTCGGGTGAGGTTGGCCGAGGAATCTCAGCTGGAAGCGCTCTCCATCGGGCGCACCAAGGTCACCAGGGCGTTGCTCAGCTGCTGTTCGATCGTCTCGGTGCGGCCACGGGCGTCGGTGCGGACGAAGGTGAACAGCGAGGCGAGGATGGTCAGTGCATCGGCCGGCTCGATGGACAGTTCCAGGCCGCTGTCGGCCAGGGCTTCGGTCAGCATCGTTCCGATGACTCCGGCGATGCCGGACTCGGCCTCGGCGAACACCGTCCGAAATTCCGGCGTACGCAGGGCGTGCAGCCGGAGCTCCAAGGTCAGGATCCCCCAGTCCGGTGACATCGCGTGGACGTCCATGAACAGGCGTACAGCGGCGGGGATGTCATCGATGCCCACACCTGTCCCGGCCGTGGCCTCGGCGAGCGCGCCTTGTGCCCGCTGCAACTGTTCGGCGAACCAGTGGCGTGCCAATTCCGCCATCAACTCGTCCTTGTCGGCGAAATTCGAATAGAACGCGCCGCGGGTGAAGCCGGCGGTTTCGCAGATGTACTCGACCGAGGCGGCGGCGACACCGCGCTCCACGATTGCCTCCTGGGCGGCGATGATGAGCCGCTCACGGGTCTGCGCCCGGCGGTTGCTGATCGTCGTCTCGGCCACGGTGGTCCTCCTGTTCTGGATCATCACTCTAGCGGTTTTGGATACAGAGGTGTATCGGATACGATCGCGTATCGGATGCAGCCCCGTATCCCCTTGACCTCGGTTTGTGGCAGGAGTGTCCGTGTCGTCCTATCTCAATGACCTCGCCCGTTGGTGTGCCCAGCGCGGCGGCCGGGTCCTTGCCGCAGTCCTCATCTTGGTGGGGGTGCTCGCCGGTGTCGGCGTCGCAGTGATGCAGCCCTTTGACGACGGCTTCGAGGTCCCCGGTAGCTCCTCCCAAGAGGCCTTCGACCAGCTCGGTATGACCTTCCCCGAGGTACAAGGCACCCGGGTGACCATGGTCATCGTGGCTCCCGAGGGACAAACCATGGACGATCCGCAGTTGCGGCAGGCAGTCGCCGACCGACTCGACCAAGCTCAGGACGAGCTTGAGTATGTCGACACTGTGCTGTTGCCCTGGGACGAGTTAGCCGCCGGGGCGATCTCCGAAGACAACCGGGCTGGGATGGCCAACCTCACCCTGTCGGTCCAGGGCACCGAACTGACCGACGCGAACCGAGATGAGCTCTTCCAGCTCTCCAAGGACGTTGAGGCGGAGGTGCCGGGGGCGACCGTACGCATGGGAGGTGATGCCTTCTCCACCCAGGTGCCTAAGCTCAGTATCGTTGAAGTCGTCGGCCTCGGTGTCGCCTTGGTCGTGCTCGTCATCACCCTCGGGTCGCTGCTGGCTGCGGGGATGCCGTTGGTGATGGCGATCCTCGGCGTCGGCGCCGCGGTATCGATGATCCTGCTGACCACCGCGATTCTGCCGGTCAACTCCACCACCCCAATGCTGGCGGTGATGCTGGGCTTGGCGGTCGGTATCGACTACGCCTTGTTCATCCTGTCCCGGCACCGAGATCAGCTGAGTGAGGGCATGCCGGTCGAGGAATCCATCGGCCGCGCCGTCGGCACCGCGGGGTCGGCAGTCGTCTTCGCCGGGGTCACCAACCTGATCGCTTTGCTGGGGCTGTCGGTCGCCGGCATCCCGTTCCTCACCGTGATGGGCATCTTCGCCGCTGTGGCGGTGGCCTTCGCGGTGCTGCTGGCCATCACCCTGTTGCCCGCCATGCTGGGGCTGGCCGGGGAGCGACTGCGGCCCAAGCCCCGCAAGGCCAAGAAGAACGCGGCACCGAAGGATCCTCACAAGTCCGTGCGGAGCCGCTGGGTCCGCGCCGTCACCAAATGGCCGCTGGTCACCGTTGTGATCGTGCTGGTCGCCCTCGGGACACTGAGTTACCAGGGCAAGGACCTGCAGCTGGCGCTGCCGAACGCCGGCCAGGCCTCGACGGAGAACGAGGATCGGCAGGCCTGGGACCTCATCAGCGATCACTTCGGCGTCGGTTGGAATGGCATGCTCGTGGTGAGCGTGGAGCTCGTCAACAGCGACGATCCATTGGGGGTGATGGAGGACCTCAAGTCCGAGATCGAGCAGCTGCCCGGCGTGCAGGAAGTGCCGCTCGCCACCCCCAACATGAACGCGGACACCGGCATCGTGCAAGTCGTCCCCACCACTGGGCCCGACGATGAGCGGACCAATGATTTGGTGTTGGCGCTGCGGGAGCACGAACAACAGTGGCAGGAGCGCTACGGGGTCGCCACGGCCGTCACCGGCTTCACCGCGATCGCCTTGGACGTCTCCACGCAGCTCGGCGAGGCGCTGCTGCCCTTCGGGATCTTCGTGGTCGGACTGACCTTGATCCTGTTGACCATCGTGATGCGATCGATCATCGTCCCAATCAAGGCTGCCCTGGGTTATCTGCTGTCGGTCGGCGCCGCCTTCGGCGCGGTCACCTTGGTTTTCAACAAGGGCATCGGCGGCGAGCTGATCAACATCCACGAAGGCGCCGCGGTGATCTCCTTCCTGCCCATCATCGCGATGGCGCTGCTGTTTGGCCTCGCGATGGACTACGAGGTGTTCTTGGTGGCGCGGATGCGCGAGGAGTATGTGCACGGCCGAGGAGAGCCCAAGGATCGGGCCCGCAAGGCCGTCCACGACGGCTTCACACGCTCCGCCAAGGTGGTCACCGCTGCCGCGGTGATCATGTTCGCCGTCTTCGCCTTCTTCGTCCCTGAGGGCATGGGCGCGATCAAGCAGGTCGCCTTTGCGCTCGCTGTCGGCGTGGCGGTCGACGCTTTCATCGTCCGAATGACCTTGGTCCCAGCGGTGATGCAGCTGCTCGGCCAATGGGCTTGGTGGACGCCGACCTGGCTCGAGAAGCGGATGCCGCACTTCGACGTCGAGGGCGAGGCGATCGAACACCAGGTCGCGATGGCGGATTGGCCCGCCCCCGGCGACACCCACATCCTCTACACCCGCGGCCTGTCGGTCAGCGACGACACCACCACCTGGTTCCGCAACGTCGACCTGGCCCTGCAGCCGGGCGAGGTGTTGGTGGTCCGCGCCGATCCGGAACCGCGGCTGGCGCTGCTGCTGGCAGTCTCGGGCCGTCTCAGGGCCAACGAGGGGGAGGCCAAGGTCGCCGGTTTCTTACTTGCGAGTCAGCCCCACAAGGTACGCCGGGCGGTCACCCTGCTCGACGCGGCCGACGCGGAACTGCCACGCCAGCTCAGTCGGGCCGCCAGCATGCAGGCGCCGCTGGTCATCATCAACGGGGTCGACATCGCGCCCTCCAGCCACCGCCAGGCCATCGCGGCGTACGCCAGTCAGCTTGGTCGCAGCGCCCTGATCTTGGGGGTCCAGGAGGAGTCCGATGCCGCCGCTCTGCTGCCGCAGGGATATTCGGTGATCGACCTCGGTCCCGGACCCGACCAGACCCCACCCGACACCAACTCCAGTCAGCTCGACTCCACTGCCGCGCCGCGTGAAGGAGCACACGCATGACCAGCAATTCCCTGACCACTTTTCTCGGCACCAGCCTCCAGAAGGCGCTCGTGCTGCTGCTGGTGCCTGTGCTAGTGGCCGGCGGCATGCTGTGGGCGACCTGGGGTGCCGGCGACCGGCTCAGCAATGTTCAGGCCGCCGTCGTCAACCTCGACGAGGGCGCTGAGATCGACGGGCAGCCGGTGCCGCTGGGCCGGCAGCTGACCGCCAACCTGGTTGACGGCCGACCCGATGACCAGGTCAGCTGGGAGATGGTGACCGAGGAGGAGGCACGCGACGGTCTGGAGGCCGGACGCTATGCCGCGATGGTCATCATCCCGCCGGACTTCTCCGAGTCTGCATTGTCCTTCAGTGGCCCGGCTGAGGATGCGCGCCAGGCCACCATGGAACTGACCGTGTCGCCGCTGGCCGGAGTTGCGGACGGGCTGATCGCCCGGAACCTTGCCGACGAGGCGACCGTTGCGTTCAACCAGTTCCTCACCGAGGACTTCCTCGACAACATCTTCATCGGCTTCAACGACATGGGCGACCAGATGGGCGACTCCGTCGACGCGGCCCGACAGCTCGCCGACGGTTCGGAACAGTTGGCCGGCGGTGTCGGTGAACTCGACGAAGGCGCTCAGCAGCTCGCCGAGGGCATGGGCCAACTCCGCGCTCCCGGTGAGCAACTCACCACCGGTGGCAGCGAGCTCGCCGACGGCGCCGACCAGCTCTCCCAGGGCCTGCAGCAGCTGGCCGACGGGACGGCGGGGCTCCCGGCCCAGGGGCAGCAGTTGGCCGACGGCATCCAGCAGCTCGACAGCGGGATGCAGCAGCTGGCGCAGGGCACGCGCGCCAGCGCCGATGGTGCGGCTCAGTACAACCAGGGCGTCACGGCGTACACCGGCGGTGTTGACCAGCTCAGCACCGGACTGGAGGCGTACGCCGGGGGTGCCCGCGAGTTCCAGCAGGGGTTGGATCTCTATTTCCAGCAGACCAATGAGGCGATCCCGCTGGAGGAGATCGCGGCGATGCTGGAGGGGCTGGATGAGTTCGCGGTCAACGGCGAACAGCTCGCGATCGGGCTGAACCAGCTCGCCGACCGGGCCGACATTGCCGCCGATCAGCTGGAGCAGCTGTCCGGGCAGTTGGACGGACTGCCGCAGGAGCTCGAGGGTGCGGGTGATGAGTTGCGGGCACTGATCGCCCAGCAGCAGGGCATTGCCGACGGTTCCGGGGAGGTCGCCTGCCCGGCGGCCGTCCGCGAGGAGCTCGGCGAGGCCGGCTGCGCCGGTTTCGAGTACGGCGCCCGCGCCAACGCCCAGCTGGTCGTCGACATGCTCGCCGATGCCGACCTGGCCGAGCTGGATGCGCTGCTGGAGCGGGTCACCGAGCTGGCCGCCGGGGTGGACGAGCAGCTCAGCACCGCCATCACCGGCCTGCGCGAGATCGCGGCCGGCGCTCGCCAGTTCTCCGGCATGCTCGCCGGGATGGGCGAGATCGAGATCGATCCGGCCGAGATCGCCGCTGGCATGGAACAGCTCCAGGCCGCCCAGCAGCAGCTGCTCACCGGTGCCGAGGGGCTCGCCACCGGTGCCGAGGAACTGTCGGGTGGCGCCAGCGAGCTGAGCGCAGGATCGGAGCCGCTGCGTACCGGCGGCACCGAGCTCGCCAACGGCTTGGACCAGCTGGCCGACGGCGCCGACCAGGCGGCGTCCGGTTCGTCGCAGCTCAACGCCGGCGGTCAGGTGTTGGCCACCGGGATGACCACCCTGTCCCAGGGCATCAGTCAGACCGCCACTGGTGGCACCGAGCTCAGCACCGGGCTGCGGACCTACACCGATGGTGTCGGGCAGTACGTCGAGGGCGTCAACCAGTCCGTCGACGGGGTGGACCAGTTTGTGGTCGGGATCCAGGAGCTGCGGAGCGGCGCGGACCAGATCGCCGACGGCAACCGTCAGTTCGCCGAAGGCCTGGAGGAAGGTATCGACGCGATCCCGACCTACTCCGACGCGGACCGGGAGACCCTGACCAAGGTCGTCGCCTCACCGGTGAACCGGGACGGCGACGCCGGTGCCCAGATCGGCGCCGGTTGGGCGTCGCTGCTGGTCGCGCTGGGGCTGTGGCTGGGTGCCATGGTCACCGCACGACTGGGTCGCAGTGAGCGAGATCTGCTCACCTCCAACCTGAGCAACGGCGCGCTGCTGTGGCAGTCGCTGCGGCCGGGGCTGCTGATCGGCGCCGTGCAGGCGCTGCTGGTCGGGACGATCGCGGTCTTCGCCATTGACGTGACGCCGCTTCAGGCGATGGGCGTGGTGCTGGTGTCGCTGCTGGCGAGCGTGACCTACGTGACCGTCAACCGGGCGCTCAGCAGCCTGTTGGGCGGCTGGGGGACCGCGATCGCGGTGGCGATCGCAGTGGTCGGCGTCGGTGCGGCGCTGACGGCGTCCGCGCCAGGATTCTTCCACGGGCTGGCCCCGATGTTGCCCTTCGATCCGGCGCTGGAGGCGCTCCGGGCCGCGATGACCTCAGGCTCGGGCCTCCCGGTCGCGATCCTCGGCTCAATCGGTTGGATGATTCTGGGGGTGGCCGGCTCCTGGCTGGCGATCCAGCGCAAGCGCCAGCTGTCGCCCGGCGATCTGAGCCGGGTCGGTATCTGACCAACAATCGCGCCCCAGCGGCGGCTCGGTCCCCTTGCCGGGTGAGGTGGCGCGCAAGACGTGCAGTCGCTGCGTGCGGCGGCCCGAATGAGGGGGCCTCAACCAATCGACTGCACGCCATGCGCGCAGATCCGAACAGAAGCGCCCCGCTCGGGCAGGCTCTTCCTGCGGCGTCCGCCGTCAGCGGCCCCAGGTGCGGTCGGCCCAATCGAGCCAATTGGCCCAGTCGAAGGGCTGCACGTCGTGCTTGCCCTCCCTCAGGTGGTAGGCCAGCACGCTCCCGTCAGGATGGAGCCGACCGTTCGGTTCGGGGAAGGCATTGCTGATCCCCGCATCGCCGTACCACTGCCAGACCCGGGAGGCCTCAGCCAGGCTTGCCAACTCGCCTTCGGGGTCGGCCCACAGGTCCTCGGTGGCGCTGGACACATAGATCGGCCGCGGTGCGCTCAACGCGATCAGTAAGGGCTGGTCCAGCTCCAGCGGCCGACCGGCGCTGACCACATTGGAGAAGTGCCGACCGAACCAGTAAGGCCGAACGTGGGCCAGCACCAACGCTGTCTCGCCGACGGGGCGGCTCAGCGCGGCGCCCAGAGCACCGGAGTTGTTGGAGATTGCCGCGGCGAACCGCTCGTCGCAGGCGCTGGCCCACAGAGCCGTCTTCCCCAACCGGGAATGACCCACCGCGCACACCCGCGAAGGGTCGATCTCGGCGAGCGGGCCGTGCCCGATCTCGTCCAGCACCCGGCTCAGCACCCAGGCCCACAAGCTGATCGCACCGGGCGCCTCCATGTCGCGGTTGTGGAGCCCGCCCTCGGCAACCACGGGATAGAGGCCTTGCTCGAAGGTGGTCGCATCGTCGGGACCGACCTGGCGGTAGCAGAGTGTGACTACTGCATAACCCCGCGCCCGGGCCGCATCGAGGTCCCAGCGCCGGGCGTTCTCGCCGCGCTTGCTGGGCTCGCCAGCCTCGTAGAAGATCTGGCCGACCTTCTCGCGGGGGTGCTCCTCGATCCGCCACACCTGCGGGTCATCGGTACAGGCGTGGTTGCCCTTGAAGTTGTGGCCCAGAAAGGCTGGCGCCGGCTGCTCGGCCGAGGCCCCGGCAGGCAGGTCCACCAACAACACCGCGGACCACCGGGCCGGGTCGCCGTGCTCCGGCTGGGCAGCCAGGTGCAGAGCGACCTGCCGGCGTACGCCGCCATCAGGCAACGCAGTCTCGGTCAACAGTTCGGTGGTCGCGGCGGCCTCGACGGTGGGTTGGTGGCCATAGATCTGGCTCGCCCACCGTTCGGCAACGGCGGCGCGCTCGGCCTGCCAGGTCGGGAGGGTGTCGGGCCATGCGACGGGGTCAGCCTGAACGGTCATCGATGAATCCTGTTCCTGAGAGCTTGCCCCGGATGCTAGCGGAGCGGCGGTGCCGTCATCCTTGCTGATGCTTACGCCGACCATCCTGCCCGGCACGCAACCCCGTGAGAATGCCCGGGGATTGCCCTCAGGTACCGATCGCGACCACGCCCGCGCGATAGCCTGACCGCATGAGCGGAGTCACCCTGAACATTCAGGCCGACCAGTGGCGCAGCCACCTCGATCGCTACGCCGATCGGGTGCCGGGCGTCGTCCCCGTCGCGAAGGGCAACGGCTACGGTTTCGGGCTGGCGCGGCTGGCCCGGGAGGCCGAGCGAATCGGGGCACCCCGGCTCGCGGTTGGGCTGCCCTCGGAGGTCGACCAGGTCCGGGAGCACTTCTCCGGCGACATCGTGGTGCTGACGCCCTGGCGTCCCGACGACCACGAAGCCGTACGCCTGGCACGCGACCCCCGCATCATCCTGACCGTTTCGCGGCTGGCCGACCTGGATGTCCTCACCAATTTGGGTGACGACCTGCGGCCGCGGATGCTGATCGAGGTGCAGACCTCGATGCTCCGCCACGGCATCAAGGCCGACAACCTGCCCGGGCTGGCCGAATGGTTCGACCTGGTCACCTTCGAGGGCTGGACCATTCACCTGCCGATGGGGGACACCCTCGCCGAAGCCAAGGAGCTGACCGCCCAGGCGATCGGCGTACGCCGGGCTCCGGTCTGGTATTCCCACCTGGACTGGGCGCAGGCCGTCGACCTGAGCCATGAGCATGGTTTCGAACCGCTGCTGCGGGTCGGCACTGCGCTGTGGCTGGGGCAACGAGAGGCGCTACGCACCACCGCGACCGTGCTCGATGTCCATCCGGTACGCCGCGGCTCGCGGGCCGGTTACTGGCAGCACAAGGTGCCCGGCGATGGCTGGATCGTCGTGGTTGCCGGTGGCACCGCCAACGGTGTTGGGCTGGCGGCGCCCAGCCCCGGCAAGAACGTACGCGGCCGGGCCGTGGCAGCCGCGACCGGTGGCCTGGAGGCGCTGGGCCGCGCGCTGAGCCCGTACACGATTGCCGGCAAGAAGCGCTGGTTTGTCGAGCCGCCCCACATGCAGTCCTCGCTGGTCTTCCTGCCCGGTGACGTGGAGCCACCGGCCGTCGGTGACGAGGTGCCGGTCGAAGTGCGCCTGACCACCGCGTCGGTGGACCAGACCCTCGAACGCTGACGGGCACGTCACCCGGCTCACAGCGCAACAACGACGGGTCTGGCACCCGCAACGACAGCGGGCTGTCGTTGTGCAGGCGCATGTCGGCTCAGCCGACCAGTCGTGCCTCCAGCGCCGCCTGGTCCTCCTCGGTCCAGCCCATGCCCGCCATCATCTGTGCCAGGCCGCCCTCGGAGACCGGACCGTACTCGGCTTCGATGTAGTCGATGAAGGCCTGCATCGTCTCCGGCCGGGTCAGGTGTGAATCCATCGGCCGGCCGGCCAGACCCTTGCCATAGATGGGATTGCGCATCATCCGCTCCACCACCGCGGGCACCCGCTCACTGCTGAGGGCGTAGTCGGCGACAACGGCGTCCGGGTCAGCACCGACCAGCAGCAGCGCCAGCGCGATGGTCACGCCGGTGCGGTCCTTGCCAGCGGCGCAATGCACCAGAGTGGCGCCCTCGCCGTGCGCAATGATGCGCAGCGCGGTGAGCACCTCGGCCGGCCGGTCGGCCAGGAAGCCGAGGTAGGTGCTGACCACCGGATCGGTCACCGGCACCGAACCGCGCGGCTGGAAGGGCAGCGCGTTGCCGATGAGTTCCGCGGCCTCGTCGAGATTGGTGACACCTTCCAGCCCGACCTCGTTGAGGTAGGACAGCGGATGCACCGTCATGCCGTCCTCGTCGACCAGCGGGCTGATGCCGACATGGTGGCGTTCGAACGCCGAACGCAGGTCGATCACGTCCCGTAGCCCCAGCTCGCGCAGCTGGGCGATGTCGTCGGCGGTGAGGTCCTGCAGGTTGTCCGAGCGCAACAGCTGGCCGGAGCGGACTTCGCCCCCGGAGACGAGTGGCGTACCGCCCACGTCGCGCAGATTGCTGAGGCCTTCGAGTTCAATCCATTGCGGCATGCTGTTAGCTTAGGCCCCGCCTCAGCGGCGCTTGAGATAGAGCTGGAAGGCCTTGTGGAGGATCGGGTTGATCGGCAGATCCCACTCGCCGAGGTATTCGACGGCCTGTCCGCCGGTGCCGACCTTGAACTGGATCAGGCCCAGCTCGGAGTTGGCCTCGGTGAGCCCCTCGGTGATGCCGCGCATGTCGTACACCTCGGCGCCGGCAGCCTTCGCATCGCGGATCATCTGCCACTGGATCGCGTTCGACCCGCGTACTTCACGCTTGGCGGTCGAGGACGCCCCGTAGGAATACCAGCAGTGCTTCTCGACGCGGACCCACGTGGTCGCTGCCACCAGATCACCCTCGTGCTCGGCCAGATAGAGCCGGATCCGGTCGGGGTCCTCGGCGCGCAGCGCGTCCCACATGGTTTCGAAGTACGCCAGTGGCCGGCCGGTGAAGTGATCGCGTTCGGCTGTCTCCTGATAGAGCTCGTGGAATCGCGCCAGGTCGCCGCGATCCCCTTGGCGTACCTCGACGCCGAGCTTGCCGGCCTTCTTGATGTTGCGGCGCCACAGCTGGTTCATCCCGGCGAGGATTTCGTCCTCGCTGCGGCCGCCGATCGGCAGCCAGAAGTTGAAGCGGGGCTGGCCGGCGCCGAAGCCTTCATCGACCCGCTGTTCCTTCCAGCCGAGCCGATTGAGGGAGTGGACCAGCCGGGCGGCCGCGAGATTGTCCACATCCGGCGTTGCATTGCTGAGTCGGTCGACGGACTCGTCGGCGATGCCGGCCTTGATGGTCTCGGCCGACCAGCGGCGATGGACCAGCGTGGGACCGATGCGTACGCCGAAGGCCCCTTTCTTGCGACAGTGGCGCTTGAGCGCGGTCAGGCACTCCTCGACCCGGTCGCCACCCCAGTCCAACACCGGCCCCTCGGGCAGGTACGCCAGCGAGAGCTTGGTCCGCGGGATCGAGCGGTAGAGGATCAGCCCGACGCCGACCAGGGTGTCGCCGTCGACGAAGCCGATCGACTCGCCCCGCCAGTCGGCCTTGACCTTCGCCCAGGCCGGCGTCTGCAGGAAGCTGGTCGTGCCGTTGCCCTCGGTGATCGTCTGGTCGGCGAGGAAGCCGAGGTGCTCCGCCGCGGTGATGCTGCGCACAGTGATCGTCACGGCTCTGACCCTAGCCCAGCGGCCGCCGCGGATTCCGCAACGCAGCCGTGCGGCGGCAACTCCCCAGGACAGGGCTGACCCCCGGTCGGATGGGGGATCGACGCACGTCGCCGGGTAATAAGGGGGGCCGGGCGAATGCGGATGACAACCGGGGGTCAGCGCGAAAGAATCTATCCGATATCTGGCGTAGCGCAAGCGCCGGTACTCCCGCCCGTACAAGCAATTCCGCTCGCTGGACCAAGCTTGGCACCGGTTGCGCGCCACCGGTTGCAGGACTCAGTCGTACCGTGCCGCGGGTGCGCATGATCCGCGGGGCGTCGCAGTTCAGTCCGACAGTGCCTGTGCGGTCGCTCGTGCCGCATCCGGCAGCGCCTCCTCGATCCGCTGCAACGCCCGTTCGTCATGGGCTGCGGACAAGAACCACGCTTCGTAGCCGCTGGGCGGCAGCGCCACCCCGGCAGCCAACATCGCATGGAAGAAGACCGGATAGAGCCGCGGGTCCTGGGTCTGTGCCTGGGCATAGTTGCGTACGCCGGTGCTCGCCGGACCTTCACCGAGGAAAATCGAGAAAAGGCTCCCGGCGTGGTTGAGGGTGTGCGGCACCCCGGCCTCGCGCAGGGCGGTCGTCGCGGCCCTGGCCACCCGCGCGGCGGCGGCATCGATGTCGTCGTACGCCGGCTGGTCCGCCAACCGCAGCGTCGCCAGTCCGGCGGCGGTGGCCAGCGGGTTTCCCGACAGCGTGCCGGCCTGATAGACCGGCCCGGCGGGCGCGAGTAGCTCCATCACCTCGGCGCGGCCGCCCAACGCGGCCAGCGGCATCCCGCCGCCGATGACCTTGCCGAAGGTGAACAGGTCCGGCGCCCACCCCTCGGGCCGGCCTTCCAAGCCCCACCAGCCGGCCGGACCGACTCGAAAGCCGGTCAGCACCTCGTCGAGGATCAGCAGGGCCTGATGTTCGCTGGTGAGGCGGCGCAGTTCGGCGTTGAAGCCGGGTGCGGGGGCGACCACGCCCATGTTGGCGGCGGCCGGCTCGGTGATGACGGCTGCGATCTGGTCGCCGTGCTCGGCGAACGCCGCTCGAACGGCCTCCACGTCGTTGTAGGGCAGCACCATGGTCTCGCCGGTCACTGCAGCCGGCACCCCCGCCGAACCGGGCAGTCCGAAGGTGGCCAGGCCCGAGCCGGCCTCGGCCAGCAGGGCGTCGACGTGGCCGTGGTAGCAGCCGGCAAACTTGATGATCACGCTGCGATCTCGGCCGGCGGAAAGCGAGGCGGCGCCGCGCGCCAGGCGTACGGCTGTCATCGTCGCCTCGGTGCCGGTGGAGACCAGCCGGACCCGTTCAGCGGCTGGCACCCGCTCCCGGATCGCCTCGGCGAGCTCGACCTCGGCCACCGTCGGGGCGCCGAAACTCAACCCTCGAGCGGCCGCGGCCTGGACCGAGGCAATCACCTCGGGGTGGGCGTGGCCCAGCAACGCCGGACCCCAGGAACCGACCAGATCGACGTACTCCCGGCCCTCGACGTCGGTGACCAGGTAGCCCTGGGCGGAGTGGATGAAAGGCGGCACGCCGCCGACCGAGCCGTACGCCCGGACCGGCGAGTCGACGCCGCCCGGGATGATGCCCCGGGCACGGTCAAAGACGGACTCGTTGCTGGTGGTGGGGTTGGTCACAGGCTGTCCTTCCAACGGCCGGCCCATTCCAGGGCCCAGTAGGTGGCGATGATGTCGGCGCCGGCTCGCTTGATGCTGGTGAGGGTTTCGTCGATGACGCGGTCCCGGTCAATCCAGCCGTGCAGCGCGGCCGCCTCGACCATGGCGTACTCCCCGGAGACCTGATAGCTGGCGACCGGGACCGGGGCCGCCTGCGCAACATCGCTGAGCACGTCGAGGTAGGCGAGTCCCGGCTTGACCATGATCACATCGGCGCCCTCGGCGATGTCGAGCTCTGCCTCCAGCAGGCCTTCGCGACGGTTGGCGGGGTCCTGTTGGTAGCTGCGGCGATCGCCCTTGAGCTGGGAGTCGACTGCTTCGCGGAAGGGGCCGTAGAAGGCGCTGGCGTACTTGGCGGCGTACGCCAGGATCCCGGTCTGGGTGTGGCCCGCGGCGTCGAGCGCGGCGCGGCAGGCGGCGACCTGGCCGTCCATCATCCCGGACAGGCCCAGCAGGTGCGCCCCGGCCTCGGCCTGGGCCAGCGCCATCGAGGTGTAGCGGTCCAAGGTGGCGTCGTTGTCCACGGTGCCGTCGGTGGCCAGCACGCCGCAATGACCATGGCCGGTGTATTCGTCCAGGCACAGGTCGGAGACGATCACCAGGTCCTCGCCCACCTCCTCGGCGAGCAGTCGCAGGCCGCGCTGACCGATGCCGTCGGGGGCGTCGGCCGCCGAACCGGTGGCGTCGTGGGTCTCGGGCACCGCAAAGAGCATCAGCCCGCCGATACCGGACTCCGCAGCCCGGACCGCCAGGCGGCGCAGGGAGTCCGGAGTGTGCTGCTGAACGCCGGGCATGGAACTGATCATGATCGGCTCGCTGATCCCTTCCCGGAGGAAGACCGGCAGGATCAGGTCCTTGGGGTGGACCCGGGTCTCGGTGACCAACTCGCGCAGGGCGGCGCTGCTGCGCAACCGGCGGGGGCGGCGCTCGGGGACGGTGCTCACGACTGACTCCTCATCCTGGGGTGGAGGCTCTCACGGTAGTCGCGCCACCTGAGCCACGGCGTGGGTGATGCCGGCCGGGGTTGGTTCGGTGGCAACGGCGGCGACGGGCAGGCCCAGATCGGTCAGGTCCGCGGCGGTCGTGCCGCCGATGCTGACCAGGTCGGTCGTGACCGGTGGCTGGCCGAGCTGGTCCAGCATTGCCCGGGCCGTCGAACCGGCGGTCACC
Organism: Parenemella sanctibonifatiensis; assembly: GCF_002250565.1. GTDB lineage: Bacteria > Actinomycetota > Actinomycetes > Propionibacteriales > Propionibacteriaceae > Parenemella > Parenemella sanctibonifatiensis. The sequence continues at coordinate 36,052 of NZ_NMVJ01000009.1, forward strand.
ACGATCACGTCGGGCCACGGCTCGGTGAGGCGACGGCGGACCTGTGGCGACAATGGCATCGGTTCGGGGGCGTACGCCGGTAGCTCGGTCACCCGCCAGCCGGCCTCGCGCAGCGCATCGGGCAAGGTCGGGGCGGCCGCCACGGAGCGTGGCAGCAGCACCGAGGTGGGCGGGTGGTCGGCGATCAACCGAGCGGCCAGGTCGGCGGCGGTGCCGCCGCCGATCACGGTCGGCGTCAGGCCAGCTGCCCGTGCCGCTGCTGCCGTGCCGGGGCCGACCACACCGAGCTTGCTGGCGCGGGCAGGGCTGCCGGGGCCGAGGCTGGCGGCGGTGTGTCGGACGGCTGCCGGGCTCGTCAGCAGCACCCATTCGTGGTGACCCAGCAAGTCCGGTGCTGCCAGCCATTCCTGCAGCTGGGGCGAGGAAACGGTCCGGGTCAGCGGCACCGCCTCGACCGTCGCAATCTCGGCGACCGCCACGCAGATCGGGTCGTCCGCGGGTCGGGGAACGAGCACCCGTACGCCGGTGGCGCTCACCCCAGCACCAGCCCAACGATCACGATCGATGCAGCGGTGACCATGATCAGCCGATCAGCTGGTCGGCGCCCTGGCCCAGCAGTTCTTCGGCGACCAGCTTGCCCAGTGCGGCGGCGCCCTCGGGGGTGGCGTTGCCGCTGGCCTGGCTGCGGTACTGGTCAGTGCCGTCCACCGCGACCACGGCGGCATCCAGGTGGAGCCGGCCGTCGTGGACCTCGGCGTACGCCCCGACCGGTGCGCTGCAGCCGGCTTCCAGCGTGGCCAGCAGCGCCCGTTCGGCGGTGATCGAGGCCCGCGTGTCGGCGTCGTCGAGGGCCGCCAGGGCGGCCAGGAGGTCCTGGTCGGAGAGGTCCTCGCGTACCTCGACCGCCAACGCTCCTTGGCCAGGGGCGCCCAACATCACGGCGGGCGGCAGCGCCTCGCTGATCGCGTCGTCGAGGCCGAGCCGACGCAGTCCGGCACAGGCCAGCACCACCGCGTCGAGGTCCTGCTCGATCCGAGCCAGCCGGGTGCCGACATTGCCGCGGATCGCCACGACGGTCAGATCAGGACGCAGGGCACGCAGCTGGGCGGCCCGGCGCGGTGACCCCGTGCCGACCCGGGCACCGTGCGGCAGGTCGGCGAGCCGCAACCCGTCCCGCGAGCACAGCGCATCGCGAGGGTCCTCGCGGCGAGGATGGGCGGCAAGTCGCAGCCCCGGCGTCGGCGCGGTCGGCAGGTCCTTCAGGGAATGCACCGCCAGGTCCACCTCGCCGGCCAACAGTGCCTGGCGCAGCGCGGCGGCGAAGACGCCGGTGCCGCCCAGGCTCGCCAGCGGTGCCGTCGAGACGTCACCCTCGGTGCGGATCGTCACCAGTTCGTACGCCGCGCCGTCACGGTGACGGACGAGGCGGTCGGCGGTCTGCTTGGTCTGGGTGAGGGCCAGGGCGGAGCCGCGGGTGCCCACCCGCCACGGTGCGGTCATGGTGTCCTCGTCTCGGTCGGGGATGGGGAGGTGGGGAATGTCGTGGTCGGGCCAGTGGGCGAGAGCGCGTCGGCGATCCGGTCCGCCAGCTGGAGCGCATGGCTGACCACCGGCAACAGACCGTTGCCCGCGACCCAGCGCCCGGCCAGGTGGATGCCGCGCGCGGCCAGCGGTGCCGCCAGCTCGCCGAGTCGCCCGCTGGCGGCCGGAGACAGCGGTGGGCGTTCCCCGGTCCAGCTGGTGACGTCGGAATCGATCAAGGTCAGCTGCTCGTTGCCGAGTTCTCCCAGCAGCTCGGCCAGCGCTGCCAGGGCATCGTCGACGGTGACGTGGGAGGCCCGGTCGCCGCGGTAGGACAACCGGACCACGTGCTGACCGGCCGGCAACTGCAGGCCGGACCACTTGGCATTGAGATGAGTGATCGCGGTCGGAGCGACGCCGTCGTGCCCCACCAGCAGTGCACCGCTGCCGAACGGCTGCTGGTCCAGTGCCGGCGCCGTCACCAGCAGGCTGAGGTGACGTACCGCTGTTGCCGGGGCCAGCAACGCGGCCGCGTCAGACGCCACCGAGTCGGCCACGTTCGCGAGCAGCTGCACCGCCGAGCTCGCGTCGGTGGCGATCACCACGACCTCAGCGTCGGCGCCGCCCTCGGTGAGGTTGCCTGTGGTGCTCAGCAGGATCTCGCCGCCGGCATCGGTGATCGCAGCTGACAGCGCCTCGGGCAACTGCCACAGGCCGCCGGTCACGGTGCTAAGGGCGGCGGGCTGCCGCGCCCGGTGCCGGGACACCGCAGCTGCCAACGACCCCAACGCGAGGGTGTCGGCGTACAGGCCGGGTGACAGTCGATCCAGCGGTAGGTCCTCGGGTGCGGTGCGGTGGATGGCCGTGACCATCGGGCGCACCAGCCCGTCCAGCAGCGCGGCGCCATAGCGGGCGGTGACCGCGCCGGCGACGTCGGCGGGCAGGTCCCGCACCGGACGGCGATCCAGGGCGGCAGCATCGCGGGCGGCCGGCTCGCCGATCGCAGCCACCACGGCCGGATCGAGCGGATCGGCCGGGATCCCCATGATCGCCTCGGCCGGCATCCGGACCAGTGAGTGATTGCGTGGGCCGGCGCCCGAACGCCACACCGAGGTCGGCGCCGCCGGTGATTCGGTCGACAACCCCAGCTCGGCGCACAGGTCCGCCACGACCGGGCTGCGCAGCGCGTACGCCTCGGCCCCGGTGTCGACCCGGACGTCGGTGCCAGCGCCGGTCAACCGGGCCGAGCGAATCACGCCGCCGACCCGGTCGGTGGCCTCGACCACCCGGACCTGGATGCCGCGGCGCTGCAGCGCGTACGCCACCGTCAGCCCGGCGATGCCCGCACCGATGACCCGGACGCTGCGCACGCCAGAGGTGCTCACGCCACGTCTTCCCCGTGGACGTAGGCGACCAGTCGGGTGAGGACGTCGGGGTCGGTCTGCGGCGGCACGCCGTGGCCCAGGTTCAGCACGTGGCCCTGGGCCAGGCTGCCGCACCTGATGACATGGTCCACGTGCGCGCGCAGCCGCGGCCACGGGGCAAACAACGCGGCCGGGTCGATGTTGCCCTGCACCACGACCGGACGGGTGATGCCCTGCTCCTCGTACGCCGCCCGGATCCGGGTGGTGCCGAAGTGCAGGTCAACGCGATGGTCCATCCCCAACGCCTCGGCGCTGCCCATCATCAGCTCCAGGAAGTGGTCGGTGTTGGTGCCGAAATGGATCCGCGGCACCCGACCCTGGACCCGGTCCAGGATCCGCTCGGAGTAGGGCATCACGTACTGCCGGTAGTCCTCCATCCGGTTCGAGCCCGCCCAGGAGTCGAACAGCTGCACCGCATCGGCGCCGGCATCGACCTGGGCGGACAGGAAGTCGCCGCCCAACTCGGTGACCCAGTCCATCAGCTCGTGCCAGGCCTCGCGGTCGGCGTACATCATCGTGCGCGCGGCGAGGTGGTCGCGCGAGGGCTTGCCCTCGATCAGATAGGCGGCCAGCGTGAAGGGGCCGCCGGCGAAGCCGATCAACGGGGTGCCGAAGTCACCGATGGTGTCGAGCTCGGCCTTGGCGATCCGGATCGCTTCCTGGATCGGGGCGACGTCCTCGAGTCGGCGCGAGGTCAGCTTGCGCAGCTGGCTGCGGTCCGAGATCGCCTCGCCGAAGACCGGGCCCACACCCGGCTCGATGCGGACGTCGATCCCTGCCAGCTTCAGCGGGACGACGATGTCGGAGAAGAAGATCGCGGCATCGACCTGGTGGCGGCGTACCGGCTGCAGCGTCAGTTCGGCGGCCATGTCGGGCCGCAGGCAGGCGTCCAACATGGCGGTCTCACCGCGGACCTGGTGATATTCGGGGAGCGACCGGCCAGCCTGCCGCATGAACCAGATCGGGGGCCGGTCTGGTTGATCGCCGGCCAGGGCGCGCAACAGCGGCGGTGCGGTGGGCGGCGGCAGGGGTGGGACAAGACGAGGCTGGAACACAGGGAGCAGTCTGCCAGCCCCCTCCGACAGAAACTGGGGCAGCGCCCCGGTTGTGACCGACGCCACATCGATCGACTGCCCAGTTGTCAGTCGGTGCACGTACGCTGGCGCCCGTGCCTTTGATCCTGCTGTGCGCTGACCATCGCCAGCTCGACCTGGCCGACGTGGAGCGGTTGTCGAGCGGCGCCGACGACCTGCCTGCCCTGCTGCAGCAGGAGCCCACCATCAACGGCGCGGTGGTCGTCGCCACCTGCAACCGCCTCGAGATCGCCCTCGACACCGACGAACCGATCCGGGCCGTCCGAGCCGCCTACCAGGCGGTGGCCCGCAGTAGCGGCGTCCACGCCGCCGAGGTTGCCGAGCTGCTCAACGCCGCCGAAGGCGATGAGGTCGCACTCCACCTCTACGAGATGACGAGCGGTCTTGCCTCGATGGTGGTCGGGGAACGAGAGATCACCGGACAGGTGCGACGCGCGCTGCGCACCGCTGAGGCGGCGGGCCAGCTCACCGCCGTACTGCATCGGGTCTTCCAGGGCGCGCTCAAGACCGCCCGCCGGGTGCTGGTCGAGACCGATCTGCACCGGGCCGGACGCTCGGTCATCTCCGTCGGCCTCGACCTGGCGGCCCAGGTCCGCGCCGGCCACGGCTGCCCCCGCCACGCCGGCCAGTTGTGGACCGCGGAGGATGCCGTCCCGGAGCACCAGTGGGGCGGCGCGCGCTGCTTGCTGGTCGGCACCGGGGCGTACGCCGGCACCACCCTGCGGGCACTGCAGCAGCGCGGCGTCACCGAGGTCGAGGTGTGGTCGGCGTCCGGGCGCGCCGCCGGTTTCGTCGAGAGTCACCAGGGTGTCGGGCCGCAGCTGTCGGTCGCCGACGACCTGGCTGCCGCGCTGCGTCGCGCAGACGTGGTGGTCTGCTGCCGCGGCACCGGCACGCCGGCCCTCACCGCCGACATCCTTGCTCCGGCGCTCTCGGAGCGGACCGCGGTGGGCCCGTTGGTGGTGGTCGACATGGCGCTCAGTCGCGACGTCGACGCCGACGCGGCCGCGTTGCCCGGGGTGATCATGGTCGATCTGGCGACCGTACGCCGCCACGCTCCCGCCGCGACGCTGGGCGAGGTGGAACGTGCCCAGCAGGTCGTCCAAGAGGGCATTGACGAGCTGCAGGCGATCCGCGCCGAACGCAGCATGGACCCGGTCGTGGTGGCCCTGCGCAGTCAGGCGGCCCGGCTGCTGGAGGGCGAACTGGCCCGACTCCCGATGGCGGGGGAGGTGTCGGCCGAGGACGCCGCGCACGCGCTGCGACGGCTGACCGCGGCGCTGTTGCACGAGCCGACCGTGCTCGCCAGAGCGGCGGGACGGGAGGGCCGCGGCGAGGACTTCGCCGCTGCCCTGAGCATGGTCACCGGGCTCGATTCGGAGCTGGCGACGCCACGCGAGGTGGCCTGGGGCCTGGACTGGGAACAGGTGGAACGTGAACGAGCAGGTGGGGAGCGAACAGGTGGGAACTGAACAGGTGGAAACCGTGCTGGCCGACCAGGCGCCGCTCGCGCCCTATGACCTCGTCCTGCTGATGTCCTTCGGCGGCCCGGAGGCACCCGAGGAGGTGGTCCCCTTTCTGCGTCGGGTCACTGCCGGTCGCGGGATCCCCGACTCCCGCCTCGAGGAGGTCGGCGAACACTACTTCGGCTTCGGCGGCCGCAGCCCGATCAACGACCAGAACCGTGGCCTGCTGCGCGAACTGCGCGCTGAGCTGGGCCGCCGCGGGATCACCACCCCGGTCGTCTGGTCCAACCGCAACTCCGAGCCCTTCCTGCCCGACGTGCTGCAGCAGGCGTACGCCGACCGCGCCCGTCGGGTGCTGGCGATCACGACCTCCGCCTTCGGCTCCTATTCGTCGTGTCGGCAGTATCGCGAGGACCTCGGCATGGCGGTCGCTGACCTGCCCGATGATCTGCACATTGACCAGGCCTTTCAGATAGACAAGGTGCGGCCCTACTTCAACCATCCGGGCTTCGTGCAGGCCAACGGCTTCACGCTCGCTGCCGCCCTGCAACAGTTGGTCGCGACCCGACCAGTGCCCGGTGCTGAGCCGCCGCTGGTGGTCTTCGTGACCCACTCGATCCCCGATGCGATGGCGGACGGATCCGCGGCCGAAGCGCCCGAGGGTGCCGGCTACACCCGCCAGCACGAGGTGCTGGCGACCGAGGTGATCCGCGACGCGACCGCCCGGCTCGCCGAGCGACATCCCGACGCGGTCCCCGGTGGCTGGGAGCTGACCTACTGTTCCCGTTCCGGCAGCCCGCACACGCCGTGGCTGGAACCCGACGTCAACGACCGGCTGGTCGAGCTGGCCGCCGCCGGCGTACGCGAGGTGGTGCTCGCCCCGATCGGCTTCGTCTCCGACCACATGGAGGTCGCTTTCGACCTCGACACTGAGGCTCGCGAGACCGCCACCGAGCACGGCATCCGGGTGGTTCGTGCGGCCACCGCCGGCCTGCAGCCCGCCTTTGTGTCCGGGCTGGTGGATCTGGCCCTGGAACGGGCAGCCGAGGCACGTGCTGAGCAGGCCACGAGCGCCGCGAGCGCGCCCGAGCCTGCCGTCGTCGGCGAGCTGCCGGCGTGGCCGAGTCGCTGCCGCCCCGGCTGTTGCCTGGCGCGCGCGGGCCAACCGACCGACCGGCCGACCCTGTGCGAGCAGACGGCTTGACCCACGTCCCCCTCGACCGACCCCCCGCAAGTCAAGGAGCATCGATGTCCCAGCACCCGCAGCCCTCCGCCACGCCGAGCACCGACGAGACTGCCCGCCTGAACAACGAGATCCGCTACGTCCAGTACGCGGTGTTCTCGCTCGCCCCGTTCGAGCTGGCCGACCAGACGCCCGAGGAGGTCGCGGCCATGGTCGAGCAGGAGCTCGCCGAGGCCGGCGTGACGGTGCGCGGCTGGTATGACGTGTCCGGCTTCCGGGCCGAGGCCGACCTGCTGGTCTGGTGGCACGGGCCGACTGTCGAGGCGGTGCAGCAGGCGTACCGCTCGCTCACCTTCGGTCCGCTCGGCGGCGCGCTGGCGCCAGTCTGGTCCTCCATCGGGCTGCACCGGCCCGCCGAGTTCAACCGCTCCCACGTGCCGGCCTTCCTGGCCGGCGAGGAGCCGGGGGACTACCTGTGTGTCTACCCCTTCGTGCGCTCCTACGACTGGTATCTGCTGGACCCGGCCGAGCGCGGCACCATGCTGCGTGACCACGGCCTGGCAGCCAAGGGGTACGCCGATGTGCGCGCCAACACCGTGGCCTGCTTCGGCCTCAACGACTACGAGTGGCTGCTCGCCTTCGAGGCGCCGCAGATGCACCGGATCGTCGACCTGATGCGCGAGCTGCGGGCCACCGAGGCGCGCCGCCACGTACGCGAGGAGACGCCCTTCTTCGCGGGCCGGCGGCTGCCATTGGTGCAGTGGCTGCAGTCGTACGCCGACCTGTCCTGACCCGCCAACGCGAGTCAACGGCCTGGAATGGCACGAGTCCCACGGCACTGCCGTGGGGCTCGTCGCGGTCCGGTGGGAGGCCGGAACTGGATCAGGCCTGCTTGATCAGCGACACGTCGAAGGCCAGCTTGACCTTCTCCGAGACGAGGACGCCGCCGGTCTCCAGGGCGGCGTTCCAGGTCAGACCGAAGTCCTTGCGGTTGACCTCGATGGCACCCTCGGCGCCGATGCGCTCGTTGCCGAAGGGGTCGGTGGCCGGGCCGGAGACCTCGAAGTCGATGGTGACGGGCTTGGTGACGTCCTTGATGGTCAGGTTGCCGGTCACGGTCAGGGTGTCGCCGGAGCCCTGCACGTCGGTGGAGACGAAGGTGATGTTCGGGTACTGCGCGACGTCGAAGAAGTCGGCGCTCTTCAGGTGGCCGTCGCGGTCGGCGCTGCGGGTGTTGATCGACTCGACGCCGACCTTGACCTCGATGCGCGCGTTCTGCAGGTTGGCCTCGGTGGTGGCGGTGCCGGAGATGTCGTTGAAGGTGCCGCGCACCTTGGTGACCATGGCGTGGCGAGCGGTGAAGCTCAGCTCGGAGTGGCTCGGGTCGATGACGTAGGTGCCGGCGATGGTGGTGAGATCGGTCATGTCTTGCTCCTCAGCGGTTGGTGGGTCTCGCTCGGGTCTGGGTCACGCCGCTCAATGGTGACGTGTCACGGATCATCCTAGGGCATTCTGGTGATATGTCAACCATCTGCTAGGATTTACTTCCATGACCTCCCCATTGAGCACCCGGAACTCTGCCACACCTTGGCTGTCCGACGACGAGCAGCACCTGTGGCGCGACTGGCTCAACCTCAATGCCCGCCTCAACGCGAGCATCAACCGGAGCCTGCAGCGCCGTCACGACCTGTCGCTGTCGGACTTCTCGGTGTTGGTGGTGCTCAGTGAGGCACCCGAGTCGCGGGTCCGGATCGCCGCCCTGGCCGATGAGCTGCAGTGGGAGCGCAGTCGACTGTCGCACCACCTCACCCGGATGGAGAAGCGCAACCTGGTCGCCCGCGAGGAGTGCCTGACCGACGGTCGGGGTGCGTTCGTGACCCTCAAGCCCGAGGGGCTGTCCAGCATCCAGTCCGCCGCACCCGACCACGTACGCCTGGTGCGATCGATCTTCTTCGACGGTCAGCGACCCGAAGACCTCCGCGCTGTGGGCGACGTGCTGCATCGCATGCTGGCCAACTTCGAAGAGGTCGCCGACGAGGTCGAGTGACGGTCGGGCTCAGCCGACTGACTGATCAGCGGCGCTTCTTGTCGGCCTTGGCGTTGTTCTTGTAGCGGCGCTGCAGCACCAGCATCCGGATCGTGCCGGCCACGGCCATGATCAGCGCGCCGAGGATCGCGGCGAGCAGTGTCGCCACACCGAGCGGCAGCTCGAAGTGCAGCGTGATGAAGGTGAACTGGGCAGGCACGTTGTTCTGGACGATGAAGGTCAGCAGCAGGATCAGCAGCAACATCCCGATGATGAGCGCCACCCAGGTCGCGGCGGACAGCGAGTAGCCGGTCTGCACCGGCGGCTGCTCCTTCGACGGGCCGACGGTGCCCTGGTCCGAGCGCTGCTTGCGGGGCTCCGGCGCCGACTCGGGCTGCGGGGTCGACCCGGGCGCTGGCAATGTGGTGCCCGCCTGCGGGCTGCTGGATCCCAGCGATGTGGTCTCCGGCTTGCCTGCCGACGGCTGCTGCGGGGAGGTGGCCATGCGTCAGACTCCTTGCTCGGCGTGGACTGCGGTCGCTGGCCCGACGAACGGGCCACGCCTGACTCTATCCCTGCCTCCCGTCGGCTCCGCGTTGACCCGGCCGGGTCAGCCGTCGACGCCTCTCAGCTGCCGAGGATCTGCTCGATCACCTCGGTGGTGCGCAGCGCCGCGGCGCCGGTCGCCGGGCAGGCCGGCCCGCCGCCCAACTCAGCCACGATGGATTCCACCAACGGCTGGTGCACGTGGTCGGGTTCGGGTGCGCTCTGCTCGCTCACCTCACCGTCGACGGTGATGCGGACCGCCGACGGCGCCAGGCTCGAGAACCGCAACTCACCGCGGGTGCCGGTGAGGACGACCTCCTCCTCCGCAACCGGCGCCTCGAAGACCCACAGGCCCGACCCGATCGCGCCGTTGTCCCAACCGAAGTCGGCCGCCACGCGTACGGCATCGGCGTGCTGGCCGTGCACCGTCGTGACCGGGCCGAGCAACTGGTCCAGCAGGTCGAGCGTGTGGCAGGCGGTCTCGGCGAACTCGCCGCCCGGGTTGAGCTCGGGATCCCAACGCCAGCCCTCGCGGGGGCCCGGCTTGAACCAGGTCATCCGTGCCGCGACGACGTCGCCGACTGTGCCCTGCGCCAGCAGTTCGCGGACGATGTCAAAGCGCGGCAGCGTACGCCGGTAGTAGGCGACCCACAGCTTCACCCCGGCCTCGCGGCAGGCGTCGATCATCAACCGGCACTCCTGCGCGGAGCTCGCCATCGGCTTCTCGACCAGGACATGCTTGCCGGCCCGGGCTGCGGCGATTGTGTACTGCAGGTGCGTGGAGGTCGGAGTGGCGACATAGACCACGTCGACATCCGCATGGTTGATGACCTCGTCGGGATCGGTGGTCCATTCCGGTACGCCGTGGCGCTGGGCGTAGTCGACCAGCTTGGCCTCGTCGCGGCGCATCACGGTGACCAGGCGGGATCCGGCGGCCTTGGACAGCGCTGGTCCCGACTTCACCTCGGTGACGTCACCGGCTCCGATGATGCCCCATCCGACCATCTCTACTCCTTCGTCGTGTCCTGCCGCGGTCCTGAGGAGAGTTCTACCACTGAACACGGCTGACCGCGGCCCGTGTGAACCCCGCCGGGACCAGACTGTGGTGCGCTGTCCATCCGGGGCAGCTGAGAAGGGGGCAACGATGTTGGTAGGCATCCGCAGGACTTCCATCGCCGTGGCGGCGGTGGCCGCGCTGGTCGTCACCATGGCGGGCTGCAGCGACGAGCAGGCTGATCCCGCTCCCACCGCTCCGGCGCCGACCGTCACCCAGACCGTCGAGGTGACGCCCACCCAGGCTCCCTCCAGCTCGCAGACCACCGAGCCCGACGTCCCCGACTCCTCGGCCTCACCCGAGGACACGCCCGACAGCGATGAACCCGAGAGTGACGCGCCCGACGGCGAGGAACAGTCGTCCATGGGCACCGGGCTGCTGGAGCTGGAGTACATGACCGTCGAGATCAAGGACGAGGAGCAGCGGATCGACGGCTCGTACGCCGGCACCCTGGTCGAGGTCTGCGTCACCGGGCTGTCCGACGAGGGTGAGGGTGGCGTGATGTCGGTCGAGGCCGGCTCCTGGAGCCTGGAGTTCTTCCCGGGCGGGGAGACCTTCGAGGCGGCGTCCGAGTCACAGAACCCGATCCAGCCGGTTTTCCCCGACCTCATCGACCTCGCGATCGGAGACTGCGTCGAGGGCTGGATCAGCTTCGAGTCGGCCGACCACGCTGGGGCGATCGACGGTTCGACGATCCGGTACCAGGACGCTTACGGCCAGCGGGCCAGCTGGAACTTCCACTGACCCGGGGCCGCTGAACGGCCGGGCACAGCGCGTTCGCGCGCACCACGCGCAGTCGAGTCACCCAGACCCCGATGTCGGGGCGGTTTCCAGGATCGGCTGCGCGCAGTGCGCGCGGTGTTGCAGGTGCGGCCGGCGTACGGCTCAGCTCCGCTTCGTGCGGGGGTGCTTGCGGCCGTTCAGCCAGCCACCCAGCCAGGTGTGGCGGACCAGCAGCTCGTAGCTGGCGAGCAGCAGCGGCACGCTGACGAGCAGCACCACCAGCAGCTTGAGCTCGGCCGGCCACGGCAGGTGCAGCAGTGGTACCGCGACGGCGCCGAGGACGGGCAGGTGGATGATGTACATCCAGTAGGACGCATCGGCCAGATAGCGCACCCAGCCGCGCTCGCGCTTGAGGTGGCGCACGCACAGACCCATGAGGCCGATGACCCACATCCAGCCGACCAGCCCCTGGATCGCCGCGCTGAGCCACAGCGGTTCGGTCACCGCCAGCGCGACCGGCGTGAGCACGACGGCGGCGATCAGGTACGCCCACCAGGCCCGGGCCAGCCGCAGCAGGCCCGCCTTGCCCTCGCCGCGGGTCGCGTGGATCGCCCAGCCGAACCAGAAGCCGCCCAGGTACGCCGTCAGCGCGCTCACCGAGCCGAGGACGGTCCGGGGCTCGGTGAGCCCGCCGGTGGCGAAGCCCTGCAGGATGATGCCGGCGGCGTACGGGATCGCCGCCAGGGGCAGCGCGAACGGGCCGCTGAGGATCCGGCCCAGGCGGGCCGTGAAGCCGGAGGCCCGCTCGGGGCCGAGCACGCGGTGGCCGATCAGGCGTACGCCGGCGGTGATCAGGACGCATTGGGTGAGCACCACCAGGAACCACAGGTGGCCCGGGGTGAGCACATAGAAGACGTCGGGAAGGTCGCCGGCGGGGGGTTGGGCGCACCGCGACGCCCTGACTGGCGGCTGCCCACGTCGCGACGAAGGCGATCGGCAGGATCGCGATCGGCCACATCACCGGCAGCGGCAGGGTGATTCGGATCAGCCTGTCCTTGACCCACGAGCCGAGGCCGCGGCGGTTGACGATCATGCGGCCGAAGTAGCCGGCCATCACCATGAACAGGGTCATCCGGAAGAGGTGGAAGGCACCGACCGGCAGCCACAGCCAGTCCGCCTTGCTGGGGTCGTCGACGAGCCAGGGCAGGCCCGGGACGTACGCGAGCATGGCGTGGAAGATGATGCCGAGCAGCAGGGCGCCGCCGCGCAGAGCATCAAGGCCGTGGAGACGTTGGGTCTTGGTGGAGGGGGGAGTGACGGTGCTGGTAGCCATACGTCGACGTTAAATTTCGCGGCGTCGACATTGCTTCGCCGATCGGTCTGAATTGAGTCGTCCGATCGTGACGACCCAGATCATCCGATCGGACGACCAGCACCACCTGGTCAGCGGACAGAACCTGTCCGGTTTGCTGATTAGCGTGGTCACAACCGATCCCGAAGGAGACGTCATGACAGCCAACACGAGCAGCGCCACCAACACGACCAGCACCACCAACACGAGCAGCAACGAGCGGGCGGATCTCATCGAGAGCCTGCAGCTTCAGCATGCCTTCCTGCTGCAGACCGCCCAGGGCCTGACCGAGGAACAGGTGCGGACCGCCAGCACCGTCTCGGAACTGACGATCGCCAGCATCATCAAGCACGTCACCGACACCGAACGCGACTGGTTCCGCTTCATGCTCGAGGGGCCGGAGGCGCTCGAGGGGCAGGAGGTGTATGACGAGGACATCGACTGGGACAACCTCGACGAGGACATGGAGGATCCTCGCTTTGTGCTGTCCGAGGACGACACGCTGCCCAACCTGATTGCGGCCCTGGGTGAGGTCGAGGCGACCAGCGTCCAGATCCTGAACGAGGTCGATCTGGACCAGAGCCATGAGCTGCCGCCGGCACCGTGGTTCGAGGCGGGCAGCAGCCGGACCAACCGGCGTACCGCCCTGCACATGCTGGCTGAGATCGCCCAGCACTGCGGCCACGCCGACATCATCCGGGAAGCCATCGACGGACAGAAGACGATGGGCTGAGGCTGGTCAGGGCCGGAGGCCGACCTCAATCCCGCCAGCTGGGGTCATGGAGGTCAGCTGGTACGGCTGGGCGGGTACGCCACGGGTCCAGCGCCCAGCCGACCAGCACGGCTGCCATGCCCACCAGCGGGCCGCCGCGGCCCGGCGCGGCCCGGCCCGGCCGGCGGCACCACCGCTGCGATCTGGGCCCAGTAGAAGGACGGCAGTCCGCTCAGCAGGCCGACGGTGCCGGGCTGGGGCGGGGAGAGCGGCTTGGTGGCGGGGTTGAGTGCGCGGGACGCCGGTGGCTGGGCAGGGCTACCGGCCGGGACCCCCAAACCCCTGGTTGCTGCGTCGGTGATCCCATCTGGCACCTCGCCGGGCCGACCTGCAACCAATCAGAAGCTCGTGGGCGTACGCCGACGCTGCATATCTACAGGATCCAGTGGTTGCGCAGGTGATCTGGCTGGTTTCGCCTGCATAACTACAGGATTCCGGGGTTGTGCACGCGAAGCCACGGCCGCCGGCCGCACCCACCGGCGTCGTCGTTGCTGCGCTTTGATCCGAACCGAGGCCGCACCGCAGGCTTCGCGAGGCTGTGATCGAAACCGGCGCCTCGCCGGGGCGACCTTCAACCAGCCCGGCGTGCGTTCAGGTGTGCTGGCCGCGCAGGTATCGGCCGAAGTGGGGCACCGTGAACGAGACCTGGCCGCGCTCGCCCGAATAGATCAGGCCCTTCTTCAACAGCGCGTCTCGTGCCGGCGACAGCGACTGCGGTTTGCGGTCGAGCAGTTCGGCCACCTTGGCGCTGGAGACCTGGGGTTGCGGATCGTCCTCGGTCGGTTCGGCAATCTGGGCGTCGGCCATCGCCCGAAGGTAGTCCCGTTCGGCGGGGGTGGCGCGCTCGTAGCGGGAGCCGAAGAAGCCGACGGCGAGCTCCTCCTCGGCCACCGGTACGCAGACCCGGACATCGTCGGCGGTGATCGGGGAGCGGGGTGCGATGTCCCACGCAGCCTTGCCGTACGCCTGCAGGAAGTAGGGATAGCCGCCGGTGACGGCGTACATGTGTGCCAGCGCCTCGGGCTCCCAGCTGGCGTCCTCCTCGGCGGCCGGCGCGCTCAGTGCCCGGTCGGCGGCACCACGGTCCAGTCGATCGATGCGCTGATAGCGGAACAGACGTTCGGAGTAGGACTTCGAAGCTGACAACACAGCCGGCAGGTGGGGCAGTCCGGCGCCGACCACGATCAGCGGCAGGCCTTGCTGGCTCAGTTCGTGACAGGCCGCACAGAGCGCCGAGATGTCCTCGGGGCCGAGGTCCTGCATCTCGTCGATGAAGATCGCCACGCCGGTGCCCTGGTCGGCGGCGAGTCCACCGACGTCCGACAGCAGCTCGACCAGGTCGATCTCGATGTCGCCCGAATCGGCGCGGCCGCTGCGGGCAGCGACGCTGATGCCGGGGTTCCAGCGGTCCTTCAGTTTCGCACCGGCCCCGGCCTCACGCTCGATGAAGGCTTTGAGGGTGCCGAGCACCTGGTCGGTGTCGGGATGACCGAGCTCCCGGATTGCCATGTGCAGGGCGGCGCCGAGCGGGCGCCGGAGCCGCTGGTCGGGACGCGCCTCGAACTTGCCGGTGCCCCACCCTGCCCGCACCGCAGCCGAGCGGAGCGCGTTCAACAGCACGGTCTTGCCGACCCCGCGGAGCCCGGTGAGGATCATCGACCGTTCCGGGCGGCCACGGCGGGTCCGCTCCAGCACCACCTCGAAATTGCGCAACTGCTCGTCACGGCCGGCGAGTTCGGGCGGCCGTTGGCCGGCGCCGGGGGCGTACGGATTTTGGATCGGATCCATGGGATCGGAATCTATCCCGAGCTCTAGCCAAAATCCGATAGTGACACAGACACGGCGAGAACTCGTGATCCGCGGTCAGCGGGGGATGGTGGCCAGGATCCTGCCGTCCGGGTAGTACCGAGCAGTCGGCGGGCCGACGTTCCAAGTGAAGTGAGTTCCGTCGCGGGGCTCGCCGCCCTCGGTCCAGGTCGCCGTCCAGGTCACGCCGCTGACGTCGCCGATGGCCTGGTCCAGTTGGAACTCGTCCCAGCTGTACGCCGGATCGCCGACCATGCTCCACTGCACCGACCCGGGATCGACCGGCAGTGAGCTGGGCAGTTGGTTGGGGCAGCCGCTGCGCCGGCCGTCGCGATCGGTGAGGCAGTCGGCCAGCCACTCGTCCAGCTGTGCGTTGACATGTGCCTCGC
Source organism: Parenemella sanctibonifatiensis (assembly GCF_002250565.1). Taxonomy (GTDB): domain Bacteria; phylum Actinomycetota; class Actinomycetes; order Propionibacteriales; family Propionibacteriaceae; genus Parenemella; species Parenemella sanctibonifatiensis. Next base: position 51,407 of record NZ_NMVJ01000009.1, read on the forward strand.
CGGCCTCGCTCAAGCGCGCCGTCATCAGGGGTGCCGGTTCGGTGCGGGTCAGCGGATCGTGCAGGCCGATCGCCCAGGTGGTGGGCTCCACCTCCAGCAACTCGTCGACCTCCACCGAGACCAGCCAAGTCCCTGGCGGCGCAAACACCGAAATCGGCTGAATCGGATCCGGATCAAAAGCCAGCCGACTGCCGTTGATCGTGACCGGCGCCGAGCGTGGGGCCTGCATGGCGCCGAGCAACCGCCACGTGTGGACGTCGCCCACCAGGCCCGCATCCAGATCCACCTCCAGGGTGACCTGGCGGCTGTCGGCTCCGGCCTTCAGCGTCACGGTCGCCGCACCGGTCTCCTCGTCGACCTCGTCGATGGTGAAGCCGTCGATGCGACCCTCGGCGGTGGCTGCGGCGGTATCCGGTACCACCGGCCACTCGTCGGCGTCGTACTTCTGGCTGTCCTCAGTGAGCTGCCAAGCATCGGCGTAGCGGCCATCGACGATGGCTTGCAGATAGCGCTCCGCGAGCTCCCGCTCGGGGCTGTCGTCGAGTGCAGTGCAGCCGGACAGGCCGAGCACCAGGACCAACGCGAAGATGAGCGTACGCACGGGCTCAGCCTACGGGCTGGGCGTACCTCTGCTGTTGCGTCGTGATCGGCCGGCTCTGGCGAACTCTGACAGACTCTAGGGCAAACACAATAAGATCGAAGAAGGGGCAATCCTCAGATCACGGCTGGATTGGGCTCTCTGGTGGTGTCTAGCGCCAGTCCAATAGCGGCGAAGACGAGGGAATCGTCAGTGATCGGCAGGGACGGCCGCATCGTCGGCGTGCTTGTCCTTGCCGAACGGCAACAGGTGGATGATCACGACGATGATCCCGCCGATGATCACACCCAGGATCGCGGACATCAGCGTGTTGACCAGCCAACCCAGCACCGGCCCCACGCCGGGGATGGCGGCCACGGGCACCTCGAGCATGTGGACGAACTCATAGATCGGGTGGAAGCCCAACTCATCCATGCCGACCAGCAGGATGTGGCCGCCGACCCACAGCATCGCAATGGTGCCGACCACCGACAGCACCGCCAGCACCTTCGGCATGGCGTTGACCAACATCCGACCGGTGCGCTGGGACTGTTCGGAGTCTCGCTCGGCCATCGCCAGGCCGATGTCGTCCATCTTCACGATCAGCGCGACCACGCCATACACCAACGCGGTGATGAGGATCGCGACCGTCACCAAGGCGGCCAGTCGCAGCCAGAACCCTTCCGCAGCGATCTCGTTGAGGGAGATCACCATGATCTCGGCCGACAGGATGAAGTCGGTGCGGATGGCATTGCTGACCATCGTCTTCTCATGATCGGCGCCCTGGGCAGCGACCGGGGTCTCCTTGTCGGGATGATGGCCTGAGACCCACTCCCACAGCTTCTCCGCACCCTCGAAGCACAGGTACGCGCCGCCGACCATCAGCAGCGGGGTGAGGATCCACGGGATGAACTGACTCAGCAGCATCACGATGACGATGATGATCGCCTTGTTGAGCAGCGATCCTTTGGCGATGCGCCAGATGATCGGCAGCTCCCGATTGGGCTTGAAACCGCGTACGTACTGCGGGGTCACCGCGGTGTCATCGATCACCACGCCGGCCGCCTTGGCGGAGGCCTTACCGGCGGCCGCGCTGATGTCGTCAACCGACGCCGCCGCCACGCGGGCAATCGCCGCGATGTCGTCCAACAGTGCTGCCAGGCCACCGGCCATGAGGGTCCCTTTCGTAAGCCGGTTCGAGCATACGGGGTGAAGGGGTGCGTATGCCTGTCAGATCTGGGTGCCGAAGCGATGCCGCAACACCGCGAAGAGGACGTCGGGGTTGGGCACCTCCACCACCCGCAGCTGCTTGAGCTCGGCTCCGCCGGCGTCCCGGAAGATCATGAACATCCCATCCCGGGTCTTGGTGAAGGTGACCTGGGCGATGTTGGCGCCGGGGATGTTCGTACGCCCGATGCGTACGGTGTCCCCGGACACCACGGCCTTGCCGAACTTCAGTTCACCGCCCTGGTTGGCCTTCTGCAGCCATGCCTCGTTGATCTTGGCGCGCAGTCCGGTGAACGCCGGTTCGTCCTCGATCGGGACCGCATCGGTCTTGCTCTCCCAGCCGATGGCATTGACCAAGGAGTCGGATTCGAAGTTGGTGGTGTAGACGGCCTCATGCCACGGGATCTCCCGGATCTTGCTCCGGTTGACGGCGACGATTCGGTCATCGAAGGCGGCGGCTGCTCGAATGCCGGCCGGGCGCGACACCCAGAGGAGCCCTGCCGCAAGAGCCAGCGCGACGAATGCCAGGACGGCGCCGCCCAGGCGATTGCCGACGATCAGGTCCCGCCACAGCAGCCAGGCGCCGACGCCGACGATCAGGCAGGCCGCCAGCGTGCCGAAGGCAACCCCGGCATTGCTGCGAGTGGTGACGGCCACATGGGCCGGCGGCAGGGCCGAGATCTCGTTGACCAGGGCCAGGTCCTTGACGTGGCGGATCACCACGGCAACGATCATCGCCACGGCCACCAAGGTCGCCGCGATGCCGGCGTACGGCACGGCTTGGACCGAGTCGGTCTCGACGGCGAGGATCTGCTCATAGGTCCGCACCGACGTGCCGCCGCGACGGCGCCAGGTGCGGCAGCTGTCACCGGGGGACATCGGTTGACCGTTGCAGGTGACCAGGACCTCCTTGCCCCGGTTCATGACGGCGAAGACCACCCCCGCGGCGGCCAGCAGAGCCAGCCAGATCAGGGTGACGATGGGCAGCCGCTTCAGCAGCGCAAGGTCGATTCCGACCGCCTTGTTGTCACTCACGGCACGAAGCGTAGGGCTAAACGGCTCCCATTGCCCGCAGGTGCGATCCGGTGGGCCCCGGGGGGCTGCCGGTCGGTCGCGAGTCGCCACGGCCGGCGCGGTAGGGTCGCGGCAAGCGCACCCGAGCTTTGGAGCAGATTCCATGTCCCACGCCCTCGTTGCCAACGCCACGGACGGCACCGTTTCGACCTTCGCCATCGACGGCGAGCAGTTGGTACGCCGCGCGGTGACCGAGGTCGGTCCCGGCGTCAGCACATTCGCTGTGGCGCCGGAGCTCGGACTGGTCTTCGCCGGCGTGAAGGGCTCCGATGGTGGCGGCCCGCAGATCCTGACGCTGCGTTTTGACGAGCCCAGCGGCAAGCTCGAGGAGGTCAGCCGCCGGGAGTCGCCGGTCGGTGCCACCTATCTGGAGCTGACCCCGAATCGCCGCACGCTGCTGTGCGCCAGCTACCACAATGGCGTCGGGCTGGCGTGGCCGGTCGACGCCGAGGGCATCTTGGGGGAGCCCGGCGGCCGGATCGAGTACCCCAACCTCCACTGCGTGGTCGCTGCCTATGACGAACAGGCCTACTTCGTGTCCCTGGGCGCCGATCTGATCGCGCGCTGTGACATCGATGCCGACGCCAACCTCGCCGTCGCCGCGACTGCGCCGGCCCCGCAGGGCTCCGGTCCGCGCCATCTGGTGTTGGACGCCACCCGCACCGCGGCGTACGTCATCACCGAGTATTCCGGCGAGGTGCTGCAGTACAGCCGCGACCACCTCGGCCAGCTGCACGAGCAGGAGAAGGTCACCATCGTCGATCCCGACGCCGGGCTGCAGCATTCCCGGCTGGGGGCGGACCCGAAGGCCGAGCCGCTGATCTGGGGTGCCGACCTCCAGCTCGATCCGCAGGGCCGAGCGGTGTGGGCCAGCGAGCGGGGCGCCAGCACGATCGCCACCATCGACTTCAACGGGGACCGACTCGGGTCGGTGGTGCAGTTGCAGGGCACCGAACCGCAGCCGCGTGGTTTCAACGTGAGTCCGGACGGCGCGTACGTGCTGGTGACCGGCGAGCGGTCCACCACGGTCACGCTGTATCGCGTCGGTGATGCCGGTCAGCTCGAACAGGCCGATCGGGCCGAGACCGGCAACGGCGCCAACTGGGTCCGCTTCATCTGAGACGTGCCAGCTGCCCCGGCCCGCATCTGAGTGAGGGGCGGGCTCGCACGTCAGTTTCACCACGCCAACAAACCAAGGACGTACGCATGACTCTGCCCGTTGACCTGATGACCCAGCTGTTGTCCCTGGAGAACTGGCTCGGCTTCGACATCGACGACGACGGCCGGGTGCTGGCCGGCTGCGATGCGCCCGGGTCGACGCAGCTCTTCGAGCTCGCCGGGGACGCCGCGCCGCGGCAGCTGACCGACCTGCCGACACGCTGCTCGGGCCGCTACGTCCCGGGCCGGCGAATGATCTTGGTCTCCCACGACGACGGCGGCAACGAGCGTTCCCAGATCTCCACCCTCGACCCGGACGATCCGCAGCTGCGGCTCGAGCCGCTGGTGCACGATCCCGCCTATCAGCACGTCATCCACGACGTCACCGCGACCGAGCTGGTCTATTCGACCAACCGTCGCAACGGCGTCGATATGGACCTGGTGGTCCGCAACCTCGACGACGGCAGCGAACGCGTCGTTTACGACCGGGGTGGGTACGCCGTCGGCGCGGCGGTCAGCAATGACCGCGAGACGATCGCCTTCACCCGGCTCACCGCCAAGCCGATCTCCACCGCCATCGACCTCGTCCGCGGTGGCGAGGTGTCGACCCTGACCGATCCCGATGCGCACGCCAGGCATTCGCTGGTCGGCTTCACCCCTGACGACAGTGCGCTGCTGCTGGCCAGCAACCACGACCGCGACATGACCGCGATCGTCTCCTACGACCTCAACTCCGGCGAGCCGACCACCTTGGTCGCCGACGACGATCACGAGCTCGATGCAGCACTGTCCAAGGACGGCTCGACGCTGCTGGTGCGGACCATGATCAACGGCTCCGAACTGCTGTCGCTGCACGAGCCCGACGGTCAGCTGCGCGCCACAGTCGACCTGCCGGTTGGGATCGTCGTCGCGCCGGTCTGGGCAGCCGACGGCTCGGCCGTACTGGTGACCCACACCGGGCCGACCGCCCCGACCGCGATCTTTCGGATCGACGCGCGCACCGGGCGTACGGAGCGGGTCACCGGCACCGAGGTGTCGGCCGGCCTGCGTGACCACCTGGTCGACTGCCGCGTGGACTGGGTGCCGACGAGCGACGGTGAGCAGATCCCGGTCTTCGTCTATCCCGGGCGTACCGACCATCCGCAGTCGGTGGCGGCGCTGCAGGGCGCCAGCGTGATCCACATCCACGGCGGGCCCGAGGGCATGTCGTCGCGCCAGTTCCAGTCCGTCATCCAGGCGTTGGCGATCTACGGGCTGACCGTCGTGGTGCCCAACGTCCGCGGCTCGGCCGGCTACGGCAAGCGCTGGGTCAGCCTCGACGACGTCGAGAAGCGACTCGACTCGGTCGGCGACCTCGCCGCGCTCCACGCCTGGCTGCCGAGCCAGGGACTGGATGCCTCCCGCAGCGCACTGTGGGGCGCCTCCTACGGCGGCTACATGGTGTTGGCCGGCGTCTCGATGCAGCCCGAGTTGTGGGCCGCCGGCGTCGACATCGTCGGGATGAGCTCGTTGGTGACCTTCCTGGAGAACACCGCGCCCTATCGCCGACAGGCCCGCGAGCGGGAGTATGGCTCGCTGGAGCACGACCGCGCGATGCTCGAGGCCGCTTCGCCGATCACCTACCTTGATCAGATCCGCGCCTCGCTCATGATCATTCACGGCGCCAACGACCCGCGGGTGCCGCTCAGTGAGGCCGAGCAGATCGCGGCCGCACTCGAGAGCAAGGGCATCCCTCACCAGCTCAAGGTGTACGCCGACGAGGGGCATGGGCTCGCGAAGCGCGCCAACCGGATGGACGCCTACCCGGCGGCGTACCGCTTCCTCAAGGAGCAGCTGGCGAAGGGATGAGGGCCACGGCGGTCCGACTGACCATCAGTCCAGTGGCCAGGTGAGCTGGGCGCCGTCGGGCAGATCGCGGATGGCGAGGGCGAGCTTGGCGCGCTCGAGCATCCCCTGGACGTCGTCGGTGGCGGTGAGGTTGGCGACCGTGAAGTCGCCGCCCGCCACGAACGGGAGCCGGGGCGTCAAGCGTTGCCCGAACGGCAGGCGGCCGTGCTCGGCCTGCCATTCCTGAGCCAGCGGATATCCGGTCAGCACCTCGGCGTCACCGAGGATCGTGGCTGCCCACTCCTCGAGTGAGGAGCCGAGGTGCTCGCGCTCTCCGGTCTCGGGGTCGAAGGAGACCACCGTGCCGCCGTCGAAGGCGAACTGGCCGCCGAAGATGTCCTCGGAAAAGAAATAGAGGCCATCGGCCAGGTCGTCGTACGCCGCCCGCCAGCCGGTGCCGTCATTCCAGTTGTCGAGCATGCCGGGCTCGCTGCCCGCGCCGCGAATCACCAGCGCCGACTCGAATGCGACGAATCCGTTGCGTCGGCGTAGCAGATCGCCGAGTTGCCGTCCCAGGGCGGTGTCCGGGACCGAGGCGATCGGATTGGTGGAGATGGCCTCCGACCCGATCGAGAGCAGGGTGTCGAGCGCGCTGTCAGCCTGAGGGTCCCTGTTCACCCGAGCAGGCCGCGCAGGTATGCCGCCTGACCGGCGTGCTGTGCAGCGTCGTCGACGATGGACACCAGGCGTACGCCGCGGGTCACCGGCGGGTCCCAGTTGGTGTCGATGACTGCGTCCCAGTCGTCCGCGCCGAGCTTGGCGATGTAGTCGCGGGTGGCTGCCGCAGTCGCCTCGAGGTAGCCGGTCAGCAGGCCCGGATCGGTGACGGTGACCTTGGCGACCTCCTCGGGGGAGTGGCCGTAGCCCATCGCGTCTGCGGGCAGGTCGAGCCCGAAGCGCTGCTGCCAGCCGCCGGTGTGCCAGACCTCCTCGGTGCCGGCCAGGACCGCCAACTGGGCATCCTCCTCGCGGGCGGCGTGCCACGCCAGCCACGTGATCGAGTTGGTGGTCGGCGTCGGTTGGTGGTTGAGCTGACCGGCGGCAAGACCGTCGATCGCGGCGGCGAACGCCTCATGGGGGCGTGAGTGGAAGTCCAGGAACAGCGCAGTCAGATCCATGCCGTCCACCGTAGTCCGGGGATGATGGCCCGCTGTGTGCTGGGGGTCCGATCGAATCGGTCGACTCGACTGCCCAGGAAGTGCCTTCCCGGCCCCGAATCGCCGATCGAGTCGACCGAAACGATCGCAGCCGGCGTACGCCCGTCGCCAACCCATCCCGGGACGGCAAGAACGCCCACCCCCGACGGGGATGGGCGTCTGCTCAGTCGCTCAGCGGTCGGCCGGGGCGACCCAGTCGCGCTTGGTGGCGCCGGTGTAGATCTGGCGGGGACGGTAGATCCGGATCTTCGGATCGTCGTTGACCTCGGCCCAGTTGGCGATCCAGCCGGGCATCCGGCCCAGCGCGAACATCACCGTGTACATCTCCAGCGGAATGCCCAAAGCGCGCAGCACGATGCCGGAGTAGAAGTCGACGTTCGGATAGAGCTTGCGCTCGACGAAGTACTCGTCCGCCAGCGCAACCTGCTCCAGGTCGCGGGCGATCTGCAGCAGCGGATCCTCGACGTTGAGCTGCTCCAGCAGCGCGTCGACGGTGCCACCCAGCACCTTGGCGCGGGGGTCGAAGTTGCGATAGACGCGGTGCCCGAAGCCCTGCAGCAGCATGGTCTTGTCCTTGACCTTCGCCACCACGTCGTCGAGGGAGTCGCCGTCGGCCTGGATCTTCTCCAGCATCCGGACGACCTCCATGTTGGCGCCGCCGTGACGCGGCCCCCACAGCGCGCTGACGCCGGCAGCGACGCTGGTGTAGAGGTTGGCGTGGCTGGAGGCCACCATGCGCACCGTCGAGGTCGAGCAGTTCTGCTCGTGGTCGGCGTGCAGCAGCAGGAAGAAGTTGAGGGCCTTGTCCGCCTCGGCGGTCGCCTCGTGGTCCTCGGTGTCGGTCGAGAACATCTCGTGGAAGAACTCAGCCACGTAGCCCTTGTCGGTGCTGGGCTGAATCGGCTTCTCGCCCTTCGAGGCACGGTAGAAGGCCGCGGCGATGGTGCGGGTCTTGCCCAGCAGCTTGGCGGAGTGCTCCTCGAGCTGCTCACGGTTGCCGGGCTCGATCGTGGTGTTCTCCTCGTGTACGAAGAGCACGTTCAGTATTGCCGCCAGCACTGCCATCGGGTGCGCGTCGGCCGGGAAGGCCTGGATCTGTGCCAGCGTCGACTCGTCGAGCTTGGAATTCTCGCCGATCAGTCGGTCGAAGCGCTCCCGCTGCTCAACAGTGGGCAGTTCGCCGAAGATGACCAGGTAGGCCGTCTCCACGAAGTCGCTGTGCTCGGCGAGCTGCTCGATCGGGATGCCCCGGATCTGCAGGATGCCGGCCTCACCGTTGATGAAGGTGATCTCCGAGGTGCACGACCCGGTGTTGCCGTAGCCGGAATCCAGCGTGATGTAGCCGGACTCGCTACGGAGCTTGCTGATGTCGAAGGCGGATTCATCCTCGGTGCCGGTGATGATCGGCAGCTCGTAGGTCGTTCCCTCAATCTCCAGTCGGGCCTGCTGGGCCACGGTGACCTCCTGCGGTAGGGGACTTCATCATCGCCCACCGCGGCGGGAGCTGCGACACAGAGTCCATCAGTGATGTCAAAAAAGCATTTCCAAGATGTTGTGGTCCACTTTGCCGAGTTGGCCGCGGTTGAGCAAACGCGCGGGCTCAGTCCTGGCCCGCCAGAACGGCGGTCAGCGCCTCCGCGGCCCGGTCCAGGGTGGCATCCGGATCGTCGCCCAAGTCGGCGCCGGGAAGGTCGAATCGGAGGTCCTGTTCGGAGTTGGTCGGGATGACGTGGAGATGGGTGTGAGGCACCTCGTAGCCGGCAATCACCAGACCAATGCGCTGACAGTCGAAGGCCTCCAACTGCGCCCGGCCGATCCGCTGCGCGACCTGCAGCAGGTGGGCGGCGTGTTCGGCGGAAAGGTCGATCCAATGGTCGGTCTCGGCGATCGGCACCACCAAGGTGTGCCCGAGCGTACGCGGTCCGACGTCGAGGAAGGCGGCACACAGATCGTCCCGATGGACGATCCGGCCGGGCAGCTCGCCGTTGATGATTCGGGAGAACAGGGTGCTCATGCCCCCATCCAATCAGGAGCCGTACGCCCACCCGCCTCGGGTCCCCATCCCCTGCCCTGGCGGAGGACCCAGGCGACGACAGCTGAGGCCGACAACCTCAGGTCGGACGTTCGCTGCTGGTGTGGTGTTGGAAGAACTCACTGTCCATGACGGCATCGGTGAATCGGACCAACGTCGCGTGGAGGTTTTGGGCGTCATCCTCGGACCAGTCCGCCAGCAGTTCCCTGATCCATTCGCGCCGGGTCCGGCGAATCTGTTCCAGCACTTCTTGGCCCCGCTCGGTGAGCTCCAACAGCTGGGCGCGGCCGTCCTGCGGATCGGGGGTACGCGCCACGTAGCCGGAATCGACCAAGGTGGCGACCTGTCGGCTGGCGGTTGACGGCGCGGAATGGATGCCGGCCGCCAAGTCCGACAGCCGCAGCGGCTCGGTGGCGAGCCGATAAATGATGGGCAGGTGCGAGGGCTCCAGGTCAGGGGCCGCGCGGGGAATCCGCGGCCGGGTCACCCACATCGCCTTGGACAGCCGCGCCACCGCGATGCTCAGCTGGTCGGCGGTCTCGGCCCGTACCGAATCAGTTCGGTCCGAATCCCCTGACTGGGCTGGGGTCGACGCAGCGGCGGCGGCGCCGTGGTCCTCGGAGGCGGGCATGCTCCCCATCCTAGGGCCGGGGGTGGCGGCGATCCCACCGTGGCGGCGTGACCTCGGTCACGGTCGCCTAGAATTGGCGGTGGTGCTGCTGCCCCGTGGCGCCGGAGGGAGTCGCCATGACCACGTTGTCCGATTTCACTGCCACCCGGTTGGACGGCACCGAGGAGTCGCTCGCGCAGTACGCCGGCAAGGTCGTCTTGGTGGTCAACACGGCCAGCAAGTGTGGATTCACCCCGCAGCTGGAGGGGCTGCAGAAGCTCTACGACAGCTACGCCGACCAGGGCTTCGTGGTGTTGGGTTTCCCCAGCAACCAGTTCGGCAACCAGGAGCCCGGCAGCGCCGATGAGATCGGCGAGTTCTGCCAGCTGAACTATGGGGTCACCTTCCCGATGTTCGCGAAGATCGACGTCAACGGCGCCGACGCGCACCCGCTCTATCAGTGGCTCACCAAGGCCAAGGGCGGCGTACTGAATGACGCGATCAAGTGGAACTTCACCAAGTTTCTCATCGCCCGCGACGGCACCGTGCTGCGTCGTTTCGGGCCGCCGACCAAGCCCGAGTCGCTGGCTGACGACGTCGAGGCTGCCTTGGGCGCGGTCACCAGCTGAGCCCGGACCTCGGCGCCGGTCCCACCCGCGCCCCCCGGGGTTGCCCCTGGCGGCCGGCGCGCAAGAATGGCGGCATGGCCACTACTGCATTCAAGGGTTCCGAAGTTCACACCGTTGGCGAGCTCCCCACCGGGGCGGCGCCGTCCTTCACACTGGTCGGCACCGACCTCGCTGACGTCACACTGGACAGCTTCGCCGGCAAGCGGGTCGTCCTCAACATCTTTCCCAGCCTCGACACCGGCACCTGTGCCGCGAGCGTACGCCGTTTCAACGAGCTCGCTGCCGACCTCGCTGACACCGTGGTGCTGTGCGTGTCCAACGACCTCCCGTTCGCCCAGGCCCGCTTCTGCGGCGCCGAGGGGATCGAGAACGTCGTGACCGCCTCCGGTTTCCGTTCCAGCTTCGGCGACGACTACGGCGTCAAGCTGGTCGACGGCCCGCTGGCTGGCCTGCTCACCCGCACCGTGATCGTCATCGACGCCTCTGGTCAGATCACCTACACCCAGCTCGTGCCCGAGATCACCGACGAGCCCGACTACGACGCCGTCCTCGCCGAGCTCAACTGAGCCACTGACGTCGACTGAACCGGCGCCGCCCTCACCGGGGTGGCGCCGGTTCTGCGTACGGGGGGTGGTCCCGGCCCGCCGATGTCCACCTGTGAGACTGGGGCCATGGCTGATGACACCAAGAAGCTGACTGTCACGCGGACGATCAACGCCCCTGCCGCGGAGATCTATGACCTGCTGACCAATCCGCATCGTCACTCCGAGACCGACGCGTCGGGCATGGTGCGGTCGCTGGACCAGGGGGACCGGCTGGCCGAGGTCGGTCAGGTCTTCCGCATCAACATGCACCACCCCGACATGGGGGACTACCAGATGGACAACACCGTCTCCGGTCTGCAGGAGAACAAGCTGGTCGCGTGGAAGCCCGCCAACCCGGGGGAGGAACCGTACGGGCTGGAGTGGGCCTGGTCGCTGGAGTCCACCGACGCCAGCCGCACCGAGGTGACGCTGACCTATGACTGGTCCTCGGTGACGGATCCGAAGTACACCCCGATGCTGCCGGCTTTCGACACCGACCTGCTGGAAGGCTCGTTGGCGACGGTCGCGGCCGCCGTCGAGGGCTGACGTTCAGCACGAATCCACAGAACAGCCCGCCCCAGCGGCGGTAGGTCGAACTATTTGCGACCTACGTCGTCTGGGGCGGGCTTTTTGTGAGAACCGGCCGGTCAGGAGGGGAGAATCACCACTCCTCGTGGGTGCGGGAGTCCCAGGCGTGCTCCTCGCCGAGGTCGAGGCTGGCCAGCAGCTGGCGATCCTCGTCGTCGAGCGCGAAGTCGAGCTGCGCGTTGGCGCGCTGGCGCTCCGGGTTGGCCGACTTGGGGATCACGACGACCCCCTGGTCGACGGCCCACCGCAGCGCGACTTGGGAGCCGGTGACGCCGTGCTTGCTGGCCACCCGCTGCAGCGCGAACTGGTCGGCCAGTCCTTCGCGGCCACCCAGCGGACCCCAACCCTCGGTCACGATGCCGTGCTCATTGTTGAAGGCCAGCGACTCCTGCCGCGGCAGCGCGGGCGAGAGCTGGATCTGGTTCACCTCGGGCCACGCCCCGGTGGCCTCGTGGAGTTCGGTGAGCTGGTCGGGCAGGAAGTTGGACACGCCGACGTGGGCGATCAGGCCCTCCTCGCGCAGCTCCAGCAACTCCTGCCAGGTCTCCACAGCGAGCCCGCGGGACGGGTTGGGCCAATGGATCAGGACCAGGTCGGCGTACTCGACACCGAGCCGTCGCAACGACCCCTCGACACCGGAGCGGGTGCTGCCCTTGCCCTGGTCGCCGCCGGCGACCTTGGTGGTCAGCAGCACCTCTTCGCGGGGGACGCCGCTGAGGCGTACGCCCTCACCCACGGCCGCCTCGTTGCCGTACTGGGCGGCGGTGTCGATGAGTCGATAGCCGGACTCCAGCGCGGCGGCGATGGCCTTGGCGGCGTCGACACCGCGCATGCCGCTGGTGCCGAAACCGACCAGCGGGATCGGCGTGCCGTCGCGCAACTGGGTGGTCGGGATGGAGAGCTGGGACATGAAACCTCCTGGACGAGAGCCTGCCCATTTCCTACCACGCCGGCCCGCGGAGTCGTCTCGGCCCGTCCCACCCGGATGCGAAACCATCGAAGAAAAGGGCATCATGGAGCCCATGCCTGTCATTGACTGCCATGGCCACGTGGGTGCGGGATTCGACGAACGACTCCTGCACCAGGCCGACCAACTGGGCGTCGACACCCTGGTGCTGTCCAACATTTCGATGTCGATGCGATGGCCCGACGAGGCCGAGATCGAGCGCCGCAACGCCGAGATGGGGCAGATCGTCGCCGCCCATCCGGGCCGGGTGGAGGGCTACGCGTACGTCAACCCTCGACACCGCAACGCCCTTGACGTGATACGCCGCGGCCTCGAGGATCAGGGCCTGATCGGCCTGAAGCTGTGGATCGCGACCACCATCGACGACGCGCTGGTCGATCCGATCGCCGAGCTGGCGGCCGAGTACAACGCGCCGATCCTGGCCCACACCTGGGACAAGGTCGACACCCAGCTCGCCCACGAAACTCGCCCTGCGAACCTCGAGAACGCCGCTCGGCGCCACCCCGACACCACCTTCATCGCGGCCCACATGGGTGGCCGGGTGGAACGCGGCCTGCCCCACTTCGTCGGCCTGCCCAATGTGTACGTCGACACCTGCGGCACCCTCATCACTGCCCGTGAGGTGGCGCTGACCGTCGAACGGGTCGGCGCCGACCACACCCTTTTCGGGTCCGACCTCGAGGGCGGCTGTCTGGCCGTCAACGTCGGCAAGGTGCTCGCCGCCGACCTCGACCAGGCCGATTTCGACCTGGTGATGGGCAACACCATGCACACCATCCTTCAGGGGGTACGCCGATGAACACCCGCGCAGGACAGCAGCAACTGGACCGGTTCGCCGGGCTCGGAGCCGTCGACACCACGCACTGGTTCGGCCACTGGCCGGCCCGCCACGAGGCGTACGTCGATCGTGATCGGCTGCGCGCCTCCATCGAGCGATTCGGGCTGTCGCAGGTGTGGCTGTCACACCTGTCGAGCCTGTATTCGCTGGAGGTGCGGCCCGGCAACGACGCGGTGTTGCGAGTCGCCGAGGAGGTCGACCAGGTCCGCCCGTGGGGCGTGATCGACCCGTCCTTCCCGCACTGGCAGCGGGAGCTGCAGCGGGTGCTCGAGGCGGGCGTCGCCGGCGTACGCCTGGCCCCGGGGCACCACAACTATGCGCTGAACGAGCCGTACGCCATCGAGGCCTGCCAAGCGCTGGCCGAGAAGCGGGTGCCGACGATGGTGGTCGTGCGGTTGGAGGACTTCCGGCTGCGGGACTGGCGCTGGAACCTCGCCACCCCCAACGTCGACCAGATCGCCGGCGCACTGATGCACCTGGACCGGGAACGGACCATCATCAGTGGCTTCAACTTCACAGAGATCGCGCAGCTGCGCAGCACGATCGGGTCCTGGATCGATCCGGTGCGGTTCGACAGCTGGTTCATCAACGGGCCGTCCTTCGGGTTGGACGCCTCGGTCGAGACGGCCCCCGGCCAGGTCGTCTATGGCAGCGGTGCACCCTGCATGGAGCAGGTCCCGACGGTGCTGCAATTCGGCGTGATTGACGCTGAGCTGGAGCCCCAGGTGCTGCGGGCAGTGCGCGGGTCGGCCGAGCAGCTGCTCGGCTGACCTGCCGAGTTGGTCTGAGTTGCCTCACCTCAGCGCTTGCTGGCGCGGAAGACGACGATCCCGCTGATCACCGCGGCGGCGATCACCGCCACCCCGGCCACGGCGATCGGCCACGGGATGTCGGTCTGGTGGCGGACGACCTCGTAGGTTTCGTACCGGTCGCTCTGGTCGGCCGACTCTTGGAAGCGGTAGTCGGCGGTGATGGTCTCGGGCTGGAGGGTGCCCTCAAACTTGGTCAGCCGCCAGGTGCCGCTGCCGCCCGGGCTGATTCGGGCGTACTCGATGTCGCCGGCGAAGGTGAGCTCCAGCGGCGTGCTGGAGGCCTGCTGGCTGATCTCGACGTTGCGGGGAGCGGCGACGTAGAGGATGAGGTCCTGATCCTGCTGGGCGTGGCGCGACAACAGGATCGGATAGACCGGCTCCTCGGTCGGGAAGCTCAGCCGCAGCGGTTCCAGATCGCCCGTGAACGCGTGGGCGCCGTCGGCGGTGAGACGTGTGGCGAGGATGTCCCAGCCCTGGTCGATGTAGCTCTGGAAGGTCGGCTGGAGCTCCTCGCGGGCCGGGAAACCGTGCTCAGTCAGCCAAGCGCTGACCGAGGCAGCGTCGCCGCCGCTGAGGGTGCTCACCTCGAAGGGGCCGACCTCGGTCGTGGTGACGCTGGGCGGGGCGCCCTCGGGGGCACCGCCGTCGCCCTCGTCGATGCCGACGATCCGCGGCCACCAGACGTCGCGGTACTCTGGCCGAGGTCGGCTCAGCCATTGCAGGTGGGAGAAGATCTCGCGGTCGCCCAGGGACAGTTCGGTCTCGGGCGGCGCCGGCATGATCCAGGCGGCCTCGGTCGCGTGGCCGTCGACCTGGAAGACCATGTCGATCTGTTCGTGGCGGCCGTCCCACGTGATCAGCGAGACCTCGCCGCCGACGTCGAGCTCCTCAGCGACCATCGCCCCGCAGGCACAGGCCTGGGCGGCGGGGACAGCGACGATGCTGGACATGGCGAGCAGGGCAGCAGCGAGCAGCAGGCGTACGCCGCGCAGCGCGGCTGACGTGAACATTCGTCAACGATAGAAAGCGCCGGGACCGACCCGCCGGTGATGTCGCTCGATCGAGAGCGAATCGTGACAGGTCGACCCCGGCTCAGCGTGTCATCGGGCGGGCGGACCTGCACAACTACAGCTTCGCGTAGCTGCGCAGGTGAAGTGGCCCGGATGACCTGCACAACTACAGCATGCTGTGGTTGTGCGGCCGGCGTGGTGGAGTGCGTACGCCGGCTCGGCCGCGGTGAGGATCAGTCCTGGTCGTCGGCGAGCAGCCGGTAGAGGGACTTGCGGGTCTGGTCCAGCAGCTCGCCCGCCTTGGCCCGAGTCGCCTCGTCGCCGCTCTGGGCGACCGCCTGGACGGCCATCGCGAGGGCTTGGGCCTGGTGCAGGAGTCCGTCGCCGGCGGCCTCGGCGGCCTGCTGGTTGAACTCCTCCCAGGGGCGGGGCTTGTCGCCGGCGGCCGCGACCTCGGCCTTCCCGGCCTCGGTCAACTGGTAGGCCTTGCGGTCCTCGCTGGTGACCTGCTCGATGAGACCCTCGTCCTCGAGCTGGGCCAGCGCCGGATAGATCGCGCCGGAGCTGGGCTTCCACGCGCCGTCGGTGCGTTCGGCGAGCGCCTGGATCAGCTGGTAGCCGTTCATGGGCTGCTCCGAGAGCAGGAAGAGGGCGGCGCTGCGGACATCACCGCGGCGAGCCCGGCCGCGTCGGCCGCGCGGGCCAAACGGACCGCCGGGGCCAAAGGGCCCACCCGGACCGCTGGGACCGAATGGCCCACCGGGACCGAAACCAGGCCCGAACCCGCCCGGCCCGAAACCGCCACGGCGACCACGGTGGTGGCCCTTGTGCTCACGGCCCTCGGGGCGCTCATCGGCGCCTGCGTCCGGGCCAGTCATCGGCAGGACGTTGCCGCGGGGGCCGCGACCACGTCCGCGTCGGCGGCGACGTCGGTCGCCCTCGGCGCGATTGCTGCTGTCGTCAGCCGGGCCGTACGCCCAGCCATTGAAGGGGAAAGAAAGAGAAGTCATGGTGCCTCCTTGGGCAGTCATCCCCGGGTCACGGTGGCCCGGGTGCGCTCCGGCGACCCCCATCGGATCACCTCGCTGACACCATGATGAAGTATCAGTCGCGATATGTCAAAGATATGTCGAGACCTAGCTGGATCGGTGCCGTGCGAAGGCGTCTCCGCCCTGACAGCGGCCTTGCGGGCAGTCGCCGGGGGCGTACGCCCCAGCTCCGTGGCGATCGACCCGACCTGCGCAACTACAGCTGGCTGTGGCAATGCGGCCGGATCGGGCCGAATGCCTGCGCAACTACAGCATGGTGTGCCTCTGCATCCAGGTACGCCGGCGGCCTGCTCCTGAGGCAGCCGGCTCGCGTACGAATGACCACGACGGGCGGACGCACCCGGGCGTCGGGGCAGCCAAGCGCTGGGGGAGACTGTCGCCATACTGGGACAGTCGAGAGGACCGCCATGGAGCACGATCTGACCCTCCGTCACGAATCCATCACCCTGCGACCGCTGCAGGTGGCGGACGCGGCTGCCCTGCGAGCCCTGGTCGATGAGGAGATGTGGGCCGGCATGAGCGTGCCGTTCCCGCGCAGCAATGCCCACATGGAGCGGCATCTGGCAGCCCTGATCGCGCGTCCGCAGGCGTACTTCTTTGCCGTCGAACGCGGCGGTGAACTCATCGGCCGGACCAGCTACTACGACCTGGTCGAGGGGCTGCGGGTTGAGATCGGCAACACCATCTATGGCCGGCCGTGGTGGGGCACCGAGGTGAATCCAACCACCAAACTGCTGCTCTTTTCCCATGCGTTCAGCGGCTTCGGGGTGGTCAGGGTCGCGCTGCGCTGCGACGCCCGCAACCGCCGTTCCCACAATTCCATCCGGCGACTTGGTGCCCGCTATGAGGGCACCCTGCGCAACTTCCGCCATGCCGCCGACGGTACCGTCGCTGACATGGACTACTTCAGCGTGGTCGATCGGGAGTGGCCCGCCGTACGCGAGCGGCTCGAGGTGCGCCTGGACCATCTGTGATCCCTGCCCGAAACCAGGGGCAACCGGTTGCTACAGGCGTATGGACCGGGCAGGATCGTTCCAGGCACGCATGTCGGTGGCGACATGCACGTTTCAGGGGTGAAGATGCTCGGCACGACGCAAACCATTGAGTCCGACCTGGCCGTGGTCGGGGGTGGTTTGGCCGGCGTCTGTGCGGCGATCGCGGCAGCACGACGCGGCCATCGGGTTGCCCTGGTGCAGAACCGCCCGGTGTTGGGCGGCAACTCCTCCTCCGAGGTGCGGGTGTGGGTCTGCGGCGCGACCGCCCACGGTGTCCACCAATGGGCCCGTGAGACCGGAATCATGGGCGAGCTGTGGGTCGAGAACCAGTACCGAAACCGCGAGGGCAACCCGTACTACTGGGACATGGTCGTCCTGGAGAAGGTGAAGGCCGAGCCCAACATCGAGCTCTTCCTCAACACCGAGGTCACCGAGGTCGACACCGCCGACGGCAGGATCACCGGCGTACGCGGCTGGCAGTCCGGCTCGGAACGCCGGCTGGAATTCACGGCGCAGCTGTACGCCGACTGCACCGGTGACGGGATCGTCGGGGCCCTGGCGGGAGCATCGTGGCGTACCGGCAGGGAGGCGCAGGAGGTCTACGACGAGTCGTGGGCGCCTGACGTGCCGGACGACAACACCTTGGGCAGCACGATCCTCTTCTACACCAAGGACCTCGGCAAACCCTCGCCCTTTGTGCCGCCGCCGTGGGCGGTGAAGATCTCCGAGACCGCGATCCCGACCACCCGCACCATCAAGCAGACCATGTCAGGCTGTGACTTCTGGTGGATCGAGCTGGGTGGCGACCGGGACGTGGTCGCCGACAACGAAGAGATCCGCGACGACCTGCAGGCGGTCTGTTACGGCATCTTCGACCACATCAAGAACTCCGGCGAGTTCGAGGCCGACAACCTCACCCTGGAATGGATCGGGTCGGTGCCTGGCAAGCGCGAATATCGCCGCTTCGAGGGCGAGATCACGCTCACCCAGCACGACATCCTCGAGCAGACCGAGTTTGAGGACCGGGTCGCGCACGGCGGCTGGTCCATCGATCTTCACCCACCGGGCGGGGTGTACGCCAGCGAGCGCGGTTCGCGGCACTGGCATCCGCCGGGCAACTACCACATCCCGTTGCGGGCGCTGTTCAGTCCGCAGGTCAGCAATCTGTGGTTTGCCGGCCGCGCACTGTCGGCCTCGCACGTCGCCTTCGGTTCGGTGCGGGTGATGGCGACCTGTGCGCTGACCGGTGAGGCGGCCGGCCTCGGCGCCGCGCTCAGCCTGGAGCTCGGCGTACCGGGTGGAGTCCTGGCCGCCGAGCGACTGCCGGAGTTGCAGGCGGCCCTGGCGTACGCCGACGCCTCGGTGCTGGGACTGGAGAATCGCGACCCGGCCGACCTGGCACGGCAGGCGACAGCGAGCGCATCCTCGACGATGACGGCGCTCGACAACAGCCCGCAGGATTGGACGCCGGTGGATCTGGCAGATGATCTGGCGATCGTCATCCCCGTCGACCCGAGCATCGACGGCATCGAGGTGGCGGTGCGGGCGACGCAGGCGACCACGCTGCGCGCGGAACTGTGGAACACCGACAAGCCGCAGAACTATCTGCCCCACGAGTTGGTCGCTGAGGCCGAGGTGACGGTCGATCCGTCCGGTTCAGATGATTCGATCGGTTCAGATCATGTGACGGTGCCGACCTGGGTGCAGCTGCCGCTGGCCTGGGCGCCCGAGGCGGCCCGCAACACCATGCTGATCCTCAAGGCGAATCCGGACATCACGCTGCACGAGGGCCGGCACCGGCAGCCGGGCACCGTGGCGCTGCGCCACCGCCACATGCCCGCCGATGAGCAGTGGACCGAGCAGTTCCGGCCCTGGAAGCCGGTCCTGGTCGACACCGGGCTGGCGATGAGGGTCAGCTCGACCACGCAGGCGTACGCCCCGGACAAGGCGGTCGGCGGGTACGCCCGGCCCTACGGCGGGCCGCAGACCTGGGTGTCGGCGCCGCTGACCCAGGATCAACAGCCGTGGCTGGAACTGGCCTGGCAGGGCCCGCAGGAGATCGACGAGGTCGTCGCGATCTTCGACGACGACATCGAGGTGGACCTCATCAACCTGCACCACCACACGAATGAGGAGCTGGTGATGCCGACGCTGGTCACCTCCGCGGTGATCGAGGTCGCCGACGGGGACGGCTGGCGTACGGTCGCCGAGACCGAGACCAACCGGGCCCGGAAGTGGACCGTACGCCTGGACGCCCCGGTCACGACCGACCGGCTGCGGCTTCGGTGCCGGGCCACCGGCGGCACCGACCGGGCGCGCGTGGTGGCGCTGCGGGCGTACTGACGCCAGCCGTCGGTCCTGCACGGCTCAGCCCCCAGTCCAGCCCGGACCTGACTCGTGCCACTGAATGCCTGATCGTTGCTCGAGGCATCCAGTGGCACGAGTGCGTGTGTCAGGCGGGGAGCTTGGACGCCAGGACGTCGAGCTGATGGCGTACGCACTCGGGAGCTGTCGGCGTGCGACGCACTGAGCTCGCCCCGGGCGTGCAGGAAAGACGGGCAGATCGCCGATCTGCAGCTCAGCCGCAGAAAGGCAGATCTGCCCGTCGATTCTGCACGGACCTGATCGGGTGGCTGAGGTCAGCCCATCACGATCTTGCTGTAGCGGCGTGCCTTCCAGTTGCTGCCGAGGCCGAAGAACGGGTACGAGGTGACCTCGCGACCGATGGCGCCCTTGCTGCCGCTCTCCTCGAGGGAGTAGTAGGCCGTGCGGGCGCTGTTGGCCCAACCGCAGAAGACCACCGTGTGGTAGTCGTAGCTGTTGAGGATGTCGCCCGGACGCAGGCTGGCCTTGGAGATCACTGACGTGATCTGGTCCAGGCTTCGGGTCGAGTAGGACTGGGTCGCGTGGAAGGCGTTGGAGACCTGGCCCGAGCAGTCCTGACGGTAGGTCCGGGTGCCCTTGATGTCGCGGTAGTAGTTCGAGCGGCTGTAGCCCAGCCCGATGTTGGGCCAGTACGCGGCCCGCTGGATGACCTCGGTGCGCCGGATGGAGCCGCCCAGCGAGGAGGAGCCCAGGCCGACGACGCGGGTGATGTTCATCTTGGCCATGGTCTTCGGGCCGGCCTTGCCATCGACGACCAGGCCGTTGCGGGACTGGTAGGACTTCACGGCGCTGGTGGTCGCGTCGCCCCAGGAACTGTCCATGGTGGCGCCGGCCTGAATCTGGACGAGCGCGACCATCGCCGCGAGGACGGACTGGCTGACCGGGCCGATCTTGCCGTCCTGGACGAGGCGGTGGTCAGCCTGGAAACCCTTGGGGTTGTTGGTGTAGCCGAGGCCGGACAGGTTGCGGTTGATGCGGTCAGTCGGCATCGCGGCGGTGGCCGGGACGGCGCCGAAGACGCTGGCGGCACCCAGGGCGATACCGCCCATGGCCGCGCCTTGGAGAAACAGACGACGAGTGGACATGAAGGATCCTTCGGTTGGGGTGGGTGAACCGTCGGCAACGCGGACTCGGGGTCAACCGTCGTCGAGGTGGCCGGCGGATGTGGCGGCCCCGTCACTACTGTGTTCCGGAAGCTCCACGGCCCCCACTCGATCACGGCTTGCCGAACCGCGCAAGGATTTCGGGAATCTTCCCAGCGGCGATGGTCATTCGGTCGCACGCCGGCGTACGCGACCCCACCCGATCAGCCGGTGCCACCCGCTCCCTAGACTCGGGGATGACCGATGCGCGAGAGCGACTGGAGGAGCAACCATGAGCACCACACCAGAGGACGGCGGGATCGTCGACGGCTTCGAGCAGACCACCGAGGAACGCGAGCAGGAGGCCTTCGAGGACGGCACGGAGCCCGGCGCCGAGGGGCCGATCGGGACTGGCGTCGAAGGTGCTGACGACATCCTGGAGGCCGAACGGCAGGGTGACGATGACGGCATCGACAGCGCCGACCTGCATCCACGGTTCGCGCCCGACGAGGTCGCCGCGGCCGAACAGGGCAACCGGATCGGTGACGAGATGGCCTCCGGCGGGGACGACGCCGCCGAGGTGGCCGAGCTGACCGGTGACACGCTCGACGTGGATGACCTCAGCGACGACGGCATCCGCGCGGTGAGCGACGTGGACGGCCTGGACGTCGCCACCGGCCACGTCTTCGACGATTCCCAGGAGTGAGGCGTGGCGACGACGCTGGTCATCTTCGGCGCGGCCGGGGACCTGACCTCCCGGTTGCTGCTGCCCGGATTGGCGGCGCACGTACGCGATCACGGCGGCGCTGACCTGCACCTGATCGGTTCGGATCGACGCCCGGTCGACGACGCGGACTGGCGGCAGCGGGTACGCACCGCCTGCACCGCGGCCGGCGTTGCCGAGGCGGACACCGAGACCATCGTCGCCGCCGCGCGCTGGCAAGCCGCCGACGTCACCTCCGGCGCCGACCTGACCGCCCTGTTCGAGACCGTGGCGCCCGGCCGCTGCATCCTTTACTTCGCGCTCCCACCGGCGGTGACTCGCCGCAGCTGTGAGGCGCTGGCCACCATCCAACGGCCCCAGGACCTGCAGCTGGCGATGGAGAAACCGTTCGGCTTCGACCTCGCCTCCGCGCGGGAGCTGAACCAGATCGTCCACGGTCTGGTGCCGGAGGAGAAGATCTTCCGGATCGACCATTTCCTCGGCGAGGCGATGGTGCAGCAGCTGTTGGCGATGCGACTCGGCAATCGGATGTTGGCGCAGCTGTGGAGCAGGGAGCACGTGGCACGGGTGGACATCGTCTGGGACGAGACGCTCGGGCTGGAGGGTCGCGCCGAGTTCTACGACCCGACCGGCGCCCTGCGCGACATGCACCAGTCCCACCTGCTGCAGGTGTTGGCGATGGTCGCGACCGAACCGCCGGCCAGCCTCACTGAATCAGACCTGCGCGACGGTCTCGCCGCCGCGTTGCGGGCCACCCGGATCGCCGGCGACGACCCGGTCGGCAGCGCGCGGCGGGCCCGTTACACCGCCGGTGTGATCAACGGTCGGCCGCTGCCCGACTATGCCGCCGAACCGGGTGTCGCCCCGGCCCGCAACACCGAAACCTTGGCGGAATTGGACGTCGAGGTCGACACCGACCGGTGGCGTGGCGTGCCCTTCCGGCTCCGGTCGGGCAAGGGGCTGGCAGCCGACGTCTTCGAGGTGGTGCTGACATTGCGGGCCCCCGAGGCGAGTGGCGTAGCCGTGCGCGAGCAGCCCGACCGGATCGTCTTCTGCCTCGATCCCCACACCGTCACCTTCGAGATGGCGGTCGGCGTCACAGACCCGCTGGGAGCGACCGAGGACGGCGTCGCGGTGCTGGATCTGGGCGAGTCGCCACCGGCGTACGCACGGGTGGTCGGTGCCATCCTGGCCGGTGATCCGCTGCTGTCGCTGCGCGCTGACCAGGCCGAGGAATCCTGGCGCATCATCGAGCCGGTGGTGCGGTCCTGGGAGCAGCGACGTACGCCGCTGGCCGAATATCCGGCCGGCACCACCGGACCTCAGAACTGGTCCTGAACCGACACTCTGAGGGCCGAGCGGACTGCCCGCACGGCAGACTGGGTGCATGAACTCCCTTGCGCTGCCCGACCGGGCCGTCCTGCCGCTCCAGCCCCCGGCGGCCGGTGGGCTGGAGCGGTGGGCACGCCCGCCGGAGCCGCGCTGAGGGCGTACGGGCTGGATCAGACCGCGGTGTAGCCGCCGTCGACCAGCAGGTCGGTGCCGGTGACGAAGGATGCCTCCGGCGACAGCAGGAAGCGCACGACCGCGGCGACTTCCTCAGCCTGGCCCAGCCGGCCGATCGGGTGCTTGGCGACCAGAGCGTCGAACACTTCCTTCGGCAGCCCCTCGAGCAGCGGGGTGTCGATGTAGCCCGGTGAGACCGCGTTGATGCGGGGGCCGGCGGCGCGTACCTCGGCGGCGGCGTTCTTGGTGACTCCGAGCAGCGCGTGCTTGGAGGCGGTGTACGCCGAGTTGCCGTCGACCGCGGTGTGGCCGTGGATCGAGGCCAGATTGACGATGGCGCAGTCGGCGGCGTCGGGCTGGCTGAGGAACTGCTTGAGCTGGAAGTGCATGCCATAGACGACGCCGTCGAGATTGAGCCGGATGACCTTGTCCCAAGCGGCTAGGTCCATCTCCGCGATGGACCCGATCATGCCGCCGATGCCGGCGTTGTTGACCGCCAGGTGCAGTGCGCCGTAGGTGTCAACCGCCAGCTTCACGGCCGCCTCGTTGTCCTCGCGGGAGGCGGCATCCATCTTGAAGGCGACGGCTTCGCCGCCGGCCTCCTTCACCTCGGAGACGACGCGTTCGGCGCCCGCCTGGTTGAGGTCGGCCACAACCACCTTGGCGCCGTGGGCAGCGAGGTCCTTCACGGTTGCCTCGCCGATTCCTGAGGCGCCGCCGGTGACCAGGGCAACCTTGCCGGCCAACAGGGTCCGGCCATCGAGTTCCGACATCAGTACCTCTCCTTTCGTCCGCGACGTGAGGCGCGGGATTCAGTTGTTGATACCTCGAGGCTAGAAAGAAAACCCTGTTTCCTCAATGGTTCTCGGGTGTGGTGATGGTCACAGCCGCTGGGGCGCGGTTTTCGCAGAGAAGCGGTTGCCTCAGCTGGTCCACGCTCGCCACAGAGCGGCGTACTCGCCGTCAAGGGCCAGCAATTCGTCGTGGCTGCCCAGCTCGGTAATCCGGCCATCGATGACGACCGCGATCCGGTCTGCGTCGTGGGCGGTGTGGAGGCGGTGCGCAATCGCGACGACGGTACGCCCGGTGAGCAGGGAGGCCATCGACCCTTCCAGGTGCCGTGCGGTCTGCGGATCAATCAGGCTGGTCGCCTCATCCAGGACAAGGGTGTGCGGGTCGGCGATGACGAGTCGGGCCAGCGCGACCTGCTGGGCCTGGGCCGGGGTCAGCTTGAGGTTGCCGGAACCGACCTGGGTTGACAACCCCTCGGGCAGCCGTTCCACCCACTCGCGGGCCTCGACGGCCTGCAGCGCGGTCCAGACCTCCTCGTCGGTCGCGGTCTCCTCGCGCGCCAGGATGACGTTGTCGCGCAGTGATCCGACAAAGACGTGGTGCTCCTGGGTGACCAGCGCGACCTGGGTGCGCAGATCATCCAACGGCAGCCCCATCACGTTGACGCCGCCGACGGTGACCGCACCGGTACGCGGGCCGTTGATGCCGGCCAACAGCCGCCCCAGGGTCGACTTGCCCGAGCCCGAGGGGCCCACTATTGCGAGCCGCTCGCCGACGGCCAAGTCGAGGTCGACGCCGTGCAGCACGTCGTGACCCTCACGGTAGGCAAAGCGCAGGTCCGAGCCGACCAGGTGCGCATCGGCGGGGCGGCCCGGCTGCGGCGTACGGTCCGGCGGCACCGTCGAGATGCCCAGCAGGCGTCCGGTCGAGGCGACACCGCTCTGGATCCGGTCAATGGCGTGCAACAGCATGTCCAACGGGCCGATCAGCTGCTGACAGTAGAGCGCGGCGGCCGCGATCTGACCCAGCGACACCCAGCCCTGCAGATAACCGACGCCGCCCAGCACCAGCAGCACCGGCAGCGGCAGCTTCAGGGCCGAGTCCACGCCGATGAACATCAGGGTGCGCAGCGTCAGCGTGTACCGCTCGGCCTGGCTGGCCAGCTCGACGTCGCCGTCGGTGTGGCGGACCCGGCTGCCCTCGATGCTCAGCGACTCGACGGTGCGCGAGGCCACCACCGACTCGGTGAGCGCGGAGTTGGCCACCGAATAGGAGTTGCCCTCGGCGACGTACCCCTTCAGGGCACGCGGCAGATACCAGCGGGCGGTGAAGAAAAACAGGGCCAGCGCCACCAGGTTCGGCAACGCCAGCAGTGGCGAGGTGATGACCATCGCTATCAGCGTGATGACCACGGTGGCACCGGAGACGACGCCCATCGGCAACGCCCAGGCAGCGGTTTCCCCCATCACCGCGACATCGCGGGTGACGCGGGTGACCAGGTCGCCCGAACTGGTCGACTCCACGCGCGACAGCGGCAGTCGCAGCACCGAACGGACCACCGACTCCCGAGCCCGGGCCAGCAGGTCGTTGCCGAACAGGGTCGTCACGGTCTTCGCCAGGAACTGCAGCAACACCTGCAACAGCACGATCCCAATCGCGATCGCGGCGAGCCCGGTCAACGCATCCACCAGGGTCGGATCGCCCGCCTGGACCCGGTCCACGATGCCGCCGAGCAGTGCCGGCAACAGCACCGCGGAGACGGCGGCGGCCACGTTGGCGATGACGACCAGCACCACGATCCACGGCTTGGTGCTGATCAGCTGTCGCAGGAAGCGGCCGACCTCCTTGTTGCCGGCCACCGGCAGTCCGGCCTGGTCAGAGCGGGTCCGGGCGTACCATTCCTCGGCGCGTTCCCGGCGCAGCGTGTAGCGGTGCAGCAGTGCCTTGGCGCGGTCGCCCCAGCTGGTCGACCGGTCCGCGAAGAGCTCGCCGGGCAGGTCGGGACGGGAGTTGTCGGGCGTACGCCAGGACTCGGCGGATCCCTCGAAGCGCGGCTCGGTGAGTGTGTCGGTCACGATGCCTCCTCATCCATGCCGCGGGCGACGATGGCCCGGTAGTCGTCGTTGTGGAGCAGGTCCTCGTGGCTGCCGGTGGCGACGGCCCGGCCGTCGACCACCAACACCACCTGGTCGGCGTGGTGCAGCCACAGCGGCGACACCGTCGTGATCACGGTCGTACGCCCGCGGCGGGCCTCGGTGAGCCGCTCGGCAATCCGGGCCTCGGTGTGGGCGTCGACCGCCGAGGTCGGCTCCACCAGGACCAGTACGTCGGGGTCCAGGACCAGGGCGCGCGCCAGCACCAGCCGCTGCCGCTGACCGCCGGACAGGCCGCGGCCGCGTTCGTCGATGGTGCCGGACCAGCCGCCCGGGATGGCATCCCAGACGTCCTCGGCGCTGGCGACGTAGAGCGCCCGTTCGGCCTCCTCGCGGTTGGCCTTGCGGTGGGGGTCGACCAGCCCCTGCAGGGTGCCGGCGAAGACGGCGGCGGACGCGTCGGACACCACGATGGTGCGACGGGTCTCCGCCAGGCGTACCTCGGACAGGTCCACCCCGCCGACGGTGACGCCCCAGCGGCCACCGGCACGTTCGGCGTCGCGGGCCGCCTGGGCCGCGCGCTGTTCGGCGAGCCGACGCCGTTCCTTCTTGGCGGCACGGCCCTTGAGGTCGCCCTCGGCCCCCAGCGGCACCGGGTCGTCGTCATCGGGCAGGTAGCGGCCCAGCCGGTCCGCCAGCGCGACGGTCTCGTCGGGCACCGCCGAGACCAGCACGGTGAGCTGGTGCGGTTCGATCCGCAGCCCGGAGTGCTCGTCGACGATGGTCGCGCCGAGCGGCAACGGTTGCGGGTCGGTCGGCTCGGTCCACGGCGGCGACTGACGCAGCACACCGAGCGCCTTCTCTGCGGAGACCAGCGCCTGGTTCCACCGGTTGATGAACATGAACAGGGTCTGGATCGGGCTGGTGAGATAGACGGCGTACCCGAAGAACGCGACCAGCTGGCCCGGCGTGAGGGCGCCGTCGAGCACCTGCTGGGTGCCCAGCCAGACCACGGTGACCATCAGGGCACCGCTCATCAGCGTCGCGAGCGCGTCGACGCCGGACTGCCAGGGTGCGGCGGTGTTGGCGGCGTGGCGGACCGACTGGGACTGGCGTACGTAGTTGTCGCCGAAGGTACGCTCGCCGCCCACGCCACGCAGGATCCGCAGCCCGGCGACAATGTCGGTGGCCATGCCGGTCAGGACACCGGATCGGGTCCGCTGCCGCATCCGGGCCTCGCTGAGCGGCTTCAGCAAGGGCCGGGAGATGATCACCATCACCGGAGCCAGCACCAGCACGATCAGGCCGAGCTGGAGCGACTCCTGCAGCATGATGGCGGCGACGATGAAGATCGTCGCCAGGCCCGTGACGGCACGCGAACCGATCTCGCCGAGGGATCCGAAGATGTCGGAGTCGCCCATCGCGACCGACAGCACCTCGCCGGTGGGGGCGCGGCGAGGCAGGTTGTGGCCCAGTTCGGCCGACTTGCGGTTGACCAGCATCATCGATCGGAACATCACGTTGAGCCACTGCGCGACCGCGGCTCCGTGCAGCGCGATGCCGCCGATGATGCTGACCAGGACGGCCAGCAGATAGATGCCGGACCAGACCAGCGTGGTCTGCAGGTCGCCGGTGGCGATGCCCGTGTCGATGGTGCGGCCCAGCAACCAAGGCATGATCGCGGTCGGCACCATCCACAGCGCCGCCAGCACGATGCAGACCACGAACAGGCTCTTGGCCTGCAGGATCAGCCACAGCACGAAGCGGGCCGGGCTGCGGGTGTCAGGAGTCTCGCCGGTGCTGGGCAGCTCCACCGGATAGGGGCCCTCCGCAGTCGCCGGGATGCCGTACGCGTGCACGCGCGGGGGAAAAGTCTTCATAGCCCGAAGAACATTACGCCGGGCGGTGCGGGTCGGCCACTTGTTTGCCGAGGCCCCCGCGGCGCCGGTGGCGGCGTCTGCGTACGCCCTGAAACGTCCGGTTCTGGGGCTCGTGGAGGACACTATGAGCATGGCGCCCCGCTGGCGCGGACGCTTCAGGGGCGCTGGCCCTGGCATGGCCGACCATGGAGTGGTCAGACGAGTGGGCAGACGAAAGGGAACGATCATGAAGCCGGTGCGCACACTGGTCGCAGTGGGGTCGGTGGTGGCCGTGCTGGCGCTGACGGGCTGTGGTCTGATCCCCAGCGCGAGCAATCCGTCGGCTGACTGGTGCAACACCGAGGACATCTCGGGAAGCCTCGAGCTCTACACCGGGTCGGTGCCGCCGCCGCACAACTGGACCCGGACGGTGACCTTGGAGGGCGCCCGGGCCAAGGTCGTCATGGAGCCCGGCTATGTCGATGGGGCGCCCACGTGGAGCAGCGATCGGCAGGTCTCGCCGCGGGACGTGGCCGAGCTGTGCCGGGTCGTGGTGGCAAACAAGCTGAGTGCCGAGGACGAGAACGCCGCCGGCGGATCCCAGATTCTGGTGAAGCTGGTCGCCGACGGGCACGAGCTGGACTTCCGGGCGTACGGGAACGAGGAGACCCGGGCGGCGCTGCGGCAGGTGGTCGGAGAGGACGAATGGGACCAGCAGCAGGCCGCCTATGAGGAGTGGAAGGCCAGCTACGAATGAGACGGACCGGTCAGTGAGACCGGCTTGGTAGAGTCGCGCTGGACCACTGAGGTACTGGATCGGATCGGTAGGAGGGGACCATGTCGGTCACCCAGCAGGAGGCGGCGCCGGTTGTCGCGCCGCCGGCGTACCGTTCCGACTCCGCCGCCGACCGTTTCATGCGCCGGCTGTTGCGGGTGCAGGGCAAGAATCGGCGCGCTGCCGACGGCGCGCACCGGGCGTACCGCACGTCGTTGATCGTGTCGGGCATCCGTTGCCTGATCACCTATCTGTTGATCCCGGTCCTGGTGCCGGTGCTGAATCTCAGCAATGCGGTCGCGGCGCCGGTCGGGATCCTGCTGTGTGCCGTGGCGGTGGTGTCGGGAATCGCGGGCGTACGCCGGTTTTGGCAGTCCGACCACAAGGGCCGGTGGGGTTACACCGCTTTCATGGCCGTGATCTTCGTGATCTTGGCCGTCGGCCTGGTCGCCGACATCGCGAGGGTGGCGGCATGAGCACTCACGACGAGCCGGACTTGGTCGAGGACGACCTGGTTGATGACGAGATCGACGAGGAGGACGAGGCTGGCCTGTCGGTCAACGCCCTCATCACCCTCGGGATCGGGATGGCCGTCGTCGTGGTCTTTCTGGCCGTCTGCGTCCCGCTGCTGATCTGAGCCGACCCGTCAGCGAAACGGGGTGACTCGACGGTCGGACCAGGCGGGTGTGCTCGTCCGACAGGACCGACGGCCGGCGTCAGTCCTTGCCGGGCCAGTCCAGCATCAGCGTGACCAGCTTCAGGCCGGAGTCGTCGTACGTCAGGTGGAGGGCCTTGCCGCCGGTGATCCAGTTGGCGGCGCCATCGCCGCGCCATTCCGGTTCGCCGAGGGAGGCGAGCGCGTCCTCCAGCGTCGGGGCGGCCGGTTCGAGCAGCGGCGCCGGCGGGGTGGCAGCGGCCGCGGTGATCCAGATCGTGGTGAGGACCTTCTGCTCGGCCTCCACCTCGAGGCCGGCCTTGCGCAGCTTTCCTCCGGCCCGGGTGACCGGCTTGCCGGCCAGGTCGACACCGAACTGGGCCAGCGTCTCGGCGATGGCCGGGTCGTCGACCGGCCGCCCGAGGAGGTCCAGCAGTTGGGCCACCGAACCGGCCACTGGCGTACCGGGCTCGGCATCGGCATCAACGCTGGGGACGACCGTCTCCTGGCCGAGCTGGGCGTTCACCCAGGCGGTGAAGTCGTCGTCGCCGACGCTGTGCCACTCCTCGGGGACATCGACGGAGAAGGTGTCGGCCAGCCAGGTCCGGAAGGGCTCAGCCAGCTCGACGGATTCGGTGGATTCTGGCGGCAACGCCAAGGAGATCTCGTTGAGTTCGTCGTAGCCGATCGCGACCAGGGTGAGGAAGTCCAGGACGTTGTCGGCCAGCAGGAAGGCGCTGCCCTCGCTGCTGAGGCCGACCACCTTGAGTTGATCCTCGTCGTCGAGCCACAGGGCGCCGATGCTGCCGCTGCCGTCCAACTCGGCGATCGGTAGCAGCCGGGCGGCGGCCGGCGAGTCCGGTTCGAACCAGCCCTCCAGGGTGGCGTTGGGGGTGAAGACGATGCTGACCTGGAACTCACTGGTGACCGGGGTCAGGTAGTAGCCGTGGTCGGTGGTGTCGCCGTTGCCGGCGTTCTCCATCCAGAGCCAGGCCTGCTCCAGCTCGTCAGGGATCGTGATGTGGGGGTGCTTCGGCAAGGAATCCTGCATCGTCGACATGCGGGGGAGCTTAGCCGGTCACTGTTCCATCGGTTGGTCTGGTCGTGGCCGGGTGGGGCGATCTGCACTGGTGGCCGCGAGTAGCATCCGAGACAGGTCCGGTGGATGCGCCGGGGGCGAGGAGAGGGGAGCAGAGCATGGCAACCGTGGCCGTCCTGGGGACGCTCGACACCAAGGGTGAGGAGGGTGCGTGGCTGGTCGCCCGACTGCAGGAGCACGGCGTCGACACCCTCACCATCGACGTGGGGTCCTTTTCGGACCGGACTGACGTGGACGTCACCGCCGAGGCGGTCATCGATGCCGCCGGTGAGGATGCCGCGGCGTTGCGGGAACGCCGCGACCGCGGCGAAATGATGGACGTGATGGGGCGCGGTGCCGCCGAGATCGTGCGCCAGCTGGCCGAGGAGGGCCGGGTCCACGGGCTCTTGGCCTTCGGTGGGTCGAGCGGTTCCTCGGCCGCCGCCCCCGCGATGCAGGCGCTGCCGGTCGGCTTCCCGAAGCTGCTGGTCTCCACGATGGCCTCGGGAGACGTCGCGCCCTACGTCGGCGAGGTCGACGCCACCTTGATGTATTCGGTGGTCGACATCGCCGGCATCAACTCGGTCTCAGCGAAGGTGCTCGGCAATGCCGCGGCCGGGATCGCCGGGATGGCACAGGCGTACGCCGAGCCCCACCAAGAGCAGGAATTCCGGCCGGTGGTGGCGGTCAGCATGTTCGGGTTGACGACCCCGGCCGCCGATGAGGCGCGACATACCTTGGAGGAGCTTGGCTATGAGGTGCTGGTCTTCCACGCTACCGGCGCCGGCGGCCGCGCGATGGAGCGGCTGGTCGCCGACGGTCTGGTCGCGGGCGTCGTCGACCTCACCACCACCGAGCTCGCCGACGATCTGGTGGGCGGTGTCCTGAGCGCTGGACCGGATCGGCTCGAAGCGGCCGGCGCTGCTGGTGTCCCCCAGGTGGTCAGCCTCGGCGCCCTCGACATGGTCAACTTCGGGCCGCGCGAGTCGGTGCCCGAGAAGTTCGATCAGCGCACCTTCGTGGTCCACAACCCGACCGTGACCCTGATGCGCACCACCGTCGAGGAGAACGCCGAGCTGGGCCGGCGGATCGCCGCCAAGCTCGCCGCGGCCACAGCCCCGACGCAGCTCTTCATCCCGTTGCGGGGGGTGTCCGGGATCGACATCGCCGAGGGTCCCTTCGAGGACCGGGAGGCCGATCAGGCGCTGTTCGCCGCCGTACGCGAGGGCCTGGCCGACAGCCCGGTCGAGATCCACGAGCTCGACAGCCACATCAACGATGCCGGCTTCGGCAAGACCTTGGCCGAGGCCCTGCACCAGCAGCTCCAGCTCAAGAATCAGGAACGACAGGCATGAACCGCACCGACATCCTCGAAGGATTCCGCCGTCAGGTCGCCGAGGGCAAGCCGATCGTGGGAGGCGGCGCTGGCACCGGCATCTCGGCGAAGTCGGCCGAGGCCGGCGGCATCGACCTCATCATCATCTACAACTCGGGCCGCTTCCGGATGGCCGGACGCGGCTCGCTGTCGGGGCTGCTGGCCTACGGGGACGCGAACGCGATCGTGATGGAGATGGCCAACGAGGTGTTGCCGGTGGTGAAGCGTACGCCAGTGCTGGCCGGTGTGAACGGCACCGACCCGTTCCGGGTGATGCCCCACTTCCTGCGCCAGATCAAGGACATCGGCTTCGCCGGCATCCAGAACTTCCCGACCGTTGGGCTGATCGACGGAGTCTTCCGGGCCAACCTGGAGGAGACCGGGATGAGCTACGGGCTCGAAGTCGACATGGTGCGAGAGGCGCACGAGCTGGACCTGATCACCTCGCCCTATGTGTTCGACGCAGAGCAGGCCAAGGACATGGCCAAGGCCGGCGCCGACATCCTGGTGCCGCACATGGGACTGACGACCTCGGGCTCGATCGGTGCCCAGACCGCGCTGACCCTGGACGAGGCAGTGGCGAAGGTGCAGGAGCTGGCCGACGCGGCGCGTACGGTCAATCCCGACATCCTGTGCCTGTGCCACGGCGGCCCGATCGCCAACCCGGAGGACGCCCAGTACGTGCTCGACAACACCGACGGCATCGTCGGCTTCTACGGCGCCAGCTCGGTCGAACGCTTCCCGACCGAGACCGGGATCCGGGAACAGACAGAGAAGTTCAAGGCGATCACCTTCAACTGAGCCCTTCCGGGCCGTCAGGGCGCTGGTCCAGTGGTGACCCACCGCCGCTCTGCGAACGAGTAGCCGACCAGGCTGCGGCCCTCACTGATGTGGAGGACCTGTGGGGTCTCCCGGTCGATGACCACCATGATGCTGTCGGCGGCGCGACCCAACAGGTAGTCACCTGCGAGCGCCAGCAGGCGGCACGGAATAATCTGCGGTGGGCGGTGCCGTGGCTGCCCACCGGTATCGAGGAGACGACATGCAATATCAGGATGGCGCCAAGCTTGACCCGTCCCAGGTCGGCAGCGGCGGGGGCGGCAGGCGCGCCGGCGGGATCGCGGTCGGTGGTGGCGGTGCCATCGTCGTCGTGATCTTGGCCTTGGTGTTCGGGCTCGATCCGTCGGCGATTCTGGCCGGTGGTGGGGCGGAGGAGCCCGGGCCCGCCGAGCCGAGCCTGCAGCACTGCCAGACCGTCGAGGACATCGAGAACGATCGCAACTGTCGTTACGTGGCGTACACGAACTCCATCCAGGCCTATTGGCAAGGCGCCATGAAGGGCTATCAGGTGACGCAGATCCACCCCTTCACCGGGGAGGTCTCGACCGCCTGCGGACGGGCGACCGCGCAAGTCGGGCCGTTCTATTGCCCCGGTGACATGGGTGTTTATCTGGACATCGAGTTCCTCGACCAGCTGCTGGGTCAGCTGGGGGCGCAGGGCGGCGATGCCGCGGAGGCGTACGTGCTGGCCCACGAGTTCGGCCACCACGTACAGAACCTCACCGGCACCATGGAGCAGGCGCAGCGGGACCGCTCAACCGGGCCGAAGTCCGCCGGCGTACGCCTGGAGCTCCAGGCTGATTGCTATGCCGGGGTGTGGTTTGCCAACGAGAAGAACCTGCCCGACAGCCCGATCGGCGACATCGGTGAGCAGGACCTGCTGGAGGCCGCCGATGCGGCTCGCGCGGTCGGTGACGACCACATCCAGCGGCAGTCCGGCGGCGACGTCAACCCTGATGGCTGGACTCATGGTTCCTCGGAGCAGCGGCGGCACTGGCTGCAGGTCGGCTATCAGACCGGCGATCCGAACCAGTGCGACACCTTCGGCACCGACGACTTGGGCTGATTCCGGGCAGTCTCGACAGAAAAGCGTGCCCCAGCGGCAGTTGGTCGACCTCATCAGCGCGACCAACCGCCGCTGGGGCGGCGTTTTCTGCGGCGTCGGTGCTCAGGCGCCGGGGCGAGCCGAGAAGGTGATGGTTGCGGCGACGGGCAGGTGGTCCGAGGCGAGCGTGGTGCCGACCTCGGCGTCGCTGAAGCTGACGTCGCGGCCGAGGATGTAGTCGATCCGCTTGGTCGGCAGTTCCGACGGCAGCGTGTTGGCATCGTCGCGACCCGCAAAGGCGTCGTCGAGGACGGTGGTGAGGCGCTGGATTTCAGCCGAGTCGGGCTCGGCGTTCAGGTCGCCCAGCAGGACTGCCGGCCGGTCGTTGCGCTCGAAGATCTCGAGAGTCTCGGTGACTGACAGGTCCCGCTGCTCGGCTCGCTGGTGGTCGTAGTGGGTGTTGTGGACCTCGAGGCGTACCCCGCGGATGTTGATCGTGGCGGTCAGCAGGCCGCGCTGCTCAGTCGGGCGCTCGGGGTAGTCGATGCTCGTGAGCAGGGTGTTTTCGCTGCGGACGATCGGGTAGCGGCTCAGGATCGCCGTGCCGTACTGCTGGTTGTGGGTCTGGCCCTCGGCAGGTGGCAGGTCGAGGTTGGCGCCGAAGACGACATGCATCCCGAGGCGGTCGGCGAGCTCCTGGGCCTGGTCGGCGAAGTCGCTGCGCTCCCAGTGGTTGTCGACTTCCTGCAGGCCGATGACGTCGGCATCGGCGCGGGTGATCTCGGCGGCGATCCGGTCCAGGCTCAGCACGCCGTCAACGCCCTGGGCGTGGTGGATGTTGTAGGACATGACGCGGACCTCACGTTCGCGGGGCCGCGGATCGGCGTTGGCCGGGGCGGCCAGAGCGGTGAGGGCGAGGGCTGCAGCCGCGATGATCACGGCGATCTTGCGCAACATGGTGCTCCTTGGGTGGGGGGGTTGGTTTCACCCTGCCATGGACGGTCGTGTGAGTGGGGGTGGGGTCCCTGAAACGTTCGAGCCTGACGTGGCTCGTGGGCGATGTGTCCCTGGCGGCCGGCTGGCGGGGACGTTTCAGGGGCCTGGCCTGCGCCGGAGTCTGGTCCTGCCACGCCCCCTTCGGTCCCGTGCCTGGGGGCCGGTCCTGCCGTGCCCGTATTGGTCAACTCGATGGGCGTTCCGGTCCCGATTCGAGCGTTTCGGCCGATCGAGTTGACCAAAACGGGTGGCGTACGCCGGGATCCGGCGTCCCATGGACCGTCCGGCTCAGGCGTCGACGGAGGCGAGGATCTCGGCAACGACCGACGCCTTGGCTGAGGTGTACTCACCCCAGTCGTGCGTGGTCGCCGCGGCTGACCGCTTCACAGCCAGATACGTGGCGCGCTGGTGCTCGTCGGCGATGAGGATGTCCCGAAACCGCAGTCGCCTTGCTGGGCGCCAGAACCACTCGCTCATCCGATGCCACCCGGTCAGTGTTCCAGAGCTGCTGGGTCGCTGGGCTTGGAAGACGTGCGGCTCGCCCTGAAGTGTCCTGCGCAGCGGTGTGCGACGGACGATTTGGCCATGGCTCAGGTCAGGCGCGGACGCTTCAGGGGAGGGCTCCCTCTCGTACCGTGGCGGACATGACCGAGTTCGTACTCTTCTGTCTGCCGACGGTGATCTATCTGGTCGTGCAGTCGCGGGGGAAGGACCGGACTCTGGCCGCTACCCGGGGCGCTGGTCCATGCCATCGCCAACGTGGTCGCAGGACTGGTGAGTTCATAACGGTTGGGTGAACAATGGGCCATTTCTGTGGATAACTCCAGAACTGCTCTCGATTTCTTCGCCTGGGGGCGGTCAGACTGAGGGCACTTCCTTGGATCGGAGTTGATCGTGGCCTGGATGAAGTGGTTGCCGACGGCGGCGCTGCTGGTGTGTCTGACGGCGGGGTGCCAGACCGACACCGGTGGCCCGCCGGTGTCGCCGGCGCCAACCGGCGGTGGGACGTCCGCGCCGACGTCGGCGTCGTCCGTGCCGACTCCAGAGCCGACCTGTACGCCTGATGGTGCCCGTTATCCGGAGGCGCGCAGTTGCAGCGAGGAGGAACGGGCCGAGCAGGTACGCCTGGACGAACTCGAGGCCGAAGCGATGCAGGTGTATCAAGAATTCTGGGATGAGTGGGTTCGGCAGATGAAGGCTGGCGGTTCACCAGAGCCTTCGGACTACATGAAGGAACGCGCTTCGGGCCCCTTTTTAGAAGGACAACGCTTGCTCCTTCGTGACATGCATGATGGAAGAGGCGAGTTGAAGGGCGAGCTGACTACCGTGGCGGCGCCAGCTCGAGGCGTGACGTTTCAAGGCTCTGAGGTGGCACTGATCGCGTGCATGGACGGCAGCGGGACGGTGACCACATATGAGGACGACGGTGAGTCGTATCCCGGGAAGCTGACCTACTGGACGCTCTCGCTTAGGCATGACCCGACCGATGGGCGACTCAAGATTGACGACGGCGAGCCCGAGGAGGTCAACGCATGCCCTATCTCCGACTAGCACTCACGTTGTTTGCTGCCTTTGCCCTGCTGACTCCGGTAGCCGCGTTCGCTCAAGGAGGCGGTGCAAGTCCTGGAGAGGACGAGTACAGGCTCCGAGCAGACGGAGTCAGGGGAGGCATGCCCGGTGGCCGTCCCCCTGTCAACGAGCGGCCCGTCCAGCCTGACCGTACAGATGGCCCGGGGCGGTCGGGGTCTCCGGTGAGGGTGGATCCGAATGCTCCGCGTGAGAACCGCGCTTCCTGTGCTGCCGATGGGGCGGCGGACGGCGTCATCGACAACATCGCGACCTGCATCGGCAACCGAGGCGGCGGCGGTGGAAGTGCCGCCCCGGCGCCGCCGACCACCGAGCAGATCAACCTGCACCTCAGCGAAACCGTGAAGCTCCCCGCCGGGACGCCAGTGCTCGGCCCAGATCCGTCGATCAACGAGTGGAACATGGCCGTCGTCGGCTATCCCTACTGGCTGTGGACCGAGGACCCTGAAGCGTTCGACCACGGCATCAGCCTGGCCGGGATCACCGTTGACTCCCACGCCGAGATCAAGCAGGTTGTGTTCGACGTCGGAGACCCCGAAGTCGCACCGATCCGCTGCACCACCACGACCCCGTGGCGCAAGGGCGTTCCCGCTGGAACGCCCTCACCCAACTGCGGCTTCCGCTACCTCAACCCCGGCCACCACGAACTGACAGCCACGACCACCTGGCTGATCACCTGGTCGTCCAACACCGGCCAGTCCGGCAGCTTCGAGATCGAGGTCACCGCGAGCCAGACCATCCGAGTCGGGGAGCTCGAGTCCGTCATCATCGGCTGACCCGCTGACCCGCTGACCCGCTGACCCGCTGACCCGCTGACCCGCTGACCCGCTGACCCGGCGTACGGGCCAGGACCATCTACGGATCCGCCCGCGCCACACCTGACCGACGGGCCTACCGTTGTGCCATGGCGAAGTTCAGCGTGTCACCGGAAGCGGCCCAGGACCCCCTCGTGCTGGCCCTCGACGTGGGCTCCAGCGGCACCCGTGGCTGCCTGTACGACGCCACCGGCCGGTCGCTGTCCAAGCGGCGCGACAAGCTTGAACACTCCTTCACCTCCGCCTCGGACGGGACCTCCACCATCGAGCCGGACCGGGTGGTCGCCGAGGTCAGCGAGATCCTGGATCGGCTGGTGGTGCCCGATGTCGCCGATCGGATCGCCGGGGTGGCGATGGACACTTTCGCTGCGACGCTGGTCGGCGTCGATCGCGCCGGCAACGCCATCACCCCATGCATGACGTACGCCGATTCCCGGTCCGCCGGCGAGGTCAAGGCGATGCGCTTCGAACTGGACGAACGCGAGGTGCAGGACCGCACCGGCGCCAGGCTCCACACCTCCCACCTGCCCGCGATGCTGCGCTGGGTCCACGCCGAGCGACCCGAGGTCTTCGAATCGGTGGATCGATGGCTGAGCCTGGGTGAATACGTGTGGCTGCGCCTGCTGGGCGACACCGCCGCCGCGACGGCGACCGCCGCGTGGAGCGGGCTGCTGGACCGGCGTACGGGGCAATGGGACCCGACCATGCTCACCGTCGCCGGCATTGAGGAACGCCAGTTGTCGCGCATCGCCGACCCCGACCAACCGGTGCGGCCGGTCAGCTCGGTGGTCGCCAAGCGGTGGCCGGCACTGGCCGACGCGGCCTGGTTTCCGGTGATCCCGGACGGGTTCGCGTCCGGGTTGGGGTCAGGCGCGACCGGCCCCAGTACGCCGGTGGTGTCGTTCGCGACGTCCGGCGCGATGCGGGTGCTCGTCGACGAGGTTGCCCCGCAGCTGCCGCCCGGGCTGTGGTGCTATCGCGTCGACCGCAACCGCAGCCTGGTCGGCGGAGCACTCAACGACGTTGGCCGGATGGTCACCTGGATGGAGAATGCGTTCCGGCTGCCCGACCTGGCGCGCCGCGATGCGATCCTGCAGGCCGAACCGAAGCAGGCCACCCCGTTGGTGTTGCCGTTCCTGACCGGCGAACGGGCCACCGGTTGGGCCGGTGATGCCCGGATGGTGCTGCGCGACCTGAACTACTCCGAGGGCCCCGAGGACCTCTATCGCGGGTGCCTGGAAGGGGTCGCCCTGTGCTACGCGCGTCTGGCCAAGCAGGTGACCGAGGTGTCCGGAGAGCCGGTCGCGCTGCGCGCCTCGGGGAGGGTCTCCAACAACATCCCCGGGCTGCTGCAGCTCGTCGCCGACGCGACCGGGCACCCCGTCGAACCAGTCGACATCAAGCGCTCCACCATGCACGGGACCGCGCTGTACGCCTTGGCCACCCTTGTGCCCGACGTGCCCGCCGCCGAAGTGCCGGTCGGAAAGGTGACCCATCCGATACCGGAACGGGCCGATTACTACCGGGATCGACTGGAGCGGTTCGAAGACCTCTATCGCGCCACCATCACCGAACGGATCGGCGCCAGGGACTGAGCCGGACCGGGCTGGAGGCGGGTTAGGTTGGCGTCGCCGTCACGTTGACTGCTCCGTCGGGTCGGGCCATGAGGAGTACGCCGTCGAAGTCGACGGGCGTCCAGCGGTCGCGGCCCGCGGTCCGAACCGTCCAGCCCTGCTCGGAGCTCACCGGTTCGACCATAACGGCGTGACCGTCGCCAATTCGCTGAGTCAGCGTCAGCCAAAATTGGTCCCGTACCCGCTGGGAGGGGGATCCAACGAACACTCCTGCGTGGATCTCGACCATCCACCGCGTGAGGTGTCCCCGTAGGCCGGGCGGGGCAGCGACGAGCACGACGACGACCATCAGAACGGAACCTCGTCGAAGTTCGGGCCCTCGATCACCGCGTAGTCAGGGTTGGCCAGGAACCAGTCCAAGTCCCAGTTGTGCCCCTGGGGCAGGACCGTGTCGTCCTCGCTCCACAATCCCGTCGAGGCTGATTCATTTTCGACCTTGTCCTCGAGTAGTAGCGACAAGATGTCTTTGACAACCCTGGGCATGAGGCGACCGTCCTTGATTCGATCGCGAAGGGCCCATCTGGCGTCGCTCTCCTCAGTTCTGCCTGCCGCAGCAAGCTCGAAGGCAAGTGGAATGGTGTATTCGGCCTTGTAGAGGTCGGCGATGTCGAGCACGAACGACACTGCGGATCCGGTGTGGACAAAGCCGAGGGCAGGGCTGGCTCCCACCCCAACGATGGCGGCGTGGACCAGCCCATACAGGGCCTTGTTTGCGGCCGAGAGGACGCGGTTGACGTCGTCGCCGGCGGCGTAGGCATCTCCTGCTTTGTACTCTCGTCGCACCCACTTCACGCCGGTGCGTTCGGAGTGCTCGCGGTACAGCTTCTTGACGCGGGCGCCCTCCATGCCGCGCAGACGACGAAGATCTGCGTCCGCAACGTCGTCGTCGGGGAACCGCATCACATACATGTTCTTGGCCACTCGCAGCCGATCCTCCCGCCGCGACACCAAGAATGCTTGTCTCTGAATGACATGCGCACTTCGCGCCGGGCCCAAGCCAGCAGAGTACATCCGGACACCGTGCTCTCCGACCCAGCAGACACTGGTGCCAGAGTCTCCCAGAAGAACCATGGCAGCTTGGGTGACCCGGGTGCCTGGACCAAGGAGCAGCGCGCCGATCATTGCGGCCGGCAATCGCACGCGCTGCTGTCGATTGATGAAGACCACCGCGTTCTCATCACGGTCGAGGTGGCATCGCTCCACGTAGACCGTGCTGATCCGATCTTCGACGCGATGGAGATCAGCTGCGCCCGCGTGCCACCACATCCACGGTCCTTGGCGGTGCGAGTGTGAGCAGACCGCAGCCGTACGCCTTGGCCTTGCCGATGCCATTCAGCAGAGCTTGCTTGAACACATCGACGTCGACGACCTCCAAGCGTCCTTGGAAGGTCACGATGTTGAGATGCACTTGTCCGGCTCCGCGACCTCGAGAGAATCGGACCTGTTCTCGACCGACAATCTGTACCTGGGCGTCCTCGGGATCAGAACCGACCGTGAACCCCCAGCGGGGTACTTCGCCGACCGTTCGATCCAGGAACCACTCGAGTTGGTGCGCAGCAGTCCGGTGGGCAACCCGAACGGCTTGTCCAGACTCCAGGCGCTTGGCTTGACCGCCGGTCGGATGGGCAACCGATCGAGTCGACACGACAGGATTCAGGGCGACCCTGAACTCGAACTGCCGGCCGCGCGACACCTGGCCCAGGAGGGGATCGAGGCTGGCCACTCGTGGAGCGCCGTCGGGGTTGTCGATCCACCCTGCTTGCTCGACGATGTGGTCCAAGGTTGGACGCGTTGGGGAGAGGATCAGCAGCTCCACCTCGTTGCGTCGTTCCTCGAGCCGCCACAGCAGGCGTCCATTGGGAGCAGGCGGAACCACACCGGCAACCGCCGCATGCACACGTTGGCGATTGGAGATCAAATTCTGGGCCCCCCGTCGCAGCGGGTTCAGCCTGACACTTGCCAGATACGCCACTGTCACCACCCCAGCAGAGCGAATGGGTCGTGGCCTGCGGACTTCGCGTCTGCATCCGGCTCCATCCCGGTTGGAATCTCGACCCACAGATGTTGCACTCGGCGAGTGCTGAATGCACGGTCTCGATGGGCGAAGTTGACAGGAATGTCGCCGGCCAGATCATCGCCGTCCGCCGCATCCACCGTTGCAGCCAATCTCACCGTGCTGCCGAGCCTACGGGACTGGCGCGCGGCCACCCCGGCCTGCCACGGCACTGTCTTGAGAAGGTCCTGCATGGTCCCGTCCCATGTCAGGCTGCCGTCAGCAGCGTTCACCAGCAGCGGATCGGCCGGTGGGCAGCTGCGGCGACCGAGGAAGAGCGGGAAGACGGGGTGCTGCAGGCTGTCCGCCAATGTCTCAATCAGTCGCGACTCGCCACGGACGATGGCAACGAAAGCTGCGTCCTGGAGGTAGAAGCGAGTGGTGACGTGAGTGAATTTCTTCGGAGTCGTCGGCTTCTGCCAGCCTTTCGCGGTTGCATTGGATGACAGCAACGGGCCTCGGTCCAGTGCGGACACTGTGTGGTAGTCCCGAAGCAATGAGCCGGGCTGGTCGGCCCGCACGCCCATCTCGAGGCCGACCAGATCGGCGATCGTTTCGCCTCTCCTGCGCCCGCTCGCGGCAGCAAGAAGGCCAACGATTCCGGACTTCGAGGGCTGCTGATCAGTACTTCGCCGATTGAACTCGCTAACCGTCCCCCATGACTGAAGGGGCCCGGCGAGCCGCAGCACGATGCTTGCCACGGCCATCAGGACGCCTCGTCGACGGCAGCACGAACGGCCTTGAGGAGCTCGTCCATCGTTCCGGTGGAGCCGAGTGCTCCAACCTCGAGGCCGGCAGCCGCGCTGTTGATCCGCAGCAACGGCTGATCACCCCAGCGGTCGCTTTCGGTTCCGACGAACTCGTTCAGGCGAGCGACTGACTGCGCCAGATACCCGCGACCGTCGGCCAGAACTGGCTCTTCGAACGCGGACATGTAGTTGACAGGACGGTCGTCACGGACCTCGATCAGCACCAGGCCGGGTCGGGTGTGTGCGGCGAAGGTGTTCTGCTTGCCGGTGGGCATGCTGCGTACGAAGGAGCGAACAAACTGCTCTACTCCAGCCACGGCCGGTTCCGATTCACCCATGTTGTCGATCAGCGCGGGCACGCTCAGGGCTGCGTAGCGGTACAAGGTTGCCGAGTTGAACTCGACGGTGCCGATCATGCCTGCGCCAGTCTCGTCGGACTCCTGTGCGTCGTCGACGGCAGTGAAGTAGTCGAACTGGGTTGGAGCGGCGTGGGTCGCGAGCGCATGGCTGACTTGCACGGCGGCGTCAACGTTGATCGCGGGGAGGTCTGCCACCATCCGTCCGAACAGTGCGACGTCGAGGGAGTGGCCATGCCCGAGGGCCTCGCGAACACGAATCGCCTCAGCGAGGGCCTTCGGGTCCTCCCAGAGATCGGGGCGGCGGTGGGTCGCCTCGACAAGCTCCACTACCTGGGGCCGCGAGAAGAAGAGCAGGTAGGCCGTCTCGTCATCCTTCTTGCCTGCCTTGATGCCGATCTGCGCCAAGATCTCGACGGTGAGGCTGGCAGCCACGTCCGCGGGCACACCAGATTCGTTCAGCGCCTCACGGATGGTCTCGTTCACCCGCCGCGTGCGTACTCCAAGCGACTGCCGATCGATGTCGGCCAGGAAGTCCAGCCGGATGGCTCGCTTCCATGCCTGCGACGACACTCGGAGCCGTTCCACGCCTCCGTATCGTGCCGACTTGGGGGAACCGCTGTCGTCGCGGTTCAGGTTCGACGGCGGGACATCCTGCAAAACATGGAGGTTCACGTAGAGATTCGCCATGGTGTCATTCCTCTTCATTCTTGTTGGTCTGGAAGTACGCCGCACCCCAGCGGCGGCGTACGGCGCCTGCGCGCAATTCGTTCTGGATGTTCACGAGGTCCCAGAACAGCGCGGTGTAGTCGAAAGTGATGGGGCGCTTGGTCGCTCCCATCAGCTCCACGAGCGACGTCAGGTGGTGGGCGAGTTCCGTCATCTGTCCAGCGGTGGCGAACTGGCTCACCCGACTGTCCAGTGCGTCCTCACTGAACTTTCCGCTCCGACGGACCTCGC
Organism: Parenemella sanctibonifatiensis; assembly: GCF_002250565.1. Taxonomy (GTDB): domain Bacteria; phylum Actinomycetota; class Actinomycetes; order Propionibacteriales; family Propionibacteriaceae; genus Parenemella; species Parenemella sanctibonifatiensis. Next base: position 93,960 of record NZ_NMVJ01000009.1, read on the forward strand.
GAAGGGCGGATCCGAACGGTCTGCCTGACTGATGGACTGCGAAGGGCTGGCCTTGCTGGTGGCGCCCAAAGGCGATCAGACAGGCGTGCTCTGCGCGAAGTTGATTCGAGATGCGCCCATCTGGGCGCAGGTGGCGATACCAGCGCAAGGTGGTGAAGTCGTCGCCCGGTTCAGTTCCGTGGTTTCTTCTGAGGGCGGCGAGTGCACCACCCCCTCCTTCGACCGTCAACTGTCCCTTGTCGTCAACCATCTCCCACAGATAGGCGCTCATCCGTCCGTCTCCTTCTTCTGTCGAGTTGATGCGCGTTCCTGCCGGAGGCTGGCCAGGGCTTGGTCCAGCTTCCAGTTGAACCGTCCTTCGATGTCCGAAAGCCTCAGGACACGACCGTTGCTGCCCGTCTCGCGGCCGAGAAAACTGGATGGGGGAGCTGCATCGAGCATCGGTCCCACGACCTGTCGCGCGATGGTGTCAACGGCTCTGTCCCACGCCAGCAGCCCCTCATGCAGCCGCTCAGGCTGCCGCTGGAGACCGGTCAGCAGTCGCTCGGTCGGGGAAGTCATGAGCGGCAAGGCAGCGTTGCCAGGATGGTGACCCGAATCCCAGGCGATCCGCTCGGCACCTTGGATCTCGCGGAGTTGGCCCGCGACATCATTGATGGCACGCCGCACTTCCTCTGCTCGTCGGGCCACCTCGCTCAGGGCATCACGCACGCTCCGGTCAACGGCGAGTGCCGCGACGGGGAGCGGAAGTGAGTCCAGGTGGACGTCCTCAATGATGGCCGATTGGTTGCCGTAGGTCGCTGCGACACAGATGAGGTTGAGGGGATAGTCCCAAGGCAGCCAGTCATCGCTGTACTCACGAATCTGGCGGAGGAGGAGGCTCGTGCGGGATTCCCCCTCGAACGCCACCAATGAATCCAGACCACGCCACGCTGGCTGGCCCGCGGACCATCGCATTGGACGATCGGGACCGGACTTGGCTTCCCGCCACCGGGTGTGCGGTTCCATGTCAGGCGGGGCGAACAACAAGCGATCACCAGCGCCCACCACGACGCCGCTCACGGCATCGCCATCTTCATTGGGCCAGAACCGAATGCGCCGGGACTGCCACGTTGCGAGCTCGAGATAGCCCTGAGGCTGCTTCACTTCCCACGACGCCGTCCACTCGCGCTCCCATGCCGGTCGAGCCTCCCCCGAGGTGGGCCCGAACGGAATGTTCAGCAGGATCGTCTCGAACAGGTTCCGTCCCCAAGGGACAATTCCGCCGAGCTGCCCGAGCGGCCCAGTTGGGTTGCCGGTGGTCTTCCCACTCTTGGCGATCGGGTCGTTCTTCATGCCCGTCTTGATCGATGCGGTGTCGTAGCCGTGATTGATGATCAGTGCCAGTGCGGCCTCAGCAAAGCTGAGCGGCGTGGTGCTGGCATCAAACTCGGCGCTGAACAACGGGACGTTGTTTCCAGAGGCAACGTCCAGCCGGATCGACCTCGCGTTCCGCGGGCCACCGCTCAGCGGCTCGATCCCCGGGACCTGGTAGAACGGGCGGTCTCCGAACAGGTCGAATGACCCCTGCCAAGCGTCGAGATACTCGTCAATGAGTCCCTCGGTGAACTTCCCGGTCTCCCACAGGGAAGCGATGTCATCAGCACTGGTGATGTCATGGCTGGCGATCACGACAGCCGACAGCAACCGCACCATCGGAAGGATCGCCAGAGGCTCGTCAGTTGCGAGACCGACGAGATCCCCGGCATCGCGCAGGGCCGTGCGGAGGGATCGGAGTTCCTTGCCGTCCGTAGACATGACAGGAAGCCAGGACTCCTCGGTCAGCAGGAAGGAGTGCGACACTACTTCACCCCTTCAACATGTGGATTGCTTGCCATGAGCGGACTCTAGTCATGTGGGATCGAGTGCCGCTAGATCCGTCCGGACGCACGTTTTCCCACCGGCCTTTCACAGAATCTCCAGTCCCAGATCGTCGTCATACCTCACTGGCATGGCACCGATGTGGCCCAGATTGTTCTCATCCAGAACGGTCACGATGCTTCCTGTCAGGAACGGCAGTCCCTCCCACTGAGGCAACGGACTGGCGCCGGCCATCTCCTTCCGCCATCGCAGGCGTACGGAGTCGGCCAGGACCCGGCGAGCCACGTCTCTGTCGGCCGCCCGTTCGCCGGCGTGGCCCAAGGGCGTCCCTGTCAACGATTGCAACCGGTCGCCGACTCGCTTGATCAAGATGACCTCAAGGCTGTCTTCGCCATCTCGAACCACGGGGCGATCATCGGGGGTTGCGGATGACGACCGGGCATGCAGGTTCACCAGATCAACCCTCGTGGTCTTCGGATCACCGTCGAGGCGAAAGGTCGCGGCCACACTTCGGCGATACTCCCGCTCAGCGGTTTCATGTCGGGCTGCAGCGGCAAGGAGCGCCTGCCAGGCCGGGCTTCCGGAGGGCGCATCTGAGTACGCGGCTGCAACGAGCTGCGGGACTTCGGACGGGATGTGCCACAGGGCGGGGGCCCGAAGGGCGTCTGCGCTACGAAGGAGCCCGCCCGGCCGATAAACGGTACGCCGGATGAGCGGGTCCCGGGGCTCAGCCTCGGGACTGTCGGCAAACGAGCCTGGCCAGTGAGGAACGCCGTTTGCCCAGTCGAGGCCAGTGACGTGGACCCTGGGCTGCTGGAGGCGACTCGGCCTGTCTGAGGCGGGCCGATCGTGGCGATGCAACCGCCCGATCCGCTGGAGCAGAAGATCCATCGGCGCAAGGTCGGTGAACAGGACATCGGCGTCCACATCGAAACTCTGCTCGGCGATCTGTGTGGCGACGATCACCAGCGTGCCAGGACGGTCGCCGTCCGGTCCCAGGTCTCGAACGGCCCGGGCAGTGCGGTCGGCCCGTTCCGCAGCCGTGAGCCGGCCATGGATGAGCATCGCGGGAACGTTGAGTCGCCGCAGCTCCCGGTACACCTCTTGTGCGCGACGCACCGTGTTGAGGATTGCGAGTGCCACACCGCCGTCGTTCACCTGATCCCGGACCTCCGACGCGATTCTGCCCTCGGAATCCTCGCCGGTGCCAGGGACTGCAGCTACCTCGACCGCAAGGTCTGGGCGGTACGGGTCACAGCTGCGGAGCTGCTGCTCGCCGTTGTCTGCGACGCTCAGGATGCTCGGATAGGCGGCGACAGTGGCGTCGGAGGGCGGCAGCCCCGCGCCTTCACGCCAGGCGTTGACGAGGGCAGTCCGGATGCTCTCTGGAAGAGTTGCGGACATGAGGACCACCGGCGTTTTCATCCGGGCGCACCACCGGAGCAGTTCGTGAAGGAACACGCCCATGTAGGCATCGAACGCGTGCACCTCGTCAATCACGAGGACCCTTCCCATCAGCCCAGCGTGGCGAAGTGCAACAAACTTGGTGCGGGTGGCTGCCCACAGCACTTGGTCAATGGTCGCAACGCCGGCGCTTGCCAGGAGGCCCCGGTGTCGGCCGGCGAGCCACGCTGAGGGCATGGCGGCCGAACGTTGACCGTCTCCCCAGTCATCGGCCGGAAGTCCGTACTCGTCAAGATCGTGAACTTCGCCAACTCCCACGCCCTCAGTGAGGTTGACCCAAGCCTCGTTGAGCATCGCCTTGCCGTGGAGCAGCGACACAGGAACTGTCGGATCGACCGTCTCCATCCAGGAACGGACTCGGTCATACATTGCATCCGTCGTGCCCTGAGTGGGCATCGCGAAGAAGACCCCCTTGGCTCCGCTGCTTGCGGCCAGCATCTCCGTGAGGGCCAACGCAGCCTCAGTTTTTCCCTCTCCCATCGGCGCCTCGATGATGGTGAGGCCCGATCCGCCCATGCCCGCGCCCACAGCGAGCGCCTGGAGCGGCCGGGGGTGGAACCCGAAGTGTGCGGGGAACTCGTCAATGGAGGTCAACAGCGACTGTGTCGTCCAGCCGGCGTCGAGGCCGAGCCGGTCCCACGCCGATCGGGCCCGTTGCCGTGCTGTCAAGATGTCGACGTCGACGAGGCCGAGCCCGGGGAACAGATCAGACGAAGCAATCCAGTCCGCCATGACGATCAGGCCACCGAATGCGGTCTGAACTCCTCGGGACGGCCGACTGGGGGACCAACTAGTTAGGTCAACTCCGAGCTGCCCCAGCACCTTGGCGGCCAGGTGGTGGCGAACCGCAGCCCATTGCGGGTCGCCGTGCCCAAGTGACGGTCGGCCGGCTGGCCCGCCGTACCGACCATGGTGACCTTCGATCAGCGGGGCGGCCCAAGACCATGACTTCCATTGGGCCGCTGGGACGATCTCTCTCAAGGCCACGGCGCCGGCTCGGCCATGGTGCCAATCTTGAAAGATCTTGAGGTTTGAAGGCGGCACGGACAGCCCGGCGGACTCGATGCCGGACACCAGATCGTCACGACCGATGTCCCGTGCCTTGACTTGAAAGGCCGGGGTGGCCTTGCCGATGTCGTGAAGTGCGCTCAGTGTCACCAGGAGCTGTTTCCCGTCGCCGTTGCCGGCCGCCGCCGCGAGGTGCTCGCGCGCAGCGGGGGCCAGGTAGTCCGTCCAGATCAACTCGGCCACGGCCGCGGTGTCGAGGAGGTGCCCGACGAGCGAGTGGGGTTTCCCGCCCGCGTCGGACTTGGCCCACAGGGCTGACGCTGCCCGTTCAATGTCCATGGCCGCATTGAAGCAACAGTCACTGACAAGTTTCGGGCCGGCGGTGCGGCTCAGAGTGGTGGGGTAGTGCTTGCATTGCTGACGCTTGGTGCGAAAGACTGCTCATGAAGGAGCTGCGGATTCCAGAAGAAATCCGTTTCGCCAAGTGTCGTCCCCGCACACGCGGGGATCTTCCGTCGCAGCGGGTAGCGTCAGGTTGAGGGTCTGGGTCGTCCCCGCACACGCGGGGATCTTCCTGATGAGCCGTCCGTCGGGGGTGTTGATGAGGCGTCGTCCCCGCACACGCGGGGATCTTCCCTCGCTGTGGCGGCACCTCCGCCGCCGCGGCCGGTCGTCCCCGCACACGCGGGGATCTTCCCTCGGTCCACTTGCGGAACCCGGCGACGTGGGTGTCGTCCCCGCACACGCGGGGATCTTCCGGGGCGGCTCGACCTGGGATCAAAACAAAGGGCGTCGTCCCCGCACACGCGGGGATCTTCCCGGAATCCACAGCGGATGAGCTGCCAAATGGTCGTCGTCCCCGCACACGCGGGGATCTTCCCTGCAACCGGCGCAGGGACCGGCCAGGGCCGTGGGGCTGGTTGACGTCGTCCCCGCACACGCGGGGATCTTCCTCCCCGCACGGTCCGGGCGTGGGAGTCCGGCAGGTCGTCCCCGCACACGCGGGGATCTTCCGTTGGAGCGCCGCATCGCGTCCGACTGGCCCGAGTCGTCCCCGCACACGCGGGGATCTTCCCTTGACACCGCGTCAGTTGAGATCCATGCCATGGTCGTCCCCGCACACGCGGGGATCTTCCCTCCAGCCGCCACCGCGAGGTCGCCTTGGTGCTGTCGTCCCCGCACACGCGGGGATCTTCCCCGCACCGTGGCCGCCGCCGCCGCACAGACAAGGTCGTCCCCGCACACGCGGGGATCTTCCCTGCTCGGCCCTGCCGCCGACCAGCTGTCTGACGTCGTCCCCGCACACGCGGGGATCTTCCCTCGGGCACGTCCACCGCCGAGGTGCCTGCCGTGTCGTCCCCGCACACGCGGGGATCTTCCCCCATGACGGGTTGCGGGGGAGTTGTCGTGACTGTCGTCCCCGCACACGCGGGGATCTTCCGCGCACCGAGGCATGGGGACGGCCAGCAAGGACGTCGTCCCCGCACACGCGGGGATCTTCATCGGCGCAGACGGCGGCGAGGCGTCGTCCCCGCACACGCGGGGATCTTCCCTGACCCCGAAGACGAAAAAATCCCCCGCAACCCGTCGTCCCCGCACACGCGGGGATCTTCCGCGCACCGAGGCATGGGGACGGCCAGCAAGGACGTCGTCCCCGCACACGCGGGGATCTTCATCGGCGCAGACGGCGGCGAGGCGTCGTCCCCGCACACGCGGGGATCTTCCCTGACCCCGAAGACGAAAAAATCCCCCGCAACCCGTCGTCCCCGCACACGCGGGGATCTTCCCGGGGGCGTAGCGTTCACTAACAAGTCGATCGAGTCGTCCCCGCACACGCGGGGATCTTCCCACCCGCGAAGCGCTCGCCTCTGAGTTGCTGCGGTCGTCCCCGCACACGCGGGGATCTTCCGCTCGAACGCCGCATCGCGTCCGACTGGCCTGAGTCGTCCCCGCACACGCGGGGATCTTCCCTTGACTGGCACTCTGGATCACCCCCGCCGGTTGTCGTCCCCGCACACGCGGGGATCTTCCCTAGCGTCGATCTCGGTCCACCTCGACGGCGTCGTCGTCCCCGCACACGCGGGGATCTTCCTCCGACCCTTCACGCTGCTCGTCCAGCTCGACAGTCGTCCCCGCACACGCGGGGATCTTCCCTGTGGTGGATGTGGGAGCGAGCTAGCCAGGGCGTCGTCCCCGCACACGCGGGGATCTTCCCGGCATCGACTCGCTCGGCGCTGACCTCGTCAAGTCGTCCCCGCACACGCGGGGATCTTCCGCGGCTGTCACCGGACGCCTACCAGCGGCTGCTGTCGTCCCCGCACACGCGGGGATCTTCCGTACCAGCCCTACTCCGACGACACGAAGGTGAAGTCGTCCCCGCACACGCGGGGATCTTCCGCACCAGCTCCCGACACCGGATTCAGCGGTGTGGTCGTCCCCGCACACGCGGGGATCTTCCCTGTTGGCTGTACAGGACGGTTTCGCACAAAAGGTCGTCCCCGCACACGCGGGGATCTTCCCGCCTGCACCAGAGGTCTCCAGCGACATGCGCAGTCGTCCCCGCACACGCGGGGATCTTCCTGTCGGCGGACAGCTCGCAGTATCGGGCGGCGGGTCGTCCCCGCACACGCGGGGATCTTCCTGCGTCGCCCAGTCCTCGCCGTTCAGCGTCTGCGTCGTCCCCGCACACGCGGGGATCTTCCTCAGACCGCGCTGGAGCCCGCCCGGATCATCAAGTCGTCCCCGCACACGCGGGGATCTTCCTCACGAGCTGATCAAACGGCAGCCACGCCGCGAGTCGTCCCCGCACACGCGGGGATCTTCCCACTCGACCGTCATCGACTGCCCCGACGACGGGGTCGTCCCCGCACACGCGGGGATCTTCCCCACGCCATTCCTCGTTCGAGTCCTGCCCTCGAGTCGTCCCCGCACACGCGGGGATCTTCCCGGCAACTGGGCGGCCCGTCAGATCGGCCTGTCGTGGTCCCCGCACACGCGGGGATCTTCCTCCCGGATCAGGGACTCAAGCATCTGGACCAGAGTCGTCCCCGCACACGCGGGGATCTTCCGTCGCCTTATGAGGTGATGATGGGCCGCTTCAAGTCGTCCCCGCACACGCGGGGATCTTCCTTGCAGCCGCTGCCGTGAGGCGCGCACACGGTGGTCGTCCCCGCACACGCGGGGATCTTCCCGCCTGGGAGGACGTGTCAGACCTGTCCCGTGCGTCGTCCCCGCACACGCGGGGATCTTCCCGGACCCCGGGGCGGGTTGCTGGCGGACGTACGGTCGTCCCCGCACACGCGGGGATCTTCCGTCTTCCTGCCCGACGGCAGCTCCGCCGGGTCAGTCGTCCCCGCACACGCGGGGATCTTCCGATCGCCCACGGTCTGGATCGGGGGCAGGCCGGGTCGTCCCCGCACACGCGGGGATCTTCCCACTGGCGGGTTCAAGCCCGTCCCCACACCCGCGTCGTCCCCGCACACGCGGGGATCTTCCGGCCCTGAAGGCTGGACCGTCCTCGCCACCGAAGTCGTCCCCGCACACGCGGGGATCTTCCGGTGTCGTCCTGCACGGCACCGCCGCTGATAGCGTCGTCCCCGCACACGCGGGGATCTTCCCCCGGCCCCCGCGATCCGAGGACTCGCCATCACGTCGTCCCCGCACACGCGGGGATCTTCCCCCGGCCCCCGCGATCCGAGGACTCGCCATCACGTCGTCCCCGCACACGCGGGGATCTTCCCGGCATCGACTCGCTCGGCGCTGACCTCGTCGAGTCGTCCCCGCACACGCGGGGATCTTCCGCGCACCGTCCGGGACCCCGCTGTTGCTGCGGAGTCGTCCCCGCACACGCGGGGATCTTCCGGAACTGACGTTCTGATCGTCTCACGGTTGCCTGTCGTCCCCGCACACGCGGGGATCTTCCGTCGTTCCCTCTCTGTCAGGCTGCGGTTCACCGAGAATCGGTCACCGCGCAGCACCTCGTCCCCGCACACGCGGGGATCTTCCCGGCAAGTGGCGCTACCTCTGCGCCGACCATCAGTCGTCCCCGCACACGCGGGGATCTTCCGAAATCGCGGCCGTGTTGGAACGTGGCCGTGACGTCGTCCCCGCACACGCGGGGATCTTCCCGTGAGAGGACTCACCAGTGCAACAGCCGATAGGTCGTCCCCGCACACGCGGGGATCTTCCCTCGCGACGATACCCGCCGGAGCCGATGGCCTGGTCGTCCCCGCACACGCGGGGATCTTCCGGCATTCAACGTAGGGACCATCCCTACGACCAAGTCGTCCCCGCACACGCGGGGATCCTCCCCGCTTCCAGTCCCGAATGATCGCGACCGTGTCGTCGTCCCCGCACACGCGGGGATCTTCCGTGCAGCACGACCGTCTCCGCGTCAGCGGCTTCGTCGTCCCCGCACACGCGGGGATCTTCCCCTGTTCCAGGCGTTGGTGCCGGCACTGCTGCCGTCGTCCCCGCACACGCGGGGATCTTCCCACCGGGTGGAGGTCAGTGCCGCGCTGCACCTCGTCGTCCCCGCACACGCGGGGATCTTCCGTCCACCGCTGGATCTCCGTCCAGGTCGACCGGGTCGTCCCCGCACACGCGGGGATCTTCCTGGGTCGTCAATGACAACTAGGTGTACTGCCCGGAGACGTTGATCAATCGCGAGAAGGGCGGGAGGTTCCCGCAGGCCGTGTGCGGCCGGTGATGGTTGTAGTAGTGCAGCCAGTCGTCCAGCTCGCCCCGTCGTTCGGCTTCGGAGGTGTAGCAGCGGGCGTAAGCCCATCCGTCGGCCAGGGTGCGGTGGAAGCGCTCGATTTTCCCGTTGGTCTGCGGCCTGTAGGGCCGGGTGCGCTTGTGCCGGATACCGAGTTCGGCGCAGGTGTCGCGCCACAGGTGTGAGCGGTACGCGCCGCCGTTGTCGGACAGGACCCGCTCGACGGTGACGCCGCGGGCGTTGAACCACTCGACGGCTCGGACCAGCACGGCGGTGGCAGTGCGGGCGGTTTCGTCGTCGTGGATCTCGGCATAGGCGACGCGGGAGTGGTCGTCGATGACGGTATGGACGTAAGCCTTGCCCATCAACGGGTCGTAGTGCTTGTTCTTCGGCTTGTCGGGTGTAGCGGCCCGGTTCTTGTCGCCCTGTCGCCGCCCGACGTAGCGCCATCCTCCGCCGTCGGGATGTTGCCGAGCTTCTTCACGTCGACGTGCAGCATCGACCCTGGGTGATCGTGCTCGTAACGGCGCACCGGTTCTCCCGTGGCGCGGTCGACGTGCGACAGCCGGTTCAAGTGCACGTCTGTAAGGATGCGGTGGACCGTGGACGGGGCTATCCCAAGTCGGCTGGCCAACTGCACCGGCCCCTCCCGTAGTCGCAGGCGAAGACGGACGCAGCGCCTGGCAGTCTGCTGGTTGGTCTTGTTCGGTGAGTGATGCGGCCTGGATGACCTGTCCTGCATTGGCTCGCCGGTGCGGTAGCGGTCGGCCCAGCGCTTCACCGTGGGCCAGGAGACCTGGAACCTGGCGGCGACCTCGCTGATCGGCCAGCCGTCATCGACGACCAAGCGGCCGACGATCAAGCGGTGGCGAGGGGCGAGAGCGGCGTTCGCGTGGGACATGACGAGGCCTTCCTGTGGGCATGCGCCGCCCAGGAAGGCCAGTTGCCGCCGCGGGCGGCGAGATTGTGTGGGTCAGGGCTCATTGAGATGTGCACGAACTCGTGAGCCGTGGCACATGACGGTGTCGAGGGGTGTTCCCCGGCTCAGGCTCCCGGGTAGGAGTCGAGGTTCCACCAGTGGCCATCGAAGTCAGCGACACATGCGTTGCGCCCTCCGTGGGGGGCGTCGTTGGGCTCCGTGACGGTGGTCGCGCCGTGTGTCAGGGCTGCGGCGAAGAGGCTGTCCACGTCCTCATCACTGGCGACCACCAGGTTGCAGATCCCCGGCCCGTAATGCGGGTCATCGTCCCGAACAGAGCCGAGCATGATGCCCCCGTTGTCGCGCCAGGCAAGTTGCGCATGGGCCACCAAGGTCGCGTCATCAGGATCCCGCACGATCATGGCGGTGGTGAAGCCGATGGCTTGGAGGAAGTCGATGCCTCGATCGGCGTCTGTATAGCGCAGGCAGTGGAACAGCTGTGGTGTCGTCATGGCTCTAGCCTCACGCCGGAAGCATGTCGGTGTCTTGAAGCAATGGGAAATCGTCCTTCGACTGGCGCAGCGTCCATCCAGTCATCGACTTCCATTCCCGGGACAGGTGCGGTTGGTCGCTGTAGCCGGCCATCGCCGCGACGTCCGAGGGCTGGGCGCCACGCTGGACCAAGTCTTTGGCGTGGGTGAAGCGAGCGATGCGCGCCACCTGCTTGGGCGAGAGACCGGTCTCGAGGTTGAACAGGCTTGAGAGCCGCCGTCTGGACAGGCCAACGTCCTGAGCCAGGCCGGAGATGGGGATCGTGCCTCGGGTCCGATGGATCCGCGCGAGTGCCTCGACCAGGTCTGCGCGCGGTGCATGAGGATGCTGCTCGAGCCTCTTGGTGAGGAATGCCGCCAAGAGGTGGAACCGTCGTGGCCACGTTGACTGCCGCAGCTGGTCGAGCAGGTGCCTGGGCCACGAGAGATCATTCACATCAACCATCGAGCCGGCCAGTTCCCCGGCCGGCAGCCCGAGAAGCCGACGGGTCGAGAGCGGGTGGAGCGACAATTCGAGGCCCTGCTGGCGTCCCCTCGACTGGATCAGAGCCGGAGTGGTGTGCAGGCCGGAGACTAGTACGTCACAGAGATGCCGCGCGTCGCCATGAAGCCAGCCACAGTCGATGGGCTCTGCGAGCGACAGCACCACCGTGACGCCCATCGAGGGAACCCCGTGGTGGACGGTGTCGGTACTGGTGAAGTCGTACCCCACCCAGGAAAGGAGATGGGGGCGCAACCCTTGCGGGATAGCTGGCTGCCAAACGGGCATGCACCCACCCTAGGGAAGCCCCGGCCCAGAAACAGTCACTTGTCTGACGACCACTGTGGTGTCGCTACACGAACGCCAGGGCCGTGGCGGCTCGATCAACGTCTCCGGGCAGTACAGCATGGGTCGTCCCCGCACACGCGGGGATCTTCCCACCGAGTTCTCCGAGATGCAGGCCATCATCCAGTCGTCCCCGCACACGCGGGGGTCTTCTGATCGCCGACGGCTGCCGCGCCCGATAGTCGACGTCGTCCCCGCACCACGGCCTGGTGGTGCTGGCCCGATCGGGCCTGGACGACCTCCTCGGATCGGCTGCCGCTCGCTCCGGTACGCCGTTCGGCGAACCGGGGGAGCGGCAGCTGCCGCGCCAGACCCACCAGCGGATCCTGCGTTCCTTCGCCCGGGCCAGGCTGGTCCTCGAGCCCGGTGACCTCGAGACAAGTGACCGCGAGGAGCACCCCGAGGCCTGACCTACAGGTCCGTCCCCGTCAGGCGTACGCCCAGCTGCCACACGGCTTCGGCGGCGTCGTCGTCGCGGGCCAGCGGGCTGGGCAGGTGAATCGCCGGGTTGCCGGTCAGGCCGCCCGGGCCGTCGGGGCCCAGCATGCTCAGTGGCGGCAGGTCTGCGGCAGCGGCGGCGATCAGCGGTTTCGCGCCGTCCTCAGCCGACTGACCGAAGGTCCGCGACGCCGCGTCGGCCACCGTGCGTACGACCTTGTTTTCGGCTGCCCGCGGCAGACCGGTGGCGCTCCAGCCCGGATCGGCGATCTGGACGTCGATCCCGTCCAGGCGAGTCTGCAGCGCCCGCGCCCACAACATGTCGGCCAGCTTGGACTGCCCGTACGCCGCCATGATGCTCCAGCGTCGATGCCGAAAATCGGGGTCCAGGGCATCGACCCGACCTGCTCGATGGACGCCGGAGCCCACGACCACAACCCGACCCCGCAGCTGGGGCGCCAGCAGATTCGTCAACGCGAACGGGCCCAGGAAGTTCGTCGCCAACATCAGTTCGTGGCCGGCATCATTGCGCTGCAGCCGCTGCGTCACGGTGCCGCCGTTGTTCATCAGTACGTCGATCGGCTCATCGATGCTCTCGGCGTACGCCTGCACCGTGGCCTGGTCCGACAGGTCCGCATGGCCCAGAATCACCTCACCGCCCATGCCGTGGATGGCGCGGGCCAGGTCTTCCCCTTTGGCTTCGTTGCGGACCGGCGCCAGCACACGGGCGCCGGCCTTGGCCGCGGCGACGGCGGTGACCCGGCCGATGCCGCTGGTCGCGCCGGTGACGAGCCACGTACGCCCCGCCTGGTCGGGCAGGGCGAAACTGCTGAGTTCCTCAGGCATGGGCGTGACGCTACCAAGCAGCCGGCCTGCGCCGCCGTCGCCCTGAACCGTAGGTCCAGACCTCGTGACTCACTCCACCCGGCCGAGCAGGTGCCCCAGCGCCGCCGCCAGCTCGGCGTGCCGAAACTCGTGTCCCAGCTCGGTCAGCCCGGCCGGCTGCACCCGCTGGCTGGCCAACGCCAACTCGTCTGCTCCCTCCCGACCCAGCAACACCCGAGGACCGAGCGCCGGCGTCGGCAGCGCGGCTGGACGATGCAACAGCTGCGCCAACGTCGCGGCGTACTCCTCGTTGCGGACCGGATGCGGTGCGACGGCATTGACCGGCCCAGCCAGCTGCTCCGACACCAGCGCGCGGTGGTAGACGTCGACCAGGTCGTCGATGCCGATCCAGGACAGCCATTGCTTCCCGTCGCCGAGTCGGCCGCCCAGACCAGCCGCGAACAACGGATGGAAGATCTGCAACACCCCGCCCTGGGGGGTCTGGACGATGCCGGTCCGGACCTGGACGGTTCGCAGTCCAGCCTCGGCCGCCGGCCGGGTCGCGTCCTCCCATTCGGCCACCACGTCGGCCAGGAATCCGTCGCCGCGGTCGCTGTCCTCGGTCAGCACCTCATCGCCGCGGTCGGCGCCATAGATGCCGATCGCGGAGGCGGACACGAAGGTGCGGGGGCCATCCGGCGTACGCGCTGCCACCGCCGCCAGCCGGCGCGTCGGTTCCACCCGACTGGACCCGACCTCCCGCTTGTGCCGGTCGCTGAACCGGCCGGCGATCGAGGTGCCGGCCAGATGGAGCACCGCGTCGATGCCGACCAGCAGGTCCGGGTCAGGATCCAAAGGCGCCCAGCGCCGCTCGTCAGGTCCCGTGGGCGTACGCCGCACCAGCCGGATGACGTGGTGTCCGCCGGCGCTGAGGAAGGCGGCCAGTTGGCGGCCGATGGTGCCGTTGCTGCCCGTGATCGCGATCGTCAGCGGTGCGGTCGGCGCCGCGGCGAGGCTGGCCAGGTCACCGGCGAGTTGCCGGTGCCGATAGGCCACGATCGGCCGTAGCGTCGTCGCCGGGATCCGCGTGTCGATCTCGTCGGAGACGTAGGTCCGCTCATGCCCCAGCGCCTCGAAGACGTGACGGTGCCGCCACGACACCACCGCCCGCAACGGCAGCGAGGTCAGCTCGTCGACGAACCGGTGCGGCGGGTCGTAACCATCGGGCCGGTGCTGCGCCACCCAGCGCAGCCCACCCGGCAACGCGAGCTCGGCCCGGCCATCCCGCAGCGAGGTGCTCTCGCGGCGTACGGTCATCGGCAGCCACGGCGGCGTCAACCGGGTCATCGCACCGGGCCGGGTGTGCCACTCGAAGACCGTCGGCAGCGGTGCGGGGACGAGCCTGCGATATGCGATTCCCATGATGCAACGCTACGTCACGGGTCCGACGCTCCGGCGGCGGCTCAGGCAGGCAGGTTGAGGCAGGTATGCAGCAGCAGCGGCCACACCGGCGTACGGTGCCGCCACCACAGCCATCCCAGCAAGATTCCCATCGGGAAGTGCCGCGCGACCACCTGCAACAGATCCAGCCACAGGTCCCCCTGCCCCTGGATCGCGACATGCCACGCCGACCACAGCACCGCGCCACCGACGATCGCCAGCGCGGCGCCGAGGCTGCGTTCGACGCGGGTCTGCAGCCAGAAGCGATAGAAGACTTCCTCCAGCACACTGTTGAGGAGGAAACCGATCCCAACCATGATCAGCAGATCCAGTGACCACGAGGGGGCGCTGCGCTCGGCGCCGACCGACGCTGGCGCGAGCCACAGCCAAGCCACGGTCACCACGACCGCGACGGCCCCGCCCACCAGACTGCGTACGCCACCTCGCCGAGGCGCAGTGGGGCGCGGGAAGAACCGCCGATCGGTGCGCAGCACCAGGACCGGAATCACCAGCAGCAGCACCAGCTTGAGGACCAGATACCACCAGTCGTCCGGGGGCCGACCCGGCAGCGGCAGCAACACCGCGAAGGCGATCGCAGCCACCCCCAACACCGCAGTCTCGTGCCAGACCTTCCTGGTCGAATAGTCCTGCGGCAGCGAAGTCGTCGACTGCGTCGTGGGTCCCGCGATGAACAGGGAGGCCGCAAACCCCAGTGCGGGACCGACCCAGAAGAACCACAGTGGCGCGGTGTCGGCTCCGTCGGCGGACATGCGTACGTTGCCATGTCCGGTGAGCATCAACACCACCGCGAGCGCCACGACCGCGACCGCGATCAGGGTCGCAGCGACCCTGCCGGACGGGTGGCGGGCTTGCACGGACACATGCGGAGTCTAACCATTTCCGCATGCCGTCCAGCGACCCGGCGGCGTACGCCGCCGGCCGCGGACTCCGCCCA
Source organism: Parenemella sanctibonifatiensis (assembly GCF_002250565.1). GTDB lineage: Bacteria > Actinomycetota > Actinomycetes > Propionibacteriales > Propionibacteriaceae > Parenemella > Parenemella sanctibonifatiensis. The sequence goes on from NZ_NMVJ01000009.1 coordinate 108,963, forward strand.
CACCCGAGGGCCGACTGTGGAAGCATGCGGACCATGTCAACGACGAACGAGTCCAGGACAACCGAGTCCATGGCAGGAGTGCCGTTCGCGGCACATGATCACGTACGCGTCGGCCTGCTCGGCGCCGGAGCGCGCGGCAGCGGACTGGCTGCCAACCTCGCCCACGTCGAGGGCGCCACGCTCGCGATCGTCGCCGAACCGGGCAGCCGCGAACTGCTGGACCAGCGTTGGCCAGACGGCAAGGACCGCCCGACCGTGGTCAACAGCGCCGAGGAAGTCTTCGCCGCTGACGTCGACCTGATCCTCGTCGCAACCCCGTGGGAGACCCACGCAGACCTGGCGTTGCAGGCCATGCGGGCTGGCAAGCACGTGGCCGTCGAGGTCCCCATCGGCGTCACCATCGACCAGCTCTGGGAACTCGTCGACACCAGCGAACAGACCCGCCGTCACTGTCTGATCATGGAGAACTGTTGCTATGGCCGCAACGAGATGATGGTGCTCCAGATGGCCCGCGCCGGCCTGTTCGGTGAGCTGCTGCACGGCGAGGCCGCCTACATCCACGACCTGCGCCAGCTGCTCTTCCAGCGGCTTCCGTGGCGCCGCGAGATGCACACCAAGATCGACGGCAACCACTACCCGACTCACGGCCTGGGTCCGGTCGCCGGCTACATGGGCATCAACCGCGGCGACCGACTCACCCGGATCGTGTCGATGAGCACCGGCCACTACGGCCTGGAGAAGTGGCGCGAACGGCACCTGCCCGCCGACGATCCGCGGCAGAAGGAGACCTACGTCGCCGGCGACATCAACACCTCACTGCTGCAGACCGAGCAGGGCCGCACCATCCTGCTGCAGCACCAGGTGATCGGCCCGCGCCCCTACGACCGACTCAACGGCATCGTCGGCACCGACGGTCTCTTCCAGGACTACCCGGCCCGCATCTTCATCGAGGATGCGGACGAGGTTGACCTCGACGCCGAGATGGGGCACGTCGACTGGCAGGACCTGGAGCCCTACCGGGAGAAGTACGAGCATCCGCTGTGGCAGGCCGAGGGTGAAGCAGCCCTGGCGGCAGGCGGCCACGGCGGCATGGACTACCTGATGTTGCTGCGCATCGTGCAGAACATGCGGGCCGGATCGACGCCCGACATGGACGTCTACGACGGCGCTGCATGGTCGGCGCCGCTGCCGCTCAGCGTCGCATCGGTCGCTGCCGGTGGCGCCCCGCAGGACATCCCGGACTTCACCCGGGGCCGCTGGCAGGAGGCGTACCCGGGCCTGCCGTGACGTCGGAATCAGGGTGAACCCCGTGGTGTACGCACGATTCTGCGGCGACCATGGGGGATGTTGGGCACACCGATGCCCACAGGAAGGAACCTCGTGCGCACGATTCTGAACATCATCTGGCTGCTCTTTGCGGGCATCTGGCTCGGCCTCGGCTACATCATCGCCGGCATCATCGCCTGCATCTTCATCGTCACGATCCCGGTCGGCGTGGCCAGCTTCCGGATGGCCGCGTACGTATTCTGGCCGTTCGGCCGCGCCGTCGTTCCCTCGCCCACGGCGGGCGGGCTGTCGACGGTCGCCAACGTCATCTGGTTCATTGTTGCCGGCTGGTGGCTGGCGATCCTGCACGTCATCACCGCGGTCACCCAGGCCATCACGATCCTCGGCATCATGAACGCTGTCGTGAGCCTGAAGATGATCCCGGTCGCCTGCTTCCCGTTCGGGAAGGTGATCGTCGACCGGAGCGACCTGGTGGGCGTACGGCCGCTGCATTCGGTGTGACGGTCCGGCTGGCTGGCAGGACCTGATGAAGCGCGTATGCCCGGTGCGTACGCGCTTCTGTTTCTCCTAGGATGAAAGCCACCTGACGAACTGGCTAGGAGATGGCCCGTGACCGAGACCACCACGATCACCCGCAAGGCCGGTGAACACACGCTGCTCGCGACGGTGTCGACGGAATTCACCGACATGGCGCAGAGCCTCCTCGGCGTGTTCGAGGGGCAGGCCGCCAACCTGCGCGACGGCTACATCCTGCAGTTCGGCTGGGGTCCGATATTCCTCGAGTCCGAGGGTGAGGCCTTGCGGTTGACGACACCGGACTACGCCGGCGATGCCGAGAACGACCGCACCCAGGACCTCACCGGCGCGATCCGGATCCAAGTCAGCCAGATGTGGCTGCCGTCGGCCTCCGGCGTACGCCCCCAGGAGATGCACTTCCACAAGGAGATCCTCATCCAGCGCGGCTGGGAGGAGATGGAGGACTTCGAAGCCTCGCGCCAGCCGTCTCGTCATGAGATCTTCTCCGGCTGGTTCATCAGCGACACCAGTGAGCGCGACGAGCCCTACCCCCACGACGACATTCTCAAGGTGCCGGCCTGGCAGGTCGTCCAGCGCAGGCCGATGTTGGCGCAGGTGCTGGCGATGCCCGACGAGACCCTCACGATCCTGCTCGACGGCGAGGTGGATCGCGTGGTGCTGCTGCGCGGCGACGACAGCGAATGGCTCTATGTGAAGGCTGATCAGGAGGACTGAGCCGGGTCCGTCAGGGCTGGCGTAGGCGCAACGCCTTCGAGATCGCAGGCCACGCCAGCCGCCCCAGCTCGGTGTCGGCCTCGACCGACCCGCCGCGCGCCATTTCCTGACCGGCGCTGGGCGCATCCTCGCCGGGCAGCACTGTCCGATGGCCGGCCCGCGGATGGTGGATGTGCGTGGTCCTGATTCCGTGCCTCTCCCGCCGCGCCACGATCGCCTCGGCGAAGTCGGCGGCCGGCCACACCCGGTCGTCGCCGCCGCTGACCAGCACCAGCTCGGGGATCCGTTCCACCGGGATCGTCGCCGCCGCGAGCCGGTCGGCCGGTGCACCGCGCCACGACCGCCGATAGAGCTCCACGCAGCCCTGGTCCCCGCCGTCGCTGGGGCGAGCATCGAACTCGAGCCACGGCAGCGGTGTGTCCTGGTGGGTCCAGTGCGAGGTGGCGCGGCCGGACTCCATGTCGGTTCCTTGCCAGACCACGCTGGTCGGGGCCAACGCCACCACGGTGCCGACCCTGGCATCGAGGGTCGCAGTCAGCATCGCGGCCTCAGCGCCGAAGGAGAGCCCGACGATCGCCAGCCGGTCCACCTCGCGTGCCAGCAGGTCCAGGGCACGAATGAACGTCTCGATCGGGACTTCCCAGGGGCCCGGTTGCAGGCCCGGCCCGCCGAACCACTTCAGCGCCAGAGCCGTGGCGCCGTGGTCAGCCAACAGTTGAGCGCGTGGCGTGTCGACCCGGCCGCTGGAACCAGCCAGCACCAGCACACCGGTCCCGCAGGATCGCTTGGGGCGGATGATCTGGGGTGCGGTCATGCCCCGACCTTACGGGGCGAGCGCGCCCTGAAGTGTCCGCGCTGGGAGCGCGGCGTGGACGTAATGGTCCTGGCGGGCGGCTGAGCCGGACATTGCAGGGGTTGCGCCGCACGAGTTAATGAACGATCATTCAGTAATGTTCTCCGAATCCTCGCCCGCCCCGCTGGCCGGTCAGGTCGCCCTGGTGGCCGGCGCCACCCGTGGCGCCGGCCGTGCCTTCGCCGTCGAGCTCGCTCGTGCCGGGGCGTACGTGTACGCGACCGGGCGCTCCAGTCGCACCTCCGGTCAGTCCGAGATCAATCGCCCCGAGACGATCGAGGACACGGCAGACCGGATGCAGGAGGCCGGCGGCGCCGGGGCGGCGTACGTCGTCGACCACGAGCAGCCCGACCAGGTCGAGGAACTGATCGCCCGGATCCGGAGGGAACACGGGCGTCTTGACGTCTGCGTCAACGACATCTTCGGCGGTGACCGGTACGCCGACTTCGGCGCGAAGCTGTGGGAGCACGACCTTGCCGGCGGGCTGCGGATGCTCGGGATGGGCGTCAACACTCACCTCATCACTGCGCATTTCGCACTGCCATTGATGCTGGAGAACGACCGTGCGCTGCTGGTCGAGGTCACCGACGGGACAGCCGAGTACAACGCCAACTATCGCCACGGCGTCGGTCTCTACTACGACCTCGTCAAGGCCAATGTCGGGCGTCTGGTGCTGGGCCTCCACGCCGAGCTGGGGGGTCTGCCGGTCACCGTTGTGGGGCTCACTCCGGGCTGGCTGCGTTCGGAGGCGATGCTCCAACAGTTCGGAGTCACCGAGGACAACTGGCGAGACGCCATCGCTGAGGTGCCTGACTTCTGGATCTCGGAGTCGCCGTCCTACGTGGCGCGGGGGCTGGCCGGGGTTGCTGCGGACCCGGCGTACGAACGGCACGGCGGTCGGATCCTCGACTCGGCCGTCGTGGCCCGGGAGTACGGCGTCACCGATGTTGACGGCAGCCAGCCCGACTGCTGGCGGTTCCTGGCCGAGAAGCCCGATGTGGTCAGTGACCCGGGGCTGATGGCCGACTACCGCTGATCCCAGCCGGCTAGCAGTGCGTCGAGATCGGCCTCGGCGCGGGCCCGCAACGATCCCTCCGGCTGGACCGACCATGCCAGCCGGGTGCCCTCGGCGAGAGCGAAGAGCATGCGGGCCGCCTGCTCGGCGGGTGGGCTGCCGACCAGCCGGCCGGCCCGGTGGCAGTCCGCGACCAGCTCCGTCAGCCGACGACGTAGGGCGCCCCAGCCAGCTGCGAGGAGCTCCCGCAGCTCGGTGTCGAGCAGATCCGCGGCGAGCCCCGACAGGACGTTCGCCAGCACCGCTGGGGCCTCGAGGTCGCCGATCCACACCAGGGCTGTCGCGCGGACCCGGCGTACGGGATCGCTCTCTGCGGTGAGTGCGTGGTCGACTTCCGCGTCCACCGACTCGGCCCACCGACGATCCAGGGCCACCAGCATCCCGCGCTTGGAACCGAAGCGATTGATCAAGGTCGCGGCGCTGACCCCGGCCCGGTCCGCGACCGACTGCAGGGTCAGGCCAGCCACCCCTGAGTCGGTGATCGTCGCGGCGACATGGTCGAGCAGGACATCGTCGTCGATTCCGCGGGGTCTGGGCATGGCTTCAGCTTAGGAGCGGATGCCGGCGTACGCCCTGAAGTGTCCGCGTACCGCCTGCGGCAAGGACAATGCGTCCCTCGCTGACGCCTGGCGCGGACGGTTCAGGGAGACTGCGAGAATGCCGGCATGACCAAGGTCGCTCGCGTGGTGCACAACGACGGCCGACGCATGCTCATCACCACCGCGGCAGCGACCCTGCTCACCGCCGTGATCGTGACCGGCTGGACCACCGTCGACTCCTCGATGCGGGCGTACGCCGTGTTGCTGGGCTGCATCGTGGCCTGGGCCTGCTCTCGGGCATCCGTGCCTGGACTGCCTGTCGCCGTCATCGTGTCGATGTTGCTCGGCTGATCTTCCGGGAACTCGTTTTCTCCCGGCCGGGAAGTCGTGGCGTACCCCTTGGCGGCGGGCCGGCTGATTGCTAGCGTCCTGCTACGGGCCCCCGGCGCGGGGGCCACTCATCGAGGAGTAACCGTGTCACCGCAGACCCCCGTCAGCCGCCGCACCCTGATCGCCGCGCTCGCCGCAACCCCGATCCTCAGCGTCGCCGCCACCAGCGGGCGCCGGGCGTACGCCGCCACCGCCGACATCGGCACCCGCGCCCGCTATGACGCCGACTACGCGGCCTTCCCGATCACCCTCGGCGTCAGCAACGAGGCGGGCAGCCTGGCGTGGGGCACCGCGTACGTCATGAATTCGCTGGTCCGGATGTACGAGGCCACCTGCGATCCCCGCTACGTCGACGAGCTGGCCCGGATCGGCGCCGACATGCTCGCGCAGCGCGACTCGGTACGCGGGGTCACCGACTACCAGGGCCGCTCCGGCCCGGTCTGGCGCACCGCGGGCAACTACACCGCGGGCGTCGCCGAGATCCCCGGCAGCGACGGCACCGCGGTCCTCGACATCCGCTGGGCCGGCAGCCGCGCAGTCGAGGCCAGCGTCGAGGTCGTCCCCACCAGCGACACTTTCACGCTCCACCTGCACCACCCGCTCGCCACCTCCCGCACCCTGACCGGACTCAGCCTCGATCCGGCCAGCGCCGACTTCGTCGAGACCCGGATCGTCGCCGAGGCGTACGCCAGCAACGCCCGCTGGACCGCCGTCGCTCACGGCACCGGTGCCCCGGCGGGCGGAACCTACGGCTTCGAGCCGCAGTACTACGCGTACGCCGTCCACACCGGCCAGATCAGCTATCCGCTGGCGGCGTTCGCGCGGCTGGTCAAGGAGAACCCCGCCTTGAGCAAGCACCGTCGACTCGCCGCGACCTTCCGCCAGGCCGCCATCGACGCTGTCGCCTTCCATGACGACGAGTGGGTCGAATCTGGTGCCGATCGCGGCGACTACGTCTGGCCCGTCGGCGCGCCGGTGCCCTTCGACGGCACCATCCAGCCGTTCAACCAGACCCAGGGCCTGGGTCAGACCATGGCCGAACTGCATCGGATCGAGCCCAACGAGGCGTACGCCAACAAGCTCACCCGGATGGTCCGCAGCTGGCGGGGCGACCGGCGCCTCGAAGGCGATGCGGCGGTCTGGAACTACTGGCCGACCTACTCTGAGCTCTACCGTGGCTGGCGCGTCGGCGAGGTCGAGTCGACCTACACTCCGGCGTACGGCGCGAGCCGCCAGGCCGAGGACGTCTCCCACGCCGCGATCACCGTGGAGTTCCTGCGGGCCGCGTACGCCGCCGGGGTGGAGGCGACCGAGACGGACCTGCGCAACCTGGCGGCGACGTACCGGGACAAGCTCGCCCGCGGCGTCGACCAGATCTGGAGCCGAGTGGACGGCGTCACCGAGGCCTCCACGGCGTACATCGCCCAGGTGGGCCGTTGGCTGCCGATCGATGAGTTCGGCCCGGACATGGAGGATCACATCCGAGCGGTCTATCGGCGCGCCGAGGAACGGTTCGGTGGCGGCTCCCGGCTGCTCAACACGGCCTATCTGGTGTGGGCGAGCGTCGATGGCTGGGGCCAGGTGTGCCGCGGCCGGGTGCCGTTCCCCGCCGGCCGCTGACCTCTGGGGCGCGTCGTAGACTCCGCGTACCGAATTGGAATGACCGCCACCGGAAATCGGAGTCTGAATCGCCCATGAGCACCGCTGCCGTCGATCTGGATCGCGCCGCCGGGGCCGTCCTCGGCTCGGCCGCCGGCGATGCCCTGGGTTCGCAGTACGAGTTCGGGCCGTCACTGCCCGATGAGGTGGCGATCGAGTTCGGCGCGGGCGTGTTCGGTCACGCCGTTGGTGAGTGGACCGACGACACCAGCATGGCGGTCCCGATCCTGCAGGCCCTCGCCCGCGGCGAGTCCTTGAACGATTCGGCTGTGCTCGGCCGAGTGCTCGCCGAGTGGCGGGAGTGGTCGCGCACCGCGAAGGACGTCGGCGCGCAGACCCGGGCCGTCTTCGAGCGCCTGCCGGGGCGGGCCAGCGAGGATGTCGCCCGCGCCGCAGCGGAAGCCCACCATCACCGCAGTGGACGTTCCGGCGGCAACGGGTCGCTCATGCGTACCGGCCCAGTCGCTCTCGGCTACCTCGCCGATGGCGCCGAGCCGGCGCTGGTCGATGCCGCTGTCCGGGTCGCGCAGCTGACGCACTGGGAGCCCGACAACGCCGATGCGGTGGTGCTGTGGTGCCTCGCGATCCGTCAGGCGATCCGCGTCGGGGTCGTCGACGTCAGGGCAGGATTGCGACACCTTCCGAGCGACCGACGTGACCGCTGGTCGGCACTCATCGACGAGGCGCTGGCCGAGGGCGCGCATCCGCGTGACTTCGGGACCGGCAATGGCTGGGTGGTGCGTGCCTTCCAGGGTGCCCTCGCGGCCGTCGCGGGTGCGGGGTCGCTGCCGGATGCGCTGGAGCGAGCCGTCCGCGGTGGCCACGACACCGACACGGTTGCCGCGATCGCGGGGTCGCTGGCGGGCGCCCGCTACGGGGCGAGTGCCGTGCCGGCGCAGTGGCGGAGCCTGCTGCACGGGTGGCCCGGCTGTCGGGCTGACGACCTGGTTGAGTTCGCAGCCCTCGCGGCTGGTGGCGGGTCAGGCGCCTCCGTCAGCTGAACCTCACCGACCGGCGCGGGACTCCCGGATCGCCTCGGCGGCCTGCACCAGGCCGAGGTGGCTGAAGGCCTGCGGATAGTTGCCGGCGAGCCGGCCATGGGCCGGCGAATACTCCTCGGCGAGCAGGTCCAGCTCGCCGCCGTAGGACACCAACTGCTCATAGAGCTGCTCGGCACGTTCCAGTTGCCCGGTGCGGGCATAGCTCTCGACCAGCCAGAAGCAGCACAGCAGGAACGGATATTCATCTCCCGCCAGCCCGTCCAGCTTGGCCTGGGTCCGATAGCGGTGCAGCAGCCCATGGTCATCGACCAGGTCTCGCTCGATCCGCGCGACCGTGCCCAGCATCCGAGGATCGTCCCAGGCACAGAAACCCGTGTGCGGGATCATCAGCAGCGACGCATCCACCTCGGCGGACCCGTAGGTCTGGGTGAAGGAATCGATCTCGGCATTCCAGCCTCGCTCCTCGATCTCGGTACGCAGACGGCCCCGCAACCCGCGCCACCGCTCCACCGGTCCCGGTAGTTCCTGGGTCTCCACCGCGCGTACGCCGCAGTCGAACGCCGCCCACAACATCACCCGGCCATGGGTGAAGTAGTGTTCCTCGCCGCGCATCTCCCAGATGCCCTGGTCCTTGTCGTCGATGCGCCGCTCGCAGTAATCCAGCAGCGCGCGCTGCAGCGCCCACGAGTTCGGGTCCTCCGCGACTCCGGCCTCCCGGAATCGCTGCAGCGCAATCATCACCTCACCGACCACGTCGGCCTGATACTGATCCGCGGCGCCGTTGCCGATCCGCACCGGCACCGAGTCCTCGTACCCGCTGAGATGCGACAACTCCAGCTCGGTCTCGACGTAGGCACCGTCGATCCGATACATGATCTTGGGGTCGTGGACGTCGCCGGCGATGGCCCGCAGCAGCCAGTCCCGCCAGGAGTGTTCGTCCAGCCCGTAGGCGATCATCGCCTCGATCGACAGCGCTGAGTCGCGCAGCCACACGAAGCGGTAGTCCCAGTTGCGGATCCCGCCGAACTCCTCCGGCAGCGAGGCGGTCGGCGCCGCGATCACACCGCCGGTGGCGTAGTGGGTGAGGCCCCGCAGCACCAGCAGCGACCGGCGTACCGCAGGGTCATCGGCATTGACCATTGTCGCTGCCCAGTCGCGCCAGTCCTTGATGGTGCGGGCCAGATCAACGTCGGGGTCCTCCTGCACCGGCGGCACTTCGTGGGAGGGAAACCACGTCAGTGTCCAGGTCTCCTTGGTGCCGGCGGCCAGTCGGTGCTGGGAGGTGTGCGCGGCGTCGTGGGCGTGCGGCAGCGGCCCACGCAGCACCAGTCCGGTCGGGCCAGAGATCCCCACCAGCACCTCGACCTCGCCGATCGCGCGGCGTCGCACCCACGGCAGCCGTTCGCCGTAATTGGGGCGCATCCGCAGTTCCTGGTGCACCAGCACCTCACCGGACACGACCTCGACGTTGCGCTGCAGGGTGTGGTGACCGTCGGAAACCTCCTGGAGCAGTTCGGTCACCACCGCCTCGCCGTGCTCACCACGCCAGCGGGTCTGCAGCACGAAGGTGTCGGGCAGGTACGTCCGCTCGACCACCTCGGCATCGACGATCCGCAACAGCCAGTGGCCGTTGTCCTGACTGCCCAGCAGTTTGGCAAACACCGCCGGGCTGTCGAACCGAGGCGGACACCACCAGTCGATGCTGCCGTCGCGGCTGACCAGGGCCGCGGTGGCGCAGTTGGTGAGCAGGGCGTAGTCCTCCAACGGCGTGTGCGACATGCCCTCAGTGTCTCGGAGCGTGCCACCGGAGCGCAGCCGGGGCTGCGGGCGTACGTCACGGATTGAGCGCGGGACGTACGGTGCGTCCCTCACCAAGCCGGGTGGTGGCAGTCGTGGCTGGTCGGTTCGATCTGCAGCGTGGCGTGCTCGATGCCGAAGTCCTCGCGCAGGGCGGCATTGGCCCGGTCCAGCATGTCGTGCGGATCGTCGCTGACGACCAGGTGTGCGGTGGCGACGTCCATGCCCGAGGTGAGCGTCCACAGGTGCAGGTCGTGGACCTCCTCGATGCCCGGGATTGCGCGCAGCCGCGTCTCGATCGCCGCCGGATCCAATCCATCGGGGGCGTTCTGACCCAGCACTTGGAGCACCTCGCGGCCCAACATGACGGCCCGGACGGCAACGAAGACCCCGATGGCCACCGCGACTGCGGTGTCCCACCAGGTGTCGCCGGTGGCGCGGACCAGCAGGGCCGCGGCGATGACACCGACCGAGCCGAGCGTGTCGGCGAGCACCTCCAGGTAGGCGCCCTTGAGGTTGAGGCTTTGCTTGGCCCCGGCCCGCAACAGCAGCATCGCGACCAAGTTGACGATCAGACCGAGGGTGCCGACCACGAGCATCGGCCCGGTCTCGACCTCGACCGGTTCGCCGATGCGGGCGACCGCGGAGGCGGCGATGGCGATCGCCATGCCGAGCATCAGTAGGGCGATGAAACCGGAGGCGAAGATCTCGGCGCGATAGGAACCATAGGTACGCCGTCCGGTCCGGTCGCCGCGCGCGGCCAGCCGGGTGGCGACCAGCGCGCTGCCGAGCGCGACGACGTCGGCGGCCATGTGGCCGGCATCGGACAGCAGCGCCAACGAGCCGGTGATGATGCCGGCGACCAGTTCGACGGCGAAGAAGGTCGCGATCAGTCCGAACGTGACGACCAGGCGCCAACGGTGGCGGCCCGCGGCGCTCAACGCTCCGTGGTCATGTCCCATCTCGTTCGCCCCTCCCGCAATTCATCGTTCTCCAGCGATGATAGCCCACGTCGGCGGAAGATGAAACCGCGCAGGCGAGCCTTCGTTGAGTCGGTACCCGGCAGGTGGGATCATCGGCGGGTGGCGATGACAGGATCAGACGGCGATACGCCTCCGGAGGAACTCTTCGATGCGGCCGCCGCGATCCTGCACGGGTTCAGCGAACGCTCCCGGCTCATCATCATCCAGCACCTGCTCACCGGCGAACATCGCGTTGTCGACCTCCAGGAGCACGTCGGGCTGGCGCAATCAACCGTCAGCAAGCACCTGGCGTACCTGCTGCGGGCGGGACTGTTGACCGTCCGCGCGGAGGGTCGCGCCTCGGTGTACGCACTGGCGCACCCCGAGGCCACCCGCGCGCTGCTCGCGGCCACCGACCGGTTGGTCGAACGGGCCGGTCTGGGCATCGAAGGTGAAGCCCTGATCTCCTGAGCTGCTCGTCATGCCAACGCTCAGGCCACGCGTACGTCGAACTCCGCCGGACTGACCGCAGCGACGGTGTTGTAGATCGGGCAGGTGTCGCGGAAGCGCTGCACCAGCGCCTCCGCGGTCGTCTGGTCGACCCCGGCCACGGTCACCTCGAAGCGGAACCACGCATACCGCGGCGGCTGGTCCTCGCCGCGCTCGGATGACACCTCGACGGTGACCGGCCCCAGGCCCAACCCCTCCTCGGCGGCGGTTCCCTCGATGACGGCCAGCGCACAGGAGGCCAGTGCCGCCAGCAGTAGCTCGCCGGCGTGGATCTCCGGCCCGCCGCTGTTGCGGGCATCGGATCGCACCGTCGCACCACGGGCGGTGATGGTGTATTCCCCGGCCGCGGCGCTGGTGCGGCCGGTGACCGTGGCAATCGGGGCTGCCGTCACGACTGCCCCTGCCCGCGCCGCTGCCAGTCGCCGACCGCCGGGCGAGGCACGCCGAGACTGTCGCGCAGCGTGGTGCCCTCGTACGCCGTCCGGTACAGCCCGCGGCGCTGCAGCTCGGGGACGACCTCGCGTACGAACTCCTCGAAGGCGCCCGGCTGGTAGACCGCGCCGACGGTGAAGCCGTCCGCAGCCCCCTTGCTGAACCATTTCTCCAGGCCGTCAGCGATCTGCGAGGGCGTACCGATCATGTTGCCCTCGGTGCGGCCGCCGTACTGCTTGCCCAGCTGTCGCAGCGAGATGCCCTCGCGGCGGGTGATCTCGGCGACCTCGTGGTAGTGGCCGTCGATGCTCGGGTCATCGAGCGCGGGCAGCTGCTCGTCGAGCGGGAACTGTGACAGGTCGATGTCGAGGTGGTAGGACAGCTGCGACAGTCCGGCCTCCTCGGGGACCAGCTCGTAGAGCTCGGCAGCGAGGTCCTTGGCGTCCTGCTCGACCGGCCGCACGATCGGGGTGATCGAGGGGAGCACCTTGATGTCGTCGGGATCGCGGCCCGCCGCCTTGGCTCGTTCCTTGATGTCGGAATAGAAGGCCTGGGCCGACTCCAGCGAGGCGTGGCTGCAGAAGATCGCATCGGCCCATCGCGCGGCCATGTCGCGGCCGCTCGGCGAGGCGCCGGCCTGCAGGATCACCGGGTAGCCCTGCGGTGGCCGGGGCACGTTCAGTGGGCCGTCGATGTCGAACCAGTCGCCGTGGTGGTCGATCGGGTGCACCTTGCTGGCGTCGGCGAAGACCGGCGTCTGGGGATCGAGCACCAGGGCGTCGTCCTCCCAGCTGTCCCACAGCTTCGCCGCGACCTGCAGGAATTCGTCGGCTCGGGCGTACCGGCTCTTCTTGTCGAGCAGCTCGACCTGGGAGAAGTTGCGCGCCTCGGCCTCGGTGCCGCCATGAGCATGCATACGAGGGTTGCGGGTGCGCTGATCGGGCAGTGCTGATCGGCGCAGGCTGCGCCTCACCTCAGGAGCGTGACCCGGTGAAGACCGCCGGTCCCCGTCTGACCGTGGACGCCAGCGCAGTGGGAGGAACTCCAGCGCCAGTACCAGCAGCGGCAGGACGACTTCGAGTGAGCCGGTAGCCGGGGCGCCTCGCGGGATCAGGGCGACGGCCCCGCCCTGTCCCCGGGTGGCGCTAATGCTGCATGTCGACGAAGCGGGAGTAGTGGCCTTGGAAGGCGACCTGGATGTCGCGGGTGGGGCCATTACGGTGTTTGGCGACGATGAGGTCGGCCTCGCCAGCTCGGGTGGAGTCCTTGTCGTAGTAGTCCTCGCGGTGCAGCAGGATGATCATGTCGGCGTCCTGTTCCAGGGAGCCGGACTCACGCAGGTCGGCGACCATGGGACGCTTGTCGTTGCGTTGCTCGGGGCCACGGTTGAGCTGGGAGATCGCCACGACGGGGAGCTCGAGTTCCTTGGCCAGCAGCTTGATCTGGCGGGAAAACTCGGAGACCTCGAGCTGGCGTGATTCGACTCGCTTGCCCGACGTCATCAGCTGCATGTAGTCGATGACGACCAGTTTGAGGTCGTGGCGTTGTTTGAGGCGGCGGGCCTTGGCGCGAATCTCCATCATGGTGAGGTTGGGGGAGTCATCCACATACAGCGGGGCTTCGGAGATCTCACCCATCTTGCGCGCCAACCGGGCCCAGTCCTCCTCGGTCATCTCACCGTTGCGGATGTTCTTGAGGGGGACGCCGGCCTCGGCCGACAGCAGTCGCATCACGATCTCGGACTGGCTCATCTCGAGGGAGAAGATCGCCGAGGTCATGCCGTTCTTGATCGAGCACGCCCGCGCGAAGTCCAGCCCGAGAGTCGATTTGCCCATGGCCGGTCGCGCCGCCACAATCACCATTTGGCCGGGGTGGAGGCCGTTGGTGAGGTCGTCGAGGTCGAGGATCCCGGTGGGGACGCCGGCAAGTTGGCCGCCGCGCGAACCGATCGCTTCGATCTCGTCCAGGGTGGATTCCATCAGCGCGGACAGGGGCTTGTAGTCCTCGCTGGTCTTGCCTTCGGTGACGGAATAGATGGCTTGCTGGGCGCGGTCGACGATGTCGCTGACGTCACCGGTGCCTTGGTAGCCGAGCTGGGAGATCTTCATGGAGGCCTCGACCAGCCGGCGCAGCACGGCCTTTTCACGCACGATCTCGGCGTAGTAGCTGGCGTTGGAGGCGATCGAGACGGTGGAGACCAGTTCGTGGAGGTAGGGGTGGCCGCCGACCCGGCCGATCTCGCCGCGGCGGGTCAGTTCGGCGGCGACGGTGACGGCGTCGGCGGGTTCGCCGCGTCCGTAGAGGTCGAGGATCGAGTCGAAGATCATCTCGTGGGCAGGCCGGTAGAAGTCGATGCCCTTGATCGACTCCAGCACGTCGGCGATCGCGTCCTTGCTCAGCAGCATCGCACCGAGCACACTCTGCTCGGCCGCCATGTCCTGCGGCGGCGTACGGTCGACCTGGCTGCGCTCCTCCGGGCCCGAAGCCTCCAGCTGATATGCCTCACTCACGGCAGCCACCCCCATCCATGTCGAGCCATTCATCACATCAACCGAGTCACCCACAAGCCGAGTCACCCACGAGCGGGGCCGCCTCACGTACGGCTGCTCGTGGCCCACTGCCAACTGTCTGCGACCGTACGCAGGGGGTCCGACACTTTCGTCACCCATCGCTTTGCGCCGACACCGTAGCGCTCGGAATCACCGAAGGACAATGACTCTGTCCACAGGGCTTGTGGACAGTCGGTGGACAGGTGTGGAGAGCGGTGCAACACGCCGGATCCGGCTGTGGATGAGTCTGTGGGGGCAGTCGGTCCAATGGTCGAAGACGCCCGTTTCTATGGGGCTTTGCGAGAGAACTCGCTGTGGACGAAAAGTTCTTTGGCCAACTCCGCCAGGCCTGACCGCGCGCTTGACAGCCCCTGGGAGGGGTGGTGTATGGCGGAGTTGCCCACAGGTTGTCGGGCCGGATGTGGACAAGATGGTGATCTTGATCTGGATACCCCTCAGGGGTATCATCGAGGCCATGGCTGGCGCGACTGAGACCACTGACCCCGCAGGCGCCGCGGATGCGGCTGGCGCCCCTGCCGCGGGGCATGCCCATCACGGCTACATCAGCGAGCAGGCGGCGTACCTGCGGCGACTGAAGCTCGTCGAAGGCCAGGTCCGCGGCCTGCAGCAGATGGTGTCCGATGAGAAGTACTGCATCGACATCCTCACCCAGATCTCGGCGACCACGGCTGCACTGCGGTCAGTGGCGCTCGGGTTGCTCGATGACCACATGGCGCACTGTGTGGTCGATGCGGCGGCCAAGGGCGGCGCCGAGGCGGACCAGAAGCTTGCCGAGGTCAGCGACGCCATCAAGCGACTCAGTCGTTCCTGACCTCCCAGCCGTCCCAACCAGGCAGATCTCGCCAACCCAACCCAGGAGGAAACACCATGCAGACCAACTACACCGTCACCGGCATGACCTGCGGCCACTGCGCCGCCGCCATTACCGAGGAGGTCAGCGAGATCGCTGGCGTCTCCGCCGTCAAGGTCGATCACGAGGCCGGCTCGATGGTCGTCACCAGCGATGCCGTCGTGGACCAGTCCGCCATTGATGCGGCGCTCAGTGAGGCGGGCGATTACACCGCCGTCCCGGTGTGACGCGCTGCCGGCGTACGCACCTCAGGGTGCTCCTCTGCGGAGGGGCACCCTGAGTCATGTCCGGGGCGGCTGCGGCTCCAATGCGCCAAACCTTCAGAGTTCTCAGGCAATTTTTGGCTTCAGGTCACGACCGGGTTACGCTTCTGCCCGGAATGCGAGCCGAACGGTGGGCGGCCGCTGAACGCCATTCATTGACGGAGGACCATGTCCAAGCTGATCTCCCTTGCCTTGGCAGGCACCCTGATCGCCGGTTCGGCCGGCGTCTACGGCGCGACCACAGCCATGGCCAAGGACGTCGACATCGCCGTTGACGGCCAAGTGCGCGAGGTGCGCGTCCTGGGCGGAAACGTCGCCGACCTGCTGGTTGACGAGGGCATCGAGCTCGGCCCCCATGACGTCGTCACCCCGACCCTGGACACCCCGATCAAGGACGACCAGGTGATCACCGTCCGGATGGGACGCCCGATCACGGTGACGGTTGACGGACAGCAGCAGACCTTCTGGACCACCGCGCGTACGGTCGGTGACGCCCTCAACGAGCTCCCGCACCGACTTGACGGAGCTGACCTGTCGATGTCGCGCGACACCCCGCTGGGCCGCGACGGCGTCGCGATCGACATCACCACCGCCCGCGACATCGTCATCGTCGTGGATGGGCAGGAGCACTCCGTACGCTCCACCGGCACCGTGAACGACGCGTTGGCCGCCGCCAATGTCACCGTCGGCCCTGATGACGTCCTGAATGTCGACCCCAACGCACCGTTGGAGGCCGACCAGCGCATCGAGATCGTCCGCGTGGAGCTGAAGAGCATCAAGCGCGAGGTCTCGGTGCCCCACAAGACCGTGGAGAAGAAGTCCTCCAAGCTCGAGAAGGGCGACACTGAGGTCCAGACCAAGGGCAAGGACGGCAAGGTGTCCGAGACCTGGGCCGAGCGCTGGGAGAATGGCCAGCTGGTCTCCTCCGAGATGACCGGCTCCGAGGTCACCCAGGAGCCCGTCGACGAGGTTGTGCTGGTCGGCACCAAGGAACCCGCCCCCGTCCCCTCCGATGACGACGAGCCCAAGTCCAGCTCGGGTGGCTCCGGTTCGTCGGGTGGTTCGGGCTCGGGTGGTTCGGGCTCGGGTGGTTCGGGCTCGGGTGGTTCGGGCTCGGGTGGTTCGGGCTCGGGTGGCTCCGGCTCCGGCGGTGGCGGCAGCGCCGACCCCAACCTGACCCCGGCCGTGGGCAACTCCTGTGAGGCCTCCAACTACTGGCAGGGCCAGATGACCGCCAATGGCGAGCGCTTCGACCCCAGCGCCATGACCGCCGCACACAAGTCGCTGCCCTTCGGCACCAAGGTCAAGGTCACCAACAAGCGCAACGGCAAGTCGGTCATCGTGCGCATCAATGACCGTGGCCCCTACGTCGGCGGCCGCTGCCTCGACCTCTCCCGCGCCTCCTTCGCACTGATCGAGGATCCGGGCCGTGGCGTCGCCCAGGTCACCTGGGAGATCGTGGGCTGAGCCCCGATCCCACTGACGGCCGTCTGGTCCCTTCGGGGCCGGGCGGCCGTTCTGCTGTCGGCGGCCGCGGGCCTTCGGGCCTGCGCAACTACAGCATCTAGCCGTTGCGCGGGCGATCTGGCTGGTTTCACCTGCGTATCTACAGGGTGCAGTGGTTGCGCGCGGCGGAGCTGCGGCCGCAGGGCGCGCCACGCCTGGGTTGCTGCTTCGTTGATCCACCACCCGGGCACGACCCGTCGGGACCCTGCCCTCGCCCTTGCTGCCCCGACTCGCGCGCAGTACGTGCAGTCGATTCGCGCGGACGCCCAGATTCGAGTGGTCGTGAGCATCGACTGCACGTAGTGCGCGCGAATCATCGTTCGCGACCACCCACGGAGCCGAGTGCCGCAGAGAACTGCGCCCCAGCGGCGGTAGCTCGCACCTGGATCCACCAACCGCCGCTGTTGGGGCGGGCCTCTTGTCACAGACCGGCCGGTCCCAGCCCGCCGCCGGGGCACGTCTAGGATCGGGCGCATGTTGGTTGCCTTCTCCGTTGCCCCCCAATCCAGCCAGGACGATCAGGGTTCGGTGAGCCGGGCGGTCGCCGCCGCGGTCGCCATCGTCCGCGAGTCGGGCCTGCCGCACCAGACCGATGCCATGTTCACCACCGTCGAGGGTGAGTGGGACGAGGTGATGGACGTCGTCAAGCGCGCCTGCGAGGCCGTCGGCGAATACAGCCCCCGCACCAGCTTGGTGCTCAAGGCCGACATCCGCCCCGGGCGTACCGGTGAACTCTCCGGCAAGGTCGAGCGACTCGAAGCCGCCCTCGCCGACACCGAACAGGGTTGAGCGTGCGCGTCGCGCTCTATCTGGACGAGGACGCCCTCGAGGAACCGGGCGACCTGGCCGGGCGACTCCTCCGAAGCCAGGGCCACGACGTCATCCCCGTGGTCCGTACGCCCGACCTGCGAGCACCCGAGGACGTCGGGCTGTCCGTACACATGGGGTCGCCGTCGCTGCCCTCGGACCCGGCGGCAGCGGCCATGGTCGATCCCGAACGGCAGATCATGAAGGACGCGTTGGGCACCGGCGTCCCGGTGCTCGGCATCTGTTTCGGGGCGCAGCTGCTCGCCGAGGTGCTCGGTGGCACCACCGGTCCTGCGGCCCATCCCGAGAACGGCCTGATGGAGGTCGAGTCCCACCACGAGTTGTGCCCACCCGGGCCGTGGGCGCAGCACCACCAGCACGCCTTCACGGTGCCCGAGCGAGCAGTGGAGTTGGGGCGCAGCTCGGCCGGCCCGCAGGGGGTGCTCTGGGACCCGCCGACCGGCGCGCGGGCGCTGGGCTGGCAGTTCCACCCCGAGGTGACGTCGGCGGTCATCCGGCGCTGGGGATGCAACTCCGCGACCTGGGCCGACCTCGTCGACCCGGTCTTGGAAGTCCTGCTGGACGAGAAGTCCGGCGCGGCCGAGCGTTCCGGGCGCCTGATGGCCGACGGGATCGCCTGGCTGCTGCGCTGAGAGCGGCGTACGCCCGTGCAGAGTCGAGAGCGATTCAGCCCGGTCTGGACCTGAGGAGCAGAACGGCAGGAACCACCGTCGATTCTGCACGCTGGGCGTGGTCAGCGACCGGCTGCGTACGCCGGGTCGAGACTCACCACCGAGGTCGCCTGGGCCGTGACGTCGGGGTCGTGGGTGATGACCAGCGCCGGTCGGTCGCCGACCAGTTGCCATACGTCGGCCATCAGCCGGGCCGCGGTCGGGACGTCGAGGTGTTCCGTCGGTTCATCCAGCACGAAGCCGTCCACCTCCGCGACCAGCAGTCTGGCCAGCGCGATCCGGCGGGCCTCGCCGCCCGAGACCGTCGAACCGAACTCGCCCAGCACCCGCTCCGGATCCAGGTCCAGACCCGCCTGCCGCAACGCGCGTTCGACCTGCTCGTCGGTGGCGTCCTTGTTGCCGATCCGTACGTTCTCGGCGATCGTCGTCGCAAACAGGTGCGCATCCTGGGCCAGATAGCCGAACCGCCCGCGCACCTCCAGATCGCCGGCCAGCGGCGGATTCATCCCGAGGACGGCTGCGGCCGCGGTCGTCTTGCCGATCCCCGACGGCCCCACCAACGCGACCCGGTCCCCGACTCCGACGTGCAGGTTGACCCCCGACAGCACCGGCTGACCCGACCACCCCAGCGTCGCGTCCGTCAGCCGGATCACCGGATCCGTGGCGTTCGGGCGTACGCCGTCAGTGCCGGCCGCCAGATCCTGCGGCGCGTCCAACACGTCGGCGACCCGGGCCAGCGCCCCGCGGGAACGCGACCACGCCTGCGCGGCCTGGACCAGCTCTCCGAGCACCTCGTGCAGGGCGAACGGGGTGAGCACGAAGACCGCCAGCATCGTGCGCGGCAGGTCCCCGGCCGCGACCGCCAGGCCGCCGATCACCAGTCCGGCCAGCACCGCCGCGCCCGCCGCGAAGACCTGCAGCGCCGCGGTCACGCCGCGCGCGGTCGCCGACCTTCGCTCGGCTGCGGCCAGCTCCTCGTCGGCGGCCGCCAGCCGGGCCAGCGCGGCGTCGGTGCAGCCATAGGTCACCAGGTCCACGGCGGTACGGTTCAGCTCCCGGGCCCGGTCGGCCAGCCGGCCCCGCGCCGGCGCGATGCTCGCCTCGGCGCGGGCGCTGATCCGCTGCGCCAGCCACGGCAGCCCGACCCCGGAGGCCACGCAGGTCGCCAACAGCACCAGCGCGTACGCCGGGTCGAAGACCGCCATGAAGCCCACCGTGGCGACCGCCACCAGCCCCGCCGAGGCGAACGGCACCAGCACCCTCACGATGACGTCCAGCACCGCGTCGACATCGGTGACGGCCCGGCTGATGAGGTCTCCGACGCGACGCCCCAGCAGGGTCGAACCGGCCAGCCGGCCGTAGGTCTGCAGCCGCAGCGAGCTCTGCGCCCGCAACGCCAGGTCGTGACCGACCAGCCGCTCGACGTAGCGGAACACACCCCGGAAGATGCCGAAGGTCCGCACGCCGGTGACGGCGACCATCAGGTACAGCACCGGCGGCATCTCGGCGGCCCGGGACAGCAGCCAACCCGAGGTCGCCATCAGCCCGACCGAGGCGCCGCTGGCCAGCGCCGCCAGGAGGATCGCGGCCGCGAAACGCATCCGGGGTCGGCTCATCCCGGTCAGCGCCGCGGCCAGGCTGCGGCGCACGGGCGAGACCGGGGCGGGGGCGGACACCGACGTCGTCATGCGACCTCCTCGGCGGCGCCGACCAGCAGTACGCGGTCCGCTGCGGCGATCACGGCGGGCCGGTGGCTGACCACCAGTACGCCGACGCCGGCCGCCCGCAGCGCCTGGATGACCCGCGCCTCGGTGCTGGTGTCGAGCCCGGCGGTGGGTTCGTCGAGGATCATCAGCCGGGCCCGGCCGAGCGTCGCGCGCAGCAGCGCTCGGGCCAGGGCGACGCGGCGCCGTTCGCCCGCGGACAGCCCGGTCGACTCGTCGCCGACCTCCTTGGCAAGGTCGATGCTCTGGCCGCCGACGGTGTCCAGGCACTGCCGCAGCGCCGACTCCGACGGGGCGGTCTCGGAGCCGGACGGCAGCCCCGCCAGTCCCATCGCGATCGAGTCGGCGACGGTGCCGGCGAGCAGGCCCGGCTCCTGCCCGACCCAGGCGAGTTGGCGCCACCAGCTGCTCGGCTCCACCTCGGACAGGTCCTCCTCGCCGACCAGGATCCTACCCTCGCTCGGCCGGAGGTGCCCGATCAGCAGCTGCAGCAGGGTCGACTTGCCGCCGCCGGAGCGCCCCTGGATCGCGACCACCTCGCCGGGGGCGATCTCGGCGGAGAAGTCCACCAGCGAGGGTTTCGCCGCCTCCGGATGGGTGAAGCTGACCGACTCGAATCGGATCCGGTGCTGGCGCAGGTCCGGCGCCGGGCGTACGCCGGTGGGCTCGGCCTCGGCCGCCTCGATCACCTCGAAGGCCTCTTCGGCGGCCGCCACGCCCTCGGCGGAGTCGTGATAGTGGGCGCCCACCTGGCGTACGGGCAGATAGACCTCCGGGGCCAGGATCAGGATGAACAGGGCGGCGGCCAGGTCAACCTGCCCGTAGACCACCCGCAGGCCGATGCCGACCGCCACCAGCGCCACCGACAGGGTCGCCAGCAGCTCCAGTACGAAGGAGGAGATGAACGCGATCCGCAGCGTGCCCATGGTCTCGCTGCGGTGCCGGCCCTCGGTCCGCTCCAGGCCCTTCAGCTGGGCCCGGGCCCGCCCGAACACCTGCAGCGTCGGCAGTCCCGCCATCAGGTCGGCGAAGTGGTGGGCCAGCTTGGTCTGGATGGTCCAGCGCTTGCGCATCCGATCCCGGGTCACATAGCCGACCAACGCCATGAAGGCCGGGATCAGCGGGATCGTGATGGCGATCGTGATCGCCGAGATCAGGTCCTGGCTGAGGATCGCGACGCCGACGATGAGCGGCACCGTGGCCGCCAGCATCAACTGCGGCAGGTACTTCCCGAAGTAGTCATCGAGTGCGTCCAAGCCCTGGCTGAGGAGGGTGATGAAGGCGCCGGTGGAGGGTTCGTACGCCGGTCGCCGCAGCCGGGCTGCCGCCACGTCACGCCGCAGTTGGGACTTCACCGCAGCAGCGCTGCGGTGAGCCAGCCACTGGTTGGCCCACGCCAGTACGGCCCGGCCGAGCAGCACCAGGACCAGCAGGCCGAGCGTGGCGGCCAGGCCACCGAAGGGGCCCGCCAGGTCGCCGTGGAAGATCGCGGCCATCTGGCCCGACAACAGCCAGGCCTGCACCACCACCAGAGCTGCGGTGAGGCAGCCGACCACCGCGCCACCCAGCAGGTACTGCCGGGTGGCGCGGGCACGGCGCAGCAGGCGTGGATCGATCGGGCCGGCCATCAGGCCTCGCCGTCGGTGCCCTGTTCGCGCCGACCGGTGGAGTCATCAGTGGGCGTGTCGTTACCGTGGCCGTCGACGGGGGCGGCGCCGGCGGCCACCCGCTGCGGCTCCGGTTCGGCCTCGGCCTGACCGGTGTCATCGGGCAGGTTCTCCACCGACAGCCGCTTGCGGAACACCCAGTAGGACCAAGCCTGGTAGCACAGCACGATCGGCACGAAGACCACCGCCGCCCAGGTCATGATGGTGAGGGTGTATTCGGTGGAGGCCGCCGACCACAGGTCCAGCGGGGCGCCCTGGTTGAGGCTGTTGTCGAAGCCCAGGTCGGGATACATCGTGACGAAGAAGCCAACCCAGATCGCCAGCGTGGCCAGCGCCGTGCCGGCGAAGGCCCAGCCCTCGCGGCCTGCCCGAGCCAGCGCGGTGGCGGCTGCGATCGCGACGATCGCCACGGCCGCCAACACCCAACCGGCCACGCCGGTGCCCCACTGCAGGTTCTGCCAGACCACCAGGGCAGCGACCAGCACGACCGTGACGATGCCGGACTTCCAGGCGAAGGCCTTGGCCTCCTCGTGGATCTCGCCGCGCGTCTTGAGGGCGATGAAGATGGCGCCATGGGTGAGGAACAGCGCCACCGCCATCACGCCGCCGAGCAGCTGGAACGGGCCGAACAGGGACCAGAACGAGCCGATGAAGATGTGATCGGCGTTGACCGGTAGTCCCACCACGAAGTTGGCGAAGCCGACACCCCACACCAAGGAGGGGACGAAGGAACCGACGATGGCGAACCAGTCGAACATGGCACGCCAGCGGGCATCGTCGCGCTTGGCGCGATACTCGAAGGCCACGCCCCGCAGGATGAGGCCCACCAGCACGAGCAGGAGCGGGAGATACAGGCCGGAGAAGAGGGTGGCGTACCAGCCGGGGAAGGCGGCAAAGGTCGCACCGCCGGCGGTCAGCAACCACACCTCGTTGCCGTCCCAGAGTGGGCCGATGGTGTTGATCATGACGCGCCGCTTCTTGTCGGTCTTGCCAAGAATCGGCAGCAGCATCGCGACGCCGTAGTCGAATCCTTCGAGGACGAAGTAGCCCAGCCACAGGACGGCGATCAGGATGAACCAGATGGTGGGGAGCAGAGACGGATCCATGATCATTCCTCAGTAAGCGAAGGAGAGTGGCTGGTCGTCGTTCTCGACGACCTCGACGGGTTTCGCCTCAGGCAGGCCCTCCTTGATGTACTTCAACATCAGGCCGACCTCGATCACCGCCAGGCCGCCGTAGAGCAGCGTGAAGACGATCATGGAGGTGAGGACGGTGCCCGCACCGACGCCGGGGGAGACGCCGGCGGCGGTCGGCATGACGCCGAACACCAACCAGGGCTGACGGCCCATCTCGGTGAAGATCCAGCCGAAGGAGTTGGCGAACATCGGGGCCAGCGGGGCAATCACGCAGATGGCGGTGAACCACCACGAGGAGCGGGGCAGGTGGTTCTTGCGGACCACCCACAGCAGGTACGCCCCGATCGCCATCGCGAGGAAGCCCAGCCCCATCATGGCCCGGAAGGACCAGTAGGTGACGGGGATGTTGGGGGCGAAGTTGACGATGCCGAAGTGGCCGTACTTCTCCTCGTACTCGGCCTGCAGGTCGTTGATGCCGCGGACCTCACCGTCCAGGGTGCCGGTCGCCAAGAAGGACAGCACGTACGGGACGGTCATGGCGTACACCTCCTCGCTGCCATCGAGGGTGCCGATCGTCAGCACCGAGAAGGAGGCCGGGGCTTCGGTGTCGTAGAGCGCTTCGGCGGCGGCCATCTTCATCGGCTGCACGTCGGTCATGACCTTGCCCTGGATGTCGCCGGTGATGCAGACGGCCAGTCCGGAGATCAGCAACCCAATGGCGCCGAACTTGAGCGCCCATCGGAAGCCGGAGATCTGCTCCTGTCGATCCGTCTCGGCCCGCTCGGCGGCAGCCGTGGCTTCGGCGTCGACCTCGGCCTCAGTGCCCGCGGGCAGCGTCGGGGTGGTCGCGGCGGCCTTGTTGAGTCGGGCCAGGTGCCAGCCGGCGATGCCGGCGATGAAGCCCGTCGCGACCAGGTAGGACGCGGCCAGGGTGTGCGGGAAGGTGATGAGCAGCACCGGGTTGGTCATCACGGCGCCGAAGTCGGTCAGCTCGGCGCGGTCGGTGACCGGGTTGTACTGGTAGCCGAGCGGATTCTGCATCCAGGAGTTGGCGGCCAGGATGAAGATCGCGGACAGCATGGTGCCGAAAGCCGCGAGCCAGATCGTCATCAGGTGGATCTTCTTGGGCAGCCGGTCCCAGCCGAAGATCCAGGCGCCCAGGAAGGTGGACTCGAGGAAGAACGCCAGCAGCGCCTCCAGCGCGAGTGGGGCACCGAAGATGTCGCCCACGAAGCGGCTGTACTCGGACCAGTTCATGCCGAACTGGAACTCCTGCACGATGCCGGTCACCACGCCCATGGCGAAGTTGATGAGGAAGAGCTTGCCGTAGAACTTGGTCAGCCGGAGGAATTTGTCCTGTCCGGTGCGAAACCACATGGTCTGCAGGACTGCGACCAGCAGTGAGAGAGCAATCGTCAGGGGTACGAAGAAGTAGTGATAGACGGTGGTGATCCCGAACTGCCACCGTGCCAGCGTTTCTGGGCTCATGGCCGCAAGCCTACGACGCTGCGTCGTAGTAATCCATCTGACGGGGCGGATGTGATATGCCTCACTACTACGGACAGTAGTACCAATGTTCCCGGATTGGTGCCATGCTGGTGCTGTGGCAGTTCTCGGAGACCTCGAACATCGCGTCATGGGAGCGCTGTGGCGTACCAGCCAGGCGCGCTCGGTGCGAGAGGTGCACGAGGAGCTCTCGGGAGAGGACGGGGAGAAGCAGCTGGCGTACACCACCGTCATGACGGTGCTCGACCGGCTCGCCAAGAAGGACCTGGTCATGCGGGAGCGCGACGGCAGGGCCTGGATCTATCGCCCCGCGGTCACCCAGGCGCGGCTGATCGCCGACGAGATGTATGCCCTGCTGGTCGACGTCGACCCGAGCGAGCGCCCCCGCATCCTCGATGAGCTGCGTGGCCTGATCGACGGCGACCCGGCCATGGAGGGGTTGCGCCGGTCGGGCTAGCGGCGTACGCGAAACCTCAACTTGTTGAGGACCTGGGGCCCAGGTCGCGGATTCTGGGCCGAGAAGCTCAACAAGTTGAGGAAACGTGCGCCGCGGGGGCTGGTTGCGGTGCGATCACATCGTGCGTGCGACGAACACCGCCACGGCGACGACCGCGGTCACGGTGGGTGCGACGGCCCAGTGCCAGTGGGCCCTGCGGCGTAGCAGCAGGGATCCGATGATCATCGGGAGCAGCGCCAGTAGTAGCGTCACGACGCCGTAGGCGAGCCAGGCGGCCCAGGGCAGGTCCTCGAACGCGTCGACGACCGAGGCGGGGCGCCAGAGGACCGCCGACGTCATGCTGAGAACCGCCAGCGGCGTAAAAGCCAGAACTCCTGAGACCACGCAACAGATCGCCAGAAGCGCCCCTGCTGCCGCTCGGCTCGGTCGGGAAGGTAGGCGCCCCCCGCGGGTACTTGTGGCATCGTTTGGCACCATATGTTTAGCGCAAGGCGGCGTTATGTCCCTCAAAGACTTCGTAGAAGCCGGTAACGGCCCTCGCGTACCGCTCCGCCGCTGGTCCAAATCCGTTGTAGCGACGGATAATATCGAACAGCTGAGCCGAGGTGTAGTCGGTGCGTGGCCCGCCAGGCACTCCGACCTCATCGGCTCCCCACAATAGGATCAGCGGCACTGCAGCCAGGTTGTACGCCGTATCGTCCGCGAGTTGCGCATCAGTCAGTCCTTCCAGATGAAGCCGTGGCCGCAGCTGCGATGTGCGTAGCGGAGAGTGGAGGTCCCCTCGGCCTGCGCGGCGGACGCGGTGTCGCGATTGAGCTCAGTCGTGCCGGTTCCACCGACGAGGGAGTTCTCGGTCTCGGTCAAGCGTGTCCACAGGTCCTTCGCTGACGGGGAGGCGTCGGTGCCGGCGGTCACGGCCTGGTCGATCCACGCGCACTTCCATACCTGCACTGCGTGGGAGAGGAAGAAGAGGTCGTCAAACGACGATCCCGGCTCTACCCAGCTGAACATCTGCTCGGCGCTCGGGTAGTAATAGCCCTCGGGCAGGTCTTGGGGTGCGGCGCGGATGGCCGCCTGCCACGCAGGCTCGACCTGCTCGTAGATGAAGGCCCGCTGCCCATCGCTGAGTTGGACCGCTGGCTGTTCCTGCTTGGACAGTTGTTCCTTGGACTCGGCATCGGTCGGCAGCTGGCCCCAACTAGTGACCACGATGTCGCGGTCGGAGTCGGCGCCCGCCGTCAACGACGAGACCCCGATCACGCTTGCTGCCGTCAGGGCAAGGGCGGCGCCTGTGGCCACCAGTCCTCGGCGTAGGTATTGCTGTTTCATCCCAACCTCCATCGGGTGAGAGCTGAAGCTGCCATCTGTGCGACGCTTTCAGTCTGTGCAAGAGACTAGGCTGGTGCGCCTCTGGAGTCAAGACCCCGCCGAGACTCGCACCGTGCGCGACCGTTCCGTACGCCGGGCGCGGACCGGCGGTTCAGCCCATCGGGCCCGCGGCCGGCGCGTCGCGTTCGGGCAGTTCGGGCTCCGGTTCGGCGTCCTCGATCGCCCCGGCGAACTGGGCGTTGTAGAGCTCCCAGTAGGGGCCGCGCTGCTCCAGCAGGGCGCTGTGGGAGCCCTGTTCGACGATGCCGCCGTCGCGCATCACCAGGATCACGTCGGCGTCGCGGATGGTCGACAACCGGTGCGCGATGACGAAGCTGGTGCGCCCGCTGCGCAGGTTGTTCATGGCCTCCTGCACCAACACCTCGGTGCGGGTGTCGACCGAGCTGGTCGCCTCGTCCAGGATCAGCAGCGCCGGATCGGCCAGGAAGGCCCGCGCGATGGTGATGAGCTGCTTCTCGCCGGCGGAGACGTTGCTGCCCTCCTCATCGATCATGGTGTCGTAGCCGTCGGGCAGGCTGTGCACGAAGCGATCGACCAGGCAGGCGCGGCCGGCCTCCTCAATCTCCTCGCGGCTGGCGCCGGGTCGGCCGTAGGCGATGTTCTCGGCGATGGTGCCGTGGAAGAGCCAGGTGTCCTGCAGCACCATCCCCAGCCGGGAGCGCAACTCGGGCCTGGGCACGCTGGACACGTCGACGTTGTCGAGGGTGATCCGGCCGCCGTCCAACTCGTAGAAGCGCATGATCAGGTTGACCAGAGTCGTCTTGCCGGCGCCGGTCGGCCCCACGATCGCGACGGTCTGGCCCGGCTCCGCGGTCAGGCTGAGGTCGGTGATGAGCGGCTCGTCGGTGTAGGAGAAGGCGACGTGCTCGAAGACGACCCGGCCGCGTACCGGCGGCAGGCTGGCCTTGCCCTCGGTGACCTGTTCGGTGGCATCCAACACCTCGAAGACGCGCTCGGCCGACGCGACGCCGGACTGCAGCAGGTTGGCCATCGAGGCGACCTGGGTGAGCGGCTGGGTGAACATCCGGGTGTACTGGATGAAGGCCTGGATGTCGCCCAGGTTCATCTGGCCGGTGGCCACGCGTACGCCACCGAGCACGGCGATCGCGACGTACTGGATGTTTCCGAGCAGGAACATCACCGGCATGATGATGCCGGAGATGAACTGGGCCTTGAAGGAGGACTGGAAGAGCTGTTCGTTCTCCTCCTCGAAGGTGGCCTCGGTCTCCTTGCTGCGGCCGAAGACCTTCACCAGAGCGTGCCCCGAGTAGGACTCCTCGACCACCGAGTTGACCTTGCCGGTGGCGGCCCACTGGGCCACGAACTGCTTCTGGGACTGCTTGCCGATGATCATCGTGGTGATCAGCGACAGCGGGATGATGATGAGCGCGACCAACGCCAGGGTCGGCGAGACCACGAACATCATCACGAGCACGCCGATCAGGGTCAGCAGTGCGGTCAGCAACTGGCTGAACGTCTGCTGCATCACCTGCGAGAGGTTGTCGATGTCGTTGGTGACCCGGCTCAGCAGCTCACCGCGCGGCTGCTTGTCGAAATAAGACAGCGGCAGCCGGTGCAGCTTCAGCTCTACCTTCTCGCGCAGGCTCTTGATGGTGCGCTGGACGGCGCCGTTGAGCAACCAGCCCTGCACCCACATCAGAATCGCCGACCCGGCGTACGCCGCCAGCGCGATCAGCAGCGCGGTGCCCAGCGCGCCGGTATCGACGCCCTGCCCCGGCACCAGGTCCATCCGCGCGATCATCTGCGCCAGGTCCGTCTGGCCGCTGGCCTCGAGCTGCTGGACCGCCTGCTCCTTGGTCACGCCGGCCGGCAACATCATGCCGACCACGCCGGCGAAGATGACGTCGGTGGCGGCGCCGAGCAACTTGGGGCCGATGACGGTCAGCAGGACGCCGATGGCACCGAGCACGATGACCGAGGTGACCACCATCCGTTCGGGGCGCAGCTCGGCGATCACCCGCTTGAGAGAGGGCCCGAAGTTGAGGGCCTTCTGCGTCGGCGTACCGACGCCGACGTGACCCCCGCCGTGCTTGCGGTGGTCCTCGGTGCTGGCCTCGATCTCAGTTGACTGGGTCTCGTCGGTCTGGGACTGGTCCTCGGCCGTGTGCTTGGGGCTCATGCTGCCTCCTCGGCGCTCAGCTGGGAATCGACGATCTCGGCATAGGTGGGCGAACTCTCCAACAGTTCCTCATGGCTGCCGCGGGCCACGATCTCACCGTTGTCCATCACCAGGATCAGGTCGGCGTCGGTGATCGTGGAGACCCGCTGGGCCACGACGATGCGGGTGGCGTCCTTGACCGACTCGTCCAGGGCCCGCCGCAGCCGGGAATCGGTGGTCAGGTCCAGGGCCGAGAACGAGTCGTCGAAGAGCAGCACCGGTGGTCGGGCCACCAGCGCCCGCGCGATCGAGAGCCGCTGCCGCTGCCCGCCGGAGACATTGCTGCCGCCCTGGGCGATCTTGTGGTCCAAGCCATCGGGGAAAGCACTGACGAAGTCGTCCGCCTGGGCGATCCGCAGCGCCTCCCACAGCTCCTCGTCGGTGGCCTCGGGCCGGCCATAGCGCAGGTTGGACGCGACGGTGCCGGTGAAGAGGAAGGAGCGCTGCGGGATCAGGCCGACCCGGGACCACAGTTCCTCGGGCGCCAGCTCGGTGACCGGTACGCCGTCGACCACCACCTCGCCGTCGGTGGCGTCGATCAGCCGCGGGATCAGGTTGAGCAACGTGGTCTTGCCGGTGCCGGTGGCGCCGATGATCGCGGTGGTACGCCCGGGCTCGGCGGTGAAGGTCAGCTCCCGCAGCACCGGCTCCTCGGCGCCGGGGTAGGTGAAGCTGACGTTGCGGAACTCCACCCGCCCTGCCGCGGCGGCCGGCGTACGCGGGTCGCTCGCCGGCACCACGCTGGAACGGGTGTCGAGAACCTCCATGATGCGCTTGGCACACACCGCCGCGCGCGGCGCAATGACCATCACCATCGTGGCCATCATCACGCTGAACAGGATCTGGGTGAGGTACTGCAGGAAGGCGGTCAGCTGGCCGACCTGCATCGCCCCCGACGCGACCCGGTGGCCACCGAACCACAGCACGCCGACGCTGCTGACATTGAGGATCAGCATGACCACCGGGAACATCGTGGCCATCAGCCGGCCCACCTTGGTGGTGGTGTCGGTGAGGTCGGCGTTGGCGCGGTCGAATCGGGCCGCCTCGTGCTCCTCGCGTACGAAGGCCCGCACCACCCGGATGCCGGTGATCTGTTCGCGCAGCACCCGGTTGACGATGTCGATGCGGTTTTGCAACTTGGTGAACAGCGGCCCCATGAAGACGACGATGGTGCCCACCGCGGCAGCCAGAGTGACCACCGCCACCACCACCAGCCACGACAGGCCGATGTCCTCGCGCAGCGCCATGAAGGTGCCGCCGATCATGGTGATCGGAGCGGACACCAGCATGACGCTGGCCATCACGACCATCTGCTGGATCTGCTGCACGTCGTTGGTGTTGCGAGTGATCAGCGAGGGTGCGCCAAACTGGTTCAGTTCGCGGGCCGAGAAGCTCAGCACCCGGTGGAAGATGCCGGCGCGGACGTCACGTCCCATCGCCATCGCCACCCGGGCGCCCAACCAGGCGGCGGTGATCTGGCCGGCGATCTGGACCAGGCTGACGGCGAGCATGACCCCGCCCGTACGCCAGATGTGGTCGATGTTGCCGGCTGCCACACCGTCATCGATGATCGAGCCGTTCAGGCTGGGGAGATAGAGCGAGGCCATCGCCGCGACCAACTGGACCCCGATCAGGGCGAGGATGAAACCGACGTAGGGCCGCAAATAGTGGCGTAGTAGGCGAATCAGCATGGGTCTCCTTCGGGTCGAGCGGCGACGCCGTAGAGGAGCGCGCGGGCGAGGTGATGGTCGGACTGGGGCCAGGCGTACGCCGGGACGGCCCGGCTGGCCAGGGAGAGCGCCATGATCATGCCGGTGATCTGCGGCAGTGGGGCGGTGAAGGAGTCGCCGTGGGCGGCCAGGCGGGCGGCGATGGCCTTGCCCACCCGTTGGCCGCGCTCCTCGCGGTCGGCGGCCGAGCCTTGGTGGTGCCCGGCGTGCGTGTGGATGACGAGGAAGAGCTGGCTGACCTGCTCCATGTCGGCGCGGAGCAGGCCGACGATCTCGGCGATCACGGTGGCCAGGTCGGGGGCCTCGATGGCGCCGATGGCGGTGCACAGCGCACTCGGGTCGGTGGCCCGCGCGATGGCGGCGGTGATGACGTCGTCCTTGGTGCCGAAGACCCGATACACCGTGCCCTCGGCCACGCTGGCGGCCTCGGCGATCTGTCGGCTGGTGATGTCCCAGCCCTGACTGCGAACCAGCGGAATCACTGCCTCAAGGATGGCGTCCCGACGCTGGTCGGGGGTGAGGGGAGTCGCGCGTGGCACGCCGGCCATCCTAAGTGAGTGAGCGCTCACTCACAACTGTTTTTCCGTGTTCTTCGGCGGGCCCGTCCCGGTGCGGGAGGGGCCCGCGTGCATCAAGCCGCACTCGATAGCCGAAACCCGGCCTTGAGGGGGCCGAAAGTGAATCGAGTGTGAATTGGTGCAGGCCGGGGCCGCCCAACGGCGGCGTTCAGGTGATTGACAGGCCCGACTCAGCCGCGCGGGGATCCCATCGGGGCGGCCCCGGCGACCGTACCGATCTGCTGGGCGACCGTTGCCGCCAGCGACAACGCAGCCCGCTGGGTGGTCCGGCTGAGCTTGGTGTAGTCGATGACGCCACCCTCGGCAATGTGCGGATCGGTGGGCAGATCCAAGATCTGGTGGTTCGCGCCGAACCAGCCAGAGGCATTGGCCTTGACGTCGCGCTGGGAGTCCATCGGACCGTTGGTGCCGACAATGACGGTGCGGTCCAGCAGCTCGGGCCGCAGGTCCTGCAACGTCTCCAGCATCCGGGCCGCCGGGATCAGACTGTCCTTGCGCCACTTGGTCGGCACCACCAGACAGTCGGCGGTGTGCGCCGCAGCCAGCCAGTTCGGGGACGCCTCGTTGTTGCCGGTGTCGACGATGACGATCTCGAAGTTGCGGGCCAAGATGTTGTGGATCCGCCCGAAGTCGTCACGGCTGATGACGTGGCCGAAGTTCTGCGCCGAGCCGAGGGTGTGGAACTTACCGGTCGACTGGTGGTTGAGGAAGTAGGCCAAGTCGGTGAACTGCGACTGCGGCTGGGCCAGGTGGTGCGACTCGGCGAGCAGGTCGCGCACCGTACGCCGGTGCGGGCTGTAGGAGCGGTCCGGCATGGTGCCGCGCAACTCGTTGTTGTCCCACGCCACCACGCCGCCGCCGCGGGAGACGCCGAAGGCGGCTGCCAACATCAGCACGGTCGGCGTCTTGCCCACGCCGCCCTTGGGGTTGGCGACCATGATCGTCACCGGCCGGTTGAACGGCATCCGCGCCAACTGGTCGTCGCGGGTCTCCTCGACCTCGCGCTGCGAGGGGCGCAGGCCGAGCCGCGCGCGGAGGCCCTTGGCGGCGCGCACCTGCGGCTCCGGGTTGAGCTGATCGATCAGCTCGCCGGCCGCGAACCGACGTGGCCGCGCCTCGCCCTGACCGGGCTGGTGCGACTGGGCGGGGTGCGAATGCTGGCCCGGCTGTGAGTTCTGGGGCTGGCCGGGAGCCTGACCGTACGCCGGCTGCTGCGGGCCGCCGGGGCGCTGTTGCTGACCCTGCTGCGGCCCCTGTGCGGGGCCGGGCTGCTGCGGACGGGACTGCGGCCCCTGGGCGGCCTGCTCGAACAGTTGCTGCAGCCAGGGGTCGACCGGACCAGTCTGCTGGCCGGCAGACCCGGGGCTGCTGGGAGCTGGCTGCGGAGTCGAGGCCGGTCCGACTGGCGGCTGCTGTCCGGCCCACGCCGGGCGCTGCCGGTCCGGCCCGGGCGGCGGGCTGGCGGGCGCGCCCTGGGCGCGGCGGGCGGCTGGCGTGTCATCCGAACCGCCGGCGGCCGGGCCGCGGGCACGGCGCGGATCCGAGACCGGAGGTGCGGTTTGCGGCTGCGGGTTGGGGCGATGCTGGGCCATCGAGGGGCGCTGGTTGCTGGGGGCGCGCATCACCCGCTGAGGAGAACCCGACGAACGCGGCCGGTTGACCGGTGTGGCGCCATCGGTCACCGGTGGTACGGCGCCGCCGCCCTCGGGGCGAGGGGCGGTTGCGCCTCCCGGAGTGCTGTCGCTCTGGCTGCTCCACTGCGGTGCGGCTGCGCCACCCGAGGGAGCGGCGGAACTCTGAGGGGATGGCCCCTGCGCCGGTCCCTCGGCGGAGGGGCGCTGGGAAGGGGTGGGGTGATCCGCTGCCGGAGCCGTGGACTCGGCATTCGGGTCAGGCAGGCGCTCGCTCATGGGGCCAACCTATCAGCCGCAGGAGCCGTGCGTACGGGGGTTGTGGAGGCCTGGGAGGTGGCCTCCGGCGAGGCCCGATGGGGCCGTCGGAGACCATGATCAGTAGGTGTCGACGGGGCCTGGCCGCCCTGAAAGTTGGCGACACGCCGAATCGTTACCAAATCGCTTCCAAGTTTCTCGATCGCTCGTGAAACGGTTTACTCATAGGGCTGGTGACGCGTGAAAGTTTGTTTTGCGATGCTTCGGCAGCGCTGTCACTGTCAAGGTGCTTGCCGGGCTCCGAAAGCACGTGAATAGTGTGCAGCGGGGCCGAGGGAGTCCCAGCGCGTACCCCGCGAACCT
Source organism: Parenemella sanctibonifatiensis (assembly GCF_002250565.1). Taxonomy (GTDB): domain Bacteria; phylum Actinomycetota; class Actinomycetes; order Propionibacteriales; family Propionibacteriaceae; genus Parenemella; species Parenemella sanctibonifatiensis. The sequence continues at coordinate 142,025 of NZ_NMVJ01000009.1, forward strand.
GAACGACCAGGAGGGCATGAAATGGACAACGCGGCATTCCAGCGGCGGGGGTTCCTCAAGGGAGCACTGTCCGTCGCAGCGATCGCGTCGGTGGGAGGCCTGTCGGCCTGTGCCGCAGGCGGTTCTGGCGGCGGTGGCGGCGGCAGCGCCGAGACCGGTGACGTGACCGAGGACAACCCCTTCGGCTTGGGCGAGAACACCGAGGTCGAGGCCGTCATCTTCAACGGCGGCTACGGCGTGGACTACTGCGTCTTTGCCGGCGAGGTGGTCACCAAGAAGTTCCCCACCGTCAAGGTCACGGTCACTCCGTCCACCCAGATCGCCCAGGAGCTCCAGCCCCGCTTCGTCGGCGGCAACCCGCCCGACGTCATCGACAACTCCGGCGCCGGCGCCATGTCGACAGCCCAGATCCTCGACCAACTCGCCGATGTCAGTGACATCCTGGAGGCCAACAACTACGAGGGCACCAAGATCGCCGACACCCTCTATCCGGGCGTGATCGAAGCCGGCACCTACGGTGACAAGTTCGTGCAGCTCAACTACGTCATGGCGGCGTACGGCATCTGGTATTCCGACTCGCTGTTCAAGGAGAACGGCTGGACCGCCCCCAAGACCTGGGCCGAGGCCCTCGAGCTGAGCGCCGCGGCCAAGGAAGCGGGCAAGTACCTCTTCCTCTTCGGCAAGGAAGCGGCGACCTACTACAACACCTTGTGCATCGACTCCGCGATCATGGAGGGCGGTCAGGAGGTCCGGCTCAACCTGGAGAACCTCAAGCCCGGCGCGTGGTCCCAGGAGCCGCTGCAGGAGGCCTTCAACGGCCTCAAGGCGATCATCGACGCCGGCGGCATGAAGCCGGGCGGCTCGGGCACCCAGTTCACCAACGCCCAGGCCCAGTGGTCCGACGGTCAGGAGGCCCTGCTCTATCCGTCGGGGTCCTGGATCGAGAACGAGATGGCCGACGCCACCGCCGATGGCTTCGACATGACCGTGGCGCCGACCCCGACCGTGTCGGACTCGCCGGCCGCCGGTGACGCCCTGCACGCCTCGCCGGGTGAGGGCTTCATCCTGCCCGCCAAGGCCGCCAACCCGGCCGGCGCCAAGGAGTTCATGCGGGCGATGCTGTCAAAGGAGGCCGCGACCAACTTCGCGCAGCTCACCAAGTCCCCGACCATCGTCATGGACACGGTGCCCGAGGACGGCTTCGGGTCCAAGGCGCTGCAGGGGCTCAACGCGATGTTGAGCGCGGCCGGCGACCAGGTCTATCCGCTGCGTTTCAGCGCCTACTACGGTCTCAACACCGACCAGTTGGTGCTGTGGAACGACTTCCTCGAGGGCCGGATGGATGTCCCGACCCTGACCGAAGGCCTGCAGGGGATCGCCGACGCCAAGGCCAACGATCCCAACGTCGAGAAGATCGAGTTCGAGTAAGCCTCATCCATGTCGACAACCGCCATCCCGACCGCGGCGGGGACCACCAGTCCCCGCCGCCGGCGCGTCAAGCCCAGCCTGGACTCGGTCAGCTTCTTCGCGGTCTTCCTCGGACTGCCGATCGGGATCTATGCCCTGTTCGTGCTGTGGCCCTTCGCCCAAGCTGTCGCGTACTCCTTCACCAGCTGGTCCGGTTTCAGCCCGGACGTGACCTTCGTCGGCATCGACAACTACATCCGGATCTTCAACGATCCGCTGTGGCTCACGGCGATGAAGAACAACCTGCTGCTGCTGATCGTGGTGCCGTTGCTGGTGATTTTCCTGTCGCTGACCCTGGCGATCGTCATCACCGTGGGCGGCAGCAGCAAGGGCAACGTACGCGGGTTGGCGGCGTCCTCCTTCTATCGGATCGTCTCCTTCTTCCCGTACTGCATCCCCGCAGTGGTGATCGGCATTCTGTGGGCGCAGGTCTTCGACCCCTCCAACGGCCCGGTCAACGCGCTGCTGACTGACCTGGGGCTCGCCGGCTTCGAAGCCTTCCCGTGGCTGGGTGATGCGCGTACCGCGATGCCGGTGGCCATGTTCGTGATGCTGTGGGGCTTCGTCGGCTTCTACATGGTGCTGTTCGTGGCTGCCATCAAGTCGATCCCCGCCGAGATCTTCGAGGCCGCCCGCATCGACGGTGCGGGTCGCTGGACCATCGGCGTACGCATCACGCTGCCGCTGATCCGCGAGAACGTCCAGACCGCCTACATCTATCTGGGCATCATGGCGATCGACGCCTTCGTCTACATGCAAGCGATGTTCCCCTTCGGCGGTCCGCAGAACACCACCCTGACGATGTCGCAGCGGCTGTTCCGGGTGGCCTTCCAGGACGGCCTGTTCGGGGTGGCATGCGCGATGGGCGTCGTGATCGCGGTGCTGACCCTGATCATGGCGGCGATCGTCTTCACCGTTAACCGGTTCACCGGAGGCAAGGACCAGGTGACCCTCGCATGAGTGAACGTTTCGCCGTGCGACCCCGCACCCGCCGCACCTCCAGCCGTGCCAACGACATCGCCTTCGGCACCATCGCGCACATCCTGCTGATCATCTGGTCGCTCATCGTGGTGCTGCCGTTGCTGTGGACCTTGCTGTCCTCGTTCAAGACGACTCGGGAGATCTTCCGGTCCCCGTTCGCGTTGCCGGGCAACCTCAACTTCGACAACTACGCGCGGGCCTGGAACACCGCCAACATCGGCACCTACTTCTTCAACACCATCATCATCGTGGGCTTCGCGCTGGTGATCGTGATGATCCTGGGTGCGATGTGTTCCTACGTGTTGGCCAGGTTCACCTTCCCCGGCGCCCGGCTGCTCTACTACCTGCTGCTCGCCGGCAACACCTTCCCGGTGTTCCTGGCGATCGTGCCGCTGTTCTTCACGCTGCAGCAGCTCGGCCTGCTCAACACCAGACCGGGTCTGATCATCACCTACGTCGCCTTCGCGCTGCCGTTCACGGTGTTCTTCCTGTACGCCTTCTTCCGGACGTTACCCTACGAGATCAGCGAGGCAGCCTCGATCGACGGTGCCGGGATGTGGCAGACCTTCTTCCTGGTGATGTTGCCGATGGCTCGTCCCGGCATCGCCTCGATCGCGATCTTCAACTTCCTGGGCCTGTGGAACCAGTACCTGATCCCGGTCGCGATCAACACCCGGCCGGAGAACTATGTGCTGTCCCAGGGGCTGGCGGCGTACTCGGTGCAGATGGGCTACCAGGTCGACTACGGCGCGCTGTTCGCCTCGGTGGTCATCACCGTGGCGCCGGTGCTGGTGGTCTACATCATCTTCCAGCGCCAGCTGCAGGGCTCGGTGTCGCAGGGCACCATGAAGTGAGCTGCCAGGCCTGAGGCCGAGCAACCAGCACGAGAAACAGACAACCCCAGCCCGGATTGGGCTGGGGTTGTGCTGTGTCTGGCAGATCGCTTGCTGGCGGTCAGCTCACCAGGCCGACTGCTGGCCGGGCTGCTGCCCCGGCTGGCCGTAACCGCCGGGCTGCTGGGTCTGCTGCCCGTACCCCTGGCCCTCGGGCTGGGTGGCCGACTGCGGGCTGGACTGGTCCGAGGAACCGCCCCAGCTGGAGTCGCCCCAGGCGCTGGCGTTGGAGGCCGAGGCGCTGGACTGGCTGCCCCAGCCGGCACTCTGACCGGTGCTGCCCTGGCCGGCGGTCTGCGCCGTCGCGCTCGGCGTACCGCTGGCAGCCTCGCTTGCCTCCGTGCCGGTCGCGCTGTCGCTGGAGCTCTCGGTGGTCGAGCTGTCGGTCGCGGCCCCGCCCTCGAGCTTCACGGCGGTGCCGTACGCGAGGATCTCGGCGCCGACACCTGCGAAGCGCAGGCTGACCACAGCCTGGGCGCCGGCCTCGATGGCCTGGTCCAGCAGCGACTCGACGGCCTGCTGGGCCGCGCCGGTGCCGCCGCCCCGGGAACTGCCGATCACCTCGCCGATCGCGCTGGCGATGTCCTTGCCGGCCAGACCCTCGGTGGTGACCACCGGAATGTCGTGCTCGGCGCGCTTGTTGGCCGCCGCGGCCGGCTGGGACTGCGCCTGCTGGCCATATCCCTGCTGCTGCTGCTGCTGGCCGTAGCTGCCCTGGCCCTGCTGACCATAAGTCTGGTGCTGCTGGGGCTGCTGGCCGTAGCTGCCCTGCTGGGAACCGTAGCCCTGCTGCTGCGGCTGCTGGCCGTAACTGCCCTGGCCCTGCTGGCCGTAGCCCTGTTGTTGTCCATAGCCCTGCTGGGACTGACCGTAGCCAGCCTGGGACTGCTGCTGCCCGTAGGGGTTCTGCCCGTAGGGGGTCTGTCCGTAGCTCATGGCCCCCAAGATATCCAAGGGTTGGGCCGCTCAACAGACCCGGGGCGTACCGGATCCCTCGCGATAGGCTGGCGCGGTGACTGAGACCAATGCACCGGACCCGTCCAACGAGGAATCCGACGCCGCCCAGGAACGCGAACTCTTCGAAGGAGAGGGCGCGTCCGAGCAGACCCGGGTCCGGCTCGCCAAGCGGGAAGCGATCATCGAGGCGGGGGAGCAGGCGTACGCCCCTGACCTCACCCGGACCCACACGCTGAGCCAGGTCCGCGACGGCTGGCAGCACCTGGAGACCGGCGAGGAGACCCAGGATGTCGTCAGCATCGGCGGCCGAGTGGTCTTCGTCCGCAACACCGGCAAGCTGTGCTTCGCCACCCTGCAGGACGGGTTCACCCTCGATGGTGACGCCGAACGCCTGCAGGTGATGCTGTCGCTGGCCGAGGTCGGCGAGGAACGCCTGGCGGACTGGAAGGCTCAGGTCGATCTGGGTGACTTCGTCCACGTCACCGGCCGCGTGATCGTGTCCCGCCGCGGTGAGCTGTCGGTGATGGCCAGCCAATGGCGGATGGGCGCCAAGGCGCTGCGGCCGTTGCCGACGCTGCACAAGGAACTCTCCGAGGAGTCGCGGGTGCGCCGCCGGCACGCCGATCTGGTGCTGCGCGCTGATGCCCGCACCATGGTGCGCGACCGCGCCCAGATCACCCGAGCGGTACGCGAGGTGCTCCAGGGCGATGGCTACATCGAGGTCGAGACCCCGATCCTGCAGCTGGTCCACGGCGGTGCCGCCGCTCGGCCGTTCCGCACGCATCTGAATGCGTTCTCCACCGACATGACGCTGCGGATCGCGCTGGAGCTCTATCTCAAGCGCGCGATGGTGGGCGGCGCGGACCGGGTCTATGAGATCGGTCGGATCTTCCGCAACGAAGGCATCGACTCCAGTCACTCGGCCGAGTTCACGATGCTGGAGGCGTACCAGTCCTGGGGGGACCAGGTCACCATCGCCGACCTGACCCGGCGGATCGTGCAGGCCGCGGCCGACGCGGTCGGCAGCCGACAGGTCGACACCGAGGCCGGCCAGATCGACCTCGACGGCGAGTGGCAATGGCTGCCCGTCCACCAGGGCCTGTCCGAAGCGCTCGGCGAGGAGATCACGCCCCGCACCTCGCTGGCAGAACTCCAGCCGTACGCCGAGGCCCATGGCTTGGAACTGGATCCGGGCTGGGAAGCCGGCAAGGTCGTCATGGAACTCTTCGAGGAGCTCGTCGAACCGGGCCTGCTGCAGCCGACCTTCGTGTGTGACTATCCGACTGTTGCGCAGCCGCTGGCCCGCCAGCACCGTGATGATCCTGACCTGATCGAGGCCTGGGACCTCATCATCGGCGGTGTGGAGCGGGGCACGGGCTTCACCGAACTGGTGGACCCGGTGATCCAGCGGCAGCGGTTGACCGAACAGTCACTCAAGGCCGCCGGCGGTGACCCCGAGGCGATGCAGCTCGACGAGGACTTCCTCGCCGCGCTCGAATTCGGTGCACCACCGATGGGCGGGATGGGCCTGGGCCTGGACCGTCTCGTCATGCTGCTGACGGGCGCCGGCATCCGCGAGACGATCCTGTTTCCACTGCTGAAGCCGGAGCGCTGAGCCGCTCGAGCCCTCGGCTGCTCGCGGTTGGCTCTGGCGGGTCGGCCGTGAGTCCGGTGGGTCGGTTGTGAGTCCGGCGCGTGGGCTGTGAATCCGGCGCGCGCTGGGGGCGGCGCCCCGCCCACCTGCGCGGGCCCCGGCTGACGCCGGGTACCGATCCGGTACGCCCGACGACACCCCGACATCGCCCCCAGCGCCCACCTTTGAGCCGGCGGGCCGGCGTACATCTGGCGCCTCGGCCCGCACCTTGAGCTGCCGACCGGCGTACGTCTGGCGCCTCGGCCCGCACCTTGAGCTGCCGACCGGCGTACGTCTGGCGCCTCGGCCCGTACCTTGAGCTGCCGACCGGCGTACGTCTGGCATCGCGCTCCGCCTCTGAGGACCCGGGGGTGGTGTGACCTGCGCAACTACAGTCTGCTGTGGTTGTACGCCTGGAATCGGGGTTTCGGGCTGCTTTTCTACAGCCTGCTGTAGTTGCGTCACGGGTGCCCGTGCCCCTGCATTCGTTGCTGCGTCATTGCGGCCTGCACTCCAGCTGGGGGCGACGCTCGGTGGGGGCCATCGGGGTACGCCCGCGCGCAGGACGTGCAGTCGATTCGCCCAGACCCGGGTTTCGGACCGGTTTCGAGAATCGACTGCACGCAGTGCGCGCGAGGTCTACTTCCAGAGGGTCGACAGCGCGAAGGCGAGGCCCATCAGGCCCATGCCGATGAGGATGTTCCAGTCGCCGAGGGTGTTCATGAAGGGCACGTACTGGCCGGCGATGTAGTAGACCACCAGCCAGATGACGCCCAGGAGGCCCACCGTGATGAAAGTCGGCGGCACCCAGCGGCGGCTGGCCGGCCCCTTCACCTTCGGCTTCTTCGCGACCTTCTTCTTGCTGGCGGCCTTCTTGGCCGGGGTCTTGGCCGACTTCTTGCTGCCGGACGACTTCTTGCCGGAGCCCTTCTCGTCCTCGTCCTCGTCCTCGTCGGAATCGGTGTCGTCGTCCTCGTCGTCCTCGTCAGCCTCGTTCACGTACCGACCCTTGCCGCCGCCCTTCGTGGCTGCGGCCTTCTTCGCCGCAGGCTTCTTCGGGGCGTCGTCCTCGTCCTCGAGGTCGTCGCTCTCGATGTCCTCGTCCAGGTCCTCGTCGCTGGTCGCGGCCTGTGCGCGAGCGGCGGCACGGCGGTCCTTGCGGCGTCGGTTGGCGGACTTGGTGGCCGAGCTGGAGCGTTCGGACTGCTTGCGGTCCTCAGGCTTCTTGGCTTCCTGGGCACGGGTCGAGGTCAGCTCGGAGCCGTCGGGCACCAGCTCACCCTCGGACAGCACATCCTCGTCGGCGTCGCGGCTGTCCCGTGTTGCCGGCGTGCTGCGCTGGGCGGGCCTGCCGGCACGGTTGCGGTTGGAGTTCGGTCGTGACGACGACCGACGACGCTTGGACTGAGGCAACGCGACAATCCCCTCTGAGCGATGAGGCGACCCGTCGCGGGACGCTCTCGTGGGCAAGAATCCTCAGGTAGCCTAGTCGGTCAAGGCCCGCGGCACACCTTCGCGCGCCCGGCCGCCGCGCAGATGGGGGAGGACGTGGCCGATCACAGGTGGGCCCGGCTGGCTCGTCGACTCTTCACTGGTGCCGTGCTGGCGCTCGCCGCAGCGATGATGACGACTGCGGCAATCAGCTCCCAGGGCACGGACCTGCGCCCCAACCGCAACGTTGATCTGGTCGATCTCATCGAGGAGGAAGCTGACCGCAACGCCGACCTGCGCCGCGACGCGACCGCACTGCGGGCCGAAGTCGACGCCCTCACCGAAACCGCTGCGGGCGAGGAGGGTGCCGGGCTGGCCCGGGCCCGCCAGGAGGCGGGCGGCGACCCGGTCCAAGGCCCCGCGATCCAGGTCACCCTCTCCGATGCTCCCGACTCGGTGCTGGCCGAGGGCGTTGACGAATCCATGTTGGTGGTCCACCAACAAGACATCCAGGCGGTCGTGAACGCGATGTGGGCCGGCGGCGCCGAAGCGATGACCATCCAGGGCCAGCGGGTGACCTCGCTGACCGCAGTCAAGTGCGTCGGCAACAGCGTGGTGCTGCACGGCGTCCCCTACGGCCCGCCCTACGTCATCGTCGCGGTCGGCGACAGCGCCGGCATGCAGGCTCAGCTCGAATCCGACAGCTGGGTGCAGGCCTACCGCGGCTTCGCCCGGCGCTACCAACTCGGCTACGAGCAACAACTGCTGCAGCGTGCCTCGCTGCCCGGTTACGAGGGTGGCGGCGAGCTCGAGTACGCCTCCCCGCTGCGCTGATCTGAACCCGGCCCGCGGCGGGCGTACGGGGTGGCAAACTGGTGCCGTGACCCGCATCCTCGTCATCGACAACTACGACTCGTTCGTCTACAACCTCGTGCAGTATCTCGCCCAGCTGGGCGCCGAGGTCGAGGTCTGGCGCAACGACGACGAGCGTTTCGACGCGGACCAGTGGTGGCGCGGTGGCGCCGACAGCCTGCCCTTCGACGGGGTCCTGCTGTCGCCGGGCCCAGGCACTCCGGAGGCAGCCGGGGTCTGCGTACGAGTGGTGCGCGAGCTCGAGGACCAGGTCCCGATCTTCGGGGTCTGTCTCGGCCTGCAGGCGATCGCGGTGGCGTACGGCGGCGTCGTCGACCGTGCCCCCGAACTGTTGCACGGCAAGGTCTCCCACATCACCCACGACGGTCAGGGCGTCTTCAGCGACGTGCCGTCCCCGGTCCAGGTGACGCGCTATCACTCGCTCGCGATGGACCCCGACCAGGTGCCCGCCGAGCTCGAGGTGACCGCAATGACCGAATCAGGTGTCGTGATGGCGGTACGCCACCGCACCGCCTCGGTGGAAGCAGTCCAGTTCCATCCCGAGTCGGTGCTGACCGAGCACGGCTATCCGATGCTGGGCAACTGGCTGGCCGCCTGCGGCGACGCCGAGGCGCCGGCTCGCGCGGCCGGGCTGAAGCCCGTCGTCCTGGGCTGATACGGACCGGAGCCCGATTGCTATGAAAGTCCGCCCCAGCCGGGTCAGTCGCACTAGATGCGACCAACCCCGGCTGAGGCGCGGTTTTCGTCGTCATCCCGGTGGCCACGGGCCCAATCCGGCACACAAAGGTGGGCTCGGCGCGGGTCAGGTCGGGGTCAAAGACGCAGCAACGACAGGTCGGGTCGGGATCGGGTGGCCTGGCGGCAAGCTGTCTTGCACAACTACAGGATGCTGTAGTTGTGCAGCCGAATCAGGCCGATTGAGGTGCGTAGCTACAGGAGGCTGTAGTTGTGCAGGTTCACACGACGGCGCCGCTACCCAAAGGTGGGGTGGCGGGGGGGGTGTCGGGGTGTGCCAAGGGCGGGCAGCGAAAGAGTCCGCCGCCCGCCGTCGCGGGTTCACACAGGATCAGGCCTGGTCGGAGTCCTGGTCCTTGCGGCCCAGCAGGCGCGCGCCGATGGCGGCCGCGCCGGCGCCGAGCGCCACCACGCCCGCCAGACCGGCACCGGCACCGGTGTCAGGCAGCTTCGGCGGCTTCGGGGAGTCGGTCGGCGCCGGGCTGGTGGGAGCCGGCGTCGTCGGAGCCGGGTCGGTGGGTGCCGGAGTGGTCGGTGCGGGCGAGGTCGGGGCGGGAGTTTCGGTGGTCGTACGCCACACGCTCATCACCGACGGACGAGGCAGCGAGTCGCCACCGTCGGGGAAGTGCGAGTCGCGGGTCCAGAAGTCGGCGTCGTTGTTCTCGCCCGGGTGCTGGATGGCGACGTTCACGCGCTCGGCGGTGACCCACGGACCACAGCATTCGGCACCGTTGGGCACCGAGAGGAACTGCATGACGTGGCCGCGTTCGGCGCCCTCGAGCGGCACGGCGTACAGGCCGTCGTGGGCGCCCAGGGTGTTGCCGTCGGTGGAGATCCACAGCGTGCCCTGCTCGTCGAAGGCGACGTTGTCGGGGCAGGAGATCGGCGAGACCTGCGACTTGTCGAAGCCACCGAAGTAGGTGCTCGGGTCCTCGGGGTCACCGCAGACCAGCAGCAGGTTCCAGGTGAAGGTGGTCGAGGTCGGGTCGTCGCCGTCCTCGATCAGCTCGACGACGTGACCGTCCTTGTTGGAGCCGGTCTCGCCCTGCAGACCGCGCGGGTTGGCCTCGTCGGCCTCCTCAGCGCTACGCCGGGTGTTGTTGGTCATCGCCAAGTAGACGCGGCCGGTGAGCGGGTTGGGCTCGACATCCTCGGGGCGGTCCATCTTGGTGGCGCCGACGGTGTCGGCGGCCAGCCGGGTGTGGATGAGGACCTCGGCGGCGGTCATGCCCTCGACGAAGGACTCGTCGCCGTGCACCAGGGCAATCCACTCGCCGGTGCCGTCGAACTCGCCGTCGGAGGGCAGCGCGCCGGATCCATCGATTTCTTCGGCCGGGGAGTTGCCGGTGAAGCGGGCGACATAGAGGGTGCCGTTGTCGAGCAGGTCGGCGTTGGGGTCGCCGCCGTCCTTGGCGTTCTCACCGGAGACGGTGCCGTCGGAGACGAACTTGTAGACGTAGTCGAAGCGCTCGTCGTCACCCATGTAGACCGCGACGTGACCATCGGAGCTGACGCTGACGGCGCCGGCCTCATGCTTGAAGCGGCCTAGCGCGGTGCGCTTGCGCGGGGTCGAGGTGGGATCCCACGGGTTGACCTCGACGATCCAGCCGAACCGGTTGGGCTCGTTGGGCTCCTGCGCCAGGTCGAAGCGGGAGTCGAACTCCTCCCACTTGCGCTGCGAGGCGCCCTCGGCCAGGCCGTAACGCTTCAGCGCCGCGAGCTGGTCGGCGTCGGTGATCGCCTCGAGGTTGGCGAAGTACTGGTTGAAGTTCTCCTCCGCGGTCAGCCAGGTGCCCCAGGGGGTCAGGCCGCCGGCGCAGTTGTTCAGGGTGCCCAGCACGGTGGTGCCGCTGGGGTCGGCCGAGGTCTGCAGCAGTTCGTGACCGGCGGCGGGGCCGGTCAGCTCAAACTCGGTGCCGTTGTGGAAGCGACGGTTGTACTGGTGGTCCACGATCGGGGTCAGTTCGCCGGTGCCGGCGGTCTTGGCGACGGCGACCACCGACAGGCCGTGGGCGGCCCACTCGATCTTGACCTGCTCTTCGGTGGGGGCCTCGGCGTCGTAGTCGGGGAACATGATGTTCGGGTTGGTGTACTCGTGGTTCGTCATCATGAGCTCGGTGGAGTCATCGATGTCGAAGAAGCCCAGGAAATCACAGTTGTAGCCGAACTGACCCAGCTGGTCGGCCTCGGTCTGATTCTCGGCGTCGAAGTCGGCAGCCGAGGAGAAGAGCTTGTCGCCCCAGCGCATCACCGGCTGGGCCTGGTAGCCCTCGGGAACCGTGACGAAGTCGTCGGTCGCCGGAGCGATCGGGGTCCAGCCGAAGGCGCTGGGCTGGGCCTGGGCCGCCCGCGTACCGTTCACGGCATCGATGCTGAGGCCCACCGCGGCGGTGGCGCCGACGACGGCCCCGGCCTTCAGCAGCGTACGCCGCGAGATCGCCTGCGCGACGATGTCACCGAAGTACTGGTTCTCGGTCTGGTTGGGAACCTCGGTGAAGCAGGCGTTGCCGCAGCGGTACTCACAGGTGGCGTTGGAGCGGTTGAGGTGCTTGGGCGTGAACAGCTTGAGCAGGGTACGAGGGGGCATGACAGCTCCTGACGACGCAACGGGTTGACAAGCGACCGGGCACAGCCGGCGCACGAACCCCACTCAACCGGCCCTGAGGGCACGGCGGGTCGCCAACGGATGACGGTTGGATGAACCTCCGGTGACGGAGCCTTCAGCTGGGGGTGTCGGAGTCCTCAGCGCGTCGGCGTCGCTGTCGGGGTGGGCGTCGGCGTTGGGGTCGGCTCCGGAGTCGGCGTGGGCGCCGGGATCGAGATGAAGATCACGACCTTGTCGTCCTTGCTGATCTTCTGCCGCGGCGAGGGCTCCTGGCCCACCACGACGCCGGTCTCACCGCTGGACTCCCGCTCCTGGAATTGGACATTGGTCAGCCCCAAGCCGTCCAGGACCTGCTGGGCCTCGGTCTGGGAGTAGCCCTGCAGATTGGGCATCTCGACCTGTCCGGTCGCGACCGTCAAGGTGATCTGCGAGTCGAGCGTGGTGTCGGTGCCCTCGCTGGGATCGACGTCGAGCACCTCACCGGCCTCGGCGGTGCTCGGCTCGGAGGTGGCCTCCTGGGTCCTGATGTTGGTGAAGCCGGCATCCTCCAGAGCCTGTCGGGCGTCGCTCTCGCTCTTGCCGATCAGGTCGTCGGGGATCTCGGCTGAGGCCAGGCCGACGTTCACCACGATGGTGACCTCGGAGCCCGGCGCCAGGGTGGTGTTGGCGGTGGGGTTCTGGCGCAGCACGGTGCCGACCGAGGATCCATCGGACTCCTCGACCTCTTCCACCTTCGGCACCAGGCCTTCGTCGCGGAGCCGCTGCTCGGCCTGTTCCCGCGTCATGCCGATCACCGAGGGGACCGTCGCCTGGACCGGTGAGGGGCTGGCCGACGGGCTCGGGCTGGGCTGCGGGTCGCGAAAGAACCACACTGCGCCGCCGATCAGCGCCACTGCCAGCAACAGGGCGACCACGGTGAGGACGATCGGGGCCTTGCTGCCCTTCTCCTCCTCGTCCTCGTCCTCTTCCTCCGGGTTGGCGGCCGGCGTCACGGGCGCGGCGGCCGGTGCGGCGGCGTAGGCCGGGGCGGGCGCCAACGCCTGGGTCGGGTCGGGATCCGGGCTGGTGGCTGAGGCGGGGATGACAGCGGTGACGGCCTGACCGGCCAGCAGCCGGGCGATGTCGGAGCGCATCTCCTGGGCAGACTGGAAGCGTTCGGCAGGGTCCTTGGCCAGCGACTTCAGCACGATCGCGTCCATGTCGGGCGTGATCGCCGGGTCGAGATGGCTGGGGGGTTGCGGGATCTCGCGTACGTGCTGGTAGGCCACGCTGACCGGGGAATCGCCCTGGAACGGTGGCCGTCCTGTCAGCAGCTCGTAGAGCAGGCAGCCGGCTGAATAGATGTCGGAGCGGGCGTCGACGCTTTCGCCGCGGGCCTGTTCGGGGGAGAGGTACTGCGCGGTGCCGATCACTGCGGCGGTCTGGGTCATCGTCGCTGACGTGTCGGCGACGGCGCGGGCGATGCCGAAGTCCATCACCTTGACCTGACCCTGCGGGGTCAGCATCACGTTGGCGGGCTTGATGTCGCGGTGCACGATGCCGGAGCGGTGCGAATAAGACAGTGCATCGAGGACGCCCTGGCTGAGCTCGAGAGCCCGCTCGGGCATCACCTTGCCGTCCTCGCGGAGCACGTCGCGCAGGGTCTTTCCTTCGACCAGTTCCATCACGATGTAGGGGACCTGGACGTCGTCGATGGCCTGCTCACCGGTGTCGTACACCGACACGATGTTGGGGTGGTTCAGGCCGGCGGCGGACTGGGCCTCACGGCGGAACCGGGCCTGGAAGGTCGGGTCCGTCGCCAGATCAGTGCGCAGGGTCTTGATGGCGACCTCGCGGCCCAGTCGCGTGTCCGTGGCGCGCCGGACCAACGCCATGCCGCCACGACCGAGGACCTCACCCAAGGCGTAGCGGTCGCCGATGACCTCGGCACGACCTTCGCTCATTGGTTGATTCCTTCCGATTGGGTTGACCTGTCCATGACCACCACAGGCCATTGTGGATCATCAGTGTGAGAACAAGATGAAAGAACCCTGCTCACCGGCACCTGAGGTTGAGCCTCACGCTGACGGGCTCCCGCGATGGGACGCTTCATGATTCCAGCACCGCCTCGATGACGCGCTTGGCGATCGGCGCGGCGATCCGGCCGCCGCCGATCTCGTTACGGGGTACGTCGGCGGACTCGACGAAGACGGCCACCACGATCTGCGGGTCGTTGGCCGGCGCCACTGCGCCGAACCAGGCGTATGGGGGGCGGTCCGGGGAACTCTGCGCGGTGCCGGTCTTGCCACCCACCTGCATGCCGTCGATCGCGACCGGGGCGCCGGTCCCGTTGTCGACCACGCCCACCATCATCTGGACCAGCGCGTCGGCGTTCTCCTGCGACATCACCCGATTCTGCTCGGTGGGGCGGTGCTGGGAGATGACGCTGAGGTCGGGGGCGCGGACGGTGTCGACCAGATAGGGCTCCATCATCGAGCCGCCGTTGGCGATGCCCGCCAGCACCATGCACATCTGGAGCGGGGTCGCCGCGACGTCGAACTGGCCGATCGAGCTCATCGCCAGCTGGGCCTGGTCGGGGTTCTCCGGGAAGCGGCTGGCGGCACCATTGAGGTCGGACAGCTGCCGTTCCCCGAAGCCGAAGGCCTCGGCCTGGCCGCGCAGAGCATCTTCGCCGATGGTGAGTCCGACGTTGGCGAAACTGGTGTTGCAGGACAGTTCCAGGGCCCGGCCCAGCGTCTGTTGGCTGTTGCCGCAGTCGGTCTGGTTGGGCAGATAGGTCTGGGTGCCGGGCAGCCGGAGCTGCTCGGGCGTGTCGATGAGGGTGTCGGGGCTCATCCCGTTCTCCAGCGCCGCGGCAGCGGTGACCAGCTTGAAGACCGAGCCGGGCGGATAGGTCTCGCGTACGGCGCGGTTGGCCATCGGGCTGCCGTCGGCACCCTGCAGCCGCTCCCAGGCATCCTGCGCCTCACCCAAGTCGTGGCTGGCCAGTTCGTTGGGGTCATAGCTGGGGCTGGTCACCAGCGCCAGGATTGCTCCGGTACGCGGATCCATCGCGACCACCGCCCCCTTGCGGCCGTCGAGGCCTTCGAAGGCGGCCTGCTGGGCGCGCGGGTCGATGGTGGTTTCGATCTGGGCGCCCTGCGGCGTACGCCCGGTGACCAGGTCGACGAAACGTGACAGCGCCTGGGCGTCGCCCTGGCCGGCCAAGGCCTCGTTGTAGGAGGCCTCCAACTCGCTGCGGCCGTAGGAGAAGGAGTAGTAGCCGGTGATCGGGGCGTACAACTCGGCGTCGGGGTAGCTGCGCTGGTACTTGTAGCGGTCGTCAGTGGGCGTGGTGGTAGCGATCGGACGGCCGCCGGCGAGGATGGCGCCGCGATTTTGGGAGAACTGTTCCTCGCGGGTACGCCGATTCAGCGGGTCGTTGACCAGGTCGGGTTCGCGGACCACCGTGTTGAAGGTGATCTGGCCCAGCAGCAGGGCGAAGAACAGTCCGGCCACGATGGCGACGCGACGGATGGGTCGATTCATGCTGAACTCCCCTGACCTGGTGGTTTCGGATGAGTCTGCGGTGTGGGCTGGCTGGTCGGCGTGTCCTGGGAGGCGTTTTGGAAGGCGCCGCGGCGGCCGATCACCTGGGTGGTGTCGCCGGCCAGCGACGGAGCGGGCGCGGGCGTGTGGCCCAGCTGGGGTTTGCGGGCGTTGTGGGAGATCACCATCAGCAGCGCCAGCACCAGCCAGTTGGCCAGCATCGAGGAACCGCCCTGGGACAGGAAAGGCGTGGTCTGGCCGGTCAGCGGCAACAGCCGGGTGACGCCGCCGACGATGGTGAAGACCTGCAGCGTGAACACGAAGGCCAGGCCCGCCGAGAGCAGCTTGCCGAAGGGGTCGCGGATGATGAGTGAGCTGCGCAGGCCGCGAGCGACCAGCAGCCCATACAGCACGATGATCGCGATCAGACCGGTGACGCCGAGCTCCTCACCGAAGGCGGCGGTGATCATGTCGGACTTCACCACCGGGATCAGCTCGGGACGGCCCAGCCCCAGTCCGGTGCCGAGCAGGCCGCCGGCGGCCATGCCGTACTGGGCCTGGATGATCTGGTAGTTGCGGTCGAAGTCGGAGAACGGGTCGAGCCAGGCGTTCACGCGCACCTGCACGTGTCCGAACACCAGATAGCCGACATAGCAGGCGAGCAGGAACATCCCGACGCCCAAGATTGGCCAGCCGGGGCGCTGGGTGGCGACGTAGAGCATCATCACGAACAGGCCGAAGAAGAGCAGCGAGGTGCCCAAGTCACGTTGGAAGACCAAGATGCCGACGGCGGCCGCCCACATGATCGCGATCGGACCCAGGTCGCGGGCTCGGGGCAGATCGACGCCCACCAGTCGGCGACCGGCCAGGGCAAGCACGTCACGCTTGTCGGTCAGATAGCTGGCGAACGCGATCGCCAGCACGATCTTGGCGATCTCGCTGGGCTGGAAGGAGTAGGGGCCGATCCCGATCCAGATCTGGGAGCCGTTGATCTCGCGGCCCAGCCCCGGCACCAGCGGCAGGAAGAGCAGCGTGATGCCGAGCCCGAACCACAGATAGGGGAACCGGGCCATCACCTGGTAGTGCCGCAGCACCATGATCGCGGCGATGAAGCCGACCATCGCCAGCAGGGTCCACATCAGCTGGGTCGGGGCGTTCGTGGCTCGCGTGCTGAGGTCGAGCCGGTGGATCATCGCCAGCCCCATCCCATTGAGGAGCAGCACGATCGGCAACATCAGCGGGTCGGCGTACGGCAGCCGCCACCGCACCGCCAGGTGCAGCACGACCGCGGCGCCGAACCACAGGGCCGCCGCGACCGGCAGGTTGTCGGGCAGTACGCCGTCGCGGTTGAGGTGGACCGTGACGTACGCGGCCAGCCCCATCGCCGCCGCGAACAGGGAGAGCAGCAGCTCCACATGTCGGCGACGTCGATAGACGACGATGAGCGACCCGTCGCTCATCAGCACTCGTTCGGTGCCGGCGCCGGTCCGGGGGCGGTCGTGGCGGTCGGGGTCGGAGTGGTCACTGGCGGTGCGGGGGGTGCCGGCGGCGCAGGTTCGCCGGGCGGGGCGGGTTCGCCGGGCGGGGCGGGTTCTCCGGGCGGGGCAGGCTCGCCGGGCGGGGCGGGCTCGGTCGGCTCCGGCTCCGGCGGCTGGTTGGCCGCCTCCCGCTGGGCCTTGCAGAAGGTCGCATTCTCCCGCAGCACGCTCACGGTTTCCTGCGCGGTTACCAGGTCAGGTACGCGGATGCTCTCGCCGACCCGCTGCTGGTAGTAGGGCGACAGGTCGGTGACGAGAATGTCCTGAGGTGTGTGGACGTGGGAGAACTGGATCCCGGCGAAGGAGCCCGGTACGCCCTGGTAGATGGCGACCTGATCCCCTTCGGCGCCGACGTAGTACTGCTGGTCGAGATACCAGCGGCCGCCGTAGAAACCGCCCAACACCAGCCCAGCGATCACCACCGCGGTGCCCAGACCCCACATGATCCGGCTGAACCAGCCACCCAGCCGAGGGCGATACCGCTCGTCCTCGTCGTCGTCCTCCTCGGTCGCCTCCTGATAGCCCTTGGGCTTGGGGGCGGCCGGGATGATCGCGCTGGTGCCGTCGTCGTCACTGGGTCGATTGGACTCGATGCTGATGGTGCGCGGCTCGACCACCGGAACGGTCGTGGTCGCGGCAGCGCCGGCCTTGATGGGGGCCAGCTCCGGGTCCTCGGGGACGACGTCGGCGACCACCACGGTGATGTTGTCGATGCCACCAGCGGCCCGGGCTGCCTCGGCGAGGGCGTCGGTGGCGGTCTCCACATCACCCTCGGCCAGCAGTTCTGCGATGACGTCGTTGTCAACCAGTCCGCACAGACCGTCGGAACAGAACAGCAGCCGGTCGCCCTCGCGTACGTCGAGAAGCTCCAAGTCGGGCTCGTTGCCGGGCTGCCCATTGAGCACCTTGAGGAGCAGTGATCGATGCGGGTTGACCGCTGCCTCTTCGTCGGTGAGCTTGCCCTGGTCGACCAGCGACTGGACCCAGGAGTGGTCGTGACTGAGTTGGGTCAGTTCGCCGTCGCGCAGCAGATAGCCGCGGGAGTCGCCGATGTGGGCCAGCCCGATCTGGGAGCCGTCGAACATGACGCCACAGACCGTGGTGCCCATCCCGTCCAGGCTGTGGTCGTCGGCGACCAAGTCAGCGATCCGGTCATTGGCGCGGCTGATGGCGCCGGCCATCGCCTCCAACATGTCCTCGCCCGTGGCGGGCGCGTCGGCCATCCGCTCATCGGAGCGGGACAGTTCCTGGACCGCGACCGCGGAAGCCAGGTCACCTGCCGCCGCGCCGCCCATACCGTCGGCGACGACCAGCATGGTGGCGGAGGCGTACCCCGAGTCCTGGTTGTTCTTGCGGACCAGGCCCACTTCGGAGTGACAGGTGAAGTTCAGATGCATCAAGGCACCAGTTTCATCAGCGTACGGCCGATCCGGACGGTGTCCTCGAGCCCGATCAGGGTGGGCGTCTGGATGCGCTGACCGTTGACATAGGTGCCGTTGGTCGAGCCGGTGTCCTCCACCACGAAGTTCCCCTCCCCGTCCGGATAGATCCGGGCGTGTCGGGTGGAAACGTAGTCGTCATCAAGCACCAGCGCACAATCGTTGCTGCGCCCGATTCGCAGATCGTCCTGCAAGGGCGTCTGCAGACCGTTCTGGCGTCCTTGGGTGATGACCAGGGCGTGAGGCGTACGCCGGCTGGACCGGGTCCGCTTCGGCTTGGCATTGAGGGAGCCCTGCTGGGGGAGTTCGGAGGAGGACACCGCCCGGCCGAACAAGTCGGTGCGGATCACGCTCGCTGCGATCAGGACAAAGATCCACAGCAGGGCGAGGTAGGCGATCTTGATCGCCGCGATGACCAGCTCACTCATCAGGTGCCCGTCGGTGAATGGACCAGCATCCGGGTCGACCCGATCTCGATCCGGGAGCCGTCGCCGAGGTCGGTGTGGCGGGTCTTCTTGCCGTCCACCACGATGCCGTTGGTGGAGCCCAGATCGGTGATCGCGATCTTCAGGCCGTCTCCCTCTGGCAGGACGTCGATCTGGGCGTGGCGCCTCGAGATGCCAGGGTCGGAGATGCGCAGGTCGGCGTCGGAGCCGCGCCCGATGACCAGTCCGGGCGGGGTGAGCGGGTGGCGTACGCCATTGACCTCCAGCACCAGCTGGCCCGGCCGCGGCGGGCGGGCCTCCCGATTGGAGTCAACACCGGCGACCGCGTGGGAGGAGACCCGGAAGCGGCCGGTGGGCAGCTTGGTGTCCAGCTCGTAGCTGATGGTGATGGGGCCGTTGAAGACGTAGCCTCGGTTGGCCGCGTGCTCACGCAACTCCGGGACCACCTCGTTGTTGAGGGTCTTGGAGTAGGGCACCAGCCGGTCGTGGTCGTGCTGGGACAAGAAAATGGTGAACTCGTTGGGCACCAGTCGACGTTCCCGCGACAGCAGCTTGGCCTCGGAGTCGAGCTCGCGCTGGAGCCGGGCAGCGATCTCGATCGGCTGGACGTCGCCCTTGAAGGCGCGCGCGAACACACCATTCACGACGCCCTCAATGGAGCGCTCGACCCTGTCGAAGACACCCAACGCTGCCACTCCTTGCTTTCCGGTCAATCTACTCGGCCAGCTGAACACGTGCAGTCTAGTGAGATGATGGCTTAGGTGTGTGCGACCGTGGTCCACCGCCACGCATACCAAGGGTACGAATGCCTGCCCCGGCGTCAGCGTCGGGTGAGGTTGGTCCCCACCAGGCTGTACAGGCGACCGCGGCTGTCGAGGCCCGCGTCCGGGACCGTGTACCAGCGCGCATCGGCGTCGGTAATCAGATCCGTCAGCGCCAGCGTGGCCGGATCCAGCAGCGCCACCCCGCCGGGATGGGCGGCCAGCACGACCGCTTCGCCCCGCCGGTCGGCCACCCTCAGCTCGGTGTGACCCGGCGCCGGAGCGCGTACGCCGACCGCTCCCGTGGCCGGGTCCAGCGCGACGATCTCGCCGGTGCTCAGCGAGGCCAACAGCTGTCCGTCGATGAAGGCGAGGCTGCGACAGTTCGGTGCCGGCAACGACACCTGCCACGCCAACACGCCGGTGTCGGGATTGACCTGCGCGACCACGCACTCGGTGTGAGTCGGGACCGATCCGAGACCGCCCTGGACGTCGGAGCCGACCCACACGCGCCCATCGGTGGGATCCACGGCGATCGCCCGCAGCGACTGCTCGGGCACGAGGCCGACATGACAGGCGAGGATGCCGCCCGTCGCACCGGCGCCGACCACCGTCAAGGCGCCGGCCGGGTCGCCCAGCGAGGGCTGGGTCGTGATGAGGATCCGACCGTCCGGCAGGGCGGCCATGCCTTGCGGGCGAGTCTGCCGATGCCCGATGACGCCGACCCGGGTGAGTGTTGCCGCGGGCGCGTCGGTCCGATAGCGCCACACCTCGGTGGAGGGATACATCGCCATCGTGACCCAGTCGCCGTCCGGCTCGGCGGTGGCGACCAACCGCTTCGGCTCGCCCGGCACCGGGAAGCGTTCGTCGCTGCCATCGGCGCGCCGCACGATGACCTGGAAGTGTCCGCCGAGGTGGACGTCATCGCCGACCACCAGCAGTGACTGCAGCGGTTCGGGCAGCGTCGGATGCCCGGCGTCGGCGAGGTCGAGGACCGTGACATCTCCGGCGCTGGCGTCCTTGATGGCATCGCTCGGGTCGGCCAGGTCCATGCTCCAGACCTGGCCGGTGCCGGTGGCGCCGCGCAATCGCCCATTGCTGTGCCACAGCAAGCGGGTCTCCGCGCCGACAACCGGCATACCGAGCGTCACGAACGCCTCGGCCGTCCGGTCCAGTCGCAGCAGTTGCCCCGCCGGGCGAGTGCTGACGACGACCTCGCCGCGGGGATCCTCAGAGGGCAGCCAGGCGATGGCGTCGATGGTGTCGTAGCTGTGGTCGGAATTCGGGCCCTGCGTGATGACCTGCACCCGCGTGGGATCGGCGCGATCCAGCAGGCAGAACGGGGCGCCGGCGTCACTGCCGACCGCGACTTCGGTCGGTCCCACCGCGATCCGGATCACCGTCGGCGCCTCGGCGAGCGCAGCCGGTGTGACATCGGTGACATCGCGCGGATCGGTGAGGCTGACCCTGGCCACGGTCGCCGGCGATCCGCCACCGACATAGAGGACCTGCTGCTCCGGGTCGACGGCCAGGGTGCGGGCGTACGCCGCCCCGGGCCGCAGCGGGCCGCTGGAGGTCAGCTCGCCCGTGCCCGCATCCAGACAGACGGCCGCCCCAGTGGGGTAGCTGCCGGCCCACACCTGGCCTGCGGCGTACTCGACTCCCCACAGGAACCGGTCGATCGGCTCGGCGGTCAGCAGCCGCGCCTGACCGGTGGTGGTGTCGACGGCGACGAGGTTGCCCGGGGAGTAGGTTCCGATGTACGCGGTGCCGTCGTGGACCGTCAGCCCCCAAGCGCCGTGGCCCCATTCGGCCGGAAGCTGGTGGTGGCTCAGCTGACCGGTGGTCAGGTCGGTGGCGGCCAACACGATCGGGGCAAACCGAGTCGTGGTCCACAGCGTGGTGCCCTCGACGTACGCGCCGGTGATGGCGGCGGACGCGTAGGCGGGGCCGAGATTCTCAGGGGCATGGTCGGGACGGGCAGGCATGGGCACCTCAGCTGTGGGTTGTGTTGAAGGCTACGGAAGGCGCGGGTCCTCGACGTAAAGTCTCGCACGGTCGAGGGGGCTGGGGCGCTGGTCCACAGCGGCCGTCAGTCTGCGGACTGTCGGGACGAATCCGGCTGTGGGGAAGGGACGGTTCGCCGCGCCCCTACTGATTGGCTCGTCCGGCCCCTGCGTGCTACCGTTCTGTCTCGGTCCGAAAGGACCCGCTACCTCGATCTTTTCGGAGATCGGTCACGCTTGCGCGAGTGGCGGAACGGTAGACGCGCTGGCTTCAGGTGCCAGTGTCCTTAGGGACGTGGAGGTTCAAATCCTCTCTCGCGCACCACGGCTATTCAGTAGTAGTAGCCGATTTGTTCAAGAGAACTCCCGGTCCCGGGTCACCGGGACCGGGAGTTCTGCGTTGGAGGGCCGTTGTCACGCCTCCGGGTGCCCCACCGAGCCCGTGAAGCGTGGCGAACCGGCGCTCGGCAGGCCCGCGACAGCGAAAAGCCCCGTCCGGGCTGTTTCCGGGCAGGGGCTGGTAGGGCGAGGTGCTACGAGATGATCGACTCCAGCGTGGCTGGCGAAGTGGTGACGGCGCGACCCTCAGGTCCCGCCCTCGTCGCAGGCGGCTGGTGGTCGGGATCGGTCCAGGCTGGGTCGTCGGGGTCGGGCAGGTAGGGGTCAGCCGATCCCGTCCAGCGCTCGAAGAACTCCGTGGGCATGTTGATGATCAGGCGGGTGTTCACCGCGTCTACGAAGAACGCGAGCGCTAGGGCGATCTTGTTGCGACCGAGAACCTTGATCGAGCCCTTGGAGAATCGACCGTGATGGTCCTTGAAGTTGCTGTTGGCCGTCTCGGAGAGATTGCGACCGCCATAGGCACGCTCCCACTCCGGGGAACCCCAGACGTAGGGCTGGTAGAAGCGGATCACCTCAGTGATCGGGACGACCTTCGTCTTCCCGCAGGCGCAGTCTTCACCCCGGACGTGGGCGGTCGTGGGGCGGGTGGTGCGACGCCCGCCCCGTGAGTGCTGTTTGACGGCCTTCAGACGCATCGAGGCAGGGTGGTTGACACACCGCACCTGTCCTCGGACGGCAGGTCCCACCAGTCGGACCGTGCCCCTCTCTAGGTTCCAGTCCTCGAAGCCGAAGGAGAAGGCGTGACGCTTGACGACCATCTCTGCGCGCTTGTCCTTGATCGCGTGAGATTCCAGGGGTGAGCGGGTGGGGACCGCATCATGCTTGGTCACCTTGTCACTGACCAGGAGCAGTCCGTCTCGCCACTGAGTCCCCTTGATCGGCCCGGGTCTGACTCTTCGGTTGTTCGGGTGCAGGTCGAACACTTGCTTGATGCCGCGCTCGTGCAGAGGCAGGGTCCAGTTCTGGGCCTTGCAGTTGGAGTAGCCGCGGTCATCCAGAACCTCGTCAGGGGTGTGCCCCAGCACCCGCTTCACCTCATCGAGGACGGCGATGCCCGCGTCGCCACGGTGGGTGCTTCCGGGGGCAAGGTGGAGCACCCGAATAATGGGCGGTGCATGAAGGGGTGAGCCGGGCTCGCGTGAGTCCCCAGGAAATGGGCCTCGTAGCCCAGCCGTACGTTGCCGGGGCTGAGGTTCTTTCCCGTCTGCACTTGGTCCCGGGCATCTCCGTCGACCGAGTGATCAACGTCCCATCCTCGGCCACGCGCGGGAACCCGGGAGCGTTGCTGGCCTTGGGTGCATCCTCTAAGTCGGCGGGAACGAGATAGTCGGACTTCTGCTGGTAGTCCGGCTTGGCATCCTTGGCCCAACTGCGACGACGGGCATGGGTCTCGATCAGTGTGCCGTCGAGCGCTTGTCGAGAGGTCGGGGCAACTTCGGGTGTCTCGATGAGGCGGATGATGAAGTCGTCCAGTGACATCTGGAGCCGAGGATTTCCTACTTCGCCAGTGGCCTGGCAGATGCTCTCATCGCCCGCCTTGGCGAGCGTCTTGAAGGCGTACTCGACGTGGTGGTAATCGCAGCGGGAGAAGCCCACTTCCCGGCGCTGGGAGGGGGTGAGCCCATCGGCCACGTGCATGATGTCGACCAGGTGGAACGTGGCCTCACAGTGGAAGGCCGCGAGCGTGCACAGGCGGATGAAAGCAGCCCACGACACAACACGCTTGCGACCCGTCGTCGCGGCCATGCGCTCCTGGACGAACGCCGGGATCCCCTTGCGCTCCAGACGCTTCATGACCTGACGGAACTCGCGAGCGCCCGTCGAGCGTGCCGTCTTGGCCCGCCAGCGGGGGTCGTCGTAGTGCTTGCGGGTGATCACCGCGAACGTGCTCCCGAGGCGATGATGAGCCACTCGTCGTCGGCCCACCTACGCTTGGTGAAAGGAACGACGGCCTCCAGGGTCGAGGCGCTAGTGGTTCCGGCTGCTGCCTGCACCTCGGCCAGGGAGGCCCCGTTGTCCAGCAGGTCCTTGATCCAGGTGGTGCGCAATCGGCTGGCCGTGAGCGTCGGGAGATAGGCGGGGGTCTTGATCGCCTTGCGGAAGTTAGCGAAGGTGCCGTTGGACTTCTTCTTCTGCGTCCCGATGATCGGGCCCTCGGGACGAGCCGCACACAGGGCTCGCAACTCCTCGGTGTACTGCGTGAGGACAGGCGCGATCCGGTCCGCGACCTTGATCGAGGCAACGGCGCACCTGCGAGGAAGTAGATGTCGTGTGCAGTGATGTCCATGAGTTCGGGCACTTTCAGGCCGCCCCCGTGCGCGAGCACCAACAGGCTGCGGAGGATGTGCGCGCCCTTGTCGCTCTGCTGCTCCACCGCGTCCCAGTAGCCCGCCATCTCGGGCTCGGTGTAGGGCGGAGCGAGTCGGACGTGATTGGTGTACTGGGTCCGATCCGGCTCCCAGGGCGCACGCCTCGTGATCCCTTTGCCGACGTTGGTGAGGGCCGCGCGGTAGTTGCCTTGGCTGTGCCGAGAGGAGGTGCCCTCGCCCTCCGCGATGTACTGCTCCACCCGCTGCGGGGTGAACATCACCTCGGGGTCGAGAGGGAGGTCCTGCTCCAGAGCCCAAGCTAGGAATCGGGCGGTGATCCGCAGCGCGAAGTGAACGCTGGTCGGAGCCCTGTAGGTGCTCTTCGAGACTGCCCTGACTGCGAGCGGCCTGACCGTGTGCCAGACCTCTGAGGGCACACGCTCGCTCTCGGGGGTGTAGTTGTCCAGCACGTCCTGGGCGGTCCTCATGACCACGCCCCCGATGACCAAATCCTTGGGCACGGCCTACCTCCGTTGTGTTCGTAAGCACTGTGACAGTGGCAACAGGTTCCCCCTCCCCGCAACGCCCTTTCGGGAGCCCGTCCCGCCGCCACGAGGCAAACCTCCCGAGTCGGGTGGCTCGGATAACTACGAGCAGCCTCTTCGCCCGTCGCAGGCGGAAACGCTCTTACTGGCCCGGATCAGCCCCGAGCGCTTGTCAGGCAGATGAGGGTCAAGGCTGACCAGAAGGGCTGGGAACGCATCGACTGGACCGTGCTGGTGTCCAAGCAGCGCTTCGTAAAGACGTTGGCCGTGCGCCAGGGGAGGCAGAGACGCTGCTGCCCCAGGTGGAGGCGTGGCTGGAATCAGGTGCCGTGTGACGCCTCGGGTGAGGGCTGGTCGGCCACGCCTGGCCCGTTCCGTCGGTCTCTCCACCTACGATCAGAAGGACGCCTCCAGAGGTATGACGACAGCAAGGCAGGGTAGATGAAGCGCAGCCCCAAGGGACGGCTCGAACTCACGTGGATGGGCAAGGACTCCGCCCTGATCCCGGTGGAGGACGGCAAGTACGACTACTCCTTCGTGGACCCGGATGACCCTCGGGCATTGGAGGTCAAGTCCATCGAGGTGCTGGAGCAGGTCGGTGAGGTCGACGGTCCGACTGGGGCGAACGAGAACCTGCTCATCATCGGGGACTCCGGTGACGCGCTCCGCTCGCTGGTGACCATCCCCGAGTACCACGACAAGTACGCCGGTCAGGTGAAGTTGGTCTACATCGACCCGCCGTTCAACACAGAGAAGACCTTCGAGCACTACGTGGATCAGTTGGAGCACTCAATCTGGCTGACGATGATGCGAGACCGCATCCGCGACATTAAACCCCTCTTGTCTGGCGACGCCTCAGTGTGGGTCCACCTCGATCACAGTGAAGTTCATCGCATGCGGGTGCTTCTAGACGAGGAGTTCGGACCCGAGTGTTTCGTGTCATCGGTGATATGGAGATCAGCGGATACTGGAAACTATGACGATGCTAGATTCTCCAATGACCACAACACCATTCTTGTGTACAGCCTGAATGCTGGCTGGGCAGCGAATGGCCTAGAGCGCAATGTCAAGCAATCTAGCCACTACCGCAATCCCGACAACGATCCGAGGGGCCCTTGGTTTGACGGCAACCCCTTGGGTTCTCCAAATCCTCGCGAGAACTTGATGTACGACATCGTGTCTCCGCAGGGAAACACGATTCGGCACCCGCCTCACGGTTGGCGTTGGCAGCAGTCAACGATGGATCGGATGATCGAGGACGGCGCTATTCGTTTCAACGACGAGGGTACGCGGATTATTTATCGTACGTATCTACGAGAACAGGGCGACCTCCCGCCGTCTGATCTCTGGGACGAGGTTTCCGAGACGGGCAGTAATAGAAAAGCAAAGAACGAACTGAAAGCACTGTTCGGTCTGCCCGCGAAGCAGGTATTCAGCACGCCAAAACCGGAGTCCCTTCTGCGCAGGATCATTACGATCGCCACGAATCAGGGGGACCTCGTTCTCGACTTCTTCGGAGGTTCGGGGTCCACGGCAGCGGTGGCGCACAAAATGGGGCGTCGGTGGGTCACGGTCGAGTTGCAGCGGTCTACGGTAGACCAGTTCCTGCTGCCGCGACTTAGGCGGGTAGTTGATGGTTCAGACACTGGTGGTATCAGCCAAACCACGCAACGTATCGCGGCCAGCGGGACGCTGGCAGGGACGCTAACCCCGGAGGAAGCAGCGGAGTTCGTCAGGCAACTGAAGAAGGTTGTGTCAGATCTAGAAGGTCTCGATGAGGCGACTATCAGCCGGATGTCTCAATCTCTCAGAACACGGAACAGCACCACGACCCATTGGCGCGGTGGCGGCGGGTTCACTGTTGCCAAGATGGGTCCCTCGATGTACGAGGTGGACGACGAAGATGGTTCGGTGTACTTGTCCCCGGAGGCGACGAACGGTGCGTGGTCGAAGGCCATCGCAGGGCAGTTAAAGTTCACTTTGACGCCGGACGATCCGGTGTTCTGTGGAGTTCGAAAGCGCCAGCGGCTGGCGGTGATCGACGGCGTGGCGGACGAGACGGTGGTGCGCACGGTGGTCGAGCACTTGGGCGAGAAGGAGAAGGCCGTGATCGTAGCCAAGGGTGTCCTGCCGGAGGCGGGCGACCTGCTCCAGCGACTGTCGCCGGGGTCGCGGATCAAGAAGGCTCCTGAGGACATGTTCCCGAAGGGGACGGTGAACTGACATGGCCGTGGACATCACCTACGACGAGGCCCTCATTGAGGAGATCGCCGCGCGCTTTGATCTGCGCGACCCGAACAAGAACGCGCTGGCGACCATCGTTCAGCGGATCGCTGACGGCAGCGCTGGCTTTCAGGAGATGGTGGCCGACCTCGCCACGGGCGTAGGTAAGACCTTCCTGATGTCGTCGCTGATCGAGTACCTGGCTCAGCAGGGTGTCCGGCACGTACTGGTGGTCACCCCGGGCTCCACGATCCAGCGCAAGACCCTCGCGAACTTCGACGCGGCGTCGGCCAAGTACGTGGCCGGGGCTGACATCGCCCCGTTCATCGTCACGCCCGACAACTTCCAGGCAGCCAACGTCGGCTCCGTGCTGCGCAACCCGCAGCGGCTGAAGGTGTTCGTCTTCAACGTGCAGCAGTTGATCCGCCCCACCGACAAGGTGAGCCGGAAGGTGCGCTCCGAGGACGAGAACCTCGGGGACGCCCTCTACTCGCACTTGGAGAACGCTGACGACCTGTTCGTGATCGCGGACGAGCACCACGTCTACCGGGAGAAGGCCAAGGCGTTCTCCGCGGCGATTCGTGATCTGAACCCGGTCGCGTTGATCGGTCTGACAGCCACGCCGGACAAGGACGACTACGCCAAGGTCGTGTTCCAGTACACGCTCGGTGAGGCCATCGCGGACGGTCACGTGAAGGTGCCGGTGATCGTCTACCGGAAGGACGGCACGAAGGACGAGCGCACCCAGTTGCGGGATGCCTGCCAGTTGCTGGGCCACAAGGAGAAGTCCTACGAGGTCTACCGGCAGACCTCCCCCGATGCACCTGCCGTGAAGCCGGTCCTCTTCGTCGTGTGCCAGACCATCGAGCACGCCACCGAGGTCGGCCAGTTGCTCGCCCAGCCCGGGATGATCGGTGACGGCTCCCAGGTCCTGGAGATCACCTCGCAGTCCTCCGATGTTGCGCTGGAGGCCCTCGCCAAGGTCGAGGACCCTGACTCACCGATCCGGGCCATCGTCAGCGTGAACATGCTCCGCGAGGGCTGGGACGTGAAGAACATCGCCGTCATCGTGGCGCTGCGCAGGTTGGCCTCCCAGACTCTCACGGAGCAGATTCTAGGTCGTGGGCTGCGACTGCCTTTCGGTGCCCGCACGGGACTTGCTGACGTGGATCAGGTGGACCTGGTGGCCCACGACTCCTACCAGCAGTTGCTCGCCCAGAAGGACGTACTCCGGCAGCGCATCCAACTGCCGTCCACGGCTGTCGAGGTGGACGACCAGGGGTTTGCGACCACTACCGAGGTCGACCCCAACCAACCCGTCCCCGTGGAGCCGGTCGCTGGCTCGTCCCAGCAGGATCAGGTCGGCGGCACAGGTAGCAGCAGCAGCCTCACCCCGGCCCCCGGCCAGTGGGCGCTGTTCGACTGGGAGGAGGACGAATCGGCTCAGGGCGAGGACTACCAGCCCAACCCCGGCCTGATCTTCGAGGAGACCGAGCAGCGCGTCGAGGCCAAGGTGCCCGAGCCGCAGTACCGGGTGAAGGGTGCCCCGCAGATCATCTTCCCCCGGCGCGAGTCGCGCTTGGTGCACTCCCCCTTCTCTCTCTCGGACATCCCTGATGGCGATGCTGAGAAGGCGGGCGCGGCCTTCGTCAAGGAGGTGCCCACCTTCATCTTCCGCGACGCACTGGAGGCCAAGCGGAAGGGTGACCAGGTGGAGATCATCAGCACCCCGCAAGGCACTTCGGAGGCTCAGCAGACCCTGGCTGGTCTGGACGTGGTGCAGGCCGAACTGACCGAGACGATCATGCAGCAGCCGGAGGTTCCTGCTGAGAGGTCATCCAAGAACGCCGCCAAGCGACTCGTGAGGGCATTCCTGAAGGGCGCTGGGGTCACGAACGACGAAGAGACCGCTGAGTGGGGCACAAAGCGTCGCCAGCAGGCCGTCGAGGGCATGAGGACCATGATCCGCGACAAGATCACGACCCGACCCCGGCAGGAGAAGTTCGAGTTCGTCAAGATCGAACTTCCACTGGAGCCTGTCACCGTGGCAGCAGACGCGGTGAAGGCCCACAACGTGGTGAAGTTCAAGAAGGGGCTTCAGTACGTCGGCTGGGAGAAGAACGTCATGCCGGTCGCCACCTTCGACGCGGGAACGACCGAGTGGGAGTTGGCGCTCCTCATGGACCGCGACCCCAACATCAAATGGTGGGTCCGCGTATACGTCGGCGGTCAGGCGTTCATCCCCACCCCGGATGGTCGATACTTCCCAGACTTCATCGCGCTTGATGTCGATGGCGTGCATTGGCTGATCGAGGGCAAGGCTGACGACCACGCCAAGGATGACCCCGTGCTCCGCAAGAAGAAGGAAGCCGAGAACTGGGCTCGGGCCGTGCGAGACGACGGCGACTTCGGGACCTGGCGATACATGTTCGCGACCGAGACCAACATCGAGCATGCAGGAGGTTCCTGGAACGCCCTGCTGACGAGCACGAAGCCGGAGTAGGGCTGTGGCTCGTCCGCAAAGCACTCCGCGACGGCCCAAGAGCAAGGGTCCCGACCCACTGTCAACCCAGCCCGGGCACTCGTGGAGGTACCTCTACGAGCGTTTGACTGAGAAGCGGTTCCAGCAACTGTGCGGAGCCCTTCTGAGGCATGACGACCCGACCGTCAGGCTGTACCCCGTAGGTGAAGCGCGTTCACTTCCATGCCTGTCTGGAGGCGACCAAGAGCATCTTCGACAGACTCAGGAACATGACCGGCGCGTCTGGGGACGGCGCGTCCCTTGTGGATGAGACTCTTGCGCTCGGCATGAGCGGCACCCCGGTGCTGGCCATCAACTCCCTGCGGACCCAAACGGAGAGGGACGAGCAGACCAGCCTCGCCAACTTGGTCAAGGGCCTCGGGGGTCTTTACCGCAATCCCACGGTTCATGATCCGCGGCTGAGTCGCTCCATCAGCGATGAGGAACTGCTGGAGGTGCTGACAATGGTCTCCATGGTCCACCGCAAACTCGATGGTGCTCGTCAGGCCAGCGGCGGGCGGTGACAGTCCGGGTATGCCACAAGATGCTGAGAATCCGAGACACGCTTCCACGCGCGAGCCGGCGTGCATCTGCCGGTGCTTCACTAGGGTTGAGGATTGTTCACAAGGTTGGCCCTCGCTCCGGAGCAGGGTGGAGGAGTGAGACGACGATGCGCATATCCCGGGTAACGATCAAGAACCACAGCCGAGTACGGGACCTCGACCTGGAACTGCGGCGGCACGCGGTCATCGTGGGCGCGAACGACGTGGGCAAGTCCTCGATCCTCCGAATGTTGCATCTGGCACTTGGCTCGTCAACGGCCAGCCTGTACCAAGCCCTGTCCCCGAGCGATCTGCGCGACCCCGAGCAACCGCTGCTGGTCGATGTCACGTGGACCGACTTCACCGACAAGGACCGAGCGCCGTTCCCCGCTGAGATCAGTGTGGCTGAGGACCAGGAGAGCGAGTCGCTCTGGGTTCAGATGCGCGTGGAGGCTCACCCCGAGGATGACGAGGCCGTCACGGTGCGGCGGTGGTTCCCCGAGAGCGGGCACGAACGAGTGCCGAGCCGTGAGCAACTGGAAGCCTTCGGCTGGCGCTATCTCAAAGCGACGAGGGGAGCCTCGATCATGGAGGGTCCGATGAGTCCGGTGAGGACGCTCCTCGACGCCGCCGACCTGGGCGACAACGAAAGAACGCTGAAGGACCTGCTGACCACGTTCAACAGCGAACTTGATGCGAACGAGTCGGTTGGCGACCTGCTGAGGAAGGTCGCGACCCACCTCAGCCGTGCGATGCCGCGTCTGGTGCAGCGGGAGGAGTTCGCCATCCGCAGCGTCGCTGACCCGGAGAAGGACATGCTCGGGAATGTCTCGCTGTTCCTGAACCGCGATGAACAGCAAGTCTCGCTCCAGGAGCAGTCGGACGGCGTGCGCCAACTGATGGCGATGACGCTCTTCGACCTTGCAGAGGGGGCTGCGAACGTCATTGCGATTGATGAGCCGGAACTGCACCTCCATCCGACCAGCCAGCGAACGGTGGCAGACCTGCTCAGCGGCGAGGGAAACCAGAAGATCATCGTGACGCACTCGCCCTACATCCTGCACCGCTTCGAACCAGCCGAAGTTGTGGCCGTAGATCGCTACGGGATATCTCGGCAGATTGGTGCCAGCACGCTGTCGAGAGTCGAGAAGGTTCGGGCGCACTGGTGGTCTCCGCGCCTGCTGGAGGCACTGGCAGCGCGGTTCGTGATTCTGGTTGAGGGAGCCGCAGACCGTGTGATCGTGGAGGCTGCTGCCCGCGCCTTGGAGATCGACCTGGATCGGCTTGGCGCGGTGGTTGTGGACCTCGACGGTGCGGAGAAGTTCAGGCATGTCTTCCCGCTGCTCGGGCCCGATGGTTTCGGCTCAACCCTGCTTGGCCTGGTGGACGAGAAGGAGAGCGGACCCTGGATCGGTGCCTTCCAAGCCAAGCGTGCCGACATCGTTGACAAGTTCGTCTTTGTCTCGGACGCGGACTTGGAGGACGAGTATGCCGCTGCGCTTGGCGGCCCGGGCACTGCGCGAGCCCTGATCCGCGGCGGGCACTGCCGGGAGGACGCTGTGATCCAGAGCGCCGGAGTCGAGTCCATCGAGGACATCACTCCAGAGTCGGTCGCCGCGTACTGCCGCAAGGACAAGGTGTCGGCGGCGGTGTGCGTCGGTGAAGCGCTCACCCAGGAATCGGCGGAAGGAATCGGCAGCGTCGCGCGGTTGCTCCATGCTGTGGAAGGTTTGGACCTTCTGTGACAGTCGAGGCGCTGAGCGAGGAGCAGTCCGCCGCTGCGCAGGCAGAGGCGCGGCACGCCATGATCATCGCACCCCCGGGCTGCGGCAAGACCGAAGTTCTAGCGCATCGTGCCGACCACCAAATCCAGTTCCTCAGTCCGAACCAACGCATTCTGGCACTCACTTTCACCAATCGTGCCAAGGCAAATCTCCAGGAGCGGCTGCGCAACGTACTCGGCTACGCGAGGATGCGTCGCTACGTGACCGTGCGGAACTTCCACGGGCACGCCACCGAAGTCGTCCTCGCTCACGGTCGGACCATCGGTCTGGACTCGGGCGGTCTCCTCCTGCCCAAAACCGGCACGCTGCGCAAGGCATTGGAGGCGACGGGTGCGAACTGGGACACGAGAAGCGCCGCAGAGATGATTCTTGGTGAGGTCAAGCGGGCACCCGTCTCTGACAATGAGGTCCTCGACACCCTCGCCCGCAGGAGGCGAGACTTCGGTGCTGACCTGGCGCTCCAGGTAGAGGAGGAGCGCCAGACGGCGAACCAACTTCACTACCAGGACCTGCTTCGGCACGCCCAGCGCCTGCTGCGAATCCCGGCTGTCGGCCATCTGTATCGCTGTCACTTCGGGGCAGTTCTGGTGGACGAGTTTCAAGACCTATCGCTCCAGCAACTTGACATTGCGCGCCTCAGTTGTACGGCGCGGCAGACCTACGCCGGAGACCCGCTACAAGGCATCTTCTCGTGGGCCGGAGCCGCGTCCGAGCAGGTGGAGCAAGATGTGCGGACCGCGTGTGGTGAGCCCATCCTGCTTCGAGAGTCATACCGCTCCTCGCCGGGCGTGCTCGCCACCGTCAACTCCGTGAGCAGGTCCCTGACCGCGACAGCGGAACTGATCTCCGCGATACCGGAGCACTGGCCTCAGGGCGGTTGCTCCGCCGCGCTCGCGGTGCAGGACCGCAATGCTGAGGCTCATCTCGTGGTCGGTCTGGCGCAACAGATCATCGAACGTGACCCAACCGCGTCGGTAGGCGTCATCAGCAGGGTCGGATGGCGTCGCGAGGATATTGACCGTGCGTTCACTTCGCTACCTGGATTCCCCGTGCGAAGGTGGGACCTGGCGCTGGAGGACCCTCACGTGATGGCCCTGATCCGAGAGGCGGTCGCATCACTGCCTCGTGGTGCGACGCTCGACGTTGCGCACGAGGCTGTGCTCAATGTCGTAGACCCATCCGATGTGGACACCTTGGAGCAGGTCGATGATGCCTTCGCCGCGCTGGAGCAAACCCGGTCCAGCACCGCGCGAGGAGCGCTGGGTTCGATCCGCGTGTCCGACCCGAATCAGGCGGTCGGTCCTGGAGTGCATCTTCTGAACGCCCACACCGGGAAGGGGCAGCAGTTCGACTGGGTGTTCGTCATCGGCCTGGAAGAAGGGCACATCCCCCACAAGAAGAGTAGCCACGGCGAGGCGCTGATAGAGGAGCAGCGGGTTCTGCTCGTCATGCTGTCGCGGGCCCGCCACGGACTCGTCGTCTCGCGAGTGCAGATGAACGATGGCCGGTATGGACCCTACGCTGCAACGCAGAGCAGATGGTGGGACACTATCAAGAGCGAGTGCACCACCTTGGCGGAAGTTGAGGACCACATCGCTGGGCTACCGTGAAAGTCTCAATCTGAGGCATCACCGCAGCCGAAGCGCCACATTCTGCTCTGTCGCCGCGAACGGTGTGGAGGGGATCAGAAGTCGAAGGTACCGCCGCCGACCACCTCGTCCACGTACTGAACGCCCACGAGCACGCCCGCAGCCTCCCGAATGGCTACATGGATCGCATCCCCGACCATTCCCTCGGCCCTGTCCTGGGCCTCCAGCAAGTTGTCCGTCACCGCGTCGATGTCCTCCGGGCAGTCATAGCGCAGAGAGAGCCCTGTCTCGATCCGCGTCGGGACGGCCACGTGATGGCGTCGAGGGTGATGCCGTCCATGTCGGCGCAGGCGCGCCGCAGTGCGCGTTGATCTCTTCTCGACGCTCGGTCACCGGCGCGTGGTCTTCCAGGGTGCGCCGGATGGTGCTGGACGGGTCGCTCAGGTCGGTCAGGATGAAGGCCATCCCCACCTGCAAGTATTTCCAAGGCTGTTCTGGCATGGTCCCCCTCTTCCAAGTGCCCTCAGCCTCCTGACCCAGCGGCGTTCACTACCGAAGGTGCGAGCGAGCAGGTGGGTCGGACACGTGTGCGCCTACTCTCGATAACACCGACAAGCACAAGCCCGATCTCGGAGGGACCGTCATGACCCAGCACAACCCCAAGGACACCCTCCAAGCCGACCTGGAGGCGCTGGCTGAGGTCTTCGAGGCCGAGGACCGAGAAGACCGCCGCCGCGAGGCCCAGCGCCGTCGTGACGGCCTTCCCGAGCCCAAGCGGGACATCCGCACGTTCGACGGCTTTGCAGACGGCGGGGCGGCTCCCCGCGACTGACCGCCTGGTCCCGGACCGCTACCTCTTCGCGACCCACGCCTCCTCCAGCAGCACGCTCACGACGGCGTACTCTTTGCGGTCCCGGTCGAGGTCGGGCACGAGGTGGGTGAGGCTATCCATAGCGCGCTCGGCTGCCTCGAAGACGGCGGTGATCAGGGCCTGCTGGTTGGTCGCTCTCATTCGCCTGGACTGTAGCCAGGCTGGCCGACATCCTCAGCCACTCCGGTACATCTGGACTTGCGTCCTACGGAGCCAGAAGATGCAGAACCCCGCGCTCTCCACAGGGAGGACGCGGGGTTCTGTCCGGTCAGCCCCTCGGCGGGTAGGAGTCCCTCCCGTAGGAGTTCTTTTCACCGATGGTGCCGTCCAACTTCTTGATGACGTGCTCCACGCCCCGGTCCCTGGCCATCTCGCGGCCAGCCGCCTGCGCTGCTGCCTTGGTGTCGTGGACGTTGCTGGCACGGCTGTTGCCCTGCGCGCGGTTCTTCCACTGGCCGTCCTCGTGGTACGTCTCGATGTCGCCCTTGCTCATGTTCACCTCCTTCTTAGGCTCGTCTCTGCTTCTCCAGCATGACCGGCACCTCTGACAATCTTCGGCGGCGTCATAGGCCCCTACTGCGCGCTCGCCTCAGTGCGCCAGTGGCTCAGGATGTCCTCGCGGAAGTGGTGCTTGGGTCGCTTCTTGACCCCCTTGGCGACTTCCTTGGCCACCTTCCAGAAGAGCATCGCCTCACGTCCCTTCCAGCCCTCCCGCAGTGCAGCAGCGAACAGCAGGTCCGGCTCGATGGCGTGTCCTCCCTTGCGCAACTCCATGAGTCCGTGGGTCACCCGGTCCCCGTCGCGGGAGTCGTGCATCGTGGTCCCGCCGTAGGTGCTCCCGGTGAACGACTTCATCGCGACGGCCACCACTGGGTCGGTGATGAGGGGCTCGGGAGTCTGGATGGGCGGGCCCGACAGGCACTGGGGCCGGAAGGCGTTGATCCAGGGACGGTCGAAGGGCAGATCGTCCCCGCCGATCCATCCGCCCCGCGCGTCGTTCTCCGGCACGTAGGCGTGCACGAGGCAGATTGGGTGCTCGAACGGCTCGATCTCCGCCAGGGTCTCCAACGGGAGGTCCACAGCGACGACAGGGCCGTCCGGAGCCCGGAAGGAACGACCGCCACGAGGACGTGGGCGTTCTGAGTGGACGACGATCCCCCGTGAGGGGGCCTTGGACTCCAGCCCCGCAGGGAGGTCCTCCTTGTCCCAGCACCACAGGGTGACGGGCTGGCCGTCCTCGGCGTGGTCCAAGGCCCAGCGAAGGGCGGTGATGAGGTCCTGGTCCCGGTTGGTCGTGTTGCACAGGGCGGTGTAGGCGCGCGTCATGTCCAGGACGTTGCCAGAGGCCACTGACAGTTCTGGCGGGCTCAACCTTCTTGCTGCGGCCCAGCGCCGTGTGGTGAACCTACCCTTGGGCGTGTGGTGAAGTGTTCAGACCGTCTATGAGAGGCACGTCTGACGTGGGGTTTCGCCGTTTCCATGAATAGCCACCACACACGAAGAGCCCGGCCACCTCGGCCGGGCTCTTCTGCGTTTTCGTAGGGTCTGGCCTTGGTCAGCGGACCTGCGGGTGCTCCGGGGCGGCAGCCAGGGCTGCGGCCGCTTCGGCATCGCTGTGGGTCTGCTCGGCGGCGAGCCGGGCCTCGATGAAGGCCTTGTAGGTCTCGACCTCCAAGCGGGTGCGGTTGGCATCCCAGCCCAGCTCGGCGGACAGCAGCTCCGCGACCTCCTCGGCAGCGTTCGCGCCACGGTCGCGGGTCTCGTAGTCCAACCGGGTACGCCGGGTGAGCACGTCAGCCAGATGCACCGCGCCCTCGGCGCGGGCGGCGTACACGACCTCGGCGCGCAGATAACGCTGCGCGTGCTCGAGCGGCTTGCCGAGGCTCTCGTCGGCGTCGATCAGCGCAAGGACGTCGGGCAGCAGCGAACCGTAGCGGAACAACAGTCGATTGATTCGCACCGAGTCGAAGCCGTACTTGCGGGCGATCTTGTTCTTGTCGCGTACCAAGCCCTTGTAGCCCTGCGCACCAATGACCGGGACAGAGGTGGTGAGGCTGGGGCGGTCGGGGTGGTCGCGGCGGATCGCGAAGTCGACGACGTCCTCGGCCATCACCCGGTAGGTGGTGTACTTGCCGCCGGCAATCGCGCTGAGGCCGGGCTCCACCTCCATCACGGTGTGCTCACGCGACACCTTGGCGGAGGCGCCGTCGCCCTTGTCGACCGGCTGCAGCAGCGGCCGTAGGCCGGTGTACACGCCCACCACGTCATCGCGGGTGAGATCATTGGCCAGCACTGCATTGGCGTGCTCGAGGACGTAGTCGATGTCATCAGAGGTGGCGGCGGGGACGGAGACGTCCTCGTTCCACTTGGTGTCTGTGGTGCCGATCACCCAGTACTCGTCCCACGGGATCAGGAAGAGCACCGACTTCTCGGTCTTGGTGATGACACCGGTGTCGGCATCGGCAGGGATCCGATCCTTCTCGACGGTGATGTGGA
Source organism: Parenemella sanctibonifatiensis (assembly GCF_002250565.1). Lineage (GTDB taxonomy): Bacteria > Actinomycetota > Actinomycetes > Propionibacteriales > Propionibacteriaceae > Parenemella > Parenemella sanctibonifatiensis. The sequence goes on from NZ_NMVJ01000009.1 coordinate 178,600, forward strand.
TGCCCTTGGAAGCCAGCACCTTGAGGCCGACCTCGGCACCAGCCAGCTCCTGCTGGTCCTGGGTCCAGACGCCGCCGGCCAGGATCACGTGCCCGCTGTGGACCTCGAACTCGTCGCCAGTCAACTCATCGCGCACCCGTACGCCGACAACCTTCTTGCCCTCGTGGAGGTAGCCGACCACGGTGGTGTAGTTCGCCACGGCGGCGTCGTACTGAGCCGCCGAGCGGACCAGCATCATGACGAAGCGGGCGTCGTCCATCTGGCCGTCGTAGTACTCGATCGCGCCGGTGATGGACTTCTTCAACCCCGGGAAGACCTGGAGCATCTTCTTGTGGAAGAGGTGCCGGTGCCACGGAACTGCCCGGCGGCGACCGACGACCTGCATCAAGTCGTACAACATGACGCCGGCGCCGATGTAGAAGCGGTCGATGAACTTGTGGAAGAAGGGGAAGACGAAGCTGATCGGACGCACCAAGTGTGGGGCGGTCCGCTTGATCAGCAGGTCTCGCTCCCGCAGTGCCTCAGCGACCAGCTTGAAGTCAAACATCTCGAGGTAGCGCAGGCCACCGTGCATCAGCTTCGAGGATCGCGAGGAGGTGCCCGCGGCCCAGTCTCGGGCTTCGACCAGCCCCACCGACAGGCCACGAGTCGCGGCATCGAAGGCAGCGCCGGCGCCGTTGACTCCGCCGCCCACGATCAGGACGTCGAGGGGGTTGTCAGCGGTCGCGGCACGCAGGCGGTCTAGGTGCTCGCCTCGGGCCTCGGGGCCGAGGATGGACTGGCGCGGAGATGGCACTGGGGGCTCCTTTGCTGACGACGTTGTTGTCTGCCAGTCTCCGCCCGCTGAGCGCCCGTTGCAAGGCCGGTGCACGAACGTGCGACCCCCCGGGGCCGGGTCGGGGCCGCTTGCCCACCCAGCCGTAGGTGGTCGCTGGCATGATGGCGGCGTGATTCAGCTCCACGACATCGACCCGATTCTGTTCAGCCTCGGGCCGTTGCAGATCCACTGGTATGGCCTGATGTACGGAATCGGGTTCCTCGTGGCCTGGCTGATCGGCAGCAGTCGGGTCCGCGCCGGCCGGCTGCCGGGCGTCGACGAGGACGGTTTCGCCAGCTTCATGATCGCGATGATCGCGGGCGTGCTGTTGGGCGGTCGGATCGGGTACGTCCTGTTCTACAGCTTCGACACCTTCGCGGCGGATCCGCTGTCGATCATCAAGATCTGGGAAGGCGGGATGAGCTTCCACGGCGGGCTGATCGGCGTACTGATCGCGGCCTGGGTCTGGAAGCGCAAGCGAACCGAGTTCACCTACTGGGACCTGGTCGACTTCGTCGCGCCATTGGTTCCGGCAGGGCTGGGCCTGGGTCGGCTCGGCAACTTCATCAACGGCGAACTGTGGGGCAAGTACACCGGCGGCGACTGGGGTGTGATCTTCCCCAGCGACCCGGAATTGTCGGGGTACACCATGGCGCAGTTGCGCCAGATGTACGCCGCGGGGCAGCTCGATGCGTTTGCCCGGCATCCCTCCCAGCTCTACCAGGCCTTCCTGGAAGGTCTGGTCCTCTTCACGGTGCTGTACGTGGTGTCGCGGCGGCCGCGGCGCCGCTTCCTGATCTCGGGTCTGTTCGCGCTCGGCTACGGGCTGGCGCGGTTTGCGGTCGAGTTCGTACGCGTGCCGGACGCCCAGCTCGGCTACCTCGGCATGGGTTGGCTGACGATGGGACAGCTGCTCAGCCTGCCGCTGATCCTGCTCGGCATCGGGCTGATCATCCTGTCCCGTACCTCACCGGTCCTCGAGCCGAAGCCGGTCGAGCCGGGCGCTGGTGCAGGGGAGAAGGACGGGACTGAGGGTCAGGATGACGGGGACGGTGGCCCGGACGCTGAGGTCGAGGCGGGCAGTGAGCAACCGGGCGAAGCCGATCAGGCTGACGAGCCGGGCGGCACGAAGGCCTAGGTTGGTCTCGCACACGACTGGCCCTCGTGGTCACCACCGGTTACTCGACGAGCTGATGTGGGGAGTAGCTCGGTGTGCAGGCCGGAACGCCGATCAGGTTGCGCGACCTCAGGAAGCTGTAGTTGCATCACATGGCCCACCCGGAGATTCCGACCCGGTTTGGTACGCCCCCGTCAGCAACTGCTGACGAGCGTCGGCCCTGAGAAACCGTTGTCTAGCCCCGACATCCCCGGTGACGGCCCGGTGCCGGACACCTTCCTCAACTACCCGGCCGATCCGGTCACCTTCTTCCCGGAGCCGCTGCCCGAGATCGAGCCGATCAGCTATCTGGTGCAGGGCAACGCGCCCGGCGTCGCGATGGAGCAGAACTCCCGCTACCAGGGCATCACCGAGGCCATCGGGGCGAATGTCGAATTCATCTTCGGTGGCATCGGCGACGCCTACCGCAGCAAGTTCACCACCTTGATCGCGTCGGGTGACCTGCCCGATCTGATGATGATGCAGAGCGTCAGCCAGATGCCGCAGATGCTGGAGAGTCAGTTCGTCGACCTCACCGACCGGTTGTCGGGCGACGGCGTCACCCAGTACAAGGGGTTGGCCTCCAAGCCGACGGAATCGTGGAACACCCCGCTGCTCAACGGGCGCCTGTGGGGCGTGCCGATGCCGCTGATCCCGGCCGCCAACATCATCAGCTACCGCCCCGACCTGACCGAGTCGATGGGCGTACCGAAGCCCGAGTTCGGTGATGTCGAGGACTTCGAGGACCTGCTCAAGGAGTTGAGCCGGCCGCAGGAGGGCAAGTTTGCGCTCGGTGGCGATCCCTCCAGCTGGATGGTCGGGATCATGCAGCAGATGTACAAGGCGCCCAACGGCTGGTCCAAGGAAGGCGACCGGTTCGTCAGCGCCTACGAGTCCGAGGAGTACGCCTCCGCGGTCGAGTCGGTGAAGCGGATGTGGAGCGCCGGCGTCTTCCATCCGAACTCCTTCTCCGAGCCGGGCAACTACAACGTCTGGTTCAAGGGCGGAGTGGTCTCGGTCTACACCCAGAACTTCTCGGGTTGGTCCTACTACGCCCAGAACAACCCCTTCCCGATCGACTCGATGCATCCGGTCAGCTTCGACGGCTCCCAGTACGAGGGGTTTCAGGGCGGCGCCGGCTTCGGCGGCTACGTCGGCATCTCCAAGGGTGCCTCGGAGGAGCGGATCGACGAGCTGCTGCGGGTGCTGGACTTCATGGCGGCCCCATTCGGCAGCAAGGAGTTCCTCCTCAACTACTACGGCCAGGAGGGCGACAACTACGAGATCGACGCGAACGGCAACCCGGTCGGCAACAAGCGGGCGGTCGATGAGTACATCGCCGGCTTCACCTACATGGGTGTCCCGTACGCCGCGCAGCTCTACACCCCCGGGATGGAGGACGTGACCACCGCTCAGGCGGACTACCTCGCGAAGTACCAGCCGCACGTCAAGCCGAGCCCGATCACCGGCCTCTACTCCGAGACCGCCGTCAGCGACGGTGCGCCGGCCGGAATCAAGCTCACCGACGCGATCCGCGACATCATCCAGGACCGTCGGCCGATGGCGAGCCTGGCCGATGCCGTGGCGGAGTGGAAGGCCGATGCCGGCGACAAGATCGCCGAGGAATACCAGGCCGCAGAGCAGGCGGCTGGCTGACCTGAGGCCCCTGGCGTACGCCGGGTGCTCCCGCCGCGGGGCGCCCGGCGTTGCTGATCCCGGCCACGGCCCACGTGGCGAAGCGGACCGTTGGAGGTCTACTCTGGTCCGGCGAACGGCCGGGGCGGGTATGCTCGTAGGTTCGGCCACCCGTCTTGGATGGCCGATACGCATTTTTCTGACAGGGAGATGTGATGAGCGAGAACACGGCGTCCATGGTGGCGGCGAGCGCAGGAACCACTGCGACCGCAGCGACCATGGACTCGTTGGATCGTTTGATGGAGGAGGCGCGGCAGCGCATCCTCACCGGGGAAGCTGACGAACTCGAGGACGTCGAGGCCTTCCTGGCCGGGGGACTCACCGGTGCCGGCGCACCGGCGGACGAGGACTCCGACCCCGACGACCTGGCCGCCCAGCTGTGGAGCGAGTGCTACGAACTCGCCTCCGAATGGGAGGACCTGCAGACCGACGTCGACCGACTGGCTGACGCCTTCGAGATCCTCGAGGACAGCGGCGTCCAGTGCCGCCTCTTCTCCAACTGGGACGACGTCACCATCACCGCCCGCCACCGCGGCGCCGTGCTGGTCTCGGCCGACGCCTGGCGCCGGCTCTCCCCGGAGGAGCGACGACCGCTGACGCTGACCTGGACCGGTGGCTGCGCCAGCGACCGGCAGGTCGCCAAGCAGATCCTCACCGCACTGGAGATGGCTGGCTTGCAGCCCACTCAGCGCGGCGACGACACCCTCACGGTGCCGGTGCTGTGGCGCTGGCACGTCGACCCCCTCGATGACGACGGGGACGACGACGATGACGACTGAGCCGGCTCAGTCCTGGCGGTAAGGCTGAACCTTCCCGTCCTCGCCCAGACACTGGTCTCCGGCGATCGAGGACGGGAAGGACACCGCCTTCAAGGTTGCGCAGTCGGGCGCGTCCTGACCCGCCCACGCTTCCTGCCACCGGTCGTCGATGACGGCCCAGAAGACCGCATGCCCGCCACAGGCGGTGACGCCACCCTTGGCGAACCCATCGGTACGCAGTTGGTCGACGTACACGGTGGCCGAGTCACACTCCTTGAGCGCCTCGGCCAAGGTCTGCTGCAGCATCGTCTTGAACGCATCCGGCGCGCCGACCAGCTTGTCGAGGTCGGCGTCGGTACGGATCTGGATCCCGTCGGGGCTGTCAACGGTGTAGTCGATCAGCTCCACCTCGCCACTCGAACCGGGGGCGGCGCTGGACTCGGACCCACTGGGGGTGGCCGGTCCGCTGGACTGGCTGGTGGCCGGGGCCGAGGTGCCCGGGTCGGTCGACGTCTCCTCCGGTTCGCCCGTGCAGCCGACCAGCAGGATCGCGCTGGCGGCCAGAGCGACCACGGAACGGGCCCACCGCGGCGTACGCATGGCGGACCGGTGCTGCGACAACGGATTCGGCGGCTGGACCTCAGGCCTGGGGGAAGCGCTCATGGGATCACCCTAAGGGTGGCAGGTGCCGATCCGGGTCAATCCCGCTGATCACGTACGCCGCGTCCCCGCGAGTCCTTCGGCAGCGCGCCGCGCTGCCCCAGCGTGCCCCACCGGTTCGGGTCCTGCTTGTCGATCGATGTAGGGGTGGTGGGGTCGGGGAATCGGTCGCGCGGGTCGTCCGCATCGCCCTGGACCGGCCACGGGGCGTACTTGATCAGCAGCGCCAGCACCGCGGCCGGGGCGATCCAGCCCATCACGCCGGTGATCCCGATGAGCGCCGGGTTGATGACCTGATCGCCGCTGCCGAGCAGCCGCGGCAGCCCCATCGACGCCGTGAAAGTCCCCAGCGCGAGTGCCGAGGGCCACACCGAGCGGGTCCACGAGCGCAGCCACCCCAGCAGACCGCCGACCACGATGGTGTACCCGCAGTAGGCCAGCACCGCGACGACGGGATTGACGCCGGGATAGAGCCAGCCGGTGACCAGCAGCGGGGTGAGTGAGAGCGCCCACGCCAGACCGGTCAGCACGATGGTGGGGATCAGCGAGTAGCGCTGCCGCAGCTTCGGGAAGAGATAGCCGCGCCAGCCCATCTCCTCCACGATCGCGGGCCAGATGCCCAGCAGGCCGGAGAAGAAGACCTGCATGCCCAGGGTGCCGAGGAATTCGCGGGTGTCGACCACGGGCGGTTCCAGGCCGGCGACCTCGTAGGAGACCCGCAGCGCCTCCGTCATGCCGGTGTAGTTGACCAGGTCGAACTCGTACAACCCCACCAGGGCGGACAGGCCCAGCCCGGCGACGGTCAGCAGCGGCGGCACCAGCAGCGCCGCCAGCATTCCGAGAACGAACTTGCCCAGATTGCCACCGAGCTGGACGTCGAGCTCGATGATGCCCTGCTTCTCGACATAAATCAGCGTGAAGATCGCCGCGGCGGCGGGGACGACCGCGACCCACTGCGTGGTGACGGCAAACCATTCGCTGTGCAGGCCGCCGGTGGTGAGCGCCGGCATCGCGAGCAGGCCGATCCCGACGAAGACCGCCACCAGGAAGGTGACGAGGCCCCTGCGCCACGGAACTGCCGCGATCGGCTGGGCGGAGTCATCGGATTCGGGCCACTGCATGCATGTCCTGTCGGGTCGGGCTCCGACACGGGACTGGGGTCGGAGCAACGTGCCCTGACTCTACCCGTGGCGCCGCAGAGTCCCGATTTCTTGGGTCGCACACCTGGACCGGGCGCGTACGTGGATCAGTCGGCGGAGAGGCCCCCGGGCTCGACGGGTGCCCATTCCTCCACCAGCTCCACGACATCCGCGATGCCGTCCTTCACGAAGGTCGGGCGGTAGGGGAAGCGGGTGATCTCGGCGGCCTGGGTGGAGCCGCTCAGCACCAGGATCGTGCGCAGGCCCGCCTCGATGCCCGAGACCACATCGGTGTCCATCCGGTCACCGATCATCACGGTGGTCTCCGAATGGGCCTCGATCCGGTTCAGGGCCGACCGCATCATCAGCGGATTGGGCTTGCCGACGTAATAGGGGTTGATACCGGTGGCCTGGGTGATCATCGCGGCCACCGAACCGGTCGCCGGGATCGGACCATCGGCGGAGGGCCCGGTCGGATCGGGGTTGGTCGCGATGAACTTCGCGCCACGGGAAATCAGCCGGATCGCTTGGGTGATGGCGGTGAAGGAGTAGGAACGGGTCTCGCCGAGCACCACGTACTCAGGGCTGACGTCGTCCTGCACGAAACCGGCATCGTGGATCGCCGACGTCAGGCCGGTCTCGCCGATCACGTACGCCGAGGAGCCCGGGCTCTGTTCGCGGAGGAACTGTGCGGTCGCCAGGGCTGAGGTCCACAGCGCGGACTCGGGGATCTCGATGCCGCCGCGGGCGAGCCGGGCCTGCAGGTCCCGGGGGGTGAAGATGGAGTTGTTGGTGAGGACGAGATAGCGGCGGCCCATGCGTTCCAGCGCCGCGATGAAGTCATTCGCGCCGGGCAGTGCCTGCTGCTCGTGCACCAGCACACCGTCCATGTCGGTGAGCCAGCAGTGAACCGCCTCGGGAGCACGGTTGGAATCCTTGGTCACGGTGCACCTCCTTGCCGCCCAGCCTACTGGGCAGCTCTGCGGTCCCCGGCGCGAGCGGGTCGGCTACCGTGAGCCTGTGGAGTCCGGACAGCCTGAGCAGCTTGACCAGGCGCCCCTGCGCCCTCACCGCGACCAGCACGGGGTTGACCTCGACGAGGTGGTGACCCACCTGGTTGCCGCACGCGGCCGACCGGTCGTCGACGCCGACGGTGCCGTCCTGGGAACCGTCGGACAGCTGTACACCGACTACCGCGGCCGAGCCCAGTGGTTGGCGATCAAGTCCGGCCCGATCGGTTCGGAGGAACGCTTGGTGCCTGCCGCCGGGATCGACCTGAGTGAGGGCGTACGCGTGGCGGTCACGGCAGCAGAGGTCCGCGGGGCCGGGGACCTGTCGTTGGGGCCGATCCTGGATGCGAGCCAGGTCAAGGACCTGCGCCACCACTACGGCGTTGAGGCCCCGCCAGGGCAGATCTGAGTGAGGCCTACATGAACGTGGTGATCGGGATCCTGCAGGTGCTGACCGCGTTGGCGGTCGGCCTGATCTTCATCCTGGTGGTCGCGTGGGCGGCCCGCCGGGCGCTCGGGACGCCGATCGGCTGGCTGCGCACCATCTTCGTGTCGGCGGTGGCTGTGACGGTGATGGCGCCGCTGATCGGCTACATGATGCTGCGCTTCGACATGGTCGACACCAACCTGAATCTGTTGGTCGACCCGATCGGGCTGACGCTGTGGCTGATGGTGGCGGTCGCTTGGATCTTTGCGCTGGCGGTGGGGGCGTTGGTGCTGTCTGAGGTGCTGGTGCCGACCTGGTCGGTGCCGCAGCCGTGGGCCGTGTTCGGCGAACTGCGTCGGCAGGGGCGGATCAACCGGCGGCTGCGCACCATCACCCTGATCGCGGTCCGCAACGGACTGGGCGGCTTTCTGGGGCGGCGTACGCCTGACCAACCCACCTCGGCGGTGGCCCGGGCATTGACCCGGACCCTGAACCAGTCCGGGGTGACCTTCATCAAGGTCGGCCAGCTCGCGGCCACCCGGCCCGACCTCATCAGCGAGGAGTTCGCCACGGCGCTGGCGCGGCTGCAGACCCACGCCGACACGGAGGAGTGGTCGCTGATCCGGGCTGCGGTGGAGGACGCCTGGGGCGTACCGATCGAGAACCATCTGGCCTGGGTCGACCCGACACCGTTGGCGGCTGCCTCGGTGGCGCAGGTGCACCGGGCTACCCTGCACGACGGCACCGCGGTGGTCCTCAAGGTGCAACGCCCCGCTGCCCGAGCCCAGGTCACCGCTGACCTGGAGGTGTTGCGGCGGATCTCGGGAAGTCTGGAGCGGCGTACCGCCTGGGGGGCCGAGCTCGGCGTGGGACGACTGGCCGAGGGCTTCGCCGAGTCCCTGGCCGAGGAGCTCGACTACTGCGTCGAGTTGGCCAACATGACTGCGGTCCGGTCCGCATCGGACCTGGTGGTGGTGCCACGACCCCATCCGCAGCTGTGTACGCCGACGGTGATGGTCGCCGACGAGATCGTCGGGGCACCGCTGTCCAATGCCAGCGAGCAACTTGCCGCGATGGACCCGGCGGAGCGAGGCCGGCTCGCGCGTGTGTTGGTGCGCGAGGTGCTCGACCAGGTGCTGCTGCGCGGCACATTTCACGCCGACCTGCACCCCGGCAATGTGATCCTGCGCAGCCCGGACGCCGGCGGCGGCCTCGCGATGCTCGACTTCGGGTCGGTCGGGCGGCTCGACCGGCATTCGCGTGACTGCATCGTGCTGCTCTTGTACGCGGTCGACAACGATGATGCGCTGGCCGCAGCCGACGTCCTCATCACCCTGCTGGGCCGGCCGGCCGGTCTGGACGACCGGGAACTGGAGGCGCAGCTGGGCCAGACGATGGCCAAGCTGGAGTCCGGCGTCAACACCTCGGGGCTGTTCGGTGAACTGTTCGAGGTGATGCGGCGCTCGGGGTTCACGGTGCCGCCCAACATTGCGGCAGCGTTCCGGACCTTGGTCGCCCTGGACGGCACTTTGAAGCAGCTCGACCCGACCTGCGACCTGGTGGGGATTGCCCGCGAGGAGACCCGCGACCTGGCAGCCCAGTTCTTCAACCCGGAGAAGGTGAGAACCCGGATCCAGCAACAGTTGGCGATGGCCACGTTGCCGCTTCAGCGGTTGCCGCGGCAGCTCTTCAAGCTCTCCGAGGATCTCAGCAGTGGGCGCTTCAGCATGCAGCTGCGGCCCTTCGAGGATCCTCAGGGGCGGGGTTTCCTGGTCGGGATGGCCAACAAGGTGATCCAGGCCTTCCTGGCCGGTGCGTTGGCGGTCGCCTCGGTGGTGTTGATCGTGGCTCCCGGTGGGCCGCAGATCGGCACCGGCTTCGCCCTCTATCCGCTGTTCGGGGCAGCGATCCTGCTGGTGGCCTTCATGCTCGGGCTGCGGGTGCTGGTCTCGGCGCTGGCGGAAGCACCTCCGCGTACGGCCAGAGGAAAACCGGCGGAGTAAATTTACGTAACCAACGGTAACGGTTTGCTATCGAAGGTTTGAACGCCTTGCGCCGCCCGCGCCGGGTTGGAAGTCTGAGGGCAGGTGGGGCAACGAATGCCCCTGGGTGCGAGAGGGACCTTCGATGACTGTGAACTTGAGCCGGCGAAGCGTACTGGCAGGTGCTGCGGGCGTAGCTGCTGCGGCCACGCTGGCGGCATGCTCCAACGACAACGGCGCCGGCGGCGGTGGCGGCGGCAACCAGGGCGGCGGTGGCAGCAACACCGAGGGCCTGGAGATGCCCACCCGTGTGCCCTTCGACAAGGTCACCCCTGACGTGCCCGGCGACGATGACCTCCAGATTCCGGACGGTTACTACAACTTCCCGCCGCCGGTGAAGTTCCTCACCGAGCCGCTGCCGGCCATTGAGCCGATCAACTACCTGGCTCAGGGCAATCCTCCCGGCGTCGCCTTCGACCGCAACCAGCGCTATGCCGCGATCAACGAGCAGCTCAACACCACCGTCAACTTCACCTTCGGTGGCAGCGGCAACGACTACACCAGCCGCTTCCAGGTGATGCTGGCCTCCGGTGACCTGCCCGACCTGGTGATGATGGCCTCGGTGCCGCAGATGCCGCAGGTGCTGGACCGCCTGTTCACCGACCTGACGCCCTACCTGTCCGGCGACAACATCGCACAGTTCCCCGGACTGGCGGCCCAGCCGTCGAACTCGTGGAAGATCCCCACCGTGAACGGCAAGATCTGGGGTGTCCCGATGCCGCGGCCCTCGGCCGCCAACATCATCACGGTGCGCACCGATGAGTTCGAGGCGCGCGGCGTGCCGAACTGGGAGATCAGCAACGGTGATGACCTCTTTGACATGTTCAAGGAGCTCAGCCGCCCGGCAGAGGGCAAGTTTGCCGTCGGCGGCGATCCGGCGGCGTGGCTGCTGCCCCAGATCGCCCAGATGATGGGTGCGCCGAACGTCTGGAGTCTGGACGGCGACAAGTTCGTCAGCGTTTACGAGACCGAGGAGTACGCGGCCGCGATCGAGAAGACCAAGGAATTCTGGGACGCCGACACGTGCCACCCGAACTCCTTCACCGAGCCCACCAACAACGCTCCGTGGTTCAAGGGCGGCGTCAACGCCACCTACATCCAGGGTTTCGCGGGCTGGTCCTACTACGTCCAGAACAACCCCTTCCCGATGGATGTCATCCGGATGAAGGGCTGGGACGGCGGCGACTACAACAGCTGGATGTCGATCGCGGCGTACGGTGCCTACATCGGCATCCCGAAGACCGAGGAGACCCGCCTGCAGGAACTCCTGGGCGTCCTCAACGCGATGGCGTCGCCGTTCGGCACCGAGGAGATGTTGGTCAACTACTACGGCGTCGAGGGCGTGCACTACGAGTTCGACGACAACGGCAACCCGATCAACAACCAGCTCGCCACCGACGAGTACATCGCGGCGTTCACCTACATGGGCGTCCCCTACTCGGCGCACCTGTACACCCCGGGTGAGGCCGATCTGACCGATACCCAGGCGGACTACCTCAAGGAGGTGCAGCCGCTCGCCGTCGAGAACCCGGCCGACGGGCTCTACAGCGAGGCTGCCGCCACTGACGGTGCCGCCGCGCAGCGCGACCTGCTGGACGCGATCCGCGAGATCATCCAGGGCCGTCGCGACATGAGCACCTGGGAGAACGCGGTCAGCGACTACATGTCGGCTGCTGGCAACAAGGCTGCCGAGCAGCTGGCCGCTGCCTATCAGGAAGCCAACGCCTGATCGGCTGAGCGAGGGGCGATCGCTGATCGCCACCGAACTGCGCTGAAGGCGCCGATCCGATGCGGGTCGGCGCCTTTGGCATTCCCGGGGGACCTCGGCTCACTGATCATGGTCGTCCGGTTCGCCCTGTCATGTCCGTGCTGGCGGGTCGCCGTGGGCATAGTGGTCACGGCTGGCCTCGGATGCGGACGTTGCAGGGATGGCCGGTGCCTGCCAATCCGGTGGCATTCCGTGCGGAAGTTTGTCCGGGGCGATGGGCCACGCTTCACTGGTGGGCGTGCGTTGCCTGCGGATCCTGCTCGCCCTGACCCTGGTCGGGCTCGTCGGACTGGTGCCCCTTCGTGGGGCAGCCGCGGCGACGGGCGGATGGCAGTGGCCCACCTCGCCGACGATGTCCCAGGACGCCGGCACCATGGCGTGCGCTGACCTGCTCTTCATCGGCGTACGCGGGTCCGGCGAGGCGGCGCCCTACGGCGACACCGTGTCGATGGTGCGGGACCAGTACCGCCAGCGGATCTCCACGCCGTCCGAGGGTGTGGCGACGGTGCGCGAGGTCGCGATCAGTTATCCGGCGACCTCCCCGCACACCTTGGCCGAGATCGGCCCCGAGCAGTTGCTCTTTGCCGAGACCCTGCCCGACACCGACTACTTCACCTCCGCCGCCATCGGCATCTCCAACCTGTCCGCGGTGCTGGACGATTCCCAGCGCCGCTGCCCCAACGAACGCTGGGTGCTCGCCGGCTTCTCGCAGGGAAGCCAAGTCATCACCGGCGCGCTGGACCGGCGTACCGGCGCGGACAACAGCCAGTTGGTGTCGGCCACACTGCTGGGCAACCCGTCCCATTACCCCGGCCAGTTACTGCGCAGCGAGGCCGGCGACGCGCCCACCTTCGGCGCGGGGTTGGTGACCTCGCTGTTCTATGTACGCGAGGCGGGACGGGTCGGGCGCACCAGCAACGACCTGCGCGGCGTACAGGCCACCGTCGCGGCGCTGCTGCGGCTCAGCCAAGGTGACGTTGACGAGGAACTGATGTCCACCACCGCCCGGACCAACGGGTTGCGGATTCCCAGTACCGCCAGCGATCGGGTGGCCTCGGTCTGTGCCGCCGAGGACCTCATCTGCAACGCCGGCCCCGGGCTGGGACGAGTGGCGCTGGGGCTGTCGACCCTGCAGGAGGAGATCGATCGGGCCCGGCCGGCGCATCTGGGATACACATCCGAACAGGTCGATCTGGTGACCGCCAGCGCGTATGCCGAACTGCTCGCACTGCTGCCCGAACTGGAGCAGGAGCCCCCCGAGGAAACCCAGGGCCCGCTGCCCGACGTGCTGACCGAGCCCGGCAGCAGCGCCGTACTGGGCGTTGTCGGCGTCGGATTCACCCTGCTGGTGGTGGCGGCCGGTGGCATCTCTCTGCGACGACGCGAACTGCGCCGCCGGGCGGCCGCGGCCGAGCTGGAGGCAGGCGACGATGAGCACGAACGGGCCGGGCAGACGTCCGGGACCTGGAATACTCCCGCTCAGTAACGGGGCGTACCAGGTCGAGCGGGTTACGCTCGACCTCGCCGACATCGACCTGCGCCCGCACGACCTGGAGCAGCGGCTGCTCGGCTTCGGCAGCTAGTCCGCGGAGCCACGCGCTGCAGATCAGTCCAGTCGGTTCATGGCGACCGCGCGCACCACAGCCGCGCCGGCCTCCTCGCTGGCCGCCAGATCCACCTCGGCCTGGATCACCCAGTCGCGGTCCCCGTCGGGGTCGAGCAGGGTCTGACGCACCCGCCACAGCTGGGCATCTTTGTCGACCTGGAACCATGCCGGTCCACGTGCCTCGGCGTCGGTACGGATCTCGTCGTGGTCGTCCCAGTACGCCGCCAGCGCATCATCCCAGGCATCGGCATCCATGATCACGTCGGCCGGCGGGTCGACCAGGTCCGCGATCTCGGCCTCGGCCGCGGCCAGGGCGTCGACGTTGTCGCGGGCGGCCAACTGGACCTTGCGGAACATGGCGTTGCGGACCATGGTCGCAAAGGCCGGGGTGGCGGTGATCGGGCGCTGCGGGCGTACCTCGGGGCGGTGCGGCTGGTCCGGTGAGGTCAGTGCCTCCCACTCGTCCAGCAGGCTGGAGTCGGTCTGGCGTACCACCTCACCCAGCCAGTCCGTCAGCGCCTCGACCTCCTCGGTGCGGTGCGCCGGCGGCACCGTGTGGCGCAGCGTGCGATAGCTGTCGGTGAGATAGCGCAGCAGTACGCCCTCGGCGCGGCTGATGCCGTAGTGGGCGACGTACTGGCTGAAGCCCATGGCACGTTCGTACATGTCGCGGACAATGGACTTGGGCGCCAACGCGGTCGGATCCAGCCACGGATGGGTCTCCCGGTAGGTCTCCAGCAGACCAGTCAGAAGTTCCGCCAGCGGCTTGGGCCAGCTGATCTCCTCCAGGGCCGCCATCCGGTCGACGTAGTCCCAACCGTCGGCCTTCATCTCGGCCATCGCCTCGTCCTTGGCCTTGCGCTGTTGGGCATACAACACGACGCCGGGGTCCTCGAGGATCGACTCGATCACCGACACCACGTCCAGAGCGTGGTCGGGGGAGTCGGCGTCCAGGGTGTCCAGGGCGGCCACCGCGAACGGCGCCAGCGGCTGGTTGAGGGCGAAGTCCTCATCAAGATCACCGGTGAGGACATACCGGCGACCATGATCATCGGGGGCGACCCGGCGTTCCAGCACGCCGGCTTCCAGCAGGCTGCGGGTGAGGGTGATCGCCTGGCGTACCAGCCGACGGCGCTGGGTGCGGTCCTGGTGGTTGTCGGTCAGCAGCGTCGCCAGGTCGGCGGCACCGTCACTGTGCCGGGAGGCGAGGTTGAGCAGCATCGCATTGGTGACGCGGAGCCGAGGAGCCAACGGCTCGGGGTCGGCGGTGGTGATCCGCTCGAAGGTCTCCGGTGTCCAGCTGATGGTGCCCTCAGGCGGCTTGCGCCGCTGGAACTTCTTGCGCTTCTTGGCGTCGTCACCGATCTTGGCCAGGGCCCGTTCGTTCTCGATGACGTGTTCGGGTGCCTGCACCACCACGGAGCCGGCCGTGTCGAAGCCGGCACGGCCCGCTCGACCGGCGATCTGGTGGAACTCCCGGGCGCGCAGGAGCCGTTGCTTGGTGCCGTCAAACTTCGCCAGACCGGTGAAGACCACCGTGCGGATCGGCACGTTGATGCCGACGCCGAGCGTGTCGGTGCCGCAGATGACCTTGAGGACGCCGGCCTGGGCGAGCTGTTCGACCAGCCGGCGATAGCGCGGCAGCATGCCAGCGTGGTGGACGCCGATCCCCGACCGCAGCAGCTTGCTGAGCGTACGCCCGAAGCCGGACTGGAAGCGGAAATGTCCGATGGCTTCCTTGAGGGCGGCCTTGTCGGCCTGCTGGGCGATCTCGGAAGTGAGCAGCGACTGCGCGGTCTCCAGTGCCGCGGCCTGGGTGAAGTGGACCACGTACGCCGGGGTCTGCCCAGTGTTGGCCAGGATGGTGAGGGTTTCCGGCAACGGGTCCATGGAGTAGCGGAAGGTCAGCGGAATTGGCCGTTCCACTCCGGTCAGGACGGTGGTTTCGCGGCCGGTGCGCCGGGTCAGGTCCTCGGTGAGGCCCTCGACCGGGCCCAGCGTGGCTGACATCAGGACGAACTGGGCCTGCGGCAGCGTCAGCAGCGGCACCTGCCAGGCCCAACCGCGGTCGGGTTCGGAATAGAAGTGGAACTCATCCATGACGACCTGGCCGACGTCGGCGTCGGCGCCTTCGCGCAGGGCGATGTTGGCGAGGATCTCGGCGGTGCAACAGATGATCGGGGCATCGGCGTTGACCGAGGCATCACCGGTGATCATGCCGACATTGGAAGCGCCGAACACCTCGCACAGATCGAAGAACTTCTCGCTCACCAAGGCCTTGATCGGAGCGGTGTAGAAGCTGACCTCGCCGCGAGCGATGGCGGCCGCGTGGGCGGCGATGGCGACCAATGACTTGCCTGACCCGGTCGGGGTGGCGACCACCACATTCTGGTCCGAGACCAGCGCCAGCAGCGCCTCCTCCTGGTGGGGATAGAGCTGCAGGCCGTCGGCTTCGGCGGCCGCGACGACCAGATCCACCACACCGTCCGGGTCGGCTCGGACCAGCGCCTGTGTGTCAATGTGCATGGGCATCAATCTTCATCCCCACCAACCTAGCGGCCCACATCCGGAGGATTCACTCGGTCGCCCTGCTCGGTCCGCCTCTGGGCTGGGCGGCGGTGGAGGTGTCCTCGGCAGGCGTACAACGTGGACGGTTCAGGGCAGCTCAGGTGGTGAGGGAGAAGACGAACGTGTCCCGCAGTTGGCTGGGGTCGGCGACCGCGCGGCCGTCGTTGGGGAATCGGGCGTCCAGCGTGAATCCGAGCGCCCGCGGCACGGCGGCACTGCGGTGGTTGTCGGGGTCGCAGCGGATCTCGATCCGGTGGAAACCCTCCGCAAGCGCCGCGTCGACGACGCCCTGCACCGCCTCGCGCATGTAGCCGTGGCCGGTCGCGGCCGTGGCGAGCCAGTAACCGATCTCACCTTTGGGGACGTGGCGGCGGATCGCGAAGATGCTGATTCTGCCGAGGAACTGCTCGGTTGCTGCATCCCGGATCACCCAGTTGTATTCGCGGTCGGCCTCAGCCTCAGCGGCCGTTGACGCAATGTTCTCCTTGGCCTGCGCCGCGGTTTGCCCGTCCTTGGCCCAGGGCATCCACTCCTGCAACTCCGGCAGCGACGCCATGACGGCCGCGGCCTGTTCCGCGGCATCGGCTGCGACCGGCGTACGCAGCACCAGCCGCTCGGTGCGGATTTCGGCGGGAAAGGGTCGGTGTTCGCTCACCGTTGGAGGGTATCCACCCGGTGCGCGGGCTGTCGTCCGAATTTCTTGCGCTCAGCGCAGGTAGCGGCGGATCGAGTCCATCGTCGACCGGCAGCGCTGGCGCAGGTCGTTGAGGCTGCCACCGCGGGTCGCGTTGGCCACCAGACTGTCGCCGAGGAAGACGCCGCGAGCCCCGGAAGCAAGCCACTTGTCGGTGGTGGTCCGCTCCACGTTCCCGAACGCAAACCGGTCCACGTCACCGAACAGATCACCCAGGTCGGCGATCTCGTCGTTGGACAGTGACCCCCCCGGATAGATCGTCACCGCGGTCGCGCCCGCCCACCAGGCGTGGATGATCTCAGTCGGCGTACGGGCTCCGACCAAGGTCTGTACGCCGGCGCCGACGGCTTCCTCCAGCAGGCCTTGGTCGAGATAGGGGAGTTGGACGAAGTCGATTCGCTGTTCGAGCGCGGCGCTGAGCTGGTCGTGGGTGCGGACCCCGTACACGCCGAAATCGGCGCGAGGACCGTAGATCGCCTTGAGAGTCGCCAGTTCGCCTGCCTCGTCGGCGGCCAACTGGAAACAGCCGACTTTCTCCTGGATGCACACCTCAATGGGCGCGATGTAGTTGTCTGCCTTCGGCGGCGGCTTGAGGGACACGATCACCTTGGTGCTCGCCAGCCGGCCATTCAACTCGATCCGATCCACAGGCCCATCTTGGCAGGTGCCGCCCAGCCTTGTGCCCAGTCCCGCGTTTGCCCCCGGCCGCACCTGCGCAACTACAGCATCGCGTAGCAGCGCAGGTGGAATGGGCCAGATGGCCTGCACAACTACAGCATCGAGTAGTTGCGATCGCTGGGCGGACGGTGCAGGGGTGGGGTTGGTCCCCGACCTCCGTAGGATCGGCGGAGCGACCGAGGAGAGCCTGTGCTGACCGACTACTTGCGCGATCACGCCTTCACCCTGGGCTGGTTTGGGCTGATGGCATTCGTCTGGTTCGGCTGGGCCCAAGAAGATCCGCCGGAGCGGCACCGCTGGAAGCTCGGGGTCGGCTCCGGTCTGGGACTGCTCCTGGCTGTGGCGTTCGGCGTGTCGGTGTATCGACACTGGGGCGCGGGCAGTGCGCTGGAAGGCCAGTACGCCCTCTTCGGGGTCCTCACGGGAATCGAGCTGGTCGCGGCGGGGATCGGCTGTCTGGTCCTGGCGCGGCAGCGGCGGACCCGATGGATGGCGTGGTGGGTGGCGCTGGTCGTCGCGCTCCACTTCGTGCCGCTGGCATTCCTCCTCGACGACACCTCGCTGCTGGGCGTCGCCGTCGCCCAGCTCTCCCTGCTCGGTGGCGTCTGGGCGCGACAGCGCAGCCGCACCGCCACCACCAGTTTTGAGTCCGGGGTGGTGATGGGCGGATCGCTATTGATGTTCGCGATCATCTCGGCGGTGGTCTTCGTGGTCCGGTGGGGGAGCCCGTGGTGACCGGGAGCGACGGCCATCCAGCAGTGCGGGCCCGGCTGACGGGCCGCAACTAGACTTGCGGGCATGACCAGTGCGACCCGTGCCAGTGCTCACGACCGGCCAGCCGGCCTCGGCGAAGCATGGTCGGACCTGGTACGCCTGGTGGCCAGCTACGGTGCGTTGGAGCCCGAGATCCCCGAGCCGGCCGACGTTGCTCGAGCGGAACCGGGCTGCTCCTTCGGGCGAGACGGGATGCGGGACCCGCGACCGGCGTCGGTACTGGTGCTCTTCGGGGCTATGGACAACCGGCTGGCCGACCACCAGACCGATCTGGTGCCGGCGGATCTCGATGTGCTTCTCACCCAGCGTTCCACGCGCCTGCGCAAACACCCCGGCCAGATCGCCTTCCCCGGCGGGGCACGGGATCCGGAAGATCCCTCGGCCGCCTTCTGCGCACTGCGGGAAGCTCAGGAGGAGACCGGGCTGGACCCGACGGGCGTACGCGTCATCGGCACCTTGCCCTCGATCCCGCTGGCGGTGTCCAACTTCGAGACGACCCCGGTGGTGGCCTGGTGGGCCCGGCCCTCGAAGGTCGCGGTGGTGGATGATGACGAGGCCACGCGGGTCTTCCGGGTGCCCGTGGCTGACCTGCTCGATCCGCAGCATCGCGTCCGCGCGACTCTGAAACGTCCCCGCCGGGACTCGGGGCTGCCCGGGGTGGTGTCGACGCCGGCCTTCACCGTCGCCAACACGCTGGTGTGGGGATTCACGGCCATGGTGCTGGATCGGCTGTTTGACCTGCTCGGCTGGGCTGAGCCCTGGGACCGCAACCGCCGCATCGACATCACCGGCTGGGACGCCACCAAGCCGGTGCCGCCGATCAGCTGAGACTCACGTCAGGGCTGCCAGCCGCTTCGGGGCGGTGACCCGATAGGAGTCGATGACCCACTCGCGGACCTCGTCCCAGTCGGTCTCCTCGGTGATGTCCAGTCCGGTCCAGCCGCTCCCGCCGAGGTAGCCCGGCACGTACGCCTCGGGTCGCGACCGCAGTGCTTCGCGTTCGGCCAGGTCGGCCAAAACCATGATCGATTGTGGGTGCTGGACCCAGCTCCCATCGACCTTGAGGGAGCCGCCGTAGTAGCAGAACACCTTCGTGGTGAAGAACGCCGGTCGCCCGTGGGAGAACTTCTCCTGAGCCTCGGGAAGGCCGAGCGCGAGGGAGCGGGTGCGTTGGAGGAATGGGTCGTTGTCGTCGTACATCTGGGGGTGGACCATGATCACTCTCCCGGATAGGAGTCCACGTTCCAGCGGTTGCCCTCGGGGTCGCTGATGGTGACCGTACGCCCGCCGTGGTCGGGCTCGGTGATCTCGGACAGTTGGGTGCCGCCGGCGCTCAATGCCCATGCCAGAGTCGCATCCACCTCGGCGTCGCTGGCCACCACGAGGTTGGTGTAGGCCTTGCTGAAGGAGCTGTCGTTGCCGTCGCCGCGGGTGCTGCCGAACATGATCCCGCCGTTGTCACGCCACCGGAATTGGGCGTGGACGATCACGGCGGGATCCTTCTCGTCCCGGACCACGAAGGCCTCGGTGAAGCCGAGTGCAGTGAGGAAGCGGATCGCCGCGTCGGCGTCCTGGTAGCGCAGGCACTGGAAGAGCTGGGGCTTCGTCATGGCTGCCAGTATCCGTGGGTCGTCATCGGGCCGGACAGCCGGGGGCAGCTCAGCGGCCGGGGAAGATCCCGCCGAGCACGGCCCGGTGGTCCGAACCGGGCAGGTCGCGGTAGCGATTCGAGGCAAAGGTGGAGTGCTGCGGCACCAGCACGTGGTCGATCCGGACGAACGGCGGGACCTTGGCGCCGACGGGCCAGGTCGGCTGCCACTTGGCGAGCATCGACCGCCCCAGCGTGAGGGAGGACTGCGGATCGGTCAGGCCGATGTCGCGGAAGTAGCCCATCGTGACGTGCTCGCGGGCGGCGTTGAAGTCGCCGATCGCGACGAAGCGGGGCTGGACGTGGGGCCGCAACCAGGCGGCGATCCCGTGAGCGTCGGCGTCCCAACGATCCGGTCCGACGGTCGGCGCGACCGGGTGCACCACGGCAACGGTGTAGTCGATGCCGTCCTGTGCGGTCGGCTGGACCAGCAGGTTGACCGCCCAGCCGTTGTGCTGGTCGATCAGGCTGATCGGCTCGCGGGCGTACACAGCAGTGCCGTCGGCGCCCGGTCGGGCCTCGCCGACGCGGTGCGGAAACTCGCGGCCGAAGTCGGAGTCGGCGATCCGGCGTTCCAACTCGGGGGTGTATTCGGTGATCGCGACGATGTCGGTGCCGGGCTCGACCAGCGCCTCGATGTCGGTCACCTCCACCTGCCCGAACTGGGCATTGATGCTGAGGAACTGCAGGTCGCCGGCCGGCCCGGGATCGTCAGGGAAGGTGCCGAGCAGCGGCAGCCCGAAACAGATCAGCGCAAACAGCAGCACCCCGGTCGCCACCCACCGCCACAGCCGGCGCGCCAGCAGGACCAGCCCCAGCAACGCGACCAGCGTGGGCAGGGCGACGTAGGGGATGAAGGAGGCGGCGTAGACCGCGTACGTGTGGACCAACTGGGTGCGGGGGACCAACCACATCACCCACAGCGGCAGTGCAGCCGCCGCCCCGATCACCAGGAGGAGTACGCCGACTGCGGTGGTGAACGGACGGGGTCTGGGCACCAGACCAGCGTATCCGGGCTCGGTCCTGGGTCGGCCCCGGAACGTCCGCGTCGGCGGCGAACGAAGTCCGATGCGTCCGTGGCGGTCCTCAGCGGCGGACACTTCAGGGTGGCCGGGCAGGGTTGTGAGGGGGCCTTCAGGCCGGGGTGCGGCGGCTCAGCGTCCGCGTCGGTGGGCCATCATCGCCAGTGACACCAGCAGGCCGAGCACCACCAGGCTGCCGAGGCCGACCGCGGCCAGGGTCCGGCCCAGCCGGTCCGGGGACGTCTCCTGGGTCTGCAACTGCGGCCGAGCTGACCGCGTCGGTGCCGTGGCCGGGTCGCTGCTGGCGACCCGAGTCGGGCCAGCCGACGGGGTGGTGATGCTCGGCGGTGCGGGCGGCGGATCGACTCCCACGACGGCGTGAGCCTCGCTCGCGTTGAGTCCGTCCTCGCCGCGGTAGCGGGCGTACAGGTCCATTTCGACGGGGTTGTCGGTCACCTCCATGGCAGTGGTGCGGACGAAGGCAGTCCAATTGCCGTTGTCGTCGGTGACGGCGGTGGCGACCGGATCGGCATTGAGGTGGACTTCGATGACGGCGCCGCTGACCGGATCCGGGCCGGCCATCAGCTGTCCGCTGACTTCGAAGAGATCGGCCGCCCGTATCCGCGGTTGGGGAACGACCAAGGTCACCGCGGTCGGCTGCCCGACCGGTGGCGCGGGAGTCGGCGCCGGCTCGGCTGGCGGGGCCTCAGCTCCGGCCGAGCTGACCTGAATCTGGCCGCTCGTGGAAGTAGCCAGGTATGTCCCAGTCCCGGGGAAGCGGACCTCCACGGCGTACGTCGCGTTCTCCCGGTCCTCGCGAGCCTGGACGATCAGCCGGTAGCTGCCGTCCGCCGCGGTGGTGGTCTGGCTCAGTGGTGCGCCGTTGACGATGAGCTGGATCGGCGCGGATCCGACCGGCTTCCCGTCCTGCCCGGTCAGCGTGCCCCGCAGAGTCGCCTGACTGCCGGGTTGGACCGGATTCGGCTCCGTGACGAGGGTCAAGGTGGTGCCGGTCTGGGCGTACGCCAGCGGTGCGGTCAGCAACACCAGGAGCAGGGCGAGCACGAGGCGAAGGAGAGTTGCTGGGCGTACGCCCTCACCGACTGCCGGGCGAACGCCCCCACTGAGTGCATCGCGCACGGGATGACCTTCCTGTCGCTGATCCGGGGCTGCTGATTCTGGGGCGCTGATCCTGGAACATGGTGCCACGATGTCACCGCCTCGGGGGCCCAAAGTGCGACCGGTTGCGGCCACCCGAGATGCCCTGAACCGTCCCCGTCGGAACTGGGCGGCGCCCCCGGCGGCTGTTGCCGACCGCTGAGGCGGACGGTTCAGGGCAACGGCCGCAGCGTGATCGTCGCCGGCGAGCCGGCCCGGCCGGTGGTGGTGATCCGCAGCCGAGTCTGCTGGGCCGAGGTCGCGACCGTGACGCCCTCATCCGTGACGCGCCCGTCCGGCGCGGCCAGCTCGAAGCGCCCCTGCAGGCTGACCTCCAGCCGGTCCGCCTGCTGGGTCGGGTCGGAGATCGCGAGCTCCCACTCGTCGGCGCGACGCAGCAACAGGCTCGCTGCCCGGTCGACGGCAACTCCGTCGCACTCCACCGGTGCCCAGGCGTTGAGGGCGAGGGTGTCCCCGCTGCGCGCTGCCTGACCGGTGGCGTCGTTGCGCAGGATCGTGACTCCGGGACTCGCCGCCGCGGCGGCAGTCTGGGTGGACCCGACCCCGGGCAGGAACAGCCACGCGGCCGCGCCTTGGTGGGTGTGGTCCAGCTGCAGCGTTGCGTAGCTGCGACGCAGTTCCTCCGTCGGCCCGCTGTGATGGTTGTCGCGCCAGCTGCCAGTGCGCTCGGCCACCGCTGCTCGCAGGCTGGCGGGGGCCAGGAAGATGTAGCCACCGACCCCGGCCAGGTGGGCCCACCGCGGGTTGGCCACAGTGGCTTCGGTCACGACCTCACCGTCGACGACCAGGCTGGTGCCGGGCACCACCTTGCGGTGCTCGACGACGGTGCTGACCGCCGCGCCGGACTCGGTGTGGACGTCGGCGGCCAAGGACAGCCATCCGCGCGGCTGGAACCACCAGGTGCGCCGGGCCCGCAGCCCGGTACCGCCCGGACCGACCAGGTGCTGCCCGGCCAACGCCTCCTCACCCAGGAGGGTGCCACCGGCCCATTCGGCCGGCGGCATCGAGTTGGCCCATTCCCCTTCGGTACGTGGCGGCAGCGGGGTGTGATCGACCGTCGTGCCGGCCGGGGCGGTGATGTCGAAGGTCGCCCAGAATCCGTCCAGGAACTGCTGCGGATCCGAATCAAGGTGCAGCTCTGTCATGCCCTGGCCGGTCTGGACCGCGAGGTTGTTCTCGCCGTTGCCGCACTCATACCAGGCGATCCGCGGCGAACACATCGACAACGTCACGCTCCAGCCCTGCCCGCGGTGGGTCAGCCGGTCCATCGCGGCGTACAGGCGCGGTCCGGTCGGCAGGTCGATCGGAGCCACGCCGGAGTCGAGCAGTTCGCGGACCAAGGCGGTCCGGGTCACGGTGGCGCCGTCGAGGATGTCGCTGCCGTACGCCCGATTCGTTGCGATCCAGCCCTGGCACAGGCCGCGCCAGTGGTCGGCGTACGACTCGGAGACGCCCCGACTGAGCAGCAGCATCGCCTCGATCAGAGCGGTTGCGCGGACGTCGCCCTGGGCCGCGTACCGGGAGACTCCGCGCCCGCTGACCGCGTCGGACAGTTGGCCGTTGAACACCCACGGCGCGAACGAGTCGGCGACCCGGGCGGCCAGGCTGTCGGCGAGCCCGCCGGGAAGGTGGTCGGAGTCGGCCAGGAGGGCAATGATTCGCGCGATCCCGATCAGCCACACGGTGCCGTAGGTGCCTGCGTAGGGCACCGTGCCGTGCTGGATGAAGGAGCCGTCGGCATAGAAGCCGTCGTGGGTGGTGACGGTGTCCCAGGTCTCCGGCAGTCCGGCGACGGCGTGCCGGATCTTCTCCGGGTCGGGCACCGCGAGGGCGCGGACGATGACGGCTTGGCAGGTGTCGACCCGGTTGGCGCCGGTCTGCGGCCGGTTGCCCCAGACGTTGAGCCAGGGGTCGGGAAGGAAGTGGTCGATGGCCGCGGCGTACGCCGCCAGGTCAGCCTCGGGGAGGACGTCGTGGAGGATCGCCATGGAGGTGGACAGCGCTTTGGGGCAACCGATCTGCCAGGTCCACCAGTTGCCGAAGGGTTCCTGGCCGGCGCGGTAGACGATTCGGTTGGCCTCCCGGAGCCCCGCGGCCAGCGCGGTCAAGGTCTGCTCGTTGTCGTGGTGGCGGGAGCCCGGTGTGGCCCAGGCGATCGCGATCCGCTCGAACCGGTCGTAGGTGGCGGTGACGTCGGGGTCGGCGGCCAGGTCGAGGTCGTCGAAGACCTGGTTCTGGCGGGGGCCCAGTCGCGTCAAGTCCGTGTCCACCCGGTCGTCGCGGGACTGGATGCCGGCGGCGTACGCCTCGGGCTCGGCGCTGATCTGCTGGCGTCCGGTGACCAGATCCACCCAGCGTTCGCGCAGCGCGTCAAGGGTGAGGGGCGTGGACATCGTGGCTCCTGTGCGTCGATCCGATGCTTCGATCCAACTGTTCGATCGTCTACGAGTCTGGCAGGTGTACGCCGAAAACCCTTGCTGGACGCGGGGCTCCGGCGTTCCCCACAAAAGTCTCAGATCTGATTCGGGTTTTTCTCAGGGAACGCTTATGATCGGTTCGTCTCTGACTTCAACGCTAAGGAAGTACTGGTGCGTCTGCCCAAGCTTTCTCGTCTCGCCACGGCCGCCCGGCCGGCGGTGGTTGCCCCGATCGCCGTCGGGCTGGCCGCTGTGGTCGGCATCAGCTCCGCCGCCGTGAGCGCCACCCCGGACCCGCACGCGATCCCGGCCGCCCCCGCGCCGGTGACCTCGAGCGCGCCGGTCTCCGACGAGACCCCGCTGCCCGAGGTGCCGGTCGAATCCCCCGAGGGCTTCGGCAGCCGACAGGAGCGGATCGACCGCAGCCAGGAACGTACGCCCCAGGAGCCCGCTCCGGCCGACGCGCTGACCGCCCAGGTGCGCAAGGCGTCCGGCACCATGTACACCACTGCACGGGTGAACGCGCGGGCCGAGGCTTCGGCCGACTCCGAGTCGGTGACGCTGCTCGACGAGGGCACCAAGGTGTCGGTGACTGACCGCACCAGCAACGACTTCCGCGAGGTGCTGCACGACGGCAAGAGTGTGTGGGTCTCCTCGGAGTACCTGTCGAAGGATGAGCCCAAGGAGGAGTCCAGCGAGCCGAGCTCCAGCTCCAGCTCCAGCTCGCGTTCGGGCTCGAGCGGCTCGGGTTCGGCTGAGCGCAACTCGACCAAGTCAGACGGGTCCAGTTCCGGCTCCAGCCAGGCGCCGGCGCCCTCGGGCGGCAGCTGCGCCGTCAGCGCCTCGATCCGGTCGGGGCTGACGTCGCGTGCGCGTGCAGTGTACGAGGCCGTCTGCGCGCGCTACTCGGTCAAGTCCTACGGCGGCGTACGCCCCGGCGACTCCGGCGACCACGGCTCCGGCAAGGCTGTCGACATCATGATCAGCGGCCCGACCGGCTGGGACATCGCCAACTACCTGCGCGCGAACGCCTCCACCTTCGGCATCGACTACATCATCTACGAGCAGAAGATTTGGTCGCGTGACCGTTCCTCCGAGGGCTGGCGCGGGATGTCGGATCGCGGCGGCGCGACCGCGAACCACTACGACCACGTCCACGTGAGCGTTCAGTGACCTGCTGACTCGTCGACGACATCCGCCCCGGCACCTGGTGCCGGGGCGGTTCGCGTTTGGCCTGGGCCTGTCAGAGGACGCCGGTGGCCCAGAGCAGGTTGGTGGTGCCCGACAGTCGTTGGGCAAACCCGATCGCCTGGGAGTCGGTGAGGCCGGCGACATAGTCGATGATGCCGCGGCCGCGCGCCATCCGAGCGAGCTCGGCATCGTTGGGGGAGCCGAGCCACTGCGGTTGTTCCTTGTTGACACGGCTGTAACCCTCACGAGAGATCTCGATCAGGTCCCGCAGTCGGTGTGGTGCCCGAGCCGCATCCGAATCATCGGACAACCAGGCATCCAACGCGTCGATGAGCCGCACCAGCAGGTCGGCCTGACCACGCTGTGCCATCGCCAGATCGGGTCGGTCCAGCACGAAGTACTGATGGATGAACTTCAGCACCTGCACTCGATGCCACGGCCGTGCCGACAGGCCGACCAGCCCCGCGCGTACCGGCGCGTCCGGCAGTAACACCGCCGCCGAGGAGAACACGTCCAGCCACCGCATCAGGAAGCCGGCCAGCGTCCGATCGGCCTGGATCGAGCCGTCGTAGGGCATCGCGAGCACCTCGTTGACGAACTCATCGTTGATCAGTTCCACGGCCTCGGAGAAGGCGTCAGGGCTGTAGATCCACTCGTCCTTGTCGGCGAGCCGACGCCGGAGCCGTTCCAGCCCGGCACCCGGGGCACGGCCGATCCGTTGCAGATCATCGTCGGTCATCGCCGACCACAGCCCCCGATCCTCCAACCAGGAGTCGAACTCGCTCGAGACCTGGGCGTACTGGAGCACCCCGGAGCGGTGGAAGTCCTCCAGGTCGTGCAGTGAGTATGCGATGTCGTCGGCCAGGTCCATCACCGAACACTCCAGGGTCTGCTGGCCGGGCCGGACCTGCGGGAAACAGTCGCGTACCTTGATCATTTCGGTGATGTCCGGCACATAGGCACCAAACTTTGCCGACCCCGTACGTCCGGGGGCGGGCCGGGCGCCCCGCGGCAGCACCTGCCAGCTGGTCGGGTGCGGGTCGGGCCACCGATCATGTCCCCAGGGGTACTTGAGGACCGCGGCGCGGGTGGCTGCGGTCAGGTTGAGGCCGTCGGTGCCGGGGCCATGGACCTCGAGTTCGGTGAGGATCCGGAAGGTCTGCGCGTTGCCCTCGAAGCCATCGGTGAGGCCGAACCGGTCCCGTGCCAACCGGTCCAGGGTCTGCTCGCCCAGGTGGCCGAACGGCGGATGGCCAAGGTCGTGCGCCACTGCTGCGGCCTGGACCACCACCGGGTCGAGGCCGCCCAGCGCGTCCAGTTCCGACCTCTCGTGGCGATCGACCAGCACCACACTGATGGCGCGCGCGACCGCGGTGACCTTGATCGAATGCGACAGCCGGTTGTGGGTCATCGAGCCAGTCGTCCCTGCTGTGACGACCTGGGTCACCTCCGCGAGGCGCGAGAACGCCGGCGCAAACCGCAGTCGTTCCAGGTCGGTGCGGGACTCGCTGTCGAGGCCGCCGGACAATCCGGTCCACTCGCCGGTCTCGGGGCGTTCGCGCAGCATCCGCTGGGCTGCCGGCCCGGAGGCGGCGTCGTCGGCGTACCTGTCGCTGCTCACACGCCAACCGTATTGCCTCAGGCCCGGGTTGTCGGCGTACGCCTGTCGATCAGCGCCCGCCCGTCACGGCGACCGAAGCATCAGAATGACCGTGCCCGTGGGTGATGGCCGCTGCCGCGAGGCCTGTGCTCCGCGAGGAAGCTGGCCGGGGTTTGAGGCCGCCACCACCCTTGGGTGGTCGGCGATGGGCCCGGGTCCGGATGATTCGCAAGATGTCGGGCAGTACCTCGTCCCAGTTCTCCATCACTTGGCGGTAACTCAACCGAACCACCAGGTAACCCAGCGCGACCAAGCGTCGGTCACGTTGCCGATCCTTCTCGAACTGTTCTGGGGAGGAGTGGTACTCAAAGCCGTCGACCTCGATCACGAGGCGCTGCCCGATCAGCAGGTCGACCCTTCCCACGCCGACGATGGTGACCTGGCAGGTCATCTTGATGCCAAGTCGGCGGAGCCAGAGCCGCACCAGCGTTTCGGTGCCGGATTCGGCCTGGTCGAGGCGTTCGAGCAACCGCAACACCCAGCGTGGCGCTCCGGCGACGGCATCGAGGATGTGCGACATCGTCATTAGTTCCTGGACGTGAATTGACTCCACAATCACCAAGATCCACTCGGGTGTCATGCATCGGATCGCGCAGCGCAGTGCAGTGTGGATGTCGTCGACGCCGCCGAGGACTGGTTCGTGGCAGCCATGGGCGCGACAGCCGCCGCGACGGCGATAGCTGCGTTCCGTGCGGCGTACATGCGGGGTGCTGTGTGACGGGACGAACACTCCCAGTCTCTCGAGCGCGGTGATGCAGGAGATTGCACCACCTTGGCGGACAGCGTTGATCAGGTCAGGGTCGGAACTGCTGCCGTCGGCGTACCAGCCGCGGCGTAGCCGGACCAGGTCACCCCGTGCGGCCGCTTTGCGGATCTTCCAGTCGCTCCAGCCGTCTCGGCGGAGCTCTGCCGTTCGTATGACTTTGAGGCTCACATCCTCACCATCGGCACGTGACCGCGAGATGTGCCGGAGGAGGACGAACGTGTGGATAACTCCGGCTGCAAGTCCGGCTGTGGACAGCCGGCGGCCCTGCTCAGTCCGCGGGGAGCAGGGCCAGTGGCCGCAGTTGTCGTCGCCGTGCTGGTACGCGGACGCTTCAGTGTCTGAGGGGGCATGGTGCAGCGGCTAACCCGGCCCGCTCTGAGCCGGGCGCGACAACGGAGCGGCGTTTCCGGTACCAGGGTTGGCCCCGCTCAGTCCGGGTTGGGCGGCGGTGGCGGTCGCGGGGGTCGTGGCGCGGCTGTGACGCGGACGGTCCAGGGAAAGACGTAGGTCAGACCCAAGCCGGACCCAGCGCTCGAGGCAGGTCCTTGCGAGGCATCAGCGGCGTACGCCCGGACAGCGTTGGTCCGGGTCCGGGCGTACGGGTCAGCTCAGCGGCGGTGCCTCAGGATCGCAACTGGAGGTAGCGGCTGATGAGGGCCTTGGTGGACTCGTCCTGGTCGTCGAGGACCTCGCGGTCCCCGGCGACGGCCGGGGTCAGCGCCTTGGCCAGCTGCTTGCCGAGCTCGACGCCCCACTGGTCGAAGGAGTCGATGCCCCAGACCACGCCCTGCACGAAGGTGATGTGCTCGTACAGCGCGATCAACTGACCCAGCACCGCCGGCGACAGTTCGGGCGCCAGGATCGAGGTGGTCGGCTTGTTGCCGGCAAACACGCGCGCCGGAACGATCTCCTCGGCGGTGCCCTCCGCGCGGACCTCCTCGGCGGTCTTGCCGAAGGCCAGCGCCTGGGTCTGGGCGAAGAAGTTCGCCATGAACAGCGCATGGACATCGGTGTCGCCGTCCTTGAGCGCGTGCGCCGGGTTGGCGACCGCGATGAAGTCGGCGGGGATCAGCTGGGTGCCCTGGTGGATCAGCTGATAGAAGGCGTGCTGCCCATTGGTGCCGGGCTCGCCCCAGAAGACCTCACCGGTCGAGGTGGTGACCGGCTCGGCGTCATAGCGGACCGACTTGCCGTTGGACTCCATCGTGAGCTGCTGCAAGTAGGCCGCGAAGCGGTGGAGGTACTGCGAATAGGGCAGCACCGCATGGGTCGCAGCACCGAGGAAGTTGACGTGCCAGATGTTCAACAGACCCATCAGCGCCGGTACGTTGTCGCGCAGCTCGGCGGTCCGGAAGTGCACATCCATCGCATGGAAACCGGCCAGGAACTCGTCGAACTTCTCCGGTCCGATCGCGACGACCAGCGAGGTGCCGATCGCCGAATCGACCGAGTAGCGGCCACCGACCCAGTCCCAGAAACCGAAGGCGTTCGCCGGGTCGATGCCGAAGTCGGCGACCTTGTCCAGCGCAGTCGAGACTGCCACGAAGTGGCGTGCCACCGCGTCGTCGCCCTCGTAGCCGGCCTCCTTCAGCCCGTCCAGCAGCCAACTGCGCACCAGCCGCGCATTGGTGAGGGTCTCCAGGGTGGTGAAGGTCTTCGACGCCACGATCACCAGGGTGGTCTCCGGGTCGAGGCCCTTCAGCGACTCGGCCGCGTCGGTCGGGTCGATGTTGGAGATGAAGCGGCACTGCGGGCCGTCGACATAGTTCGCGAGCGCCTCGTACGCCATCACCGGGCCCAGGTCCGAACCGCCAATACCGATGTTGACCACGGTCTCGATCGTCTTGCCGGTGGCGCCCTTCCAGTCGCCGCTACGGACCCGGTCGGCGAAGGCGTACACCCGCTCGAGCACCTCGTGGACATCGGCGACGACGTCCTGGCCGTCCACCTCGAGTAAGGCATCCTTGGGCAGACGCAGTGCGGTGTGGAGGACGGCACGGTCCTCAGTGACGTTGATGTGCTCACCGCTGAACATGGCCTCGCGGCGCTCGGGCAGTCGGACTTGCTCAGCCAGCTCGACCAGCGCGGTGAGGATCTCGTCGGTGACGAGGTTCTTGGAGAGGTCGACCCAGAGGTCGCCGGCCTGGCGGGTGAGGGCCTCGGCGCGCCCCGGCTCAGTGAACCAGCCGCGCAGGTCGGGCTCGAAGCTGTCCGCGATGGCCTGCAGCTTCTGCCAGGCCGCAGTGGACGTGGGATCAACAGGCGATTCCATGACGATCTCCTCAGTCAGCGGTGCGAATGAGGCCACCCTAGTGCGCCGTCGGTGCCCACTGATGTGCTGGTCAGTCCTGATGTGGTGGTCAGTCCTGATCGTCGCTGTCGTCCTCGGGTGCGCCGGGCAGGGACTCCGGCACCGTGTCGGGGCGGACGAAATTCTCCGTGGAGGGCGCCACCAGTCCGCGTCGGAAACCGGAACGACCGATCATGTGGGCCGCCAACGGGGCGGTGACGACCTGGAAGGTCGCGATCACTAGCATCATCCCGTACGCCGCCAGTTCCTGCAGCGTCAGGCTGACGCCGAGCAGCACGATCAGCAAGCCAAGTGTCTGCGGCTTGGCCGAGACATGGATGCGGCTCACCATGTCGGGAAAACGCAGCACACCGATGGCGGCGGTGAAGGACATCGCCGAGCCGATGAACAGGCACAGCACCCCGGCAACCTCGAGGATCTGCTCCAACGTCATCGGGGGCCTCCCTCGTCAGCCGGGTGGGTCGGATCGATGACCTCGTGTTCCGGGTGTTCGGTGGTGTCCTGGGTGATGGCGCCGCCGGCGACCGTGTCCTCGACCTCGGTCTGGGGCCGGGTCGGCTCCTCGGGCTGTTCCTCGACCGCTCGGTCGTCCTGGAGGAACCGCGCCATCGCGACCGGGCCGGCGAAGCCGACCATGCCCAGCGCCAGCATCACCGGCAGCGTCGTGTCGTCCTTGGTGAGGATGACGTACGCCGCGATGGCCGCCAGCAGGATGCCCGTCACGACGTCGCTGGCCGCGATCCGGTCCATGTTGGTGGGGCCGATCGACATCCGGATCAGCGCGACGACAGCGGCGGCGACCAGCAACGCCAATGACGCGCCGGACAGCACCAGCATGATCGTGTCGATCATCGCGACCCCCAATCGAGGTAGGTCGTCTCCTCGGCGAATGCCTTCCACTCGGGCACCTTGAGGTATTCCTCACGCGGGGCAAAGACCCGCGCGACCCGCCGCTCGTTCTCCAGCGCCCGTCGGTACGCCCGCACCCGGCTCTGGTCGTCACCGGCGTTGAGCACGTGCAGGTGTAGCACCCGGGTGGAGGGGCTGGCCTCGACGACGACGGTGCCCGGCACCAGGTTGATCAGCAGCACGGTATGGGTCATCACCAGGTCGGTGCGGGAATGCAGCGGGATCTCGATCACCGAGTTGTGCAGCTCCAGCCGCGGTTTGAGGCACAGGACGGCGATCTGGGCGCTGGCTCGGCACAGGTCCCACAGGGTCATCGCCACGAAGACGACGAACCAGTGCGGCCGGAAGGTGCCGACCAGTTGCAGGCGGGGCAGCGGGAAGACGATCGCCAGCACGGTGCCGAAGATCAGACCGCTGAGAAAGGTGGCCAGGTCGTACTGGCCCCACAGCATCATCCACACCAGCGCCGGGACGAAGGCGGTGATGAATTGCAGCAGCGTGGGACGGTGCCATCGCTTCATCGGTGGCCCTCCCCGAGGACGACGCTGATGTAGCGGCCGTCGTAGAGGTCAATGGCGGCCCGGCTGGTGTACTCGAACAGTGGTCCGGCGACCACGGACAGCAGTACGCCGACGATCGCCAGGGCGCCGACGATGACCATCCAGGCGTGCGGGATGCGAGCGCCGCGCTTGCGGGGCGTGGCATCCGGGTCGCCGGAGGTGGCGTCGGGAACGCCTCGCCAGAAGGCACGGTTCCAGACCTTCGCGACGGCCAGCAGAGTCAGCAGGCTGGTCACCACGCCGCCGACGACCAGGGTCATCGGCAGCCAGCCACCCATGTCGACGCCGGCCTCCATCAGCCCCACCTTGCCGACGAAGCCGGAGAAGGGTGGGATGCCGGCGAGGTTGATGGCGGGGATGAAGAACAGGACGCCCAACATCGGCGACATCGCGGCCAGGCCGCCGAGCTCGTTCAGCGAGGTCGAACCACCGCGGCGTTCGATCATGCCGCAGACCAGGAACAAGGTGGTCTGGATGGTGATGTGGTGGGCCGCGTAGAAGATGGCCGCCGAGACGCCGGCGGTGTTGGCCATCGCCAGCCCGAAGACCATGTAGCCGATGTGGCTGACCAGGGTGAAGGACAGGAGTCGTTTGATCTCAGCCTGGGCCACTGCGCCGAGGATGCCGACCACCATGGTCAACAGCGCAATCACCATCAATGGTTCGCTGAGGGAGTTGTGGGGGAAGAGCACCGTCTGGGTGCGGATCATGGCGTACACGCCGACCTTGGTCAGCAAGCCGGCGAAGACGGCGGTCACCGGTGCCGGTGCGGTCGGGTAGGAGTCCGGCAGCCAGAACGACATCGGGAAGACCGCTGCCTTGACGCCGAAGACCACCAGCAGGATGCCCTGCAGCAGTGACTGGGTGGCATCGGGCAGTGACGTCAGCTTGGTTGCGAGATCAGCCAGGTTGACCGTGCCGGTAGCGGCGTAAACCCAGGCGATCGCGACCAGGAAGAGCAGCGAGGAGACCAGGTTGACCACCACATAGGTGGTGCCGGCCCGGATCCGTTCGCCGGTGGCGCCCAGGGTGAGCAGGACGTATGAGGAGAACAGCAGGATCTCGAAGCCGACGAAGATGTTGAACAGGTCGCCCGCCAGGAAGGCATTGGAGACGCCGGCGCTCAACACCAGGAAGGTCGGGTGGAAGATCGAGACCGGGGTCTGTCTCCGGGTGGTTTCCTCGTCCTCGCCGACCGCGAAGAGCAACACCGCCAGTGCGACGGCGGTCGAGACCAGCAACATCAATGCGGACAGCCGGTCGGCGACCAGGGCGATGCCGATCGGGGCGGGCCAGTCGCCCAGCCACAGCACCTGCGGGCCGCGGGTGTCGGCCAGATACATCAGCACCGCCGCGATCGCGACGACCACGGTCAGGGTGATCGCGGACAGGACACGTTGGATCCGCGGATGGCGACCCATCGCCAAGCTGATGCCGGCGACGGCAAGCGGCAGGATGACCGGCAGCGGGACCAGTGCGTTCATCGGGTCTCACCTGACTCATCGGAAGTCGGGGTGCCCAGCTCGTCGGTGGCGGCCTCCTCGGAGCCGACCACGTCGGTCGCGGTAGCCCCAGCGTCCTCGGCAGACCCGTCGGGCTCGGCCGCCTCGCCAAGGGCATCCTCATCATGCGTTTCGCCGGTCCGGTCCTCGGGGTCGAGCGGGTGTTCGTCATCGTCGTCGACCACCGAGGTGTCGGTGTCCGGGGTGTCGATCGAGTCGAAGGATTCGGAGGCTTCCTCGAGTTCGGCGAGCTGGCGGATCTGGGAGTCCTCGATGTCGTCGCGCACCTCGTCGTTGCCTTCCAGCTGGAAGGCGCGATAGGCCATGCTCAGCAGGTACGCCACCGAGGCCAGCGTGATGACGATGGCCGTCAGCACCATCGCCTGGGGCAGCGGATCGCTCATCTCGTCGGGTTCGACCAGGCCGACCAGCGCCGGCAGGCCGGGCTCACCGATCGCCATGAAGAGCGTGTTGACGCCGTTGGAGGCCAGCATGATGCCGATGAGGATGCGGGTCAGGGACCGCTCCAGGATGAGGTACACCCCGCCTGCGATCAGGAAGGCGGCCACGGCGACCAAGGTCAGGTTCAGAGCCATGTCACAACTCCTGATCCTGGAATTCGGGGCGCCGGATCCGGTCCTGTGGGGTGCGAATCCGCTGGCGGCTCGGCTTGCGTACGCCGTTGCGCTTGGTCTGCACGTCGATGCCGGAGCCGAGCGAGCGCGCCAGGTCCAACATCAGACCGACCACGACCAGGTAGACGCCCAGATCGAAGAGCACCGTGGAGACCAGGTGGACTTCGCCGAGGATGCCGAGGTCCAGGTGCCAGTCGTAGCTCTGCATCACCTGACCGCCGAACGGCAGCGGCAGCACCGCGTGCAGCGCGGCCAGCGCGATACCGATGCCCATCACCTTGCCGGCATCGACGGGGGCGGCGTGCTCGAGCTCGTACCGACCGCCGGCCATGTAGCGCAGCAGCAGCGCCAGCCCGGCCACCAGGCCGCCGGCGAATCCGCCACCGGGCAGGTTGTGGCCGGCCAACAGCAGATAGACCGAGGCGATCAGCATGATCGGGAACACCAGCCGGATCATCACCTCCAGCGGCAGTGCCCGCTGCTTCGAGTCCTGCCGCTGACCGCCGCGCAGCCAGGTGCCCTGGCCGGGGGCCGGCGTACGCTCGCGGGCGTCCCGCAGCCGTGCTCGGCGACCGGCGCGGATCTCGGCGGCGGCCTTGGAAGCGGCGGTCGAGACCCGGCTGCGGACGAAGACCAGCGACGCAACACCGGTGGCGGCGACGACCAGCACCGAGATCTCACCGAAGGTGTCCCAGGCACGGATGTCGACCAGGGTGACGTTGACGATGTTGGCGCCGTAGCCGAAGCTGTACGCCCACTCCGCAAACTGGTCCGACACTGGCGCCTGACTGCGCGAGAGCACGGCCAGCGAGGTGCCGCCGAAGACGGTCAGCCCCACCAGTGCGGCCAGCCCCAGCCGCCACCAACGGTTGGAGTGCAGCGGCCGGTCGGTGAAGTACTTGGGCAGTTTGCGCAGCACCAGCACGGCGACCGCCAGGGTCACGGTTTCGACCAGTGCTTGGGTGAGGGCGAGGTCGGGGGCGCCGTGGAAGAGATAGAGCACCACGCAGCCGTAGCCGGTGACGCCGGTGAGGATGAAGGCCTTCATCCGGCCTCGGGCGCGGGCGGCGAACAGGCCAGCCAGCACCATCACGATGCCGGTGGCGAACTGGGCCGGATGGGTCCACCAGACGATCTTGCCGGTCGGCCAGGAGGCGAACAGCACCGCCGATCCCGGCACCACGACCACCATGCCGAGGATCCAGGCGACATAGACCGGCAGGGAACCGGTCTGGGTGCGGCCCGTGACAGCGACGGCCAGCCGGTCGATCGCCAGCATAACCTTCTGGTAGACCTCGCGGGCCGGCATCACTTCGGGGAAGGTTTCCTGGGCCTGATAGACCTGCCGCCGCTGCACAAACATCGCCGCTCCGACCACCCAGCACAGGAAGGAAAGCAGCAGCGGGACGCTGAAGCCGTGCCACAGGGCGTACTCATGTGGCTCGTGTCCGGTGGTGATGCTCGCCACCCACGGCTCGACCATGGCGGTCAGGGGGCCGCCGAGGAAACCGCCGACCAGGCACAGGGCGGCCAGCACCACCGGGGAGATCAGGAAGGCTCGCGACGGGGCGTGGAAGTCGACCTTGCGGGCGGGCTGTTCCTGGACCTCGCGCACCGAACCGAAGGCGCCCCACCACAGCCGCAGCGAGTACGCCATCGTGAAGATGCTGCCCACCACGATGGCTGCCAGCAGCAGGAGCGCCGGTCCGGCGGAGACTCCGGTGCCGTCGCCGTAGTAGGTGTGGATGAACTGGAGCGCGGACAGGCCCGATTCCTTGGTGATGAAACCCAGCGTGGGCGGCAGTCCGGCCATCGAGGCGGCGGCGATCGCGGCCGCGATGGCGAGCACGGGCACCTTCTTGTACAGCCCGGACAGTTGCCGCAGATCGCGGGTGCCGGTGCTGTGGTCAACAATGCCGACCACCAGGAACAGGGTGCCCTTGAAAAGCGCGTGGCCGACCAGGACGCCGATCGCGGCCATCGAGGTGGCCTGGGTGCCGATGCCGGCCAGCACCGTCATGAAGCCAAGCTGGGACACGGTGCCGAAGGCCAGCACCAGCTTCAGATCGTTCTGGCGCAGCGCCCGCCAACCACCGATGATCATGGTGGCGGCACCGATGACCATGATGATGGGCCGCCAGCCGGGCAGAGGTGCGGCGACCGGCGCGAGCAGGGCGATCAGGAAGATGCCAGCCTTGACCATGGTCGCGGCGTGCAGCAGAGCTGAGATTGGCGTCGGGGCGGCCATCGCGCCGGGCAACCAGAAGTGGAAGGGGACCTGAGCCGACTTGGTGAGCGCACCGAGCAGGAAGAGGACCATCGCGATCGACAGGTACGCCGTCACCTCCTGCTGGGGAAGCAGTGCCAGCATGTCGGTGATGGCGTAGGAACCGAGTTGTTCGCCGATCATGATGATGCCGATCAGCATCGCCAGGCCGCCAAAGGTGGTCACCGTCAGCGCTGTCAATGCTGCGGAGCGGCTGGCCCGGCGCAAGGGATTGTGGCCCACCAGCAGGTAGGAGAAGACGGTCGTCAGCTCCCAGTAGGTGTACATCACCAACAGGTTGTCGGTGGTGACCAGGCCCAGCATCACGCCGCAGAACGCCACCAGCAGCGCCGACACCCGCCGCTGGGGCGGATCGTCCTCGAAGTAGAAGGGGCAATAGATCAGCACAGCGGTGGTGATCAGGCAGGCCACGGTCGCGATGATCCATTGGAAGGCGCCGATGTGGACGTCGAGGTCCATCCCCAGCATCGGGACCCACGGGATGTTTTCGTGCCAAGCTTCGCCGCGCATCATCATCGGCGCGAGAGTGGCCAGCCACACCAGGGTGCCGGCGGGGGCCAGCGCCGTCAGCCAGAAGACCCATTGGCCGCGGCGGGCCGGCGCCACGGCAACGATGATCGCCAGTGCCACGTGGGCAACGATGGCGATGGTCATCAGTCTCCCCGGAGATGGTCGGTCGTCTGAGGTTGTCTCGTCGCAGGCACCGAGACGGCTGGAGGTGGCTGAAAAGCCCGGCGGGGCCCCCCATGCATGTTAGCGGACGGTCAGCGGTGTGGCGGTTGCTCGACGGGGGTCGATACCGGGGGTCCCGGGTTTCGGTCAGGGGGCGGGGTTACAGTGCTGGGACGCTACCCACCCCGGTGGCGGCCATCCGGGCGCCGGCGCTGCGGAAGCCGCGGTGACGGTCTCGGTGGACGACCGAGAGGACGTTGACCATGGATTCATCCCTGTCCCGACGCGGCATGCTGGCCACCGCCGGCTTGGGCGCCGTGGCCACCGCGGCGGCCGTGATGCCGCGGACGGCCGCAGCCGCCCCGCGTACCCCTTCCGGCCGCTCTCCTTCAGACAAGGTGCGCACCGGTGCCGATGTCGCCGCCGCAGCCGAGTGGGAGGTGTTCGCGGGCCGTCGGATCGGCATCATCACCAACCCGACCGGGATCGTCGAGGACACCCTGGCCACCATCGTCGACGCGATGCACGCCTCCGGCAAGGTCGACATCGGCGCGGTATTCGGGCCCGAGCATGGATTCCGCGGTTCGGCCCAGGCTGGCGAGTCGGAGGGCACCACGGTCGACGAACGCACCGGCATCACCGTCTACGACGCCTACGGCGCCGATGCTGATGCCTTCGCCGGTTTCTTCGAGGAGTCCGGCATCGACACCGTGGTCTTCGACATCCAGGACGTCGGCGCCCGCTTCTACACCTACATCTGGACCATGTACGAGGCGATGATCGCCGCGATCCGCACCGACCGGTCGTTCATGGTGCTGGACCGCCCCAACCCGACCGGCGGCACCGCCCGCGGCCCGATGCTGCGCGAGGGATTCAGCTCCGGGGTCGGCAAGGACCGGATCCTGCTGGCCCACGGCATGACTGCGGGTGAAGTGGCGCGCTACTTCAACGGTGAACTGATGCCGACGGCCGCCGGCGGCAGCCTGGCCGAGGTCGAGGTCGTCGAGATGGAGGGCTGGGATCCCGACTCGGTCTTCGCCGACACCGGACTGACGTGGGTGATGCCCAGCCCCAACATGCCCACCCCCGACACGGCGGTCCTCTACTACGGCACCGGCCTGTTCGAAGCGGTCAATCTGTCCGAGGGGCGCGGCACCACCCGCCCCTTCGAGTTGATGGGAGCGCCGTACGCCGACCATCGCTGGGCTGCCGAACTGAACCAGCGCGACCTGGCCGGGGTCGAGTTCCGGGAGGCGTACTTCAACCCGACCTTCTCCAAGTGGCAGGGTGAGGTCTGCGCCGGTGTCCAGGTCCACCTCACCGACCCGCGGGCCTTGAACTCCTTGGAGGTCGCCACCCACATGATCACCGCGGCCCGCGACCTCTATGACGACTTCGGCTGGCGCGACCTGGACGGCGACCAACCGGGCCGATGGATCGGATTGCTCACCGGATCCCAACGCTTCCAGCAGTTGTGCGAAGCCGGCGCCTCGGCCGAGCAACTGATCCGGGTGTGGCGGGCCGACGAGCGGTCCTTCGATCGACTCCGCCGCCAATACCTGATCTATCCCCGTTGATGCCCCCACCCCCACGTGACACCCCACCCCCAGTGAATGGAGACGCCATGTCCCAGCACAATCCCCTTCCCCGCGTCCGCACCTCCCGGCGTACGGTGTTGGCCGCCGCAGCAGGCCTCGGCCTGGCTGCCGGCATACCGCTGGCCGGGCGGGCGTACAGCCAGGACGGACCGGTGCCAGAACCCCTCAAGGTGCCCGAGGCGGTCGGTGCCGGTGGGTCGATCAGTTCGGTCGATCCGTACGCCAGCGACATCGGGCTGCAGGTCCTCAAGTCGGGCGGCAATGCCGTCGACGCGGTGCTGGCCGCGGCTGCTGCGCTCGGCGTCACCGAACCCTTCTCCAGTGGCATCGGCGGCGGTGGCTTCTTCGTCTTTCACCACGCCCGCTCCGGACACACCTGGACGATCAACGGGCGAGAGAAGGCGCCGCGGTCCTTCACCGAGACCTCGCTGACCGACGAATCCGGAGCCGCGCTCGACTTCGACACGGTCGTCACCTCGGGGCTGTCGGTGGGCGTGCCCGGCACCCTGTCCACCTGGGCCCTGGCTGCCAAGCGGTTCGGTTCCCGCAAGCTTGCCGAACTGTTGGAGCCCGCCATCGACCTGGCCCGGCGCGGCTTCGTGGTGGATCAGAACTACCACGACCACATCGCCTCGAATGCCGACCGGTTCGCCAAGTTTCAGGCGTCGGCCGACCTCTTCCTGCCCGGCGGTGAGGTGCCCGAGGTCGGCAGCACCTTCCGCAACCCCGACCTGGCGCAGACCTATCAGCGGCTCCAGCGCCGCGGGGAGCAGGAATTCCACTTCGGTTCGATCGCGAACGCGATCATCGCCGAGGCGCAGCGCCCGACCACCGTCGAGGGCGTCAGCGTGCTGCCCGGCCAGATGACTGCGACGGATCTGCGTCGCTACCGCGCGGTGGTGCAGGATGCCACTCACAGCCGTTACGAGGGCCACGACGTGTATGGCATGGATGTGCCCAGCTCCGGCGGTATCGCGGTCGGCCAGATCCTCAACCTCATCGAGGCGTACGCCGAACGCACCGGTCAGGCGCTGGCCGAGCTGGACGAGGTCGACTACCTGCACCGCTTTTCCGAGGCCTCCGCGACCGCCTTCGCCGACCGCAACCGGTGGGTCGGTGACGTCGACGGCGTACCGGTGGAGGAGTTGCTGAGTGAGGGCTTTGCCCGGGAACGGGCGGGTCTGTTCGACCCCGACCGGGCCCAGCCGCGGCCGATCCCGTTCGGCTTCCCCGACGGGGACTACGAGGACGAACCCGGTGAGGGTGGCCGTCAGGACGAACCGTACGAGGGGCCGCACACCACCCATCTGAATGCCGCAGACCGGTGGGGCAATGTGGTCTCCTACACGCTCACCATCGAGCAGACCGGTGGGTCGGCGATCACGGTGCCGGGGCACGGCTTCCTGCTCAACAACGAGTTGACCGACTTCAACTTCGTGCCGCTCACCGAGGGCGTACCGGATCCGAACCTGCCCGGCCCGGGCAAGCAGCCGCGCTCCTCGATGAGCCCGACCATCATCATCAAGGACGGCGAGCCGGTGCTCTCCTGCGGCACCCCCGGCGGCGCGACCATCATCACCTCGGTCGCCCAGATCATTCTGGGGCACCTGTCACGGGGACTGCCGTTGGTCGAGGCGATCGCGGCGCCGCGGCTCAGCTCGCGCAATGCGGGCGCTGAGGGTGCCGACCTGGGGCTGGCTTCCTCCGAGGTTGGCGCCGGGCTCACGGCCCTGGGCCACCAGCTCAGCAGCTCGGACTGGATCGGCAACGCTTCCGGTCTGGATCTGGACCGGCGACGTACCCATGCGGCGGCCGAGACCGTCCGCGGCGGCGGTGGCGCGGCCCGGGTGGAACGACCGATCGGACGTTGACAGCGTTCAGGCCCGCCTCGGTGGAGGCGGGCCTGGACGGTTGTGGGGGTCAGCTGTTCGTGTTGTTCTCTCAGGCGTGCTGGTCTCAGGCGTGCTGGTCTCAGGCGTGCTGGTCTCAGGCGTGGGCGAGTTCGCGGCGCGGGCTGGCAGGCGGCGCTCCCTCGACCAGCGGAACCTCCAGCTCGGCGAGCAACTGGCGTACGCCCTGCTCGAGCTGGTCGGCGATGCCCCGGGCTGCATCGAGGTCCTGGGCGTAGGGGTCGCTGATGTCCCAGTGAACGGTGCGCTGCCCGACCAGGGGCGCATCCTGCAGCCCGATCAACACCAGCACGTCGGCGGCATCGAGGACGTCGTCCTGGATTTCGCTCGGCAGCGGCACCAACAGGTCGATGCCGCGCTCGGCGAGCACGGTCGCGGCGTGGGGGTTGAGGCGCCCGGTCGGCCGCAGTCCGGCGGCCTGGGCGATGACGTGACCGCCGGACAGGTGTTCGGCGAGCGCCGCGGCGACTTGGGAGCGGCCCTCATTGCGTTCGCACACGAACAGGATCTTCGGGGTGGAGGTGAGCGCCTCGCCGAGGGCGGCGGCCCGGTCGGCGAGCTCAGCGCGTACCGCGTTCTCGGTCAGGGCAGGGATGAAGTCGAGGTGGCGGCCGGAGGCCTCCAGGCGGGCCCGGATCTCGTTGACCAGCTGCTCGATCTCGGCCTCGGCGACGCAGCCGCGGTAGCGCACGCCCAAGTCGTGGCGCACCCGTTCCATGGTGCTGGCGTACGCCTCGACGTCAAGAGCGGGGACGGTCTCGGGGGTTGCGACGTCCCGATCAATGTCCTGCTGAATGCCCATGGCGTCCTCCTCGGTTCCATCGGTTCTGGTGCAGATCGGCTCAGATCTGTCGCGGCAGTCACGCGACCGCCATGGCCAAGGTTAACAGGAGGTGAACAACGGGTGTACGAAGGTGGTTTCTGGTGTGCCGCAGGGCTCGCACTGGGGCTCGGCAGGACTTCCTCCTAGACTGTTCGGGTGATGAAACGCTGGCGATTCCTGACGGTGGCAGCGGTTGTCGGAGTGGCCGCCCTGGCCGGTCCGGCGATCGCGGTCCGGGCCGATTCCGGACCCGATCACACCGTCGAATCGGCGCCGCACCGGCCGGTGGGGATCGTGCTGGGCGCCCGAGTCCAGCCCAGTGGCCCCTCGCCCTACCTGCGGGCCCGGATCGACCTCGGGATCGAGCTCTACCGGTCCGGCAAAGTCGACCGACTCATCATGAGCGGGGACGACAGCGCCGAGGCGCTGCATGAGCCGACCACCATGAAGCTGTACGCCATCGACCGCGGCGTACCGGCGCAGGACATCACCGTCGACCCGGCCGGCCTCGACACCTACGACACCTGTGTCCGGGCCCGCGACGAGTACGGCGCCACCGCCGTGACCATGATCACCCAGAGCTACCACCTGCCCCGCGCGGTGGCGACCTGTCGCTGGGTCGGCTTGGATGCGATCGGGGTGGGGGACGAGAGCGTCCGCGGGCCGCACCCGCGCAGCTGGTGGTATGGCGTCGCTCGGGAGCTGCTGGCGAACTGGAAGATGCTGATCGACGTCGCCTCCGGGCGTCCGCCCGCCGAAGGCTGAGCTGGGTCGAGAGCCGGGCGGCCGGCTGATGGACAGTGGCCATGCGTCCCAATGTGGTGATCTTCATGACCGACCAGCAGCGTGGCGCGACGCTGGATCCGGGCCACCGGCTCCGAGCGCTGACCCCGAACGTCGACGCGATGGCTGCCGACGGCGTCCGGTTCTCACGGGCGTACGCGCCCTCGCCCCGCTGTTGCCCGGCGCGGACGTCCTTCATGACGGGCCGGCACCCGATCGAGCACGGCGTGTGGAACAACGTCAATGTCGCCAACGCGCTGAGCCGAGGGCCTCGACCCGGTACGCCTTTCTGGTCCCGGGATCTCGCTTCCGCCGGCTACGCGCTCGGCTTCGCCGGCAAGTGGCATGTCAGCAACACTGAGAATCCCTGGATCCGCGCCCGGGCCGACCAGGACCAACCATGGGTCAGTTACATTGGGCCGCTCGGGCCGCACGACCCCTATCAGCCGCCCCAGGAGTTCCTTGACCAGTACGACCCGGACGCGATCCACCTGGAGGACAGCTTCGCCGATCCGATGACCGACAAACCCGCCCTCTATCGGCGGATCCGGGACCGGTTCGACCAGTTGACCGAGCCAGAGCATCGCGAGGCACTGCGGCATTATCTGGCGTTCTGCAGCTACGAGGACGCTCTGTTCGGGGAGGTGGTCGCGGCGGTGGCTGAGTCGGGGCAGCTCGACGACACCATCTTCATCTACCTCTCCGACCACGGCGACTACGCCGGTGACCACGGGCTGTGGTGCAAGGGGCTGCCAGCGTTCACCTCGGCCTACCACGTCCCACTCGTGATCGGCGGGCGCCCGATCCAGGCAGCGAACCGTGGCGGTGTCGTCGACGCCGCGGTCTCACTGATGGACATCGGGCCGACGCTGCTGGAGCTGTGCGGCGCGGAGCTCGCCCACCCGATGTCTGGTCGTTCGCTGGTGCCGGCGCTGACCGGCGAGCCCATTGCGGAGCGTGACCTGCTGCTGGCGACCGAGGGCAATGAGACCTACGGCAACCAGCGGATTCTGCTCGCCGGTGACTGGAAGCTGGTCGTCAACATGTTCGATCGGGACGAGCTGTATCACCTGGCCACCGACCCGGGCGAGATGAAAAATCTGCTGCACCGCGGTGACGAACCGCGAGCGGTCGGGGTGCCCGAGGAGACACGGGTGCCCGAGGAACTCCGCGCCGTCGTCGAGGATCTGTACGCCCGACTGTGGCGGCTGGCCGTCGGCTACGGCGACGACCTCACCAACGGCTACATCCTCACCGCCCTGGGGCAGTATGGCCCTGGCGTCGCGGCGTCGCCCCGCCCGTGAGCCGCCGTTGGCGCAACGGCTCAGCTGGGCGGCAGCAATCGCTTGGCAAGCCCGGCCTGGGCGATGGTGTCAGCGATGGCGTCCATGGTGGTGTCGCGGCAGCTGCGGCCATCAGGAAGCATCACCCCCGAGCTCAGATAGGAGCCGCGGCCCAGATGCCGCATCGGCCCGATCACGGTCTGGGTGATCCGGCCGGCCGCCTTGGCGCGGTTCCAGGCTGACCCCTGCACCTGCGGCCAGCGCGACGGGAAGCCGCGCGCCAGCGCCTGGACCCAGTCCTTGGTGCCCTTGAGGTGCCACAGGTGAGCGATGTGATCCAGCGCCGGATCCGAGTTGAGGAAGCCGCCCAGCGACAGCACCGAGGTCTTCGCTCCGGTGGCGGCCAGATAGCTGGCTGCGCCCAGCGCGATCTGGGCGCCGCCGCTCCAGCCCAGCAACACGATCGGTGCGCGCGTACGCGGCTGGTATCCGTTGCGCAGCAACTCCTCCCAGATCACCTTGGCGATGCCCAGCGAATACACCGGGCCATAGCGGCTGTCGGCCGAGACCATCACCTGCATCACATTGCGCAGATAGACCAGCGCGTGGGCGGTGGAGGTGAAGCGGCTGCGGCCCAGCGCGGACACCAGTCGCCAGAACCGCGACGACCAGCGGCCGTCGGTCAGACCGACGTTGGTCATGTCGTAGGGATAGATGTGGCTGACGATCTTGGCGCCCTGCAGGCGCGCCTGGACGCCGTCGATGAGGGGCTGCTCCCCGCGCCGGTTGATCACCGGGGAGGTGGCGCCGACACCGGACACGTAGACCACCCAGCAGGTCGGTTCGTCTGGTTCGCGGGGCGGTTTCGGGGCAGCCTGTTCGAGCTGGCTGCTCGCCTCGATGGTGGCCTGCCGGCCCCACCAGCGCAGCGCCTCGAAGGGCGCCAGGAAGGCTGCCAACACCACCAAGGCCACCACCAACAGCAGGATCGTGGTGATCATCGGTCACCCTCGTCCAACCGAATGTCGGGGCCGTTGAGGTCGGCGATGCTGCCCTCGATGGTGGCCTCGTCGAGCAGGTGGCTGGAGTCGGCGTACAACTCCCGGCCGGTGGCCCGACGCCAGACGCGGTCACGCAGCGTGGCATAGCCCGGCGCGATCAGGGTGGAGGCGCCCAGCATTCCGAGCCAGGCGGCGAGCGTCAGGCCCGCCGCGCCCCAGATGCTGACCGGATAGAGCTGGTGGGCGGCCAGGAAGGTGATGAGTAGTCCCCACACCGAGGTCAGCCGTGTCACCAGCGGGCCCAGCAGCGGGATGGCGCCGAGGAAGTTGAAGGCCTGCGGCGACACCGACACCATCACGATCATGGCAACGCCCAGGGCCGGCACCGTCTGCCCCTCGGCAAAGATCACGCCGAGTAGCCACAGCAGCAAGCCCATCCCGATGTACGCCGCCAGCACCATCACCGCATTGGAGGCCAGCGCGAAGAGCAAGCCCCAGCCGCGCACCCGGTTGATGACCAAGACCACCGACTGTCCGACCAGGGTGGACGCGGTGGCGAGCAGGACGATCGTCAGCGCGATCTGACCATTGGCGGGGTCGGCGAGATACCGCCCGGTGTCGAGCCGGAGGGTGAGGGCATCAAGCCAGGCCCACACGCGTGATCACGCGTTCTTGTCGTCCGGGTGGCTGCCGGCCCGGTTGCCGGCGTCGAGGGCGTCCAGAGCGGCCATCGTGTCATCGTCGAGCTCGAAGCTGAAGACGTCGAAGTTCTCGGCCATTCGCTGCGGATTGACGGTCTTGGGGATCACGATGAGGTTGCGCTGCAGGTGCCACCTGATGATCACCTGGGCAGCCGTTCGCCCCAACT
This sequence comes from Parenemella sanctibonifatiensis, assembly GCF_002250565.1. Lineage (GTDB taxonomy): Bacteria > Actinomycetota > Actinomycetes > Propionibacteriales > Propionibacteriaceae > Parenemella > Parenemella sanctibonifatiensis. The sequence goes on from NZ_NMVJ01000009.1 coordinate 223,417, forward strand.
CGGACGCGATCGGCGCCACCGCCTCGAGGTCCTCGGAGCGACCCAGCGGGCTCCAGGACTGGGCCTTGGTGCCGAAGCTCTCGATCTCGGTGACCAGGTCGTACTGGGCCAACGAGGGATGGATCTCGACCTGGTCGACCGAGGGCACCGTCGAGGAGCCGTCGACGACCTTGCGCAGGTGCTCGCCGTGGAAGTTGGAGACGCCGATCGAGCGGATCAGGCCCTCCTGCTGGGCCTTCTCCATCGCCAACCAGGCATCGAGATAGAGGTCCTGCTGCGGCATCGGCCAATGGATCAGATAGAGGTCGACGTGGTCCAGGCCCAGCTTGCGCAGGGAGGTGCGGATCGCCTCGGCCGGGCGGTGCTGGTCGCCGTTGTCGAGCTTGGTCGTGATCCACAGGTCGTCGCGGTTGATGCCGGATGCGGCGACGGCCTGCCCGACACCCTCCTCGTTGTGATACATCGCGGCGGTGTCGATGTGGCGGTATCCGGCAGCCAGCGCATCGGCGGTGACCTGGGCGGCTTCGGCGGGCGGCACCTTGAAGACTCCGAAGCCGAGCTGCGGGATCTCGGTGCCATCGTTGAGGCGGATGGTGGGTACGGACATGTCGGACTCCTCCTCGGTCGGTGTCAGCCTAGCCGTCGTGGTTCCCGCGCGGTGTGGCTCGTACGCCCGCTCGGGGGTGGCGGAAACCCGCTGGAGACGCCGTTGACTCATGGAATACTGGCCGCCATGTCCTCCCTCCCGACTGAGATCAGCGCGCGGATTGAGGCGGTCGCCGGCATCGATCCGGAATTGCGTCCCGCCACCAAACCGCAGTTCGGCCACTACCAGTGCAATGTCGCCATGCGCCTGGCGAAGTCGGAGGGTGCCCCGCCGCGCCAGATCGCCGAGCGTCTGGTCAACGACATCGACCTGGCCGACCTGTGTGAGCCGCTCGAGATTGCCGGGCCGGGCTTCATCAACATCCGGATCCGCGCCGATGTGCTCGCCGCGCGTACCACCGAGATCCTCGCTGATCCCCGCGATGGTGTGGTGCCGGCCGAGGCGCCGCAGCGGGTCGTCATCGACTATTCCGCGCCGAACGTCGCCAAGCAGATGCACGTGGGCCACCTGCGGTCCACGATCATCGGTGACTGCTTCAACCGGGTGCTGAGCGCGACCGAGAACACCGTCATCGCCCAGAACCACATCGGCGACTGGGGCACCCAGTTCGGCATGCTGGTCGAGGAGATCCTCGAGGCTGAGGTCGACGTCTTGGAGCTGGACCTGGCCGGCGCCGACGCGCTCTACAAGCAGGCCTCGGCCCACTTCAAGTCCGATGAGGAGTTTGCGACCCGGGCCCGCGCGCGGGTGGTGAAGCTGCAGGCTGGCGATGAGGAGACCACTCGGATCTGGAAGCAGTTGATCGAGGTCTCTCGGGGCGGTTTCGCCGAGGGTTACCGGCGGCTCGACGTCCTCCTCACCGAGGATGACCTGGCAGGGGAGTCCACCTACAACGACGACCTGCCCGTGGTGGCCCGCGAGCTGGAGGAGTCCGGCGTCGCCGTGATCGACGACGGTGCGCTGTGTGTCTTCGTCGACGGTTTCGAGGCCCCGTTGATCGTCCGCAAGAGCGGCGGTGGATTCGGGTACGCCGCCACCGACCTGGCTGCGATCCGGCACCGGGTCCGCAATCTGGGCGCTGACCGGATCATCTACGTGACCGACCTGCGTCAGGCCGGTCACTTCCGGCAGGTATTCGCCGTTGCCCGGATGGCGGGTTATCTCCCCGAGGGCGTACGCGCCGAGCACGTCGGTTTTGGCATGGTGCTGGGGCCGGACGGGAAGCCTTTCAAGACTCGCGACGGGTCGGCGGCCAGCCTGGCGTCGCTGCTCGACGCGGCCGAGGAGGAGGCGGCGCCGGAGATTGCGCTGGCGGCGATCAAGTACGCCGACCTGTCGACCGGCCTGCAGAAGGACTACGTCTTCGACCCTGAACGGATGGCGCAGACCACCGGCAACACCGGGCCCTACCTGCAGTACGCCCATGCCCGCTGCTGCCAGGTGCTGCGCAAGGCAGCCGCCGAGGAGCTCAGCTCGGACACGGTGACCGTGCTGACCGAGCCGGCCGAGCAGCAGTTGGCGCTGCTGCTGACCCGATTCGGCGAGGTGGTGGCCGAGCTGGCCGAGAACCTCCAGCCGCACAAGCTGTGCACGTATCTCTATGAGGTGTCCGAGGCGTACTCGGTGTTCTACGAGCACTGCCCGGTCCTCAAGTCCGAGGGTCAGGTACGCACCTCCCGGTTGGGGTTGTGCTTGGCGACCAAGCAGGTGCTGGCGCGCGGCCTGTCGCTGCTGGGGATCCCGGCGCCCGAGCGAATGTGAGTCGAGGCGGGCTAGGGTCCCGTCCATGAGTGCTGCCGCTGGCGAGGTGCTGCATTTTTCCGAGGACCCGACCATCACGCGGTTTGCCCCACACGTCGCGCGGACGGCACAGCAGCCCGAGGTGTACGTGTGGGCCGTCGACGGCGAGCGCTGCCCGGACTACTGGTTTCCCCGGCAGTGCCCGCGGGCCATGGCGTGGGTGACGCCTGCGGCCACCGACGAGGACCGGCTCCGGATCCTCGGCCCCGGTGGTGGCAACCGCATCCACGCCGTGGAGTACGGCTGGCTCGAGGCGATGCGCTCGGTCGAGCTGTACGCCTACCGCTTCGCGGCTGCGGACTTCCGGCCGTACAGCGCGACCGAGTCGCATGCGTACGTGAGTGAGAGCGAGGTGCGCCCACTCGGCCCGCCCGTCCGCGTCGGTGACCTGTTCGCCCTGCACGAGCAGGCTGGCATCCAGCTGCGGGTGCTGCCGCGACTGCAGGACTTCTGGTCCGAGGTGATCACCACGACGCTGGGGTGGAGTGGGATCCGGCTGCGGAACGCGCGTACGGACTGACGCCCGGCTGCGCGGCGACCTCGGGGCGACGTACCCGTGGTCCAGCGCTGCACGAATGGTCACCATTGCCAGCGCGCGTGAACGTCGGTTCGTGACGTTTCGGTTCACCCTCGGGTCCCCTAATGTTAACGGTGTCACATTGCGGTAGTGCCGCCACCCGTCGCGCCATTCAGGGGGAGCGTCGGGGTGTGACCATGTCAGCGCGCCGGGGGGCGCGCGGGCTGACCTAGGTCGACCCATGGGAAATCAAGGAGTATCCATGAGCACATCCGTGCGCATTCGTGCGCCCAAGACACGCGCGCTCGTCGCGAGTCTGATGCTGGTGGCTGCCGTCATGGCGGGCTTCATCATCAACCCCGTTGCGGCGCCAGCTGCCGAGATCGACGGCGCCATCACGGACCTCCGCATCACCGGTGCCAGCGAGGACGGCGTCCTCCGCCCGGGTGACCGGATCGAGGTCGCGCTGGACTGGTCCGTGCCCGACTCGGCGCAGCCCGGTGACACCTTCGGCATCGCGCTCCCGCCCGAGTTGATCGTCATGACGACCACCTTCAGCCTCGCGGACGGCAACGGCAATGTGGTCGCGGTGGCGTCGGTTCGGGATGGCGACGTCGTGTTCACGCTGACTGACTTCGTGGCTGAGCACCGCAACGTGTCCGGCAGCGCCTGGTTCTGGGTTGAGCTGGATTGGGAAGCGGAGCCCGGCACCGAGCTGGAGATCAGTTGGGGTGCCGATTCCGACGCCGTTGTGCGTGGCGAGGTCGGTGAGCCGATCGACTACGGCACGAACCCCCGCACCGAGGGGCAGAAGTATGGCACGTGGAACTACCGGACCAACCGGATGGACTGGGTCGTCATGGGGCCGCTCGGCTACGACAAGGTCCACTTCCGTGACGAGGCCCGTGGTGGGCAGCGGTTTGACTGTTCGCGGCTCCGTATCGAGATCTGGACCCTCGATGAGGACGGCGGATGGGCGGCCAGCGAGCGAGCCACCTCGCATGACGTGACGTGCACCGAGCAGGTCGTTCAGGGCTCGATCAACAACATCCCTGATGGGATGATCGGGGCACTCGTGATCGAGACCATCGTGCCGGCTGGCGCGACGACGGTCGAGAACACTGCGGTGGTCACGGTCTCCAGTGGTGCGACGCAGCCGGACTCCGAGGCGGCCGTCTATGGCGCCGGGGGCGAGGGTAGCGGGGATCTTAATCCCACCCCGACCCCCACCCCGACCCCGACCCCGACGCCGACCCCGACCCCGACGCCGACGCCGACTCCCACGCCGACGCCGACTCCTACGCCGACCCCGACTCCCACGCCGACGCCGACGCCGACGCCGACCCCGACTCCGACGCCGTCCCCGACCCCCACGCCGACGCCGACTCCTACGCCGACGCCGACGCCGACCCCGACTCCCACGCCGACGCCGACTCCCACGCCGACGCCGACTCCTACGCCGACCCCGACTCCCACGTGTGAGCCGTCGGAGTCGCCGAGCGTGACCCCCTCGGAGTCGCCGACCGGTACGCCCAGCCAGGCGCCGACGGAGTCCCCGTGCGTTCCCTCGGAGTCGCCGAGCGTGACCCCGTCGGAGTCCTCGACGCCGACTGGTCCGGCCCTGCCTGACACCGGTGGCGCGGGTTCGGTGGTGCCGATCGTTCTCGGCCTGATGGCCGTGGCCGGAGCCACCGTGTTCGCACGCCGCCGCTCCTGAATCGGCCTGGCCTACGGACCACATGACACCGGCGCCGTCGCCCCATCGGGGACGGCGGCGCCGGCGTCTCCGGGGCGTAGGGGTGTATTCGCGGGGGGCGCCACCTCCTGGCTCATATCACAAACAATTATGGGCATATCAGCACAAGGCGCTAAGGTGATCGGCGTCGCCCTCCGACGGGGACGACCAGAGACCTGAGGGAGCGGACGTGCTGAACATCGGATTGTCGATACGCGGGGCGGGGTGGCATCCAGCCGCCCACGACACCGGCGAGTTTGGGCCCGGGCGGCCCCGGGACTGGAGCGCCCTGGCCCGCCAGGCTGATGGGGCGGGCGTCGATCTGCTCAGCTTCGAGGATGGGCCCGCCCTCGACGGGGTGTCGGCCAGCTTCGACTCCTTCGCTCTGGCGAACTGGCTGGCGCCCCAGACCGCTCGCATCGGCCTGCTGCCCACCGCGACCATCACCGCCTTGGAGCCCTTCCACACCGCCACCGCCGTCGCCACCCTGGACCACACCTCCCATGGGCGAGCCGGCGTACGCCTGCGAGTCGGTTTGCTCGAGGCCGAGGCCCGCGCCGTGGGGCGCCAGACCTGGCTCAGCCGTGCGCAGTTCAGCACGCTGTCGCCCGACGAGATCAGCGCGGCGACCCTGCCTGGCTTCGACGAGGCCTGGGAGTTCGGCCAGGTGCTGCGGCTGCTGTGGGACTCCTGGGAGGACGACGCCGAGATCCGCGACCTGGCGACCGGTCGCTTCATCGACCGCGACAAGATCCACAACCCCGGTTTCCGGGGCCACCACTTCTCGGTCCACGGCGCGTCGATCACGCCGCGGCCGCCGCAGGGGCAGCCGCCGGTCCTCGCGCTGGCCCATCAGCGGATCCCCTATGAGTTTGCCGCGGCCGTCAGCGACATCGTCGCGATCACCCCCTTCAGCGGCGGCGACCGGGAACGCATCCTGGTCGAGGTGCGTGAAGCGGCTGATCGGGTGGGCCGGGAGGGCGCTCCGATCAAGGTCTGGGGCGACGTCAACGTCCATTTTGGGCGCCTGAACCTTGATCAGTTCAGCAGTGACGCGCAACTCGTCGCCGGCTCCCCCGGTGAGGTCCTCGAGCAGTTGGCTGCCTTCTCCGAGGGGCTGGACGGGATCCGAGTGCGTCCACTCGACACCAACGCCGACACGACGATCTTCCTGGCCGACGTGTTGCCGCAGCTGCGGTCCGAGGTGCCCACCGGGCGTACGCTGCGCGACCGCCTCGGGTTGGTGCCCGCACCCAACCAGTACGTGGCCGCCCCCGCCTTCACCGCTGACTTCCGCGCCGCCCACCGACTGGAGGCATCCGCATGACCGCTCCTGACACGCACCGCCAGATCCACCTCGCCGCGCACTTCCCGGGCGTCAACCAGCAGACCGTGTGGTCCGACCCCGAGGCGGGCAGCCAGATCGACTGGGACTCCTTCCGGCGCTTTGCCGAGATCGCCGAACGCGGGCTGATGGACTACATCTTCCTCGCCGAGGGGCTGCGCCTGCGCGAACAGAACGGCCAGATCCACGACCTCGACGTGGTGGGGCGGCCCAACACGGTCGGTGTGCTCTCGGCACTGGCTGCGATCACCGACCACATCGGCCTGGTCGGCACACTCAGTGCGACCTACAACGAACCAGCCGACCTGGCGCGGCAGCTGCGCAGTCTGGACGTTCTCTCCGGTGGTCGGGCCGGCTGGAACGTCGTCACCACCACCAACGCCTTCACCGGGGCCAATTTCCGCAAGGGCGACCACCTGCCGCACGAGCAGCGCTACCTGCGGGCCCAGGAGATGATCAGCGCGCTGGCCGAGATCTGGGCGGCGCCGCTGGGTGGCGAGGTCTCGCTGCGCAGCCGCTACTTCGACGTCGACGTGCAGCAGACGCTGCCCGCCAGTCCCCAGCAGGCGCCGGTCCTGGTGCAGGCCGGCATCTCTTTGGAGGGCCGGGACCTGGCCGCCCGCAATGTCGAGGTGATCTTCTCCCCGTTCGGTCAGCGCGAGGCCGGGCAGGACTTCCGCAGTGATCTGGATGACCGGCTCGGTGTCAACGGTCGGGCCCGCGAGGACCTCATCATCATGCCCGGCATCTCCTTCGCGCTCGGCGACACCGAGGCGGAGGCGCAGGAGCGGGCGTACGCGATCCGTCGCGCCCAGGTCAGTCCGCCGACCGCACTCGCCTTCCTGGAGCAGATCTGGGGGAGGGACCTGCGGGCGTACGACCCGGACGGTCCGTTGCCCGACATCGACCCCAGTGAGGACGATCCCGTGCTGGGGCGGGTGCCCCGCGAGCGCGGTTTCGAGGCACGGTTGGCCAAGGCCAACCAGTGGCGCGCCGAGGCGGAGCGGGGCGGTCTCAGCATTCGCGACCTGGCCGTGCGGGAGTACGGGGCGCCGAGCGTGGTGGGGACGCCGGAGCAGGTCGCCGACGAACTGATCGCCCGCGTCGATGCCCGGGCTTGCGACGGCTACACCTTGATCGGTCACCTGGTGCCCGATGGGCTGGCCGAGTTCGTCGACCGGGTGGTGCCGATCCTCCAGGAGCGCGGCGCCTACCGGGCGGAATATCCCGAGGGGGCGACGCTGCGCGACCTGCTCGGGACCACCGCTGCCACGCCGGTGCCGCTGGAGACCGTTGCATGACCGCCCGGGCTGCCCGACTGATTGATCATGGTCGGACGGAGGCTGCGCAGTGCGTCACTTTCGTGGGCGCGGGCCCGTCCGCCGCCGGCGTACTGGAACGGCTCGCAGAGAATCAGGCCGTGCTCGACGCCCGGCCGCTGGTGGTGCACCTGATCGACCCGTATCCGCCCGGGTCGGGGCACATCTGGCGCGACCAGCAGTCCGGGCTGCTGAAACTCAACTCGATGGCCGGTGACGTGACCATGTTCACCGACGAGACCGCGACCGTCGACGGGCCGGTCGCGCCCGGGCCGGACCTGGCCGAATGGGCGGCCGGCGTGCGCAACGGAGACATCGCCGTTGACCTCGGGGACGAGTTGGCCGCGGAGGCGGCGCGGTTGGGGCCGGCGACGTTCCCGACCAGACGATTGCACCAGCGCTATCTGGCGTGGTGCCTGAATCGCAGCATCGAGCGACTGGCGCCCGGATCGCAGGTCCGGTGGCACACCGATGAGGTGGCCCGGGTCGAGGAGGGACCCGGCGGTGCGCAGATCGTGGTGCTTCGCTCCGGGGTGGAACTGACCACCGACCTGGTGATCTACAGCTTCGGGCATCTGGGATCCCGGCCGCAGGGGGATGCGGTCAGGTTGGCCGAGTTCGCCCGGGCGAGCGGGGCGACCTACTTCCCACCGGCGTTCACCGCCGACGTCAACCATGATCAGATCCGGCCCGGTGAGGAGGTCTTGGTGCGGGGGATGGGGCTGGCAGCGATCGACCTGATGGTGCTGCTGGCTGTGGGGCGCGGTGGCCGCTTCGTACGCGATGGCGGACTGCGGTATCTGCCGAGCGGGCGGGAGCCCAAGCTGCTGATCGGGTCCCGGCGAGGGGTGCCGTACCGCTCGAAGATCGCTCAGGAACTGCGCGGGCAGCTCTATCAGCCGCGCTATTTCACGCTGGCGGTGGCGCGGGAGATCGAGGCCCGCGGCAGCATCGACTTCCGGCGCGACCTGTGGCCGGTGCTGCGCCAAGAGATGCTCCACGCCTATTACCTGGAACTGTTCACCGGCTCGCCGGCACGGGTGAGGCTGGGCTGGGAGGAGTTCCTGGCGCGGTTCGACGAAGCCGACCTGGAATCGGCGGCGTACGCCGATCTGATCGCCGAGGCGGTCCCGGATCCGGCGGACCGGCTCGACCTGACGCAGCTCGACCGACCGCTGGCCGGGGTGGAGTGCGCGGACTCGGCGCAGCTGCAGGCGTGGATGCGGGACCACCTGCGTACCGACCTGGAGCGGCGCACCGATGCCCGCTTCAGCGAAAACTCTGCGCTCTTCCTGGGAATGCTGCGATCCTTCATGGCGCTGGCGGAGCTGTCGGCCTCGCCGGCGTGGCAGCCGGAGTCCTATCGCCGGGAGTTTCGCGGCCGCTGGTTCAAGTTCTTCAGCTACATCGCCTCCGGTCCGCCCGGGGAACGCGTCGAGGAACTGATCGCGTTGAGCGAGGCTGGGGTGGTCGAGTTCCTGGGGGCCGATCTGCAGGTGGCGACCGACGCCGAGACCGGTGAGTTCGTCGCCACCACCACGACCCTGCCGGGGGAGCGCCGGGCGAGGACCTTGATCGATGCGTGGTTGCCCGACCCCAGCATCGACGACACCGACTCGGCTGTGCTGCGGGATCTGATTGATTCCGGTGCCGGTCGCCAGAAGGCCGCCGGCACGATCCCGTCCGGATGCCTGGAGGTCCGAGACGTCGACGGACGCCTGATTCGCGCCGACGGTACGCCGCACCCTCGTCGGTACGCCGTCGGTCCCGGCACCAGCGGGCCCCAGGCCGGCGCCTTCAGCCGGCCACGCACCAATGCCCTGAGCTTCCGGCGCTGGGATGCGATCGCCCGGGCCGTCCTCACGGAACTGGCCGCGCTCCGGGAAGGTGACGAGCCGGAGCGGGCAGCCAGCTGAGATGTCGATCGCGCCGTGGCGCCGCTCACCCCTGCAGTGTCCGCCTGGGGCGTACGCGGTGGGCGGGGGCGCGGAAAAGTATGACCCTGACCGGCGATAAAGTCCGCCACATGAACTCCAGCGAGGATCCGCCGTGGATCACCCTCGAATGGGCCACTGACCAGCCGGAGCGGATCATGGTCCGCGACGGCTGGCGGGACGAGGTCGAACCAAGCGTCCTGCTCAACCAACTTCACCGTCAAATGATCAAGCTCGCTCAGCGGCCGGGGAGCTACCGCCCCAGCCTTGGTGATGTCCGGATCGAAGATCTGGGCGAGTTCGCACTCCTGATCCAGGAGGCGCGCGATGAGCGTCACCGTAACGAAGCCCCACCCGTCGAGGTTCGGACCCGACATTTCACTGTTCGTTGGCTCCGCGGTCGAGTCCTGGCGGTGACCTGCCAGGACGAGGACTGGATGCGTCGGGTCGTCACCTCGGAACTGGTCGAGGAACTCATGGAAGCTTGCACCCCGCCGCCTCCCGATGAGGCCGGCACCGCACAGAAGCGTCTGGAGCGCTTCGTTTCTGAAAGGAAGAAGTGATGGGTGGATACACCCAAGAACAGACGTTCTTCAACAAGCATGTGACCTTCTGGTACGAACTGTGCAAGGAGCTGGACGGCGACTGGCAGGCGATGAACCTGGTGCCGGAGTTGCCGCCCTTCTCGGCCGAGTTCGACGGCACCCTCAACGAGCTCATCCCGGCGCTCAACACTTCGTTCGAGAACATCACCAACAACCTGCTCAACTGTGGGGTGGCCACCGGCAAGATGGGTGACCTGCTGCTCGAGACGGGCAAGTCGTACGGGGTCACCGAGGAACAGGCCGAAGAGCTGGCGGATGTGGTGAACGAAAATGACTGATACCGCAACCCTGCGCGAGCTGCACCGTGAGCTGGTCGACAACCGGGACAAGTTCGAGGGCCAGATCTCGCACTCCCGGGAGATCGCGTACTCCGACTGGGGCCTCCAGTATTCGGTCTATGGCAAGTCGGTCGACAGCGACCAGGAGATGCACTGGCTGTTCAAGAACGACCCGGCGACGGAGAAGAAATACGCCACTCCCAGTGTTGGCAGCATCTTTTCCTACAGCGATGGATCGCCGGCCTACTTGTATGGCGAGCACATCGAGGTCATGTGGTGGGAGTCCTCCCCGCAGGAGGAGGTGCAGGCGTGCCGTGACGATTTGGAGAAGGCCCAGGAGGAGGGCGGCACCCTCTCAATGATGAACGAGACGGACCTCGACAGCCTCGTCGAGGTGCCGCAGACCTTGGCGCGGACTCGCGAGACCCTCCAGGATGCGCGCAGCACGTTCGAGACTCGCAAGGCGGAGGCTGAAACTCTGTCCGGGGCGGGTGGGCCGTGGTCCGGTGGTGGCTACACCAACTACACCACGGCGCTGAGTGCCTACATCTCCCGGTTCGACACCATGATCAGTGACATCGACAATCTGATGGATGCTCATCCGCCGCTGGTGGACAGGGTCGTGGACCTGTGCAACGCGGTGCTGCAGGTCTACATCGACAGTGTCGACGAATGCATCGGGCTCCTGAAGGGTGGCATCTCGCTGACCTCAGGTGTCCCGTCCTGGCAGTCCGCAGCTTCGGCAGCGCTGGACGTCATCGGCGACGCGGTCACCAAGCATCACGAGGAACTGCAGGAGAAGCTGACGGAGTTGCGGGACACCTTCGAGTTCCAGGCTTTGGTCGACACGGCATCGAACATCGATCTCGGCCCGTGGCCGCTGCCGCAGGGTATCGACAACACCTGGACCGACTGAGCCAACCCCCTGAAGCGTCCGCATCAGGCGGCAGTGAGGCTCCGTTGGCTTCCGCTGCCGTCTGGCACGGACGCTTCGTGGTGCTCGTGCTTTGGTCTCAACGGACGCCCGTTGTCGGTGAGGACAGTGCCCTCGCGCTCAGTGGGCCCAGGACTCCCGCGGCGGGATGGGCTGCCAGGGCCAGCGATCGACCTCGTCGGGGTCGGCGTATCGCAGGATCGGATTGCCTCGGATCGACAATCCCCAGAAGAGAATCCGTCCGCACTCCTGGCAGCTGAGGAAGCTGGCAACGGTGTATTTCCGCTCCGATTCGAGCAGGGCGGTCATGTCGGTGAGGGCCACGTCACCGCGCAGCACCTGCATCCGTCCGGCTGCCACCCGATCGGCGAGCTCCGCCGTGGTCGCGTCGACGTCCCACGGGATCGGCCCCTGGCTCGGGACTCCGACGGTGCCGCAGGCGGTGCAGTTCTCCACCTGACAAGTATCGGGCGTCCGGCTCCTACGGGGACCTGCCCGGCGGAGTCCGGCGCGGTTTCGCGCCGGTTTTCTGTCCCGTGGCGGCGCTGCAGACAACGCCTGGATCTCCCTCTAGGCTCAGAGGAAACCCGATTCCGGGGCCACCCAACGAAGGGATCACCCATGCGTACCGTCCTGACCTTGCTGACCGCAGTGGTCCTTGCCTTCGGCATGATGCCGAGCCAAGCTGCCGCCCAGCAGGACCTCATCATCCACGTCGCGCCCGACGGATCCGACGCCAACTCCGGCACCGCCGATGCGCCGATCGCCAGCATCAACCGCGCCAACGAGATCGCCACCGAGGCGGCCGCCACCGGCGACATCGAGGTCCGGCTCCAGCCCGGCACCTACGAACTGCGCAACCAGAAGTGGACCTACCCGTCCGCCGCCAGCGTCACCTTCGCCGCTCGGGGTGGCGTCGCGACCTTCACCGGCAACAACAACCACCAGGACTACCTGCTGCGTATCGAGCCGACCGAACGAGCCCGCAACATCACTCTGGACGGGCTTGCCTTCCGCAACGCCACCAACGGGCTGCGCGTCATGTACGCCGACAACGTCGCCATCAAGCGCGCCACCTTCACCGAGATCGGCAATGCGTACGGTGGCGACGGCGTCGGGTACGCCGGGCTGCAGTTCCAGCACGTCGACGGGGCCCGGGTCTTCTCGCCGGTCTTCACCGACATGATCAACAGCCGCAACATCGGCTCGATCCACGCGGTCTACATCGCCAACGACGCCGACAACGTCACCATCCTCAAGCCGGAGATCCGCCGCGTCACCGGCGATCCGCTGCGCTTCCGCAACGGTTCGGACAGCTTCCACATCATCGGCGGCTCGATCGAGCAGGCCGGCATGTTCTCGGCCTTCTCGGAGTTCTTCAACACCAACTCCAACGAGGCCCGTTCGCTCGACGCCCGCATCATCGGCACCAAGGTCGGCCAGGGCTATGACGCTCCGTATGTCTTCGGCACCACCGGCTGTTACCCCAGCGGCAGCCCGGTCGTGATGGACCCGTTCTGCGACATCACCGACGGCTCCCGCGCGGCCTGAGGCGGCACCGAGCTCGGCGCCGCCTGATCGCCCTGAAACGTCCGCGCCACGCAGCGGCGAAGGTCAATATCACCTTCGCGGCCGCGTGGCGCGGACGTTTCAGCGGATGCCCCGGCTCAGCGGGGGCAGACTCAGCTCGGCGGGGTGTCAGTGATCCGGCAGTCGCTGATCGGCCCACTGCCGGACCGTACGCAGGAGGTCCGGCCCAGCTCGTAGGTCTCTCCCCGGTAGTTCTTGCCGGTGGTCACATTGATGAACGAACCACTGGATCGGATCTCCGGGGTGGAGGCGTTCGGGTTGTACCACTCGGAGAACGCGGAGCGGCTGCCAGCCGACGACATGGTGCCGCCGTTGATGACGAAGTTGTCGGTGCCGTTGCGGATCCGGAAGGCATCGCCCGACACCCGGGTCGCGGTGATGTCGACCAAGGTGACGTCGTCGGCGTCGTTCGCCGCATACACCGCATGCACCAGTCCGGTGGTGTCGGTCCCGTCGAGCGTCTGGTTGTTTTCGATGTCGGTCCAGACCGGGTTGGTGACGGTGATGTCGGTGACGTGCTGCAGGCTCAGCGCGGCGTATCCGATCGAGCCCGGTGACCAACGGTTGCCGATCTTGTCGAACTTCAGGTTCTGCAGGGTCGCGTTGGTGGTGTTACGGACCTGCAGCCCGTTGGTGGCGTTGGTGAAGCGCAGGTCGCGCAGGATGACGTTGCGGATCCGCTTGTTCTCGCTGGCCGGCGGCCCGATCACCAGCTGATAGTTGCGGTGCGTGCCCTGGCCATCGAAGGTCGCCGTGCCGCTCGTGGTGCGGATGGTGAGCTTCTTCGAGTCCGCATAGGTCCACTGGTCACCCATGTCGGTGTAGGTGCCGGGCGCCAGGAGGACGTCGATGCGGTCGGTGGGCTTCTTGGCCGTGGCGATCTCGTTGGCTCGGCCAATGGACTTCACTGGGGAAGCGGCGGTGCCGGAGTTGGCATCCGACCCGGTGGGGGACAGATGAATGGTGAGTTCGGTCAGTGCCGCGGCGGGTGGTGCGCCCAACGCGACGGTGACCAGGGCGGCGGCGATCATGCCGACCAGGGCGGACAGGCTTCGGGTTTTCATGCTGACCTCCAGGGGGTGGGTTGCACTGGAACGTCCGCGTCAGGCGTACGTCGTGACCGATGCGTCCACGACGACGCGCAGAAACGGACGTTTCAGGGCCAGCCGGTTGGCTGGCGAGGTGCTCACGACCCTACTGGTGGCGATGCCGGCGGGCTGGCGGACCCCCTGAAACGTCCAGCCAGCGCAGTCGTCGAGGTGCCATTGGTCGTGGCGGCTGGCTGAGGCGGACGCTTCAGGGCTGTGCCCGCGTCGGGCCGGTGGCGAGTGAATGGTGGGCAATGTGTGCGAACGGCTGGTCAATGTGTGTGGGCGGGGCAGAGGCGTGTCACCCGTTGCTAGCGTCAACCTCGCCATGGTCGCTACAACGAGGAGGCCGACGATGCGCATGCGACGCCGCACCCTGCTAGCCGGACTTGCCACCGCGCCCGCCGCCACCCTTGGGGGCATCAGCGGTGGCACAGCCCACGCCCAGACGATCGATGATCGGGAGCGCTTCGATTCTGCGTATGCGGCATCGCCGCCCCGGGACGATCTCAACAACGAGACCGGTGGATTGGCATGGGGGACGTCCTATCTCATGAACGCCCTGGTGCGCATGTACGAGGCGACGTGCGATCCCTCCTATGTCCAGGAGCTCGCTCGGGTGGGTCGCAATGTCCTTGCTCAGCGCGACTCAGACCGGGGCGTGACCGACTATCTGGGGCGATCCGGACCGGTCTGGCGCACGGCGGGGAACTACACCGCTGCCGTCGCGGAGATCCCTGATGCCGCAGGCATGCCCACCCTCGACGTCCGCTATTCAGGTCCGCGCTCGAGCGAGGCGACCGTCGACGTGGCGGTGGCCGGGGACAGCTTCAGCCTGGTTCTGCACCACCCGTTGCACGACTCGAACACGCTTGAAGGCCTCAGCCTGGACCAGGCCAGCCCCGACTTCGTCGAGGATCGCGTCCATTCCGAGGCCTACGGGGCCGGAGCCCGGTGGACCGCAGTCGTGCGTGGCGGCGCTGCAGCGCTGCCCGAGGCCGGTGCCTTCCCCTTCCGAGCCCTCTATTACGCCTTCGCCGTCCACACCGGCCAGATCAGTTATCCGCTCGCGGCGTTCGCGCGTCTGGTGCTCACCAATCCCGCACTGTCGGGCCATCAACGCACCGCCCAGGAGTTTGCCGCCGCAGCACGGGAGGCCGTCGCCTTTCACGACGAGGAGTGGCGGGAAAGCGGAGCCGACCGAGGGGACTACGTGTGGCCGGTTGGTGCCCCACTGAACTTCGACGGAACGATCCAACCGTTCAACCAGAGCCATGGTCTGGGGCAGACCATTGCCGAGTTGCAGCGGATCGAACCGACCGCCGAGTACGCCAACAAGGTGGGTCGGATGGTGCGCAGTTGGCGCAACGATCGGGTGCTCCTCGGGGACGCGGCGGTGTGGTCGTACTGGCCGACCTATTCCGAGGTGTATCGCGGGTGGGCTCGGGGCGAAGTGGAATCCACCTACACCCCTTCCTACGGGGCGACCACGAGCGCGGAGGACCTTTCGCACGCAGCCATCACGATCGAGTTCCTTCGTGCGGCCCAGCAGGCTGGGGTCGAGGCGACCGAAGGCGACCTCGCGAGTTTGGCCGCCACCTACCGTGAGTTCGTCGTGCGCGACACCGACCACGTGTGGGGTCGTGTCGACGGAAGCGCCGAGGCGACCGCGAGTCAGGTGTCCCAGATCGGGCGCTGGTTGCCACTGGCCGCGCAGGGGTCCAACCTCGAGAGTCACATCCGTGCGGTGTACCTGAGCTCTGGCAGTCCGTCGAGAGGCCTCAACACGGCGTACCTGCACTGGGCCAGCGTGGACGGCTGGACCTTGAGATGCAGCGGGCGACGGCCGGTGCGGCGCCCCCGCTGACCACTGCGCCGAGACCAATCCGGGCCGGCGATGCCGGCGGGCGGACGCACCCCCTGAAGCGTCCAGCCAGCGCAGTCGTCGAGGCGCCATTGGTCGTGGCGGCTGGCTGAGGCGGACGCTTCGGGGCGTGCCCGCGTCGGGCCGGTGGCGACGTCAGTGGCGGTCGAGGACGGCCTCGAGGGCCAGCAGCCGAGCGACCCGGTCAGCGATTTCGGCGGCGGTGGTGAGGCCGGCGAGATGACGGCCGTACCAGTGGACGAGGCTGGTGGTCTCACGAAGCAACTGGAGCTCACTCACGGCGGCCACTTCGGCGTCGGTGAGCGACACGCGGCTCAGGTAGCCACGCCGAAACGCGTTGTCGACAGGCCAGGGTCTCGGTCCGGGCCAATCCTCGCGCGCGAATCCCCACAGCCCCGCCGCCAGGTCCATTGCCCGGATGCCGGGTCCGGCCGTCTCAAAGTCGAGGATCCCGCTCACCCGACCCTCGAGCATGAGGACATTGCCGGGACCGAAGTCGCCGTGGATGATGGCCCGCGGAAGCCGCCGCAGTGGCGCCTTGCCCACCCGTGCAAGGATCCTGGCCACCTCGGACCGGTGCGCTCCGGCCGCCATCGCGACCACGGTCGGGTCCGGCACCAGCGGATGGACGTGCCGCAGGTCGCCATCCCAGGTCGGGTGGGGAGGCAGCTGCCGCTCCTCAACCAGGGCCATGGCCGCATCGAGATCGGCCAGCGCGCGGCCGCACGCCGCAGCCGCGACCGGGTCGCCGCGCCGCGGGGGCTCGCCCGGGATCAGGCGGCTCACGCTGGCCCGAATCTTCTCGCCGTCGATGGTCTGCTCGACCACGGTCCGACCGTCGGCCGCGGGCAGGGGCGTGGGCAGCGCGAACGGCACCTCGATCAGCCCGAGCAGCGTGTGTTCGTACGCCGTCGACCCGACATTGCGATGCAGGCGCAGCACGTGGGCGTCGCCGACCGCCCAGGTCTGGTTGTTGGTGCCGCCCGACAGCGGGCGTACGCGCTCATCGGTCAGGCCCCAGTGCCCCAGCAGCATGCCGACGAACGGCGGCACCGGCGCGCCCACCGGGTCAGCCGAGTTCGCTGGCGAGCACCGCGGCGCCGATGATGCCGGCGCGGTTCTTCAGCTCGGCGGGGATGATCGGGCAGGGGAGGTCCAGCCTCGGCAGGAACTTCTCGGCGTCCTTGCTGACGCCGCCGCCGACCACGATCAGGTCCGGGGAGAACAGGAAGCACAGGTGGTCGTAGTAGTCCTGCAGCCGCTTGGCCCACTCCTTCCACGACAGGCCCTCACGCTCCTTCGCCGAGGTCGCCGCGTCGCGTTCGGCGGGGCCCTTCTGGCCGGCGAGGTGTAGGTGGCCGAGTTCGGTGTTGGGCACCAGTACGCCGTTGTGGATCAGCGCGCTGCCGATGCCGGTGCCGAGCGTGGTCAACAGCACCACACCCTCGACGCCCTTGGCGGCGCCGTAGCGAACCTCGGCCAGGCCGGCCGCGTCGGCGTCGTTGACCAGGTGGACCTCGCGCCTGAGTTCCTTGGTGAAGAGGTCGTCGGCCTCACAGCCGGCCCAGGCTTTGTTGATGTTGGCGGCGGTCTTGACCACGCCTTGCTGGACCACGCCGGGGACGGTGATGCCGATGGTCGAGTCCGCAGGCAGCTCGTCGGAGAAGTGGTCGAGGATCTCGCGGACCACCTCGACGACGTTGTCGGGAGTGGAGTCCTTCGGGGTCGGGATCCGCAGCCGGTCCGCCGCGAACTCGCCCTTGGTCAGGTCGACCGGGGCACCCTTGATGCCCGAACCGCCGAAATCGATGCCCAGTCCCCACCCGCTGTTAGCCATGGGCATGAGCCTAGCGATCCCAGTCCGCCCCGCGCGACGTCACCGGCCTCACTCGGCGCGCTTGCGGGCCCGCCACGCCGAGATCACCATGTCGTCGATGCTGTGACGCATCTGCCAGTCGAGGTCACGGGCCGCCAACTCTCCCGTGGCGACGATCTGGGCCGGGTCGCCGGGTCGGCGATCGCCCATGTCCGGGGTGAACGCGATGCCGGTGCCCGTGGCCATCGCATCCATGATCTGCCGCACGCTCAGCCCGCTTCCCGAGCCGAGGTTGTAGACGGCCTCCACCGGTTCGCCGGCGAGCATCCGCTGGGCGGCTGCCACATGGGAGTGCGCCAGATCGGCGACGTGGACGTAGTCGCGTACGCAGGTGCCGTCGGGGGTGTCGTAGTCGTCGCCGAAGATCTGCGGCGTACGCCCGTCCAGCAGCGCCTCGATGACCAGCGGGAAGAGGTTGTGGGGGCTGGCGTCGAAGACCTCCTCGGTGCCGGAGCCGACGACGTTGAAGTAGCGCAGCGAGGTGTGCCGGAAGCTGATGCCGGCCAGGCCCAGTGCGCGGGCCTGGTCGGCGATGAGCCACTCGCCGACGAGCTTCGACTCCCCGTAGGGGGACTCGGGGCGGGTCGGGTTGTCCTCGGTGACCAGGTCCACATCGGGGGTGCCGTAGACGGCGGCGCTGGAGGAGAACACCAGCCGGTGCACTCCGGCGGCGGCCATCGCGGCCAACACCGAGGCGGTGCCGGTGACGTTCACCCGGTACGTGTGCAGCGGCCGCTCCACCGAGACTCCGGCGTACTTGAAGCCGGCGACGTGGATGACGCCGGCGCAGTGGTGGTCGCGCAGCGCGGCGGTGACGGCGTCGGTGTCGTTGATGTCGGCCTGGACGAAGGGGACGTCGGCCGGGATGAAGTCGGTACGCCCGCTGGACAGGTCATCGAGGACGACCGCCCCGAGCCCTGCCTCGGTCAGTGCGCGGACCACGTGCGCTCCGATGTAGCCGGCACCGCCGGTCACGAGCCAGGGCATGTGCATGGGTCTCCCTCAGTTGCTGGTCTTGTCCCGGTGACGTTCACGGTACGCCGCCTGGTGGGCGCGGTTGGCGCACAGGCCGGTGTCGCAGTACTTCTTGGAGCGGTTGCGGGTGAAGTCGACGAAGACCATCTGGCAGTCCGGGTCTCCGCACCAGCCGAGCCGGTCGAATCCGTCGGCGCGGAAGAGGTCCACCAGCGCTAGGGCGACCTCGACGGCGAGCCGTCGCGGCAGCGGAGTGTCGGAGCTGGTGGGGTGCAGGTGCCAGTCCTCCCAGCCCTCGTGTCGTACCAGCTGGGGCACCAACGGCCCGTCGCGCAGCACCGCGTTGACCAGCTCGACGCGTTCCTCTTCGGACGGGGCGGCCCAGATGGCGCGCAGGGTGGTCTTGAAGGCCAGCACTTCGTCGAGTTCGGCGCGGGTGCGGGAGCGGTGGCCGGTGTAGCCCTCGGCATCGAGCCAGTCCTGCAACTGGGCAACGGTGCTGAGCTCCAGGCCGTCGGGCTGTCCTTCGTTCGCGAGCGCCACGGCTGAGGCCAGCGCGACCTGGGTGTCATGGGCGAAATCCATGCGTGGCCCTTTCCTCACCCCCCGCGGACTTCACGGAGTCATGGGTCGAGCCTACCCAACGCCACCGGTTGCAGGGGCCGTGCCGACAGTCGTGGACTGGGTCGCGACGAGAGGCGTGCGTCAGGGGCAAGAAGGCGTTGACTCCTTATTGGGCAGCCCCTAGGATCCAATGGGCGTACGCGTGTTTGGTCGTTACGCAATCGGATGCAGGAGGATGCTGTGAAGCGGGGAAGTGGGGTGTTCTGGGCGCTGGTGGCGGCCGCCTCGTTCAGTCCGGCGGGGGCGTTGGCGGTGGCCTTGCAGCAGGCCGGCTGGTCGCCTGCCGCGGCCCTGTTGGCGCGGGTCGGCGGCGCCAGCCTGATCCTCGCGATCCCCACGGTGCTGACGATGCGGGGCCGGTGGCACGTCGTGGCACAGCAGTGGCGGTTGATCCTCGCGTACGGGTTGATCCCGGTGGCCGCCGCCCAGTTCGCCTACTTCCAGGCCGTGCAGTACATCAACCCGGGCACCGCGCTGCTGGTCGAATATCTCGGCCCGGTGCTGCTGGTGCTGTGGCTGTGGGTACGCCACGGGCGGCGCCCCAGCCGGCGGACCGGCGTGGGCATGGTGGCGGCTGTACTCGGGATGATGCTGGTCATCAACGTCTTCGCCGGCATCACCGTCAACCCCGTGGGGCTCACCTGGTCGGGCCTGGCGGCGGTGTGCCTGGCCGTCTACTACGCCCTGTCCGCCGGCGATCACGGCGGCCTGCCGCCGGTGGCGCTGATCTGCTTCGGCATGGTCATTGCGACCGTTGCGGTGGTGGCCGGTGCCGGCGTCGGCGTCGTGGGCCTGACCTCTGGGCCCGGACCGGCCGTGCTGGCCGGCATGGAGGTGCCGGTGCTGGCGGTCGTTGCCCTGATGGGTGTGGTGCCCGGCGCGGTCGCCTTCATCGCCGGCATCATGGCGGGCCAGCGGCTCGGCTCCACGGTCGCCGGCTTCTTCGGACTGCTGGAGGTGGTCGGCGCGATCGTGGCGACCTGGCTGCTGCTGGGCGAGCTGCCGCAGCCGATCCAGCTGGTCGGCGGCGCGGTGATCCTCGCGGGAACGGTGCTGGTGAAGCTCGGCGAGAGCCGGCCGACAGAGGAACTGTCCAAGCTGCCCCTCACCCCGGTGCCCGAGGTGGCCGCCAAGCTCGCCTGAGGCCGAGGCCGCTCAGCTGGCCGCTCGGGCCCGGGCAGCCTTGGCGGGGTGGGCGAGCACCAGTGCCAGCGCGTCGCTCGGGTCCAGACAGCGAGCGGACTGGTCGACCGGCCCGGGGGTGCTGTCGAAGCGGACAGTCGCCAGCCGGAGCAAGCGGGTCCGCGGGCCCTGGACCATGCGTACCGACTGGTGCTTGGCGATCGGGGCGACCTCGGTGCGCAGGTCCATCCAGCCGCTCTCGGTGATGACGTGTCGGTCGTTCCAACCCCACGCCAGGTTGCCGGCGCTGAGCGGGTGCCGCCAGCGAGCCCGCTTCGGTGAGGGCTGCAGCTCGATGTCGGCGAGGTCGAGGTCGGGCAGCACCGCGCGCAGTGCGATCAGCGTCTCGGCCCGTGTGCCGATCGGCAGCAGCATCCCGGACCGCTGACCGTCCTCCTCGGACTTGTGACCGCCGAGCACCTCGATGTCAATCTGGTAGCGGTCCAGGAACCGCCACAGCCACGGCTGCTTGATGCGTACGCCCTGGATCCGGTCCAGCGGGACGGACTGGCTGGTGAGGCTGGTGAGGCCGCGGGTGATCCGTAGCCCGCCCGGCGAGCCGAGCAGTTGGTAGTGCCACTGGCTCAACACGCGCGTGCCGACGGTGCGGATCACGCCGATGACGGCGCCGAACATGGCCGGCAGCGCGAGCAGCAGCGCCGGGTTGATCAGGCTCGCCAGCGGGATCACCACGATGACGAGGATCGAGATCAGGAAGTCGGTCGACAGCACGGCGCCGAGCACCAGCTGCCCGGGGGCGACCCGGATGATGGGGGTCTCGTCGGCGCGGATGGCGGTGGAGCTGTACGCCGCTGGGTCGGCGTCGCCGAAGTCGCCGACGCTGGCATCGCGGTTGCCCAGCGCGCGGGCGACCAAGAAGTCGCGGACCCGGTGCGCCTGAGCCTTGCCGAGGTAACGCAGTCGGGTGGAGTCCTTGCTGCCGGCGTCGATGCTGACCTCGGCCAGGCCGAGCAGTCGGGCGATCAGCGGCTGGGTCAGGTCGACCGACTGGATCCGTTCGAAGGGGATCTTGCGGGAGGTGCGCGACAGCCACCCGGTCTCGATGCGTACTTCGGTGTCGTCGATGACGTACTTGGTGAACCACCAACTGGCCACGCTGGCGATCCCGACGATGAGGATCAGGCCGCCGGCGATCGCGAGGATCCACTGGATGCTGGGGATCTCACCGGTGTTGGCGAACTCGCGGCCCACAATGATGACACCGGCCAGCAGCAGACCCCAGCCACGCACCAGTGGGCTGAGCGGGTGGGGACGGCTGAGGCGGGCCTTTTCCGGCGGGGCCTCAGTGGGCTCCGGGCTGGCGGCCCCCGGGGGCATGGAGAGCTCCGCGGTGCCAGCGGTCTCTGGAGTCGCGGCAGTCTCGGCGGTCTCCGGGTGGGCACGTTGGGGTGCGTCGGGGGCGCCGGTGGCGTCCTCGGGCGGCAGCATCCGGCGCGGTTCGGGGGGAGTGGCGTGTTCGCTCACAGTCCCGATGCCTGCTCTTCGCCGAGGGCGGTGAGGCGCTCGCGCAGGTCGTCGGCCTCGGCCGGCGGCAGCCCCGGCAGGGTGGCATCGGTGGTGGCGCTGGCGGTGACGAAACTCAGCGACGCGATGCCGCACGCGCGTTGGATCGGGCCGGACTCGACTTCGACGACCTGCAGCCGGCCGTACGGGACGATGGTGAGCTGCCGAAACATCACGCCTTTGGTGAGGTAGAGGTCGGTGTCGCGCAGGGCGTACGCGTGCGACTTCCACAGGGCATCCATGCGGATCCAGCGCCAGATGCCGATGACCAGCCAGATTGCGCCTGCGCCGATCGCCCACGCCAGGTCGAGCAGGAAGCTGAGCCCGACCCCGGTCGCGATCGCGAGCACGGCGTAGGTGATGGCGACGTTGACGCGCAGATAGGTCCGGTAGCCGCGATGCAGCGGCTGCCAGTCAATCCCCTCTGGTCGGAACGGGTTCATCGGCTCCCTCGGTGTCGGCCGGGCGGTTCACTCCAGCCATGGTGGCAGGTCGAGACAATCGGAGTCATTCGTCCTCGTCGGTGCCGGTCAGGCGTACGTCGACCCCGGCCTGGAAGACGAAGCCGCGCAGGACCACCAGCGGCCGGCCGCTGGGCGGCGGCTGCAGTTTGGTGGTTTCGACGCCGGCCATGAAGACCACCGCTTCGTTGCGGAAGTCGACGCCCGGCGGGACGATGATGTCGAGCCCGCCCCACATGCAGAAGACGTTGATGTAGACCACATCAGCGGTGAGGACGGCGTCGGTGAGGTCGATCTCACCGCCGCCGGCAAAGGTGAAGCTGTAGCTCTGCTCGGGAACGCGCCAGGCGCCGCCACGGGTGTTGCCGCCGAAGACGGCGATCATCGGGGCGTTGGACTCGCCCGCGGCGGAGTGGTCCACCCGCATCGGGGCGACGTCGCTGCCGGCGGTGGTGGCCGGCGCCGAGGAGGGGCGCACGGCGGGCAGGTGCTGGCTGGGTGAGCCGGTGTAGGTCGCGGCGAGCGGATCGTGCGCGATCAGGTCGTCGGTGAGGCCGATCAGGTCGCCGATGGTGCGGGCGCCCATGGCCTGGGTGGTGCGTTCGGAGTGTTCCTCGCGGTCGAGACGGCCTTCGGCGTACGCCTCGTCCAAGATCGTGGTGATGGTCGCGCGGTCGGCGTCGGAGGCGCGATATCGGCTACGGTCGGCGGCACTGCTGGGGTCAACCACGGCCACCATGCTACGGCACGAGCGCGCGTTGGCGCCGGTGAAATTGCGGCACGCAGGGGGCGGCTGCCGTGGTGGCTGGGGCGGTGCGGCTATGGTGGCGAGGTCGCGAGTGTAGTTCAGTGGTAGAACATCGGCTTTCCAAGCCGAGGACATGGGTTCGATTCCTGTCGCTCGCTCTGAGCTGACGACCCAGCCGGCCAGTCCTGCTACGCTGGGCGGCGCGCGAGTGTAGTTCAATGGCAGAACATCAGCTTCCCAAGCTGAGAATGCGGGTTCGATTCCCGTCACTCGCTCCACATCTTCGCTGAACGCCTGAAGGTTCATTCCGTTCCTGACAGCTGCGACGAAGCCCTGGCACTCATGATCACCGCGCCCATGAAGACCGTGCTTGCCCTGGATATCGGGGGCACCAAGACGACGGCTGCGCTGGTGGATCTCGGAGCCGGCGCCGCCCGCGTACGCCGTCACCTCACCGGGCCCACCCCTGCTGCGGCTGGGCCGGACGCCGTTCTCGACCACGCCATCTCCCTCGCCCGCGAGGTCCGCGGCGAGGAGTCTGTCGTCGCTCTCGGGGTCGCCTCGGCTGGTGTTGTCACCGCGGCCGGGACCATCAGTCACGCGACCAGCGCGCTGCCGGGCTGGGCCGGTACCGATCTCGTCGGTACGTTCGCCCAGCGCCTCGACCTCCCCGTCGCGGCGCTCAACGACGTCCACGGCCACGCGGTCGGGGAGGCCCGCTACGGGGCCGGCCGCGGCGCCCACAGCATCCTGTTGGTGGCGATCGGCACCGGCATTGGTGCGGCTCATGTGATCGGTGGGCAGCCGGTTGTCGGCGTACGCGGGGCGGCCGGCCACGTCGGGCACCTGCCGGTCCCTGAAGCCCAGGACATCCCCTGTCCCTGTGGGCGTTCCGGGCACCTGGAGGGGCTGGCATCCGGGCCCGGCATCCTCGCGTTGGCGGCCCGTTTCGGGGTCCGTGACGACGCCGGTCCGGTGACTGACGGCGTACGCCTGGCGGCCCTGGCCCGGGAGAGGTCGACGGCAGCGGCGGAGGCCTACCGGGTGGCTGGCTTCGCGACCGGGCGCACCATCGGCGGTGCACTCAACCTGCTTGACGTGGAACGCGTGATCCTGACCGGCGGGGTCGCCGCCGTCGGCGAACCGTGGCGCGGCGCCGTGCTGCAGGGCATCGAGCACGAGGCGATGGACGTGGTCAGCCAGACTGAGGTCACGACGGCGACCGCCGGCACCCATGCCGCCCTGCTCGGTGCCGCGGCCTGGGCGGTCGACCTGATCGAAGAACGAGGAGCGCAGTGACCAAGCCGAACGGAAACCCGGCCGACACCATGATCGAAGAGCAGCTCGAAGCGCTTCGCGGGACCTTGATCGTTTCCTGTCAGGCCTATCCCGGGGAGCCAATGCGTGACCCGCGCACGATGGCCCAGATCGCCGTGGCCGCACGTATCGGAGGAGCGGCCGCGATCCGGGCTCAAGGGGTGGAGGACATTCGCGCGATCAAGGCCGCCGTCGACGTACCCGTGATCGGACTGATCAAGGACGGCGATGCCGGCGTCTTCATCACCCCGACGCTGGACCACTGTTTGGCCGTCATCGAGGCCGGGGCCGACATTCTCGCCCTGGACGGGACCACCCGCGTACGTCCCGACGGCCGCAGCCTGGCCGAGACCGTCGCTGCCGTACGCGAACGCTGGCCCGGGCCGATCATGGCCGACTGTGACACCGTCGAGGCCGGCGTCCAGGCCTCGGCCGCGGGCTGCACCATCATCGGCACCACGCTGGCCGGCTACACCGACGCCCGCGAGAAGACCGCCGGGCCCGACCTGGCGCTGATCGGCGAGCTGCGGGCCGCCCTGCCCGACGCCTTCATCGTGGCCGAGGGTCGCATTCATCGGCCAGAGCAAGCAGCCGCGGCTCTGGCCGCCGGCGCGGACGCGGTCGCCGTCGGCACCGCGATCACCCATCCCACCACCATCACCGGCTGGTTCGCCGAGGCCATCGCCGACGCCTGAGCGCCCGCGTACACCTGCGGCGACCCGGGCCCGACGGGCCGAGCCGACATCTCCCTGAAGCGTCCCCGCTGGCGGCGAGCTGCGCGGGACGATGGCGTTGCGGACCCAGGGCCGGTCCGGAACGGTGCGGCAGTTCCTGCAGGAGCTGCATCGGTTCCGTCCCGACACCTTGTCGCGTGGCGATGTCGAGGCGTACACCCGCAAGCAGCCAACCGGCCTGTTCGAGGCGATGGTCTCGGCTCGGGCGGGCAGCGACCAGCTCACCGCCGAAGAGTTCAGGATCTTGCAGACGATCCTGCGTCGGTTCTACAGCGTGATCGTGATCGACACGGCGAACAATGAGCAGGCACCGGCCTGGCAGGAGGCGATGCGGGCAGCGTCAGCGTTGATCGTGCCGGTGAAGTGGAAGCCGGACGTGGTCGTGCCGGCGGTGGAGATGCTGGAGGACCTGCAGAAGACTGCCCCCGAACTGGCTCGGCGTGCGGTCGTGGTTGCCAGCCATGGGGTCGGGGAGGCCGATCCGAAGTACCAGCTCGAAGGGCTGAACTATTTGACGCCTCGGGCGGCCAAGGTTGTCGAGCTGCCGACCGATCCACACATTGCCGCCGGCGGTCCGATCCTGTGGGACCAGCTGACCCCGGCGTATCGGGCAGGGGTCCAGGCGCTCGGTCTGGCAGTCGCGCAGACCATTCCACAGCCCAGCTTGTCGCCGGGATTGTCACAGCCTCCGGCGAGGATGATGCCGTCGGCTCCGGCACCGTTGTCACCTCACCCTCAGCCTCCCCAGCCCGCGGGGCCGGGGTACGGAGCTCCATAACCCCACCCCTGAAAGGAAGTCCCCTCCTATGAGCAACCTTGAACGGCTACTGGCCATGGTCGTCGCCTACGGCGCCCCCATAGTGCCGATGGAGATCCCGAACCCGATCGAGGGTCTGACCCCATCGCTGGGCCCGTTCGCCAAGATCGGCCCGACACTGCTGATCTTCCTCGCTGCCATCTGGTTCGTGGCGTTCCTCGTGTGCATCGGCTGGCTGATCGTCAGCATCGTCGGAGTCGCCAGGGCCCGGCATGAACGCGACCCTGACGGCAACACTGCGGCCGCCGCGGGGATCGGATGGCCACTGGCCGGCCTCATCGGCTTGGCCATGCTTCCCGTGATCGTCGGCGCCGCCCTGTCGACGGCAGGCTGACCCCGCCAACTTCTTCGCTGACGAAGGAAAGGTGCCCCATGCCTGTGCGGTCAGACAGCCCCGCTGCACCGCCGGATCCACCATCGGACCGTGCCGGTGGTGTGCCGGTCCGCTTGGTGATCGTCGCCGCTGCCGTCGTGGCACTGGTGATCGCGATCCTGGTGGTCGTCATCGTGGTGGTGGCGAACCGTCCGGGCCCAGGGCCCGACCCGGCCACAGCCTCACCCACCGTGACCCCTTCGGCCGGCGCCGACACATCGGCTCCGCCTCCCAGTGTCGAGCCGTTGGAACGATCCGTGGTCCCGGTGGGCGCCGAGTACGCCACCGGGAAGGTCGGGCCGCTGTTCACCGGCTACGAGCAGACCCCAGACGGCGCGACCGCTGCCGCGTTGAACTACATCATGGCCATCGGCTCACCGGAGATGTACGACGACCGCACCCGTCACCAGGTCGAGGCCTACATGTACGTCGACGCCGCCACCGCCAAGAAATGGGGGCTCTCCGACGAGCTGGCAGCCAAGCTGCGTAGCAAGCTCGGAACTGATTCGACCGGTAAGCCGCTCGACCCGACAAAGACGAACTACAGCGGCTACTACCCGGAGCTGGGCGCGTTCCAGGTGATGAAGGTGGTCGGCAACACCGAGGTGACCATCATGGTCTGGTATCCAGCGGTCGATGGGGTCGGCAACAAGCGGGCCGACCTGCTGATGCAGTGGAACTACACCCAGTTCCGGCTGGTCTGGTCCGACGGGGACTGGCGGATCGCTGACTGGCTGGACACGCCGACGCCGCCGTCACCGAAGGGGCTGGAGCTCTCGTTCGACGAGCGGGCCCGGCTGTTGGGCAAGGGGTGGCAGCTGCCGGCCAATGCTGTCGAGCACGGCCTCGAACGACTCAGGCTGCCGGAGAAGTGACCATGAACCGTTTCCGTGTCCTGGCAGCGCTGCTGCTGACCATCACCCTGGGCATGAACTTGGTGACCGCGGCCGCCCACGCCGCCGAGGCTGGTGGCCAGGGCTGCAGCTCGCCGAACGCAGCATCGCTGCAGGGTGGGAAATGCCCCCCTGGGGGTGGTCAGGCGCCGCCCGGGTCGGAGGAGACCCAGCCGCCGAAGTCGGAGGAGTCGCAGCCACCCAAGTCGGAGGAGTCCCAAGGATCGAAGGAGGAGACTCCGAAGAAGCCGTACGCCGGTGAGAACCCTGCTGATGGGCCGGGACAGTGGGGCAAGGCTGGCGCCGAAGCCGCGCAAGGCCAGGCCGACTACGTGCGGAAGGAACTCCGCAAGGGGGAGCTGGTCGGCGGGAAACTGTGGGGCGGCAATGCCAGCACGGTCTATGCGGCGATGTGGGCGCTGGGCTGCCTGTTGGCTGCTGTGGCAACGATCTTCGCCCTGGCACGGTTGGCCACGGGCGCCCCGGAGGACCGCGTCCAGGCTCAGCAGGCAGGGCTCCGGCTGATGATCTTCGCGCCCCTGTCGGCGATGATTCCGATGCTCGGCCTGTGGATCAGTGACATGACTGCCCACCTGGGCGGAGGAATGTACGAGCTAGCCTCGAACGAGTTGGCCAAGTCGCTGGACTGGATCGTCGCGTTCCTCGGCGGGTTGACCGCGACCAGCGTCCTCATCCCAGGCGGTTCAGCTGTGGTCGCTGGTCTGACCCTGTTCTTTGCCGGCGTGCTGACGACGATGATCGTCGAGTTGCTCGCTGCGAAGTTCGTAATCGCGGCGACGCTGATTCTGCTGCCGGTGTTGTTCGCGATGTGGATCTACCCGCCGTGGCAGTCCGGGGTGAAGAGGGCCGGCGGGGTGCTGCTGGGGGCATGGCTGACACCTGCCGCTCTGTTCTTCGTGTGGGCTGCTGCTTGGCAGATCGCCGAGGGCCCGATCGCACCGAAAGAACCGTTCATCCGTTTCCTGACCGTCCTGGTCGGGATCTTGGTGTCGTTGACCGCTCCGGTCGCGGCCGGAATGATACTGAGCCACATTCCTGGGGCGGTGGCGAACCTGGGGCTGGGCGATGCGGTCGCCCGCACCGGCGGCAGGCTGTTCGGGGCGGTGAAGGGTGCTCAGGACAAGATGCGCCAAGGTGTGCAGCAAGCCGGGCAGATGGGCCGTTCCAGCGGTGGCAGCGGCCGTCGCCCGGATCGGGCTCAGCGAGCCACGAACGCGTCGGAGATCTCGTCTGGCACCCGGGGCCCGGGTGTGAGCCAGCATGGCGCGGCGATCACCCCTGGTAGTGGCGGCAGCCCGGTCGGCGCTGGTACTGGCGCGGGTGCGGGTGTTGCAGGTGCGGCCGGGCCGGCTGGCCTGGCCACGCAGGCGGCTGAGCAGTGGAACAAGACCCGGCGCGGAACGCAGGCGGCCGCGCAGTCGGCCCAGGGTGCGGCAGCTTCGGCCACCCAGTCGGCCACCTCGCGCGGCACCAGCGCCGCGGGCGAGGGAGGCTCCGGCGGCGACTCGCCCGGTCCGGGCGCACGCCCGGGTGCGACACCGACGGGCGGGCGGCAGTCGCGGCTGCCTCAGGATGGTGGCACGGGCGGATCACGACCAACCACGCCCGCCTCAAGCTCGGGGGCTCCATCTGGCGGGTCCACGCCGTCATCGAGCCGGAGTGCACCGGCGGGCCCGTGGGCGAACTGGAGCCCGGAGTCAGCGCCACGGCCCTCGGGTTCTGGTGGGTCACGTCCCCCGGTGCCGCCGCGTGAAGGGCGGGGTGGTCGGGCATGAGTGACGAGATGGAGTTCGCGATCGACCGGGCCCGGATCCGGCCGGCGTTCCTGTTCCGCTTGTCGAAGCTCGGTCTCGCGGTCATGGTGGTGGTGCTGGTTGCGGCGTTCGTGGTGGTGGCGCTGGTCCAGGGCCGCGGGACGCTGGTCCAGTTCTTCGTGGTGTTGGGCTTGTTCGTGCTGGCGGCGGGCCTCTACTTCGTGTTGCGGATCCCGAAAGATCCGGAGGTGAGGTCGGTCGCGGAGTCGATCGCGGCCGGACGGTACCGGGCGATCGCGCGACACCGAGGGTGGGGCTCTTGGTCGCCGTCGACGGATCTGCCTGTTCCTCGTGCGGTCGGCGAGATCCATGTCATGGGGGTGTCGAAGGTGGTCGGCGATCCCGAGCACGCGGTGGTGCGGCACACCCCGGTCGAGGATCCTGCCCGCACGGTGTGGACCACCACGCTGGAGATCGGTGGCCGCGGCGATGGCCGCCGACACACCCGCGAGCTGGTCAACGACGCAGTCCAGCTGGAAGGGCTGTTGAGCCGGATGGCGCAAAACCACTTGGCCGTCGACGAACTCCAGGTCACGGTCCGTGCGATGCCGGGCCTACCGCCCAGATACCGCGAACAGCTGGCACAGGCACGCGGCGGGCGACCCGAGAGCGTCATCTCGGCCAACACCGACGACTTGGTCAACGTCGCCTCGGCCGTCACCGACAGCTACCGCACCTATGTGACGCTCGGAATGCCGGAGACCAGGGTGCGCGCGATGATCGGCCGGTCGGAGAAGATCACCCGGGAACGGATCGCCGACGAAGTCCACACCCAGGCCGGCCGGGTCGCGCAGTTCCTGACCTCGGCCGGATACACCGTTCAGGGTGGTTTGGGGCCGCGTCGCTGGGGTGCCCTGGTCCGTCATCTGCAGGCGCCTTCGTGGTCCCTGGACGACCTGTCCGGCATCGGTGCTGCGATCGACGGCTTCCAGCCGTACACCCAGGTCGAGGACGCGGTCGCGGTGTTCGACCAGACCCATGATGTGACCTGGTGCCACGCGACGGCCTCAGTCAGCGCAAGCATGTGGCCGGCCACAATCAAGGGTTCGCGATGGATGGAGGGCCTGGTCACCAACATGGTGCCGGACGAGGAACCCTCGGTGATCAGGGCGATCACGACGACGATGCGGCTGCTGACCCCGGCGCAGGCCCGCCGTGACGCTCAGGCCGACATCTTGTTCGCCGCGACTCAAAGCCTTGCCGAACGGCACAAGATCACCGACGGCTCGGCCGAACGGCAGACCGGCGCCGGGGTCGCCCGGCTGGTCGACCTGCTGGAAGGCGCGGCCGGGGTGAAGGTCACGACCCGGATCATGATCAGCGCTCCCTCGGAGGACGGCTTGTGGCATGCCCGGAACCAGGCCGATGAGGCCGCCTCAGCTGCAGGGATCGACCGACTCGACTGGGCCGACGAGAGGCCAGGCGATGCGATGGTGTGGACCTTGCCGCTGTGCCGGGGGATCGCCCGCCGGGCCTCCTCGTACAAGCTTGCCCAACTGCTGGAGGAGTGACTGTGTTTCTGACCACCAAGAAGAAGCCCAAGCCCCGCCGCCCGGCAGCTGCCGCCCCGGACACGTCCTCGAACAAGTCGGCCCCGAAGAAGGCTGCCACGTCGCCTCGGGAGGACCGGGGGACGTGGCGGGATCTGACCGGTCCCCGGCCCCGCGGATTGCGCCGGTGGAAGCTGCTGGATCGGCTCGGCTGGTACGAACCGCCGCACGAATACGTCTTGACCACCTCGACCCGTCAGGTCGTGCCGCTGGTCCCAGCGGTCGTGGCGGCGTACCAGCGTGAGTTCCTTGGCCGGCCGCTCGGCCTGGACGATGTCACCGGCCAGCTGGTCACATCGGATCCGTTCCAGCTGTATGCCGCCGGTCTGGCGACCTCGGTGAACGTGTTGATTGCCGGCGATGTCGGCACGGCGAAATCGACGCTGTGCAAGGACCATTACGTGACCGGCCAGCTCGACCTTGGCCGGCGTGTCTGCACCTTTGACAGGAAGCGGCAGCATCGCCACGGCGAGACCAGCATGGGCGAGTACGGCCGGGCTGCCGAGGTTGCCCGTACGGCTGGCTACACCGTCGCCGAAATGTCGTTCACCAACGAGGCCAACGGCGCCCGGGTCAACATTCTTGATCCCGCGATCTTGACCAAGACCGACCGCGGATCCGGCCTGGTCGGTCAGGACCGGCTGCTGCGGCTGGCCGCCGAGCTGGCCCGCGGTCCACTCAGCTCGAAAGAACGCTGGGTGTTGAAGGTCGCCCACCGGGTCGCACTGCGCAACGCAGCCGAGCAGGGCCGGGTGCCGATCCTGTCCGATGTCATCGAAGCGCTGTTCACCATCACCAGGGACGATGCCAGCCCGCACGAGCGACTCGTCGAGGCCGAGCTGGTCACCGACGAGACCGTCCTCGAGTGGGGCATGACGTTGGCGATGGACCTGTCCCAGTCGGATCTGCTGCAGCTGTTCGACGGGGAGACCTGCGATGCCGATGGCCAGCCGCTGAACCTTGATGCCGACCTGCTGGTCATCGACACCAGCGATCTGGGCGAAGGCTCTGCCCAGCAGGTGATGCTGATGGCGGTGATGACAACGTTCGTGGCCAGCGTGTGGGCAACCGATGAACGGGCCAGCCTGGTCATCATCGAGGAGGGCTACTCGGCTGATCTTCCGACCGCGGGCCAGGTGCTGCGGTCGTTGTCGAAGCGCGGCCGCGGCCTCGGCCTCGGGCTGGTGTTCGTTGTGCACCACCTGTCCGACATCCCGCCCGATTCGCCGCTACGGGCTCTCATCAAAGAGATTGGCGTCATCCACATCTTCCGGCAGCAGACCGAGGAGGACGCCACCGACGTCCTGCGGACGTTCGGCCTTCCGGTCAGCGCGGAGGAGTTGATGCGGCTGCAGAAGGGCACGCATCTGCTACGGGAGGGATCCGACGGAAAGCATCCGGTCCGTCATGTCGCGCATCTGCAGACCGCCCTGGACCGGTGGGTCACCTACACCGATGACAACCTCCGGCCCGGTGGTGGCCCGCCGAACTCGTTGGAGACCGAGATGGCCCCGGCACCGCTGGCACAACCGGAGTAGGGGAGAGGTGAGAAACACCCATGCTGCAACGAATGTTGGACATGCTGCCGTTCCCGCTGTGGTGGCTGCTGGTGCCGGTCGGAGTGGTCGTGGTTGCTGCCGTTGTGTTCGGCCTGTTCGGCACGCCACGCGGCGGGGACAGTCTGGACGTGCAGCGTGGCCGGTCGCAGCGCTGGGCAAGGAAGAAGGACCTCGCCCCCCTGCTGTATGACGATCCACGAGCAGACCCTCGACGGCTGGTGCTGGGCCGGTTCGCGGACCGGTGGGTACTGCACACCGGTCTGCACCGTTCGGTCGCCGTAGTTGCCCCCGCGGGACGCGGCAAGACTCCCCGCTTCGTGATTCCAACGTTGCTGCGCTACCCGGGACCAGCGTTTGTCACCTCGAC
This sequence comes from Parenemella sanctibonifatiensis, assembly GCF_002250565.1. Lineage (GTDB taxonomy): Bacteria > Actinomycetota > Actinomycetes > Propionibacteriales > Propionibacteriaceae > Parenemella > Parenemella sanctibonifatiensis. The sequence continues at coordinate 255,889 of NZ_NMVJ01000009.1, forward strand.
CAAGTTCGACTGTGGCGCGTTGACCCTGGATCAGCGTGAGGAGCTGGGACCGGTGTGGCTGGTCGACCCGGCCGGCCAGACCGGGCATGCGCCGGCCCGCTGGTCGGTCCTGAGCCATGTCAACGACTACGAAGAAGCGGTCAACATCGCCTGGCTGCTGTCACGCTCGTCCCGCCGAGTCGGGGGTAGTGCCAGCAGCAATGACGAGTTCTGGGCGTCGATGTCGCGGATGCTGCTCGGCCCCTGCCTGTTGGCAGCATCACTTGCCGGCCAGTCGATGGCCTCCGTGATCCGCTGGATCCAAACCCACGACGCAATGAGTGTCGAACACATCCTCGCCGAGTTCGACCAGCCGGCGGCACTGTCGGCGTGGGCGGCGTTCAGCAAGGCCGAAGAACGGACCAGGGCCAACATGCTGACCAGCGCCACCAGCATTCTGGAGCCCTGGACCCATCCGGCGATCGCCCGGATGGCCGAGGTCACCGGCGACGGGGGACCGGTGATCGACCTGGACCGGCTGCTCGACGAGAACGGCACCATCTACCTGATCTGCTCGGCCGAGCAGCAGCAAATGTTCAGCCCGATCTTCGAGCTGTTGGCCGGGCTGGTTGTCGCGCTGATCGGCCAACGCTCGCTGCGGAACGGGGGACTGCCGATCAGCCCGCCGCTGCTGATGCTGCTCGACGAGGCGGCGAACGTGTGCCGGGTCCGGGACCTCGACATGTGGGCCTCCTCGATGGCCGGCCAAGGCATGATCTTGGTGTCGGTGTGGCAGGACGAGGCACAGATCGTCAGCGCGTACGGACAGTCGAAGGCCAAGGAAATCATGGCCAACCATGCCGCCACCGTCTACCTGCCAGGGATCTCCGACACCGACACGCTCGCCACGATCACCAAGAAGGTCGGCACGGCCAGCTTCCAGCACCACTCATCCAGCGTCAGCGCTGGCGCGAGCCGCGACCGCGGCTCGATCACACGCTCATCCAGTGAGCATGATGTCGCCCCGGCCTCATGGCTGCAGGACAACCTCGTCGACGGCCAAGCCCTGCTATTCGTCCAAGGGTTCAAACCCGCGATCGTGCAGGCCCCGGGCTGGTGGGAACGTGACGAGCTCCGCGCCCTCATCCCGGCGAAGGTAGCCGCCGGGTTCGACAACCTCTACGCCAGCGCTGCGCCGAGCCGGACGCGGCTCAGCCGGGTCCTCACCGGCAAGAAGGGATGAGCAGCATGGACGACACCCAAGCCGATCCGGCGACCTCGACCAACGACATGGCCGATCTGGCGACCTTGACCAACGGCCTGGCCGAACTGGCCGGCCGAGTCGACAGGTCAGAGGCGCACCTGGACCGCCTCGTCGACGTCGTCACCCGGCTGGTCGACGGCGAACCCTCCGCCACCGACCAGAAGCCCGCCGGCCAGGCCGATCAGAGCAGCGAGGCCGAAGAACCCCTTGAGGACTGGGTCGACCAGATCATCGAGCGGTACTACCTCCGCATGCAGTTCCGCGGCTGGCAGGACAACACCGCGTTCCGCGCCGAACTGGAAGCACTGCGCCTGGCACACCGGGCAGCGTACGGGCCGAAGGCCGACGGCTGGGCCCCAACCCAGTGGCATGACATGTTCGCCCGCATGCTGCACCGCCTCGTCAAAGACATCCCTTACCCACTTGATCGGGCCGGCCAGGAAAAGAACCTTGGCACCCTCCGCCCCACCGCCAAGCCAGCTAACACCGAACCCAGCCCACCGAAGGAAGGAGCCACACCATGCCCAACCTTGCCCAGCAAGTCGAGTTCGCTGCCGGCCGTCGCTGGAGCACGGTCAGCGACCTCACCACCAACGCCGGTGTGAGCCTCGTCCTGCAGTATCGCGGCACGCCCTATCAGGTGACCGCGACCGCCGACACGGTGACCGGCCTCCCCGGCGAGCTGCCCGGCTTCCGCCGGGCCGGGATCGAGTGGCTGCTGACCCAGACCGTCCAGAACACCACCCACGAAGGAGACCCAGCATGACCGAGAAGTGGCATGACCTCCTCGCCGGGCTAACCCCACAGCAGCGCGACGCCGTCGACGCGGCGATCGCCAACCAGGTCGCCTCCGGGTGGGAACCCGACCGGGACGGTGTCGCCGACATTGTCGCTGTGGCCACCGGCCGCCAGACCGTGGCCGACCTGGTCGCCAAGTTCACCAAGAACCCCGACACGCTCAACGGGCACTCCGATGTCGTGGGATGACACGTTCTGGCCGGGCACCGAGGTCATGCGGAACCGTCTCGGCATCCGCGATGCCGCCGAGCTCGCCCGCGTCGAACACGTCATCACCGCAGCCAGGGAGGCCGAGCTCCGCCTCGACCCACCACCGGACCGGATCGACACCGGCCAGCTCCAACAGATCCACCACCACCTGTTCCAAGACCTCTACGACTGGGCCGGCCAGGTCCGCGACTACGGAATGTCGAAGCAGGGCAGCAGATTCGCCGCACCCGAGATGGTCGGCCAGTACGTGCAGCAGGTCGTTCAGCTGAGGACGGACACCCGGCCCGTTGAGGTCGAGGGTGTAGGGGGTTCGGCGGGCGAGCTGGTGCACGACGAGCCGGCCGACGCGGCCGTTGCCTTCCCGGAATGGGTGGCCAGCATTCAACCACGCGTACAAGGTGGCTGCTCGTTCGGCGAACTGGTCGGAGGACAGGCTGTGCCATGGGGTGACGGTGTGGATCTCGTCGTGCCGCAGCCCAGTCCATGCCGACCTCGTTCGACCCGAACACCGAACCGTTGGTCGAACTGTTCCGCACCACAGTCCGCGAACCAATCCAGCAGCTCGGCCGCGACGCCCAGCTCCGCAACCTCGAGCTCCGCGTCCTCGAACAGACCGCCGCAGCCCACGACGTCGACCACGGCTACACCGTCGAGCAGGGCTACACCCGCGGATGGTCCCGCCTGGCCGAACCTGCCCTCAGCAACCCGTGGCTCGGCCACGAACGCTGACCCACTTCATCTCCCGCCCAGGTCACCCGACCCCTGTCCCCGAAGGCCTTCCACGCATGACTGCTGAGACTCCAACAGAACCGGACCAGACCCGACCCCAGGAAGACCATGAGGAGCACGTGCCCTCGCCGGACGAACAGTTCGTCCTCGACGCGATCGCCGCGTACGAGGAACACGAAGCTGTCGTGGCCACCGAACGCGCCGAGAAGACCAGGATCCTCAGAGAGGAACAGGAGAACCGGGCGGCAGCCGAGCAAGCTCATCAGCGTACGATCGAGCAGCGCTACGGCCCGGTCCTGACTGCCACACTGGCCAACATCCTTGATGCGGACCCTCACGGCCCAGTGCTGGGCAGGCTGGTCTGGTCCCTCGACCGGGACCACCACCGCCGCCTCGGCGGCCGAGTGCCGGACCGGCTCGTCAAGCTGAAGACCACCCTTGCCGGGATCGCGATCTCCGCCCAATACAGCCTGGACACCACCAGCATCAACTTCAACGGCGCCGGCATCGAAGTCGTCGACCGAGCCTCCTTTGGCGAGCTGGCGAACAAGATCGCCCGATGGAAGAACCAGGACGCCCAGGAACAGGCGCGCAAGCGTGAACTCGGCGTGGAGGCTTCGAAATGGCGTGAGATTGACCTCATCCAGGTCACCGTCGGCGATCGCGACGCCGACGAGATCCACCTGAAGGGTGAGACGTACCGCCCCGTCGACGACGGCGAACGATGGACACTCACCTACGCCGGCGAGACCACCTCCACCTCAACCAGAATCAGCTCCGCAGACGACCTTGCTCGCAAGCTGAGTTCCGCGATCTCCACCGGCATGCCGCTACGGAGCCGCCACGCCAACGGCTGGAAGATCTGGCCGCCGAACCAGCTGCCCACCATCGAGGTCCGCACACAGACCCGCCAGATCAGGACCGACAGTTCAGCCGCCACCGGCTCGATCTGAGCCTGGGGCGGCCATCCGACACGGCCCGCCCTCGCTCCCTCCAGCTACTGCAGAACAGCGCACCATGACGATCAGCCCCACGGTTAGGCCCTGTCCGTGGCACGCGCCTCCAGCGTTTCCGACCAGCTCGCGGCATCATGCTCTGGGGAGGGATGGAGAAGCCTCTATATAAACCATGGCTGGGGGAGGGAAATGAAAAAACCGGGTGACCTCCACGGTCCTGGAAGGCAGGGTCGCACCAAGCAGCAATGGGTCCAGTCTGCGCGTGAGGCCGTCCTCCACCTCCTCGAACGGGAACTAGTAGCCCCCCGGGTCGAAATCGATCGCCGTCTGCACGAACTACGGACGCCCGCAGGTGTCCGATTCGACCCGCACATCATCGGAGAGGCAATCACCCAGCTCACCTCCATGGGGGCGGTGACCACCTACCACCACACCACCAAAGGTGGCCGCTCAGTGGAGCTTCTCGGCACCGGCCTCATCATCAAGCGCTCGACAGAGGTCACCAAACGGGTGCGGCGCAAGGGGATGCTCTACGCCCGTTTCCTCCGTCTCACCACCACAGCCGGCAAGGCCGGTGAGTTCGTCGTGGACCAGTCCCTCCGCAAGGCGGGCACGCACCTCATCCCAATGTCTCCCGCGGGATGGGGTGAGGTATCGCGAGTTGGGCCGGCAGTCATGAATGGCCCGCTCGATGCAGGCGCCTGGCTCCAGTCCATCGACGCCGTCTCCGGGCTACCAAAACCGCCCATCGGCATCCCGATCGAGGTCAAGAACCGCCGACTCGTCATCTACCCGACACACAAGGAGGTGCATCAACTCCTCTACAAAGGCGCTGTACTCCAGACAACCCATCCGAACCAGGCGTTCGTCCCTGCCCTCATCTGCCGGCGGGTACACCGCAGATCCTTCTGGATGGCGCGCGACCTCGGCTTCTTAATCCACCCCACCGAACGCGAGTACGTCTACCTCGACAAGACCATCACCCCTCGCTTGCTTGACGAAGTCCGCAACGAGCTCGCCTTGGACGACCTGACTCCGGTCGACCCCGCTAAACCCCCGCAGATCATCCAGTTCTTCCAAGAGACCCTGAAGAACCGCGCAACCACACAAGCGGCTCGGTGGCGGCTCGTAGCACCCCTCGTACTACCCATCGCAAACCAGCTCCGAAAGGAGTCCACAGCACCTCCCGCGTACCGCGCAGAGGCCATACGATCTCTACGGGCACAGACCATTCCCCTCCTTGAAGGGGCTGGCTTCGAGTGTGGCGGCGGCTGGTCCCTGCCCGACCGGGTCGACGATGAGACTGATGAGGACGACGAGGACATCGACTACGCGGACTACGACGACGAGACCGATCAGTGACCTGCTTCCGACGGCCCCACAGACCACCTGTTACCCAGATGCCCGACGCGTAGGTTCGCTCCCTTCAGGATCACGACCACACCACCGACAGAGCCCTAGTGTCTGCAGACATGAACAGTGAACGCCCCAGCCAGCCGATCCCGGCAAAGCCCTCCAATGCGCCCGGCGACAACGAATCAGGGGCTGAAGAACCCACCACTGAGCCAGCTCCCTCAAGTCGTCTGCAACGAAGGGTCAACCGGAAGACCGACTGGGCAGCCTGGTCCGGAACCCTGAATGACCTCTCGCGGCTCGATGAGCGCCTCACCGAGCTCACCGCCGACAGACCGGACACTAGGAAGCGTGCAAGCATGCGCACCAGTCAGGAGACCGTGTCAGGGTCATTCTCCGATCTCGCCGGCGAGATCGACCCCCGCACCTGGTCGAAGTTCACCCTTAGCGCCAGACGCGGCTACGACGACGAAGTGATCAAGATCGTGTTCCTTCGGCGGCCAGAGTCTTACACGGATGCCGGAGTCGAGCTGACTGTCGATTCCCCGGACCCCGGCTTCGCTGCCACCTCCATGTCCCGGCTGTCCGAGCTGATCGACCTTGGAAAGCCCAGATGGTCGTTTGTCCATCGAGGAGCCTGGCCTTGGATAATCCTGGCCATCACGCTCGTCATTCTGGCGGCACTCGCCAAAGCCATCTTGGGCAAAGTCGGCCTGCCCTGGTCGCTAGTCTGGTCGACGGTCTACTGGGCGATCATCGGCATCCTGGGCCTGGCACTCGCTCCCGTGGCACGGGACCTCTTAGCAAGATTCTTGCCCCCAGCAGAGATCCGTCACAACGAGGCCCAGCAAGCCAGCGGGTCAAGATTCATCCTCGCCCTGCTGTCTCTATGGGTCATCCCTGCTGTCGTCACGCTAGTCCTCTCCGTCATCATCTGACGGTCAGCCGACCACCAAGCCTTAACCTCTACCAGACATACCCCCATGGGGTACGTCCGATAACATGCGTTATGTCAGTTCGCATCTTGTGGGCTGCATCAGATGCATCATCTTGGACCCGACTCCTCCAATGTCGTGCGACGCCCAACCGGCTCGTGGCTTGTGAGAATGGCCTGACCCCCTTTTGTAGGTCCAGTCATTGTGAGAGTTGTCCTGTTGCTCGAGGCTTCGGGCAGGGAGACTGGTCAGATCATGACAAACAGAAGGAAGCGTCACACGCCGGAGCAGGTGGTTCG
>NZ_NMVJ01000010.1 GCF_002250565.1 Parenemella sanctibonifatiensis
CGAACCGGCCGGTGTATGTGGCGATGGGCGTCAATCTGGATGGCGTCCGGGACGTGTTGGGGATGTGGGTCGGGCCCAGTGGTGGGGAGGGTGCGAAGCAGTGGATCAACATGCTGACAGAACTGAAGAACCGTGGGATTCTCGATGCATGCATCGTGTGCTGCGACGGCCTGAAGGGGCTTCCGGAGGCGATCAACGCCGTCTGGCCGCAGGCCGTGGTGCAGACGTGTGTGGTGCATCTGGTCCGCAACAGTCTGCGCTACTCGTCTCGGGCGCATTGGCAGAAGATCACTGCGGAGCTGCGTCGGATCTACACCGCGCCCACGGTCGAGTCTGCGGAGTCGGAGTTCGAGGAGTTCGCGGAGGCTTGGCGGGAGAAGTATCCGGCGATGGTCAGGCTGTGGGAGAACGCTTGGGCGGAGTTCGTGCCGTTCCTGGACTTCCCGGTCGAGGTCCGCAAGGTCATCTACACGACCAACGCGATCGAGTCGCTGAACGCCCGGTTCCGGGCTGCCACGCGGCGTCGGGGTCACTTCCCCGACGAGCAGTCCGCGTTGAAGGTCCTCTACCTGGCCATCCGACGTCGCGAAGCGAACAGGACCAACCCAACCGGACAGATCGCCGGCTGGAAGAACATCCTCAATGTCTTGTCCCTGACCTACGGCGACCGCCTGGGTCTCAACTGAGCCGATGCCCACTTACACAGAAATTCCGACACTCCCCCGAGAGGAAAAAGGTGGAGATTGTTCCCAGACGGACGCGTGGAGCCGGCGAAATGAAGTGGTCTAACTCAGTGTTGCACGATTGGATCCTCGATAGTCTTCGAAGTGGTCAGGCCCTGCCTAGGCGCGTTGCTGAGGAGGTGGATCTGTCGGACTATTCCTTCGGCTTCATAGGTACCAGTGAGTCGGGTCAGGATCTCCGTTACGGCAGGCGGGGGACGGCGCCAACGGGGCTTCTTGCGCCGTGGGTTGGTAATATTTGGCCGAACGCGGAGGTGTTGGTGGGCTTGCCGCTCTTTCGGTTGACTGATCCACACTTGTCAAGTGTTCCATATTTATGGCGCGTCATCTCTGAGGAGGTGTATGCGTGGGACCGTATCCGCGAGGACCGACAGAATCAGGTGAACGAGGTTCTCCATGCCCATCACCCCACGTTTCTATACGTCGGCTTGATATTCGACGAGTTTCCTAATGGGTGGGTGATCGAAGTGGGTGAAGTCGATGTCACTAAGCTCGAGGGAATCATCGTCGGCGCTCATGACGGTGAGGCGTTCGTCTACTGCAGGAGGAACCATGCGAAATGAATCGCCCCAGGATTGATGCCGCAGCCGCCTGAGTCCGAGGAGGAACGTAGGGGGACTGCCCGGGCGGGCGCCCCTCGTCCAGTGCGGACCCGGCTCGGCCCATGACGCGGCGCTCAGCGGCGTCCGCGCCGCCACGAGGGCGCTGCCAACCGTGCAAGACTGAGCATCATGGCGAAAAGCAAGCGACCCGTGGTGATGAAGGTCAAGGGACTGCGCAAGTCCTTCGGGCCGGTGACGATCGTCAACAACTTCAACCTCGAGGTCCGCGCCGGCGATGCCATCGCCCTGACCGGCCGCAACGGTGCCGGCAAGTCGACCGTCCTACGCTGCCTCGTCGGCGCCGACAAGGCGGACGAGGGCGAGATCCTCATCGGTGACCGACCGATGTCGGAGACCGATGCGGACGTCCGCCGCGACGTCGCCACCGTCATCGACGACCTGGATTTCTTCCCCGACCTGTCGGTGGTCGAGCACCTCGACCTGCTGGCGCGCGCCCACGGCGTACCGGATGCCGACGGCCTGGTCGACGACATCCTGGAGCAGGTCCAGCTGGTGCCGCAGTCGGGTCAGTTGCCTGGCACCCTGTCGTCCGGTCAGCGGCGCCGGCTGGCGCTGGCGACAGCCTTCGTACGCCCGCGCCGCATCCTGATTCTCGACGAGCCCGAGCAGCGCCTCGACGTGGAAGGTGTTCGCTGGCTCGCCGACCGTCTCGCCGAGGAACGCCGCCAAGGCCTCGCCATCATCATGGCCAGCCACGAACCGGAACTGGTCGGCAAGGTCGCCACCCGGATCCTCGAAGTCGGACCCAAGCGGGAGTCCGCCGATGACTGACCTGGTACGCGAGCTGCCCGGCCCCAACGACCCCGACGAGGGCTTCGGCTACGTCGAACCGCCCCGTCACGAGGCCGGCGACCCGCGCGACCTGCAGCTCCAAATCCGCGACTGGCGTGAGGGCCGCGCGACCCGCAACCTGTGGGAGGCCTTCCAAGACGCCTACATCGTCGTCCTGGCCGTCATCATGATCGGCGCCATGGGCGTCACCGGCGTGGTGCAGGCCCAGTCCGCCTCGGCGGTCTGTGCCACCGACGACTGCGACGCCGCGCGTACCTTCCTGCCCTGGGCCATGCTGGCCGGGGTCCTCGCCCTGACCCTGGCCGCCTGCCACCTCTTCGGGCCGGTGGTCGCCTCGGCCGCGGAGGGCTTCTGGTTGATGGATTCCCCGGTACGCCGGTCCCGGCTGCTGCGGCCCCGGCTGGTGACCGTGATCGTGGCGGCCGGGTTGACCGCCTCAGCACTGTCGGCGCTGGTCGCGGCCGTGACCGGATCGGCGCCGCTGCTGATCGGGCTGTGGGCGGTCGCGGGGGCCCTGCTGGGATCCTCGATGACCGCGCTGGCCGCAGCCGAGCAGGGTGCGGACCGGTCCATCTGGGTCAAGACGTTCCAGTGGATCGCCACGACGTTGGCGGTCGCCGCACTGATGGTGGTCATCGCCGTTGCGGCGAACTGGATGGCGCTGCCGGTGACCGTCCAGTCCGAGGAGATTGCCCTGGCCGCGGTCAGTGTCCTCGCCTTCGCGGTTCTCGTTGCGGCCGGTTCGCTGGCCTTCGCCCGGCTCAACCGGATCCGCCGGATGCGCCTCACCACCGGCGGGAACCTGGTCAGCGGACTGTCGGGCGCATTCTCCTCCCTTGACTTCGGCCTGGCCCGCGACATCCTGGTCGAACAGGAAGCCGAACGCCGCGGCCACGTGCAGCCGACCCGCGGCCGCGGCGAAGGTCTGGCCGCGCTGTTCTGGCGTGACGTGCAGCGGGTGGTGCGTTATCCGGTGCCGCTGCTCGGCCTGATTGCCGCCCTGGTGGTGCCGTACGCCGCCGTCGCGCTTGGCCTGCGGGTCGTCGCGCCGGCGCTGTCGGCGCTGGTGCTGGTGATGATGCTGGTGCCCTTCATGAACTCGCTGCGGGTGCTGTCGCGTACCAAGGGTCTGGAGCGCCTGTTTCCCTTCTCGCCACGGCAGCTGCGCTCGGCCAGCATGCGGGTGCCCGCACTGCTGGCAGTGTGGTGGACGCTGGCCTCGATCCCGGCCTTCTGGGGGTTGGCCAGCCCGCTGGACCGGGTGAGCATCCTGACCGCGATCGAGATGGGTCTGATCACCGGACTGGCAGGGTTCCTCGGTGCGGTGCGCTGGATCACGGCCAAGGGCCCCAACTTCGGCGGCGCCATGATCGCCACCGGTGCCGGCGCGATGCCGCCCGGGGTGATGCTCAACCTGATCAAGGGCATCGACATCGTGGCCCTCATCACCGCGCCCTACCTGCTGGGAGCACCGGTCTGGGTCTCCATGATCATCGGCGTCATCGCCTACATCCTGCTCAGCGGAGGCATGAACTCCGACGCGATCCGCGAGGAGCAGGAAAAGCAAAAGGCCCTCGCCGAGAAGGCCCGTGAGGAAGCCCAGAAGAAGGCAGCCGCCAAGCGCCGCTGACGGCGCCTCAGGTCTGCGGTGCCGGGATGGGCTGGCTGGACTCCGGCAGGGCGGTGGCCTCCAGGGCGTCGCGCATCGGCAGAAACTTCGCGTCCGCCTCGATGAGCTCGGCCTGCGGGTCGGAGTCGCGCATGATGCCGCAGCCGGCGTACAGGCGCAGCTCCCGGTCTGACTCGGCCTGACCGCAGCGAAGGGCGATCGCAAACTCGCCATCACCCTGGGCGTCGATCCAGCCGACCGGTCCGGCGTACCGGCCCCGATCCATCCCTTCGAGGTCGCGGATGATCTCGCGGGCCTCATCAGTGGGTGCGCCGCACACCGCTGCGGTCGGGTGCAGCGCCTCGGCCAGTTGCAGCGCCGACGTGTTGGGGTCGGCGACCGCAGCAATGTCGGAGGCCAGGTGCAACACGTTGGGCAGCGCCAGGACAAACGGCTGGTCCGGCACGTGCATCCCCAGGCAGTGCGGCGCCAGCGCCCGGGCGGCCGACTCGGCCGCCAGCCGGTGCTCGTCCAGCTCCTTCTGGGACTGGGTCAGCTTCGCGGCCAACGCCTCGGTGTCACTGCTGGCCGGGCGGCCAATGGTGCCGGCCAACACCCGGGACGTGGCCAGCCCGCCCGAGCGGCGGATCAGCAGCTCGGGGGAGGCCCCGACCAGTCCGTCCACCAGGAAGGTCCAGCAGCGCCGGTACGCCGGGGCGAGCTGGCGTACCAACCATCGCAGGTCCAGCGGTTCGGCGGTGGTCGCGACGAGGTCACGGGCGAGCACGACCTTTTCGACATCGCCCTGACTGATCCGGGCCACCGCGTCCTTGACGATGCCGGCCCATTCCAACGGGCTCAGCGAGCCGTCGCGATAGCTGACCTGGCTGGGACGGGTCGGCGGGTCCTGCGCCTCGGGCGGAGTGTCGTCGAAATCATCCAGCCCGAGCCTGGTCATCCAGGTCACGCCATTGCGGCGACCGATGATCACTTCGGGCACCACCATCACTGAGGGGCGTGTGGTGTTCATCACATCGAAGGAGAAGCTGCAGAAGGCCAACGGGCCTGTGCCGGACTCGCCGGGCATCTCCGACTCAAACTCCAAGGTGCCGCAGAACTCCTGCCACCACTGGTCGGCCTCGCCGATGCTGCCGGGGGTGAACCGGGCCACCTCACCCAGTCCGACGACGCCCTCGCCCTCGCGAATCCACGCCAGAGCGTTACGTTCGGGCAGCAGGTCTTCGAGCGGGCCGGGGTCGTCGATGGCGACCGTCCGGGCCCGCCACCGGGAGGCAGTCGGATGGAGGCTCACCCCAGCAGATTAGTACACCCACGACGGCCGCAAGGCCGACCTCTGAAGCGAACAATTTCCGCAAGGAAACGCTTGCCTAAAACACGCTGGAACGTGAATCGACCCACCCCGAAAATCTGCGTAGAGTGACGGTGTTCAAGCGCCAAAGTTGTGACTGGGAGAGGACGAGGATCGGATGTCCGTCGAGCCGACCAAGGCCGGTGGTCCGGAACCGCAGGCCGGGCAGTTCGAGGTTGATGGGCCGGTCGAGGCCGATGCGATCGTCGTCGGCGCCGGTCCCGGCGGAGCCTCCACCGCGTTGCACCTCGCCCGACGTGGCCTCAAGGTTGCCCTGCTGGAGAAGGAAGAGTTTCCCCGCGACAAGGTCTGCGGCGACGGTCTCACTCCGCGCGCGACCCGGCAGCTGATCCGCCTCGGCATCGACACCAGCGAGGAAGCCGGCTGGCTCCACAACTACGGACTGCGGATCTATGGCGGTGGCCGACAGGCATTCGAGCTGCCCTGGCCCGAACTGGCCGACTTCCCTTCCTACGGACTGGTGCGGCCCCGTGCGGACTTCGATCAGCTGATCGCCAACCATGCGATCCAGGCTGGCGCCACGATGTACACCAGTGCTCACGTCACCGACCCGATCATCGACGAGCGCACCGACCGCATCGTCGGTGTCACGACCAAGGACGGGCGTACCTTCCGGGCGCCGATGGTGGTCGCCGCGGACGGCAACTCCTCCCGACTGAGCATCAAGATGGGACTGAAGGTACGCAAGGACCGCCCGATGGGCGTCGCGGTCCGCGCCTACTACACCAGTCCCCGCAGTGACGACGACTACCTCGAGTCCCACCTGGAGCTGTGGGACGGCCAGCCCGGCGAGTCCAACCTGCTGCCCGGCTACGGCTGGATCTTCGGTATGGGGGATGGCACCTCCAACGTCGGTCTCGGCATCCTCAACACCTCGCCGGCCTTTGGCAAGACCGATTACAAGGCGCTGCTGCAGCGCTGGCTGGACAACACTCCGCCCGAATGGGGATTCGGCGAGGAGAACCGCACCTGCGAGATCCAGGGTGCGGCGCTGCCGATGGGATTCAACCGACAGCCGGCGTACAACAATCGCGGACTCCTGCTCGTCGGTGACGCCGGCGGCATGGTCAACCCCTTCAACGGCGAGGGCATCGCGTACGCCATGGAGGCCGCTGAACTCGCCGCCGACGCGATCGCGGAGGCCCACTACCGCGGCGTCGGCACCAGCAGCGCCGAGCGTGCGCTGCAGGCGTACCCGACTGCGCTGCGCGCCTCCTTGGGTGGGTACTACCGACTCGGCACCATCTTCGTGAAGCTGATCGGCAACCCCAGGATCATGCAGCTGTGCACCAAGTACGGGTTGCCCCGCAAGACGCTGATGCGCTTCACGCTGAAGATGCTGGCGAACCTGACCGACGAGCGCGACGGCGATGCAATGGACCGCATCATCGTGGCCCTCAGCAAGGTGGCACCCTCAGCATGACGAGTTACATCGACGTCTCCAGCACCATCGACTGCATCGCTCACCTGAGCCTCACCACAAGGGGTTGCAAGGCATGAATCCTTATCTGCCGATCGTCGGCCTGGCGCTGCTCGCGCTGATCTTCGTGGTCGTCAGCGTCATCCTCAGCACCAACGTGGGGCCGGCGCGCTACAACCGCGCCAAGTACGACTCCTACGAATGCGGCATCGACCCGACGCCCCAGCCCAGCGGCGGCGGTCGATTCCCGGTGAAGTTCTACACAACCGCGATGCTCTTCATCGTGTTCGACGTGGAGATCATGTTTCTGTATCCCTGGGCCGTGCATTTCGATGCGCTCGGCGGCTTGGCGCTGGGCGGAATGATTCTTTTCCTCGTGACGATCTTCGTGGCGTATTACTACGAGATGCGCCGCGGCGGGCTGGACTGGGACTGAAGGGAATTCGACATGGGTCTTGAAGACAAGCTCCCCAGCGGCGTACTGCTCACCACGGTTGAAGCCGTCGCCGGCTGGATGCGCAAGACGTCGCTGTGGCCGGCCACCTTCGGCCTGGCCTGCTGCGCGATCGAGATGATGGCCTACGGCACCCCGCGCGCGGACGCCGGCCGGTGGGGTCAGGAGGTCTTCCGCGCCTCCCCGCGCCAGGCCGACCTGATGATCGTGTCCGGCCGCGTCAGCCAGAAGATGGCCCCGGTGCTGCGCCAGGTGTACGACCAGATGCCCGGCCCCAAGTGGGTCATGGCGATGGGCGTGTGCGCCTCCTCAGGCGGCATGTTCAACAACTACGCGATCGTCCAGGGCGTCGACCACGTGGTGCCCGTCGACATCTACGTGCCCGGCTGCCCGCCGCGCCCGGAGATGCTGATCGACGGCATGTTCAAGCTGCGCAAGATGGTCCAGAACGCACCGATGGCCGAAAACCAGCGCAAGGCCCAGGCGCAGGCCGAGGCCGATGCCCTGGTCGCGCCGGCCACTGAGGAGATGCGGGGGCTGCTGCGATGAGCGACGAGACCAACAAGCCCGACGAGAACACCAAGCCCGACGAGAACACCAAGCCCGACGAGCAGGCGCGCGCGGCCGGCCAGGCGCCGGACCAGCCCGCCAAGCCTCAGCAGTCGGAGACCCCGGCGGCCAAGAGCCCCGGTGTGGAGCGCGAGGATGCCGGCGCCGGGGTCGACCAGGACCAGGCCCAGGAGCAGGTCGCGGTTGTCGACGAGTCTCGCTCAGCCGAGCCCACGGCGTACGGCCAGAGCCGCGGCATGTGGGGGCCCCAGCCTGGGGACACCTCGGGCTACGGCGGCATCGAGCGTGAGTGGCTGCCGCCGAAGACGGCCAGCCGGCCCTACGGCGGCTGGTTCGACGAGGTCGTGGACCGGATGGCCGAGTTGGTGCCCGGCGCCATCGACCGGGTCAGCACCGAATTCGGCGAACTCACCTGCTACATCCACCGCGAGCACATCGCCGAGTTGGCGCGGGCGCTGCGTGACGATGCGTACCTTCGCTTCGAGATGCTCTCGGGTGTCTCCGGAGTGCATTACCCCCACGACACCGATGGGGAACTGCACGCGGTCTATCACCTGCAGTCCTTCACCCACAACCGCCGGCTCCGGCTCGAGGCGCGGGTCCCCGACGCCGACCCCCATGTCGATTCGGTGGTGGCGACGTACCCGATGGCCGACTGGCACGAACGCGAGACCTGGGACATGTTCGGCCTGGTCTTCGACGGCCATCCCGGCCTGACCCGGATCCTGATGCCCGACGACTGGGTCGGGCACCCGCAGCGCAAGGACTACCCGCTCGGTGGCATTGACGTTGAGTACAAGGGCGCGGTCATCCCGCCGCCCGACCAGCGCAGGAGGTACTGATGAGCGACACCATCTCGCCGATCGACACTGACCCGTACGCCCGTGGCGACGAGGAGAACGTCGACCGCGTCTACACCGCTGCTGGTGGTGATTGGTCCGAAATTTCGGCCGAGCACGCCGACAGCGACGACCAGACCGTTGTCATCAACATGGGCCCGCAGCACCCCTCCACTCACGGCGTGCTGCGCCTGATGCTGGAGTTGGACGGCGAAACCATCCAGAACCTGCGCGCCGGTATCGGTTATCTCCACACCGGCATCGAGAAGAACATGGAGTTCCGCAGCTGGACCCAGGGTTCGACCTTCGTGACCCGGATGGACTATGTCGCCCCGTTGTTCAACGAGGCGGCCTACTCGATGTCGGTGGAACGGCTGCTCGGCATCGAGGACGAGATCCCCGAGCGGACCCAGGTCATCCGGGTCCTGATGATGGAGCTGTGCCGGATCGCCTCCCACTTGGTGTGCATCGCCACCGGTGGCATGGAGGCCGGCGCGTTGACGGTCATGACGATCGGTTTCCGCGAGCGGGAGATGATCCTGGACTTTTTCGAGGCCGTCACCGGTCTGCGGATGAACCACGGTTACATCCGCCCCGGCGGCGTGTCCACCGACCTGCCTGACAACGCACTTGCGCAGCTCAAGGAAGTCATCGCTTGGCTCAAGAAGCGGCTGCCGGAGTACGCCAAGTTCTGCAACGAGAACCCAATCTTCAAGGGCCGCATGAAGGGCGTGGGCCATATGGACCTCGCGACCTGCATGGCCTTCGGTGTCACCGGCCCGCCGCTGCGCTCGACTGGCTATGACTGGGACCTGCGTCGCAAGCAGCCTTACTGCGGTTACGAGGACTACGACTTCGAGGTCGTCACCTGGGACGAGCCCGATGCGTACGGCCGATTCCGGATCCGGCTCGAGGAGATCAACCAGAGCCTCCACATCGTCGAGCAGTGCGCCGAGCGACTCGCCGCCACCGAGGGCCAGTCAATCCGGGTCGATGACCCGAAACTGGCCTGGCCCGCCGAGTTGACGGTGGGGGCCGATGGTCAGGGCAACTCCAATGAGCACCTGCGCCACATCATGGGTGAGTCGATGGAGGCGCTGATCCACCACTTCAAGCTGGTCACCGAGGGCTTCAAGGTGCCGGCCGGACAGGCGTACGTCCCGATCGAGTCGCCCAAGGGCGAACTGGGCGCCCACGTCGTGTCCAGTGGGGGCACCAACCCCTATCGGGTCCACATGCGCGACCCCGGCTTCAACCACTTGCAGACGCTGCCGGTGATGGGCGAGGGCGGCATGATCTCCGACCTGGTCCTCGCGATCGGGTCCATCGACCCAGTGATGGGTGGCGTGGACCGATGAACCTTGGATGCTTTCGCGCGGTAATGAAGGAGCAGCGCTGATGACTGGGCATGAGTTCCAGACGCACTTCGCCGAGACCGGCGTCGACCAGGACGACCAGTCCACCAACATCGACGAGACGACCATCGAGGAGATGCGTCAGATCGCGGCGCGCTATCCGCAGCCGCGGTCGGCGCTGCTACCGATGCTGCACCTGGTGCAATCGGTGGACGGCCGGATCTCGCCGCGCGGCATCGAGGTCTGCGCCGAGGTGCTGGGCATCACCACCGCCCAGGTGAGTGGTGTGGCGACCTTCTACACCATGTACAAGCGCAAGCCAGCCGGGAAGCACCACGTCGGCGTGTGCACCACCGCGCTGTGCGCGATCATGGGCGGTGACGAAATCCTCGCCGCCTGCGAGCGGCATCTGGGCATCGGTGAGAACGAGACCACCGAGGACGGCTCGATCTCGCTGGAGCGCCTCGAGTGCAACGCGGCCTGCGACTACGCGCCGGTGATGATGGTGAATTGGGAGTTCATGGACAACATGACCCCCGACTCGGCCGCTCAGTTGCTGGACGCGCTGCAGGCCGGTGACGAGGTTCGCTCCACCCGTGGCGCCACCATCACCTCTTGGAAGGAAGCCGAGCGGGTGCTCGCCGGCTTCCCCGACGGCCGCGCTGACGAAGGACCGACCGCTGGGCCGGCGTCGCTGCTGGGCCACGAGGTCGCAGCCGAACGTGGCTGGACCGCACCCGCGGATGACGCCAAGCCGGAACCGGCCGCTGAGGAGGAGTCGAAGTGAGTGACACGCTGACACCGGTGCTCTCGGCCAACTGGGGCGAGGACCGGGCCTGGAAGATCACCAATTATGAACGCCGGGGCGGCTACGAGGCGTTGCGCAAGGCGCTCAAGATGCAGCCCAGCGAGGTCGGCGAGGTCGTCAAGAACGCCGGTCTGCGCGGCCGTGGCGGTGCGGGCTTCCCGACCGGTGTCAAGTGGAGCTTCGTGCCCAAGGACAACCCGAATCCGACCTACCTGGTCGTGAACGCGGACGAGTCCGAGCCGGGCACCTGCAAGGACATGCCGCTCATGATGGCCAGCCCTCACACGCTGGTCGAGGGCGTCATCATTTCCTCGTACGCCATCGGCGCCAGCCACGCCTTCATCTACTGCCGCGGCGAGGTGCTCCACGTCATCCGCCGGCTCCAGCAGGCGGTGCGCGAGGCGTACTCGGCCGGCTACTGCGGCAAGAATCTGCTCGGTACCGGCGTGGACATCGAGATCACCGTCCACGCGGGCGCCGGCGCGTACATCTGTGGTGAGGAGACCGCGCTGCTGGACTCCCTGGAGGGGCGTCGCGGTCAGCCGCGACTGCGCCCGCCGTTCCCCGCGGTGGCTGGTCTGTACGCCAGCCCCACCGTGATCAACAATGTCGAGTCGATCGCCTCGGTGCCCTGCATCATCGACAAGGGTGCTGACTGGTTCGCCTCGATGGGCACCGAGAAGTCCAAGGGCATGACTCTGTATTCACTGTCGGGTCACGTGAAGCGACCCGGTCAGTTCGAGGCGCCGATGGGGATCACCCTGCGTACGCTGCTGGAGCTGTCCGGCGGCATCCGGGAGGGTCACGAGCTGAAGTTCTGGACCCCGGGCGGGTCCTCGACGCCGATCCTGACCGCCGACCACCTCGACATTCCGCTCGACTATGAAGGCATGGCGGGTGCGAAGTCGATGCTGGGTACCAAGGCGTTGCAGATCTTCGACGAGACCACTTCGGTGGTGCGTGCGGCGCTGCGCTGGATCGAGTTCTACAAGCACGAGTCCTGTGGCAAGTGCACCCCGTGTCGTGAGGGCAACTGGTGGGTCGTCCAGATCCTCAAGCGTCTCGAGGCAGGTCAGGGCGAGGAAGGCGACGTCGACAAGCTGCTCGACCTGGCCGACAACATCGCCGGACGTAGCTTCTGCGCCCTCGCCGACGGCGCTGCCGCGGTGATCCGTTCGACCATCGAACACTTCCGTGAGGAGTTCGAGGCCGGCTACCACACCCCGGCCTGGGAGCTCTTCCCCTATGAGCGGACCACGCTGTTCGCCACCGAGCCGGCAGGAGTGAAGGCATGAGTGTCACCGCCGACAAGAACACGGCTGCGACCCCGGTACCCAAGCCCGAAGAGGTCCAGATCACCATCGACGGCACTGAGCTGTCGGTGCCGAAGGGCACGTTGGTGATCCGTGCCGCCGAGATGCTCGGGATCAACATCCCGCGCTTCTGCGACCACCCACTGCTGGACCCGGTGGGCGCCTGCCGTCAGTGCATGGTTGACGTCCCCGACGACGGCCGTGGCCGTCCGATGCCCAAGCCGCAGGCCTCCTGCACCCTCGAGGCGATGCCGGGCATGAAGATCGCCACCCAGGAGACCTCGCCGGTTGCCGAGAAGGCCCAGAAGGGCATGCTCGAGTTCCTGCTGATCAACCATCCGCTGGACTGCCCGATCTGTGACAAGGGCGGCGAGTGCCCGCTGCAGAACCAGGCGCTCAGTCACGGCCACGGCGAGTCCCGCTTCCACGACATCAAGCGGACCTACCCCAAGCCGATCAACGTCTCCACCAACATCTTGTTGGACCGGGAACGTTGCGTGCTGTGTGCCCGCTGCACCCGCTTCTCCGAGCAGATCGCCGGTGACCCCTTCATCGAGTTGGTGGCCCGAGGCGCCGAGCAACAGGTCGGCATCTACGAGAAGGAGCCCTTCCAGTCCTACTTCTCGGGCAACACCATCCAGATCTGCCCGGTCGGTGCCCTCACCAACGCGGCCTACCGATTCCGGGCCCGCCCCTTCGACCTCACCTCGACGGTCACCACCTGTGAGTTGTGCGCCGCCGGTTGTGAGTTGCGGGTGGACCATCGTCAGTACGAGGTGCAGCGCCGCAACGCCGGCAACAAGCCCGAGGTCAACCAGGAATGGAACTGTGACCGGGGTCGGTTCGCCTTCCACTCCGGCCGTCAGGGTGACCGGCTCACCATGCCGTTGGTCCGTGTCGACGGTGAACTGCAGCCGGCCTCCTGGTCGGAGGCGATCGATGCCGCTGTCACGGGCATCTCCGCTGCCGGCGACAAGGTCGGTCTGATCTCCGGTGGTCGGGTGACCGCCGAGGATGCGTATGGCTGGTCGAAGTTTGCCCGCGCCGTCATCGGCACCAACAACATCGACTTCCGCTCCCGGCCGCACACCG
Source organism: Parenemella sanctibonifatiensis (assembly GCF_002250565.1). Classification (GTDB taxonomy): domain Bacteria; phylum Actinomycetota; class Actinomycetes; order Propionibacteriales; family Propionibacteriaceae; genus Parenemella; species Parenemella sanctibonifatiensis. The sequence continues at coordinate 13,009 of NZ_NMVJ01000010.1, forward strand.
ACGAGGAGGCCGACTTCCTGGCCGCCCACGTCGCGGGTAGGCAGCTGGGTCAGGGCGCCACCTACGCCGACCTGGAGCATGCCTCCACGGTGCTGCTGGTGTCCTTCGAGCCCGAGGACGAGACCGGTGTGGTGTTCCTGCGCCTGCGCAGCGGCGTACGCAAGAACAACGTGCGCGTCATCACGCTGGCCCCGTACGCCAGCCGTGGCAGCGCCAAGCTGAACGCCGAGGTGATTCCCTGCGCACCCGGTCAGGAGACCGAGCTGCTGGGCCGACTCGACGTCGACCTGGACGAGCGTTCGGTGGTCCTGGTGGGGGAGCGGGCGGCGTACTCGCCCGGTGCCCTGGCTGCCGCCCAGCGGGTCGCCGAGGAGGCTGGCGCGAAGTTTGCGTGGATGCCGCGTCGTGCCGGTGACCGCGGTGCCGTCGAAGCAGGTTGCCTGCCGACCCTGCTGCCCGGTGGCCGTCCGGTCAGTGATCCGGCCGCTCGTGTCGACGTGCAGGCCACCTGGGGTGTGGAGGGTCTGCCCGCCACGCCCGGCCTGTCCGCAGCCCAGCAGTTGGCAGCGGTCGGCGCCGGTGAGCTCGGCGCGCTGATCGTGGGCGGAGTGGAGCCGCGGGACTTCCGCGATCCGCAGGCGACTCGGGAGAACCTCGAGAACGCGCCCTTCGTGATCAGCATCGAGCAGCGTCACTCGGAGGTGACCGAGCGGGCCGACGTGGTCTTCCCGGTCGGCCTGACCGAGGAGCGCAGCGGCACCTTCCTCAACTGGGAACACCGCCCGGGCGAGGTCAACACCGTCATCAAGCGACGCAACACCATGACCGACCTGCGGGTGCTGGCCGCGCTGGCCGATGCCCTCGGCAAGCCGCTGGGGATCCGTACCCCCAAGCAGGCCCGCGCTGAGATCGATGAGCTGGAGCCCTGGCTGGGCGCCAAGATCGACGCACCGGCGCCGACCGCCCAGCCTTTCCAGCAGCCCCGAGGCGAACTGGTGCTGTCGACGTGGCGCACCATGATCGACGACTCCCGCAGCAATGACGGCGAGCCGGCGATGATGGGCACCGCGCGTACGCCGGTGGCACGACTCGGCGTCACCACCGCCGCCGATCTCGGCCTGGCCGACGGTGACGAGGTCACCGTGGTCAATGGCCGCGGCGAGCTCACCCTGCCGCTCGAGGTCCTCGACATGGTCGAGGGGCTCGTCTGGGTGCCCCGTAACGCTCCCGGCCTGTCGGTCGGCGAACACCTTGCCGCCGTCGGCGGCGACGTGGTCCGGGTGGCCCGGGCCACCACAGCAGGAGGTCAGGCATGATCCCGGCACAACTCGACCAGATCTTCGGCAACGACCCGTGGTGGTTGGTGCTGCTGAAGGTCGTGGTGCTGTTCGTCTTCTTGCTCGCGTACACCATCTTCAACGTGTGGTACGAGCGCCGCGTGGTCGGCAAGATGCAGCACCGCCTCGGCCCGACCATGAACGGCCCGTTCGGCCTGGGACAGGCGCTGGGCGACGGCGCCAAGCTGATCCTCAAGGAGGACTTCCGACCGGCCAAGGCCGACGTGGTTGTCTTCACGCTGGCCCCGATCGTCATGGGTGTGTGTGCCTTCACCGCCTGGTCGGTGATGCCGTTCGGCGGCGAGGTCGAGATCTTCGGCGTCACCACCCGGCTCCAGCTGACCGACTTCAACGTCTCGGTGCTCTTCCTGCTGGCGGTTGCCTCGATCGGCATCTACGGCGTGGTGCTGGCCGGCTGGGCCTCCAACTCGCCCTACTCGTTGCTCGGCGGCCTGCGCTCCAGCGCCCAGATGATCTCCTACGAGGTCTCGATGGGCCTGGCCCTGGTCGGCGTGTTCATGATGTCCGGCTCGATGTCGACCTCCCAGATTGTCGACGCGCAGAATCAGGCTTCCACGTTGGCGCTGGGCGGCTTCGAGTTGCCGCTGCCGACCTGGTACGCCGTGGTGCTCTTCCCCTCCTTCCTGCTCTACGTCATCTCGATGGTGGGCGAGACCAACCGCGCCCCCTTCGACCTGCCGGAGTGTGAGTCGGAGTTGGTGTCGGGTTACCTCACCGAATACACCGGCTTCCGCTACGCCATGTTCTTCCTGGCCGAGTACATCAACATGGCCACGGTGTCGGCGATCGCGACCACCTTGTTCTTGGGTGGTTATCGCGCCCCAGTGCCGTTCAACATGATTCCGGCGCTGGACTCTGCCTGGATGGGGCCGGTCTGGTTCATCCTCAAGGTCCAACTCTTCATGTTCGTGTTCGTCTGGCTGCGCGGCACACTGCCGCGACTGCGATACGACCAGTTCATGTCGCTCGGCTGGAAGTGGCTCATCCCCGCCGGTCTGGTGTGGGTGATCCTGTTGGCCGTGTTCCGTTACGGACAGCGGGTCGGCTGGTTCGAGGGCCCGGTCTTCATGATCGCGGTCGCCGTCATCTTCGTTCTGTTGCTGGGTCTGGCGCTGTTCGGCGGCAAGGAACCAGAACCGGACGGACCGGCCGACACCAGCGGCGAGTTCGACGCTTTCGCCGGTGGCTACCCGGTGCCGCCGATGGGCGACCAGGTGCTGCCCGAGCTGGCGGGTGTGGTCCGCGGCTCGCCCGACGATGAGAACGATCGCACCGAGGAAAAGGTGGGCGCCTCCTCGGCGACCGACACTGATGCCCCTGAGGAGACTGATCGCTGATGGGATTCTTCGACGCTTGGGCGGGATTCGGCGTGACCTTCGCCACCATGTTCCAAAAGCCCTTCACCGAGAGCTACCCCAACGGTCCGAAGGTGACCGCGCCGCGCTTCCATGGCCGGCACCAACTGAACCGCTGGCCCGACGGGCTGGAGAAGTGCGTCGGCTGCGAGCTGTGCGCCTGGGCCTGCCCGGCCGACGCCATCTATGTCCAGGGCGCCGGCAACACCGAGGAGGAGCGTTACTCCCCGGGTGAGCGGTATGGCCGGGTCTATCAGATCAACTATCTGCGCTGCATCCTGTGTGGTCTGTGCATCGAGGCGTGCCCCACGCGCGCGCTGACGATGACCAACGACTTCGAGCTCGCCGACACCACGCGGGCGAAGATGATCTACGAGAAGGATGACCTGCTGGCGCCGCTGCTGCCCGGCATGGAACAGCCGCCGCACCCGCGTCGCCTCGGTGACTCGGAGCAGGAGTACTTCCTGGGGCTGCCCGCCACGGGCGCCCCGGACACGCGTACGGGGCCGGCCGCCACCGGCAGCTCGACCAGGAATGAGGGACGATGACCCCCGTCGTTGCCATGGCAGCCGGGGCGGAGGTGGCCTTCTGGCTGCTCGCCCCGGTGATCGTGCTCGGTGCTCTGGGCACCGTGTTGGCTCGCAAGCCAGTGCACAGCGCCGTCTGCCTCGCTGCTGTGATGATCAGCCTCGCGATCCAGTACGCCGCCCTTGATGCGCCGTTCCTCTTCGTGATCCAGATCATCGTCTACACCGGCGCCATCTTGATGCTCTTCGTCTTCGTGATGATGCTGGTGGGCGTCGACTCCTCCGACTCCACCATCGAAACCATCAAGAACCAGCGCTGGTATGTGCTGGTCGCCGGTGTCGGCCTGTTTGCGCTGCTGTTCCTCGCGATCGGCAATGCCGTCACGGGTGAACCCGCCGGGCTGGCCGAGGCGAACTCGATCGGCAACGCCGAGGCGCTGGCTGAACTGATCTTCCACCGCTACATCTTCGTCTTCGAGGCGATCGCCGCCCTGCTCATCACGGCCGCGGTGGCGGCGATGGTGCTGGCCCATGGCGAGCGCCTCACCAAGAAGAAGACGCAGCCCGAGCTGGCTGCCGAGCGGATGCGTCGCTACTCCGAGCAGGGTGTCCACCCCGGCCCGCTGCCCGGTTCGGGCACCTTCGCGCGGCACAACGCGATCGACACCCCGGCGCTGCTGGCCGACGGCACCGTCGCGGAGAATTCGGTCTCGCCGACCCTGCGCGCCCGCGGGCAGGTGCTGGAGGGGGAGCGTCTGGCCGACGCCCACCACGACGTGCACCGCGCGATTTCTGCCAGCCTGTCCGATGACGAGGAGGACGAGGAGTGAGCACCGAGCACTACATCATTCTCTCGGCAATCATCTTCACGATCGGCGCCGTGGGTCTGATGATCCGCCGCAACGCCATCATCGCGTTCATGTGCGCCGAGCTGATGCTCAACGCCACCAATCTGGCGCTGGTCGCCTTCTCCCGGCACCACGGCACGCTTGATGGCCAGTTCGCGACACTCATGATCATGGTGGTCGCAGCCGCCGAGGTCGCCATCGGACTGGCGATCATCGTGGCGATCTTCCGCTCCCGCCGTTCGGCCTCGGTCGACGACGCCAACCTGCTGAAGTGGTGAAGTCGTGAACGCATTTCTGGGGCTGCCCATGCAGGCAGCCGAACCGACTGGCGTGTTCTCACTCGCCTGGCTGATCATCGCGTTGCCGCTGGTCGTCAGTGGTGTGTTGCTGCTGCTCGGCTCGTACGCCAAGAGCTTCGCCCACTACCTCGCCACGGCTGCCGTGCTGGGCAGCTTCGGCTTGGGCGTGGCGATGTTCGTTCAGCTGCTCGCGGCCGCGCCCGAAGCGCGTCAGGTCAACCAGACCCTGTGGGACTGGTTCTCGACCGGCAACTGGACCATCGAGGTCGGCCTTCAGGTCGACGTCTTGTCGATCCTGTTCGTGCTGCTCATCACCGGTGTCGGCTCGCTGATCCACATCTACTCGATCGGCTACATGGCTCACGACGAGCGCCGGGAACGGTTCTTCGCCTTCCTCAACCTCTTCGTCGCCGCGATGCTGCTGCTGGTGCTGGCCGACTCCTACATCGTGCTCTTCGTGGGCTGGGAGGGCGTTGGTCTGGCCTCCTACCTGCTGATCGGTTTCTGGCAGCACAAGCCGTCCGCGGCGGCCGCCGCCAAAAAGGCCTTCGTCATCAACCGTGTCGGTGACGTCGGCATGTCCATCGCGATGATGCTGATGCTGGCCTGGTTCGGCAGCACGGCGTACGCCGATGTCAACGCCGGCGCCGCCAACCTCGGCCCGACGGCGACCCTGCTGGGTCTGCTGCTGCTGGTCGGTGCCTGCGCGAAGTCGGCCCAGGTGCCGCTGCAGGCGTGGCTGCTGGACGCCATGGAAGGTCCGACCCCGGTGTCGGCGCTGATCCACGCCGCGACCATGGTCACGGCCGGCGTCTATCTGGTGGTCCGCTCGGATGCGATCTTCTCCCAGTCCGAGACCGCCACCACCGTGGTCGTCATCATCGGCACCATCACGCTGCTCGCCGGCGCTTGGATCGGCTGCTCCAAGGACGACATCAAGAAGGTGCTCGCTGGCTCCACCATGTCGCAGATCGGCTACATGATGGTCGCCGCCGGCATCGGTCCGGCAGGCTACGCCTTCGCGATCTTCCATCTCATCACCCACGGCTTCTTCAAGGCGAACATGTTCCTGGGCGCCGGTTCGGTGATGCACGCGATGAACGACGACGTGGACATGCGCCGCTTCGGTGCGTTGGCCCGGGTGCTGCCGATCACCTTCGGCACCTTCGCCTGCGGCTACCTGGCCATCATCGGCTTCCCGTTCCTGTCGGGTTACTACTCGAAGGACCACATCATCGAGGCGGCCTTCGAGCACAACGCGGTGGTGGGTTCGCTGGCCATCCTCGGTGCCGGCGTGACGGCCTTCTACATGACCCGGTTGATGTTCATGACCTTCTTCAGCGCCAAGCGTTGGCGTGAGGGTGTCCATCCGCACGAGTCACCGGCCTCGATGACCGTGCCGCTGATCATCCTGGCGGTGCTGTCGGTGGCTGCCGGCTTCGTGATGAACAGCTGGATCGGGCACTGGCTCGAACCGATCGGTGCCGAGGTCCACCACGAACCTGCCATCTTCGCCACCAGCCCGGTCGCCTTCGCGACGCTGGCCGTGGTAGCGATCGGCGTGGTCATCGGGTGGCTGGCGTACGGACGCGGGGACCTCCCGCAGAAGCAGCCCCGCACCCGCAACCCGTTCGCGGTGATCGGTCGCAACGACCTCTTCGGCGATGCCATCAACCACGGTGCCGTCGTGGCTCCGGTGATGGGTCTGGTGCGCGGCGTGACCGCGGTGGACGACGGATTCTTCTCCGGCGGCCTCGACACCAGCGCCGCGGCGACCGGCGGACTGTCCAAGGCGATCGGCAAGCTGCAGAACGGTTACGTCCGCAGCTATGCCCTGACCATGGTGCTGGGCGGCCTCGCGGTCGGCCTGGTGCTGATCATCGGCCGGTTGGCCTGAGGGGATCGACATGTTTCCTGTGATGCTGACGATTCTGGGCGCGGTGCCGTTGGTGGGCGCGCTCGTGGTGGCCTTCCTCAAGGGGGCCACGGCCCGCTGGGTAGGACTGGGCTTTGCCGTGGTGACACTGGCGCTGGCGGTGTACGCCGCGGTGACCGGGTCCGATGGCAGCCTGGACGGTGCGATCCAGTGGATTCCGATGATCGGCGCCCACTTCGCGCTGGCGCTGGACCCGCTCGCGCTGGTGATGGTGCTGCTGACCGTGGTGCTGGTGCCGGTGGTGCTGATCGCCACCTGGGACGACCCGGACCACCACGCCCATCCGCGCGGCGAAGCCGACCCGGAGCCCGGCCGCCGTTCCAAGCTGGTGCCGCAGCAGCGCTTCGGTGGCGTCGCCTTCGTCAGCCTGGCGCTGGCGTTGGAGGGCCTGGCGGTGCTGGTCTTCATGGCCTCCGACGTCTTCCTGTTCTACCTCCTCTTCGAGGCAACGCTGATCCCGATGTACTTCCTCATCGGTGGTTTCGGCGGCGCGAAGCGTGCCAGCGCAGCGGTGAAGTTCCTGATCTTCTCGCTGGCCGGTGGTCTGCTGATGCTGGCTGCGGTGATCGGTCTGTACGCCGCCTCCGCCGGTCAGGGCAGCCCCACCTACCTGATCTCCGAGCTCGCTCAGACCGGCATCGACGGCAACGTCGGCCGCTGGTTGTTCGTGGGCTTCTTCATCGCCTTCGCGGTGAAGGCGCCGATGGTCGGCGTACACGCTTGGCTGCCGGCGGCGGCTGAGGAATCGACGCCGGGCGGCGCGACGCTGCTGACGGGCATCCTCGACAAGCTCGGCACCTTCGGCATGATCAAGATCTGCCTGGGGATCTTCCCCGAGGCCAGCCAGTGGGCGACCCCGCTGATCATCATCTGGGCCGTCATCTCGATCCTCTACGGCGCGCTCGCCGCGATCGGACAGCGGGACCTGATGCGCTTCGTTGCCTTCACCTCGATCAGCCACTTCGGCTTCATCGTGCTGGGCATCTTCGCGCTGACCACCCAGTCGCTCACCGGCGCGATCTTCTACATGGTCAGCCACGGCCTGTCGACGGCGGCGCTGTTCCTGGCGGTCGGCTACCTCACCAAGCGTCGCGGCTCCCGAGTGGTCGCCGACTTCGGTGGCGTACAGAAGGTCGCGCCGATCGCCGCCGGCGTCCTGCTGGTGGCGGGACTGTCGACCTTGGCGCTGCCGGGCATGTCGAGCTTCGTTTCCGAATACATGGTGCTGGCCGGCACGTTCGGCCGCTACCCCTGGGCCGCCGCGATCAGCGCGATCGCGGTGGTGCTGGCAGCTGTCTACGTGCTGCGTACCTATCAGCGGACGATGACGGGGCCGGTGACCGAGCAGGTCTCCGACACCTTCACCTCCGACCTGTCCGGGCGGGAGAAGCTGGCCATCGGCCCGCTGATCGCCCTCATCCTCGTGCTCGGCTTTTTCCCGAAGCCGATGCTCGACGTCATCACTCCCGTGTCGCAGGAGATCCAGCAGCACGCCGGAGTCACCGACCCTGAGCCGAAGGGGGCCAACCGATGAGCCCGCTGTTCCTGAGCCCACTGCATGCGGTGCTGCAAACCAGGCTTCCCGAGCCTGCCATCAGCGACCTGCAGCTGGGACTGCTGCTGCCGATTCTCTTCCTGCTCGGCGGGGCGTGCATCGGTGTGCTGGTGGAGGCGCTCGCGCCGCGTGAGGCACGGCACGGCCTGCAGGTCGGCCTGACGCTCATCACCATCGTTGCCGCCCTGGTGGCGACCGTCATGAACTGGTCCGCCGGTGTCGGTGGCCTGGCCGGTCTCGGCTCGATCATGGTGGACGGACCGGCGTACTTCAGCTGGGCCGCACTGCTGATCTTCGGTGGGCTGGCGGTTCTGCTGATGGCCGAGAAGAAGGTCTACCACGGCGTCAGCGCCTTCGCTTCCAACGCCGCGGCCCCGCCCGGGTCGCCGACGGAGCGGGAGGCGACCGCTGCCCGCATCGAGCTCACCGAGGTCTATCCGCTGGTGCTCTTCGCGCTGTCGGGCATGTTGATGTTCCCGGCCGCCAACGACCTCGTCACGATGTTCATTGCGATGGAGGTGCTGTCCTTCCCGCTGTACATCCTGTCCGCGATGGCGCGGCGCCGCCGACTGCTGTCGCAGGAAGCCGCGATGAAGTACTTCCTGCTGGGCGCGCTGTCCTCGGGCTTCTTCGTCTATGGCATGGCGCTCACCTATGGGTACGCCGGGTCGCTGGACTTCGCCGCCATCGCCGCGGCAGCCGCGCTGCCCGAGTCCGACGGGATGATCCTGGCCGGGATGGCGCTGATGGGTGCGGCGTTGATGTTCAAGGTCGGCGCGGTGCCCTTCCACTCCTGGACGCCTGACGTCTACCAGGGTGCCCCGACGCCGGTCACCGGATTCATGGCGATCTGCACCAAGTTTGCCGCGATGATCGCGCTGCTGCGGCTCTTCTTCGTCGCCTTCGGTGGCTACCGCTGGGACTGGCAGATCATGCTCGCCGTCGTCGCGGTCGCCTCCATGCTGATCGGCTCGATCATGGCGATCGTGCAGACCGACATGAAGCGGCTGCTGGCGTACTCCTCGGTGGCGCATGCCGGCTTCCTCATGACTGCAGTCGTGGGCGCCAGCGTTGCCGAAGAAGGCTCGGTCGCTCAGCTCGGCTCGGTTTCGTCGGTGCTGTTCTACTTGGTCACCTACGGCTTCGCGACGTTGGGCGCCTTTGCCATCGTGACGATGGTGCGGGAGGGCAACGGTTCCGAGGCGACCCGACTGGACCAGTGGGCCGGCCTGGGACGTCGCAGCCCGTTGGTCGCCGGCATCTTCACGGTGCTGATGCTGAGCTTCGCCGGCATCCCGCTGACCGCCGGTTTCATGGGCAAGTGGGCCGTTTTCGCGGCCGCCTGGAGCGGCGGCTACGCTTGGCTGGTCGTGGTTGCGGTGCTGGTCAGCGTGGTGGCCGCCTTCATCTACCTGAAGGTTGTCGTGGCGATGTGGTTCAGTGATCCTGAGGGTGAGGTTGGCGAGGTCGTCGTCCCGGGCTGGGGCACCGCCGTCACGCTCGGCATCGGGCTGGTCGCTACCCTCGTGCTGGGCGTCGTGCCCGGACCGGTGTTGGAGCTCGCAGCCCAAGCCGGTGGATTCCTGAGGTAGGAGAACTTGGCCACCACACGCGAGGACCTGGACCGGATCTGGGAGTCCTGTCTGGCTGACATCGAGCAGCGGCTGATGGACATGGCCGCTGCTCGCAGTGACCTCATGAATCAGGCGAGCCAGCACATCATCAAGGCTGGCGGGAAACGGTTCCGGCCCGGGCTGGTGGTGCTGGCCTCCCAGCTGTCCGGCGACGCGCCCAGGGAGCGGATCGTGGACGCGGCCGTGGTGGTGGAGCTCACCCACGTGGCCAGCCTCTATCACGACGACGTCATGGACGAGGCCTCCGTACGCCGCAGCGCACCGAGCGCCAACGCTCGCTGGTCCAATTCGATGGCGATCTTGGTGGGTGACTACCTCTTTGCCCGCGCCTCTGCGGTCGTGGCACAGCTGGGCCCCGACTACGTCGCGCTGCAGGCCGACACTTTTGCCCGGTTGGTGACCGGTCAGATCAACGAGACCACCGGCCCCGCTGACGGGGTTGACGCCTTCGAGCATTATCTCGCGGTGTTGGCTGACAAGACTGGCTCGCTGATTGCCGCCTCGACCGTCTTCGGTGGCATGGTGGCGGGGCTGCCAGCCGAGCAGCTGGAGGCATTGGGCCAGTTCGGAGAAGAGATCGGGCTGGTCTTCCAGCTCAGCGACGACCTGTTGGACGTCACCTCCGACGTGTCGGGCAAGTCTCCCGGCACGGACCTGCGCGAGGGTGTCCTGACCCTGCCGACGCTGCTCGCTCTGGAGGACGAGTCCGAGGCGAACGCCCGGCTGCGGGAGCTGATCAGCGGCCCGGTCAGCGAGGAAGACCTGCCCGAGGCGCTGCGACTGCTGCGCCAGCACGGCGCCATCGACGCTGCCCGTGAGTCGATCGCGGCCCGGGCCGAGAAGGCCCGAGCCCACCTGGCGGCGCTGCCGGCCGGCGCCGCCCGCGATGCGTTGAGTGAGATGTGCGACTCGGTGGTGACCCGCTCGGTCTGAGCTCTGGCGAACGGGTCCGTCAAAAGGTTGAGTCGCGGATCGTACGACCGACTGCTGGGCCGGCAGGTACGCCGGGCAGCGGCCGCCGACGACGCCACCGACTGAGCCGGCGTACGCACCCGATCCGCCGGACGGGCACAACTACAGCTTCGCGTGGTTGTACGCCCGATTTCGGCGATCTGAGCTGCATTTCCTCAGTGCGCTGGGGCTTCGCCGGCTGGGTAGCTGATCGAGTGCCGCAGTGACCAGCCGTCCTCGCGGTCCGTGATGGTCACCTCGACGAGGCCGTTCTCGTCGACGGTGTAGCTCTCCTCCATCAGCGGCCCGGGTCCGGTCCGGTGCGCCGGCGCCTCGGCCGACACCGGTGCATGTCGCAGGGCCCGGTCGAACGGGATGACGACGTCGGCGAAGGGCGCGATGTCCCCGGTGGGCATGCCTGCCGGGTCCAAGTCGGCGTACTCGACGAAGCGAAACCGGCCGATGTCGTGCTGGGGCCGATAACGCCGCGTCTGTGCCGGTCCGCCGACCCGAGCCTCGCGCCCCAAGATCGGATCGAAACTGACCCGCTGGCCGCCCTCGGCTTCTCGGAACACCCCGAAGCCGCGCGACAATCGTTCGGTGAGGCTGAAACCCGAATCGGGGTCGGCGGCGATGGCCAACCCGATCGCGGTGGAGGCTGACGGATGCGGTGACCGGTGGATCCGCTGGCCGAATCGGTCTCGCAGCTGGCGGGCCACCTGCGGCAGCCCGGAGGCGCCGCCGACCAGATAGATGCCGGCGACCGACGTGTCGTTCAGGGAGTCGCCGACCAGACCGGTCATGGTGTCGATGCTGCGATCGACCAAGGGCGCCACCGCGGTGGCGACGTCGGTGATCGGGATGGTGATGAGGTCGTCGTCGACCTCGACCACGATCCGGCGGGTCTGCGGCTGGATCGCTTCCTTGACGGTGCGGCACTCATCGAGCAGATCCGGCGAGGCGCGTACGCCGGGCGCGGCCAGTCCCGCCAGCGCGGCGTCGAAGTCGTCGCCGCCGAGCCGGTTGTCGCCGCGGGAGTCGAGCACCTCGTGGCGGCCGCCCGCGACCTGGATCAGCGAGGCGTCGAAGGTGCCGCCGCCCAGGTCATAGACCACCACCTGGTCCCGGCGGGAGTTGAGGGTGCGCGGCTGCCGATGGGTGTATTCGAAGCCGGCCGCTGACGGTTCGTGCACGATGCCCAGCACCGTGAAGCCGGCTTCGGTGAAGGCGCTCAGCGTGAGGAAACGTTGGACGCCGGGTGCATGAGCCGGGGTGGCGATCATCGCTTCCAGCGGTTCGTCGGCGGCGTCGGGAAGGGCCGCCAGCAGGGCCTGGCGGACGTGTCCCAGAAAGCCTGCCAACAGGTCGGCGAGGCGTTCGGGGCGACCGCCCACCTCGATCACGGTGTCGGCGGTGACGGCGGGATCGGCGAAGTGACGTTTCAGGCTGCGCAGTAGCGGCGTACCGGACTGCTGGTGGGCAGCGAGCGCCGCGAAGCCATAGCGCAAGGCACCGTCGGCACCGCGGGCGATCAGGCTGGGGATGTGGTCGACGGCGTCGGAGTTGAGGTCGGTGAAGCTGACGACCGGATAGTTGCCCCGGTCCACCCGCGCGACTCGGGTGCGGGTGGTGCCGAAGTCGATGCCCAAGCGCATGGCCGCAGCGTAGATGCCCCGGGTGAGCAGCGGATGAACAGCCTGCGCTCGGATGAGCAGACTGCGCGGCGTACGGTCAGGCGCGCATCAGGCTGGGGTGGTTGGCCGGTGCCATCGCGGCGGCGATCGGGCACTCGAACATGTCGATGTCGCCGTGACCGACCTCGTCGATGTGACGCGCCACCTCGACGTAGCCCTGCCACAGCGTGGTCGCGTGGTAGTCGATGCCCTGCTCGCGGCAGAAGTCCTTCACGATTGGGACCACTCGGGCCAGGTTGGGGCGCGACATCGACGGGAAGAGGTGGTGCTCGATCTGGTGGTTCAGCCCGCCCATGAGGAATGAGACCACCGGGCCGCCGGAGATGTTGCGGCTCATCAGCACCTGACGCCTGAGGAAGTCGATCTTGACGTCCGGGCCGACGGTGGGTCGGCCGATGTGGTTGGTGGCGAACACCATGCCCAGATAGAAGCCGAAGACCAGCTTGTGCACCACCAGGAAGGTGATCGCGATCGCCGGCGACATCGCCCAGAAGGCGAAGATCGTCATCCCGGCGTGGTGGATCGTCAGCAGCGCCAGCTCCAGCCACCGGTTCTTCACCTCGCCGCGGGCAAAGAGGTGCTTGAAGGAGTTGACGTCCATCTGCAGTCCCACCAGGGACACGATCGGGAAGAAGAACCAGACCTGACGGCGTCGCATCCAGCGTCCCAGCCGGGTCTGCTCGTCACTCGGGGTGAAGGCGACCACACCGTTGTCGATGTCGGAATCGACGCCCATCTTGTTGGGGCCGCCGTGGTGTCGGGTGTGCTTCTTCTTCCACCAGCTGATGCCCAATCCGACGAAGAGGTTGGCGACCACCAGTGCGACACCGTCGCTCCAGCGGGCGCTGGTGAAGATCTGCCGGTGGGCAGCATCGTGGCCCAGGAAGCCGAACTGGGTCATCACCAAGGCGATGCCGACTGCGATCGCGATCTGCCACCAGCTGTCGCCGATGAGAGCAGACAGAGTCAACAACCCGGCACCGACCAGCGTCAGGGTGATCAGCAGGGTCCAGTAGTAGGCGTACGAACGCGCGAACAGACCCTCCTGCTTCACCGTGGCCATCAGGTTGGCGAACGGGTTGCGGCTGGTGCGCCGTGGGGCGGCGTCGGGGCTCGACGTGGTGAGCAGCTGGGTCATGCAGCAATCGTGGCCGCGACAGCGCCCAAAAACGTCACTCCCTCGGTCCGACCTGGACCCCTACCCGGGAGTGACTAGTCCCCGGCTGTGACAACTCCGGACTCGTACGCCGCGACCACGATCTGGGCGCGGTCACGCAATCCGAGCTTGGCGAGCACCCGACTGACATGGGTCTTGACGGTCTGTTCGGCGACAAAGAGCTCCGCGGAGATCTCGCTGTTGGACAGGCCGCGAGCGACCTGCCGCATCACCTCCAGCTCCCGCTCGGTGAGCTCCTCGAGGCGTACCGGGGCGTGCTGCCGGTCCGGGCGCGCGACGAACTCGGCGATCAGCGAACGGGTCACAGAGGGGGACAACAGCGCCTCGCCGGCGGCCACCACGCGTACGGCGTGGATCAGGTCCTCCACCCGCGCATCCTTGAGCAGGAAGCCGCTGGCGCCGGCCCGCAGTGCATCGAAGACGTAGTGGTCGATGTCGAAGGTGGTCAACATGATGAGCCGGGGGGAGTGGTCCGGCAGCGCGGCAATCTGGCGGGCCGCTTCCAATCCGTCCACCTCGGGCATCCGGATGTCCATCAGCACGACATCCGGGTCAGTGCTGGTGACCAAGTCGATCGCGCGACTGCCGTCGGCGGCCTCACCGACCACTTCCATGTCGGGCTGGGCCTGCAGCAGCGCCCCGAAGCCCTTGCGCACCATCTCCTGGTCGTCGATGATCACCAGCCTGATCGGCCGGTCCAGCGGTGCGTCCACCAGCTTCCTCTCCACGATGATGCGGTCACTCCCAGGTATGACGGCCGCGCTCCACCCGGGAGTGATGCACGACCGCACGCTGCTGCGTAGGTTGGTGACATGGTCACCAGGACGAGCAACGGCGGATCCGGATCCGCCCGTGGTGACGCCGAGCCTACGGCAGCCGGCCAGCCCGGAGAAATGGTTGGACGATCGCTGCCCGGTGCGGCGATGGTGGCACCAGGGAGGCGGCGATGAGAGCACCGGGCGTTCGCGGGGGCGACCCCGGCAGTCAGCCGTTGCCGCGCTGGTTCCAGATGTTGATGCGCCATCCGGGTGAGCCGTTGGCATCCAGGCGGGTGATCGTGGTGGTCGCGATCGGCGCCGCGGTGGTCCTGACCGTGTTGAGCGCGGCCCTGCTGCCCACCATCTATCCGGTGCCGGTCGCTCTCGCCTTCGCCATCTCGGCGCTGCACTCGGCCGGTCTGTTGTTGGCGCTGGTACGCCCCTGGTGGTCGGTGGCGGTGACGGCCCTGAGCATCGCGGTGGTGGTGCCGCTGACCGCCGGCGACCACGGCTTCCCCTGGCCGGTGCCGGTGGTGTCGCTGCTGGCGGTGACGGTGACCTGTCTGCTGCTGGCGGTACGCGAGCCGTGGCCGGTGGCCAGCTCCGCGGCGGCGCTGTCAGTGACCTTGGCGACCGGTTGGGGTGTGCTGCTGGGCGACCCGGCTGACGGGCAGCCGATCTCGGGCAACCTGGTGACGCTCTTCTCGATTCTGATCCTGGTGATCGCCTTCGGTGTTGTGATCCGCCTCTGGGTCGCGAGCCGGGCACGCGCCATCGAACAGCAGCAACGCGCCGAGGCTGAGTCCGAACGGCGTCAACTGGTCGAGGAACGCAGCCGGATCGCCCGGGAACTGCACGACGTGGTGGCCCACAGCCTGTCGGTGATCTCGATCCAGGCTTCGACGGTGCACTACCGGATCGACGGCGTGGCGCCCGAAGTGGTGGCCGAGTTGGACGACATCACTGCCTCGGCTCGTGAGGCGCTGGTGGAGATGCGGGTGCTGTTGCAGGTGCTGCGGCAGGACGAGACGAGCCAGGATCTGACGCCGGAGCCGACCCTGAGCCGAATCCCGGATCTGGTCGAGAGCACCCGGCGCAGTGGGCGTACGGTCCACTTCGAGACGAGCGGCAACGTCGACGAATCGGTCGTCTCTGACGTCAACTCGCTGACGGCGTACCGGATCGTCCAGGAGGCGCTCAGCAATGCGGTCAGGCATGCCCCCGGCAGTGAGATCTCGGTACGCCTGGCGGTGACTGCCAACAACCTCACCATCACCGTGGAGAACACCCCGCCGGACAGCGACCCGCACCTGACCGGCAGCGGGCTGGGCCTGCGGGGGATGCGGGAACGCGCCGGCGCAGTCGGCGGCACGGTCCGCGCCGGCCCGACGCCTGAGGGTGGCTGGGCGGTACGCGCGGTCATCCCGCTGCGGCGCCCAACCCGCTGAGGCTGCCCGGTCCGGTCGTCTCGATCGGCGGTTGTGACGGCTCAGGTCTCGGTTCGCGCGCACCACGTGCAGTCGATGCCGTGGGACCCCGGTTTCGAAGGGTTGTCGGGAATGGACTGCACGTGGTGCGCGCGAATCTGGTTCAGCTTCTGGTGCCGGTGCGGCTGTTCCAGGTGATGGTGCCGTGTTGGTAGCGCTGGGTGCATTCGCGGGTGCCGCCGGTGAGGGTGCGGCATTGTTCGGGTCCGGTGGGGTAGCCGAGGCGGCCGTTCTCCCAGCGCAGGGTGGCGTAGTGGTTGAAGATGAGGCCGCGGACGTCCCAGGCTCCGGTGGTGACGTGCCAGTAGATGTGGCCGTTGGAGTGTTGGAAGCGTTGGTAGCAGCCGCCGCCTCGGATGCCGCAGATTTCGTCGGTGGTGGGGTAGCCGAAGGCGCCGTTTTCCCAGCCGAGTTGGGTGTAGCGGTCGAAGATGCGGCCGCGGATGAAGTGGGCGTCGGTGGCGGGGGTCCAGTAGACGTGGGTGTTGCCGTTCTGGAATTTCTGGTAGCAGCCGTTGTTGCGGATGCCGCAGATTTCGTCGGTGGTGGGGTAGCCGAAGTCGCCGTTTTCCCAGCGGTTTTCGGTGTACTTGTCGAAGATGCGGCCGCGGATGAAGTGGGCTCCGGTGGCCGGTGACCAGTAGACGTGGGTGTTGCCGTACTGGAACTTCTGGTAGCAGCCGTTGTTGCGGATGCCGCAGATTTCGTCGGTGATGGGGTAGCCGAAGCTGCCGGTTTCCCAGCCGTTGGCGGCGTACTTGGCGAGGATGTCGCCTCGGGCCCAGTGGGCGCCGGTCTTCAGCGACCAAAACATCGTGACCTTCTGGAAACGCTGCGAGGCGCCACCGTCACGCAGGCCGGTCAGTTCACCATCGACGGGCAGACCCAAAGCCGCCGGACCGCCGGAAGCGAGGTACTTGTCCAGGATCCGACCCACCACCGCATGCGCGCCAGTGGCCTGCGACCAATAAATCGTCCCGTTCTCGAAGCGCTGCATCCGAGCACCGGCCACGCCGGCATCCTGGGCGCAGCCGAGCGGCTCACCCAGCTGCGGGTTGGCGGCGTACTCCTGCCCGATCGGACCGGTCGGCGCACAGTTGGCCGGATCGTAGGGCGTGATCCGGATGTAGTCGATCAAGTCGTACTGGGTGGGGAAGGGCCGGTCATCTGGGGCCCACGGCGCCCAGCCGCCATCCTTGGGCATGTGGATGCCGGCAATGAAGCGCCAAGCGTAATCCTCCATGACCCTGTTGAAGCGCTCCTGGCTGATGCCCATCCGCTGCGCAGTGACGTCGATCGGGCCGCCCGCCGGGTTGTTGCGGTCGCCCAGCTGCTCGCCGTCGAAGTAGTAGCGAATGGCGTACCCGTCGTACTCCACCGCCCAGGTGTGCCACTCCTCGCGGAGCTCCGCGTTGGTGCCCACGCTGAAGCTGCGCAGCTTGCCGTCGGTGCAGGCCATGTGAGTTGAGGCAACGGTGTTGTCGACGTCCCAGACCTCGAGGACGTCGAGCTCGCCGATGTCGGCGTTCGGCGAGTCAGCATTGCTGTTGCAGAACTTGTTGTCGTTGTGCATCCACAGCGCCAGCGTCTGACCGACGTGCGGCTTGGGCATCTTGGCGCGGATCTCGACCCGCTGGGGGGCGTCATAGATGAACTCGGTGATCATGTGACCGGTTGAGTAGGTCGTGACCGTGCCGGGCGGGCAGATGGTGGCCTGACCGGTCGCGCCGTCCGGGATGCCATTGGCATCGGTCAGCGGCTCGTCGAGCGAGGCGACACAGTGACGACGGGACCGGATCTTGAGGACGCTCTCGCCGTCCTCCTCGCCGATGGTCAGGTTGTCGGCCTTGTAGACCGACTTGCCCTTGGCGGGGGTGTCCCGCTCGGAGACGATCCACTGTGCCGAGATGCCCTCGTCGTTGAACTCGTCGCCGCCGCTGAGGTCGTAGTCGGGGCGGGCCGGCCAGGTGTGGGTCCAGCTGGTGTCACCGGCGAGCAGCAGCTGCTGGCCGTTGCTGTTGGAGCGGATCTCGAAGGTGACCGGCTGACCCTGCTGGTCGAACATCAGCGACCAGCTGTTGGAGTTGAGCTTGCGCTCCTCACCGTTGGCGAGGATGGCGTACCAGGTGGTGCCCCAGCGGCCCGGCGTGTAGACCTTCAGCTCGCCGTTGTCGAACGTGGGCGCCGGGGAGGTGTAGACCTCGGGCAGCCAGTCGCGCCACGCCTGGGTCTGGCCGTCGCTGGTGCGGGTGGCGACGACCTCGTAGCGCTGGCCGCGCTCGGGCACCGCGATGTCACGGGGGCCGGGCGCGTAGCTGATCTTGTCGCCGGCGTACTCGTTGCCCTTCATCGGCTGGAGGGTCCAGGTGTAGCCGTCCTTCTCGGGGAAGGTGATGCTGCCGTCCCGGTAGTTGAAGGTCGGCTCGGGGAAGACGTTCGCGGACCAGTTGTAGTCCCAGCTGGTCTGACCGACCAGCAGCAGCTGCTTGCCGCCACTGTTGGAACGGACCTCAATGGTGAAGTCGCCTTCGACGTCGACGACCTGGCCGCCGTACGCCAGCTTGGTGTCGGTGTCGTCGGTGACCAGATACCACTCCATGCCCCAGCGCGGGGTCACGCTTACCCGGCGGTCGGCCTGGCTGAAAGCAGGGGCGGGGGCCTCGTAGACCTCGGGCAGGGTGTGGAGGGTGCTGTCGGTGGCACCGTCGGCGGCGCGGGCGGATACCACGGTCATCGGCAGGCCGCCACGCTCGGGCACCTCGAAGGCGTGGGTGCCGGGCTCGTAGGGCTCGTCGTTGATGGTCCAGGTGAAGCCCGGCTTGGCGGGCAGCTCGACGGTGCCCTCGACGTCATTGAAGGCGGGCTCGGGGAAGTCGTCGGCGTTCCAGTTGTGGGTCCAAGAGGTCTGGCCGACGAGCCAGACCCGCTTTCCGCTCGAGTCTCCCGGGCGGACCTCGATGGTGAAGTCACCCTCGACGTCGGACAGGTTGGTCCAGGTGAGCGCCTTCAGCTCCTGCTCAGTGCCGTCGGGCAGCATGGCGTACCACTTGGTGCCGGCATGGCTGGGAGCCCGGACGAACTCGTCACTCTCGCGGAAGTCGGGGGCGGTCGGCTCAAGAATCAGCGGGAGCCAGCCGGTGGTCTCCTGGGTTTGGCCGTCGCTGGCGCGGGTCGCGACCACCGAGTAGCGCTGGCCCTGGGAGGCCGTCACGTCGAAGGCGTGGATGCCGGACTCGTAGGCCACCACCTCCCCGGCGGGGGTGGGTTCGATCATCTGGATCGTCCAGGTAATCCCGTCGACGTCCGGCAGCGTGATCGAGCTGGTCGGGAAGTCAAACGTCGGCTTCTGGAAGGTTTGCATCGGTACGGGCCCGGGGGCCGCGAGAGCGGTGCCGACGCCGAGCGCCATGGCGAGGGTGACCGCGATCGCTGCCCCAACTGCGCGCGAGAGTCGCTTGAGCATGGAGTTCCTTTCCTGTCACGCGCCTGCAGGTCGCTGCAGGGACGTGGGCCGAGGTGACGTCGTCATCCAATCAAGGAGCCACGCTTCCCGTCACGTGGCGTGATCGTTTTGTTACTCGAAGGTGAGGGTTGGTCGGTTCCTGCACGTGGTGCGCGCGAATCTGGTTCAGCTGCGGGTGCCGGTGCGGCTGTTCCAGGTGATGGTGCCGCGTTGGTAGCGTTGCGTGCATTCGCGGGTGCCGCCGGTGAGGGTGCGGCATTGTTCGGGTCCGGTGGGGTAGCCGAGGCGACCGTTTTCCCAGCGCAGGCTGGCGTAGTGGCCATAGATGAGGCCGCGGACTTCCCAGGCTCCGGTGGAACCGGTCCAGTAGATGTGACCGTTCTCTCGCTGGAACCGTTGGAAGCAGCCGCCGCCTCGGATGCCGCAGATTTCGTCGGTGGTGGGGTAGCCGATGTCACTGTTCTCCCAACCGAGCGCGGTGTAGCGGTCGAAGATGCGGCCGCGGATGAAGTGCGCGTCGGTGGCCGGGGTCCAGTAGACGTGGGTGTTGCCGTTCTGGAATTTCTGGTAGCAGCCGTTGTTGCGGATGCCGCAGATTTCGTCGGTGGTGGGGTAGCCGAAGTCGCCGTTTTCCCAGCGGTTTTCGGTGTACTTGTCGAAGATGCGGCCGCGGATGAAGTGGGCTCCGGTGGCCGGTGACCAGTAGACGTGGGTGTTGCCGTACTGGAACTTCTGGTAGCAGCCGTTGTTGCGGATGCCGCAGATTTCGTCGGTGATGGGGTAGCCGAAGCTGCCGGTTTCCCAGCCGTTGGCGGCGTACTTGGCGAGGATGTCGCCCCGGGCCCAGTGCGCTCCGGTGGCGATGGACCAGAACATCGTGACCTTCTGGAAGCGTTGTGAGGCGCCGCCGTCGCGCAGGCCGGTCAGTTCACCATCGACGGGCAGACCCAATGCAGCCGGACCGCCGGAAGCGAGGTACTTGTCCAGGATCCGACCCACCACCGCATGCGCACCAGTGGCCTGCGACCAATAAATCTGGCCATTCTCGAAGTGCTGGACCTGGGCGCCGGG
This sequence comes from Parenemella sanctibonifatiensis, assembly GCF_002250565.1. Lineage (GTDB taxonomy): Bacteria > Actinomycetota > Actinomycetes > Propionibacteriales > Propionibacteriaceae > Parenemella > Parenemella sanctibonifatiensis. The sequence goes on from NZ_NMVJ01000010.1 coordinate 33,122, forward strand.
GACGCCGTCGACGGCCATCGCACAGCTGACGTGGTTGCCGAGCTGCGGGTTGGCGGCATGTTCCTGCCCGATCGCGCCGGTGGGCTTGCAGCCGTCCAGGTTGAGCGGCTCCCAGCGGACGTAGTCGATCAAGTCGATGGTCTCCGGGAAGGGCTGGTCGTCGGGGACGTGCGGAGCCCAGGAGGTGTTCACCGGCAGGTGGACGCCCGCGATGAACCGGAAGTTGTTGTCATGCATCGCGGCGAGGAAGCGCTCCTGGGTGATGCCCAGCGAGGCGCCGTTGACGGCCGGCCCCTTCGAGCCGTCCAGGCGTACGCGCTGCTGACCCTCGACCTGCAGGTAGTAGTAGAGCGAATGGCCGTCGAACTCCATCGACCACTCGATCCACTTGCCCTCCAAGCCCTGCTTGGTGTTGACGTGGTAGCTGTTGTTGCGGCCGTTGTCACAGGTGATGTGGCTGGATGCGGTGCTGTCCTGGGTGCCCCAGACCTCGAGAACGTCGAGCTCGGCGACCTCAGAGGTGCGGTACGGGCCGCCACAGAACTGGCCTTGGCTGTGGGCCCAGGCCGCCAGCGTCAGACCGCGGTGCTGGTCATCCATCCGCGCCCGCACGCTGATCTTGCCGGGAGTCTCCATCGTGTACGGGCCAACCATCCGGCCCGAGCTGTAGGTCGTGGTGGTCCCGGCCGGGCAGACACCCTCGGTCGAGTTGGCATCGCTGGGCATCTCGTCGGGGCGGGTCAGGCAGTGGCGCCGGATCCGGATCTCGAGGTTGCCGTCGCGGACGGTGAGGTTCTCCTCCAGGAAGTACGCCTTGCCCTTGTAGGGCTCGTCGGTCGCGACGACGCTCCACTCGGTCGACAGGCCCTCGCCGTTGAACTCGTCACCGGTGCTGATGTCATAGCTGGGCCGGTTCGGGAAGGTGTGGGTCCACGAGTTCGGCTCGAGCACCAGGTGCCGGTCACTGCGCGGGCGTACCTCGACGGTCACGGTCTGGCCGTTGTACGCCGCGGCGTCATTCCAGCCGGGCTGCAGCACGACGCCCTCAGGGTTGGCGTCGCTGACCACGAAATACTGGGCGCCGGTCGCGGACCGGCCCCAGATCCGCATCGGATTGTTCTGGAAGGTCGGCGCCTCGGCGGTGATGAGGTGCGGCAGCACGTGGGTCCAGGTCTGGCTCCGCTCACTGGCAGTGGCGACGATCGTCACGTCCAGACCCCGGTCGCCGGCATCGAAGGTGTGGGTGCCGGCCTCGTAGGCCTGGCCGTTGATGGTCCAGGTGACGCCGTCGACGGCGGGCAGGGTGACGCTGGAGGTGGCGTCGTCGTAGGTGGGTGCCGGGAGGGCCTCGGGCACGTCGAAGGACCAGCTGTTGGGCTCGAGCACCAGGTGCCGGTCGCTGCGCGGGCGGACCTCGACGGTGACCGTCTGGCCGGCGTACTCGCTGAGATCTTGCCATCCGGCCGTGGACAGCACGATGCCTTCGGGGTTGGCGTCGGTGACCAGGTAGGACAGGGCGCCGGCCGGATTGCGGGTGTGGACGCGGGCACGATCGCCCTCGTAGGTCGGTTCGGCCACGGTGATGACGTGGGGCAGGACGTGCGTGGTGGTCTGGGACTCGACGCCGTTGGTGGCGACGACGGTCACGTCGAGGCCGGTGGTGCCGGCGTCGAACGTGTGGGTGCCGGCCTCGTAGGCCTCGCCGTTGATGGTCCAGGTCACGCCGTCGGCTGCAGGCAGCGTGACGCTGGAGGCGGCGTCGTCGAAGGTGGGCGCCGCGAGCGTCCCGGGCACATCGAAGGACCAGCTGCTGGGCTCGAGCACCAGGTGGCGCTCGCTGCGGGGGCGTACCTCGACGGTGACGGTCTGGCCGGCGTACTCGCTGAGGTCGGTCCACACGGCGGGGGACATGCCGACGCCTGCGGGGTTGGCCTCTGTGACGAGGAAGAACTGTGCGCCGGCGGGGTTGCGGACGAAGACGCGGGCGCGGTCGGCCTCGAAGGTCGGCGGCGTGGCGGTGATGACGTGGGGCAGGACGTGGGTCCAGGTCTGGGTCTGCTCACCGCTGGTGGCGACGACGGTCACGTCGAGGCCTCGGTCGCCGGCGTCGAAGGTGTGGGTGCCGGGCTCGTACGCCTCGTCGTTGATCGTCCAGGTCACTCCATCGGCTGCGGGCAGCGTGACGCTGGAGGCAGCGTCGTCAAAGGTGGGTGTCGGCAGTTGGACCTGTTGCGGTGCCGGCCATTGCGTCGGCGCGGCACCGGCCGGTGCGACGGCGATCACCGCCCCTGACACGGCCAGCACTGCGGCGAGCAGTGCCATGACGACTCGGTTGATGACAGACATGTGGATGCCCCTTCGTTGCGCTCCAGCGCGCGATCGCGCCCCCTCGTATGCCGGAATACAAGCACAGCGAACGTGGCCAGCGCGAGGGTTTCTGCGAACCCTCAGGCTGAGGGCGAGACTTCAGCGTACGGTGGGCCTCATGGCTGAAGAGCATGCATCCGGACTCGACGACCTCAGTGCGGAGGCGCTGGCGACCGCCATCCGTATCCGCGAGGTCAGCGTCGCCGAGGTGACCGACCATTTCCTGGCGCTGGCCGAGACCGACCGCAACGGCGCCTATGTCGCGGTGGCCGCGGAGGCAGCCAGGACACGCGCCGTCGAACTCGACCACGCCCTTGCCGATGACCCCACCTCCGTCGCGGATGCACCGCTGCTCGGGGTGCCCTTCCCGATCAAGGACCTCAACCAGGTCGCGGGTCTGCCGTTCGAGGCAGGCAGCGCACTGCTGGCCGGCAATGTCGCCGACACCGACGACCCGCTGGTGACCCGGGCCCGCGCAGCCGGGGCCGTCATCATCGGCAAGACCTCCACCCCTGAGTTCGGACTGCCCGCCTATACCGAACCGGAGGGCCGGCCGGCGGCTACCACCCCCTGGGGCAACGGCACCCGAATGGCGGGCGGATCATCCGGCGGTGCCGCAGCCGGGGTCGCGGCGGGGCTCTTCCCGATCGCCCACGGATCCGACGGTGGCGGTTCGCTGCGCATCCCCGCGTCCTGCTGTGGCCTGGTGGCGCACAAGCCGAGCCGGGGCCTGATCTCCCCGGCTCCCGGCGTCGACGGCGCAGGTCTGGCGGTGCCGGGAGTGTTGAGCCGGACCGTCCGCGACCAAGTGCTTGGCATTCAGGCACTCACTGTGGGACAGGGCGACGAGGGCCGTGCCGATGGTGACTGGTTTCGGTCCCGGCAGCTGCCCGCCGACGCGCTCGAACGAATCGAGGAGCCGGCCGCGCGGTTGCGGGTCGGGCTGCTCACCGCGCCGCTGGTGGTGGCTGAGACCGAGATCCACCCAGAGGCGATCCGCGCGGCCGAACGTGCCGCGGCGGGGCTGGAGGCTGCCGGCCACGAGCTGGTCGAGGCGCCGGTTCCGTTCCCCGCCGACGCCTGGAACTCCTTCCGGGCACTGTGGTCGGTGATGGCGAAGTCGGTGCCGGTGCCGCCCGAAGCAGAGTCGATGCTGCGGCCGCTGACCCGGTGGCTGCGGTCCGGTGCCGATGAGGTGAGCGGGCTGGCGTACGCGGAGGCGGTCGCCGCGGTCCAGCAGCTCAACCGTGATGTGGCCCACGGCTGGGCCGACCTGGACCTGGTGATCGCGCCGACGCTGGCACAGCCGCCGCTGCCGGTCGGGGCGCTCCGCGACGACGAGGACCCCGCCGGGGACTTCTTGGCGCAGATGAAGTTCACGCCGTGGAGCAGCGTCGCCAACCTGACGGGCCGTCCCTGCCTCAACGTCCCGATCCACCGGGCGGTTGTTGGCGACGAGGACGGGAGCGGGGAGGAGCTGCCCTTCGGAGCCTCGATCTGGGGCCGACCCGGCGAGGACCTGCTGGTGCTGCGGGCCGGTCGGCTGCTGGAGCAGACCGATCCGTGGCCGCTTCGGCCGGGCAGCTGAGGTCAGGGCTCAGCGAAAAATGGTCGTGAGCTGCCGCTCAACCCGAATATTTGCGAAGTAACCCCGTTTCTCGGCGTTGAGTGGCAGCTGGTGACCACGCAGCGTGGCTACCCGGTCCGCTCAGGCCGCTGGCTTGGCCGGGTGGCCCGCGGCGCGCTGACCAGCGCCGCCACCAGCAGCGCGAGCGCCAGCACTACGCTGACCGCGCCGAGCAGGTCCAGATACCACGGATAGACCCACACCTCGGGGTCGGTCGGGACCAGCCGGGGCGGGAAGAACGCCAGCCACGCGGCCCACGCCAGGCCGATCCAGCGCGCGGGGCCGATGCCGCGGCCCTCGAGGATGAGCGCCACCGCGAGCGGCAGCACCCAGATGTGGTGGTGCACCCACGACACCGGCGACACCACCAGGGTGGCAACCCCGACCAGGCAGACGGCAAACAGTTCGCGGCCCGCATGGTGCCACCGGCGGGCGGCCAGCAATGCCACGACCACCGTGGCCAGACTCAGCACGATGGTGAGCGCCGACACCACGGTCGAACTGTCGAAGAGGCGCCGCAGCGCCGCGCCGACGGATTGGTTGCTGATCGAATTGGCACGGTCCCCGATCCCGGTCTCGCCCTGCAGCAGGCCCATCGCAAAGTCCCACGTCAGCCCCGGCGATGCCATCAACCCCACCAGCGTCAACGCCATCGCGGTCAGGATCGCGACCATCGCGACCCGGCGCTGCCGGGACAGCAACGCCCACACCGGAAACAGGGCCGGGGTGAGCTTGACCGCCGAGGCGACGCCGGTGGCGATGCCGCGCCACCAGCCCCCGGGTCGGCCCGCTGGCCGCCCGAAGTCCAGCAGTGCCGCCGCCGTCAGCAACACCCCCAGCTGCCCCAACGACACGGTTCTGGTGAACGGAGCCGCGGCCAACAGCACTGCGGCCGCGATCCCCGCCGACAGCAGCACCCGGCGTACGCCGGCCCGCCACGTGATCCACCACGTCAGCAGGGCGCTGACGGCCGACCACAACGCCAACCCCACCGGAAACGACAGCAGCGCCAACGGGCCGAACAGCCACGCCGCGATCGGCGGATAGATGAAAGGGAATCCCTCTCGGGTCAGATAGGGGTCGCCGCCGGACCAGATCGCCTGGCCGGCGCGCTGATAGACGGCGAAGTCCTCACCGGCCGGATGCTCGCCCAACAGCGGCACGATTCGGGCCTGGGCCAGCCCGGCGTACAACACGAGCACCGCCCCGAACCCCCACGCGGCGATGGTGCGCGGGGTGCTCGGGGCGGCGCTGCTGGATCCGGAGCTGCCGGAGGTGCTGGTCACCAGATCTTGACGCGGTCGCCCTCATCCAGCCACAACTGGTCGTCCTTGGTGACGCCGAAGGCGTCGTAGAAGGCCGGCACGTTGCGCAGGATCTGGTTGCAGCGGAACTCGTTCGGGGAGTGCGGGTCGGTGGCCAGCCGCTGCTTGACGGCCTCCGGACGCAGCTTGGCGCGCCACACCGCGGCCCAGTTGTAGAAGAACCGCTGGTCTCCGGTGAGGCCATCGATCGGCTCCGGCTCGGTGCCGTCCAGCGCCAGCTTGTACGCGGCGTACGCGATCGACAGGCCGCCGAGGTCGCCGATGTTCTCACCGATGGTGAGTTCACCGTTGACGTGCTGACCGTCGGCGCCTTCGGGGGACAGCGCGTTGTACTGGCCAATGAGTGCCTTGGTGCGGTCCTCGAAGGCGGTGCGATCCTCCTCGGTCCACCAGTCCCGCAGCCGGCCCTCGCCGTCGCAGGTGGAGCCCTGGTCGTCGAAACCGTGTCCGATCTCGTGGCCGATCACGGCTCCGATGCCGCCGTAGTTGACCGCGTCGTCGCCTTCGGCGTGGAAGAAGGGCGGCTGCAGGATCGCGGCGGGAAAGACGATCTCGTTCAGCAGCGGGTGGTAGTAGGCGTTGACCGTCTGCGGGGTCATCAGCCATTCGTCGCGGTCGATCGGCCCGCCCAGCTTGCCGAGCTGCCGCTTCAGCTCGAAGTCGGCGGCCCGGAAGGCGTTGCCGACCAGGTCGTCGGCGCTGATCTCCAGCGCGGAGTAGTCCCGCCACTTGTCGGGATAGCCGATCTTGGGCCGGAAGGCGGCCAGCTTGGTGAGAGCCTCCTGCCGGGTCGCCTCGGTCATCCAGTCGAGCTGGCTGATGGACTCCCGGTAGGCCGCCACCAGATTGGCGACCAGCTCGTCCATCCGCTCCTTGGCGGCGGGCTTGAAGTGGCGCTCGACGTAGATCTTGCCGACGGCCTCGCCCAGGTAGGACTCGACCAGCGTCACGCCGCGCTTCCAGCGGTCCCGCAGCACCTCGGTGCCCATCAGGGTCGTGCCGTAGAAGGCGAAGTTTTCGGCGACGAAGGCGGAGCTCAGCAGCGGTGCCATTGCGTGCAGCAGCTGCCAGGCCGCCCAGCTGCGCCAGGCGGGCAACCGATCCTCGGACACCAGCGCTGCGACATCGGTGAAGAAGCTGGGCTGGGAGTTGACGACGTCCTCGATCGGGTACGCCGACAGTCCCGCCGCCTCCGCGACCCGCGCCAGCGGCAGCCCGGTGCCGGCGAAGTCGGTCCAGGTCTGCAGGTTGTACATCTTCTTCAGGTCGCGGCGGGTCACCCGGTCCCAGTGGTGCGAGGCGATCTCGGTCTCCAGCTCCATCACGGCCTCGGCCTGCGCCCGCGGGTCGTCGAGGCCGGCGAGGGTGAACATCGCCTCGATGTGGTCGACGTACGCCGTGCGGGTCGCCTCGTGCTGAGGTTCGCGATAGTAGGCCTCGTCGGGCAGGCCGATGCCGGACTGGTCGGCAAACAGCACGTAGCGCTGCGGGTCGCCGGGGTCAGAGTCGACGCCGAAGTCGAGCAGCGACCCGACGCCGTGGCTGATCGCCCAGCCCAGGTGGTCGGCAAGCGCGTCAACCGAATCGATGGCGGCGATGGCTGCCAGCTGGTCGGCGATCGGCGCCAGGCCGGCGGTTTCGACCCGGTCCTCGTCCATGAAGCTGGCGTACAGGTCGGCAACCTTGGCGGTCTCGCTGCCCGGAGCGCCTGATTCCAACCCGGTGATGATGTCGCGTACGGCTTCCTCGGCGGCGTCGCGCAGGTCGGTGAAGGCAGCCGCCATCGGCTTGTCGGGGTCGATGGTGACGGTCTTCAGCCAGCCGCCGTTGACGTGGCGGAAGAGATCGTCGGCGGGACGGACCTCAGGATCCATCCAGTCGCGGTTGAAAACAGTGGTCTGGGTGTCGTTGTCGCTCACGCGCTCAGCCTAGCCAGCGGCAGCCCGCAGCAGGGGCGCGGCTGACAAACCCCTTGGCGATGACGCGCGGAGACGGCAGGATGGGCACCTACCTTGACGAAGGAGTGGTGATGAGTAACAACAGCCGCAAGAAGCCGGATCCCTCCGGGGCCGACGACATCAAGGAGAAGATGCGCGAGGCCCTGGAGCGCAAGAAGCAGCGTTCCCACCCGACCGAGGGTGCCGTCGGTGTCGACCCGGAGCAGAAGATGCATGGCGTCTCCGGACACGTGGACACCCAGTCCTATCGGCGCAAGGCCGGTGGGGGCGGGTCCTGACCCTCAGTTGAACGCCGGGTAGGGCGGCAGCTCGCTGTCCCACCCGAAGTGCTCCAGCAGCCGGCCACAGGTCTGCTGCAGGCCGGGCAGGTCCGGGCAACGTTCCACCACCCAGCGCCATCGGTACGCCATCCGCGTCCGGCTGGCGCTGGGTGCTGTCATGCCCGGCGGCGCGCCGTCGTCCGGGCGGGCCCGCAGCAGCCCGGGCAGGCTGACTTCGGTCATCGTCAGGGCCGCAGCCGCGCCGGCGCGCTGGAGGTGGATGGTCGACAGCGGCGTACGGAAGGTGACCGGATCGAGTGCGCGGTCAAAGGTGTGCTGGGTCTCCCACGCCAGCTCGGTCGGCAGTGACGCCAGACACCAGCAGGTCGAAAACGGCTGCACCACGTCGATCCCCGCGGCCGCCACGTGGATGACCGAACTCGCTTCGAGGTCAATGATCCGGGGGCCGGCGTCGGCCATGATGACGTTGTCGGGGCAGAAATCGCCGGCGCCGACGGTGATCTTGCTGGCGGTGAACGGGTCGTCGTCCTCGGGTGGCTCGGGCAGGGCCAGGGCCACCACCTCGGCGGTCGCCCGCGGGTCGAGGGGGACGTGCTGGGAGATCCGATCCAGTGCCCGTCGGGGCAGCCCCGGCGAGGGTGGCCCGCCCGCGGTGCGGGTCTGCGGGTCGACCTGCCGGATCAGGTCGCGGAACCGATCGACCCGGCCCCGAGCAGCCTCCAGCGAGGTGCCCAACGCCGTGGCCCAGGCGAGCAGCCCCTCCCGGGCGGCGTCCGGGTCGTCGCCGAGCAGCAGGTCAGCGAGGGTGGGGCCACGGCCCACGTCCTCCATCACGATCAGGCCGGGGGCGGCGGCGTACAGCTCCGGGGCGAAGGGGATGCACTGCAAGCCGGCCCACTCCCGGGCAAACCCGAAGCCTCCCGAGACCCACGGCCGGGACGAGCGAAAGCGCTTGACCACGACGGTTCCGGTGCAGCGGCTGGCCCGGATGACCGTGGCCCGTGGGCCGGACCTCAGGAGCTCGGGGTCGGCGAGCGGTTCGCCGAGCAGCTCGCTGGCCTCGACGACGATCCCAGCCAGGTCTGCAGCGCCGGGGGTGGTCATTGCCAGACGATCTCGATGGCGTCCTCGGAGGTGACGCGCATGTCAGCGTTCAGCATCGCCGCGATCTGGACCGGTGCATCGCTGGTGGTGCCGCCGGAGGCAAAGGTGACGGTGAGCCGCAGGTCCAGCGGCACCGACATCTCGGCGGTGCCCTTGTCCTCGGCCGAGAGCCGCTGCTGCGCCTGCGGCCATGGATCCCTGGCGCTGGTCCAGCGGGCGCTGTCGGGGACCACGGCGCTGCCCGGGTCAACGCTTTGCGGACAACCGTCCGGATCGACACTGCGCCGGGTCAGACATTCCGCCAGGGACTCCTTGGCGCGGGCCTGCAGCGCCTCGGTGCCCTCCTCGGTCAGGCGCGGTTCCAGGATGGTGAGGGAGGGGTAGGCGTCCAGGCTGGTGGCCAGGACGTCGCCGGCCGGGTCGTAGTCCAGGAACGGCAGCCCGGTGGCGATGGCGTACGAACCGGGCACGACCTCGAGGGTGTTCTCGGTGACCTCGATGCCGTTGATGAGCAGGGGTACGCCGTCGGTGCGGGTGGCGGTGATGGTGAGGGTGACGGTGCTGCGGTCCAGCACCCAGGAGCCGTCGTTCTCCCGGTGGACGCCGAAACTGGTGCGGACCTGTTGACCGCCCAGGGTGTACGCCGCGTTGACCAGGTTGGGCGCGGCCGGGTCGGGCTCGTAGACGGTGATGTCGCGCAGCGGGGTGCGGGTCAGCGACTCCTGCAACGCCTCCGCGTTGAGCAGGGTGTCGGCGCCGGGCCCGCGCGGACCCAGACTCAGCGCGGTGTCGATGTCGCCCGCGGCCAACGCATTCAGATAGGCCAGCACCGGCCCCGATCCGGTCTGCGCGTCAGGGTCGTTGGGGTCGGCGACCTGAGGGCCGCTGCGCTGGCCGAGCACCCAGAACAGGCCGCCGCCCAGCAGCGCGAACACCAGACCGGCGATCAGCGCGATCACCCAGATCGGCGGGCGCTTGGACTTCGGTGCCGTCGAGGGTGCCGCGAAGTCTCGCCCGGTGCCCTGATTGACCCAGACCTCCTCGGCGTCGTGTTGCGGGGCGTCGATGCGCGGTCCGGGCGCCTGCGGGACGTAGCGCGGGCCGGCCGGCTGGTCCGGTGAACTGCCCGGCTGTGGGGTCCAGCTGCGTTCGCCGGGCCTGGGTGCCGCCGGACGCGGGGGCTCGGTGTGACCGGACTGGCCGACGGTCGGGGGCGCTCCGTACGCCGGCCCACCCGGGTTGGGTGCTTCCTGGTGGGGACGTGGCGCCGCGGGCCGGTCCCCGGACCGTCGAGGCGGCGTCGCGATCGAGGCAGCATCCTCGGTAGGGCCGGACGGTGGGCGTACGGGCTCACGCGGGTCAGGCTGGCGCGGATCGGTCACCCGAGCACCTTAGCCGGGGCTAGTGAACCGCCCCGGCGTGTCTGGAGGGTTGATTCGTTGAAAGGATCACTGTCATGGCACGTCCCTCGAAGTACACCCCGGAGTTGCGTGAGCGCGCGGTGCGGATGGTGATGGAGTCCCGGGCGGACCATCCCCATGAGTCCGCGGCGATCAAGTCCGTGGCGAGCAAGTTGGGGATCACTACCCCTGAGTCGCTGCGCAAGTGGGTGCGGCAGGCTGAGATCGATGGCGGGGTCAAGCCCGGTAAGACGACCGAGGACATCGCCGAGATCAAGAGGCTCAAGAAGGAGAACGCCGAGTTGCGGCGGGCCAACGAGATCTTGGAGGCGGCCTCGGCTGACAACGCGCTGATGGAATGCGTGATCGGCCTCTACAAGACCGAGTGCATCCGCACCACGGTCTTCCAGCCCGGGCCCTACCGGACCCTCGCCGAGGTCGAGTACGCCACCGCCGGCTGGGTCGACGGGTACAACAACCGACGCCTCCACAGCAGCCTGGAGATAATGCCTCCCGTAGAGTACGAGCAAGCCCACTACGCGTCCCTCAACCGAGAGCCGCAAACCGTATAGAAGCGGCAGAGAACCTGCGTCTGTTCACCCCTCAGTGCTCGAGCGGCTTCTCCGCGCCCGCGCCGGTCATCGAGCGGACCTCCATCTCGGCCTGCTTGGCCGCATCGGCGCGTTCCTTGGAGATGACCGTGCCGAGCCAGCCGCCGAGGAAGCCGAGTGGGACGCTGACCAGGGCCGGGTTCGCCAGCGGGAACCACGCGAAGTTGGCGTCGGGGAACATCGCCGAGGGGGCGCCGGATACCGAGGGGGAGAAGATGATGAGGATCATCGCCGAGCCCAGGCCGGCCCAGATTGACCACAACGAGCCTTGGGTGTTGAACCTCTTCCAGTAGAGCGAGTAGAGGATCGAGGGCAGGTTGGCCGAGGCTGCCACCGCGAACGCCAACGACACCAGGAAGGCGACGTTGAGGTCCTTGGCGCCGATGCCGCCGATGATCGCCAGGATGCCGATCACGACGACGGTGGTCCGCGCCACGCGTACCTCCTTGGCCGGGTCGGCCTTGCCGTCCTTGATGACCGAGTTGTAGATGTCGTGGGCAAAGGACGCCGAGGCGGTGATCGCCAGCCCGGCCACCACGGCCAGGATGGTCGCGAAGGCGATGCCGGCGACGATTCCGAGCACGATGGAGCCCGCCGCGCCCTGACCGGGCAGCCAGTACGCCAGTGCCGGCGCCGCGGCATTGGCGCCGCCGGGCAGCCCCTTGATCGTCTCCCCGGTTACCAGCCAGGCCGCCCCGAAGCCGAGCACGAAGGTGCACAGGTAGAAGGCGCCGATGAGGCCGATCGCCCAGGTCACCGAGCGCCGTGCCTCCTTGGCGGTGGGGACGGTGTAGAAGCGCATCAGGACGTGCGGCAGGCCGGCGGTGCCGAGCACCAGCGCCAGCCCGAGCGAGACGAAGCCGAGCGGGTTGTTGCCGTACTGGGCCATCGGTCGGACCAGGTCGGTGTCGGTGGTCGCATCGGCCTGGGTGATCAGGTCGGAGAGGTTGAAACCGGACAGCACCAGCAACCACACCGTCATCACCACGACCGCGGTCACCAGCAGCACCGCCTTGATCATCTGGACCCAGGTGGTGCCCTTCATGCCGCCGATCAGCACGTAGGTGATCATCAGCAGACCGACCAGCGCGATGACGCCGCTCTCGGCCAGGTCGCCGTGGATGCCCAGCAGCAGCGACACGAGCGAGCCGGCGCCGGCCATCTGGGCCAGCAGGTAGAAGAAGGAGACCGCGAGCGTCGAGATGGCGGCGGCCAGGCGTACGGGTCGCTGCCGCATCCGGAAGCTCAGCACGTCGGCCATCGTGTACTTGCCGGTGTTGCGCAACGGCTCGGCGACCAGCATCAGGGCCACCAGCCAGGCGACCAGGAAGCCGATCGAGTAGAGCAGGCCGTCGTAGCCGTAGAGGGCGACGGCGCCGACGATGCCCAGGAACGAGGCCGCCGACAGGTAGTCGCCGGCAATGGCGAAACCGTTCTGGCGGCCCGAGAAGCTGCCGCCACCGGTGTAGAAGGCGCCGCTGTGGCGCTTGGGCTGGCGGGAGACGCGGATGACGATGGTGAGCGTCACCACGACGAAGATCGCGAAGATCGCAATGTTGATGAGCGGGTTGCCCAGCTGGGTCTGCAGCGCGGTCATGCCTGGCCCCCTTCCAGTTCGGTGGCCGAGGTGCCCGACGTGCCGGACTCCAGGCGCTCGCGGAGCTTGCCCGCCAACGGGTCGATGCGGCGGTTGGCGTGGCGGATGTAGAGCCAGGTGATGACGAAGGTGGAGAGGAACTGCCCGAAGCCCCACAGCATGCCGATCGAGACCTCACCAATCGCGCGGGTCGCCATGAACTCCGGCGCGTACGTCGAGGCGAGGACGTAGGCGCCGTACCAGACCAGGAAGACCGCGGTCATCGGGAAGGCGAACCGGCGGAACCGCCGGCGGAGCTCAGCGAAGTCCTCGCTGGCCTGGACCTCTTGGAAAGCTTCGGGGGTGATCGCGGGCCGGACGGAGTCGGCTCCGTCGGGCAGGGGCGATTGGCCTTGGGGGTGCTCGGTTGACATGAAGCGTTGCCTCTCCGGTGTGGCTGCCGAGAAATTGATCGGAAGCTAACACGGAAAGCAACGGCCGGACTATGGGAGATTTCGTAACGATGACATAACGGTCACGGGTACAGCTTTTCTGTCGAGATGTCACCCGCTACGGGCGGCTCGCTGGCGCGTCGAATCTGAGACGGTGACCCGATCATTTTGGGCGACTCGATCAGCGGCCTCGCTCAGGATGGCGCCTCCCGGGTGATCGAGTCGACCACTATGATCGCCGGCGCTCTGGCGGAGGCTCCGGCGTACGCGCTCAGTCGCGCTGGCCCACCGTCCAGGTGTCGCGGCCGGCCAGCATGGCTTCCAGATCGGCGGTCGTCGGGGCCGGGGTGGCGGCCTGGCGGACCTGCTCGCGTACGGCGTCGTCGTAGGTCTGGCGCTCGACGTTGCGGAAGATGCCCATCGGGGCGCGGTGCAGGACGCCGGCGTCGGTGAGCCGCGACAGCGCAAACGCCATCGAGGGGTCCGGATCGTGTTCGTCGTGGACCACGATCTGCTCGCGGCTCACCGAGGCGGTCTCGACGACCTCCAGGCCGGCACCGCGACCCGTACGCACCACGGCCCAGGTGCCGAGCCCGGAGCCCTCCGCGACCGCACCGAAGGTGATCGGCTCACCGTCGCGCAGCGGGATGATCGCCTCCTCCGAGGCGGCCCCCTTGAAGGCGTCGAAGGCGTGGTCGTTGAAGATCGGGCAGTTCTGGTAGATCTCCACCAGCGCGGACCCGCGATGCGCGGCCGCCGCCTTGACGATCTCGTTGATGCCCTTGCGATCCGAATCCATCACCCGGGCCACGAAGCTGGCCTCGGCGCCCAGCGCCACCGACACCGGATTGAACGGCGTGTCCACCGACCCCGACGGGGTCGACTTGGTGACCTTGCCGATCTCCGAGGTCGGGCTGTACTGGCCCTTGGTCAGGCCATAGATCCGGTTGTTGAAGAGCAGGATCGTCATGTTGACGTTGCGGCGCAGCGCGTGGATCAGGTGGTTGCCGCCGATCGACAGCGCATCACCGTCGCCGGTCACCACGAAGACGGCCAGGTCCTCTCGCGCGGTCGCCACGCCGGTCGCGATCGCCGGCGCGCGGCCGTGGATCGAGTGCATGCCGTAGCTGTCGACGTAGTAGGGGAACCGCGAGGAGCAGCCGATGCCGGAGATGATGACGGTGTTCTCGCGCTTGATGCCGAGCTCGGGCATCATCCCCTGGAAGGCCGCCAACACGGCGTAGTCGCCGCATCCTGGGCACCAGCGCACCTCTTGGTCGGAGGTGAAGTCCTTGCGGGTCAGCGGCTCGATGGACAGCGGTACGCCGGCCAGCCCGCGCGGGCGGGACGGGTCCAGATCGGGGTTGGTGGAAACGGAGTCGAGGCTCATACGTTCTCCTCCTTCGAGGGCTCCGAGCCGGCCGGATGCCCGGGCTCGGAAATCGGATCGTGGTCGCCGTCGGGTTCGTCGCCGACGTCTTCGGGGCGCGGCAGCCCCAACATCGCGAGCAGGTCGCTGGCCAGCTCCGACAGCGAGATCGGCAGGCCGCGGACCCGGCTGTAGGACTGGATGTCCACCAGGAACTCCGCACGCAGCATCATGGCGAGCTGGCCCGAATTCATCTCGGGAACCACCACCTTGTCGTAGCGCCGCAACACCTCGCCGAGGTTCTTCGGGAAGGGGTTGAGATGACGCAGGTGGGCCTGGGCGATGCTGCCGCCTGCGGCGCGCACCCGGCGTACCGCGGCGGTGATTGGACCGAAGGTCGAACCCCAGCCCAGCACCAGCAGGTCGGCGCCGTCGGGGTCATCGACGGTGATCTCGGGCAGCCGGTCGGCGATGCCGGCGACCTTCTGGGCCCGCAGCTCGGTCATCTTCTCGTGGTTGGCCGGGTCGTAGGAGATGTTGCCGGTGCGGTCGGCCTTCTCGATGCCACCGATGCGATGCTCCAGCCCCGGGGTGCCGGGGATCGCCCAAGGGCGTGCGAGCGTTTCGGGGTCCCGGCTGTAGGGCAGGAACGTCTCGGCGTCAGCCCCCGGGGCCGGTTCCTGGCGCGGGTCGATCGAGGCGATGTCATCGATCGAGGGCAGGCGCCACGGTTCGGCGCCGTTGGCCAGATAGCCGTCGGACAGGATGATCACCGGGGTGCGGTAGGTGACCGCAATGTCGATCGCCTCGATCGCGGTCGCGAAGCAGTCCGAGGGGGACTGGGCGGCCAGCACCGGGACCGGCGCCTCGCCGTTGCGGCCATACATCACCTGCAGCAGGTCGGCCTGTTCGGTCTTGGTCGGCATGCCGGTGCTGGGTCCGGCGCGCTGGATGTCGCACACGACCATCGGCAGCTCGGTCATCACGCCCAGGCCGACCGTCTCGGCCTTGAGGGCAATGCCGGGGCCCGAGGAGGCGGTGACGCCCAGATGGCCGGCGAAGCTCGCGCCCAGGGCGGCGCCGATCGCGGCGATCTCGTCCTCGGCCTGGAAGGTGGTGACGCCAAACCGCTTGTGCTTGGACAGCTCGTGCAGCACATCGGAGGCCGGGGTGATCGGGTAGGCGCCCAGGAACATCGGCAGCCCGGCCTTGTGGGCGCCGACGATCAGCCCGTACGCCAGCGCCGCATTGCCCGAGATCTGCCGGTAGTCGCCGGCGGGCACCGGGGCTGGTGCGACCTCGTAGCGTACGGCGAAGGTCTCGGTGGTCTCACCGAAGGCGTACCCGGCCTTGAAGGCGGCGATGTTGGCGTCGCGGATCTCGGGCTTCTTGGCGAACTTGTCGGCGATGAAGTCGACGGTCGCCTCGGTGGGGCGGCTGTAGAGCCACGTCAGCATGCCCAGCGCAAACATGTTCTTGGAGCGGCTGGCCTCCTTGCGGCCCAGCCCGAACTCCTTGACCGCGGCGACGGTGATGCCGGTGAGGTCCAGGGCATGCAACTGGTAGTCGGCAAGAGTGCCGTCCTCCAGCGGGTTGGAGTCGTAGCCGACCTTGGTCAGGTTGCGCTTGGAAAAATCGGCCGAGTCCACGATCAGCAGACCGCCGCGGGGCAGGTCGGCGATGTTGGCCTTGAGGGCGGCCGGATTCATCGCGACCAGCACGTCGGGGCGGTCGCCGGGGGTCATGATGTCGTAGTCGGCGAAGTGGAGCTGGAAGCTCGACACACCCGGCAGGGTGCCCGCTGGAGCGCGGATCTCGGCCGGGAAGTTGGGCAGCGTCGAGATGTCGTTGCCGGCCAGGGCGGAGTCGACCGTGAATCGGTCACCCGTCAGCTGCATGCCGTCGCCGGAGTCACCGGCAAATCGGATCACAACACGGTCGAGGGTGTGGACGGCGGTCACAGACACCAGCTTCCTTCTCGTACGAATCAGCCTGCGGGGCACCCGCGGCAACCTGCCCCATGCTACTTCGTCAGCGCAGGAGAAAAGCCCCGCCGTGAGATGCGGCCGGAAGATGTTGCGAAAATCACCTTTGGAGGATCGCAACCCGCACGACGCTGGAACAGAATGAATTTGTCCAAGGGGCCAACCAGCGGCTCGCAGTTGCAGGTGGAGAACCGAGACCCGGTTGCTCCTCTGGTTGAGGGTGAATTCAGGTGGCTGTCGTGGGGGTGGCTCGCTTCGGGTACGGCTAGCTGTCGTCGTGGGATGGGTCACGCGCGCTGCGTGCTGGCCCGCTGGTGGAGACGGTGCGGGACCAGCCGGACCACGGCCGGTTCGTCAGCGCCGGCGATGCGGGCCTCCAGCCGGTCCAGGGCGGCATCCACCAGCGCCGCCAGGTCCGCGCTGACCGTGGTGAGGCCCGGTTCGGCGTACGCCGCCTCCGGGATGTCGTCCCAGCCGGCCACCGCGACCTCGGCGCCGATCCGAATGCCCTGCCGTCGCAGGGTGCGCATCGCTCCGATCGCCAGCAGGTCGTTTCCGCAGATCAGCGCGTCGATGCCCATCAGGTCCTCGTCACCGGCGGAGTGACCATCGGCGTGACCTGCTGGGTCTGGCCCTTGATGGTCAGGTCGCCGGTCACGTTAAGGGTGTCCTCGTCCTCAACCTCAACCTTGGTGGACTTGAAGGTCAGGGTGGGGAACTGCTCGACGTCGAGGAAGTCGGCGCTGCGGACGTGGTTGTCGCGGTCGGCGTTGCCGGTCGAGATCGAGGCAGCCTGGATGGTGACGTCGATCTGGGCGCTTTCGGGGTTGGCGCCATCGCCCGAGGCGGTGCCCTCAACCTCGTCGAAGACGCCGCGAACCTTGGTCACCATGGCGTGGCGAGCGGTCCAACCCAGGCGGGTGTGGCTGGGGTCGATGGCGAAGGTTCCGTTGATGGTGGTCAGGCCGGTCATGTGAGACTCCCTTGATGATTGAACATTCAAGTACTCGGTAGCACCGGACCATTCCCGCCGGGCAAACTCTCCTGGAACTTTCAGCGGGCGGCCAACGCCGCGATCGCGGCGCGGGTGGCGGTCAGTCGAAATGACTCCTCGACCAACTCGGCGACCTCGTCCCAGTTGGGGTCGGGGCCCAGGTCCAGGCCCAGCCAACCGTAGGCGCCCAAGTAGGCCGGGCGATAGATCCGCTCGTCCTGGGCCAAGGCCTCGGCCTCGTCGGGTGATGGCAGGAAGACCAGCGACTGACCATGCTGGACGTAGCTGCCGTCCACCTTGATCGAGCCGCCGTAGTAGGCGAACACCTTGGTGGTGTAGAACGCCGGACGGCCGTGGCTGACTTTCATCTTGGCGTCGGGAAAGCCCAGGCACAGCTCTTCCAGGCGAGCCAGTGTGGGGTCGTCCTCGTCGAACATCTGGGCGTGGGGCATGAACCCAGCCTAGGTGAGGAGCGGAGTGCCGCCCATGGACGTGATCCAGCGGTCGCGGGCCCGCCCCGGGGTGTCGTCCTCGTCAAGGATGACGCCCCCATAGTCCCAGTCGCCCTTGACTTCGCCAGACTGTGGGTTGTAGGTGGTGATGATGCGCTCGGGGGGCTGCGGCAGCAGTTTCAGTGCCTTGCCCAGGGCGCGATGTTCGTCGCGGGCCAGGTCGCTGACCAGTTGGTGGGGGTCGTAGTCCCGGTTGGCGTCGGCCTCGGCGAGGTCGTAGGCGTCCACGAACTTGCCGTTGAAGCGGAAGAAGGCCGTGGTTTCCAGGGCGCCGTGACTGATCAGGGTGTAAATCCAGATCGTGTCCACCGCTGGGTCACCCTCGATGTAGTTGACCGCAGTCTGCAGGGTGTGTTTGGTGTAGGCCTCGTAGGCGTGCTGCACCTGTTCGTTGGACGCCTCGCTCATGCTTCCTCCATCGGTTGGCTTGTTGGTGGATGGGTGGTCCCGATGGGTCCTGGAGCCCGGGGCTCACCTGACGGTGGCGTGCCGCCGGGGCAGCTCAGCGCCGGCTTGCGAGCGTCGCTCCCCATCGGGTTACTGGTCGAAGGTTTGTTTGAACGGTTCACCGTCGATTTCGTACCTGACAGTGAAGCCTGTTGGTCTACTGCCACTACCGTAGTGGACCTCGGTGAACACCTCGACGTTCTTGCCCGAGTTCAGGGCATCGGCCCCTTTTGCTCCATGTTCTTCCAGGCGCCCTGGTTGAGGTCACGGGCCTGGGCGACGATGTTGTCCAACCCGCTGTCGATCGCGACGTGGTCGTAGGGCAGCGACTGCTCGGCGAGGTCCTCCCGCTCGCCGAGCAGGACCAGCGGAGATCGGGGCTGGACTTTGTTGATCTGGAAGCTGTGCACCGAGATCGGGGACATGATGACGCCGTCGGCGAAGTGCATGTCATAGCCGCGCGCGGCCGCCAGTTCCCGCTCCGGGTCGCCGCCGGTCTCGTCGATCAACACCGTCAACCCACGGCCGCGGGCGTTGTGGATCAGTTCCTGGGCCAGCGCAGCGAAGTAGGGCGAGGTGATGTCGGGCAGCGCCAGCGCGGCGATCGAAGTGCGGCCCTGCCGCAGCTGCCTGCCGGCCAAGCTGGTGCGATATCCCAGCTCAGCGATGGCGGCCTGCACCGCGGCGCGATTCTCGGCCCGGACGTGGGGGCGATCGTGGAGGAGATCAGGCGCGGCGGGGTCGGCGACAACCCGCTGACGGCCGAGGACGAGTACGCGCTGACCGGCGCACTGCACCTGGTCGAGCGATTCTTCCTCGACCCGCACTACGGCCGAGCCACCCCCCAGGCTCCGCTGCTGCTGATGCTCAGCCTCAACGAGCCGCACTACCCGTACGCCACCCCGCGCGCGGATCTGGTCGACCACTACCTGGACCGCGTCGAGCCCTTCGACGAGGAGGCCTTCGACCACCCGTTCCTGGGCGGGCGGTTCCGGGCCCGGATCGGCCGGGAAGTCACCGAGGCCGAAGCGCGGCGGGCGACAGCGGCGTACTGCGCGATGATCGAGACGATGGATGCTCGAGTGGGGCGGCTGCTCGAGGCGCTGGAAAGCGCCGGTCAGGATCTGTCGGAGTGGGTGGTGATGTATACCTCCGACCACGGCGAAATGTTGGGCCAGCACGGGGTCTGGGAGAAGCAGAAGTTCTTCGAGGCCAGCGTCGGCGTACCGCTGCTGTTGGCCGCGCCGGGGCTGGCGGCCGGTGCCAGCGTCGAGGGCAATGTCAGCACCGTCGACACCTTCGCCACCCTCACCGAGCTGGCGGGGATCCCGTGCCCGGCAGGGCTGGACTCGCGCTCGCTGGTGCCGTTGGCGCGTGGCGAGGCTGCCACCCTGCCCGGGGACGAGGTGCTGAGCCAGTTCGACCTGACCAACCTGATGATCAAACGGGGCGCCCTGAAATATCAGTGGTACGCCCCTGCCGATGACAGGGAAACCGCGCCCGAGGTCACCTTCGATCTCGCGGTCGACCCGGGCGAGACCCGGGACGTGACGGCGGACCCGACCTACGCCGACCAGGTGGCGCAGCTGCGGGCCCGTCGTCAGGAGCTGGGCTTCGGGTGAGGCCCCTCAGCGGTCAAGGCTGGCGACCAGCTCGGCGATCTCGCTCGGCTGCCGTTCACCGTCGGCAATGATGACGCTGTAGCGATAGCTGAAGGTCTGCTTCGGGGCGAAGTCGACCTCATCGAAGAAGAACGGCGAGGGGCTGATCACCGCGAACGGCTGGGTCCGCACAAACCAGCTGCGGCCGCCGTGACGCGGCTCGGGGGTCTGGTCCACGAAGGCCACCGTGCTGGCGCCGCCGATCTCGTCGTGCTGGCCGACGTACGCCATCCAGGTCGCGTCGATGCCCATCAGGTCCTCGTCACCGGCGGAGTGACCATCGGCGTACACCTTGCCTCCGGTGAAGGAACGCGGGCCACGCCAGAAGAGGCCGCCGTAGCCGGCCATCTCGCGGCCATGGGTGGTGGGGCTGCCCATCGGGAAGGTCTGCTCGCTGATGTTGGTGAAGCGGGTGCCCCACTCCAGGACCCAAGCAGTGTCGTCAAGCAGCCGGATGGTGAAGTCGCGCTCCTCGCAGACGATTTCCGCGCCGGCCTGGGTGACCCAGCGCAGCTCCTCCCGGGCCCGGATCCGGTCGTCCTCATGATCGCGGCTGGTGAAGCCGGTGTGCACCATGGCGCCGTTGTTGTCGAGCTGCTGATAGCCCTGGTCTCGGACGTAGGTGACACCGCCCCAGAAGTTCTCCTCGCCGACATTGGGCAGCGAATAGGCGATGCCCTTGTGCCAGACGTGGTCATGGGGGCGATAGAGGCTGACCAGATTGCCGCCCAAGGTGCGGATCGGGTGGAAGTAGGGCCGCGGCGACTCCAGCTGCGGCTCCCAGGGGTGATAGACGTAGCGCACCAGCTGCACCTGGCTGCCGTCAGCGGCGGTGTGGTGGACCGCCAGATCCACGTCGAAGTTTTCGGTCAGGGACAGGCCGGGACGGACCGGCTCGGGTTGGGGCGTACGCATCAGTGGGGCTCCTTGACGTCGGGCCACGGGGTCTGGTGGCCATCCATGAGTGTGGCAAAGGGGGATTTGGGGGTGATGTCGCCGCGCTGCACCGGCCGCCCTTCGAAGGCGGAGGCATAGATCGCGGCGACCAGCTCCATCGTCAGCCGGGACTGGTCGCTGGTGACCGGGATCGGTACGCCGGCGTCCAGCGCGTCGGCGATGGCTCGGAACTGGCTGGCGTGACCTGACTTGGCGTCGGGGGCCGGCCGCCACAGCTCAGCCGCGTCCGGGTCGTCCATGGCCGGCGTGAAACGCCAGTCCTCGGGGGCATAGCCATAGACGTGTTCCACCTCGACGGTGGCGCGGGCGAAGTCGAAGCGCAGGTGGCTCGATTCTCGAGGCGCGGTGAGACTGTTGAGCACGGTGGCGACCGCGCCGTTGTCGAACTCCACGATCGCCGCCGACAGGTCCTCGGTGTTCGTGGGGCGCGCCTGCCGCTTCGCGACGGCGGTGACCTGCGACCAAGGCCCCAGGACCGCCAGCATCAGGTCCATCTGGTGGATGCCATGGCCCATCGTCGGCCCGCCGCCCTCGTTGGTCCACTTGCCGCGCCAGTCGGGGGAGAAGTACGCATCGTCGCGGAACCACAGCGTGTTGCAGACCGCGCTCATCGGTTGCCCCAGCGACCCGTCGTGGGCCAGTTGCGCCAGCAGGGCGCCCGCGCTGCCGAACCGGTGCTGGAAGACAGTCGCGAAACTGCCCCGGGAGGTTGCCTCCGCCGCCAGGATCAGGTCCATGTCGGCCAGCGTCATGGCCGGCGGCTTCTCGCACAGCACCGTGACACCGCGCTCGAGAGCCTCGACCGCGAGCGGACGGTGGGAGCCCGGTGGTGTGCACAGGTGGACGACCGCAACCTCTTCGCTGTCCAGCAGGCTGGCCAGGTCGGGGTGGTGGCTCGGAATGTCCCACTTCTCGCAGAAGTCGGCGCAGCGCTGCTGGTCGACGTCGACGGCGGCGACGATCTCGAAGCGGCCGGTTTCCGCCAGCCCTCGGGCGTGGGCGTGGGCGATGCCGCCAGTGCCGACGATGGCGACCGGATGGCGGCGTACGTGGGGCGGATCGGTTGGGCTGCTGGCTGCCGGGCTGGTGTCTGGATTGGACGTGTCCACCGGTTGCTCCTTTGGGTTGGGTGGATTCAGGTGGCTGTCGTGGTGGCTCGCTCGGGTACGGCTGGGGTCGTGGGCTGGGTCACGCGCGCTGCGTGCTGACCCGCAGGTGGAGACGGTGCGGGACCAGCCGGACCACGGCCGGTTCGTCAGCGCCGGCGATGCGGGCCTCCAGTCGGTCCAGGGCGGCATCCACCAGCGCCGCCAGGTCCGCGCCGACCGTGGTGAGACCCGGTTCGGCGTACGCCGCCTCCGGGATGTCGTCCCAGCCGGCCACCGCGACCTCGGCGCCGATCCGAATGCCCTGCTGCCGCAGGGTGCGCATCGCTCCGATCGCCAGCAGGTCGTTTCCGCAGATCAGCGCGTCGATGCCGGGATCGGTCCGGCCGGCGCGGTCCTGCTGGTGGCCGACGCTGGCCAGCAGTTCGGAGGCGGCCTCCTCGCCTGCCGGGCGGGTCCAGGCCTCCGCGGGCGCCGAGGCGACCAGTTCCAGGCCGGCCTCGGCCAGCGCGGAACGTACCCCCTGATGGCGTACATAACCGGTCCCGAACCGCTCCTCGGCGCCGATGAATCCGAACCGGCGGCAGCCTTGGTCGAGCAGGTGCCGGGTCAGTTCGACCGCGGAGGCCGGGTTGTCGATCGCGACGTGGTCATAGGGCAGCGACTGCTCGGCGAGGTCCTCCCGCTCGCCGAGCAGGACCAGCGGAGATCGGGGCTGGACTTCGTTGATCTGGAAGCTGTGCACCGAGATCGGGGACATGATGACGCCGTCGGCGAAGTGCATGTCATAGCCGCCCGCGGCCGCCAGTTCCCGCTCCGGGTCGCCGCCGGTCTCGTCGATCAACACCGTCAACCCACGGCCGCGGGCGTTGTGGATCAGTTCCTGGGCCAGCGCAGCGAAGTAGGGCGAGGTGATGTCGGGCAGCGCCAGCGCGGCGATCGAGGTGCGGCCCTGCCGCAGCTGCCTGCCGGCCAAGCTGGTGCGATATCCCAGCTCAGCGATGGCGGCCTGCACCGCGGCGCGATTCTCGGCCCGGACGTGGGGGCGATCGTGCAGGACGTTGGAGACGGTCTTCCACGACACGCCGGCCCGCTTCGCGACGTCCTTGATGCTGGGGCGGCGCGGCGGTGGCGCCATCCCGGTCCCCGTCGTCTCGGTCATGGTTGGCATCCTAGCGCCGCCGTTACCACGTTGTATTCTGCCTTGAGCGGACCACCCCCCGCTGTTGTCAGCCCTCTCGACCAAGGACGCTCCGATGACGCACGACGCCGGATCCGACCAGCGCGCTGCAGACCAGCACGCCGCGGCCGCCAGTCCCGACCAGCCTCGCCCGGAATACCCGCGCCCGCAGCTGGTCCGGGAACGCTGGCTGAACCTCAATGGCCGCTGGCAGTTCAGTTTCGACTCCGGTGACTCCGGCGAGGAACGCGGCCTGCGGACCGCTGAGCTGGACCGCGACATCCTGGTGCCGTTCTGCCCCGAGTCGACCGCCTCTGGGATCGGCGACGTCGACTTCCACGAGGCCGTTTGGTATCGCCGCGAGGTCAGCTTCCCGGCCGACTGGGACCAGCGGATCCTGCTCCACTTCGGCGCGGTCGACCACGACGCCACCGTCTGGGTCAACGACGTCGAAGTGGCCCGACACCGCGGTGGGTTCTCCTCGTTCAGCGCCGACATCACCGCGGCCCTGCGGCGTACGCCCGGGCAGGACACGGCCGCCACCATCGTGGTCCGAGCGCGGGACTCCCGGCACCAGCCGCAGGCCCGCGGCAAGCAGGCCACCTGGTATGCGAACAGTTCCTGCAACTACACGCGTACCACCGGCATCTGGCAGACCGTCTGGGCCGAGCCGGTCAGCGAACACCATCTGGGGCGGCCACACATCATCCCCGAGCTCGGGGACCCCGCCTTCACCGTGCAGGTGCCGGTCTCGGCGAACGCCGCCGGTCTGGTGGTACGTGCCCGGTTGCGTGACCAAGCAGGCGTCATCAGCCAGGCCGAAGCGCTGGCGGACGCGGACCGTACGCCGACGCTGCGGCTCCCGATCCCGGCCGATCGGGTACGCCTGTGGCGCCCCGGCCACGGCGAGCTCTACGACATCGACCTCACCCTCATCGACGACGGCGAGGTGGTCGACGAGGTCGCCAGCTATGCCGGGCTGCGGTCGGTGACCCTGGTGGGGGACCGCTTCCTCATCAACGGTGAACCAGTCTTCCAGCGGCTGGTGCTGGACCAGGGTTACTGGCCCGACAGCCTGATGACGGCGCCGTCGGACGAGGCGATGGTGCACGACATCGAGCTGGCGCTGGAGGCCGGATTCAACGGTGCCCGACTGCACCAGAAGGTCTTCGAGGAACGCTTCCTGCATCACGCCGACCGGATGGGCTATCTGGTGTGGGGCGAGTTCGGCGACTGGGGCGTGTCAGGTCGCGGCCCGCGCGGCGACAACCAGGAGCCGACCGCCTCGTTCATCACCCAATGGCTGGAGGTGCTGGAGCGGGACCGTTCTCACCCCGCCATCGTCGGCTGGTGCCCCCTCAACGAGACCCACCAGGTGATGCACGACCGGATCACCGTCCTCGACGACGTCACCCAGGGCATGTATCTGGCGACCAAACTGGCCGACACCACTCGGCCGGTGCTGGACGCCTCAGGCTACTCCCACCGGGTCCGCGACACCGAGATCTGGGACAACCACAGCTACGAACAGGACCCGGCGGCGTTCGCTGAGCAGCAGAGCGGACTGGCCGAGGGCAAGCCGTACGAGAACCGGGCCCACGACGGGGCCGCGTACGGCTATCCCTACCAGGGGCAGCCGATGTTCTGCAGCGAGTACGGCGGCATCTGGTGGAATCCGGAAGCTGCCGCGGCGGCGCGCGGCAACGATTCCGCGCACTCCTGGGGTTATGGCCAGCGGGTCTCCGACGAGGAGGAGTTCCACGCCCGGTTTGCCGGCCTGACCCAGGTGCTGTCGGGCAATCCGCAGATGTTCGGCTACTGCTACACCCAGCTCACCGATGTCTTCCAGGAGGAGAACGGGATCTATCGCTTCGACCGGTCCCGCAAGCTTGACGTGGCGCGGGTGCGGCAGGCGCAGTCGGACGTGGCGGCGTACGAGAAGCGCACCGAGTGACCCGCGAACCGGGCGGTTCCCCGTCGCCGCCCACTACCCTGAGCGGGTGACTGATCAGGGCCTGCTGAGGCGGTGGGGCGCGGAACTGTCCGCGGCCTGGCGGCTGACGCCGGTGAAGCGCGGCTTCTTCGGCGCCGTCCTGATCGTGCTCGGCTCCCTCACTCCGGCCTTCCTGCCGCAGGCCAGTCCGTGGTGGACGGTCCTCAACGTGCTGCACCTGGCCAGTACGCCTGGCACCATCCTCGGTACCGTCGCGGCGCTGGCCGGGATCGGGCTGCTGATCGACGGCTGGTTCGGGCTGCGGCCGGCCCGTGGTCAGGACGTCAACCCGGTCGCGGTCCTCATCATCTGGAGCCTTCCCTTCCTGTTGGCGCCGCCGATCTTCAGCCATGACGCCTACTCGTACGCCGCCCAGGGCTGGCTGGTGCGCAACGGCCTCAACCCCTACGACGTGGGCCCCGGTACGCTGCCGGGCACCTTCGCCGACCAGGTGCCGACGGTGTGGCGCTACACGCCGGCCCCGTACGGCCCGCTGAGCCTGCAGATCGCCCATCTGATGGTGATCCTGACCTTCAACCAGCCCTATCTGGCCGGCATGATGATGCGGATCCCGGCTCTCATCGGCGTCGCACTGATCGTCGTCTTCCTGCCGAAGATCGGGCGCCGGATCCACGCCGACCAACGCCTCATCGGCTGGGCGGCGATCCTCAACCCGGTCCTCATCACCGACTTCGTCGGCGGCGCCCACAACGACTCACTGCAAGTGGGACTGGTGGTCTTCGCGCTGTGGCTGGCGATGGACAAACGACTGGTGTGGGCTGCGATCGTGGTCGGGGTCGCCACCGCGGTGAAACAGCCGGCGCTGCTGGCGGCCTTCCCGATCGGGATCCTGTGTTCGACCTGGCGGGGCTGGCGTCCCAGGGCGTTCCTGCCGGTGCTGGGTCGCTGCGCCCTGGTGACTCTGATCGCAGTCGCCACTTTCGTGGTGATCTCGTTGGCCTGTGGGCTCGGCTTCGGCTGGATCAACGCCGCCGGCGTACCGGGGTCGGTCACCACCGTCTCCCCGGCAACCGTGGTCGGCACCGTCATCCAGTGGGTGTTGAACCTCCTCAATCTCGATCCGACCGGGTCGGTGGCGGTGCGCTGGTCGCGGACAATCGGGATGGCGATCGCGGCCCTGATCGTGATCTGGCTGGCCTTCCGCGTCGCCCCCAAACGGCCGATCACCTTCCTGGCCTGGGCCTACATCGTCATCGCGCTCGGCGTACCGGCGCTGCACGGCTGGTACATGCTGTGGGGCGGGGTGCTGCTGCCGTTGACCAAGCTGTCCACCCGGATGGTGCGGGTGATCGGGTGGGCCAGCGTCGCGCTGCTGGCGTACAACGCGATCTCACTCGCCGGCCGCAACGGCTGGTGGGCGCTCGGGGTGGCCGCCGCGGCGGTGTTGGTGTGGCAGGTGACCCACCACGAACGGCTCGTGAAGAATGTCGCCAACCCCGATGAGACCGCCACCAGACGCGACTCGCCCGTCCCGTCGGGTGACGACGCGGGCGAGCCGGATCGGTCAGCAGAAGCTCAGTAGAAGCGAATCATTGGAGCGCTCAGTAAAAGCGAATCATTGGAGCGCTCAGTAGAAGCGACACATTGGAGCGCTCAGTAAAGGCGACACATTGGAGCGCTCAGTAAAAGCGACGCTGGTCGTTGAGGAAGGCGATCTCGGCCCGGATCGTCAGCGGGCCACGGTTGCCGTCGATGGTGCCGGTGTAGAAGCCGCGCTGCTTCAGCGTGGTCTGCAGCGCCTTGACCGTCATCGCGCCGAACACGCCGTCGATGACGCCGGTGTAGAAGCCCTTGGCCTTCAGCCAGCTCTGGATGTTCTTGGTGAGCGAGCTGTTGGTGTAGCCGATGTCGGCCATCAGCTTCACCCAGGCAGCGTGGGAGGCGGCGGTGTGGCTGTCGGTGACCGGCAGTGCCACATCGGGCCAGGTGCCGCCGCCCCCGCCGGTGACCGGCGGCGTCTTTCCGGGGATGATGCCCTTGTTGGCCAGCCAGGTGTGCGGGTTCTGGAAGGACGGGTTGCTCGGCGATCCCGTGAAGATGCCGAAGTGCAGGTGGATGCCCTGGGCGTTGCCGGTCGCGCCCATGGTGCCGATGCGCTGGCCGACCGCGACGCTGGCGCCGTTGCTGACGGCGTACGCAGCCAAATGGCCGTAGTAGGAGAAGTAGCTGCCGTGATCGATGACGATGCCGTAGCCGGTGTGGAGCGGGATCGCGCCGGTCTGGCGGCGGACCACGGTGCCGGCGGCCGCGGCGTACACCGGGCGTCCGGTCTGGCCCGGCGTCGGCGGGGCGTAGTCGGAGCCGGCGTGGAAGTTTTCCTTCGTGCCGTTGCCGTCGAGGTCGCGCCATCCGTAGCCGGAGGTGTAGCGCGAACCGACCTCGACCGGTGAGCTGTAGCTGGCGGCCTGCGCGGTGCTGGCGAAGACGGCGCCGCCGGTGACGGCCAGACCGGTGACGGAGGCGAGTTGAAGGAGTCGACGGCGGCTCAGGGAATCGGACATGGGTGTCTCCTCGGTTGCGATGGGGGCGGGGAACCGATGATGTGCACATTAGAAGGTTGGCGGGCCAGCTCTGTCGGCGGGGTCGGCTAGCGTGGCGGCGTGCTGCGCATCTCAACAGTGAACGTGAACGGAATCCGGGCCGCCGAGCGCCGTGGCCTCGGGTCGTGGCTGGCCGAACGGGCCCCCGATGTGGTGGCGCTGCAGGAGGTCCGGTGTCCGGTGGAGCAACTCCCCACCGACCTGCTGGCGGGCTGGGAGTGGGCCTACGACGCGGGCACCCTGGCCGGACGCAACGGGGTGGCCGTGATGAGCCGTACGCCGTTCGCCGAGGTCCGGGTCGGCTTCGGCAACAAGCAGTTCGCGCATGAGGGCCGCTACATCGAGGTGGACCTCGGCGAGGCGCCGATCACCGTGGGCAGCCTGTATCTGCCAAAGGGCGACGTACCCGATGGCGGGCCTGCCGCGGAGAAGAAGTATCGCCGCAAGATGCGTTTCATGGCCTCCTTCGCGCGCTATCTGACCAAGGCTCGGCTGGCCGCGGCCGCCCGCGGGCGGGAGTTTGTGGTGATGGGTGACTTCAATGTCGCCCACACCGAACGGGACCTGAAGAACTGGCGTACCAACCGCAAGTCCGAAGGCTTCCTGCCCGAGGAGCGCGCATGGTTCGGCTCTTTGCTGGGGCCGCGGACTCTGCACGATGTCGTACGCCGGCTGCACCCCGACCAGGACGGCCCGTATTCGTGGTGGTCCTGGCGCGGTCAGGCCTTTGCCAATGACGCGGGCTGGCGGATCGACTACCACCTGGCCAGCCGCGGTCTGGCGGAAGCCTCCGTGTCCGGTGGCACCGACCGGGATGCCGACTATGAGTCACGGATCAGCGACCACGCGCCGGTGACGGTGGACTACGACGTCTGAGCGGTGGCCCGGTCTGAGTCGGCGTACGACCTCAGGGCTTGAGGAAGCGGACCAGCAGGTCGTTGAGGCCGTCCGGGTTGTCACTGTTGAGCAGCTGGCCGCCGGCCAGTAGTTCCATCGTCGCACCCGGAATGGTGGTGGCGAGCCTCGTGGCGGCGTCGCTCCGATTGCGGTCGCCGGCGCTGGCGATCACCAGGGTGTCAGCCTGGATCTCACCCAGTCGGTCGCCGACCCGATCGGCCGCCATCGACTTCAGGACGGCCTGGGCGGCGTCCTTGTTGATGCCCTGGGCAGCGAGTCGGCGCCGGGACATCATCTTCAGCGCCGCGGCCTGGACCTTGAGTTGCATCGAGGACGGCTCGGGATGGGTGTTGACCAGGACCAGCCGATCGACCAGATCGGGCTGCTCAAGGGCGATCCGCAACGCGATGGTGCCACCCAGCGACAGTCCGACCACGTGCATGCTGCGGACCCCGTGGCTGATCGGCAGCATCATCAGATCACTGGCGGCGCGGGCCATGTCGAAGTCGTCCTTGGCGCCGGGGCGCAGCCCGCGGATCCACGGTGCGGCCAGTTGGAAGTCATCGGCCAGCGCCTCGACCTGGGACTGCCACGAGGTCGGCATCTGCCCCTCGCCGTGGATCAGCACCACCAGTGGCTTCGGTGGTTGGCGACGCTCGTCGCCACCGTTCGGGTCGGCGTTGCTTGGGTCGACACTGTTCGGGTCGACACTGCGCGTGTCGAAGGGGTCAGCGCTCATGCTGGCCAGTCTGGCACGCCGGGTGGGCCGGCGTACGCGTGCAGAATCGACGTGCATATCGAGGTTGGCGCACTCAGGATGCAGATCGGGGCGGATCGCCGTCGTTTCTGCACGCTCGGACCGTACGCCCGTCTGGCCCGCCTGGCGTACGCGCCGAGCCAGCACCTCATGACAACAGGACCTCATGAAACACGAGGGCCCCCGTCCTCAGGACGGGGGCTGGGTCGTGTGGCAGGTGTTGGATTCGAACCAACGTAGGCGAAGCCGACGGTTTTACAGACCGCTCCCTTTGGCCGCTCGGGCAACCTGCCGTGGTTCCGCCCGAGAGTGGAACCGAGGAGTTACTTTAGCAACCTCGGCGCCGGGAGCACCAATCAGCGACGGAGGTGATCAGGCGTCGGAGCTGTCGCCGGCGATGTCGGGCCAGCCGACCGGATCGCCGGAGGTGGTGTTGGCGATGTCGGGCCAGCCAACGCCCTCGCCTGCGGTGGTGTCGCGGCTGTCGGGCCAGCCGACGTTGCCTCCGATCACAGCACCGAAACCGAGAGTCAGCAGAGCAGCTGCTGCGGCAAGACGCTTGGCAATACGCATGGGAAGTCCTATCTCCGGGAACCGTTGCGCCCATTGTCAGGGTCCGGGACGACAAACTGCTAGCCATGACGGCAAAGCAATTCTGGCCAGTTGAAGCCATGGCCGCGACCGGACGTTTTCGTTGGTGGGATGATTGACCCCTTTAGGTCAGCACCTCCTAGACTCTGGGCAACAGGAGGTGCGATGTCGCTCTTTGCGAGCTTGGGCGTGGATCCGACGGCTGAGGCCGTCTATCTGCAGATGGTGAACTCCGGCGTGGCCTCCGCAGCGTCGCTGGCAGCGGCACTGGGGCAGCCCGAAAGCGAGGTGAGCGCCGCACTGGCGACGCTGGCCGACTTGGGCCTGACGGCCCCTGACCCCAGCGAGCACGGCTTCCGGATCGTGCCCCCGCACACCGCGGTCGAGATCCTCATCGGACGGCAGGAGGAGGAGCTGGAGCGGCGGCGCGCTGAGCTGGTGTTGTCCCGCGAGGCCGCGACGCCGTTGTTGGACGACTACGTCCGGGCCCGGGTGCAGCAGCACAGCGACCTGGTCGAACTCATCGATGACCCCACCGTGGTCCGGGCCCGGCTCCGACAGCTGGTGCACCAGGCCTCCGAAGCCTTGTGGACGACCCATCAGGGGCCGGCGTTGAGTGAGGCCGCCACCGCGGACTCGCTGGCGCTGGACCGGGAGCTGGCCGCGCGGGGTGTGGTCTCGCGCAACATCTTCCCGCGGGAGTCGCTCGGCCCGCGCCACTGGAATGACTACCTCGAGAAGACGGCTGAGTTGGGGCACCGGGTGCGCATCATGTCCTCGGTGCCGGTGTTGACCGTCATCGTCGACAGCAAGGTCGGTCTGGTGCCCCATCAGGGCCGTGACGGCACCGGTGCTCACGTGTTGCACGGTGAGGCGTTGGTGAAGCCGCTGGTGATCCTGTTCGAGCAGTTGTGGCTCTCGGCGGTGCCGTTCGGCAGCGCCGATGTCGCCCAGCCCGGCGACACCCCTGAGAACCGGCTCCGGCTGGTGGCTGTGCTGATGGCTGGCGGCATGAAGGATGAGGCCATTGCTCGACGGATGGACATCTCCACCCGGACCGTACGCCGGCTGGTGTCGGCTCTGCTGGAACAGCTCGGCGCCGAGAGCCGCTTCCAGGCCGGTGTCATGGCCGCCCGGCTGGGATGGTTGACGCCCGGCGAGGAGTGAGCCGCGATTCGCAGCCTGATGGGCGGCAAGGCGCGGTTTTCGTACGCCAACGGGTCCATTCCGCTGTTCAGCGGTCGTCTGCTGCCGAGGCGTTGGCTCGGATGGTGCACGATCAACTGGCCTGGTGTGGTGACTGGTGTTCAGCATCCCGGACGGCGTTGGGACGGATCTCCGCTGATCCGTCCCTGCCGCCTCAGGGGGGGTGGGTGTCATGTTGACAACTGAAACGCTAGTGCCTTGAGTCGTCCAGCGCATCGTTTTCTAGCGGCCAACACCAGCCGTGGCCGAAGTGGGACATCGGACGTGGAAAAGCGTTCTGGCGACCGCAGGTGGCCATGCGTTGTCGCGGTGGCCCGGTGATCCCAGTGACCCTGCATTGCTGCTGGTCAGCATGCTGAACGCCGGCCGCCGTTACCTGGGCACGCCCGTAGCCGGATACGCCGAACGCCGGGCCCGATGGGGACCCGGCGCTCAGCGTTCAGGTGGTCGGTCAGCGGCGACGCAGCAGCGCCACCGTCGCACCGACGGCCAGCAGGCCGGCGGTGATGATGCCGAGACCCTGACCGCCGGTGTCCGGCAGACCCGGGCCAGCCGTCGGTGAGGCAGACGGCGTGCCACCGGTCGGAGCCGGAGTGGTCGGGGCACCCGTGGTCGGTCCGGCCGTGTCCTCGTCAGTCGGCGCCGGGCTGGTCGGTGCCGGGGTGGTCGGTGCCGGAGTGGTCACATCGGCCTCGCAGGGCAGGCTGCCGACCCGCAGCTGGTCCTCGCTGATGCCGTCCTCGAACCAGTAGACCGGCCGCGACTCGTCGACACACATCTCCTGGCTGCCGATCGCGAAGCCCTCGAAGTTGGCCACCGGTAGGCCCTCGGGGGAGAGGATGAAGGTGACGTTCGCGCCGGCCTCGCCGTTCTCGCCAGCCTGGGGCAGGAACTCGATCTGGCTGCCGGTGTTCTGGCAGCCGTCATCACACATCGCCCACAGCCGGTTGGTCACCGAGTCCCAGTCCAGCGCCATCACACCACCCAGGCCGGGCGTCAGCTGCGTCACCAAGGTGAAGGAACCGTCCTCGCGCAGAGCGTACGCATAGATCGTGCCGTTGTCCTCGACCGCCACGAAGAACAGGCCGTCGCCGTGGCCGGGATGGGCCGCGGGGTCGTAGGCCGCGCCGGTGGAGTTGTCCCACAGGACACCCTCGAGCACGCTGTCGGGGATCCACTCGATCGCCTCGATGCCGGTGTTGGCGGTGACGGCAGGCAAGGACTCAGTCAGGTCCCATTCCTGCACGGCGACCAGGTCGTCGTCGGTGCCGGTCGGATCAACCTTGAGGATCGTGTTCTTGTTGATGCTGTCGTTGGAGTTGTCGCGCTCGGAGCCGACGTAGACAAAGCCGTCGCCGGCCATGGTGACGCCCTCGGCGTCGGGACCCTCGGCGGCCGGGCTGTCAGCATCGGCGATGAAGCGCACTCGCTTGCCGTCCTCCCAGCCCTCCGCGAAGGCCATCTCACCCTCAGGAGTGACGGTGACCTTCCACAGAGTGCCGGTGCCGTTGTCGATCGCCCACAGGATGCCGGTGGAGCCGTCCCACTGGAAGTCCAGACCGGAGGAGTCCTCCAGGAAGACCAGCTCAGCTGGGTCGGCCTCGGGGCCGCCGGGCCACGGCTCACCCTCGGGGATCGGGGTCTCGCAGACGTTCGGTTCGCCCAGCGTCAGCTCGCCGGTGACGATGAAGTCGCCACTGCCGTCGGGGCAGCGGCCCCAGCTGGGGTTGCCGTGCGCCTTGTAGGTGTGACCATCCACCAGCGCCTCGCCGCCGGGCAGGTAGAGCCGGACGGAGTCGCCGTTGCCGAGACCGAAGGTGAAGTCGCGCTCCTCCTCCAGGACCAAGAAGCCGCCAGCGGTGATGGTGGTGCCCCGGGGCAGCGTGTCGGTACGCCCCTCGTTGTCGTCCTTGATGACGTAGCCGCTCAGGTCGACGTCCTCGTTGCCGCGGTTGAGGAGTTCGATGGCGTCCGGGCCGCCGCCGGTGGATTTGATCTCGTTGATGACCACGGTCGGGCCGCACAGATTCGCGGCACCCTTGCTGGATTCGCGGGTGTCCATGAAGGGGCCGGTGCCGTCGGGGCAGCGGCCGATCGAGGTGGCCGAGTGCTGCTGCCACTGGTGCTCGTCGACGGGCTCGTCGGTCGGGTCGAAGCCGGGGGCCATCAGGCGTACGTGGTCGGCGCCGCCCAGACCGAAGACCGGGTCGACGTCGAAGGCCATGAAAGCGCCGGGCTCCAACACGGTGCCGGCCTCGATGGTGAAGATGTGGTCCGGATCGTTGGGGTCGTCGGTGAGGACGTAGCCGCTCAGGTCAATCGGCGCGGAGCCCGAGTTGGTCAGCTCGACCCAGTCGCCGGGGTCGCCAGCCTGGGATTCGATCTCGTTGATCACGACGCCGCCCTCGGCGGTCGGGCAGTCGTTGGCGGCGCCGAGGGTGAGCGCGGCCGTCCGGACGAAGTCGCCGGTGCCGTCGGGGCAGCGGCCCCAGCTGGGCTGGCCGTGGCTGGGGAAGCTGTGTCCGTCGACCAGGGTCTGGCCGTCGGGAAGGAAGAGCCGGGCGGCGTCGCCGTTGCCGAGGCCGAAGCTGAAGCCGTTGTCCTCCTCCAGAACGAGGTAGCCGCCGGCGGTGATGATGCTTCCCTCGGGCAGAGCGTCGGTGCGGCCGTCGTTGTCGTCCTTGACGATGTAGCCGCTCAGGTCGACATCGGCCTCACCGGCGTTGAACAGCTCGATGGCGTCGGGTCCGTCGCCAGTGGTCTTGATCTCGTTGATGACGACGGCGGGCACGGTCTGGGCCACGGCTGGGATGGCCGTGAGCGGGACTGCCAGGGCCAGAGCCGCCGCGGCAACCGCGGCCAGACTACGGCGTACGAACATGGGTGTTCCTTCCGGAAGGGGACGGGCTCATTCAATCGGCGTCGCTACGCCGTCGAGCGCGACTGGAATGAACGATCAGCGAACTTCGCAGGAAATCTCGGCTGCCGTCAGAGCTGAGCGAGGCGACCGCTCAGATGGCGGTGTTCCACGGCGTTCCGGCATCGGCTCAGAGCTTCTTCGTACGCGTGCCGGGCCGCCTCGACCTCGCCGCAGCGAGTGTGCAGTTCGGCCCGGACTGCCCACGGGCGATGTCCCGGCACCGGCCCGAGCTGGTCCAGTGAGGCCAACCCGGCCTGCGGGCCCTGCGCCTCGGCAACCGCGACGGCCCGGGCCAGTCCAGCCGCAGGGGAGGGGTCGAGGACCAGCAGGTGGTCGTAATGGTCAACGATCCGGTCCCACCGGGTCGCCTCGGCCGTCGCAGCGGTGGCGTGTTCTGCGGCGATGCTGGCCTGCAGCAGGTGGATGACCGTACGCGTGGTCAGCGGTTGGGTCGGATCCAGCCCGTCCAACAGCGCCACCGCCTCGGTGATCTCTTCGTGGTGCCACCGGCGGCGATCCTGGTCGGCCAACAGCACCAAGTCGCCGTCGTCGTCGAGGCGGGCGTGACGTCGGGAGTGCTGCAACAGCATCAGCGCCAGCAGCGTCCGCAGCGCCGGATCCGGTCTGAGCTGGTACGCCTGCCGGGCCAGCCGGATCGCCTCACCCGCCAGCTCGATGCTGATCAGGTCTTCGCTGTGAGCCGGTGCATAGCCGGCGGTGAAGGCAAGGTGGATGGTCTGACTCAGTGAGTCCATGCGATCGGGCAGCGCCCCCGCCGTGGGCAGCGCCAGCGGGATGCCGGTCGTCACGATCCGCTGCTTCGCCCGGGTGATCCGGGCCGCCATCGTGGCTTCCTTCACCAGAAACAGGTGCGCAATGTTGGCGGTCGAGACGCCCAGCACCAGCCGCAACGCCAATGCCGCGGCAGATTCGGTGTTGATGGCCGGGTGGGTGCACATCAGGATGAGCCGCAACACGTCGTCCTCGATCGCGTCGAGATCCTGTCGTGCTGGGTCGCCACGCGGTTCCTGTCGGGTGACGTCGACGGCCAGCAGGGCGTACTTGCGGCGCGCCATCGCCTCGGCGCGCACCCGGTCGACGATGCGGCGTTCGGCGACAGTCCGGATCCAGCCCGTCGGGTTGGCCGGCACCGTCTGATGGTGCGGGTCGTCTGGGCGCGGCTGCCACTGCCGGGCCGCGGCCTCGAAGGCGTCGGACAGGGCGTCCTCGACCAAGTCGAGGCGGCGGTGCCGCGCGAGGAGCTGGGCCACCAAGCGGCCCCACTCCTCGCGCGCCACCGTCGTCAGCGCGGCATCGGCGTCCACGTCAGCTCAGGTCGTCGATCGGGTTGATCTGCATGTCGTAGGGCGGCAGCAGTTTCACCAACTCCAGCACCACGTCCAGGTTGGGCGCTTCGAGCAGGTAGAACCCGCCCATCGCCTCGATGACCTCGGCGTACGGACCGTCGGTGACCAGCTGTTGGCCGCCGCGGTGGCGTACGGTCGTGGCCGCGTCGTGGGTCTGCAGGGCTTCCCCGGCCAGGATCTCGACTCCCTCGCGGGCCGCGCAGGCCTCGTCGAAGGCGCCGAACCTGGCGATCGCCGCGGCCTGCTGCTCCTCGGTCTGACGTCCCCAGGCCGGCTCGTCGCCGTCGGCGACGAGCAACACCAGATATTTCATGACAGTGTCCCTCAGCTCGGCCGCTGGTCGGCGGTGACGTTGGGGCGTACCTCGATGCCTTCGCCGACCGACGCGATGATCTGGCAGCACTCCAGCAGCCCGTCCAGGTCATCGGTCTCGATCTGGTAGAAACCGCCGACCTGCTCGACGGACTCGGCGTAAGGGCCCTCGGTGACCGGGCCGCCACCGGCCGGGATCGATCGGGCCTCGCTGGTCTGGGTCAGCTCGCCGCCGGACAGGATCTTGTGTCCGCCCTTGGCCAGAGCCTCACTGAACTCGCCGTACTTCGCGTAGCCGCCCTTGCGTTCGGCCAGACTCATCGACGTCCACCAGCGGTCGCTGTCGCCAACGATCAGAACGGTGTACTCAGCCATGGTGCACTTCCCTTCGCTTGTGGGCCGCGGGGTGCGACCTCACCAGCATGTCGAACGGGAATGACACATTTCGACAGGCCCCCAAAAAAACACGAAAGCCGCCCCAGCTGCTGCTGGGACGGCGGTCGGTGCTGGAGCGGGCAGGGGCCCGCTGCGGTCAGCGGGTCTCGCGGTGCGCGGTGTGCGAGTTGCAGCGCGGGCAGTACTTCTTCATCTCCAGACGATCCGGGTTGTTGCGCCGGTTCTTCTTGGTGATGTAGTTGCGCTCCTTGCACTCCGTGCAGGCGAGCGTGATCTTGGGGCGTACGTCAGACGACTTTGCCATGGTGGTCTCCTCGGTGCTTCAGGTGTGGCGGTTCGTGGTAGCGAGGGCGGGATTCGAACCCGCGACCTCACGATTATGAGTCGTGCGCTCTCACCAACTGAGCTACCCCGCCACGAAGCGTGTAACGCGGGCGAGCCGCCAGGGATTCCCGAACCACACGCCTTGACACACGCAGAGCCCCCATGCGGAATCGAACCGCAGACCTTCTCCTTACCATGGAGACGCTCTACCTACTGAGCTATAGGGGCCAGCCGAGGGACTACTTTACACACTTCTGGGCGTGCGATCCAATCGCGCGAACGTCCAGGTCACGGCGGCCCCTGCAGGCAGCGAAAACGTCGGCGTACACAGGGATTGCTGGCCCCGGGATCCGCGCAGCCGATGCTGCCAGCCCGGCTCAATCGCAGCAGTCAGGCCCGTCACCGTCAGGTGCCAGTCGTCGCCGCCACAGCAGGGTGCGGTGGGCGTGCCACAGCACCCTCGCTCCTCGGAGCCGAAATGCAGTCCGACCGGCTCGTGCAGTCCGACCTGCTCGCCAAAACTCCACGCCGCGCCGGGATGGCCGTGCCAGGTCCATGACAGTTCGGCCGCGGCGTCACACCGGTCGGTGACCTCGACCTGTCCCGAGGCAGACAGCGTGATCTCGCGAGTCACCCGGCCTGGTGTGCTCGAGTACGCCGGGGTCAGATCGATCGTGATCCGGCCGTCGGTGACCGTGACCTCGCCCGGTACGCCGGCGGCGTGCTGACCGTTGACGACCGGAGCGTTGTGGGCGCGGACACCGGTGGTGAACTCGCGTTCGCTGGTGGCCAGATATTGCTGGTAGCCCGGGTCGTCGACCAGCCAGCGGCCCCGGGAACCCACGACGATCGAGCCGGCGTCGCCGACGATGTGGCTGAACCCGTCTCTCGGGGTGGACACCGCGACGGTGACGTCGTCGGCGCCGCGGCCGGTGCTGAGCACGGCGGTCGAGGCGAGCTGCCGGTGCCCGTGGGGGAGTGCCTGCGATTCGGCCGGGCGGACGTCGGCCCCGACCAGATCCAGCAGCGTCCGAGTCGTGAGTGCCCGCGCCGGCAACGTGCCCAGCGCCTCCGCGGCCCCGGCCGGAGTCGGCAGGCCGTGCCGGACGGCGTGGCTGACGGCCTCGAAGTGGTGCGGCATCTGCACCGGTTCGCAGTCACCCAGCGGCGCCACCAGGG
Source organism: Parenemella sanctibonifatiensis (assembly GCF_002250565.1). Lineage (GTDB taxonomy): Bacteria > Actinomycetota > Actinomycetes > Propionibacteriales > Propionibacteriaceae > Parenemella > Parenemella sanctibonifatiensis. The sequence goes on from NZ_NMVJ01000010.1 coordinate 70,537, forward strand.
CCGGATTGCCGGGGACGCCGAGCCACAGGCTGGACTCCTGCAGCGACGTCCACACCGGATCCAGCTCCAGCTTCGCGTGGGCATTCAGGTGCCCGGAGGACGCCGTCGGAAACAGGAACGAGGCGACGTAGCCGTCGTAGGCGACCGTCTCGGACAGGCCGGTGCGATGTCGAGCGGCGCGGGCCCGGACCAGCGCTGCGGCGTACGCCTCGAGCTCGTCGGTGTCGGGATGGTCGGCCGCGCGGGCGGCCAGCAGGGTGCCCAGCGTGCCGATGATGGGGATGTTGGCGATCACCCGCTTGGCGGTGGTCAGGTCCCAGTCAGTCGGGTCCTGCTGCAGGGCCTGCTCCGATGCCGCGCGGTGATCTCGCACCAACGCCAGGCCCTGCTCCACCAGCCGGTGCTGGGCCGCCGTCAACGCCTGCGGGTCGGCATGGCTGGTCAGCTGGGGGTCGGCGAGCATCCGCCCCAGGTGCCCCAGCGCCAGGTCGGGTCGCGACAACTGGTGGAAGCGGGGCCAGCCCAGCATCGCGCCGAGATCCTCCCGCAGCGTGGCCCGGGCCCGGTCGTCGGAGTCGGCCACCGCACTGAGGGCGTACAGCCGGTCCTCCCAGGTCCAGCAGAACCAGATCGACCACGGATAGCCGGTGAAATCGAGCGCCACGCCGGCCTCGGTCGGTAGCGCGGTGACCGGGCGCGGCCACGCGAGCCGGCGCCGGATCCGGTAATAGTCCACGCTGATGGCGTACGCCTCGACGGCCGCTTCGGCGCGACGGGCCAGTTCGGTCAGCCACGGCGAGTCCGCGTGGGTGCTGATGGTCGTCATCGTTCCTCCTGGGCGACGGTGCCATTCCTTCTGCGGGCGGCGGTGCCCTTCCTGCTGGGCCGTGGTGCCGCGGAAGCTCGTCGTCACCTTGCCACAGTCAACCGGCATCGTTGGACAGATCTTGCGCAGATCCCCCGTAGGATCGGCCCCATGATTGAGTTTCCTGCGATGTCCAGGCCGGCGATGAGCGCCCTCGAACACGCTGGATACACCTATCTGGACGAACTCGATGGCGTGCCGATGGCATCGATCCTGGAGCTGCACGGCATGGGGCCGCGCGGCATCGGGGCGCTGCGGCATGCGATGGAGGAGCATGGCTGGTCCTTCACCGACGATGACCTGTCCGTCGGTGCGCCGCCGGCCGAACCCCTGGTGACCCCGGGCCGGCAACCGGACCGCAATGACAACCAGACCGGGCCCACCGACGTGGTGCCCGCCGAGTGGATCGCCTCGCTGCCCACGGCCCGGCAGCGCGACGACGGTGCCCAACTGCTGCAGATCTTCGGCAAGGCGACCGGCGTGGAACCGGTGATGTGGGGCCCCTCCATCGTCGGCTATGGCGCGCTGCACTATCGGTACGCGTCCGGTCGCGAGGGTGACACTGCCAAGGTCGGTTTCAGCCCGCGGTCCTCGGCGATCTCGCTCTACGGGCTGCAGGTGCCGGGCGCCCAGGACCACCTGGTCCAGCTGGGCCGGCACCGGCTGGGAGCCGGCTGCGTGTACGTCCCGACTCTGGCGCAGGCCAATCTCGACGTACTCGCGGAGGTCGTCGCGCTGGCCTGGCGGGCCTGACCAGGGTCCCGCCACGCGGCGCCACTCCTCGGAAGCGCCGGGAGTCGGGGCCCTAGCATGTCCCCATGGATCTTTCGCAGGCAGAGGGGCGGACCTATCCGCCCGTGTCCCCGGTCGCGGTGACCGCCGAAGCCGTCGCGGCCTTCAGCGAGGCATTGGGCATGCCCGCCAGCGACGTGGCGCCGCCCACTTTCGGCGCCAAGCTTGCGTCGCCGGCCTGGCAGCAGCTGTTCACCGACCCGGAGCTGGGGCTGGACCTCAACCACACCATTCACGGCGAGCAACGCTTCAGCGTGGCGCGGCCGCTGCGGGTCGGCGACGAGGTCGTCGCCCAGGCCACCATCGCCCGGGTCAAGGCCCGCGGTCCGATGGCCTTCATCACCTTGGTGGTCGACTTCACCGTCGCGGGTGAACCGGTCGGCAGTTCCACCTCCACCCTGATCCATCGGAAGGCAGCATGAGCGAGCAGATCACGCCCACCATCGAGGTTGGCACCGAGGTGCCGCTGCTGGAATTCACCCTGACCCGCACGGATCTGGTGCGGTACGCCGCTGCTTCCGGTGACTTCAACGCCATCCACCACTCCGACCATGCCGCCCGCCAGGTCGAGCTGCCCGGTGTGGTCGCCCACGGCATGCTGACGCTCGGTTCCTCACTGCGTGCGGTCACCGACTGGCTCGGCGTCGACCGGATCGCCTCGATCGGGGTCCGGTTCTCCAAGCCCGTGGTCGTCCCCGATGACGGCGTCGGCGCCCACCTGACGGTGACCGGCAGCGTCACCGAGGTGGCCGATGACCAGGCCACCATCGCGCTGGAGACCCGGTGCGGGGACGAGAAGGTCCTCACCGCCTTCACAGTCGGGGTACGCCGGTGACCGAAGCTGATCCGACCTGCGTCGTCTCCGGCGCCGATCTCACCTCGCACCAGCACCCGCTGGGCGGCGACCGGGGCGGTGAGCTGTCGGCGTACACGACTCTGCGTGTCGGCGGCGAGGCCACCGAGATCGTGGTGGCCGACACCGAGGAGCGGCTGCGCGAATCGGTTCGCGAGTCCGACCGCGCCGGGCAGCCGGTGCTGTTGGTTGGCGGCGGTTCCAACATGCTGGTCGGCGACGATGGCTTCGACGGCCGGGTAGTGCTGATCCGGACTCGCGGGCTCACGTTCCAGACCTCCGACTGCGCTGGTGCGATGGCAACGGTGGCCGCCGGCGAAGTGTGGGACGACCTGGTCGCAGCCTCGCTGGCCCAGCAGTGGGTGGGCCTGGCGCCGCTGTCGGGGATCCCCGGGCTGGTCGGCGCGACTCCGATCCAGAACGTCGGTGCCTACGGTGCCGAGGTCGCGGAAACCATCACCAGGGTGCGCTGCTGGGACCGGCAGACCGATGGCCAGCGCACCTTCACCGCCGACGAGTGTGGCTTCAGCTACCGCGACTCGCGCTTCAAGCAGGAGCCGGACCGTTACCTGATCCTCGAGGTGCAGTTCCAGTTCCGGATCGGGGAGATGTCGGCGCCGATCAAGTATGCCGAACTGGCCCGTCGGCTCGGGGTCGAGGTCGGCGAGCGCGCCGACGCGGCCCGAGTGCGGGAGGAAGTGCTGGCGCTGCGCGCCGGCAAGGGAATGGTCCTGGATCAGGCCGATCACGACACCTGGAGCGCAGGATCCTTCTTCACCAACCCGATCTTGACCGCCGAGGCAGCCGCGAAGCTGCCCGCGGGCGCGCCGCGGTTTCCGCAACCGGACGGCACCGTGAAGTCGTCGGCGGCCTGGCTGATCCAGCACGCCGGGTTCGCGCCCGGTTTCGGCACCGGGCCAGCAACCTTGTCGACCAAACACACGCTGGCGCTGACCAACCGGGGCGAGGCCGCCGCGGCCGATGTCGTCGCTCTGGCGCGGACGGTCCGCGCCGGCGTGGAGGATGCCTTCGGGGTACGCCTGGTGCCCGAGCCCAACCTCGTCAACTGTGAACTCTGAGCCACCATTGGAACTCTGAGCCACCAGCGCAGCAGCAGAAGGAGCAATTCAATGAAGATCGGCGTCCCGACAGAGGTGAAGGAGGGCGAGGGCCGGGTGGCCATCACCGCCGCCGGCGTGCACGCCCTGGTGGGCCGTGGCCACGAGGTCATCATCGAGGCCGGAGCAGGCGTGGACTCCTCGATCACCGATGAGGACTACGCCGCCCAGGGCGCCACGATCGGGTCAGCGCAGGACGCTTGGGATGCCGATCTGGTCGTCAAGGTGAAGGAGCCGGTCGCCGAGGAATACCAGTATCTGCGCGAGGACCTGACGCTGTTCTGCTATCTCCACCTGGCCGCGGAGCCGGAGCTCACCCATGCCCTGCTGGAGTCCAGGGCGACTGCAGTGGCGTACGAAACCGTGCAGCCCGACGGCGGTGGGCTGCCGCTGCTGCAGCCGATGAGTGAGGTTGCCGGTCGGCTCGCGACCCAGGTGGGGGCGTACACGCTGATGCGGCCGCAGGGCGGCCGGGGCGTGCTGATGGGTGGCATCGGCGGTGTCGAACCGGCTCGCGTCGTGGTGCTCGGCGGTGGTGTGTCCGGCCGTAACGCCGCCGACGTGGCGGTCGGTCTGGGCGCGGAGGTGACGGTGCTTGACACCGATTTGGACAAGCTGCGGGAGCTGCTGCGGCGTTACGGCAGCCAGATCCGCACCCTTGCCTCCACCCCCTTGCAGGTGGAGCAGGCCGTCACGGCCGCGGACCTCGTCATCGGCGCGGTGCTGACCCCTGGTGGCAAGGCGCCGACCTTGGTCAGTCACGAGCTGGTGGCCACGATGCGGCCCGGGTCGGTCGTGGTGGACATCGCCGTTGACCAAGGTGGCTGTTTCGAGGACAGCCGACCCACCACCCATGCCGACCCGACCTTCATGGTCGAGGGCACGGTGTTCTACTGCGTCGGCAACATGCCCGGAGCGGTGCCGACGACCTCGACCGGCGCGCTCGCCAATGCCACCCTGCCGCCGCTGCTGGCGCTTGCTGATCATGGTTGGCGGGAGGCGATGGAGCAGGATTCTGGGTTGGCCCGCGGTCTCAATGTCCACGCCGGCGCCGTCACCAACGAGGCAGTCGCGAAGGCCCACGGCCTCACCGCGAAGCCGATCTTCTGAATGTGATCTCCGGAGCGAAGGGACAGCTGAGTACGTCATGGCCAGCGTCGACCTGAATGCCGACCTGGGGGAGGAGTGCGGCTCCGATGCCGAGCTGCTCCGGGTGGTGACCAGTGCCAACGTCGCCTGCGGCCAACACGCCGGCTCGGACCAGGTGATGGCCACCACCGTCGCGGCGGCACGATCGGCAGGCGTCACCATCGGTGCCCACCCCTCCTATTCGGATCGGGAAGGCTTCGGGCGTACGCCGCAGGAACCCGCCAGCGCGGAGCTGACCGCGCTGGTCGCCGACCAGATCCGCACCTTGCAGCGGCATGCCGAGGCGCTCGAGACCCGGGTGGCGTACGTGAAACCCCACGGTGGGCTGTACAACGTGATCGCCCACGACCAACGCCAAGCCGAGGCCGTGGTCGCCGCGGTGGTCGAGGTGTCGGCCGACCTGGCCCTGCTGTGTCAGCCCGGCACCGTGGCGGCGCGGGTGGCCGAAGCGGCCGGGCTGCGCGTGGTGGGGGAGGTGTTCGCCGATCGGGCCTACACGAGCGAGGGCACGCTGGTGCCGCGCAGCGTCCCCGGCGCAGTGATCGATGATCCCGAGATCGTCGTGACGCGGGTACGCCGCTGGCTGGAGACGGGGCGGATCGCCACCATCGACGGGGGCGCGGTGCCGGTGGCGGCCCGGTCGGTGTGTGTCCACGGCGACACTCCGGGGGCACTGGCGCTGGCGCAGTCGGTGGCGGACGGGCTGCGACGGGCCGGGGTCGAGCTTCGCGCATTCGCGTGAGGCAGGGATGGCATGACAGCACAGGGCGCTGAGGAGGCCGGGGTGAGAAACGTACGCCGGGTCGGGGACGCGGCGCTGCTGGTCGACTGCCGCGACCTCGCCGAGGTGATCGCGCTGGCCGACGCAGTGGTCGGGGCCGGGCTGGCCGGCGTGCGGGAGATCGTGCCGGCGGCGCGGACCGTGCTGGTGGTGTTCGATCCGTTGAGCGCTGACCGTGACGCCCTCGCCAGCCACCTCGCGAGCGCTCCGGCTCCGCCGCGAGACACTGATGCTGGAACGCTGGTCGAGATCCCGGTCCGCTATGACGGGCAGGATCTGGCCGAGGTCGCCGGGCTGCTGGGGACCTCGGAGGATGAGGTCGTTCAGCGTCACACTGGCACCGAGTGGGTCGCGGCCTTCGCCGGTTTTGCGCCGGGCTTCGCCTACCTCACCCCAGCTGACCTGCCCTGTACCAGTTTGCCCGCCTGTACCAGTTTGCCCGCCTGTACCAGTTTGCCCGCCTGTACCAGTTTGCCCGCCTGTACCAGTTTGAACGTTCCGCGCCGGTCCGACCCGCGACCGCAGGTGCCGGCTGGCGCGGTCGGGTTGGCAGGGGAGTTCAGCGGCGTCTATCCCCGCGCCAGCCCCGGCGGTTGGCAGCTGATCGGGACCGCGCTGGTCGACATGTGGGACCTGGCCCGCGAGGAGCCGGCGCTGGTCCGGCCCGGGGCTCGGGTGCGCTTCGTGGCCGACACGACCACGACTCCAGTGGCGCAGCAGCCGGACACCCCGCCCTCGACCTCGGCATCCAGCCCGACGTCGGCGACCACCGCAGCGCCCGCGTCACCCACGCCGACCGACGGCGTCGGTGCACTCCTGGTCCGCCAACCAGGGCTGCGGTCCCTGGTCCAGGACGCCGGCCGCCCCGGCCATGCCGCGCTGGGCGTCTCGCCCTCAGGTGCCCTGGACGGGCCGGCGCTGCGGGAGGTCAACCGGCTGCTGGGCAACCCGGCGGATGCGGCTGGCGTCGAGGTGACCCTGGGCGGCCTGGAGCTGGAGGCACGGGCGGAGGTGACCCTCGCGGTCGGCGGGGCGCGGGTACCGGTGCAGATCCGTCGCGCCAGCGGTCGAACGATCATGGTCGAGGACGTTCGCGCCGTCGCGCTCTCCCCGGGCGACGTCCTGGCGTTCGGGGAGCCATCGGCCGGACTGTGCTCCTATCTTGGCGTTCGCGGCGGTGTCGTCGCGGACACGGCGCTGGGCAGCGCCGCCACCGACACGCTGTCCGGGCTCGGGCCGGCACCACTGGCCGAGGGAGACCTGCTGCGGGTCGGGGACGCCGCCCGCGCTGCCGTCGAGGCGCCACGACCCTGGCCAGCTCTGCCCGAGGACATCGTGGATCTCGAGATCGTGCTCGGCCCCCGGCAGGACTGGTTCACCGCCGAGGCGCTCGAGGCCTTCCTCGCGGCGACCTGGACTGTTTCGGACCGGGCGGACCGCGTCGGCGTACGCCTGACCAACGGGCCGGAACTGGCCCGGGCGCGCACCGGGGAACTGCCCAGCGAGGGGATGGTGTCCGGCGCCATCCAGGTGCCGCCGTCCGGTGAGCCGGTGGTGTTCCTGGCCGACCATCCGGTGACCGGTGGCTATCCGGTGCTCGCCACCGTCACGACCGAGGCGCTGCCGACCTTGGCACAACGGTGGCCGGGCAGCCGGGTGCGGTTCACCACCACGGTGACGCCGCGGCGCCCTCACGACGGCGACAACGGGAGGAAACCATGATCGAACGGCCCACACCGCAGCGTGTGCTGATCGCCAACCGCGGCGAGATCGCCGTACGCGTGGCGCGCGCCTGCCGCGACACCGGGCGTACCTCGATTGCCGTGTACGCAGATGAGGACGTCGACTCGATGCACGTGCGGGTGGCCGACGAGGCGTACGCGCTGTCGACGGCCGACGGCTACCTGGATGGGGCGGCGGTGATCGAGGTTGCTCGCCGGGCCGGCGCGGACGCGATCCATCCGGGCTACGGGTTTCTCTCCGAGAATGCCGACTTCGCCGCGGCAGTGATCAAGGCCGGCCTGGTGTGGGTCGGCCCGCCGGCGGAGGTGATCAGGGTCCTGGGGGACAAGGTGACGGCGCGACAGCTCGCACTCGAGGTGGGGGCGCCGCTGGCGGCCGGGTCCGACGGGGCGCTGGTCGATGCGGGCGAGGCGGTGGCCTTCGCCCGTGAGGCGGGCCTGCCGATCATGATCAAAGCGGCTCACGGCGGTGGCGGGCGCGGGATCCGGATCGTGCGCCGGCTCGAGGACGTGGCCGAGCTGTACGCCGCCGCGGTCCGGGAGGCGATCGCGGCCTTCGGTGAGGGTGCATGCTTCGCGGAGCGCTACCTGGTCCGACCCCGCCACGTCGAGGTGCAGATCCTGGCCGATGCCCACGGCGGAGTCGCCGCCATCGGCACTCGGGACTGCTCGGTGCAGCGTCGCCACCAAAAGCTGGTGGAGGAGGCTCCGGCGCCCGACCTGCCGGAGCCGCTTCGGCGTCGGCTGCTGACCTCGGCCGAGGACATCTGCCGGGCTGCCGGTTACGTCGGAGCCGGCACGGTCGAGTACCTGCTGGCCGAGGACGGCACCCTGGCCTTCCTTGAGGTCAACACCCGGTTGCAGGTCGAGCATCCGGTCACCGAGGAGGTGACCGGCTTGGACCTGGTCGGCTGGCAGTTGGCGATTGCCGCGGGAGCGGAGCTGGGGCCAACCGTATGGGCTGCACGCGAGGCGGCCCTGTCCGGGGCCGAGCGCCGTCACGCCATTGAGCTGCGGCTGACGGCCGAGGATCCGGGGCGGGGCTTCCTGCCCTCCCCGGGGAAGGTGGCGCGCTGGGATCTGCCGGCCGGTCCAGGCGTACGCGTGGACGCGGGCTATCAGGCAGGTGACGCCGTGCCGGAGGCTTTCGACTCGCTGCTGGCCAAGATCATCGTGTCCGGACCGGATCGCGCCATCGCGGTCGCCCGGGCCCGACGTGCGCTCGCCGAGGTCGAGGTGGTCGGAGTCGCCACGGTGGCGCCGTTCCTGGCCGCGGTCCTCGAAGCTGCGGAGTTCGCGGACGACTTCGGCGTCCATACTGCCTGGGTCGAGGAGGAGTTCACCGAACGCTTCGAGGGGCAACCGGCCACCGATCCAGCCGAGGCTGAACCGGTGGAGCGGACCTGGTTGGAGATTGAGGGGAGGCGGGTCCGAGTCGGGATCCCGGCGGGCTTGGTGGGCTCGCTCGGCCGCCGTACTGATCATGATGGCGGCGCAAGAAACCATGATCAGTCGGGGCCGGGGAAGCAAGCGGATGAGGGAGCGGTGCGCGCGCCCGTCAGCGGGACCCTCGGTGTCTGGGGAGAGGTCGATGGTGCGACCGTCGCCGAGGGCCAGCGGGTCGGCACGATCGAGGCGATGAAGATGGAGACCCCGATCATCGCCCAGGTCGACGGGACGCTCAGGCTGATGGCGGAGCCGGGGTCCGCGGTGAACCGTGGTGACGAGGTCGCGCGAATCGACTGAGCGGGAGTAGAGAGTCCTCAGCCTCAGATGTCGTCCTCGCCGACCGGCCCGCCTTCGCCCTCCCAGCGCTCGATCATGGTGACCGTCGACCGAGGGATGCGACGGCGTACGCCCACGCCGCCGTTGATGTCCTCACGGATGAATTGGATGCCGTAGTGCTCCAGGGCGGCGGTCACGCGCTGCAGCTCGTCCCTGTCCAACGCGGCACCCCCGCGTTCGAAGTCTCGAAGCGCCTTGGGGTCGACCTTGGCCCGGCCGGCCACCGTGCGTACTGCGACCTGGGAGAGGTGGCGTGCTGCTCGCACCAAGGAACCATCCATCTGCATCTCCGCCATGAGGCCATCCTGCCATTGACCTCAGCTCCGTGGACGCCCGCCTGCCCGGCGTCACAGAGAGGTCCGACCCCGCCGCTATCCTGCAAAGCGGCGGGCCGGCTTGGCTGCGCCGTCCGACCGCAGCGTCAATTCAGCAATGCCGATTGATCCGAGCCGCTTGATCCGACCACATGGAGGCAGTTGTGACCAACTCGTTCGATGTCTGGGCGCCGCGCGTCACCGACCTGGCCCTGATCGCGGGCGACGTCACGTACGCCATGGAGCGCGACGCGGACGACTGGTGGCGGCCCGCGGCTGACCTGCCCGAGGAGGTCACCAGTGGCGAAGTCGACTACGGCTACATCGTCAACGACGACTCCGACACCGTGCTGCCGGACCCGCGCAGCCGCTGGCAGCCCGACGGCGTCCACGGCCGGTCACGGACCTTTGACCCCGAGGCGTACCAGTGGGGCGATCAGGAGTGGACCGGGCGGCAGCTGGCCGGCGCAGTGATCTACGAACTGCACATCGGCACGTTCACCCCCGAGGGCACTCTCGATGCCGCCATCGACAAGTTGGATCACTTGGCCGATCTGGGCATCGACCTGATCGAACTGATGCCGGTCAACGCTTTCAACGGTGAGGCCGGCTGGGGTTACGACGGTGTCGACTGGTACGCCGTGCACGCCCCGTACGGCGGCCCGAGGGCTTACCAGCGGTTCGTCGATGCTGCCCACCAGCGCGGCCTGGGCGTCATTCAGGATGTCGTCTACAACCACTTCGGGCCGAGCGGCAACTATCTGCCGGTGTTCGCGCCCTACCTCAATGACGACGTCCAGACCGGCTGGGGCGCGGCGGTCAATCTCGACGGCGAGGACTCCGACCAGGTGCGCCGTTACATCCTGGACAACCTGAAGATGTGGTTCGTCGACCATCACGTCGACGGACTGCGGCTGGATGCGGTGCATGCCTTGGTGGACCGGACTGCGATCCACGTGTTGGAGGAGATGGCCATCGAGACCGAGGCCACCAGCGCCTTCCTGGGGCGACCGCTCAGCCTGATCGCCGAGTCCGACCTCAACGATCCGCGCCTCATCACCCCGCGCGAGGCCGGCGGCTATGGGCTGGCAGGGCAATGGAGCGACGACTTTCACCACGCCGTGGTCGCCAACCTCACCGGTGACTCGTCCGGCTACTACGCCGACTTCGCGCAGGTCTCGGCGCTGGCCAAGGTGGTCGAGAACGGCTTCTACCACGACGGCACCGAGTCCAGCTTCCGCGGCCGCCGGCACGGTCGCCGCATCGACATCCCCACCACGCCCACCTGGCGGCTGGTGGTCTGCTCCGACAACCACGACCAGATCGGCAATCGTGCCGACGGTTCCCGGCTGTCCAGTCGGGTCAGCCGCCAACAGCTGGCTCTGGCCGCCGTGGTCACCTTGCTGTCCGGTTGTACGCCGATGATCTTCGAGGGTGAGGAATGGGGTGCCAGCACTCCCTTCACCTTCTTCAGCTCCCACCCCGAGCCCGACCTGGCCGAGGCCGTCAGCAAGGGGCGGCTGGAGGAGTTCGCCAAGATGGACTGGGATCCGGCGACGGTGCCCGACCCCCAGGACCGGGAAACCTTCCTGTCCTCCAAGCTTGACTGGGACGAAGTCGACCAGCAGCCCCACCGGGACCTGCTCGACCTCTACCGGCGACTGATCGACCTGCGCCGCAGCCATCCCGACTTCACAGATCCGCGTTTCGACTCCGTGTCGGCCCGGCACGAAGCGGGCCAGTCCTGGTTGGTGATCGACCGCGGCGAAGAGATGGCGGTCGCGCTCAACTTTGGTGCCGAACCGGCTCAGGTGCCCCTGGATGAGGAGCAGGAGTTGGTGTTGGAGGTGGGCGAGGTCGGACTGGCGGCCAACCCTGAGGTGATCCATGAGGCCGAGGTGACCGACCAGCCGGACCAGCCTCCGGCGTACACCCTGACGCTGGGTGGGCATGGCGCGGCCGTGCTCAAGCTGGTACGCGACCAGGACTGACGTCCACCACGAGCTGGCAGACGACACAGACAGGCCAGACGACACAGACAGGCCAGACGACACGGACAGGCCGGACGACAGACAGGCGGCGCCGAGGAATCCTCGACGCCGCCCTCTGCTGTGGCGATCGGGTCAGGCCTGCTTCGCCCATCCCTCGGCGGTCGCCTTCAGCAGCGTGTAGCCCGCATCCGAGAGCGCCTGCCGGACCGGCCGCAGCTCGAGCTGGGCAGTGAACCGCCGCAGCTGGGTCTGCCGTCGGGTCGCCGAGTCGGCCGTGGCCGCCTCGTCGATGATCTTCGGCAACTGCGCCTTGGCCGGCGGTGCCAGCTCTCCCGCAGCATCGAGATGACTGACGGCCGCCCGCAGCTGCGCCTCACCGTCGGTGGCCGAGGTCGCGGTCAGTGGGATCCGGAAGCTCGCCCCGGCCACCAAGTCGTAGCGGAAGCCCTGGTCCAGGTCGTTGGCATCCAGATAGGCCTGGATCGGGCTCTGGCTATCGATGTCCAGCACGCAGCCGGCCTCGCTCCAGCCCCGCACCGCATGGATCCGATAGACCGCGTTGCGATCGCCGGTGTGCTCGGCGACCAGATAGCGGCCGACCAGATCGTCCGCGGTGAGGCGGAAGGCCTGGTGAGCATCGAAGCTGACTCGCAGCTCGTTCTCCCACTTCAGCTCCTCGGTGAAGCTGTCGACTGTGCCGGTCAGCGCTGGCAACTGGGCGTACGCCGGACCAAACTCCGAACCGCCCGCCACGAAGACCTCCTCGGCCTCTCCGCCGGTGCGCAGCACACCCGCCGAGCCCCGGAAGGTCCGCCCGCCGACCCTGTAGGTCTGGTCGGCGTTGAGTGCGTGGACGACCAGATCGGTACGCCCGTCGGCCAGGCTGACCTGCACCGCGCGCACCTCATGCTCGGCAGCCGCAGTTCCGTCGGCCAACGTGACCTCGACCGGGATGGCCCCGGTCACCGTCTCCGACCCCTGGTAGGCCTCGATCACCGAGGTGAACAGCGACTTCTCGGCAGCTCGCTTCGCCAACAGGTAGCGCACCCGCTCCGGGTTGCCGGGCTTGTTGTTCGGCGGCTCGGTGTCGGCCAGGGCGACTTCGTCGAAGGAGGTCAACATCCGGGCCCGGACCGACACGTCGGTCGGAGCGTGCGCTCCGGCGCCGAGCACGTTCCAGGTGTCGCGGACTTGCGACCAGGTGATGGTGGGGGAGTCCACTGCTGCTGCGGACCGATCGACGGAGAAGAAGTAGGACTGCCCGGTCGGGTCGTCCACCTCATCGTCATACGGCACGTCCGGGCCGGCGTAACTGCCGACGTACTCACCGGCAGCGTCGCGCTGCGGGGTCAGCTCGGCCGAGGACTCGACCGCCTCCGACTCCTGGGCGTGGAAGCTGAACAGATGCTCCGACCCGCCGGTGACGCGGAACAGGTCGACCAGATAGGAGCTGTTCTCGCCGGTGTTGATGAGGAAGGTGGTGCGCCGGTACTCGCTCGCCTTGGCGTACGCGGTGCTCGCGTCGACGTCGATGACCTGCGCCCAGTCGGACTGGCTAAAGAGCAGCGGCTTGGCGACCACCTGCGAATCCTGCCGCAGCTTGTCCACCACGACGGTGTTGTGGGCGATGGTGTTCATCACCAGCGACTTGCGGTGCATGTCGATGCTGTTGGCATAGCGGGGGTAGCCCAGATCGGCCAACAGGTCCATCCGGTACGCGTGGTAGCCCAGGTTGAGCGTGTCCTTGTGGCCGTGGCCGGTGTTGCGACCGAAATAGAGCCAGGCGCCGCGCTCGGTGCCCGGGTCCGCGTCGCTGGGATCCTGCACACCGAAGACGAGCGCCCGTAGGCCCGCCTTCGGACCGCCGGTGGCGTCGACCACGGTCAACGTCAGGGTGTGGGTGCCAGGCTCCAAGGTCACCGGTCCGACCGGCTTGGTCTGTGCCCCGGAGCCTTGGAAGGACAAGGATGGGTTGATCTCGGTGCCGTCGATCTGGACCGAATACTTCCCGTAGGTCGCCGCGGTCCACATGTCGATGAGGAAGTGCTCCTCGGCAGCCTGCTCGAGGGTGAACTCGAAGGTGATCGAGTCACCCACCCCGGTGGCTTCGAACTGGACCGTGCCATTGGATTCGAAGTACTTCGTCGGCTGGTCCTGTTCGACGATGGGCAGGTCGACCGCGCTGATCTCGACCCGCGTCGGCACTGGATTGTCAGGGCGGACGCCGGTGCGCAGCGCCGCGAATCCGAATCCGGTGAGCATGTTGCTGGTCTCGATGCGGGGCCCGAGCTCGTCGATCACGGCCTGGACCTGGTCGGCCAGCCCGTCGGGGTCGGCGTCGAAGATGCCGCCGCGCAGCCCGCGGGTGGTGCCGCCGTTGGCGTCGAAGAGCACCTGGGCGTGGACCGGATCCTGGTAACGGTTGAAGGCGGTCGTCATGTACGAGGCATTCACCGTGGTGCCCGGGTTGCCGGTCTTGGCGGAGTCACCAATGGTCGGGGTGTACGCACTGATCATGGTCAGCGGATACTGCGAGTCATAGAGCTTGCGGAACTTCGCGTGTTCGAAGAGGTCATAGGGCTCCAAGCCCTCCAACTGATAGCCGTCCAGATAGCTGGCGGCGGTGCTGAAGGTCCCCAGCCACAGCGAGTTGTACTCCGGGGCGCCCTCATTGCCGCTGCCGTCGCGGTCGATCAGGTCCACGAAGATGGAGGCCATGTTGCCGCCCTCGACCTTCTGACCGGTGACTGCGCCGGTGGCGAAGTTGAAGTCCATCATCTCCTTGGTCTCGGGGAGATGGTCCAGAATCACGGCCGCCGCAGCCAGAGTGGCCTGGTGCATGCCGTTGTTGCCCCGGATCTCGCCGCGCTTGACCGCCGGCAGGATCTGGCGCAGCAACCCGTCCTCGATGTTGCGACGGATCCGGGCCGGGTTGGTCTTGTCCATCAGGTTGCTGCGCTCGTCCAACATCGCCAACACGGCGGAGTCCACCGGATCCGCAGTGCCGTCCGCCAGCGCCGGATAGAAGGCGTCATAGGCGAGCAGGAAGTTGCGCACCCCACTGGTCTCCCAGATCGACCCGATGGCCTTGCCGCGGCTGGAGTTGCCGTTGGAGTTCAGATAGCCGTCGGGATAGGTCCAGTCATCCAGATTGAGGTCGGGATAGATGTCGGCGACCCGGTCCAGCAGTGCGATGCCGGTCGAGGCGTACGCCACGTCACCGGTCAGCAGGTACGCCTGGCTCAGCGCCCCGACGGCCCGGATCAGGACACCACCGGAATGCCACAGCTGCCAGTGGGCGTAGTAGGCGACCGGGGTGTAGCGGGCGCCGTCGTCCAGCATCACGCCCGGTCCGGCGTCGACGCCCCAGTCGGCGCCCTTGTCGGGGGCTTCGACATTGACCAGGTTGCCGGTGCCGCCGTCGGCGATGAGCTGCTCGTTGTGGCTGCGGGCGACGTCGGCGTCGAAGAGCCCGTTTTCATCCAGACCGCCTTGGTAGTAGGCGGCGAAATCGTTGGTCGGGAATCGCATCGAGCAATTCGGACACGTGATCTTCCACGGATCGTTGATCGGATCAGCGGTGTAGGGGTAGTTGCCGAAGGCGTGCACCGCTTCACCACAGTTGAGGCAACCGAGCTTCTCCACGCTGCGCTTGGCGTAGCTGCGCGGGATCTGCTGGGAGGGAACCAGGTCCCACAGCTTCTCCGGGCCGAGGTCGAGCCAGGTCTTGGCGTCGGCGACCGCGGCGTCGCGCATGCCTGCCGCCCATGCCAGGTTGGCGATGTTGGTCGCCGCGTTGGCTCGCTTCTCATCGGTGTGGATGGTGCTGCGGGTCTTGTGGGTGACCAGTTCTTCGAGAGCGAGCTCGGCGCTGGCGGTGAGGCCACCGGCGTTGGTCAGCTCGACGCTGACCGTCACGGAGCCGGCCGCCAGCACCGTCAGGACACCGGCCTCGTCGATGGTGGCCAGCGCGGTGTCGGAGACCGACCAGGTCGCCTCCAGGGCTTCGCGGGGGATCAGAATCCCGTCCGCGCCGTACGCCCGCACCGGCACGGTGAGGTGATCGCCGACAAAGGCGGTGTCGCGGGCAAAGACGATCTCGGCCGAGTTGGGGGCCGGGGTGGCCTGGCTGGGGACCGTGGGTGACATGGCATGGGCCGTTCCGGTGCCGATCCCGGCGGCCACGGCACCAGCGGCGGACGCCTGGAGCACGGCACGTCGGGAGATGTGATGGGGGATGGGATCAGGTGATCCGTGCATGATGACCTCTTCGTCGTTGGGTGAGGTACAGCCTAGAGAACGGATTCTTCAGGTCAACCCCGTTGCCGCGGAACGACACGTTCACACCGGTGAGCAGTCGATAGGCTGAGCCACATGACTGAGGCGACCGACTTCCAGCGCGCGTACGACGATCTCCTGGGCCAGGGCTTGGCTCTGGACCTGACCCGGGGCAAGCCGGCTCCCGAACAGCTCGATCTGGCCGAGGAAATGCTGTCCCTGCCCGGTGCCGGCGACCATCTCAGCGCCGCCGGCGTCGACGTCCGCAACTACGGCGGCGATCAGGGCCTGCCCGAACTGCGCGAGATCTTCGCCGAACTGCTCAATGTTCCGGTCGCGCAGCTGCTGGCGCTGGACAATTCCAGCCTCTCGCTGATGCACGACGTGCTGGTCTATTCGCTGCTGCACGGCCGCAACGGGGCGGAACCCTGGGCGGGCCGTTCGGTCAAGTTCCTGTGCCCGGTGCCCGGCTACGACCGCCACTTCGCGCTGTGTGAGTCGATGGGGATCGAGATGGTGCCCGTGGCACTGGGGGAGCGCGGCCCCGACGTCGAGCAGATCGCCGCTCTGGTCGCCGAGGACCCCAGCATCGTCGGCATCTGGACGGTGCCCACCTATGCCAACCCCACTGGGGCGGTCTATGACGAGGAGACCGTACGCGCGCTGGTCTCGATGCCGACCGCGGCGCCGGACTTCACGATCATGTGGGACAACGCGTACGCCCTGCACCACCTGACCGACGAGGAGCCGGCCCCCATCGACGTGCACGGGCTGGCCGCGGCAGCCGGCAACCCGGACCGGGTGATCAGCTTCGCCTCCACCTCCAAGATCACCTTCGCCGGTGCAGGGGTGGCCTTCTTGGGCGGTTCTGTCGAGACCATCGCTTGGTTCCGCAACTACGCCGGCTTCCGCAGCATCGGCCCCAACAAGGTCAACCAGCTGCGACACGTGCGGTTCTTCGGAGACGCCGAGGGCGTCCGTGCCCACATGCGACGGCACCGCGAGATCATCGCACCGAAGTTTGACCTGGCACTGCGGATCCTGCAGGAGCGGCTCGGTGACGCCGAGGCGGTGCGCTGGTCCCATCCGGCTGGCGGCTACTTCATCACCCTCGAGGTGGCTGACGGCACCGCGACCCGGGTGGTGCAGCTCGCCAAGGAGGCTGGCATCGCGCTGACCCCGGCCGGCGCCAGCCATCCCTACCGCAATGACCCCGATGACCGGGTGATCCGGCTGGCGCCGACGATGCCTTCGCTGGCCCAGCTGGAGGCGGCCATCGAAGGTGTCGCCATCTGCGTACGCCTTGCTGCCGCCGAGGTACCCTCTCAGGCCTGAGCGGGGCCGGCCATCCCATCGGCGGGTCAACAGATTCGACCATTGGGGATGGAGGGCCTACACTCAACCTCTTGGTGGCACCCAACACCGCTGAGCCGCGTCCGCGCGGCCCTCGGAGCCACCGGAAGGGCAATAGCTCAACTGGCAGAGCATCGGTCTCCAAAACCGAAGGTTGGGGGTTCGAGTCCCTCTTGCCCTGCGACGCACGTCGTTGAGGCGCCCGCCGCGCCGGCGCGGCGGCAGCCGTCGCCAGCATGCAGCCGAAACAGCGAAGGAACGACGTGGCAGACCAGGAGCGCAGGCCCAAGCGGGCTTCGGATGATCCTGCAGACGACGACGCCGTCCGTGATGACCCTGCTGATGAGGCCGATGAGCTGGCGGACGATGAGCTGGTGGAGGACGAGTCGGACGTCGATGCTGATCCGGATGAGGTTGAGGTCGAAGACATCGACGATCCGGACGCCGAGGAACTGACCGAGGACGAGCCCTACGGCGAAGGTGTGGACATCGACCGCGCCCAGCTGGAGGACGCCGAGGCCGAGGTCGCCGAGTTGGACGAGGTTGACCTCGACAAGGACGACGACTCCGAAGACGAGGACGAGGACGAGGACGAGGCTCCCGCCTCGAAGCGTCCCGTCCGCAAGGAGATCGCCACCACCGACGATGATCTCGGCGGGAAGGGCCCGGTTGCCTTCGTCAAGGGCTCGGTTGTCGAATTGCGTAAGGTGGTCTGGCCCACCGGCACCGAGTTGCGCCAGTACTTCATCGGCGTTCTGGTCTTCGTGGTGTTCATCATCGCTTTGGTGAGCCTGCTGGACTTCGCCCTGGGCACCGCGCTGCTCGAGCTGCTGGGCTGATGCGAGCCCACATCAACGAAAAGGAACATCGTGTCTGAGAACGAACAAGCCGAGGTCGACCTGACCTCCGGCGACCCGACCGACGACATCGAGATCGACCTCGGTGACTTCAGTGCCGAGTCCGGCGACAGTGACGATGTCGAGATCGATCTGGGCCAGTTGGGTGAGGAGTCCGATTCAGCCGATGACGACATCGACCTCGGTGATGACGAGGACGAGACTGACGGGGCCGCCGAGGACGAGCAGGCCGCTCGGGAGGAGGCTGCTCTCGAGGAACTGCGCGAGGAGCTGCGGTCCAAGCCCGGTGACTGGTTCGTGCTCCACACCTACTCCGGCATGGAGAACCGGGTGAAGCAGAACTTGGACAACCGGATCGTGTCGCTTCAGCTCGAGGATGACGTCTTCGAGGTGGTCGTCCCCACTGAGACCGTCACCGAGATCCGCAAGGGACAGAAGAAGAACGTCACCCGCACCGTGCTGCCCGGCTATGTGCTGGTCCGGATGTACTGGACCGACAAGGCCCGGGTCGGCGTACGTGGCACCCCCTCGGTCACCGGCTTCGTCGCCGGCGGCGAGGATCCGATCCCGCTCAGCCTCGATGAGGTCGAGCGGATGCTGGCCCCCTCGGTGCTGTCGGCCCTGGAGCCGGTGGCATCGTCCAAGCCGAAGCGTCAGGCCATCGAGGTCGCCGACTTCGAGGTGGGCGACTCCGTCGAGGTCATCGACGGTCCCTTCGCTGGCGTCCAGGCGAGCATCACCGAAATCAACGCCAACAGCCAACGCATCAAGGCGCTGGTCGAGATCCTCGGCCGGTCCACCCCGGTCGACCTGACGTTCAGCCAGGTGCAGAAGGCCATCTGACCGCGATTCTGAGAATCAGATCGGCTGGTCTAGGATGGAGTGGTTGTGCGCTCTGCAGGTGGAGCCGCCCGCGTGGCGGCCGATGTGGAGCCGCAATCATTCACCCACAGTGACCCGTTTTACCTAAGGACCCAGAATGCCCCCCAAGAAGAAGGTTGCCGCGGTCGTCAAGATCGCCCTGAACGCTGGCGCAGCCACTCCCGCGCCGCCGGTCGGTACCGCTCTCGGCCCGCACGGCGTCAACATGATGGAGTTCTGCAAGGCGTACAACGCGCAGACCGAGTCGATGCGTGGCAGCGTCATCCCCGTCGAGATCACGATCTTCGAGGACCGCAGCTTCGAGTTCATCACCAAGACCCCGCCGGCCGCGGACCTGATCCGCAAGGCCGCCGGTGTCAGCAAGGGCTCGGGCGCTCCCAACAAGGACAAGGTCGGCAAGATCACCAAGGACCAGGTCCGCGAGATCGCCCAGACCAAGATGCCTGACCTCAACGCGAACGACGTTGATGCCGCCATGAAGGTCGTCGAGGGCACTGCCCGCTCGATGGGCGTGACCGTCCAGGGCTGACCGCCCGCACCCCGTGGGAGGGCCAAGCGCGGCCCGCACCACATCTGGAACAACACGAAGGAAGTCCAGCCATGAAGCGCAGCAAGAACTACACCTCCGCCGCCGGGCGGATTGAGGCCGAGAAGGCCTACGCACCGAGTGAGGCCCTCAGCCTGGTCAAGGGCGGCGCCTCCGCGAAGTTCGACGAGACCGTCGACGTCGCGATCCGTCTCGGTGTTGATCCCCGTAAGGCGGACCAGATGGTCCGCGGCACGGTCAACCTGCCGCACGGCACCGGCAAGACGGCTCGGGTCCTCGTCTTCGCCACCGGTGAGCGTGCCGAGCAGGCGCTGGCCGCAGGCGCCGACGAGGTCGGCTCCGATGATCTGCTCGCCAAGGTCCAGGAGGGGTACCTGGACTTTGACGCGGTCGTCGCGACGCCCGACATGATGGGCAAGGTCGGCCGACTGGGCCGCGTGCTCGGCCCCCGTGGCCTGATGCCGAACCCGAAGACCGGCACGGTGACGATGGACGTGGCCAAGGCCGTGTCCGACATCAAGGGCGGCAAGATCGAGTTCCGCGTGGATCGCCACTCCAACCTCCACTTCGTCGTGGGCAAGGCCAGCTTCTCCCAGGAGGCGCTGGAGGAGAACTACTTCGCTGCTCTCGACGAGGTGCTGCGACTCAAGCCGAGCGCTTCCAAGGGCAAGTACCTGCGCAAGATCACGGTTTCCTCGACGATGGGCCCCGGCGTCCTGGTCGACGGCAACGTGGTCAAGTCGGAGGCGACCGCCTGAGGCGACACCTGACGCACCTGTGAAGCGGGATCGGTCATCAGGACCGGTCCCGCTTTACTTGTGCCAGCAACGTTTCGCCGCTTCGGCGTCCCCCGTGGCGAGCGTGGTGGATGCCTGCTGGATCGTGCTCGGCCGAGGTGAGCACGAGGTCGGGGCGCACCTGCCGGATCACGCGGGCGATGTCCCGGCGCAGCGTCAGGCCGTGCTCGAGCATCCCGTCGGGGTGGTCGAGATGGCGCAGGTCCTCCACGTCGACCTGTGCGCAGGCGCTGCGCTGCTCCGTCTCGCGCAGCGGCGCGACGATCTCGGGCGGCTCCGACAGGTCCAGGCGGTGGGACTGTGCTCAGCCGTCGGTCGCCCCCCGCCGTCCCAGGCGCAGCTGGTCCATGTCCTCCAGCTCGCGGCCCCTCGTCTCGGGCACCCAGCGCGCCACGAACAGCAGGCTCAGCAGTGCGAAGGCCGCGTACAGGCCGTAGGCGAAGGTCAGGCCGATCTCCGAGAGCGTCGGGAAGGTCGCCGAGACCGCCCAGTTCGCGCCCCACTGGGCCGCGGCCGCGACCGCGAGGGCCGAGGCGCGGATCCGGTTGGGGAAGATCTCGCCCAGCAGCACCCAGACCAGCGGGCCCCAGGTGGTGCCGAAGAACATCACGAAGGCGTTGGCGCTGATCAGCGCCACGGTCGACCACGGATCGGGCAGCGACACCGACTCCGCCCCGGCCGCCGTCTTCCCGAAGGAGAAGGCCAGCGCCATGAGTCCCAGCGACACCGTCATGCCCGCCGAGCCGACGAGCAGCATGACGCGGCGGCCCACCCGGTCCACCAGCAGGATCGCGATGATCGTCGCGACAATGTTCATCACCGAGGTGATGGTGGAGGTCAGCAGCGCCTGCGACTCGTCGAAGCCGACCGACTGCCACAGCGTGGTCGAGTAGTAGAAGATCACGTTGATGCCCACGAGCTGCTGGAACAGCGACAGCGCGATCCCGAGCCACACGATCGGCAGCAGCCCGAAGCGGCCGCCGAGCAGGTCCCGCAGGCTCTCCCTGCTCTCCCGCTCCAGGGAGTGGCTGATCTGCTGGATCTTGAGGTTCACGTCGAGCTCGCCGGTGAAGTCGTAGAGCACCTTCGAGGCCTTGTCCCGCTCGCCCTTCCCGATGAGATAGCGCGGCGACTCCGGCAGGAACAGGGCCATCACGCCGTATACCGCGGCGGGCACGGCCTCGATCATGAACATCCAGCGCCAGGCGGCGACCCCGAACCAGTGGGACTCCGCGGCGCCGCCGGCGGTGTTCGCGATCACCGCATTGGACAGCAGCGCCGCGAAGATGCCCAGCACGATCGCGAGCTGCTGCAGCGAGCCGAGGCGCCCGCGGTATCTCGCGGGTGCGACCTCGGCGATGTACGCCGGGGCGATGACGCTCGCGGCGCCGACGCCGAGCCCGCCCACGACGCGCCACACGATCAGGTCCCACACCCCGAAGGCGAGGCCCGAGCCGATCGCGGAGACGAAGAACAGGATCGCGGCGATGACCATCACCGGGATGCGGCCGAAGCGGTTGGCGAGGGAGCCCGCGAACCAGGCGCCCACGGCGCACCCGAGCAGCGCGGAGGAGACGGCGAAGCCGGTCAGGCCCGCCCCGAGCGAGAACTCCGCGGAGAGGGCACCGACCGCGCCGTTGATCACCGAGGTGTCGAAGCCGAACAGGAAGCCGCCGACGGCCGCGGCGATGCTGATCCCGACCACCTTCGGGTTGAGGGTCTGTGCGGGTGCGCTCATGGGGACCATCTCCTCGGGTCGGCGTCAGATGCGTCGTCCACGTGCCGGTCACCGTACACCCCCGGGGACGGGCGAGGACTGCAGCTCACCCGCTGCGGCGCACCTGCTCCGCGTAGTCGTCGAGTATCGCCAGGAGGTCGCGGTGCTGCCAGACGCGGTTCCTGGTCCGACCGGTCGCCTCGTGCAGGATCCCGGCCTCGGCGAGCTGGGCGAGGGCGCGCTGGGCCGACATCGCGGGGACCTCGAGCACGTCCCGCAGATGGGCGGCGGCGACGATCGGCTGCCCGACCAGCAGCGGGAGCACCCGCCAGGCGAGGGCGTGGCGGCGCAGCCCGGCCAGGTGAGCGCGATCCTCGTCCAGCTGCGCGGAGAGGTCGTCCACCAGTCGGGTCGCGGTCACGGCGGCGAAGCGCCCCGCCCGCGCGAACTCCTCGACGATCGGCCGGGCGTCGCCCGCGCGCGATAGGCGGTCAGCGCCGCGGTGTACGCCTCCAGATCTGTGAGCAGCCCGGCGGAGACGGGCGCGGTGGTGCTGGTCAGCCCCTTGCCCGCGAGCATCGCGTGGACCCGCGCTCGGCCCGTGCGGCCGTTCCCGTCGGTGAAGGGGTGCTGTGGCTGATGGCGCGCAAGACCAGTGAGTTGCCGCTGCTGCTACTGGTCACTGCCCAGCCCGGGACCAGCTGGATCGTGCAGCAACTGATGCTGATGACCCGCCAGCACGGCGAGCACCTCGCCCTGGCTCCGCTGGATGCCGCGGCGGTTTCCTCGGTGGTCCGGTCAGTGTTGGATGTACTGCTGAGGTGGCACCGCGGCTTCACGGTCTGAGCGATCAGTCGAGGACCTGGTATTCCACCTCCAGGACGCCCTGGTTGAGATCGGCGATCTCAGCGAAGGCAGCCCGGGAGAGATCCAGGCACCGACCGTCGATGTAGGGGCCGCGGTCGTTGATCCGGACCACCACGCTCTTGCCGTTGGAGGGGTTGGCGACCTTCACGCGGGTGTTGAAGGGCAGTTCCTTGTGGGCAGCGGTCAGGGCGGTCGGGTCGAACCGTTCGCCCGAGGCGGTGGGCTGCGGATCGGAATAGAAGGAAGCACCGCACCGCTGCACCGGCCCGCTGGGCTCCGGTTCCGGTTCCGGTTCGGGCTGCGGCTCCGGCTCGGGTTCGGGCTGCGGCTCCGGCTCGGGTTCGGGTTCAGGCTCGGGCTGCGGCTCAGGCTCGGGCTGCGGCTCCGGGGTGGGCAGGCCGTCCTGGATGTCGGCGTCGAGTGCCTTCCACAGGGCCGCGTCCGCGCGACCGGTGACCGACAGGCCGTAACGTTCCTGGGCGGTGCGGACGGCGGCGGTGGTCTGTTCGAGGTAGTTGCCGGTGTCGGGCACGGTGATCCCGACCGTGCTCAGCCACTGCTGCAGGCGCACCACATCCGGGCCCCGATCGCCCTGCTGCAGCGGCGGGTCGACCCGCTCCGAGGAGCCGCACAACACCCCGCTGGTGTCGCAGTCCAGGGCGGTGACGGCGGCGTACGCCTGACTCGGCATCACCAGAGCGGTGCCGAGAGCGATGGCGATGGCGCCGCGGCCCAGGACGGACCGGGCCCGGGAAGTCCATGCGGACATGGTGCTCCTTGCGGTGGGGAAGTACGTGCAGATCGAGCAAGCTGACCGAATCACACCCGCGGCAGGCTGGCAATCGGGGTGTTGACCTCGGGTTGAGGCTGCGGGCTGACGATTCGGAACAGCGTCGATTTGGCGTACGCCCCGACCTCGCGTAGAGTTCGTGGCTGCCGAAGACCGCTGGTTGGTCCCTGGACCCCAAGTGCTTCAGCCCCGCGTGAGTGGGGCGGACGTGGCCCGCGCAGGTTGAACTGGAATGGTGGCACGACTCAGTCGTGTTCCTGCCCCGTGCTCCTGTGCATGGGGCTTTTTTTGATGTCCGGGAACTTCCCAGCAGTCTTCGGCGGTTACTGCACAGAAGTGGGAAGGAGACCCCATGGCGAGCCCGGATCGGGTGGCCGCGGTGGCAGAGCTGAAGGAACGCTTCAGCAATTCTGACGCCGTCGTGCTCACCAATTACCGCGGTCTGTCGGTGGCCGAGCTGAAGCAACTTCGGCGCGACCTCGGACAGCACGCCACCTATGCCGTGACGAAGAACACTCTGACCAAGATCGCGGCCAAGGAAGCCGGTATCGAGGGACTGGATGACCAGCTCCTCGGGCCGACCGCCATCGCGTTCATCACCGGTGACGTTGCCAGCGTCGCCAAGGGTCTGAAGAACTTCGCCAAGGACAACCCGCTCCTGGAACTCAAGGGCGGATACATGGACGGGCGCGTCCTCGACGCTTCCGAGGTCAGCAAGCTTGCTGATCTCGAGTCGCGTGAGGTCCTCCTGGCCAAGCTGGCCGGCGGCATGCAGGGGTCCCTGCAGAAGGCCGTTCAGCTGTTCAACGCGCCGCTGGCGCAGGCTGCGCGCGCCCTCGGTGCGCTGCAGGCCAAGGCCGAGGCCGACCCCTCCGCCCTTGCCGGTGCTGGCAGCACCGACCAGGACACCACCGATGCAGCTGCTGCTGCGAACACCGACGACGCGGCCGACGCGGCCGACGCTGCAAACTGAGGAAGGACCACCACCATGGCAAAGCTCACCACCGAAGAACTCCTTGAGGCCTTCAAGGAAATGACCCTCATCGAGCTCTCCGAGTTCGTGAAGACCTTCGAGGAGACCTTCGACGTCACCGCCGCCGCTCCGGTCGCGGTTGCCGCTGCTCCGGGCGCTGCTGCGGCCGGCGGCGAGGGCGACGCTGCTGACGCTGGCAGCGACGAGGTCGACGTGATCCTCGAGTCCGCTGGCGACAAGAAGATCCAGGTCATCAAGGAGGTTCGCGCGCTCACCAGCCTCGGCCTCAAGGAGGCCAAGGACCTCGTCGAGGGCGCCCCCAAGGCCGTCCTCGAGGGCGTCAAGAAGGAAGACGCCGAGGCTGCCAAGGAGAAGCTCGAGGCTGCCGGCGGCAAGGTCAGCTTCAAGTGATCTGATCCCCGCCAGGGATTCACCCAGCTGTACGCGTGGCGGTCACCCTTGGGGTGGCCGCCACGTCTGCGTCTCCGTGCTGTCCCGATGGCAGCGACGT
Source organism: Parenemella sanctibonifatiensis (assembly GCF_002250565.1). Lineage (GTDB taxonomy): Bacteria > Actinomycetota > Actinomycetes > Propionibacteriales > Propionibacteriaceae > Parenemella > Parenemella sanctibonifatiensis. The sequence goes on from NZ_NMVJ01000010.1 coordinate 95,499, forward strand.
GCCGGCGCGCACCTGCTGGACAAGGGTGACAGGTCCGGTATCGTGGGTCCCGTTCGGCAGTGACGCCGGAGCCGGCGACGCGTCGGCGAGTGTCGCGATCCGTGACCCACTTGCGTTGCGTGCACCCAATCACTATGCTAAGTATTTGCCCCACGCTCGTCGACGCCCCGTGTCTTGACACGGGCCGTTCCGCCTGCAATGAACCGCCTCGCAAGCGGTGCTTGGAAGGATCGACTCTTGGCCGCCTCGCGCACTGCCTCGAAGAAGAACACCAACGTCATCTCGCCCAGTGGGCGGATCTCCTTCGCAAAGATTCATGAACCACTCGAGATCCCCGATCTCCTCGACCTCCAGGTCGAGTCCTTTGAGTGGCTGATCGCTGCTGAACCGTGGGTGGAGCGCGTCAACGCCGCCCTGGAGCAGGGACGTACCGACATCAACACCCGGTCCGGCTTGGAGGAGGTCTTCGAGGAGCTGTCGCCGATCGAGGACTTCGGCGAGACCATGTCGCTGTCCTTCAGCGAGCATCGCTTCGAGGCCCCGAAGTACAGCGTCGAGGAGTGCAAGGAGCAGGACGTCACCTACGCGGCGCCGCTGTTCGTCACTGCCGAGTTCATGAACAACGAGACCGGCGAGATCAAGTCGCAGACCGTGTTCATGGGTGACTTCCCGCTGATGACCAATCACGGCACGTTCGTGATCAACGGCACTGAGCGGGTCGTCGTGTCCCAGTTGGTCCGTTCGCCCGGTGTCTACTTCGAGCAGACCCCGGACAAGACCTCGGACAAGGACATCTTCACCTGCAAGATCATTCCTTCCCGCGGCGCTTGGCTGGAGTTCGAGGTCGACAAGCGCGATCAGGTCGGCGTACGCCTGGACCGGAAGCGCAAGCAGCCCGTCACGATCCTGCTCAAGGCTCTTGGCTGGACCGAGGATCGGATCCTGGAGGAGTTCGGCGAGTACGAGTCGATGCGCCAGACCCTCGAGAAGGACCACACGTCGAACACCGACGAAGCGCTGCTCGACATCTACCGCAAGCTGCGTCCGGGCGAGCCGCCCACGCGTGAGGCCGCCGAGACGCTGCTGAACAACTACTACTTCAACGAGAAGCGCTACGACCTCGCCAAGGTGGGCCGCTACAAGGTCAACCAGAAGCTCGGACTCGAGGTTGCCTTCGACCAGCAGGTGCTGACCGAGGACGACATCGTCTCCGCCATCCGCTACGTGGTCGCGCTGCACGAGGGTCGCACCGAGCTGCCCGGTGGCGTTCTGGTCGAGGTCGACGACATCGACCACTTCGGCAACCGTCGCGTCCGCACCGTTGGCGAGTTGATCCAGAACCAGCTGCGTACCGGCCTCGGTCGCATGGAGCGCGTCGTGCGCGACCGGATGACCACTCAGGACATCGAGGCGATCACGCCGCAGACCCTGATCAACGTACGCCCGGTCTCGGCGGCGCTGAAGGAGTTCTTCGGCACCTCCCAGCTGTCGCAGTTCATGGACCAGAACAACCCGCTGTCGGGCATGACCCACAAGCGGCGTCTGTCCGCGCTCGGCCCGGGCGGTCTGTCCCGTGACCGCGCCGGCATGGACGTCCGTGACGTCCACCCCTCGCACTACGGGCGTATGTGTCCGATCGAGACGCCGGAAGGCCCGAACATCGGCCTGATCGGCTACTTGGCCTGCTACGCGCGGGTCAACCCGTTCGGCTTCATCGAGACCCCCTACCGCCGCGTCATCGACGGCAAGGTGTCCGACCAGATCGACTACCTCACCGCTGGTGAGGAGGATCGCTACGTGATCGCCCAGGCGAACGCCATCCTCGACGAGGACGGGTCCTTCGCCGAGGAGCGGGTGCTGGTGCGTAAGCGCCACGGCGACGTGGACACCATCCCGCGGGCCGAGGTGCAGTACATGGATGTCTCGCCGCGCCAGATGGTGTCAGTGGGTACCGCCCTCATTCCGTTCCTGGAGCACGACGCCGCCGACCGCGCCCTCATGGGTGCGAACATGCAGCGGCAGGCCGTGCCGTTGGTTCACAACGAGGCCCCGCTGGTCGGCACCGGCATGGAATGGCGTACGGCCATCGACGCCGGTGAGGTCACCGTCGCAGCCAAGCCGGGTGTGGTCACCTCGCTCAGCGGCGACATCATCGACATCAGCAACGATGACGGCACCTACGACTCCTATCGCATGAAGAAGTTTGTGCGCTCCAACCAGGCCACCTGCATCAACCAGCGGGCGCTGGTGCGTGAGGGTGACCGGGTCGAGGCCGGTACGCCGATTGCCGACGGTGCCTGCACCGAGAACGGCGAGCTGGCGCTGGGGCAGAACCTGCTCACCGCCTTCATGCCGTGGGAGGGCCACAACTACGAGGACGCGATCATCCTGTCGCAGCGCCTCGTCCAGGACGACACCCTCACCTCGATCAACATCGAGGAGCACGAGGTTGACGCCCGCGACACGAAGCTGGGCCCCGAGGAGATCACCCGGGACATCCCCAACGTCAGCGAGGACATGCTGGCCAACCTCGACGAGCGCGGCATCATCCGCGTCGGCGCCGAGGTGACTGCCGGTGACATCCTGGTTGGCAAGGTGACCCCCAAGGGCGAGACCGAGCTGACTCCCGAGGAGCGCCTGCTGCGCGCCATCTTCGGCGAGAAGGCCCGCGAGGTCCGCGACACCTCCCTGAAGGTGCCGCACGGCCAGACCGGCACCGTCATCGGCATCCGGGTTTCCGAGCGTGAGGAGGGCGCCGAGCTGGCGCCCGGCGTGAACCAGTTGGTCCGCGTCTACATCGCCCAGAAGCGAAAGATCTCCGACGGTGACAAGCTCGCCGGCCGTCACGGCAACAAGGGCGTCATCTCCAAGATCCTGCCGGTCGAGGACATGCCCTACATGGAGGACGGCACTCCCGTCGACATCGTGCTCAACCCGCTCGGTGTGCCCTCCCGGATGAATCTGGGTCAGGTCCTCGAGATGCACCTCGGCTGGATCGCCAAGGCCGGCTGGGACGTCTCCGGTGTCTCCGAGGAGTGGGCCGAGCGCCTGCGCGAGGTCGGCCTGGAGAAGGTCGATCCGGACTCCCGTCTGGCCACCCCGATCTTCGACGGTGCCAGCGAGGAAGAGATCACCGGTCTGCTGGACCACGGCATGCCCAACCGCGACGGCAACCGCATGGTTGACGGACACGGCAAGGCACAGCTGTACGACGGTCGCAGCGGTGAGCCCTACCCGGACCGCATCGGTGTCGGCTACTTGTACATGCTGAAGCTGCACCACTTGGTGGACGACAAGATCCACGCCCGCTCGACCGGTCCGTACTCGATGATCACCCAGCAGCCGCTGGGTGGTAAGGCGCAGTTCGGTGGTCAGCGCTTCGGTGAGATGGAGGTGTGGGCTCTGGAGGCGTACGGTGCAGCGTGGGCGCTCCAGGAACTGCTCACCATCAAGTCCGATGACGTCCCCGGCCGCGTGAAGGTCTACGAGGCCATCGTCAAGGGCGAGAACATCCCCGAGCCCGGCATCCCTGAGTCCTTCAAGGTGCTGATCCAGGAGATGAAGTCGCTCTGCCTGAACGTCGAGGTCCTTTCCTCGGACGGGACGATCGTCGAGTTGCGTGACTCCGAGGATGACTTCCGCGCATCCGAGGAGTTCGGCATCGACCTCTCCCGCCGACCTGGCTCCGATTCCTTCGCTGGCGTCGACGACCTCTGAGTCCTGACCCCGCCCTGCCGGTGCGGGTGAGCTCTTCTCGCCCGCTCCGGCGCCGGACTCAGACAGATTCGACAGAAAGAGAAAACCACCGTGCTGGATGTCAACTACTACGATCAGCTTCGCATCGGTCTGGCCTCTGCCGACCAGATCCGCGAGTGGTCGCATGGCGAAGTCAAGAAGCCCGAGACCATCAACTACCGCACCCTCAAGCCTGAGCGTGACGGCCTGTTCTGCGAGAAGATCTTCGGTCCCACCCGGGACTGGGAATGCTACTGCGGCAAGTACAAGCGTGTCCGCTTCAAGGGCATCATCTGCGAGCGCTGTGGCGTCGAGGTGACCCGTTCCAACGTCCGCCGTGAGCGGATGGGCCACATTGAGCTGGCCGCCCCGGTCACCCACATCTGGTACTTCAAGGGCGTTCCGAGCCGGCTGGGTTACCTGCTGGACATCGCCCCGAAGGACCTGGAGAAGGTCATCTACTTCGCGGCGTACATGATCACCTCGGTTGACGAGGATGCCCGCCACCGTGACCTGGAGCAGCTCGCAGGCAAGGTCGACGTCGAGCGCAAGCAGCTGGAGAACCGTCGCGACGCCGACATCGAGACCCGGATGCAGAAGCTCGAGGAGGACCTGGCCCGTCTCGAGGCCGAGGGCGCCAAGGCCGATGTACGCAACAAGGTCAAGAACGGCTCCGAGAAGGAGATCAAGCAGGTACGCGACCGTGCCCAGCGTGAGCTGGACCGCCTCGATGCCGTGTGGAGTCAGTTCAAGTCGCTCAAGGTCCAGGACCTCCTGGGTGACGAGATCCTCTACCGCGAGATGAAGAACCGGTTCGGCAAGTACTTCAGCGGATCGATGGGTGCCGAGGCGATCCAGCGCCGGCTCATCGACTTCGATCTGGAGGCCGAGTCGGCCAGCCTGCACGAGACCATCCGCAGCGGCAAGGGCCAGCGCAAGACGCGTGCCCTCAAGCGCCTCAAGGTTGTCGCCGCCTTCCGCGACACCACCAACGCCCCCAGCGGCATGGTCCTGGACGCCGTCCCGGTCATCCCGCCGGACCTGCGTCCGATGGTCCAGCTCGACGGTGGCCGGTTTGCCACCTCCGACCTGAACGACCTCTACCGTCGCGTCATCAACCGCAACAACCGCCTCAAGCGGCTGTTGGATCTGGGCGCGCCCGAGATCATCGTCAACAACGAGAAGCGGATGCTGCAGGAGGCCGTGGACTCGCTGTTCGACAACGGTCGCCGGGGCCGTCCGGTCACCGGACCGGGCAACCGCCCGCTGAAGTCGATCTCGGACATGCTCAAGGGCAAGCAGGGCCGGTTCCGTCAGAACCTGCTCGGCAAGCGCGTCGACTACTCCGGCCGTTCGGTCATCGTGGTTGGTCCGCAGCTCGAGTTGCACCAGTGTGGTCTGCCCAAGGCGATGGCGCTGGAGCTCTTCAAGCCCTTCGTCATGAAGCGGCTGGACGACCTCAACCACGCCCAGAACATCAAGTCCGCCAAGCGGATGGTGGAGCGTCAGCGCCCGATCGTGTGGGACGTCCTCGAAGAGGTCATCTCCGAGCACCCGGTGCTGCTGAACCGCGCCCCCACGCTGCACCGACTCGGCATCCAGGCGTTCGAACCGCAGCTGATCGAGGGCAAGGCCATCCAGCTCCACCCGCTGGTCTGTGCCGCCTTCAATGCTGACTTCGACGGTGACCAGATGGCTGTGCACCTTCCGTTGAGCCCCGAGGCCCAGGCCGAGGCGCGCATCCTGATGCTGTCGACGAACAACATCCTGAAGCCGGCTGACGGTCGTCCCGTCACGATGCCTTCGCACGAGATGATCATCGGCATGTACTTCCTCACCATGCTCATCGAGGGCGCGAAGGGTGAGGGGCGTCGCTTCAGCTCGCCCGCCGAGGCGCAGATGGCGTTCGAGAACGGTGAGATCGAGGTGGGTTCGAAGATCCGGGTCCGGGTCCCGAACTACACCCCCTCGGTGGGCCAGTCGATCGACCTGGCTTCCGACGGCTCTGCTGTAGTGGAGACCACCTTCGGACGACTGGTCTTCAACCAGTCGCTGCCCAAGGACTTCCCCTTCGTGGAGGAGTTGGTCGGCAAGAAGGCGATTGGTCGGATCGTCAACGAGTTGGCCGAGCGTTACACCAAGGCTGACGTCACCGACACCCTGGACCGGCTCAAGGACATGGGCTTCTACTGGGGCACCCGCTCCGGTGTGACCGTATCGATCGGCGACGTCACCACGCCGCCGAACAAGCCGGAACTGATGGCCTTCTACGAGGAGAAGGCCACCAAGATCGACAAGCTCTACGAGCGTGGTGCGGTTACGGAGGAGGAGCGCCGTCAGGAGCTCATCCAGATCTGGACCGACGCCGTGGCACGGCTGGGCTCGGAGATGGAGAAGACCTTCTCGGAGACCAACCCGATCTTCATGATGCTGCGCTCGGGCGCACGAGGAAACCTCGTGCAGGTCCGCCAGATTGCCGCCATGCGTGGCTTGGTGGCCAACCCCCGTGGCGAGATCATCCCGCGTCCGATCAAGTCGAACTTCCGTGAGGGCCTCACGGTTCTGGAGTACTTCATCTCCACCCACGGTGGTCGAAAGGGTCAGGCCGACACCGCGCTGCGTACCGCAGACTCCGGTTACCTGACGCGTCGACTGGTGGACGTCGCCCAGGACGTCATCATCCGTGAGGAGGACTGTGGCACCGAGCGTGGTCTGACCAAGCTCATCGCCCAGGACGAGGACGGCACCCTGGTGCCTCACGACGAGGTCGAGACCGCGGTGTACGCCCGTACCCTCGCGGTGGATGCCGTCGACGACAAGGGGGAGGTGCTGGTCCCGGCCGGTGCCGACCTCGGCGATGCCAACATCGCCACGCTGATCCGCGCCGGCGTCACCGAGGTCCGGGTCCGTTCGGTCTTCACCTGTGAGTCGACGGTGGGCACCTGTGCCACCTGTTACGGCCGTTCGCTGGCCAGCGGCAAGCTGGTCGACGTCGGCGAGGCCGTCGGTATCGTCGCAGCCCAGTCGATCGGTGAGCCCGGCACCCAGCTGACGATGCGTACCTTCCACACCGGTGGTGTGGCCGGTGACGACATCACGCAGGGTCTGCCCCGTGTCACCGAGCTCTTCGAGGCTCGTACGCCGCGCGGGAAGGCGCCCATCTCCGATGCCGCCGGCCGCGTCACGATCGAGGAGGGTGAGCGCAGCCGCAAGCTGATCATCACCCGTGACGACGGTGGCGAGGACTTGGAGTACACCGTTGCCAAGCGGGCCCGACTGCTGGTCGAGGACGGCCAGGCCGTCGAGGCCGGTGCCCAGCTGGCCACGGGTACGCCGGATCCGCAGGATGTCCTGCGGGTGCGGGGTGTCCGCTCGGTGCAGCAGCACCTCGTCAGCGAGGTACAGAAGGTGTACGAGGCGCAGGGCGCCGGTATCCACGAGAAGCACCTGGAGATCATCATTCGCCAGATGCTGCGACGGATCACCGTGATCGAGTCCGGCGACGCGAACATGCTTCCGGGTGAGCTGGTGGACCGGCTGTCCTACGAGGCCGAGAACCGTCGCGTCGTGACCGAGGGCGGCCAGCCGGCTCAGGGTCGTGCGGTGCTGATGGGCATCACCAAGGCGTCGCTGGCGACCGAGTCGTGGCTGTCGGCGGCCTCCTTCCAGGAGACCACCAAGGTCCTCACCGACGCGGCCATCAACGGCAAGTCGGACTCCTTGGTCGGCCTGAAGGAGAACGTCATTCTCGGCAAGCTGATCCCGGCGGGTACCGGTCTGGACCGTTACCGCAACGTCCGGGTGGAGCCCACCGCCGATGCCAAGGCGGCGGCGTACACGATGTCCTACGACGCCTACGGCTTCGACTTCGGCACCGGTTCCGGTGACGCAGTGCCGTTGGAGGAGTACGACCTGGGCGGTGACTTCGACCGCGCCTGAGGGCGTACCGTCACGAACTGAGGCACCTCACGGGCCGGCGTACCAACTGGTACGCCGGCCCGTGCTCGTTCCTGTCCCGCCGTTGCTGTCCGGCGCCCGGGCGCCGGTTAGAGTGTCCGCATGCGGATCCTGCACCTCTCGGACACCCATCTGTTGGCCAATCGGGGACGGCATCACGGGCGTGACACCACCGCAGCGTTGGAGGAGATGCTCGCGGGCTGTGAGCGCGACGTCGACGTGGTGATTCACACCGGTGACGTGAGCGAGGACGGCAGTGCGCAGGCTTATCGCAAGGTCCACGATCTGGTGCAGGGCTGGGCCGGCGAAGTGCCGGTGCTGTGGGCGGTCGGCAACCATGACGACGGTCCCACCATGGCCGCGGAGCTGCATGTGCCGCTGGGCGCCATCGCGGTGCACCGGGTGGCCGGCTTCCGGATCATCATGATCGACAGCCACCGGCCTGGACTGGTGGGCGGTGTGGTTGGCGCCGAGCAGTTGGGCCAGTTGCGTCAGGAACTCAGCGACCGGCCCGGCGAGCCGACGGTGTTGGCACTGCACCATCCGCCTGTGGATCCGCTGACCAGGTTGCAGCGAGGGATCCGGCTGCATGACCACGAGGCGCTGTGGGAACTGATCGGTGACTTCGAGGACGTACGCATGGTGCTGGCGGGGCACCTGCACTACCACCTTCACACCGATGGGGTGGTGGGCAACCGGCGGGTGCCGGTCCAGGTCGCACCGGCGATCACCTACCTGGTCGACACCCGGCTGCCGGCGGAGCGCGAACGCTGGCTGGTGGCCAGCGGCGTCGTCCACACCGAGATCCGGCCCGACGGCGGGTGGACCTCACAGGTGTACGCCGCCGCCCCCGACACCAGGGTGAAGCAGGACCCGGATCTGGAGCAGGTGGCTGACGTCGCCGAGCAGTTGGCGGCTGCGGACCAGCGTTGGCTGGCTGAACACACCGAGGCCTGAGTCGGGCTGTCAGCATCAGACCCGGGCGAGGTCCAGGTTGGCGAGGATCTCGTCAACGGTCTCGGACGGGCTTTGTGCGCTGGAGTCCAGCCAGTAGCCGATCTGCTGGGTCTCCTGGCGCAGCACCTGATCCATCGCGCCGGGGGAGAAGTAGACGTAGCCCGCCTTGTGGCGCTGCTGCTCACGCCATTCCAGGGCGGACACGCTGGGGGAGAGCACCACCAGATGCCGCTGCGGAGTGGCGATCGCATCAATGAAATGCTGCAGGTGGGCGCCGATGATGACGTCCTGGACGATCGCGTCGTAGCCGGCCGCAGCCCACTGGTCCGCCACGGCCGCGGCCATGTCGTAGCGCAGCTTCAGCTGCGCGGTTGCCTCGTCGCTGGGGTGGAGGGTCATCTCCTGGCGGCCGTTGACGATCATGCGTCGGAAGCTGTCGCCGCGTACGTGAACGGATCGCTCGAAACGGCTCGCGAGCAACTCGGCTACCGTGGACTTGCCGGAGGCCATGGCGCCGGTGATCACCAGAACCCGCCCTTGGGACTGGGCGGGAATCCGAACCTCCTCGTCCCGCCGGTCAGCCAGATCCGCCTCGTCAGCCACGGGCCCAAGTATGCCAACGCTGGTGCGGAACCGGGCCAGGTGCGTGGGTGTGTTCCCCGCTGAACCGGGAAATTTTGACCTGCGAGGGACTGGCGATTAATCTAGAGCAGTGTGCCCGGGCTGACCGGGCACCTCGTGTGTGCCCGAGCGTGTCATCCCTGAGAGGTGATTTCGCGCAGTTGGACTCACACACGGCGAATTCGCCTGAGCGCGGCCGTGGAAGCGGCCCTCGATCAGATGCGGAGAGCGTGACCCGCAGGTGCCGGATCAACCGTCCTGGCAACGCGGTGCCATGGTCCGCACAGAGTTCGCCACCAAGGAGCTTGCCGAAACATCTTCGGTTTCCCGAGACGAAAGAGATACCAGCCGGTGCCCACAATTCAGCAGCTTGTCCGCAAGGGACGAGCCGACAAGGCCAGCAAGAGCAACACCCCTGCGCTCAAGGGTTCGCCCCAGCGCCGCGGCGTCTGCACCCGCGTCTACACGACGACCCCCAAGAAGCCGAACTCGGCGCTTCGCAAGGTGGCGCGCGTGAAGCTGTCCAGTGGCATCGAGGTCACCGCCTACATCCCTGGCGTTGGCCACAACCTGCAGGAGCACTCCATGGTGCTCGTCCGCGGTGGTCGTGTGAAGGACCTGCCGGGCGTGCGCTACAAGATCATCCGCGGAACCCTTGACACCCAGGGCGTCAAGGGCCGCAAGCAGGCCCGTTCCCGCTACGGCGCCAAGAAGGAGAAGTAATGCCTCGCAAGGGTCCCGCCCCGAAGCGTCCCGTCATGGTCGACCCGGTCTACGGGTCGCCGCTGATCAGCCAGCTCGTCAGCAAGATCCTCTATGACGGCAAGAAGACCGTGGCTCAGCAGATCGTCTACACCGCGCTGGAGGGCACCCGCGCGAAGACTGGTGTTGACCCCGTCCAGACCTTCAAGCGTGCGCTCGACAACATCAAGCCCTCCCTCGAGGTGCGCAGCCGCCGTGTTGGTGGCGCCACCTACCAGGTGCCGGTTGAGGTCAAGCCCGGCCGTTCCACCACGCTGGCGCTGCGCTGGCTGGTGAGCTTCGCCCGGCAGCGCCGCGAGAAGACGATGGCTGAGCGACTCATGAACGAGATCCTCGACGCCAGCAACGGCCTCGGTGCTTCGGTGAAGCGTCGTGAGGACACCCACAAGATGGCTGAGGCGAACCGCGCCTTCGCTCACTACCGCTGGTGAACCTGCTGTCGCAGCGCGCCGGCATCCATCGCTGAACACCCGAATCAGATAAGAGGAATCCTTCCGTGGCAGTCGCAATCGAGACCGACCTGGGCAAAGTCCGCAACATTGGCATCATGGCCCACATTGATGCGGGCAAGACCACCACGACCGAGCGCATCCTGTTCTACACCGGCATCAACCACAAGATCGGTGAGACCCATCAGGGTGGCGCAACGATGGACTGGATGGAGCAGGAGCAGGAGCGCGGCATCACGATCACGTCCGCTGCGACGACCTGCCACTGGAAGGACCACCAGATCAACATCATCGACACCCCCGGGCACGTCGACTTCACTGTTGAGGTGGAGCGCTCGCTCCGCGTCCTTGATGGCGCTGTCGCGGTGTTCGACGGTGTTGCCGGTGTCGAGCCGCAGTCGATGACCGTGTGGCGTCAGGCCGACAAGTACGGCGTGCCGCGCATCTGCTACGTCAACAAGCTGGACCGCACCGGTGCCAACTTCGACTTCTGCGTGGGCACCATCCGGGATCGGCTGAACGCCACCCCGGCCGTGCTGCAGGTGCCGATCGGTTCCGAGGCTGACTTCATCGGTGTCGTTGACCTGGTCAAGATGCGCGCCCTGGTGTGGCGCGGCGAGACCGCGTTGGGCGAGGACTACGAGGTCGAGGAGATCCCGGCCGACCTCGCCGACAAGGCGGCCACCGCTCGTGAGGAACTGCTCGAGGTCATCGCCGATCATGACGATGTCTTCGCCGAGAAGTACCTCGAGGGCGAGTTCACCGACATGGACCTGCAGCAGGGCATCCGTCGCGCGGTGCTCTCCAGCTCCGTGACCGGCGTGCTGTGTGGCACCTCGTTCAAGAACAAGGGCGTCCAGCCGCTGCTCGACGCGGTGCTGGCGTACCTGCCTGCGCCGACCGACGTCGCCGCGATCCAGGGCTTCAAGCCCGGGCATCCGGAGGATGTCATCGAGCGTCACGCTGACGCCGATGAGCCGCTGGCCGCGCTGGCCTTCAAGATCGCCGCTGACCCGCACCTGGGCAAGCTGACCTATGTACGCGTCTACTCCGGCGTCCTGACCGCTGGTTCGCAGGTGCAGAACGGCAACAAGCAGCGCAAGGAGCGGATCGGCAAGATCTACCAGATGCACGCCAACAAGCGTGAGGAGATCTCCGAGATCGGCGCCGGTCAGATCTGCGCCGTGATGGGTCTGAAGGACACCACCACCGGTGACACGCTGTGCGATCCGGCTTCCCCGGTGATCCTGGAGTCGATGGAATTCCCCGACCCCGTCATCGAGCAGGCCATCGAGCCGAAGACCAAGTCCGACCAGGAGAAGCTCGGCGTCGCCATCCAGCGTCTCGCCGAGGAGGACCCGACCTTCAAGGTTCACACCGACGAGGAGACCGGCCAGACCATCATCGGTGGTCAGGGCGAGCTCCAGCTCGAGGTGATGATCGACCGGATGCGTCGTGAGTTCAAGGTCGAGGCCAACATCGGCAAGCCGCAGGTCGCCTATCGCGAGACCCTGCGCAAGCCGGTGGAGAAGGTCGAGTACACCCACAAGAAGCAGTCGGGTGGTTCGGGCCAGTTCGCCAAGGTGATCATCAACCTGGAGCCCCAGGAAGCCGGCAGTGGCTACGAGTTCGTCAACGGCGTCACCGGTGGCCGCATCCCCAAGGAGTACATCCCCGCGGTGGACCAGGGCATCCAGGAGGCCATGCAGTTCGGCGTTCTGGCCGGTTACCCGGTCGAGGACATCAAGGTCACCCTGCTCGACGGCGCGTACCACGACGTCGACTCCTCCGAGCTCGCCTTCAAGATTGCCGGCATCGCCGTCTTCAAGGAGGCGGCCCGCAAGGCCAGCCCCGCCATCCTCGAGCCGCTGATGCGCGTCGAGGTCACCACTCCGGATGACCACTTGGGCACGGTGATCGGCGACCTCAACTCCCGTCGTGGCCAGATGCAGGGCACCCGGGCCGAGCACGGCAACCAGGTCATCACGGCTCTGGTTCCGCTGTCGGAGATGTTCGGCTACGTGGGTGACCTGCGGTCCAAGACCTCGGGTCAGGCCTCGTACTCGATGGAGTTCGACTCCTACGGCGAGTGCCCGCAGTCGGTGGCCGACGAGGTCATCGCCAAGGTTCGCGGGGAGTGAGGCGTGGGGCTCTCGCCCCACCCGACACCCAGCAAGCGCGGTGACAGCAGAATCCAGTTTGACTCTGCTGTCACCGTGCACAAAAATGGTCCGGGTCCCTTGCCGGGACCATGACCGATGGTCACAGTGACCAGCAGTACAGTTCATTTCCATCGCCGCGCGGCCGCGTGGTGAGAATCCAGAAGGAGCCCCAGTGGCAAAGGCCAAGTTCGAGCGGAACAAGCCGCACGTCAACATCGGCACCATCGGGCACATCGACCACGGCAAGACCACGCTGTCCGCGGCGATCTCGAAGGTGCTCTACGACAAGTACCCGGACCTGAACGAGCAGTCGCCGTTCGACCAGATTGACAAGGCTCCCGAGGAGCGTCAGCGCGGCATCACGATCTCGATCGCTCACATCGAGTACCAGACCGAGAACCGTCACTACGCGCACGTTGACTGCCCCGGCCACGCCGACTACGTCAAGAACATGATCACCGGTGCCGCGCAGATGGACGGCGCGATCCTGGTCGTGGCCGCCACTGATGGCCCGATGCCCCAGACCCGCGAGCACGTTCTGCTGGCCCGTCAGGTTGGCGTTCCCGCCATGGTCGTTGCGCTCAACAAGTGCGACATGGTGGACGACGAGGAGCTCATCGAGCTCGTCGAGATGGAGGTCCGCGAACTGCTGGCCAGCCAGGAGTTCGACGAGGACTGCCCGGTCGTCCAGGTCGCTGCCTTCCCCGCCCTGCAGGGCGAGGAGAAGTGGGTCAACTCCGTGCTGTCCCTCATGGACGCCGTTGACGAGTACATCCCCACCCCGGAGCGCGAGGTCGACAAGCCCTTCCTCATGCCCGTCGAGGACGTCTTCACGATCACCGGTCGTGGCACCGTGGTGACCGGCCGTATCGAGCGCGGCATCGTCAAGACTGGCGAGACCGTCGACATCGTGGGCATCCGCGAGGAGAAGCAGACCACCACCATCACCGGTGTTGAGATGTTCCGCAAGATCCTCGACGAGGGCCAGGCAGGCGAGAACGTCGGCCTGCTGCTCCGCGGCACCAAGAAGGAGGACGTGGAGCGCGGCATGGTCGTCATCAAGCCGGGCACCACCACCCCGCACACCGACTTCGAGGCCAACGTCTACATCCTCACCAAGGACGAGGGCGGCCGTCACAAGCCGTTCTTCGGTGGCTACAGCCCGCAGTTCTACTTCCGCACCACCGATGTGACCGGTGAGGTCGAGCTCCCCGACGGCACCGAGATGGTGATGCCCGGTGACACCACCGACATGACCGTCCAGCTCAAGAAGCCGGTCGCCATGGAGGAGCAGCTGAAGTTCGCCATCCGCGAGGGTGGTCGCACCGTCGGCGCTGGTCGTGTGACCAAGGTCATCAAGTGACCCAGCCAATCGGCTGAACTGATCTGATCAGTTGAACGGGGCTCCCGCTGCGGCGGGGGCCCCGTTTGCTGTTCCCCGGGGCGAACGGCCCTGGCGCCGCGGCTCAGTAGTCCGTGGCTTCTACCGAGATCACCTCGTCGTCGGGGCCGACCCAGACCTGGACCGCGGGCGTACTGCCGATGCTGTAGACCAGCAGCGGCCCCCGTTCCTGGTGCTGGAGCCGGGGGATCCGGTACGCCCAACTCGTGACCCGGCCGCGCCGCAGGCCGGCCCGTTCGACGATGGTCGACCAGCCCTGGAGCGCCTGGGCCGGATCGAGCGTCGCCGGATCGAACATCGGCGGCGGCTGTGCTTCCTCGCCACCCCAGATGTCTGTGGTGCGGACCGGGCTGTCGGGTGAGCGCCACGCCCGCAGCTGGCGCCGCGCGAGAGCATGCCACAGGTCAACCCACAGCGAGTCTCCGAAGGAGCCGACGGCGGTGGCCGTAGGGCCGGTCGCTGCCGCCAGCTCAGCCATCGCCGCGCGGGCGCCGGAGACTGAGGACAGGTCCAGCCGCGGCATCCAGCCGCCATTGGCGTGCAGGCTGCGGTCCTGGTCCTCGCGCATCAGGGTGGTCCGACCCAGCGAGTCGACGATCAGGCGTACCACCGGTGCAGTAGTGGCGGGCAGGGCTGCCGCGGGTGCGATGCTGTCCAGCGGCAGCGCCTCCACCGGCAGCCAGTCACGCCCCGGCCACAGCGCGTGGTTGACCTCGCCGAGCCTGGTCCAGTGGGCGGTGGATCCAACCACTCCTTCATGGCGCCAGCCTACGGCGGCGTCGCGACGGGCCATTCGGGAGGCCGGTTGGGACGCTCGCGCCAGTTCAGTCCTTTGGGCTCAGTCCTTCACCAGCAGGGCCACGGGCAGCCGGTCGAAGACCGCGTTGAGCGCCAGCGCGCCGGCAGACCACTGCCTCCCGGTGAGCACATCGGTGGCCGACCAGGGCAACTGCACCGTCGTGTCGGGCCAGCCAGGGCCCGCGTGTGCTCCGAGCGTTACCGGGAGTCGAGTGGCGAGCGTGATCACGCCGCCCCGGTCGAATCCGACCAGGTGCTCGCGTGCCTCGCCCTCGGCCAGGACTGGGGTGTAACCGGTGAACAGTTCAGGCCGCTCCCGGCGCAGCCGCAGGGTCTGGCGTACCACCCAGAACTTGGCCCGGCCGGTCTCGTCCAGTGGCGGGCAGCTGTCGATCTCGGCCAGCAACTGTCGGCGTCGGTCATGGTCGACCGGTCGCCGGTTGTCGGGGTCCACCAGCGAGTCATCCCACAACTCGGTGCCCTGATAGACGTCCGGGACGCCCGGAATGGTGAGTTGCACCAGCTTTTGGCTCAGCGCGTTGACCCGACCTGCGGGCGCCACCACTCCCAGCAGCCGCCCGAGAGCATCACGCAGGCCGGAGTTGTCGTGACCGCGGTCGATCAGCGCGTGCAGGGCTTGCTCATAGCTGGGGTCCTGCTGGGTCCACCGCGTCCGCGTGCCCGCCTCCCGGGCCGCCTTGTCGGCGTAGTCGTAGAGCCGCTGCCGGTCGGTGAGCGGTCCGGTGCCGACCAGGATCTGCGCCAACAGGTACGCCATCGGAGCATCGACACCGAGTTCGGCGCCGGTCTCGACGAACTGCCGGGCGTACCCCTGCCACTCCCGCGGCAGTTCCGACAACACCGCCAACCGGGCCCGGACGTCTTCGCCGCGCTTGGTGTCGTGGGTCGACAGGGCGGTCATGGCGTCGGGCCAGTGGTGCTGGCGGCGTTCCTGAGCGGTGTGGAAGTCGGCCAGGGCGGTGCCGAAGCGGGCGGCGTCACCGCCGACCTCATTGAGGGCGATGGCGCGGGCGTACCGATAGAACGCGGTGTCCTCGGTTCCCTTCGCCATCACCGCGCCGGTGAGTTGCTGGAAGCGGCGCGCGGCCTGTTGGGTCGGGTCAGCCAGCACCGGTAGGACGGCGGCGATGGTGTCGGTGAGGTCCGGCTGCGCCGCGCGGGCCAGCTCGGCAGCTCGGTCGAGCAGTTCCCGGCCGTGGGGGAGGTAGCTGCGATACACCTCGAAGTGGATGGCCAGCGCGGCGATCGCTGCCTCGAGCTCCTGTGGGAATGCGCGGCCTCCGGCTTCAGCGACCAGACGCGCCACCCGGGTGGTTTCGGCGGCCAACATGGTGGTCGCGGCGAGCTCCTTGCCGTCGCGGATGTGGGCCGCAGCATCGCCCTGGTCCCCGGTCAGCTGCTGCCAGCCGGCGGTGGCCTCGGCCTCGCGTGCCGGGTCGAACCACAGCCACAGCACCTCGTTGAGGGCGTCGTAGCCGGTGGTGCCGGCGATCGGCCAGGCCGGCAGGTCCTCGCCCGGTTCGAGGATTTTTTCGCCCACGATCCAAGCGTCCGGTGCCAGCTCGCGCAGCCGGGTGAAGTAGTCGGCCGGGTCGGTGAGGCCGTCGGGATGGTCCACCCGCAGGCCAGTCACCTCGCCGTCGGCGATCCAGCCGGCGATCCGCTGGTGGGTGGCAGCGAAGACGGCCGGGTCCTCCTGGCGTACGCCGGCCAGCGTGCTGATCGCAAAGAAGCGGCGATAGGTGAGCCGCTGGTCTCCCTCGGTCCAGTGACACAGTTCATAGTGCTGTCGTTGCCTCACCTCGGCCAGGTCATCGCCCGGCCGGAAGCTGGCCGGCGCCAGCGGGAAGCGGTGCTCGTGGTATCGGATCTCGCCGGCCTCGGTGTCGAGGAGCAGGTTGTCTTCGTCATCGCCGAGCACGGGCACCAGGATCGGTCCCTCCTCCCAGCTGATGTCGAACCAGTCGGCGTACGGGGAGTCCTGCCCCTGCGCAAGCACATCCCACCAGGCCGGGTTTTCGTGCGGGACCGAGATGCCGAGGTGGTTGGGCACGATGTCGACGACGACGCCGAGCCCGGCTTCCCGGGCAGCGGTGATCAAGGTGCGCCAGCCCTCCTCGCCGCCGCGGGAGACATCGATCATGGTTGGGTCGGTGGTGTCGTAGCCATGGTCGGACCCGCTGGTGGCCTGCAGGACGGGGGAGAGATAGAGGGCGCCGACACCGAGGTCACGCAACTGGGGCACCAGCGCGGCGGCATCGGTCAAGGTGAAGTCGGCGGTGATCTGCAGGCGGTAGGTCGAAGTCGGTGTGCTCACGGGTCCAAGCCTAGAGCGACCCTGTTTCGGCTCGGCAGGGCGGCGATACGCTGGGGACGGCCAGCGGCGCTGCAGGCGAGTCGGGCCACCGTCTTGGGGCCCGGGACACGAGGCGACAGGGGCATCATGCGGATTGGACTGATCACTGGCGGGGGCGACTGCCCGGGACTCAACGCGGCGATTCGGGCCGTGGTCAAGCATGCCGAGAACAGCTACGGACACTCAGTGGTGGGCTTCCGGCACGGCTGGAAGGGGCTCGCTGAGGGCGCAGCCCAGCCGATGTCACGCAACGACGTACGCAATGTACTGCCGCTGGGCGGCACGCTGCTCGGCACCGCCCGCTACCACCCGGACTGGGACGGTGCCGGCATGGCTGCGGTGGCGGCCTCCATCGAGGAGGAGAAGATCTCGGCCCTGATCTGCATCGGCGGTGACGGCAGCCTGTCGGCGGCCGCGCGGGTGGCTGCCGAGACCGGCATCAACGTGGTCGGCATCCCCAAGACCATCGACAACGACGTCGTGATGACCGATTCCACGATCGGCTTCGACACGGCGGTCAACATCGCCACCGAAGCGGTCGACCGGCTCCACACCACTGCCGAGTCCCACAACCGGGTGATGGTGCTGGAGGTGATGGGCCGTAGTGCCGGCTGGCTCGCGGTGATGGCCGGCATTGCCGGCGGCGCCGAGATCGTGCTCGCGCCCGAGGCGCCGTTCGACATGGATCGGGTGGAACGCTTCCTCAAGCACCGGCACCGGGCCCGCAAGTCCTTCTCGATCGTGGTGGTCGCCGAGGGCGCTCATCCGGCCAAAGGCACCTTGGACTACGAGGTGGCGTACGGCAAGCACGGTGAATTGATCGCCGGCTCGGTGGGCAGCGTGGTGGCCCGAGAGATCGAGCAGCGGACCGGCTTCGAGACCCGGCTGACGGTGCTCGGTCACGTCCAACGGGGCGGCTCGCCGCTGCCGACGGACCGGATCCTGGGGTCGCGCTTCGGGGTGGCGGCCGTGGATGCGATCCAGCAGGGCCGATCCAATGTGATGACCGCCAAGCGCGGCATGGACATCGAACTGGTGGATCTGGCAGAGGTGGAGGGCAAGGTGAAGCACGTGCCCGAGGATCTCCTGCGCACGGCAAACGCCCTGGCCTGAGGGCCAGGGCGTTGGAGGGGGCGCTGCCGGGCGCGGATCAGGCGGCCAGGTCTCGTTCCCGGGTCTCGGCGGCCTTTGCGGCTGTAGTGGATGACGCGGTCCCCGTTGTCGGCTCGTCGATCTCGACCGGCCAGCGGCGGCTCTCCGACATCGGCACGCTGGGGATGGACGGCACGATCGCCAGCGCACAGATGATGACGATGCCGAAGACCGAGCCAACGGTGATGAGTAGCTGGGTGATGTCCATGCCGCCCACTGTGCCGCCGATTCGGGACCTCGCCATCGGGCCGCGGACTCCGACTCCCTGCGACGGGAGTCGGAGTCAGGCGGCGCCTCGAACTCGTAGTGCTTGGTGAACTCGCGGTAGAACAGACCCGACAGCAGGCCCACGGCGGTGAAGATGGCGCTGGCCCAGAAGAAAGGCTGCCAGCGGGCGGGGGTGGTGGCGTTCATGGCGACGAATGTGGCGACAGCGCGGCATCCAGCGGATGCGACAGGGTGTCTCTAACGCGCTCCAGCCAATCATGAGGACACCCTGTCGTCAAGGTTTCTGTGGGTCGACTACTCCGATTCCAGCCGCTCGAGGGCGTGGATGCCGCAGGCCCACATAGGGTCGGACGGCTCGTGCTGCAGCATGACCGCCGTCATCATCAGAGCCCAGCCGCGAGCCCTGCGATGCAGACTCCCGGCGTCGACCAGTGGCGTCCGGGCGTCACAGTACCCAGCCCAGGCCCGCTCGTGACCAGCACGCGTGAAGTGCAACCACAGGCAGGCGAGGTCACTGGCCGGGTCACCTGCCGTCAGATCACCCCAGTCGACCAGACCAGCCAGGCGAGTGCTCCCAGCGCTGACATCAACGACCACATTGCCCGGGTGGGGGTCACCGTGCACCCACAGCGCCCGGCCCCGGTGCGCGGGGGCGGCCAGAGCATCCTCGATGATGATGGCCCACTGCGCGACCGATCGTGTCGACGCCGCCAGTTGCCGGAGTCTGTCGGCCCGGTCGGTGAGTGCCACCCCGCGAAAGGGATTCGGTGGCGCCCCGGCCGGGGCGATGCGGTGGACCTTGGCGAGGGCCGTCCCAAACTCGGCCGCGTAGCCGTCGCGCGCACGGGCGTCCAGGGCCACGGCCGAGGTGCCATCCACCCAACGGCAGATCGACCACGGCCAGGGGTATCCCGAGCCCGGCACTCCCTGCCGCACCGGGGTGGGCACCGGCACCGGCAGTTCGGCGCCCACGGTGGGCATCCAGCGCAGCTCATGTTCAATCAGCGCCACGGCCTGGGCTCGCCGTGGCAGCCGCACCACCAGGTCTGGGCCGAGACGAAACAACGCATTGTCCCAACCCTCGCCGGCGGCCGTCAGCGGCAACTCGGCCAGGTCAGGGTGCTGGACATCCAGCAGAGCGCGCACCAGCTCGGCATCGATGGGCACCTCGGCCGGCGGGATGGGCATGAGCACCACCCTAGGAGTCAATCGAGGGCCTCTCCGTGGCGAAGACAGCGGCCCCCCGATGGACGTGATGGGGGATGAGGGCCCGATGGTGCTGATCGAGGCTGGAAACCAGCGTACCCCTCCGTTGGCGGCAACGGCGGGCACTCCCTCAGGTTGGTTTCACGCCCAGGTCGTAGTCCCAGTCACCGGCTTCGCGTCCGGCTTGCAACTCGGCCAGCACGTGCTTGGAGTCGACTCCGGCCTCGAAGTCAACGGTCACCAGACCATAGGTGGTGCCGACCGCCGTGCCCCCCATCGAGGCCATCAGGTCAACGATGCGCTGGGTCTCGGTGCCATTGAGCGGCACGATCCGCGAGCACCAGTGGTTGCCCTGCTCCGCGACCTCGGTGACCCACTCGGAGTCGTCCTCGACCGACTGGGTCCTGAGCACATCGCCGACGGCGATGCCGTAGGCAAAGGCCGGTGTGGCCTCCACGCGGTGCAGGTTCGGCCCAACGGGGGTGGTGTGCAACTGCTCCTCGGTGAAGGGTGGGTAGCCGTCATCGTCCTGCGGCAGGTTGATCCAGACGTGAGCCATGTGGCCAGCCTACTTTCTCCAGCGCGTATGCCCGTCGTCGACTCAGGCCTGCATGACCTCGTCGATCTCGCTGAGCAGGGCCGCCTTCTCGGCGTCGCCGAGCCAGCTGGCCTCGATGGACTTGCGGGCCAGCTGGGCCATCTCCTCGGGCCCCAGATCCGCTTGCTGCGCCAACGCCAGATAGTTGTCGGCGACGTAGCCACCGAAGTAGGCCGGGTCGTCGGAGTTGAGGCAGACGCGGACGCCTCGCCCCAGCAGGTCGACGATCTCGGTGGCCTTCATGTCGTCGGTGACGAACGAGTTGGAGATCGGGCAGCAGGTGAGGCCCAGGCCCCGGTCCCGTACCAACTCGACCAGGGCGGCATCCTCGACGATGTTCGTACCATGATCAATCCGGTCAACCTTGATCATTTCGAGCACCTGGCGGATGTTGTCGATGCTGCCGGGTTGGTCGATGTCGCAGTGCATGGTGAGCTTGAAGCCCAGCTCGCGTGCCTTGGCGAAGGTCTCCGCAAACTTGGCCGGCGGCTGGTCCCGTTCGTCCGAGTCCAGACCCACGCCCAGGATCCGGTCCTGGTAGGGGATCGCGGCGGTGAGCGTCTCGGCCGCGGACTCGGCGCTGTGGTCGCGCAGGAAGCACATGATCAGTGCGGCCGAGATCGGCTGGCCATCGACGCCAGCGAGGTTGGCCTCGGCCACGGCCCGGGAGTAGCCCTCGATCACGGTGGAGAAGGGAACGCCTCGGCTGGTGTGGGCCTGCGGGTCGAAGAACATCTCGGCGCGACGTACGCCATCAGCCACCGCCCTACGCAGATAGGCCATTGCCAGGTCGTAGAAGTCCTGTTCGGTCTGCAGCACCTCCATCGCGGGGTAGTAGACAGCCAGGAAGCTGGCCAACGAATCGAACTGGTAGGTCGCGCGCACCTCCTCAACGGTCGACTGACCGATGTCGATGCCATTGCGCTGGGCCAACGCCAGCTTCAGATCGGGTTCGAGGGTGCCCTCCAGGTGAAGGTGGAGTTCGGCCTTGGGAAGCCGGCGTACGAGTGCTGCAAGATCCATGGAGGCAAGTGTGCCCGCTCCGCCGAACCACTAGGGTGGAGGCCATCATGACCGAGACTCCTGCCCGCCTGCGCGTGGCGCCGTCGCCGACTGGCGACCCGCACGTCGGCACCGCGTACATGTCCCTGTTCAACCTCGCCTATGCCCGCAAGACGGGCGGCCAGTTCGTGCTGCGGATCGAGGACACCGACCGCGCCCGCTACGACGCCACCAGCGAGCAGCAGGTCTACGACACCCTGACCTGGCTCGGCCTGGAATGGGACGAGGGGCCCGACAAGGGCGGTCCGTACGCCCCCTACCGCCAGTCGGAGCGGTTGGAGACCTACCGCCCGTACGTCGAGCAGCTGATCGAGGCCGGTCACGCCTACTACTGCTGGTGCTCCAGCGAGCGGCTCGCCCAGATGCGTGAGGTGCAGCAGAAGACCAAGCAGCCGACCGGCTACGACCGGCTGTGCTACGGCAAGACCCGCGAGGAACGCGCCGAGTTGCCCGGCTTCAGCGAGACGCCGGTGGTGCGGATGTACGTGCCCGGTGACGTGTCGCTGTTCTTCGATGACCTGGTCCGGGGCCGGGTCTCGGCGCCGCGCCCTGACGACCAGGTGATTCTCAAAGCCGATGGGTTCCCGACCTATCACATGGCTGTGGTGGTCGATGACCATCTGATGGGCATCACGCATGTCGCGCGCGGTGAGGAGTGGATCTCGTCCACCCCCAAGCACCTGCTGCTCTATCAGTGGCTCGGCTGGGAGGCGCCGCGGTTCGCCCACATGCCGCTGCTGCGCAACACCGACCGGTCCAAGATCTCCAAGCGCAAGAACCCGGCGGCCCGGCTGACGTGGTTCATCGAGCAGGGCTACCTGCCGGATGCGCTGCGCAACTTCCTGCAGTTGATCGGCTATCCGCCGGTGCGCGAAAACGAGGAGGTTGCCTCCTTCGACGAGTTCGTGGCCTCATTCGACTGGGCCAAGGTCAACACCGTCGGACCCGTCTTCGACCTCGACAAGCTCAACTGGCTCAACGGCCACTACATCCGCCAGCTCTCCACCGACGAGCTGACCGAGGTGATGGTCGATTACATGCTGACCCACGGCGACCTGGAGGCCGCCACGGATGAGCAGCGCGACCGCGTACGCCAGGCGGCTCCGCTGGTGCAGGAGCGGATCCAACTGCTCAGCGAGGTCGAGCCGATGCTCGGCTTCCTGTTCTGGGGTGATGACGAGGTCGAGCCGGATGACGAAGCCCTCAAGCAGCTCAAGGAGAACGCAGCCGAGGTCCTCAGCGCCGGCATCACAGCCCTGGAGGGGTTGGAGACCTGGACGCACGAGGCCATCGAGGCGGTGTTGCGAGAGAAGCTGGTGGAGGGGATGGGCATCAAGGCCCGGTTTGCCTTCACTCCGCTGCGGGTGGGCATCACCGGCCGCCGCATCTCGCCGCCGCTGTTCGAGTCGATGGAGATCCTGGGCCGCGACTCCAGCCTGCGTCGGCTGCAGCGTTTCAGCGACTCCCTGCAGGGCTGAGAGCGGGGCCATCCGAGGGGCCGCGTCGGGCAACGATTCGGCAGTCTGAGAACGGTGCGGGGCGTCCCGTCACGGTGGTAGCGTCTGCGACCATGACACAGCCGTTCCTTGTCCAGCGCCGTCGCGACACCCCCGCCGGAGTCGCCCTCACCATTGCCGGTAACGAGGCCTCTGGTGGTGCCGGCGCAGCTGTGGACTTGAAGACCTTCCACTCCTACGACGTCTTCGGCGCTGCCGCCATCACTTGCCTGGTCTCGGTCGACCCGAACAACGACTGGGCGCACCGCTTCGTGCCGGTGGATCCGCAGGTGATCGCCGACCAGATCGAGGCGACGCTGTCCAACTACACGGTGGACACCGTCAAGATCGGCATGCTCGGGACACCGGCGACCATCGAGGTCGTCGCCGACGCGTTGCAGGGCGAGCTGGCCTCGTCGGTGCGCAACATCGTGTTGGACCCAGTGCTGTTGTGCAAGGGTCAGGAGTCGCCCACCCTGCAGGCCACCGATGACGCGCTGCGGGAGGCGATCCTGCCGTTGTCGACGGTGGTCACTCCGAACCACTTCGAGACCGAGGCGCTGTCCGGGATGACGGTGACGGATCTGGACGGACTGATCGCGGCTGCCAAGAAGATCAATGAGATCAGCGGTGCAGCGGTGCTGGCCAAGGGCGGCGTACGCCTGGCCGGCCCCGATGCGGTGGACGTCTTCGTCGACGGCGACGTCGTCGAGGTGCTGCAGTCCCCGAAGGTGGGGGAGGACGCCATCCACGGCGCCGGTTGCACCGTCGCCGCTGCCGTCACTGCTGAACTGGCTCGAGGCGCTTCGGCAGTCGACGCAGCCCGCTCGGCCAAGGCCTTCGTGGACGCCGGCATCCTCGCCGCCGTACGCGGAAACCGCCCCTTCGACGTCGTGTGGCAGGGCGTCTGACCTCGATTTGGATTCGTCGTTCGGATCTGACAGAATCGACGGGTTGCTCCGACAGGGGTCGCTGGGGTGTGCTCGGCGGTCAGCCACGTATTGAGAGATGCGAGTGCTGGCGGTTGATTGCACCGAACCTGAGACCTCGCGTGATGCATGCTTGGCCGGTCCACCTGGGGCTGGCGGGTGTGCGGACCGGGTGCCGCGCCAGACTTCAGATTCCCATTCTGATGGGGATTCTGTGGTCGTGACTGGCGCGACACGCCCGAGTGCGTGGGTCGGAGGGGGCATCCACAACAGTGGGGCCACTGACCAGCCCGGACCCAGCGCCGGACACCAGATGACGAGAAGAAGGACGAACTGTGGCGGGACAAAAGATCCGCATCAGGCTCCGCGCCTATGACCATGAGGTCATCGACTCCTCCGCGCGCAAGATCGTCGACACGGTCGAGCGTACGGGAGCGAAGGTGGCTGGCCCGGTGCCGCTGCCGACCGAGAAGAACGTGTTCTGCGTGATCCGTTCGCCCCACAAGTACAAGGACAGCCGCGAGCACTTCGAGATGCGTACGCACAAGCGGCTGATCGACATCCTGGATCCCACCCCCAAGACGGTCGACTCGCTGATGCGCCTCGACCTCCCGGCCGGTGTGGACATCGAGATCAAGCTTCCGTGAGGTCTGAGCTGACGATGAGCACTACGACGAATGAACGGACCCTCAAGGGTCTGCTGGGCAGCAAGCTCGGCATGACCCAGGTGTGGGACGAGAACAACAAGATCGTGCCGGTCACGGTCGTCCAGGCCGGCCCCTGTGTCGTGACGCAGGTGCGCACCGCTGAGAAGGACGGCTACGCGGCCGTTCAGCTCGGCTTCGGTGCCGTGAAGGCCGCCAAGGTCACCAAGCCGGCCGCCGGTCACTTCGACAAGGCCGGTGTGACCCCGCGCAAGCACCTCGTGGAGCTGCGCACCGCCGATGCCGACAACTACGAGGTCGGCCAGGAGCTGACCGTTGACACCTTCGCCGCCGGCGAGATCGTTGACGTGACGGGCATCAGCAAGGGCAAGGGCACCGCCGGTGTCATGAAGCGCCACGGGTTCCGTGGTCTGGGCGCCGGGCACGGTACCCACCGCAAGCACCGCGCTCCCGGTTCCATCGGTGGCGCGTCAACCCCGGGCCGCGTGTTCAAGGGTCTGAAGATGGCCGGTCGCATGGGTGTCGACCGCGTCACCGTGCAGAACCTGTCCATCCACTCGGTCGACGCCGAGCGTGGCCTGATCCTGGTCAAGGGAGCCATCCCGGGCGCCAAGGGTTCGCTGGTCGTGCTCCGCTCCGCGGCCAAGAAGGCACAGAAGGGTGATGCCTGATGACTTCTGTTGAGGTAATCGGCGCCAAGGGCAAGAAGGTTGACCTGCCCGCCGAGATTTTTGACGCCCAGACCAGCGTCCCGCTGATCCACCAGGTCGTGGTGGCCCAGCAGGCCGCCGCTCGCCAGGGCACCCACGACACCAAGGGTCGTGGTGAGGTCAGCGGCACCGGCGCCAAGCCGTGGCGCCAGAAGGGCACCGGCCGCGCTCGGCACGGTTCGCGTCGGTCCCCGCAGTGGACCGGTGGCGGCATCGTGCACGGCCCCACCCCGCGTTCCTATGACCAGCGCACCCCCAAGAAGATGGTGGCCGCCGCTCTGCGTGGCTCGCTGTCGGACCGGGCCCGCGAGGGTCACGTCCACGTGATCGAGCAGCTGGTCTCCGGTGAGGCGCCTTCCACCAAGGAAGCCCTGACCAACCTGGCCGCGATCGAGTCGACCCGCGTGCTGGTCGTGCTGGCCCGCAACGAAGACCTGGCTTGGCTGAGCCTGCGCAACGTGGCCCATGTCCACGTGCTGCTCGCCGACCAGCTCAACGCCTACGACGTCCTCAACAGCGACGATGTGGTCTTCACGTCGGCTGCTCTCGAGGCCTTTCTGGCTGGTCCGACCAGCGGGAAGTCCGCCAAGGCCGTCGCCACCGAGACCGAGGCCGAGGCCGAGGAGGAGTCCAAGTGAGCGAGACCAAGATCCGCGACCACCGCGACATTCTGATCGCGCCGGTCGTCAGCGAGAAGAGCTACGGCCTGCTCGACGAGAACAAGTACACCTTCCTCGTGAAGCCGAGCGCCAACAAGACTGAGATCAAGATCGCGGTCGAGAACGTTTTTGACGTCAAGGTGACTGCGGTCAACACGATCAACCGTTCGGGCAAGCGTCGTCGTACGCGCAACGGCTGGGGCAAGCGTGCCGACAGCAAGCGCGCCATCGTGACCCTGGCCGAGGGCGACCGCATCGACCTCTTCGGCTCGGGCAACTGAGCAGCGACAGACAAGGACCACACCCATGGCAATCCGCAAGTACAAGCCGACCACTCCCGGTCGCCGCGGCTCCTCGGTGGCCGATTTCGCCGAGGTGACTCGGTCGACGCCGGAGAAGTCGCTGCTGCGTTCGCAGTCGAAGACCGGCGGCCGCAACAACTCGGGCCGAATCACCACCCGCCACATCGGTGGCGGCCACAAGCAGGCGTACCGTCTCATCGACTTCCGTCGTTACGACAAGGACGGTGTCCCGGCCAAGGTCGCTCACATCGAGTACGACCCGAACCGCACCGCTCGTATCGCGCTGCTGCACTACGCCGACGGCGAGAAGCGCTACATCGTGGCGCCGAACGGTCTGAACCAGGGCCACCGCGTCGAGGCCGGCGAGTCCGCTGACATCAAGCCCGGCAACAACCTGCCGCTGCGCAACATCCCCGTCGGCACCACGGTGCACGCGGTGGAGCTGCGGCCCGGTGGCGGCGCCAAGCTCGGCCGTTCGGCCGGCGCCTCCATCCAGCTCGTCGCCCGTGAGGGTGCGATGGCCACGCTGCGTATGCCTTCGGGCGAAATGCGCATGGTCGACATCCGCTGCCGCGCCACCATCGGGGCCGTCGGCAACGCCGAGCAGGCCAACATCAGCTGGGGCAAGGCCGGCCGTAACCGCTGGAAGGGCAAGCGCCCGACCGTCCGCGGTGTTGTGATGAACCCGGTCGACCACCCGCACGGTGGTGGCGAGGGCAAGACCTCCGGCGGCCGTCACCCGGTCAGCCCCTGGGGCAAGCCCGAGGGCCGGACCCGGTCCAAGAACAAGGCGAGCAACCGCCTCATCGTCCGCCGTCGCAAGTCCGGCAAGAAGCGCTGATCAGGAGCCTGAGAAGATGCCACGCAGTCTGAAGAAGGGTCCCTTCGTTGACGAGCACCTCACCAAGAAGGTCGAGGCTCAGAACGAGAAGGGCACCAAGAACGTCATCAAGACCTGGTCGCGCCGGTCGATGATCGTGCCCGAGATGCTCGGTCACACCATCGCGGTTCACGACGGCCGCAAGCATGTCCCGGTCTTCGTCTCCGAGGCGATGATCGGCCACAAGCTCGGCGAGTTCGCCCCGACCCGGACCTTCAAGGGTCACATCAAGGACGACCGCAAGGCCCGTCGCCGCTGAGCGCGCCGAGAGGAATTGAATTCATGAGCACCGACAGCAAGCAGCGTCCCAGCCGCCGCGCCGCCCTCCTGGGTGAGCGTCCCGGCTCGTACGCCATCGCGCGCCACGTCCGGATGTCCGCCACCAAGGTCCGTCGAGTCATCGACACCGTCCGTGGCATGGACGTCGCCGAAGCCCTGGACGCACTGAAGTATGCGCCCCAGGCCGCCAGCGAGCCGGTCTACAAGGTCGTCGCCTCCGCGGTGGCCAACGCCGAGTCCAGTGAGCAGCTCCGCGCCGACGACCTGTACATCTCGCAGGCTTTCGTCGACGAGGGCATGACAATGCGCCGGATCCGTCCCCGGGCCAAGGGCTCGGCCAGCCGGATCCTCAAGCGCGGCAGCCACATCACCGTTGTGGTGGAGCCCCGAGCGAACGAGAAGGAGGCCTGAGCATGGGTCAGAAGATCAACCCCGTAGGTTTCCGCCTCGGGATCACCACCGACCACCAGACCCGTTGGTATGCGGAGAAGCAGTACGCCGACTTCGTGTCCGAGGACGTGAAGATTCGCGAATACCTCATCACCAACCTGGATCGCGCCGGCATCTCCTCGATCGAGATCGAGCGTCGCTCCGAGCGGGTCACCATCTTCCTGCATGCCGCTCGCCCTGGCATCGTCATTGGCCGTAACGGCGCCGAGGCGGAGCGGGTGCGCGGTGCGCTGGAGAAGCTTACCGGCAAGCAGGTCCAGCTCAACATCCTCGAGGTCAAGAACCCCGAGACCGACGCCCAGCTGGTTGCCCAGGGTGTGGCCGAGCAGCTCAGCGCTCGCGTGGCCTTCCGTCGTGCGATGCGCAAGGCGCAGCAGTCCGCCATGCGCGGTGGCGCCAAGGGCATCAAGATCCAGTGCTCCGGCCGTCTCGGCGGTGCTGAGATGAGCCGGTCCGAGTTCTACCGTGAGGGTCGGGTGCCGCTGCACACGCTGCGTGCGGACATCGACTACGGCTTCTATGAGGCCCGTACCACCTTCGGTCGTATCGGCGTGAAGGTGTGGATCTACAAGGGCGACGTCTCCGGCACCCGTGCCGAGCGCGCGGCGCAGAAGGCTGCCCGTCAGGCGGCCGGTGGCCGTCAGCGTCCGGGCCGTGGCGACCGTCGACCGGGTCGGGGCGACCGCCCCGAGCGCGGTGGCCGTCGTCGCAACGATCGTGGCGGGGATTCCCGTTCCGAGCGCTCCGAGGCTCCTCAGGCCGAGGCGAGCGCCGCTTCCGAGAGTGCAGGTAACTGACATGCTGATCCCTCGTCGAGTGAAGTACCGCAAGCAGCACCACCCCAAGCGGGGCGGCGCGGCCAAGGGCGGCACCCAACTGGCGTTCGGTGACTACGGCATCCAGGCCCTGGAGGGCTCGTACGTCACCAA
This sequence comes from Parenemella sanctibonifatiensis, assembly GCF_002250565.1. Classification (GTDB taxonomy): domain Bacteria; phylum Actinomycetota; class Actinomycetes; order Propionibacteriales; family Propionibacteriaceae; genus Parenemella; species Parenemella sanctibonifatiensis. The sequence continues at coordinate 124,264 of NZ_NMVJ01000010.1, forward strand.
CCGCCAGATCGAGTCCGCGCGTATTGCGATGACTCGTCACATCAAGCGTGGCGGCAAGGTCTGGATCAACATCTACCCGGACCGCCCGATGACCAAGCACCCTGCCGAGTCCCGCATGGGTTCGGGCAAGGGCTCGCCGGAGTGGTGGATCGCCAATGTGAAGCCCGGACGTGTGATGTTTGAGCTGTCCGGCGTGACCGATGAGGTCGCGAAGGAAGCTCTGCGCCTCGCGATCCACAAGCTGCCGATGAAGGCCCGCGTGATCAAGCGGGAAGGGGAGTGACCATGGCCAAGACGGACATCAAGGCCGCAGACCTGCGCAGCCTCAGTCGCGCCGACCTGAATGACAAGGTCAGCGAGCTGAAGGAGGAGCTGTTCGGCCTCCGCTTCCAGGCGGCCACCGGTCAGCTCGAGAACAGTGCCCGGCTCCGCGAGGTCCGCAAGGACATCGCCCGGGTCTACACCGTGCTCCAGGAGCGCCACCTCGGCATCATTGCCGAGCCGGGCGCCGAGGATGAGGAGAACTGATGAGCGAGACCACCGCCGACACCACCACCACGCCGGAGGAGCAGGGCGCCGAGGAGCGCACCTTCCGCAAGGTGCGTTCCGGGATCGTCGTGAGCGACAAGATGGACAAGACCATCGTTGTGGCGATCGAGGACCGCAAGCGCCACCCGCTCTACGGCAAGATCATGAGCACCACCGTGCGCCTCAAGGCCCACGACGAGAACAACGAGGCCGGCATCGGCGACCGGGTCCGAATCATGGAGACCCGTCGTCTGTCCGCGACCAAGCGTTGGCGTCTGGTCGAGGTGCGCGAGCGCGCCAAGTGATCTGACGCGGCACGTCGTCTGACACGACAGCGCCTCTCACACACCACCGCATGGAGCGGGTCACACCTTCGGGTGTGGCCCGCTCTTGTGTTTCCGGGCCGCCACCAGGTACGCGTACGGCGTCTGTCCCGTGACGGCGCGGAAGTCGCGGATGAAGTGTGTCTGGTCCGACCAGCCCAGTTGGTGGGCCAGGTCAGCCATCACCGGTTCCTGATGGGGCTCGCTCCGATCGAGCGCGGCGATGGCTTCTGTGACCCGGGCCCGGATCAGCATCCACTTCGGGCTGACGCCGGCGTACCGCCGAAACTGTCGTTGCAGCGTACGCACCGTGCAGCCCTGGGCTTCCGCGAGCTGTGGCAGCCGGGTGATCTGCTGGTCGGTCATCGCCTGCAGGACCGCGCGGAGCCGCTCGTAGCCGACGTCGGGGCCAGGGGTCCGAGCCGACAGCCAGGCATCCAGCTGGGGTGCGGCATTCGTCGCGCCGTCGGGGATGTCGGCCCACTCCTGGGCGAGCCCGGGGAAATGCGCATCGGCTGGAGCTGTGGCGCCACACAACTGGTCCGGCTGCAGCGTGGGAGCGAACAGTGGTGCCGCGCCGATGGCGAACTTCACCGCCAGCACGGCTCCGGTCCCACTGAGAGTCGCCTCGAAGCCGTCGCGGGGCCGGGGCCCGGTCAGCCAGTGTCCGGCGCCGGGCTGGTCGCAGCGAGATATGCTGCCGCGTTCCCGGCTCAGGTGCAGTGACGGGTCGTCGATGGTGGTGGCGGTGAAGCCGGTGCCGGGTGGCAGCTGCCATTGCACCGACCAGTACCGGTCAACCCAGTGGCGCAGCTCGGGCGCCGGCAGCGCGTGGTCGTAGCTGGCGTGGTGAGCGAACTCATCCGGCCGCAAGACATGACCGAGCAGGTGAGGCGCTGTCGCATTCGTCCTATCGGAGCTGCCGGGCATGGCACCAGCATGGCAGTCATGACTGACACAACAGAGCAGAACACCGCCACCGACTCGTCGCAGCAGGACAACCCGGCGGGCATCGCCTCGCTGGCGATGATCACGCTGGACGCCAAGGATGCCGGCGAGCTGGCCACCTTCTATGCCGGCGTGCTGGGCTGGCCGATCGTTCATCAGGACGAGTACTACGCGATGCTCGCTGGCCCGAGCCATGCCTTGGGCATTGGAGTGGTTCCCGATCACCAGCCGCCGAGCTGGCCTGATGACGGCCACAAGCAGTTCCACCTCGATCTGGCGGTGGCTGACATCGAGGCGGCGGCGGCCGCATGCGTCGATCTGGGGGCGACTCGCCCCGCGGAGCAGCCGGGGGAGAGCTGGTTGGTGCTCCTGGACCCTGCCGGGCATCCGTTCTGCCTGACGGACGCAGCCAACTGGGGCTGAGGGCCCCGTGAGCGGTGGGTCGGAGCCGGCGGTAGTGTCCTGATCACCTCTACCCCCGGAGTGTGAATCATGGCCCGAACTGGCCTGCTGCCGTCACGACGTCTCTTTCTTGGCCTGACCGGAGCTGGCGCGGCCGCGGTGCTGCTCGGCACCGGCGCCTTGCCCACCACCGATGCGTGGGCGGCGCCGCTGCCGGACAATCCGTTCACCTTGGGTGTGGCCTCGGGCGATCCGACTCCGGACGGGATGGTGTTGTGGACCCGGCTGGCGGTGGATCCGTTGGCGGCTGATGCCGGCGGTGGGATGGGGCTGCGCCGGGTGCCGGTGCGCTACCAGGTCGCCGAGGACGAGCGCTTCCGAGCCGTGGTGCGCGCTGGCACGGTGTTGGCCAGCCCGGAGCTGGCTCATTCGGTCCATCCTGAGGTGACGGGCTTGCGCCCGGATCGGGTCTACTACTACCGATTCCAGGCTGCAGGTCACACCTCCCCGGTGGGCAGGACCCGCACCGCACCAGCGGCCGGGACCCGGCTCAACGACATCCGCTTCGCCTTCGCCTCCTGCCAGAGCTACGAAGGTGGTCACTACACCGCGTACGAGCATCTTGCGCAGGAGGATCTCGATCTGGTCATCCACCTGGGCGACTACATCTACGAAAAGTCCTATTTGGCGGACCCGCAGTTCCACGACGGTGGCGCGATGCCGGACTGGTTCAAGACCCCGTGTCTGGACCTGGCTCGCTACCGACTGCAGTACTCGGTCTACAAGTTGGATCGTCACCTGCAGGCCGCCCATGCCGCCCACCCGTGGGCGTTCACCTTCGACGACCACGAGGTCTTCAACAACTGGAAGGGCACCAACGACACGACCGAGGCAGACCTCCAGCGGCGAGCGGACGCCTTCCAGGCCATGTACGAAAACCTGCCGTTGCGAGCAGGGCAGCGTCCTGACGGTCCGGACATCCAGATCTATCGCAAGCTGCAGTACGGAGCGTTGGCGGACTTCACGCTGCTCGACTCGCACACCTTCCGCAGCATGACGACACTCGACCAGCGCCTGGATCCGATCTCGACCAACTTGGGTCACGCCCAGCGCGACTGGCTGGTCAGCGGCTTCTCGTCCTCCCAGGCGCAGTGGCAGATCATCGGCAACCAGCAGGCGATGATCGAGATGGACCAGGACCCCGATCCGGCCGTCGACAAGTTCAGCGGTTCGTGGGACTACTACGCCTACGAGCGCAACCTGATCCTGCAGGAGGCCCGCGAACGTGAGGTCGGCAACTTGGTGGTCATCACCGGGGACAAGCACTGCAACTACGTCGGTGACCTGCTCACCGACTACGAACATCCCGACACCGCCGAGGTGGTCGGCTCGGAGTTCATCGGCACATCCATCAGCAGCAACGGCGACGGAGCCCCGAGCTCGCCGGTGGGGGAGCGGCTGCTCCAGGCCAATCCTCACCTGAAGTACTACAACTTCCAGCGCGGCTACAGCCGGGTCACGGTACGCCCGGACAGCCTGACCAATGAGTTCCGCGTCGTCCCGACGGTGTCATCCCCCGGATCGGACATCATCAATCGGGCCACCTTCGTGGTCGAGGACGGGCTCCCGGGCGCGGTCCAGGCCTGACCGGCCACCCGGAAGCGGGTGCTGGGCGTACGCCTGGTGACCAGGACCGGTCGCCAACGCCCGGTTTGTCCACGATTGGGGCCGCAGCAGGCGTTGTTGTATGCTTGCACGGTTGCCTTGGGGCTGAGCCTGCTCGGAAACGAGTGGGGACCTTCTCCGGGCGACGACCCAAATGTTCGTTCACCAGGCCCGTGGCGTGCGCTGTGGCTGTCACCATCGCGATCGCGTCGGGGGAACCGGTACGACAATCAGGAGTAGTGAATGATCCAGCAGGAGACGCGACTGAAGGTCGCCGACAACACGGGAGCAAAGGAAATCCTCTGCATCCGTGTGCTCGGTGGCTCGAAGCGTCGCTACGCCGGCATCGGTGACACCATCGTGGCCACGGTCAAGGATGCGATCCCCGGCGGCAACGTCAAGAAGGGTGAGGTCGTCAAGGCCGTCATCGTTCGTTCCGTGAAGGGCAGCCGTCGTAACGACGGTTCCTACATTCGTTTCGACGAGAACGCCGCGGTGATCCTCAACACCAACGGTGAGCCCCGCGGCACCCGCATCTTCGGCCCCGTGGGCCGTGAGCTGCGCGAGAAGAAGTTCATGCGCATCGTGTCGCTCGCCCCGGAGGTGATCTGAATGACCCTGCATGTGAAGAAGGGTGACCGCGTCAAGGTCATCGCGGGCAAGGACAAGGGCTCCGTCGGCGAGATCATCGCCGTTGACCCGCACTCCGAGCGCGTGACGGTCGAGGGCGTCAACATCGTCAAGCGTCACATCAGCCAGAACCAGCAGCAGCCCAACCAGCAGAGCGGCATCGTGTCCCGTGAGGCCCCGATCCACGTCTCGAACGTGCAGCTGCTGGTCAAGGACAGCGACGGCAACGACGTGCTGACCCGCGTCGGCTACGAGCGTCGCGAGGTCCAGAAGCGGCGCGCCGACGGCACCGAGTACAGCGCCTTCCGCAGTGTGCGCATCGCCCGGAAGACCGGGGAGGAGATCTGATGACTGAGGCCACCACCACCGTGGAGATTCCCCGTCTCAAGCAGAAGTACCGCGAGGAGATCGCGCCGGCCCTGCGCGAGGAGTTCAGCATCGCCAACGCGATGCAGATCCCTGGCCTGACCAAGATCGTCGTCAACATGGGCGTCGGTGACGCCGCGCGTGACTCCAAGGTCATCGACGGCGCCATCAAGGACATGACTGCCATCACCGGCCAGAAGCCTCAGGTGACCAAGTCGCGCAAGTCCATCGCCCAGTTCAAGCTGCGTGAGGGCCAAGCCATTGGCTGCCACGTGACCCTGCGGGGCAACCGGATGTGGGAGTTCGCCGACCGGCTGCTGAGCCTGGCGCTGCCCCGTATCCGTGACTTCCGCGGTCTGTCTCCCCGTCAGTTCGACGGCAACGGCAACTACACCTTCGGTCTCACCGAGCAGGTCATGTTCCACGAGATCGACCCCGACAAGATCGACCGGGTGCGCGGCATGGACATCACCTTCGTGACCACTGCCACCAACGATGACCAGGGCCGGGCGCTGCTGAAGCACCTGGGCTTCCCGTTTGCCAGCGCCGACGTCAAGCCGGCCAAGAAGAAGGCCAAGGGTCCGGCCTTCGCTCGGAAGAAGAAGTGAGGATCAAGCCATGGCCAAGACAGCTCTGAAGGTCAAGCAGTCCCGCAAGCCGAAGTTCGCCGTGCGTGGTTACACGCGCTGCAACAAGTGCGGCCGTCCCAAGGCTGTGTTCCGCAAGTTCGGCCTGTGCCGGGTTTGCCTGCGCGACCTCGCCCATGCCGGTCAGCTGCCCGGCGTCATCAAGTCCTCCTGGTGATCCCACCACTTCCAGTCCAGATTCTGACGCAGCAGGTCCTGAGGGAAACCGCTGTGAGAAAGAGGCTTTGAGCCAATGACGATGACTGATCCCATCGCAGACATGCTGACGCGTCTGCGCAACGCCAATCGGGCATTCCTCGACAGCACCACGATGCCGAGCAGCAAGATCAAGGTTGGTATTGCTGAGATCCTCCACCAGGAGGGCTACATCGCCTCCTACGAGGTGGCCGAGCCCGGCGAGGGCGAGGTCGGCAAGAAGCTGACCATCACCCTGAAGTACGGCGATCACCGCGAGCGTTCCATCGCTGGCGTGCGCCGCATCTCCAAGCCAGGTCTTCGCGTGTACGCCAAGTCCAACGCTCTGCCCAAGGTCCTCGGCGGCCTCGGCATTGCGATCATTTCCACGTCCCAGGGTCTGCTGACCGACCGGGATGCCAATTCCAAGAGCGTGGGTGGGGAAGTCCTCGCCTACGTCTGGTGACCCCGACACACGAGAGGAGACTGACATGTCACGAATCGGAAAGTTGCCGATCGCGATTCCCTCGGGTGTTGAGGTGACCGTGAACGGCCAGGACGTCCAGGTGAAGGGCCCCAAGGGTCAGCTGAGCCATACCGTCCCGACCCCGCTCACCATCGCCAAGGAGGACGGTTCGGTCACGATCGAGCGTCCCGATGAGGAGCGCGACAACAAGGCGCTGCACGGCCTGACCCGGACCTTGGTCAACAACATGGTCATCGGTGTCACCGAGGGCTACGAGAAGAAGCTCGAGATCGTCGGCGTCGGCTACCGCGTCCTGTCCAAGGGCCCGGCTCAGCTGGAGTTCAACCTTGGCTTCTCGCACCCCGTCGTGGTGAATGCCCCCGAGGGCATCACTTTCACCGTCGAGGGCCCGACCAAGTTTGCGGTGCTCGGCATCGACAAGCAGGCGGTCGGCGAGGTCGCGGCCAACATCCGCAAGATTCGCAAGCCCGAGCCGTACAAGGGCAAGGGTGTCCGATACGCCGGCGAGAACGTGCGCCGCAAGGTCGGAAAGGCTGGTAAGTGATCATGGGTATTGCACTGTCCCACGGCAAGAAGACCGCGGCGAAGACCAAGGCGCGGCTGCGTCGTCAGGTCCGCGTACGCAAGGGCATCTTCGGTCAGCCGGAGCGCCCCCGCCTGGTCGTGACGCGTTCGGCGCGCCACATCCTGGCCCAGGTGATCGACGACACCCGCGGCGTCACGCTGGCAGCGGCCTCCACCATGGATGCCGATCTGCGCAGCAGCGACGCCGACAAGTCGGCCAAGGCCCGCAAGGTTGGCGAACTCGTCGCCGAGCGTGCCAAGGCTGCTGGTGTCGAGCAGGTCGTCTTCGACCGCGCCGGCCACAAGTACCACGGACGGATTGCTGCGCTCGCTGAGGGCGCCCGCGAGTCCGGCCTCGGTTTCTGAGCACGACGAAAGATACGGAGATACAGCGATGAGTGGAACCCAGCGCGGCAATCGCGCAGGTGGTGAGCGTCGCGGTCGTGACGATCGTCGTGGCCAGGCGCAGGAAAAGAGCATGTTCCTTGAGCGCGTGGTGAAGATCAACCGCGTCGCCAAGGTGGTCAAGGGTGGTCGGCGCTTCAGCTTCACCGCTCTGGTCGTGGTCGGCGATGGCGACGGCACCGTCGGCATTGGCTACGGCAAGGCCAAGGAGGTGCCCGCGGCGATCGCCAAGGGTGTGGAGGAGGCCAAAAAGGCATTCTTCCGCGTCCCGCGGATCCAGGGCACCATCCCGCACCCCGTCCAGGGTGAGAAGGCGGCCGGCGTGGTCATGCTGCGTCCGGCGTCCCCCGGTACCGGCGTCATCGCCGGTGGTGCCGTCCGCGCGGTGCTCGAGTGCGCCGGCATCAGCGACATCCTCGCGAAGTCCCTCGGCTCGCCCAATGTGATCAACGTTGTGCACGCCACCGAGACGGCGCTGAAGATGCTCGAGGAGCCGGAGGAGGTCGCCTCCCGCCGCAGCAAGCGGGTCGAGGACGTTGCCCCCGCCGCGCTGCTGCGCGCCAAGCGCGGCCAGACCGATGAGGCGGTCAGCGCATGAGCAAGATCAAGGTGACGCAGGTCAAGTCCGTCATCGGCGGCAAGCAGAACCAGAAGGACACGCTCCGCACCTTGGGGATCAAGCGGATCGGCGACTCCGTCGTCCGTGAGCTGACCCCCGAGGTCAAGGGCATGATCACGACCGTTAACCACCTGGTGACGGTCGAGGAGGTGGACTGATGCTCAAGCTTCACAACCTGAGCCCGGCCCCCGGCGCCAAGAAGGCCAAGACCCGCGTGGGTCGCGGTGAAGGCTCCAAGGGCAAGACCGCTGGTCGCGGTACGAAGGGCACCGGCGCACGCAAGAACGTGCCCGAGAACTTCGAAGGTGGCTCGATGCCGATGCACATGCGGGTGCCGAAGCTTCGCGGCTTCAAGAACCCGTTCCGCGTCGAGTACCAGGCCATCAACGTCGGCAAGATCGGCGAGCTGTTCCCCAAGGGTGGCGAGGTCGGCGTTGCTGAGCTCGTGGCCGCGGGCGCAGTGCGCGACGGTCACCCCGTCAAGGTGCTGGCCGAGGGTGAGCTGACTGTTGCGGTCCAGCTGACCGTCGACAAGGCCTCGGCTGCGGCCAAGGAGAAGATCGAGAAGGCCGGCGGTTCCGTCACCACGACGAACTGAGCCGGACACCACGCAGCGGGCCCCGCAGACTTCGGTCTGCGGGGCCCGTTCGTCGTTGCTGGCGGGTCTGTCGCTGGTGGGTTCACCGGTGCGGCTGTGCAGGGCCTGGGCGCGCCCGCTCAGGCCAGCCGGACTTCGCCGCGCTCCACCCCGAGCTCAGCCAACGCCACCTGCCAGATCTCCAGCTCCACCGGCGACCAGGCGCAGCTGACGGTGCGCTTGTCGCGAGGGATCCAGGTGTCAAACCGAAGCACGCCATCGCCGTCGTCCCAAACCTCACTGACGTCGAAGCAGCGGGGATAGCTGCCGGCCACCACGACCGCGGTGCTGAAGTCAGGATCCGGGGCACTTTCACGGATCTCCGGGGGCTGCTCGGCCAGCCACTGTTGCCAGGCCGCGTCATCCACGATCAGGAGTTGCCGGGGCCGTGGCTCGCCGAGCTCGCCAATGTTCTGCTCGCTCCAGTTCGCGAGTCGGGTCCCTACCCGGACCGGACCGAACAGGCTGCAGCCCGACAGGATCAACCCCGCCACCACGAGCAACACCAAGCCTCGACGCATGGTTTCAGCGTACGCGTGGCGACCTTGACAGCGGAGTCATGGGGCGCTGGTATTGGTCCACTCGCCAGCGCGAGTGATCTTGGTCCGAGGCGGCCGGATCCGAAGAGATTGGGCAGGGAGCAATGGGGATACTGGACTGGGTCGTCGTGGCGGTCTACTTCGTCCTGATGGCAGGCATCGGTCTGTGGGCGAAGTCGCGGGTCAAGAACGCGGCCGACTTCTTCACCGCCGGCGGCAAGATGCCCTGGTGGTTGTCAGGCATCTCGCACCACATGTCGGGTTACAGCTCGGCCGTGTTCGTCGGTTATGCCGCGATCGCGTACGAGAAGGGCTTTGTCCTCTACATCTGGTGGGCGCTCGGCATTGCCTTCGCCATGGCGATCGGCGCTTGGCTGTTTGCGCCACGCTGGCCCCGGCTGCGGCAGCGGCTGGGCATCATCTCGCCGCTGGAATACCTGAAGGTGCGCTACAACGTGCCCACCCAGCAGATCCTGGCGTGGAGCGGCACCGCGCTGAAGGTCTTCGACGTCGGCGCCAAGTGGGCCGCGACTGCCCTGCTGCTCTACGTCTTCGCTGGCGTACCGCTGATCTGGGGCATCCTCATCACCGGTGGCGTCACGTTGATCTACAGCACCCTGGGCGGGCTGTGGGCTGACGCGCTGACCGACTTCAGCCAGTTCGTGATCCAGTTCATCGCCGCGATCGTGCTCGCGGTGGCGGTGATGGGTCGCCTGGATGGCTTCTCGACCATCTGGACGATGTGGGGACAACTGCCCGAGGACCGCTCCCAGCTGTTCAACGAGCCGTACACCGTGGGCTTCGTGATGGTCTACCTGATCATCAACACGCTCAGCTACAACGGCGGCACCTGGAACCTGGCGCAGCGCTTCATCGCCTCGCCCACCGGCAGCACCGCCCGCAAGTCGGCACTGCTGTCGATGGGTCTCTACATCGTGTGGCCGCTCGTGATGTTCTTCCCGATGTGGGCCGCGCCGCTGATCTTCCCTGAGCTCGTCGACACCGATCAGTCATACGCCCTGCTGGCCCAGGAACTGCTGCCGGCCGGCCTCGTCGGTCTGGTGCTGGCGGGCATGTTCGCCCACACCATGGCGATGACCGGCTCGGATGCCGGCGCCATCTCGGCGGTCGTGACCCGTGACATCCTGCCGGTGCTGCGGCGCGGTGCCGGCAAGCTCACCGAGCAGGCGGAGCTGCGGGCGGGCCGGATCTCGGTGTTCAGCTTCATCCTGATCTCGATGGTGATCGCGGTCTTCGCCGACAACTTCGGCGGCGTCATCGGGCTGATCATCACCTGGTTCGGCGGCCTGGTCGGCCCGATCGCCATCCCGATGCTGCTGGGCATGCTGCCGTGGTTCCGCAACAGCGGCCCGATCGCGGCGATCAGCTCGTGGGCGTTGGGTGTGGTCGTCTTCGCCCTGCTGAAGTTCCCGCTGGCCGGCTGGCTGAAGGAGACCTTCCCGAGCGAGGCCCAGGCGATCGCCGTCGGCGCGCCGGTGATCTGCGCGATCATCCTCTACATCGTCATGGGCTTCGTGCATTCGGAGCGCACGGCGGAGGGCGACGAACTCATCGAGCAGCTCAACGTGGACGTCGACGACGTCCACGCGCAGCCCGCCGACTGAGGGCAGGACCCCGACTCAGGGCACCCCAGCGCACCCTGGCTGCCCGCCCAGTGCGTACGGATGTGGGGAATCGGCGATTGGTTGGTAGTCTGCGACGGTCCCCGGTTGCGGGGACTGCTCGCGCGTGCCCGCGAGAGTGTACGGAGAGACGAGAGGGCAGGCAGTGCTCGGCACTTTTGCCAAGGCGTTCCGAACGCCGGACTTGCGCCAGAAGATCCTGTTCACCTTGATGATCTTGGTGCTGTTCCGGATCGGGTCAGTGATCCCGGTGCCGAACGTCAGCATCCAAGGCATCAACCAGTGTCAGGTCGAGGTGGCGCAGGGGCAGACTGCTGGCCTGTACTCGATGATCAACCTCTTCTCCGGAGGTGCGATCCTGCAGCTGGCGATCTTCGCGCTGGGCATCATGCCCTACATCACCGCGAGCATCATCCTGCAGTTGCTCACCGTCGTGATCCCGCGGCTGGAGGCCCTCAAGAAGGAGGGCCAGTCCGGCCAGGCGAAGATCACCCAGTACACCCGTTACCTCACGCTGGTGCTGGCAGTCCTCAACGCGACCGCCTTCTCGACGCTGGCGGTCCGCGGGCAGCTCTTCCAGGGCTGCACCACCCCGGTCGTCTACAGCGACGCGATCTTCCCGACCGTCGTGATGGTGCTGACGATGACCGCCGGCACTTCGATCATCATGTGGATGGGTGAGCTCATCACCGACCGCGGCGTCGGCAACGGCATGTCGATCCTGATCTTCACCCAGATCGCCGCCGGCTTCCCGGCCGGCCTGTGGGGCATCAAGGAGGCCAAGGGCTGGGTGTCCTTCCTGCTGGTGCTGGTGGTCGGTCTGATCGTCATGGCGGCTGTGGTCTTCGTCGAACAGGCCCAGCGCCGGATCCCGGTGCAGTACGCCAAGCGGATGGTCGGCCGTCGCCTGCTGGGCGGCTCCACCACCTACATCCCGCTCAAGGTCAACCAGGCCGGCGTCATCCCGGTCATCTTCGCCAGCTCGGTGATCTATCTGCCGATCCTGTATTCGCAGTTCGTCCCCGAGGGCGAGGTGTCGACCTGGATCCAGACCAACTTCGTCACCGGCGAGCATCCCATCTACATGCTGACGCTCTTCCTGCTGATCGTCGGCTTCGCCTACTTCTACGTCGCGATCACGTTCAACCCCGAAGAGGTCGCCGACAACATGAAGAAGTACGGCGGCTTCATCCCCGGCGTCCGCGCCGGACGCGCCACCCAGAACTACCTCGCCCACGTCCTGTCGCGGCTGACCTTCCCCGGGTCCCTCTATCTGGGGTTGATCGCGCTGCTGCCGTCGGCGGCGTTCATCCTGCTCGACGCCAACCAGAACTTCCCCTTCGGCGGCACCTCGCTGCTGATCATCGTGGGTGTCGGTCTGGACACCGTCAAGCAGATCCAGTCCAAGCTCCAGCAACGCAACTATGAAGGATTCCTCCGATGAGCCAGCCTGATAAGGTCGTCCGCCTCCTGATCATGGGCCCGCCCGGAGCGGGCAAGGGCACCCAGGCCACCGGCATCGCGCAGCGCTACGGCATTCCGGCGATCTCGACCGGTGACATGTTCCGCGCCAACGTCTCCCAGGGCACCCCGCTGGGGCTGGAAGTCAAGCGGATCATGGACGCCGGCGGCTACGTCAGCGACGAGATCACCACGGCCATCGTCGCCGACCGGCTCGGTGAGCCCGACACCAGCAACGGCTGGCTGCTGGATGGCTACCCGCGTACGTTGGCCCAGGTCGAGGCACTGGACCGGCTCGCCGGCGACGAGGGCATCGACGCCGTCGTGGTGCTGGAGGCCGACGAGGAGGAGCTCGTGGCCCGGCTCGCCAAGCGTGCCCAGGAACAGGGCCGCAGTGACGACAACGAGGAGACCATCCGCACCCGCCTCAAGGTGTACGCCGAGCAGACCCAGCCGCTGCTGGACGTGTACGCCGGACGTGACCTGGTCGTCGCGGTCGACGGTCTGGGTCAGGTCGACGAGGTCGGTCAGCGAATCGCTGCCGCGTTGGAGGCCAAGCTGGAGGCACGCGGCTGATGTTCGGGCGGGGTGTGGAGATCAAGACCCCGGACCAGGTCAAGCTGATGCGCAAGGCCGGTCTGGTGGTCGCTCGTGCCCTCAAGGCAACTGTTGCCGAGGTACGCCCGGGGATCTCGACCGGTGAACTGGACGAGATCGCGGCTGGCGTCATCGCCTCGGCCGGGGCCACCCCGTCCTTCCTCAACTACGGTGCCGAGTACGGCACCCCGTTCCCTGGCGTGACCTGCATCTCGGTCAACGAACAGGTCGTCCACGGCATCCCCGGCGAGCAAGTGTTGGCCGCCGGTGACATCGTCTCCATCGACTGCGGCGCGATCGTGGAGGGCTGGCACGGCGATTCGGCGGTCACCGTCACGGTGGGGGACCCCAGCCCGGCCGACCACGCTCTCAGCGAAGCCACCCGCCAAGGGATGTGGGCCGGCATCGCCGCCGCCAAGCTCGGCGGTCGGGTCACCGACATCTCCGCAGCAGTGGAGGCCAGCGTGCGGGCGGATTCGCCCCAGTGGGGGATCGTGTCCGATTTCGTCGGGCACGGCATCGGATCGGCGATGCACCAAGTGCCTGACGTCCCCAACCAGGGCCGACCGGGCCGTGGCCCGAAGATCGTGGAAGGGCTGTGCCTGGCCGTGGAACCGATCGTCGTGGCAGGCGATCCGGCCAACGCCACCCTCGATGACGACTGGACCATCGTGACCATCGACGGTTCCCGGGCCGCCCACTGGGAACACACCATGACTGTCACCAAACACGGCACTTGGGTGCTCACCGCCGAGGACGGCGGCGAGGCCGAGCTGACCGCTGCCGGCGTGCCGTTCGGACCGTTGGCGGACTGATGGCCGGCGCCGGGGGCTTTCCGCGTCGCTCGCTGCTGGTGGGCGGGGCGGCGTTGCTGGTCGGCGGACCAGCCGTGCTGGCCGGCTGCAACGGTCAGCCCGAACTGCAGCAGGAACGGCGCGAACCAGGTCCGGATCTGAGCTCCGAGCGGGATGCCCTGGTCGCAGATCTGCGTTCGGCGGGCCTGGCTGTGGATGCCGACGAGGTCGAGCACGCCGACACCACCCTTCACGAGTTGACCACGACCTACCTGGCCGGGTGGCGCATCGTTGAGGCGCGCCGCGACCGCGAGCCGTGGCGGGCGTACCTGGGGTGGCAGCCCGGAGTCGGCGCGGTGCACCTGACCGGCAACCCGGCGGGCTTCTCCGAGATCTTCCTGGACCGAAGCGCCGGCAAGCCGCCCGCGCTGGACGAGGCGCTGGCCGTCACCATCGCGCAGGACTTCCTCGACACCACCTGGCACCTGCGTACGCTGCAGCACCGGATTGCCTCGGTGACCGACATCCCCTGGCGGGAGAACGTTGGCAAGGGTGCCCGGGCGGACCTGAGCGAGCAGCTCGAACCGCTCATCACGCCGCCAGCCGCCACCGCAGCAGGTGAGGGCTTCACGGTGGAATTGCACACCATCAGCCATGAGGTGCTGGTGCGCCACGAGGTTCTGATCGACTTCGCCGACGGGGTCCGGGACCAGCCGCTCGAGCTGGCGGACCGGCTGCCGGTCGTCGTCGCCGAATGACACGCACCGGCTGCGGAGCGGGTGAGTAGACTTCAGCGTATGAGCGACAACCTCCCGATCTCATCGAAGTACCGCAGTCAGGCGGACCAGCCGGTGAGCGAGGAGGAGCGCAACGATCTCAACTCCCGACTCAACGAGGCATTCGGGCGCGGCGAGCTCAGCCATGACGAGTATCAGCAGGGGTTGGAGCGGTTGTACGCCGCCTCCAATCTGGGTGAATTGGTGCCGGTGGTGTCCAAACTGCCGGCCAAGCAGACCTACGACCAGCCAGCGATCGTGGAACAGTCCGCCGGCAAACCCGGCGAGCTCACCGAGGCGGCCCAGCCCAGCAACAAACTGGTGATGTACGCCGGCGTCGCCGTCGGCGGTGCGGTGGCGCTGATCGTGGTGCTGCTGATGCTGGTGCTGTTCGTCTTCTGAGGTGCACGTCTTCTCAGGTGCGCAGCAGGCCCGGTCGGGGCCAATTTGGGATGTTGGCGCTGCTCGCGTAGACTCACTCCTTGGTCACCTGTGTGCCGGTGCCCACGTTCCTACAATCGTTCCAGACCACCGTGGTCGCTCCGCGTCCGGGTCGTGCCTGGGGAAGGTTGAAACCGGAGAATGGCGAAGAAAGAAGGAGCCCTCGAACTTGAGGGCACCGTGGTCGAGAACCTGCCCAACGCGATGTTTCGCGTTGAGTTGGACAACGGTCACAAGGTGCTCGCCACGATCAGTGGCAAGATGCGGCAGCACTACATCCGCATCCTGCCCTCGGACCGGGTGGTGGTGGAGCTTTCTCCCTATGACCTGACCCGTGGTCGGATCGTTTACCGGCACCGCTGACCAGTTCCCAGTCCACCACGACGAGAAAGTTGCTCGATGAAGGTTCAGCCGAGCGTCAAGAAGATGTGCGACAAGTGCAAGGTGATTCGCCGGCACGGTCGCGTCATGGTGATCTGTGACAACCCGCGGCACAAGCAGCGCCAGGGCTGAGCAGGTCCCACCGGGCGTACGCCCGTGACAACTGAATAGATTCCAACGTGACGGCACCACCGCATTTCCGCTGATTCATCAGCTTTCGCGGTGTCACCCCCGGACGAAGGCTGGGGCCCCACTGACACGCTGGTCACTGTCCGAATTGGCAGTGTCTCGGTAGGTCACAGGCGATGGGGAAGCCGCACGCAGACACCTTCGCGGTCCTGAATCCGGTGAGCACCGGGGACCGACATCCGAAAGGAATGCCACATGGCACGCCTCATTGGTGTTGACCTGCCGCGCGACAAGCGCCTTGAGGTCGCACTCACCTACATCTTCGGCGTCGGACGTACCCGTGCGCTGGAGACCCTCGAGGCCACCGGGATCAGCGGTGACCTGCGCGTCCACGAGCTCAACGATGACCAGCTGGTCGCGCTTCGTGACCACATCGAGGCCAACTACCAGGTAGAAGGTGACCTCCGCCGTGAGGTGGCCGCTGATATCCGCCGCAAGGTCGAGATCGGCAACTACCAGGGCCGTCGTCACCGCATGGGCCTGCCCGTACGCGGGCAGCGGACCCGGACGAACGCGCGCACCCGCAAGGGCAAGCGCAAGGCGGTTGCTGGCAAGAAGAAGGTCCGCTGACAGCGGCGGTTGAGCGAGGAGAACAGACTTTATGGCTACTGCAGGACGCGCGACCCGGACCAAGGTCCGTCGCAAGGAAAAGAAGAACGTTGTTTCGGGTCAGGCTCACATCAAGAGCACCTTCAACAACACCATCATCACCATCACCGATCCCACTGGCGCTGTGATTGCGTGGGCCTCGGCCGGCACCGTCGGCTTCAAGGGCTCCCGCAAGTCCACTCCGTTCGCGGCTCAGATGGCTGCCGAGGCCGCCGGCCGTCGCGCCATGGAGCACGGCATGAAGCGGGTCGATGTGTTCGTCAAGGGTCCCGGCTCCGGCCGTGAGACCGCCATCCGTTCGCTGGGCGCGGTGGGCCTGGAGGTCGGCGCGATCGCCGATGTCACCCCCGTTCCCCACAACGGCTGCCGCCCGCCGAAGCGCCGGCGCGTCTGAGACCCCGACACGAACCAAGAAGAGGACTGATACACGATGGCCCGTTACACCGGCCCCATGACCAAGAAGTCCCGTCGTCTCGGGACTGACCTCGTCGGCAACGACCAGGCTTTTGAGCGCCGCCCCTACCCCCCGGGTGTCCACGGCCGCGGCCGTACCAAGGACTCCGAGTACTCGCTGCAGCTGCGCGAGAAGCAGAAGGCGCGTTTCGCTTACGGCGTGCTCGAGAAGCAGTTCCGCCGCTACTACGTCGAGGCCAACCGTCACCCCGGCAAGACCGGTGACCAGTTGCTGCAGATCCTGGAGTCCCGGCTGGACAACGTGATCTACCGCGCCGGCTTCGCCAACACCCGCCGCCAGGCCCGCCAGCTGGTGGTGCACGGTCACTTCCTGGTCAACGGCCAGAAGGTGAACATCCCCTCCTACCGGGTGACCCCTCACGACATCATCGACGTCCGCGAGAAGTCGCTCAACCTCCACCCGCTGGTGGTTGCGCGTGAGACTCACGACGCCGACACCGTGCCTGCGTGGCTCGACTCCCGTCCCAACAAGGGTCGGATCCTCGTCCACAGCCTGCCGGTCCGCGAGCAGATCGTGATCGACGTCCAGGAGCAACTGATCGTCGAGCTCTACTCCAAGTGACCTGAGGCCTTCGGGCCCTTCACTGGAGTTCTGCTCACCGGTACGGAAAGGAACCCCCCATGCTCATTGCCCAGCGCCCCACTCTCTCCGAAGAGGTCGTTGACGAGCACCGTTCGCGATTCGTTCTCGAGCCCCTGGAGCCCGGCTTCGGCCACACCCTGGGCAACTCGCTGCGTCGCGCGCTGCTGTCCTCGATCCCTGGTGCCGCTGTCACCAGCATCAAGATCGAGGGCAACCCCCACGAGTTCTCCACCTTGGAGGGCGTCGTGGAGGATGTCGCCGACATCGTCATGAACCTCAAGGGTCTGGTGCTGTCCTCCGAGGAGGACGAGCCCGTCACGATGTACCTGCGCAAGGCAGGTGCTGGCCCCGTCACCGCCGCCGACATCGCGCCGCCGGCCGGTGTCGAGGTGCACACCCCGGATCTGCACATCGCCACGCTGAACGACAACGGTCGGCTGGAGATGGAACTGATCGTGGAGCGTGGCCGTGGCTACGTGTCCGCCGCCCAGAACAAGAACCCCGACGCCGAGATCGGTCGAATCTTCGTCGACTCGATCTACTCGCCGGTCCTCACCGTCGCCCTGAAGGTCGAGGCGACGCGTGTCGAGCAGCGTACGGACTTCGACAAGCTGATCCTGGACGTCGAGACCAAGCCGAGCACCACCCCTCGTGACGCGGTGGCGTCGGCATCCCACACCCTCGTGGAGCTCTTCGGCCTCGGCCGCGAGCTTAACCTCGAGGCCGAGGGCATCGAGATCGGCCCGTCGCCTGTCGACGAGCAGCTCGCCGCTGACCTCGCCCTCCCGGTCGAGGACCTCAACCTGACCGTGCGGTCGTACAACTGCCTCAAGCGCGAGGGCATCCACACGGTGTCCGAGCTCGTGTCGCGCAGCGAGCAGGACCTGCTCGACATCCGCAACTTCGGTTCGAAGTCGATCGATGAGGTCAAGGCCAAGCTCACCGAGATGGGGCTGTCCCTCAAGGACTCCGCCCCCGGCTTTGATCCCACCACCGCCGTCGGTTACGACGACGATGACGCCGACTTCGCCGAGACCGAGCAGTACTGACCCGATGCCGCTGGGGGAGACCTCGGCGTAGAACACTGGAGAACAAGCAATGCCGACACCTACCAAGGGACCGCGGCTGGGAGGCAGCCCGGCTCACGAACGCATCATCCTGGCCAACCTCGCCAGCCAGCTCTTCGAGCATCGGGCCATTACCACGACCGAGACCCGTGCTCGACGTGTCCGCCCGCTCGCGGAGAAGCTGATCACCAAGGCCAAGAAGGGCGACCTGCACTCGCGTCGCCTGGTGCTGCGGACCATCACCGACAAGACGATCGTCGCCGAGCTCTTCGACGAGATCGCCCCCTCGCTCAGCGACCGTGACGGTGGCTACCTGCGCATCACCAAGATCGGCCCGCGCAAGGGCGACAACGCTCCGATGGCGCTGCTCGAGATCATCGACGAGACCGTCGAGGAGTCGCGTGCGGCCAAGGAGAAGCTCGCTGCCCGCAAGAACAAGCAGGCCGTGAAGCCGAAGAAGTCCGCCGCCAAGGCTGCCGCAGCCGAGGAGGCCAAGGCCGAGGCTGAGGAGACCGAGGTCGACACCGCGGCCGACGCCCCGTACGGCGAGGACTCCTACCGGGGCGAGAACCCGCCGGAGGGCTTCGACATCAAGGGCAACGAGGACTCGATGAAGTACCACGTGCCCGGCTCGACCTGGTACGACAACACCGTTGCCGAGGTCTGGTTCGCCGATGCCGAGGCCGCTCAGGCTGCTGGCTTCGAGCCGGCCGGCGGCGCCGATGCCCAGACAGTCTCCGATGAGACCGACGAGGCTGACGCCGACGAGGCCAAGGGCTCCGACGAGGCCTGATCCTCAGCTGTCTACCATTCGGGCCGCTCACCGCTTCGGTGGGCGGCCCGAATGCTGTTTCCGGTCGCTGGCCGAGACCCGCTGCCGGGTGCGGTCGGCGTACGCCCCGGGCCCGTGCCGCTCGTCTCGTTGGGGGTGGCTGGCTCGCCCGTGGGTAGGCTGAGGGCAGTCGTCATCGAAGGGACCCCATGGGACTGCGCATCGCCCAGCTCGCCAACTTCGTTGGCCCCACGTCCGGTGGGATGCGGCAGGCCATCGACAGCTTGGGCGCGGGCTATGTCCGCGAGGGCGTCGAGCGGATGCTGGTGATCCCCGGTGAGCACGACCGGATTTCCGAGACCGACAGTGGCACGGTGGTCGAGGTTGCCTCCCCCCACCTGTTCGGGCACTCCTATCGGATGATCGCCCAGCCGTGGCGGGCGCTGTCGATGTTGGACCAGTTCCAGCCGACCAGCGTCGAGGTGTCGGACAAGTGGACGCTGTCGCAGGTCGCGAGGTGGGCCCGCAAACGGGGGATCGGCTCGGTGCTGTTCAGCCACGAGCGGCTCTCCGACATGTTGTCGATGTTCCTACGACGCCAGTTCGGTGTGGAGGCCGCGGTCGGCGCCCTCAACCGCCGGCTGGCGACCGAGTTCGACGCGGTGGTGGTGACCTCGGACTATGCGGCGGCGGAGTTCATCAACACCGGAGCCCGGCTGGCTCGGGTGCCGCTGGGCGTCGATCTCGAGACCTTCCACCCGCGGGTCGGGACTCCGGTTGACGACGGCATCCTGCGCGCGGCGTACGTGGGCCGCCTGTCGCGGGAGAAGAGCCCGGACCTGGCGATCCGGACGATGCTGGAGCTGCACCGCCGCGGCGTACCGGTGCAGATGGATGTGTATGGCACTGGCCCCGATGAGCAGGAACTGCGGGACCTTGCCGAAGGTGGGCCGGTGACCTTCCACGGCTACGTCAATGGCCGCGACGAGGTGGCGCGCCGGTACGCCGCAGCTGATGTGTCGCTGTCGGTGTGCCCGGCGGAGACCTTCGGACTGTCGGTGTTGGAGGCGCAGGCCTGCGGCACGCCGGTGGTGACCGCCAACCGGGGCGGCGGCAGCGAGCTGGTGACGCCCGAGAGCGGCGCCCAGGCTGACCCGGACCCGATTGCGTTGGCCGACACCATCGAAGCGAACATCATTCCGCGGCTGGGGCCGTCGTTGCGGGCGGCGGCCCGAGCACAAGCGGAGCGCTATCCCTGGTCGCGCAGCGTGCGGTTGATGCTCGAGCTGCATGAGCGGCTGCGTCGGGAGGGGCCCTACCAGGCTCACACCGGCGACGCGATCCGCGAGGGGTTGTCGAAGAACCGGCGTGCGGTGAAGAGCTTGTTGGGGAGGCACTGATGGGGACGAAGAAGTGGGGCGGCATCGGCGCTGGCAGCGTCCTGGGCGCTGCGGTGGTGTTCTTCGGCGTGCCGCGACTGTTGGCGCCCAAGCCGGTGCGCCACTATCCCGAAGGGGTCGACACATTGGCCGAGGCGGTGAGCAACTGCCGCAGCAGCGGCCTGAGCGGCTGGGAGCTGGTCGCGTACGCCCAGCGCCTGGTGGCGCGCAAGTTCGGCCACTACTCGGCGTGGCACCTGTGGGAGACCTCGCCACGGGCGTTTCGGAACGGGCGGGGCAATGCCCGCCGCTACAACGGCGCGCTGGCGATGCTGCTGACCGAGCTGGGATTCGACGTGGTGATGGTGCATGCCGCCCGGGTACGTCAACCGGAACGGCCCTGGTGGAGCGTCGGCCACACCTGGCTGTGGGTCACCCACGACGGCACCCGACGCGAGGTCTGCGCTCGCAGGCTCGACAACGAGCCTGGCAAGGTCGACTTCGAGCCGCTCACCCGGGTGGAACCGGAACGGCCCTGGACGGGGCCGGTGGTCGAGGCGGCGCTGCGACCCTTCGTCGCTGCCGCTGTCTGGCGCGCGACCCTGACGGGCCGCCCCGTGCCCGACGGGGTCTACAAGGCTCGCGAGGATGAGGTGCAGCCACGCGGCGAGCGAACCGACTCGGCGAGCGAGTGAGCGGCGCCGTCGGTGGTGGCTTGGGGCGTACGTCAGCGCGCTCGCCCGAGGGAGGGGGCCGCTGCGGCTGTGGGGTGAACCAGTCCGTGGTTGGGAGCCTGGGCATAGTTGCGTGTGCAGGTGCGTTGCCGGGGTATGAGCTTTCGCGATGTTCCGGTGTCCGTCCTCGACCGTGCCAACGCACTCGCAGGTGTCGACCAGACCGACGTGTTGCGGGGCGTGATCGACCGGGCGCGACGGGTCGAGGGCCTGGGGTTCAAGCGCTTCTGGGTCGCCGAGCACCATGGCGTACCGGGCATCGTCGGTGCCACACCAACGGTGCTGATGGCAGCGATCGCTGCCGAAACCCAGAAGATTCGTATCGGCAGCGGCGGCGTCATGCTGCCCAACCACGCCCCGTTGATCGTCGCTGAACAGGCCGCGACCCTGGAGGCGTTGCACCCGGGCAGGATCGATCTCGGGCTCGGGCGTTCGGTGGGCTTCACCCCGGCTGTCCGCGAGGCACTGCGCAGCGAACGTGGCGCAGCACTGCGATTTGGCGAGGACCTGCGCGAGTTGATGGCATTCCTCAACGGGACGGCACCCTTCACGGCGCGACCGCGGAACGACGCTGCGACGCCGTTGTTCGTGCTGGCGACCGGGCAAGGGTTGGTCACAGCCGCCGAGTTGGGGCTGGCGGTGGTTGTCGGCGGTCCGTCGGTCGTGCATCGCGAGGGCGACAGCCACCCGGGGCTGGCGGCGTACCGGCGAGACTTCCAGCCCTCGCCGTGGTGGCCGGAGCCGTATGTGATCGTCTCTGCCGACGTGGCCGTGGCCGACTCAGCCGACGACGCAGAGCGGCTGGTGCTGCCCGAGGCGTGGTCGCTGGCACAGTCGAGCACGCGCGGCGAGTTCAGCCCGTTGGAGTCCGCTGACGAAGTAGCGGCGAAGGTGGCCCGCGCGACCGACCGCGAACGCACCCGCACCCAGGAGCACCTCGACGCCGCCCTCGCCGGTACGCCGGACGAGGTCGCTGCAGGTGTGCAGGAACTGCTGAGCTACACCGGCGCCGACGAGGTGCTCATCACCGGCGGCATGAGCGACATCGCTGGCCAGCAACGTTCCGACGAGTTGGCGGCGGAGATCTTCGGCCGGGGCTGAGGCGCCGCCCCGTGGTTCCGCCGGCGGCATGTGGCTGGGCCACGCCTGAGGCAGGTTCCTCCCTGCTCGCGCTCTCGGTGGCGCAGGGGGGGTGGGCGAGACTGCGTCCGAGCCGGTGCTCCCGTGGTTCGGGTCCCGGCCGACCCCAGCGGTGAGGCCACCTCCGGGACCGGTGAGCCCCGCTTGGCGCGCACATCAAGCCGCGGGCAGGGCGTCCTGCGTGGCGGATGAATCGTTCGAGCAGGCTGACGACGAGGGATCTGACTCGTCGCCGTCGGTCGGGTCAGTGATGGTGAGTTCGAACAGCACCCGGACACACTCGTGGAGATTGAATCCCTCGCCCTGACCGACGGTGCGAACGTCGATGGGGCCGATGGATCCTACGTTTGCGTCGGCGGGAGGGATCACTGCGCTGAGTTCCTGCGCCCAGGCGTACTCGCGGCTGGCGCTGAGGGCAATCGGTTCGATGGGGGCGCCGTTGGCGCGACGAAAACGGAAGCGATGACCAGGGACGGGTGCCGCGCTGGCAGTGATGGTGATGCCTGCCTCGTGGATGAGCGTGTGGTGACGCCGGCAGAGCAGGACGAGGTTGTCGAGATCGGTCTTGCCGCCCAACGCCCACGGAGTGATGTGGTGCGCGTCGAGCCGATAGTGCTGCTGGCAGCCGGGGAACTGGCAGGTGTGGTGGTCGCGGGCGGCCAACGCGCGGCGCTGTCCCGGGCTCGCGAGTCGGCGGGAACGCCCCAGTGCCAGCGCATTGCCGCGATTGTCATGGAGGATCCCTTGCAGCGTCGCGGTGCAGGCCAGGCGTTGGGCCGTGGCGGCGGTGATCGGACCGCTGCCGGGGATGTGGCAGACATTGCGGCGGAGTTCCTCGACGAGCTCAGGTGAGGCTGATGGCGTTCCCGCGGGAACGCCTGGTGCGAGGAGGTCCGGGTCGGTTGGCGCGGAGGCCTCCTCATCGTTGTCGATGACGGTGTCGGTGGTGGCGCCGTTCTCCGCTGCGCCGTCTGCCTCGCTTTCGGTCGTGCTTGTGCCTGAGGAGGGGATGGCCGACGTGCCATCCGTCGTGCTGGCGGTCGCATCGTCCTTGGCGGCGGCGACCCTGACGGAGGAGGGGATGGCCGACGTGGAGTTGCTCCCCGAGCCGGCATCACCCTGGTGGGTGGTGGTCGTGCTGGCGTAGCCGAGGTTCTGTAAACGCACCTACCTCTCACACGAGTAGGAAGGTGGGCCGGAGCATGGGCCACGAACAGCAGGAACAACGGAGCACCGAGCCGTTGAGGGCGGTGGTGTACGTCAGGATCAGTGACGACCCCGAGGGTACCGAGCGGGGTGTGGATCGGCAGGAGGCCGATTGCCGCGCCTACGCCGCTGCGCACGGGTGGGAAGTCGCGGCGGTGTTCCGTGAAAACGACACGTCGGCCTTCAAGCAGCGCACAATCACGCTGCCGTTTGGTGAGCGGGTGCGGCGAGTGATCCGCCCTCAGTTCCGCGCCATGCTGAAGCACCTCGACTCTGGTGATGCGCAGGTGATGATCGCCTACGACCTCGACCGAGCGGTGCGCGACCCGCGCGACTTGGAAGACCTTATCGACGCGAAGGTGCTCGGCGGGTTCACCGTCCGCTCTGTGACGGGCTCGCTGCGGTTGGATACGGATTCTGATGTGGCGATGGCCAGGGTGCTGGTCGCGATGGCGAACAAGTCATCTGCCGACACCGCTCGCCGTGTCGCTCGGGCGGCGAAGCAGCAGGCTGTCGAGGGCGCGTGGCACGGCGGCCGGGTACCGTTCGGATACCGCGCCGAGAACGGCGTGCTCATGGTCGACCCGGTGACCGGGCCACTGGTGGTCGAGAGGTACCAGCGGGTGTTGGCTGGTGAGTCGTTGTATCGGATTCGGAAGGAATGGAACGAGCGCGGCATCCTCACCACGCACGGCTGCATGTGGTCAGACCGTACGCTCAAGATGGTGCTGCGTAATCCCTCGAACAAGGGAGTACGTGAGTACCGGCCCGTGCTCCCTGACGGGAGTCGCGCGAGAACGTCGAAGATGCATGTGCAGGCGGCGTGGCCTGCGCTGGTGGACGAGGACACTTGGCAGCAGGTCTCCGATGTGCTCGACGCGAGGAAGGAGGCGCGGAACTTCCATGAGCCGGGCAGCGGTGCTGCCGTGCGGATGTATCCGTTCTCAGGGCTGATTCGCTGCTCTTTGTGTGGAACGTCGATGATTCACCGGGGCGGCGTGTATCAGTGCATTCAGCCGACACCTGGTGGGTGTACGCGGTCGATTCGCTCCGCTGAAATCGAGAGGCTTGTGGAAGAAGCAGTGCTCGCGACGTTCGCGCAGATCACCCTTCACCCCAGCAGTCGCCAATCCAGTGATTCGGGTCTCGCGGCGCGGGTTGGGCTGACGGCGACGCTCGACGCCGACCGAGAGCGACTGGCGCGGCTCGATGATGACTACTATGACGGGCTGATCGACAAGGCCATGTGGGTGCGGCAACGCGCGAGGAACGCGGAGCGCATCGACGCGCCCCGCCGCGAGTACGCGGCGACGATGCCCGAGCAGCACGTCGGCCCGCGCATCGATATGACCACGGTTGCGGCGGAATGGGAGGGGCGTACTCCGATGTGGCAGTACCAAGCGGCGAGTCTGATCCTGCAAGCGGTGCTCGTGCACGCGCATCCGGCGGACATGATGACCGCTGTGCCCAAGCGCCGCAATGAGAGCACCGAGGCGTTCCATGTGCGCCGCGACGCGCACCGTGCCGCAGTGCTCGAACGTCGGGTCGAGTTCGTCTGGCGCGCATGAACCGCAGCCATGGAGCACGGACGGCCCCGCCCTCGACTGATGACGGTTCAAGGTGCGGGGCCATCACGGTTCTGAGAGATCGGCAGTTCCAGGGGCCTGGGTGCTGTGCAGAGCCCGCGCAACTCGGCCAGCACAGCGGGGTCATCTATGACGGTGGTGAATCCCTGTGCGCGACGGGAAGTCTCAGCCAGGCGCTCGCCGAGCGTTGAACCCACAGAAAACAGTGATGGTGCGACGGTGGCGTCCGTCGAGGTGGTGAAGGTGGTCGAGGTGCTCATACTGACAGGTACGACGCCCCGCCCGCGCGCCGTTGCAACTCAGGATGAATCTGACTTACTCGGATTGGCTGCCCAGATCGCAGCCAACAAGCCAGTGTCGCAGCGCAGCGAGTCAAGAGGTTCTCCGTCGAGGAGGCGCAGCAGAATGCCTTCGCCGGTCGGGGAGCCTGCGTGCTTGCGGTCAGGGTTTCCGAGGACGATCCGCACCAGTGCTGTCCATGATCTTGGTGGGATGCCCAGCCGCTCAGGGGTGGCGCGGTCACGGCGCAGTACCTCGACGGCGCGAGCACGAGACGGCAGATCAGCAAGCCGGTAAGCGACATGCTCAACACACGCCACAACGAGCGCGACATCCCAGCCCGTCGAGACGAACAACCCCACGGTGTCCGAAAGTGCCGTGGTGACACGGATGCGGTCGGTGTCGTCAGCCTCATCGTCGTTGTCATCGGTCGTGGGATCGACGGCGAATGCGGGGTGGTAGTCGGCCAGCTGCTCGCGCTCGGCGAACCGGATCGCATCATGGAACCCTGCGATCCTGGATGTGTGGCGCACTTTGCTGGTCGAGGTCAGCATTCCCGCGGCCCGAGCCTCGGCGAGACAGGTGATCCGCACCGCGTGAGTGACCACCGCCCACGGGTTTGCCGCGTTCCGTGTGGACGGGGCGAGCATCACCTCGAATGCCGCCGAAGCGACCGCCCAGGCATCCAGTCTGTACTTGCGTGCCAACCCTGATACTTCACCGCCGTGAACCGCATCAGCTCAGCCGCTTCACGATCACCCCGCCATGCCCCCGGGCCGGACTTGTCGAGCCGGATTAGCAGAGCGCGTAGACCTTCCGGGCTCTCGAAACCGCCGCTGGTCGAGCCATGCGGGGCCGCAGCATCGTCGCTGGCGGGTGAGGTGTGTTCGTCCACGGTGACGCCTCCCACAAGGGAGGTGCGCCACTGACACCCAGATCAGGGCGCGCATCGGCTCGCCCCGCGCCTGCCGTTTGTCGGCAGGCGCGCTGTTTTGTCACCTCTCGGTGCGGGCACGCGATCCCGTGATCGGGCGGAATCGTCTGTGGGTGAGCTGCCCACGTTGGTTCCGCCCGATCACCGGGGAACGTGACTATTCGGCTTGTCGGGCTACTCGTGGGAGACGCATGAGCGAAGCACCTCCGATCACTGCGAGCACCACAGCGGTGATCACCATCGCTGTGGTGAAGCCCCATTGCCCAGTGCTGATGCCGGTCAGGAGCGGCCCGCCTGCGAGCCCTGCGGCATAGGCGAGGTTGTACAGCGCGAACGAGCCGCCAAGTGTGGGCGGGTTCGACTTGTAGCCCTGTTCACTGATGAGCGTTGTGGCTGGGGCGAGCAGCAGTGCCGAGGAGACTCCAAGGAGAATCATCCCGATGCAGGTCTGCCACAGTTCGGTCGCGAACCCGGTCACCACGAGCGCCGCAGTGACCGCGGCGACCCCGGCACCGACGAGCATCCGCGGGGATGTGGTCGTCACGAGACGGCCAACAACAGGGTTCGCGATGATCGAGGCGAGCGCTGCGAGACCGAACAACAACCCGACCGTGAGCGCGCTTGCGCCGAGGTGCACGGGCAAGACGGGTTCGATGCCGGAGAGCACCGCCGCGCCGACAGCGACGGCGAGAACGATCGAGAACGACCCCGGTACTTTGAGCACCGCGAGTGGCCCGGCGGTGTCATCGGTGACCCGGGGTGAGTCTTTCACGAACACGATCCGCAGCACGCCGTCTGCGAGGGCGACGGCGGCGGCGAACAGGAACGGGGATGCCGTGCCGAAGTGCTCGACCAGGAACCCGGCCAGCGGCGGGCCGATGAGCACGCCGAGAGTGATGGTCGACAGTGCGATGCCCATCGACTGGCCGCGTTTTTCCATCGGTGTGGTGGCAGCGATCAGCGAGAGTGCAGCGACCCAGGACATGCCGCCTGCGATCCCTTGGGCGAGGCGAGCGACCAGTAGCAGCCAGTAGGGGCCTCCGGTGGCGAACAGCAGCGTCGCTGCCGCGAGCCCGACGAGGCCGATGAGGAGCGGTGTGCGTGGTCCGTACCGGTCGACGATGCGCCCGGCGAACAGTGTCGCGACGATCATTGCCGCTGCGTATGAGGAAAAGAGGATGCCGGTGGCTTCTGGCCCGGCCGCCACGACGGACGGCAGGAGCGGCAGCACCGGAACGGCGAGACCGTGGACGAGCATGTCGGTGAACAGTGCCGCTGACGACACGATCAGTGCGCGCGTTGGAGTCGTGCCCCCGGCGGGGGCGGTGTGTGGAGTTGTCATGTAGAACGAATGGTCTTTCTAGGAGAGCAACCCCCGAACCAGCGCGGCGACCGCGCTTTCACGGTGTGAGGGTTGTGGAAGGTCTTGTGGTCGGGTCACCGCAGTGACGGTGAGTCCTTGAAGCAGGACAAGCACGAGGCCCGCAATCTGCGCAGGCGGCAGCGTGCTCGTCGCTGAGGTATCGGTAGCGATCAACTCGGTCAGCCGGACGTGCCAGTCATCGAGCCCCGCAGCTTTCTCCGATGCATCGTCGAACGCTTGGGGTGCGACCAGCACCGTGGAGAACGCCAGCGCTCGGAACAGCGGATCGACGCTCAGCAGGCGCATGTACTCCGAGAGCAGGCTCGACAGTCCAGTGGATACGTCCTGGGCGGGGTCTGCAGGGAACACGCGGTCGGCGTACTCGCCCCATCCCCACGCGAGCGCATCGCTCAGGAGCGTGGCCTTGTCGCGGAAGTGATGGTGCAGCGCGCCGCGGGTCACACCCGCCCGTTCTGAGATCGCCTCGAACGTTGCCCCCCGCCACCCCTTCTCTTCGAAGGCCATCAACGCCGCCTCACACAGCGACAGACGCGTTCTCTCCGCGTCCTCAACCGAACGTCTCATATATACATGATAACCCGTATGTAACTGGCTCGCGCAACCCCGCTCTACCGTCAAGAAGCTATGCACGGATGCCACGGCGGGGCGTGGTGCGCACCTCCCTCATGAGACGACTCATGAGGGAGGCCGAGATGAAGGGCGGGGTGATCCTGTTTCGCGGTAGCGGTGCTGCCGCGCGCCGGTATGTGGAGGCCGATCGTTCTCGCGCCGACGAGTACTACCTCGGCGCTGACGACGCCGTAGCCGAATACGCGGTACTCGACTCTCGCGGCGAGGTTACCGCCACCCGTTCCCTGTCGGCGGACGAGTATGAGGGTTGGGTGGACTGGATCAACCCCGAAACGGGCGAATCGATGGGCACCCCACGCGCGGCGGCCGAGGGGACGAATGGGTCGCCGTTGTTCGCCGAAATGACGATCAACGCCCCCAAGAGCTTGTCGGTGGCCGCCGCCCTGCATCCCGAGGTCTCCGATGCCCTCGACCAAGCGCAGCAGGACGCACTGGCTGAGATTCGCCGGTGGCTGGGTCAGCACTCGGTCACCAGGGCGGGTCCGCGTGATGCCCGCGAGATTGTGCCCATCGAACACATGCAGGTCGTCGGTATCCGGCATAAGACCTCGCGGGCGGGTGATCCGCACCGGCATGTTCACATGCAGATCGGCACGCGCATCTTCGCCGCCGGGAAGTGGAGAGCACTGGACACGGCGGCATTGTTCAAGCAGCAGGGGGTGATCCGTGCGTTGGGTACCGCGGTGATCGCGGCACACCCTCAACTCTATCCGTGCAGGAGGTTGCGTCGCGGGCGCTCGACCGGAGTGCGGCGAGTGCCTCGGCGTGGACACGGCACACGATCCAGGAACACGTCACAAGGATCACCACCGAAGCAGGCGTGCAAGCAGCCCCTGCCGAGTTGCGGGAGTTCATGACTCTGGCGACCGAGCTTGCGGTCGCGGATTGCTTCTCCGTGCTCCCGCCGGAGGCCGCAACGCCGGAGCATGTCGCGCACCTGACCAGCCTCACCGTGGTCGCCGCCGAAACCGCGCTCCGCGACCGCCTCACCGCCGCCACACCAGAGCAAGAACCGAAGCACCCCGACGTGACCAGAGCCGCACACGGGGCGGGGCTGGACGACGGGCAGACGATGGCTGCTGCGGCAGTTGCATCCTCTGACCCGTTGGTGATCGTGGAGGGCGCAGCGGGTAGCGGCAAGACGACGATGCTCCGCACTGCTATCGACGTCGCCGCTGAGCACGGGCGGGCGGCGCGGGTGGTTGCGCCGACGCTGCGCGCGGCGCAGGTCGCGCACGAAGAACTCGGCGTCCCGGCCACGAGTGTTGCGGCGCTGGTGCACGCGCACGGATGGCGCTGGAACCGCGACGGCGTATGGACACGCCTACACCCTGGCGACACCGACCCAGATACCGGGCGCACCTACACCGGCCCCGCGCGAGATGCGGTGCTGTCGCGGGGTGAGCGGGTGATTGTGGATGAGGCCGGGATGCTCGACCAGGACACCGCCCACGCTCTCCTCACCATCACCCAAGATGCAGGCGCGACCGTTGCACTCGTCGGAGACCGCGCCCAGCTCCCGGCGGTGGGTCGTGGCGGGGTGCTCGACATGGCCACACAGATCAGAGGCCGCACCTATGACATGACCGAACTGCACCGCTTCGCCGACGCCGAGTACGCGTCACTCACGTTGACGATGCGCGACCGCGAGAACCCCGGCGACGTGTTCGACCAGCTCTCCGCACTGGGGCTCGTGACGCTGCACGCCGATGAGGAGCACGCCCGCGACCACATCACGGACCACGCGAGCGTGGGTGAGGCGATCACGGTCGCATCGAATGATGGGGCAGCTGCGTTGAACGAGCGCATCCGCGCGGCGCGAGTTGACCGTGGTGAGGTCGATGACACGATCACGTCGACCGGGAGCGACGAGCTGCCTATCGGACGGGGTGATCTGATCCAGACGCGGAAGAACGACACCGGGTTGGGTGTGGCGAACCGGCAGCAGTGGATCGTCCAGCACGTCGCTGAGGATGGCACCGTCTACGCCCATGAAGCTCCCAGCGGGCGCAAGAACCTTCGTACCGTCGCCCTGCCGCCTGAGTATGTCGCTGAGCATGCTCACCTGTCCTACGTGGCAACCGCGTACGGCGTCCAAGGCGCAACCGTGAACACCTCGCACACGATGCTGACTGAGGCGACGAACGCGGCAGGCATCTATGTCGGCATGACCCGAGGACGCGAACACAACCGGCTCCACGTCGTCGCGGGCGATCTGGCCGATGCCAAAGTGCAGTTCATAGAGGCGATGGAACGCGACCCGTCAGACCGGGGCCTCGACCACGCCACTACCCAGGCCGTCGAAGCCGTGCGGGGCATCGTCAAGAACGGCCCGATTCAGCGCGTCACCGAAGAACTCGCCCGACTCGATCAGGAAGCCGAACGTGCAGAACAGGCGGCGGAACGGTGGGAGCAGACCGCGAACCGGCTCGACGCCCAACATGCCAGGCATCGAGCTGAGAGCGATGAGAGCACCGCCGTGCTCCGCCGGGCTGAGGAAGAGGCCGCACGGGTGCGTGTCAAGGTTGCCGCACCTCTCGTTGAGCAAGCGGAACAAGACGGCGCGGCATACCTCGCCAGCGTTGAAGCAGAAGGGGCCGCGAACACGCGCCTCGCGAGGGCCGGGCGGCTTGGACGGCGTAAAGCTCGCCATGAGCTCCGCGCCGCGCGCGAACAAGCAGCAACCAGCCGAGCACACCTTCGAGATGCGTGGGATGCTGAACCGCCACGGACGCCCGGAGCGCTACCCGAATGGGCTGCGCAGGTCGCGGGGAGGAAAGCGGAGGCCGATCCTCGTGTGAGCGACGCTGACCAGGCTGTCGAAGCCGCTCGAACCGAACGAGCCACAACCGGTGAGCGTCACCGCAACGAGCGCCTGACGCTCTTGGCCCGCAAATATGGGGCAGAGAACGCGCGTGCCCGCCAACACGGAATGCGCGCCCTTAACCCGCACCGCAACGCCCGTGACGCCCGCACACGTGCGGCGCTCCTTCGTGCCGAGAGTGAGGAACTGCGCGGTATGTCGGTGAACGAAGCCGCCCAGACCATCGAAACAAGACGTGTGGAGCGAGAGCGTGCACTACAGCAGGCCGAACAGCGTCAACGGCAACTCTCTTCGCCCGAACCGTTGTCGCGTCAAGGCCCAGGTTCGCAACCTGAACGTGGGATCGGGCTATGAGCCACACTCTTCGGTGCGTGCGCCTGTGACCCCTCCCTGGCGCGTATTCCGAGTGATGTCCTCCGACCGTTCCTACCCTTCGATCGGGGCGAGATCGACGTCCGTGTGGATGCGTAGCGCGGTGATGAACTCTTGGTAGAGGGAGTCGCGGGCGAGGAGTTCGCGGTGGGTTCCGGCGTCCCGGACACCGCCGTCTTCTAGGACGATGATCTGGTCCGCGTCGAGCACAGTGGACAGGCGGTGTGCGATAGTGACGACCGTGCCCTCTCGCGAAGCGGTGGCGATGACATTTTGGATGGCCGCTTCGGTAGTGGCGTCGAGCTGCGCGGTTGCCTCGTCCAGCAGCAGTACAATCGGGCGGCGCACCAGGGCTCGTGCGACAGCGAGGCGTTGACGCTCCCCACCAGAGAGACTGGTCTCGGCAACGTCCGCGTCCAGCCCACCACTCAGGGATCGAATCTTATGATCCAGGCGCACCGACGCCAGCGCTTCCCATGCTTCGTCGTCGGTGGCGTCAGGAGCGCGGAAAAGCACGTTGTCACGAACGGTGCCGGGGATCACGGGGGTTTCCTGTTCGACGTAGGCGATGCCGGACCTGACATCATCAATGCTCAACCGGTCGTAGGGGACGCCGTTCAGTTCGAGTCGCCCTGAGGTGGGGTCGATGAAGCGCAGTAGCAGCGAGAAGACAGTGGTCTTTCCTGCACCGGACGGGCCGACGAGTGCGACGTGCCCCTTGCGCGGGATGGCGAGAGTTACGTCGCGCAGTGCGGGGGTTTCTGCGTCGGCGTAGCCTGCGGTGACCGCACGGAGCGCGAGGACCGGGGCATCGGGGTTGCTCAGGTGGGCAGATGCATCTGCGGGGCGAGCGTGGGTGTCTTCGAGTTCGAGGTGTTCAGTCTCGCGGATGCGTGCGGCGGCGGCGAGGCCGCTCTGGAGGGTGGCGAAGGCCCCGGCCAGTGCGGTGATCGGGTCAACGATGTTGAAGGCGTAGAGCAGGAACGCGACGAGAGTGGACACGGCAAGCTCGCCGAGCGCGACGCGTCCTGCGCCGAGGCCGAGGATGACGATGATCGCCAGCTGCATCCCGCCACCAGCGACCGTCCACGCCAGCGCCGAGAACCAGACCGAACGGATAGCGTGCCGGGCAGATTCTTCGGCTTTTATGTTCACTCGTGCGATCTCGCGATGCTCGGCGCGGCTGGATTTCACCGTACGCAGGGCTCGCACACCGCCCTCCAAGGTCGCACCGAGGTCTCCGATGGCGTCCTGTGCGCGCTTATCGGCTTTACCGATCTGCGGGACGAGCACACCGAACAAAGCGCCGACCACGACCAGCGCGAGGAGCGTGGTCAACAGGAGAGGCCAGTCGAGGATCGCCATCAACACAATGGTTCCGACCAGAGACACCAAGCCGTTGATGAGTTGCACGAGACTGTTCGTCGTCGCCTCCCGCAACAGCAGCGTGTCGCTGGTGACGCGGGTGACGAGTTCGCCGGTCCGGAAGCGCTGAATCTGTTCCAGCTTCGCGAGGAAGAACCGGCTGACCAGGCCACGGCGAGCATCCAGCACGATGCGCTCTGAGAGCCTGCCCAGCAGCACGCTCTGGGCGAGGTTCGCAATGATGCCGACGATCAGGATCAGCACCAGGACTGTGACCGGACCGGCGAGGGAGAGATCGGTGCCGAGCGAGTCGAGCACCCACTTGGTGACCATCGGTGTCGCAAGCGTGATCGCCGTCGCGAACAACCCCAGCAGCACGCCGATGATGAGGGTACGCAGATGCGGACGCGAGTACGACCACAACAGCGCGATACCTTCGCGGAACGGGACCGCAGAACTGCCCGACTTCGCGTCGTCGATATCGTCAATCGGAGATTCAGAGGCGTTCATCGTGTCTTTCGTGATCGTCTTCGGTGCGCGTTAGCGGAACGCCCGACTGATGGCGCTGCCGGTCTGGAACAGGTGAAGCCAAACCATAAGTTTCTGCAACGGACGCAACGGCACACCGACCAGGCGCCGCCAACCTGTGCGCCTGGCCCACGAGGTGGTGATGGTGACCTGCGTGCCACCGGTCGTCGGCGCAAGCGTGAACTCGGTGAGGATCGGGCGACTCTGCGGCGCATCCGGATACTCGAAGCTCCACGCCACCCGGTGGGGCCGCTCAGCAGTGACGAGTTCGACCCGGCGACGACGGAAAAGCGGCTTCATCTTCAAGGGCTTCCCGTCAGGGCGCGCCTCGGGCGCTCGGCCTTCCCATACCGTGCCCGGGCGCGTCTCCTGGCCCGAGAGTTCGATCGAGCCGACGCTGACCTCCCACTCGGGCACGCGCAAAGGATCGGCAAGGAAGTCCCTGACCTGTGCGACTGGGGCGGGGACGAATGTCTCCTGCGTGCCGGTAGTCCTGCCCCTCGACACACTCGGCTCAGGCACTGTCACCACACCACCTGCGACGCCCCGGTCGAGGCGTTCCAAGACTTCCTGCGGCGTCGCATCGAGTCGGTGCAGAATATCCGCGATCAGACCGCTGGGCTCCGCCAGTAGTTCACGGAGCACCGCCGCCGCGCTGCCGTCCCGACTCTTCCCGCCCGCACGCCCGATTAGGTCAGCGGCGCGCTGCTTCAACTCGTACCCATCAGTCTCGTGAAACACGATCCGTCCGGGATCGGGCAGCACCGCCCGAACGCCCAGGGACGCCAGCTGCGCGTCATGCTGCTCGCGCACCGCCCGGCGCGCATCATCGATGCCGATACCCATCTCCCGGAGCACGCGTCCTGCGACCTGATCCGACAACACGAGCGCAAGGAAGAGATGCTCGATGTCCGCCTCCCGGAGCCCCTGCCGCGACGCCTCTTCCAAAGCCGTCAAGGACAGCACCTGACTCGTCTGCGCGGCCTGAACGAACTTACTCATGACTTCCTCCTGGCAATCGGGATCGAGGGATCGACCCTCTTGGAATGTTTCTTGTGCGCGGCCTGACGGCTCACCCCAAGCGCATCGGCGATCTCCTGCCACGTCATCCCCGACCGCAGCGCCGCCTCGACCTGCCGCAACTCCAACGTGTCCGCAAGCACCCGCAAGGACGCGACCGCCCGCAGCCCCGCCCTCGGATCGGTGGTGTCCGCCGCGACCTCGGCGACCTGTGAAGACTCCATACTGTCAACCTACGTTGCAAACACGCACCTGTCAACCTGAGTTGCAGAGTGCGGACGTTCGTCGCTTGGATAGAGCGTTCGCTCAGAGGCCGCTTGATAGGCTGTAACCGCGCAAATGCGCACGATCACAGGTGAGTGCGTTTAGGGCACCTCGGCTACGCGGGATCGAGCTGTTCCGCGGCGACGTGGACGGTAACGACGGTGTGGTCGTCGGCCGGGCGCCGGGATGCGCCGTCGAGGTAGATGGTGGCGATGTCGAGGAGAGCTTGGACCCGGTCGTCGTCGGTGACGCGGGGCGACCGCTTGGCGGTCTCGCCTGGCGTGCTGTCGCCCTGCTGCGGACTTGGTTGGGAACCCAGATCCTCGTCAGTGCCCGGCAGGACGTCGTCGGGGCGTACACGCTGGGCAGAGTTCTCCCCTGTGCGCAGGGAAGCTTCGACTCCGGGCTCGGCGGACTCGGCTGTCGAGTTGGCGAGGTCGGTCGAGGCGGGTGCGTCCGTCGACTCGCCGGAGTCGGCGGATTGGTCCCGGAGGAGCTGCTGCAGTGCGGTCTCCATGGCGGTCTTCAGCAGCGCGGCCTCCTCGCGGGGCAGGGTGACGACGAGGCGATCCATGTCGTTGGGAGTGGTCTGCCAGTGGAGTTCGCGTCGGAGTTCCTGGGGCAGGCGGCTGCCGGACGGAAGTCGGTGGGCGCGTACGGTCCGGGCGAGCTGGGACGCGGTCGTGTAGCGGGCAAAGTCAGCCAGCTCGGCTTCCTGGACCTCATCGACGAGACGGGTGAGCTCGCGCACCTTGGCGTACGAGAGGGCGCCCTGGCCGAAGAGTTCGCGAGTGCGCGGCATCCGGCGCAGCGCCTTGGCGACGCGTACATGTTCGCGGGCGGTGCCGCCGGAATAGCCGCACTGCCAGGACAGCCAGTGGGCAGTGGAGGCGACCCCGTCGAAATGCGCCTCGCCGTTGGCCTCGTCGAACTTGGCGATGAGGTCCATGAGGTCCGCCTCCTTCGTCGCTAAGGTGGTGGCGAGGGCGACCAGCTTCTCCGCGAGCGCTGCGATCTCGGCGCCGGTGTGGCCGGGACCTTCGGAGGAGTCCGGTCGATCGGGCAGACGGGCAAAGTCCTGACTGGTGTTCGGTACGCCGGTGGTGGCGGATTGATGAGCGTCGGGGACGGCGTTGTCGGTGGTCATCTGGGCTCCTGAGTGTCCGATGAGGACAGTTCATCACCCGGCACCGACGGAAAATTCGGCGTGGGGGGCCGCGGGCGAGACGGAACTCGGGACGGCGGGACCCTCTTATGGATAGGGTGATGCTCATGGAAGAGTCTGGGGTCAAGCGCCGTCGATGGAAGCCAGTGGGGATCGGCTGCCTGGGGGTCGTTGCGGCCCTCATCGTGGCAGGCCTCGTTGCTGTCATCGTGAAGCCGTGGGCTCCGGAGATGGAGGTGGCTGATCCCGGGCCGGCGGGGGAGCGCATCGAGGACGATGGGCTCGTCGGGAACTGGTATCCGGGCGGGCCCAGGTCGCCAGCGGTGCTCGTGCTCGGCGGATCGGAGGGTGGCCTCGGGGCGCAGGCAGATGCGATGGGACGGTCGCTCCACGAGGCCGGGCACAGCGTGTTGGTGCTGTCCTATTTCGGAGCTGCTGACCATCAGCCCAAGCACCTGGAGCTGGTCGAGCTGGAGCTGTTCGATCAGGCTGTCGCCTGGCTGCGTGCCCAGTCGGAGGTGGATCCGCAGCGGGTCGGCGTGATTGGCACGTCGAAGGGATCCGAGGCCGCGCTGCTGTTGGCCAGCGGCGATCCCGACATCGCGGCGGTTGCCGCGTTGGTGCCCTCGAGCGTGGTCTGGTCCGGCATCAACCAGCGCGAGCCGTGGGAGATGATCTTTGGCCTGGACTCATCTTGGTCCCGTGGCGGTGAACCGGTGCCGTATTTGCCCTACGGCGAGGCTCGCGGCCCGGACGTCTATGAGCTCTACCGCACCGGTCTGGAGAATGTCGCCGACCATCCCGAGGCGGTGATCCCGGTCGAACAGATCACCGGTCCGGTCCTGCTCATGTGCGGCCAACAGGACTCGCTGTGGCCCTCCTGCCCGATGGCGCAGCAGATCGAGGAACGGATCAACGCGAACGGCGGCACGGTCGAGCTGCTCGCGTACGTCGACGCGGGCCACCTGGGCGTGGGGCCGCCGGTGGGTGAGGACCTCGATCCGGAGGCGCTCACTGAACTCGGGGGCACTGGGTCCGGGAATGCTGAGGCGCGGGCCGATGGCTGGCCCAAGCTGCTGGCGTTCTTCGCGGCTGCGTTGGGCTGACCGGTCCTGGTCCCCTGACTGTCGTCGGCACCCGGGGCTGCGTGGGCCGCCGGCGTGGCTGGCAGTTGCCGTCGGTCGGCGTACCTCGGTGTGACGCTAACCGCCCGCGGAAGGGCCGAGCGTCGGGAGGCCCTCGTACGTCTGGCCGTGGGGTCCGGTGAGAGCTTGGGGTACGCCGTTCACAGCGAGGACGAAGCGGCCGCCGGCATCCACCCCCAGGGCCTCGAGCTGCCCGCGAGTCTGCGGCAATACGCCTGCGCCCTCGTTGCTGATCCACACCAGGTCCTCGCGTGATTGCATCAGCGACGCGAATCGGGCCCGCGCATCGGAGTCGACATAGGCGAGGACAGCGCTGTGGAAGACGACCGGCTGGGTCCCGGCGGGCACCTCGTCGAGCAAGGACTCAACGGTGTCGAGCAGGTCGCCTCGGACCAGTCGTGGCGGATCGGCCGCGGCGATCGAGGAGGCCGCGAGCAGCCGCCGCCGGCGGGTCTCGTGTTCGGGCCAGACCAGCGAACGCAGCCACGCCCGCTGGTCAGGATCGGTGATGTCGAGCGGGTTGAGGTCGATGCCGGCACGCCACGCGACTTCAGGGATGCGGTCGGGCACCGCAGCGTTGGCCAGTTCGCAGTCGAGGATGACCTCGCTCGGTCCGCTCGGCGGGTCGAGCCGGATCGTCCACTCGTGGCTGGCCGATGTCGGGGTGGCCGTACGCGCGTTCGGGTCCGACCCGTCGGTGACGGCGTACTGGTAGCTGTACCGGTCGGGATACAGGCAGAGGCCAGCCGAGGCGCCGACCTCGATCAGGGCGAGCGGGCCGGGATGCTGCGCCAGTGTGGGCAGCAGCGTTGCGCACCGGCCCGCCTCGTTCGTTTGGGTGGAGCGAGCGAGCATGAGCTCGCGGGTGTCGGCCCAGTGCTCCAGCAGCCAGGCCCGCAGATCGGCGTAGCTGCCCCCACCCGCGCCGAGATGTCGCGCCGCGGCGAAGAGGAGGTCGGCTTGCCGCTTGGGGCCCGGCAGGTCGAGCAGGAGTGCGAGGAGCTCATCGTCCTCGGCGACCCCCTGGGCCCACGCTGAATAGATCGGAGACGTGCCGGTCTCGACGCGGGCGAACGTCTCGTAGTAGTCCCGCAGAGTGTCGGCCCCGAGCTCGGTCACCGGCTGCATGGCTACCTCTTTCGTTGCCGGTCGTGGCGCATCCCCTCGTGGCCTACGCCGAGGTGGTGCGCTGGCGTACGCGCTCGAGCGGCGGCCCTGGTCAGCCACGTGGGATCAGATCCCAGGTGGTCAGGTGGCCACACATGCCCAGCGCGGAGGTGGGGTCGAGGGAACGGACCCAGCCGCCGGTGAGGGCGTCGGCGTCGCCGGCGGCCAGCGCGGCCAGCTGGGCACGCGAGTCGGCAACTTGGGCGGCAGGCCCGGCATCGATGAGACCGGCCCATTCCTCGGTGCGGTCGGCGACGAGTGCGGCGGCAGCGCTCAGGAAGGCGGCGTACGCCTCGTCGCCACCCTCGCGGATCTCGGCGTACCCCTCGAGCGCCAGGTCGCGGCGAGCCCGCGCGGCGGCCTCACGAGTGGCCTGATCGCCCTCGGGAAGCGCGGCAGCGGCCTGATAGGCCTCCCGGCTGACGAGGTGCTCGGCGGGGAAGGTGAGCACGGCGTCGCCGTGTTCGGGCAGCCCGGCGTTGGACATGACGACGATCAGTTCGAGATCGCCGGAGTCATTGACCAGCCGGTGGACTGTCCCCGGCGAGAACCAGCGCACCGTGCCCGGGGACAGGGCGTGTTCGACGAAGCCATCGTTGGCGGTGATCGTCTGGACGCGGCCCTG
The DNA here is from genome assembly GCF_002250565.1 of Parenemella sanctibonifatiensis. Lineage (GTDB taxonomy): Bacteria > Actinomycetota > Actinomycetes > Propionibacteriales > Propionibacteriaceae > Parenemella > Parenemella sanctibonifatiensis. Next base: position 162,732 of record NZ_NMVJ01000010.1, read on the forward strand.
CCCCGACAGCACGACGTACCCCTCGGTCGAGACCGTGTGCAGGTGGGGGCTGCCCCCCACCAGGCCGTCCGGGGCGGGCCAGTCATAGACCTTGAGTCGGCTCAGGCCAGTGCCGCCCGGGAAACCGGGTCCGGTCAGCGGCGTACGCGTGTCGTCCACGGGGACCTCCGAGATGCGGTGGTGAAGCGTTGCTCGATCGTATCGGGCAGCACCGACAACCGAGCAGGGGTCCCTTCCGCACGCCGGGGCCGTGCGGCCGGCAACGCCGAAGCCGCGGAGTTCGCCGAGGCGCGGCAGGCCGCCGAGGGTTGAGACGACCCGGTCCGCCGGGACCCAGGTGTACGCCCACCGGTCCTTGGACTGTCGCGGACAACGACGAAGCCCCGCCACCTCAATGGTGACGGGGCTTCGGCAACAGGTGATCACCGGCCGGCGACCTCAGTGGCCGCGGGCGGGGAGACCTGGTCGGCGCGGGCTCAGAAGAGCTCGGGCAACTGACGGGCGGTGGTGAAGCGCTCGGTGGCGTCGGCCCAGTTCACGACATTCCACCAAGCCTCGACGTAGTCAGCCTTGACGTTCTTGTACTGCAGGTAGAACGCGTGCTCCCACATGTCCAGCTGGACGATCGGCACCTGGGCGGCCGGCAGGTTGCCCTGCTGATCGAACAGCTGCATCACGTTGAGGCGCTTGCCCAGGGTGTCCCAGACGAGCATGCCCCAGCCGGAACCCTGGACCCCGCTGGCGGTCGCGGTGAACTGCTTCTGGAAGCCCTCGAAGGAGCCGAAGTATTCATCAATCGCGGCGCCGAGCTCGCCGTCGGGACGTCCACCGCCTTCGGGGGACATGTTCTTCCAGAACACCGAGTGGTTGACATGGCCACCGAGGTTGAAAGCCAAGTCCTTCTCAAGCTGGTTGATCGAGCCGAAGTCGCCCGTCTCGCGCGCCTCGGCGAGCTTTTCAAGAGCGGTGTTGGCGCCCTTGACGTAGGTGGCGTGGTGCTTGCTGTGATGCAGCTCCATGATCTCCGGCGCAATGTGCGGCGCAAGTGCGGAGTAGTCGTAGGGCAGATCAGGAAGCTCGTAAGCAGCCATGATTCTCCTTCTGCGTTGGGTGTAGGCGCCACTCTAGTCCGGTGGTTTCAAGCCGCGACCGCCGGGGTGAGACGCGGCCTACGTGCAGGGTGGGACGCCGCCGGCAGGGGAAGGCTCAGGACAGTGCTGCCAGCCGATCAATGCTCAGGGCCGCGCGGCTCGACCGCTCAGGCGCAAGTGCCACCACCACAGCAGGCAGGCCACGGCGACGAATCCGATGCTGGTGATCGCCAGTGTCGCCACGGTGGTGGTGGCGATCGGAGCGACCACGCCGGCCAGTGCCGCATTGAGCATCAAGGTGATGAAGGACGCCACCGAGGAGGCGGTGCCGCGCTGCCGCGGGAACTGGTCCAGCAGGGCGATCTGCAGGATGGGAAAGGCCAGGGCATTGCCGAAGGCCAACACTGCCGGCGCGAGCACCGCCCACGGCAGGATCGGTGCTCCCGGCAGCAACGACACGGCCACGTTGACCAGCCCCGCCCCCAACGCGATGCCGTAGCCGATCGATGCTTGCCGGGTTTCACTGAGCCGTCCGGCGAGCCGGGAGTTGAGCAGCGCGCCGCCCAGCATGCCGCCGATCATGGGCACGAAGAAGATCCAGAAGTCGTTCTCACCCTTGCCCAGCAGTGACACCACGAAGATCGGAGCGGAGGCGATGTAGAGGAACTGGCCGGCGAACCCCGACGAGCTGACCCCGGCCAACAGCAGGAAAGATGGCGTACGCCCGACGGTCCAGGTGTTGCGCAGCAGGCTGCCGAGCCGCAACGGCGTACGCGCCTGCACCGGATGGGATTCGCCCATCCCGAACATCACGATCGCTGCCAAGGCCAACCCATAGCCGGCCAGGCACCAGAAGATGACCTGCCAAGAGCCGAGGCCCAGCAGCCAACCTCCCACGATCGGAGCGAGTGCGGGAGCGACGGAAAAGATCATCATCACCTGAGCCATCAACCGCTGCGCGGCGGAGCCGTCGAAGACGTTGCGGATGACGGCCCGGCTGACGATCTGACCGGCACCCGCGGCCAGGCCCTGGCAACTGCGGAAGACCAGTAGCCAGGTCAGGCTCGGCGCCAGCGCGCAGCCGATGCTGGCGCCGGCGTACAGCACCATCCCGATGATCATCACCGGCTTGCGGCCCACCGCATCCGACAGCGGCCCGTGCAGCAGGCTCATCACCGCGAAACTGACCAGATAGATGCTGGTGATCTGTTGCAGCGCAACCTCGTCGGCGCCGAACTGGAGCCCGATCCGGGTGAAGGCCGGGAAGACCGTGTCGATGGTGAACGGACCGATCATGGCCAGCAGCGCCAGCACCAAGGTCAGGGCGACGGTACGCTCGCGGCCCATCCCGGGGTCGGCGACGGGGACGGGTGGTCGGCGGCGGGATGGTTGCTGGCTGACTGGTCATTCACCAGCCCATCCCACCATGAAACCTGCCGTCGAACCGGAGCAATGTTGCCGTGAACTGAGATGGCCAGTGACAGCGGGCGCTGCAGCAGCCAGACTTCCTGCATGACTGCCACCATCGACGCGCCGCAGCGGCAACGCCGGGGCATCTTTTCGGCCATCGGTCCCGCGTTCATCACCGCCGCCCTCGTGTTCGGGCCTGGTTCCATCACTACGGCCAGCTCCATCGGCGCCCAGTTCGGCTACCAACTGCTGTGGGTGCCCGTCGTGTCGACGATTCTGATGTTGTGCTTCGTTGACATCGGCGTACGCATCGGGCTCAGCACCGACCGCAGCGTTCTCGCCACGGTCGCCGAGAAGCTGACCGGCATCGTCGCGCTCATCGTCGGCGTCGGCTCCTTCCTCGTGGTCACCTCCTTCCAGGCCGGCAACTCGGCCGGCTCCGGAGCTGCGGCAACGATCATGTTCGGGGGCGATCCCCGGCCGTGGGCGGCCGCGTTCACCGTGGTTGCGATCGCCTTCGTGTGGCTGCCCAGGTTCTATCCGGTGCTGGAGAAGACCATGGTCGTGATCATCCTGATCATGCTGATCGCACTGGTTGCGACCGCGATTGTGGCCGGCCCCGACCCGGTCGAGGCCATCAAGGGGCTGGTGCCGCGGATTCCGGACGGCGCCACCACGCTGGTGGTAGGGTTGGCGGCGACGAGTTTCTCCGTGGTCGGGGCTCTCTACCAGATCCAGCTGGTGCGCGAGAAGGGCTGGACTGCCAAGGACTACAAGCTGGCCCGCCGCGATGCCATCAGCGGCACTCTGGTGTTGGGGCTACTGGCCGTGGTCATCATCTTGGCGGCCGCGGCGGTGCTGCGGCCGGCTGGCACCCAGGTGAACTCGCCGGCGGCGTTGGCCACCATCCTGCAGCCGATCGGGGACTGGGCCGTGACCTTGTTCGCGATCGGTCTGTTCGCAGCGGCGTTCTCCTCGCTGCTGGGCAACTCGACCATCGGCGGATCGATGCTGGCCGGTGTGCTGCGGCTCGACAAGGGTGGCCTGTCCTCGGTGCCGGTGAAGATCTGCATCACCGCGGTGATGGTGCTGGGTGGCGTCGTTGCCGTGGTCTTCGGAGGCGTGCCGCTGCAGCTGATCATCACCGCCCAAGCCACCACCATCATTGCCGTTCCGGTGATCGGTGTGGTCATGGTGCTGCTGTCCCGGGATCGCCGGCGCGGCGACCTTGCCATCGGTACGCCGCAATTGGTGTTGGCCATCCTGGGCGTGCTGTTCCTGCTGGCCCTGGCGGTCACCTACGTGGTGCGCCTGTTCGGGTGAGCGCGTTCGGATGAGGCTGCTTGACCACGAGTAGCGCCTGGGACAAGAACTGGGCCCCATCCCGAGCGGGATGGGGCCCAGCGGTTCACCGCTCAGTTGTCGAAGCGGTTGGCCGCATCGCCGAGCTTGTCGGCAGCCTTGCCGCCGGCGTCCTTCACGTCTTCGCCGGCCTGCTTGGTCTGGGCTCCGAGCTTCTCCGAGGCGCCCTCTGCCTGAAGGTCCTCATTATCGGTTGCCTTGCCGAAAGCTTCCTTGCCCTGACCGACCAACTTGTCCTTCTGGTTGGAAATCTTGTCGCCAAGTCCCATCGTCGAACTCCTCTCGTCGTTGTTCCTTCAGGCTACTCCGCCGTATGAACGGATTCCGCGGGGGTGCCGCGCCGGGCCTCGAAGACCCGGAATCCCTTGCTGCTGGCCAGTCGTTCGCATGGCCAGCCCTGCTCAGCCAGCCAGCGAGCCAGCGAGTCCGCGCCGAGGTTCTTGCCGACCACCAAGTGAGCCAGCTCGACCCGTGGCAACCATTCCAGCAGCAGTGCGTGCAGTGCCGGTTTGCCGATCCGGATCGGTGGGTTGGACCACAACTCGTCGTAGCGCTTGGGGGCCTGCTCGGGGGTCAGCACCCGAACTCGGTCCGCCACTCCCAACAGCTCGGCATTGATGGCGCACAATTCACGGGCGCGTGGGTTCACATCCACGGCGACAACCTCGACACCCGGTTCGCTCAGTGCCAGGTGCAGCGCGATGGGCCCCCAGCCGCAGCCAAGATCAACGACGGTCCCTCTGGTCGGTGCAGGCACCGTGCGCAGCAGTATCGCGGTCGCGTGGTCAAGGCCGTCAGCGGAAAAGACTCCGCTGGCAGTACGAACCGTGCGGCGCTCACCGGCCAGCTCCGCGGCGACCTCACGCATGACATACGCGCCCGTGGGGGATCCAAAATAGTGACTCATGCTTCCTCCTGCCGACCACTAGTAGTGAAATCTAGCGAGGCGAGGTTTCGTCCGTTGTCATGCGGGCGCTGATAGTATTCGTTGGCATAGCTGGCCGTGTGGCCATGTCGAACAAGGAGGTCGACGAATGAAAGTAACGCGACGAAGCTTGCTGGCCGGCGCGGTAGCGCTTCCCTTGGGCGGCGCGGCCTGTAGCGGCCCTGGCGGCGAAGAAGGTGCGGGCGGTCAAGGGGAACAGGTCGCGGCGCCGAGTTACCAGCCGTTGGGCGGTCTTCCTGACCCGGACATTCCAGGCACCGATGACGGTGTCATCCCTCACACCTACCTTCGCTACCCGGCAGAGCCCCTCGTGACGGTGCCGGAGCCTCCCGGTGACGGCGAGCCGGTCGTCATCCACACCCAGTCCTTTGCGCCGGCGCCGCCGCCGGTGGATCGCAACTCGGCATGGCAGCAGATCAACGCCGAGGTCGGATCTGATCTGGACGTGCGTGTGACCCCCGCGTCGGAGTACACCCAAGTGTTCTCCGTAGCCATGGCTGGTGAGCAGCTGGGTGACATGTTCTTCGTCGCCGAGGTCGCACGAATGCCGGAATTCCTCGAGTCGCAGGCCGCGGACTTGAGCGAGTACCTCTCCGGTGACGCGATCCTGCAGTATCCGAACTTGGCCGCCATCCCCTCGGCAATGTGGGAGGCCGGACGTTTCAACGGCAAGCTCTATGGCTTGCCCTCACCGCGCGGCTCAATGTCGTCTGGCGTGATGTATCGACGCGAGGATTTGCTGGCGAAGCGTGGAATCACCGAACCGATCGATTCCTTCGAGACCTTCGTCGACCAGTGCCGGGAGATGAACGATCCGGCCGCTGGCCGCTACGCCCTCACCCGTGCACCTCTGCAGTACATCCGCAACATGCTCAACGTGCCGAACTTCTGGCGGTGGGACGGTGGCACCATGACCTCGTGGTGGACCGTCCCCGAACAGGAGGAGGCCTTGGATGCGGCGCGAAGCATGGTCGAGGAAGGCTTGGTGCACCCCAACGCGTTCATCAACCCGCAGACCAAGGAGTGGTTCGCCAACGGCACATGCGCGTTCAATCAGGACAGCCTGAGCGCGTGGGCTGCATACTTCGGCATGGGTTCGCTGTCAGAGGGGTATGACCCAGGGGTGCTGGAGATCCCCACCTTCGAGGGCGGCGGCGACGGTGTGCTGTGGCTGAGCTTCCCCTCCTTCGGTCGCTCCGCCATCAACCGGTCGGCCGAAGACCGGGTCGAGACACTGCTGGGGATTGCCAACTACTTGGCCGCGCCCTTCGGCAGCCGGGAGTTCCTCAGCACTCACTACGGGGCGGAGGGCAGTGACTACAACATGGAGGACGGCACACCGGTGCCGACGTCTCAAGGGGCCGAGAACCGGCAGCTCGGGCTGAACTACATCGCCGAGGCCGCCCAGGTGAACTTCGTCGCCGGCCGCCCAGAAGCGGGGAAGAAGTTGGCCGAAATCTTGGCCGACATCATCCCGCAGGGGATCAACAACGACGCGGTATATCTGCAGTCGGAGACCTTCGACCGCAACTTCGACCGGGACAACCGCGCCTTCCAGGGGCTCGAGGCCGATATCCTCAGTGGTCGCCAACCGGTGTCTGCTTGGAGCACCCAAGTGGATTCGTGGCGCCGAGACGGCGGTGATCAAATGGCCGGCGAGCTGGCTGAGGCGTACGTGGCAGCCGGGCGCGGCTGACCGACTTGAGGGCCAGGATCAGACGCCGCCACCTGGCGCGCGCTCGCGACGAGCCCGTGCCTGGCGGCTTCGGATGGCCAGTTCCGAGGACGGCGGATAGCCGACCTGTTCCAAGGTCAGGCCATGGGCGGGCAGCACCCGTACGTCGCTGGAGCGTCGAGCGAGCAAGAGTAGACCGTGCAGCCACCTCCGCGATCGTCGACCTTGGGCCACGTCGACCAAGGCGCCGGTGAGCGAGCGCACCATCGAATGACAGAAGGCGTCGGCTCGCACGGTGATCTCGACAACACCGTCGTGCGCGCGGCGTGATGCGGTCAGGTCGAGCAGCGTACGGATCGTGGTCGCGCCGTCGCGTCGCTTGCAGAATGCGGCGAAATCATGCAGGCCGAGCAGGTCGTCAGCCACCTCATTGATGACCTCGGCCGACAGTGCGGCGGGCCAGAAGAGGACGTGGCCGCGCAGCAGCGGGTCGGCCCAGGCCCGGCCGTCGGCGATCCGATAGGCGTAGCGACGCCAGATCGCGGCGAACCGGGCGTCGAAGTCGGGCGGCGCCCAGGCCACCTGGCGTACCGAGATGTCCTTGGGGAGGAGCCGGGTCAACCGATGCTTCAGCTGTGCCGGGTCGAGGTCCGCGGGCAGGTCGAGGTGGCAGACCTGGCCGCGGGCGTGGACCCCGGCATCGGTGCGCCCGGCGCAGGTGACCGGGGGACTGGGTTGCCGCAGGATCGTTGCCAGGGCTGATTGAAGCTCGCCCTGGACGCTGCGCAGGCCCGGTTGTTCGGCCCAGCCGTGGAAGTCACGGCCGTCGTAGGCCAAGTCGATCCGCAGCCGTCGGGTTCCAGCCATGTCGCGCTCACCCACGCTTGCGGACCGCGTGCTCGTAGATCGATCGGCCGGCGTCGATGCCTCGTTGCTGATACTTGGTTACCGGTCGCCCCAAGACGCCCGAGGGCACCGCGGTTGGGATGAACCAGGGCGCCTGTTGGAGCACCTCCGCGATCTGCTCGGAATAGTCGGCCCAGTCGGTCGCGATCCACCACAGTCCATCGGGCTGCAGGCGGCTGGCGACCAGTTCGGCGAAGTCAGGGCTGATGAGGCGGCGTTTGTTGTGGCGGCTCTTGTGCCACGGGTCGGGGAAGAAGGTCCACACCTGCGCCAGTGACTCGGGCGGCAGTAGCCGGTGCAGCGCCTCGACGGCATTGACCATTGCAACCCGGACGTTGCTGACGCCTTCGCGGCCGAACCGGCCCAGCGCACTGGCCAGCTGGGGGCGATAGACCTCCAGAGCGAGAAAGTTGAGCTCTGGCCGGGCCAGCGCCATGGCCGCCATCGCCTCGCCGTTGCCGGAGCCGATCTCGACCACCAACGGGCGGTCGGCCCGGTCCGCCCCGAAGATCTCGGCCAGGTCCCACGGGTGCGCGTCCTCGGCCACCGAGACCTCGCCCTCGCCGCGGGGCACGTCAATGACCCAGTCGGCGTAGGTGGTCCACGCCTTCTCCTGGGAGGGGCTGAGGCGCTGGCTACGGCGTACGAAGGACACCACCTCGCGGTGGCCGGGCCGGATGGTCAGCGGCGCGGGCGCGGGTGCGGGCAGGGGATCGGGCTGGTCGGACATCGGCTCGATTCTGTCAGACCGGCACGCCCAGGTGAGATTCACCTTGGTCAGCCGGTTTTCTTTCCGCCACGCCTGGTCATCCACGACGAAGAACCGGTCCCCGGTTCGTGGGCGATGTGATGGCGTACCGATGCCGGCCGCATCCTCGGCAAAGTCGGGTCGAGACTGGTCTGTGTGGTGGCTGGGCACCGGAGCAACCGGGCCGTCACGGAACGAGACCGACTGGCGTTCTCAATGCGCGGCTCCGCCGCGACGTTGGCCTCAATGCGCGGCTCCGCCGCGACGTTCTCAATGCGCGGCTCCGCCGCGACGGCCGAGACGGCACATCGCCATGGTGCACGGGCCGGATTTGGTCGCTCGGGCTGGGTGCCGTAGCATCTGTCGCTGTTGCGTCTGATCGCAAACGGGAGTCAGGACTCACCCGCGAGTCCCTCCGTCTGTCCGCAGCTCAAGGCTTGTCCGGGAGTGATGCGAGGAGCGGGTGCTGCAGAGCGCCGATCCTTGTGCGGAGACGGCCCGACGATCACCTGCAGTGCCCGAATCAGACCGAGATTCCCTGACCGAGAGAAGATCGCGTGTCCACCTACAGCCCCAAGCAGGGCGAGATCACCCGTGAATGGCATGTCATTGATGCCGAGGACATTGTCCTGGGTCGCCTCGCCGTGACCGCCGCCACTTTGCTGCGCGGCAAGCACAAGCCCACCTTCGCCCCCCACATCGACGTCGGTGACTTCGTTATCGTCATCAACGCCTCCAAGATTGCCCTCACCGGCAACAAGCGCACCGACAAGATGGCCTACCGCCACTCCGGTCGTCCGGGCGGCCTCAAGTCCGTGTCGTACGGTGAGCTGCTGGAGAAGAACCCCCGCAAGGCCGTTGAGCGCGCCGTCTGGGGCATGCTGCCCAAGAACCGCCTCAGCCGCCAGCTCATCACCAAGCTGAAGGTGTACGACGGTGCCGAGCACCCGCACGCCGCGCAGAAGCCCCAGCCCTACGAGATCACGCAGGTCGCCCAGTGAACACCGAAGCCGAGGTTGAAGTGACCGACACCACCGTCGAAGAGACCACCGAGACGTCCGCGTTCACCGAGGGTGACCGCGAGATCGCCTACCGCTCCGAGAGCGAAGGCCAGCCCGGTCAGGCCGCGGAGTCCGAGCGTCCTGCCGTCATCGCGCCGGGTCAGGCCGTGGGCCGCCGCAAGCAGGCCATCGCCCGCGTACGCCTGGTGCCCGGCACCGGCCAGTTCACGATCAACGGTCGTGACCTGGAGACCTTCTTCCCGAACAAGATCCACCAGCAGCTGGTGACCGAGGTCTTTGACACTGCCGCTGTTGCCGGCGCGTACGACGTCATCGCCCGCATCGCCGGTGGTGGCGTTTCCGGTCAGGCCGGTGCGCTGCGGCTTGGTGTTGCTCGCGCCCTGAACGCGATCGACGCCGAGGCCAGCCGTCCTGCCCTGAAGAAGGCTGGCATGCTGAGCCGTGACGCTCGTGTCAAGGAACGCAAGAAGGCCGGTCTGAAGAAGGCGCGTAAGGCGCCGCAGTACTCCAAGCGCTGAGAAGGGTGGGCTGAGGATGGCTCGTCTGTTCGGTACGGACGGCGTCCGAGGGCGCGCCAACTCTGCGGATCTGTCCGCGGAGATGGCGATGGCCTTGGCAGTCGCCTCAGCCCACGTGCTTGGCGAGGCCGGTCAACTCGACGGACGTCCCACCGCCTTGGTGGGACGCGACCCGCGGATCTCGGGAGAGTTCCTCGAGTCGGCCGTCGTGGCCGGCCTTGCCAGCGCTGGCGTGGATGTGGTCCGGATCGGCATCGTGCCGACTCCTGGGCTGGCGTACCTCACCGGCGCCTTGGATGCCGACTTCGCCGTGATGTTGTCGGCCAGCCACAACCCGATGCCCGACAACGGCATCAAGATCTTCAGCCGGGGCGGCGTGAAACTCGACGACGCCCTGGAAGATGCGATCGAAGCCCGACTCGACGTGGAGTGGGATCGCCCGCAGGGCGCCCAGGTCGGTCGCGTCAGCGATGCCCCCGGCGCCGTCGAACAGTACGTCGCGCACCTGGTCAGCTCGCTCGGCAGCGACAGTGACGACTCCGTCAGCCTCAACGGCATCAGCGTCGTGGTCGACGCCGCCAACGGTGCGGCCTACCGGACCGCCGTCGAGGCCTTCTCCGCCCAGGGTGCGGAGGTGTTGCCGATCAACGCGACCCCGGACGGCCTCAACATCAACGAACACTGCGGCTCCACCCATCCCGAGGAGTTGCAGCGCGCCGTCGTCGACAACCGCGCCGATCTCGGCATCGCCCTCGATGGCGATGCCGACCGTTGTCTGGCCGTGGACCACGAGGGCAACCTCATCGACGGCGACCAGATCCTGGCCGTGCTGGCGCTCGGCATGAAGGAACGCGGTCGGCTGGTCCGCGACACCGTGGTCGCGACCGTGATGTCCAACCTCGGATTCGTCCAGGCGATGCGCGCCCATGGCCTGCGTGTCGAACAGACCAAGGTCGGCGACCGCTACGTGTTGGAGGCGATGAACGCCGAGGGCTACACGCTGGGCGGTGAGCAGTCCGGACACGTGGTGATGTCGGAGTTCGCGACCACCGGCGACGGTGTCCTCACCGGCCTGCACCTGATGGCGCGGATTGCGCAGACCAAGTCGCCGCTCAAGGAACTTGCCAGCGTGATGACGCGGCTCCCGCAGGTCCTCATCAACGTCCCCGGCGTCGACAAGACTCGGGTCAACATCGATCCCGGCGTGCTCGCGGCCGTCCGCGGAGCAGCCGAGGCCCTCAGCGAGACGGGCCGGGTGCTGCTGCGGCCTTCCGGCACCGAGCCGCTGGTCCGCGTGATGGTCGAGGCGCCCACCGACGCCGAGGCCCGACGGCACGCCGAGGACCTGGCCGCGGTGGTGCGCGAACGACTCAGCCTCTGAGACGCACGCTCACCGCTGACCTGCGACCTCAGGCCTCCAGCGTGTGCACCTCGCCGTTGGCCAGCACGACCCGTGGGTTCTCACCGCCGGTGACACCGGCCACCAGCGCCTCGAACCGCCACTGGTCCACCACGGCGCCGTCGATGCCGAGCTTGGCCACCGACCCGTTGTCCAGGCCGACCAGGTAACCATCGCCCAACCCGGCCAGGTGCAGCACCCGGTCCTCCAGCGAGGTCGTGAAGCGACGCTCGCCGGTCGACGTCAGTGACACCACGTCGAAGCCGGCCGTGCCGGCCAGCACCTCCGAGCCGACGGACTCGTGGAAGGTGCCGGTCTCCAGCGCCAGGATCGCGCCGCTCAGTCGGGCATTCCAGCCGGCAGTGCCGGCCGGACGGGTGTATTCGAAGGCCTGCACCTCGCTCTGCTTGGTGCCGTACACGGTCAGCGGCAGCCCTTCGGCGCGATCCAGGATCCGCACGTGGCTGTATCCGGGGCCGCCCTCGCGGCCACCGCGAGTCACGGTCTGGTTCTTGACGAAGGTGGCGTAGAAGTACTCCAGCGCGATCGCGCCCTCGTCCTTGCCGTCACCGTCGAGGTCACCCCAGGCCTGGCCGTCGACGCCGTAGAAGTAGCAGAGATCCTCCCACTGCTGGGCGCCGGTGAGGTCCAGCTCATAGATCCAGCGGAACATCGAACCGACCATGATCACCGGGTCGGCGTCGCGGCCATTCGTCCACGCCAGCCGGACATTGGTGGCGCCGGTGCGGTTGCCCTTGCGCTCCCGACGGGCGGCATCGTTGGGCAGCGTGGTCCGGAACCGGTCGGCGCCGGCGCCGTCGAGCGCAACCACCTGGAAGTCCTCGGTGCAGATCAGCACCCACAACTCGTCATCGATCGACTGTGCGGTGATCTCGTTGATCCGGCTGCCGACGTCGACCTGCCAGTCAATCGCGCCGGCCGCGTCGAAGGCGGTCACCGCCCCTGTCGTCATGCCGACGATGGTGAGGCTGTCGGTGCTGGCCGTGGCGCAGACCTCACCGGTCGCGGCGGCCAGCTTGACCCAGCCGGCCGTGCCGGGCTGCGGCGTCGGAGCCGGTGCCGGCACCGAACTGCGTCGGGTCAACTCATGCATCGCGGCACGCCGGTGCCCGGCGGTCCACCGGGCCGGGCCCTGGTCGATCGGATCGGGCCGGATGATGGTGCCGTTCTCGTCGTACGCTGCCCGGTCCCGCAGCAGCGGCCACGCCGTCCAGGTGTCCTCGGTCAGGGTCAGCAGGACCGGTTCGTCGAAGGTCAGGGCCAGCTCGCCGATCCGGACGTCGGTGACCCCGCCCAACAGCGCCCGGCCGTCGCTGACCAGGTGCACCGCGCCGTCAGCGCGGATGGTGCCGGCCTGCAGCGCGCCGCGTACGGCCACCCAGGTGGTGTCCCCGTCGACGATGCTGAACCGGTTCTCGGCGGTACGTTCGGCGCCGGTCAGTGCCGACGGTGCCCCGACGGTGATGAGATTCGCCAGGCTGACGACGTCACCGGCCGCCCGTGGCGTACGCGGGTGGACCTGGTTGAGCACCGTCTCCTGGTCGGCGTACGGATAGGGAGTCTCGCCCTTGAAGTACTTCTGGAAGTGGCCATGTCGGTCGTAGCTGCGCAGTGAGGTGTCATCCAGACTGCGGATCGCCATGGTGCGACCCTGCTGGGTGGCGGTGAAGTCACGGCTCTCGATGGCCGGCGTGCCCAGCGTCTGCCACAGGTTGCGGACCACGAACTCGCCGTCCTCGAGCACCTCGAGGTCGTCCAGCACGAGATGGAAGTTGCCGGATTCGGTGGTGAGGATGGTGCGGGTCCAGTCGACACCGTTGGATTGCGGCAGCACCGAGCGGCTGATCGCGAAGCCGTCCACGTCGGCGGCCCAGTCGAGCCGTGCCAGCGGCCCGCGTTCGGCGTGGACGCCGTCCTTGGCCACCAGCACCCCGGACTGGGACTCGGGGGCGTTCTCGATGTAGTCACGTTCGGTCAGGAAGAGTCGGCCACCCGAGGTCAGGTTGAGGATCGCGTTGGCGTCCTGATGGCCGTGCCGGCCAGTGCCGAAACCGTCGACGATCAGCCAGCTGTCCTCGACGTCGTAGCCGGAGCGGAAGGCGAGCTTGTGGAAGGTCTCCTCCAGTGCGACCGGGGTCGGTGTCTGCGCGACTGTGTCCTCGTAGAGGCCCTCGTCGATGGCGACGGCCCGGACGGTCGGGTAGAGGTCGGGGTCGAAGTCGGGCTCATCGGCCGAGACCACCTGGTAGCGGTGCCAGGGTACGTCCAAGTCGCTCATCCGCTGTTCCAGCGGGCTGTCCAGGGTCAGCTGCAGCATGTGGCGATAGACGGGGTCGGCGTAGAGCCAGCTGGCGGCGTACAGCACTTGGGAGTGGCCCCAGCTGAACGGGCCGCTGTAGCCGAACGGGTAGCAGTCGCCGCCGCCGGCCATGGTGCCGAGGTTGTCGATCATCAGCACGTGCAGGTCTGCGCTGGGGCGGACGGTCCGGTTGAGATAGTCCCGTTGGCCGACCAGCAGGCCATAGTCGATGAAGGCCATCGGCAGGTGCATCAGATAGTCCGAGCCCTCGTCCAGGCTGATGGTGGCCGTGTTGCCCTCGAAGATCCGCGCGGCGATGGGCAGCCACTCGGCAGCCTCGGGTACGCCGCGGGTCTCGAAGTACTGCGCCGCCGCGGCCAGCGACAACGCCGGGAAGATCTGGTGATTCCAACGTGGGCCGCGATCGGGGGCGGAGTGCAGGTAGGGGTCCAGGGCATTGCGCTTGTAGAGGTGGATCAGCGTCTGGTGGATGCGTTCCTTGTTGGCGTCACTGACCGCGTCGCTGGTGGCCAGCACCCGCCAGCCGCCCAGCAGTTCCTCTCCGAAGGTCCACATGTTCACGCCGAAGGACAACAACTCACCGGCGGCATCGGCGTGGGCCTCGACGAACTCGGTCCAGCCCAGCAGAGCCCGGGCGGCCAACCGGGCGAACGCCGGGCTCGGGTCGACCATGAAGTACTTCAGATTGACCGCGGCACCGCTGAGCACCGGCAACACCAGTCGCGCGTTGGCCTCGGTCGCCGCGGGGTCGAGCTTGCTGATCCGTGACTCGATGTCGGCCATCGCGGTCGCCTCGTAGGCGGAGTCGATGACGCCGTCGTTGGGCAGCCGGAGCCGGGTCTCGGGATCGAGTTCGGCCTGATGGATCCACGGCAGGGTGCCCTCGGCCAGCTGCGGCAGCAGCGCCTGTACGCCCGCGGCCACCCCTTCCTCGGTGGAGGCGCCGACCACGATCGTGGTGTTGTCGCCACCGAAGGGGGCATCGACCGAGTGCAGCGACCAGCCGGTGGGGCCGGGGCACAGCGAATCGGCGACGCTGAGCCACAGGCCGTAGAGGCGCGCCACGTGGAGGTTGTTGCCGAGGTGACCCAGCAGGATCCGGTCGTCCTGCCAACCGTCAGCGAAGCCAGCCTCATCGGGCTCGGTGACGGTGGCGCTCGCGCCGGCAGCGGTGAGGGCCTCGGCGACCTGATCGGCGTACGACTTCCAGTCAGCCGGGGCGACGACGGTCACCGATCCGGCGGCCTGATGCGGCTGGGGCGTTGCTGACCACGACGGTCGGGCAATCTGGGACAACGTGAGACCTCCTGCGGCGGCAGCGCTGCTGGCAAGGACGGTGCGACGACTGGGCATCATTGCTCCTGGGGTTGGCGGCGCCGTAGCCGCCAGATAGGGTTGCTTCCAGCCTTGTCCAGCTTGTGGAGTCTGTCAAGGTGCCAGCGTCCGGCGCCGCCCCGGCGAGGTGATCCGTCCGGCTCAGACCTTGCGGATCCGTACCCAGTCGATCTGGTGGTCGCCCGACTTGCGCAGGATCGCGGTGGCGCGGCCTCGGGTGGGGCGGATGTTGAGCTCCAGGTTGGGGCCGTTGATGGTGTCCCAGATCTCGCTGGCGCGCTCGATCGCCTCGGGTACGGTGAGGCTGCCGTACCGGGTGAAGTAGGAGCGGGGGTCGCGGAAGGCGGTCTCGCGCAGGTGCAGGAATCGTGTGATGTACCAGGACCGGATGTCCTCGTCGGCGGCGTCGACATAGACGGTGAAGTCGAAGAAGTCGCTCAGCGCCAGGCCGGTGGTGCCGTCGGCACGCTGTCGGGCCGGCTGCAGGACGTTCAGTCCCTCCACGATCAGGATGTCGGGCTGGCGTACCTCGTTGAAGGCGCCGGGGACGATGTCATAGCCGAGGTGGTCATAGACCGGGGCTCGGACCACCGGAGCGCCGGACTTGACGTCCATGACGAAGCTCAACAGAGCGCGTCGGTCGTAGCTCTCTGGGAATCCCTTGCGCTCCATCAGCCCGCGCCGCTTGAGCTCGTCATTGGGGAAGAGGAACCCGTCGGTGGTCACCAATTCGACCTTGGGATGCTCGGGCCAACGCGACAGCAGCGCCGTCAGCAGCCGGGAGGTGGTCGACTTGCCGACCGCGACCGACCCCGCGACACCGATCACGAAGGGGGTGCGTCGCACCGACAGCCCCAGGAACTCGTTGGTCGCCTCGAAGAGTTCGCCGGTGTGGTGGACGTACTTGTTGAGCAGCCCGGTCAGTGGCAGATAGACCTCGGCGACCTCGGGCAGGTTGATCGGGTCGCCGGTGGAACGCAACTTTTCCACGGTGGGCTGGTCCACCGTGATGGGCAGATTGCCCGCCAGTTCGGCCCAGTCCTGTCGGGACCGTTGAATGTAGGGGCCGCCGTTCCGCTCCGTCGCCACCGCTCAACCCTAATGTCTTTTCTGGTCGGAGATGGTGCGAGGCCGTAGTCTGACCGCGTGTGCGGAATCGTTGGATATGTGGGACCCCGTGATGCTTCCGGGATCGTGATGGGTGGCTTGGCCCGCCTCGAATACCGTGGTTACGACTCCGCAGGAGTGGCAACCGTGGCGCCGGAGGGGCTGGCGGTACGCCGGGCGGTCGGCAAACTCGTCAACCTGCGGGCCGCGCTCGAGGAGTCCCCGCTGCCCTCGGTGACCGGCGACCAGGCTGGCATCGGGCACACCCGGTGGGCCACCCACGGTGCCCCCAGCGAACGCAACGCCCACCCGCACGTCGACGCCGAACGCCGGGTGGCGGTGGTCCACAACGGCATCATCGAGAACCACGCCGCGCTGGCCGCCGAGTTGCAGGTGTCGCTCGCCTCGGACACCGACACCGAAGTGGTGGCGCAACTGCTGGGTCAGGAGCTGGCCCGCGGGGCCGAGCCGCTGGACGCCCTGCGTACGGTGACCGCCCGTCTGGAGGGCTCCTTCGGCCTGGTGGTCGCGGTCGCCGACCGCCCCGGCGTGGTGTACGCCGCCCGCCGCAACTCGCCGCTGGTGCTGGGGGTGGGCAAGGGCGAGATGTTCATCGGCTCCGACGTGGCCGCCTTCCTCGAGCACACTCGTGAGGCCGTCGAGATCCAGCAGGACTGCCTGGTCGAGATCACCGCCAGCGACTTTCGGGCGTACGACTCCGAAGGTGAGCCGGCGCCGACCCGCCGCCACACCGTCGACTGGGACCTGGCTGCCGCCGAGAAGGACGGCTACGACTGGTTCATGCGCAAGGAGATTCACGAGCAGCCGGCCGCGGTCGCCGAGAGCCTGCGTGGTCACCACGACGAGTCCGGCGTACGTCTGGACGAGCTCCACTTCGGTGAGGACGAGCTGCGCCGCCTCGACAAGATCATCATCGTCGGCTGCGGCACGGCGTTCTATGCCGGACTGGTCGCGAAGTACGCCATCGAACACTGGACTCGGGTTGCCTGCGAGGTCGAACTGGCCAGTGAGTTTCGCTACCGCGACCCGATCGTGGGCCCGAACAGCCTGGTTGTCGTGATCTCCCAGTCCGGTGAGACCGCAGACTCGCTGCAGGCGCTGCGGCATGCCAAGGGACAGGGAGCCCGGGTGCTGGCGATCTGCAACACCAACGGTTCGACGATTCCGCGGGAGTCCGACGGCGTCATCTACACCCATGCCGGTCCCGAGATCGGCGTCGCCTCCACCAAGGGCTTCCTGACCCAGGTGGTGGCCTGTTACCTGTTGGGGCTGTTCCTGGCGCAGGTGCGCCAGACCCGCTACCAGGAGGAGATCCTGGCCGTGGTCGCCGAACTCCAGCGGATGCCGGAGTTGATCCAGCAGGTGTTGGACCAGTCCGCCCCGGTGCTGGAACTTGCCGGTGAACTCAAGGACGCCCGCTCGGTGCTCTTCCTGGGTCGCCACGTCGGTTATCCGGTGGCACTGGAAGGGGCGCTGAAGCTCAAGGAGCTCGCCTACATCCATGCTGAGGGGTTCGCCGCCGGCGAGCTCAAGCACGGTCCGATCGCGCTGATCGAGCAGGACGTGCCGGTCTTCGTGATCGTGCCGCCGCAGGGTCGCGACCAGCTTCACGACAAGGTGCTGGCCAACATCTCCGAGGTACGCGCCCGCGGCGCCCGCACCATCGTGTTGGCCGAACATGACGACGCCGGTGTGGCCGGGCTGGCAGACCTGCTGTTGGAGCTGCCGCGGGTGTCGACGCTGCTGCAGCCGCTGCTGGCGACCGTACCGCTGCAGCTGTTCGCCTGCGAGTTGGCGACCCAACGCGGCCACGACGTGGACCAGCCGCGCAACTTGGCGAAGTCGGTCACGGTCGAGTGACGTGTGCGTGTGATGTGATGGACGCGTGGTGACAGCATGATCGTCAGCATCGGGGTGGACCTGTGTCAGGTGTCCCGGCTCGAGGCTGCGCTGAGTCGGCGCCCCGGGCTGGCCGATCGGCTGTTCACCTCGGCCGAGCAGGAACGACCGACCTACTCCTTGGCAGGCGCATTCGCCGCCAAGGAGGCGCTCGCGAAGTCGCTGGGCGCCCCGGGCCTGCGGTGGTTGGAATGTGAGGTGCTCCGGGAGGAGTCGGGTCAGCCCCGGTTTCGGGTGACCGGCGGGGTGGCGCAGCGGGTTGCCGACCTGGGCATCGACTCGATCCATCTGTCCATCTCCCATGACGCCGGCGCGGCCGTGGCGATGGTGGTCTGCGAGCGGGCGTCGGTCGGGGAGGACACCAGTCATGCGTGACATTGCCAGCGTCGCCGAGATCCGGGCCGCCGAGGAGGCCACGATGGCCGCCGAACCGGGCGGCCCCGATCGGGGCACATCAGACCTGATGCTGCGTGCCGCCGAGGCGTTGGCGCAGCTGGTCTGGCAGGAACTGGCCGGTCGTCCGGAGCCGCGAGTCCTGCTGCTGGTGGGCCCCGGCAACAACGGCGGCGACGGCCTGTGGGCGGCCCAACGGCTGCTGCAGCGCGGCGTCCGGGTCTCCTGCTGGCGTACTGCCCCCGATGTCCATGCCGAGGGTTGGGCAGCCGCGACGGAAGCTGGCCTGACCGAGATCGACGCCGCCGAAGCGATCGCGGCGCTGCCGTCAATCGACCTGGCCATTGATGCCGTCTTCGGGATCGGTGCCCGGCCCGGCCTGCCCGATCCGGTCGCGACCTGGGCCGCCGCGGCGTCCGACATCGGTACGCCGGTGGTTGCCGTCGACCTGCCCTCGGGGCTGGCCGCCGACCGGGTCAGCGCCGACGCTCCCCATGTCCGGGCCGCGATCACCGTCACCTTCGGTGCCGCGAAGCTGTGCCATCTCGCCCAACCAGCCGCCAGCGCCTGCGGCCGTCTGGAAGTGGTCGACCTCGACCTCGGATTGCCGCCGGCTCAGGTGCGGGCAGTGGAACCTCACGACGTGGCCGTCCGCTGGCCGGTGCCCGGACCGCTCGACGACAAGTACCGCCGTGGTGTGGTCGGCATCGACGCCGGCTCCAGCAGCTATCCGGGGGCAGGCATTCTCGCGACCACCGGGGCCCTGTACGCCGGCGCCGGCATGGTGCGGTTCCTGGGTCCCGAGCAGGCGGCCCAGGCGATCAGCCTGCGGATGCCGTCGGTGACGATCGGCCCGGGGCGGGTGCAGGCGATGCTGCTCGGCTCCGGGTGGGGCGACCGCGCCGACGCCCGGGAGCGAATCGAGGCCGCGCTCGAACTGGACGTCCCGCTGGTGCTCGACGCTGACGCGTTGCGGTCGCTGCCCGCCTCCGGACTGGAGAACTGTCTGCTCACCCCGCATGCCGGTGAGCTGGCCGCGTTGCTGGACATCGGGCGTACCGACGTCACCGCTGACCCGATCGCCGCCGTACGCCGGGCGGTCGACCGGACCGGCGCGACCGTGCTCCTCAAGGGCGCCACCCAGTACGTTGCCGGTCCCGGTGGGGACGGGGACGATCGTCGGGTGGATCTTGCCGTGCCGGGGCCGGCGTGGACGGGGCAGGCCGGATCGGGGGACACGCTGGCGGGGATGGCGGCGACCCTGCTGGCCGGCGGCCTGACACCCCGCTGGGCGGCGCTGGCCGCTGCCTCGATGCAGGCGATGACCGCGGCACGCAACCCGGGGCCTTGGCCGCCGGACGAGATCGCCGCCCGGGTGCCCGACACGGTCGCCTGGTTGGTCGACCAGGCCCCTGCCACAGCGCGGCTCAGCAACCAGACTCAGTAGCGCGGCTGCCAGGGCATCGATTCCCGCGGTGGTGTTCCCGATGAGGTTCGGCGCCGTGAATCGTCCCCGAGATGCGACCGACGTCAGGCGGCCGACAGTCGCGGTGCGGTCTCGATCGCCTCGCGGTAGTAGTCCAGCAGCTGGTCGCACATGTAGTCCCAGGTGCGGTGCTCCACCGACTGGCGAGCTCGCGTGCCGAAGGCCTGCCGCTTGCGCTCGTCGCCGAGCAGGTCACGGGCGTGGCGGCGCAGGCTCGCCAGGTCGCCGGGGGAGTAGAGCCACCCGGTGCGCGAGGGGTTGATCAGGTCCAAGGGGCCGCCGCGGGCCGGAGCGATGACCGGCAGGCCGCTGGCCATTGCTTCCTGGATCGTCTGTCCGAAGGTCTCCAATTCGCCCGGCGTCACGAACAGGTCCGCACTGGCGTACGCCGTGGCGAGGTCCTCACCGCCCTGATGGCCGAGGAAGACCGCGCCGGGCAGAAAGGTCTCGAGTTCATCCTGGGAGGGGCCGCTACCCACGATCGCAATTCGGGTGTTCGGCAGATCGGCCAGCACCTGCAGGTCGCCGACCTGCTTCTCGGGAGCGAGTCGGCCCACGTAGAGGATGATCCGTTCGCCATGGGGGGCGACACGGTCGCGCCATTGCTGGCTGCGCTTGCTCGGGTGGAAGCGGACCGAGTCGACGCCGCGGCCCCAGATTCCGACCCGCTGCACTCCTTGCTCGATCAGCTGGTTGCGGGCAAAGGAACTCGGAGCCAAGGTCATGGTCGCCAGGTTGTGGGCCTGTCGGACCCGCCACCACAGCAGCGCCTCAGCGTGGGGTACGCCGTACCGGGCTGCGTAGCTGGGGACCTCGGTCTGATAGATCGCCACCGACGGCAACTCCAGGCGGGACACCGCCAGCGCCCCGCGATAGCCGACGTTGAACGGCGCGGCCAGGTGCACCACGTCGGGCTGGAAGTCCTCGAGGATCCGCTCCAGGGCGTACGACGGGGTGGTCGCGATCTGTACGCCGGCGTACCCCGGCATGTTGACCGAGGCGAGTCGAGTGACGGGGAAGCCGCAGACCTCGGCAGGGCACTTGCCCATGGCTCCGGGTGCGATGACCCGAGCGTCGTGGCCGTTCTCGGCCAGATGCTCCAGAACACGCAGCACCGAATTCGTGACGCCGTTCACCAGTGGCAGGAACGACTCGGCGATGATGGCAACCCGCACGTTGTTCACCTTAGCCGAGCCATCGTGGCGACCCGGGAGATGGGGGCAACGAGACGGGAAACAACCGGTGAAGGAGCGGGAACGATCATTTGACGCGATCCCGAGCCAAGGGCGGGCCCGCGTGGCTGGTGGCCCGCGGCATGTGTGCACGACCGTCCCCGAGCGCCGCTCATGCGTGCGGGATTAGTGGTTTGGCGTGATGCTGAACTAAGCTTCGTTGGTTCCCCCAGATTTACAGGAGTGCCCCCACATGTCTTCGCAGCGAATCAATCCTGCCCGAACCGGGGGGCCCGCCCGTACGGGTGGCTCGGGCCGCGCCAAGGGCCGCAAGGCCGACGGCACCCCCAAGCGGCGCTGGACCTCAGCCGAACGCAAGGACCGAGGACACAAGCCGCGTGGCCGGGGTCGCTCCGAGGGTCAGCCGAAGGTGAAGAACCGGTGGCGTGACGACGAGTCCCGCGCCGAGGGGCGCCGGGAGGACCGGGGCGGCTACCGCGGTGGTCGTGACGACCGCCGCTCCGATGACCGTCGGGGTGGTCGCAAGGGCTGGGAGGGTGATCGCGAGGACCGTCCTCGCAGCCAGGATCGCGGCCCGCGTCGCGAGTGGGGATCGCGCGACGAGCGTGGCTCCCGTGAGGATCGTGGCTTCGATCGTGGTTCTCGGGATGACCGGGGCCGGGAGGATCGTCCCCGACGCGGCGTCGGCTACGGCAAGCGCGACTGGAACGACAAGCGTGACCGTTCCGAGCGGTCCGACAACCGTGACTGGGCACCCCGGGGGGATCGCCGCGACGAGCGTGACTCGGACCAGCGGGACCGCTCCGGAAACACCAGGTACGACAAGAAGGCTGGCTTCGAGAAGAAGTCCGGCTACCAGAAGGACGGCGGCCGGGACGCGTACAAGAAGCGCGTTCGGCAACCGCGGGAGGCCCACCGCCCCCCGAGCCGTCCGTTCCATCGCGAGACACCCAAGGGTGACTCGCCCCTGTTGCATGAGGCGCTCCTTGGCTCCGAGACCACGGATTCCGAGAACCTCACGACTGACACCACCCCCGTGGACCGGGGCCGTGAGGAGAAAGACATGACCGCCACCATCACCGAGGCGCCGCAGAGCGTCGCCGAGGCCGACCTGCCGCAGGGCTCCTTCGCCGAGCTCGGCGTACCGGAACCGATCGTCCAGGAACTGGCACGCAACGGCATCAACGCCCCCTTCCCGATCCAGCGCGCCACCATCGCCGACGCGATGGCCGGCCGCGACGTGTTGGGCCGCGCCCGGACCGGATCGGGCAAGACGCTCGGCTTCGGCCTGCCGCTGCTGACCCGCCTCGCCCAGGACGGTTCTCAAACCAAGCCCCGCGGCGTCATCCTTGCCCCCACCCGCGAGCTCGCCATGCAGGTGCACGACGCCCTCGCCGGGCCCGCCCGTGCGGTGCGGCTGCGGACCGTGGTCGTGGCCGGTGGCCTCAGCTACACCCCGCAGCGCCGTGCTTTTGAGCGTGGCGTCGACGTCGTCGTCGCCACCCCGGGTCGGTTGATCGACCTGATGCAGCAGGGCGTGGCCGACCTCGGCCAGGTCGAGGGCGTCGTCATCGACGAGGCCGACCACATGGCTGACCTGGGCTTCATGGAGGAGATGACCACCATCCTCGACGCCATCCCGGCCAACGCCCAGCACCTGCTCTTCTCCGCCACTTTGGACCGCGGCGTCGACAAGCTCGTCAAGCGTTACCTGAACGACCCGGTGCAGCACTCGGTCGACTCGGCCAGTTCGCCGGTCACCGCGCTCAGCCACTGGCTGGTCCAGGTGCCCGGGCAGTACAAGGTCGAGGCGATGCGTCGCCTCGCCGACAACGGTGCCCGCACCGTCGTCTTCGTCCGTACGCAGCGTGCCGCCGACCGGGTCGCCGAGCAGCTGCGTGAGGTCGGCGTGCTGGCCGGTGCCCTGCACGGCGGCATGGGCCAGGGCGCCCGCAACCGGGTCCTGACCGCCTTCCGCGAGGGCAAGATCGGCGTCATCGTCGCCACCGACGTGGCCGCCCGCGGCATCCACGTCGACTCGGTCGAGATGGTGCTCCAGGTCGACCCGGCCGGGGACTCGAAGGACTACCTGCACCGCGCCGGGCGTACTGCCCGCGCCGGACACGCCGGCGCCAACATCACCCTGGTGCTGCCGCACCAGCGCAAGATGGTCGACCGGATGCTCTCCGAAGTTCAGGTCAAGGCCGACACCATCCGCGGCACTGACTCCCGGATGGAGAGCGAGCTGCGCGCCGGTGCCGGCGCCGGTGAGCCGATCAGCCATGAGGAGTACGAGACGATCGTCGCTCCCCGCCCGCCGCGGCGCGGCGGACCCCGCCGATGCGGCCCCGGTGGTGGCCGGCGCCCCTTCCACGGCAAGGGCCGTGGTCAGGGCAAGGGCTACCAGGGCGGACATCAGGGCAAGAGCGGGAGGCGGCCCGGTCGTGACTGACCGGAGCGCCACACCCGTTACCCGGGCCGCGACGGTCTCCGACGCGCCCGCGATGCTGGAGGTGATCCGGGCTGCCTTCGGCGCCCGGCCCCCGGTTGATCCACCGGCCGCAGCACTCGGCGAAACCGTTGAGTCGCTGCGGACGACGGTGCTGCCGGCGGCTGAGGGTGGCCAAGGCCAGCACGGCATCCTGGTCGAGATCGAGGGTGAGCCTGCCGGCACGTTGCTGTTGTCATTCGAAGGCGACGCCGCCCGTATCGCCCGCGTCGCGGTGCACCCGCGATTCCAGCGACAGGGCATCGCCGGGGCGATGGTGGTCGAAGCGATCCGTGCGGCCGCCCGCGCCGGGGCCGCCACGTTGGAATTGGTTGCCCGGGTCGAATTCGACCACGTGGTGCGGTTCTGGCGGCGCCGCGGCTTTGAGGAAGTGGCCCGTTCCGGGCCGAACCTCACCCTGCGTCGGGCGCTGCCCGTGGTGGTGCAGATCGCCGACGCCGACGCGATGCACCGGCTGGGTGCGCGCCTGGCGCGGGTCGCTGGTGGCGGCGACCTGCTGATCGCCAGTGGCGACCTGGGCGCGGGCAAGACCACCCTGAGCCAGGGCATCGGCGCCGGCCTGGGCGTTGTGGAAGCGGTGATCTCGCCGACCTTCGTGCTGTCCCGGGTGCACGCCGCCACCGATCCGGAGGCGCTGGCCCGCGGCATACGCCGGCTGGTGCACGTCGATGCGTATCGGCTGGGATCGGCCGACGAACTGTGGGACCTGGACCTGGTCGACACGATGGCCGATTCCCTCACCGTCATTGAGTGGGGCGAGGGGCTCGCCGAGGAACTCAGCGACCAGGTGCTGCAGGTGCTGATCGAACGACCCACCGGGGCCGAGGGGCGTACGGTGTGGCTGGAAGCCGGTGCGACGCCGACGGCCCGACAACGCTGGAGCCGACAGGTGCTCACCGGAGTGGTGGAGAGCCTGTGATGCGGGCAGGGGAGCGACGATGAGTTGGACATTGGCGGTCGACACGTCCACCGGGGTCCGCATCGGACTCGCGCGGGACGGTGTACCGGTGGATCGTTGGGGCAGCGAGGACCCGCGGCGGCAGGTCGAGGACCTTGCCCCCGCCATCGGGGAGCTGCTGCAACGCCACCAGCTTGCGGTTGCCGATCTGGCGCGCATCGTGGTCGGGATGGGCCCGGGGCCGTTCACCGGCCTGCGGGTCGGGATCGTCACGGCTTGGACCCTGGCGCGCGTCAATGGCATCACTGCGGCGGCCGTGTGCAGTTTGGACGTGCTCGCGGCCCAGGCCGTCGCGGCCGGCATCACCGAGGATTTCGTGGTGGCCATTGACGCGCGCCGCAAGGAGCTCTACTGGGCCAGCTACGCCGCCGGCGTACGCCAGGCACAGCCGCAGGTGTCCGCGGCGGCCGAGTTGCCGCCGCTGACCGTGGTCGGTCCGGGCGCCCGGCTCCATCCGGTGCCCGGTCCGGTCAGCGATGTCGCTCCGGATCTGGACGCGGCGCTGATGGCTGCGACCGAGTTGCCCGAGGTGCCAGCCGAGCCGATGTATCTGCGACCTCCGGACGCGGTGGTGCCGACCGGCCGGAAGTCTGCCCTGACGGCGTTGAGGCGGCGATGATCCTGCGGCAGGCGAGCCAGGCCGACCTGGCGGCGATCGTTGCGCTGGAGGGCGCTTTTCCGGTTGGGCAGCGCTGGACCGCGGCGCTGTGGCAGGCCGAGTTGGACCACCGGTTCGTCTTGGTGGCCGAGGTCAACCACCGCGTCGAGGCCGTGGCCAGCTATCAACTCCTGCTGGATGAGGTCGAACTGTTTCGGGTGGTGGTGGCGCCGACGCATCGGCGTCGGGGCCTGGCCCGGGAACTGATCGACGCTGGAATCGCCTGGGCACGTGAACGCGGTGCCGAGACCATGCTGCTGGAGGTAGCGGCGGACAACATCGCGGCCCGAGGGCTCTATGAGTCGATCGGGTTTGTCGGGGTGGGCCGCCGCGCCGGTTACTACGGCGGCGGTGGGCCTGACGGCAACCGCGGCGTCGGGGCCGATGCGGTGTTGATGCGACTTGCGCTCACCGATCTGGCCTTTGCCGAATCGGGTATTTCTGCTTCGTCTGAACCGGATGGCAATGATGAGTGAACCTTTGGTGTTGGGGATCGAGTCCTCCTGCGACGAGACCGGCGTCGGCGTGGTCCGGGGGCGTACGTTGCTCGCCAATGAGGTCGCATCCTCGGTCGAGCAGCACGTCCGCTTCGGTGGCGTGGTCCCCGAAGTCGCGTCTCGCGCGCACTTGGAGGCGATGGTGCCGACCCTGGACCGAGCATTGGCCGCCGCCGAGGTCGAGTTGACGGACCTGGACGCGATCGCTGTCACGGCCGGGCCCGGGCTGATGGGTGCCCTGGTGGTCGGTGTGGCCGCAGCGAAGGCGCTGGCGCTGGCGACCGGCAAGCCGCTGTACGGGGTGAACCATCTTGCCGGTCACGTCACCGTCGATGCGCTGGAGCACGGCCCGCTTCCCGAGCGATGCGTGGCGCTGCTGGTGTCCGGTGGCCACACCTCGATCCTGCTGATGGACGGCGGGGTCGGCAACATCCGTGAACTCGGCGCGACCATCGACGACGCCGCGGGGGAGGCCTACGACAAGGTGGCGCGGCTGCTGGGGTTGGCCTATCCGGGCGGTCCCGTGATCGACCGAGCCGCTGCCGAGGGGGACCGCCGCGCCATCCGATTCCCGCGAGGTCTGACCGGGGCCAGGGACCAGGACAAGCACCGCTTCAACTTCTCCTTCTCCGGCCTCAAGACCTCGGTGGCGCGCTGGGTCGAGACCCGAGAGCTCGAGGGCGAGGAGTTCCCGGTCGCCGATGTGGCAGCCAGCTTCCAGGAAGCTGTGTGCGACGTCCTCACCGCCAAGACGATCGACGCCTGCCAGGAGTACGGCGTGGACACGGTGGTGCTGGGCGGCGGGGTCGCTGCCAACTCACGACTGCGGGAGTTGATGGCTGACCGGGCCGCATCGGCTGGCATCCAGGTACGCCGGCCGCGACCGGGCCTGTGCACCGACAACGGTGCCATGATTGCCGCTGTCGGGTCCGAACTGGTCGCCGCCGGTCGGCCGCCGTCCGGGCTGGACTTCGGCGCCGATTCGGGCCTGCCGATCAGTCGCGTCCAGGTCTAGGCCGGCTCGCTGGCGACCACCAAGGCGGGCTCAGCCGACCTGATAGCGCTCCAAGACATCCAGATCGATGTCGATCCCGAGCCCCGGGGCGGTCGGGACCGCAACGCAGCCCTCGTCGTCGACGCCGAACGGAGTGAGGAGCAGGTCGTCGCGGAGCGGATTGAGCGTGCGATCGAATTCGATCACCGGTTCGTTCTGGAGCGGAATCGGCACGTGGGTGTGCGGTGCCAGCGGCAACGCGGCACACACATGGAGGCCGGCCGCCAATGCGATGCCCGAACCCCACACGTGGGGGATCAGCCGCAGGTTGGCCGCGCTGGTGAGGGCAGCGATGCGCTGCACCTCCGTGATGCCGCCGCTCACGCAGACGTCCGGTTGGGCGATGTCGATGCACTCCCGGGCGATGAGTTCTCGGAAGCCGTACCGGGTGAACTCCGCTTCGCCGCCAGCGATCGGGATACGTAGCGCTGCCCGGACCCGCTGGTAGCCGCTGAGATCCTCCGGCGGGACGGGCTCCTCGAAGAAGGCGGCGTCGGCTTCCTCGAGCGCGTGTCCCATGCTGATCGCGCTTGCCGCGTTGTACGCATGGTTGGCATCCACCATGAGCGTGAACCCGTCGCCCAGCTCCTCACGTACCGCGTGCACCCGCGCAGCATCCTGGGCTACCGGCAGCAGCCCGACCTTCAGCTTCAGCATCGTGAAGCCCGAGCCGGCGTACTCGCGTACGGTCTCCCGCAGGGCCGGTAGATCCCGTGCTGCGTCGAACTCCTCGAAGCGGTAGTAGCCGCCGGTGCCGTAGGCGCGGATCCGCTCCCGGAACCGGCCGCCGATGAGGGTCGACACCGGCGCTCCCAGCTCCTGGCCCAGCAGGTCCCACAGGGCAATGTCGATGGCGCTGATGGCTTCGACGTAGGTGCCCTTCTGCCCGAAGTCGCGACTGTGGGTGTAGAGCCGTTCCCAGACCACTGCGGGGGAGGCATCGGGCATCGCAAGCAGCACCGGTCCGAGCACGGATTCGATCGCCGTCTGCACTGGCTCGCCTGGCCCGTACTGGCCACCCTCGCCCCAACCGACCAGTCCGTTGTCGGCGGTGAGGCGCACCAACAGGCTGGTGCGCTCGGGGAAGGCAGCCTGGGAGGACCAGAAACGCTCGGAACCCAGCGGTGCCTTCAGCAGGAAGGTCTCGATCGTGGTGATCTTCATCAGGGGGATCCTCTCCGAGGCAACAGGTCTGATGAGTGTAGCGACACCGGCGCAGAAAACTTGCCAAAACGGCAGTTGCGGGGCGTACACTCCTCAGACAAGTTACCCGCACCGGGCGGGTGGTCGATCCGAGTAGGGGACAGTGGTGTCAACACCGTGGCTCATCGTTCACTTCGTCGTGACGTTCGTTGCGATCGCCGTGCTCATCGTGCGGTTTCGTCTCAATCCTGCGATTTCGCTGCTGATCGGCGCGATCTATCTCGGATTGGTCACCGGTTTCACGCCCGCTGATCTCGTGGCCGGGCTCAATGAGGGCTTCGGCGGCCTGATGGCCGAGGTCGGCCTGCTCATCACGATGGGCGTGGTGATGGGCTTCCTGATGTCGAGTTATGGCGCGATCCAGCGCATCGTGCAAGCCATCCTGCGCGTCTTCGGGCGCCGCGGCTCCCCGTACGCCTTCAGCCTCACTCTCGCCACGATCACCCCGTCGATCTACTTCGACGTGCTGCTCGTGCTGGTTGCACCGATCGCCCGGCGGGTGGCGCGGCGTACGAATCGACCGATGGCGTCATTGGCTGGCCCAGTGGCGATGGGCCTGGCGGTCGGCAACGCTTTGGTGATTCCGGGCGCGGCGATGCTTGCCTACCTCGGCGCGATGGGTTTGTCGGTGTCTGCGATGCTCGTCCCCGGCTTCCTGTTGGCGATCCCGGCGGTCGTGCTGAGCACGTTCCTCTATCTCTTCATCATCGAAAAGCTGGGCTGGTGGAACGTTGCCCAGGACGAGGACGACCTTATTGACGATGCTCCGGACGATGACGAGGAAGCCGAACAGAATCTGCCACCGCTGCTGCTGGCCGTGGCGCCGATTGCCACCGCGCTGATCTTGGTGATCCTCGGAATCGTGGCTCCCATGCTGGGCTGGACCAGCCCGGTCGTGGGCCTGCTCGGCGACCCCGTGATGGCCCTACTGATCGGTGCACTCGTTGCGTTGGTGATCTGCGTGGCGCGGCGGGGGCTGGCCGACCAGGAGGACGCGGTCAACCGCGCACTGGAGACCGGCGGCACGATCCTGATCGTCACGGCAGTGGCGGGTGCGCTGGGTCAGATCATCGCCGGCACGGGGATGCGCGACGTCTTGGCGACCCTGTTCGAGGCGACATCCATCCTGCCGCTGGTGGTGGTGTGGTTCGTGGCCGCGGTGATGCGCACCGCGCTCGGCGGGCAGACCGTCGCCGGCATCACGGCCATCGGCATCATCGCCCCGCTGGTGGAGCCGTCGGGGCTGTCGCCGGTGCTGGTGGTGCTCGCCGCCGGCGCAGGTGGCGCCTTCGGTGGCCAGTTCAGCGACAACGCCTTCTGGATGCTGCGCAGCCTGTTCGGACTGTCCACCCGCGGCACCCTGAAGACCTACACGTTGGCGCAGTCGCTGCTGTCGGTGGTGGCCTTGCTGATGGTGTTGGCGGCCGATCTGGTCGTGTGAGTCGTCATTGCCGCAGGCGCGTGAGCTCCTGTTGGACCGCCACGACGTGGTCCACGGCCCGCGCCCGAGCGGCATCCCGGTCGCCCTCGATCACCGCCCGGGCGATCGCCACGTGGTCGGCGTGCGCGCGCTCGCGGCGGCCCTCCAAGCCGATCACTTTCCTGGAGTACTCGGTGAACTGGTCGGCGATCGACTCCCAGATCCGCACCAGCAAGGGGTTGCCGCTCGCTTGAGCGATCTCGTGGTGGAATTGCCCGTCCAGGGAGATGAAGTCCTCGGTCGAGGTGTTCGGGTTAGCTGCCGCCGACAGGATCGACTCCAGGAACTCGCAATGGTGGTCGGTCCGACGCTTGGCGGCGAGCTCAGCCGCAGCCCCCTCGATCGCGATCCGCGCCTCGAACAGGTCCGTGACGGTGTAGCCGCCAGTCAGGGCCAGATCGACGCCGCCGACGGTGGGCCGGGTGGAGATGACGAACACACCCCGCCCGTGCTGGGGTCGCAGGTAGCCCTCGGTGGCGAGGATCCTGATCGCCTCGCGCATCGAACTGCGGCCCACGCCGTATTCGGCTGCCAGGACCGTTTCTGAGGGCAGCTTGGAGCCGACGGGATGGTCGCCGCCGACGATGCGTCCCTCGAGTCTGCGAGCCACGCGCTCCGACAGCGGCGTACGCCCTTGGCGCCCGCTCACACCAGCATCCGATAGAACGGCGAGTCGGGCAGGATCTTCTCGCAACGGATCGGGGAGGCGTCCATCCGGGCGATCAGGCCGGCCAGATCCTCGGGGCGGCTGATCTCGATGCCGACCAGGGCAGGTCCTTCGTCACGGTTGGAACGCTTGACGTACTCGAAATGGGCGATGTCGTCGTCGGGCCCCAGCACCTCGTCGAGGAAGCGGCGCAGCGCACCCGGCTCCTGCGGGAAGCTGACGAGGAAGTAGTGCTTGAGGCCGGCGAAGATGAGGGAGCGCTCCACGACTTCGGCGTACCGGGAGACGTCGTTGTTTCCGCCCGACACCAGCACCACGACGGTCTGGTCCGGCTCAACCTGGAGGCTGTGGCCGACCGCCGAGGCCGCGAGGGCGCCCGCCGGTTCGGCGATGATGCCGTCGACCTGATACATCTCCAGCATCTCGCTGCAGATCTGTCCCTCCGGCTCCCGGGTCAGCTCCACCGGATGGCTGCTGATGATGTCGTAGGGCAGGTGGCCGACGGTCCGGACTGCCGCCCCGTCGACAAAACTGTCCAGATCGGGCAGGGGGTCCGGGCGGCCCGCTTCCAGGGCTGCAGCGAGGCTGGCGGCGCCGGCAGGTTCCACGCCGACGATGCGGGTGTCGGGGGCGTGCTCGGCAAACCAGAGCAGGCACCCGGCCAACAGGCCCCCACCGCCCACCGGCACCACCAGTACGTCGGGAGCCGCGCCGAGCTGGTCACAGATTTCGGGGGCCACCGTTCCCTGCCCGGCGACGGTGCGGGGGTGGTCGAAGGCCGGCACGAAGATCGCGCCCGCTGAGGTCGCCTCGCCGCCGGCAGCTGCCGCTTCGTCGTAGTTGGCGCCGTACACCACCAGTTCGACATGGTCACCACCGATTGCCCGCATCCGCTCCCGCTTCTGCAACGGGGTGGTCGCCGGCACATAGATCCGGCCATGGATGTTGAGTTCGCGGCAGGCGTACGCCACCCCCTGGCCGTGATTGCCCGCACTGGCCGTGACGACGCCGGCGGCGCGTTGTTCGGGGCTGAGCTGGGACATGAAGTTGTACGCCCCCCGCAGCTTGTAGCTGCGGACCGGCTGCAGGTCCTCCCGCTTGACGAAGACCCGGGCGCCGGCGCGAGCACTCAGCCGCGGGTTGGGCAGCAGTGGGGTGGTCGAGACCACCCCGGCCAGGTGCTCACGAGCCCGTTCGATGTCAGCAACACTCACATGCACCCCGCCATCCTTGCACCACCTAGACTGGGCGGCATGACTGACCAGAGCATCCGCCCTGACCGCAGCGTCACGATTGCGGCCCCGCGAGGATATTGCGCCGGCGTCGATCGCGCGGTGGTGACAGTCGAGAAGGCACTGGACCACTACGGCGCGCCGATCTATGTGCGCAAGGAGATCGTCCACAACCGACATGTGGTGGAAGACCTCACCGAACGCGGCGCGATCTTCGTCCAGGAGCTCGACGAGGTGCCCGAGGGCTCGATGGTGATCTTCTCCGCCCACGGAGTGTCGCCGGCCGTACGCCAGGAGGCCGTCGACCGCAATCTGCGCACCATTGATGCGACCTGCCCGCTGGTGACCAAGGTCCACAGCGAGGCGAAGCGGTTCGCCAAGGATGACGTCGAGATCCTGCTGGTCGGTCACAGCGGCCACGAAGAGGTAGAGGGCACCGCAGGCGAGGCGCCGGACCGCACCACCCTGGTCGAGAGCCCCGCCGACGTGGAGCACGTCGAGGTCAAGGACCCCTCCAAGGTGGCCTGGCTGTCCCAGACCACGTTGAGCGTTGACGAGACGATGGAGACCGTCCGGCGGCTGCGGGAGAAGTTCCCACTGCTGATGGATCCGCCCTCGGACGACATCTGCTATGCCACCCAGAACCGTCAGGTCGCCGTGAAGCAGATCGCGCAGGGCTGCGACCTGATGATCGTGGTCGGGTCGGCGAACTCGTCCAACTCCGTACGCCTGGTCGAGGTGGCGCTGGAGGCCGGCGCCAAGACGGCGTACCGGGTCGACAACGCCAGCGAGATCGATCCGGCTTGGCTGGAGGGTGTCAACCACGTCGGCATCACCTCTGGGGCCTCGGTGCCGGAGCACCTGGTCGAGGGCGTGCGCGAGTACCTCACTGAGCGCGGGTTCCCGCAGGGACGTGAGGAGACGTTGACCGAGGAATCGCTGATGTTCTCGCTGCCGCCCGAGCTGCGCAAGGATCTCAAGAAACGCGACGTCACTCCTCCCACGAACTGAGTTTTTCGCGGCCAGCGGGGGACAATCGAGGGTCAGGCAGGCGTTGCGCCGACCTTTTGTCGGACCCGTGCACCACAGTGGGAGTCATGGAGTTCCTTTGGATCGGCCTGCTGGTCGGAGTGGTGATCGGGGGCGTCGGTGGCGCCGTCGTGATGGCGCGTCTGCGACGTGCGGACAGTGCGGCGACGCAGGCCACTGCGCAGGCCGAGACCGCGCGGATGGCGCAGGAAGTGGACCGGCAGCGCAGCGATGCCGCGGCCTCGCGAGCCGAGGCCGCCGATGCTCGCGCCGCCGTGTCCCAGGCCCAGGCCGAGACCGAGCGCGCGCGTGGTCAGGTGTCCGAGGCCCGCATCGAGACCGAGCAGGTACGCCGCGAGCTCGTCGTGGCGCAGTCCGAGGCGACCCGCGCCACGACCCATGCCGCTGCTGTCGAGCAGCGACTGGCCGAGGTGAAGGAGGACCGGGAGCGGTTGGTGGCCCAGTTCAAGGAGCTCTCGGACCAGACCTTGGAGCAGCAGAGCGTCAAGGCTGAGGCTGCCGCCGAGCAGCGCCTGAAGGCGACCGAGCAGATGATGGCGCCGATGCAGGAGACGTTGCGCAAGTACAACGAGCGTCTCGAGCAGATGGAGAAGGAGCGCGTCGCCATGGCGGCCGAGCTGCGCAGCCAGGTCACTCAGGTGCAGACCAGCGGGGAGCAGCTGCGCAAGGAAACCCGTGCGCTGAGCAATGCCCTGCGCAAGCCGCAGGTACGCGGCTCGTGGGGCGAGTTGCAGCTCAAGCAGGCCGCCGAGATGTCGGGCATGATCGAGCACTGCCACTTCACCACCCAGCATTCCGTCGAAACCGCCGACGGTCGGCTGCGCCCCGACATGCGGGTCGCGCTGGGGGAGGGGCGCGCGATCTTCGTCGACTCGAAGGCACCGATCAACTCCTTGCTCGAGGCCGGCGAGGCGAGCGACGAGGCCGTCGCGCGCGAGCATCTGAGCCGCTACGGGCAGCTGCTCAAGACCCACGTCGACCAGCTTTCGGGCAAGGACTACGGCTCCTTGGAGGCCGAGACGGCCGAGTTCGTGGTGCTCTTCCTGCCCAGTGAGGCGGCTCTCGCGGCGGCGCTGGAGCAGCGACCCGACCTGCACCAGTACGCCAACCAACGCAACGTGATGTTGGCCACCCCGGCCATCCTGATCCCGCTGCTGCGTGCGGTGGCGATGAGTTGGCGTCAGGCTGAGTTGGCCGAACGCGCGGCCGAGATCTCCCAGCTGGGCGCCGAGTTGTGCAAGCGGCTCGGCACCATGGGTGGCCATCTCGACAAGGTCGGCCGCTCGTTGGGGACTGCGGTGAAGAGCTACAACCAGTTCGTTGGGTCCTACGAGTCCCGCGTGCTGGTGACGGCACGCAGCTTCCGGGACATGCAGGGCAGCGGGCAGGATCTCCCGGAGCCGAAGGCGCTGGAGGATCTGCCGCGGGAGTTGACCTCAGCCGAGCTGCTCGAGGATGCCGGCGCTTCGGTGTCCCTGGTCGGGCGCGAGTTGCCGGAGGCCGCCGAGCTGCGTCCGTCGCGCAAGCCCAGTGATGAGGACCTGTTCAGTGATGTGTCCGAGGAGAAGCGACTGCGGGGGATCGGCTGATGGTCGGCCCGGATTGGCGCCAGGAGGAGGCGCGGCGGTTGTGGCAGTTCGGTTTGGCGGCCAAGCTGCCGCAGGGCGGCTTTGGTTGGCTGGATGATCACGGGCGTCCCACTCCTGGCCATGACCGGCCGCTGTATGTTGCCGGTCGCCTCACCCACGTTTACGCCCTGGCTCACCTGGAAGGGTTCGCGGGCGCCGACGAGATGGTCGAGCACGGGCTTGCGAGCCTGCGCGGACCGTTCCGCGACGCCGAGCACGGCGGCTGGTTCACCCTGCTCGGGGAGTCCGAGGGCATCAGCGACGACAGCAAGTGGGCCTACGCCCACGCCTTCGTCATCCTCGGTGCGGCGACCGCGACCACCGCGGGCTTCGGCGCCCGGGGCCTGTTGGATGAGGCACTGGCCACAGTCGAGGAAAAGTTCCTCGCCGACGGTGACCTGGTCGAACGTTGGGACCGCGAGTGGCGTACGCCGGTGGCCTATCGAGGAGCCAACGCCGCCATGCACATGCTGGAGGCGCTGATGGCTGCTGCCGCGGTCACCGGGGATCGACGCTGGCTCGACCACGGCCAGCGGATCGCCGAGCCTGTGCTGGACGCGGCGTTGGCGCACGATGACCGCATCGTTGAGCATTTCGACACCCAGTGGCAGCCACTGCTGGATCACAACGCCGAACGCAAGGACGACCCCTTCCACCCTTACGGCGCCACGCCCGGCCACGGGTTTGAATGGTCCCGGCTCCTACTCCAGCTGGCTCACCGTCTCGACGCCGAGCAGCCCGATCCAGGCCTGGTCCAGGCGTCGAGGGCATTGTTTGAGCGTGCCTGTGCTGACGGCTGGGCCGTCGACGGGCGACCGGGCTTCATCTACACCGTCGACTGGGACGGGACGCCGCTGATCCGGCAGCGCTTGCACTGGGTCGCCGCCGAGGCGCTCGCGGCCGCCACCGTACGCGAGGGGCTCGACCTTCCGGTGGCGGCGCAGGTCCAGGAATGGTGGCAGTTCGTCGACGACCATCACCGTGACCTCGAGGACGGCTCTTGGCATCACGAACTCGATCCGCAGAATCAGCCGGCCGCGACGATCCGGCCCGGTAAGGCGGACCTCTATCACGCGGTCCAGGTGTGTCTGCTGCCGGACAAGGACGTGGTTGGATGGCCCCATGGCTGATGCACGCGCCCATGTCGACGACTTGGCCCAGTTCGTCCAGGCTGCGCCGACCTCCTATCACGCTGCCCGCGAGGTCGGCGAACGGCTGGCGAAGGCAGGCTTCCAGCGACTCGACGAGCTGACGGATTGGCCCGAGCTCGCCGCCGGCGGCTACTACTTCATCCGTGAGGGCGCCGTCATCGCGTGGCGGATCCCCGAAGGTGCCGGCGGTGACTCCAGTGCCCGGATCATCGGCTCGCACACCGACTCGCCGGCTTTCAAGCTCAAGCCCAACCCCGACATCACAGCGGTTGGTTGGCAGCAGGCGGGTGTCGAGGTCTATGGCGGCCCGATCGTGCACACCTGGACCGATCGCGATCTGGGCTTTGCCGGCCGGTTGGTGACCCGAGAGGAGACCCGACTGGTCAAGACCGGCCCGATAGCCCGCATCCCCAACGTCGCGATCCACTTGGACCGGTCGCTGGCCGAGGGCGTACAGCTGGACCGGCAGCAGCACCTGCAACCGATCCTGGCGGTGGACAGCCCTGAGACCGACGTGCTCGAGATGTTGTGTGACGCCGCCGAGATCGGCCAGGACGAGCTGCTGGGCTATGACATCTTCACCTACGACACCCAGCCGCCGGCGGTGATCGGTGCTGAAGAGCAGTTCTTCGCCTCGACCCGGATGGACAACCTGTCCAGCGTCCATGCCGGGCTGACGGCGTTGCTGGCGGCCGAGGATGCCGACGACATTGTCGTATTGGCAGCGTTCGACCACGAAGAGGTCGGGTCTGGCAGCCGCAGCGGTGCTGCCGGTCCGATTCTGGAGGACGCGCTGCGCCGGATCTGGCACAGCATCGGGGCGGAGGCCCACCAGTTCCCGGCGATGATCTCGCGGTCCAGCTGCGTGTCGGCTGATGCCGGACACGCGATCAACCCCAACCATCCCGAGAAGCACGACCCGTGGAATCAGCCGTTGCTGACCAAGGGGCCGCTGCTCAAGCTCAACGCCAACCAGCGCTACGCCAGCGACGCGCTCAGCGCGGCGATTTGGTACAAGGCGTGCGAGGAAGCCGAAGTCGAAACTCAGGCCTTCGTGTCCCGCAACACCATCCCGTGCGGGTCCACCATCGGACCGATCACCGCGGCCCGGCTGGGCCTGCAGACCGTTGACGTGGGCGTGCCGCTGCTGGGAATGCACTCGGCACGGGAGTTGGCAGGCGTGCAGGACCTCGCCGACCTCGCAGCTGTGCTGGAGGCCTACCTGCTGGGTGCCTGAACCCGGGGTCGATGCCCGGTCAGTCGTGAAGGCTCCGGATCTGGCCAGTCCCCGGTAGGGTTGGCTCTCGTGGCACTGACGATCGGAATTGTGGGACTCCCCAACGCGGGCAAGTCGACGATGTTCAACGCGCTGACGCGCAATGAAGTCTTGGCGGCGAACTATCCGTTCGCGACCATCGAGCCCAATGTGGGGATCGTTGGCGTACCGGATGAGCGACTGCCGGTGCTGGCGAAGCTGTACTCCTCGGAGAAGATCATCCCCGCGACGGTGTCCTTCGTCGACATCGCCGGCATCGTCAAGGGCGCCAGCCAGGGCGAAGGGATGGGCAACGCGTTCCTGTCCCACATCCGGGAGGCGGACGCGATCTGCCAGGTGACCCGGGTCTTCGAGGACGGCGACGTCATCCATGTCGACGGCAAGGTCGATCCCGGCAGTGACATTTCCACCATCACGACCGAGCTGATCCTCGCTGATCTGCAGACCTTGGAGAAGGCGCTGCCTCGGCTGGAGAAGGAAGCGCGGATCAAGAAGGACAAGCAGCCCCAGCTGGAGGCCTGGCAGAAGGCGATCGAGGTGCTTGAGTCGGGCACCACCATCCACGCTGCGGGCTTGGACTTGGAACCGCTGCGAGACCTGTTTCTGCTGACTGCCAAGCCCTTCATCTACGTGTTCAACTGTGACGCCGATGAGTTGGCCGACGAGGACCTGAAGCAGCGGATGCGGGAGGTCGTGGCGCCCGCAGAGGCCATCTTCCTGGACGCGAAGTTTGAGGCTGAGCTGGCCGAGATGGAGCCAGAGGAAGCGGCGGAGTTCCTCGCCGACGCCGGCGTGGAGGAGCCCGGCCTGGACGTGCTGGCACGGGTTGGCTACGAAACGCTGGGTCTGCAGTCCTACCTGACCGCTGGTCCGAAGGAATCCCGTGCGTGGACCATCCGCAAGGGCTGGACCGCACCGCAGGCCGCCGGCGTGATCCACACCGACTTCGAGAAGGGGTTCATCAAGGCCGAGGTCATCTCCTTCGACGACCTGGTCGCGGCCGGCTCGGAGCAGGCCGCCAAAGCGGCAGGCAAGGTACGCCTCGAAGGCAAGGACTACGTCATGGCCGACGGGGACGTGGTGGAGTTCCGGACGGGACTAACGTCCGGCGGGAAGAAGTAGCTTAATGCTGCCCGACGTGTCGAGGCTCCGCGTACGGGAGCTGCTTCAAGTCGAAGCAAGCGTAGTCGTGGAGCTTCGCCAGCGAGGCTTGGTGCGCACTAACAACAAGCCTCTGGGAGACATAGCCGAACAGGTCGTTGTCGCGGCTCGTGGAGGAGTACTCGAGCCGAACTCAACGAAGTCACATGACGTCACCGATCCCGGCGGCCGAAGGATTCAGGTCAAGGCGATGGGTGGGTGGACTGCTGGCAAGGCTGGCAAGTTCAGCCCATTTCGCAGCTTCGACTTCGACACTGCGGTCTTCCTCGTCTTCGAGGCCCAGACCTTCGAGTTGGTCTTCGCGCGTGAGGTCAGGGCGAACGACGTCGAAGCAGTGTCTCGTTACAGTGCCCACACGCACGGGCGACAGCCGACGCTGAGACAGATCGAGAACGCAGGGATTGACGTGACAGCCGAGATGCGCGCCGCATACGCGGCACTTGACGGGGACGCGGTGGAGTTCCGGCACTCATAGAACATCTGAATTACGGGTGGAAGCCGCAAGCGGATCATGTGATGTCTGTCGTCTTGAGGATGATCGAGTCGGACGCGCACGCTTGCCATTGGTGGAAGCAGAGCGCTCTGCCGTACGTAGCTTGATTCAATGAAGTGGGAGGTCATGGCCGTGCACAATGTGACAGTCGTGGCTCCGATCTCGTCTCTTGGCGGACGAAGGTTCGAACCCCAGGCCGAGCTAACCTTGCACGACCTCGCTGAACCTGCCGCGGCTTCGCTCCCCGGCACCACTGGCGAGGTGTTGCTCATACCCGAGATGCCCAGTCCGTTGGGCCTGCCTGACTTCATCGCTCTGGCCGGGGGGCGGGACTGGCTTCAAGCGCGCGGCGCTGCGGGCATCCAGCCGCTTCTCGCCGAGGCCGACTGCTCGGTGCTGGCGGTGCTGCACCCGGGACAGGCGCTGTCGTCGGCGACGATCGCTCGACGAGTTGGATGGTCGCCCGCGGCTCTCGAGCCGGTGCTGAACCGTCTTCAGAGCGCGGGTGCAATAGAGAAGACCCCAGGCGGCGCGCACAGGGTGAATCCCGTGCTGGTTCCGCGAGGATCCGTGTTCGCCCTGGAAGCGAAGGTGAAGGACTGGCAGAAGGCGGTCCTCCAGGGCCGCGCGTATCGCTCGTGGGCAGATAACTACGTTGTGCTCCTGGGGGATGTCGGTCCGGTGGCAGTGCGTCGCGCCGCGGAGCGCGTCGCTCAAGACGGAGCGGGGCTCTATTCGTCCTCTGGATGGGTCGTCAGGCCGCGTGCGAGGCGTCCCGCACCGGCGAAGCGCCTCTGGGGCTTCGAGCACCTGTACGCTGCAACGGCGTCCTCAGCTCCAGCCCTCTGACGCGGCGAAGAAGTCGAGTCCGTCAAGGAATGGCTTGATCCACCGGTCGGGTCCGATCGGCGCGCCAGTGATTCGCTTCACTTCCTGCCACTCCGGACGAGCCTCCGTGTAGCGGCGTCGCAAGGCGGCGATCCGGTCTCGGCCACTCAATCCGTTCAGCTCGTCGACGATCGTCGTAAGGATCGAGGCGTGATGCTGGAACGCCTGTTCCGGTTTGGGGCCAATGGAGCCGGGTGTCAGCCGCGCTGCCAGCGCTTGGTTCTCCGAGGACAGCACGGAGTACTCGCGGTTCGACAGCCCGCCCATGAGCCC
Organism: Parenemella sanctibonifatiensis; assembly: GCF_002250565.1. Taxonomy (GTDB): domain Bacteria; phylum Actinomycetota; class Actinomycetes; order Propionibacteriales; family Propionibacteriaceae; genus Parenemella; species Parenemella sanctibonifatiensis. Next base: position 201,762 of record NZ_NMVJ01000010.1, read on the forward strand.
GCCGAGCGTCGGGCGCTGGTACCAGCCGCCGCCGTTCTGGTCGCCTTCGCGCTCCTCGAAGTCCTGGTAAGCGCAGATGCGCTGGCGGATGTCCCAGCCGGTCCCGACCGCCTCCGCTCCGGCAGCCACGGCGGGCAGCGCCGCGATGTCGCCGAATGCGACGCGCACAGGGCGATCCTGGCTGAGGGCGAAGGTCGTGCGCATCAGGCCGTACACCTCTTCGGCGGTAGTGCCGGGAGGCATCGCGTTGTCGGACCGCGTCACGACGAGCAACCAGCCGGCCGGCTCCAACTGGTCTAGCGCACCGACGTGGGCGTCGAGCTCCGCGCCTGCGCCCCAGAACTGCTGGTCGCCGGCAACGGTGAGCCATGCGGCGGGCTCTGCGTCCATGGCCTCCTGGCTGAACTCGAGCGCACGCTGGCTCGCGGGCGTGTCGGGGTAGGAAACCAGCAAGGCGGAGGCGAGGAGCGGGCTGGAGAGCTCCCTCTGAATCGCATAGACCCGGTCGATGTGATCACGCATGGCAGGGCGCGACGACACGTCGCCTCGTGGGCCGCCCCAGAGGTCCCATGTGTCGTAGTGCCGGAAGTCGCCAGCGCGGGGCATGCTCAGCGCATACGTCATGGGGTCGAACCAGAACTCGCCGCCGGCTTCTCGGATCAGTTCGGACGTGTTCTGCGCTGAGCGCTTGAAGCCGTTGGCTAGCCGCGGGGAGGTGAAGGGCGACAGGTATGCGCCGGTCGCGTACCCGCCTCGTATGGCGCTCGAGGCCCACCTGACCAGGGTGTTGCGGGCCGTGTCGCCGAGAAAGACTCCCATCATGCCGCCTCGAACGCGCGCTGCAGCGCGTCGCCGTTGCGGTACCGGCGTGCTGGCTGGGGGTGGAGCCCCCGCTCTACGACGGCGACCAGGCCGTCGGGAAGGTCCGGGCGCGCGTCCTGTAGAGGTATGTGCTGCGCGGTCCGCAGGCGCTGGAGGTACTCGAAATCGTCGCCCTTGTAGGGGACGGGCGGATAGCCGGTGGCCGCGAGGTAGACGAGGGCGCAGCACCCGAAGACGTCGGACGCGGCCGTGGGAGAGCCGGAGTACGCCTGGAGGTGCTCAGGCGTCATGAAGCCGCGGGTGCCAGGTTGGCCGCCCACGGTCAGCCCGCTCCGGAGGGTGTGCTTCGCGAAGCCCGGGTCCATCACCACGAACTTCCCGGACGCGAGCCGCTGGACGTTGCCAGGGCTGAGGTCGCGGTGGATGACTTTTTTCTCGTGCAGCGCGCCGAGCCCGGCCGCCACGTCCCGTCCCAGCGCGAGAAGATGCTCCGAAGGCCACCCCGATCCGCCGTGGCGCAGGTCGGTGCCGTCGAGAAGCTCCTCGAGCCAGAACACCGCCACGGGCGGGTCGCCGAGCAGCTGGAGGTCCGAGCTGACGGCGACGACGTTGGGGTGGTTGACGCTCTTGAGCAGGTCGACCTCGCGCCGAGCGCGCTCGAGCGCCGCCGGGTCCGCAGCCATACCGAGGTCGATTAGTTTGAGCACGCTCTCGGTGCCGTCGGGGTGTGTCACGACATGTACCTGCTTCTGTCCGCCCTGCACGAGGGCGCGCGCGGGCGCGACGTCCAGTCGGGAGCAGGCTTCGTGCAGCAGGTCGGCCATATCACGATCTTGGCATGCCTGCGCCAGAGGAACGGGGATGGTGCGAACGTGTCGCGGGTGTGCAGCCCGGGGCGCTGCGCCGGCCGTCATCAGGGCAGGATGATTCTCATGATGAGCTAGCCCCACCGACAGCGCCGAGGGTCCGAGACTCACGGGATTTCTATTGCCTGTCCAAGCACCCCGAAGAGCTTCGCGAGGACTGGCTGCCAGGGTGCCGCACGATCGCTCTCGCCAGGGCAGCCGGGTCATCGCCGACCCGGCCCACCACCGCGTGATCGTCCGCCATCGACCAGCCTCCCATTCACAGCAGACGTCTTCCGGCCTAGGCTGGCCGTGGAGGGAAGGAACCATCGTGAGCAGGCCTGAGCAGAACGTCCTCGACAAGATCGCCGGTCAGATCCCCATGCCCGAGTGCGAGCGGATGGCCGCCTCCGCGGAGCGGCTCGCCGGGATCCTCGGTGCCACCGAGCGTCCGCCGGGCTGGGCATCCGACGAGGAAGACGCATTGACTGCAGAGACGTCGGAAGCTGTGCGCAGATGGGCCGCTCTGCCCGAGAGCCTGCGCCGCGCGAAGAACCTCGCGATGCTCGCCGTCGAGCACCTCGTCCTTCCCGACGACCATCCCTGCCGGGTCGTCGTCGTTCAGGATGCCGATTACTGGAACCCGCGCGTCTCGGTCCTCGTCGAGCTGGCGGACGGTGCTGAGCGAACCGTCGAGATCCTCGGCGGCGATGACCCGGTCGCCCTCGCCACGACCTCGGCGCAGTCGTGGCGCATTTGCGCGATCTCGGGGCCGAACTCGCCTCGGACGTCGTCGACATCGGGAGCGTGGCCTTCGTCCAGTTCCGGGATCCTGACGGGAACCTGCTCATGGTGTGCGCTCGAACGGAGGGCGACGAGTCCGCTCACACCGTTGTCTGACCGCCGGTGCGCGAAGGCGCGGCTCATCAGTGCTGGCCCGCACAACGACAGTGGCGGAAGAGATTGCTCGGTGTCGGAATGGGGTGGAGTTCCGCTTCAACGTGTAGCGGAAGCTCCGGGCAGTTTGCGTTCAGACCACCGCGGGTCGTCGATCGTCAGCAGGTTGTCGTCGCGGACATCGCGAAGAACGTCTTCGCTGAGTTCGCCAATCCGGATGCCACGCTTTCCATTTCACCTCGTCCGACCGGACAGGCGGATGCCTGTCCATAACGAAATCCGGTTGAGATCCGCTCCAACGTGTAGGAGTTCGCGGCGATGGCCACTCCTTCGTTCGCTGACCAGTGGGACCGCTGCACGGATAGGTGACAGGTTGGGTCACTCAGCCTGAATGGCTGGTGTGGTCATCATGGTCTCGAACTCGATGGGGGTCAATCGGCCGGTCGCAGAGAGGCCCGCTCCCGCAACTGACCGGACGGCTTGTGAGCCCTCACTAGCGCAACGCCGGTCAGCGCGGTCCAGAGCGTCAGCGAGTCGAAGGAGAGCCGCTCGGCACCGCCGAGCCCGATCCAAGGCATCTCGTACCCATCCAGTGCTGCGACGAACATGATGAAGCTTGCGATGGAGAGGACCACGACCGCGGCCGTGACCTTCCGGAATCTGCCCGGCCCGGCGGCGACGGCGATGAGCGCCATGGCGATCCACTGCGCGGCGGCTTGAAGCAGGGCGAAGCCGTCGTGGGCTGCGGGCGACACGTCCCAGGGGAGAAGGCCGACGCCGATGACCGAGGCTCCGGCGATCGCCATCAGGATGGTCCCGGCCCGGCCGGCGAGCCGAGCCCAGTATCCATGAAGCATAACCGCGCCGAGCAGGACCAGAGCCCCGGAAGCGACCATGCCGATGTTGAAGACCGCGTGTTCCGGCGAGCACACCTGACGTATCTGTTGACCGAATTCGGAGTACTCCCCGCAGGTGGTCACACCGAGATCGCTGATGGTGTTGCGCGAGAGCGAGTAGCGATTTGGCCAGCCCAGCGCCACGAACAACTGAATCGGGATCACCAGTGCGCTGAGCACCCAGGCCATCGCGCCGACGCGGTACCGCTTCATACGGGCCTCCTCTAGAATACGGTCGTATGGTAAATGCTAGCGGCGATCGTCGACGTGTTCGACGTGCGCAGGCAGCCGGCGCCCAGCTCGTGGTGGATGCGGCGGTGCGCGTCCTCGTGCGGGATGGCTTGGATGGGTTGTCGGTGCGCAAGGTGGCGTCGGAGGCCGGGCTCTCCATCGGCGCGGTTCAGCATCATTACGCGACGAAGAATGCACTGCTCGTCGCGTCGTCTGAGCGCGTCACGGAACAGTTCACGGCACGCGCTGATGCCCTCGCCCACCGAGCTCTCGTCGAGGACGGAACGTTCGCGGCATTCGTTGCCGTCTGCGAGCTCCTGGCGAACGCGTCACCGCCACCGGAGGGGACCGGGGACGATACGACGGCGTCCACCGTGTGGCTCTGGTACGCGGCGAAGGCGACGCGGCCCGGGCCCGTGGCCGATGCCTTCGCCGTGGCGTGGTCCCGAACCGAGGAGCATCTCGCGGCTGTCATCGCAGATCTGTACCCCACGCTCGATCCGGTAGACGAGGCGGCTCATCTCCTCGCTGTTCTCGACGGCATCGCCGTCGCACGAGCCGCGGAACCTCAGCGGATGCCGCTCGCACGGGCACGGATGCTGGTGCGTCGACATCTGGACTGCTTGTCGCGGCGATGATGTACGGCGTTGTCAGCACGCCCAGCTCAGCGCTTCTGTGCTCGGTCCAGCGTTGCTGATGGCGAGCACTGCTGCGCGCGGCGGCGCAGCAGTGTCTCGGTAAGGCCGTAACGCGGACTGTGTCGGCGTACGCCGGTGTTATCCACACCGATTTCGGGAAGGGCTTCATCAAGGCCGAGGTCATCTCCTTCGACGACCTGGTCGCGGCCGGCGCGGAGCAGGCCGCCAAAGCGGCAGGCAAGGTACGCCTCGAAGGCAAGGACTACGTCATGGCCGACGGGGACGTGGTGGAGTTCCGCTTCAACGTGTAGCGGAAGCTCCGGGCAGTTTGCGTTCAGACCACCCGCGGGTAGTCGATCGTCAGCAGGTTGTCGTCGCGGACATCGCGCAGAACGTCTTCGCTGAGTTCTCCGATGCCGATGCCTCGAGCTCGGGAGGGCACCACATCGTCGTCCCCGGGGCTCCAGGCTCGGAGCACAGCGACACACGAGACGTTCGCGACGTGGTCCGGCATGTCACGCAACCACCCGAGCCACGCGTCGGCTTCGATCTCACCGTGGACCGGCGCGTCGTTGCGACGCCCGATGAGACTTTCGCAGTCACACATCCGGCTGGTCAGAGTGAACACCACGGACGAGCCTCGGACTCGACCGGAGGCTATGCGCATGGTGGTCTGCACGGGCGGCATGCCCAGCCTGTCCTCAGTGAATCGCTGGAACTCCGAAGTGAAGGCTGCGCCGTTGATCGCCCACAGATTGGTGGCGCACATGCTCACCAACTTACATGCTCTCGATACGCGACGGAGAGGCCTATCCGTGACGCAACCCGGTGGAGTTTCGGTTCAACGTGTGATCAACGCTCTCGATCGTTGATCCGAGCATCGCCCCGGTCGCCTCGTCATGAGGGGGCGGGGCGATGGTCGAAACTGGACGGTCCTCGCCTCTGGCAACGTTGCATCACGATGCTAGCATGATTGATATCAGAGGAGGTGGTCGCCGATGTCATCCATCATCGTTCGCGGTCTCGACGATGCCGTGAAACAGCAGCTCGCCGCGCAGGCGAAAGAGCATGGTCGGTCCATGGAAGCCGAGGTTCGTGCCATCCTGACCAAGGCTGCACGCAGGCCGCACATCGGCATCGCTCTGCTGGCGGCCGCGCAGGATGTCGGCGGAGTCGAAGAGCTGTCGATGCCTGTGCGCGATGACGTCGCACGGGCGGTGGACTTCGAGTGATCATTCTCGACACGAACGTGATTTCGGAGATCTTTCGACCGTTGCCTGAGCCACACGTGGTGGACTGGCTCGCGTCCCTGGAGGGTGACGTCGCGATTGCGGCCGTGACGCTCGCGGAACTGTTGGCGGGTGTGCGACGTCTGCCGGATGGTCGGCGCAGAGATGAACTGACCAGACGCATCGACACTGCGCTCGCGCCGTACCGGGGCGGCCGTGCTGTGCTGCCGTTCGACGACGTGGCGGCCGAACGTTACGCCGACGTGCTCGTGGCTCGAGAAAAGGCGGGAACTCCGATCAGTACCGCCGACGCGCAGATCGCCGCGATCTGCCTGGCGCACGGAGCAACCTGCGCTACGCGCAATGTGAAGGACTTCCGGCACACCGGCGTAGAACTGGTGGACCCGTGGAAGGTCGATGCGTGAAGCATCATTCGATCGAGATCTCACCCATCCGGAATTCACTGAGGCCGATCTGCGTGAGCGTCGACAACTCTGCGGGCGAGAAGGTCGCATCGATCACCCGCTGAAGATCGCGTGACCGGGGGACGAACTGTCTTCGTGGATGCGGTCAACGACAGCGAACAGGCACGGCAGACCTGGCATGCTGCGGCGGCGGGCAATGAGTCACGTATCGACTCGTGTTCCTGGAGATCAGCGATGCGCCGGAGCACGAGTGGCGGGTCGCCCACCGGGATCGCGGCCTCGCGCATGCCGGCGAACCGACCTGGGCGGACGTGCAGCATCGCCGTGACAGCTTTGCCGCTTGGTCAGATGCCGTGTGGAGGTCGACTCAGGTGAGCGGACTGCCGACGAGGTCGCGGATCTCCTCGTGACACTGCTTGGCTTGCGGTGACGTGTCCCAACGCTGATGGCTGCCTCGATCTCCGCCACCACGCCGTTGGCCAGCGGCCCGCGCTCGCGGAACCACTCTTCGGGGTGGTCGCCGACCCACTGCTGGTTGAAGTAGATGATGTAGTGTGGCATGCCTCCATTGAACTGGTGGCCAGGCGGAATCGGACAGTCGGGGTGGGGGTCACCGCGACACACGGGAGTGACATGAGCGGGCGGACTGACGAGGCCCTGGTGGCAACCCTGCGCGAGGCGTACGCCCGGTCGACGATGGTCGGCTGGGACTTCGCCAGGCTCGGCGATCGGCTGACCTCGGATGACCCGTGGTGGGACTTCGAGGCGGACTGTCGCTCGGCGATGGCGCAGGCGCGACGGATCCTCGACATGGGGACCGGCGGTGGTGAACGGCTGATGCGGCTCCTCGACCAGATCGACGCCGATGACCGGCAGGTCGTGGCGACCGAGGGATGGGAACCCAACCTCGGAGTGGCACGGGACACGCTGGCCGCACGTGGTGTGCAGGTCGCGTGGTACGACGCCGAGCAAGGGGAGCCGATGCCCTTTCCCGACGGTCACTTTGACCTCGTGATGTCGCGACATGAGGCGATCGATGCCGGCGAGATCGCCAGGGTGCTGGCTCCCGGCGGACGATTCCTGACGCAGCAGGTCGACGGTCGTGACGCCGAGGAGATCCACAGCTGGTTCGACGAGCCAGTGGTGTATCCGAAGGTGACCTCGCGGCACTTCGCCACGGACCTGGCGGCAGCGGGCCTGCGCGTCGAGGTCACGGATGACTGGCGGGGGACGATGGAGTTCGCCGATGCGGAGGCGCTGGTGACCTACCTCGCACTGGTCCCCTGGGATGCGCCGAACTTCACGGTCGATGCCCACGCCGAGCGGCTCGTGTCGCTCGCGGCAAATCCGCCCATCCGAGTCACCCAGCGCCGATTCCGGGTGTACGCGAGCCAGCTCGGGCTGGGCGGGGAGCCTCCGGCCAAGGGATGACCATCGACGGCCGGTCGACTCAGGCATCGGGCAAAAACGCCTGCAGCAACTGATCGAGGACCCGATGGGCTTGACTCCGAACCGGTTCGGTGGGGTTTTGGGCAATCCAAAGCGCCGCTTCGTTCATGGCTCCCGACAACAGCGCGGTGGTGGCGTCCAGCAGTTCCTCATTGACTCCGACGGCCGCTAGAGCCTCCCGCAGGTGGGCTGCCGAGTTCTCCGAGTCCAACCGCCGCCACTGTTCCCATCCGATCACGGCGGGCCCGTCGACCAGCAGGATCCGCGCCGCCGAACCAGTGGTGATGGCGTCCAGGAAGGCGTGCGACCCAGCGATGAGTTGGTGGGTGGGATCGGCGCCAGCCCCCTCGGCTGCGCTGACCACAGCAGCGGCGACTTGAGTCTGGAGCGCGGTAGCGACAGCGCCGAACAGGCCTGCCTTGTCTCCGAAGTGGTGATAGACCGCGCCTCGCGTCACGCGGGCTCGTCGTGCGACGTCGCCCAAGGACACCCCGGCGTAACCGTGGTCGCCGAAGAGTTCGCTGGCGGCGGCCAAGACCTGCTGGGCGGTTCGTGCGGCGGCGGCCGCGGTGGCTCGAGCCATCCCTCTTCCTTTACGTACGGACTGTATGTATCGTGTTACGTACACATTGTATGTAAGGAGATGCCATGGCCACCACCAGCTTCTATCCCGTCCTCATGAGTCAGGGCGTGGCCGCCGCTGCTGCCTTCTACCGCGACTTCATCGGCTTCGAGACCACCTATGACTCCGATTGGTATGTCAGCCTGCGTCTGGGTTCCTTCGAACTGGGTCTGGTCGCCGGCGACCACGAGACCATCCCGGAGCTCCATCGTGCGGCGCCGCGAGGGGTGATCCTGAACCTCGAGGTGGACGATGTCGATGCCGTCCACGCGCGATTCATGGCAGCCGGCCTGACTCCGGTCCTCGAGCTTCGCACCGAGGACTTCGGCCAGCGTCACTTCATGATCGTCGGCCCCGATGCAGTCCTGCTCGACGTCATCCAACCTACCCAGCCCACCGCCGAGTTCGCCGACGCCTACCTTCAGGCGTGAAGGCGAGGGCGCCACTCCGGTGAGGAGTGTGTGCTGACGTTGATGACGGCGCCCGCGCTGTCGCGGCAACGCACCGGTTGTGCGCGGCGTGCGTCGGCGGGTGTCCTGTGGACGCCCGAAGTTCGGGTGCGGCCCAAGCTCCCACTGCCTAGGGTCGGGGGAATGATCACGATGAGCACTCCGACCGTGGCTGAGTTGCCGCGCATCATCGACGCGGTGGAGTCGTGGCAGCGTGATGGCCTCCCGGTCCAGGTGCATCCGGGCGATCTGGGCTGGTATCAACGTTTCGGGGCCACCGGCCTGGCAGCGGCGCTGCGGATCTGGTGCCGAGACGACGAGATCGTTGCGGTGGGGTTCCTGGACGAATCCGAGCTGATCCGGATGGCGATCGCGCCGAGCGCCGCTGACGATGACCAGGTCGCCAGCCGTATCGTCGACGACTTCACCGGGGAGCTGGGTGACGTGCTCCCGGCTGGGCGCGGCATCGTCGAGGCCCGGTACGGACCCGCGCTGCGCCACATGCTCAAGGACCGCGGCTGGGCCCTGGTCGATCCGTGGACGCCACTGGTGCGCGACTTGCGCCAGCCGGTGGAGCCAACAGCCTTGCGGGTTGAGCAGGTCGGGCCTGACCAGGCCGAGGAACGGGTGAGGATCCACGCCGCGGCCTTTCCCGGGTCGTCCTTCACCGTCGATCGGTGGCGCGAGATGGCGGCCGGCCACGCCTATCGGCAGGCGCGATGCCTGATCGGGTATGACCGCCACGGCGTCGGCGTTGCGACGACGACGGTATGGTCCGCAGGGGAGGGGCGTCCCGGGTTGATCGAACCGTTGGGAGTGCACCGTGAGCACCGCGGCCAGCGCCACGGAGCGGCCATCACGCTCGGCGCTGCTGCAGCGCTGCAGGAGATGGGCTGCTCGAGCGCACTGGTGGCAACGCCTGCCTTCAACACTGCCGCAGTGGCGACCTATCGGGCAGCTGGGTTTCACAGCAGCGCCGACGTACGCGATTTCCGCCGCCCCTGATCGGCGCCGGACTCACACCTCGAGCCAAGTCTCGAACTCCGCCAGCTTCTCCTGCGGGAACACCGCTACGTAGGCGCGCTCGGGCACTCGTTTGCGAAACCCCGTGATGAGAAATCCCTGCTCGGGAAACAGGACGTTGATGTTGCCGCGACCCTCGGGCGTCATGCCGAAACGGGCATCGTCGAGCCCTACATGGGGATGGATGATGCGGCGCGGTTGATCCATGGCTCCAGTATCGAACCGGCGGGGTCGAGGGTCAGCCCTGCGGAGCGGCATATCGTCCCGGTCCGGGGACTCGCAGTGTGATCGTCTTGTCCAGCAACTGACGCATCGGCGCGTCGCGGTGGCCGGGGCGGTTGCCGGCGCGGCACCACTGCACCTGGGCATTGAGGACCGGCAGAGCCTGCTGCGCGGTGAGCGTGTCACCGGCGACGGGCGGCACCGAACCCCCCCGTAGGGGCTGTTGGTCGCGGACAAGCTCACGAGATGACTCAGGGCCTCCCATTGCTCCGCGGTGGAGGGCGCGATCAGGGATTCGTCGATGCTCATCCGCGTGAGGGCCCGCCCCTGTCGACCCACTAGCGCTGCCCAGATGCCGGCCTTGCTCGGACCCTCGAACTTCACCGCGGCGACGGAGGCGTACGCGACGGTGCGTCGTCGGGTGTGCAGCTCCAGCTGCTGGGGATGGAAGGTGAGACGAGGCAGCCAGAGCGGGATCACGGCAAAGATGGCACCGGTCAGCGGCAGGACGAACACCCCGAGCACCGGCTCGCCAGACCCGACGATGCCGATCAGCCCGACGACGGCGACGATGCCCATGCAGATCCAGTACCAGCGGCTCACGCCACGATTGCACCGCACCTGGTCAGGAGTGATGGGTGAGGACACCGCGCCAGACTAACGCGCCAGCAGACGTTCACGGCACGGGTGCATTGGGTCACAGGCCCAGGATCGAGATGGCGACAGTGAAGTACACCAACAGTCCGCTGGCGTCGCAGAAGGCACCGTGAGAGCCGCCGAAACTGCCAGCACCAGCAGCGGGATCGAACGTGGTCGAGTTCGTAGCCGACTGACATCGGGTGCTCCCTCACGCAGGGGTCATACCCCTTTCGCCGGACCAATCAGTCACCCTATCCGCTTCGTGCGCCAGACCGTGGCGGCCGCGGGCATCGGCCGGTCCCGGGGGCGGTGGCAGCGTAGGCAGGATCGCACCAGCCAGTACGCCGTAGGCTGGGCACCTCGGGGTGTCCCATGCTCCGGTGGAGCGGGAGGATCTCATGCACAACGACAGTGGTGCCCACCACGACCCCTACGACGGAGAACATTTCTGGGATCCGATCGAGGACCAGTTGCCGGCCTTCGTCGAGGTGCACCGCACGATGTTGCTGTCGGTGCTCGACGGTCTCACCGAGGACGAGGCCAGGCGATCTCTGGTGCCATCGAAGACGACGCTGCTGGGGCTGGTGAAGCACGCTGCCTTCGTGGAACGGGTGTGGTTCGAAGAGGCGCTGACGGGCGCGAATCGGGTCGAGCTCGGTCTGCCGGAGGACGCGTCGGAGTCGTTCGACCTCACCCCGGACGACACCATCGCCTCGGTGACGGCAGCCCTGTCCCACGCCGTCGACCAGTCCAGGGAGGCGGCCCGCGGCCTCGACCTGGACGCCACCATGCCGGGCAATCGCCGCGGCCCACTGCCGCTGCGCTGGATGTACCTCCACGTCCTGCGGGAACTTGCCCAGCACAGCGGCCACGCCGACATCCTGCGGGAGCAGATTCTGGCCGCGCGTACCACCGAGGCGTGATGGCCGAACACGAGAACCCCACCAGCGATCAGCCCAGGGATGGTCGGCGTGCCGAGCCGGTCTTCGTCCAGGTGGTGGCCCGTCCCAGCATCGGGGTGGAGGTCACCACCGGCACTGCCTGGGTCGGCGTGGATCGCCAGGTCGGACACGGGTCGGCCGACGCGCTCTTCGCGCTGATGCCTCACCAGTACGCCCAGGCGATGGCCGATCCCGAAGCGCTGTGGCCATTCATGCAGGAGTGTTGGCGGGGCGATCACGAGGACCTGCTGCTCCACGCGCCTGCGGGAGGGTCATTCCGACCTCGGCGCTGGCATCCGCTGCCGTTTCACTTGCTCGGTCGTCGCTGGGAAGGGGAGCTGTGGTGGTACGTCGCCGCCCTCGGGCTGCCCGAGTCTGCGGCCGCTGTCGCGGTCGCCCGTTCCCTCACCGACGCCGTCCGGGTGACCATGGCCGATGGGCGCATGGTCTCGGCCACAGTCGCCCTGACGGGGGCGGGTGCCCACCCCCGACCCGAGGCCCTCATCGGCGGGCTCGGGCTTGGCAGCGACCGGTCCGAGGCTCGACGCATCCTCGGTGAGCCCGTCGGGCCGGATCTGTACGCCGCAGGCTCGGCACGGGTTCGGCTCGAGTTCGGCCCGGCTGGCCTGGCCGGTCTCCACCTCACCTCGGCCCCGGCCGCGCCGGTGCCGACCGGGCCGCTCGGCGAGACGCTCGCGCTGCTGGGCGAGCCCGAGGCTGGGCCCCGCCATCGGGCAGCCGAGTCGGTGCTGGGTGGTCGTCGCGAGCGATGGATGTCCAGTTCTGCATCGTCGCGGCGGCTCCTGGTGCACGAGCGGGGCGCGTGCCTGCACATCGGTGACGGCCGCATCCTCGGGCTGGAACTGCCGGCGGCTGACCTCGCCGATGTCACCGGTTGGTCCCAGAATCATGACGAGGTGCGTGCCCTGCTCGGGGATCCTGTGGACAGCTACGACGGCGACGACCTGCACCTGTTGCCCGGCGGCGAGGTACTGGTCCGGTCGGCACCTGACGACCTCCCCGGCCCGCGCATCGACCTCGTTGCGCGTCGGCGCGGCACCAGCATCGCCAGCAGATTCTTCCGGTGGCGCTCGGGTGAGGTCACCGCCTTCCTCGACGTGTTGGGCCGAGGCTCCGACGACCCCCTCGTCGACCACGTCCGGGGGATCGCCGGGGTGACGGTGCGCGAGCGCGGCGGCGTCGTGGTCGCGGTGGACCTGGACGGCGCCGGCGGCGCGCTGCCGGCCCTGCTGGACGGCATGCCCGCCGAGCCGCGGCGCAGCGACATCCGCTTCGGGGCGCCGCGGCAGTACGGCCGCCGCGACGACCTGTGGGACTTCGAACAGGGCTGGATCCATGCTCGATCCGGCCGCCACGGCCGGATCGAGTCCGTCACGGTGTGCCTACCCGACGAACTGCCGTCAAGGCTGCACGTGCGTCCGTGGCGGTTCGGGCGGGACTCGATGGACGCCTGGCGAGTGCTGTCCTCGTGACCGACCGGCCCCCCGGCATGTCACGGTGAGCAGATGCGCGACTTCGATGAGTTGGTGGCTGAGGCCGAGGCCGGCACCTGATCGAACTGCGCCGCCCTGAGGAGCAGTAGCTGCCACGATGGGAGGCGTGGCGGGTGCAGCGCAACGGATGGAACGTGCGGCGGAGTGGATGGAGCGACACCAGGTCGCCCTGTGCCTGACCGCGCTGGCCCTCGGCGCCGGCCTCGGGCTGGGCCTGCCGAGCGTCGCCCGCCCGGCCGCCGTTGTCATCACGCCGACCCTGGCGTTGCTGTTGCTGGTCACCTTCGTCGGCATCCCATTCGCACGGATCGCCACAGCCTGGCGCAACGGCCGCTTCCTGGCGGTGCTGCTGGGTCTCAACTTTGTCGTCGCGCCGCTGGTGGCGTACGCCGTGTCGCGGCTGGTGGCCGATGACGTCGCTCTGGTCACCGGCGTACTGCTGGTGTTGTTGGCGCCGTGCGTCGACTACGTGATCGTCTTCACCGGGTTGGCCGGTGGGGACCGGGAAGGGCTGTTGGCTGCGACGCCGTTGCTGATGCTGGCCCAGATGGTGTTGCTGCCACTCCAACTGCGGCTGTTGGGTGGCGGCGCGGCGGCTGATGCGATCGCGTGGGGGCCGTTCCTGATGGCCTTCGTGGTGGTGATCCTGGTCCCGTTGCTGGCCGCGGGGCTGCTGCAGCTGGTGATCCCCCGGGTCACCTGGGGAGGCCGGCTGGAATCGGCACTCCAGGTGTCGATGGTGCCGTTGATGATGGCCACCCTGACCGTCGTGGTGGCCTCCCAGATCGGCGCGGTCGGGGCGCGACTGGAGGTGCTGCGGACGGTGCCGGCCTTCGTGGTCTTCGCGATGGTGATGGCGGTCCTGGGGTTGGCTGCGGGGCGGCTGGTGAAGCTGGACGTCCCAGGGCGGCGTGCGGCCGTGTTCAGTGGTGTCACCCGCAACTCGCTGGTGGTCCTGCCGCTGGCCCTGGCAATGCCGCCCGCGCTCGGGTCGGTGCCGCTGGTGGTCGTCACCCAGACCATGGTGGAACTGGTCGTGATGGTCGTGCTGGTCGGCATCCTCGGCAGGAACCCGGGGTCGGCGGAGGGTTAGTTACTATACAAACCTGTTAGTATAGTTTCCTCATCCCTTGCCCGTCGGAAGGAGCCGTGGTGCACGACCGTCGCTGGCTGCTGCTGGGGGCGGTGTCCCTGGGGCTGCTGCTCATCACCCTCGACAACTCGATCCTCTACACCGCGCTGCCCACCCTCACCGAGGAGCTGGGTGCGTCGCCGACCGAGAGCCTGTGGATCATCAACGCCTACCCGCTGGTGATGGCCGGGCTGCTGCTCGGTGCCGGCACGCTGGGGGACCGGGCCGGGCACCGGCGGATGTTCGTCATCGGTCTGGTGACGTTCGGCGTCGCCTCGATCGTCGCTGCCTTCGCACCCACGCCGGCGGTGTTGATCGCGGCCCGCGCCATGCTGGCCGTGGGAGCCGCCGCGATGATGCCGGCCACGTTGGCGCTGATTCGGATCGGCTTCCCTGATGCCCGAGAACGCAACCTGGCGATCGCGGTGTGGGGGTCGATCTCGGTGCTGGGCATGGCCCTGGGGCCGGTGCTCAGTGGTGTGCTGCTGTCGGCCTTCTGGTGGGGTTCGGTTTTCTTGGTCAACGTGCCGGTGGTGCTGCTGTCGCTGGCCGCCGTTCCCTTCGTGTTGCCGCCGAACGACGCGGACTCGAGCCGCCGCTGGGACCTGTCCTCCTCGGTGTTGGCGATGGCTGCGCTGGTGGGGTTGGTGTTGGTGATCAAGGAGATCGCCAAGCCCCAACCGGCGTGGTGGCTCGTTGCGGTGGCACTGCTGCTGTGCGTGGCGGGGGCGGTGTTGTTCGTACGCCGGCAGCGTCGGTTGGACGACCCGCTGCTGGACTTCTCGGTCTTCGGCAACGCGGCGTTCAGTTCCGGGATCACGGCCGCCGCGCTGGTGATGTTTGCCGTCGCTGGCGTACAGCTGATCACCACCCAGCGGTTCCAGCTGGTCGCCGGCTTCACCCCGCTGGAATCGGGGTTGTTGATGGCGGCGGTCGCCATCGGTTCACTGCCCACCGCTCTGCTCGGCGGTGCGGCGCTGCACGTCACCGGGCTGCGGATCCCGGTCTCGGGCGGGATGGCACTGGCTGCGGTGGGCGCGCTGGTCGCCGGGCTGTCGGTCAGCGGTTCGATCGGGCCCTTCGTGGTCGGGTTGGTGATCCTCGGCGCGGGCGTTGGTCTGGTCTTCGCCGTGGCCTCCACGGCCATCGTGGGCAACGTCGTGCGCCAGCGCGCCGGCATGGCCTCGTCGCTGGAGGAGGTGTCCTACGAGTTCGGGAGCCTGGTCGCGATCGCGCTGGTGGGAACGCTGATGACCACGATCTACAGCGCTACCGTGATTGTGCCGGCCGGGTCACCTGCCGAGGCGGCCGAATCCATGGCGGCCGCGGCCCACGTCGCTGCCGGCGACCCGGTCCTGTTGCGCGCCGCCGGCGCCGCCTTCGATCTCAGCTATCGCGTCATCGCTCTCGGCATCGCCGCGCTGCTGGTGGCGGGATCGGCGATCACGGGCTGGATGCTGCGCGCCCACGGTCCCCGGACGGAATCCACCCTCGCCGAAGTGGCCCACTGACAGGAGCAGCATGCGTCCCAGCAACCGGTCCCGGATCCTCGAGGCGGCCATCCGGATCATCGACCGCGATGGCATGACCGCGCTCACCTTCGATGCGGTGGCAGCTGAATCCGACCTCACCCGGGGTGGGGTGATCTATCACTTCGAGTCCCGTGAAGCCCTGGTGCTGGCCATCCACCAGCACGTCGCCGAGCAGCGGCTGCTGGCGTACGTCCGGGCCTGCGCCCAGCCGCCGCAGCGTGCCCACGTACGCCTGGCGCTCGAGCCGACGCCGGAGTCGCAGGCGGTGTGGCGGCCGATCTATCAGGCCTGGTTGCCCGACGGCGACCAGGCTGGCGGCGAGCGCACTAGGGCGCTGACCTTGGCGCGGCTGGCGGCCGATGGCCTGTGGCTGCACGAGGCGCTGGCGGCGGACCCGATGAGCCAGGCCCAACGTGAGGAAGCGGTGCAGGCGATCGAGGCCTTGGTGCGCGACTCGACGTGAGCGGGCTCGCTGGGGCGAGGCCGAGCGAGGCGATCGGCTGGCTATAGTCCACCTCAGATGCTGTCGAAGGGGAGGGCATGGGGCGCAATGACGAGTGAGACCACTGTGACGGGGGACAACGTCGGCGAGGTCCACCTGCGGCCGTTGCGGCTGGGTGACGCGCCGGGCGTCCTGGCCGCATTCGGATCTGATCGGGACATGGCCAGGCAGGGTGACGTGCGGAGCCTCCACGATGCCGAGCTCTATGTCAGTGCGCTGCTGGACGACGCGGCCAGGTGGCCGTGGGCGGTGGTCGAGGAGAATCGGATCATCGGACTGGTGTGCGTCGACGTCGACGCGGTCAACCGCAGTGGCTGGTTCTGGTACTGGATGCACGCCTACTGCCGCGGCCGCGGCTGGATGGGGCGGGCCGCCGCAACGGTCGCGGAGTGGGCGCTGACCGAGGGCGGGCTGGAGCGGCTCGAACTGGAGCACCGGGTCAACAACGCCGCTTCCGGTGCCGTGGCGCGCGCGGCCGGCTTCGTCAAGGAAGGCACGTTGCGCAGCAAGCTCGTCATGGACGGCGAGCGGGTGGATGTCGATGCCTACGGCCGACTCGACACCGACCCCGGACCGGCGTACCAGCCCTTCGAGATGCGGCACCAGCCGCAGTCGGTGATGCGCTGACCGCGGGAGCGGCAGCGGGCTCTTTGCACGCAAGGTGGTGCCTGAGCCCCTGACCCGCCAGACTGCAGCCATGAGCAACGGTTCTGCTGCATCACCGATTCTTCGAATTCAAACCATCAGTATCTCCGTGGTCGGCGCGGTCGCCGTCCTCTGTTTCTTGGTCTCGCTGGTCACCAGCGGCGACCTGTCGGCAACCTTGGGCACGGTCGCCGCGGTGGCGGCCGGCGTGTGCGCGGTCATCGGCGTCTCCTTTGCCATGACGGGAGGCCTGCGATGACGCCGCTGCTGTGGGGCATTGTCATCGCCGGCGCGCTGGCTGTCATCACCTTCGTCGGCTCGCTGATCGTCGGCCTCACCAAGGGGTTCCGGGAACCGCTGGCCCGCCGACTGCTGACCACCGCTGCGAGCCTCGGCATTGTGTGCGCCGTCTTGGGGATGGTGCTCAGCTTCACCGGCGGCTGAGTCCTTCAGTCCTGCGCACGGCAGCGGCAGGTGAGGCCGATGCCGTCGAGGATGGCGCCGATCTGGGCGCCGATGTTGGCGTCCGAACGCCCATGGATGAGGGGAAACCGGTCGGCGTCGACGGACTGTGCACGGAGCTGGTCCGTGCCCGCCTCCCAGCCCTCGGCCACCAGCGCCGCGCTGCCGTAGAACCAGCCCATGATCAGGTCGTGTCCGTCGCGTGGGTCGATCCGACCGCCCCGGCACAGGGTCATGAGGGTCTCGCTCAGCTCGAAGGAGTGGTGACCCAGCACCGGCTGGTGGTGCAGCAGCGCGATGATGCCGGGCTCGGCGAACAGCTCGCGGGCGCGGTCGGCCAGCGTACGGATGGCGCAGCGGGGGCAGTCCGCGGGCAACAGGTCGAGTGGCGACAGGCGTCCGAGCGCCTCGTCGGCAAGGGTGTGCCACAGCTCCCCGAGGTCGCGGAAGTAGGTGTAGAGCGCGTTCGGTGCGACCCCCAGGTCGGCGGCGATCATCCGCAGTGACACGGCCGCCGGGGTGCCGCGGTCGGTGAGGAGCCGGTGGGTGGCCGCCTTGATTCGCTCGGCGTCAAGATTGCCTCGTGGGCCCCGCTTCATGCCTGACTCCTCTCTTGACCCCGGTCGCCACCCAGCATAGTATGTACACCGTACAGATAATTTGTACAGTGTAGAGGCGCAGCAGAGGGGCCCGATCGTGTCCGATCCCACCACACCCATCCGAGTCGATCTCCACGCCGGATCCGCGCGGCCACCTGAGGTCATCGGTTACGTCCTCGCTGCCACCGCCCTGTGCGCCGTGGTCGCCAGCCCGGTGCTGCTGGGCGTGCTGTCGATCGAGTACGCCGGCGTGATCGTCCCGCTGGCGCAGCTGACGCCGACGCTGATCGCGCTGATCTTCTGGGCCGTGCTGCGGCCGGGACGCCTGTCCGCGGCCCTGGCGCTGAGATGGTCCTGGCGTGGCGTGGGCTGGGGTCTGGCCGCTGTCGCGGTGGTGTCCGCCCTGCAGTTCCTGCTCGGGCTGACGCTCGGCTGGCAGATCCGCGGCAGCGACCCGATCCTGACGGCCGCCATCGCCGTGCTACCCCTGCTCCTGCTCCAGTCGGTCTTCGCGATCGGTGAGGAATTCGGGTGGCGCGGTTGGTTGGCCAGTCGGACCGCATCATGGCCGTTCTGGACGGCGGCGCTGGCCGGGTCGCTCGCCTGGGTGATGTGGCACCTGCCGGCGTTGCCGATCGTCACTGCCGGTGGTGGTTGGCAGGCCGGCCTCGCCTATCTGGCCTCGATCGCCTCCTGGGCGCCGTTCCTGCTGGCGCTGCGAAGGCGTACCGGGTCGGTCTGGGCGGCTGTCATCACGCACGGTGCGCTCAACAGCCTGCGGGTCTTCTTCCTGCAGTCGATCGCCGATGCCGGCGGCGTCGATTGGGCTGTCGAGGCCATCGGTTGGTTGCTGTGGCTGGGGGCGGCCTGGCTGCTGATGCGCCGGACCTCGGACACTGCGTCACGCGACGCGCACTGACCCGCGGGACCGCACCAACCGACGGCGTGCAGGCCCTACCATGGCGGCATGCCGCGCCCCCATTTGCCGTCGACGGGGCTGCGCATTGCCTACGTCTCCTTGCACACCTCACCGCTGGCCTCGCCGGGGCAAGCCGACGCGGGCGGGATGAACGTGGTCGAGGTGCATCAGGCTCTCGCCCTGGCCGAGCGCGGCGTCGAGGTCGATCTGCTGACGCGCCGCTCTGAGCCCGACCCGCCGGACGTTGAGGATGTGGCACCGGGCGTACGCCTGCACCGGCTGCCGGCCGGGCCGCCGACCCCGCTGACGAAGGCGGAGACCGATGACACCATCGAGCCGTTCCGGGAGCAGCTGGCCGCCTTCGTGGACCGGCAACGGCCCGATGTGCTGCATTCCCACCACTGGTTCTCCGGGGTGGCGGCGTTGCCGGTGGGGCGGGGCGCGGGGGTGCCGCACGTCCAGTCCTTCCATTCGGTCGCCGCGCCCGCCGGCTCGGGCAGCTTGGCCGCCGGCGAACCCGCCGAGTCACCACGCCGGATCGTGGGGGAGCGGACCGTGGCCGACGGGTCTGACCTGGTCGTCACCGTCTCCGAGGCGGAGGCGAGCACTGTGCGGGCGCGGTATGACGTCGCCGCCGACCGACTCCGGGTGGTGCGGCCTGGTGTCGACACCGATGCCTTCCGGCCGTTGGCTCCGGGCGAGCGCCCCGACCGACCGCCCTACCTGTTGTTCGCCGCGAGGCTGCAGCCGTTGAAGGCGCCGGATCTGGCTCTGCAGACATTGGCGTTGCTGCCGCAGCCCCGGCCCGACTTGGTGTTGGCTGGCGCCGCTTCTGCGGACTTCGCCGCGTACACCGCCGAGCTGACTGCCTTGGCCGAGACGTTGGGCGTACGCCAGCAGGTCACCTTCGCCGGCTCCCAGTCCCGAGCAGAACTCGCCATCCTGATGCGCGGCGCCGCGGTCTTCCTGCTGCCGTCGTGGTCGGAGACCTTCGGGCTGGTGGCGCTCGAATCAGCCGCCAGCGGCGTTCCTGCGATCGCGTGGCAGGGAGCAGGCGGGGTGGCCGAAGCAATCGGCGACGCGGGAATCGTGCTCGCCGACCGCGACCCGGCGGCGTGGGCCGGCACCGTGGCGGCGCTGCTCGCTGACGAGACCCGGCGCCGCGGGTTGGGACAGCGGGCCCGGGCCTGGGCCGAACACCACACTTGGCGGCGGGTCGCCGAGGACCTGCTCGAGGTCTACGCCGAGCTGCTGTGACCTGCCTCTTGGGCCACGAGTCAGACCCTGGTGCTTCACTGGCCCCATGCCTGAACTGCCCCTGACCGGACGAGTCGCCCTGGTGACCGGCGTCAGCCGCCGGCGTGGCATCGGCCATGCCATCTCACGGCGGCTGGCCGACCTCGGCGCATCCCTGGTGGTCCATGGCTACCCCGCCCACGACGCCGACCAGCCGTGGGGCGCCGACGATGCGGACGCGGTCACCGCCGAGCTCCGCGACCGCCTCCACTCGGACGCACGGGTGGTCGTCGAGTCCGGTGACCTGGCCGACGCCGACGAGCCGGCCCGCCTGATGGCCGCCGCGACCGAGGCCGTCGGCCACGTCGACATCCTTGTCTGCAACCACGCCCGCAGCGGCGGCGACGGCCACCTGGCGGTGATGACGCCGGCGATGCTCGACGGGCACTGGCAGGTCAACGCGCGGTCCACACTGCTGCTGACTCAGGCCTTCGCCGCCCAGCACGACGGCCGCCCCGGGGGTCGGGCGGTCTGGTTCACCTCGGGGCAGGGCCTCGGTCCGATGCCCGACGAGATCGCGTACGCCACCTCCAAGGCCGCCCTGGCCGGGATGACAGCGTCCGTGGCGGCGTGGCTGATCGAGCGCGGTATCGGCCTCAACACGGTCAACCCTGGCCCCGTCAACACTGGTTATCTCGATGACGACACCCGTGACCGACCGCAGGAGGCCCTGGATTGGGTGCGGTCTCAGTTCCCGCAGGGCCGGGTCGGGAAGCCCGATGATCCCGCCCGCCTGATCGCCTGGCTGGCCACCGATGATGCGCGGTGGATCGTCGGCGAGGTGATCAACAGCGAAGGTGGCTTCCGGCGCGGCTGAGGCTGCCGGTGGGCGCACCGACTACGTTGTCCCGGAACCGGTGCGGCTGCCCGGAGCATCGCAGCGACGAAGTCCCGCGATCCACGGGATCGCGCCTCGGAAAGGGAACACCATGCGCAAGGTGCTGGCTGCAGTCGTTGGTCTCGTCACGCTGCTCACGTCAGGGTGCTCGATCTTCGATCGGTCCAACGAGGTGGTCGCGTGGGCGCAGGAGCAGCCCGGCGTCACCGAGGTGACCCACGAACCGATCAAGGAGACGCTGTTCGGGACCCAGAACGGCATCCTGCTGATCGTCTCTGTCGACTCGATCGACACGGCGAAGCGCTTCCTCGGTGACTATCGGGCGTACGCCGATCAGGCCGACGGCTTCAAGATCTGGCGGGTCCGGATGACGTGGCCGGTCGACGGCGGCCGCGCCGGACTCGCGACCGGGACCGCACCGGACAACGATGAGCTGCATTGGCAGCTGGCCGCCGCGCCGCTGCCGCTCGGCGTGACCGGCCGCTGGGTCGAATACAACCTGAGCACCGGCGCCGACCCGATGACCACCTATGTCTATGAGGTGGACGACGTCGGCGAATTCGCGGCCGAGGCGAGTGCGGCGATCGCGGGCCAGAGCGTGACCCGCTACGTCGTCCGCGACGGCGCCGGCAACGAGACCCTGGCCAACAGCACCGAAGACCTGCGCCAGATCGGGCGTACCTTCCTGACGCTGCGTGAGGCGGGGCTGAGCGGCATTCTCGACGGAAAGACCGTGACCCTGCCCGATCCGGAGGCCGTGGCCCGGGGCACCGAAGCCATCGGCGCCCGCAACAGCATCGGCCTGGTGCTGTCGGCCGAGACTGGCCACTTCACCACCACGCCCTCGCCCGAGATTGCCGCTGCGGTCCGCGCCGTGCTGCCGTACGCCGACCAGGGACGGACCCGGATTGCCGACGGAGAGGTCAACTTCGAGTCCCACGAGCTCGACGCCTGCCGGCGCTGGCTGAACCCGCCCGACATTGACCTCCTCATCACCGTTTACTGCACCGCCAATGACCACCGCTTTCGGGCCTCGATCATGGCGCCGGAGCAGCTGGCCGAGGTCGGGCCCGGGATCGAACAGGCGATCAAGGCCCGCACCCGGATGATCCAGCTGGGCCCAGAGTCGATCCAGCTCACCGTCGATCGCGGGACTGACCTCACCGCCGCGTTCACCGCGATGCGGGGGACCTGGTCCAGCGGCACCCGGACGGTCCACCTGATCCGGGACAAGGAGTCGGTCCACTTCACCAGCACTCCCGACGGCACCGGCCAGAACCCCACCGCCAACCGCACCAACCAACCGCCGGAGCCGGGCTCGGTGGAGGCAGAGTTGCTGGCGGCTTGGGACGCCACGGCCTGAGCCGCCGCAGGGTCGGGCGGCTAGCCTGAGCACCATGCCTCAGCCTGTACAGCCGCCCCGGCCGGAGCGCCGCGAGACCACCCGCAGCCACCACGGCGACACCGTCATCGACCCATACGAATGGCTGCGCGACAAGGACAATCCGGTTGTGATCGCCCACCTCGAGGCCGAGAATGCGTACGCCGATGCGGTCACTGCCCATCTGGAGCCGGTCCGCGAGGCGATCTTCACCGAGATCAAGCGGCACACCCAGGAGACCGACCTGTCGGTGCCGGTCAAGGACGGCGACTACTGGTATCTGACGCGCACCGCCGAGGGGCAGCAATATCCGACCATGTCCCGGCTGCCGGTCACCGATCCCGACCAGCTGCCGCAGCTGGTGCCCGGCGAACTGCTGCCCGGCGAACAGGTCATCCTCGACTGCCCGGCGCTCGCCGAGGGGCAGGCGTTCTTCAGCCTCGGCGGCATCGCCACCTCGGTCGACCACAGCCGGCTGGCGTACGCCCTTGACGTCGCCGGCGACGAACGTTTCGACGTCGTCGTCACCGACCCGGCCACCGGTGAGACCGTCGATGACGTCGTCACCAACGTCGGCTACGGGCTGGCCTTCAGCCAGGACGCCTCGGTGGTGTTCTACACCCGCGTCGACGATGCCTGGCGACACAACCAGATCTGGCGCCACACGATCGGACAGCCCGCCGACACCGACACGCTGGTGCTGCGCGAGGACGACGAACGCTTCTCGCTCGGCTTCCAGACCTCCCGTGACGGCCGCTGGCTGACGGTGATGTCCGGTTCCACCACCACCGCGCAGTGGTGGGTGCTCGACTTGGCCACCCCGCACGCCGAGCCGGTCATGGTGGCCGAACGCCGCGACGGCCTCGAGTATCGCCTCGAGGTCGCCGGCGACGAGCTACTGGTCGTCCACAACCTGCGCCACGAAGGCTTCGAACTGGCCCGGGCTCCGTGGGGCACCTCCACCCCGGAGCATTGGGAGACACTGCTGGTCCCCGAACCGGGCGAACGTTTCGACACCGTCGACCACTTCGACTCCGCCCTTGCGCTGACGTTGCGGTCCGGTGGCCTGGCTGGCGTACGCATCATCCCCGCGGGGGAGGAAGGATGGCGGACTGACGCGACCTGGGACATCGGCGCCGACGGCGAACTCAACACCATCGAGCTCGACGAAAACCGGGAGCCGGCCGCGACCCGGATCCGGTATGAGCTCACCAGCCTGGTGGTGCCGCCGACCGTGTGCGAGGTCGACCTGGCCACCGGCGAGTCAACCGTGCTGCGACAGACCCCCGTGCCCGGCTACGACCCCGGCCACTACGTCGAACGTCGCCTCTGGGCCACCGCCGAGGACGGCACGCAGATCCCGATCTCGCTGGTCGCCCGCGCCGATCTGACCCCGGACGGCCGCAACCCGGGCTTCCTCTACGGCTACGGCGCCTATGAGGTGTCGGTGGATCCGGACTTCTCCGCCAGTCGGCTCTCGCTGCTGGACCGCGGTGTCGTCTACGCCATCGCCCACGTCCGCGGCGGCGGCGAGCTGGGCCGGGCTTGGTATGAGGGCGGCAAGTTGGACCGTAAGAAGAACAGCTTCAGCGACTTCGTCGCCTGCGCCAACGCCCTCGTCGAGTCCGGCTGGGTGGCGGCGGACCGGTTGGCCGCCGAGGGCCGCAGCGCCGGTGGTCTGCTGATGGGGGCGATCACCAACCTCGCGCCGGAGCGATTCCGGGTGGTGTTGGCCGGGGTGCCCTTCGTGGACGCGCTCACGACGATCCTGGACCCGAGCCTGCCGCTGACGGTGGGCGAATGGGAGGAATGGGGCGACCCGCTGCACGATGCCGAGGTGTATGCGTACATGAAGAGCTACAGCCCGTACGAGAACATCGCCGCCACGCACTATCCGGCGATCATGGCGACCACCAGTCTCAACGACACCCGGGTCGAGTTCGTCGAGCCGACCAAGTGGGTGGCGCGGCTGCGCGACACCGTCACCTCGGACCAGACCGAGCGGCCGATCATTTATCGCTGCGAGATGGTGGCCGGCCACGGCGGCCGGTCCGGCCGTTACGACCGGTGGCGGCAGCGGGCCGACGAACTCGCCTTCGTCCTGGACCAGATCGGTGCGGTCGACCTTCCCAGCAGCGATGTGCTGGGCGCCGCGGGGCAGCGATGAGCGGGCTGCCCACCGGTGGCGTGGTCGTCATCTTCGGTGGCCGCAGCGAGATCGGTCTGGAGGTGGCCGTGCGGCTGGCACCCGGGCGTACGGTCGTGCTCGCCGCCCGGGAACGGGATGACGAACCCTTCCTGGCGCAGGAGGTGGCCCGCTGCGAAGCCGCGGGTGCCAATCGGGTCGCGACCGTGGCCTTCGACGCCGACGACACCGTCCGACACCCTGCGGTGGTGGACGCCATCGAGGCCGAGCACGGACCGATCGACATTGCCGTGATGGCGTTCGGGGTGCTGGGCGACCAGGACAGGGCCGAGAACGACCACCGCGAAGTCGTGCGTGTCCTGCACACCGACTTTGTTGCCCAAGCCAGCCTGTTGACCGTGGTCGGCACCCGGATGCGGGACCGCGGCCACGGCAAGCTGGTGGCGTACTCCTCGGTGGCGGGCGTACGCGTGCGGCGCGCCAACTATGTCTATGGCTCCGGCAAGGCCGGCCTGGACGGGTTCGCGACCGGGATGGCCGATGCGTTGCACGGCACCGGCGTCAGCCTGCTGGTGGTGCGGCCCGGCTTCGTCATCGGCCGGATGTCGGCGGGCATGAAACCCGCACCCTTCTCGAGCACTCCCGACCAGGTCGCCGACGCCACGGTCGCGGCATTGGCAGCCGACAAGGCTGATGTCTGGGTGCCGTGGCAGCTGCGGGTGATGTTCGCGGTCGCGAAGCTGGTGCCACGCCCCGTCTGGCGGCGGATGCCCCGCTGAGGTTCAGAGCTGGCGGATGACCCGTGCCGGGTCGCAGACCGCAATCACTGTGGCGCGGGACCACACGTAGTCGCGGTAGTCGACGCAGAACGGGGCCCGGACGTGAACGACCTCGCACCCCCAGCCAACACTTCGCTCACCACGAACCCGAGCTCATGCCGCCACCACCGCCGCCGATGGAGATGCCGCCACCGCCGAAGCCCGAGCCACCCGAGCCGAAGCCGCTGCTGCCGCCCCAGCCGGAGGTGTCGGGCGCCGGCGGCTCGGGAGTCGTGGCCGAATGCATCGAGTGGGTGAAGCTGTTCCAGATCGCGTAGTTCATCCAGAAGTTGCCGGTGCCGCTGTACCAGTAGGGCTCCTGGTCAGAGAGCCGTCCCAGGTCCACCAGCTGCTGGCAGATCTTGGTCCACCGCTCGGTGAGACCGAAGACGATCGCCCACGGGAGGTACTTGGAGTAGATGTCCTCGCCCTCCTCGAACTTCAGCTGGTTGGCCTCAGCCGTCGACAGATAAAGGCGGAAGCCCTCGATCTGGTCGGTGAGGGCACGGCCCACCGCCGTACGCTGGCCGCGCTTCTTCGCCGCTCGATAGACGCTGTAGGCCAGAATCACTGGGATCGCGATCGCGGCGGCGGCCAGCAGGACATTGAGTCCGGCACCGCCGATGAAGTTGTAGCCAAGGATCAGCAGGATCGCGATGCCGCCGAAGCTGGAGCCGCGCCGGGCCGCCTTTGACATGCTCAGCGACTTGAACCAGCCGGCCTTGTCCACGGTGGCACGCACGGCCTCGGACATCTGCTCGTTGGCCGAATGCAGAGTGTGACTTTCGAGGCTGGCCTCGGTGCCGGGGCCGCGGTTGTTGAACAACGCGTTCAGCAGGACTCGTTCCTCGGGCCGATCGGCGACGTTGCGGTCCACCAACGTCACCTGCTTGCGCTCCGGATCCAGCCGCAAGGCACCCTTCACCGCGAGGGTGACCAAGGTGCCGGTGATTTCAGTAACATCCCACTGCCCGTCCTGCAGTAGACCGGCCTCACCGACACTGATCGGCGGCGGGGAGAAGGCCACGGGGATTTCGAGGTTGCCCGGGTCGCGGCCGACCTCGGCCTCCTCCGGGTTGGGCGGGATGGTTCCGGGAGGGGCGCCCAGGAAGCGCTCGTCCTTCAGCCAGTACTTGCGGGCCAGGCCGACGACGGCAGCGGCGATGGCGGCGACCACCGCGAACAGGCCCCCGATGATGGGCCACTCGACCGACGACAGCGACATGCTCTGGTCGCCGTTGGGGGTGTCGGCCGGGATCAGGTTGGGCTCAGCGTTCTGGATCGACCCCAGCGGGTACTGCGCGGCCAGGGTGATGCCCTCGTCGTCGGCGAGGTTGCTGTTGGACACCGTCACCGTGGTGCCGGAGAAGTCGAACTGGTCGCAGTCGGTCTGGGAAGAGTCGCTGCCGCGGACGCAGCGCAGGTCCTCCACCGGGGCCGAGCTGGGCGATTCGACGGTGATGGTGGAGCTGGCGATCGCCGGGTTGCCGCCGGCGTACAGGGCGTCGTAGTAGAACTCGATGCCCTCGTAGGTGGTGAGCAGCCCGTCAGCCTCGTAAGTGATGGTGTACGTGACCGTGTCGGACTTGATGGTGCGGTCCGGGTCACCGATGCGCAGCCGCAGCCAACCGGCGTGGTCACCGTCGGGCACCTCGGTCTTCGACAGCTTGGTGCTGACGTTGTCCGGAGAGCTCACATCGAAGTTGGAGTAGTCGTAGGTGCGGTCCTGGTCGCTGGAGCCGCCGCCACCGCTGGGGTCGTAGGGCTCGCGGATCGGCAGCCGCATCTCCAGACCGTGACGGCCCGAATTGGATCCGAACCGCAGCGTGACGTCCATGGTGACGTCAACGGTGCCGTCCTCCTGGATCGCGTAGGTGAGGTCCAGATTCTCGTAGAGGTCATCGGACTGGGCGTACGCACTGGGCGCCGCCGGCACGAACAGGCCCAAGGTCAGGGCCAGGGTTGCCAGCAGCACGCCGACCCAGCGGGCCGTCGTCGGCATCCCGGGTCGGCCCGTCGGCGGGGTCAGTTGGCGGGCGGCGGGCACGTCAATCGTCGGCGGCATGGGGCCCAGTGTAGTGGCGTGGCGAACCAGCCACCTTGGGTGAAGGCCGTCCCACGATCCACGCGGCCGCGTCCCATCATCTACGCGTCCGCCGCCGGGTTGGCAACGGAGGAATAGCCTTGCCGACATGCCTGCATTGCGTTCCCGCACCGTCACCCACGGTCGCAACATGGCCGGCGCACGCGCCCTGATGCGCGCCACCGGCATGACCGAATCCGACTTCGGCAAGCCCATCGTGGCGATCGCCAACTCCTTCACCCAGTTCGTGCCCGGGCACGTCCACCTCAAGGACATGGGTCAGTTGGTGGCCGAGTCGATCGCCGAAGCCGGCGGTGTTGGCAAGGAGTTCAACACCATCGCGGTCGACGACGGCATCGCGATGGGCCATGACGGCATGCTCTATTCGCTGCCGAGCCGCGAGGTCATCGCGGACTCGGTGGAATACATGGTCAACGCCCACCAGGCCGATGCGCTGGTCTGCATCTCCAACTGTGACAAGATCACGCCCGGCATGCTGCTGGCGGCACTGCGGCTCAACATCCCCACCGTCTTCGTCTCCGGCGGCCCCATGGAGGCCGGCAAGGCAACCATCGGCGCCGACGGCACGGTCACCCGGCTCGACCTGGTCGACGCCATGGTCCGCTCGGTCGACCCGGCCACGCCCGATGAGGACCTGCTCGCCATCGAGCAGGAAGCCTGCCCGACCTGCGGGAGTTGCTCCGGCATGTTCACCGCCAACTCGATGAACTGCCTCACCGAGGCGCTGGGGCTGTCGCTGCCCGGCAACGGCTCCACGCTGGCCACCTCGGCGGCCCGCAAGGTGCTCTTCGAGGACGCCGGCCGGATCGTGGTCGAGCTCGCCAACCGTTACTACGGCGAGGACGATGCCAGCGTGCTGCCGCGCAACATCGCCACCAAGGACGCCTTCGAAAATGCGATGCGTCTCGACATCGCGATGGGTGGCTCCACCAACACCGTGCTGCACCTGCTCGCCGCCGCGGTGGAGGCCGGCGTCGACTTCGACCAGCACGACATCGACGCCCTGTCGCGGGTCACGCCCTGCATCTGCAAGGTCGCCCCCAACAGCGGCAAGTTCTACATGGAGGACGTGCACCGCGCCGGCGGCATCCCCGCGATCCTGGCCGAGCTCGACAACGGCGGCCTGCTCAACCGCGACGTGCACAGCATCCATTCGCCGACCCTGGACGCCTGGCTGGGGGAGTGGAACATCCGCTCCGGCAAGGCGTCGGACGAGGCGATCGAGCTCTTTCATGCCGCGCCGGGCGGGGTCCGCACCACCGAGCCCTTCAGCTCTACGAACCGCTGGGACAGCCTCGACACGGACCCGGAGGAGGGCTGCATCCGGTCGGTCGAGTTTGCGTACACCGCCGACGGCGGCCTGGCGGTGCTCTACGGCAACCTCGCCACCGACGGTGCGATCGTCAAGACCGCCGGCGTACCGGAGGAGCAGTGGGTGTTCCGCGGCCGAGCCAAGGTGAGCGAATCCCAGGAGGCCGCTGTCGGCGCGATCCTGGGCGGTCAGATCGAGCCCGGTGACATCGTCATCGTCCGCTACGAGGGCCCCAAGGGCGGCCCCGGGATGCAGGAGATGCTGTATCCGACGGCGTACCTCAAGGGCGTCGGGCTGGGCCCGAAGTGCGCCCTCATCACCGATGGCCGGTTCTCCGGCGGCTCCTCCGGTCTGTCGATCGGGCACGTCTCCCCGGAGGCGGCCGCCGGCGGCACCATCGGGCTGGTCGAGGACGGGGACATGATCGAGATCTCGATCCCGGACCGCCGGATCCACCTCGACGTCGACGATGCCGAGCTGGAACGTCGCCGCGCGGTCGCCGACCAGCACGGCTGGAGGCCGCAGCAGCGCGAACGTGAGGTCTCCACCGCGCTCAAGGTGTACGCGATGCTGGCCCAGTCCGCCGACAAGGGAGCCGCCCGGCGCCCGCTGTGAGCGCCCGGGCGTACGCCCTCAGCCCTCGGTGTCGGGAACGACCTCGGGGGCGGGGTGGGTGCTGGCCTCCTGGATCGCCTTCGCCGACAGCTTGCGGACCCGACGCGCCCGCCGGGACCGGGCCGGGATCAGCGCCCGCATGTTCTCGTGCTTGCCGAAGCACAGCAGCCGGTCGCCGTCCTCGAGGGTCTTCGAGGGCAGCGGGTTGGGGATCACCTTGGTGCCGCGGTGCAGCGTGAGGACCTGGATGTCCTTCTCCCGCAGCCCCGACTCGTCCAACGTCTTGCCGATCATGTCCGACCCGGACATGACCGCGATCTCAGCGACGCCGTAGCCGGTGGAGACAGCGAGCCGCTGGCGTACGTCGATGTCGGGGAAACCGGCCTGGTCGGCGATGTAGTCCACGATCGCCCCGGCCACGTCGAGCTTGGTGGCCGCCTCAATGCCTTCCAGCCCGGGGGAGGAATTGACCTCCATCACCAGCGGGCCGTCGTTGCCCTCCAGCATGTCGACCCCGGCAACCCGCAGGCCCATGATCTGAGCGCAGCGCACCGCCACCTCCGCGTACGCCGGGTCCAGGTCGACCGCCTCCACTGAACCACCACGGTGCACATTGGAGCGGAACTCATCGCCCTGGGCGCGACGACGCATGGCCGCCACGACCCGGTCGCCGACGACCAGGGCGCGGATGTCGCGGCCCTTGGACTCCTTGACGAAACGCTGGATCAGCACCTGGTGGTTGGTGCCCTGCAGCGTCTCCACGATCGCCTCGGCGACCTTCATGGTGGGGGCCAGGATCACGCCGATCCCCTGGGTGCCCTCCAGCAGCTTCACCACCACCGGCGCGCCACCGACCATCTCGATCGCATTGGCGATCTCGGCCCGGTTGCGGACGAACGCGGTCGCCGGCATCCCCACGTTGTGTCGCGACAGCACCTGGGTGGCACGCAGCTTGTCGCGCGAGTTCATGATGCCGTTGGCGGTGTTCGGGGTGTACACATCCATCTGCTCGAACTGGCGTACCACGGCGGTGCCGAAGTAGGTCACCGAGGCGCCGATGCGCGGCAGGATCGCGTCGTAGGTCGACAGTGGGCGGCCCCGGAACTGCAGGTCCGGTTCGTCACCCGACAGGTCGATCGAGAAGCGCAGGGTGTCCAACACCTTGACGGTGTGGCCCCGATCCAGGGCCGCCGAGCGGAGCCGCTGGGTCGAATAGGCGCGCGGGGACCGCGAAAGGATGGCGAGCTTCATGCCTTTTCCCTGAAGATAGGTGTGTGAGCGAACTTGAGGTGGAAACCACGGATCCGACCATCGTGGGCTGGCGGGAGTGGATCCGCATCCCTAGTTTGGGGGTGCCGTGGATCAAGGCCAAAATCGACACCGGAGCGAAGACCTCCGCGATCCACGCTTTTGACCTGCGAGTGGTCGACCGGGATGGTACGGATTGGCTCCGATTCGTGCTGCATCCGTGGCAGGCCAGCGCCGCCGACGCGGTCCAGGTCGAGCTGCCAGTGCACGATTCGCGGGCGGTCCGGTCCTCGTCGGGCCACGTCGAGGACCGCTACGTCGTGAGTGTGCCGATCGAGTTGGCTGGCCGGGAGCTCACCGCCGAGGTGACCTTGGCCGACCGCGACGAGATGGGGTTTCGGATGCTCATTGGGCGCGAGGCGCTCAGCCAGGGATTCCTGGTCGACCCGAGCCTGTCGTACGCCGGCGGCCGGCCGCCGGTCGCGGTTCGGCGCAAGAACCGGAGCGTGGAGTGAGCGCCGAGTTGCCCGAGGCGGTGGTCCCGGCGACGTCTCCCCGGACGACGCGGACCCGCCGTGGCACCTTTTCGATCGGTGACGTACGCGTGCGGGCCGGTAGCCAGCGGGAGGTGTCGCTGCCGATTACCCGCCTCATCACCGGCGCTGAGGTCAGCCTGCCGGTGCACGTCATCCACGGCCGCCAGGACGGTCCGATCGTGTGGCTGGACGCGGCGATCCACGGCGACGAGGTGGTCGGCATCGAGGTGATCCGCAAGGTGTTGCCGATGCTGAACGCGGCCACCATCCGCGGCACCGTGCTGGCGGTGCCGATCGTCAACGTGCTCGGCGTGATGCAGGGCGACCGCTACCTGCCCGACCGGCGCGACCTGAACCGGTCCTTCCCGGGCTCCCCGCGCGGGTCGCTCGCGAGTCGGATCGCACACCTGATGCTCAACGAGGTGGTCGCCAAGTGCGACGTCGGCATCGACCTGCACACCGGTTCGGACCGGCGTACCAACCTGCCCCAGATCCGCTGCGACCTGGAGGATGAGCAGACCCGCGACCTGGCCGAGGCGTTCGGCGCGCCGGTGATGTACCACGCGAAGCTGCGCGACGGCTCGCTGCGTTATGCGGCCCGCGAGCGCGGCGCCCGGGTGCTGCTCTATGAGGCCGGCGAGGCGTGGCGTTTCGACCGTTGGGCGATCGAGGCCGGCGTGGCCGGGGTGATGCGGGTGCTGGCCCGGCTCGGGATGATCGACCTGCCCGAGGACTTCACCGCGGCGACCCCACCGGCGGTCTGCTGGCGGTCGGGCTGGGTCCGCGCGCGGCGTACGGGCTTGGTCCAGATCGAGGCCGAACTCGGCGAACACGTCACCCGCGGCCAGCGCCTGGGTGACCTCTACAACTCCTTCGGCAAGCGCCTGGCGGTCGTCAAGGCCGACCGCGACGGCATGGTGATCGGGCGTACCGAAGCACCGTTGGCCAACGGCGGCGACGCACTGGTCCACATCGGCGAGATCGAGGACTGAGGGGAGACAGACGATGAATCTGGATGACGTGATCGAGATGGTGTCAGGGATGATGCGGCCCTACCCGAGGTCGTGGTGGATCGCCGGCGGGTGGGCCGTGGACTGTCACGCCGGAAGGGAGACGAGGGCACATGGTGACGTCGACATCATGATGGATGCCCGAGACAACGCTGAACTGTTTGAGTTGCTGGCAGGCCGCGGGCCCCGACTGAGGACGTCTCGCACGGGCGAGGAAGAGCCGTGGGACGGTCGACACCTGCCGGCCGGACCCTATGTCGTCCGGGTGGACGTGGATGGCGTGCTGTTCGAGTTCCTGCCTTCGCTCTTCGAGGGTCGCGAGTGGGTGTTTCCACGTGGCAGCCACGGGATTCGCCGAGACCGCGACGAGTTCAATCTGGAGACACCAGTCGGTGTGCCCTGTGCGCCGCCTGAGGTCGTCCTGTTGTACAAGTCGCGGCAGTTGGTTCCGAAGGACAATGAGGATTTCGCCACGCTGCTCCCGGTGCTGAGCTCGAGTCAGCGGGCATGGTTGGCGGGAACGCTGAAGGACGACCACCCATGGAAGGGCGAGCTCGGCGACTGAGCCTCGGTAGTCGGCTCAAGACGCGGCGCCAACCTGTTGGCGGTGATCAGGTTGCGGCGCCTCGCAGGCGGTATCGGGCGAGCCGTGCCGGCGTACGGTTCCTCAACAAGTTGAGGTTCCAAGCCCGAAACCCATGATCTGAGGCCAGTTTCCTCAATCTTGAGGAAAGGTACGCGCAGGGGGCCGGGTAGGTGGGCAAGGCTCCCGGGCCAGCCGTGACAGAACCTCAGTCGGCTGTAGTTGTGCAGGTCAGAACGCCGGATCCGGGCGCGGGACCACACGGGACTGTAGTTGTGCAGCCACTCAGCACCCGGCGGGCACAAACGTACGCCCCAGGGCCGGCGGTCTGGGCCCGCCGCCGACATAGAGCGACATAGTGTCGGAGTTGTATGTAACTCTAGGTGGCATGCATGACAGCCCCTACACCCCGGGCGCGGGTCACATGCCGCCCACCCTGGTCGCCCGCGAGGCCCAGCTGACCCGCTGGTCGGCGATGGTCAATGCGGTCCGCACCGGTGGCCGTGCCAAGGCGGCCGACACCATCGTGGTCGGGCCACGAGGGGTCGGGAAGACCGTCCTGCTGAGCGCGATGGCGCGCCACGCGGAGGAGTGGGGCTACCGGGTCATCAGCATGCAAGCGGCGCGACAGACCAATCAGCTCATCGACTACCTGGCTCGGTACGCCAAGCGGCTCGCCGAGGACCGGTCTGGTCTGTTTCGTAAGGCGCTGCGCAGTTTTGAGTCGATCCAGGTCGGGCTGGCGGGCGTCAGTGCTGAGGTCAATCTCGCCCACCCCAACGCAGCCGGTCCCACCACCGGCATGGGCGCCACTCCGATGGAGCTGGCCCAGGCCCTGGCCGACCTGGCCGTGGCCATCCGCGAGGACCACGGCCGCGGCGGGCTGCTGCTCACCCTGGACGAGATGCAGGTCGCCGGCGAACAGGACCTCGCCGTGCTGGCCGCGGCCCTGGCTCGGCTCAACACTGACCATCCCGATGTGCCGGTGCTGTTTGCGGGAGCGGGGCTGCTGAGCGTACGCGGGGCGCTGTTGCGGGCCGGCGTCACTCATCCGGACCGGCTCTTCAAACTGCGGGAGCTACCCGCCGCCCTCGAACCCGAGGACATGGCGCGGGCGATCACCGAACCGGCGGTGCTGCGGGGCGTGTTCTGGCATCCCGAAGCGGTCGAGGCGGTGGGACAGGTCAGTCACGGCTATCCGGCCCATGTCCAACTCTTCGCCGATGCGATCTGGGAACAGGCACCTGGCCCCGACGAGATCCTGCTGGCTGACGCCCGCGCGGCGATCCCCGAGGTCAACCGGGACCTGGCGTTGGGCACCCTGGGGCCCGAGTGGGAGCAGCTGACCGACCGGGAGAGGGAGTATCTCGCGGCGCTGGCTGCCCTCGGCGGTCGGGCGCTGACCCGCGACATCGCCGCGGTGCTCGGGCGGAGCCCCTCCAGTCTCACCCGCTATCGCGAGTCACTCATCCGGGGCAGCTTCGTCCACGCGCCGAGCCGCGGTCAGCTGGCGCTGACGATGCCGCTGTTCGCGCCTTACATCATGGCGGTCTACGAGGACAGCCGCGCCGAAGCTGCCACGGTCCTCACCCCGCTGGCTGACCTGGAGCGCCGCGCCCGTCGCGAGGTGGAGCGCTGACGGCGCCCGGCCCCAAGGACCCGACAAACACAGACGCGCAGGACACCCGAAGGTGCCCTGCGCGTCCGCGTCTCAGGTCTGGATCGACCTCAGCCGAGCTGAGCGATGATCCCGTTCAGCGTCGCCGAGGGGCGCATGACCGCGCTGGCCTTGTCGACGTCGGGGCGGAAGTAGCCGCCGATGTCGGTGGGCTTCCCCTGGACGGCGATCAACTCCGCCTCGATCGTCTCGGCCTGCTCAGCGAGCTGCTGGGCGATCGGGGCGAACGCGGCCGCCAGATCAGCGTCGGCGGTCTGCGCGGCCAGCTCCTGTGCCCAATAGAGACCGAGCCAGAAGTGGGAGCCGCGGTTGTCGATCTGGCCGAGCTTGCGGGCCGGCGACTTGTTCTCGTTCAGCAGCGTCTCCGTGGCCTTGTCGAGGGCGTCGCCCAGCACTCCGGCGCGGGCATTGCCGGCCGTCTTCGAGAGGTGACGCAGGCTCTCGGCCAGTGCCAGGAACTCACCGAGGGAATCCCAGCGCAGGTAGTTTTCCTCGACCAGCTGCTGCACGTGCTTGGGGGCCGAGCCGCCCGCGCCGGTCTCGAAGAGGCCGCCGCCAGCCATCAGCGGGACCACCGAGAGCATCTTGGCGCTGGTGCCCAGCTCCAGGATCGGGAAGAGGTCGGTGTTGTAGTCGCGCAGCACGTTGCCAGTCACCGAGATGGTGTTCTCGCCGCGGCGGATCCGCTCGATCGAGACCTTGGTGGCCTCGGTCGGGGGCAGGATCTGGATGTCCAGACCCTCGGTGTCGTGCTCGGGCAGGTAGGCCTCGACCTTGGCGATCAGGTTAGCGTCGTGGGCGCGCGCCTTGTCCAGCCAGAAGATCGCCGGGTCGCCGGTGGCGCGGGCCCGGTTGACGGCCAGCTTCACCCAGTCCCGGATCGGGGCGTCCTTGGTCTGGCAGGCGCGCCAGATGTCGCCGGCCTCGACCTGGTGGGAGGTCAGCACCTCGCCGGCCGAGTTGCGGATCTCGACGGTGCCGTCGGCGGGGATCTCGAAGGTCTTGTCGTGCGAGCCGTACTCCTCTGCCTTCTGGGCCATCAGACCGACATTGGGCACCGAACCCATCGTGGTCGGGTCGTACGCCCCGTGGGCGCGGCAGTCATCGATCACGGCCTGGTAGACGCCGGCGTAGGAGCTGTCCGGGATGACGGCCAGCGTGTCGGCCTCCTCACCGTCCGGACCCCACATGTGGCCCGAGGTGCGGATCATGGCCGGCATCGACGCATCGACGATGACGTCGCTTGGGACGTGAAGGTTGGTGATGCCCTTGTCGGAGTTGACCATCGCCAACGCCGGCCCCTCGGCCAGCCGGGCCTGGACGCCGGCGCGTACGCCCTCGGCAACCTCGGGATCGACCTGGCCCAGCCCGGCCAGCACGGCACCGAGGCCGTCGTTGGCGGACAGGCCGGCAGCTTCGAGCTGGTCACCGTACTGGTCCCAGACCTCGGCGAAGAAGGCCTTGACGGCATGACCGAAGAGGATCGGGTCGGACACCTTCATCATGGTGGCCTTGAGGTGGAGCGAGAAGAGGACGTTCTCGTCCTTGGCGCGCTGCACCTGCTCGGCCAGGAAGGACGACAGGGCCTTGGCGGACATGAAGGTCGAGTCGACAACCTCGCCGGCCCGCACCGTGAGGCCGTCCTTGAGGACCTGCTCACCGTCGGCGGTCGTCAGCACGATGCTCAAGGTGTCGTCGGCGGGCAGCACGACCGACTGCTCGTTGGAGGCGAAATCGTCGTGACCCATCGTGGCGACGTTGGTCTTGGAGTCGGTGGACCAGGCGCCCATCCGGTGCGGGTGCTTGCGGGCGTAGTTCTTGACGGCCTCGGGGGCGCGGCGATCGGAGTTGCCCTCGCGCAGCACCGGGTTGACCGCCGAGCCCTTCACGGCGTCGTAGCGGGCGCGGGTGTCGGGGTCGGCCGAGGCATCCTCAGGGTAGTTCGGGATTGCGAAGCCCTGGGCCTGCAGCTCGGCAATGGCGGCCTTGAGCTGCGGCACTGAGGCCGAAATGTTGGGGAGCTTGATGATGTTGGCCTCGGGCTTCTTCGCGAGCTCGCCGAGCTCGGCCAGCGCATCCGCGGTCTGCTGCTCCGCGGGCAGGGTGTCGGCGAACGCAGCGAGGATGCGGCCCGACAGCGAAATGTCGCGGGTCTCCACCTCCACGCCAGCGGTCGAGGAGAACGCCTCGATGATGGGCAGCAGCGAGAAGGTCGCCAGCATCGGTGCTTCGTCGGTGTGCGTGTAGATGATCTTCGCCATGCCGCCGACCTTATCGGACCTCGGGCGGGGGTCGCGTTCACGGCCACCGGCCCCAGCCCTACGCTGAGCCGCATGGTCGATGACGCTCCTGAGGTTGCCCCGATCCGTGTTGCCCCGATCCGTGTTGCCGTCGCAGGCCTCGGCCGCTCCGGATGGGGATTGCACATTCAACCGCTGCTCCAACTGCCCGAGCTCTATCAGGTGGTCGCCGTCCATGACGCCTGGCCGGAGCGCGCCGCCCAGGTAGCGGCCGACACCGGCGCCCGCGCGGTCGACGCCTTCGAGGACCTGCTGGCTGATGACGTCGAGCTCGTCGTCGTGGCAACGCCCTCGCATCTGCACCAGCCCCAGGCGCTGGCCGCGGTCCGGGCCGGCAAGCACGCGGTGGTCGAGAAGCCGTTCGCGCAGGACACCGCCTCGGGTGAGGAGGTGCTGGCCGAGGCCGACCGTCGCGGCACCATCGTCGCCGCCTTCCAGAACCACCGTTTCTTCCCGGCCATCGCCCGGGCCAAGCAGCTGATCGCCGAGGGTGCCATAGGCACGCTGCTGCGGCTCGAGATCGTCAACGCCAACTTCATGCAGGGCGTCGACTGGCAGGCTTGGCAGGACCTGGGCGGCGGGCAGCTCAACAACTGGGGCAGCCACTTCCTCGACTTCGCGCTGGCGTTTGCGCCCGGCGTCGAGGTGATCGCCAGCCACCGCGCCCACACCCCGCTGTCGGGTGGCGATGCCGAGGACCTGGTGTACGCGGCGCTCCGGTCGCCGGAGGGCACCCTGGTCACCATCGAGATCACCCCGGCCGACGCGTACGGCCAGGAGCGACTCCGTGCGGCCGGCAGCAAGGGCACCCTGGTGGTGGACGGAAGCACCGTACGCTGGCGCACCACCGACGCCGGCGAGCCGCCGGTCGCACGCCGGGAGCCCACCCCGACCCGCGGTTACGACCGACCACAGCTGGATTTCACCGACCACAGCGAGGACCACTCCGATGGGCCCGGACCGTCGGAGACCTACTACCGCGCCCTCCACGAGGCGATCCGCCACGGCGCCGAACCGCCGGTCACCCCCGGCCAGATCCGGGGCCTGCTGGCAGCGTTGGCGGCCTGCCGCGACGGCGATCTAGTGCAGCCATGACCAGCCGCACCGAGGCCGGCAGCCAGACGTACGCCAATCACAGCCCCTTCTTCGCACCGGTGCTGCAGCCCACGCTGGCGACCGCGACCGAGGCAGCGGTGGTGGCGGCGCTGACGTTCTTGGACTGAGGGCCTTCCCGGACTGACCTCGTACGCGCCGGGCTTGGCGGAGGTGGTGGCCTCCGTTAGGCTGTCCGCGGTTTGCTGGGAAGTCTGGTCAGCGCTGATCGACGTGCGCCCTGAGGCGTACCTGAGGAGACGGAGCCGCTGTGAGCCACGACCCCCATGCCCAGGAACAGACCTCTGCCCGGAGCCGGTGGCATCGCCTGCTGAACGCGTTGCGGGTCGAGTCGGTCGGCGGGGCCCTGCTACTGGCGGCCACCGTCGCGGCGATGGTCACCGCCAATCTGGCCCCGGAGGCGTACGCCTCGCTCAAGGAGATCCACCTCGGTCGCGACTTCGGGCCGCTGCACCTGGACCTGAGCCTGGCCCACTGGGCCGCCGACGGA
The DNA here is from genome assembly GCF_002250565.1 of Parenemella sanctibonifatiensis. GTDB lineage: Bacteria > Actinomycetota > Actinomycetes > Propionibacteriales > Propionibacteriaceae > Parenemella > Parenemella sanctibonifatiensis. Next base: position 239,863 of record NZ_NMVJ01000010.1, read on the forward strand.
CTGCTGGCGATCTTCTTCTTCATGGTCGGCCTGGAACTGAAACAGGAGTTCGTCGCCGGCGACCTGCGCGACCCGCGCCGGGCGCTGGTGCCGATGGTGGCCGCCGCCTGCGGCGTGGTGGTGCCGGCCGGGATCTACGTCGCGATCATCGCCGCCACCGGCGCCGATGCCATGCAGGGCTGGGCGATCCCGACGGCCACCGACATTGCCTTCGTGTTGGCGGTGCTGGCGGTGGTCGGACGTGGCCTGCCGGTCGCGGTCCGGACCTTCCTGCTGACTCTGGCGGTGGTCGATGACCTGATCGCCATCACCATCATCGCCATCTTCTACAGCACCGACCTGTCCATCCCGTTCCTGCTGGCCACCGTGGTGCCGTTGGCGGTGTTCGGCTTGGTGGTACGCCGCTTCGAGGAGCAGATGCTGCACCGCCGCTGGCTCAACTGGGTGGTGCTGCTGCCGCTGGCCTTCATCGCTTGGGCGCTGCTCTACAACTCCGGCATCCACGCCACCGTCGCCGGTGTCCTGTTGGCCTTCACGGTCCCGGTGCTGGGCAAGGACAAGCACGCCGCGACCGGGCTGTCGAAGGTCCTCGAGCACCGGTTCCGACCGCTGTCGACCGGTGTTGCGGTGCCGATCTTCGCCTTCTTCGCCGCCGGAGTCACCCTCAACGGCGCCGACGGGCTGGCCGCCGCGGCCGCCAGCCCGGTGGTGTGGGCGATCGCGATCGCACTGGTGGTGGGCAAGACGGTCGGCATCACCGGCGGCACCTTCCTGCTGACCCGGCTGCCCGGCGTACGCCTGGACTCCACCATCCGCTGGGTGGACCTGGCGGCGGCGGCGATGCTGGCCGGGATCGGCTTCACGGTGTCCCTGCTGATTGCCGAACTGTCCTTCACGGGCGAGCTGGTGGACCTCGCCAAGATCGGGGTGTTGGCCGGTTCCGGCGTCGCGGCCGTGCTGGGCGGCATCTTGCTGGCGATCCGCAGCCGACACCACCTGCGCGACTAGCCGTAGGTGCTGTTCTGGGCGCCGGGGACCGATGCGCGAGGAGGTGTCAGTCGGGGGTAGTCCGGGAGTAGGTCTGAGCCCGTGTCGTCCACGATCACGGCCCCGCCTGCGAGCCCACACCGGTTGGTCTAGTGTTGGCGCGTCCCACCGCCGAGGGAGGCCGCATGGGCAAGCGCGTGGTCGTCATCGGAGCGACCGGAAATCTCGGCACCGCCGTGCTCTCAGCGCTGCGCGCCGACGCCGAGATCACCAGCGTCGACGTCATCGACGATGACCTCACCGAACCCACAGCCGCCAACCAGCTCACCAGCACCATGGCCGGTGCCGATGCCGTCATCCAGCTCGCCCCCACCGGCACTGCGCAGATCGCCGACGCTGCCATCCGCGCCGGCATCCCGCAGCTTGTGGTCACCAGCAGCGTCGCCGTCTACAGCCCGGTGCCTGACGCGGAGCCGGTGGCGCTCGACGAGGAGCTCTACGTCGAGGACGCCGCCCGCGACGGCATCCCGGGCTCCGAGCTCAGCCAGCGCGCGGTCGACCGGGAACGACTCCTGGACGAAATCGACGCCCGCGGATCCGGGCTGCGGATCGCGCGGATGCGGAGCGCGATGGTGCTGCAGCACGCCGCTGCCGCCGAGATCCTCGACACCGTTCTGGGCCGTCGGCTGCCGTGGCGCCAGTTGGCCGCGCTGCCACCGCGCCGGTTGCCGGTGCCGGATGGCGTACGTCTGCAGGCGATCCATGCCGAGGATGCCGCCCGGGCCTACGTCCGGGTCGCGCTGACGGGCGGGGTCGGGGCGTACAACCTGGCCGCCAACGACCTGCTCCACGGGCCGGACCTGTCGGCGGTGCTGGCGACCGGTCGGACCCGCAAACTGCCCTGGCCGCTGGTCCGTGCCGCCGCCCGGACGGCGTACGCCACTCGGCTCACCCCCGCCGATCCCGGCTGGGTGGAGCTGTTGCGGCGGGCCCCGCTGATGAGCACCGAGCGTGCTCGCACCGAACTCGGATGGCAGCCACGCCATACCGCTCGCCATGCGCTCACCGAGCTGTGGCGGGGAATCAAGGAGAATGTCGCGGACGATGGATCCGCGCCGAACGGAAAGACGACATGAAGACACCTCAGGGTCCGCTGACCCGCAATCAGCGGCTCGACCGCCTGAAGTTCAACAAGGAGCACGGCAAGCTCCTGACCGGATCGGGCATCGGATGGGCACTCGACGCGATGGACGTCGCGCTGATCTCGTTCATCCTGGCCGCGTTGGCGACAGACCCGGACTGGATGATCAGCAAGCAGACCGGTTCCTGGATCGCCTCGATCGGCTTCGTCGGCATGGCTGTCGGCGCCAGTCTGGGCGGCCTGCTCGCTGACCGGATCGGTCGCCGTCAGGTCTTCGCGCTGACCTTGTTGGTCTACGGTCTCGCCACCGGTGCCTCGGCGCTGGCCGGCGGCGTCGCGATGCTGATGGTGCTGCGATTCCTCGTCGGTCTGGGCCTGGGCGCCGAGCTGCCGATCGCCTCGACGTTGGTGAGCGAGTTTGCGCCCCGACGGATCCGCGGCCGCATCGTGGTGCTGTTGGAAGCCTTTTGGGCGGTCGGCTGGATCGCGGCTGCGGTGATCGCGCGCTTCGTCATCCCGATGGAGAACGGCTGGCGCTGGGCGCTGGTGATCGGCATGGTGCCCGCGGCGTACGCCCTCTTCGTGCGGTTCAAACTCCCCGAGTCGGTCCGGTTCCTGCAGTCGAAGGGGCGCACCGAGGAGGCCGAGGCGGCCGTACGCCGCTTCGAGGAGGCCGGCAACGTCGCGCCGCCCGAACACGGGGAAGTGGTCGAGGAGCCGATCCCTGCGGGACACCAGTCGATCTGGTCACGCGGGCTGCGCCGGCGTACGGCTGCGCTGTGGACGCTGTGGTTCTGCATCAACCTGAGCTACTACGGCGCCTTCCTGTGGATCCCGACGCTGCTGGTCGACCGGGGCCTGGGGATGGTGCAGGCCTTCGAAACCACCCTGATCATGACGCTGGCGCAGCTGCCCGGCTATGCGGCGGCGGCCTTCCTCATCGAGAAATGGGGCCGGCGCCCCACCCTGGCCGTCTTCCTGATCGGCTCGGCCGCTGCGGCGTTCTGGTTTGGTTCGGCGGACACCGAGGCGATGGTGTTGGCAGCCGGCTGCACCCTGTCCTTCTTCAACCTGGGCGCCTGGGGTGCGCTGTACGCCATCGGCCCGGAGCTCTACCCGACCACAGTCCGGGGCACCGGCACCGGTGCTGCCGCGGCCTTCGGCCGAATCGCCTCCATCATCGCCCCGATGTTGGTGCCAGCCCTCATTGGGATCGGCGGCCTGCCGCTGGCCTTCGGTGTGCTGGCCGGCGCCTTCGTGGTTGCAGCGGTGGCGGCCTTTGCGCTGCCCGAGATGATGAACACCCCGCTCACCGACGCGGCCACCCCCGAACCGGAACGGGAGCTCGAGGCTCAGAAGTAGTCGTGGATGGCTGGCCGGTACCCGCTGACCAGGGCGTCGAAGAGGCGATCCTGGTCGGCGGGGCCGGTCAGCTGCCCGGTGAGTCGCAACTGCCCGGTGGTGGCGGCGCCGGCGAAGAGCAGGGCCCACCCGCCGGCGGTGAAACAGGGCGCGTCCCCGACCTCGGTCGGCTCGGCCTCCACTGACCCGCCGAGGCTTCGCAGCCGGTAGCCGCCGGTCAGCTCGGAGAGCAGCGGATCGACCAACTGCCAAGACAGTTCCAGATCCAGCTCCGGCCAGGTCCGGGCGGTCAGCGAGCCGACCGGGTCGATCACCTTGAGCATGTAGGGACGCCGGTCGATCACCTCCCAGCCGGCCGCCGGCAGCGCCCAGCGCAGCGTCTCGGCGGGGGCATCGATGGTGATGGCGTCGGTGACCGCAGCAAAGCTGGCCAACCCGCCCAGCAGGGCCCGGGTCGCGTCGGGGTGCACCGAGACGAAGTCCTCGACCGCGATCCCCGGACCGGTGGCGTGGTCGCCGACGGTGCGGTCCCACAACAGGTAGCCGGCCGGTTCGTCCTCGAGCCAGGCCATCGTGAGGCCGGTGAATTCGGCGAGCAGGTCCGCCGCGGTGGTGGTGAAGCGCACCCCGGTGCGGGTCAGGGCGCCATTGGTCCGGGCCGCGGCCCGGGCGTACAGGTCCTGCACCGCCGCGACGTCCTGGGTGCTGCCGCGGGAGAGCCGTACGCCGGGCGCCGGCTTGAGGCGGGACAGGCCCGCCAGCGGCAGCCGGATGGTGTCCTTGTCGGCGATCACCTCACAGCCGGCGCTGCGATAGATGCCCGGCGCGGTGGGGAAGAAGGTCGACACGGAGCGCCCCGCCTCGCGGGCCTCGCGCCACAGCACCGCCAACAGCTCCTTCAGCAGGCCCTGGCCGCGGGCCTCGGCGGCAATCGTGATGCCAGCCAGCCCCGCGTTGGGGACCTCCACGCCACCGAAGTAGGCGCCGTACTCGACCCAGCAGCCGCGGGACAGCAGGGCATCTGCCTCAGTGTGGCCCCACCAGTGTCGGCCCGGATCGGCGTCGGTGTTGGCAACCGGAGCATTGCCGGAGTCGGCCGGGCGCGGGGCGCCGAAGGCTTCGTGTCGCAGTTGCAGTCCGGCCTCGTGGTGGGCCGCGGTGAGAGGGCGCAGGCAGACGGTCACCGCGACATCATTGCAGGGCGGCAGCGGTGAATCTCGGCGCACCGGGGACAGCGGCCTCGCCCCACTAGAGTCGGGCCATGGCATCTGTTCTCACGCGCGCCGAGGCGGAGCAGCGTTCCGCGCTGCTGGAGGTCCCCGAGGTCGAGGTCATGCTGGATCTGGCCGAGGCGGACTTCGGGACCGCCAGCACCATCCACCTGCGGCTGCGCGAGGCCGGTGAGTTCGCCGTCAACTTCGCCGGCTCCCGGCTCGATGCCGTCGTGGTTGACGGCGCACCCGTCGATCCCGAGTGGGACGAGGGACGGATCCTGCTCGACCTGCCCCGGGGCGATCACGCCGTCGAGGTACGTGGCCGAGCGGACTATCGCGGGGACGCCGAGGGGATGCATCGTCATGTCGACCGGGACGGGAGTGTCTATCTCTATGCGATGTCCTTCCTGGACAACGCGCCGTCGTGGTTCGCCTGCATCGACCAACCTGACATCAAGTCTCGCTATCGGCTGGTGGTGACCGCACCCCAGGAGTGGAGGGTGGTGGGCAATGCTCCGATGCATGTCGACGATGCAGCCGACGTATCCGAGGCCAGGCGCCGGTGGCGCAGCGACACCACACCGCCGCTGCCGAGCTATCTCATCACCCTGGTCGCCGGGGCGTACGTCTGCCATGACGGCGGCAGCATCGAGCATCCGGGCAAGCCGGGGGAGCGGATCGGGCTGCGTCTCTTCGCCCGCGCCTCCCTGGCCGAGCAGCTCGCCGAGCAGGGCGACGACATCCTCGAGGTGACCAGGGCGGCGATGGTCGAGTATCACGAACGCTTCGGCCAGCCCTACGCCTTCGGCGACTACGACCAGGTCTTCGTGCCCGACTTCAACGCCGGCGCGATGGAGACTCCGGGCTGTGTCCTCTTCCAGGACCGGCTGCTGTTTCGGGGCGCGGTGACCTGGGCCGAGGTTGCCGCCCGGGTCGGCACCATCTGTCACGAAATGGCCCACATGTGGTTTGGTGACCTGGTCACGATGCGGTGGTGGGACGAGCTGTGGCTCAACGAGGCCTTCGCCGAATACAGCTCGATGGAGGTCGCCAGCACCGTCACCGACCACCAGCCCTGGTTGGAGTTTGCGGTCGGGCGGCGCGACAACGCGACGGTGGCGGACCGGGCGCCCAGCACGCACCCGGTGGCCGGCAGTGAAGCCCCCGACACCCGGGCGGCGCTGAGTAACTTCGATGCCATCTCCTATTCCAAGGGGGCAGCGGTGCTGCGCCAGCTCGCCACCCGGCTGGGTGATGAGGAGTTCCAGGCCGGGCTGCGCCGCTATTTCGAGGCGCACGCCTTTGGCAACGCGACCTTGGCCGACCTGTTGGAGGTCTGGCCGGGCGACCACGATGGTTTCGCGAAGGCGTGGCTGCAGGTCGCCGGGATGGATGAACTGGTGGCAGCCGAGGTGCCCGGCGGTGCCGAGGTCTCCTGTCTGCCGGTGGCCGAACCGGTCCGCGACCATGCTGTGCAGGTGGTCGGGATCGGCGCCGACGGGACCGAGGTGGTACGCCGACAGGTCGTCGTTGCGCCCGGCGAACCGGTGGTGGTGCCGGCCCCGGACCAGGTGCTGTTGTGGCTGCCGGACGCCGGGTTGGAGAGCTGGGCGACCATGTCCGCGCCGCTGCCCGACCATGCACCTCCGATCTCGGCGATCGCCGACCCGCAGGTCCGTGCCGCGGCGTTGGCCCAGCTGCGCGACGGCGTACGCCTGGGGCGGATCGACCCGACGTTGGCGCTGGTCGCCGTGCTGGAGGCTATGTCGACCGAACCGTTGGAGCCGCTGTTCCGAGGCGAACTGAACTTCGTGATCCACGACCTTGCGGGTGCCTTCGCGGCGCCGGCGCTGCGGACCGAACGTGTCGCCCAGGTCGCGGCGGCGTTGGCACCGATGCTGGCCGCATCCGAACCGGGCAGCGACCATCAGCTCACGGCGGCCCGGGGGCTGCTGCGGGTCAGCGACGACATCGACTGGCTGACCGGGCTGTTGTCGGGGGATGTCCAGCTGCCGGGCCGGAAGCTGGACCAGTCGTTGCGCTGGAAGGCGGTGCAACGCCTCGCCAGTCTGGGCGCCCCGGACGACCTGATTGCGGTGGAGTCACGACTCGATCCGTCCAGCGAGGGGGACGCGGAGGCGGCGCTGGCGCTGGCATTGCAACCCGATCTGGACCGCAAGCGGCTGTTGCTGGATTCGTTGGCCAGTGACACGCCGCGCCGGGGGGCCGAACTGGTGATGGTCGCCGGCGGGCTGTTCCGTGCCGACCAGTACGCCCTGGTGGAACCGTTGGTCCCGAGGTGCTTCGAGATCCTCGCAGCGCTGCCGGACCATCACTCGGGCTGGTTGATGAACCGGATCGCGACCGCACTTTTCCCGGGTGAGATGACGTCGGAGGAGACGCTGGCGGCGGCACGGGAACTGGCCGCGCGCCCGAAGCTGGACTCAGGCCTGCGCAGGGTCGTGATCGACGGCATCCACACTCTGGAGCAGGCGATGGCGAGCCAGCAGGCGTACAGCTGAGTTGATCCGATGACCGATCCGGATCCCGGTTGGGGGCTGCCCCCGAACTGGAGGTGGCGGCCCTATCAACAGGCCGCGCTGGACCGGCTCAGCGAGCATCTCAACGGCGATCCGGGGCTGCTGGTCCTGCCTGCCGGTGCCGGCAAGACTGCGGTGGCCCTGGAGATGGTCCGGCGGCGCGGCGTACCGGCGGTGGTGTTCGTGCCGACCACTGCCATCCAGCAGCAGTGGATCGCGGCTTGGCAGCGGCTCACTCCGCCCCCGGAGCTGGCGGCCAGCAGCGACCGTTCTCTGCCCACCGGACTGACGGTGCTGACCTACCAGGCGCTGGCGAGCTTTGCCGACGGTGACGGCGACGTCATGGTGGACCGGCTCGCGCCGGGCGCCCAGGAGTTGCTCACCGAGATGGGCCGACGGCCGCGCCTGACGGTCGTGCTCGATGAGTGTCACCACTTGCTGCACACCTGGGGAGACCTGCTCACTGAGGTGCTGGAGCGGCTGCCGCAGGCGTGGGTGTTGGGGGTCACCGCGACCCCGCCGGAACGGTTCTCGGTGGACGAGCAGCACCTGGCCGCCGACCTCTTCGGTGCGGTCGACTACGCCGTCAGCGCCCCCGCACTGGTCCGTCAGGGCTACCTCAGCCCGTACGCCGAACTGGCCTGGTTCACCACTCCCACTCCCACCGAGACCGCCTGGATCCGCCGCCAGGGCGAGCGCCTGGCGGAGTTGCTGCTGCACGTTGCCGACCCCGAACGTAGCTCCACGGCGTTGTTCAGCTGGCTGGACCTGCGCTTCGTCACGCCGAGGGCCACCGGTGCCCCGGTGGACTGGGAGCAGGTGGTGCGAGACCGGCCCGAGCTCAGCGACGCCGTGCTGCGCCTCCATCGCGCCGGCCACTGCGGGCTGCCTGACGGTGCGGTGCTGCGGGAGCGGCACCGGCGTACGCCGACCCTGGCCGACTGGGCCGAGGTCATCGAGGACTGGTCCGCCGGTGTCCTGATCGACTCCGATGACCCGCGCGATGAGGAGATGATCGCGACCCTGCGTCGGGTGCTGCCCGGGGTGGGCCTGCAGTGGACCCGGGCTGGGATCCGGCGCGGCCGGTCCCCGGTGGACCGGGTGGTGGCCCGCAGCGCGGCCAAGGGGACGGCGGCGGCGAGCATCCTGCGCCACGAGTACGCCAACCGGGCCGGCGACCTGCGTGCTGTGGTGGTGTGCGACTTCGAGCAGGCGGCCACGCTGCCGGCCGACCTGGCTGACGTCCTGGCGCCCGAAGCCGGCTCAGCTCTCGGCGTGCTGACCGCCGTGTCGGAGGCCGCTGCAGCCGATGATCTGGTCGCCGAGTTGGGGGTGATCCTGGTCAGCGGGTCGCGGGTGGCCGGCAACCAGGCGGTGGTGCAGGACCTGCAGCAGTGGATTGCCCGGACCGATCCCGAGCTCGCCGCCCGGCTGGAACTGCGTCCGTACCCGGGGCCAGGGCAGGCGGTGGGTCTCACGCAGTTGGTGGGGCCGTGGAGCAGCCGTGACTGGGTGGGGTGGGCCACCGATTGGCTCAGCGCCGGCGCCGGTCGGGTGTTGGTGGGGACCCGGGGGTTGTTGGGGGAGGGCTGGGATGCACCCCGACTCAACTGTGTGGTTGATCTCACCACCGCCACCACTGTCACCGCGGTGACCCAGCTGCGCGGCCGGGGCCTGCGGTTGGACCCGCAGGACCCGGACAAGGTGGCCACCACTTGGAGCGTGGTGGCCATCAGTGAGGACCATCCCCTGGGGGATCGGGACCACCAGCGGCTGGTACGCAAGCACGAGGGCTACTACGCCCCCGACCCGGAGGGGGCGATCGTCGACCAGGTCGCCCACCTCGACGACGCGCTCAGCCCCGAAGCGCCGCCGGTGGTGGCCGACCTGCCGGCCCTCAATGCGCGTGCGCTGGGCCGGTCCCAAAACCTGGCGGCGATTCGCGCCGCCTGGCAGGTCGGCGCGCCGGTCCGGGACCAGGTGGTGCCGCAGCTCTGGGTCGCCTCGGCGAGCGTACGGACCCGGTCCGAACCGCCGGCCAGCCCCGATGACCTGTTGCCCGAGCTGGTGCTGCGCGAGGACGGTCTTGCCTGGCGCGGGTCCAGCCCGCTGGAACCGGTCCGGACCGCAGCCGTCGGCGGTGCGGCGGTGCTGCTGGCCGCCGTGCTGATGACGGTCGTGCCGGCGCTGGGCGCGGCGGTGCTGACGGCCGTCCTGCTGGCCGGTGGTGGCTGGCTGTGGCGGGCCACTGAATTCGGCCGGCGGGCGCTCGAGGACGCGGAGCCGACCCTGATGCAGTACGGCGCCGCCGTCGCGGACGGGCTGAGGTCGGCGGGGCTGTCGCCGGTGGGCGCCGAGGGCGTACGCATCGTCGTCGACAGTCGAGCTGTGCATCGATGCGAGCTGGATGCCGGCACCCATTCGGCGGGGATCGAGGCGGCGCAGCAGTTCGTACGCGCACTGGAGGAAGTGTTGGCCCCGATCGGTCAGCCGCGATATCTGGTGCGTCGAGACCGCCCGCAGTCCGATCGGCGGGCCGGCTGGCTGCTGGCCTGGGGGCGTACGCCGCCCGGTGAATCGGTCTGGCACGCGGTGCCCAGCGATCTCGGCGGCAGCCGCGCCGGCGCCGATGCGTTCGCGCGGACCTGGCACCACTGGGTGGGCGGCTCGGATCGAGCCCACTACCTGGGCGCCAGCGGTCGCCCGGAGTTGTTGACCGCACACCGCGGCGCCGACCCGACCGGGGCCGAGCTGGTGCACCGGCGTACCTGGTCATGACCCGCTGCCGGCCTGCTCACCACTGCAGCAGCACGTCTCACCACTGCAGCAGCACCAGGCTGGCCGCGAGCACGGCCATGCCAGTGATGAGGCCCGCGCCGGCTTCCCGGCCCTCACTGTGCCGGTACGCCACCGGGAGCAGCTCCACCAGCGCCAGGAAGACCATCGCGCCGGCAATCCCGCCGAAAACTGCCCCAAACACCGCCGGCGACAGGAATGGCGCCAGCACCGCATAGCCGAGCAGGGCGCCGACCGGTTCGGCGAGTCCTGACCCGAGCGCGACCAAGACCGCGGTACGCCGGCTGCCGCTGGCCGCCAACACCGGCAACGCCACCGCAATGCCCTCGGGGATGTTGTGGATCGCGATCGCGGCGGCCATCGGTACACCGAGCTCCGGGCCCTCCAAGGTCGTGAAGAAGGTGGCCATGCCTTCGGGGAAGTTGTGGGCAGTGATCGCGATCGCGGTCAACACGCCGACTCGTCTCAGGGAGGCCTCGTCCGACGTGGGACCGCGAGTGAGGCCACCGGTGGGCCGATCCAGCGCCAGAAACAGCAGCGTCCCCAGCAGGAAGGCCGCTGTCGCCCACACCGTGGCCCAGCGCAGATCCCCGCCGCCGAGGGCGCTGTCGGTGAAGTGTTCCGCTGCGCTGGGCAGGATCTCCACCAGCGAGATGAAGACCATCGCCCCCGCCGCGAAGGCCAATCCGAAGGCCAGCGTGCGCGGTCCCGGCGTACGCCGTCCCAGCACCAACAGGCCGCCGACCACTGTTGCCAGCCCGGCCACGGTGGTGAGGGCCAGGGCGAGCAGGACCGGAGACAACAGGGGCACGGGCGCCATTGTGCCCCTCAGGTCACGATGTGGTGAGGATGCTCGCTGAGATCGGCCAATCTCGGATCCATGACGTAAGATCGCGGGCGGCTCAGGAACGTCGAGCCGTCAAGCCGCTGAGTGACCAGGACGGAACCATTGTGAGCAACTCCGCCAAGAAGAGCGCCACGACCACGAGCTCTCGCCGGCGCACCATCGCCGTCGCGGTGGTGCTGGGTGTTCTCGTGGTGATCGGTGGCGGCTACGTGGCCGGATACTTCATGGCCGGCGACCAGACCCCTCGTAACGCGAGCGTGGCTGGGGTGCCGATCGGTGGGATGACCCCGGAGGAGGCCGTCACCACCCTCGAGACCGAACTGGCCGAGCAGAGCAACCAACCCGTCACCGTCGTCGTGGACGGCGAAGAGGTGCAGGTGATGCCGGCCGAGACCGGGCTGGGCATCGACTACGAGGCCACGGTCGACCAGGCCGGCGCCGGTCGCTCCTGGAACCCGATGCACATCTGGCAGGTGCTCACCGGCGGTGGCGACCTGAAGCCGGTCTACACCCGAGACGCCGAGCAGTTGCGCGGCACCGCCGACCTGATCGCCGCCGATTTCGAGCGTCCCGCCAGCAACGCCGGCCTGGCGTACGTCATCGAGGAGGACTCGGTGAAGCTGGAGCGTACGCCCGGAGTGCAGGCTCGCTCGGTCGACGCCGAGGATCTGGCCACCAAGCTGGAGGAGGCCTACCCCGATCAGGACCGGGTCGAGCCGGCCGTCGAGCTGACCGATCCCGCGATCACCGATGCGGACGTCGAGGCCGCGGCCGCCGAGTGGGGCGAGCCGGCGATCTCCGGCCCGGTGGTGGTCAAGGTCGGCGACCAGACCGTCGAGGTGAGCCCGGCCCAGATCGCCGAGTCGATCACCATCACTCCGGGCGAGGACGCCATCACCCACACCGTCGATCAGGAGAAGCTCTGGACGCTGGTGCAGCCGCAGATCGACAAGCTGAAGATGGACCGCGGCACCGACGCCCGGGTCGAGCTGCAGAACGGCCGCCCGGTGGTCATTCCCAGCAAGGACGGTCTGGGAGTCAAGAAGGAGAACTTCCTCGAAGCCGTGATGCCGGCGCTCACCAGCGCCGAGCGTGAGGTGCAGGTCGAGGCTGTCGTGATGCCGGCAGAGTTCACCACCGAGGATGCCGAGAAGCTCGGCATCAAGGAAGTCATCGGCGAGTTCACCACCTACTTCCCGCACGCCGACTATCGCAACACCAACCTCACCGTTGCGTCCCGCGCGATCAACAACACGATGGTCAAGCCCGGCGAGATCTTCAGCCTCAACGACACCCTCGGCCCGCGCACCAACGAGCGTGGCTATGTCGACGGTTGGGTGATCCAGGGCGGCAAGATGCGCAAGGAGACCGCCGGCGGCATCTCGCAGGCCTCCACGACCACCTTCAACGCAGCCTTCTTCGCCGGGCTGGAGGATGTCGAGCATCACCCGCACAGCCTCTACTTCCCCCGCTACCCGGCTGGGCGCGAGTCGACGATCTACTACGGCTCCAAGGACATGCGCTTCCGCAACAACACCGACTACGGCATCGTGATGCAGGCCTTCGTCAATCCGTCCAGCCCGGGCAAGCAGGGCTCGATGACGGTGCGGGTGTGGTCGACCAAGACCTGGGACGAGATCTATTCACCCGAGCCCACCAAGAGCGACTTCCGCGACGGGCGTACCGTCCACGACGACTCTCCCGAGTGCTCGGCGCAGTCGATGAGCCCGGGCTTCCTGGCGACCTACTACCGAGTCTTCCGCAAGAACGGTGTGGACGTACGCCGCGAGGACTTCTCCTGGCGCTACGACCCGACCGACCGCGTCATCTGTGACTGAGGTCACAGCGCGGTCCGCACCCGGGTTTTCCGGGCGCTGCCTGATAGCCTGAGCCCTGCAACCTGCGAACTTCTGGAGACTCCTGTGACCTATGTGATTGCCCAAGCATGTGTCGACGTGAAGGACCTCGCCTGCGTGGACGTGTGTCCGGTTGATTGCATCTATGAGGGCAACCGGATGCTCTACATCCATCCGACCGAATGCGTCGACTGTGGTGCGTGCGAGCCGGTTTGCCCCGTCGAGGCGATCTACCACGAGGACGACCTGCCCGAGTCCGACGAGCCCTACCTCGCCATCAACGACGAGTTCTTCGACGGCGAGGAGCCCGGCGGCGCCTCGCTGGTGGGCCCGATGGACAAGGACCACCCGACCGTGGCAGCCCTCCCGCCCCAGGGTGAGTGAGGGGCCACCTCATGGCTCCCCGCAGGTCCCCGCACCTGCAACTGCCCGATTTCCCTTGGGACACCATCGCTGACGCCCGCGCCCGGGCCGCAGCGCATCCCGACGGCATCGTTGACCTTTCGGTCGGTACGCCGGTTGACCCGACTCCCGCATCCGCCCGCGCCGCGCTGACTGCGGCCGCCGACAGTCACGGCTACCCCACGGTGTGGGGGACCCCGCAGCTGCGGCAGGCGATCATCGACTATCTCGCCGGCCGCTGGGGTGTGGCGGGCCTCACCGAGACCGGCGTACTGCCGGTGATCGGCACCAAGGAACTGGTCGCCGCGCTGCCCGCCCAGCTGGGGCTGGGCGCCGGCGACACGGTGGTGTTCCCGGCCGCGGCGTACCCGACCTATCAGGTCGGCGCCGTGATGGCCGGCTGTACGCCGCTGGCCACCGACGACCCGGAGGTCGCGCGAGCGGCCGCACCGAGTCTGATCTGGTTGAACTCCCCGGCGAATCCGCACGGTGCGATCCTGTCCGCCGAGGAACTGCGGCGCTGGGTCGAGGTCGCTCGCGGCACCGGCGCGATCCTGGCTTCCGATGAGTGTTACGGCGAGTTCGGCTGGGACGCCGAGCCGGTGTCGGTGCTGCACCCGGACGTGTGCGGAGGCTCCCACGGGGGCCTGCTGGTGCTGATGTCGGAGTCCAAGCGCTCCAACCTCGCGGGCTATCGGGCTGGCTTCGTGGCCGGTGACGAGGCGGTCGTGGCCGACCTGCTGGCGCTGCGCAAGCACCTGGGGATGATGGTCCCCGCGCCGGTGCAGGCGGCGATGGCCGCCAGTCTGGCCGATGCCGACGGGGTGACCGAGCAGCGCGAGCGCTACCTGCGCCGCCGGGAGGTGCTGGTCGAGGCGGTTACCCGCGCCGGGCTGACGATCGACCACTCCGAGGGCTCGCTCTACCTGTGGTTGACCCGGGGGAGCAGCAGCCGCGAGCTGCTCGCCGAACTGGCCGAGCTCGGCATCCTGGTCGCGCCCGGTGACTTCTACGGCGACGACACCCACGTACGCATGGCCCTCACCGCCACCGACGAACGCATCAAAGCCGCGGCACGGCGGCTGATGGGCACCGTCTGAGAGGCAGCCGGGACACGCAGGCTTCGACAGGGCAGGGTTTCCCGCAACGTGGGCCGGAAGCGCTAGGGTTCTGCCATGTATGAGCCTGATTCTGGTCCGGTGGCGCCGCCGGATGCGCCGGTGGGGTGGGTGGCGCCGTTGGTGGGGCGGTGGTTTGAGGAGAAGTGGTTTCGGACTCATGATTTGATCGGGGTCTGGCCGACGAGGGAGTCGGTGGTGATGATCGTGCGGGATCGGTCGACGGAGCTGGTGTGGGCGTGGCGTCCGGTGCGGGATTCCGTGCTGGATCGCGAGCCCACGTTGGTCGACGGCCGCCTCGATCCATCGCTGGGGGCGCCGTGGGAGTGGGTGCCGGATCGGGACGAGCCGCGGCGGCATGAGTTCGTGGCCAAGTTCGTGGACTTGGAAGAGCCGCCCATTGAGCGTGAGGAGGACGGGTATCGCAGTGCCAGTTGGGCTGAGACGATGTTGTCTCATTGCCTGAATGCGGAGCGGTCCATGAGTATTTCGCCTGACCCGGTCGTGGCAGGTTTCGTTGAGCACAGCAGCTTGGTGTGGTTGGTGTGGGGTGTTGACCCTTCCTCGGGGCCGTTTGATTCTCACGAGAGGTGGCTGGGGGTGGCGTGGACATTCATCGCGGATGGATCCTTTGGTGCCCCGTGGTCGACCGAGTATGCGGGTTATTCATTGGGCAATCTCTATGGTCTCAACGCGGACTTTGTCGCAGAGATCTGCAGAAAGCGCAGCCAATTCTCGAGTGAGGCCGACCGTCCAATCCTTGTCGAGGCTGCGCCGGCTGACGACGGACATCGGGAGTGGTTCGAGGTTGTCATCGGATTGTTGGATGAGAAGGAGAGCTGACCGTGCGAACAGTGTTGGTGTTCTTGATCACGGTGGTGGTCTCCTGTGCCGTCGTTCTCGCGCAACCTGTCAGGGTTGCGGTGGCTCAAGAGACGCCGGTCGATGACGTTCCGTACCTGATCCGCGCCAAGCACTGCCAACTCACGGCGGACGGATCCTTGGAGCACCAGTGGGAGCGGGTGCAGACGTATTACAAGGGCGGGTGGCTCGCTTTCTTTGGGTTGGGTGGGGCGGACCCGATGCTATGTGGCTTGCATTTTACGGTCAATCCGCCGGGGAAGAAACTGGCGCGCCACGGACTTAAGCACATTGCGTCCCATAGCGCACAATTTGAACAAATTGTGCTCCGAATCTCGATGCTGTCTGAAGGGAGCCATAGGTATAGGTGGGAATCACTGGTCGATGACATTATTCAGACGCTGTACTCATACTTTGAGGCTGTCAAGGTGGACGGTGAGCCTAACAGCTTCTGTCGGTTTGGGACCATTCAGTGGCATTACACCCCGACGGGCGCATCTTATGTCAAGGATTTCAAGCTGATAACACAGCGCGCCGGTAACGTCTTTTCTCAGGACGTCATCGGCTCATTGTACCCCGACACTCGGCCATGCGACGGTGCACGAGCACGCGGAACTCAGCCCGTCGCCGTCGTGATCAGGTGTGATGTGAATTACTGCGAAGCTGCTGGCGGTGATCGTGGAAATCTTGTGTACTCGAGCCGTGGCTCCTATATTGTGGGGCCGCCGATGGTGGAGGCCTGGAATCGTACCGGGAGGCTCGATGCGCTCGGTGTGCCCATCGAGCATCCGTTCTTTGGGTTGCGTGACGAGGGTGGTGCGCAGCGTTTCGAGAAGGGGATCATTTACTGGACGCCGTCGCTGGGTGCCTACGAGAGTCACGGTCCGATCTTGGACAAGTACGGGTCGTTGGGTTGGGAGACTGGCTTCTTGCGTTATCCGACGTCGGATGTGTTTTGTGGCCTGAAGGCCGGCGGGTGTGCGCAGCGGTTCCAGGGCGGGCTGATGTACCGCCATTCAGGTGGTGCGTTCTTCGTGCGGGGCTCGATCTTGGATGCCTACGCGGGCCTGGGGTGGGAGCAGAGTGTGCTGGGATATCCGGTGTCGGACGAGATCTGTGGGATCCGGGATGGCGGGTGTTACCAGAACTTCCAGAACGGTGGGATCGTGTGGAGTCCCTCGACTGGCGCGCAGCCGAGCTATGGCCCGATTCGGGCCAAGTGGGCGACTCTGGACTATGAGCGTGGATGGTTGGGCTATCCGACCTCGTCGCCGCGATGCTCATTGCCCGGGGGAGGATGCAGTCAGGCGTTCCAGGGCGGGGTGATTGTGTGGTCGAATGGCTCTGGTGCTCATTTCATGCGCGGCGAGATCCGCAAGACTTATGACGGGCGGGGCGGCCCGGGCGTGTTGGGGTATCCGACCACGGACGAGATTTGCGGACTGAGTCGTGGTGGTTGTCGCCAGGAATTGAGCCGTGAGCGCGCGGCGCTTTATTGGTCCCCCGCGAGCGGCACGTTCACCGTTCAAGGGTTGATCCGGGATCACTGGAAGGCCAACGGGGCGGAGGCCGGAGCGTTCGGGTATCCGGTCAGCTTCGAGCAGGCCATGAATGGTGGCATCACCCAGTACTTCGAGAATGGCTTCATTCACTATGACCCTGCAACCGGAGCGGTCTACGGGGCATTTCAGTAGGCGCCAGGTTGGCGGAGAGGTCTGTTCATGTATGAGCCTGACTCGGGTCCGGTGGAGCCGCCGGATGCGCCGGTGGGGTGGGTGGCGCCGTTGGTGGGGCGGTGGTTTGAGGAGAGGTGGTTTCGTACTCATGATTTGATCGGGGTGTGGCCGACGAGGGAGTCGGTGGTGATGATCGTGCGGGATCGGTCGTCGGAGTTGGTGTGGGCGTGGCGTCCGGTGCGCGGTTCGGTGTTGGATCGCGAGCCCTCGCTGGTCGACGGCCGCCTCGACCCATTGCTAGGGGCGCCCTGGGAGCGGGTGCCGGATCGGGATGAGCCGCGTCGTCATGAGTTCGTGGCGAAGTTCGTGGACTTGGATGAGCCGCCCATTGATCGCGAGGAGGATGGATATCGCAGTGCCAGTTGGGCGGAGACGATGCTGTCTCATTGCCTGAAGGCGGAGCGGTCCATGAGTATTTCGCCTGACCCGGTCGTGGCAGGTTTCGTTGAGCACAGCAGCTTGGTGTGGTTGGTGTGGGGTGTTGACCCTTCCTCGGGGCCGTTTGAATCTCACGAAAAGTGGTTGGGAGTGGCGTGGACCTTCACTGCGGACGGATCGTTTGGTGCGCCTTGGTCGAGCGAATTCGCCGGTGCGGCTCTCGGTAATCTTTACGGTCTCTATGCGGACTATGTTGCTGGTGCATTCAATAAGGCGAATCCGTCAGCGTGTCCTGGCGACCGCCCGATCCTTGTCGCGGTCGATCCTGAAGACGACCGACATCGGGAGTGGTTCGAGGATGTCATCGGATTGTTGGACGAGTGACCTGCCCCCACGGTTAGGTCCGGACGTTGTGCGAGTCGTCGGTTTCCATTTGATGGGTGCACTGCCGAGCGTAGTCGGCCGGTGCGAGATAGCCCAGCGATGAGTGCCTGCGGTCGTGGTTGT
>NZ_NMVJ01000011.1 GCF_002250565.1 Parenemella sanctibonifatiensis
CCTCAACCGCCACCCGTGGGCCAGCCGAGCCGAGCTACGCCTGGCCATCATCACCTGGATCGAGAAGTCCTACCACCGCCGACGTCGCCAACGACGCCTCGGCAAACTCACTCCAGTAGAGTTCGAAACAACCCATCAGGCGACCACCCAGGCCGCCTGACCCACCCCTAGAAATCTGTCAAGCAAACTGGGGGCAGTCCCCTGTTACCGGGGCTGGGGTGCGCGAGGCGGGTCTGTTCGATCTACACCTCGATCGCGACGCTGACCCGGCAGTCCGAGAGAGGGTGGTCGTTCAACGGCGCACCTCACCCGTCGACCTGGACTGGCACGCGAGGTGGTGACCTTTCGGTAGAAGGCCAAGACCCGGTCCGCTCTGGCGTCTTGGCGAGTCCGATGACACGGCCGCCTGTGGCATGGGCGACGGGTCGCGGAGGTTGGGACGGCTCTACTCGGGCCGTGTCGGGATGGGGCGGTGTGATGTGATGAGGACGAGCTTGGTCTTGGAGGCTTGTGCTATCCCTTGAGCGATTCCCTCTGCACGGCTGACGTCGAGTGCGGAGAACGGTTCGTCCAGGATCACGATGTCTCGGGGGGCCAGCAGGGCGCGTAAGACGCAGAGCGACTGGCGTTGTCCTCCGGAGAGGTGTGATCCTCCTGGGCCGATGTTGCTGTCTAGGCCGTAGGTGGTGAGCCATTCGGCAAGGTTGAGGGTGGCGGCGTGTTCCATGATGTGTTTGGTGGTGATGGCCGGGTCGCCGAGGGTGAGGTTGTCGCGGACTGAACTGTCGAACAATCCCCCCGTTGCTGGTGCGTAGCTGCTCAGCTGGCTGAGATCGTGTTGGGTTGTCGGCGTGTTGTTGATGGTGATGGTCGATCCGGGGTCGAAGGGGTACAGACCGAGCAGGCACTTCAGCAGGGTGGTTTTGCCGCTACCTGAGTTGCCGGGGATGTGATTGACGGTGCCCAGGCCTGCGTGCAGTTGATGTCGTAGTGCCGTGTCGGCTCCGGGGTACGTAAAGCGGCTGGCGATGTCGAGCTGGGTCACAGGCCCACTGTGGCGGTCCGACGCTGCCGGGAGCTTGCCTGCAATGGCCATGGCTGGCGTGCTTGTTGCGCCGATCTCGTCGAGTCGTTCCCAGCTCGCGTCGGACACGGTGAGCCTGCTCCACCATCTGAATGACGTTTCGATGCTGACGAGCCCTTGGAGCATGAGCGCGATGTAGGCGGACAGCGTTCCGACGTTCGCCTCGCCGTGGGCCACTCGGTAGGCCATCCACAGTGCTGCGGTGAAGACCGTGCCGGTGCTGACGATCGAGTAGAGGCCGACGCGTTGGCCGTCGATGTGAGTGCTGCGCATCACGGCACGCTCGAAGCTGTCGCGGTGGGATCCGAAGATTGCGCGGATGAATCCGACGGCGTTGAAGATTCGTGCCACGTCGAAGGCTGCGATGGCGGTGAGGACGGTGTTGGTGAGGCCGCCTTGGGCTTTGCGTGCGTCTCGTTCGGCGTCCTTCACACGTTTCAGAAGCGTGGAGTTGAGCAGTGCGGCGACCAGGGTGGCGGCGACCAGGATGGCGGTGAGACTCGGGTCGAGCAGGGTCATCGCGACGATGGAGAAGCCGCCGGTGGTCAGGCAGGTGAGGATGCGGCTCCACACGGTGTAGACCCGCTCTGCTGCTTGCTGGGTGTCGCGCTGGACGAGCGAGACGAGTTCGCCGCGGCCGCGTGTCTCGAAGGCGAGCATGGGCATATGCAGGATGCGACGGACTGTGACTAGACGAAGCTCGACGAGTGCATGGCCTTGCAGGTGGGTGGTGAGTATCGCCGCGACGCAGCGTGTCACGTACGACAGGGCGTCGATGATCAACGTGGCGACGAGGAAGAGCACGAACACCTGGACTGCCTTGTCCAGAATCGCGTTGGTGAGCGGCTCAACCAGAGCAGCCCCCAGGGCGCGGGTGATGCCGGCGGCGACCTGGAACAACAGGATCAGGGCGAACAGGCTGCGGTGCCGCCGGTAGATGCGGCCGAGAAACTGACGCCGTCCGGTGTTCATTTCGTCTCCAGACGTTCGACCTCGACTCGGCCGTCGCCCACGATGAGCCGGGCAGTGAAGGGCAGGTCGATGTGGTCGTGGTTGATCAGGACCACGGTCGCGGCACCGGCATGGGTTCTGAGCAGGCCGAGCACGCGGTCCGTGTTGTCGGCATCGAGGCCGGCAGTGATCTCGTCACCAATCAGGTAGTTCGACTCGGGCAGCCGGGCGAGGGCTCTTGCCGCCCCGATGCGGCGAACCTCGCCGGTGCTGAACTCTGACACCTCGGCGCCGGTGCGGTGGCTGAGCGCGAGTTCGTTGACCAGGTCGTCGACCCGGTTCCGGGCGACGGGGTTGTCGAGGGCAATGTTGGCGGTGCTTTCACCGTCGAATACGGGAGTGGACTGCGGGAGGTAGACCACGCCGCGTTGGTCGCCCGATCCGCGGCGGATTTCACCCGAGTCAGGTTGTAGGAGTCCCAGCATCAA
Organism: Parenemella sanctibonifatiensis; assembly: GCF_002250565.1. Taxonomy (GTDB): domain Bacteria; phylum Actinomycetota; class Actinomycetes; order Propionibacteriales; family Propionibacteriaceae; genus Parenemella; species Parenemella sanctibonifatiensis. The sequence continues at coordinate 2,524 of NZ_NMVJ01000011.1, forward strand.
CGCGACCACGGTCGACTTTCCTGCTCCGTTGCGGCCCTGGACCTCGACCCACTCGCCTGGCTCGATCCGAAATGACACCCGGTCCAGGACAACGTGCTCACCGTAAGAGAACGACACCTGGTCGAACTCGATCGAGCCGTCACCGCCAAGCTGCCGCCAGTCAATGTCATCGGGCTCAGCGAGAAACTTGCTGATGGCCCGCTTCGCCGGTGCGATCTGCGCTTGAGTCACCCAGTAGCCCAAGAGTGCACTGAAGCCGTTGTACAGGTAGGCCGACGCCGGGATGAACGCAATGATGGCGCTCAACTCGACCATGCCCCGCATCGCGAGGAGACCACCGACGCCGAAGATGATCGTGACGTCGGCGAACTTCTTGATCATCCACTGTGAGTCTGCGTACCCGGCAGTCCACGCGAACTGGCGGTTCCGGGTCACCCGTTCCTCGTCCTGAGAGTCCTTCAGCCTGGACGTGACCCAGTCCTCGCGACCGAAAACCTGGGCAACGTCCTTGATGCCGACAAGGTCACTGATGAGGTCGTTGGTGCGCTCGCGGATGGTGCGCGCCGCAGACGAGATCGCATCGATGTGGCGATCCACCCGCCGTGTGACCAACCGGAACACCACGTTGAAAGCTACCGTCGACACTGCGAGCACTGGGTTGAGGAACACGCAATAGGCAAGCCCTGCCATCAACGTGGCCAATCCCAGGACCAGCCCTGAGTACGCACCCACGTGTCCTTGGGCGAAACCTGGCACATCGTCCATCACGTGCGTGAGGACGGTCCCATCGCCTAGCTCAGTTACCCGACGCTTCGGCAGGGCCAGAGCCTTGACCAACGCCTTGGACTGCAGGTCGCGCTCCAACCCGTTCTGTGCGAGCTGCTTCGCCACGCGTGAGAGGTATTCCAGCGCCGCGTACACCATGGCGATCGCCACCCCTGCCAATCCCAGCGGCAGGATCGCGCCCACATCACCCCTCTGAGCGGCCTGGACCGCCCGCCGCGTGAGCTCTGGCACGCCGAGACCGACCACGGCAAGCGCGATGAGAGCAGCCATCGCCAAAGCCAGACGTCGCTTCCCCGCCCGATCGAGGCCAACTACTACTGCCGTCGACGTCATTACCCACCTCGCTGAAGGTCCGACGACGCCAATTGGCACCGCGACATCGCCAACGCGAACGGGCGCGAACCAGCGCACACGGGTCCCGGGCGGACCGACCACACTACACGACCGGCGAGGGCTTCTCGGTCGCCGGTCATCATCCGAGGGACCCAAGGCCGCTGCCCTAACGAACAAACGACCGTCTGTCTCACGCCGACCTCGGCTGCGATGTGACAGCCCGGGGAAGACACGATCGCCACCGGCACCGCGGGCCGTGGTCACGGTTTGGTCAGGTGGGTTCTGAGCCCTGTGGCGCGTTGGAGCCAGCCGAGGATCTCCCAGGTGTTCGCCGGGAAGCTGGCCGCCTACGTCGATGCCCACCGTCTGGCCATGGAACTCTTCGCTACGAGGCTTCGTGAACAAGCCTCACCGAAGTTCAGCGCCCGGGCAGTCCATGCGGCGATCGGTGACCTGCTGGCCGAATCACCGCAGGTTCCGATGATCATCGCCCACTCGCTGATCCCCACCGAACACGAGCCCCGCCTGATCGAACTGGCCGGCGAAACCTTCGACCAGGTGATGGACCTGCTGATCACCGATCTGCACGCCACACCAGCACAGGCCCGCCAGACCTTCGCCGAGCTCCTGCTGGCCTTGGTCGACCGCGCCGCCCACCCTGCCTGACCACACACCGCACCCCGGGTCGTCACCACCTGCTGGTCCAGTTCGGGTCGACGTCGATCGGGACCATCTGTCCTGTGGTGCACCACTCCACGCGGGGTGCAGGGCGGTGGTCCAGCTCGTCGACCAGCATCACCAGGGCCCGATGACGGCCCCCGGTTTCCCGGACCCACTCCAGGACGAATCCTCTTGCAGGCTTCAGAGTTCCGTGCCGGCGAACCAGGACGAACCTGATGTCGTGGTAGGGCTGCCACTTGTCGTTACGCGGCGGAGACGCCATGTCCCAGCTCGCCCGGTTCGATGCGCCGTACGTCGCCGGCGAGGACCCCGGGCCCGATCAGCCGAGGATCCGAAAGGTCAACATACACATGTGTCGCGGTCCATCGGCGAGCGTGACCGCGGCACCATTCCTCGCCGTCGGTCTCCCACACCACGCGGACCTCGACCGGGATCGACCTGGGCTGGTCTGGGATCCCGCGTGCATGCCAGCCGGTCCTGTCGCTGCCCTGCGGCCAGCACATGTTCATCACCCGCTGGCTCGGCACATCGACCCCGAGCATCCACGGCATCACGACTGGTCGCGCAGCATCCCCCACGACACTAATTAGAACAGATGTTCGGCTTTGGGGGAAGTGTCGTACGACCCCGGTGACGTGTCAGCTGGCCGGGCTGTGGTGCTCCGGTACGACGAAGTGCAGGAGCTGCCATTCGTCCGTCTCGGCCGCGACCAGGCTTCGTGCCGCATCCCTCGCTTCCTCGTAGGTGGCGCCGGATGCGGTGAACTCTCGCCGTACGGCCTCTGCGACCTCGCCGTCCGGGGTGAGTTGTCGGGCTACCGCGATCACATCCACCATGACGCCCATCCTCCCCCAGCTACCGCCCGTGCGGCACTGTTTCCCTGTGGGGCCAGGGTTTCTGTCGTGGCTGAGTGCTACGATGGTGGCAACGAGGTGGAGTCGCGAACCTCTCCTAGTCCGGGATCTTCGGGTCACTGGTGTCGGAGTCAGTAGTTGACCGGTCCCGGATTGCATAGCCGTTTGGCTGTGCCCGGCGGTCCCACCTCGTTTAACGTTCCCGGCCGGGCCTGGTGTAGTCCTCCATCGGCGGAAGCTCCCGGCCGTTCAGTTGCTCCCATGTCTCGTGCCCGCCGCGCACCTGGCCGAGGCGTTCGGCCATCTGCTCCAGCCGGGTCAGCGCGGCATCCAGCTGTTGCGGATCCCGTGTGGGGCTGTCGTAGAGATCGTTCACCCGCTGGCGGGCGGCCAGGGTCAGCGACCTGGTGTGGAGCTCGGCCAGCCGGCCGTCGAGCCCGTTCGACCTGGCCACCGGCTGGGCCGGGTCTGGGCGCTGGTCGACCGGCAGGATGGTGGCCTCGCGGATCGCCATCTTCTCGGCCAGCCTCACCAGCCGGCCCGGGTCGTTGCGGTTGATCGCCTGCTGTCCGGCATAGGCGGCGACGTCGGCGATCCACAGCGGGTGGTAGTCCTGGTCGTGGCGGTGCGTCACCTTCAGCCGTGAAGGAACCTCCCCGGCATCTTTCAACGCGTTCACCGTCGCCACGTCGAGCGGGTGCCGCGGTCATATGTGTCGTCGCGCGTCATCACGGTGGACGTTGCAGGGAGGAACAGGTGCGGGCAGGGGGTCCGTGCTGAGGCCGGCCCGCCAAGTACGATCACGATCGTGACTGAGCATCTGAATCGTGCCCCGCAGGAAACCCGAAACGGCCTGCCCGAGCTCGGCTCGGCCAGCGGACAGTCCGGCTACATCGGCCGGATCCCCGTCACCGATGTCCAGCCCGCCGTTGATTGTGGCCGCTACCCGACCAAGTCGGTGGTCGGGGAGGAGTTCACCGTCGTCGCCACGGTCTTCCGGGAGGGCCATGACGCCGTCAATGCGACCGTGGTGGTCACCGACCCCCACGGTGTCGAAACCCACCACCCGATGACCTTGATCAATCCCGGCCTCGACCAGTGGGAGTGTCCGCTGAGCGCCCCCCGCGAAGGACTGTGGAAGTTTCGCGTCGAAGGCTGGTCTGACCCGTACGCGACCTGGCGCCACAACGCCGAGATCAAGATCAATGCCGAGATCGACGTCGATCTGATGCGCGCCGAGGGCGTCATCGTGCTCGATCGCGCCGCCGCCGAGGTGGAGCGCAGCGCGACCGGCCGGCGCCTGGTGGAGGAGGCCTCCCGGGCGCTCGCCGATCCCGAGATCAGCGCGGCCGATGCGCTCGCCCGGGCCACCAGCACCGACCTGGTCGCCGAGCTCGACGCCCAGCCGTTGCGCGACTGGGTCTCGCCCAGCGCCGACCTCACCTGGCTGGTGGAACGCGAACGCGCCCTGGTCGGGGCGTGGTACGAGATCTTCCCCCGCAGCGAGGGCGCCAAGCAGGATCCGGTCACCGGCGAGTGGCAGTCCGGCACCTTCGCCACCGCAGCGAAGCGGCTGCCCGCGATCGCCCGAATGGGCTTCGACGTCGTCTACCTGACCCCGATCCATCCGATCGGCTGGACCAACCGCAAGGGCAAGAACAACACCCTCACCGCCACCCCCGAGGACCCCGGATCGCCGTACGCGATCGGTTCCGCCGAGGGTGGCCACGACAGCCTCCATCCCGACCTGGGTGACTTCGACGACTTCGATGACTTCGTCGGGGCGGCCCGCGACAACGGCCTCGAGGTCGCCCTTGACCTCGCGCTCAACGCGTCGCCGGACCACCCCTGGCTCGACCACCCGGAGTGGTTCACCACCCGCGCCGACGGCAGCATCGCGTACGCCGAGAACCCGCCCAAGAAGTACCAGGACATCTACCCGCCGAACTTCGACAACGACCCGGCTGGGATGTACGCCGAGGTGCGCCGGGTGATCCAGGTGTGGCTGGATCACGGGATCCGGATCTTCCGCGTCGACAACCCCCACACCAAGCCGGTGCAGTTCTGGCAGTGGCTGATCGCCGACGTTGCTGAGCGCTACCCCGAGACCATCTGGCTGGCCGAGGCGTTCACCAAGCCCGCCATGATGCGTACGTTGGCCAAGGTCGGCTTCCAGCAGTCCTACACCTACTACGCCTGGCGCAACGCCAAGGCCGAGCTCGAGGAATACCTGACCGAGCTCAGCAGCGAGACTGCGGCGTACATGCGGCCCTCCTTCTGGCCCACCACCCACGACATCCTCACGCCGTACATGTGGCACGGCGGCCGGGCCGGATGGAAGGTGCGAGCCGCGCTGGCCGCGACGCTGTCACCGACCTACGGCATCTACGCCGGCTACGAGCTGATGGAGAACCAGCCGCGCCCCGGCTATGAGGAGCAGATCGACAACGAGAAGTACGAATACAAGGACCGCCGCTGGGAGGACTACGAGCCGACTGGCCCCAAGGCCGAGGTCTCGCTGGCGCCATACCTGACCATGATCAATCGGGTCCGCTCCGAGCATCCGGCGCTGCTGCGGCTGCGCAACTGGCGGGCGCACCGCACCGACCATGATCAGATTCTGTGCTTCAGCAAGGTCGAGGGCGAGGACCGCGTGATCGTGGTCGCCAACCTCAACCCGCACCAGATGATCGACACCTGGGTGCACTTGGATCTGGCCGGCCTGGACCTGCCCGAGGGCACTGCCCAGTTCCAGGCGCATGACGAGGTGACCGGCCAGACGTGGCAGTGGGGTGCGGACAACTGGGTGCGCCTGGGTCCGGACTCCGAGCCGGTCCACATCATCGCCGTACGCCCCTGAGCTCCGCCCTGAAGCGTCCGTGTCAGGCGGCAACGACGGCCCATGCGGCCACGGCTGGCCGGTGACGCGGACGTTTCAGAGGGAAGGAATGGTGGGCGAGCCGCGTGTGACTGCCCACCGAGGGCGTCAGCCCTTGCCGTCCATCGCTTCGCCGACCCGGTCCAGGAAGTGGCCACCGCCGTACTCGCTGCCCCGGTCGGAGTCGGGTGTGAGCTGAATCTGGTGTCCGGGCACATCCGGGAGTGCGTCCGCGCTGGCCGGCAGTCTTTCCTGGGCGCCAGTCAGCGGGTCATCGCCGGTGTAGTAGTTGCGCATCTGGCCACCGTCGGCGCCGTTCATCAGCGCCTCGGGCGTGGTGCCGTTCTTGTTGGCGATGTAGTCGATCGTCGCATCGCTGACGCCGGCAGCGTTGTAGGTGATGGCGGCGTTGCCGGTGTCCATCGCGGCGATGGTGGCCAGCCTGCCACCCAGCGAATGCCCGCTGTAGATGACGTTGTCGCCCTGGCCCGACTTCTGGAGTTGCTCGGTCAGAGCGAGGACGTTGCCGGTCTGCGGCGAGGCGGTCGCCCCGCCAATGGCGTCCTCGGGGATGTCGGGCTCCTGGGCTCCAGCGCCGGCAGACGTGCCCGCGAACGCAACGATCAGTTCCCCGTCGGGGCCGCGGAAGATCTCGGCCTCGTAGCCGGTGTCGTCATCGCGCAACATGTCCGGGGTTATCCCCAGCTCATCCAGTTCCTGCTGGGACAGTCGGTCGTAGCCCGGAGGCAGTTCGGCGTCGGGGTCGCCGATGGCCTGGTTGACGTCGACGATGTCGCGGTCGCGGTCCTGTCGATCGGTGCCCTGCGCGGTGTCACCGGCAGACCCGGCCGCCGGCGCGTCGGCATTGTGGCCGGGGTCGCTGCCATTGGTCAGCAGCGAGGTGGCCCGTTCCATGCGTACGCCGGTGCCAGCCATCTGGCCGATCAGGGAGGTCATCGGTTCGATCGACTGCTGGACGAACTGGTGCACCGTCCGCAACGCCTGTGACAGCGGGGCGGTGGCGAGGGAGACGAAGTCCAGGAAGGCCTTGTCGAGTGCGGCCTGGGCAGCCTCGGCCGCGCCCTCCTTGCCGCCGCTGACCGCACCCTTGACCGCGCCCCAGACGCCGCCGTCACGCCACCCGTCGATCATCCCCTCGGTGGCGCCGCTGATCGCTCCGACCACGGTCTCGGACACGATCTGGATGGCACCACCGACGAAGGCGATGCCGGCGTTGGCGATGCACTGAAGGGCGATCCGAGGCAGCTGTTCGGCCAGCTGGAGGACCTTCTGGATGACATTCGCCTTGGCGACATCAACCATGACGCCGAGCCGGGAATGGTCATTGGCGAGGCTCAGCGTGGCGTTCTGGAATCCGCCGGTGCAGTCCTCGGTGGCCGTGATCATGGCTTGGAAGCGGGTCGCGGCCTGCCCCTCCCAGCAGCCCGCGGCCTGACTGCCAGCGCCGGTGATGGTGGGGATCTGGTCGCCGATCGTGTCCGACGCCGTACGGAGCTGGTCGACGTGGTCACGGATCTGCCCGGAATCGCCGGTGAGCGAGTCGAGCATCTCCTTGAAGTCCATCAGGCCGTCGACGATCCAGTCGGTGAAGATCGCGGGCAGCAGGCCGCCGGCGACCATCGAGCCGAAGTCGAGCACCTTGTCGATGGCCTCCAGGGCGAGGGACTCCACCGGTCCGGCGGTGGGGCCTTCGTCGAGGACGGCGGCGGCCTGGACCACCCAGTCAACCTTGGGGCCGGTCATCAGATCACCACCCCGACATCAATGCCCATGCTGAGGCTGCCGTTGTCATCCTCGGTGGTCAGATAGCAGGTGGCGTTGTCGTCCAGGCGGGTCCCGATGGAGGCGACCGTCATCGACAGCGCATCGGCCAAGCCGTTCAGCGCCTCGGTGGTGGCCGGTTCGGCATCGGTGGCCGCACTGCCGACCAACTTCCCGTACATCTGGACGTTCGGTGCCGGGACGTTGATCCCGTCCAGACCGTCCGCGGCCGGGGTGATCGACTGTCCAGCAGATTGGAGGCCGCTGGGGGTGACAGTGAAGGAACTCATGACTCCGATCCGATCTGTTCGGCGATGGCCTGCCGGTTTGCGTCCTGCGCCTGGGCGAGCGCGGCAAGGACGCCAGTCTCGATGGCCTCGGCGCCCTGCAGGAAGATGGCTTGGTCCAGCCGCAGGCTGACGAGGAAGCCGCCGCCGTTGACCTCCACCTGGACGCCGTCGGCACTGCCGACAACCCGGGCGTCCTGGACCTGTTCGGCCACGACCTCAGCGCGGGCGGCGGCTCGCAGGTTGGCGGTGCGGACCCGGTCCTCATCCGATCCGGGGACCGGCGGGGTGAAGGTGGGGTCGGGCTCCTCGACGAGCGGGTGGTCGCCTGCCGGCGAGGGCAACGGGCGTACCCGGTCCAGGGCCTCGTTGTAGCCACCGAGGATCGCGCCGGCCAGGCCGGTCGGGTTGCTGGTCGCCGCGGCTGGGCTGAGGGTGAGCTCCACCAGCCGGCCCGAGGGATCGACGGAGTAGCGCCCCATCGCGTTCTCGGCGGTGCCGGCGGCGCTCCGGAGCCGGGCGGCGGCCGCGGCGCCCTCCTGCTCGCGGGCCTGCGCGCGCTGCTCCAGTTTGCCGAGGAGGCTGCTGAGTTGGTCGAAGTTGGTCACGACAGCGGACTCTACGGCGGTGAGGGGCCATGGCCCGAGTCTGGAGGCGGTGCTTTCAGTCCTGTGGCAGCCAGTCTGCCAGGGCGGCGTCGATGGCTTGCCGTGCTGAGGGGGCATCGAGGTGGCCCAGCAGGATGCGCAGCACCAGGCCGTCGGAGATCGCCGTCAGGGCCCGGGCGGCCACCGTCGGATCCGGTACGCCGGCTTCGACCAGTAGTCGCCGGGCGCTCTCCTGCATGCCGTCCCAACCCTCGCGGATGATGGCGGCCAGTGCCGGGTCGGTGGCGGCCGCGCCGATGAAGGCGTACCAGACAGCGGCGCCGGTGCGGTCCTGCTCGCTGCTGGGCAGTCCCATCGTCAGCAGGGCGCGTAGTTGTTCGCGCGGGCTGCCGCCGGCCTCGTCGAAGCGGGCATGGGCGCGCTCGAGGATCATCGCGCAGGCGTGCTGGACCAGCTCCGCCTTGGTGGCGAAGTAGTGCTGCACCCGGCCCATCGAGATCCCGGCGGCGGCCGCCACCGACCGCAGCGAGACCGCAGCCAGTCCGCGCTCGGCCATCACCGCGATGACTCCGTACGCGATCTCGGTGCGGCGCTGATCCTCATCCACCTGCTTGGGCATACCCGACAGCCTAGGCGATGCAGTCGCATTGTGATGCGTTAGAATGCGACTGCATTGCAACACGTCAAGCTTGGGAGAACGGATGCGTACGGTCATCAAGCGAATCGCGATCGGTGCCGGAGTGGTCATCCTCGTACCAGTGCTCTGGGTCGGGGCCAACCTCGCACTGCTGGCAGCCACCGGCACCGGCGCAGAGGTCAGCGCCTGGAAGTCCGAGCAGGGCCGCGCCGAGTTCAGGCATCTCTACGACGAGACGATGGCGCTGATGCCGCCACCGGCCCAGACCTGGGACGTGCCGACCGACTTCGGCAGCGTGCGGGCGTACCGCTTCGAGAAGCCCGGCGCCGATGAGACCTACCGTGCCCTGCCGCCGATCGTGCTGCTGCCCGGACACTCCGCGCCAGTCCCGATGTGGCACGGCAACCTGCCCCACTACCTGCCCGAGCGGCCCGTCATTGCGATCGACCTGCTCGGCCAGCCGGGGCTGTCCGAGCCGACTCGGCCAGTCACCAACGAAGCCGACCAGGCGCGTTGGCTGGACCAGGCGCTGGCCGGAATTGGCGTGGCGCGTGCGCACCTGGTCGGGGTCTCCTTCGGTGGCTGGACCGCCACCAACTACGCGCTGCACCATCCCGAACGGGTGGCCTCCCTCAGCCTCTTCGACCCGGCGTACGTGTTTGCGCCGGTGAAGCTGAGCTTCATGCTGGCGGCGGTGGGGACCGTGTTTCCGCTGATGCCTCCCGGCTACGACGCTTGGTTCACCAGCTACACCGCCAACGGTGCCGACACCAGCGGGGTGCCGGAGGCGGCGGTGATCGAGGCCGGCATCACCCACTATTCGGTCGTCCAACCGACGCCCGCCGCGATCAGCGAGGCCGAACTGGTGCGACTGGAGGCGCCGGTCTTCGTGGTCTTCGGCGGCCGCAGCGTGATCCACGACGCCCGACGGGCCCAGCAGACGGCGCTGCGCACGATGCCGCATGCCCAGGTCGAGCTGAAACCTGAGGGGTCACACGCCGTCCATGGTGAGTACGCGGAGGAACTGGATGCCCAGGTGGTGGCGTTCGCCGACCTGCACGACTGAGGGAGGGATCAGGCGACGCTGCTGTCGGAGGACTGCTCGACCGGCTGGGGCCGGTGGCGATACTTCGGCAGCGGGCCGTACCTGACCTCCGGCACCGGCAGCCGGGCCGGCGGCACCGGCGTACGTTCGGCCTGCCAGAGGTCGGCGTACCGGCGGCTCGGCGCCAGCCAGACCAGCACCGCCCCGACCACCGCGGGGACCGCCGACAGCAACCCCCACCAGCTGAAGACCAAGCTCAGCACCAAGCTGCTGGCCGCCACGACGATCGCCGCGCGGCGAGCCCAGCGCCATCCGTGCCACGTGTTGTACGCCGTCATCGCCGTCAGTCCGGTGACGCAGGCTGCGAGGACCAACGAGGCGGCGACGAAGGCGATGGTCCAGGTGTCGGCGCCGCCCCACTTGCTCAGCGCGAAGTCATCGGACAACCAACGGGTCCAGACCACGGCCTCACGGAAGGTGAGCAGGCCTTGGATCGCGACCCACATGCTGCGGCCGATCAGGAAGACGCCCGCGGCGGCCGCCAGTCCCAGTGCGATGGTCGCGGCGATGGTGGTCGGTGGGCGGCGCGGTGCGGTCGGCTCCCAGTGCGGATCCTCGCGGGGGATGTGCTGCTTGATGCCGTACACGCGGGCCTTGCGGCGAGGCGGGGCCGAGGCAGCTGCCGCGGGCGGGGAGGCCGGACTGTCCGGCAGCGCGCGGGCCGGCACCGGATCCGGGGAGGCGCCACTGAGCGGGGTTTCCGGGGAACCCGGCGGAAGGTTCTGAGCCACGGTCCTCTCCCGGTCGACGGCTGGTCGGCGCCAGTCTAGTGGCCAGCCGTCCGGCGGACCCACTGGAACGTCCGCGTCAGCGATGCGCCGAGGACGATGTGGCCTCGGCGGTCGGCGTACGCGGACGGTTCACGGCGCACTGTGAATCAAGCCCGGTGTGAATCAAGCGGTGTGAATCAACTACGGGCCGAACCCGGCTCGCTGTCCAGCCAGTCCAGGATCCGCTGCGCGGCCGCGGCTGGCGGTACGTCGGCGGTCTCCAGCACCAGGTGGGGGTGCCGCGCCAGGACTTCCGTGAACGCGTGGGCGCCGTCCGTCGTCGACATCGGGGCGGCCTCCATCTCTCGTACGTTGCTGTCCGACCACTCCAGGTCTCGCTTGGAAGCCTTGTGGAGCAGGCGGTGCTCGGTGCGATTGCGCTCCAGCCGGGTCGCCAGGTCGGCTCGCAACTCGACGAAGGCGACGTTGCCGTCGAAGATCGCGACGTACTGCTCCAGGAGGTCGGCGTCCTCGGCCAGGCTGAGGTCGAGCACGAGTGTGAACACCAGATTGATCTGGTGGGCCGCCGCCTCCTCCAACACCCGGCGCCGGAATTCGTTGTTGAGGACGCTGAACGGCGCGGTGCCAAACCCGAAGGTCTCGATCAGCGGCTCGATCGTCATGTGGTTGTGGAAGAGCCGGAACCGGCCGGTGTTCGCCAGCTCCCGGCCCACGGTCATCTTCCCGACCGCGGGCGGCCCGAACAGCAGCAGCAACATCCGACCATCCTGCTGGTGGTGTCGGTCCCGGTCAACGCAATTGCCCTGCAAGGTCCGCGCCAGCGGTGCGCCGAGGGCGATGTGACCACCGCAACGGCCCTGGCCGGACGTTTCAGGGCGAGCGATCAGGCCAGGCTGATGCGGACCTCAAGGGTGTGGCTGGCGCCCGGCTCGAGCTGCAGCGCGCCGCCGGCGACGTTGCCCGATTCCAGGCAGACCATCCCGGTCCACTCGTCGTCGCCGAAGTCGGCCATCGCGGCGGCCTTGTCGACCCACGGGTTCCAGACCACCGTGCTGCTGGCGCCGACGGTCTCGGCGGTGAGGCGACGGTCCCAGCCGGGGTCGTGCAGGGTGATCGGCCCGCCACTGGCATAGATGCGATCGGTCTCACCGGTGAACGTGATTGGCCCGGACTGGACCACCTGGGCGGCTGCGGCCCCCGGGACCTTGTCGGCGTACTGAACCCCCTCCAGCCCCGTCACCTGCACCTGTCGGATGTCGCTGACGGCCAGATAGGTGTGGGCGAGTTCCTCGATGGCGTACGCCTGCTCGGTCGGGTTGGTGAGCGTCAGGCGCAGGGTGAGGGTCTCGGCGTCTGCAGTGGCGCTGAAGTCGGCCTGCCAGGCGTGTGGGAACTGATCGGTCGGTTCGCCGGCGAGCCGGTACTGGTGCTCGCCGATCTCCTCCCAGTCGCTGATCCGCGCAGTGCCGTGCTTGGGGGTGGGGTCGCCGCTGGGGCCGCCACCGAACCAGGGCAGGCACAGTGGGATCCCGCCGCGTACCGCGACTCCGGCCTCGAAGCTACTCAGCCCGCTCACCCAGATCACGGGCTGGTCGGAGCCGGAGCGCCAGTCCAACACCTGGGCGCCCTGGGTCAGTGTGGTGAGGCGGTCGGTGGCACGGTGCGGCAGCGCGAGCATCGGTTCTCCAGTGATCATCAGTTCTCCAGCGATCATTCGTTGTCCTCCGCGGGCAGCGGAAGACCGGACAACCATGCCACGACGTCGAGTCGGCGGTGACTGATGTGTCCGTCGGCGGCCGCGGCGACCACCGGCTTGGCACAGAACGCCAGCCCCAGGCCGGCGGCGTCGATCATGGCGAGGTCGTTGGCGCCGTCGCCGACGGCGACAGCCTGCCGGGCGGTGACCCCGATCGCCGCGGCATGGGTACGCAGGCGGTCGGCCTTGGCCTGCCGATCGATCACGGGTCCGCGAGTACGCCCGGTGAGCCGGCCGTCGACCACCTCCAGCCGATTGGCGTGGACGTTCTGGGGCGGGATGCCCCAACCGGGAGTGAGGTGAGCAAGGATCTCGTGGAAGCCTCCCGAGACCAGCACGACGGGGCAGTTGCCAGCCGTCGCGGATGCGAGCAGTTCGGTCAGGCCAGGGGTTGGGCGTACCGCCTGGGCGACGTCGGCGAAAACGCTGACCGGCAGCCCCGCCAGAGTCGCGACTCGTTCGGCCAGCGAGGCGGCGAAGTCGAGTTCGCCACGCATTGCACGTTCGGTGACGGCGGCGACCTCGGTGCGGGTGCCGGCCCGGTCGGCGAGCAGCTCGATTGCCTCGTCGAGGATGACGGTGGAGTCCACATCGCTGACCAGCAGTCGAGGCGCCGTGGTGGGTGCCGGCGCGACGCTGACGGTGGCCGGGTCGAGGTCGGCGGGCAGCTCGGCGACCTCCCAGCCGTGCCCAAAGGTGGCGGTGACGGTGGGGTCGCCCAGAGCGGCGAGCGCCTCGGTGGCGGAGGCGGGAGCGGCGACGCGAAGCATGGCGACAGCGTACGGCGGTCGGCCCTGCAACGTCCGCCGGAGACGAAGGCGGAGTGCAATTCGGCAACGGCGAACCGCAGCGGCGGACCTTTCAGGGCCAGCCGGGAGCCGGGGTCAGGCGCGCGTGCGGGTCAGGATGTAGTGGCGATCCCGCGTGACGATGTCGGTGGCGCCGAACCGCCGCAGCAACGGCAGATAGGGCAGGTGGGCGTTGTAGACCACCCACAGCTCGCCGCCGGGCGCCAGCTGGGCGGCCGCCGCCGACAGCATGTCCTGCGCCGGGGTGGAGTCCTTGCGTACGCCTTGGTGGAAGGGTGGATTGCACAGGATCTGCTGCCATGGCTGGTCAGTCGGTACGCCGGCGGCGGCGTCGAGGTGCAGGGCGGTGAGCGGAGCATCGGCGTCGATGGTGGCGGCGACGCTGGCGCGGGTGCTGGCGGTGGCGGCCGCAGAACTGTCGACCGCGGTGACCGTGGCGCCCCGAGCCACCGCGGCGATGGACAGGACGCCCGCCCCGGAGCCGAGGTCGAGGGTGGGGCCCGCGAGGGTCTCCGGCAGGTGCTGCAACATCAGATCGGTGCCGGCGTCGACCCGACCCTTCTGAGCCAGGGTCCAACCGAAGACCGCGCCATGACAGACCAGACTGAGCGGGCCGGCGGCGGTCCGGACGTCGGCGGTCCGGGGCCAGCCGGGGCCCGGGCGGGCTCCGGCAGCGCGCAGCACCCGGGCGTGGCGGCGGCCCAGGCTGGCGCTGACCTCGGTGAAATGGGTGGCCAGCACGGTGTTCATCGATGGGCGCATGTGCTTGACCCGGCCGCCGGCCAGCAAGCGCGCCTGCGGGGCGAGGGTGGCGACCCGCCAGGCGTACTCGTCCAGTTCGGCCAGCGATCCGGGCAGGCGCAGCAGCACCAGGTCGATGTTGCTGAGCACGGATGCGGTGAGTAGGCCGTCGGCGCCCGGCTCGCCAGCGCGATCGGACCACCGGCGTACGCCTGCCAGCTCGGTCGCGTCCGGATGACCAAGATCAATGGCCAGCGTGCGCTCGGCAGGGACGCCGGTCTCGGCAGCCTCCAGGAGGAGCAGTTCGATCACGGGATCCATGGACCCACCATGCCAGTCCCCAACCTCATCAGCTCGCCCTGCACTGTCCGCGTCAGCGGTGGGCAGTGGTCACATTAATCCTGGCGGCCGCCTGACACGGACGGTTCAGGGGCAGCTGGCCCCGGTGGCTAGACTGCTAAGGCATACCTAACTTGGAAGGCATTCATGACTGATCGACCCGCCCGTGCCGGCATGACGCCGAAGACCATGACGGTGCTGGAGCGCCGTTGGCTCGGACCGGAGATGGCACGGATTGTTTGCGGTGGCCCCGACATCGAAGGGCTGGGGCTCCCGTTCGCCGACCAGTACGTCAAGCTGCTCTTCCCTGGCCCGCGGTCCCCTTTCGGGCTGCCGGTGCCCAACGATCTCGAGGGTCTGGAGCGGCACGAGGGTCCGGTCACCCGCACCTACACGATCCGTCCCGGTGACCAGCCCGGTCAGGTCTGGCTCGACATGTTCGTCCACGACGGTGGCCTCGCGTCCCGCTGGGCCGCCGAGGTCGAGCCAGGCGACCAGATCACCTTCCGCGGTCCCGGTGGGGCCTGGGAACCGGCCGCATCCGGTCGCATGCTGATGGTCGGTGACGAGGCCGCCTGGCCCGCGTTGGCCGAAGGACTACGGCGTCGCAAGCCCGGCGTCACGGCCGACATCCGCATCGAGGTCTCCTCGCCGGAGGGCGAACTGCCGCTGGATCTGGTCGACGGCGACAACGTGGTCTGGCTGCATCGCGGCGAGCGCCCCAGTGGCGAGATGATCGCGGAGCTGGCCGCCGATCTGACGGTCCCCGAGGGCGGCTATTCGGCGGTTTTCGTGCACGGCAATGCCGAGTTGGTACGCCCGTGGCGGCGCCGGCTGATGGGTGACCTCGGCATGCCCAACGAGATCTTGTCGGTGTCGGGCTACTGGCGTACCGGTCACAACGAGGACAAGTGGCAGGCCACCAAGCGCGATTTCGTCGCCGAGATGGATGCCGACCTCAAGCGCTGAGCTGCAGTAGTGGTGCGATGCGTCCGCGGCGCCCATGGTGGTGCCCGCGGGCCGGAACCGTCACAATGTCAGGGGCGGCCGAGGTGGCCGCCGGTGTCGGCGAGCGAGGGTGGACATGACTGAGGCGCAGACGGATCGTGACCTGCTGAGCTGGAAGGCGACCTATACGCCCGGCTTCTGGCTGGTGCTCGCGGGTCCGAACGTGGTGGTGCTGATGCCGCCTGCGCCGCCGGAGCTGTCGCCGCTGCTGCACGACCTGTGGGATGACATTCGCCAAGCCGAGTCGATCGAGGATGTCACCAGCCGACTGGCGGCGTTCCGGGCGACCGAGCTGCCCAACTTCGCGGTGTTCTTTTGGAAGGGTGCCGAACTGACCTCGCTGGTGCGCGGCGAGGTCCAGATCTTGGACGGTGAGACCGCCGAGGTGATCGCCACCGGCGAGGGGGTGCAGACGTGGTCCGAGGTCGGGTTGGGGCACGTGCGTCGCGCCTTCTGCAACCTGCAGGGCGTTGACGTCACCCAGGCGCTGCAGTTGCCGCTGCTCGAAGGTGTGGTCGCGGCGTCTGCCGTCGTCCTGGACGTGGAACGGCCAGAGGTACGCCTGCCCAGCTCCGCTGATCTTGATCCGGCTGTCGCTGGGGACCAGGACGCCGAGGTCCAGCAGCTCCCGACTGCCGCGTCGGTCGAAGGCATCGGAGGTAGGCCGAAGCCGGCCGCTGCCGCGGCCGCAACTGATCAAGATGCGCCTGAGGTGGCCCACAAGGACGGCGAGGCCACGCCGGCCGAGGTCGCCGGTCAGACTGGCGACCGGACCGAATCTGATCAAGGTGCGGTGGTGGCCGGCGACGCTGAAGCTGCTGAAGACCAGGGCGATACCGACGCCGGTCAGAGTGAGATGGCGCACGGCCCGGCTGAGGGTGCCGAGGCTGACGAGAATCTGACTGACGAGCCCGCCGGCGGCGACGCCGCGGATGGGGTGGCTGATGGTGGAGCTGCCGAGGGCGAGGCTGACGCTACGGCCGATGATGCCGATGCTGCGGACGTCGCAGCCGCCGACGAGGACGAATCGACCGCTGACACTGAGGAGCCTGGAGCCGAAGCCAAGCCCAAGAAGACCGCTGCCCAGGTGCAGGCCGAGGTGGCCTCCCTGTGGGGCGCGCCGGTGGCCGCTGCCGGCGCCGGGGTGGCCGTCGCCGCAGCAGCCGGCGGCTCCGATGATGACGATGCCGAGGGGGAGCGGGCCGACGACGCCGGCACCCGCGATGAGGCAGAGGCATCGGCGGAGGATGCGGGCGACGCCGATGAGGGGGTCGAGGCCGGAGCCGCCCACTCCGGGGCGACTGAGGGGGGTGCCGACGAGGCGGTGACCGGCCCCGACCCCGAGGGCGCATCGGCTCAGCCGGACGACGAGTCCGACGCGACCGATTCCGACGCCACTGATTCCGACGCCGCTGAATCCGACGCCACTGATTCCGACGCCACCGAGTCCGACAGTGCGGCGGGCGAGGCTGACCGATCTGAGGACGGTGATTCCGCGGCTGAAGAATCTGAGTCGGGCGAGGAGCCCGAGGAGCCGGCCAAGCCGAAGAAGACGGCCGCTCAGGTCCAGGCTGAGGTGGCGTCGCTGTGGGGTGCCCCGGCGCCGGAGGTTGAGGAGACCGTGGCGGAGACCTCAGAGGCGGGCGAGCCCTCAGAGAATGCGGGCGGGCCTTCAGACAGCACCGAGTCTTCAGAAGCGGGGCAGGCGACCGATGAGGATGCGTCCGGGGTGCTCGCTGTCGACGGCGCTGCGGATCAGGCCGAGGAGACCGACGGCGCCCAGACCGACAGCGCCCAGACCGACAGCAGCGATCAGCCTGCCGATGCCGGCGTACCTGCCGATGACACCGAGGAATTCGCGGCTGTTGTGGTCGACGAGACCCCGATCGCGACCAACGTGGACCTCGGTCAGGACGCCGACAACGAACCCGAGAGCGATCCGGCGGATGAGATCCCGGCTGCGGAACCGGCCGAGACCAGCGACGACGTCGACACCCGACCGTTCCAGCATTCAGAGTTCAGCAACGGCCGGCCGGTGGCGCCGCCGCCGTCGGCCGCGGCTCCGGCAACCGGGCCCACCGGCGAGGGCCAGTCCACCGATGCCGAGGTCGCTCCGCGGCGTTCCCGTGGGAACGCGGCCGAGTCCGAGAATCCTGCCCGCCGTGCCGAACCGTGGCAGCAGGGTGAGGGTCACCCGGGTCAGCCTGCCGGTTCGCCCAACCCTGCTTGGGGTGCCAGCCCGGCGCCGTGGGGCGGCCAGCAGCAGCCGCAGCAGGGTCGCCCCGGCGGCTGGGGCCAGGGGCAGCAGTTCGGCCAGGGACAGCAGCAAGGTGCGCCGGGTCAGCCAGATGGCTGGGGGCAACGCCCGGGTCAGAACCAGGGCCAGAACTGGCAGCAAGGTCCCGGTCAGCAAGGTCCCGGCCATCAGGGCTCCGGCCAGGTTGGCCAGCGGCCCCAGCAGGCGCAGTGGGGTCAGGCTGGTACCGGTCAGGCTGGTGCGGGTCAGGCTCCGCAGTGGGGTCAGCAGCGCGGTCCGCAGCCGTGGGGTCAGTCGAACCAGAATCCCCAGCCCCCGAGTCAGCAGCAGGGCTGGGGACAGCGCCAGCAGCAACAGCAACAGCCGGCATGGGGTCAGCAGCAGGGGCAGCAGGGCTGGGGCCAGCGCGGTCCGGGGCAGGCCCCCCAATGGGGTCAGCAGGGCGGCCCGCAGCAGTGGGGGAACCAGAACCAGAACCAGAACCAGGGGAGTTGGGGACAGAACCCGCAGCAGCCCCAGCAGCCGCAGCCCGGTCAGTCGGCACCGTGGGGCCAGCAGCAGCCGCAAGGTCAGCAGGCGCAAGGTCAGCAGGCTCAGCAGGGTCAGACCCAGCAGTCCTCCGACGATCAGGAAGCTCCGCGCCGCGATCCGTTCGCGCCGCCGGCCGAGCAGGCCAGCGGTTGGCCCGGCCAGCAGGCGTCCGGTGGTGGCCTGATCCAGGGCGTGCCTTTCGGCGGGCCGGCAGAGGCCGCTGCCCAGGACGAGGATGACGAGGACGACGATCACGACGGCGAGACCATCTTCACCACCGGTCTGGCCGCGGCCCAGAAGCCGCAGGCCAGCGATCACGTCGACGAGGGCTTGGTGATGGCGGTGATGTGTTCGCTGCAGCACCCCAACCCGCCGGACGCGGACGAGTGTGCTCGTTGTGGCGGGCCGGTCGAGAAGTTCAGCCCCCGACTGGTGGAGCGGCCCGTGCTCGCCAAGCTCCAGGTCAGCACGGGCCAGGAGTTGGCGTTGGAGAGCACCGTCCTGGTCGGTCGTGCCCCCAGCGGCAGCGCCGGCGAGACGACTCTCACGGTGCCCAGCCCCGGCCATGACATCAGCCGTACCCACCTCAAGATCTCCTTGGACGGCTGGGATGTCGTCGCCACCGACCTGCACTCCACCAATGGCACCGCGCTCAAGACCCGCGATGGTGACGAGCCGCTGATCGCCGGTCAGCCGATGCCGCTGCCGATCGGTTCGGTGCTCGACCTCGGTGATGACGTGACGATCACGGTCGCGAAGGCGGACTGAGGGCGTACGCCATTGGACGATGGCGGCACCGTCGGCGTCGGTGGCCGGAGAACTTGCTGACGGATCATCCACCGTTCACCTGACGGTCGTTCTCAGCAGGCAAGGTTGGTTCGTTGGCCGTTCCTGTCAGACTGTCGTGCGAAGCTGAGGCTGCACCACGGAGGAGCTGGGAAAAGGGGGAGAGGAGTGGCGTCGAGTACGCGCGTGAAGGGGCGTTCACAGGAGCGTCGCGCGGGCCGTTCCTCGGCCCAGCGGACCCGTCGTGAGCAGTTCCGCACCAACCTGCTCGACTCTGCCAAACGCCGCTGGGGTGCCCTGGTCACTGTGCTGGTCTGCGCGGGCCTGGTGGTGACCGCGGTGGTGCTGCCCGGCTATCCCATCACCGACCTGGACCTGGATGACGGCCAGATCTTCGCCGTCAACAACGAGGCCGGACTGGCGGGCCCGCTCAACTACGAGATCGACTCGCTGGCAGCCTCGATTCCGATGCCCGACAACGATGTCGAGGTGATCCAGGAGGGCTCCACGATCCTGCTGCGGTCGCGGCAGTCCAACATTCTCCAGCGGATCGACCCTGGTCGGAACAACCTCGGCAGCCCGACCCTCCTGCCTGCCAACAGCGAAGCGCAGCTCGGCAACGGCACCGTGGTGGTGACCAGCCCCACCAATGGCCGACTCTGGGCCCGGCCGGTCGACCAGTTGCTCGGCACCGATCTGTCCAAGACCCAGGCCGACCTCGACCTCGACATCGGCGGGCTCGGCACCGTGTCGCCGACCGGTGATGTGGTGGGGCTGTCAGTGGAACGCAACCGATTGATCCGGGTCGTCGGTGAGGGTGAGGAACGCGAGCTGGCCGTCACCGAGTTGCCGCTGCCGCTGTCGGAGCCCCACGATGTCCAGCTCAGCATCGTCGGGGATCGCGCCGTGGTGCTGGACCGCCGCGCCCAGCGGGTGTGGGCGGAGGGCACCAGCGACTTCGTGGATGTCCCGGGCGGCGACCAGGCCCAGCTGCAGAAGCCGTCGGCCGCGTCGGTGCAGCTGCCGAGCGGCGGTCGGGCCAACGCCGTTCTCGCCACCCCGGCGGGACTTTTCGGCGTTGCTGATGACGAACTGGTGGAGCTGGCCCCCGGCGGCGGCGCACCGGTGCCGCCGGTGGTGCAGGGCGAGTGCGCGTACGGCGCCTTCGGCAACAGCTATGGCTTCAGCTGTGCCGGCGCGCCCCGCAACGGCCAGATCCCCGAGTACGCCGGCGGCGAGCTCGACTTCCAGGTCAACCGTGACGTGGTGGCCCTCAATGACTCCAGTGACGGCAACATCTGGTTGGTCGACAAGGGCATGCGACTGGTCAACAACTGGCAGACCGTCGCCCCGTCCAAGCCCGGCGAAGGCACCGAAGAGGACCCCAACGTCACCGAGGACGTGGAGCCGGACCGGACCCAACCCAACCGGGCGCCGGTCGCCGAGGACGACACCTTGGCGGTGCGCGCGGGCCGCACCACCACCATCCCGGTGCTCGACAACGACTCCGATCCTGACGGCGACATCATCACCGTGCTGGAGCCCGAGACCCTGGGTGGCGGTGCCCAGCTCGCGACCCTGCGCGGCGGCACCGCGCTGCAGATCACGGTCCCCGAGAATGCCGGCGGCACCCTCAACTTCAGCTATCGGATCAGCGACGGTCGCGGTGGGGAAGACTCCGCCCAGGTCACACTGCAGATCCTCCCCGCCGACCAAGCCGCGTCCAACCAGGCTCCGGTGCAGCGCAAACGTACGCCCGTGGTGCTCCCGTTGGGCGGCACCGAGAGCACCCGCGTCCTGCTCGACTGGCGCGATCCGGACGGTGACGACCTGGTGCTGGTGAGTGCGCGGGCGCCGTTCAACGACGAGGTCAGCTTCACTCCGGACGGCGTCCTCACGTTCACCGACGTCGGTCTCAACCCGGGCCGCAAGGAGGTCGAGGTCGTCGTCTCCGACGGGCGTACCGAGACCCAGGGCGTGGTCGTCATCGATGCCCGCGACGACGGCGTCATCCCGCCCACCGCCCACGGCGACTACGTCGAGACCACCACCGGACAGGCCGTCGAGATCGAACCGTTGGCCAACGACCTGGGCAACAACCTCTTCTTGTCCTGGGTGGACCGCGAGGTCCCCAACACCCTGGTCGAACCGAACTTCACCACGGGCACGGTGCGTTTTACCGGCCAGGCCGCCGGCACCTACTACTTGGGCTATCGGGTCTCCAACGGCCCGACCGCGTTCGGTCTGATCCGAGTCGACGTCCGCGACCCGGCCGAGGACAATCGGCCCCCGGTCGCCGCCCGTGACGTCGGTCTGCTGCCGGCCGGTGGTTCGGTGTTGGTGGATCCGCTGATGAACGACGAGGACCCCGACAACGACGTGCTGGTGTTGCAGAGCGTCGAGGCCAATCCCAACCTGCAGGTGGAGATGATCCAGCGGCGGTTGCTGCGGATCTCGGCAATCAACACGCCACGGGACCCGGTGTCGCTGTCCTACACCGTCAGCGACGGTGCCCACGTGGTCGAGGGCACCATCGTCATCATTCCCTCACCGACCGGCGCCGAGACCCGGCCGATCGCGGTCCGTGACGAGGTGACGGTCCGCGCCGGTGACGCGGTCACCGTCGATGTGCTCAAGAACGACTACTCACCGGCAGGTCTGGATCTCACGCTCGACAACGAACTGGTCGAGAACCCGGGCAACGCTTGGGTCGATGGCGACAACGTTCGCTTCATCGCGCCCTCCCAAGCGGGCCAGTACACCGCGCTCTACCAGGTCCGCGACAGCCAGGGGCAGGTCGCCTCGGCCCAGGTGCTGCTCAGCGTGGTGTCCAGCGACGCCGAGAACCTTGCCCCGCAGCCCGAGGAGGTGACCGGTCGGGTGCTGGCCGGCACCACCACCAAGGTGCTGATCCCGTTGCAGGGGCTGGATCCCAACGGCGACTCGGTACGCCTGCTTGGCATCGATTCGGGCCCGCGACTGGGCCGGATCGTCTCGGTCGGGGAGGAGTGGCTGGAGTACGAGGCGTACCCCGGCTCCCGCGGCACCGACACCTTCACGTACGCCGTCACCGACGGTTTCGGCGCCACCGGTGTGGGCACCATCCGGATCGGCGTGGTGCCCCAGGGCGAGATGAACTCCCCACCCACGGCGGTCGATGACGAGATCCGTGCCAAGCCGGGCCGCCTGGTCCGGGTGCCGGTGCTGGCCAATGACTTCGATCCCGACGGTGACCAGTTCGGCTTCCACGGCGAGCCCGACTTCCCGGTCGAGGCCACCGTCAACCAGGACATGCTGGAATTCCAGATGCCCGAGGAGCCCGGCACCGCCCTCGGCGTGTACGGCATCACCGACAACCGCGGCGCCCGCACCTCCGGGCAGGTCATCATGGTGTCCGACCCTGACGCCCCCGAACTGCCGGTGGTGACCCGAGACGACATGGTCGCGCCCGCCGACGTGGTCGGTCTGGGCAAGGTCAACGTGCCGGTGTTGGCCAACGACTTCGATCCCGACGGTGACATCGGCAAGGCCCGGGTGTCGGTGCCCGAGCAGCCCGGCGTACCGCCGGAGGAGCAGGCCGTGGCGGACGGTCAACACGTCCAGGTCGTCATTGGCGCGCAGATGCGGATGGTGCGCTACCAGGTCACCGACGAGTCCGGCGAGATCTCCTACGGCATGATCACGGTGCCCGGTCGCGCCGACGCGGTCCCCGCGATCCGGCCCGATGCGCCCGAGTTGCGGGTGGTGGCCGGCGACAACCTCGACGTCGACATCCGCCAGCACATCGTCGGCACCGAGGCCCGCCCGGTGATCCTCACCACCGAGGATCGGATGTGGGCCAGCAACGGCAGCATCGCCCCGCTCAACCCGACCGTGGTCCGATTCCGGGCACCCGACACCTACGCCGGGCCCGCCTCGATCACCGTTGAGGTCACCGACGGCCGCAACATTTCCGACGTCGAGGGCCGGCGTACGGTGCTGTCGCTGCCGGTCACCGTGGAACCCAAACCCGAGGAGTTGGGCGGCGGTGGCAGTGACCAGCGGATCAACCAGGCCCCGATCGCGCCCTCGGTGACTCTCAACGTGGGTGCTGGTGAGGCAGCCGAGACGATCGACCTGACCGACACCGTCACCGACCCCGACGGTGACGGACTCACCTTCACCGCCGCGACCGGCGACGTGCCGGAGGGGCTCGCGGTCCGGGTCGAGGGCTCCAAGATCAGCGCCCAGGCAGAGATCACGGCAGTTCCCGGCACCAGCACCACCTTCCGCGGCAAGGTCAGCGATGGCCGCGGTGGCGAGGCCGACACCGTGATCCAGATCGTGGTGCTGCCGTCCTCGAAGCCGTTGCCGCGGGCTCTGGACGACGTCAGTGACGCGATCCAGGGCCAGACCCTGCCGGTCGGCGTCCTCGGCAACGACGTCAATCCCTTCGACATCCCGTTGGAGGTCATTGGCGCCGTGGTCGAATCCCCGTCGGGTTCGGGCACCGCGCGGGTGGTCGACGGCCAGATTGTCGAGGTCACCCCCAACGACGACTTCGTCGGCACCATGGTGGTCCGCTACACGATCCAGGACGCCACCAAGTCCCCGGACCGGCGCGCTGAGGCCCGGATCCGGCTCACCGTCAAGGGCCGACCGGGCAAGCCAGGAGTGGTGCGGCTGGAGCAGATCGGCGACGGCCGGTTGGATGTCACCTTCACGGCACCCTCCGACAACGGCATGCCGATCTCCAACTACATCCTGCGCGGCAGCGGCGGCGGCCGAAACATCGAGCAGTCCTGCGCCACCACCACCTGCACCATCACCGAGCTCACCAACGACGTTCCCTACACCTTCACGGTGGCCGCGGTGAACGGGGTCGGCGAGGGTCCCGAATCGGAACGGTCGGCCGAGATGCGTCCCGACGTACGCCCGGACAAACCCGAGGCACCGGTGCTCGAATTCGGCGACCAACAGTTGACGGTGAACTGGAAGGAGCCCGGCAACCGAGGATCGGCGATCCGCCAGTACCGCTTGCAGATCCAGGGCCCCGACGGCACCGAGGTGCGTGACGTCAACGACCCGAACGCGCGCAGTTACGTCTGGACGGGGTTGGAGAACGGCAGTTCCTACACGGTGACCGTGCAGGCGTACAACAATGCCCCCGACCCCTCGGACTTCTCCGATCCGTCCGCCCCAGAGGTGCCGGCCGGGCCGCCGGGCGCCCCGACGGGCATCCAGGCCAGCGACAGTGGTTCGCCGTTGGGTGAACGCATCAAGGTCTCCTGGACCGCGCCAAAATTCGTCAACGGCGACCAGATCCGCAACTACGAGGTGTACGCCAACGGCCAGCTGGTGGCCGAACCGACCGGCACCGAGGCGGAGATCGATCGGCTCACCAACGGCACCCAGTACACCATCGAGGTGGTTGCCCGGAACAAATCTCCGCAGGGCTCGCCGCGGGCGGCGGCCTCCCAGCGTGTGGTGCCCTTCGGTGAGCCCGAGCAGGTCGAGGCGCCGCGTGCCAGCGGCGGCGACCAGCGGGTGGTCGTCGAGTGGAAGGAGCCGGCGACCCGAGGCAAGGAGGTCACCGAGTATCGGGTGTCGCTGGGCGACGGCCTCACCCAGACCGTCTCCGGTGGCCAGACCCGCGCCGTCTTCACCAACGTCCAGAACGGCCGGCGCTACACCGCCCGGGTGCAGGCCTGTTCGGCGAACAAGTGCGCCCCGGTCTCGGATGAGTCGAACTTCTGGAAGCCCTTCGGCAAGCCGTCGATCAGTGCCGAACGCCTCCTCAACGGCAACCACGACGGTGTCGTCCTGAAGGTCACCACCAACGGCGGTCGAGCCAAGGTGACCGGCCCGGGGCTGCCCGCGGAAGGCCGGATCTTCGACGGCAATGGGACCGTGGACATCCAGAGTGCCGGCGTACAGCCCGGTGCGCTGATGCGGTACGAGGCGGTCACCCTGGACCCCAACCACGGTGAGCTCGAGTCCAACCAGCGGGCTGCGACTGAGCTGCGGGCCTTCGGTGAACCCGAGATGACGGTCGCCAAGGACGGCACCAACGGCGTGAAGGTGACGCTGAAGAATGTGCCCCGGACCGCGATGTACTGCTGGGTCGCCGGCGGTGGCAACGACCGGCACCAGATAGGCCTGACCGATGGCGCCGGCAACGGCGTCCTCAACCAGACGATGGAGCCCGGCGACAAGAAGCAAATCGCCTGTGCCCCTGACTCGAAGGGACCGGCCACGCTGCGGCCCGACCCGGAGGAGTACACCCAGCCATGACCCGAACCACACCGGCCCCACGGGCCTCGAGCACTCCACCGACCCCCACATCCGCTGCGCGAGAAAGTACTGTCTGAGATGGCGATGACACCCGACCAGGCCCGCTGGTTCTCCGAGACCTTCGGTGCCATGGTGCGCAATGTCGAGAAGGCGATCCTCGGCAAGACCGACCCGATCCGACTGGCGATCACCTGCATGCTCGCCGAGGGTCACCTGCTGCTCGAGGACTACCCGGGCACCGGCAAGACGACGCTGGCCCGCTCGCTGGCCCAGACGGTGCAGGGTGATTCCAGCCGGATCCAGTTCACTCCGGATCTGCTGCCCTCCGACGTCACTGGTGTCACCATCTATGACCAGAAGACCGGCGAGTTCGACTTCCACAAGGGCCCGATCTTCGCCTCGATCGTGCTCGCCGACGAGATCAACCGGGCCTCCCCGAAGACCCAGTCCGCGCTGCTGGAGGTGATGGAGGAGTCCAGGGTCACCGTCGATGGTCGCGGTTACCGGGTCGGTCCGCCCTTCATGGTCATCGCCACCCAGAACCCGGTCGAGCAGGCCGGCACCTACCGGCTCCCCGAAGCGCAGTTGGACCGCTTCCTGATGAAGACCTCGCTCGGCTACACCGACCGTGAGAACACCCTGCGGATCCTCGCCTCCGGTGGCAGCCGCCCCGATTCGCAGGCACTGGCGCCCGTGGTGACCACCAAGGCGGTCGGTGAGATGGCGCAATTGGCCAGCACCGTCCACATCGAGGGTTCGGTGCTGGACTACATCGCCCGGCTCGTTGAGCGCACCCGCGAGCTTGAGGACGTACGCCTCGGGGTCTCGATCCGCGGTGCGCTCGCGTTGGTCCGTGCCTCGCGGGTGTGGGCCGCGTCGATGGGGCGCCACTATGTGCTGCCCGACGACGTCAAGGAACTCGCCACCGCCTGCCTGGGGCACCGGATGATCCTGGACCCGGAGTCCGAGTTCAACGGTGTCACCAGCACCGATGTGATGCAGCAGGTGCTGTCCTCGGTCAATCCGCCCAGCGAGCAGCGCGCCTCCTGACCGTGACCAGCAATCCCACCACCGAACCCACCGGCCGGCCCAACCTCTCGGGACCCGGCTGGGGCGTCGACGTGCCCGCGGGCGAGGAACAGCTGGTGTGGGCCGATCCGGAGCCGTTGCCGGAACGCCCGGAGGTGTCGGTCAGCCGGCTCCGGCACACGTTGGCGCAGGGCTGGGACTGGTTCTCCCAGAGCCTGGGGCTGCGGCCGATGTGGGTGGTGGTCGGTGGCGCGGCGATACTGTGCGCGATCGTCGGCGGCATCGTGGGCTGGTGGGAACTGCGGATCGTCGCGGTCGCGTTGGGCCTGGTGTGGCTGTGCAGTTTCGCCTTCATCATCGGCAGCAACCAGTACGGCGTACGGCTCACCATGATGAACCGCAAGGTCGTCGTGGGGGAGCGGGCTCCGGGCCTGGTCCAGGTTGCCAACACCGGCCAGAACCGCAACCGCGGCGGGCGCCTGGAACTGCCGATCGGCAACGAGATCGCGACCTTCTCGCTGCCCGGTCTGGCGTCCATGGAAGTCCACTCCGAACCCTTCGAGGTGCCCACCCGGCGCCGTGGGATCGTCGAGATCGGCCCGGTCCGCTCCGTCAAGGGTGACCCCTTCGGGCTGCTCGCCAAGCAGCGGTCCTGGACCGAGTCGCTGATCCTCTACATCCATCCGCGTACGGTCCGGCTGCCCGGTTCCCAGCGCGGCTACATCAAGGACCTCGAAGGCCAGCCGAGCAGCGACTTGGCCGCCGCCGACATGTCCTTCCACGCGCTGCGGGAGTACGTCCCCGGCGACGAACGGCGCCACATCCACTGGCGTTCCACCGCACGTACCGGCCAGCTGATGGTCCGTCAGTTCGAGGAGACCCGACGCTCCCACGTCGCGATCGGCTTGGACTGTGCCCGGGAGTCCTACACCAGCGAGGAAGAGTTCGAGCTGGCGGTGTCGGTGGCCGGATCGATGGCGCTGGAGGCGTTGCGGGAGGGGCATACCGCGACCCTGTGGAGCACCGGCGGCCAGCACGGCGCCGCGAGCGCCCAGAGCATCATGAACGACTTGGCCGGCATCGAAATGGGCCGCGGCACCCTCTTCGACACCACTCACGCGATCACCAACTTCGAGCACCGCGCCAGCCTCATCACCATGGTGACCGGCTCTCGTCCCGAGGCGACCGAACTGCGCCGTCACTGCGCCGGCTTCGACCTGGACGCCCGGGTGCTGGCGGTCCAGGTCAACCTCGGCGCCGAGGTGCAGGTGCGCACCGTGGGCCGGCTGAGCCAGGTCACGGTCGGCACCCTTGAGGATCTGCCCGCCACCATCCGGAGGGCGCTGCGATGAGTTCGGTGACGCTGAGCAGGGCCGGATCGGTCTATGTCCAGGACCAGCCAGGGAGGCTGTGGTGGGTCGGTCTGGACGTGGCCGCCATCCTGCTGCTGGCGGTGGTGGTGACCTTCGGGTTCAGCCATGCGTACGGGCCCGGCTGGGTCTGGATGGCGAGTCTGGGCGGCACCGTGCTGGGCCTCGGCGTCGCGTTGTTGTCGGCCTGGCGACGCTGGAGCACCCTGCCGACGGCCGGGGCTGCGGTGGCGGCGTACCTGCTCTTCGGCAGCCTGCTGGCGATGCCCGACCAGGCGCTGATCGGCTTTCTGCCCAACGGCCGCACCCTGCTCGGGCTGCTGACCGGACCCGTGACGGCGTGGAAGGGCATGCTCACCATCGAGCCGCCGATCGGCGAGACCGACGCGCTGCTGGTCGTGCCGCTGTTGACCTTGCTGGTCGCGGCGCTGGGGGCGATGACGATCTCGTTGCGGTCGGGACGCTCCACCTGGGCCTGGCTGCCGATGGCTGCGGCTGCGCTGTTGGCCTGGGGCCTCGGCACCCACGAATCGATGCTGCCGATCGTGGCCGGTATCGGTCTGGTCGCGGTCGTCCTGATCTGGGTCACGCTGCGTCGTGGGCAGGCCCGGCTGAGTGGCACCCAGGGCCGCGGCGGCAGCCGTTGGCCCGCACTGGCCTCGGGCGCGTTGGTGCTGGCCATCGCCGCCGGCGGTTCGGTGGCACTGGCCGGTCCGGTCGCGCCCAGCGGGCCGCGGCAGACGCTGCGCGACGCGGTCGAGTCGCCGATCAACCTGGAGCGCTACCCGAGCCCGCTGCAGCGGTTCCGCTACAACCACTCCGACCAGTCCGAGACCGCGCTGATGCGGCTCACCGGCGTACCGGAGGGGGCCAAGGTCCGGATCGCGACCCTGGACACCTACGACGGCATCACGTACAACGTCGGACGACCCGAGGACAACGCCGACGGCACCGGCGAGTTCCGACGCGTCGGGTCCCGGATCCCCGACGGCTCGCAGGGGCTGTCGGCCCGGGTGAGCGTGGAGATCCTCGACTACAACGGCGTCTGGGTGCCGACCGTGGGCCAGACCCTGTCGATCGATTTCGACAGCCAGCGGGGCTACCAACTGAGCGACGAGTTCTTCTACAACCCCCGCACCGGCACCGGCGTCAACCCGCTCGGGCTGCAGCGCGGCGACCGCTACTTGACTGAGGTCGTGGTGCCGACCCGCCCCGAGGTCGAGGTCCTGGAGGCCGCCCAGGGCGGATCGGTGGCGCTGCCCGAGCTCGGCCCGGTGCCCGAGATCGTGGTCGAGACCGCCGGTCGGTGGACTGCGGACGCGGTCAGCGGTGGTGACATCGCCCTGCAGTTGGAGCAGCAGCTGCAGCAGGGGTTCTATTCCAATGGCGTACGCGACCAGCCCGCCTCGCTGCCGGGCCACACCTACGACCGGGTCCAGAGCATGTTCACCGAACAGCAGATGGTCGGTGACGAGGAGCAGTACGCCGTCACGATGGCGCTGATGGCCCGCGCAATGGGGCTGCCGGCGCGGGTCGTCTACGGCTACGACACCGGCGACGGTGGCGAGGTGACCATCCAGGGTCAGGACGTCACCGCGTGGACCGAGGTCAATCTCGAGGGCCTGGGCTGGGTGTCGTTCTTCCCCTCCCCGCCCAAGGACCGGCTGCCCGACGAGTCGACCATCTCGCGGCAGACCAAGCCGCAGCCGCAGGTGGAGAACCCGCCGCCGCCCCCAGAGCAGCCCGACGACCTGCCGCCGGACAACACCCAGCCGGATGCCCCACGCCCGGACGACGAGGACCAGACCCTCACCGACTATCGGCTGATCGGCATCGTCACCGCAGCGGTCGGCGTACCGCTGATCTTCATCGTGGCCCCGATCGCGTTGGTGCTCGGCATGAAGGCCAAGCGGCGTACCGGGCGACGTGAATCAGGTGCGCCGAAGGCTCGGGTGGCTGGCGGCTGGGCCGAACTGGTTGACAAGGCCACCGACTTCAACGCTCCGCTGACGGCGAGCAAGACGCGGTCGGAACAGGCGGCCGAGTTGGTGGCGAACTATCCGCGCACCCGCGAGGGCGCCGATCCAGTCACGTTGGCGAAACGAGCCGACGCGGCCGTGTTCGGACCCGGTGAGCCGTCGGCCCGACAGGTCGAGGACTTCTGGGCCGGTATCGGGGTGGTCAGCAAGCAGATGGGGCGGTCGGTGGGCGGCTGGCGCCGGCTCCGTGGCGCCCTGTCGCCGAAGTCGCTGCGGCGCCGTTGATGGAGTGTGGTCAGTGAACAAGACCGTGTGTGAGGATGGGCGCGTGTCCACCCGGCCGGTGAGTCGGGCGGCGCGACGTCATGCGAGGAGGAGCGAATGAGCGGCACTGGTGCGAAGGACGGGCCAGCTGGCGCAGCGGTGTTGCCCGCGGGCGTCGAGCTCGGCCCGCTGGGTAGCCGGCTGCTCGCGGCGATCGTCGACGGCCTGCCGGCCGCGATCCTGAGCGCGGCGTACTGGGGCATCATGTCCGCCGTCGACGACAGCAATGTGGTGATGGTTGCCAGCATCGGTCTGGCGATCCTGCTGCTGGCCTGGGCCGTCCTGGTGTGGTGGTCGATCGCAGTCCGCAGCGCCAGCCCGGGCATGCGACTGATGCGGCTGCAGATCGTCGGCCTCAAGGACGGCCGGGCGATCGGCTGGGGCCGGGCGTTCCTGCGCTACCTGGTGTACGCCGCCCTCTCGGCGACCGTGATCGGCTGGGTGCTGCTCATCATCTTCATGATCACCCACGTACGCCACCAGGGCTGGCACGATCGCTGTGTCGACGCGGTCGTCATCAAGGAACGCGTCCTGATCCGCAACACCTCCACCGGGATCGCCAGTGTCCACCGACCCGCCGGTGCCAGCAGCAGTTCCACGGTCGGGTTGCCGCAGCGGATGCGCAATCGACAGACCTTCACCGGCGACGCCGCACCCGGTTCGGGTGGCCAGGGTGTACCGGCGCAGGCGGGGCCGCAGGACTCGGTGCCGTGGGGGAATCAGGGCGGCTCGGGCGACCAACAGCAGGCCTGGGGTCAACAGGGCAACGCCACTGGTGCCGGTGACCAGCAGCCCGGTTGGGGTCAGCCGCAACAGGGCTGGGGCCAGCAGGGTCAGCAGCCTCAGCCGGGCCAGCCGGCCTGGGGTGGCCAGCAGGCCGGGCCCGGTGGCTGGGGCGAGGAGCCGGCGTCGTACGGACAGAACTTCCAGCAGCAGGATCCCGGTCAGCAGGGCTTCGGGCCGCAGGCGCAGCGCCAGCAGGCGATGGAGCATGCCGAACAGCAGCAGCAACAGTCGGCCGCGCAGCCTCCGATGGGGCATGCCTCCGGGCCGATCTCGGCAGTGCCGGGCATCGGGGCCCCGCCGACGGCCGGGCCGCAGTCGCACGCCGACGAGGTCGCGCCCGCCCAGGGCGAGCCGAACTATGTCGGCTCCAAGCCCAGCCCGCAGACCGATCGAGTCGAAGCTGAGCCCGCTCCCGAAGGCGAGGACGAGGACGGCACCACGCTGGCCTCGCGCAGCATGATCAGTTCGGCGCGGTCGCCCAAGGAAGGCTGGGCGGTACTGATCAACGGCCAGTCGACCCCGGTGAACGGCCTGGTGCTGGTCGGCCGCAACCCGAAGCCACCGGCCGGTGACGAGGGCGCAGAGCTGATCAAGGTCGATTCCAAGAAGGTCTCGAAGACCCACCTGGCCGTCGGCGTGGACCAGCGGGGCCTGTGGATCATGGACCGCGGGTCCACCAATGGCACCGCGATCCGCACCACGAGCGGCGCGCTGGAGCCCTGTGCCGCCGGTGAGTTGGTCCGGGTGCGGGCCGGTCAGACGATCGCCGTGGGCGACGTCCAGCTGGAGATTCGACGGGCGCCGGCCTCGAAGGCGTGAGCGCGGGTCCAGCGGCCGCGACGTGCGGCCCGCCGGTGCACCGCGCGGCTCGGCGGACGACCCGTCAGACCGCAACGCTGGCGCGCTTCAGCGCGGGATAACGCTGGCGCGCTTCAGCGCGGGATGTCGGTGCGGTGGAAGTTGAGGTGGGAGCGGCTCGGCGTCGGGCCGCGCTGCCCTTGGTAGCGGGACCCGTACTTGGAGGAACCGTAGGGCTCGCTGGCGGGCGAGAGCAGCTTGAAGAAGCACAGCTGCCCGATCTTCATGCCCGGCCACAGCTTGATCGGCAGGGTCGCGGTGTTGGAAAGCTCGAGCGTGACATGGCCGCTGAACCCGGGGTCGATGAAGCCTGCGGTGGAGTGCGTCAGCAGGCCCAGCCGACCCAAGGATGACTTGCCCTCCAGCCGCGCCGCGATGTCATCGGGCAGCGTGACGACCTCGTAGGTCGCGGCCAACGCAAACTCGCCCGGATGCAGGATGAACGGCTCGTCCGGTCCCGGAGCGACCTCGCGGGTGAGCTCAGGCTGTTCCTCGGCGGGATCGATGTGGGGATAGCGGTGATTCTCGAAGACCCGGAAGAGGCGATCCAGGCGTACGTCGACGCTGGAAGGTTGCACCATCGACTCGTCGAGCGGATCCAGCCCGATCCGGCCCTCGGCCAGCTGGTGCCGGATGTCGGTGTCACTGAGCAGCATGGGACAAACCTAGCGGCACGCCGTGCGTACGTCGCCCTGCAATGTCCGCACTGGGCGTGGCCGGTGGCCGATACGGCCGCGGCTGGTGTGTGACGCGGACCGTTCAGGGGGCGGCGCGCGGCCGGCGAGGTTCCGTGTTTCCATGAAGTATGAGCACCAACATTTCCGGCACCAGCACTCCCACAACCAAGCTGTCCGTGGCCGAGGTCACCGCCGCCGAGCTGGCGGGCTGGCATCAGCTGGGGGCAACGCTGACGTCGCGCTGGCAGACGGGGGACTTCGCCACCGGATTGGCCTTCGTCGACCGGGTCGGAGGCGCGGC
Source organism: Parenemella sanctibonifatiensis (assembly GCF_002250565.1). Lineage (GTDB taxonomy): Bacteria > Actinomycetota > Actinomycetes > Propionibacteriales > Propionibacteriaceae > Parenemella > Parenemella sanctibonifatiensis. The sequence goes on from NZ_NMVJ01000011.1 coordinate 35,030, forward strand.
GGAGGAGGCCGGGCACCACCCCGACATTCACCTCAGCTATCCGGAGGTACGCATCGAGCTGAGCAGCCACGATGTCGGCGGCATCACCAGCCGCGACATTGACCTGGCCCGCACCATCACCGCCCTCGCCGACGAAGCCAGGATCAGCGCGAGCGATGCCATCACACGGGTGGAGTTGGCCCTCGACCAAGCCGACCCGACCCCGGTCGGTCCGTTCTATGCGGCGCTGTTCGGTGCCGAATGGAGCGATGACACGGTGGTCGATCCGAGCGGTCAGGCCCCGGAGATCTGGTTCCAAGGGCCCGACGAGGGTGGTGCCGAACTGCCCCCGGCCGACCCGCCGCAGCGTTGGCACGCCGACGTCTGGGTGTCACCATCGACGGCTGAAGCCCGGGTCCAAGCCGTCCTCGACGCCGGCGGGACACTCGTCAGCGATGCCGAGGCTCCCTCGTACTGGGTGCTGGAGGATGCCGCCGGCAACCGCCACTGCATCTGCTCGGCCAGCGCCCGCTGATCCCTGAACCGTCCGCCCCAGCGCTGCGCCGCGGGCAATTCGGCTGTCGCGACGTGCAGGCACGGACGCTTCAGGGTGGCCCGGCGGGTCTGCGCAACCGGCCCGTACGCCGCTACTTCAGGCCACTCATCATCACGCCGCGCACGAAGAAGCGCTGCAGGAAGATGAAGACCAGGAAGGCCGGGATGAAGGTCACCGTCGCGGCGGCCATCACCGTTGCCAGCAGGGATTCCTGGGCCTGCAGGGAGTTCAGGCCGACCGTCAGCATGTAGTTCTGCGGGTCACGCATGACCACCAGCGGCCACAGGAAGTCATTCCAGTGCCACAGGAAGACGAAGGTGCCCAAGGTCGCCAGGATCGGCTTGGTCTGCGGCAGGATGATCGACCAATAGATCCGCAGCTCGCTGGCGCCGTCAATCTTGGCGGCGTCAATCAGTTCGTCGGGGATGTCCATGATGAACTGCCGCATCAGGAACATCGCCTGCGCATTCGCCAGCGTCGGCACCAGCACGCCCCACATGGTGTTGAGGCCGTTCATGTTGGTGACGATGAGGAAGAGCGGGATCAGGGTCAGGTGCCCAGGCACCATCAGCATCGCCAGGAAGACCCAGAAGATGGCGTCCCGGCCGATGAACCGCTTCTTGGCGAAGGCATAACCGGCCATCGAGGCGAACAGCAGCACCAGGAAGACCGAGGTCACCGAATAGATCGTCGAGTTGACGGTCCACTGAAAGATCCGGTCCGAGGCGAGTGCTTCGGCGTACGAGTCGAGGCTCAGCCCGGTCGGGATCAGCGATCCGGGCAGTTCGATCGGCTGACCCGGTCGCAGCGAGATGATCACCATCGCGTAGAAGGGGAACAGCGTCACGATCGAGGCGATCACCAGCGGGATGTGCCACAGCAGTTCCTTGCGGTTGCGGCGGCCACCACCGGCGGTCTTGAGCTTCTTCTCAATCTGGTCGACCTGGTTCAACGCGGCACTCATCGGCGACGCCCCACAATCATGTTCTGGATCAGCGAGATGACCAGGATCAGCGCCAGCAGGATGACGCCGGCGGCGGCACCGTATCCGAACTCGGAGTAGTTGAAGCCTTGGTCATAGATCATGTACGTCAGCGAGTACGACGCCCGCACCGGGCCGCCGCCGGTCATCACGAGGATGTGGTCGAAGGCCTGGAAGGAGGAGATCGTCTCAAGGATGAGTACGAAGAACAGCGCCGGCCGCAGCAACGGCAGGGTGATGTGGCGGAACCGCTGCCAAGCCGTGGCCCGGTCGATCTTCGCGGCCTCGTAGTACTCCTCGGGGATCGCCAACATGCCGGCCAGCAGGATCAACATGTCGTAGCCGAACCGGCTCCAGGCCTGCACGACCGCCAACGCCGGCAGCACCATCGTGGTCGACCCGAGCCAACTGCCCGGGTCAAGCCCCAGCGCCACCTGGATCGCGCTGATCGGGCCGTTCTCGGAGAACACCCACTTCCAGATGACACCCGACATGACCGCGCTGGTCACCACGGGCAGGAAGAAGATCACCCGATACACCCCGATGCCGCGCAGCGGCCGGTTGACCAGCGAGGCCGCCAAGATCGCGATGATCACACACAGCGGGATCGCGATCACCGTGTAGATGACGGTGACCAGCAGCGCCTGCCAGAAGATCGGGTCGGCGAACAGCCGCTCGAAATTCTCCAGTCCGACGAACTTCACCCGACCGACCAGGTTGACGTCGGCCAACGACAGCGCAATGCCATAGATCGCCGGAGCCAACCGGAAGACGGTGAAGAGGATGAGGTAGGGCAGGACGAAGACGTACGCGAACAGCGCCGCCGGCGAGCGCCACCAGGGGCGGCGCTTCGGCGGCGCTGCTGTCGTTGTCTCAGCCACGGGCGAGCAGCGCGTCGACCTGCTCAGCGGCAGCGTCGAGGGCGGCCTGCGGCTCGACCCGACCCAGCAGGCAGCCCTGCAGATGCGGACGCATCAGGTCCATCATCTCGCGGGCCTTCGGGTGCAGGACGCCGACGTTGACCTGCTCGACGAACTGGGACTTGAAGGCGTTGTCCTCGTTGCCGTCCCACATGCCCTGCAGCGAGGTACGCGGCGGCAGGTAGTTGGAGGCTTCCAGGAACTTCTTCATCGGGCCCTCGGAGGTGAGGAACTTCACCCAAGCCACCGACGCCTCGGGCGACTCGGTGGTGTTGAAGATCGACAGGCCGCCGACCGAACCGAAGACGACCTCTTCGGTGTCGAAGAACGGGTCGGCACCCTTGGTGACGCCCTCGCCCATGATCTTGGTCGCCTCGGGATGCCGAGGGTGAGGCCCATCAGCTCGGTGCCGCGGGCAAACTTGGTCTGCTCGAACTTGCCGATCGGCTGGGTGAGGCTTTCGGGGTCCCACGCCTGCAGGTCGGCGACGTCACGCAGCAGCTGCAGCGCCTTGAGGCCCTCGGGGCCCGCGAAGGCGGACATCGTCTCGTCGTCGCTCAGCGGGGTGCCGCCGGCGGTCCACAGGAACGGGTAGAACGTGTGGTTGAGGCTGCCGTCGGCCGCGGTGTACTGCGCGAAGGTGAAGTCGTTGCTGACGCAGGCCTCGGCGGCGGCGCGGATCTCGTCGAAGGTGCGCGGTGGTGCGGACAGGCCGATCTTCTCCAGCACCTCGACGTTGTAGCCGGGGTTGGACACGGTCATCAGCAGCGGGAAGGCATAGAGCGTGTCGTTGTAGGTGTACGCCTCCAGTGACGACGGTACGAACGCGTCGCGCTCGCTCTCCATTGCCTTGCCGAGATCGAGCAGCAGGTCCTGGTCGGCGTACCGGGGCACGAAGTCGGGGTTGAAGTAGACGACGTCGGGCGCGGTCTTGCCGGCGATGGCGGTGGTGAGCGCCTGCTCGCGGCCGCTCCACGGCTGCTGGACGACCTGTACCTCGACCTTGGGGTACTGCTGGTTGAACTCCTCGACGATCGGGGTCCACCAAGCCTCTTCCTGGGTGGCGCCCATCGGGTAGGTCCAATGGACGACCTTGCCCTCGACGGCATCGGGTTCGGTGTCTCCGGAGGGAGCTTCGGCGGCACCGCCGGAGCAAGCTGCAAGCAGTCCTGTGGCGCCCAGTGCGAGCCCACCGCCCAGCAGTGATCGACGATCCATGTTGTGGTTCCCCTCTGAATGGTCAGTACTTCGGCGTACCGCTCGATCTGTCGCGAGCATTCCGTTTCCGACACTATGGCGGTGTCGATGGGCCGGTGGCAATGGGTTGCGGGGGCTTTACCGAATCGTGATGGTGGGCTGGCCGTAAGGGGCCGTCTGAACGACACCGCCCCGGCGCCAGCAAATCTGGCGCCGGGGCGGCGATGGGGGTGGGGTGGGGGCTCAGCTCGCCGTGGACTTGCTCACAGGCGGCTCGGGCGGCTGGGCTTGGACTCGTTCCAGAGCCGGTCATAGGCGGTCACGAAGACCGACTCGCCCGGTCGCGGGGCGGCCTCGCCGGTCAGCGTCACCGACTGGGTGGCGTCCTCGGTGCCGCGCAGCGTCGCCAACAGGTTGGCACCGTCGTCGGTGCGGTGCCCGCCCCGGCCCTGTGAGGGATGGTCGCTGCGCCACACGGCGTACGAGGTGGCGCCGCCGTCGCGCTGCCAGGACACCTGTACGCCGTCGCCGGTCGCGGTCAGCGTGATGTCCTTGGGTCCCTTGGGGCGGCGGCCGCCGAGGTGGCGGATCACCGGCACGATCGCCGGGTGCCGGTAGTGCTGCTCGACCAGTTCGGTGACGGCGCCCTGCGGATTGTCGCGGACGCTCTTGGCCGAGAAGTAGACGTCACCGTCGACCTCGGGGTGGCCGGCGTTGAAGGTGAGGTGGTTGGCCAGCTCCTCCGGGTCGGTGAAGACGCCCGACACCGCCTTGTATGCCGCCTGCCCGATGTAGAGGGCGACATCGGTGTCCTTGACGACATCGGCCCACCACGGCACCAGGGCGGCGTAGTCGGCCACCTCGAGCCCGATCTGCCAGTAGATCTGCGGGTTGATGTAGTCGACCCAGCCCTCCTTGACCCAGCGCCGGCTGTCGGCGCTGATGATCTCGTAGGACTCCGAGCCTGAGGTGGCCGAGCCGCGCGGGTCGGAGCTGTCGTTGCGCCAGATTCCGAACGGGCTGATGCCGAACTTCACCCACGGCTTGGTGTCGTGGATGTCTCGGTGCAGGTCGCGTACCAGCTGGTTGATGTTGTCGCGGCGCCAGTCGCCGACGTCCTGGCCCTGGCCGTAGCGGGCGTACGTGTCCTGGTCGGGATAGTCGAGGTTCTCCTCGGGGTTGTCGGGGTCGGCGACGACGTAGGGATAGAAGTAGTCGTCGAAGTGGACCGCGTCGACGTCGTAGTCCTCGACGGACTGGATGATCGTGGCACGGACGAACTCTTGGACCTCGGGCAGGCCCGGATCGAAGTAGAGCTTGCCGCCGTAGGCCCACACCCAGTCGGGGTGTTGACGCGCGATGTGCTCGGGCACCAGTCGGCTCGGATCGGTGTGGGTGGCGACCCGGTAGGGGTTGTACCAAGCGTGATATTCGAGGTTGCGCTTGTGCGCCTCCTCGATCTGGAAGGCGAGCGGGTCGTAGCCGGGGTCCTTGCCCTGCTCGCCGGTGAGCCAGTGCGACCACGGCTCGTAGGGCGAGCGCCAGAACGCATCAGCGGTGGGGCGGACCTGGGAGATGACGGCGTTGAGGTTGAGCTCGACGGCCAGGTCCAACCAAGCGATGAACTCGGCCTGCTGTTCCTCGACGGTCAGGGTCCGCGAGCTGGGCCAGTCGATGTTCTCGACGCTGGCGATCCAGATCGCGCGGAACTGGCGCGCCGGCTGCTCCGGCTCGCCCTTGCCGGGGCCCGGGTTGCCGGGATTGGCGTACGCGGGGACCACCCCGGCCACGTAGGCGCCGCCGGCGATGGCGGCTCCTCCGGCCAGGCCGAGCAGGCTGCGCCGCCCCAGCTGTGGGATGCCGCTGTTGACCGTGGGCTGGGCCGTCGGGGGTACGCCGGGGTCCTCAGCAGAGGGCGTCGAGGATGTGGGGTTGGCCATGGTGCCTCCTTGGGGTGCGGGGTTCCAGCGTGCTAACTTTCCTGAACGGTTCCAGCCATGAAAGCAAGTTTTACTCACGTTGTCGATGATTGAGGAGAATGACCATGATTTCTCGACGTTCCCTGTTGGGCGGCGCCGCTGCCGGCACGATGGCGCTCGGCCTGGCCGCCTGCTCCAACGGCGGCGGGGGAGAGCCGGGAGAGCCCGTCGACGGCGCCGGCAAGAGCCTGACCCTGTGGATCATGCAGGGCACCAACTCCAAGTCTGATGAGTACATCGCCGCCCTCAAGGACGCCTTCACCACCCAGACCGGCGCGGAACTCACCGTCGAGGTGCAGCCCTGGGACGGCGCCCACGACAAGTTCGTCACCGCGATGACCGGCGGCACCGGCCCCGACGTTGCCGAGGTCGGCACCACCTGGACGCCGGAGTTTGCTGATGCGGGTGGCTTGGACCTGCTCACCGACGACATCGAGGCGGCCGGCCTGGGTGATGACCTGGTCGACGGTCTGGTCGAGGCCGCGACTCTGGACGGCGACATCTACGGCATGCCGTGGTACGCCGGCGTACGGTCGATCCTCGGCAACCGTGAGCTGCTCGACGCGGCCGGCGTCAACGAGCAGCCGCAGAACTGGGATGACCTGTTCGAGATGATCCAGGCCCTCAAGGGTCAGGACGCCAACACCATCCCGTTCCCGGTGGCCGGCGCGTCCCTGTTCGCGATGATGCCCTTCCCGTGGGGTGCCGGCGGTGACATCGCCACGGAGTCTGGCGGCAACTGGACCGCGGCCATCAACCAGGCACCCGCGGTCGAAGGCATCAAGTGGTACACCGACCTGGCCCTGGTTCACGGCGCTTCCACGCCGGCGGCCTCGACCTGGAAGGAAACCGACTCTCTCAAGCAGTTCGAGCAGGGCAATGTCGGCATGTTCATCACCGGATCCTGGGTGCCGGCGACGATCAAGCAGAATCAGCCCGACCTCTACGAGCAACTGGTTGCCTTCACCATCCCCGGCAAGGACTCGGCGATCGCGCCGAGCTTCCTGGGTGGTTCGCACCTGTGCCGGTTCGCCGACACTGAGGAGCCCGAGCTCTCCTTCGAACTGATCAAGCTGATGTCCACCGGTGAGTTCGCCGAGCGGTGGGCCACCGAGACCAACTACTTCCCGGGCCAGAAGTCCGCCCTGGAAGCGGTCACCGCTGCCGGCGACGAGCTCACCACCGTCTTTGCCAGCCAGATGAACGAGGGCGGCACGTCGGTGCCGGTCACCCCGCTGTGGGGTCAGGTCGAGGGTCGCAAGACGCTGCCGAACATGCTCAACAACATCCTCGCGGGCGGCCAGGACGCCCAGACCGCCGCCGATGCCGCGGCCGAGGAGATGAACGCAATCTTCGGCGGCTGAGGTCGACGCTGCCCCTGGCTGCTCCCGTTCGGAGCGACCAGGGGCGGCGTACGCCTTCATCCACCCGCCGACCCGAGGAGTCCGATGGCGACCGTGACCGCCCCATCCCCCCGACCGCGACCCCGGCTGCCGCGCTGGTTGCGTCGCGGTGCCCCGCGCTGGTTGCGTCGCGGCGCCCCGCCGTGGCTGCTGCTGGCGCCGGCCCTGGCGACCCTGGCGATCCTGCTGATCGTCCCGTTGGGCCGGGTCCTCGACCTGTCCTTCCAGGACTACCGGCTGCGCAACCTGCTCCGCGGCACCACCAACTATGTGGGCCTGGAGAACTACACCACCATCCTCAGCGACGGCTTCCTGTGGACCACGGTGTTGCCCAACACCGTCGGATTCGCCGCCGTCTGCGTGGTGTTGACCATGGTTGTCGGCGTCGCGATCGCGGTCTTCCTCAACAACCTCGCGACGGCCTCGCGCTTCATCTGCACCACCGCGATCATGGTCGCCTGGGCGATCCCCGCGCTCACCGGCACATACGTCTTCGTGTGGCTGTTCGACCCGCTCAACGGTTTCGTCAGTGACCTGCTGGGGATGGTCGGGATCCTCGAGCCCGGCACCGTGAACTGGTGGAACTCCCGACTGGCCTTCTACAGCATCGCCACCCTCAATGTCGTGTATCACGGCTTCCCCTTCATCGCGATCACGGTGCTGGCAGGTCTGATGACGGTGCCCCAGGAGCTCCACGAGGCAGCCGCCATGGACGGCGCCAACGCGTGGCAGCGGTTCTGGCAAATCACCGTGCCGATGCTCCGCCCGATCCTGGCGGTGTGCGTGATCCTGTCGACGATCTGGGACTTCAAGGTCTTCACCCAGATCTATCTGATGCCCGGCGGCGACGGCTCCAACCGCAACATGATGAATCTCGGCGTGTGGTCCTACACCGAGTCCTTCGGGCAGGGCAACTACGGCATGGGTTCGGCGATCGCAGTGCTGTTGACGCTGCTGTTGTTGGTGGTGTCGGTGATCTACCTGCGGGTGATGATGAAGGAGGACGAACTGTGAACCGCCGTACGCCGCTGGGCACGGTCCTCAAGGGCATCGGCATCGCGCTGCTGCTGATCTATGCTCTGTTTCCCTTCTACTGGATGCTGTCGACCGCGGTCGACACCTCGGCCTCCTCGCGCGGCGCCAATCTGCTGCCCAGCGGCTTCACCCTGGAGCACTTCCGCCGCGTGATCGTCGACGCCGACTTCCTGCGCTACGTCCGGATCAGCGTCATCGTCGCGGTCGGCACCGTGCTGCTGTCGGGGGCGATCGCGCTGCTGGCCGCCGTCGGCGTCGCACGATTCAAGTTCCGGTTCCGGACCGCCGTGCTGGTCCTGGTGTTGATGGTGCAGATGGTGCCGCTGGAGGCGTTGGTGATCCCGCTCTTCCTGCAGGCCCGCTCGCTCAACATGCTCAACTCGCTGCTCGGCCTGGTCATCGTCTATCTGGCGTTCTCGCTGCCCTTTGCGATCTGGAACCTGCGCGGCTTCGTCGCCGCGGTCCCAAAGGAGTTGGAGGAGGCGGCGTACGTGGACGGTGCGAACTGGTTCACCATGTTCTTCCGGATCCTGCTGCCGCTGGTGGCGCCCGGGCTGGTGGCGACCAGCGTCTTCAGCTTCATCACTGCGTGGAACGAATTCATCTTCGCGCTGACCTTCATGAACGAGTCCAGCAAGTACACCGTTGGCGTCGGGCTGCGGACCTTCTTCACCCAGAACACCGCCGAATGGGGCCCGATCATGGCCGCTTCGACCATCATCGCCCTGCCCGTGGTGATCTTCTTCGTGTTGGTGCAGCGCAATCTGGCCTCCGGGCTGACGGCGGGGGCGGTGAAGGGGTGAGCGAGCGCTCCGTGACTGAACCGCCCGTACGGATTCAGGATCCCGACGCCGACGTGTTGGCGTTGCTGCTGCCGCCACTGCCGGCGGGCGACGTCGACGAGGTGATCGAGGACGCGCTGCGGGCCGGGCTGGGCGGGGTGGTCTACTTCGCCCACGACGTCCCGACCTTGGCCCGGGCTCGCGAGCTCAGCGACCGGGTGCACCGAGCCAATCCGGATGCGGTGGTGGCGATCGACGAGGAAGGTGGGCCGGTCACCCGGCTGTTCTCTCGCTTCAGCGGGCTGCCCGGGCAGGCACGCACCGAGGGGCCACTACCTTCGGCCGGGGTCTTCGGCCGGGTCGATGACCCCGAACTCACCCGGGAGGCCGGCGTCGCGATGGGGGCGGTGCTGACCTGGTGTGGCATCGATCTGGACTTCGCGCCGGTCGCCGACGTCAACTCCAATCCGGACAATCCGGTGATCGGCCTCCGCGCGTACGCCGCCGATCCGGCCCGGGTGCGGACCCAGTCGGCAGCCTTCGCGGCGGGCCTGCACCAGGCTGGGGTGCTCAGCTGTGCCAAGCATTTCCCCGGCCACGGCGACACCGCCACCGATTCCCACCACACCCTGCCCACCGTCGAGATGCCCCGGGACCGGTTCCTCGCCGAGCACCTGGCTGGTTTCCCGTTGGCCGAGGTCGATGCGGTGATGACGGCCCACATCGAGGTGCCCGCGCTGGGGCAGGGGCCGGCCTCGATCAGCCGCTGGTCGGCGGAGCTGGTGGCCGAGCAGGGCTTCGAGGGCCTGGTCGTCACCGATGCGTTGGACATGGCGGCGGTGTCGGGGACGGTCGGCTTCCCCGAGTCCTGCGTCCGCGCGTTGGAGGCCGGTGCCGACCTGCTCTGTCTTGGTACCTCCATCCGGCGCGACGCCCACGCCATGCTTGACCAGGCCCATGGCGCGATCGCGGCGGCCCTCGCCTCGGGGCGGCTCGATCGGTCCGACCTGCAGACCCGGGCTGTGCGCGTCCGTGCGGCACGCGCCGTCCGGCGGGTGGCGGCCGAGGTGGCGGACCCAACCGCTCTGACCGACGAGCTGTGGCGGATCGGCAACCTGGCCCGGGTCAGTGCCGGCCTGCCGGCGCTGTCCCCCGAAGCCGCCGCGGCGGGGTCATGAGGGGAGGCGCCATGAGGATCGCAGGCATCCTGTCCGGCACGTCGTTGGATGGCATCGATGTCGCCGTGGTGCACTTTGGCATGGTCGGGACGCAGTTGCGCGGGTGCATCGAGGTGGCGCGGACCGTGCCGTGGCCCGAGCAGACCCGGGGCCGGCTGGTGAGCCTGTTGACCCGTCCCACGGCGGAGTTGGCCGAACTGGCCCGGCTGCACGCAGCGGTCGGTGAAGCCTTCGGTGAGGCCGCGGCGGAGGCGATCGCCGAGTCCCACGGCCCGGTTGACCTGATCTGCAGCCATGGCCAGAACATTGCCCACGTCACCGACGGGGCGGTCACCGAAGCCACGTGGCAGCTCGGTGACCCGGCCCGGATCCATGCGCGCACCGGCGTACCGGTGATCGCCGATGTCCGGGCCGCCGACGTTGCCAGCGGCGGTGCCGGGGCTCCCCTGGCTCCGATCTTGGACACCTTGTTGGTGGGTGGCGAGGATGCCGGCTTCCTCAACATCGGCGGTATCGCCAACGTGACCCGGATCCGGCACGGCGAGGTTGTCTGCGGTGACACCGGACCCGGCAACTGCCTGCTCGACGATGCGGTCCGCGCGCTGTCCGACGGCCAGGAGAGCTTCGACCGCGACGGCGTACGCGCCCGGGCCGGGCAGGTGGACGAGGAACTGCTGACGTACCTGGTGGCCGACCCCTATTTCGGGTTGCCGATGCCTCGGTCGACCGGCCGGGAACACTTCTCGCTGGGTGAGCTGGGCATCCACGTCGACGGCCAGCGGGCGCGTTGGTCCGGTGGGAACCTGTCGGGGGCCGATCTGGTGCGCACGCTGGTCGAACTGACCGCGCGCACCGTCGCCGACGCATTCGGGCCGGGATCCAGTACGCCCCTGCACTTGTCCGGTGGTGGCGCGGACAACCCGGTGCTGGTCGAGCGATTGGCCGATCTGCTGCCTGGCTGGCAGCTGCGCCGCACCGAGGAGTTGGGCGTCGACTCCGACCACAAGGAAGCAGTGTTGTTCGCGCTGATCGGCTGGCTCGGCGCGTACGGCCTGCCGGGCGTGGTGTCGGCCCCGACCCGAAGCCGGGGCGGTGCCGCGATCACCGGAGCCAGGGAGCCGGCGGTGCTCGGCAGCCTCACCCCACCCGATGCCCTGAGTCAGCTGGACACCCGCGGCATGACCACGCCTGCGCGACTGATCCTGCGCACCCATGTTGAGGAGAGGGACCAATGAGCAACGCTGAACCGACCACCCCGCAGGAGTGGCGCGCGCTGACCTCGCTGCGCTCGCCGACCGAGGAGCGCAACCCGCGCACGATGGATCTGGACACGCTGCCTGCGACCGAGATCATCGAGCGGATCCTCGCCGAGGACGCCAGCGTGCTGGCGCGGGTGCAGGCGCTGTCCCCACAGATCGGTGCGCTGGCCGAGGCCTGCGTGACCGCGATCGACGCCGGTGGCACCGTCCACTACGTCGGCGCCGGGACGTCGGGACGGCTGGCGGTGCTGGATGCCGTCGAACTTGCGCCGACCTACAACGCCGGCCCGGAATACTTCACCGCTCACCTCGCCGGCGGCGCCGACGCGATGCTGGTGTCGGCCGAAGGTCTGGAGGATTCCGAGGCCGCTGGCGCGACCCTGGTCGAGGAGTGCGGGGCACACGATGTCGTCATCGGACTGGCGGCTTCGGGGCGTACGCCCTATGTCCGTGGCGCGATGGCGGCAGCCCGGGCGCGAGGCCTGGTCACCGGATTGGTCAGTGCCAACCCACACGCCGAACTGGCCGAGTTGGCCGATCATCCGATCCTCACCGACACCGGACCCGAGGCCGTCACCGGCTCCACCCGGATGAAGGCGGCCACCGCCCAGAAGCTGGTGCTGAACGCACTCTCGACCGCGACCATGGTCCGGCTCGGCAAGACCTATTCCAACCTGATGATCGACGTCCGGGCGACCAACCAGAAGCTGATCGCGCGTACCGTACGGATGCTGGTGCAGGCCACCGACGTGGACGTCGACACCGCCGACGCGACGCTGCGGGCGGCCCACGGCAACGTCCGGGTTGCGTTGGTGGCACTGCTCTCCGGTGTGGGCGCCGGCGGCGTACATTTGGCCGAGGCTGCGCTGGATCGACATCCCACCGATCCCGGCCGCGTCGGAGACGCCGCGGGCATTCGCGCCGCAGTCCAGGAGGTGGAGGCGGGCTCGTGACCGACGTCGTCAGCGCGTTGCGAGAGGTGCGGGGCAGTCTGCATCCGGCGATGGTGCGGATCGCCGATGTGATCCTCGATGACCCGGAACGGGCGGTCGGACTGTCGATCGCCGACCTCGCCACCGCCGCGGGCACCTCCCAGGCCACGGTGGTCCGATTGGCGCGCCAGGTCGGCTTCTCCGGTTATCGCGACTTTCGCTTCGCGCTGCGTGGGGATCTGGAGTTTGCGCGGGGCCGGCGGGTGCTGTTTGCCGGCGAGGACACCGACATCGGAGCGGATCTGTCGCCGACCGACAACCTGGCCGAAACCGTACGCAAGGTCGCCCTGGCTGACACCCAAGCCGTCGCCGACACCGCCGCTCGAATCGATCTGGGGGTCCTGGCCCGGGTGGTCGACGCAGTGGCGCAGGCACGACAGATCGTCACCTTCGGGGTTGGCGCGTCGGCTTTCGCGGCGATGGACCTGCAGCAGAAGCTGGCCCGGATCGGACGGGCGGCGACCTCCTACGTCGATGCTCACCAGGGGCTGCCCGCGGTCGCGCTGTTGGGCAATGAGGACGTCGCGATCGGGATCTCCGACAGTGGCCGCACCATTGACGTGGTCGACGCGCTGACGATTGCGGGGGACCGCGGCGCGACCACGGTGGCGATCACCAATGCCTCCCGGTCGGCGCTGGCCGAGGCCGCCGACCACACCCTGCTCACCGCGGCCCAGGAGTCGACCTTCCGTTCCGGAGCCACCGCCTCCCGGATTGCCCAGCTGAGCTTGGTCGACATCGTCTTCGTCGGGGTGGCCCAGCGGCACTACGACTCGGCCCGCGAGTCGCTGTCGCTGACCCGCCGCGCGGTTCAGGACCGCCGGATCTGAGCCGAGTGCCTGCGACGACGGTCGGATAGCAGATTGGAAAGCGCTTGCCGAGCTCGGCGAGGTGTGACAGAATCGCCGAAACGCACTTTCTGGGAGGACGCGGCATGAGCGGGCGCAAGGTTGCCATCGTCACCGGCGGAAGCCGGGGCATCGGTCGAGGGATCACGGAGCGACTGCTCGCCGAAGGCTGGAACGTGATGGTCTTTGCCACCAAGCCGCAGGCGGAGTCGCCTTTCGGTGAGATCGAGGCGTACGCCGAGGGTCAGCCGGGCGACGCGGCGTACACGCACGGCAGCATCGGTGACCTCGCCGACGGCCGCCGCCTGGTCGACGCGACCCTGGAGCGATTCGGCCGCCTGGATCTGCTGGTCAACAATGCCGGCGTGGCGCCGCGGCAGCGCAAGGACATCCTCGAGGCCGAGGTCGACGAGTACGACTTCGTGCTCGAGACCAACCTGCGCGGCCCCTACTTCCTCACCCAGTACGCCGCCCAGGCGATGCTGAAGCGGCCCGTCACCAGCGGTGCGGACGGCCGCCCCGAGGTGCGCGGCACGATCGTCAACGTCTCCTCGACCTCGGCCACCCGGGTCTCGGTCAACCGTGGCGAATACTGCATCTCCAAGGCCGGCGTCGCGATGGCCACGCAACTGTGGGCCGCCCGGCTGGCCCCGGAAGCGATCATGGTCTACGAGGTACGCCCCGGGATCATCGAGACTGACATGACCGCCGGCGTGAAGGACAAGTACGACGCCGCCTTCGCAGGTGGCATCGCTCCGATTCCGCGGTGGGGTCTGCCCGCCGATGTCGCCGGCGCGGTGAGCATCCTGGCCAGCGGCCAGATCCCCTACAGCACCGGCGAGATCATCAATGTCGACGGCGGCATGCACATCGCTCAGCTCTGAGCCGACACCGCTTCTGAGTCGACACCGCTTCTGAGTCGACACCGCTTCTGAGTCGACACCGCTTCTGAGTCGACACCGCTTCTCGAGGAGATACCCATGACTGACCTTTTCGCTGACGCCCCGCACATCGACGCCGCCGGACGCAGTGTCCCGGTGCTGAGCGCCAACACCGTCGTCGTTGGCACCGGTTCGGCCGGCTACTGCGCCGCTGACCGACTGCACGGCTTCGGCCAGGAATCTGTCCTGGTCATCACTGACAAGCGCCGCGCCGGCGCCTCCCGCAATGCCGGCTCCGACAAGCAGACCTACTACAAGCTGACCCTGTCCGGTGGTGACGACGACTCGGTGTACGCGATGGCGGAGACCTTGTTTTCCGGTGGCGCCATGGACGGCGACATTGCGCTCGCCGAGGCCGCCAACTCCGCCCGCGCCTTCCTGCACCTGGTCGAGGCCGGCGTTCCTTTCCCGCAGAACCGCTCGGGTGAATTCGTCGGCTACAAGACTGACCACGACCCGCGCCGCCGCGCCACCTCGGTGGGCCCGTTCACCTCCAAGGGCATGACCGAACGGCTCGAGGAGCGGGTCGAAGCCCAGGGCACCCCGATCCTCCAGTCACTGCGGGTCGTCGAGGTGCTCCGCGCCACTGACCCGGAGTCCGGCGAGGAACGCTGCGTCGGGTTGCTGTGCCTGCGCACCGACCAGCACGACGATGCCGACCGGTTTGCGCTGATCCGCACCCGCAACGTGGTGTACGCCACCGGCGGCCCGGCTGGCATCTATGCCGACGCGGTTTATCCCAACGGGCAATGGGGCGCCAACGGTGCCGCGCTGGCGGCCGGCATCGCCGGGGAGAATCTGACCGAATGGCAGTTCGGGCTGGCCTCGGTGCACCCCAAGTGGAACGTGTCCGGCACCTACATGCAGGTGATCCCGCGATTCATCTCCACCGACGCCGACGGCAACGACGAACGCGAATTCCTGGTCGAGGCGCTCAACCCTGACGGCTCCGACGAGGGCTACGGCCGGCTGATGTCGCTGGTCTTCCTCAAGGGCTACCAGTGGCCCTTCGACGTCCGCAAGGCCGTCGACGGCTCGAGCCTGATCGACCTGATCGTCTACCGCGAGCGGGTGCTGCGCGGCCGCCGGGTCTGGCTGGACTACCGCTCCAATCCGGTCCGCGAGGACTTCGACCCGAGCCACCTGAGCGAGGAGGCGTACGCCTATCTGGAGCGCGCCGGCTGCCTGTTCGGTACGCCGATCGAGCGGCTCCAGCACATGAACAACCCGGCGTACGAGTTCTATCTGGGCCGTAACCCGCGGGTGGATCTGGCCACCGAGATGCTTGAGGTGGCCGTCTGCGCCCAGCACAACAACGGCGGCCTGGCCGTCAACGACTGGTGGGAGACCAGCCTGGCGGGCTTCTTCGCCGTCGGCGAGGCGGCCGGCGCCCACGGCGTCTATCGCCCCGGCGGTGCGGCGCTCAACTCTGGCCAGGTCGGTGCCACCCGCGCGGCCCAGTTCATCGCTGCTCAGCGCACCGGTGACGCGCCGGGCGCCGAGGTCTACGACGAGGTCGCAGCCGCGGCGGTGGAGCGGGCGTACGGACTGCTCGACGGTGCGACCGGCCGCGTCAGCGAGGGGGGCGAGGACACCACCGACCCGATGATCAAGCAGGCCCGGCAGCTGATGAGCACCGAGGCGGCCGCGGTCCGGTCGCCCGAATCGGTGCGGCGGGCCCATGACCAGGTCAAGGAATGGCTGGAGACGTACGCCGACACGATCGCCGCCGATCCGACCTCGAGGCGGTCGGTGGACCGGGTCTTCCTGGTCCGCGACATCCTGCAGACCCAGTACGTCTATCTCGCGGCGATGCTGGACTATCTCGACCACGGTGGCCGCAGCCGCGGCGCGGTGCTCTACACCGATCCGGCCGGCGAGCAGCCCGGTGGGGAGGAGATGGGGCTGCCGGAGCTCTTCCAGCTCAGCCTCGACGGCGGAGCCCTGGATGGTGAGAAGCAGTCCGTGACCTATCGTGACGGTCAGGTGGAGTGTCAGTGGCGTCCGGTCCGCCCGATTCCCGCTGACGACGACTTCTTCGAGAACGTGTGGCGGAGCTTCCGCGAACACGGCAACATCGTGTGACGAAGGTGGGCTGAGGGGCACACCGGACCAGGAGGCAGCATGTCCGCAACTGATCCGACCATCCGGGTGGTCCGCGGTCACGGCCGCTACACCGACCCGTGGCATCCGTTCGTCGAGTCCAGTGACGGCATCGCCTCGGTTGCCCGGGAACACCCGGGCGCCTCGGTCGACCTGGTCGACGCCGAACCGGCTGCGCTGGCGGACCTGTCCGGGGTGGACCTGGTGATCCTCAACACTGGTACCGGCACCGATCCGAAGTCGCCGCTGCGCGAGGATGCCGAGTGGGCGGCCGCCCACGAAGCGTTCGGGGCCTGGATCGATGGCGGCGGCAAGGTGATCGGCACCCACACCGCCGCCGCGAGCTTGCGGGACTGGCCGCGCTGGTCCGAACTGCTGGGCGGCCAGTGGGTACGCGGGGTGTCGATGCATCCGCCGCGCTCCGATGCCCATTTCCTCCCCGTCGCCGGGCAGGAGGGGCATCCGCTGCTGGCGGGACTGCCCGAGGGCGTACGCGCCTTCGATGAGCGCTACTCCAAGCTCACGCTGGCGCCGGACTCGGTGCCGGTGCTGTGGCACGAGTTGGAGGAGCAGTACTGGAGCGAGGGCCCTGATGGCACCCATCACGGTGCCCGCCAGATGTGTGTGTGGGAGTCGGCGGCCGGGCTGATCTACGATTCCCTTGGTCACGGCCCCGAGGCGTACGAGTCACCCGATCGGCGCCGACTGCTGGCCAACGAGATTGCCCACCTGCTGAACTGACGGAGATCTGATGGCTGTGTCCTCGCTCATCGACGACGTCGCCGCGCGCGGCTACGCCAGCTACCGCTTCAAGGAGATGCTGGAGCTGCCGCGCGAGCAGTGGCCGGCGCTGGCCACAGCGGCCGCCGAGGGGCAGGACGTGGTCTGCCGCTTCCTCGCTGCGGCGTGGCAGCAGGGCGGTGCGGATCTCTTCGTCGAGGTGATGGCGTACCTGAAACGGGTCAACCGCTACACCAACGCGCCCGGCGCCATCAAGAACAGCCCCAAGCTGGCGACCTCGGCTGGATTGGAGCGGGCCGCGCTCGCCGCCGTCGACACCGACGCGACTCGGCTGGCGGTGCTGGCGGGCAGCTATCCGATCATCGAACTGTGGGCGCTGATGGCCACCGCCATTCGCGCCGACGCGGACCTGCTGGACCGCCTCGACGAGGCCTGGGGCGGGCACCAAGAAGGTGGACCTGGCGCCGCTGGCGGGATGTACGCAGCTGCGTCGACTCGCCCTGTCAGTAGCGAAGGCACCCTCGATCGAGGTCATCACCGAGCTGCCGGAGTTGACGTATTTGAATATGGAGGAGACCGCGGACCTGGCGCCGGTGGCCAGCAGCACCGTGGTGACGCTCGGCCTCTTTGCCCCGGTCGACCTCGCGCCGTTGCTCAAGGCGGACCAATTGCGGCAGGTCAACCTGTTTGAACGAGCCGCCTCCGACCCCCAGTCGCCGCGGCTGTTGGTCGAGCTGGCCCGACGCGGCGTGGCGGTGGTGGCACACCAGTCCGAAGCGGCCGCGCTGCAGTCGGCGGCGCTGGCGGCCGGCGCCCATGTCGAGGTGATCAACCGGTTGGTGGTGCTCGCGGCCGATAGCGAGGCTGCGGCGACGGCGTCCGAGCAGCACTACGGCCCGAGGGTGATCTAGGGCCCGGTGTGAAGCCGCAGCCCCGGCGTACAACCACGTGATGCTGTAGTTGTGCCGGCAAAACCGGCCGTTTGGGCTGCGTAGCTGCGTGAAGCTGTCGTTGTGCAGGTGCCCGGACCGGCGGCCCAGGTCAGGGGTTGGCCGGGGGATCCTCCGGCTCTGGCTGTGGTTCGGGCTCCGGCTCCGGCTCTGGTTCGGGATCCGGTTCGCTGGTCGCCGGGGGCGCCTGGGAGACCCAGACATTGCCCGAGGAGCACACGTACATGTCGCCGGCATACCGCATCACCACGCCGGGGTTGCGGCAGTAACCGCCGGGCACGAGTTCGCTCTCGCGTTCGGCGGTGGTGCTGGGGGCTGGCCGTGGTGCAGTGGACCTCGGAGCGCTGGAGCTGCGGGTCGGCTCGGGCTCGGGCTCGGGCTCGGGCTCTGATTCGGGCTCGGCTCCTGATGCAGTCGGACTCACCTCGGGACTGGGTGGCAGCTCGGGGGAGGGTTCGGGCGCAGGCGAGGTGAATCCGGGCTGGGTCGGCGTCGGGGTCGGGCTCGCTGCCATCGTCGGGGTGTCGGTCCTGACGACCGGCGCAGGGCTGGCCTCGACCGGTGCCGTCGGGCGATTCAGCGCCGACACCGAGAGTCCGACGGCTGCGACAGCCAGGATTCCCAGACCGACGGCGGTGGACACGGTTTGTCGCTGCACGGCACTCCCTTTCGCTGCGGACAGCCTAATGTGCCGGGCTGCTGAGGCCGAGCACCTTTGAGCCCAGCTTCAGGGGTTTCAGCGCCGGAGTGACCGCGCCCGCTCCTCCCGGCACAGGCGGCACCGTAGTCGTACCCGCCCTCGCCAAGCTGCCGCGTACGCTGGACGCGCATGTGACGAACCGCGTCACACCACTGTTGAGGGGGATCATCGTGGGCAAGACCGACACTTTCCACCAGCTCATCACCACCGTCGTCGCCAACGGGTTCGGGCCGCTGCCGAGCTCCCGCGCCTACGCGGAGGCGTACGCGGGTAGCGGCTTCCAGCCTGGTTCGGAGAAGGCCGAGAAGGCGGTCAGGCGCATCATTGCCGAGTCGACGCTGCTGGCCGGGGCCAGCGGTTTCACCTCCGGGTTGGGTGGTTTGGCGACCGCGCTGGTCGCCATCCCGGCGAGCGCGGTCGGCACTTTGCTGGTGAATGCCCGGATGGTCGGCGCGATCGCGCACCTGCGCGGCCACGATGTGACCGACGAGCGCACCATCGAACTGATCAAGATCTCACTGGCCGGTTCGGCGGCGCAGGGCTTTGTCGCGAAGGTCGGCGTCCAGCTCGGTGAGCGACTCACCTGGGCTGCGGTACGCAAGCTGCCTGCCGAGATTCTCAAGCGTGTCAACCAGGACATCGCCCGGCTCATCCTGACTCGGATCGGCGGCAAGTTCGGCGGCAAGGCCTTGGTCCGCGGCATCCCGCTGCTGGGCGGCTTCGTCGGCGGCGGCATCGATGCCTTCGGCTCGGCGGCGGTGGCCCGGGCGGCGCAGTCCCTTTTCGCTGCGCAGCCCGTGTCGACCGATGCATCCGGCACCGAATCGGGCCAGGAATCCGCCACCGCGCCAGCCGCTGACACCGACAGCTCGGCCGCGGCAGACCAGTCCGGCACCGACCCGAAGGCCAGCACCGAGGTGTGACCGACCCCACGTCGACGACCCCCGCACGCACCGCGTACGGGGGTCGTTCGGTGTCGGGGACAGGCCCGAGGGTTGCGCCGTAGTAACGGATTGCTGCTGCTACGCTGACGCGCAACTCAGGAGGACACATGGACCAGCAGCAGGCCCCTGCCCGACGTCGGGTGGGATTGGTCGGCGCGGGCGGCATCAGCGGGGCGCACCTGCCCTACTGGCTGTCGATCAACGCGCAGATCTTCGTCTACAGCACCGAACACGCCGAGCGTCTCGTCGCCAACAACCCCGAGGCCGACGTCACGATCGTCAACTCCCTGGAGGAGCTGCTCGATCAGGTCGACATCGTCGACATCATGACCCCGACCCCCGACCACTACGCCCCCACCAAGGCAGCGCTGGCCGCGGGCAAGAAGGTGGTCTGCGAGAAGCCGCTGACCCGGCACACCGGCCAGGCCAAGGAACTGTTGGAGCTCGCCGAGCCCGGCCAGCTCTACCCGGCGCACGTGGTCCGCTACTTCCCGCAGTACGCCCACGCCAAGCGCATCATCGACGAGGGCACCCTGGGTGAGCTCGGCGTGCTGCGGTTCACCCGCCGCGGCAGCTATCCGACCCGCGACTGGTACGCCGACCCGGAGCGTTCCGGCGGCATCGTGATGGATCAGATGATCCACGACCTCGACCAGGCGTACTGGCTGGCAGGGCCGGTGGAGCGGCTGTACGCCGTCAACCGCGTCCTCACCGACCCCGAGAAGATCGAGACCTGCCACGTGGTGATGCACCACACCAACGGTGCGGTGTCGCACTGCCGCGGTCTGTGGGGCAACCAGCGTACGGTCTTCGGCTACAGCTACGACATCTACGGCACCGAGGGCCGGCTGCGGTTCAACACCGACGACAGTGCCCAGGTGCGGCTGGATGATGCCCTCAAGGCCAAGCTCGCGGCGGAGAAGCCCGACAAGGGCTTCCTGCCCAGCACCAGCGCCTTCGACTCGCCCTACAGCACCGAGCTGGCTGCGTATGTGGCGGCCTTCGACGGTGGTGAGCTGCCGCGGGTCAGCGCCGAGGACGGCTTGATGGCGGTGGCCCTGTGTGAGGCGGCGACGGCCTCGATCGAATCCGGCGCCCCCATCGTGATGAAGGAGTTCCTGGCATGAAGAAGCTCAAGATTGCGCTGCTGTCGTTTGCGCACGTGCATGCCCGCAGCTACGTCCAGCTCCTCAAGGATCGCGACGACGTGGAGTTTCTCAGCACTGACGTGCTCTTCGGGCCGGCGCCCGAGGACGAGCTCCGGGGTCGGGCCCAGGCCGAGGAGTGGGGCGCGCCCTACGTCGAAACCCTGGACGAGATCTGGGAGTGGGGCCCCGACGCAGTGGTGGTGCAGAGCGAGAACGTCAACCATCGCCCGCTGGTGGAGGCCGCTGCTGCCCGCGGTGCGCACATCCTGTGCGAGAAGCCGCTGGCGACCACGGTGGCCGACGGCGAGGCGATGCTGCAGGCCTGCGCCGACAACAACGTCTTCCTGATGATGGCCTACCCGATCCACTTCGAGTCGGGTGTGGAGACGGTCCGCGAACTGGTGTCGAGCGGCAAACTCGGCACCGTCGTCGGCGCGACCGGCACCAACACCGGCCGGATCCCGGTGAACCGGCGGGCCTGGTTCTGTGACCCGGAGCAGGCCGGCGGCGGCGCCTTGGTGGACCACACCGTGCACTGCGCTGAACTGCTGGACTACCTGCTGGGCTCCGAACCGGTCAAGGTACATGCGGTGGCGAACAAGATCTTCCACGCCGACCACCCCAAGGTCCACACCGAGACCGCCGGGCTGGTGACCGTCACCTACGCCAACGGCGTGGTCGCCACCATCGACTGCTCCTGGAGCCTGCTCCCGGAGGGGCCGCTGCTGGACGGTCTCACCCTGGAGGTCGTCGGCAGCGACGGCATCGCCTCGGTCGACACCTTCGGTACGGCCGTTGAGGGATATGCCAGCCAGCCCGGCATGCAGCGGCTGCCCTTCGGTCCCAACCTGGACGGTCGGATGGTCGAGGCCTTCCTCGAGGGCGTACGCACCGGTCAGGCCCCGCAGCCCGACGGCGCGGCGGGCCTGCGTACCCAGCGGATCGTCAACGGCGCCCTGGACTCCTTCGCCCGCGGCGAAGCCGTCCAGGTCTGATCACCGATTCCTACGAAGACCGCGCTCCAGCGGCTGTTGGTCGCAATAGGGCGGGGTCAGAGGGTGAGTGCAACGTGTTGTGCTGACTCTTGGAGGCTGTGGTGCCTGGGCGGGATTGGGATGAGTTTCGGTACTGGGTGGAGTGTGGGCTGACGATCCCGCAGTTGTGCCAGCGGTTCGGCTGGCATCCCAGGACGGTGCAGAAGGTGTTGCGTCGGTTCGGGTATCGGTTGGCGTTGGGGCGGCGGGGCGGTCAGGCTCGTCCTGTGATGCCTGAACAGTTCACTGATCTCGACCGGGTCGTCCCGGCTTCGGGCGGTCATGGTCGTCGGCTGAGTCAGCAGGAGCGGGTGGTGATCCAGCTGCGCCGTGAGGATGGTTGGTCGATGGCCCGGATTGCGCAGGCGATCGGGGTGTCCGCAGCGACGGTGTGTCGGGAGTTGAAACGTGGCCAACGGTTGCCTGATGGCCGTTACTGCGCGGCGTTGTCCCACTCCCAGGCGGTGGCCCGCAGGGCCCGGCCCAAACCAACGAAACTGTCCGATCCCCAGACCCGTGCAGCGGTGATCCAGGGGTTGAATGATCGGTTCTCGCCACGCCAGGTCGCTGCGAAGCTGCGGACTGATTTCGCCGAGGATCACACTAGATGGGTGAGTCACGAAACGATCTACCAAGCCCTGTATGTCCAAGGCAAAGGCGCCCTGCGCCAGGAACTGAAGATCGCCAAAGCGTTGCGGTCGGGCCGCACCCACCGGATCCCCGCCTCGAAACTGCCCCAACGTTCCAGCAGGTCCTGGCTGGAGGGCCATCACATCTCAACCCGGCCAGCCGAGGCAGCTGACCGGACCGTGCCCGGCCATTGGGAAGGGGACCTGGTGATCGGCAAGGACCACAAGTCCGCGCTCATCACCTTGGTCGAGCGATCCTCCCGGTTCACCCTGCTGCACCGGCTGATCAACGGTCAGGACTCCAAGACTGTGGTCGATGCGTTGATCGAGATGACCAAGAGCATGTCCGATGGGCTGCTGAAGAGCGTGACCTGGGACCAGGGATCGGAGATGGCTGACCACCTTCGGTTCACTCTGGCCAGCAACGCGAAGGTCTACTTTTGCGACCCTCACTCGCCCTGGCAGCGCGGCACCAACGAGAACACCAACTACCTCGTCCGTGACCTCCTCGGCGGCAAACAAGCCGACTTCCGCGACTACACCGACGCCGACATTGCTGAGGCCCAACGACTCCTCAACATCCGACCCCGACAAATCCTCAACTGGCAAACCCCAGCCAACTACCTCGCCGAACGCTTTCTTGCACTCACCACTTGACACCGCCTAGTTGCGACCAACAGCCGCTGGGGCGCGGTTTTCTGCGGGGGCCGGCGCTGTCGGGCCGGAATCCGCACCTCAGAGATGGGGGAGGACCAGGTCCGCGTAGCGCTGGGCCATGGTCGCCACGATGGTCGGGGCGCCCTGCTCCCAGATGCCGACGTTGAAGATCTCGACCTCGATGTCGCCGGTGTAGCCGGCGTCGCGGACCCACTGGGTGGTCGAGGTGAAGTCACAGTGGCCATCACCCATGTAGCCGCGCGAGTTGAGGGTGTCCTCCTTGAGCGGCAACTCCCAGTCACACACCTGGTAGGAGGAGATTCGGCCCTCGGCACCGGCGCGAGCGATCATCTCCTGCAGCTTCGGGTCCCACCACACGTGGTAGGTGTCGACGACCACGCCGACCGCCTCCGCGGGGAACGGGGCCGCCATCTCCAGCGACTGCTCCAGCGTCGACAGGACGCCGCGGTCGGCCGCGAAGATCGGGTTCATCGGCTCGAGTGCCAGCCGTACGCCCGCGTCCTGTGCGTGGGGGACCAGCGCGGCGATGCCGTCGGCGACCCGCTGCCGGGCAGCCACGATGTCGCGGTCGCCCTCGGGCAGCCCGCCGACCACCATCACCAGTTCGCCGGCGCCGATCGCGGCGGCTTCTTCCAGCGCCCGCCGGTTGTCGGCGAGTGCCTCGGCGGTGGCCTGCTCGCCGACCGCGGTCAGGAACCCGCCCCGGCACAGCGAGGAGGTACGCAGGCCGGCGTCGCGGATGATGCGCCCGGCCTCGGCGGCGCCGACCTCCTGGACCCGGTCACGCCAGGGCCCGACTGCGCCCAAGCCCGCTTCGGCGGCCGCTTCGACGCATTCGGCCAAGGTTTGCAGCTTGGCCGTCGCGGTGTTGAGGGAGAGACGGGACAGATCGGTCACAGCGTGATCTCCGGGATCTCGAGGCGGCGCCCCTCTGCCGAGGACTGCAGGCCGAGCTCGGCCAGCTGTACGCCGCGGGCGGCCGACAGCAGGTCGTAGCGGTGCGGGCGGCCGGCGGCGACGTCGATGAGGAACTCTTCCCACTGCTGCTTGAAGCCGTTGCCCAGGTCAGCGTTGGCGGGCACATCGAGCCACTGCGCCCGATAGTCGTTGGTCTCGGGGATGTCGGGATCCCAGACCGGCTTGGGGGTGTGTGCACGCTGTTGGGCGACGCAGTTCGTCAGCCCGGCGACGGCGGATCCGTGGGTGCCGTCGACGTGAAACTCGACCAGTTCGCCACGGTGCACCCGGGTGGCCCAGGAGGAGTTGATCTGGGCAATGATCGAACCGTCCGGACCGTCGATGTCGAAGATGCCGTACGCGGCGTCGTCGGCGGTGGCCCGGTATTCCTTGCCCTGCTCGTCCCATCGGGTCGGGATGTGGGTGGCGGCCTGGGCGTACACCGACTTGACCGGGCCGAGGATCCCCTCGAGCACGTAGTTCCAGTGGCAGAACATGTCGGTCATGATGCCGCCGCCGTCCTCGGAGCGGTAGTTCCAACTGGGGCGCTGGGCGGGCTGCTGGTCGCCCTCGAAGACCCAGTAGCCGAATTCGCCGCGCATCGACAGGATGCGGCCGAAGAAGCCTTCGCTGACCAGCCGGCGCAGCTTCACCAGGCCGGGCAGATAGAGCTTGTCGTGCACGACGCCGGCGACGACCCCGGTCTCCTCGCGGAGCTTGGCCAGATCGACGGCCTGCTCGAGCGTCTCGGCGGTGGGCTTCTCGGTGAAGACGTGCTTGCCGGCCTTCATCGCCTTGGTGAGCGCTGGGAAGCGACGCGAGGTCAGCTGCGAGTCGAAGTAGATGTCGATGTCATCGCGGGTCATGCAGTCGTCGGTGTCGGTCGACCATTCCTCGATGTCGTGCTGCTGTGCGATCTCCTTGAGGCGATCCTCGCGGCGGCCCACGATGATCGGTTCGACCTGCAGGCGGGAGCCGTCAGGCAACGTGACGCCGCCTTGGTCGCGGATCGCGAGGATCGATCGCACCAGGTGCTGCCGGTAGCCCATCCGGCCGGTGATGCCATTCATGGCAATACGCAATGTGGTCATGTGTTCTCGTTCCTCCGCGAACGTCGGGGTGGGCATCCAAGGATGGCCTGGGACCTCCATGGCACCCCAGTCTGGAATGCGCTTTCCAATACTCTAGGTTGCCGGTTGGTGGGTGTCAAGACGGCAACTCCTCAGTCGAGTCGCTCGACCGTGCCGGTGCCCTTGCCGTCGGGGCCCTTGTCCCGGGTGCCATTGCCGGCGGTGCCGTTGTCGCTGGCGGTGGCCGCCGAGTCGCCGGACTCCGCGTCCGCCGAGCCGGCGTCAGCCGAGGCCGTCCCCGACTCGGCCCGCTCCTCGGCGCTCAGCTCGGAGGATCCGATCAGCTGGGGCTCCAGCTCGGGCTGCGGCTGGCGCCGGCGGCGTACGATCACAACCACGGCAGCGACCGCGACCAACAGCAGCGCACTGGCGGCGATGAGGATGCCGGTGGTGCCGCCGTCATCGACGGGGCGGCCGTCCTGGTCCACCACGTCGACCGGGATCGGGTCCTGGCTGCCGACCTCGGCGCCGCTGACCGGATCGCCACAGCCCTGCGCCGGATAGCCGTCGATCCCGCAGATCAGGCCGCTGTCAGCGGTACGAATCGCGAAGGCGTCCTGCAGCACGGCCTGGGCATTGGCGTCGGTGGCGATCTCCACGCAGGTCGCGGTCGCACGATCCAGCTTGGCCGGCTGCTCACCGTCGGGGGCGTCGGTGGCCGAGCCGCTGTCCAGCACCAGGGCGACCCGCTTCATGCCCTCGGCCGGTACGCCGGTGCCGCAGACCTGGTCGAAGCTGACCTGGGCGCGCGGCGCCGGCGGTTCGGCGGTGCTGACCGCAAACCGCCAGCCGAGCACATCGCCGTCATCCGGGATCACCTCGGCGGGACCGGTCATCGCGGCGGTCCACTGGTTGCCGTTGTGGGTGAAGAAGGCCCAGTAGCGGAAGCCCTCTTGAGCGTGGGCCGGCACGGCCGTGAGGATCAGAGCCACCAGGGCGGCGATTCCGGTTGCGAGGCGTCGCATGGTCAGAGTCCCTTCGTCAGGTCAGGGGTGGATTCCCGCCACTGCACGTTTACATCGATCTCCAGCGTCTGGGGTTCGCCGCCGCCGAGCGCGAGCTCCACGGCCGTGGCGCCGATCTCCTCCAGTGGCAGCCGCACTGTGGTGAGCTGCGGGCGTACATCCGCCAACGTCGGAATGTCACCGAACCCGGCCAACGCCACGTCGTTGGGCACCTGTACGCCGGCATCCCGCGCCGCAGCCAGAGCGCCGAGCGCCATCACGTCGGTGACGGCGAAGACCACCTCGGGTCGGTGCTTCATCAACTCGACCATCGCCTGGCCGGCGCCGGCCCGGTCGAAACTACACGGGTGGATCCGCAGCTCGCCCTGCCAGGCGCGGGCAAAACCCTCGGCCCGCTCCGTTGCCGTCTGGTGGGTCGGTGGTCCGGCGATGATCGCGGCACGGGTGTAGCCGCGCTCGTTGAGGCCACGGGCCAGCGCCTCGGCGCCGCCGCCGTTGTCGGGATGCACGGTGTGGTGGGTCAGACCCGGCTGGCTGATGAGGGCCACCTGTCCCAGCTCGGCGTACGCCGCCAGCGCGGCGTCGAGTTCGGCGAGCTCAGCCTCGTCGACGGGCAGCGCGCCGGCCAGGATGATGGCGCGGGCGCGCTGGGAACGCATCAGATTGATCAAGGTGATTCGGCGGGCATGGTCGCCGCCGGTGGAAGCCAGCGTCACCACTCCGCCGGAGGGCTGCACCGCGTGGCTCACGCCGGCGCTGACGCCGGTGAAGTAGGGGTCGGTGATGTCACCGATGATGAGTCCGATGGCATCGCTGCGGCCCCTGGCCATCGCCTGGGCGGCGGCGTGGGGGCTGTAGTTGAGGCGGATGGCGGCGGCGAGCACACGTTCGCGGAGCTCGGGCCGAACCTGCCGGTCACGGCTGCCGTTGAGGGCGCGGGAGGCGGTCGCCAAGGAGACGCCGGCCTCCTGGGCCACGTCAGTCAGCCGAGCCATCGCCGGATCCGTCGCTGCCGGCATCGCTGGAGCCGGAGTCACTCGTGCCACCCTCGGAGGTCTCGGTTGTGGTGGTGGCGCCCTGGTCGGGGTTTTCCCGCTGGGCAGTGCCCTGGTCAGTGTTCTGGTGAGTGTTCTGCGCCGGCACCGAGGCCTTGCCGCCGGCTGCCTTGCCCTTGTTGCGACGCAATACGAAGGCGGCGGCGATCACACCACCCAAGATCAGCGCCACCAGCACGAAGGAGAGGATGCCGCCGGCGGAACCGGGGACGTTCTCCTCGTCGATGCGCGGCTGCTGCCAACCACCCGAACCTGCCTGGACGTCGATCTCTTCCTCGGGTTCCTGCGGGAAGGGGCCTGACGCCGGTTCGCCACAACCCTCGGCCGGGTAGCCCTGGACCGCACAGATCGACTCGTCCTGCACGTCGATGCGGCCGAGGTCCTCGAACACCTGAGCTGCGGTCGCGCCGGGGTCGACGGACTTGCAGTACGCGACCGCCGAGCCCTCCCGCGGCGGTTCGGCGCCCTCGGGTGCGTCCGTGGCTGTCCCGAAGTCGATCAGCACCACGACCCGCTTGGCATCGTCGGAGATCGGCACCGAACCGCAGGCGGTCTCGACATCGGTCTGGGCCCGGGGTTCGCGCGGCGCGTCGGTCGGCGCGGCGCTGAAGCGCAGGCCCAGCACGGCACCGTCGGCGGGCACCACCATCGACGGCGGATCCTGCGTCACATTCCACTGCCCGTTGAGCAGCGAGAAGACCCGCCAGCCCCGTTCGCCGTCCTCGGTCTGGGCATGCGCGGGGGCCGCGGCGAGCAGCGGCGCCAGGAGAGCCAAGGCCAGAGCCAGCAGGACGACGACCGATCGAGCGGCTCGTCCGGTGGCAGGCATGGTGAGCGTACGCATGGAGTCCTTCCGATCGGCGCCGGCGGCGACCACCTTCCACCGACTGACGGTCACCCTACTGGGTCCGGGGCGGGTGACCGTTCGAGGTGTCGGCGGATGAAGCAGGCACGAACTGCGAGGGCAGCGGCCGCATCAGCGAGTCCGGGTCGGGTCCGGCAGCGCTCGGTGCCGGCAGCGGCAAGTCGGTGGTGACGCCGTCGGGCCAGGTCAGGCGTACGCCGTCCTGGCGCACCTCGGCCGTGGGGAGTGCTTCGGCGGGCAGTTCGGCGACCTCCCCGTAGGTGACCGCGACGACGGCGTGGCCGGTCTCGGCGGGGATCCGACCGTTCTCCAACGACACTGTCGCGTAGGGGGCATCCAGTTCCTCGCTGGTGGGGCTGGCGTCGGCGCAACTGGCGTGCCCCAACGACATCCCGGGCACCAGCGGGGTGACAGCGGAGCCGAGCGGACCGGCAGGGTCGATCGCCCAGCCGCCCAGTCGCAGCGCGATGCCGTTGTTGGCGCCATCGACCGGGTCGACCCGGATCGCGCGCACCTCAATGCCGCCGCGGATCGCGCTGGCGTAGGTCAGGGTCGGGCCGGGGGAAACCGTACGCCGCTGCCCGGGCTCAGCGTCCGGATCCAGGTTGGACCACTGGGCCTGCCACCAGGAACTACCGACCAGGGTGCCGTCGGCGTCGAGCGCGACGCCGGTCGCCTCGGGCCAGACCCGATGGCTGGCACGGATGCTGCCGTCGGCGTCGCTGAGGATCGCGGCCGCATTCGGCAGTGGGTTCTCGACCCAGTCACCGACCAGGGCTCCGGTGGTGTCGGTGGAGTATCCGAGCCGGGTGTAGAGGACGTCCTCCATCTTTCGGGCCATCCCCAGACCGCCGTGCGGGTGGACGCGTACGGTGCCTTCCTGCTGGCTGCCCGAGACCAGCCAGCCGGCCGGTTCGATGGCGAAGGCGATGTCGCCGGTCTCGATCGGCATGGGTTCCTCGACCGCGGACCAGACCGGGTGGTCGGCCGGCAGCGCGAGACCGAGCAGGCCCTTGGCGGCCCAGTAGGGCGAGCCGGTGCCCGAGTAGACCTGCGCCATCGCGGGCCAGTTGTGGTGCCAGCCGCGGTTGAGGATGCCGTCGGCGTCGGGGGCGCCGTGGTCGACGAAGTACTTCACCATCCCGGAGGTGATGCGGCGGATCTGACCCAACGGCAACGGACTGGCATCGGCGATGGTGGCTGCCCAGAAGGGTGCACCGGCGGCGAACCGATAGATCAGGCTGCGGCCCTGGAAGAGCGGGCTGCCGTCGACGCCGACCAGCGCGGCCGCCTGCGGCAGGAAGGTCCGGATCCGGTCGTGATAGATCGGCCGATACTTGTCGGCGAACTCCTGGTCGGGCACCAGATCGGCCCAGATCAGCGGGTAGGTGTGCATCGCCCAACCGTTGTAGTGGTCGAAACGCATCCCCTCACCGTCGGTGTACCAGCCGTCGGCCAGATACATCTGGTCGTGCTGGTCGAGGCGGAACTGGACGAACTCGCGGTCCCAGCCGGCGCCCATCACTTCCAGCAGGGTTTCGGTGAAGATGTGGAACCAGACCCAGTTGTTGAGGGCGACCCGCGCCTGACGTACGTCTCGCAGCCAGTCGGCCAGGTTGTCCTTGGTCTGCTGGTCCATCCGGTCCAGCGTCCAGGGCTTGGTCTTGAGCAACATCATCGCGATCGAGGCGGCCTCGACCACGGCCTGCGGGTGCTCGGTGGGCCGGGTCCACCGCTCCGGATGGGTGGGTTCGACGCCGTTGCGGATGCCCTCGAGGTACCACTCGGCGCTGCCCAGCGGGTCCGCGCCGTGCTCGCCGGCGATCCGGGCGCCCGCCAACAAGAAGGTACGCGCGAAGCCCTCCAGTCCGGCAACATCGTCACCGTGGGGGCCCTGATCGCCCGGGAAGAGGATCCGGGCGTGGCCGGGCGAGGCGTACCGCCGCGCATTCTCGAGCAGGTGGTCGACGACCGCGGTCAGGTGGTCACGGGTCCAACCCGTGTACGGTGACAGCTCGCGGTCTTCGGGGGGCAGATGGAGGGTCGGCTCCGACATCTCAACTCCTGTGAAGGGAACGCCGCCCATCATGCCGTACGCCCGCCGGACCCGGAAAGCGCCTACCTGCAGCCGGCGCTGATCGGTCAGAACAGGCCGAGACCTGCGTTGGAGTCCTCGGCTGGCTCGTCGGCGCCCGGTTCCTTGCTGCCCGTGGCCCGGGCACGCTGCTGTTGGCTCTCGGTCGGGCCGCTCTGGTCCTGGTTGCGGCCGCGGCGCCGCTTCTTCGGTTCCTCGAGGATCAGCTCGTCGCTCTCTTCCTCACGCGGCGGGCGCTTGAAGAGCTGGTCGACCGCCCCTCGGCCACCTCCGAAGGCGACGAAGATCAGGCCCAGGCAGGCGAGCGCGATGTTGAATTCGAAGCCGTTGTTCTCGTGGAAGAAGCCCTGCCACCAGTTGGTCCAGACCACGATCATCACCTGCTGGACCACGACCGCGACGCCGATCAGCGGGGTCAGCACACCGAACAGCAGCAGCAGTCCGCCGAGCAGCTCCAGGATGATGGAACCCCACACCATCACCTCGGGAAATGGCGTGGCGAACTGCTCCAGATAGGTGACCTGCGTCTGTACGCCCTCGACCTGCCAGCGGCGCCAGCCGTTCGCGACCATGATGGCGCCCAGGCCGAGACGCGCGATCAGCAACGCGAAGTCGCGTACCACCTTCATGAAACCCGCCATGCTCACTCCCGTCTGCCCTGAAAGGGTGCTGCTGCGCTGCCACAGTAGGGGAACCGTGGCGTCGGCGGCAGCAAGGTTGGACCCGAGGTGGAGGTGCGATCAGTCCTCGACGATCGCGGCGAGCCGTTCCAGGGTGTCGGCCATGTCGCGTCGGGAGACCTTCGGCATGCCGGTGGCAGCCAGCAGGGGTGCGCTGCCGGACTTGCCCCACAGATAGTTGTGGGTGACCAAGGTGCCGCCGTCGACGTCACTGAGGATGTACATCCAGACTTGGCCGGCCAGCGGGGCTGATCCGGTACGCCAGGCGATCAGCTGGCCGTCGACGAAGTCGACCACCGTGTTGGGGGTCTGGTAATTCACCGGGCCGCGCTTCATCTCCATGGTGAAGGTGGCGCCCTCGCTGAGTCGTTCGGGCGCCTGCGAGACGCCGACCACGCTGCCGCCACCATCCAGGTCGGGATGGCGGTGGGCGTCGGCGAGCAGGTCAAAGATGGCTTGGCGTGGCGCTGCGATCACCCGGCTCACCGTCTCGGTCCGTTTGTTGGCCTTGGCCTCGGCGGCGGCCTGGCGTACCGGTTCGGGGGCGGTCAGCATGGCCAGCTGGTCCTCGGCGCCACCGATCGCGGCGGCCGGGGCGCTGCCGATCCGCAGCAGCCGCGCCAGCCAGGGGCGGCGGTCCTGTTCGGCGCTGTGGGCGGCGATCTTGCCGCTGGCCGCGTTCAGCGCGGCGAGCGGACGGGCGTACACGCTGACCTCGCGCACCAGGCCCTCGTGGTTGAGGCGGAGCAGGTGGACCTCGTGGAGCTGTCGGCGGCCGGCGGCGCCGTGCGTGACCAACGTCCAGTTCTGGCCGCCACCCAAGATGTCGGTGACCTGGCTGGGAAAGATGACCTGCCACGCGGCCTCGAAGGAGGCCTGGACCTGCTGCCGGCCGGTCACCGCATAGGTGTCGGTCGAGACGGAATGCAGGACTGCGTCGGATGCCAAGCACTGGCCCAGTCGCGCGGCGCTGCCGTCCTCGATGGCGGCCTGCCAATCGCGTACCGCCTGGGGAACCTCGGGGATATCGGAGTGGGTGGTCATGCGGTCTCCCTAGCTGGTCGATCGGCGTCTGTGTTGGCCATCTTAGAGAGGGGCGTGCTGGTGCCGCGCAGCGCGTGCCTCACTACAGTGGGTGCGTGCCTCCGGCCTTTCCCGGCCGCCCATTGAACTTGACCAAGGAGCCTGCTGTCATGGCTGATCCCACCGCGCCGCGTACGCCGTCTCGGCTGGGTCGCGCGATCCGCATGGGGATCGACGCCGACACCCAGTTCGGGGCGGTGGCGCCCCCGATCTACACCTCCTCGACCTTCAGCTTTGCCGATGTCGGCGAGTCCCGGCAGTACGACTATGGCCGCTGCGCCAACCCCAACCGGGACCAGCTCGGCTCCGCCATCTCGGTGCTGGAGGACGGTGCGGCACCCGCGACCATCGTGGCCAGCGGGATGGCTGCCATCACGGCGTTGGTGGTCGGGCTGCTGAAGACGGGCGACACCATCGTCGTGCCGCACGACTGTTATGGCGGATCCTGGCGGCTCTTCGACCAACTGGAGCGCAAGGGCTACTGCCGCGTGGTCGCCCTCGACCTCACCCGGACCGACGCGGCCGCTGCCGCCATCGCCGAGATCTCCCCGGCGATGGTGTGGGTCGAGACGCCCTCCAATCCGCTGATGCGGATCACCGATCTGGCAGCGGTCAGCGCCGCCGGTCATGCTGCCGGCGCGATCGTGGTCGCCGACAACACCTTCTGTACGCCGCTGCTGCAGCGGCCGATCGAGCACGGCGCCGACTTCGTGGTGCACTCGACCACGAAGTATCTCAATGGTCACTCCGACGTGGTGGGCGGCGCGATCGTGGCGGCCACCACCGAGGGGGCCGAGCAGGCGGCGTACTGGGCGAACTGTCTGGGGCTGACCAGCAGTCCTTGGGATGCGGCGCAGGTGCTGCGCGGGATGCGGACCCTGGCGGTGCGGATGCGGGCCCATCAGGAGAATGCGGCGGCGGTGGCTGAGCAGTTGGCTGCGCATCCGGTCGTGACAGCGGTGCACTATCCGGGACTGGCTGACCACCCGGGCCATGAGCTCGCGGCACGGCAGCAGGACGGTTTCGGTGCAATGTTGAGCTTTGAACTGGCCGGTGGTGAGCAGGCGGTACGCCGGTTCGCGGACGGGTTGACGTCGATCACCTTGGCGGAGTCCCTCGGCGGGGTGGAGTCGCTGATCGCCCACCCGGCGAGCATGACCCACGCTGCGATGACCCCCGAGGCGCAGGCTGCTGCCGGGATCACCGAGGGTCTGGTGCGGATGTCGGTCGGGATTGAACCCGCTGAGGACTTGGCGGCCGATCTGGCTGCCGGGTTGGCCCGCGCTGAGGGCTGAGCCTCCGGGCACAGTCAGCCATCTGTCGGGACAGATTCCGGGAATGGTCCCGGGATGCGGCGACCCCAGTGTTCTGGCTGGATCCTGACCCCGGTCCGGGGCAGGGTGGGCTCCCAGCGCGGCCCTGACCCCAGGCGAGTTGGGGCCACCGGGGCCCGAGGGAAGGAATCGCCATGGACAACCCCAACCAGGCAAGTGATCCTCGACAGACGAGTGATCCTCGACAGACGAGTGATCCTCGACAGACGGGTGATCCTCGACAGACGGGCGCCCACCGCTCACAGCCGACCTTCGGGCGGCGCTCCATGCTCGCCGGCTCACTCGGTCTCGGTATCGCCGGCCTCATCGGACTGCCCGGGGTGGCGGCCGCCGCCGGCCCGGAGACTGCCGCCGAGTTCGACCGGGTGTGGACTGCGAACAGCCACACCGTCACCGACAACGAGTCCGGGGTGATCGCCTGGGGCACGTCATACGAACTGCTCGCCCTGACTCGGATGTACCAGGCCACCGACGACGAGAAGTACCTGGACTGGTTCGTGTCGCTCGCCGACGACGTGCTCGCCGCGACCGATGCCAAGCGCGGTGTCAAGGACGCGCTGGGCAGGTCCGGACCGGTGTGGCGCACCGGCGGCAAGTACACCGCCGCCAAGTTTGTGATCAAGGACGTCAACGGCGACGAGCTGGTGGCCCTGCGGTACGCGGGTGGTTCGGCACTGGAGGCGACCGTGACCTTCACCACCCACACCGACGCCAGCTTCGACCTCACGCTGACCTGCGGCACCGGGACCAAGAAGTACGAATTCGTCCAAACCGAACGCAGCCACGCCAAGTATGTCGTCGACGTCATCAACGACGCCTTCGCACCCAACTGGGAGTGGACGGCCGTCGACCTGCGCGACCCTGACTTCCCGGGCCGGGTCCCGCACGGCACCGCTGCGGTGCAGGAGCAGTTCCACGCCTTCACGGTGCACACCGGCATGGTCACCTATCCGTTGGCGCAATTCGCCCGGATCGTCACCGATGCGGGCCTCACCCGGCTCGCGCCCAAGGCCGAGGCGTACGCCGCTGCGGCCCGGGAGGCGGTTGCCTTCCATGCTCCCGAGGTGCAGTTCTACGAGGATCATCCCGACTCGGCCGACTACGCCCATCCGGTTGGTGCCGCGCTGCGGCACGACGGCCTGATCCAGCCCTACAACCAGTCCCACGCGCTGGGCGCGACCCAGGTTGAGCTGTATCGGTTGGACGGGGACCAGGCGTACGCACGGATCGTGAAGGCGCTGGTGGCCTCCTTCCTCCGCGGCGCTGACCTGGTGGACAACGCCTACGTGTGGTCCTACTGGCCGCCGTCCTCCCAGGCGTACGCCGGCTATCAGGGCGGCACCGAGTCGACCTACACGCCGCGCTGGAACGCCGCTCCGGGGATCGAGGACATCAGTCACGCCGCGATCACGGTCGAGTTCCTGGTGGCAGCCTCACGAGCCGGCATCGGCCTGACGGCGACGCAGTTGGCCAACCTGAAGCGGACCTTCAGCCAGAACATGGTCACCGGCGGCGACACGGTCGCCTATCGCGTGGACGGCAGTGACCCGCGCAACACCGTCTCCCTGGTGGGGCAGCTGCCGCGCTGGTTGCCGCTCGCGGCGTGGCTGCCGGATGCGCCCGCCCAGGCGCTGTCGACCTGGAATGCGGCCGGTGTGAGCGGAGAAACGGGCTCCTATGTGGCCGGCCGTGGCTATCTGGTGTGGGCGCACAATGCTGGCTGGGAGGGCGACAACCGCTGAGGTGGTGGCGCGGTCCTCGGTGGCTCACGTTCGCCGCGGTTGCGCGGCACAATGGGGCGCATGAGCACCGGCTGGAACAGTGAGGCGATCTCGGAGGGAGCCAGCAAGCGCCCTCGTCGCCGCGGCGAACGTGGACCGTTCTTCGGGCGGAGTCGAGTTGCGCTGCGCCGACTGTTCGGCACCTCCGGCGTCCCGGACTGGAAGGTCAATCTCGTCTCCAGCCGTTCGGCGGAGGATGACCGGCACGGACGTGCCGTGACCGAACTGTGCCTGCGGCTCGCCGAGGGCCTGCTGTCGACCGGGAAGGGCGCCGCTGACGTGGTGTCCACCGTGGTCCGCGTCACCCAGGCGTACGGCGTCTCCACCGTGAACGTCGAGGTGACCTACACCTCCATCTTCATCACCCGGCTGCGCGGTCTGGGGCGGGATCCGGTGACGGCGACCCGGGCGATCCGGGGTCGAGTCAGCGACTACGCGACGCTGGCCGGCCTGGAGGAAATCGTCGAGCGGATCGAGAAGGAGAACATCGACGTCGCGACCGCCGCCAAGGAGTTCGACAAGGTGATGGGGCGGCCGGAGACCTACAACAAGGTGGTCACGGTGATTGCCAGTGGGGTCACTGTCGCCGGAGTTGCGGTGATCTTCAATGCCACCGCCTTCATCGCGATCGTGTCGGGCCTGTCCGGGATGTTGGTCGATCTCGTGACCCGCGCGTTGGGGGAGCGCAAGGTGCCGCCGATGCTGGTCCAGTCCGCCGGCGGCGCTGTCCCGACGCTGCTGTGTGTGCTGCTGGTGTTGGGGCGCAACAACGGGATGACTTTCCTCAACGGCGTCTATCCGTCCCTGATCGTGGTTGCAGCCGTGGTGATCCTGCTCGGCGGGTTGTCCTGGGTGGGTGCGGCCGAGGATGCGCTGAGCGGCTACTACATCACCGCGTCGGCGCGGGTGACCGAGGTGGTCATCCTGACCCTGGGCCTGCTGGCCGGCATCTTGGCGGTGCTCACGGTCGCCAACGGGTTGGGTGTGTGGATCGAGTACGACCCGCCCACTGCGGTGCAGCAAAACCTGGTGGTCAGAGTGATCGCGCTGGCGGTGCTGGGGGTGGCGTTCGGCGTCGTCACCCACGCCCAGCCGCGGATGCTGGTGTGGTTTGCGGTGTCGCCGGTGGTGACCTGGCTGACGTACGCCACGGTCACCGACCAGGGCGTCGGCCCGGTCACGGCCGGGGTCGCCGGTGGCTTGGTGGCGGGTCTGATCTCACCGGTGATCGGCCGCCTTGCGAAGGTGCCCGACCTGGGGGTCGCGACCGTCGGCATCCTGCCGCTGGTGCCCGGCATGGCGGTGTTCAACGCCCTGTTCACGCTGATCGCCGGCACCGGCAACGAACAGTTGATCCTGGGCGCCACTCAGTTGTTGGCCGCGGCCCTCTTCGGCATCGGGATCGCGGTCGGTGCCTCCACCGGCATGGCGATCAGCCGCGGCATCATGGGCCGGCCGTTCCTGGTGGCCCGGTCGGCCCGGGTGCGCCAGCCGACCGCCGACTGAGGCGCGTACCTCGCGACCTGCACAACCACAGCATCGCGTCGTTGCGCACGAAGCCGCAGAAAACCCCGCCCTATTGCGACCTACCGCCGCTGGGGCGGGGTTTTCTGATCGAACTGGCCCAGAGGTACGCCCGGTGGCGAGCCCTGGGGTGGTGTCAGGGCTTCTGGACGGTGATGGTCCAGCCGGCGTCGCCGACCCGGTCGAAGGAGGTGACCGGGTAGCCCTCCTCGGCTGCCCAGCGCGGGATCGCCTCGGTGGCCTGGGTGCAGTCGAAGTTGATGCGCAGCTCATCGCCGCTGGGCAGTGTCGTCATCGCCTGCTTCGCCTCGGTGAGCGGGAAGGGGCAGACCTCGCCGTTGGTTTCGAGGGTGTGGATGGTCATGGTTGGTCCTTTCGGGTGGGTGTGTGGGGGGACTCTCAGACCGAGACTGGCTGCTTGACCGGCGCCGACGTACCGGCTGGGGGGCTGGTCTTGGGACGCAGGAAGATCTTGGCGGCGATGCCGACGCCGAGGAAGAAACCGCCGAAGGCGAGCCAGCCATTCCACTGGAACTGGGCCGCGCCGACCAAGGATGCGCCGATGGTGCAGCCGCCGGCCCAGCTGGCGCCGACGCCCATCAGGACGCCGCCGGTCAGCGACCGGACCATCTGGCGGGTGTCAGGCACCCGGAGCCGGAACTCACCGCTGGCCTTGGCTGCGATGAAGGAGCCGAGGATGATGCCGATGATCAGCAGGGTGCCCCAGTCGACCAGCTTGGCGACGTCGCCGGCGACCAGCCCGTACGCCAGGTTGGCCGACGGGGTGGTGATGCCCAGGCCGCCCTCGCGACCGGCGGAGTAGCTGAGCGGGAAGGCCGCGATGGCGATCAAGCCGAAGACGATCGCGGTGGCGAAGGGATGCCACGGCTTCTCGAAGAGCAGGTGCTCCAGACCGGTGCGCTGCGGCGGCAGCGTGGCGACCTTCAGGCCGCGTTCGGCGCGCAGTTGACGCCAGGTGAGATAGCCGACGAAGGCCACGAAGGGCACCACCAGGAACCACGGCGAGATGCCGAGGGTGTCGTGGACGCTGACCATCGGGAGGGTCGGCTCGCGCAGCCCGGAATTGATCGGGGCGAGGACGCCGTACTTCATGGCGGCGGCGCTGACGGCATACATGATGAGGGCCAGCCAGGAACCGATCAGGCCCTCACCGGAGCGATAGAAGGTGCCGGTCGCGCAGCCGCCGGCGAGCACGATGCCGACGCCGAAGATCAGCGCGCCGACGGTGGTGGCCAGGGCGGGCAACTGGGAGCTGGGGGCGTTGACGATGCCGGCGCCGAGCAGCAGGAAGAAGCCGACCGACAGGACGGCGATGGCGATGAGATAGGCGGTCAGCCAGCGGGTGCGCCCGGAGGTCCAGACCTCGCGGAACGCTCCGGTGACGCAGAAGCGGCCGCGCTGCAGTACGAAGCCGAGTGCGGCGCCCAGCAGCAGGCCGGAGCCGTGGGTGAGCAGGGGGGACATGGTTCTCCCGAGGAGGTGGTGACGCGGGTCGCGGGGTGCGACCGAGTCAGAAGTCAACCCCGGTCATGCTCAAAGCGCAAGCTATGCCCATATGTTGGACGGTTATATGGTGCTGGTTGGCGCTGGATCGGCCTGGGACGGGGTGACGGGTTTCTTCGCACCAGCACGAGCGGTGGGTCCTGTCGGTGCGGGCCTCTAAGGTGCAAGCGTGCCCTCGTACCGGATCGTCATCGACATCAACGGGAGCCGGCCGGGTGTGCTCCCCGACCAGGTGCTGCCCGCCGCCGAAGCGATGCTGGGGCGTACCCACCGGGTCGAGGACCGTAGCGTCGAACTGGTGGGGCGGCAGCCGCAGATCAACCTGCGCTTCCTGATCGAGTCCTCCCATGCGCAGGCTGAGGACGCCCAGGCCGAGGCGGTCGTACGCCGACTGGTCGCTGACCTCGACGAGGTCGCCGAATGTGGGGGCTGGGTGCTCAAGCGCGGTCCGGGGCGGCGATGGCGTCCGATCCGGTGGAGCTGAGGCTCAGCTCTCGATGCCGAGGCGGCGCACCAGCGACTCGCCGCCGACGGTGCGGATCACGGCCGGGTCGCCGACCACGATCAGGAGATCGGTCGCCCGCGACATGCCGACGTAGAGGCGTTCCCGGGCGCGGTCGCGGCTGCCGTCCTCGTTGACCACCAGGATCACGACGTGACGTTCCAAGCCCTTGCACCCCAGCACGTGTCCGTAGAAGACGTCCTCGCCCTCCCAGAAGGTCTGCCAGTAGCCGATCTGGCCGTCGCGCTCCTGCTGTTCGCGTTGCACCGGATGCCTGGATCCGGTCGTGACCAGCGCGATGCTGCCGGGTTCCCAGCCCTGGTTCAGCAGCCGTTCCACCTGGTCGTCGGCGACGCCGAGTGCCTCGGTGGGGGAAGCCGGCAGAAACTCCACCTCGGGGCCGTCGCCGCCGCGCGGCGACATTCGCTCCGGGCCGAGCATCGCGAAGCTCTGCGCGATCTGTTTGGTGTTGCGCAGATTGTGGTCCAGCACCAGCGGGACCAGGGCCACCGGTGGCCGGCCGAAGCGCGCGAACACGCGCTGGTGTTCGTCGGAATAGACCGACAGCCGGCCATTGTCCTCATCGCGCAGCGCCTTGAGGATCGGGCGCCACCACAGGTCGGCGAAGTCCTGCGCCTCGTCGACGATGATCGCGTCGAAGCGTTGGTCATCGCGCAGTTGGCTGGCCAGCAGGGCCATCTCCTTGGGCAGGTCCTGCTCCCAGAAGGTCGAATCGTCACGGGTGCCGCTGACGTCGGCGCCCCAGCTGCGACCGAGCTCGGCGAAGGTGCCGATGAAAGCTGGCCGCTGCTTGTACGGGCGGGCTTTGAAGTCGCGCTTGAACCACTCCGCCAGCCCGATCGAATAACAGACCAGTGCCACCCGCTGCGCCGGCACGTCCCGGGTGCCCTTGGTCAACTCCGCGGCCTGGGTCATCGCCAGGTGGGTCTTGCCGCTGCCCGCGCCGCCGCGGATCTCCACCCGCGGGATAAGCCGGGTGGCCCGCAGCAGCATCGCCTGCTCGTCGGTCAGCCGCTCGATCCGGGCGGCGCGCTCCTCGGCGTACGCCTGCGGGTCGTCCCGCCTGGGCGGCAGCCGACCGTTGAGGATCTCCTCGATGAGGGCCACGTCGTCGGTGGTGGGCACGTAATAGGGATCCTTGATCACCTCGAGCTGGCGCCGCAGGCGTACGCCGAGATTCGGCTGGTCGCTGCGGCCGTGCACCGCTTCCCGCGGCGCGTCGGGGGCCTCGAACGCGGCGTCGAAGTCGGTGTGCGGCGCGACCACCGCATGGGCCATCCGCGGATACCCACGGGAACCCCAGCGCGGATCGTCGATCAGATACTTGCGAAGCGTGTACTTGTTGCCGGCCACCTGGGTGGCGGGCGTCACCCGGTGCTTCTCGCCGGACCTGGACTGCTGCATCCACTCGCCGCCGACATAAGTCAGCGACCCGCCCTTGATCTCGACGACCACCAGCCCCGAGCCGGGCAGGACCAGGATCGCGTCAAGCTCCCGGTCCTGCCCGTCAACGGTGAAGTGCTGGTTGCACAGGACCAGGTCGCTGGCGCCCAGCTGGTCCACCAACCGCATGACGACCTGACGTTCGGTCTCGTTGACGAACGACGGATCCTCCGGCAGCAGGCGGGCCATGGCTCAGCCGGCGAGGACGTCGGCGATGTCGCTGACCTGGTCCTCGGTCAGTTCGATCTTGCCGGCCTCGGCGTTGGCCTCGAGCTGCGCGACGTGCGAGCTGGACGGGATCTGGGTGCCCATGCCCGGCATCGCCAGCATGTACGCCAGTGTCAGCGCGCTGATCGAGTAACCCCACTGCTGGCCCAGCTCGCCGAGCTTGCGGACCTTGGCCAGATGGGACTCGGGGATCTCGGAACCCTCGTCGTGGAGCCGGTCGCCCGCGCTGATCTTGGCCGGGTCGAGGTAGCGATCCGTCAGCAGACCGCGGGCCAGCGGCGACCACGGCATGAAGCTGAGGCCCTGATCGGCGCACAGGTCCAGCAGGCCCTCCTGGCGCTCGCCGTCCAAGACGTCGTACTGGTTCTGCAGCGCGATCGGGCGGACCCGGCGAGAGATCTTGGATGCCGCGTTCAGCGTCTCCTCGACCTGCTCGCGGGTGAAGTTCGACAGGCCCAGGTAGTGGACGGCGCCCTGGCTGACCAGATCCTCGACGGTCTCCAGGGATTCCTCGATCGGGGTCTCCGGGTCGGGGCGGTGGAACCACAGCAGATCCACCCATTCGACTTTCATGCGCTCCATCGAGGCGCGCACTGACTCGATGATCTGGAGGCGCGACAGGCCGCCGTGGTTGGGGGTGTCACCGTCCATCTGGCCGTGCGTCTTGGTCGCGAGGACGACGTCGCGGCGCCGCTGCGGATGCCGCTCGAACCAGGTGCCGAGGATCCGTTCGGAGTTGCCGGTGCCGTTGTTGTAGCGGTTGGCGGTGTCCCAGAACATCACGCCGATCTCGGCGGCGCGGTCCAGGATGGCCAGCGACTCGGCCTCGTCGCTGCGCGATCCGTCACCTTGGTCGGGATAGCCGAACTTCCACGTTCCGAGTCCGATCCGAGGGGTCTGCAGCCCCGATGCGCCCATGTGCAGGTAGGGCATGCCCTGATAGTCAGCCATGGCCCGAGCCTAGCCAGCGGCGTACCGGCGGGCTGATGCGGGTCCGGAGGCGGGATCCGGTCTCAGGTCGCGGCAGGATCGGCGTGCTCGGTGGCGGCGGCTCGGTCGCGACGCCAGCGGCGTACGGCCATCACGGTCAGCACCAGCACCAGGGCCCAGGCGAGGACCACCACGACGCCGTTGATGAT
The DNA here is from genome assembly GCF_002250565.1 of Parenemella sanctibonifatiensis. Classification (GTDB taxonomy): domain Bacteria; phylum Actinomycetota; class Actinomycetes; order Propionibacteriales; family Propionibacteriaceae; genus Parenemella; species Parenemella sanctibonifatiensis. The sequence goes on from NZ_NMVJ01000011.1 coordinate 76,334, forward strand.
GCTCGGGTCCACCAGGAAGGCGCCGATCGCCACCAGCGACAACTGGCCCGGCAGGGCGGCGACCGCGGTTGCCGTCAGGAAGTCGCGGTTGTTGATGCCGAACGCTCCGGCCCCGTAATTCACGGGCCAGTAGGGGATGCCCGGCGTCAGCCGCAGCGCGGCCACCGCCAGGAAACCGCCGGTGGACAAGCGTTCCTCAACCCGGCCCCGATGGCTGCCGAGCAACCGTCCCACGGTCTCGCGGCCCAGCCCGCGGGCGATCAGGTAGGCGATCCAACACCCGATCATCGCGCCGACCATCGAGGCAAGGGTGCCGCTGATCACGCCGAACATCGCGCCACCGGCCAACGCCATGATCGTCACCGGGATCGGGGTGATGGCGACCACGGCGTAGAGGCCGATGAAGGCCAACCAGCCCCATGGCCCGAGGCCGAGGATGCGGGCCTCGATCTCCTCCCAGGGTGGCAGGCGCACGTTGATCGCCAGCCACAGCATCAGGCTCACGAAGGCGACCAGGGCCACGCCGCGCAGCAGACCGCCCCACGGCAGCCCGTGCTTCTCGTGGTCCGGTTGGCTGGTCACCTCAGATCACGGTTGGCGCGTCCGAGTCGCCGACCAGCGGCCGCCCGGTCAGCTGCCAGCCCTGCATCCCGCCGAGCACGTTGGTGGCGGGGATGCCCTGCTGCGCCAGGAACTGTGCGGCCCGGGCGGACCGACCACCCGAGCGGCAGATCACCGGCAGCTCGCCGTCCACCTGAGGGATCTCCGCGATCCGGTCGGGCAACTGGGACAGCGGGATGTGGACAGCGGTCGGGGCATGGCCCGCGGCCCACTCGTCGTCCTCGCGCACGTCCAACACCACTGCGTCGGTCGGCAGGTCATTGATGGTGGTCTCGCTGGCGTCCATGACGCCATTCAATCACTCGGGCTGAGGTCGGGTGGGCGCCCGTCGGCCAACCTGGACAGAATCCGTCCCACTGATGGGTGATGATGCTGTCATGGTCAATCGCACCTTGGTCCGGCACCGCATCGTCGCGCAAGGCCTGACCGGGCCCGCGCCCGGCGTGTCCACACCCGACCCCAGCGCAGTGGTACGCCAGTTGGTCGCGATGCAGGGACAGGACCTGCCCGGCGTGGTCGCCTCGATTGCGCTGCGCAGCACCGGTGCGGTCGCCGACGTACTGGCCGCTTTCGAGCGCGGCGAGATCGTGCGCGGCTATCCGATGCGGGGGACGGTCTTTGCGGTCGCCGCCGAGGACCTGGCCTGGCTCACCGAGCTGTGTGCCGGCGGGGCGCTGCGCGCGGCCGCGGCCCGCCGCCCGGATCTCGGGCTCACCGACGAGCACCTGGCCACCGCCGAGGAGCTGGTGCTCGAACACGCCGGCGACGGCATCAGTCGGGCGGCGTTGCAGGAGCAGTTCGCGGCGGCGCAGGTGCCGACCGAGAAGGGCTGTTTCTATCATCTGGTCGCCCACCTGGTCGGGACTGGTGTGGCGGTCTACGGGCCCACCGACGGTAAGGACCAGGAGGTGCGTACCGCGGCCTGGTTGCCGGCCGGGGGCTTGGAGCATCGCTTCAACGGAGATCGCGATGCGGCCATCCAGGAACTCATCGTGAGGTACTTCCACGGGCACGGTCCGGCGACGCTGCGCGACCTGGCCTGGTGGAGCAAACTCGGCCTGACCGAGCTGCGCCGCAACCTGACCGTGGTCCAGGACCAACTCGAGGGTGGCGAACTCGCCGGGGAGGCCGAGCTGTGGTGGCGACCCGGGCTGCTCGATGAGGTTGCCGCCGCAGGCCGCAGTGTGGACCGGGAGCGGCTGTTGCCCGGCTTCGACGAACTGGTGCTCGGCACCCAGGACCGGGGCGTGGTGACGCCGGAGGCGTACCTGCCGCGGCTGGCGCCGGGCAACAACGGCGTATTCGGCAAGTCGGTGACCGCGGGCGGGGCCATGATCGGTCTGTGGAAGCGGGCCGGCCGGCCCCGCAAGCGCATGCTGGAGCTGGAGGAGTTCGCCACCATCTCGCCGACCCGGCGGGTCAAGCTGCAGCGGCTCTTCGAGGACTTCCCCTTCGTGGATGAGTGAGGTGCCATGACCAAGCTGACGATTTCGGTACGCCGAGTGCGCGAGCTCCTGGATGACGCCGGTGGACGTGACGGGGAGTGGCGAGTGCTCGTCGACCGGCTGTGGCCGCGCGGGATCAAGAAGGAACGGCTCGCCCACGACGACTGGGACAAGGCCGTTGCCCCCTCGACTGACCTGCGTCGCGCCTTCCATGGCGGTGACCTCGACTTCGATGCCTTCGCCGAGGCCTACCGGGAGGAGCTCGACGCCAGCGGGGCGGCCCGGGAGTTGCTCGACCGGGCCAAGGAGGCCGGCGTACATGAGCTGGTGCTGCTGTCGGACAACAAGGACGACGACCACAACCACGCCCGGGTGCTGCAGGCGGTGTTGGAGTCGGCCTGAGCGGTGCCGATCAGGAAGTGCGCGCACTACGTGCAGTCGATTCCCGCAGCGGCCCTGAAGACGGGGTCTGGGTGAATCGACTGCACGTCTTGCGCGTGGTGGTTGTGCGCGGGGCGTCTCAGCGTCGCGGCAGGCCCCGTTTGACCGGCAGGTCCTCGCCGTCGCTGACCGGGCGGCCGTCGGCGACCTCGACCAACAGCCGGTCCCAGGCCGGTGCCCAGCCGCCGTCGCGGCCGGTCTGGCGTACGACGACACGGTCCTCGGTGGCCTCGGCCTGCCAGTGATGGTGCAAGGTGCGGGCTGGGTCGGTGGTGTCGCCGTCGTCCTCGTACACCCAGCCGCGGTAGCTGCCGGCGCCCGGCGGCAGGCAGAGGCGCAGCCGGCGTACGTCGTCGGCTTCGACATCGACGTGCGCGAGCCGGTCGGAGGTCGCGATGCCGGTGCCGCCGCGGACGAACAACGGGATTCGGTCCAGCGGGGCATCGACGGTGACCTCGGAGCCGCCGGGATACCAGCGGCCGGTCCACCAGTCACCCCAGCCCGGATCCCCCTCACCGGACAGCGGCAGGGTCACCGTCCGTTCGCGTACGCCCGGGTCCAGCACCCCGGCGACCAGCAGGTCGCCGAGCAGGAAGTCCTCGAACTCGTCGGGCCAGCCTTCGAAGTCCCAGCTGATCGGGCGCAACAGCGGTCGGGTGCCGGCGGCCATCTCGTACAGCCCGGTGTAGAGGTGGGGCAGCAGTCGATAGCGCAGCTGGATCGCGTCGCGGATCGCCGGCAGGGCCTCGGGATACATCCACGGTTCGTTGACCGTGCCGTCGTCGTGCCAGGAGTGGATGCTGAAGCGGGGATGCATCACGCCGTTTTGGACCCAGCGGATGAACAGTTCCGGATCGGGCCGGTTGCCGCTGAAGCCGCCGACATCGTGGCCGACGTTCCACATGCCCGAGAGCACCATCGACAGGCCCTGGTGGGTGTTGTAGCGCAGCGTGTCCCAGCCGGTGCGGTTGTCGCCGCTCCAGGTCTGGGCCCAGCGCTGCAGGCCGGCGCTGCCGGAACGGGTGATGAGATAGGGCCGCTTGTCGGGGGCGTACGCCTGCTGTGCGGCGGCGGATGCCCGCACCATCCCTTGGGCCAGGATCGGCCGGATCGGGGCGATCGGCTGCGGCGTGCCGAAGCCGTGCCCGACGGCGCGATCATCCCAGATCTCGAACTCGTTGTTGTCGTTCCAGGTCGCGTCGATGCCGACCTCGAGGAGCTGCTTGGTGACGTTGTCGCTCCACCACTGGGCGGTGGCCGGATTGGTGAAGTCGAGGTGGGAGCCCCAGTCATCCCAGAACGGGGAGCGTTCCGGCTCGCCGGTCTCTGCGTTGGTGACGAACAGGCCCAGCTCGGCCGCCTCGGCGTACCGCGGATGATCATGAAGCAGGCAGGGCTTGATGTTGGCGACGATGTGGACGCCGGCCTCGGTGAAGCGGGTGAAGGTTGCCAACGGATCAGGGAACTTGTCGTGATTCCAGTTGAAGACGTAGCGCTTGTCGTTGATCGAGGTGTAGCCCGAGCTGAGATGGAAGGAGTCGCACGGGATGTCGTGGACCTTGATCAGTTCCAGGAAGGTGAGGAGCTGGTCGGCTGCGTCCGGGGCATCGGTGTAGTGCATCGTCGAGCCGGAATAGCCCAGCGACCACTTGGGGCCGAAGGCGTTGTGGCCAGTCAGGTCAGAAAACCGCGTGGACACCTCGGCGAGGCTGTCGCCGGCCCAGACGTAGTAGTCGATGTCGCCGGTCTCGGCCCGCCAGGAGTCGCTGCGGACGTGGTAGTTGTCGATCTCCTGACCAAGATCAATCCAGCCGCTGGACAGGTTGTCGTGATAGAGGCCGACCCAGCCCGAATCGAGCCGGCTCAGCAGCAGCGGGACGTGCTTGTAGAGCGGGTCGGTGTGTTCGGCGTTGTAGCCCATTGCGTCGACATTGCGCAGTTCGAAGCGGCGCTTGGAGCGGTTGGCGTGGCCGCCCTTGTCGGCCAGGCCGAGGATCTGGTCGCTGGTGTGGACCCGGTGGTGGGCGACTTGTCCGGTGCGGGGGTTCCAGGCGTACGCACCGGTGGGCCGGTCGGTGTGGATCGGCTGCCAGGTGCCGTCAGGGCGGCGTCGGCTGATGGTGAGCCGGAGCGGATCGGCGGCCACCTCGACCCGGAGGCGCCCTCGAATGATCATGGTCGGGGAGGGGTGCTCCAGTTCGGCGGCGCCGGCCGCAAAGCCGTCGACCTCCTCGCGGTCGCGACCCTCGGCCGGGATGGCGGCGGGGTCGGGCCCGATGGTCCAGGTCCTGGCCAGCGTCGGCTTGCCGTGGCTCACGGCGACGCGCACCAGGTCGTGGAGGAGCTGGATGCGCATGGTGAACTCGCCGTCCACCTCCAGGTCGAGGCCGTGGGGTGTTTCAGTGGTGGCGGTGATGGCCTGAAGTGTCCTCACGGGAGGCATTCTGCCACCGCGTCAGGTGAGTGGTGCTGCTGCCTGAGGGGTGCCGCTGAGGTCAGCGGAAGACCTCGCTGATGGGGCCGGATTCGTGGGCGCCGGGCTCGGCGCCTTCCGGCAACGGCTCGCCATTGCTCTGCCGGCGGGCCACCATGTCGGCGGCGATCCTGCTGCGCTCGAGGATGTCGGCGGCGACCTGAGGCAGCTGGTCCTCGCTGAACTCCGCCTTGGCCTGGTCATCCCACGACGACAGCGCCGTTTCGTTCTCGACGATCTCCACGACGCGATACAGCAGGGCGGTCACGGTGCGGGCTTGGTCCTCGTCGGTGAACCAGTAAGGCACCACCAGGTGCAGCCGCTCGGAGCTCCAGTCGATCCCGATCGCGCCCGATGCACCGGCCAGCCGGACCTGGTCGCGGCCGTCCTGGACCTCGAGGTCGGACATCAGTTCGCGCAGCTGGGCGGTGATGCGTTGCCACTGGGTGCGTCCGGCCTCGGTGAGGCCGCCGCTGGCGAGGTCAGGGGAGTCGCTGCCGGCTTGGCTCGGGGCGACGAAGTAGAGGTCGAAGCTCACGAGCCTGAGTCTAGGGGAGCGGGCGCAAGCGCCGCGGTCGGCCACGGCGTACGCCGGTAGCGTGCAGAAACGACGGCGATCGGGGCGGTTTCGCCGCACAGGTGCAAAACCCGGAGAATCGACGTCCTTTCTGCACGGGCGCCGGCGCGCGTGTACGCCCTCAGTGTCGCCAGCGCTCCCGCGGGTCGTAGGTCCAGTCCTCGCCCTGTTCCTCGCGTACGCGCTGGGCCTCCGACTCGGCTTCGCGTCGTGCTCGCGCGGCATCGACCTCGGCCTGCATCTGGGCCAGGCCGGCATTCAGTCCCACCTCAGCCTCGGCGGGGTCGGGCAGGCCCTCCTCGACGGCTTGCCGGAAGACCCGGTCCACCTCGGCCAGTTCGTCGGCGTGGACGCGTCGGTACGCCTCGGAGTTGAGGACCTCTCGGAAGCCGATCTCTCCCTTCTCGGCCCGCTTGAGCAGCGCGCGCAATTCGGGGTCGGTGGTCCGTTCCAGCTCCCAGGCAATCCGGGTGTCCTGGCTGCGGCGGGCTTGTTCCTGGAGTTCGGCGACCAGCTCGCGGAGCCGGGCCGGGATGTGGTCGCTCATCAGCCCACCGTCGGGTTGTCGTAGCTCGTGGCGCTGCCGGCGACCGCGGGGATGTTGCGGAGGTCATCGATGTTGCCCTGGGCGCCGGTGATGAGGTCCCACAGGGCCGCGATGCCGATCCCGAGCAAGGTGAGGACCTCCCCGAGGACGCTCAGGACGCGGCTGACCGCGAGCGGCAACAACGGCGGAAAGATCGCCGAGGCGAGGGCATCAAGCGCGGACCCGATCGCGGTGCCGACCAGTGTGGCGAGGGCGTACACCTCCGAGGCCAGCGTCTGGATGTCCTTGCCGATGGCGCGCATGATCCCGGGGGCGTCATCGGCCACTTCGGAGCCGCGTCGCATCTGTGCCTTGGCATCCTCGGCGGCATAGCCGCTCCATCGGTCGGTGACGCACCATGCGGCCTCGGCGGCGTGGTGATTGATGGCGCCCTGCATGTTGCCGGCAGTGTCCATCCAGTCTGCCGCTCGGCTGATGTCACGCCAGTCCGGACCCAGTTGGTCCTTCAGCCAGGTGAGCGGGTCGGACCCGAAAACCTGGCGGCAGACCCACGCCGCCACGCCGGAGGGCGAGATGGCGTCGCCGAGCGTGCTGGTGACCGCGTCGGCGATGTCCACGGCAATCTGTGGGCTCGGTGTGTGGAGTTCATCGAAGGGGTTGCTGATGGTCGGCTCGGGCACGTCGGGCCCGATGTCTGCGCGTGGGGTGGCGGAGTCCTCCGCCACCGGGGAACTGCTCCAGTCCGAGAAGCTGGCGTCCATCTCCTCGAGCTGGGACTGCTCGGTCGAGTCGTAGAGGTAGGCGGTCTGCAGGATCTCCTGCGCCGACCCGATCCAGAAGTCGATCTGGTCTCCGAAGAAGGTCGACAGCGCCTCGTTGGCGTTGGCGACCAACTCCTTGCCGTCGGCGTGAAAACCGCTGCTGTCCTCGACCTCGTTGACCAGCCATTGCCGGGACCAGTTGCCAATGGAGCTGTAGAAGCTCTCCATCTGCATGAAGCGCGGTGCGACGGTGTGGGTGAGGTGTCGAGTGTCGACCTCAAAGCTGGGCATCGGCTGATTCTACGTCTTGATGCGCTACGACCGCAGGGCCACGCGTAGCCGATCGCTCCGGGAATACCCGGAACTTCCCCGGAGTTGAGTCAATGTCACTCAAGTTTGCTTGTGCTCCGAACGGGGCGCCAGTAGGGTTGAGCGCGTTGGACTCAAGGTCGCAAGCCTCACGCGGCTCGGGTCCTGAGAAACCAAACATCGAACACAGCAAGCACCATCAGAAGGAGACTCACATGGCACGCGCAGTAGGTATCGACCTCGGCACCACCAACTCGGTCGTCGCGGTCCTCGAGGGTGGCGAGCCCACCGTCATCCCCAACGCCGAGGGCTCCCGCACCACGCCGTCGGTGGTGGCCTTTGCCCAGGGTGGCGAGGTCCTCGTCGGCGACGTCGCGAAGCGTCAGGCGGTCCGCAACATTGACCGCACCATCCGCTCGGTCAAGCGCCACATGGGCACCGACTGGTCGGTCGACATCGACGGCAAGAAGTACACCCCCCAGGAGATCAGCGCCCGCGTGCTGATGAAGCTGAAGCGTGACGCCGAGGCCTACTTGGGCGAGGACGTCACCAACGCCGTCATCACCGTCCCGGCCTACTTCTCTGACGCCCAGCGTCAGGCAACCAAGGAGGCCGGTGAGGTCGCCGGCCTGACCGTCGACCGCATCATCAACGAGCCCACCGCGGCTGCGCTGGCGTACGGCCTGGACAAGGGTGACGCCGAGCAGACCGTGCTGGTCTTCGACCTCGGTGGCGGCACCTTCGACGTGTCCCTGCTGGAGATCTCCGACGGAGTCTTTGAGGTCAAGGCCACCAACGGTGACAACCTGCTCGGTGGTGACGACTGGGACGCCAAGATCGTCGACTGGCTGGTCACCCAGTTCAAGAACGCCAACGGTGTTGACCTGTCCAAGGACAAGATGGCCAAGCAACGCCTGCAGGAGGCCGCCGAGCGCGCCAAGATCGAGCTGTCCTCGACCACTGACACCACCATCAGCCTGCCCTACATCACCGCCGGTGCCGACGGACCGCTGCACCTGGAGGAGAAGCTGACCCGCGCCGAGTTCCAAAAGCTCACCTCGGATCTGCTGGACCGTTGCAAGGCCCCCTTCAACGCCGTGATCAAGGACGCCGGCATCGACGTCAACAAGATCGATCAGGTCATCATGGTCGGTGGCTCCACCCGGATGCCGGCCGTCAGCGACTTGGTCAAGGACCTCACCAACGGCAAGGAGCCCCACAAGGGCGTCAACCCCGATGAGGTCGTCGCCCTCGGCGCCAGCCTGCAGGCTGGCGTGCTCAAGGGCGAGGTCAAGGACGTGCTGCTGCTCGACGTCACCCCGCTCAGCCTCGGCATCGAGACCAAGGGCGGCGTGATGACCAAGATCATCGAGCGCAACACCACGATCCCGACCAAGCGTTCGGAGGTCTTCACCACCGCTGAGGACAACCAGCCCTCCGTGATGATTCAGGTCTACCAGGGTGAGCGTGAGTTTGCCCGCGACAACAAGTCGCTGGGCAACTTCGACCTGACCGGCCTGATGCCCGCCCCGCGCGGCGTGCCCCAGATCGAGGTCACCTTCGACATCGACGCCAACGGCATCGTGCACGTGTACGCCAAGGACATGGCCACCGGCAAGGAGCAGTCCATGGTCGTCACTGGCGGGTCGGCACTGGGCAAGGAGGACATCGAGCGGATGGTCAAGGAGGCCGAGGCGCACGCCGACGACGACAAGAAGCGTCGCGAGGCCGTCGACCTGCGCAACGAGGCCGAGGCGCTCCAGTTCCGCACCGAGAAGCTGCTCAAGGACAACGACGAACAGCTGACCGAGGACATCAAGACGCCGGTCAACGAGGCCCTCGAAGAGCTCAAGGAGGTCCTGAAGGACGAGGAGGCCGACACCGACAAGCTCAAGGCTGCGGTCGACAAGCTCAACACCACTTCCTCGGCGATGGGTCAGGCGATGTACGCCAAGGCTGCAGGCGAGCAGCAGGCCTCCGAGTCCACCGACTCCGCCACCTCCGAGGACGCGGCCGATGACGGCGTCGTTGACGCCGAGATCGTCGATGATGAGGATGACAAGGACGCCAAGTGACCCCTGGCGACCAGCATCATCGAGACGACGGATCCGAGGAGACCGAGCCCACCGGCCCGGTGATCCGGGATCGTCGTCGCCTTGACCCGGAGACCTACCAAGTACGCCAGCCGGAGTCCGGCCCGGACCGCAACGGTCCGGGCCAGGCCCCGGCGGCAGGAGACAACGTGACTGATGCACAGCAGCCGCAGGACCCGATCGAACCGACCGAGTCGACTCCCGATGTCGACCCGGACCAGAGCGTCGGCTCCAGTGACGCCCCGGCGGGCGCTGACGGCGTACAGCAGATGATCGATGAGTTGCAGTCGGAGCTCAACGACCGCACCGATGACCTCAAGCGGGTCCAAGCCGAGTACGTCAACTACAAGCGGCGTGTCGACCGGGATCGGGCCCAGTCCAAGCAGCAGGGCATCCAGGCGGTCGCCACCGACCTGATCCCAGTGCTGGACGCAGTCCGTGCCGCGGCCGAGGTCGGCGACCTCGACGGCGGGGCCAAGCTGATCGGCGAAGAGCTGGGCCGGGTTGCCGCCAAGTACGGTCTGGTCCAATACGGCGAGGTCGGCGACGAGTTCGACCCGCACCTGCACGAGGCGCTCTTCCAGATGGAGATGCCAGGCGTGACGGTGCCGACCTGCGCGCAGATCATCCAGGTCGGCGTACGACTGGGCGATCGCGTCATCCGGCCCGCGCGGGTCGGCGTCGCCGAGCCTGATCCGGCTGCGCAGCAGCCCGGTGACGGCGCCGACGCAACCAACTGAAGGAACCGAAAGGGGGACGTGTGAGCACCAAGGACTGGCTCGAGAAGGACTACTACAAGGTGTTGGGCGTCCCCAAGGACGCCTCCGCCGAGGAGATCAAGAAGGCGTACCGCAAACTCGCCAAGGAGAACCACCCCGACTCCAACCCGGGGGACAAGGAACGCGAGAAGCGTTTCAAGGAGGTCTCCGAGGCCAACGCGGTGCTGTCCAACAAGGACCGTCGCAAGGAATACGACGATGCCCGACGATACTTCTCCGGCGGGGGCGGTTTCCGCTTCCCCAAGGGCAGCAACACCGCCGGCCAGAGCACCATGGACGACCTGTTCCGCAACGCTCGCTCTGGCGCTGGCGATCCGGGACTGGGCGACCTGTTCGGTGGTCTGTTCGGCAACCAGACCGGCGCCCGCGGCCGTACGCCTGGCACGCGGGGCCGCCGTGGCAGCGACGTCGAAGGCGAGGTGACCATCGACTTCTTGGAGGCGGTCGAGGGCACCACCGTGGGGATTCAGATGGTCTCCGACAAGCCCTGCCCGACCTGTCACGGCACCGGCGCGAAGGCCGGCAGCGTGCCGAAGATGTGCCCGACCTGTGAGGGCTCGGGCATGCGCACCAGCACGTCTGGTGGTGTCTTCAACGTGAGCGAGCCCTGCCCTGACTGCAGGGGCCGTGGCCTCGTCGTCGACGACCCGTGCCCCGACTGTGACGGATCGGGTCGGGGCAAGTCGACCGATTCCATGCAGATTCGCGTGCCGGCGGGAGTCGAGGACGGCCAACGGATCCGGATCAAGGGCAAGGGCGGTGCCGGTGAGAACGGTGGTGCCGCCGGCGACCTGTACGTGCTGGTGCACGTGCGGCCGCACGCCGTGTTCGGTCGCTCGGGCAGCAACCTGACCATCACCGTCCCGGTCACCTTCGTCGAGGCTGCGCTCGGGGCCGAGATCGACGTCCCGACCTTGGGGACGGGGCCGTTGGACAACTCCGTGCGACTGCGAATCCCCGCCGGCACGCCCAGCGGGCGTACGTTGCGGGTGCGGGGTCGTGGCGTCAAGCGCAAGGACGGTACGACCGGTGACCTCTTGGTCACTGTCCACGTCCAGGTGCCCACTTCGCTGTCCGATGAGGCCGCGGAAGCCCTGCGGGCGTACGCCGCGGTCGCGGCTGAGCCTGACCCGCGGGCAGCGCTGAGGAGTTGACCTCATGCCGACCCATCGAGAGCGCCGCGGGCGCCGAGCAGTCGGCGCCGACCTGCAGCCGGTGGATCGCCACGCGGCCCTGTTCACGATTTCGGTGGCTGCACGGCTGGCCGGCATGCACCCGCAGACGCTGCGCAGCTATGACCGGATGGGGCTGGTGGAGCCGCGCCGCGCCCGCGGGCGGGGCCGGCGTTATTCGGTTGCCGACATCGACCGGCTGCGGCTGATCCAGACGCTGTCCCAACAGGAAGGCGTCAATCTGCAGGGCATCAAGTACATCCTTGGACTCACCCGACGAGTCGAGCAGTTGCAGTCCGAGAATGCGCTGTTGCGAGACCAGCTCGCCGGGCGGGCCCAGCCCCGTGGCGGTCGTCGCTTCACCGCGGACCCGAATGGCGGTGTACACATGGCCAGGAGCGGTTCGAGGCTGCGCACCATCAGCAGCGGGCATTGAGCCGGACCGGGCAGCGAGGAACCCCGGCGGTGGGCCACACTGGGGCCATGCCCGACACGGTCGATCCATGGGAGTCACTTCGGGACGACCTGCGCCTTGAGCCGGTGGCGGACCGCCTCAAAAGGCTCCGGGCTCGGATGTGGCTGATCGTTCAGGCGGCCGCTGGCGCTGTGCTGGCATGGGTTTTTGCCAAGCACGTGATCGGTCACGAGTTGCCGTTCTTCGCTCCGATCACGGCGATGGTGTGTCTGGGCCTCACCTACGAAAACCGGGTACGTCGGGTGATCGAACTAGCTATCGGAGTCGCGATCGGCGTCCTCGTGGGTGACGCCTTCGTGCACCTGTTCGGGTCGAGCTGGTGGCAGATCTTCGTGGTCTGTGTGGTGGCGATGAGTCTGGCGGTGTTGTTTGGCGCCGGCCAGTTGTTGATGATGCAGGCCGGCATCCAAGGCGTCATCATCACCACCTTGGTCGCCGGCGATGGCGAGGCCCTGAACCGCTGGATTGACGCCGCAGTCGGTGGTGGCGTGGCCCTGCTCATCGCGGTGCTGGCACCGATGCGCTCCACCACCCAACGGCCCCGGCAACGCATCATCGCCTTGGTAGGGAACTTGGCGATGCTGCTCACCGAGACCGCCCAGTCGCTGCGGATCCGCGACCTGGACCGGGCCCGCGCAGCGCTGGCGACCGCCCGACAGCTCTCCGCTGAGTTGGACGAAGTGCGCGAGTCGACCCTTGAGGCAGCTGCGGCGGCGAGTGTGGCGCCGCTGTTGGCCGGCAGCTCTCGTCGCGACGTCGATGCGATACGTCGACTTCTCACGCCACTCGACCTGGCGATCCGCAACGCCCGTGTGCTGGTGCGACGGGCGGAGTCGTCGCTGGACGAATACCAGTACATCCCGCCCAGCTACATCGACATGATTGCCGAGCTGGCCAACGCCACCGCCGTCATCCAGGAACGGATTGTCACCCAGGAGCCCTTGGCGTCTGCGCGGGAGGACCTCATCTCCCTGGCTCGGCGCACCACCGTCCGGGATCCGCGCGCAGGCCTGTCCGCGGAGGTGATGCGCGCCCAGATCCGCTCGATCGTGGTGGACCTGTTGGTGCTGTCGGGGATGTCGCTGGCCCAGGCCCGGCGCCGAGTGCCGCCGACACGCGAGGAACTGGACCCGGGCTGAGGCGCGGACCCGCGATGCTTTCCGAAGGGTCGTGCATTGTTCATCGAAGAGACACCCAATCTCCGCCTGCATCCGATGGGATCACTGGGCCCGCCCCGGCCCGTTGCTCATCCCGTCCCAGGAGTTGTGCATGTCCCTGACTGTCCCTCGCCACGGTGTACGCCGTTGGCTCGCCACCGTGACCGGCTTCGCTCTGGCCGCCGGCGTCGTCGCGGTGGGCGTGGCGCCCCAAGCGCCGGCGTACGCCCAGGCCGACCAAGGTGTCACCCAGAGCTTGCGAAGTGAGGATGCTGCGTTGGTCGACAGCCACACCAGCGAACTCGCCCCCGGCGTCAACCTGACTCGCTTCGAGCGGCGGCAGGACCGCGCCTGGGTGGGCGGCAATGTGCTGGAGCTGGACCTGACTGCGGGCAACCTGTCCATCGACATGGTCGACGGTGACAGTGTCGCCGGCGACAACCGTACCGTCAGCGACTTCATCGAGGGTCAGGACGACGTGGTCGCCGCCGTCAACGGTGACTTCTTCGACATGAACGCCACCGATGCGCCGATTCACACCAACTACGCCGACGGCGAGATGCGGTCCTTCCGGGACGGAAGCCTGGCCTTCACGATGGCCGACGGGGTCGCCGCGATCGAGCGGTTGATGACCCAGAGCGCCATCGCCGGCCCGGCCGGCAGCGTCGACATCAAGGGCGTCAACACCCCCGATGTGACCAACGGCGTCACGGTCTTCAACCAGGCCTGGGGCAGCTACCCGTTGGACGGTCTGCTGGCCGGTGCGCCGGTGCGGATCCTCACCATCGAGGATGGCCGGGTGGCGTCGGTGTCGACCGATCCGGCCAGCGTGTCCGGCTCGGTCGACCTGAGCCCGGGCCGGATGATCGTGGTCGCCAGAGGCTCCCAGTGGGGATCGTCCCTGGACGGATTCCAGGTCGGCGATGAGGTCAGCATCGACCTGCAGGCCAGCTCCTCACCCGACACCGCGGTGGGCGGCAACTGGCAGCTGGTGACCAACGGCGAACTGACCGACACCGAGCAGGTGACCGCCGGGCGTACGGCCGTGGGCATCTCCCGCGACGGCACTCGCCTCTACATCGTGACCGTGGACGGCCGCCGCGCGGACGCCAACGGCATGACCGTGCAGGAACTGGCCCGGCTGATGCGTGACCTGGGCGCCTGGAACGCGCTCAACCTCGACGGTGGCGGCTCCACCACCATGGTCGGTCGCCCCGCTGGCAGCGAGGATCCGGTGGTACTGAATCAGCCCTCCGACGGCGGCCAGCGAGTCGTCTCCAACGCGCTGGTGATCCGCTCCTCGGCCACCACCGAGCTTTCCGGCGCCCACCTCGCGGTGGCCGGCGCCGACCCGACCACGCCCGAGGCCGGCCTGCTGGAGACCTTCCCGGGTCTGTCGCGTACGGTGCAGGGCTCCGGCCTGGATGGGGCCGGACGTCCGGTGACCTCGTTCGGGTCCTTCAGCTCCGGTGACCACGTGTCGCTGACCGCGGTCGGCGACCGCGCCAAGGTGACCGGTGGGGGCATCGGCTCTGGGCAGATCGAGTACGCCGTCGACGGGCACGTTGACAGCATCGACTACCGGGTCCACGGGGACCTGCAGCGGCTCCAGCCGAACCGTTCGCTGGTGGCGCTGTCCGCGGTCGACCAGACCTCGACCCTGCGACTGGAGGGCGTGGATGGCGACGGCAACACTGCCCCCATCGAGTACTCCGATGTGACCGTTGAGACGTCCGGGCCGATCTCGGTGCGGCCCAACTCGCTGACCAGCTTCGAGGTGTCGGGCACTGCGTCCGGCTCGGGTGTCATCACGCTGAGCGTGGGCGACCACAGCGTCCAGGTGGCCGTGACTGTCGGCACCGTTGACGCCGTGGTGTCGGACTTCTCCGACATCGGCCAGTGGCGCTTCACCGCCGCCCGCGCCACCGGCGAGGTGCATGCCACCGAGGGGCCTGAGGGCGGGCCGGCACTGGGCATGACCTATGACTTCACCACCAGCACCGCCACCCGCGGTGGGTACGCCGTCGCGGCGCAGCCGATTGCCGTCGAGGGGCAGCCGCAGTCGCTGAGCCTGTGGATCAAGGGCGACGAGTCCGGTGTCTGGCCGCGGATCCAGATCGGACGCGGGGATGGCACCACGACCAACGTCGACGGCCCGAATGTGACCTGGCAGGGCTGGCGCCAGGTGAGTTTCCCGATCCCGGCGGGGACGGCGTACCCGATCGAGGTCCAGCAGCTCCGCTTCATGGAGACGCGAAGCACCGTGAGCTATCACGGTGATGTCGCGATCGCCGACCTGGCGGCGCAGGTGCCCGCCGATGTCGAATTGCCGCAGACCCCGTACGTGCACGATCCGGTGATCGTGGCCAACGGTTCGGTGGCGGATCGCCCGACCCGGATTGCGGTGATGAGCGACGCGCAGTTTGTGGGGCGCAACCCCGACAGCGCGCTGGTTGCCAGCGCCCGCCGGACGCTGCAGGAGATCCGGGCCGCGCAGCCGGATCTGCTCGTCATCAACGGTGACCTGGTCGACGAGGCCAGCGACGCCGACTTCGAGCTGGCCAAGCGGATCCTCGACGAGGAGCTCGAAGGGTCGGTGCCGTTCATCTACGTTCCTGGCAACCACGAGCTGATGGGCGCGGGGATCGACAACTTCGAGAAGCATTTCGGCGATTCCCGGACCGCGACCACCGTGAACGGCACTCGGATCATCACCCTGGACAGCTCGACCGGCAACCTGCATCCGGGCGGCATCGACCAGCTGGCCTTCCTCGAGGAGGAGCTGGCCGCGGCCCAAGCCGATGACGCGATCACCGGTGTGGTCGTGTTCAACCACCATCCGATCGACGACCCGACCCCGCAGAAGGCGAGCCAGCTGGGCGACCGGACCGAGGCGGCCGCGCTGGACCGGGTGTTTGCCGAGTTCCGCGCCGGCGGCAAGCAGATCGCTCACATCAACGGCCACGTCGGCCTCTTCCACGCGACCGCGCGGGACGGAGTGAGCCGGGTCGTCAATGGCAACTCCGGCAAGGCACCGGCCGCGGGAGCTGACCAGGGTGGCTTCGTGGGCTGGACGATGCTTGGCATCGACCCGGCGCGGGGTGTCGTCGACACCGACCCGCAGATCGTGGCGGACCGGATCGGTTGGCTGCGGGCCGAGACCAAGCCGCAGACCGATGAGGTACGCCTGACCGCCGAGTTGGACGGCAACCAGGATGCGGAGATGGTCGATGGCCGGCTGGTCATCGCCGAGGGCGGGCAGGTCGACCTGTCCGCGGTGCTCAGCCAAGGCAGCATCGAGGTGCCGGTGCAGTGGCCTGTGTCGGCGCAGTGGGCCGGCAACGGTGTGCTGGTGGCGGCCGAGGATGTGCTGGGGGAGCAGCAGCTGCTCGCCGCGCAGGCGTTGCCGGAGGGTTACCGGTTTGACCCGGCCACCGGCGTACTGGCCTGGAACGGTGGCGGGCAGGCCGAACTGACCGTGACCGTCAATGGTGTCGAGGCGACGCTGCTGATCGGTCCGGCTCAGGTCGACCCGACCCCGACCCCGACGCCGAGCCCGACCCCGACGCCGGATCCGACCGGTACGCCGACCCAGGATCCGACCGGTACGCCGACCCAGGAGCCGACCGTCACGCCGACTCAGGAGCCGACCGTCACGCCGACTCAGGAGCCGACCGGGGAACCCACCGGTACGCCGACGCCGACCCCGACCGAGCAGCCGACGGGGACGCCGACTTCGGACCCGACCGGTCCGGCCGACCCCACCGGGACCCCCGGCGACTCGGCTGGCCCGACCGGTTCGTCGACCCCGACCGGGGATGACGACAAGCCCGGCATGCTGCCGGACACCGGCGCGGGCGCTGCCGGCGTGGTGCTGGCGGGGCTGGGCGCAGCCGCAGCGAGTGTGATGGTGCTTCGTCGCCGGAGCTGACCGGCGTACGGCTGATCCTGTAACAACGAACGGCCGCCCCAGCCTGAGCTGGGGCGGCCGTTCCGTCGTCGGGAGGCGGTGTTATTGGGGGCGTCGGCCCCAGGCATCCGCGACCTGGTCGGGGGTCGGCGGGTCAGCGGCGGGGCGCTGCGGTTGCTTGCGGAACACCAACCAGGCTGCCCAGCCGAACAGTCCGATCGAGATCAGCCGCACCACCCGTCCCAGGACGAGCTTGAGCTCCGCGATCTCTGGTCCGAGCGGGAGATAGCCAACGCCGAGGCCGATCAGCTGGGCGGCCAGCGCAAGGAGCAGCACCACTTGGGCGGGGCCGCGCATCAGGAAGGCGACGAGCACCAGCAGCGCGAGGACGGTGACCAGTGTCACGATGCTGGCGGTGACGCTGGCGATCACGAACTCATTCATGCGGCCTCCCTGCTCCGCAGGATGAGCCCGAGGACGAGGCACACCAACCCGATGCACGACACGGCGACGGGCAGGATAATCAGCGGGAGGATCGAGGCCCGGGCCGCGCTCAGCCAAAACCCCAGGCCGATGGGCAAGACCATCGCGAAGGCCAGCAGAGCTGCGCCGATGATGGCCAGCTTGGAGCCGGGGCCGCGCGCGATCAGTGCCACCAGGACGACCAGCGCGCCGACCGCAATCACCCCCAGAATCGAGAGCGCGGCGTTGAGCCACAGGATCGGTTCGGACATTGATCGTCCTTTCGGGGAGGGACCCGACAAGCCTATTCCCTGGCGGTGGCGCCCCGCCCGTAGTGCGCAGCCTCGGGTGGCTTGCGCACCGGGGGATGGAGCACAGTGTCCCCATGGAGATCGCGGATCGGCGCACCGACTATGCGGGGCTGTCGCTGGACGATGAGGTGCCGAAGGACCCGGTTGGCCTGTTCGAGACGTGGCTGGAGCAAGCAATCGCAGCCCAGGACGGCGGTGCCGACATCGAGGCGACGGCGATGACCTTGGCGACCGCCTCGCCACGGGCTGACGGCGGCTGGCAACCACATGCGCGGATCGTGCTGCTCAAGGGCTGGGGAGCCGAGGGCCCGGTGTTATTCACCGGCCACGGCTCCGACAAGGGGATTGAGCTGGCCGCCAACCCGTACGCCTCACTGAGCTTCTACTGGACTCCACTGTTTCGCCAGATCCGCATCGAGGGCAGGGTCGAGCAACTCCCGCAGGCGGAGTCCGAGGCGTACTTCGCCTCCCGCCCACGGGCCTCGCAACTGGCGACGTACGCCTCGGACCAGAGCCGACCGGTGGCCTCCCGGGCCGTGATGGAGCAGGCGTACGCCGCCGCCGAAGCACGGTTCGCCGGGACCGAGGTGCCGATGCCCGAGGACTGGGGCGGCTATCGGCTGGCGGTGGAACGGATCGAGTTCTGGCAGGGGCGGCCTGCGCGGTTCCACGACCGGATCCGCTACACCCGGGCCGCCGACGCCTGGACGCACGAGCGCCTGCAACCCTGAGCCGTACGCCGGCCGCCCGGGTTTCGGGCTGGGCCGGACGACCCGCGTATTGCGCCAACATGTGGGCGCAAAGACGGGTCAGGGCTCGCGGTGGCGCGTCGGGGCGTACGCACCGGTCCCGCCGGACCTGTACGCCGCGGCTTGGCCCCACCCACGCAGGACACCGCGCCCTACCGTGCGACGTCGTCCTGCGGGGCGAGCTCCTGTGCGCGCAGCTGCTTGATGGTCGGCAGACCCTCGAAGTCGCCGCGGTGGGTGACGGCGGCGCGGCCCATCAGGTTGGCGCGCGCCATCCGTTCGGCCGGCGGCAGGCCGTCGAGTAGTCCTGCGACGTAGCCGGCGACGAAAGCGTCCCCGGCGCCGACCGCATCCACCACCGTGGCCGGCTTGGTGGGGACCTCGAAGGATTCGGTCGCCGACGTGTAGCGGGCGCCCTGGGCGCCCAGCTTGGTGAGCACCTCAGCCGGGCCGCGCTCGATCAGCGCTGACTCGTCGGCGGTGCCGAGCATCGCCAACTCCTCGGGGGAGCCGACCAACACGTCCACGTCGGCCGACAGCGGCGCCAACGCCTGACCGGCCTGCTCGGCGGTCCACAGCTTGCCGCGGAAGTTGACGTCGAAGACAACCGTCGCGTCGAGCTCCTTGGCCGCCGCCAACACAGCCCGGGTGGCCTCCGCGGGGCGGTCACCCAGTGCCGGGGTGATCCCGGACAGGACGACCAGCTCCGGCGTACTGGCGCGCACCAGGTCGGCCATCTCCGGGCCCATCGCCGAGGCTGCGGACAGCGCCCGGTGATAGTCCGCGGCCCAGCCGAAACTGGCCGGCGACAGGAACATGAAGCCGGTCCGGCGCCGATTGTCGGCGGCCGCCTCGACCCGTACGCCCTCGGCGCGCAGCTCCCGGCGAATCAGGTCACCGAAGGCGTCATCGCCCAGCCGGCTCGCCCACGTCACCTCGTGGCCGAGCCGCGCCAGCCCGATCGCGACATTGGATTCGGCGCCGGCGACGTGGGTGGTCCACCGGGTCGCCATCGCCACGGAGGCGTCGGCGCGCAGACTCACCATCGTCTCGCCCATCGTCCAGATGCGTCCCATGTCAGCCGGCCGCCTCGACGAAGGCGCGGGCCCGGTCCGCCAACTCGGTCAGGGAGCCACCACTGGCCGCGTCCCCGATCAGCGGACCGCCGACCCCGAAGCCGATCGCACCGACCTTCCGGTACGCCTCGATCTCGGCGAGCCCGACGCCGCCGACGGCGACCAGCGGGATGTGCGGCAGCGGGTCGCGCAACGCCTTCAGGTGGCCGGGGCCGCCGCTGGAGGCGGGGAAGATCTTCACCGCCGTCGCGCCCTGGTCGTGCGCGGTGATCACCTCCGAGGCGGTCCAGGCGCCCGCCAGGCTGGGCACTTCGGCCCGGCTGGCGGCGGCGACCGCCGGGCACAGGCCCGGCGTCACGACGAAGCGTGCGCCCGCGGCGACGGCGGTGTGGACGTCGTCCTCGGAGATGACGGTGCCGGCGCCCACCCAGGCACCGGAGCCGCCATCGGCGACCTCACCGGCCAGCGTCGCGATCGTCTCCACCGCATCCGGGGTGGTCAGGGTGACCTCCAGCATGCGTACGCCGGCCTCGAGCAACGTACGCCCGATCGCCAGCGCGTGCCCGGCGTCTGGGCAGCGGATGATCGCCACCAGCCCGGTGTCGGTGAGGTCGGCAAGAAAGTCCAGTTCGGAGCTCATGGTCACCATTCTGCGTAGGAACCGTCGGGATGCTGCCAGACCGGGCCGCGCCAGCCGTGCGGGGACTGGTCCGCCCGGCGTACGGCTGCCTCGTCGATCTCGATGCCCAGCCCGGGCGCGTCCCAGCGCGGCAGCCAGCCGTCGGTGGTCGCCAACATCGACGAGTCGAGCACCAGGTCCAGCAGGTCGGCGCCCTGGTTGTAGTGGATGCCCAGGCTCTGTTCCTGGATGACGTGGTTGCTGGTGGCGAAGCCGACCTGCAGGCAGGCCGCCAGTGCCAGCGGACCCAGCGGGCAGTGCGGCGCGAGCAGCGCCCCGTGGGCGTCGGCGAGCGAGGCGATCTTGCGGGTCTCGGTGATGCCGCCGGCGTGGGACAGGTCGGGCTGCACCACGCCGACGCCGGCGCACAGCACGGGCAGGAACTCCTGGCGGTTGTAGAGCCGTTCCCCCGTCGCGATCGGCAGGTGGGTGTGGGCGACGAGGTCGCCGAAGAGGTGGCTGTTCTCGGGCACCACCGGCTCCTCGATGAACATCGGTGCGACCGGTTCGAGAGCCTTGATGAGGGTGCGGGCCGCCGGGAAGGAGACCCGGCCGTGGAAGTCGATCGCCACGTCGCCGTCCTCGCCCATCGCCTCCCGGGCGGCTTCGGCGCGGGCGACCGCCGCCGACACCTCGGCGCGGGTGGCGAGCTTGCCGAAGGCCGGCGTGGCGTTCATCTTGATCGCGGTGAGCCCGTTGTCGCGGGCGGCCGCGGCGGCCTCGGCGACCCCGCCGGGTTCGTCCCCGCCGATCCAGCCATAGATCCGGATCCGGTCGCGTACCGCGCCGCCCAACAGCTGGTGCACCGGTACGCCGAGCCGCTTGCCGAGGATGTCCCACAGGGCCTGGTCGATGCCCGCCACGGCGCTGGCCAGGATCGGGCCGCCGCGATAGAAGCTGCCGTTGGTGAGCAACTGCCACAGGTCCTCGATCCGGCCCGGGTCGCGGCCGATGGCCAACTCGGCCAACTGCTCGACCGCGGCGCGTACGGTCTCGGAGCGACCCTCACAGGTCGCCTCGCCCCAGCCCACCAGCCCTTCGGCGGTCTCGATGCGGACGAACAACCACCGCGGCGGCACCAGAAAGGTCTCGATGCGGGTGATGGTGTCAGGCGACGTGCTCACGCTGGCTCCTTCGACGGCTCTTTGCTCAGCCTAGGGGCAGCGCCCGGTTGCCGGTCGGCGGATCGACCCTTGACCTGCTCGGGAGTGTCGGCTTAGGTTGCAGGAACCGTTTGCTGCAACAGCAGCAGAAACTTTCAAGGGAGCAACGATGATCCCCCAGACGACGACACGCACCGTGGCACGCACCCTCGGCGGCCTGATGGCCCTCGCCGTGGTCGGAGCAGGACTCACCAGCGGTTCGCCGGCGTACGCCGACATCCCCGTTCCGGAGTCGGTCCAGCCGATCCTCGACCAGAATCCCGACGTCCAGTACCTCGGTGAGCCGGTCCAGGTGAAGCAGCCCAGCCCCGCCAAGATCGGTCGGCTCGACGGCCGCGACGTGGCCTATCAGGTCTTCAAGGGCACCGCCGGCAGCGATTATCCAGGCGCCTTCACCGCGGTCGATGTCCGCACCGGCGAGACCCTGGTGAACCTGCCCATGGACACCGCCGAGCATGCCCGCGCCGTCACCGTCGCCAGTGACGGGAAGGTCTACATCGCGACCTACTTCGACCAGAAGCTGTGGCAGTTCGACCCGGAAACCCGGGAGCTGCGCGACCTGGGCACCTATGAGCCGAATCCGACCGATGCCCAGCCCTTCGGCCTGTGCCCGGGGCCGGACGGCTCGGTCTTCATCCCGACCTACAAGCATTCGGCGCTCTACCAGTACGACCCCGCCACCGACGCGATCACCAAGGTCGCCACCGTCAATCCGGAGAACACCTACCTCCACGCCTGCGCTTGGGATCCGGCGACCAACGACCTCTACGTGACCGCCGGCGGCTCCCATGCGGAGCTGTGGCGCATCGCGGATGCCGGCACCGGCGAGATGACCAAGATGACCAACAACGAGAACGTCCCGGGCCTGGAGGACACCGCCTTCATCCACCGCATGTGGCTGGTGGATGACCACTTGGTGCTGAGCGCCAACGGCCAGGCGCTGCTGGTGATCGGCACCGACGGCGTCGTGGACACCTGGACCGATCCGGGCCAGATCGGCGGCTACAACGTCGTCGAGCTGCCCGATGAGCCGCGCAAGTTCTGGTACACCAAGTCGGGCGACGTCCTCGAGTACGACCTTGACGCGAAGACCTCCACCGACACCGGGCTGGATCTGGGCGCGTACTTCGGCGACGCAATGATCGCCGAGAACGGCGACCTGATCGGCACCGACATCCGGGGCGCCTTCCAGGTGACCCCGGCCAACGAGTACACCAGCCAGCCGTGGACCGTGGAGCAGCCGACCGCGATCCAGAAGATGATTGCCGGGCCCGACGGGCTGATGTTCGCCTCGGGCTATCCGCTCGGCATGGCGCGGGTGGACACGACCGGCGGCGGCACGGTTTATCCCTCGCTGACCTCGGGCCAGTACGAATCGGCGATCATCCGTGACGGCCAGATGTATGTGGGCTCTTACGGCAATGCCCGCTTCAGCAGCTGGAATCCCGCCAACCCGACCGCTGCGCCGAGGCTGATCTTCGACGGAGCAGCCGAAGGGCAGGACCGGCCGTTTGCGATGGCGTACAACCCGGATCGCGACGAGGCCTACATGGGCACGATCGCTGGCTACGGCAAGCTCCAGGGTGGCCTGGCGATCCACGACTTCGCGACTGGTGAGCACGTCTGGTTGACCGAGGAGATCGTCGAGGGGCAGAGCATCATCTCGGTGACGTACAACCCCAACGACGGGCTGGTCTACATCGGCACCAACATCGACGGCGGCATGGGCATCGAGGCGCCGGACGGGGAGGCAAAGCTGATCGTCTTCGACCCGGCAACCCGCACCGTCGTCAACGAACTGGTGCCAGTGGCCGATCGGGAGGGCGTCACCGGGCTCATGGTGGCCTCCGACGGCCGCCTCTGGGGCTGGGCCGAGGACACCTTCTTCGTGTACGACCCCGCCAGCCGCACCGTCGTGCACCGCGAGTCGGGGCTGGCCGGCCGCTACCAGGCCGGCACTTTCTACTGGGCGTGGGCCTACCAGTACATCTCGCCGGTCGACGGCAACGGCTACGTCACCGCTGGCAACAAACTCTTCCGCATCGATCCGGAGACGCTGGAGGTGACGGTGCTGCTCACCTCGGGGGCGGCCTTCGGCAACATGGACACCAACGGCGACATCTACTTCTCGCAGAAGTCGCACGCGTTCAAGTACGTGGTGCCGCAGCCGGTGCCGAGCGGCGCGCCGACCGCCCCGACGAAGTGCGAGGTGATCGCCGCGGCCGAGTCGGGCCGCAGCCTCGCCTACCCGGAGGGATACCGGCTGGCCTGGCGCAGGTCGCTCGAGGAGATCGAGCGGCAGGTCGCCGACGGCCGCGGTGAGCGGCTGAAGGGTGTCCACTGCGCGTGAGCGGCGGGCGTACGCCGCCCGGCTCTCAGCGGACCTGGCCGCGGTCCTTCGGTCCGAGGCTGGGCGGCGTCACGATCCAGCCGAGCACCGGCACCTTCGACAGCCGGTCGACCAGCAGGCCGACCGTGATGCACATCGCGGTGACCAGCAACACCTCGGTGGAGGCCGGGGTGACCCAGGTGTGCAGCCAGGTCATGGTGCGCTCGTAGAACGGGCCGAAGCCATAGATGGCGAAGATCAGCATCTCGTGGCTCACGAAGATCGGCAGCGTACGCCGGCCGAGGTACGCCAGCGCATCGCTCACCCAGCCGGCGCGGCTGACCGCGACGGCCAACACGACACCAGTGGGGAGGGCGATCAGTGCCCGACCGCACTCGGCGGTGATGAGGACGGCGTGCAGGGTCGCCGGATCCAGCCTCATCTCACCCCACTCCTGTAGTCCGCGGTAGAGCCCGAATGCGAGGAAGAAACAGACAAAGGCGAGCAGGACGGCCCACCAGCGGAAGGCGCGCTCGGCCAGCCAGAACCATGCTGAGCGGGCATGTAGGCCGAGCATGAAGATCGGCAGGAACGCCACGCAGCGGTGGAAGATCCAGACCTGGGCCAACTCAGGATTGGCCAGGCCGAGCAGCGGCAGGAAGCTGAGCAGCACCGTCAGCCAGCCGGGCAGCCATTTCGTCAGCCATGCCGCGACGGTGAAGACCACCAGTGCGTGCAGGAACCACAGGCCGGTGGTGGGCAGCAGGATCTCCCACCCGATCAGGTACGCCGGATATGCCACCGGGTCCATGAGGTAGCGCTCGACGCCGAACAGGAGTGACCAGACGACGTAGGGCACCACCAGGAACCACAGCCGCCGCGTGAACAGACCCAGCAGGCTCAACTCGCGGATGCGGTGGCTGAACAGGCCTGACAACAGGAAGAACAGCGGCAGGCGTACCGGGGTGAGCAGGTCGGTGATCTCACCGGCCAGGCCCTCCCAGGTTTCGGCGCGGACGACCACGTGGAAGGTCACCACGCCCAGGATCGACAGGCCCTTGCCGGCATCGACCCAGTCCAGCCGCTTCTTGGCGGCAGGGGACGCCTCGGTCGGCTCTGGGCGTACCGGCTGGGTGGGACTGTCGCTCATCAATGATCGGCCTGGGGGAGGGGGCAGGGCAGGCAGCCCAAGCGGCTACGGCGCCGGCTGACGTCCGGCCACTCTAGTGGCCGGCCACTCTAGTGAAGTGCGTGCTCAACCCTTGGTTGCCCCGGCCGTCAGACCGCTGACGATGTATTTCTGCACGAGCAGCGTCTCGGCTGAGGGGTCGGGTCGCTGGGGCGAGGATGTTGCAGACGATCAGGGCGTACAGGAGCCACAACCCAGCCGCGGGCAGGAACAAGTTGGCTACGACCGCGTCGAGCACTGCGCTCGGTTCGACGGTCATGCTCCCAAGACCGCTGAAAAAGGTCCAGCAGACGTGCGCCCAGGAATGACAGGCGCCGACGGAGGGCCTTGGCCAAGGTCCACGTGAGGATGCGGTGGCTGAACACCCCGGACAGCTCGAAGAACACTCGCATCCGCATAGCTGTTGGCTGGATGGGGGCAAGCGGCATGAGGAAATGGTCTTGAGCCATCCGCCTTGGTCCGCCACGCGGTGCGGTACGCCGATGTCAGTCCGCACGCGTGGCAGGGAATACGATGGTGCGCGTCAAAGTTGAGTAGGTGTGACTCAACTCTCGCGGCGGTGGCGCTGAGCCGCCATCGTGGGAGAGGGTCAACCACTACTGATCACGACTGCACCACGCGTACGCCTGACCGGGTGGACGCGGACACAAGGGGGAGACATGGACACCAACAAACTGACCACCAAGAGTCGCGACGCGCTCTCGACGGCGTTGCGCGTGGCCCTGACCAAGGGCAATCCGCAGGCTGATGCGGTGCACCTGCTGCATGCGTTGTTGCTGGTGCCCGAGGACCCGGCAGCGCAGCTGCTTGCTGCCGTCGGTGCTGAGCCGCGCGTCGTCGACGCCGCCGCCCAGGGCGCCATCTCCAAGTTGCCCTCTGCGCAGGGCAACTCGGTCACCCAGCCCACGGTCGCCGGCGGCCTGGCCAGGGTGCTGGCCGATGCCGAGACCCGCGCCCAGCAGCTCGGCGACCAGTTCGTCGCCACCGAACACCTGCTGATCTCGCTGGCCGCAGTGCCCAGCGACGCCGCGAAGATCCTCAACGACCTCGGCGTCCGGGCCGCCGACCTCGAAGGCGCCTTCGACGAAGCGCGCGGCGACAAGCGGGTCACCAGCGAAGAGGCCGAGGGAGGTGAGTCGGTGCTGGAGAAGTACGGCGTTGACCTCACCGAGGCTGCCCGGGAAGGCAAGCTCGACCCCGTGATCGGACGCGATGCCGAGATCCGTCGCGTGGTCCAGGTGCTGGCCCGGCGTACGAAGAACAACCCGGTGCTGATCGGTGAGCCGGGCGTCGGCAAGACCGCCGTGGTCGAGGGTCTGGCGCAGCGGCTGATCGCCGGCGACGTACCCGATTCCTTGCGGGGTCGCCGGTTGGTGTCCCTGGACCTGTCCGCGATGGTGGCCGGGGCCAAGTTCCGAGGCGAATTCGAGGAACGCCTCAAGGCCGTCCTCAACGAGATCAAGGAGTCCGAGGGGCAGGTCATCACCTTCATCGACGAGCTGCACACCGTCGTCGGAGCCGGCGCCAGCGGCGACAGCTCGATGGATGCGGGCAACATGCTCAAGCCGATGTTGGCCCGAGGTGAGCTGCGCATGATTGGTGCCACCACGCTGGATGAGTATCGCGAGCGAATCGAGAAGGACCCGGCTCTGGAGCGTCGCTTCCAGCAAGTCTTCGTCGGCGAGCCGACCGTGGAGGACACGATCGCCATCCTGCGCGGGCTCCGGGAACGGTACGAGGCGCACCACAAGGTCGCCATCACCGACGGTGCGCTGGTGGCTGCCGCGTCGCTGTCGAATCGCTACATCACCTCGCGGCAGCTGCCCGACAAGGCGATCGACCTGATCGACGAGGCCGCGTCGCGGCTGCGGATGGAGATCGACTCCTCGCCAGAGGAGATCGACCAGCTGCGCCGCAGCGTGGATCGGATGACGATGGAACAGCTGGCACTGGAGAAGGAGGACGACGTCGCGAGCCGGGAGCGGCTGGCGCGTCTCAACGAAGACCTGGCCAACGCCAAGGAAGAGCTGCGTGGCTTGGAGCAGCGTTGGGAAGCCGAGAAGTCGGGCCTGAACCGCGTCGGCGAGCTGAAGGAGCAGATCGACCAGCTCCGCAGCGAGGCTGACCGTGCGCAGCGCGAGGGTGACCTGGCGAAGGCATCCGAGCTGACCTACGGCAAGATCCCGGCCCTGGAAAAGGAACTGGAGAAGGCCGACG
Source organism: Parenemella sanctibonifatiensis (assembly GCF_002250565.1). GTDB lineage: Bacteria > Actinomycetota > Actinomycetes > Propionibacteriales > Propionibacteriaceae > Parenemella > Parenemella sanctibonifatiensis. The sequence goes on from NZ_NMVJ01000011.1 coordinate 103,269, forward strand.
CCGCCGAGGCTGAAGTCGCCGACCGCAAGTCGATGGTGTCGGAGGAGGTCAGCGCCCAGGACATCGCCGAGGTGGTGTCGAGCTGGACCGGAATCCCGGTCGGCAAGATGCTGCAGGGCGAATCGGAGAAGCTGCTGCAGATGGAGGACCGGCTGGGCCAGCGGCTCGTCGGGCAGCGGGCGGCGGTCACAGCGGTGGCCGATGCGGTACGCCGTTCCCGTGCGGGGATTTCGGACCCGAACCGGCCCACTGGCTCGTTCCTCTTCCTGGGGCCGACCGGTGTCGGCAAGACCGAGCTGGCCAAGGCGCTGGCGGAGTTCCTCTTCGACGATGACCACGCCATGGTGCGCATCGACATGTCGGAATACTCCGAGAAGCACGCGGTGTCCCGACTGGTTGGTGCCCCTCCGGGCTATGTCGGTTACGAGGAGGGCGGTCAGCTGACCGAGACGGTACGCCGCCGGCCCTACTCGGTGATCCTGCTGGACGAGGTCGAGAAGGCCCACCCGGAGATCTTCAACATCCTGTTGCAGGTCCTCGACGATGGTCGACTCACCGATGGTCAGGGGCGTACGGTCGACTTCCGCAACACCATCCTCATCCTCACCTCAAACTTGGGGTCGCAGTATCTGGCGGACCCGAAGCTCAATCCCGACACCAAGCGCGAGTCGGTGATGAATGTGGTGCGCAACTCCTTCAAGCCGGAGTTCCTCAACCGGCTCGACGAGGTCGTGCTGTTTGATCCGCTGAGCGAGGAGGACCTGTCCCAGATCGTCGGCATCCAGCTGGAGCGCCTCAATGCACGGCTGGCGGAGCGGCGAATCCAGGTGGAACTCACCGACCAGGCGTACGCCTGGCTGGCTCGTACCGGCTTCGACCCGGTCTATGGTGCTCGCCCGCTGAAGCGGCTGATCCAGTCCTCGATCGAGGACGAACTGGCCCGCCAGATCCTCGCCGGCAGCGTCATGGCTGGCGACACGGTGCGTTTCGATCTGGTCGATGACCGGCTCGCGGTGGTCTCCGACGGGGACCAGGAGTCGGCGGGGGAGTCAGCCGTGCCCGAGGCGACTCGGCGTGCCGACGAGATCGCCGAGTGATCGGTGAGTCCGACCTCCCATGAGGTGATCCCGGATCCGGACCGGCCAGGCAGCTGGAAGGTCCGGTTCGGGGTCACCGACCAGTCCTACGTGGATCCCGACGATCCGCGCTACATCGCCTTTGAGTATGTGCAGCGCATCACCGAGCTGCTCGATGCGTGGGCGCCCGAGGGGGAGCGGATCCGGGTGCTGCACATCGGCGGAGGCGGGCTGACCCTGCCGCGGTATGTGGCCGCGACCCGGCCCACCTCCGCCCAGATCGTGCTGGAACCCGATGCGGAGTTGACCGAGTCCGTACGCCGGGTGGTCCCGTTGGGGAAGACCAGCGGGATCAAGGTGCGGCCTGAGGACGGGCGTACCGGGATCGCAAAGATCCGCGAGGCGACCCAAGACGTGGTGATCGTCGACGCGTTCGCCGGCGCCCGGGTGCCGGCCGAGTTGGGAACCGCAGAGTTCCTGGCCGAGGCGGCGCGCGTGCTGGCGCCGGGCGGGATGTTCGTGATGAACCTCACTGACCAGGCGCCGTTTGCGTACGCGAAACGGCTGCTGGCCGGGGTGCGCCAGCAGTGGCCCAACCTCAGCGTGGCGGCCGAACCAGCCACCTGGAAGGGCCGGCGCTTCGGCAATCTGGTGGTCGCGGCCACGGCGGGGACGCTGCCGGACACGACCCGGTCGATGGCCTCGGCGATCTTCCCGCAGCGCCGCTTGGCAGGCAAGAAGCTGGCCGATTGGATCGGCGGGGCGGCGCCGTTCACGGACGCCGACTCAATGCCCTCACCAGAGCCGCCGAACCTGTGGCGGTGATCACATGAGTAAACGAGACTTGCGAACCGCCCAAGGGTGTCCGGAGGCTCTGGTCCATGCCGTCGCGGCTGACGAGATGGCAGGTGTATTTCCCGAGAGCTGCGGGCGATGAAATCGGGTCGAACGACGCCGCATCGCAGCTGTGGTAACACCGCGGCGGAGACGGCCAACTACCCTATCATGCGCCGACGCGTATCGGCTACGCCGGGACGTCAGCCTACGCAAGGCTTGGATTACTCCGGCGCGCCCCAACCTGGTTTGCTGGCGAGTGCGACGCAGGCTCGGCTGCTGCTCGCAGTACACTCTCGGCATGACGGCGCGAAGCACAGAGACGTACTTGACCGGTATCAAGCCGACGGGCGAGCCGCATCTCGGGAACTACGTTGGAGCGATCCGGCCGGCACTGGACCTCGCGGAGCGCGGAGATTCGCTGTATTTCATCGCTGACTATCATGCGCTGAACCAGATCGATGATGCGGAGCGGCTCAGGGGCCTCTCGAGGTCAGTTGCAGCGGCCTGGCTTGCTTGCGGGCTGGATCCTGCGAAGTCGCTAATTTATAGACAGTCTAGCGTGCCGCAGATTTTTGAACTGGCTGTAGTCTTGTCAGCGGTAGCTTCAAAGGGGATGATGAACCGAGCGCATGCCTACAAAGCGGCAGTCGAAAGGAATGAGCGCGCCGGGCGTCAGCCGGATGATGGCGTCAATATGGGCTTATTCAACTATCCCATTCTGATGGCCTCCGACATTCTGCTCATGAACGCAGACATCGTCCCTGTGGGCAGGGATCAGAAACAACATGTCGAAGTAGCGGCAGAGCTCGCGCGTCGGTTCAATAAAAGATATCCGGCGGGTTTCCAGTTGAAGACACCCAGAGTGCATCTCGATGCCAAGGCCCTAGTGGAAATCCCGGGAATCGATGGTCGTAAGATGAGCAAGTCATACGAGAACACGATCCCACTTTTTGCCAGCCCTGAAGCCATCAAGCGCTGCTGCATGAAAATTGTAACGAACTCCCAGAGAGTTCAAGATAGCGCGCGCGAGTCAGTGGTGGTTCAAATTTTGTCGACGGTCGCCTCCGATGATGTGACCTCGCAGATCGTGTCGGCTCTTGAGGCCGGGAGCATCGGTTGGGGAGACGCTAAGGAGGTTCTTTCTAAGCAGCTTATCGAGCGAGTCGAGCCAATGAGGGAAAAATACTTTACCTTGATGGCGGATTCTAGCGACCTTGATGATGTGCTTGACGACGGAGCTCGAGAGGCAAGAAGGCGCGCGGAAGAGACTATGTCCAGTCTTCGCCAATCGATCGGAATCGGCAGGAGTGGCCACGATGTCAGCTAGGCTGGGGTTGCTCTAGCTAGCGTGGGCACTGGATTCTACGCCGTTCAACATTGCCCTTTCAGTTGAAACGTGTCGAGCCGTCAGTGTTCGTTGCCTCGGCGTACGGACGAACGCATTCAACGAGGAGTGATCGTGGACACCGGATACGACCCGACCCCGTTTCGGGACCAATTGATCGCGGAGCTGACCGAGGCAGGGGTCCTGCGTTCGCCGATCGTCGCGAGGGCCTTCGCCCAGGTCGACCGGGCCCAGTTCGTTCCGGAGGTCGATCCGGAGCAGGCGTACAGCACCGGCGTCGTCACGGTGCGCCGCGACGGGACCGGGCGCGGCGTCAGCTCGATGTCGTCGCCCATCGTTCACGCGGCGATGTTGGAGGTGGCCGAGCCGGCGCCCGGGGTGCGGGTCCTGGAAGTCGGCTCCGGCGGTTGCAACGCCGCCTTGCTGGCGGCCTGTGTCGGCGATTCCGGCTCCGTGACGACCACTGATGTTGATCCCGAAATCATCGCCCGGGTGGTGCGGCTCTTCCCCTTTGCACAGTTTCCGACGGTCAGGGCCGAGCTGTGGGATGCATGGGAGTCGGTCGGTCGGGCCGATGGCGAGTTCGACCTGATCGTGGTCACGGTGGAGTGTCCGACCCTTCCCGACAGTCTGCTGGCCAGCTTGGCCCCAGGCGGCCGCATCGTCGCACCGGTCACGATCCACGGCGTACGCAAGTGCATTGTCCTGGATCGCCTCGCTGACGGGCTGCGGGGGCGAGTGGAGTTCGACTGCGGTTTCGTCGCCGCACGGGGTCACGGGGCGGGGGAGTACGACACCCGCGCCGTCCGGGAGACCGGGGAGCACACCTTGGTCCTGCGCGAAACCGGTGTGCCGGCGCCGTCGGAGAAGGAACTTCTCAGCAGCGGCACGATCCTGAGCGCAGAGGACTCGGGCATCTCGCTGGCGGTGGACCGATCCCCCAGCGACCTGTGGTTGTGGATGTTCTCCGAGATTGCCCCGATGGCGAGTTGGGCAAGCCTGGGCTCGAGGCGCCTCGACGGCTTCACGGGGGTGTCGCCGTTGGGTACGCCGGTGCTGTCCGATCGGGATGGTTTCGCATTCTTGGGCTGGCCGGGACCGGTCCGCGAGCAGGTGGACCGGATTGACGTCCCGGTCAGGGGCGGCGGCGCGACGGGGCCGGACCTTGCGCGGCGACTCGCCGAAGCTGCCGCGTCGTGGCTGGAGGCGGGTGAGCCGGGGCGTCCGGAATGCCTGCTGGTGCCACGGGATGAGCCGAGCCCGATTGACGGCCCGACCACGTTTCGATCCAGCCTCGGCGCGACAGCTGACCTCGTGGTCAAGCGGGCGGAGGGCTGACATCGGACCACGATGGCTACGAGCTGCTGTGGCGCCCACGAGCAGCCTTACAGCCCCCGTGGAGTACAGGGGCTGTCAGGGGTTGGATCCCGGTCGACGCCTCAGGCCGCGGCTGGCACGGTGAAGGACTCGGTCGGGTCGTGGATCTGCCAGGTGTGGCTGGGGGTCACGAGGTAGACGAAGTTGAGCGGCGAAGTCCAGATGAAGATGCCGGGGCAGGGTTGGGCGACGCGCCAACGGGCGTGGGTGTGGCCGCCGAGTGAGGGGGCCGAGGTTGCCGGGGCGGGTCAGCGGCAGGTCATCGTCGGGTGGATCTCGATCCGGCAGGACATCAAGTGGATCCTCGTGTGGAGAACCGCCGTCGGGGGAGCCGTCGCCCGGTGGCCCGTCCTCGGGGACGGCGGCCGGTCGTGGTGGTGCCCAAGGGATGGTGTGGTCGATGTCGAGGTTTCTGCTGTTCCTCGTGGAGAAGGGGAAGACTGAGGTGGGGTTGCGCAGGGCGATCCATTCGCGCATGGCTTCGGGGATTTCGTACGCCTCGGTCGCCCACTTCTGATCTGGTGCCAACACGGGCCGGACGGTGACATGAGAGTCGGCCAACAGCTCGGTCAGCCAGGTCGTGAGGACGGGCCCGACGCCTTCCACTCGGGCGATGCCGCCGTCCTTGAGGCTGGCGTCGGTGACGTGCACGATCAGTTGGGCCCTGGGGAGCAGCTTGATCGGATCGACGGTGACCTGGCCGCAGGTGTGCGCGGGTGAGCTGGCCATCGGGCAACCGATCCCGAGGCTGGGCTCCTGCCCGACCTCGGACCTGGGGGCATCAACGTCGGTCGCGGCCAGTTCGGTGTCGTCGAGGGTGTCGATCAGCGATTCCTGGAGGAGGTGCAAGGCTCGGGCCGGGGTGGCGAGGATGCCCAGCGCGAGCGCCCGGCGTACGTCGCGAGGATCCATCGTGTCGGAAGCTTCATTGCCGGCTTTGCGGAGTTGGGCCTGGCCCACGATGGTCGCGATCCGATTCAACTGGGCGTCGAGGTGGATGGCGGTGGGCACGTCCACGCTGGCATGGATTTCGCGGGTGACACCTTCGCCGAGGCGATCGATGTACACATGACGGCGGGCCAACTCGGCATCATGAGCGGTCTGCGCGGCCTCAGGACTGTGCTTCAACACGATCGCGTCGATCATGTTCTCCAGTGCTCGCTTGCCCATCGAGGCCCCGAACCCCGCCACCTGGGCATCAATTCGGGCACACAGCTCGACGGGCAGGTCGCTGGTCTTCCCGACCAGGTGCCGGACCTGCCACACCCGCAGCCGCCCCTCACCCAGCACGGCCCACGTCTTCGGAAACCGGCCTCGCAACGCCAACGCGTCTGCGACCAGAGAATGGGCTTCCTCCTCCGGCATCCCGAGGGCCGCTCCGAGCTCGAGGACGCAGAACTCGGCGACCAGCGGCGTACCCTCGCCACCGAGCCGAAGCAGGCGCTCGCCGAACGACACCACTCCGTTGGGGTATTCGATCGCGTGCCAGTCCTTGTCATAGAGGTCGGCGAACTCGGCGGCCTGCATGAACTCCCGCGCCTCCGCCTCCAATTTGGAGGCCTTCGCAGCACGGATCTTCGAGATCACATCGAGGGCGGCTGTGGTGTGAGGGTCCGTCACTGGATTCACCTCCCTGAGGGGTTCGAGCAGGTGTTCGATTGAATGGCTTCAGGCTACGCGTTATCACCGACAAAAACTAGGGGTTCAGGCCTTCAATCGAACAAATGTTTGACCTGGGGGCGGGAGGGTCATGGCGGCGTGTGCAGAAACGACTGGCAGATCGACCGATCTGCAGCCAGCGTGCACAGCGGCGGAACTAGTCGTCGTCTCTGCACGCTCTGGGGTGCTGGGCTTCGACGCCCGGCCCACGAAAAGACTGAGCCCCCGGAAAGCTCCGGGGGCTCAGTGGCAACTGTTGGTCTCAGCCGTGGCCGTACGACCCATACCACGTGCCATCCCGCGAATCGCGGATGCACCACGAGATGCCGTCGATGCGTACGCCAGCGTCGCGGCGTTCATCGACCTCAGTTCGCAACACCGCATTGCACTCGGCACGGGTGTCCCCACTGACCATCGAGCCGCCGCCCGCCTCAGCGGGCGCCGACATGACCATGCTGCCGACCAGAAGTCCGCCTCCTGCAGCGAGTCCAAGGGCGCGCTTCAGGGTGGTCTTCATCGTCATTCACCTCCTGGGCAGTTCACGATCCCTGCGGGAACGAGGACCTGCCCTCTTGGTTTCTCCCCGACCGAGCGACAAGCGGATTGCCGCTCGTCCATGGCGCTAGGCGCTACCTCGGTTGCGGGTCACCTCCGAAACGACGGTTGGAATGAACCACTCGCGATGGGGCGTCATACTGATGCGGTGACCGCACGCTCCCGCTTCTCCTTCGCCGGCCTCCTGGCCGGCGTTCTCGCGTTGGCGCTGCTCGCGACGGCGGGCTGGGTGGCGTACAGCTATCTCCTCACCGACGAACCGGCCCGCGAACGGCAGCAGGTCGCGGTCGCGCAGTTGGAGGACGGCGGACTGGTGGACGGTACGCCGACCGTGGGCGAGCCGGCGTGGCTGCTGCGGATCCCGCGGCTCGGCGAGGACTGGGTGATGCCGGTTCTGGGTGGCACCGAGGATGACCAACTCAACTCGGGTGTCGGCTGGACTGAGGGCAGCGGGGTGCCCGGCGAGCACGGCAATGTCGTCCTCACGGGTCATCGGATCACCAACGGCGAACCGTTTCGCCAGTTGCTGACTCTCGAGGTCGGCGACGAAGTCATTCTCGAAACCGCGAGCTCGACCTACATCTATGTCATCCACGTCGCCCCGGCCGACCTGACGGTCGACGCCGGGGACAGTTGGGTCCTGGACCAGCTGCCCGGCGGCGCCGGCAGCCACCCGTCCGAGGAGCTCCTCACCCTCATCACCGCCCAGGATCTGTTCTGGTCACCCGACCGGGCCGTCGGTTTCGCGCACCTGGTCAGCACCGAACCGCGCTGAGCGCGCGCACCGCTGGCCTCGTCATGAGCCCAGCGCGTCGCCTACGTCGGTCCGACGGAAGTCGTCCCCTTTGAAGAGCAGCGGCAACCCGCGTTGCTGGGCGAGCGCGTACGCGAAGCAGTCGCCGAAGTTGAGCCCGGCCGGGTGGCGCCCCTTTCCGAATCGCCGCCACGCCCGGACCGCGCCATCGGCCAAGTCAGCATCGACTGGGACGATCTCCTCGATCGCTCCCTCGATCAGCAACTGCAGGTCTCGTGCTGCGTCCAACCCTTGGCGAGACTCAACGACAATTGCCGCCTCCACGAGGTTGGCGGCGCAAAAGATGCCGGCCGACGCTTCGAGCGCAGCAAGCATCTGCTCAGCCTCCGGCTCGCCGAGGACCACGGCCACGAGGGCGGAGCTGTCGACCGCGATCATCGGGGCATGCCGTCGTCGCCGTAGCCAAGGATCGCGTCCTCGGAATCGCGGGTAAGGACCACCCGGGCCCGGCCACGTCGGATGATTCCGCTCAGATCGGGTCGTGGGCTGCGGCGGCGCCGGACGGCGGCGAGACGCTCCTCAATCGAGCGTTTGAGGGCGACGGTGATGCTCTCGCCGGTGAGCGCCGCGAGCTCGCGTGCGAGTCGATCCGTATCGGGGTCCTTGATGTTCAGCGCCATGACAGGAAGATTAGCAGGAAGAACACCTCCCATGAATCTTCCTGCGGTCTGAGTTACACGTGCCAGGCCCGCATCCTCGCCGCCCGACCCTCACCGGCGACAGCTGGGTTCTGGGACCAACTGTCCGCGGGGCCGGCCACCACCCTCCGAGGAACTCCTCACCCTCATCACCGCCCAGGATCTCTTCTGGTCACCGGACCGTGCCGTCGGTTTCGCGCACCTGGTCGGCACCGAACCGCATTGAGTGACACCGAACCGCGTTGACGCGCGCAAGACGTGCAGTCGATTCGGCAGGAGGCCCGTTTCAGGGCTGGTGTGAGCATCGACTGCACGCCATGCGCGTGAATCCCTTGACGGTGGGCGAGGATGTCGCTCCCATGGTCCGGGCGCCCCGCGCCTCGCTGCTCTAGGGTTTGACCCATGTCCGACCGTGATCAGCTCATCGAGGCCGTCAAGGACCTCGCCGTCGTCCATGGCCGCGTGACGTTGGCCTCCGGTGCCGAGGCCGACTACTACGTCGACCTGCGCCGGGTCACCCTCGACGGTGCCGCTGCGCCGCTGGTGGGCCGAGTGATGCGGGAGCTCACCGCCGACCTCGACTTCGACGCGGTCGGCGGCCTCACACTGGGGGCCGATCCGGTTGCCACCGCCATGCTCCACGCCGCCGCCGCGGCCGGGGAGCGGCTGGATGCCTTCGTGGTACGCAAGCAGGGCAAGGCCCACGGCCTGCAGCGCCGCATCGAGGGCGCCGAGGTCGCTGCCCGCAAGGTCCTCGTCGTGGAGGACACCTCCACCACCGGCGGCTCCGTGCTGACCGCGGTCGAGGCGTTGCGGGAAGCCGGCGCCGACATCGTCGCCGTCGCCACGGTCGTCAACCGTGGGGATGCCGCCCGGCAGGCGATCGAAGCGGAGGGCCTGGCGTACCGCTCGGCCCTCGATCTGACCGACCTCGGCCTGGCCTGACGCGGACCAGGGACAGCGACTTCTACTCCCGCTGGCCGGGCCCACCCGCTACGCTGGTTTTCGCCAGGCACTACTCACACAGATGGGGCACCCATGGAATTCCTGATCGGTACGGTCGTCGTTCTGCTGATCATCGCAGTCATCGTCGTCATCGCCGGCTTCAGCATGTACAACTCGTTCGTGAAGTCGCGCAACCTCATCCAAGAGTCCTGGCGCCAGATCGATGTCGAGCTCAACCGTCGCTACGAGTTGATCCCCAACCTGGTGGAGACCGTCCGCGCGTTCGCCTCGCATGAGCGCAACACCCTCGAGGACGTCACCCGGCTGCGCAACCAGGCCCAGAACATCGCCTCCCACGAGGGCGCGATGCCGTCCGAGCAGCGCGCCCAGGTGGAGGAGCAGCTCTCCGGAGCGGTCCGCAACCTGATGGTCAGCGTCGAGGCCTACCCCGAGCTGAAGTCCAATGTGAACTTCCTCGAACTGCAGAAGCAGCTCACCGAGACCGAGGACCGGATCGCGGCCGGCCGGCGCTTCTACAACGCGAACGTGCGGGCGTACAACACCAAGGTCGAGTCGATCCCCTCGAACATCATCGCCAACATGGCGCACTTCGAGAAGGCGACCTACTTCGAGGTCAACGACCCGCAGGTGCGCCAGGCACCCGACGTCAACTTCGGTGAGATCGCCTACCGCGGCGACGAGCGGCGCGCCCCGCAGCAACAGCAGCAGGCGCTGCCGCAGCAGCAGTCCGGCGACCTGCCCAACCCGCAGCAGTTCCAGCAGCAGCCGCAGCAGTTCCAGCAGCAGCCGCAGCAGTTCCAGCAGCAGCCGCAGCAGGCACAGCCGCAGTACCAGCAGCAGCCGCAGCAGAACCAGCCCCCGCAGCAGAATCAGCAGTGGAATCAGGGCCCGCAGCAGTGAGCTGACCCCCTGATCAACGCGACTGATCAACACGAAGGACCGGCCCTCGGGCCGGTCCTTGGTGTTTCTGGGAACTGTGGTCGGGGCGTACGTCAGCGGTCGCGACGCTCGTCCCGGGCGTCCTTGAAACGCCCGGCGATCGGTAGCGCCAGGTTGACCAGCCCGATGCCCAACCAGGTCACCAGGACGCCCGGGAACTGGGCAAAGATCGCCGCGGGGATCGACAGTGGCACCGCGACCACGATGCTGATGATGCCCAGCGCCAGCTGATAGCGCATTCGAGACCTGGCCAGCCGCTCCCTGGCGTCGGCCGACCGCGACAGCATTCTGGCGCGTTCGTCGACGACCTTTTCGATCTTGGCGGCGAAGGATTCGACCACCGCCGGTTCGAGTTCGGCGCCCAGGTGCTGGCGGGCGCCGAGGGTCGCCTCGTAATCCTCGAAGTCGATGCGTTGGTCGTCACGATCCGCCATGCGCCCATCCTCCCACCCGCGGCAACCCGCTATTGTCACGGCTCGTGACGGACGACGCGTGCACCACGCCACACTCGATTGCCGAAACCGGGCCTCAAGGCGGGGCGGAACGTATCGAGAGTGAATTGGTGCACGCCGAGGTCGGCGTCGGCCCGCATCCGCAGCCGTGGCCCACTGACGACCGCCTCGATCCCGAGCTGCTCGCCGCAGGGGACCGGCGCAACGTCGTGGATCGTTACCGCTATTGGCGGATGGAGGCGATCGTCGCCGACCTCGCCGCCGAACGGGCCGCGCTCACCGGCCGCGAGCTCCACATCGCCATCGAGAACTGGGAACACGACTTCAACATCGGATCCATCGTGCGGACCGCCAACGCGTTCAACGTCGCTGGTGTCCACATCATCGGCCGCCGCCGTTGGAATCGCCGCGGCGCCATGGTCACCGACCGCTACCTGCAGGTGCGCCACCATCCCGAGGTGGCGGGGTTCGCGGCGTACGCCGACGAGAACGACCTGACCCTGATCGGCGTCGACAACCTGCCCGGCTCGGTGCCGCTCGAGACCGAGGCGCTGCCGCCGCGCTGCTGCCTGGTCTTCGGGTCCGAGGGGCCGGGGCTCAGTGAGGAACTGGTCGCCGCCTGCGTACGCCTGGTGGCCATCACCCAGTACGGCTCCACCCGATCGATCAACGCCGGCGCCGCCGCCGCGATCGCGATCTACGCCTGGAGCTCCCGCCACCGCGCATGAACCGGGCTGACAGAAGGCCGTCGGACGCAGCCGGTTTGAGGGTGGCGCGGATCTCGATGATGACCTTGACGCCCAGCAGGATCGCGAGCACCACCTCGGGCGTGAAGAGCCGGTCGCCCGACACCATCAGCCACCACGCCACGATGATGCTCACGTGCAACACGACGACGCGCGGCGCCGGATAGCGAGCGGCCTGTTCCGCCGTCGGCTTCTCGTCGCTGGCGGCCCAGCCGGCGATCTCCACGCCGTACCGGATCACCAGCAGCGCCAATGGCAGCCCCAGCGTCATCGCGCCGAGGTCGACGCCCAGACGCCAGGCGAGGATGGCGGTGAAGATGCCGTGGACGAAGCAGAAGAAGAGGTAGTTGAGCGGCCGGAACCACGCGCCCCGGCTGGTGCCCTGCTGCCGGCGGGTCGCCGAGGTGGCCTGCACCAGCGCGAACACACAGATGATGACGTTCTCGACCCAGAACATCACCAGGACGTTGCCGACCGGCCAGCCCCACAACAGGACACCCGCGGCCTGGACGAGGGCGAGGGCAATGATCCCGCCGATGGTGGCGAGTTGGCGAGTCCGCGGCAAGGATCCTCCTGTGGCTGAGCGGTCGGTGCCCCCCATTGTTCCAGCGACCGGTGGCAGGTGTCGGCGCTCCCCGCGCCGACGGCGTACAGGCCATAGACTCAGCACCCAAGGAGAGCACATGACCCAGATCGACGGCACCAAAGTCGCCTCGAAACGTGCCCAGGTGCGGGCCCTGTTGGAGAAGCGGATCGCGGCAGACCTGCGCCCCGGGGACCCGATCGACTCCGAACGCGCCCTGGTCCGCGAGCTGGGTGTCTCGAGGGTGACCGTACGCCAGGCGATCGCCCAGCTGGTCGAGGACGGGCTGCTGGAACGTACCCACGGCAAGGGCACCTATGTCACCGGCCCGCGGGTCAACAGCCGGCTGCACCTGATGTCCTTCTCGCGGGAGATGCGGGCTCGAGGCTTCGAACCGGCCACCGAGGTGTTGGAGGCCGTCGAGGTGACGGCGCCCGAGGAGGTCGCCGAGGCGCTCGATGCCGAGCCCGGGGCTCGCTTCACCCGCGTGGAACGGCTCCGGTTGGCCGACGGCACCCCGATGGCGCACGAGGTCGGCTACTATCCCGTCGCTGCTTTTCCGGGGCTGGCGGCTCACGAACTGGCCTCGCTGTACGACGTCTTCGCCGCCGACTACGGCGTGGTGGTGACCCGCGGTGAGCAGACCGTACGCGCGGACTCCGCCGACGAACACCGGGCGCGGATGCTGCAGGTGACCCGGCGGGCGCCACTGTTGGTGCAGCAGCGGGTCTCCTATGGCGGCGACCTGCCGATCGAGTACGCCACCTCCTGGTATCGCGCCGACCGCTACCAGATCCACTCCACGATCACGCCTCGCGGCACGTCCTCCTGAGGCCCGCGCGTACGAAAGGACCACCGTGACCATGCCCGACGGCACCTCTTCCCCGGACCGATCCATCGTTCGCCACAACGCCGAACCGGCCCATGCCCGGGCCGCTGCGCGCGGTGCGGCACTGAAGATGCGGGTCATCACTTCGATCATCACGGTGGTGCTCGTGGTGGTGCTGTGGTTCATCATCGGACAGTCGATGGGCCCGAGTTTCTGGTGGCTGGGTGGCTCGCTGCTGATCGCGTCGGCCGTCTGGCTGGTCGTCGCCGTGGTGCGCTGGCAACTCGCCAAACGTGCCGCCGCGGCGATCCCGCACGGCGAGCCGGCGCTGGTGATCTCCCGGCGCGGGCTGGAGCTGCCCGGTGAAGGGGAGGTGCAGGCGTACGCCTGGGAGGAGCTGGGGTCCTTTGCCGCGAAGTCCTCCATTCGGGGTGACCAACTGATCATTCAGCCCCGCCAGGGCGAGCCGACCGTACTTCCGCTCAACGACCTCGACACCATGCCCGGCGACCTCGATCAGATCGCCCGCGCGCTGTCGACGGGCCGGTTCGGGCTCGACACCGGTGGTCTCGGCGCCTAGCCGTACCCAGTTGTCGGGGCGAGGGGCGGGACGGCCCACCCCGAGGTTGGTCGACGTGAAAGACTGAGGGTGTTCCGCCGTCGAAGAGAAAGAGTGCATGGCGATGCCCATTGCGACCCCTGACGTTTACGCCGACATGCTGGACCGCGCCAAGGCCGGCTCCTTCGCCTACCCAGCGATCAATGTCTCCTCCTCCCAGACCCTTCACGCCGCCCTGCAGGGCTTCGCCGAGGCCGGCAGCGACGGCATCGTCCAGGTCTCGACCGGTGGCTCGGAGTACCTCTCCGGCCCGACCGTGAAGAACATGGTCGACGGAGCGGTGGCGCTGGCGGAGTACGCCCACGTCGTGGCGAAGAACTACCCGGTCAACATCGCGCTGCACACCGACCACTGCCCCAAGGAGAAGCTGGACGGCTTCGTACGCCCGCTGCTCGACATCTCCACCGAGCGCGTGAAGAACGGCGGGCTGCCGCTCTTCCAGTCGCACATGTGGGACGGTTCGGCGGTGCCGGTCGATGAGAACCTCGAGATCGCCAAGGACCTGCTGGCTGCCTGCGCCGCCGCGAACGTCATCCTCGAGATCGAGGTCGGCGTCGTGGGTGGCGAGGAGGACGGTGTCTCCCACGAGATCAACGACAAGCTCTACACCACCGTCGAGGACGGCATGAAGACCGTCGAGGCGCTCGGCGCCGGCGAGAACGGCCGCTACATCACCGCGCTCACCTTCGGCAACGTGCACGGTGTGTACAAGCCGGGCGCGGTGAAGCTGCGCCCCGAGGTCCTCAAGGAGATCCAGGACGCCGTCGGCCAGAAGATCGGCAAGGACAAGCCCTTCGACCTGGTGTTCCATGGTGGTTCTGGCTCCACGGCTGAGGAGATCAGCGCGGCCGTGGATCACGGCGTCATCAAGATGAACATCGACACCGACACCCAGTACGCCTTCACCCGCCCGGTGGCTGAGCACATGTTCCGCAACTACGACGGCGTACTCAAGATCGACGGCGAGGTCGGCAACAAGAAGCAGTACGACCCGCGCGCCTGGGGCAAGGCCGCCGAGGCTGGCATGGCCCAGCGCATCGTTGAGGCCTGCGAGCAGCTGCGTTCCGCAGGCACGCACCAGGCCTGAGCGACCGGAGCTCCCAGCCGGCTCGGCTGAACGGCATTGACTGGCGGGTCCCCTCGGGGGCCCGCCAGTGCCATGTCCGGATGCCGCGTGGGGCTGGGCTCGGAGGAATCTGGTCGTGAGCTGTCCCTCGACGCGTCGATCTGCAAAGTAACGCCGTTTCTCGGGATCGAGGGGCAGCTGGTGACCACGTGGTGCCGGGGAGACGTTGGCGTCGGGACGGGGGTTGTCCTCGGTCAGGTGTTGTCCGAGACGGGTCCGGTGTTGTTCATCTGCGCCAGGTGTTGTCCGCTTTTGAGCAAGGCTTTTCTGTCAGCGGCTCGGGCGTCGGCTCCGGTATCAGTGGGGCATGGACGAACTTGAGGCGTGGCTCGAGGATCACGGCGCCGTGTCAGTGCGGCGCGCGCCACACCTGCTCAACCGGATCCGCAGTGGGGTGCGGGCGGGGCGCCTGGTCCGCGTGTTGCACGGGACCTACGTTCCTGCGGGCGCGGAGCGGGACTGGCGTACGCTCGCCTCCGCAGCCGTGCAGCACGACCCGCGCAACGTGATCGTGGGTGCGGCCGCCGCGGCGCTCACGTACTGGCGGGAGCGGCCCGTCTCCACCGTGGCGGTGGCATCGCCCGTCCGACCCGGTCGGGTCCCCGGCTTCGACTTCCGCAGGCAGTTCGTCGACCCACACCATGTTGTGGGCCAGGTCGCCACCGATGCCTGGGCGGCAGTGGATCTGATGCCGCAGGATGGGCCCAGTGCCGTCGATCGACTTCGTCGTTCCCGCGTGGTCAACAAGAAGGAACTCCAGTCAGTGCTGGCATCGATGCCCGGTCGGCGCGGCAACGCCGAGCGTGCGGCGCTGATTGCCGCGGACGCCTGGTCGGAGGCGGAGCGGATGGCCCACGAGCAACTCATCTCAGCCGGGATCGGGGGCTGGTATCCGAACTGCGAACTGCACTTGGGCGATGACTCGGTCTTCGCCGACCTCTGGTTTCCTCGTGCGAGGTTGGTGGGCGAGATCGACGGCTGGGAGTTCCACGGGACGCGGGAGGCCTTCGAGAAGGACCGGTTCCGCGATTCCGCGCTCCTGCGGCACGGGATCCGCAGCGTACGGATCACGTGGGAGATGCTCTGCAACCCTGATTACCTTCCGGACCTGGTGCGGGGCCTGCTGCACCGACGCCGACGCCGGGCGGTGTGAAGGCAAACGGCGCGGACCGCGCCAGCGGGGCGGCGTGAAGGCAAACGGCGCGGACCACGCCCGCGGGGCGGCCGCGGTTCCCGCTGGTCGACCCGGGTCGGGCTCGGCAGATCTGGTCGTGAGCTGCCCCTCGATGCGTGGATCTGCAAAGTAACGCCGTTTCTCGGGATCGAGGGGCAGCTGGTGGCCACTCAGCGTTGGCGCGCGTCGGTGGCCCATTCCTCCGGGTCGGCAGTCCCTTCGGGGGCGCCATGGGCGCGTAGCCAGGTGCACACATTGACGCAGTCGCGCTCCAGGAATCGGTCGGCGTGCGGGTTGGAGATCAGGTCGATCACTTGGGGCACGTCGATGACCACCAACTGTTCGCCGTCGCCACGCGGGTCCACCAGGATGTTGTACGGGGACAGGTCGCCGTGCACCAGGTGCAGATCTGCCAACCCCACCACGAACGTGCGCAGCTGCCGGGCCCACTCGGCCGCCAGTTCGGGCTCGGGCCGGGCGTCCTGGAGCCGCGGCGCGGCGATGGCGCCGCGCTCGTCGTCGGTGCCGACGAACTCCATGCACAGCTCGGTCCCGACGATCTGCACCGGGTAGGGGACCGGCAGTCCGGCGGCCCACAGCTGCTTGAGGGTGTCGAATTCGGTACGCGCCCACTGCAGCGCGGCGACCTCCTTGCCGAAGGCGGTGCCGCGGGCCATCGCGCGGCCGGCTCGGGAGTCCGTCACCTTGCGGCCGTCGGCGTACTCACCGGAGCGATGGAAGGTCACCTGGTCGCCGCTGCGATAGCGCTTGGCGATCATGAGGACGGCCTCGCCGGCGGCGCCGGTGCGGTCCTCGGGTGGGATGCCGCGCTCGATCAGGTAGGCGTCGGCCTCCTTGCCGGTCTTGAGGATGCCCAGCTCGGTGTCGATGGCGCCGTCGTGCTGCACCACCCAGTCGGGGAAGGGTTTCGGTCCGCGGTCCAGGGTGCGGGCCGTTTCGGGCCAGCTGGACCAGCGTTGGTCGTCGGCCAGGTCGACGGACTCTTTGGCATGGAAGTCAGCGAGAAAGGTGTCCCAGTCGAAGGACGGTGTCATGAAGGTCTCCTGAGGGAGGCGGCCCGCCCCGACTCAGGTTGTCCTGAGTCAGCGGGAGGCCGTGGGAAGGTAAGGCATGGCAGCGTGGAACGTCGCAACAGCCATCACGTCCTCCTTCCCTCGGGTGCGCCTCAGCGTAGGGCCGCCCGGCTCGGGTGGGGAAGTGATTTTCGACCCCGCTCACCGGTCAGGCCGCGCGCGCAGGTACGCCGACGGTGCGGACTGGGCCCGAGTAGGCTGGCGGCATGAGCGACACCCACGAGAATCTCCTCGCGAACGCCCAGCCGCAGACCAAGCTCCCGGTGGATCCGGCGATGGCCGAATTGGTCGACCATGGCAAGGACCGGTTCTCCGAGGTGGTGTGTGCACATCCGGAGTCCTCCCTGGTGTGGGCGATCTTGGCGGAGGGCGCGCTGAGCGCCAACAGCCGCGAGGCCGACATCACGGCATACGCCTATGCCCGCACCGGTTATCACCGCGGGCTGGACGCTCTGCGCCGCGCCGGCTGGAAGGGGTCGGGCCCGATCCCCTGGGAGCACGAGCCCAACCGTGGTTTTCTCCGTGCGCTGTGGGCGCTCAAGGTGGCCGCCGACCGGATCGGTGACACCGAGGAGTCCGCACGCTGCGCCCAGTTCCTGCGCGACAGCTCGGCCACCGCGTACGAGGAGCTCGCCGGCTCCGAGGGCTGAGGGGGTCGCACCTCCAGCGCTTGTGTTGCTACAGACCTTTTGTATTGATACATTGATTGTGTCAACACAAACGGAGGTTCGACATGAGCAGTATCTTCACGTACGCGATCATCGGGTTTGCGATCGTCCTCGCCTCGGCTCCGGTCACCGGCGGGGGCCGCGGCAAGCTCGACACCAAGCAACTGAAGAAGCTCGCCAATCGGGAGCGGCTGCCGCTGCCCGACGAGCTGCAGCTGCGGGTGGTCGCCCGGATCCGGCAACGCGAGAAGCTCTCCTTGTCCTGGGGAGTTGGCGGCCTGGTGGTCGGCGCCGCCCTCGGCGTCATCATCGACGCCATCGCCACGACTGAGGTCGCCCCCGTCGGAGTGATGTTCGGCGCGGCCATGGGCATGACGCTGGGCAGCTGGCGGGCCGTCATCCGCGATCCCGGGACGTTCCGCCGGGATGCCCCGCGGGTGGCCAGGGCGCAAGCAACCGAGGTCAGCGACTACACCACTGCCGCAGAGATGTGGGCCGTACGCCTGGTGCCGGTCGTGGTGGTGATCTCGCTGCTGGTGATGGCCGGCGTGTGGTACTTCACGCTGCTGCGTCCCGCCGGCGGGCTGCTGGTGCCGATCGCGTGGACGCTGGCGGCGGTGGTCCTGATGGGGCTGTGCGGTTGGCTGGTCCGGATGCGCAACGACGTCGTCGAACGGCCCCAGCGGGCGGCCAGCGACCTCGAGTTGGCCTGGGATGACGCCCTGCGCGGCGCGGCGATCCGCGACCTGCAGGACTCGGTGGTCGCCGCGGGGATGGCGCTCTCGGTGGGTATCGGGGTGTCGGCGATGAACTGGCTCCTGCCCCACAGTGTGCGCGACGGCAACGAGCAGCTCACCGCGACCATCGCGGTGGTCGGGGGCGTCGCCATTCTGGTCTGCCTTGTCACGCTCGGCATCGTCTGGGCGGCCGGCCGGCTCACGGCCAACCCCTCGCGCCGGCTGTGGGCCGGGACGGCTTTCGAGGTGCTGTGATGTTGGTCGTGGATCCGCGCTCGTCGGTCCCGCCGTTCGAGCAGTTGCGCAGCCAGCTGATGGCGCAGATCGACTCGGGTGAGCTTCCTCCGGCGAGCAAGCTCCCGCCAGTGCGCAGGCTTGCCGCTGATCTGGGGATCGCCCCCAACACGGTGGCCCGGGCCTACCGGGAGCTTGAGGCGGCTGGCTACGTCCGCGCAGCGGGCCGCAATGGCACCTCGGTGGTGGGGCCGCAGCGGCAGCCCCACGCCGGCGCCGAGGCTGAGGCGTTCAGCGCGACCCGGGCGTACGTGGCTCGGATGCGGGAGCTGGGGCTGGGGCGTGAGGCGATGGTCAGCCAGCTGCGTCGGGTGCTGGCCGAGGTCGAGGGAAGTTAGACTGCTCCGGTAAGAGCCCGGGCATGTTCCGGGCTTGTCTGGTGAAAGGCGGCGGCGATGCCCGGCGTAATTGTGATGGGCGCCCAGTGGGGCGACGAAGGCAAGGGCAAGGCCACGGATCAGCTGGGTGACCGGCTGGACTACTGCGTGCGCTACTCCGGCGGCAACAACGCGGGCCACACCGTCGTCGTCGGCGGTGAGAAGTACGCCATGCACCTGCTGCCCTCAGGCGTCCTCAACGCCAACTGCACCCCGGTCATCGGCAACGGTGTCGTGGTCGACCTCGACGTCCTCTTCCAGGAGATCGACGGGCTCGCCCAGCGTGGCCACAACCTCGACCACCTGTTGGTCTCGGCCAATGCGCACCTCATCACCCCGTTCCACCAGACATTGGACAAGGTGACCGAGCGTTTCCTCGGCAAGCGCAAGATCGGCACCACCGGTCGTGGCGTCGGCCCGGCGTACGCCGACAAGGTCAACCGGATCGGCATCCGGGTCCAGGATCTTTTCGACGAGTCGATCCTGCGCCAGAAGGTCGAGGCCTCGCTGGACCAGAAGAACCAGTTGCTGGTGAAGGTCTACAACCGGCGCGAGCTGGATCCGGTGCAGATCACCGAGCTGCTGCTCTCCCATGCCGAGCGGCTGGCGCCGATGGTCACCGACACCACCCGGGTGCTCAACGACGCTCTGACAGACGGCAAGGTGGTCCTCTTCGAGGGCGCCCAGGCGCATCACCTCGACGTGGATCACGGCACCTACCCCTACGTGACCTCCTCCAGCCCGACCGCCGCCGGTGCGTGCACCGGTACCGGAGTGGGGCCGACCCGGATCGACCGGGTGATCGGGATCGCGAAGGCGTACACCACCCGCGTCGGCGAGGGGCCGATGCCGACCGAGCTGCTGGGCGCCGACGGTGAGAAGCTGCGTACCGATGGTGGCGAGTTCGGTGTCACCACCGGGCGCAAGCGCCGGTGTGGCTGGTTCGACGCCCTGGTCGTCGAGGCCGCCGCGACCATCAACTCCTGCACCGACCTGGTGCTGACCAAGCTGGACGTGCTGACTGGCTGGGAGAAGCTGCCAGTCTGTGTCGGCTACGAGATCAACGGCGAGCGGGTGGACCGGATGCCGGTCTCGCAGTCGGACTTCCACCACGCCAAGCCGATCTATGAGGAACTGCCGGGCTGGAACGAGGACATCACCGGCGCCCGCGAGTTCGACGAGCTGCCGGCCAATGCCCAGGCCTACGTCAAGCGGCTCGAGGAGTTGTCCGGTTGCCGGATCTCGGCGGTCGGCGTGGGGCCCGGCCGGGAGCAGACGATCATGATCAACGACCTGCTCTGATGCGGCGTACCGGGATGGCCGCCGCGACCGTGATGGTTGCCTTCGGAATTGCCGTCGGAGCGTTCGGCGCGCACGGCCTCAAGGCGATCGTCACTGACGAGGGCCTGCTGGCGAACTTCGAGACTGGCGCCCGTTACTGGATGTACGCCGCCCTGGCGCTGCTGGCCCTGACGGCAGTCGGGATCTCCCGCTGGGCAGCCGGGCTGCTGGCCGGCGGCGCCGCGATCTTCGCGGGTTCGCTGTGGCTGATGGCCTTCACCGGCGCCCGCTGGTTGGGGGCCATCACGCCGATCGGCGGGGTCGGGATGATCGCCGGGCTGGTGCTGGCGGCGGTCGGGCTGTACCGCGGTCGCACGCCAGCCACGGACTGATCCGGCCGGAGTTGTCCACAGTCGGGCTGGTTTTCGCCGGTGGACGCCGAAATCATCGAGTTCTCCACAAGGGTTGTCCACAGCTGAGCCCGGTTCTTCACAGGTTGCTGGCGTCAACGCCCACGGCTGTCACCCGGTAGGCTCGCGCCGTGAAGATTCTGGTGTTGGGTTCGGGTGGACGGGAACACGCGCTGGCGTGGGCGCTGCAGCGCGACGAGGCGGTCGCCGAGGTGCATGTCGCCCCGGGTAATCCGGGCACCGAACAGGTCGCCACCAACCATCGGCTCGATCTGTCCGATCTGGACGCCGCCGTCGATCTGGCCCGTGACCTGGCCGTCGACCTGGTCGTTGTCGGCCCCGAGGTGCCACTGGTCGCCGGCATCGCCGATCGACTCCGGGCCGCCGAGATCCCCTGCTTCGGCCCCAGCAAGGCCGCCGCCCAGCTCGAGGGCAGCAAGGCGTTTGCCAAGGACGTGATGACCGCGGCCGGCGTCCCCACCGCCCGGGCCCGGGTCTGCACCACTGGCGCCGAGGTCGCCGCCGCACTCGATGAGTTCGGTGCGCCCTACGTGGTCAAGGACGATGCGCTGGCTGCCGGCAAGGGCGTCGTGGTCACCGAGAGCCGCGATGCCGCGCTGGCCCACGCCAACGGGCTGACCCGGGTCGTGGTCGAGGACTACCTCGACGGCCCCGAGGCCAGCCTGTTCGTCATCACCGACGGCGAGACGGCGGTGCCGCTGCTGCCTGCCCAGGACTTCAAGCGGCTCGGTGACGGTGACGAGGGTCCCAACACCGGCGGGATGGGGGCGTACAGCCCGCTGCCGTGGGCGCCCGAGGACCTCGCCGAGCAGGTGCTGGAGGAGGTCGTACGCCCGACGCTGGCCCAGATGCGCGACCGCGGCACCCCCTTCAGTGGGCTGCTCTATGTCGGCCTGGCACTCACGTCCCGCGGCCTGCGGGTGATCGAGTTCAACGCCCGCTTCGGTGACCCCGAGACTCAGGCGATTCTGCCCCTCATCACCGACGGATTGGCCCTCAACCTGCTGGCTGCGGCGACCGGGCGGCTCGCCGAGGCGCCGCCGCTGAGCTGGTCCGACCAGTACGGGGTGGTCGTGGTGATGGCCTCCGACGGCTACCCGTGGGACCCGCGTACCGGCGCGCCGGTCCAGGTGCCCAGCCCCTTCCTCGCGGATGGTCGGCTGGTCTTCCACGCCGGCACCGCGATGGCGGAGGACCAGCTCGTCACTTCCGGCGGCCGGGTGCTCGGCGCGGTCGGCATCGGCGAGGACCTCACCCAGGCCCGGGAGCGGGCGTACGCCCAGGCGCTCGCCGTGCACTTCCCGGGCTCGGTGACGCGCAGCGACATTGCGCGTCAGGCCGCCGATGCCCAACAGGCCGGCCGTAGCCCCTATCAGGAGCAGTGATGATTCCCGACGTACTCGCCAACCGCTACGCCTCGGCGCAGATGCGCGAGCTGTGGTCCCCTGAACGCAAGATTGTCGCCGAACGACAGCTCTGGCTGGCCGTGCTGGAGGCGCAACGTGACCTCGGCGTGGACTTCGGGGATGTCGATCCGGACCAGGCGCTGGCCGACTATCGCGCGGTTCTGGAGCAGGTCGACCTGGACTCGATCGCCGAACGCGAGAAGGTCACCCGGCACGACGTCAAGGCGCGCATCGAGGAGTTCAACGCGCTCGCCGGGCACGAGCAGATCCACAAGGGCATGACCTCGCGGGACCTCACCGAGAACATCGAGCAATGGCAGGTGCGGTCCAGCCTGGTGCTGATCCGCAGCCGTGCCCGGACCGCGCTGGTCCGGCTCGCGGACCTGGCGGCTCGGTACGCCGACCAGCCGATCGCCGGCCGTTCCCACAACGTCGCCGCCCAGGTCACGACGCTGGGCAAGCGGTTCGCCTCGGCCGCCGAGGAGTTGCTGATCGCCCACGACCGGCTCGACGAGCTGATCGCGCGCTATCCGGCGCGTGGCATCAAGGGGCCGGTCGGCACCAGCCAGGACATGCTCGACCTGCTCGACGGGGACGCCGACAAGCTCCGCGAACTCGAACAGCGGGTGGCCGCCCACCTCGGCTTCAGCCAGGTCCTCACCAGCACCGGTCAGGTCTATCCGCGTTCGCTGGACTTCGACGCGGTGACGGCCCTGAGCCAGATCACCGCCGGTCCCAGCAGTCTGGCGACCACCATACGCCTGATGGCTGGGCAGGAACTGGTCACCGAAGGTTTCCGGCCCGGGCAGGTCGGCTCCTCGGCGATGCCGCACAAGATGAACACCCGTTCCTGCGAGCGCGTCAACGGCCTGGCCGTCATCAGCCGCGGATTCGTGTCGATGGTCGGTGAGCTGGCCGGTGACCAGTGGAACGAGGGCGACGTGTCCTGTTCCGTTGTACGCCGGGTGGCGCTGCCGGGCGCCTGCAACGCGGTGGACGGGATGTTCGAGACGTTCCTGTCGGTGCTGGAGGACTTCGGCGCCTTCCCCGCCGTGATCGGCGCCGAGCTGAATCGTTATCTGCCCTTCCTCACCACCACCAAGGTGTTGATGGCAGCCGTACGCCGCGGCGTGGGCCGGGAGCAGGCACACGAGGCGATCAAGGAGCACGCGGTCGCGGTCGCCCTGGCGATGCGCGAGGACGGTGCGGACAACGATCTGATGGACCGGCTCGCCGGGGACGATCGGCTCGGCTTGAGCCGGGAGGACCTCGCCGCGCTGGTGGCCGAACCGCTCGAGCTCACCGGCGCCGCGACCGCGCAGGTCGCGACCCTGGTGGAACGGATCGGCGCGATCGCCGCGGCCGACCCGGACGCGGCGGCGTACCGGCCGGGCACCGTCCTCTGAGGGTCGCGCTCGCGCCGACCACTGCGCTTTCAGGCGGGGACGCGGACCCGCAGCGCGGAGGCCTTGACCTCACAGCGGAAGCCGCGGACCTCGCCGACCAGGTCGCCGTCGATTTCGGCGAGCTGCGGTTCCCGGAATTGGATCTCCACCACCTCGCCCTGCAGATAGCGCAGCGCGTGGGTGTCGGAGGTCCGCGCGGTGATCTTGCGGCCGATCTCGGTGCGCCGCAGCACGCCGTTCTCGAAGATGACCTTGCTGGCGATCTGGAACCAGCCGCCGGCGCCGCGGGGCCGCAGCGTCACGACGTCGAGCAGCCCGTCGTCGATCTCGGCATCGGGCAGCAGCACCACGTTGCCGGGCAGCAGTCCGCAGTTGCCGACCATCACGGTGTGGGCATGGTTGGTGTGCCAAGACCCGCCGTCCATCCGCAGCCGGACCGCGACATGGTCGGTCCCGATGAAGGCGGACACGATGCCCTGGATGTACGCCAGCCAGCCCGCCTTGGCCTTGGCATCATCGTCGGTCCGGTCGACCATCTGAGCGTCGATCCCGATCCCGACCGCCACCATGAAGGTCTCGGTGCGTTCCTCGCCGTGCGGGTCCACCAGCGTCACTCGGCCCAGGTCGACGACCTGGTCGGTGCCGGTGAAGGCGGTCTGGACGGCGGCCGCCTGCTGCAGCGGCACCCCCAGATTGCGCGCCAGCAGGTTGCCGGTGCCGGCCGGGATGATCGCGAAGCTCGCGTCGGTCTCGCTGACGGCCTGGGCCGCCGCCCGGATGGTGCCGTCGCCGCCGGCGGCCAGCAGCAGGTCGGCGCCGTTGCTGAGGGCGCGCTCGGCAGCAGCCAGGCCGTTGTCGTCCGGGTCGGTCTCCAGCCATTCCACCGGGGTGTCGCCGGCGGCGTCGCTGACGGCCTTCTGCAAGGCGTCGAGGTCGACCTTGGTGGGATTGTGGACCACGGCGACCCGATCAACGGGCACAGCACGATCAACGGGCGCGTCATGACGTACGGACATGGCTGGTCTCGATTCTGTAGGCTCGACGTCAAGGCAGGCGAGCGATGGGTCGGTGGTGAGCCGATGGAATGAGGGTAGGGCCTGCTGCTGCAGCAGGTGATCAGAGGTCGCAGCCGTCGCAACCGTCAAGGTCGCAGCCATCCAGCAGGCCGCCGATGCCGTCACCGGAGCCGACGAACTCGCCGATACCGTCAGTGACACCGCCCAACGCCTCGCCGATGTCGAGTCCTTCCAGACCCTCGAACAGCGACCCGGCGTCGAGCAGGTCGGCCAGGATGATCGCGTCGGTCAGGCCGTCCATGACGAGGTAGCCGACGTCAAACCAGGTCAGGTCGTAGCCGACGTCGTAGCCCTCGTGCTTCGCGCGCTTGGCGACCTCACCGAAGAGCTTGGCCCACCGATCCGCCAGCCCGAAGACGATCGCGTAGGGCAGGTAGCGGCTGAAGATGTCGGCGGCCTCTTCGAACTTGATCTGGTTGGCCTCGGCGGTGGCGATGTACTGCTGGAAGCCCAGCGTCTGGATCCGGACCGCGGTGCCTTCGGCGGTGCGCGGCGTACGCCCGCGGCCCCCGAACACCAGCAGTGCGATCGCGGAGGCGACCACCATGCCGCCGGCGATCCAGCCGATCGGTGAGCCGGCCTGCATGCCACCGACGCCGAGCAACAGCATCAGCGGGATGCCGACCACCAGCATCACGACGCCGAGACAGCCCACGCCCTTGCCGCCGGCACGGGGATGGTCCGTGTACCAGTTCTGGTTGACGACTTCGCGATAGAGCTCGACCTGGGCGTCCTTGAGGGCCTGCCCGTGGCGACCGCTGAGATCCGACATCCGGATCTGCGGGCCGTGGCTGAAGAGAGCGTGCAGCAGCAGCGACTCGAACCGTGCCAACTCCTGGCCGGCGGGTCGGTTGCTGCGAGCCAGCAACCAGTCGGGCTTCTCCTTGCCCTTGCTCTTGCCCTGCGGCTGAGGCTGCGCCGGCTGGCCCTCGGTCTGCGGCCCGTTCAGCGGGGTGATCTTGAGGTAGCCGCGGACCGCCAGGTCGATGATGGTGGCGGTCACGTCGCGCCCATCGGCCTTGCCGTCGACGACCGTGCCGGCCAGCCCCGGGGCAACCCCGGCGGGCGGAGCGAACTGGACTGCCACCGGTCCGGCGTACTCGGTGCCCGGCACCTTCTCGCGGCGGACGGTGGTGCCCGGCGGCGGGAACTGGCCCGGGGTGATGTCGGCGAAGATCTCGTCGCGACGGCCGCGGCGTACGGCGATGATTCCCCAGATGGTGAGCGCCATGACGACTGCGCCGCCCGCCAAAAGGATCATTTCGCCTGTTGTCACCGCGGGCTCCTTCGTTGTGGTGGTGGGCCGAGCCTACCGGGGTGGTCCCAGCGGGTCCGCGAGTTCAGACGACGGAGAGACCGTCGCTGACCTGGGCCAGCTCGGCCGCACTGGTGACCAGGGCGTCGCGCAGCTTCTCGGGCACCGGCCGGTCCTTGCTCCAGACCAGACTCAGCGTCCGCTCGGGGCCGCCGATGACCGGCCTGATGGTGACGCCGTCGGTACAGGTCAGCGCATTGAGCGCGGGCCGCAGTGCCACGCCGGTGCCCGCGGCGACCAGCCGAAAAGTCATCCCGACGTCGTCGGTGGAGCAGACCAAGTCGGGGGTGAAGCCCTGGGCGGCCGTGCTCTGGAGCACCTCGTGGCGGCAGGTCGGGCATCCGACGATCCATGGTTCTTCGGCGAGCTCGCTCAGCTGGACCGGGCCGGTCTCGCCGGCCAGCGCATGCCTCTCGGGCAGCAGCAGTACGAACTCCTCGCGTGCCAGGGCGAGCGACTCCAGGTCGGTGGGCAACTCCTCGTCGGGGTAGGTGAAGCTGACCGCTGCCACGCAGTGGCCGGTGCGGACCAGGTCATAGTTGTGCGGCGGTTCGGCGTCGACCACCTCGATGCTGGTGCCCGCGGCCACCAGCTCGGTGACGGCACCGGCCACCAGTCGGGCGCTCGCGGTCGGGAAGGAGGCCAGTCGCAGCCACGCGGCGCTGGCGCGGGCCTCGGCGTCGCGGACGTCTTCGCGAGTGTGCTGCCAGGCGGCCAACAGGCTCTCGGCGTGGCCGAGCAGCTCCACGCCGGCGGCGGTCGGGCGTACGCCGCCGCCTTCGCGCAGGAACAAGCGCACGCCCAGCTGCTGCTCCAAAGACTTGATCTGCATGCTGACCGCGGGCTGGGTGATGCCCAGACGGCGAGCGGCACCGGAGAAACTGCCGGCCTGGGTCACTGCCACGAAGCACTCGAGAAGCTTGGATTCCACTGCTCCAACCTACCCGGTGACGGTAGGCTGCGAAGCGATGAATGAGCAGCCTGAGGTTTCCGACCTGCCCCTCCTGCATCGCGGCAAGGTGCGGAGCCTGTACGCCCGCCCCGACGGCACCATCCTGATGGTCGCCAGCGATGCCATTTCTGCCTTCGACCATGTCCTCAGTCCGGCGATCCCCGACAAGGGCGCGATCCTCACCGCGATGTCGCTGTGGTGGTTCGAGCAACTGGCCGACCTGGCCCCCAACCATGTCATCTCCACCGAGGTCCCCAGCCAGGTCGCCGGCCGGGCGCTGGTCTGCGAGAAGCTCGACATGGTGCCGATCGAGTGCGTCGCCCGCGGCTATCTCACTGGTTCCGGCTGGCTCGAATACCAACAGCACGGCACCGTGTGCGGCATCGACCTGCCCGCCGGCCTGGTCGACGGCGCCCGGCTGCCCGAGCCGATCTTCACCCCGGCCACCAAGGCCCCGATGGGGGAGCACGACGAGAACATCGACTTCGCCACCGCCGCCGGGATCGTCGGCGAGGAGCTCGCCACCCAGCTGCGTGACCTGACCCTGGAGCTGTACGCCCGGGCCGAGGAGATCGCTCGCCAGCGCGGCATCATCCTGGCCGACACGAAGGTCGAGTTCGGGCTGCGCGCCGACGGCACCATCGTGCTTGCCGACGAGGTGCTCACCCCGGACTCCTCGCGCTTCTGGGACGCCGAGACCTGGGACGGCACCGCCGCCCCGGAATCCTTCGACAAGCAGTACGTGCGCAACTGGCTCAGCCGCGAGTCCGGCTGGGACCGGCACGGCACCGACGCTCCGCCCGCACTGCCCGCCGAGGTCGTCGCTGCGACCCGGGAACGTTATCTGCAGGCGTACGAACGCCTGACCGGTGAGCCGTTCGTGCCCGCCGGAGCCGTCGACGAGGCCCCGTCTGTCGATCAGGATAGGATCGCTGCCATGGGGCGCGTTGTCGTGGAGGTCATGCCGAAGCCGGAGATCCTGGACCCGCAGGGGAAGGCCATCTCGCAGGCACTGCAGCGGCTGGGGTACCAAGGTCTGTCGGTACGCCAGGGCAAGCGGTTCGAGATCGAGGTCGAGGGTGAGGTGACCGCCGAGCGGCTCGAGCAGATCGAGACCGCAGCCGAGCAGTTGCTCGCGAACACCGTCATCGAATCCTTCGTCGTGCGGGCCGAGTCGGCCGAGAGCGACAAGTGACCATGAGGATCGGGATCGTCACCTTCCCCGGCACCCTCGACGACGTCGACGCCCAGCGGGCGGTACGCCTGTCCGGGGCCACCCCGGTGTCGCTGTGGCACGGCCACGACGACCTGCAGGGCGTGGATGCGGTCATCCTGCCCGGCGGTTTCTCCTACGGTGACTACCTGCGCTGCGGCGCCATCGCGCGGTTTGCCCCGGTGATGGATCTGGTCATCAGCGGCGCCAAGCGCGGCCTGCCGGTGCTGGGGATCTGCAACGGTTTCCAGGTGCTCTGCGAGGCGGGTCTGCTGGAGGGCGCGCTGATCCGCAATGAGAAGCAGCACTTCGTGTGCCGCGACCAGCGGCTCGAGGTGGTGTCCCGCGACACCGTGTGGAGCAACCAGTTCACCGACGGCCAGCAGATCACCATCGTGCTCAAGAACGGTGAGGGCCGCTTCATCGCCGACGACGAGACGTTGGCGCGGTTGGAGGGGGAGGAGCAGGTGGTCTTCCGCTACCTCGACAACCCCAACGGTTCGGCCAATGACATCGCCGGCATCACCAACGAACGTGGCAACGTGGTCGGCCTGATGCCGCACCCCGAGCACAACGTCGACCCGCTGGTGTCGCCGTCGGTCGACGGCCGGGGCTTCTTCACCAGCGTGCAGGCCTTCCTGCAGCACGCCTGACCCGACGCGCCCGGCCCGACCGAGGGGCCTGCGCCACGCCGACGCGGCGAGGTGACAAGCTGGCGGGGTGAATCCGAGCAATGTCACCCGTGAAAAGGCACGTCAGCGCAGCGACGCCGTCGAACTGAACGAGTACGCCGTCGAGCTCGACCTGAGTCAGGCAGCCGACCCCGCGCAGACACATTTTCCGACCACCAGCTGGCTGCAGCTTGTCACCTCCGAACCGACCGTCGAGATCGACTTCATCGGCGGTGACGGGGGCGGGCTGACCGGCGTGAGCGTCGACGGTGAACTCCATGAACGTCACTACGACGGCGCCCGGCTCACCCTCCACGACATCCCGGTCGGCCGCCCGGTGGTCATCGAGATCCGGGGGCGGGCGGCGTACAGCCGGACCGGTCAGGGCCTGCACCGCTTCGTCGACCCGACCGATGGTGAGACCTACCTCTACACCCACTTCGAGCCGGCCGATGCCCGGCGCATGTACGCCAACCTCGAACAGCCCGACCTCAAGGCGCCGTTCCGGCTCAGCGTCATCGCGCCGAGCCAGTGGCAGGTCACCTCCAACCAGGCGGCTGAGGCCACCATCGATCTGGGCGACGAGACCCGACACGAGTTCGGACCCACGCCGGAACTGTCGACGTACCTGACGGCGCTGGCCGCCGGCCCCTACCACCACGTACACCGGACCTGGCAGCGTGCGGCGACCACTGGGACGGACGAGGCGGCCGACCATCTCAGCATCGAGGTTGGCCTGTGGTGTCGCCAGTCGCTGGCCGAACACCTCGACCCCGAGGAGCTCTTCGAGATCACGTTCGCCGGGCTGGACTTCTTCCACGACAACTTCGGCTACCCCTATCCCTGGGGCAAGTACGACCAGGTCTTCGTGCCCGAATACAACATCGGCGCCATGGAAAATCCGGGCTGCGTCACCTTCACCGAGCGCTACATCTTCTCCAGCCCCGCCACCCAGGCGCAGCGGCAGGGCCGCGCCAACACGATCCTGCACGAGATGGCGCACATGTGGTTCGGTGACCTCGTCACCCCGCAGTGGTGGGACGACCTGTGGCTGAAGGAGTCCTTCGCCGACTACATGGGCACCCACGCCAGCGCCGCGGCGACCCGCTTCACCGACGCCTGGGTGCCGTTCGCCGGCGGCCGCAAGCTGTGGGCGTACGTCCAGGACAGCCTGCCGACCACCCACCCGATCGTCGCCGACATCCCCGATCTGGAGGCGGCACGGCAGAACTTCGACGGCATCACGTACGCCAAGGGAGCCTCGGTGCTGAAGCAGCTGGTGCGGTTCGTGGGGACCGAGGAGTTCTTCGCCGGCGCGCGGGACTACTTCCAGCGGTACGCCTTCGGCTCGACGACGCTGCCCGACCTGCTCGACTCGCTGAGCCGTGCCAGCGGCCGCGACCTGTCGCAGTGGGCGACCCGCTGGTTGGAGACTGCCGGCCCCGACGTGCTCACCCCGGTGGTGACCGAGGCCGCATCGGCTCAGCGGTCGGGCACGATCGAGGAGTTGGTGATCGAGCAGCAGTCGGTCGATCCCACCACCGGCGCCTGGGTGGGGCGGCCACACCGGCTGCAGGTCGGGCTCTATCGCAGCGGAGCCGACGGCCTCGTGCGGACCGAGCTGATCGAGACCGAGCTGGCCGCCGGTGAGCCGACCGAGGGCGTACGCCGGCACCCCGTCGCCGAGGCGGCAGGCCTGCCGGTGCCGGATCTGGTGCTGGTCAACGACGACGACTGGACCTATGCGCTGGTCCGGCTCGATGACCGGGGCCGCGAAACCGTGCTTGCCCAGCTGAGCCGGTTGGGCGACCCGATGGCGCGCGCGGTGATCTGGTCCTCGCTGTGGACGGCGGTCCGCGAAGCCGAGCTGCCCGCTGCCCGGTTTGTCCAGGCGGTGGCCGAGCACGGCCCGGCCGAGACCGACATCAGCCTGCTCACCACCATCACCCGCAACGCCGGCACGGCCGTACGCCGCTACGTCCCGGCGGGCCGACGCAGCGAGGTGGCTGACGGTCTGTACGCCGCCGCCCAGGCACAGATCGCGGGCGCCCAGCCCGGCAGCGACGGCTGGTTGGTGTGGCACCGGGTGGCCGGGGCCCTGCTGCCGCTGCTGACCGAACTGCCGGCTGATGCGGTCGCTCAGGTCCCGGCCGAGGGTGGCGACGACCTGCGCTGGCTGTACTGGAGTGGGCTGGCCGCCGCCGGTGACGCGACGCCGGAACAACTGGACGCCGAGTTGGCCCGCAAGGACACCTTCGACAACCGCGTCAATCACCTCGGCGCGCTGTCGGCGCGCCCGACGCCCGAGGTGAAGGCCGACGTCTGGCAGCGGGTGCACCAGCCCGGGGCGTACAGCAATGACGAGGTCGACGCGATGATCGGCGGCTTCAACGCGCCTGCGCATTCGGGACTGGTGGCGCGCTATGCGGTGGACTACATCCAGGGCCTGGAGCAGACCTGGGCCGACCATCCGATGGAGATCGCCGAGCGGCTCGCCGCGGGGCTGTTTCCGCGGCCGGACCACGAGCCCGGCACCGACCCGGCGGATCATCCCGTCGTGGGTGCCACCCAGGAGTGGCTGGAGCTGCACCCCGACGCGCCCGGCGCACTGCGCCGGATCGTGACGGAGGAGACCGCCGAACTGCAGCGCGCGCTCACCGCGCAGGCCGCAGGGGAGTGACGGCCGAGTGGCTTGTGGTAACCAGCTGCCACTCGACGCCGATATTTGCAGAGGGGAAACGCCGTTTCTCGCCGTTCAGGGGCAGCTGGTGACCACTCAGGCCTGACGGATGGTGGTGACGAGCTCGCCGGAGGCGGGCAGGCTGACCCGGAGACGGGTCACCTCTTCGTCCCAGACGTCGGTGAGCTTCGGGTCCTCGTCCAGGTCCCAGGTCTCCACCTCGACCCCGGTGGCACGGGCAGGGTCCCATTCGAGGGACAGCGCGCCGTGCTCGCCGGTGGCGTCGGCGCCGGTCTCGGTCGGGCGTACGTCACCGGCCACCACCCACACGACCGAAGTGTCGCCGGGCGTGCGGATCTGCCACTGGTCGCGTACCTCGATGGTGGCGGCCGTCCGGTCGAAGGTGACCTCACGGATCCAGCTGTCACCCTCGGCGAGGTCGTAGGCGCCGGCCAACTGCATCCGGGTGCGGGAGACCTGGCCGTCGTCGTCGTGGGAGTGCTCGGTGGCGGCGTACGCGGTGCCGCGGCCCTGCAGCAGGCCGGCGGGCTGGGGACAGTTGTGCCAGTCCGAGCGCATCGGCAGCAGGTCGTAGCGGTCGGCCGAGAAGGTCTTGCGGGTGTAGGTCGGGGCGCCCAGATCGACCAGCAGCGGGATCCCGCTGACGGCGACCATCACCTGCCCGACGTCGAGATGGTTGTGCATCTCGCCGTTGTGGCCGCCCTTGACGCCGAGGGTGAGGCCCTCGTACGTGCCGGCGGTCTGCCGGTCCAGGCTCACCTGCACTGACTCGTACGCCGAGGCCGCCGGGTAGGCCGGTTCGCCGGGCTTGGCAGCCATCCAGTCCGGGTCGTTGAGGGCGGACATGAAACGCCCCAGCGCGCCGAAACCGACCGAGGGGATCGCGCCCTGGCCACGCCAGGCGGCGGCCAGCGCCACGCTGGTGTCGTCGCCGATCAGGCGCCCCCAGCGGTGCGTGAGATGCCAGGGCTGCGGCGCGGGACTTTGGGCGGTGCCGTCAGCGACCACGAAGAACCAGCCCTCGCGCAGATGCACCGAGGCGGGATAGCCGACCACCGCGCCTACCTTGGTCAGTTCGGTGGCATCGAGGGCGCCGTCGGTGGCGGCGCGAAGCCAGTCGAGCGCCTCCAACATGCGCGCGGCGCCGGCCCAGAAGTAGTTGTAGCCCTCGTCGATGGCGCCGTCGGCGGGCAGCGTGGCCAGATAACGATCAAGGTCCTGGATGGCCTGGGCGACGGTGTGGCTGCGGCGTACCTCGTCGTCCTCGAGGAAGGTAGTGGCGGCGAGCAGGTTGCTGAGGATCCACGGATTCCAGTTGTTGGTGGTGCGTTCGATGCCGACCCACCACCAGTCGGTCGCGTGATAGGGCTCGATGATCCGCTGGCGTACCTCGTCGCGGATGCGGCGGCGCAGACCCGGGATGCGGTCGTCGAAGGCGGGGCCGAGGATCCGGTCGGCGTACGCCACCAGCGCCGCCATCTCGCCGGCTCCGAGGTCCAGGGTGGGGTCGTCTCGGTGCGGCGGACGTTCGTCGTGGTCGGAGAAGGCGCGGTCGTGCGCGGGCCAGCACCAGCTGGACTCCTCGAGGATCAGCCAGAGTCCGTCGGCGACCTCGTCGATCCAGTCCTCGCGGCCGGTGACGGCAGCGGCGAGGATGCCACGTACCACCCGGCGGGCCCGCGCAAACTCCTTGCCCTCGTAGACGCTGCGGTCGCCGTCGCGGTGATAACGGAGCCAGTCCTGCAGCAGAGGCTGGGGCCAGGGTTGTCCGAACTCGCGTTCGGCCTCGGCGAGGTGATCGGCCAGGTGCGGCTCGGCGGCCTGCCACCAGTCCCGATCGGTGATGGTCGGTACGCCGACCCGCTCGGCCGCGCGGGCCAGCAGGGGTGCGAGGGTGGCCGGGTCGGTGCGCCCCTGCCATGCGGCGCCCAACTCACCGGTGTAGCTGGGGCGCAGACGGAGGGTGTCGTCAGGGCTCATGCTGCCCCATCCTCGCAGGTGGGTCTGGTGCGCAGGACCCGGATGCCGCAGCGGGGCGGCGAAACCTCAACGTGTTGAGGAACGGGGCCTCAGATCCCGGGTTGGGGGCACGGAAGCTCAACTTGTTGAGGAAACGTACGCCCGAGGTCCGCCCCGTCTGGTGCCGGCACCGCCTGGCGTACGGCCGACCTGCACAACTACAGCATCGCGTAGCCGTGCAGGCGATTCGGCCGGTTTCACCTGCACAACTACAGCCTGCTGTGGTTGTGCGGTCGCGCTCAGGGCCCCGACACCGACGTGAAGCCGGCGTCGACGAACACGCGCAACAGGACCTCGCGGTGTTCGGGGGCGAGCTTGTCGCCCATCGCGAGAGCGATGGCGGCGCTGGCGACCCGCTCCCGTGCCCGGGTGCGGGGGCGCCGGTCCAGGTCGTCGTTGGTGAGGCCGACGGACGCGAACGCGTCGCGGCCCGCCTTGTCGACCGCGGCCCGGACCGCAGCGGACATCGCGCCGACGGTGGCCTTGACGGCGGCGGGCTGCTCCTGAACGGTCGTGTCGCCCTCCATCAGGGGACCCCACGCTGCCTTGGGGGTGGCGCGTACCTCCTCGAGGAAGGCGGTGACGCTCTCGTGACTGGGCCCGTACTTGTGTGCCATGACTCTCCCTCCAGGATCGACGGTAGCGCCGGGTGGCGCAGCCCGGCGCTGAGGGCCGGTTCAGGGCCAGGGGATGCCGCGCTTGAGGATGTAGTCGAAGGAAACGGCCCGGTGGCCGGACTGCTCTCCGACGCAGTGGACCAGGCCGGCGCTGTAGTCGATGGTCAGGTGGCGTCGGTCTCGGTCCGGATTCATGGTCGGCGGGTGGCACCAGGAGGTGCTGGCCTTGTCCAGATAGAACAGGCAGCCGGCGGAGTAGAGCAGGACCATGCTTGCGATCAGGAGGGCGAGGCCGCTGCGGGGCAACGCAAGAAGCGCCAAGGCGGCCGCGGTGTAGGTGAGGATCATGTGGGCAGTGAAGAACCAGCTGAGTTCGGGGTAGCCCCAGCCGAAGACGCCGCTGATGCTGAAGCCGAGCGAGGAGATCAGCCCGACGTAGGAGGCGCGAGTGGCGATGGTGCGGGCTTTGCTGAGGCGACTTGTCATCGGGGCGACGTCAGGGAGTCGGTGGTGTAGGCCACGTGTGCGGTGCGTCCGAATTGGTCGGTCCATTCGCCCATGACGGTGTAGCCGTCCCAGTAGAGGAAGCCGTGTTCGAAGAACTGGACCCGGTGGTTGGCTGGTTGTCCATCGCCGGGGTGCTGTTCACCGCTGGTGGGGTATCCGAATGGTCCGTTCTCCCAACCGTTCTCCCCCATGCCGTTCTGATCAGCCCCATGACGGGGTGCGCATCGGTCGCCAAGCTCCAGTAGATCGCGCCGTTCTCGTACTGGAACAGTGAAGAACGCTAGGATGAGGGCGACACGTCGACGGATCACAGCTTGATGATCGTGGTCTCAGTTGGTCGCGGTCAAGACTGATACTCCTTCCCGCCTGAGGTCATGGCCGTTTGAGGACAGGTCCGCTTGCTCGAGTCGCTGATGCCGAGGTGAGGTCCTATGAATGATCGTGTTGCCGATGGCGCCGGCCAAGCCAGTCGCCGAGCGGGGGCAATCCAAGGCACGGCCGATCCTGCCCGAGTCTGGCTGCGCGCCGGGGCCGTTCTGATGCTCGTCGGTGTCGTCATGGCCGTGGTGGGCATGCTTACGCCGTGGGATGTCTACCGGGATGAGGTGTCCAACGGTATTCAGCACGCGCTTGACGACATGAGCATGACGCGGCCGGTCGGGGGGATACGGATGTTCGGGTTTGTTGTCGTCGGCTGCTGTTGTCTCTTGGTGGCAGATGGCGCTCTGCGGGTGCTTGGCAGCCGAAGCGGCGGCATGGGGACTCTTGGTTCTTTGGCAGGATTTGGCGCCAGCGTGGTCGTTTTGATGTTTGAGACGGCGACCGGGCGGCCGGCTGAGTTGTACCCCGGCGCTCAGCTCTATTACGTGTCGTTCATCGTCGTGCTGGTCGGGGCGCTCATCGTGCGGGAGGCCCGCGCCTCGCAGGCCGAGGCCGCGGAAGCGTGAGTCGATCCCGATGCGTGCCGCGTCCCGCTGGGGTGGCGACAAGCTGGTCGGCGACAATGCGACGGTGACCAGTTCAACGACCACCCCTGCCGAAGGACCCGGCCGAACGGGTGCATCGGAGCAATCCCGCCAGGACCGAACTGACGCCGTGCTCGGCATCGACTTGGGCGGCAGCTCCATCACCGCGGTCCGGGTCGATCATGATCAGCGCCAGGTCTGGGTCGGGCGTACGCCGGGTGCCAACCCGTTCTCCTCGCCGGGCCTGGCCGCAGAACGGCTGGCGGCCGCGGTTGCCGCAGCGCTGCAGTCCGAAGGCGAGCCGCCGTCGGTGAGCCACGTCTGCCTGGGGGCCAGCGGTGCCGGGGGAGCGGGCCGGGCCGTGCTCGAGGAGGCCATGCAGCAGGCCTGCGGCGACCTCGGCGCCGAGCTGGAGTTGCGCACCGATCTGGACATCGCCTTCCTCAGTGGTGCCGAGACCGGCAGCCTGCTGCTCAGTGGCACCGGGGCCGTGGCCGCCCGCTATCAGGACACCGCCATGACCGCGCGCTGCGACGGGATGGGCTGGATGCTCGGCGACGAAGGATCCGGCCTGTGGATCGGCTGGCAGGCGGTCAGGGCCGTCGCCGCCGCGCTGGACGGCCGCGGGCCCAGCACTGCCCTCACCGAGCCGGTGCTCGCCGCCCTCGACGTCGAACCGACAACGACCGTGGACCTGCGACAGGAACTCATCGCCGCGGTGGCCGCCGTCCGGCCCGCGGACCTGGCCCGGCTCGCCCCCATCGTCCTCAACGCTGCCGACGCTGTCGCCGAGCAGATCGTGGACTCCGCCACGCAACGGCTGCTCGCCACCCTGGCGGTGGTCGATGCCGGCGGTCCGATCGTGCTGGCCGGAGGCCTGCTGGCCAACGACACCTCGCTGGCCCGCGGCGTACGGGCCGGGCTGCCGGGCCGGGACCTGCGTGCGGTGAGCGCTCCGGTGGTCGGCGCGGTGAGCCTCGCCCTCGCCGCGGCCGGCGTGACGCCGGATCGCACCTGGCTGGAGGCCCAACTCGCGGCCTGATCGCGGTTGTCGTCAGGTGACAGCCCGGTCCGCCGCCCGGTGGCCGGTGGGCTGAACGGCGTACGACTGGCAGAATGACCCCACGGCCACGCCGCACGACGCCGCCGCATCACTCGGTCCGCAGAGGCGGAAAGACGAAGGGAGTCACGCATGACTGAACAGCCGCGCATCGTCCACCTGGGACTCGGCAACTTCCACCGCGCTCACCAGGCGGTCTACACCGCCGATGCCGCCGGCCAGCCGTGGCGCATCACCGCCGTGGCCCGCAGCAACCGCCAGCTCGTGGAGACGCTCAAGGCGCAGAATATGAGCTACACCATCGTCGAGGTCGGCCCCGGCGCCGCCGAGCCGCGCCGGATGACCGTGATCGACCGCGCGCTGGTCGCCAAGGATGAGCCCGCCGCGGTGCGCGCCGCCATCGCCGACCCCGAATGCCACGTCGTCACCCTGACGATCACCGAGAAGGGCTACGGCTACAAGCCGGGCAGCAGCGACCTCGACGTCGAGGCGGCAGGCGTACGGGAGGACGCCGCCGGTCTCGGTGACGCCGACCGGGTGCCGACCACCATGCTGGCCGTGCTCGCCGGTGGCCTGCTGGACCGCGCCGACTCGGGCAACCCGATCACCCTGGTGAGCTGCGACAACGTCGGCCACAACGGCACCGGTCTGGGTCGGCTGCTGCGCCAGTTCGCCGCGCTACTGCCGGCCGAGCAGGGCGACAAGCTCACCGCCTACCTGGACGCCTCGGTCTCGACCCCGAACACCATGGTCGACCGGATCGTCCCCGCCACCACCGACAAGCATCGGGACATGGCCGCCGAGGCCGGCTTCGAGGATCAGATCCCGGTGCCGGGCGAGCCCTTCACCATGTGGGTGCTCGAGGACGACTTCGCCGGCCCGCACCCCGACTGGGCCAGCAGCGGCGCGATCCTGTCCGACCAGGTGGACCGCTACGAGCTGGTCAAGCTCCGTCTCCTCAACGCCGCCAACTCGATGCTGGCCTACCTCGGCCTGCTCAACGGCGGCACCTTCATCGCCGAGGGCGCGGTCAACGACGCCATCAAGGCGGCGACCTGGCAGCTCGGCGAGGAGATGCAGCCCACCATCACGCTGCCCGACGGCTTCGACCCGATCGACTACCGCAAGGAGCTGTTCGTCCGGTTCTCCAACCTGGAGCTGGGTCACACCTGCCAGCAGGTCGGCTCCGACGGCTCGGCCAAGCTCACCCAGCGCGTCCCGGGCCCGGTGGCCTGGCATGCCGAGCACGGCGACCCGGCCCCGAAGGCCCTGGTGCTGCTGACCGCAGCCTGGCTCGCGGCGGTCGTGTACGCCGACCTGCCCGAGGGCAATGTCCCCGACGAGCCGGCCCGCGATCTGCTCAAGCAGCTCGCCGAGGGTGGCGTGGACCAGCTCGCCAAGGCGGCCCTGGTGGACCACGCCGTGTTGGGTCCGCAGCTGGCCGAGCAGACCGCCTTCGTCGAGGCCGTGTCGGCGCAGCTGGTCGCGTTGCAGGAGAAGGGGCTGGCGGCCGTTCTCGCAGACTTCTGATCATGGTGGCTGCTGAGTCCGGCGGCCCGCGATTGTGATCAGTTGGCCCGGTCGGAGTGATCCGACCGGGCCGTTCTGTGTCCTG
The DNA here is from genome assembly GCF_002250565.1 of Parenemella sanctibonifatiensis. Classification (GTDB taxonomy): domain Bacteria; phylum Actinomycetota; class Actinomycetes; order Propionibacteriales; family Propionibacteriaceae; genus Parenemella; species Parenemella sanctibonifatiensis. Next base: position 141,409 of record NZ_NMVJ01000011.1, read on the forward strand.
TCGTAGTCCTGAGGAGGTCAGTCGGGTCGCCGTGATGCGTCTAGAGTGACCAGCGTCGCCGCTTCAGACACAGGAGTCACCCATGGACGTTGACGACTACTTCCGCACCCTCGGCCACGACCGTGCCATCGGGGCGCTGCCAGGTCCGCCGGCCGGTACCTCGCCGCAAGCCTGGCGGGAACAGCGCCGGGATCAGGTGTGGCAGGACTGGGGCCTGGCGGCACGACGTCCAGAACGTGACCTGCCGCCGGCCTGGCATGTCACCGGGGCGGTGGATCAGGGCAGTCACGTCGTGGAGCGCGGCTGGTTCGAGGCCTCGCCCGGGCTGGTCATCACCGCCAACCTCTACCGCCCGGCGGCCGGCCACGCCAGTGGTGCGGGCATGCTCTACTTCTGCGGCCACAGCCCGGCCCAGAAGATCCACTACCAAGATCATCCGCGGCGGCTGGCCCAGCTCGGCTTCACGACCTTGATCGTGGACACGCTGCAGTACGGCGAGATCCCCGGCAAACATCACGGGTTGCACCGCTTCGGCGAGTTCTGGTGGGTGAGCCGAGGCTACTCACCGGCCGCTGCCGAGGCGTGGGTGGCGGTGCGGGCGTACGACCTGCTCGTCTCCCAAGGGATCGACAGCAGCCGGATCGGGGTGACCGGGCACAGCGGTGGCGGCGCCGTGAGTTGGTGGGCGGCGGTGCTGGAGCCGCGGATCGCCGCCGTGGTGACCTCGACCGGCACCGTGAGCGAGATCTCCCACCTTGATCATCGGACCCTGGACTCCCACTGTGACTGTTACTTCCCGGTCAACCCGCGCGGCGAGGCGATCGCTGCTCTGTACTCCCTGGTCGCGCCGCGACCGACTCTGATTCTGGCGCCGCGGTTTGACCTGTGGTGTGCCTACGGCGCGGTCGTCGCGACGCGGGACAAGCTCGCCGATCACCACGCCGGGCACAGCCGGGAGCCGTGGCCGTTGGAGGTGTTCGGCTTCGAGGCCGAGCACGAATACACCCCCGCGTCGCGGCGCCGGGCCTTCGGCTGGCTGACTCAGTACGTCCGCGACGGCGGCGCTCCGGCACCGGAACTGCCCGCCGACATCGACGGCGTACGGCTGCCCGAGGAGGACCTGCGCGTGTTCGGTGGTGGTGCGCAGCCGCCGCGCCATGCCGCCAATGAGACCGCCGCGGCCTGGCTGACCGACGCCGAACCGGTCGAGGGGCTGACGCCTGACGAGGTGGCGCAGCGCGTCTGGGACACCTGTTTCGGCTTCGCCGAAGACCGGCCACCAGCTGGGGGAGTGCGGATCGAGCGGCGCTACTGGCGGGCCGGCACGGAGTTTCTCGACTTCAGCCACGAACCCGAGCCGGGCTGGCGGGTCGAGGCCACGCTGCGCCGACCGCTCCCTGATCCGGGCGATCGAGCCGAGGCAACTGGGCAGCCGCTGCGGGTGTACGCCGATCACCGCGCGGTCGACCGGCTCAGCAAGGACCCCGTCACTGAGCCGACGCTGCAGTTGGCGGTGCGCGGGTCGGGTCGCAGTGCCTGGCATCCGGCGCGGGACTGGCACGTCCGCCGGGCTGCCGTCCTGCTGGGCCGGCCGCTGGCGGCGATGCGGGCCCTCGACATCCTGCGGGGGCTGCAGGCGTACGCCGAGGTCGCCGGTCAGCCGGCCGGCGTCCACCTGTACGCCGGGCGCGAGATGGCGGTGCCGGCGCTGCTCGCGGCGGTGCTGGAACCCTCGGTGACCACGCTCGAGGTGACCGACCTGCCCGCCTCGATGCAGCTCTCGGACCAGGAGCTCGCCGAGCAGGGCAGTGCCGGGGCGCAGCCCGAGGTCGGCGGACTGCTCCGGGTCGCTGACGTCGACGACCTGCTGACCACCCTCAAGGACCGCGGCGTGCGGGTCGTGACATCGATTGCGTAACAAACCATGAAATTTGCTGGCCGATAGCGGACAGATGGATACGTCCTAAGTAACCCTTTTATTACGAAGCGGCCCGGGCGGCGCCCAGGTCGGTTAGCGTGAGCGCAGGTTTTCTCTACCAAGGAGCGAAGATGCGCCTCAACCGACGGTCCCTGCTGGCCGGTACTGCGGCAGTTGCGGCCGGTGCCGCCCTGACCGCCTGCTCGACGGACGACAACGCCACCGGCGGCGAGGGTGGCGGCAACGCCAATGCGCCGGAGTCTCGCGACAGCCTCAAGCCGACCTACGCCAAGCTCGCAGGGACCACCCCTGACGTCGAAGCCGACGTCGAGCTGGGCCTGCCCGAGGCGTACTGGACCTACCCGGAGCCGCCGCCCTCGCGCGACATCCTGCCGCTGCCTGAGATCGCGACCGTCAGCTTCCTGACCCAGGGCAACGCCCCGCCGGCGGCCCGCGGCAACAACCAGCGTTGGGATGACCTCGAGCAGGCAACCGGCGCACAGTGGGACATCACCTTTGGTTCCTTCGTCGACTACGACGCGGTCTTCCAGACCCGGGTCGCCTCCGGTGACCTGCCCGACTTCGTCCAGGTCGTCCCGGTGTCCCGGTTCGGTGACCTGCTGGAGTCCGAGTTCGAAGACCTCACTGAGTACCTGTCCGGCGACGCCGCCGCGGAGTACCCCGCGCTGGCCGCGATGCGCCCGGATGCCTGGGACGTCGGCGTCATCAACGGCGCTCTGCGCGCCATCCCCCGTCCGCGTACCGCGGCGACCGGTCGCTGCTGCCGCACCAGCGCGGCCAACCTCGAGGCGATCGGCCTGGATTCGATGGTGGAGCCGGCCAACTACGAGGAGCTGTACGACATCTTCACCGAGCTGACCGGAGACGGGAAGTTCGCGATGGGGTCGGATCCGGTCGAGTGGCTGCTCAACCTGGTGCTGGAGGGCCTCGGGGCGCCGAACATCTGGCGCGTCGAGGATGACGGCAGCTTCATCCACGCCAACGAGTCCGAGGAGATGGTCGCGGCGCTGGAGTGGGTCAAGAAGGTCTGGGATGCGGGCCTGCTGCACCCGAACTCCTTCATCGAGCCGCAGAACAACAACGTCTGGTGGAAGGCCGAGCAGACCACCTTCTATCACGAGGGTGCGATCACTCGGGTGACGCTGACAGAAGAGGGTTCCGACCGCAGCACCGGCTTCCTGGTCAACCCGAAGTTCGACGGCGGTGGGCCGGCGGTCAAGCACACCGGTCCGGGTGCCTACTACGCGCCGATCGCGATCTCCAAGCAGGACTCGCCCGATCGGGTACGCGAGCTGCTCCGGGTCGCCGACGCGCTCGCGTCCCCGTACGGCACCGCGGAGTACACGCGGTTCCAGTACGGCATCGAGGGTCGCCACTTCACCATCGAGGACGGCGCCATCAAGACCAACTCCGACATGAGCAAGCAGGAGCCGCTGATGACCAGCTACCTGGGCATGCAGGGGTCGTCCGTCTTCCAAGGCCCGGAGAAGTCCGGTCAGATGACGCTGGACTTCGCCCGCAAGATCATGGTGGACAAGATGCCCAACCCGGCCGAGAACATCTTCAATGAGGAGGACGTCAACTCCATCGCGGCCGAGCGGCAGTTGACCGACCTCAAGGCCGACATCATCCAGGGCCGTCAGCCGATGACTGCCTGGGAGAACGGCGTGAAGAGCTTCAGCTCCGCCAAGGAGAAGGCCAAGCAGGTCTACGCCGAGGAGTACGCCAAGCTCAACGGCTGATCGACTCCCAGCATCAGTTCCGGCCCCGCACGCCCGAGTGTGCGGGGCCGGCAGGCTGTTGGCCCCCTCTTCGACACATCGGGCACAAGCTGGTCAGGGACGATAGATTGGGTCCGTGGCCGACACCGTCAACGATGCTCAGCAGACTCCCGACATCGCCCAGCCGTGGGCCGAGCTCGGGCTGAAGCCCGACGAGTACGAGCGGATCCGCTCGATCCTCGACCGCCGCCCGACCGCCTGTGAGTTGGCGATGTACTCGGTGATGTGGTCTGAGCACTGCTCTTACAAGTCCTCCAAGATCCACCTGAAGAAGTTCGGTGCGCTGAGCCAGGACACCCCGCGCGGGCCGCTGCTGGCCGGTATCGGCGAGAACGCCGGCGTGGTCGACATCGGCCACGGCTATGCCGTCACCTTCAAGGCCGAGTCACACAACCACCCCTCCTTCGTGGAGCCCTACCAGGGCGCCGCGACCGGTGTCGGCGGCATCGTGCGCGACATCCTGGCGATGGGCGCCCGCCCGGTGGCCGTGATGGATCCGCTGCGGTTCGGCCCGCTGGATGCGCCCGACACCCGCCGCGTGATGCCCGGGATCGTCGCCGGCGTCGGCGGCTACGGCAACTGTCTGGGCCTGCCCAACATCGGCGGCGAGGTCGTCTTTGACTCGACCTACGCCGGCAACCCGCTGGTCAACGCACTCTGCGTGGGCGTACTGCGGCACGAGGACCTGCACCTCGCCCATGCCAGTGGCGTCGGCAACAAGGTGATCCTGTACGGCGCAGCCACCGGCGGCGACGGCATCGGCGGTGTCTCGGTGCTGGCTTCGGAGACCTTCGATTCGGACGGCCCGGCCAAGCGCCCCAGCGTCCAGGTCGGCGACCCCTTCATGGAGAAGCTGCTGATCGAGTGCACCTTGGAGCTCTTCTCCGAGGGCCTCATCAGCGGCATCCAGGATCTCGGCGGCGCGGGACTGTCGTGTGCCACCAGCGAGCTCGCCAGCGCTGGTGACGGCGGCATGCACGTCGATCTCGACCTGGTGCCGCTGCGGGACTCCTCCCTGAGCCCCGAAGAGATCCTGATGAGCGAGTCCCAGGAACGCATGATGGCGGTCGTCACTCCGGACAAGGTCGATGCCTTCATGGCGATCTGCCGCAAGTGGGAGGTGCAGGCAACCGTCATCGGTGAGGTCACCGACGGCGAGCACCTGGTGATCGACTGGCACGGCGCAACCGTCGTCGATGTGCCGCCGCGCACTGTCGCCCACGACGGCCCCACCTACGACCGTCCCTACAGCCGGCCGGAGTGGATCGACGCCGTGATGGCCGACGACGCCAACGAGCTGCCGCGCGACAACAGCCCCGAGGGCCTCAAGCAGGCGCTGTTGACCATGGTCGGATCGCCGAACCTTGCCGACAAGTCCTGGGTGACCGACCAGTACGACCGCTACGTCCGAGGAAACTCGGTGCTGGCCCAGCCTGAGGACTCCGGCGTCATCCGAATCGATGAGGAGACCGGTCTGGGGATCGCCCTGGCGACCGACTGCAACAGTCGATTCGCCTACCTCAACCCCTATCTGGGCGCCCAGCTGGCGCTGGCGGAGGCGTATCGCAACGTTGCCGTGGTCGGCGCCGAACCGGTGGCGATCACCGACTGCCTCAACTTCGGTTCGCCCGAGGATCCGGCGGTGATGTGGCAGTTCGTCGAGGCGATCCTGGGGCTGGTGGACGGCTGCCAGCAGCTCGGCATCCCCGTCACCGGCGGCAACGTGTCCTTCTACAACCAGACCGGCGAGACCGCGATCCTGCCGACGCCAGTGGTTGGTGTGCTCGGTGTGATCGACGACGTCGCCGCGCGTACGCCGATGGGCTTCAGCCACCCCGGCGACGCCGTGGTGATGCTGGGCACCACCCGTGAGGAGATGTCGGGTTCCCAGTGGGCCGACGTCGTCCACGGCGGCCACCTCGGCGGCCAGCCGCCGCAGGTCGACCTGGATCACGAACGCCGACTGGCACTGGTGATGCGTGCGGCCGCGGCCGAGGGCCTGCTCAGCTCCGCCCACGACCTGGCGGACGGCGGTCTGGCCCAGGCGCTGGTGGAGTCGGCGCTCCGCCACGACCAGGGCGTCGCGCTGACGCTGCCGACCGGGGAGGGGGCCGCGTACGAACCGGCTGTCCAGCTCTTCAGTGAATCCGCCGGCCGCGCGTTGGTCAGCCTCGCCGGCCAGCACCTGCGTCGGCTGCGCGAGCTCTGCGAGGAGCACGGCGTCGAACTGACCCGCTTGGGTGAGGTGACCGGTGCCCCGGCGCTCGAGATCAACGGCCTGATCAGCCTTGACCTGGCTGAGATCCGCGAGGTCTGGACCGCACCGATCCCGGCCGCGATGGGTGCCTGAGCCCGCCATGGCGATGCAGCCGATGTCGGGCACCCACGAGCTTGCGCCGAACATGTACGCCCGCAACGCAGCCTTCCTCATCATTGGCGTGGTGGTGATCACGATCGCTGTCACCGTGGGTGGCGGAGCGATCGGCAACATCACCGGCTCGTCGTCGACCAGCGTCATCATCGGACTGGCCATCGGTTTCGTGCTCGGCGCAGGCGGGTCGATCCTCATCTTCTGGACGTGGCTGCGGGGCTACCGGTCTGCCTCGGTCGACTTCGGTACCGGCATCCTGAGCGGCCCGGCCGGTGACATTCCGCTTCGCTCGATCGACAAGGCGATGGTGATCCCCGCGCAACGCCCGCTCGTCGGCGTCTACGGTGCCGATCTGGTGTTGGGCGCCGGCGACAAGGAGGCTGCACGGCTCTTCCTGCAGGGGACTCGGCTGCGCAAGGCGCGGCGCGACAACGTTGAGGTGGTGGCGGAGGTGCTGCGGCGCAGTTCGGCGCCGACCACCCCGGACACCATCGAGGGGTTGGTGGTGGCGGACCTGCTCGAGGCGCCGAGCTGGCACCGTTTCCCGCCGCCGAACAGCCCCGAGCGGGCTGCCCGCAACATCCTCATGACACCGATCGTGCCCACGCCGCCGCGCAAGGGGATGGCCACGGTCGCCAGCAACCTTGGGGTGCCGGCCGACGTGATCGCCGGCACCATCCAGGCCGACCCGGATGCGGTGCAGCGCTACTGCGCGGCGCTGGCGGCGGCCGGCGTACAGGTGGAGGTCCTGCAGGGCAGCGACGACTCCGGGGAGTTGGCGCCCGAAATCCAGCTCGAAGCCACCAAGGCGTTGGCGGTGCTGACGGGCCAGCCGGTGGAGGCGGTCACCGTCGAGCAGGCGCCGGAGTTGTCCGCGCGGCTCGCCGCCATCGTCAACCCACTCGGCATGGCGGAAGCGGTCGACGTGCTCAAGGGCCTTGAGCCGGAGCGCCGCGAGAAGATCCTGGCCGAGGATGTCGGCATGAAGGCCATCTGGGAGGCCCGCAATCTGCGGCCGTGAGAGGCGTACGCCTGACCTGCACAACTACAGCCTCCAGCGGTAGCGCAGCGGGGCCGTGGCTCCCGACCACCCCACACGTCCGACCCACTAACCTGACCGGCATGAGTTCTCGTGCAGCAGCGGTGGAGGCCGAAATCCCGGGGGCCCTCGCGGACCTCAAGCGGTTGGTGGCGATCGAGTCAGTCAGTTCGGACCCGGATCGCGCCGATCAGGTGCAGGCGAGCGCGGAGGCGGTCGCCGAACTCCTCACCGGCGCAGGATGCCCCGACGTACGCATCGTGTCCGCCGCGGGTGGGAAGCCTGCGGTCATCGGGCGCTACCCGGCGCCCAAGGGCGCTCCGACCATCTGCCTGTACGCCCACCACGACGTCCAGCCGACCGGGCCGGTGGACCAGTGGCACAGCGATCCCTTCACTGCCACCGAACGCGACGGCCGCCTGTACGGGCGCGGCGCGGCCGACGACAAGGGCGGCTTCGCCGTCCACCTGGCCGCCCTTCGCGCCTGGGGTGGCCAGCCCCCGGTTGGTGTCACCGTCTTCGTCGAGGGCGAGGAGGAGATGGGGTCGCCGACGCTGGCGGACCTGATGGCCGAACACCGCGAGCTGCTGGCCGCCGACGTCTACGTCATCGCTGACTCGGGCAACTGGGAGGTCGGTGCGCCGGCCTTCACCACCACGCTGCGCGGCCTGGCTGACTGCGTCGTCGAGGTCGAGACCTCGGACCGGCTGCTGCACTCGGGCCAGTTCGGTGGCGTCGTCCCCGACGCGCTCACCACCCTGTGCCGGCTGCTCGCCACCCTCCACGACGACGCTGGCAATGTGGCGGTGGCCGGCGTACGCAACGCCGAGGAGCCCGACCTGGACTATCCGGCCGAACGGGTTGCTACCGAGTCGGGGATGCTGCCAGGCGTCCAGACCATCGGCACCGACGGTCTCGCTGGCCGAATGTGGCGCAAGCCTTCGGTGTCGGTGCTCGCCATTGATGCCACCCCGGTCGACAAGGCCGCCAACGTGCTCGCGCCCTCGGCCCGCGCCAAGGTCAGCATGCGGGTGGCTCCGGGCCAGGACGCCCACGAGGCCATGTCCGCCCTCACCGAGCACCTGCGTACGCATGCACCCTGGGGAGCCAAGGTGACCGTCCATGACGGCGAAGCCGGGCAGCCGGGGCAGGTGCCCTTCGAAGGCCCGTACGCCGACGCCGCCCAGGCGGCCTTTGGGCAGGCCTGGGGTCGGGAGCCGGTGTTCGTCGGCCAGGGTGGCTCGATCCCGATGGTCGCCGATTTCCAGGCCGCCTTCCCCGAGGCGACGGTGTTGGTGACCGCGGTCGCCGACCCGGATTCCCGGATGCACGGCATCGACGAATCGCTGCATCTGGGGGACTTTGCGAACGCCTGCCGGGCCGAAGCCGATTTCCTGGGCCGGTGCGCCGAGTTGCAGCGCTGAGCTCGACTGGCGCAAAGAAGCGGGATTCTTCGGCGGTCGCAGGATGCCGCCGGAGGATTCCGCGGGTAGGCTCCGCCCATGAGTACGATCGTTTTCATTGGCGACTCGATCACGGACTGTCGCCGCCGCGAGGATCCTGAGGCGCTCGGCGCGGGCTACGTACGCCTGTTGGCCGAGCAGTTCTCCCGACACGGTGGCGCCACCGTCATCAACACCGGCGTCAGCGGTGACACGGTGCCCGACGTCGCTGCGCGGCTGCAGGAGGACTGCCTGGGCCACCAGCCCGACCTGGTCAGCCTCTACGTCGGCGTCAACGACACCTGGCGGCGGTTCAGCCGCAACCAGCCCACCTCGGTCGAGGAATTCGAGGAGGGCTACCGCGGGTTGCTGGATCGCATTGCGCCGCTGCCGACGATGGTGGTGATCCCCTTCATCGTTGACGCCAACGAGGAGGTTGCCACGTATCACGAGGACCTCGACGGCAAGGTGGCGGTGATTCGCAAGCTGGCCGCGCAACGCAATCTGGTCGTGGTCGATCTGGAGGCTGCGATGGCCGATGCCCTGCAGGGTCACGAGCCGGCCGAGCTGGCCGCCGACGGCATTCACCCGACCCCGATGGGGCACGAGATCGTCGCGGAGACCTGGCTGAATGCCTACAACCAGGGTCGCGAGGAAGGCCGCCTCCCCGACCTCGCGGCGTAACCTTGGGCCATGGGTGAGCACTGGATCGACCGGCAGATTCGTGAGGCCCAGGAGCGAGGAGAGTTCGACAACCTCCCCGGGGCCGGCAAACCGCTGGGTAATCTGCGCCAGACCGACGAGAACTGGTGGATCAAGGCGAAGCTCGAGCGCGAGGGCCTCTCGATGCCGCTGCCGCCCGGCATGCAGTTGCGCAAGGAAGTCGCCGAGATCGACGAAACCGTGGCGGACATTCGCGACGAGCGGGTCGTACGCGACCTGGTCACCGACCTGAATCGGCGGGTCCGCGAGCATCACCGTCGCGGGGCGCCGATGCCTGGCCAGATCGTCCGCGTGCTTGACGCGGACGCCGTCGTTGAACGCTGGCGCGACCGTCGGTCCTGAGAGCCCCGGCAGCCCACTCAGCCGAGCAGGCTGCCGACCGCTCCGGTCAGCAGCAGCGCGGCCATACCGCCGAGCACGATCCGCAGGATCGATCGCGGCACCGAGGACTCGCCCAGCTTGGCGCTGACGTAGCCGGTGATGGTGAGCGCGATCAGCACGGCCACCCCGGTGACCGGGATCCGGATGTCGACCGGCGTCAGCAGGATCGTCAGCAACGGCAGCAGCGCGCCGGCCAAGAAGGCGAGTGCGGAGGCGTACGCCGCGTGCCACGGGTTGAGCACCTCGTCGACGTCGAGGTGCCACCGGGTGCGCAGGTGTGCGCTCAGTCCGCTGCGCTGCCCCAGTTCGGTGGCGACGGCCTCGGCGGTCGCGGCACTCAGTCCCTGCTGTTGCAGGGCGGTTCGCAGCGCGGCATGCTCGCGAGCCGGGTCCTGGCGCAGTGATCCACGCAACCGGTCGATGATGCTGCGTTGGGAGTCCGACGCGCTGGAGACCGAGACGTATTCACCGACGGCCATCGACAGGGCGCCGGCAATCACGGCGGCGACGCCGGCGATGAGCACCGGGCGTACGTCGGTGGTGGCGGCGGCGACACCGACGACGGTGGCCGCCACGGAGACGATGCCGTCGTTGGCGCCGAGCACGGCAGCTCGCAGCCAGTTGAGGCGTGCGGCCAGTTGGCTGCTCTGGCTGCGGGCATCGTCGACGGCGGTGGACGTGACGGACTCGGGGCCGGGACCGGTACGGGCAGCGCTACTCATGGCTTCATTCTTGCCCCTGCGTCGGGGCATTTCCAGCAAGGCAAGGCGGTGCTCAGCAAGGGTAGGTATGCCTTGCTGGAAGGGGCAATGCGAGGATTCTGGGTCGAATTACGCAACACGATCCTAGCGCTATCGTCGGTGACGGATTTCGGCTGTCGACGACTTCACCCACTAGGCTGTCGGTGTGTTGCCCCCCGACGGTCTCTTGACCCACGAGTTGGACCCGCAGGACCACGGCCCGCAGGATGCGTGCGGAGTGTTCGGCGTCTACGCCCCGGGCGAGGAAGTCGCCAAGCTCACCTACTTCGGCATGTACGCCATCCAGCACCGCGGCCAGGAGTCCGCCGGCATGGCGGTCAGCGATCACCGCCGGATCATGGTGCTCAAGGACATGGGTCTGGTGTCGCAGGTCTTCAACGAGACCGCGTTGAACTCGCTGCCGGGCGACATCGCCATCGGCCACACCCGGTATTCGACCACCGGCGGCAGCGTCTGGAACAATGCCCAGCCGACCTTCCGATCCACCGGCCACGGCGGCCTTGCGCTGGCCCACAACGGCAACCTCACCAACACCGACGAGCTCGAGGAGTGGCTGGCCTCCATCAGCACCGGCCCGGTGCCCCACAAGGAGCGGATGGACTCCAGCAGCGACACCGCGCTGATCACCGCGCTGATGTGCGCCCTGGGCCGCACCGTCGCCGAGGCCGCCATGGAAGTGCTGCCGCGACTCAAGGGCGCCTTCTGCCTGACCTTCATGGAGGAGAACGCCCTGTACGCCGCGCGCGACCCCCAAGGCATCCGACCGTTGGTGCTGGGTCGGCTCGCCAACGGCTGGGTGGTCGCCTCCGAGACCGCGGCCTTGGACATCGTCGGGGCCTCCTTCGTCCGGGAGGTCGAGCCCGGCGAGATGATCACGATCGACGCCGACGGGCTGCGCACCACCCGATTTGCCGAGGCCCAGCCCAAGGGCTGTCTGTTCGAGTACGTCTATCTGGCGCGCCCTGACACCACCATCCGCGAGCGGCCGGTGCACTCGGTCCGGGTCCGGATCGGCGAGATCCTGGCCGAGGAGCATCCAGCCGATGCCGACCTGGTGATCCCGGTGCCGGAGTCCGGCATCCCCGGTGCCATTGGGTATGCCGGCGCTTCCGGCATCCCCTACGGCGTCGGCCTGGTCAAGAACGCCTACGTCGGGCGTACCTTCATCCAGCCCAGCCAGACCATCCGTCAGCTCGGCATCCGCCTCAAGCTGAATCCGCTGCGCGACGTCATCGCGGGCAAGCGGTTGGTGGTGGTCGATGACTCGATCGTGCGCGGCAACACCCAGCGGGCACTGGTGCGGATGCTGCGGGAGGCGGGCGCTGCCGAGGTGCACGTACGCATCTCCTCCCCGCCGGTTCAGTGGCCCTGCTACTACGGCATCGACTTCGCCACCCGCGCCGAACTGATCGCCCCGGGTCTCAGCGTCGATGAGATCGCCACCTCGATCGGCGCGGACTCGCTGGGTTACGTCAGCCTTGAGGGCCTCACGTCCGCCACCGAACTGCCCGGCAGCGACCTGTGCCGGGCCTGTTTCGACGGTGTTTATCCGGTGTCCATCCCGACCCGCGCCGAAGCTCCGGGCATCCCGGTCGAGCGCGAGAATCAGGAGCGGCTCGTATGAGCGAGTCCCAGCCCTCTGCGTACGCCCGCGCCGGCGTCGACATCGAAGCCGGCGACCGCGCCGTGGAGTTGATGAAGGAGCACGTACGCCGGACCCGGCGCCCCGAGGTGCTGGGCGGGCTGGGTGGTTTTGCCGGTTTCTTCGACGCGTCGGCGCTGCAGCGCTACCAGCAGCCGGTGTTGGCGACCTCCACTGACGGGATCGGGACCAAGGTCGCCGTGGCACAGGCGATGGACAAGCATGACACCATCGGGCAGGACCTGATCGGTATGCTCGTCGACGACCTGGTGGTCGTCGGCGCCGAACCGCTGTTCGTCACCGACTACATCGCCTGTGGCTCGGTGCAGCCTGAACGGATCGCTGACATCGTCGCCGGCATTGCGCAGGGTTGCGTGCTGGCCGGTTGTGCGCTGCTCGGTGGCGAAACCGCCGAACATCCCGGGCTGCTGGAGCCCACCGAGTATGACATTGCCGGCGCCACCACCGGGGTGGTGGAACGGGACAAGATCCTGGGCCCCGACCGGGTCCGCGACGGTGACCAGCTGATTGCGCTGCCCTCCTCGGGCCTGCACTCCAACGGTTACTCGCTGGTGCGGCAGGTGCTGCTGACCGATGCCGGAATGAGCCTGACCGGACACGTCGACGAGCTGGGCCGCAGCCTGGGGGAGGAGTTGCTGGAACCGACCCGGATCTACGCCAAGGAACTGCTGGCGCTGATCGCCGAGGTCGAGGTCCACGCGATGAGCCACATCACTGGCGGCGGGCTGGCCAACAACCTGGCCCGGGTGCTGCCCGAAGGACTGGGCGGCGTGGTGGACCGGGCCAGCTGGCAGCCCGGCGCGATCTTCGATCTGGTGCAGCGGGTCGGCAACGTCAGCCAGGCTGACATCGAGGCCACCCTGAACATGGGGGTGGGGATGGTGTTGATCGTCCCGCAGGCGTCGGTCGAGCCGATCCTGACCCGATTCCCGCAGGCGTGGCGCTGCGGCGAGATTGGCGCTGGGGCAGGGGTACAGCTGGAGGGGGCGCACGTCTGAGGCGCTGCTGCTGAGCGTCGGGAGCGGTCCCGACGACCGACGGAATGGTCGCCCAGGGCGCACCACGCCGGCGAGAACGTGTGACCTTTGGTCCCCGGCGGTTTATTCGCTAATCTGTGTGGCACGACATTGACCAGTTGAAGCCCCGGATACGTCCGGCAAAGTGCGAGGGGGTCGACCCGATGGGGCGCGGCCGTGCTAAAGCGAAGCAGACCAAGGTTGCTCGCGAGTTGAAGTATCGCTCGGTGAACACCGACCTGCAGTCTCTGGAACGAGAATTGAGGGGTGAGCAGCCGGACGTCCCTGATCCGGACGACATCCCCGAGGCGTACGCCGATCTCGCGGAGGCCTACGGTGCCACCGATGACGACGGGGACGGCTACGGCCGATACTCCGCCAGCTGAGTCCGACTGGCATCCTGACTTCCTCGGCGGGTTTTCCGCGAGGCGTCTCCCTCTCCATGACGTGCCTGAGGTCGTCGGCGAATCTGTCGATGACCCGTACGCGACGGTGGTCCGACTGGACCGTGACGCGCCGTCGCAGGAGCGGGCCGAGATGTCTGGTGACCAGGCTGACCGCCACCCCCGCGAGGCGGTCCTCTATCTCCACGGCTGGAACGACTACTTCTTCCAGGCACACGTGGCGCAGTGGTGGGCCGACCGCGAGGTGGACTTCTACGCCCTCGACCTGCGGCGCTGTGGCAGAAGCCTGATCGACGGGCAGCTGCCCGGCTATGTCAACGACCTCACCGAGTACTACGAGGAAGTTGACCGTGCCTACGAGTTGGTGGCGCAGCACCATGACCGGGTCTGGCTGATGGGTCACTCGACCGGCGGGCTGGTGGCGTCCTTGTGGGCGCATGACCGGCCCGGTCGGGCGGCCGCGTTGGTGCTGAACTCACCGTGGTTGGAATTTCAGGGGTCGGCGGCTGGGCGTGCGTTGGGCGCCACGTTGCTGTCCGGGATCGGTCGGCGGCGGCCGACGACGGTGCTGCCGATGCATGACACGGGCTTCTATGCCCGCACCATCCACAGCCGCTACGACGGCCCGTGGGACTACGACCTGACCCTCAAGCCGAACCCCTCCCAGCCGATCCGGGTGGGCTGGCTGCGGGCGGCGTTGCGGGGCCACCAACGAGTCGCCCAGGGGCTCGACATCCAGGCTCCGGTGCTGGTGATGTGCTCGACCCGATCCGACCTGCGGCTGCGGTGGTCGCCACAGATGGCGTACGCCGACATCGTCCTGGACGTCGAACAGATCGCGATGCGGGCCCATCACCTGGGGCGCCGCGTGCTGATCAGCCGGATCGAGGGCGGCATGCACGACCTGACCCTTTCCAAGGAACCCGCGCGGAGCGAGACCTTTGCGACGATGGCGGCCTTCGTCGCCGGCGTGCGTGAGCGGCTCAACCATGACGATCAGCTGGCAACGGCCGGGGTGGCGCCGGTTGCGGGCAGTGAGACAATGGCTCAGTGAACAAACCAAGTCGTAGGCCCAAGGTCGTCATCGTGGGGGCTGGCTTCGCTGGAATCGCCGCCACCCGCGAACTCAAGCGCAAGAACGTCGACGTCACCCTGATTGACGCCAACGCCTTCACCACGTTCCAGCCGCTGCTCTATCAGGTCGCCACCGGTGGCCTGAACCCGGGCGACGTCACCTATTCGCTGCGGGCGCTCGCCGCCGGCGCGGGGGCCCGTTTCCGCCTCGGCAAGATGGTCGGGCTGGACCGCGTCAACAAGCAGGTGGTCCTCGACGACGGGACCCGCGTCGACTACGACTTCCTGATGCTCAGCCAAGGTCTGGGTGCCAACTTCTTCGGCATTCCCGGCGCACAAGAATACGCGATGGCGCTCTACACCCGCTCCGAGGCGATCAGCTTGCGTGACGTGATCCTGCATGGCCTGGAGCGCAAGGCCGCCGGCAAGGTGCCGCGCAACAAGCAGCTGTCGATGGTGGTCGTCGGCGGCGGCCCCACCGGTGTCGAGATGGCCGGCACCTTGGCCGAACTGCGCAACTCCGGCATCCCCGAGATGTATCCGGAGCTGACCATCTCCGACGTCCAAGTGGCGCTGGTCGAGATGACCGACCACCTGCTCGGCCCCTTCGACGACTCGCTGCGTCGCTACACCCGTCGCCAGCTGGAGCTGCGCGGCGTACGCGTACTGACCAACACGGCCATCGCTGAGGTCTTCGCGGACCACGTCGTCTTCAAGAACGGCGAGACCGAGCCGGCCGACCTGGTGGTCTGGGCCGGTGGCGTGGCCGGGCACCAAGAAGTGGGCGACTGGGGTCTGCCCCAGGGCGCCGGCGGCCGCATCAAGGTCACCCGAGACCTGCGGGTGGAAGGGGAGGACTCGATCTTCGCCGCCGGCGATGCCGCGACCATCTCCGAGAAGCCGGTGCCGGGTCTGGCCCAGCCGGCACTTCAGATGGGCGCCCACGTCGCCAACGAGATCGTGCGCGCCCTCAAGGGCGAACCGGCCGAGGACTTCGAATACAACGACCTCGGCACCATGGCCACGATCGGCCGCAGCTCGGCGGTCGCCGAACTGCCCAACAAGATCAAGCTGACCGGTCTGCCGGCTTGGATGATGTGGGTGCTGGTGCACCTCTACCAGCTGCTCGGTGGCCGCAACCGGATCCAGGCGATGATCAACCTCGGTGTGCGCTACCTGGCGTGGCCGCGGCATGCGATCACGATTGTCGGTGACCAAGCGGTGCCGCCCGCCGTCCAGTTCCGGCGCGACAAGGAAGCCCTCGAGGAGAAGCTGGCTCAGGCCGAACGCGAAGCCGAAGAGGCCGAACGAGCCCAAGGCTGATCCCCGTCAGGGTGTATTGAGCAAAGCGCTGCGCGAGTCCTCGCGTGGCGCTTGGCGTGTCCCTGGGGCAGCGGGGTGCGAAAAACTGGTGGGGGTCAGGCGTAGCGCTGGGCGATGCGGCTGGCCTCGGCGCCGTAGCTGGCATCGTGGGTGACGGCGTGGACGCACAGCGGATGGAGCTGGTGCAGGTCCAACAGCTCGGTCCATTGGTCGGGCAGGTGGTCGTTGGCCTCGTCGTACGCCGCGAACACGCGTTCCAGGTGGGGCGCCCCGAAGAGTCCCAGCATCGCGAGGTCCGTGAGCCGGTGGCCGCCGTGCGCGGCCGGGTCGATCAGGACCGGGTCTGGGGTCCAGACCACATTGCCGGCCCACAGGTCCCCGTGGATCCGGGCCGGTGGCGCGTCGTCGTCGAACTCGCCGGCCGCGATCCGCTCGCAGAGCGCTTCAATCGCGCGCAGCCCGTCGGCGTCGAGGTTGCTGACCTCAGCGGCTTTGCGGGCGTACGGCAACACCCGGTCCTCGGCATACATGGCGCCCCAGGTGAGGGTGGGGCGCAGGTTCATCGGCTGGCTGCCGATCCAGCCGTCCCCCTCCCAGCCGGCCGGCGGGGCTCCGAAGAGTGGGGCGCCGGCGTCGTGCAGCCGCGCCAGGCCGTGACCGAGGGCCTCGGCCTCGCTGGGACTGGGCGCGTCATGACGGAGTCGCTCCAATTCGAGCTGATCGTCAGAGACCTGCGCCACCCGCACCACCCGGAGCTGGGTGTCGTCGGGCAGTCCGTCGGTGAGCCAGCGCAGCCCGGCTGCCTCGTAGGCGAAGGCGGTGTCGCCCGGCGGCTGGTCCTTGACGAAGGTCTCCATGTCGTCAGCCTAGGGGAGCGGCGGCGCGGGAGGGAGCCCGATGTCGGGCCATCTGTAAGACTGGCCGGGTGCATGCGTTGGCCCGAGGATGGCAATGGTTGATGGGCATTGACCCACGGGACCGTCGCCGTACCCCGAGGTGGCTGGGTATCGCACTCACCGTCGCGATCGTGGTGCCGGTCGCCGCCGCCGCGGTCACCGGCAGTCAACGCTGGTGGCCCTGGCAGCCCTATCTGCCGCGAATGAGCGATGTCTCCGATGCCACCCAGGGTTTCCTGTTGGGGCTGCCGATCTATGAGGCGGACTTCTGGTACGCCCCGTTCGGCGCGCTGCTCGGCCTGCCGCTGACCAGCGCCGGCCCCTTCGTCGCAGCGCTGATCCTGACCGCCGGCACTGCTGCGACGTACGCCCGGCTGGCCCGCTATGCCGGGGTCCGCGGCTGGCTGATCGGACTGGCGGCAGCGCTGGCGATCGGCGCGACCGGCATCGTGCACGCGCTCTCGCAAGGCAGTCTGGTGCCGTTGCTGGTGGGGCTGCTCGCCCTCGAACTCGTGGCCTTGCTGGTGGGGCCGCCGGGCCGGGACACCGGCTTCTTCACCGGCCTGGTGACGGCGCTGTTCCCGCCTGCCGTGCTGGTGATCGTGGCGCTGGCGCTGCTGCGACGGGTCAAGCCGGCGCTGTTGGCAGCTGGGGTTGCGGTGGTCGGGCATGGCGCGGCCGCGGTCCTGCTGCCCGGCGCCACCGTCGACTACTGGACTCGGGTGCTGCCCGGGATGGTCGTCTTCAACACCGACAATCCGACCACGCCGCAGTCGGCGATCGCGATCTTCGCCGACGCGGCTCACCAGACCAGCCCGATGATGGTGTGGCTGACGGTGCTGGCGATGGCCGCGGTGGCGCTGGTGTTGGCCCTGCTGTTCGCGTCGAGCGCGCCGTGGCTGGCGGCGGGCTTGCTGGTGCTGCCGCTGGTGTTGCTGCTGCCGTGGCCCTTCGGCGGCGCGGCCGGGCTGCCCCTGCTGGTCGGCGCGGTGGTCACGCGGCAGCGCACGGCGACTGTCGCCGGTCTGTCCCCGGTCGGCCGGTTGGCTGCCCTGGTGGTCGGCGGTGCCGCGGTGTTGCAGCCCTGGCAAGCACTGATCGACCCGTTCGCGGCGACGCCGCGCTGGCTGGCCCGCCACGAACTGTGGGGCACTGCGGTCGTGGTGGTGGGCATCGTGGTCCTGTTCGTGGTGCTCGGTGTCGAGTTGCTGATCGGTGCCGGGACGCCGGCGTACCGGCGCTCCATCGGGACGCCGTACCGGCGCTCCATCGGGACGCCGTACCGGCGATGGGTCGGTCGAATCGGCTTTGCGTTGCTGCCGGTCGGGGTGCTGGTGTGGTGTGCCTGGATCGCTCACGAGCACGGCTTCTCGGGCGTGACCGACCCCTACGTCGAACAGCTTCGGTTGGCGTGGAGCGGTGGCGATGTGTACGCCGAGCCGACCGTCCCGGTGCTGATGCCCTTCGGAGTGCTGGTCGCTGGAGTGGCGGCGCGGATCGGCGGGCTGGTGGCGCTGCTGGTGCTGACCGGGCTGGCGCTGGCGCACCTGGCTCATCGGGCCGGGCTGCGCGGCTGGCGCGCCGGCGTGGCGGCCAGCGGCGTGGTGGTGCTGATCAGTTCGTTGTGGCCGGGCCTGGTCGGACTGAACGAGCCGCCGGCGCTGGGGCCGCTGCTGGTGCTGGTGGTGCTGCTCGATCTCGCCCCGGGCGATGGGCTGTGGCGGCGTTGGCTGCCGCTGTCGAAGCTCGGCGGGCGATGGGACCGGGAACGGGTGGTTCCCGAAGGCATCGGCACCGGGCTGGTCGCGGCGATGTCGCCGCTGACCCTGGTGGTGGTTGCCCTGTTGTTGCTGACCGGGCGGCATCGCGCCGGCTGGACGGCGCTCATCACCTTCGGGGGCGCGACGCTGCTGGGGCTGGTCGCCGCCCCGGGCGCGACGGCTTCGCTGTGGTCAGGCCTGATGGCTGGCACGTTGCCGATGGCGCCGGATTCGCTGGCGGGCTGGTTGGCGCAGATGACGGGGCATCCTGGCCATCCGCTGGTCGTGGTGGGCCCGGTGCTGGCGGTCGCGTTGGCGTTCCTGGCCGCGCTGCGATGGCATCGCGGTGGCGCGCGTGGCGCCCAGCAACAGTGGGTGGCGTTGGGCCTGGTCGGCCTGGGGGTGGTGCTGGCTGAACCCGCGCCGGGCACCGGCGGTCATCTGTGGTTGCTGCCGATCCTGGCGGCTGCGGGTGGCGCCGGCGTACGGATGGCTCCCCGGACGGCGGCGCGGGTGCCGACCGCGATCGTGCTGCCCGCGGGCCTGGCGCTGCTGTGGCTGGCGCTGCCCGCGACGCGGATCGTACGCCCCGAGGGCTGGGACGCCTGGCCGACGCTGGCGTCTGCGCTGGTGGTGGTCGCGGCCCTGGTCTTCGGTTCCCGAGGGCACACGCCGCCGAGGCTGGGGGAGGAGTCCCAGGACACGACGGCGGCACGCGAGCCGGCGGTGGCCAAGCCCGACCGAGCTGAGCCCGCTCCTGGACGGACGTTTGAGCCGGAGCCGACGCAGGATCCCGAGTCCACGGTGGTGCCGCAGCGGGCGCTCGGAACGGTGCCGGAGTCCGAGGGCGTCGCGACTGGTGGCGACCCCGAGGCGACTGGTGGCAGCGCTGAGACCAGCGAACCGAAGCCGCGCCGGCAGCGGTCCCCGTGGGCCCAGCCCGAGCATCAGGACAAGCACCGTCCGAGGCGCGCGCTGCCGCCGGAGTGAGGCCGGGGCAGCGGCGTGGAGCTGGTTCGAAAACTCGCCCCGAATCCGATTCGCGTCGCGCCGATCCGTACGCTATATTTTCTCTTCGGCAGGCTTCGGTCTGCAGGCTGAATCATCCGGTCACCGGATTGTTGAGGCCCCGTGGCGCAGTTGGTTAGCGCGCCGCCCTGTCACGGCGGAGGTCGCGGGTTCGAGTCCCGTCGGGGTCGCCAGCGCGAAGGTTTTCGCGCCGGCCTGGCCAGGTAGCTCAGTTGGTAGCAGCGTTCGCCTGAAAAGTGAAAGGTCGCCGGTTCGAGCCCGGCCCTGGCCACCACCCCACTCCCGTTCGGTTGAGTGCACATCCCCCTTTTTTTGCTTGCGCCACTGGCGTACGCCACCACACCAGTACGCCACCCCCGCCGCGCCGCACGCGCGGTGTACACCGCCCCGGGTCCGTGCATTGTCGTCAACTCGATCACGATTTCGTGCCCCCACGCCCCGACCCGGGCATCGAGTCGACGGATCTGCACGGCGTACGACGCCGAGCGTGCAAAAATCGACGGCGATTCGCCCCGATCTGCTCCTGAGGCGCGCATCGGGCGAAGTTACCGTCGTTATCGCACGGCCCAGGGCGGACTGGCTCGCCCAAACCGCTGCCGATCGGCCCAGATGGCCGATCGCGTACGCCCCCGGACAGCAGAAAACCCCCGCGCACGGGGGTTTCTGGGTGGCATCCCCAACGGGATTCGAACCCGCGCTGCCGCCTTGAAAGGGCGGTGTCCTAGGCCGCTAGACGATGGGGACCTGTGGCAAGCCACTCGTGCACTTTACAGGTCGGCGCGCCTGGGTGGAAACTGCGCCGCCCCGGCCACCGGGGCCGGGGCGTCGCAGACCAGCGTGGTCAGGGGCGTACGGAGATGTGCACGTGGTTGTAGTGGTTGGCGTTGTCGCTGCCGCGATCGGCCATGGCACGCCAGCCTTCACGGGAGCGCTGCTGGCTCCAGATCTTCTGGGCAAAGATCACGTAGTCGATGCCGAGCCGGGAGGCGTTGTCGCGGGCGTAGTTCGCCACCGCCCAGCCGAGCTGCTGGTTGCCCATGTAGGGCGCGGGGAGCATGAAGTCGATCGCGCGGCCACTGCCGTGGTCCGAACCGGAGCCATTGCGGTAGCCGTAGATCGTGGTGAACTGCTGGAAGTGGCTGTACACATCCGCCATCACGCCCTTGGACTTGGCCGTCAGCCCGTTGTGGCTGCTGTGATAGGGCACCTTCGCGCCGGGGTTGAAGTTGTCACCGCCGCCGCCACCGCCGGCGGAGGGCTCGTTCTCCGACAGGTACTTGGCGGTGACCCAGCGGGGCGCACCCTTGTAGATGATCTGCATCCGGCCGTTCTCGACCCGACCGGTGATCTCCAGCTTGGTGCCGGTGGGCACCTCGGCGATCCGTCGGTAGTTGTTGGCCGAGGTGGAGCGGATGTCGAGGGCGACGGTGGCGTACCGAACGCCGGTCACCGCCGGGTTCTCTCCGGGGTTCGGGTCGCTGGGCGGGGTCGAGGGGCCGCTGGCCCCACTGAGGTAGCGGGTGGCTGCCCAGCGCTTCTGGCCCTGGTACTCGACCTCGGAGTAGTCGTTGGTGACCTTGCCGGTCAGGCGCAGCTCGGTGCCCTTGCGGACCACGGTCACGGAGCGGTCGCGAATGCTGGGGCCGGTGCGGATGTGGAGGTTGGCGGTGGTGCGACGTACGCCCTCAGCGCCATCGTTGCTGGGCCGGTCATTGCTGCCGCCGCCACTGCCGCCGTTGGACAGGTACTCGCTGGAGATCCAGGCTTCCTGGCCGCGGTAGCTCACCGGCGTCCAGCCGTTCTGGGAGTCGCCGCGAGCATCAACCTGAGTGCCGCGCGGCAGCGCGCCCAACACCCGATGCTGGATGCCGGGGCCGCTGCGGACATTCACGCCGATAGCGGGGGTGACCACCAAGGTCGAGGCCGAGGCAACGGGGCCCATGACGGCACCGGTTGCGGTGAGGGCCACCAGGACTGCTCCTGTGGCCAAGGCCATGCGGGCCTTGCGCAGCACACTCTTCACGTCGTTCCTCCCACGGCCTTCCCATAGCCGTTGTTGGGTTTCGCCGATGGGTGAGTTGCCGGTTTCCCCGGGTGCCGATAGCACCCCCGTCCGTCACTTTTCGACGCCTGACTGGCAGTGAACTTAACTGCGTCACAGCTTTCACATCAACACCACGAACCTCAGTTGACTCTTCGTGCAACAGGACACGCCGAGTCGCTTCCTAAAATGACACCAATGTCATTCGGCTGGCTGGCTAGAGTCGGTGGCGATGGAGATCAGCAAGGAAGACTTCGAGGCGCTCGTCGACGACGCCATCGATCAGGTGCCCGATGACCTGATCGCCCAGGTCGACAACCTGGTGATCCTGGTCGAGGACAGAAATCCCGCCCGGGCGGACCTTCTGGGGCTTTACGAGGGGGTGCCGCTGACCTCTCGCGACAGCCACTACGCCGGCGTGCTGCCCGACCGGATCTTCATCTATCGACTGCCGATCGCAGCGATCTGTCGCACCCGAGCCGAGATCGTGGAGCAGGTCCGCATCACGGTCATCCACGAGGTTGGCCATTACTTCGGCATCAGCGACGAGCGGCTGCACGAGCTTGGATGGGGCTGAGAACTATCCCTCAAGTCTCACTTGAGACCGAAGGCTGAGAGTTCCCGGAGAAGTCCCACAGCAGGAGCGTGTCCCCGGTGAGCGCAACCCGGTCGGCGTGGCCAAGCCGTGTCGAGGGCAGGTAGTCCGCTTGCAGTTGGGCGCGGGTCACCGCAGTGGCGCCGGTCAGGTCGGCCAATCGGGTGAGCGGCTCCTCGTCCAGTGCCGCTGCGGCCACGGGCAGGCCCGAGTGTCGGGTGTTCACCTCAAGCAGTTCAATCAGCTCGTCGGGCAAGCCAGGAGAGGCGACCAGCAGCGCGCGGTGTCGAAACCGGCTCAGCGTCGGGACCAATTCCCGTGGCAACGTCGGGGCATCGGTCAACACCAGGACCGTGGGGGCCTCGAGCACCGCCCAGGGATGCTGCGGGTCACCGCCGGTGATCGCCGCCGTGGTTTCCAGACGCCCCCGCAGTTCAGTGGCCTGAGGTTGCTGGCGTACGGCCTCGGCCAGAGCGGCCTGCGCGGTGGCATCAGGGGGTGCAGGCGTCGAAACTTCGTCGGCAGTGAGGTAGCTCGGGCGGGGTTGGTCAGCCACTCCGGGGATCGGCGGGGGCTCGTGCAGCTGGCGGCGGCGCCGGCCGTCGGACCAGGAGCCGTACGCGATGACGGCGACGCCCAGCACGAAGACCACCGCCAACCCGATCCAGAACATGCGCCCAGCCTGCCATGACCGCGCGCGAGATCCGGCCGCTGGCGGTAGGCTGAGGCACCGCACCGGGCCTCTAGCTCAATCGGCAGAGCAGCGGACTTTTAATCCGCGGGTTGTGGGTTCGATTCCCACGGGGCCCACATGGCGTACGGGGGCACACCACTGAGGGTGCTGTTCGCGCCCGAGACCTTCAATCTGGGCGAGACCAGCCGAGGGATCGAGGTGGCACGACAGCTGCGGCGCTGGGGCCACGAGGTCCGGTTCATGGGGTATTCTCGCCGGTTCGTTGACCACGTACGCGAGGCCGGATTTCCGATCGACCTGCTGGCTCCCGAGCTGACCGAGGAGCAGGCCGATCAGTTGATCGCTGCCGATCAGGGGCGGAGCCTGCGGCACCCCTTCACCACCAAGATGATGCGGGAGCGGGTCGCGAGCGAACTCGATCTCTATCGGAGTTGGGATCCCGACTGCGTGGTCATCGGCACGACGCTGTCGACCTTCATCTCCACCCGGGCGGCCGGCGTCCCGCTGATCTACGTGCGTCCATACGCCATGAGCCGCAGCCACCTGGCCGTCATGGATTCCTTCCCCGTCAGCCAGGGCGAGACCTGGCTGGGCGGCCAGGTCAACAAACTGGCCGGTCGGTTGGTGCGAGCCGTGCTTCCGACGATCAGGTGGAAGCCGGCGTCGATCGTGCGGGCGGCGGCCGAGCACCGGGTGCGACTGCCATCGAGCACGCTCGAGGCGCTCGATGGCGACCTCAACCTGATCGCATCACTGTTCGCCCATCTCAACCAGCAAGAGACCAGCGCCAGTGAGATCGCCGTCGGGCCGATCTATGCGCAGGTGGGCGACGACCTGCCCGATGAAGTCGCGGCGCTGGCCGCGACCGGACGGCCGCTCGTGTACGTCGGTCTGGGGTCCTCGGGCAACCGCCGGCTCGGGCTGGAGATCCTGCACCAGGTTGCCGAGCTCGACGTCGAGATCGTGTCCACCTTGGGCCGCTTCCTCCGTGCGGGCGACCGGGAGCAGCTGCCCACGAATGTGCACGTCCATGACTTCCTGCCCGCCCACAAACTCGCCGGGTTGATCGCTGCGTCGGTGATCCACGGCGGCGAGGGCACCGTACAGACGGCTTGTGCCTCCGGGGCGCCCTTCGCCGGCATCGGTTTGCAGGCGGAGCAACGATTCAACATTGACGAGTGTGTACGCCACGGCAACGCAGCACGTTTCACCCCGGGCGACATCAGGCGGCGCCGGCTACCGGGGATCGTCACCAGGTTGTTGGCGGATCCGAGCATGCGTCGCAGTGCGGTGGCCCTGCAGGAACGAGCGCGGCCGGTCGGAGCCGAGAACGCGGCGCGGGAGATGGTTCGGTATGCGGTGAGCCGGCGGTCCTGAGCGTCCGGGCGTTCCTTGGACCAAGCGCACATGCGGGGATGCTGTGCCCGGGCGTCGGACCGGCAGTGAATTGTGTCGGACCCAGCACGCATACTCTTTCCATGGCCCCGCACCGCCCCCAGCCTTACGACCCCGACCCATACGGCCGCAGCTACGACCCGCAGGCAGCGCTGCGCCGCATGTACGCCGAGACAGGCGAGCGTACGTTCGAGAAGTGGCCGCAGGCAGCGGAGATTGCCGCCACCATGTCCGAGCCGGTGGTCAGTGGTGACCCATGGTCCGGGGTGTTGCGATTCCCCCGCGAGGGCGTCGAGCTCGACGTGCCGGCGCTCTACGGGAGGGCACCGACGCGCTGCAGCTGCGGCGTCAAGGGTTGCGACCACCGACTGGTGGCCCAGTGGTGGCTGGCCCAGGGGCCACTCAGCAAGGACTGGATGCCGACGGCCCGGCAGATTCTGGAGTCGCGGCGGGCGACGCCGACGACCGTGCCGCTGGCATTGGTGCTGCAGATCGAGCCGCGCACCGGGTTCGTCGCGCTACGACCCGGATTGCGGACCCAGAAGGGCACCTGGAACAAGCAGCTCGGCTGGCACCACGTCGCCGAGGGCTATCGGAACAAGCAGTTCGAGCCCGAGCAGGTGTCGGCGGTCGGAGCGCTGCTCGGACGCTGGATGAATGCTACCGAGGTGCCACTGGAGGTGGTCGGGCAACGCTGGTGGGAGTCGCTGCCGCGGATCCGGGAGGCCGGCGTCGTCATCGCGGCCGAGGACGTGTGGGGTGACCACGTCGACCTCGACATCCGCGCGGAGGCGCCCGTGGAGATCCATGCCCGGCTGCGGCGGGAGGAGAAACTGCTGCTCGACACCGCCACCACGGTCCCGTGGTCCGCGGATCGGCTGATGTTGGTGGGGACCCCGCCCACGTCCTGTGTGGCGTACGAGGGAGAGCTGCTCATCGTCGCGCCTGTGGTCGGTGACGACCTCGCCCTCCAACTGGTCGATGAGCCGCTCGAGATTCCCGCCGACGATGAGGCCGTCTTCAGCGAGCAGTGGATTCCGAGCCTGCGCACGCTTGGATCACTCCTGGTCGAGGCCGACCCGACTGACGAACCGCTCCGGCTCGGCGCCATCCTGACCGGCCGGGGCGCCGACGGGGCCGTTCTCGCCTGGCAGTGGGCGCAGGGGGAAAGCCGTCGACCCTTGCACGGCCCCATCCGCAACGGCCGCGATGTGATGGTCGAGCATGCCTTCCTCGAGCGGATCCAGGCCGAACATCCCGACCTGGCCGGATGGCTCAAGCCCGGCGAGCACGACCTCGACCCGGTCGAGGCCTGCCGTTTCGGGTTGGACATCGAACCGATCCTGAACGCCCACCCCGATCTCTTCCTCGACAGCCGCGGCGACGTGCTCGACTATCAGCCTGCCGAGCCGGAGATCGTCTGGGAGGCGAACGATCGCAAGGATCGCGACTGGTTCGACCTGGCCCTGGAGGTCGAGGTCGACGGGGTCCCCGTCGAGATGGGGCTGCTGATTGCAGCCCTGGCGACCGGTGAGGAACTGCTGGTGCTCGACGACGGGCAATACATCGACCTGCAGACCGCGACGATGCAACGACTGCGGGACCTGCTGGGTGAGGCCGCAAGTCTCGAGGGCAGCGGAGAAGCGCGGGTCAGCCGCTATCGGATCGACTGGTGGGAGCGACTGCAGGAGTTGGCCGAGCCGCGGCGTACCGGGGACCAATGGCGACAACAGGTCGGCTCGCTGGTGGTGCCCGACCACCGCGAGCTCGCCCTGCCCGACGGGGTGAAGGCTGACCTGCGACCGTACCAGCTGGACGGCTTCCGCTGGCTGTCGCAGCGTTGGGACGCGGCGATGGGCGGGATCCTGGCCGATGACATGGGTCTGGGCAAGACCCTGCAGGTGCTCGCGGCGATCCAACGCCAGCGCGACCGCGCCGAGGCAGCCGGTGGTGGCGCTCATGGCGGTGGCCCGACCCTGATCCTGGCGCCGGCCTCGGTGCTGCAGAACTGGCGCGACCAGGCCGCCCAGTGGACCCCGCAACTGCGGGTGCGGATCATCGACAGTCGGCTGCGCGACCCCCTCCAGGTCGATGACGTCGACGTCGTCGTGACCTCCCACACCCTCGCTCGGCTCGATGAGGAGCGCTATGCCGCGATTCATTGGCACGGCGTGGTCATCGACGAGGCGCAGGCCGCGCGCAACCCGAGGACCCGGCTGCACCGGGCGCTGCGTGGGTTGGATCGTGACTTCACCTTGGCCGTCACCGGTACGCCGGTGGAGAACGGCGTCGGGGATGTCTGGGCACTGATGGAACTGGTCGCCCCGGGCGCCCTCCCGCCGTCGAAGGAGTTCGGTGAAGAGTTCCGCAGCCCGATCGAGAAGCAGGGCCCGCAGGCCACCGAAGCGATGACCCGGCTGCGCCGCCGGTTGCGGCCCTTTCTGCTGCGTCGCACCAAGGAGGAGGTCGCAACCGACCTGCCCGAGCGCACCGAACAGGTCGTGACGATCGAGTTGCCGCCAGCGGAGGCGCAGGCGTACCGCAAGCGCCTCGACCACGAACGCCAGGTCGTCATGGGGCTCATCGGTGAGGAAGGGCAGCACCAGATCGAGATCCTCGCCAGCCTGTCGCGGCTCCGCAAGGAGGCCGCCTCGATGGGCGAGCCGGAGCGGCCGAGCGAGAAGAGCACGTTCGTGCAGGAACGCGTGGCTGAGCTGCGCGCCGAAGGTCATCGGGTGCTGATTTTCAGCCAGTACACCTCCCACCTGCGCATCCTGCAGGCCCAGCTCGAGGCCGTCGGGATCAGCAGCGAGTATCTCGACGGCGGCACCCGCAAGCGCGGCGCCGTCATCGAACGTTTTCGTAGTGGCACCGCCGACGTCTTCCTCATCAGCCTCAAGGCCGGCGGCGTCGGCATCACCTTGACCGAGGCGGACTACGTCTTCCTGCTCGACCCCTGGTGGAATCCGGCCGCCGAGAGCCAAGCGATCGACCGGTCCCACCGGATCGGCCAGACCCGGCCGGTGCACGTCTATCGGCTGGTCGCCGCGCAGACCGTGGAGGAGAAGGTCGTCGCCCTCCAGGAGCAGAAGCGTGGCGTCGCCAGCGGGGTGCTGACCGACGACGGCACCGCTGACCTGCTTGACCCGGACGTGGTACGCCAGCTGTTGCTGGAGGACTGAGGTGGCCTCAGGCAGCCGATCTCAGCATCCGCAGCGCGGCGCTGGCAGCCTTGCGGCCGGCCCGGGTGGCGCCGATGGTCGATGCCGAGGCGCCGTAGCCGACCAGGAACAGACCCGGCTGATCGACTGCGGTGACGCCGTCCTGGCCGACGGTGATGCCGCCGGCGCGAGTGCGGATGCCGAGCGGAGAGAGGTGATTGAGGACCGGCCGAAAGCCCGTCGCCCACAGCACCGCGTCGATCTCCACCTGCCAGCCGTCCTCGACGGCAATGCCGGGCAGTTGGCGTACGGACTTCACCCACTCGGCGCGCTGCTCCTCGACCGGGTCGCCCTGGGCCGGCAACGCGTCGGCGCCCGGGCCGGACACCGCGAGCACCGCGCCGGTCTCGGTCAGGCGTACCAGCGGGCCGCGCGACACCAGTACCCCGGACCGGATGCTGGCGATGTACTGGTCGGTCAGTGGCAGACCGGTGTTGGCGACGACGCTGCGGGTCGGCAGCCCCTGCGTCGTGTACGCCTGCACCCGCCGTTCCACGTCGATGCCCCACTCCTGGTCGAAGCGCTGCGCGGTCCAGTCCGGCGGCCGCCGGGTCGACCACACCGTGGTGACGCCGGCGTCAGCGAGCTGCAACAGAAACTGCGCGGCCGAGGTGCCGCCACCAACGACCAGCACACGCTGGCCGGTGAATTCCTCGGCGGCGACGTAGTCACGGGTGTGCAACTGGCGGCCGGCGAAGCTGCGCTGGCCGGCCACCGTCGGCCAGAACGGCCGGTCCCAGGTGCCGGTGGCATTGATGACCGCATCGCTGCGCCAACGCCGGCCGTCGCGGGTGACAATCTCAAAACCGGGGTCGGTCTCGACCACCGAGGCCACCGGCGCCGGCCGGACCACCGGCAGTCCGAAGTGCTCCTCGTACGCCCCGTAGTAGCGCTTGACGATCTCGCGGGCCGGTTCCCTCGAGTCAGGGCGATCCAGCGGATAGCCGGGCAGGTTGTGGATGCCGTGGGCGACGCCGAAGGTCAGCGAATCCCACCGGTGCCGCCACGCGCCACCGGGCCCGTCGTTGGCATCCAACACCACGAAGTCGACGCCGGGCGCCAGGCCGCGGGCGCCCAGGAAGTACGCCGCGCTCAGGCCGGCCTGCCCGGCGCCAATCACCACAACCTTGACCCGGTCCCGCTCAGTCATGACTCCTCCTTCGCTCATTGATCGCGGCGTTGCGCCGAAGCCTTCAATTCCCTGGAGAGTTCGCTGACACCGACGTGATCTAGGTTGGGCACCAGCACCAGCCAACCTGCACTCACCCCCAAGAGCAAGGAACCTGGACCATGAGCACCACTGTTGCTCGTCGCGTCGTCGCGACGATTCTGTCCGCATTCGTCCTGATCGGATCTTTCACGATGGCTGCCCGCCCCGCCGCGGCTGCCAACAACACCGAGGTCGCATTCGACTTCTTCGTCAAGAAGGGCCTGTCCGAGGCCCAGTCTGCTGGCCTGGTCGGCAACTTCATCCACGAGTCGGGCGCTGACCCGATCAACCCTGCTGCCAAGCAGCACGGCGGCGGCCCCGGCCGCGGCATCGCGCAGTGGGAGGGCAGCCGGCGTACCGACCTGGAGAACTACGCCGCCTCCCGCGGAATTGCCTGGAGCAATCTCCAGCTGCAGCTGGACTTCGTGTGGAAGGAACTGACCTCGACCGAAGGCCGGGCGCTCAGCAAGATCAAGGCCACCTCCACCGCTCGTGATGCCGCCGTGGCCGTGCGTGTCTACTACGAGCGTCCCTCGGTCCACGCCGACGCACAGCGGATCGCCGCTGCCCAGTCGGTGCTGAGCCGCTTCGGTGGTGGCGGTGGCGGGGAGAACCCGCCCGCCGAGACCTCCTTCCCGACCCTCAAGGAAGGCGCCAAGTCCAATGCGGTCCGCACCCTGCAGTGGACGCTGCGCGCCAATGGCCACAGCGTCACCGTTGATGGTTCCTTCGGCCCCAAGACCACCGCTGCTGTGAAGGCCTTCCAGAAGAAGAAGGGCCTGGTCGCTGACGGCGTCGTGGGCCCGAAGACCTGGGATGCCCTGTTGCCCAACCTCAAGGACGGCTCCAAGAGCGATGCGGTCCGTGGTTTGCAGGAGGAGCTCGGTCAGCACGGCCACAAGGTCGAGGTTGACGGCTCCTACGGCCCCAAGACCATCGCCGCTGTCAAGGCCTTCCAGAAGGCCAGCGGCCTGACCGTTGACGGCAAGGTCGGCCCCCAGACCTGGGGCGCCCTGATCGACTGAGGCGCCTGCCTCACCATCCCGTTTTCATCTGGTGCTTCGCGACGGGCCGGTCCTCGTGACCGGTCCGTCGCACTTGTGTTGCCGATGTGCGCCCTCGTGCTTCCAATGTGCGCCCTCGTGCTTCCAATGTGCGCCCTCGTGCTTCCGAACTGATGGCGCCGCTGCAGCTCATCGGCCCGGGCGCGGCACCTGCACAACTACAGCATCACGTGGTTGTACGCCTGGGCCCGACCCGGTGTGGAATA
The DNA here is from genome assembly GCF_002250565.1 of Parenemella sanctibonifatiensis. Taxonomy (GTDB): domain Bacteria; phylum Actinomycetota; class Actinomycetes; order Propionibacteriales; family Propionibacteriaceae; genus Parenemella; species Parenemella sanctibonifatiensis. Next base: position 171,437 of record NZ_NMVJ01000011.1, read on the forward strand.
GTCGGCTTCCATGACCGGCTTCCTCACCCTCATCGACGGCCGATCGGGTGCCGGCAAGACCGTGTATGCCCAACGCATCGCCGAGGCCTTCGACACCCGAGTGATCCACATGGACGACCTCTATCCGGGCTGGCAGGGACTGGCGTACGCCACCGACACCCTGACCCGGATTCTCGCCGAACGCGCCGCGGGCCAGACACCGACCTGGCAGCGCTGGGACTGGTACGCCGAGAATTGGGGTGAGGTCGACACCCTGGATCCTGAGCGGCCGCTGTTGGTGGAGGGCTGCGGTTCGATCACCCCGACCACGGCTGCGCTGGCCGACCGGGTGATCTGGTTGGAAGCGCCCGAGCAGGTACGCCGGGCGCGCGCCCTGGAACGTGACAGCACCGACTGGTGGTGGCAGCGCTGGGCCGAACAGGAGGAGATCCACATCGCCCAGCACCGCCCCCACGAGCTGGCCACCGAGGTCATCCACACCTTCGACTGAGGGCGAGCAGTCACCTCGGCTGAGCCACCCAGTCCGCCAGGGCCGCGACCAACGCGTCCGAATCGGCAAGTCCCGCCAATGACACCCGGGCCTCGTACCAGCCGTGTTCGAAGCAGCTGGCATCGACCAGATAGCTCAGGTATCCGTCGCTGTAACCGACCACCCGCAGGTCCGGGTGCACCTCGCGGATCCGAGCGCCGACCGAACGCACCGGCTCAAACGGCAGGTGCAGCCAGCGCTGCTGGCCCACCTCGACCAGGCTGACCGGCACTCGCATCTGACCCGCGTCATTCAGGCGTACGCCGTCCTGGGCCACGACCTCAGCCGCCGGCAATCGCGGGGGCAGGGCCAGTTCGGTACGCCGGACCCGGACCGCCCCGATGACGGGCTGCCCGGCCAACGCTGCCAGCAGCGGCGGCCCGGCGAGTCGACCCAGCCGCTGGATCTCGGCGTACGTCTGCTCCTGCATCGTGAACTGCGGCCCGGCGTCGCCGGTGCAGCCCTGCAGGAACATCACCGGCAGTCCGGGGTACGCCTCCCGCAGCGCGAGCCGGGCGCCGTACACCCAGTCGGCGCTCCACTCGAGCGCGGTGTGGTCCAGCACAGTCGGATGACAGGCGAAGTCGAACAGCAGCCCGATCAGCTGGTCTGCCACCCGGACCGCGAGGACGCCCGAGCTCAGCTCGGCGGGCAGTTCGGGATCGTGCCGCTCCAGGCCGACCCCCTCGATCCGGGTCGTCTCGAAGCTGAGGTCGGCAGCTGTCAACTGCAGCCCGGCAGCGGCCTGCGCGATGCGGTCGGCCAGGTCAGCGAGCAGGTCCGGCTCCACGCCATAGGGCAACAGCGGCATGATCTGCCCGACCCAGCCGGCCGGGGCGCTGTGCGAATGTGACGCCGCCACCACCACCTGCTCCGTCGGTACGCCCGTGGCCTCCGCCACCGCGGCGGCCACGGCTTCCCGGGTCGGCCAGGTGATGCCGACCGCGTCCAGGCTGACCCAGACCAGATCACCGGCTGCCTCCTTGCTGTCGGCTGCGGGCTGCGACCGCAGCCACAACAGGTTGGCTTCCAGCGGGTCGTGGGTGCCGGTGGCCACCCCGGTGCGGGAGGCGTACCCGGTCATCGCGTGGCCGGGCCCGGGGGTGACGTCGACGGTGACGGCGGCGGCGTACAGCTGGCTCATGTCAGGCATTCAGGCTCAGCAGGACGGGGGCGGGAGTGCCGCGGCGGTGCATCTCGGCGACCACCTCGACCACCAGTGCCTGGACCAGCATGCAGCCCACCATCGAGGAGGTGGCGCCGACCGGATGCGGGTCGTTGGCCATGATCGCATCACCCGGTTCGCCGCAGTTGTCGATGACGATGTCGGCGATGTCGAGCAGCTTCTCGCCGCTGGGGACACGGGAGGTGGTCTGGCGAGAATGCTGCACTGAGGTGAGCGCCACCACGGTCGCTCCGCGCTCCTTGCAGCCGCGGGCAAACTCCACTGGCACGGCATTGCGACCGGAGTTGGAGGCGATCAGGACTACGTCGTCGGCGCCGATGTCGCGGCAGGCCAGCAGCACCTCGGCCATGCCGGGCAGCCGTTCGGTCAGCGAACTCTTCTGCAGGCCCTCGTGCAGCATCAGGGCTGGCTCCAGGATCGCCTTCACCTCGGTCAAACCGCCGGCCCGCCCCCAGATCTCCTCGGCAATCATGTGGGAGTGGCCGGTGCCGAACGCCCACAGTGTGCCGCCCGCGCCGTAGCTGTCGGCAATCGCGGCAGCGGTGGTGCGGATGACGTCGAGTTGGCTGGTGGCGGCGGTGGTTGCGATCTCGAGTGCCCTGGTGAGGAACTGCTCGGCGCTGAGGTTGGTCATGGAACAACCGTAAAGCAATCGTGTTCTCATTGGGGGTGCGCTCGCGCCAGATCTCGGGAACAATGGCACCGTGCTGTTCTTCTGGGTAGTGGGGATGATCGGGGTCGCGATCCTGCTGCTCAGCCTTGTCCTCGGCGAGATCTTCGACAGCTTCTTCCAGAGCTTCGAGGGCCTCGGTGGCGAATGGTTCTCCACCGCGGGGTTGGCCGGCTTCCTGGGGGCCTTCGGCATCGGGGGCGGCATCGCCAGCAACGTCGGACTGCCGGTGTTCCTGGCCGTCGTGGTCGGTCTGGCCGCCGGCGCAGTCACCGCCGTCGGCGTCGGCTGGGCGATCAACTTCCTGCGCAAGCACAGCAACTACGCCACCGTCGACACCAAGCAGGTCGTCGGCAGCAGCGCCCAGGTGTCGAACGCCATTCCCGAGGATGGGTATGGCGAGATCAAGCTGGTGATCCGCGGCAACCCGACCCGCTACAACGCCAAGGCGGACTATCCGATCCCGGCCGGGGAGAAGGTCTGGATCACCGAGGTGCTGTCGGCCACCGCGGTCCGGGTGGAAGCCGAATCGCTGTCCCTGCGACTCGGCGACGACCCTGCCGCCCTGCCGACGGACACCTCCGAGCCGACGGCGTCGACAGACTTCGACAACCCTGAAGAAACCGATACCACCACCACGGAACCATCGCCGTACCGCGATCAGTCCGACCAATCCTGACCACCAACTTCCACGTCACCATCACCACTCGAGAGGAAGCCCATGTTGGACTTCTTGTTGTCCGTTCCGGGCCTGATCGTGATGGGCATTGTTCTGCTCATCCTGTTGATCTGGCTCATCACCTCCCGTTATCGGGTTGCCGGGCCCAACGAGGCGTACATCGTCACCGGTAACAAGGGCAAGCCCGTCAAGAACCCGGAGACCGGCCAGGTCGCCCACGATCTGTCCGGCCAGAAGGTCGTCATGGGCGGCGGCGTGTTTGTCGTCCCGTTCATCCAGCGCTTGCACATCCTCGACCTGTCCAGCCGTCGCATCATGGTCCAGATCCGCGGTGCGGTGTCGGGCCAGGGCGTCAAGCTGAATCTTGATGGCGTGGCCATCGTCAAGGTCGGCGGCAACGAGGACTCGATCCGCGCCGCGGCCCAGCGCTTCCTCACACAGCAGGACGAGATCGAAACGTTCACCCAGGAGACCCTCGCTGGTTCGTTGCGCTCCATCGTGGGCAGCCTGTCGGTGGAGCAGATCATCCGCGACCGGGCCGCCTTCGCGCAGCGGGTCGCCGACGAGTCGGAGTCCTCGCTGACCGGTCAGGGCCTGGTGCTGGACACCTTCCAGATCCAGGACATCACCGACGACGGCACCTACCTGTCCGACCTCGGTCGTCCCGAATCCGCCCGCGTGGGTCAGGTCGCCCGGGTGGCTGAAGCCGCTGCCATGCAGGAAGCCGAGCAGGCCCGTATCGCCGCCGAGCAGGAGATCGCCGTCTCCGAGCGCACCCTGCAGCTCAAGCAGGCCGAGATCAAGGCCGAGACCGATGCCGCATCGGCGCAGGCCGCTGCTGCGGGCCCGCTGGCCCAGGCCGACCGGGACCAGGCGATCCTCACCGAGCAGGAGAAGGTCGCTGTACGCCAGGCGGCCCTGAAGGAACGCCAGCTCGACACCGAGGTCCGCAAGCCCGCCGACGCTGAGCGGTATCGGGTGGAGACCGAGGCCGAGGGTCGTCGTAACTCTGCCTTCCTCGAGGCTGAGGCCCGCAAGGCCGCCGCGATTGCTGACGCCGAGGCTGAAGCCGAGAAGGCACGTCTGACCGGTGAAGGTGACCGGCAGCGTCGTTCGGCGCTGGCTGATGCCGAAGCGATCGAGGGTGCCAAGCGCGGTGAGGCCGAGAAGGCTCGTCGTGTTGCCGAGGCCGAGGCGACTCGCGCCGAGGGTGAGGCCAAGGCCGCCGCGATTCTGGCGACCGGTCAGGCCGAGGCCGAGGCGATGGACCGCAAGGCCGAGGCGTTCTCCCGCTACAACGAGGCCGCCGTGCTGCAGATGCTCATCGAGGTGCTGCCGCAGGTCGCCAAGGAGCTCGCGAGCCCGATGTCCAACATCGACAAGCTCACCGTGGTCTCCACCGATGGTGCCGGCCAGCTGCCCCGTCAGATCACCGACAACATGGTGCAGACGATGGAGCTCATCAAGAACACCACCGGTGTCGACCTCAACGGCATCGCCCAGCGTCTGGGCGGGTCGGCCGAGGAAGCTCTGAAGGACACCACCGTCAAGGGCGACACCACCGAGTGACCGCCTGATCGTGTGATCCAGTCACAGCGCCCCGGGACTTCAGTCCCGGGGCGCTGTTACGTCAGGGCTCCCGGCGGCACCCCGGCGTACGCCAGGAGGTCGCCCGGGGCGGGGTGGAAGTTCGGATCAACGAGGCAGCAACGGAATCCGGGGCTCGGGCCGGTGTGAAGCCGCGGCGTCGGCGTACAACTACGCGATGCTGTAGTTGTGCAGGTGAATTCGGCGTTCTGGGCTGCGTAGGTACAGGGGACTGTAGTTGTGCAGGTGCCTGGCTCCCCAGAGGTCACGGCCGTTTCGCCCCGAGAACCTCAACATGTTGAGGTTTCGCCACCACCCCGACGATGGCCGATCTGGTACGGGCGCGCGCATCACGTGCAGTCGATCCTCCGAAGCGCCCCAGAATCGGGGCCCGGAAGAATCGACTGCACGTCTTGCGCGAGATCCTGCGGGTCGGCCGCCGGTTGGCCTACTTCAGGGACCCCGCGGCCAAGCCCTGCACGATCCGGCGCTGGAAGATCAGCACCATGATCACCAGCGGTACCGTGACCAGGACGCCGGCGGCCATGATGGTGCCGTACGGGGTCTGGAAGCGGGAGTCGCCGGTGAAGGTGCCGATGGCGGCGGTGACCGTACGCAGCTCGGGCCGGTTGACCATCGTCACCGCGATCAGGAACTCGTTCCAGGCCGCGATGAAGGTGATGATCGCCGTGGTGAAGACGCCCGGCGCCGCGAGCGGCAGGATGATCTTGATGAAGGCTTGGATCGGCGTACAGCCGTCCACCATCGCGGCCTGCTCCAGTTCTCGTGGCAGCTGCCGGAAGAAGGCATTGAGGTTCCACACCGCCAGCGGCAGCGCGAAGCTGACACTCGGCACGATCATGGCCTGGTAGGTGTTGATCCAATCCAGATAGTCGGGCTGGAAGAGCTGCAGCAGCGGCACCACCAAGGTGATGATCGGAAACATCGAGGTCGAGACGATGAGAAACATCATCACCGTCTTGCCCTTGAACTTCAGCCGGGCGATCGCGTACGCCGCGGCCGTCCCGATGAGCACCGCGAGCACGGTCGTGGTGACCGAGACGATCAGGGAGTTCAGCACCGCCCGCAGGAAGTTGTTGCGGGGGTCGAAGACCGCCACATAGTTGTCGAGGCTGAGCTTGCTGGGCCACAGGGTGGTCTCCAAGCCCCGTGCCGGATCCCGCAGCGAGGTGACCAGCATCCAGTAGAACGGCGCCAGGCAGTAGACCACGATCAGCGCGATGCCGATCCCGATGATGATCTTGCCGCCGATGCCCCCGGATCCGGGACGCCGTGACTTGGCGGCCGGTGCCGTGGTGATGGCTTGGGATGGAGTGGTCATCGCTGCCCCGCTTCCACGACAGTGCCGGTGGCCGGTTCGGCGGCCTTGGCTTTGGCCGCCTGTGCGGCGGCCCGCTTCTCCTTGCGGCTGAGCCGGTCATCGTCACCGATCACGTCGGCACCGAGGAAGCGTACGAACAGAAAGGCCACCAGACCGATGTAGGCCATCAGTACCAGCGAATAGGTGGCCGCGGGGCCGTAGTTGGTCTGGGAGGCTTCGAACTGCGCCAACGTCGCCAAGGTCTGGCCGCTCTCCAGCCGCCCCAACAGGGCGTACGGCAGGTCGAACATCCGCATCGCGTCGAGCAGCCGGAAGAGCACCGCCACCACCAGCACCGGGCGTACCAACGGCAGCGTGATTCGCCAGAAGGTCGACCAGCGGGACGAACCGTCCACCTTGGCCGCCTCGTAGACCTGGTTGTCGATGGTGAGCAGGCCCGCCAGAGTCAGCAGGCCGATGTAAGGAGCGGTCTTCCAGACGTCGGCGATGATGACCGCAGCCTGGGCCTGCCAGCCTTCGGTCGCCCACAGGATCTTGGTGCCGATGATCTCGTTGAAGATGCCGTCGGCCAGGAAGATCACCCGCCACACCAGCGCCGACACGATGGTCGGGATCGCCCAGGGCACCAGGATGCTGGCCCGCAGCAGGCCCTGACCGCGCAACGCCTGCGCCATGATCAGCGCCATCACCACCCCGATGACGGTCTCCAGGGTGACACCGACCACGGTGAACAGGGTGGTGTTGGAGAAGGCATTCCAGAAGGCATCACTGCTGGCCGGGTCGGAGAAGATCGCGAGGTAGTTGTCGAGTCCGACGAACTGCGTCCCCTGCTGGATGAAGCCGGTCTCGGGGTCGACCCCGCCCGAGGTGGTGTGCAGCGACTGCCACACCGAAACCCCGAGCGGGATGCCGACCACGAGCACGAGCAGCACCAGTGACGGTGCGAGCAGGAGGTACGCCAGCCTGCTCTGGTCTCCGTGGACCGAGGTTGACCGGGCCATCGTCAGCCCTGAGCGACCTTCTCCAAGTCAGCCTGGAGCTGTTCCATCCCGGCCTCGACCTCGACCTCGCCGCTGATGATGGCGTAGGCGTTGTCCTGGATCGCGGCGGAGACGCCGGCGTAGTTCACCACAGCCGGACGGCCCTTGGCCTGCTTCAGTGCGTCATGGAGGATCGGGTAGAACTCGTACTCAGCGACCAACTCCTCATCGCTGAAGACGCTCTCCATCGTCGGCGCGGTGCCGGTGGCCAGCGCCCACGCCTGCTGGTTTTCCTCGCTGGTGAGGTAGTTGATGAAGTCGATCGCGGTGCCCTTGTTGGAGGCGAAGGCCGACACGCCCAGGTTGATGCCGCCCAGCGTCGAGGCGCCCGGTCCGGTCACCCCGGGAATCGGGGCGACGCCGGTCTTGCCGGCGACCTGGGAGCTACCGTCCTCGGCGTTGGCCAGCGGATAGACGTAGGGCCAGTTCGACAGGAAGACCAGCCCACCATCCTGGAAGGCCTGCCGGGACTCCTCCTCCTTGTAGGTGAGGACGTCCTGCGGGATCATCCCGGAGTCGAAGCCGTCACGCAGCGCCTGCATGCCGGCGATCGCCTCGGGGGTGGTGACGGTGGGGTTCCCGTCAGCGTCGAACATTTCGCCGCCGGCGCTGTTGACCGCTTGGGAGGCGTTGACCGTGAGGCCCTCGTACTTGGACAGCTGGCCGCCGTAGCAGGACATACCGGCCGCTTCGGGCAGCGCCAGCACCTTCTCACAGGTTGCCCACATCTCCTCATACGTCGTCGGGGCAGCGGAAACACCGGCAGCCTCGAGCAGGTCGCTGCGGAAGTAGAGCAGCTGGGCGTTGGTCGACCACGGCACTCCGTACTGACGGTCGAAGTAGGCGGCGGTCTCCACCGTTGCGTCGAGGAAGCCGTCGAGGTTGGTCTTGTCGGCGGGCATCTCGACGATCCACTGGTTCGCGGCAAACTCGGCGGTCCAGACCACGTCCATGCCGAGCACCGTGTACTGGTCGGACTGCACCTGGAAGTTGTTGACCATCTGGGTGCGCTGCTCGTCGGCGGACTCGGGCAACTCGATGACGGTGACCGTCTCCTCGGGATGCTCGGCGTTCCAGGTTTCCACGACGCTTTGCAGCTGGCCGGTGGTGTCCTTGCCGGTGGCGAAAGTGATGGGGCCGCGTTCCTCCCAATCGACCGCGGGGGCGCTGCCGCCGCCTCCGCCACCACCGCCCGATCCGCCGCCGCTGCAGGCGGTGGCCAGCGCCATCACGGCGGCGCTGGCCGTGACCGCGAAGGTCTTGGCGTACTTTCCGAAGCGACTCATGGGATCCTCCACAACGTTGCGGTTCTCGATGCCGCCGGAGCAACGACATGGGTACTCCGGGCGACGGCCTCACGTTAGCGCTGTCAGGGGCCGTCGGTGCAGGCGCCTCGGGGGACCGTCACCCATTCGTGACGAACATTGCTTGAAAAACGTTTGCTGTGTGTTCGCCGGGTCAGCGAGGGCTCAGGAGGTCTCGTTGGAGACGTCCTCGGTGACCCGCACCAGGCGTACGGAGGGCCGCCAGCCGTGACGTTCCAGCATCAGCCGGGTGTGGCTGCGACGCATCAGGACCGTGGTGAAGACCAGCAGCGTGAAGGCAACCGTGATGCCGCCGAGCGCGACCGTCCACTGGGCGCCGAGGTATTCACCGACCAGCCCGATGACCGGCCCGCCGATGGGGGTGCCGCCCATCTGGATCGCCAGGAAGACCGACATCACCCGGCCACGCATCGCCGCGGAGGTGCTCATCTGCACCAACGTGTTGCACGACACCGTCACCGTGATGGCGCAGAAGCCCTGCGGCACCAGGAATGCGGCGAAGACCCAGATGTTGGGGGCGAAGGTGGTGCCGATCGCGCACAGGGCATAGCCGAGCATCGCAAAGATCAGCACCCGCAACCGGGGTTTGCCGCGGCCGGCCACCGCCAGCGCCGCCGTCAGCGAGCCGACCGCCATCGTCGAGCCGAGGAAGCCGTAGTCGGCAGCGCCCCGCCCGAAGACATCGGTGGCCATCAGGGCGTTGGTGAGCTGGAAGTTCAGCGCAAAGGTGCCCATCATGAACGCCACGAACATCAGCAACGCCAGGTCGGTGCGTTGGCGGATGTACGCCAGCCCGGCCCGGAATTGCCCCCGGCCTCGCGCGGCCGTCGGGCGGGGTTGCAGCTCGTCGAGCCGCAACGTCAGCAGCGCGATGATGATGAGGAGATAGCTGGCCGCGTCGATGAAGAACACCGGGCCGGTGCCGAAGGCCGCGATCAGCAAGCCGCCCAGCCCGGGGCCGATGAGTCGGGCCGCGTTGAAGCTGGCGCTGTTGAGTCCGATCGCGTTGGACAGGTGTTCCTTGTCGACCAGCTCGGAGACGAAGGCCTGGCGCGACGGCGCATTCATGGCCGACCAGGACCCGTCCAGGGTGGCCAACAGATAGACGTGCCACAGCTGCACCACCTCGCCGGTCACCAGGAAGCCCAACAGCACGGCATTGATGAGCAGCAGGGTCTGGGTGACCAGCATCACCCGATGCTTGGGGAAGCGGTCGGCCAGCACGCCGGAGATTGGCGACAGCAGCAGCATCGGCAGGAACTGGCAGGTTGCCAGCAGGCCCAGCGCGCGGGCGTCATTGTCGGTGAGTTCGACCAGCACCAGCCAGGTCTGCGCGGTCCGGGCCATCCACAGACCGACGTTGGAGGAGAGCGCGCCGATGGCGTACGAGCGATAGTTGCGGATCGCCAGCGACGAGAAGGTCTTGCTCACGAGGCGCTGCTGGGCTCCGCGGCGTCCGTGGGGGCGTCAACGCGAGGGGAGTGTGATTCGTCGACCAACCGGTGCAGGATGGCCGCGGCCTGTTCCAGGATTTCGAGCTCCTCAGGGGTGGAGGTGACCAGCCGCTTCACCATCCAGCCTTGGCGCTGCTGCCGGGCGGCCTTCAGCTCGGCCCGTCCCTCCTCGGTGAGGTCGAGCAGTTGCTGCCGGCCGTCGGTGGGGTGTGGCGTACGGTCGATCCAGCCTCGGGTGGTGAGGTCCTTGATGGTCCGCGACATGCTCGGCGCACTGATCTGCTCGCGGTGGGCGAGCTCAGCGGCGGTACGCGGTCCGCCTTCGAGCATGGCCAGCACGGTGAACAGGTGCGGCGGCAGGGCTGATGCTTCGTAGCGCACCTTGCGGGTGACGCGCATGCAGGCATGACGTACGCGGTGGGCCACCTCGGCCAGATCCCGGCCCTCGGTGGATGATCCGCCTTCGCTCATGTGGCTCCGATCGGATGATGGGTGGGTGCTTAGTTAGGTTAACAAACAAGAGGATAGCGCCCGCCTCATCACCGACCGACGCCGCCGTCTGTCGGAAAGTCAGCTCACAGGCGGGCGATGAGGACCCCGGCGAGCAGCCCCACGGCGTACACGAGCTCCCCGATCCCGACCAACTTCAGCACCTTGATGAGGTCGCCCGGGGCGGAATTGTCGTCCAACACCCGCAGCACCGGGCCCACCAGGAAGACCAGCGACACCAGCGCCAGCAGCGCCCACCAGGTCGTGAACACCGCGGTCAGCACGGCGGCGATGACCGCCGCTGCGACCAGCCCCACGAAGAGTGCCTTGGTGCCGCTGGGGCCCAACCGAACCGCGAGCGTACGCTTCCCGGCTTCCCGGTCGCCGGCCAGATCGCGCAGGTTGTTGGTGACCAAGATCGCGCAGGCCAGCGCCCCGATGCCGACAGCGGCGGTCCAGGCCGCCGGCGGCGCCGCGAGCGCCTGCACCCAGGTGGTGCCGACCACGGCCACCAAACCGAAGAAGACGAAGACGAACAGTTCGCCCAGGCCGTAGTAGCCGTAGGGGTGTTTCCCGCCGGTGTAGAACCAGGCCGCCAGCAGCGCTGCCACGCCGACCGCCAGCATCCACCACTGCGCAGTCAGGACCACCAGCGCCAGGCCGGCGGCCGCGCCGATCCCGAAACACACCATGGCTGCGGTGAGCACGGCGCGGGGCCGGGCCCGCCCCGACCCGACCAGTCGCATCGGGCCGACCCGGTCCTCGTCGGTGCCGCGGATCCCGTCGGAGTAGTCGTTGGCGAAGTTGACGCCGATCTGGAGGGCAACCGCCACCAGCAGTGCCAGCAGCGCGTGCAGCCAGTCGAAGCCGTCGATCGCGAGCGCTACCGCGGTGCCGGCGGCGACCGGGGAGAAGGCGGCCGGCAGCGTACGCGGTCGGGCCCCCTCGACCCAGTCAGCCAGGCTGGCAGCGCTGGGGCTGGTCGAGGTGGTGGCGGTCACGACGCCACCACCTCGGTGTCCAGGTCGGACCAGTTTTCGGTGAGCCACATCCGGTCGACCTTGCCCGGTCCGGTCTCGGGCAGCGGATCCACCCGGGCCAGCTCGCGCGGCAGCGACACCTTGGGAAGGTCGGACAGCCGCTTGCGCAGGGTGGTGAGGTCGACCACCGAATTGGTCGCGGCAACGATGCGTACGCCCCACTCAGCATCGGGCAGGCCGAGGATGACGATGGTGCCGTCCGGAACGGCGCGGGCGGCACGTTCCTCCACCGAGGCCAGGTCGACATTGACGCCGCCGGTGATCACCACCGAATCGGCACGACCCGACACCCGAAGCCGCCCGTTCTCGAAGGTGCCACGGTCCTGGGTCTGGAATCGGCCCTCCACCAGGGCCGCCCGGGTGAGGTCGCTGCGTCCCCGGTAGCCGCGGAACAACATCGGCCCGGCAATGGTGATCTGACCGTGTTCATCGATGGCCGGGTCGACGCCGCGCAATGGCTCGCCGTCATAGACGCAGCCGCCGCAGGTCTCGCTCATCCCGTAGGTCGTCACCACCGAGATGTCGTGGGCGCGGGCGCGGGCCAGGACGTTTTCGTCAATCCGCTGTCCGCCGACCAGCACAGCGTCGAACTGGGCAAGCCGCTCGATGATCGCGGGCTGTCCCAGCGCTCGGTGCAGCTGGGTCGGCACGATCGAGAGGTAGTTGCGTTCCTCGCGTACCGGCTTGAGCCGCGACAGGTCGCTGCGGGTGAGGATCGGGTCATTGCCGGCATGGATGGCCCGGGCCAGCACCATCAGGCCGGCGATGTGATGGGTCGGCAGCGCGAGATGCCAGTGGCCGACTCCGCCGAGTCGTTCATGGGTCGCGGTCGCCGAGGCCGTGATGGCGCTGGTGGTGAGGAGGACGCCTTTGGGTGAGCCGGTTGACCCGGAGGTCGGCAGGACGACGACGGCTTCGGGATCCTCCAAGGGCAACTCCGGAGAAGCCATCGCCTCGATGGCGGCGGCCTCGTCGCGGTCCTCGGGCAGTGGCACCATCGGGATGCCGGCTCCCAGCGCAGTGACGAGCGCGGTCAGATGATCCTCCGGTGCCGCCAGCCGTAGATGCTCAGCCATGCCATCCACCTGTTCGATCGAGTTCTCGGGTGGTCGGCTCGCTGATGAGCCAGACCTGGGGCCACTCTAGTGCGGCCGTGCCGCGGACGGCGCGAGGTAGGCGTGCGCGTGCCGAGCCCCTGTCAGCGGCCCCGCAGCCCTACGCTGAGGGGATGGATTGGCCCACTTTGCGCCTGCCGCAGCGGCTGCAGGAAACCGTGCCAAGCGCGCGTGCGCTGGCGTACCGCATCCCGATGCAGACCACCTTTCGTGGCCTCACCCATCGCGAGGGAGTCCTGATCCAGGGCGCGGCGGGATGGGCGGAGTGGAGCCCATTCCTCGAGTACGGGCCGGCTGAGGCGGTGACCTGGTGGCGGGCAGCGGCCGAGGCCGCCACGTTGGGCCTACCGGAGCCGCGTCGCAGCAGAGTCGAGGTGAACTGCACGGTCCCAGCGCTCGGGCCCGAGGAGGCGTACGCGTTGGTGGCCAGGTCTGGCTGCCGCACCGCCAAGGTCAAGGTCGCCGAACCGGGTCAGAGCTTCGGTGAGGACCGGGACCGTGTGGAGGCGGTCCGGGAGGCGCTGCCCGATGGACAGGTCCGGATCGACGCGAACGGCGCCTGGAGCGTCGATGAGGCGGTCAGCCACTTGGCCGATCTCGCGAGTTACGAGCTGGAGTATGCCGAGCAGCCATGTGGCTCGACAGAGGAGTTGGCCGAGCTGCGGCGGGCGTTGGCGAGGCGGGGGATCGAGGTGCCGATCGCGGCGGACGAGTCGATCCGGCGCAGCGGCGACCCGGAACGGGTGGTGGCGTTGGAGGCCGCCGACCTGGCGGTCATCAAGGTGCAGCCGCTGGGCGGCGTACGCGCCTGCCTGGAATTGGTTGAACGGCTCGGCCTGCCGGTGGTGGTCTCCAGCGCTGTCGAGACCTCGGTCGGGATCCGCGCCGGAGTGGCGTTGGCGGCGGCGCTGCCGGAGTTGCGGTATGCCTGCGGACTCAACACGGTGCCGCTGCTGGCGACCGATGTCGCCCTCAGCCCGTTGGAGGCAACCGACGGGGCGATCGCCGTGGCCGATCTGGTCCTGTCGGAGGAACGGTTGGCCCAGGTGGCGGCACCGTTGGATCGTCAGGAGGCGTGGCAGGTGCGGCTGGAAGAGCTCGATCGTCACCTCGCGGAGGAGGCCGCATGAGCGCAGCAGAGGTGGCCAGGCGGGTGGTTGCCCGGCTGCTGGCGCAAGGTTTGGAACACCTGGTGGTGGCACCAGGGTCACGCAGCGGCGGTCTGGCGCTGGCTGCAGCCGCGGCGGAGTCGGCGGGTCGGGCCCGGCTGAGCGTACGCCTGGACGAACGCGATGCCGGCTTCTTCGCGGTCGGTGCGGCGCGGGCCGGTGGCGCTCCGGTGGCCGTGGTGACGACCTCGGGGACGGCGGTCGGCAACCTGTTGCCGGCGGTGATGGAGGCTGCTCACGCCGGCGTGCCGCTGGTGCTGGTGACCGCGGACCGGCCGCTGGTCGATCATGAGTCCGGCGCCAACCAAACCACCCGTCAGTCGGGGATCTTCGCGCGCTTCGTACGCGGGGAGGCCACGTTGCCCGACACCGCCGATGCGGCAGCCGTGGACCACCACGTGACCCGGTTGGTGGCGCTCGCGGCTGGGACGCGGACCTCCCAGCCGGGACCGGTGCAACTGAATCTGGCGTTGGCGATGCCGCTCTTCGAGGACGGTCCGCTGGACCCGCCGGAGCTGGCGGCACGGATGGTTTCGGGCGCCGGTCAGCCCGCCCCGGTCGAGCTGCCGCTGGGCAAGGCCACGGTGATCGTGGCCGGTGACGGGCCGCCGGCGGTGGGGGCCGCGGCAGCGGAGCTGGCCGCTGTGACCGGTTGGCCGCTGCTGGCTGAGCCGACCAGCAATGCCCGACACTCGGCGGCTGCGGTTGGGGCATACCGGCTGCTGCTCGGTGCCGGCGCCGGTGCGGAGATTGAGCGAGTGGTGGTGTTGGGCCGGCCGACGCTGTCCCGTCCGGTGTCGGCGCTGCTGGCGCGGCCCGATGTCGAACTGGTGGTCGTCACGGGTGCCGCCGAATGGAGCGACCCCGGGCATCGCGCCTCGGTGGTGGCCAGCGGTGTGGTTGCCGAGGCCGATCCGGCGGCGCTGGGGGAGCAGTGGCGTGCCTGGGATCGGGAGTGGCAGGAGCGGCGCGGCGAGGCGGTCGACCCGGGGTCGGGTATCGCGCTGGCAGATGCGCTGTGGCGGGGACTGCCGGCCGGGGCGCGGCTGGTGGTCGGCTCGTCCAACCCGATCCGTGACCTCGACCTGGCGGGTCGACGGGAGGGTGCGTTGGCGGCGTACGCCAATCGTGGCTTGGCGGGGATCGACGGTGTGGTCGCGACTGCGGCAGGCGTGGCAGCGTCCGAGGGCGCCGGCCTCGGCACGCATCTGGTGGTGGGGGATCTGAGCCTGCTGCACAGCAGCGGCGGCCTGTGGCTCAACCCGCACGAGGGACGGCCCCGACTGCGGATCTGGCTCTTCGACGACGACGGAGGGTCCATCTTCCACGGCCTCGAGCAGGGCGCCGACGCGTACGCAGCGCACTTCGAACGGGTCTTCGGTACGCCCCACGGCGCCGATCTGCTCGGGCTTGCCGCCAGCCTCGGCTGGGCCGCCCGGACGGCGGAGCCCGAGGAGGTGGCCGCGATGGCGGCGACGCCGGTGTCGGGCCCGGAACTGGTCCGCATCCCGCTTGGACGCGCCGACCGGCGCGCGGAGGCCAGGCGGCTGGCGGACCTGGCCGCCGACGTGCTGGGCTGAGCCCGGCGCACGCGCCGACCGGCACGGCTTGGCGGTCGCCGTTGGTGGGGTGCCGGTTGGGGTCCCCGACGCAGCAACGAGGGTGTGGTGGCTGTGGTGGCTGGCAGCCGCGGCGCCCGTGTGCGCAACTGCAGGATGCTGTAGTTGTGCAGGTCAAACCGCGCGAATCACCTGCGCAGCCCCAGCATCCTGTAGTTGTGCAGGTCGTCGCCGTGGCCCAGGGGCCACGAAAGCTCAACTTGTTGAGGTTCCGTCGGAGCCCCCGGTGCACGCCGGCAGCACGATTCGGCGCCCAGGCGGACCGCGGCTTGAACAGCGGGACGAGTCTCACGAGCCGACGGGGCTTCGTAGGCTGCGGCGGTGAACGAACCCCTCCTTGTCCTGCTCGCAGGGCTTCCGTTGCTTGCGGTCATGGCCGCACTGGTGGCGCGGCAGACCGCGCTGCGGACCGCCGTCCTCGGCTCGATGCTGGCGGTGGTGATTGCGTTGGGGCCGTTCGAGTTGCCGCTGACGGGGCTCGGGGAGGCGGCGCTGGAGTGGTGGCCGCTGGTGCTCGAGGTGGTCCTCATCATCGCCGGCGGCCTGGTGTTTGCCGAGGTCGGCAAACTGACCGGCGCCCAGGACGAACTGTCCGGCTGGATCAGCCGCACGCTGGGCACCGGCGTCGCGCCCGCGCTGGCGATCGTGCACGGCGTCACCCCGATGACCGAGTCGCTGATGGGCTTCGGCATCGGCGTGGTGCTCGCCGTCCCGCTGCTCGTGGCGCTGGGACTGACGCGGCGTACCGCCGCCATCCTGGGCCTGTTGGGTCTGTGCGTGGTGCCCTGGGGATCGATGGGGCCCGGCACTCTGGTGGCGTCCCAGCTCAGCGGGCTGGGGATGGACGAACTCGGCGTCGCCTCGGCCGTGGCCAACGCGCCGGTGCCGATCGCGGCGGGGCTGGCCGCCGCCGTGCTGGTCACCGAGCGCGGTCACCGGGCTCCGGCGTGTTGGGCGGCCGTCGGCTCCGGCCTGGTGCTGAGTGTCAGCCTGCTGCTCGCCAACATCGCCTTCGGCACCGCCCCGGCTGGAGCGCTGGCCGGCATGGTGACCCTCGGCGTACACGTGCTCGCCAGCCGACTGCGGGGCGGCCAGCCGCGGTGGTCCCGCAAGCTGGGGACGGCGCTGCTCGGGTACGCCGTCATCATCGGCGGCGTGCTGGTGACCGGCACCATCGTGCGGACGATCGGCCTCTCGGAGACCTCGTGGCGCTATCTGGGGTCACCGGCGGTGTGGTTGATCATCGCCACCGTCGTGGCGGCGCGGGGCCGCGGCGCGGTGTTGAAGCCGGCGATCGTCGCGACCCGCAAGTCGGCGGTGTTGGTGGGATCCGCGACTGCGCTGTTCATCGTGCTCGGCGTCGTGATGGCGGTGTCGGGCATGTCGCTGACGTTGGCTGGCTGGTTGGACGGGTTGGGATTCGGCTACTTCTTCGCGTTGCCCTTCATCGGCGCGATCGGTGGTTTCGTCAGCGGCGCCAACAGTGGCGTGAATGCGATGTTCGCGGCACCGCAGGCGCAGGCGGTGACGACCTTGGGAGGCGACCTGCTGCCGTCGATGGGCGTCCACAACGTCGCCGCCTCGCAGCTCACCGGCGCCTCACCGGCGCGGATCGAGCTGGCATCCCGGCTGGCGGGGGTGCCTCACGAGTCGGGTGGCGTCCTGCGCACCGTGCTGCTGGTCGACGGCATCGTGGTGGTGCTGCTGGCGGTGGGGCTGACGGCCTGGCACCTGTTCTGACCGCAGCATCCGCCGCCCCGCCGCCGGTCAGCTGTGGCGCGCCTGCGCGCGTTGGCGGTCATCCTCCAGGATCGCGTGCCGCAGCGCCCAGGTGGCTTTGACGTCGTCCTCGTTGTACGCCAGCACCCGCCGCTGGGCGTCTGCGCGGGCCTGCGGGTCGGGGTCGTGGACGGCTTCGTCAAACCAGGCCAGCGAGTTGAGCCCGCTGGGGTCCTCGTCGCGCCACTGAAATCCGGCCAGGCCGGGAGCGGCGTGCTTGAGGCCGAGGCCCTGCGCGCCGAGGTAGTGCCGCTGCACCGGCTTGAGGAGGTCATGGCAGGCAGCCAGCACCGTCTTGGCCGCAGTCTGTAGCGCCCGGTCATCGGGGTGGCGGCGGGTGATCGTCTGGATCGCCGTGCGTTCGTAGTCGGAGTAGTGGTGGATGACGACGCTGCCGCCGAGGTCCTGTTGCTCCTGCACCAGCTCGGCGATCGTGGTCAACGCGGCGCGCGCCAGGGCCAGCTCGCTGGCGTCGTCGAGGTCGCGGAAGTCGGCGAACGGCACGTACGCCGGGGGCCGCCGGTGGTCATCCAGCCACCAGCCCCACAGATAGACGCGGTGGTCCGAGGAGGTCTCGATGTCGAAGTCGATGTCCAGGGTCCCGGTCGGCATCTGCACCGGGCTCGGGTCGACGCGTTCGACCAGGACGCCGTCGCGCAGCATCTGCGCTTTCTTGACGGCCTTGAGGATCCGGTCCTCGCCGCCGGATCGGTGCCTCACCTCGGGCAGGTAGGTCGGCAGGAACCGGTCCAGGTCGACGGCGGCCAACTCGTGGATCGTGCCAATGCCCCGGGACCGCAGCACCGCGATCTCCCGGACGTCCAACTGGCTGCCCTGGAAGCGCAGCGACACATCGTCGCGGTCCATCTTGGGCAGGCAGTGCTCCCACCACACGCAGCGTTGGCAGTCGCGCACCACGATCGGGGTGACCAGCGGCGCGGGGGCGTCGTCGGCGCCCTGCTGTCGGGCGACCGCGGCGACTTCGATCCGCCAGCCGTGTTCATGGTCGTAGCGCTCCAGGGCGCTGCGGTCGGTGTGGCCCTCGGGGGCGCTGCGAGAGAAGGTGCGAAAGCGCGGTTCGGACAGGTCGAGCCACAGCAGCGCATGCGGTTCGTCGGTGCCGATCAGTGCGCCCATGGGCGGGCCGTCGGCGGCGACCCCGGCCGCCTCGGCCATCCGATGGTGGTGGGCCAACCGCACCACGTCGGACTCCCGGTCGCCGTTCAGGTCGGTGCCGGGCGTACGCCGGGCGTCGGCACGGGCGGGGCGCACGAAGGAGGACAGGTCGGCCTCGCCGCGCTTGCGGGGCCGGCGTACCTTGTGGCGCTCGATCAGCACTGGGTGGTAGCCGGGACGGCCCTCGCGGTCGGGGCCGCGTACCCACAGGGCTGGCGCGCCGGATCGATGCCCGTGGGGGTCATCGGGCAGTTGACCACCGAGGATCACCGGTACGCCGGCCCGCATGTGGGCCAGCGTCGCTTCGGCGCGGTCGTTCCGGGGATGGTCAGTCAGGTCCACCCAGGAGACGTCGAGGCTGGCGCGGAGTTCTTCGCGCAGCGACGGGCGCGGATCGGGGGCGTTGAACCAGCCGGCCGTGCCTTCATCGATCGGGAGGCTGTCGGGCAGCGTCGCGGTCGGGTCGAACTTGTTGTGCGTCTTGACTGGGCACAACACCGTCTCGTAGGGGTCGATCGTGAACAGGTCCGGCACGTTCAGGCACGACCTCGGTGCAGCGCCACGATGCCACGGGAGAGGTTGCGCCAGGAGACGTCGTGCCAGCCGGCGGCGACCATGATGTCGGCGAGCTCGGCCTGGCTGGGCCAGGCGCGGATCGATTCGGCCAGATAGTCGTAGGCGGCGCGGTTGGAGGAGACCCGGGCGATCTGGGGGATGACGGTGCCGAGGAACTGCCGATAGATGGCGTTGAACCAGGCGTCGGTGGGGCGGGAGAACTCGTTGACCACCAGTACGCCGCCCGGGCGGGTGACGCGCCGCATCTCGGCGAGCGCGTCCTGGGTCTCGGCGATGTTGCGCAGCCCGAACGAGATGGTGACGGCATCGAAGCTGGCATCGGCGTACGGCAGCTGGGTCGCGTCGGCGGCGACGAAGGACACCTCGGGGTAACGGCGGCGCCCCTCCCGCAGCATCCCGACCGACAGGTCGGTGGCGATCGCATCGGCGCCGGCCTCGCGCAGCGCCTGGGTGGAGACGCCGGTCCCCGACGCCAGGTCCAGCACCCGCATCCCCGGTTTCGGATTGATGGCGGCCACCATCGCGTCGCGCCAGCGGCGGTCCGTGCCGGCGGTCATCAAGGTGTTGAGCAGGTCATAACGACGCGCGACCCCGTCGAACATGGACGCGACATCGTCGTGGTCCTTGGTCAGGTCGGCACGGAACTCTTCAGGCACGAGAATCAGACTGCCACACCGGACCGACAGGGTCGGCCGGGACTGCCCCCAGTTTGCTTGACAGATTTCTAGGGGTGGGTCAGGCGGCCTGGGTGGCCGTCTGATGGGTTGCTTCGAACTCTACTGGAGTGAGTTTGCCGAGGCGTCGTTGGCGACGTCGGCGG
>NZ_NMVJ01000012.1 GCF_002250565.1 Parenemella sanctibonifatiensis
CAACCACGACCGCAGGCACTCATCGCTGGGCTATCTCGCACCGGCCGACTACGCTCGGCAGTGCACCCATCAAATGGAAACCGACGACTCGCACAACGTCCGGACCTAACCGTGGGGGCAGGTCACAGTCCTTGTTTCACCAGCCAAGAGGGCGCACGAACTGCTCGTCGGGTTCGAGCGAGTCTGGGAGCTAAGGTCTGAGCTAAACGTCCGAAGGGAACCAACGTGTTAGGCGTCCCGTGAGAGTCCGGAGCGCAGCTTGTCGATGGCAGCCAAGACTCTTTCGGTGTCGTGATGGGCGAGTGAGCGTTTCGCCCAATCGCCGAAGATGGCTGCATGGGTGTGTAGATGCTTGGCGGTGAGGTCGATATACTTTGGGGCATTCAGTGCATACGACTCACGGAACTCCTTCCAGTGGATCGCTTTCCCGGTTGCACAATGCGCCCAGTATGAGGCTAGGTCGGCCATGAAGCAGACCACCTTGCTCTTCTCAAAGTCGATGAGGCCGGTCACAGTGGCATTCGCGTGAGGCGAGTCGACGAGCACGTTGTGGGCCCCAAAGTCGCCATGTCCGTGGACTGCAGTACAACGCGTTGAGGGCATCACCTTGTCGGCGGCGACCGACTGATGCCAGTGTAGTAGTGCGAGAATCCTGCCGAGGTCCATAGGTGGCCCGGATCCATATACATTAAGCTCTACTACGTCCATCGGCTGACCCGCAAGGCGGCTCATGTGGATCCATGGCGTACCGTCCATGCAAGCACCCGACGCGAGGAGATCTGGGACCACTTGAAAGTGGGACCAACGCCGCATTGAGGCCTGCTCACGCACCTGGTTCTCTTGGGCCTGATAGTAGTAACACTTGATAGCCGTCGTCGGGTACAAACCGACGATGGACCGGCGGTGTCGTCCGATCCGGATCTCGACGGGATCGCCGAGGCCGAGCATGGTGGCCGGCTGGCGCAGCGCGTGAAGTGCGCTTTCATCAGTATCCACGAGGCTACATACTAGCCGGTCCGCGGACGATCTGGGTGTCTTGAGCGATTGCGACCCGAGCGTGTTCGAGACGTCGGTCATCTGGCGGATGTACCAAGCAGTTGGTGAGCCTGACAGGGTCATCCGAGCGGATGCGGAAATCGGAACGGTTGGCTGCTGACCTGCGAGTGGTCTGGCGGCCAGCTAGGTCTGGCGGTAAGCTAGGATTCTGGTTAATGTGGAACGGCCCCACTGAGGCAGTGTGTCGAAGGAGACTGAGATGGTTGAGACGGCTCGCAGTGATCGGCTTGGGCTACGCAGGTCTCCCGCTCGTCCAAGCGGCTTCCGCAGTCGGTTTCAATGTGGTTGGCTTCGACTCTAACCCGACGGTGGCGGACGGTCTATCTGCGGGGAAGTCCCATGTTGTGGGAGTCGATGACGAAGCGGTTGCCAGGATGGTTCGCGGGGGCGTCAAGTTTGGAAGTAGTGAGGACATCTTAAATGACTGCGATATTGTCGCCATCTGCGTGCCGACGCCACTGCTCGCGGATGGAGCTCCAGACCTCTCTCACCTGGTAGCGGCGGGCGAGTCGGTCGCTAGATGCCTTCGGCGCGGAGAGCTTGTCATCGTCGAGTCCACGAGCTACCCGGGGACGACCGACGAAGTTGTGCGAGGGATTCTCGAGGGGACCGGGCTTGAAGCCGGCGTGGACTTCAACTTGGCTAGTTCTCCGGAGAGGATCGATCCGGGAAACCTCGAGTTCAGCCTCAGAAATACTCCGAAGGTAGTTGGTGGGCTGGCGGAAGTATGCACCAGGCGAGCCGCAGCGTTCTATGGGAGGTTCTGCGAGCGAGTGGTTCCTGCCAAGGGGCCAAGGGAAGCGGAGATGGCCAAACTGATCGAGAACACCTATCGACATGTGAACATCGCCCTCGTGAATGAGATGGCCATGTTTGCACGAGGGCTAGGCGTGGATATCCACGATGCGTTGGATTGCGCTGCCAGCAAACCATTTGGCTTCCAGGAGTTTCGGCCTGGGCCAGGCGCTGGCGGGCATTGCATTCCAGTGGATCCTTGTTATTTGGCGGAGCGTGTGAGGGATCTTGGGGCACAGTTCAATCTTGCTGAGGCGGCCACAGATGTCAACAATCGGATGCCGGGCTATGTGGTTGAGCGAATTCGCGAGATGCTTGTTGCGGATGGCAAGACGGTTGAGGACGCTACTGTCGTTCTACTTGGGGTTACCTACAAGGAGAATATTTCAGACATCCGGAACTCTCCGGCGGTGCATATTGCGGAATTGCTCTACGCGCAGGGTGTGAGGGTTCGGTATCATGATCCTACGGTGGCTACGTGGTCTGTTAATGGCCAGTTCGTTCATCGTGTAGAGGACGATCTATCGTCGGGATTGGTCGGAGTCGACATTGTCGTTCTTCTTCAGGCCCACCGCTGTTACACGGACGAGGCGCTTTCTGTGGCACCCGTCGTGCTCGACACCCGTCGGGTGTTGTCGAAAGCAACCGAATATCTGTGAATGATTGCGGCTGAGGTTGAGATTGGTCCGCGGTTGTATGAGATGGCTGTGGTGTGGCGAGGGTCAGCGAGCACTCAGGTTCGTCCTGAAGTACGAAGACGGCTCGGGCCCTGGCCTCAACAGACCACCGTGCTCAGTCGGCAATGCCCTGTGCGTCACCTTGTGTGAAGTGCTGGCGGACGTCCGGTCGGGCGAGGATCTGGGCGGTACTGGAGGGCAGTGTTCGGCTAGTTTCGAGGTGCTCGAGGGTGGACAAGTAGGCGGCCTCGGAGCTAGCAGATCGGCTGAGGGTCGCTCTGATATCCGTCGCACTGACATTCGCGTACTGTGGATCCCCGACCACATAGACGCGCTTGCGGTTCGTTGGGTGACGGTTCCAAGAGTGCCGTGTTGCTACTTCACAATAGCCAGGAAGGTCGACGGCCTTGATTCCTGAGATATGGAGAACGTCGGGACTTTGTCGGTCCCAGCCAGTGGCTCGGTGCAACTCCTCGTCTGCTTTGCCCTGTGACATGTCGACGACGTGAGGCTCGACAGGAACTCCCCAGCTATGGAAGAGTGCTGTGACCAGTTCGGCACGTACTTTACCGGGGAGCAGAGGGACGAGCCGGCGTGTACGCTCCGGTACGATAACCTGTAGAGGGCTGGTTCCAAATGTCTCATTGAGGCCTTGGGCTTGTTGAAGCATGGCAACGTGGCCCATATGCAGGGGATCGAAGGTACCGCCGGTGATGACCCGCATCGTCACTCCTCTCGCGCTGGGGGTACTCGAGGTTGAGTCTTTAGGGTCTCACAGGACTTCGATTGGGACAATAGCCCCGAGTCGGCTCATTCTGAACTGTCGCAGCTTCAGGGCGGTCCGGTAGGTGATTCGGCCGCTGCCATCAGCTGGCGGCGTTGTGGCTCTGGCGAGAGTCCAGTTGGCCCACCGGATTTTGTGGCGTAGGTCGGGTTCCCAACGTGGCGGCGCATCGCCAACTCGGGTGCCCTCGACCGAGCTGATCGAGGCCGGCAGTTCGGCAACTCATCAGCACCGCTAGTCGATGGAGGTGCCGGTAGGCCAACAGCGCGGTCTCGTCATGCGGGTGGCGCCAGGTCATGAGCTCGTGCACCCGCTCGGGACTTGATCCCGCGTGCTCGGTCGTATCGTCACCACCCTCCGTCGTCGGAGGACGGAGCCATGCTACGAAGAGACCCCGTTGGGCAGCGTCCCTATCTACGGTCAACCCGTCACCAAGCTTGGCGGCACACGGGGCCCACGGGGGAAGATGGAGGGGCGGAGCATGCTAATGCGGTGGCAGGGCGTCCACCTTCGAACATGCTAGCTTGGTAAGCCCCACCTATGGCAAGCTGGAGGTGCCAATGCGGTCCCCGTTCCAGGTCTTAGTTGTGCCGTTTCGTATCATCAAGTCGTCCGGCGATCCAGAGTTCTTGGTGTTGAAGCGAGCGGATCTCGATGTCTGGCAGGCCGGCGTGGCCGGCGGGGGTGAAGACGGGGAGTCGCCAGCTGGCGCGGCAGAACGCGAGTCGGTCGAGGAACTGGGCCTCGAGCACACGGTTGCCGTCTACCCGCTTCAGTCCGTAGCTTCAGTGCCGGTGTATCACTTCAGCGATCGCGCTTCGTGGCCTTCTGGACTGTACACGATTCCTGAGTACGCGTTCATGATCGACCTGACCGGAGAACGGATTTCGTTGTCGAGCGAGCACACATCGTCGCGGTGGCTTGGGTATGACGGCGCACTGGAGCTGCTGTGCTGGGACAGCAATCGAACGGCGATTTGGGAGGCCCGCCAAAGGTTGGTCCGGATGGACCTGCCAGCTAGCAGTCGCCGACTGTAGGGGGTGTCGCTATGTTTCCTGTCAAGTGGCGGAGGCTGGTAGCGGCTTGCCGGTTCTGAGCATGGCTGGAGGACGTCGCAGCGTCGGCGTGCCAAGCAAATGAGGGTGACGTTACGCTTCTTGATCTTGCGATCGTCGCCGGCGCGGATGACGGAGGGGCGGCTCGCAGGGCAGCGAACGCGGACGGGAACATGGGGCCCGTCCGATCATCGGTCACCAGGCCCGGCGGCAAACCCGGGGATCATGACCTCGACGTGGCCACTGAGTCATACCGAACGCGGCGACCACCCCACCATGGATCCAACCAAAATAGCGGGACGGTGCGAGCCAAGAGATTGACTAGGTTCTAGGCGGGCAATAGTATCCAAGGATGTCAGAGTTGCGGGTCTCCTTCTCGATCATGGCACATCCGAGCAGGCGTGTGAATGCCACCGAGATCGCGAAACGGGTGACTCCGCAGGGCGTAGTTGTACTGGATCCAGACCCCGAGGGAGTTCGCAGCCCGCTTCGGACGGGTATCGCAGCATGGCAGGTTGTGGACGACAGGGCCACGCACCATGTTGTCCTTCAGGATGATGTAATCCTCTCAGATCGATTTGCAGATTCTCTGGTAGCTGCTATCAGAGCGGCTGAGAGCAGGCCGATATCCTTGTTCGTCGGATGGTCTGCTTGTTCGGCAGCCGTGGGTCGCGTGGGCGCGATGGTTGGTGGCCAGGTGTGCGAGGTTGCTGATGGGTACACTCCGGCAGTTGGGCTGGTTCTGCCTCGCGACGTTGCCGGCGGATTTCCGGACTTCGGCAGAACCCTCTCTCTGACCACTCCGTATGACGAAGCGATGGCTCGGTACCTAGGGATGATGAATGTTCGCGCCGTGAGCATATTTCCGAACCTTGTAGAGCATTCAGACATGCCGAGCACGGCGGGGAATAACTGGAGAGGGGTGCGTCGATCAGCGTCATTCTCTCCCTCCGCCGCCGCTAGTGAACTGGCGCATGCCCCTGTGTCGATGGCCGCACATGTTCAGTTCCGCAGTCGAGCCGTCATGATTCTGCTACCGACGGATGGCGGGGCTGGCCCCTGGCGGCAGCTACCGCTTGACGAAGCAGTGCGCGATCTGGGGCTTGGACCTGCGCTTCAGGACTGTGGGGATGTCGCGAGAGAGATAGATAGAGCCTATGGTCTGGGGCCGGAGTCCTCCGAGGCGCTATCGCGTGCTGCGATCCTTACAGGCGTGTGTGCGCGCCGGAGTCGGGGTGATCGTGGTTCCGAGGGCTCGCGGTTGGCTGCCCTGCCGTTCTTCGTTTCGATGATTCCCGGCTACTTGCGACTACACCACGACTTCGCCTACCTCGAAGAGATTTCGGGTGAACTAGGCGAACTGCTGGCAGATGTTGCATATCAACGATATTTATAGTCGTTGCCCTGCCATGGATTAGGCGAGCGGTCGGTTGTGATCTGAGGCCTGGTCTCGCGTATGCACTGCGAGGCCAAGACGATATCCGGCCGATATTAGATCGGCGGTCGACTCTTGTAAGTGGAATACATCATCTTCGCTCGCATCTGCAAGTGCAAGAGCTCCCGCTACGAGCGTTGACGCGCCAGGATAATGGCGACCGTCGGCAATGTGGTGCGGGTTCATGAGTGGTCTC
Organism: Parenemella sanctibonifatiensis; assembly: GCF_002250565.1. Lineage (GTDB taxonomy): Bacteria > Actinomycetota > Actinomycetes > Propionibacteriales > Propionibacteriaceae > Parenemella > Parenemella sanctibonifatiensis. Next base: position 5,999 of record NZ_NMVJ01000012.1, read on the forward strand.
GCTAGCTGTTGCGGGGCAGGACGTTGATGACGATGCCGCGGCGCGCGCAAAGGATGTGCAGTGTCGAGGGAGCGTCGGTAGGGTGAAGAGCATGGCGTGCCCTGAATCAGACACTCAGGGGGCTTTCGGTCACACCGTCAGCCCCCAGACCTCCTGAGTCCTTAACCCGCCGCCTGCGCCTGTGCGCTGAGCGGGCTCTTGGGCAGCTCCCTGGGCGCTGGCCGTGGTGACGAGACGTTTCCCCCTTTTCGTTCTCGTTCCTCGGAGCCCTCCATGCCCTTCGCCCTCTACCTGCTTGCCCTGGCTGTCTTTGCCATGGGCACATCTGAGTTCATGCTTGCTGGCCTCGTGCCAGACATCGCCGCCAGTGTCGGTGTCTCTGTCGGCACAGCTGGGTTACTCACCTCTGCCTTTGCGGTCGGGATGATTCTCGGTGCGCCCGCCATGGCAGCTCTCACCCGTCGGTGGCCCGCCCGGACCACCTTGCTCGGGTGCGTGGTCATCTTCGCTGCCTGTCACGTCGTCGCCGCCACTGCCGAGACCTTCTCCGTGCTGTTCGCAACTCGTGTGGTTGCCGCGGTTGCCAACGCCGGTTTCCTGGCCGTTGCACTCAGCACCGCGACCCGCCTCGTGGCCCCCAGCCGGAAGGGCCGCGCTCTTGCCATCCTCCTCTCGGGCACCACGATCGCCATGGTCGCCGGTGTTCCCGCGGGGGCTCTACTTGGCACGGCGCTGGGATGGCGGGCCACGTTCTGGGCGGTAGCCTTCCTGTGCGTTCCTGCTGCAATCGGCATCCTCACCGGGATCCGTCCACAGCCGAGAGCCACGCAGGACGAAGCCAACGATGGCCCGTCTCTCGCCTTCGAGTTGGCGCAGCTCCGCGTGCCCCGTCTTTTCACGGCGATGCTGCTCGCTGCGCTGGTCAATGGCGGGACTTTCGCCGCGTTTACGTTCCTCGCGCCGGTCGTGACCGGGACAGCGGGTCTGGGCCAGGTGTGGGTACCGGTGGCTCTGGTGTTGTTCGGCATCGGGTCCTTCATGGGAGTCAGCATTGCCGGGCGACTGTCTGACCAGCACCCGCGAATGCTCCTCGTTGTGGCCGCGCCGCTCCTGTTAGTTGGGTGGCTGTTGCTCGCGGTGCTTGCTGGGCACTCCGTGCCGCTGCTCGTCCTGGTGTTCCTGCTGGGAATGCTGGCATTCGCTGTGGGAAGCACCATGATCGCTCGAGTGCTCTACGCAGCATCGGAAGCGCCCACCATGGGTGGTTCCTACGCGACTGCCGCTCTCAACATCGGGGCCGCTGCTGGTCCGGCGCTCGGAGCGGTAGCGCTCGAGAGCTCGAGCAACCTTGGTCCCGTGTGGGCAGCGACCGCGCTGACCGCTCTCGCACTCCTCGTGATGCTGCCCACGCTGCGCATCATCGCCCCGCGGGTACGGAATGTGGAGGCTGCCAAGTGACGCACGCTAATGCTCCGTTGAGCCTTGAAGGTCGACGCCGGCTCGTGAATCGGTGCCTGACCCGGCCGATCGCGCACGTAGCTGCCGAGATGGGCATCTCACGCGCGTGCGCTTCGAAGTGGGTCAACCGGTGGAGACGCCATGGCGAAGCCGGGCTCCAAGACCGTGCTTCGACGCCCCACCACAGCAGTACCGCGACAGCAGCCTGTGTCATCCAACAGATCGAGGCCTGGCGGCGAGAGCACAAGTGGTCCGCCCAGCGCATTGCCTACGAGCTCGCCGAGCTGGACGTCAGGATCAACCGGCGTACCGTCAGCCGACACCTGAGCCGGCTCGGCCTTGGCCGACGCCGATTCATCGACCCTGGCGGCGACACCAATCGCAAGCCAGGGAAGATCACCGCCCGCTGGCCCGGCCATATGGTGCACCTCGACGTGAAGAAGGTCGGCCGAATCCCTGACGGCGGCGGCTGGCGCATTCATGGGCGCAACAGCGACCAGGCTAGGACCGCGGGTCGCGCGAAGTCAGCTGGGGCGAAGCGGGGGTACACCTACCTGCACTCCGCCGTCGACGGATTCTCCCGACTCTCGTACACCGAGCCGCTGACCGACGAGAAGGGACTCACGGCGGCAGCGTTCCTCGCCCGAGCTAAGGCCTGGTTCGCCGCTCACGGGATCTCGCACATCCACCGCATCATCACCGATAACGGTGCGTGCTACCGCTCGGCCGACTTCGCTCGAATCGTCGGCAACCGCACGCGACACCAGAAGACCAGGCCCTACACGCCCCGACACAACGGGAAGGTGGAGCGCTACCAGCGAATCTTGGCCGAGGAACTGCTATACGCCCAAGAGTTCAAGAGCGAAGAAGCCCGCGACGCCGCGATCGAAATCTGGAATATCCACTACAACTACCACCGCCCCCACAGTGGAGCGGGCGGACATCCCCCAGCATCTCGGCTCCGTGCTCGCGTCACCAACGTCTGGCCCTCATACAGCTAGCATTCCGGTTGCCACGGCCACTTTGAATCCTTCTTTGTAGATGTCGGAGTAGGCCCAATCAGAATCGACCAGCCGTCGGTTCGCGGCGACAGCGATTGCATCCGTGTCCAGAGTCTCGTGAAAGACAGTATCAAATGAGTCCTGGATGCGTCTTCCATCTAGGAACAGCGCTGCGCGCAAATTTGTCGACGAGAGGTACGGTAGGGGGCCGCGGTGCTCTCGTATGGGTGAGGTCCAGCTCTTCGTGGGGAGATCATCCCAAGGGACCGCCGCTCGACGGAGCCCAGAGGTGGATATGAGGCTGCGGCTGTTCTGGATGTCGTGCTCCACGAGACTGGGGATGGTTGCCAGGATAGTCTGGCTGTTGGCTGCGGCGAATTCGCGTAGGGTTGCCGAAGCGCTGATGCCACGATCGCCCGGGGTATCGCGGAGGAATTCGGCATACTTTGTCGCCAGCGACATGGGCATAGCGATGGCGATCGCGGTTACGCAATCGTGGGGGAGCGCAGCCCACTGGTATCCAGATAGTGCGGCAATGCGAACATACTGAGATCTACGACCTGCCCAAGCTGTAAACAGAGTGACAATCGCGTTGGGGTAGATTGAGAGCGCACTATGTAGCGCATCTGCAAACCCGGGGCATGTTTCGACGTCGTCCTGTAAGACGACATGATGTGTGTGTGCTTGGGAAGTTGCGGACCATGCAAGTCTGGTTGATCGGATAGCCGAAATGGGGCCATTGGGACTAGGGTCGTAGGAAATCGTCGGATCGAGTGTGAGGCACTGGCTTGCGAGCGCCTCGGCCTGTAGTTCCCGCTTGGGATGCGCGCTGATAGCAGCCGAAATGCGTACGTGGGTCATGTTCGAGCCTAGCACCGGGGGTGGTTGTTTGAGGCGGTCGGCAGGGTTCTCGATGGGCGGAGCTGATCGGCGTTCTGGAGGACCTTGGTGATTGCCGCTGCGACTTGGCCGATCTGATGGTCGTCTGCTAGCAACCAGTGGTGCGGCAACCAGATGGTGTCGGTGCACACTTGGTCCGTGGTGGGGCAGTCTGGCTCGGGATACGTGTTGCCTACCTGCGTTGCCGTGGAACGAGCTTTTGTCAGAAGCGCCGTGTTGCGGTGCAACGGGAGGTATCCGCCCGACGCGCCCGTCAAGCCTTCGGCATTCAATGCTTCTACCACCGCGTCGCGCTGTTCTGGCTCGCCGGTGGAGTTGGGGAGGCGCATCATGAAGAGGTGGCGCCCATGAGCGGTCATCCGATCGTCCTCGGTGTCCACGACGAGTCCGCTGACGTCGGCTAGCAACTCGGCGAGTAGTCCGGCAGCATGCTCGTGCTGTTGCTGTTGGGTATCGAAACGATCCAACTGGCACTGCAGCACTGCCGCCTGAAACTCGGTGAGGCGCAAGTTGTACCCGATTCGTGTGGGAACGTGGCGACGACCTGGGCGGCGACGTCCGACGTTAATCAATGCATGCAACGCATCGGCTAGCAGGTCGTCGTTGGTTGCCACGGCGCCCCCCTCACCGGCGGTGAGGTTCTTGCTGGACTGGAAGCTGAACGTGCCGATGCTGCCCAGGCCGCCGATCGGCGTGCCCTTCCACTTAGCGCCGGTCGCCTGGGCGCCGTCCTCGATCACCAATAGGCCGTGCTCGTCGTGGATCGCGGCGAACTCGTCCATGTCGGCTACCCCACCGGCAAGGTGGACGGGGATGACGGCCTTCGTTCGATCAGTGATCGCCGCCCGTACGGCGGTTGGGTCAAGCAGATGGTCGGAGCTCTTGACGTCGGCGAACACTGGTATGGCGCCAACGAACAACGCCGCAGCCGCAGTCGCAATGAACGTATACGACGGTGCAATCACCTCATCGCCGATGCCGACGCCGCCGGCCGACAACGCGGCAGCCAGGGCGAGGGTACCGTTGCTCAGGGCGAAGACGTGCTTCACGTGCTGGTGCGCAGCGAACTCCGATTCGAAGGTCGTCACACTATTGCCGCTGGTCGAACCCCACTTGCCCGAGTTCAACACCTCCATCATGGCATTCGCTTCGGCTGAGGCGAACACAGGCCAAGCCGGCGCAGGAGAGGTGACTGCTGGACTGCCACCACAGATGGCAAGGTGTTCGCTCATGGCCATAGGGCCCTCCTAGGGAACTCTGACAGCTCACGATGATAGTAGGCGGTGTCGGGGCATGTTGGATGGTCTAGCACTGGGGCCATGAGGTCCGCGGTGCGGTGACGGGCACTGGATTGGACCCGTTTGCTGGTCCGACTTGTGAGTTCCGTCCTGGCAGCGGCCGAGCGGGACGATGTTCGCTTGGGTGGGGCAGTGTGGGGAGGGTGTGCTGCACGAGCAGGTAACAGTGGCTAGCTACGCGGCCTGAGACTGGCTGGCGTGGTCATAATTGTCTCGAACTCGATCGGGGTCACGTGGCCGAGACGGTCTTGTCTACGGTGTCGGTGGTAGGTCGGCTCGATCCATAACTCGTTGACCGCATCGGCAGTGAACTCGCGTCTGGTCGCACCGTTCTTGTCGGTCACAGCCACGGCGGTCGATGCCAACACGTTCTTGACCTGCCCCCACGGTTAGGTCCGGACGTTGTGCGAGTCGTCGGTTTCCATTTGATGGGTGCACTGCCGAGCGTAGTCGGCCGGTGCGAGATAGCCCAGCGATGAGTGCCTGCGGTCGTGGTTGTA
>NZ_NMVJ01000013.1 GCF_002250565.1 Parenemella sanctibonifatiensis
GAACCACCTGCTCCGGCGTGTGACGCTTCCTTCTGTTTGTCATGATCTGACCAGTCTCCCTGCCCGAAGCCTCGAGCAACAGGACAACTCTCACAATGACTGGACCTACAAAAGGGGGTCAGGCCAACTGCAGACATCGCTGGCTGCCCCAGCATCATCGTCGTGCGCTCCAGCTCCTCGCACACCCTCAAGCTGTCCGCGACCTTTCGCCCCTTGAAGGAACTCTCACTTGCAACACTGCGCGGGGTCCGGGGCGCAACCGGAACACCTTCGGCTCGAAGCGAATCGTTCACCCTTGCCAGAGGAAGGTTCGGCGGCCACATCTCCCAGTTCACCTGCACAGGAACGGCAAAGTGGGACGCGGTCTGAACGTCGATCCCTGGCGCCAATTGATATGGTCCTTCCTGCCCAAAGGCATCCATGAACTCCTCGTAGAGCTGCGACACGAACTCCCGCTTTCGCCCGACCTGGTCCCCGAGCCGATCGATCTGAGGTGGCAAAATCGCTGCAAGTAGTTCGCTCAACCGAAGGTTGCCCCCAAGAGTTGTGTGCTCGACACTTCCAGGCAGACGTCCATGATTCCGATCCCGCTGCACAAACCTAGCAATTTCATCTGAGTTCGTGAGGACCGCTCCCCCTTCGCCACATGTAACATTTTTGTTGTACGCGAAGCTAAGGACTGCAGCAGCACAGAAGTCGAGCGCTCCTTGTGCTGCCAAGGACGCGCCCAGAGCTGGCGCCGCGTCGACTATTAGCTCAACACCACGCGGTGCGAGGTGCTCATACAACGCCTGCAGGTTTACGACTTGGCCATACTGGAGAACTACAACGACCGCCTTCACGGCTTCAGACCATGCAGCTTCCACCTCCTCGACGCCTAGGCAGTGGTTCGCCCTTGCCACGTCCGCGAAGCGGACGCTTGCCCCGACCCTCGCGACTGCGGCCGCTGTGGCGTGAAACGTCCAAGCAGGCAGGACAACTTCGTTTCCTGGACCAACACCGATCGATCTCAGCGCGACCTCAAGAGCCTGGGTGCCGCTAGTCACAAGGCGCACGTGTTTACATTTTACAATGCCCGCAATCTCACCTTCAACTCGGGACACAGACCCACCCACCACCTCTCCGCCCCAGGGGTGAGACAAAAGCACTCCGGCGATTCCCTCCAGTGCACCATCGGTATTCCACGGCCAAGGCGGGAACTTCCCAACCGATGGATTACCGCCGTTCACCGCGAGCACGGTCAGTAGTCCTTCGTCACTAGAAATGGCCCGAGCGCTAGGGCGTCCAGGCCGCATGAGTAGAACGTACGGATCGCATCGTCAGGGGTCTCAACAATAGGCTCGTCCGCGAGATTGAACGACGTGTTCAGAACTACCCCCCAACCAGTGACCGCTTTCAACCCGCCAAGCAGCGCTGCGAGCGGGCTGCCACAGTTCGCGGGCACGAACTGTGCCCGCGAAGTCCCATCTACATGAACGACGCTAGGCAAGGCAGCGCGTGCCTGTGGTCGCATGGGAATCGCCTGCTGCATGTAGACGCTATTTGCCGTGTGGGCTGACTCAAACAGTCGATCCCATTCCGTGCTCAGTACTGCCGGCGCAAACGGCCGAAACCCCTCACGGAATTTCACCGCAGCGTTCACGCGGTCCTTGCTGGCCGGGTCTCGAGGATCGGCCAAGATCGACCGGTGCCCCAACGCCCTGGCACCGAACTCGGACCGGCCATGGTACCAACCCACCAGCTTTCCTCCACTGATGAGGCGTGCGACCTCCTTGCCGACATCATCCATCGACGTGTAGCGGACGCGACATCTCTCGAGAGCACTCCGCAGATCGGCGTCGTCGTAGAGCGGCCCCAAGGCGGATTCGACCGGCACGGTGTGCGTCGACCGAACCCCCTCGACGAAGAGGGCTGCTCCAATCGCAGTTCCCGCATCATCGGGCGCGGACGGAATGTACAGATACTTGAACGGGGTAGCTTCCCCCAGCCGTCCATTCATAGCTGAGTTCATGAAGGTTCCACCCGACACCGCCAAGCTGTCACGCTTTCCACCGAGGTCGTATGCCGTCGATGCGCAGTGCACCACGGCAGCTTCGAGTACTTTCTGAGCTGCCAGCGCCACGGCTGCGTGTCGCGCGTCAACTTTCTCGCTCCGCTTGCGTGGCGGTCCAAACCGATCCAGAAATCGTCGCGAGACTGCTAGCTCCCTTTCACTCAAGTAGAAGTCGAAGTAGTTTAGGTCGAGTTCGATCATTCCGCCCGGGACTAGACGAACCAAGTCGGCCATCTCAAGTCCGGTCGCATCCTTACTGTCCCCATAGGCCGCAAGGCCCATGATCTTGTACTCGTCGAGATCCAGTCGGAACCCTAGATAGTCCGTAATCGCGCCGTAGAATAGACCTAGGGAGTGCGGCCAGTTCATCTCTTGAAGGAGGGTGATGCGGTTCCCTTCGGCCGTACAGATGGTTCCTGTCTGCCGCTCTCCACGGCCGTCGAGGGTCAGAATCACATTGTCTTCCGACTCTGCTTGGTAGTGGGCCGCCGCGGCGTGTGCCATGTGATGTGTAATGAATTTCAGCGGAACGCCACCCGAGGCCAGCTCCAATTGGTCATCTGCGGCCCAGTCGGAGCCAAGGACTTTGGATAGATTGGCCGGAACTGAGTACAGCGTCTCAGCGTAGAACCGAGAGCTGCCCAATTGGCGTGATGGTGCATACGGAAGCGTCGTCATCGGGTTCGCGCTAATCGCGACTGCTTTAAGGGAGTCCCCCACTGGCATATGCTTCAGTACGCTTTCGATCGCTTGCCGAGGAAACCCGCGAAAATGCTTTATCCGATTCAGACGCTCTTCACTTACTGCACTAACGACGCGCCCCTGTGAAACGAGGGCCGCGCTCGAGACCCACATATCGTTCGCGATGCCAAGAACTGCCATCATGCCTCCCTCAGTGTTTCGTACCCTTGCGCGGAGATATAGATTCCGATCCTCTCCACAACTACATCCAGATGCGCTGGATTGAACGCCATCACGCTACCCTGAACCCCCTGAGTGGTAGTACCTGGCTTCGTTGAGGGAATCGCATCGCTCAGATTCCGCGCGAGCCACTGGCGGCTTTCATCTAGTCTCAGAGAGTCGATCCGATCCTGACATTCGTCGGTACGCAGACGGACGTGACTGACATGGCGTTGTTTCGCAGATGGCCTCAGGAAGATGACCTCTGAGCCTAACGACTCAAAGCGTTGGCCGATTCCGAACGCCGTACAGAAGTTTCGCGGATCAACCCGCACCCGCCGACCTCTGACCCCATCAGCCGGACGGTTCGGCGATGTCTCTCCTGATGAGAGCGAGATTTCATCAATTGTGGGCCGAAGATGAAGAGGTATAGCTTCCGGACGGAGCTCGATCACAGTGGGCAACCCGACCATATATGAGCCGTCGAGATACACGGTGTCATTAGCAATGAGCTCAAACGAGTATCCCTTGGACGCCAGGCCGAGCAGGATCGAAGTTTTCCCGGACTGACTCGGGCCTGAGATAGCCACAGCTCGGTGCGGGCTCACGCCGACGGCCGCTGCGGCGATCGGACCCGCTCCTGCGGCAAGGAGTGCCGCCACCACGGTCCTGCGAAGGAGCCTGCGAACGTAGAGCCCTGCTTCCGAAGGCGCTGCGGAAGTCAACATCACCGATTCGGCTGGGTTGTAGAGCACCCGGCCGGAACTGGCGTTGATCTCCTGATAGCCGTGCATCTTCAGTGGATCTAGTCCCGTCAGCGACAACCGCTGGACCGTCAGGGTTGGCGCCGTGCAGCGATCACTCACGAACTCGCACTGTAACCAAGGAGACAACCCTTGACGCACGGCGATGAGCATGTCGGTCGAATTCGAATCAACCGCAAGCTTCAGGTTTCTCCACCGTGCTTCGATCCGCCAAGATGTCTCGGTTGCCGATTCGAGGCGTACTGCGCCCGTCACAGCTGACTCGCGAACTAGTGCTTGACCAGGACGGATCTGGCGAACGCTACGGCGTCATCGAGTTGACCTTGCTGTTCATAGATGTCCGCGATAACTTCGAGCATGCCATTTGCGCGGTTCTTGTACGGGTCGCAGACCTTCGGGCAGTCTCTCGGCAGGCGCCCCGCACGATAATCCGCGCGGGCCGCGCCCTCCCAGACGTCGCGGAACTTGCCTTCAAGGACGCTTCCGTATGAGTGTCCGTTCGGCCGCGGGTGATAATTGCACGGGTACATGCATCCGTCAGACCCAACAGCAGCCATCAGGTCCGTGATACGACAGTGCGTAAAGTGTCGACGCAGGTTGACGGGTTCGCCAATGTGATGAACTTCGATAAGATCAAAGGACTCATCAACAAGATCTCGCCTGATGCGTTCGATCTGGGCAACTGTGTCGGCGACTTGATCGGCGTTCAGAAGCCGGTCTCCGCTGATGTCCCGTTTCAGGCGAAGGGTCCGGACTCCAGCGGCATGTAGCGCTGCCGCGGCATCGTACAGCTCGTGGTGTGTCTCGGGGTACATAATGAAAGAGGCGTTGACTGTGAGAGGGCTTCCGCTGGTCGCGACCTCCTCAGTCAAGGCTCGAACATTGTTTAAGACCCGGTCGAACTTCTTCATCCCGGACGCGCGACCCTCGAACTTTAGAAGTGCGTAGGTTTCCGGCTTTCCAGCATCAAGGCTGATGTTGACGTATGACGCACGAAGAAGAGCTGCCCGGACCTTGTCGTCCATCAGTTCAGCGTTGGTGAACAGTCCAATCCGCTTGCCGTGATCCGCAAGGAAGTGGATCCCCTCAGTGACGGCAGCCTTCGATGAAAGGGGTTCACCGATCAGTCCGGAGAACGACACCGCCTCGACCGAGTAGTCCTCGCCACCGTCTGGGTTGGGCACGGTGTAGTCGACGATTCCCTGAAGAAGGCCAAGCATCGCATCAACCGACGCCAAGGTGTTGGGCAGCATCTCGTGGGCAGTCTTGGCTGCATCGAGTGTTACCAGTTCGTTGGAGTCATCCCAGATTTCGATTGGAATGTGGTCCCCTATGCACCAGACGCATCGTAGGTTGCACGAGCTCGAAGGGTGGATGAGAACCTCGAAAGGCGGCAGAACCTCCCCGCGAAGCATTGCTTCAACCCTCGATCGCTCCCTGATGAGCAGGTCGAGTTCGTTGAACCGGCCGGGTATGTCATCTCGGTAACGGACTTCTAGCTGTACTGATCGGGGACGTTGATCAAACGTGAGAACGGCGGCTGGTTATCGCAGGCGCTGTGTGGCCGGTGCTGGTTGTACTGGTGCAGCCAGGCCTGCAAGGCGTCGCGGCGTTCCTGCTCGCTGCGGTAGCAGCGGGCGTAAGCCCACCCGTCGGCCATGGTGCGGTGGAACCTCTCGACTTTCCCGTTGGTCTGCGGCCGGTACGGGCGAGTCCGCTTCGGTGTGATCGAGAGTTCCTCGCAGGCGTCGCGCCACAGTAAGGAGCGGTACGCGCCGCCGTTGTCCGACAGGACGCGTTCGATGGTGACGCCGCGGTCGGCGAACCAGTCGACCGCCCGGTGCAGGACGGCGACGGCGGTGATGGCAGTTTCGTCGTCGTGAACCTCGGTGTAGGCGACGCGGGAGTGGTCGTCGATGACGGTGTGCACGAACGCGTACCCCAGCTTAGGGTTGTGCCACTTGCTGCGGGGCTTGTCCGGGGTGGCGGAGCGGTTCTTCTCGCCTTGGCGGCGGCCGACATAACGCCAGCCGCCGCCGTCGGGGATGTTCCCGAGCTTCTTCACATCCACGTGCACGAGCGACCCGGGGTAGTCATGCTCGTAACGGCGGACAGGTTCACCTGTAGCGCGGTCGACGTATGCGAGCCGGTTCAGCCGGGTGGTTGTGAGGATGCGATGCACGGTGGACGGCGCGATGCCGAGCCTGCTCGCAAGTTGAACCGGCCCCTCGCGAAGTCGCATGCGCAGGCTCACGCACCGCTTCATCGTCGCCTTGCTCGTCTTGTATGGCGAGGTCTTTGGGCGCGAGGACCGGTCATGCATCGATTCGCCATTGGCGTAGCGGTCTACCCACCGCTTCACTGTCGGCCAGGACACCTGGAAGCGAGCGGCGACCTCGCTGACCGGCCAGCCTTCGTCAATTACAAGTCGGGCGACTTTCAGCCGGTGTCGCGGTGTGAGTGCTGCGTTGGCGTGGGACATCGGGAAGCCTTCCTGTGTGAAGCCGCTCGCTCAAGAACGCAGCGTTGCTGGGGTAGTCAGAGCGAATAGGTAAGTCGACCGTCGAGAACTGAGTCATCCGCACAGCTCCGCGCTAGACGTATGGGCGGGTAAGAAGTTCGACAAGGTGGCCGAATGGGTCAAGGACGTAGAGAGCGCGGGCATCTTCCTCGCTGCGGATCTGGGCGCGAAGCGTTCGCTGGGGGTCTGCCCAGTAGTCGGTTTCGGTGCTGATAAGTGACGCCAAAGTGCGAGCGAAGTGCTCGTCGTCGACTAGGAAGGCAAAGTGCAGTTCACTGAAGGTGGTGGGCGGACGAACGAACTGCAACAGCACGCCGTCATCGAGCAGTACGTGGGCGAAGGGTCCCCAGGCGGGGGCTGACTTGGCCTCCAGCAGCTCTCGGTAGAACTTGGCGGATTCTTCGGCGTCATGGGCCGGGATGATGATGTGGTTGAACCGGGCAGTCATGGATGTCTCCTATCGATTTTTGGGCATGCAAAGGTGGCCCATGTGAGGACACATGGGCCTAGGGGTGCGAGAAGTCGGCGGTAGTGACCGGCGAAGCGCTGGCCATCTGCTGACGTGTTCTGGACTGGACGCTCGCGATCAGTCACGCGGCGACGCTGGGTGCGGCGATAACACCGTCGGCCTCCCAGAGGTTCGGCGCCTCCATGCCTGGCACAGACTGCCACCGGCACGCGACGCTACTTCAATAGTACCCCCGAAGGTGGCGGAGCCTCAATCAACGTCTCCGGTCAGTACATCTAGCGGACTGAGGACCTGGGGGATGGAAATCAACGGGGTGACCTCGCTCTCACGTCTCGAACTGCTGTTGCTGATTCGACCTGCCCCCGGGCGTCGCCCGCGGCGTTGTCGGATCGTTAACGCTCATGACACTCCCAGTGACCATGGCTTGTCAACCCCTCGGCTGGCCGGCCATGCCGGACTCGCCCAGGGTCGCCCGACGGTTCACTGGGGACTGCCCCGGGTTTGGTTGACATCAGCAGCTCAGGTCCGTGAGGGCCTGGTGAGAGGATGTATGTCATGCCCAAGCCCCATCCCAAAGAGTTCCGTGATGATGTGGTCGCAGTTGCTCGCAGAG